>NZ_CP040441.1:0-4315604 GCF_005671335.1 Halalkalibacterium halodurans | reverse complement strand
GGGAGGTGTTATAAATGGGAAAACCAACATTCCAACCAAATAACCGCAAACGTAAAAAAGTACACGGTTTTCGTGCGCGTATGAGCACTAAAAATGGCCGTAAAGTATTAGCTCGTCGTCGGAAAAAAGGAAGAAAAGTGCTATCTGCATAAGGCCACTGATGTCAGTGGTCTTTTTCTTCAGGGGAAAAGATGGTAAAGAGGACGGTGGAACGGATTGAAAAAAGAACATCGGATTAAAAGAAGCGATGAATTTTCCCGCGTCTTCAATGAAGGATTTTCCGTTGCTAATCGCCAATTTGTCATCTATGTGTTGCCGAAAGAAGGACAAGACTTTTTTCGTGTCGGTCTTTCGGTCAGTAAAAAAATCGGCAATGCCGTAACGCGTAACCGTGTAAAACGTCTCATCCGCACGTTTTTTCAGGAGCATGAACAGGCGATTTCCGGGGAGCGTGACTATGTCATTATTGCGCGAAAGCCGGCAGCTGACATGACCTATGAGCAAGTCAAAGGGAGCTTATGGCACGTATGCAAAAAAGCAAAAATCATTCAGCCTAAGGTACGTGCCCATAAATAAATAGATTTGACAAACAAGGAATTGGAAGAGAAACAAGGAGGAACCGTCGTGTATAGAAAGTTTGGAATGGCAGCGATGCTAGTTTCCATCCTGCTTCTAATGACAGGGTGTTTTAACGTGAACGAGCCCATTAATGCACAGAGTGAAGGGATTTGGGACTCATATTTTGTTTATCCTCTTTCGTGGTTAATGATTTATTTTGCCAATGCTTTTAATGGCAGCTTTGGCCTTGCGATCATCGTTGTCACGCTTTTAATCAGATTGCTCATCCTTCCGCTGATGATTAAGCAGTTAAAAAGTACACGAGCGATGCAAGCACTTCAACCTGAAATGCAGGCGCTTCGTGAAAAATATAGTGCGAAGGATCAGCGAACCCAGCAAAAATTGCAGCAGGAAACGATGGCCTTGTTCCAGAAGCATGGAGTAAAT
This sequence comes from Halalkalibacterium halodurans, assembly GCF_005671335.1. NCBI lineage: Bacteria > Bacillati > Bacillota > Bacilli > Caryophanales > Bacillaceae > Halalkalibacterium (ex Joshi et al. 2022) > Halalkalibacterium halodurans. Next base: position 4,314,599 of record NZ_CP040441.1, on the reverse strand, counting down.
CCGTTAGCTGGTTGTTTTCCTGTATTGATCCAAATGCCGATCTTACTCGCTTTTTATCATGCGATTATGCGGACGCGGGAAATTGGAGATGAACACTTTTTATGGTTTGTATTGAACCAGCCGGATCCGATTTTATTACCGATTATTGCCGGAATCACAACATTCTTGCAGCAAAAAATGATGATGGTTACAGATAACCCGCAAATGAAGGTGCTTTTATATGTTATGCCTGTCATGATTTTAGTCTTTGCGATGTTTTTACCGTCATCCCTCGCATTGTATTGGGTCATTGGTAACTTGTTTATGATCTTGCAAACGTATTTCATTACAGGACCAAACGTCGGCGCTAAAAAAGCAGCTGCTGATGTAAAGGTGGGAGGAAAGAAAAAGTGACGAAACGGAGAGTATCAGGTAAAACGGTGGAAGAAGCTGTTGAACAGGCGATCATCGAACTTGGAACAACGAGGGAACGCATCACGTATACAGTCGTGGAAGAGCCGAAAAGTGGGTTGTTTGGGATATTAGGATCGAAGCCAGCAGTCATCGAAGTCGTTGTCAAACCTGATCCCGTGGACCGAGCAAAAGCCTTTTTAGAAGAACTTCTGCAAGAAATGGATATGGAAGTCGAGGTAACGATAGAGAAAGACCCGGCTACCGTCCTCTTTAACATCTCGGGTGAGCAAGATTTAGGGACGTTAATTGGAAAGCGCGGACAGACGTTAGATTCCTTGCAATATTTAGTCAATCTTGTCGCCAATAAAGAAGAAGGCGAATTCATTCGGATTCAGTTGGACGCTGAAAATTATCGGGCTCGCCGGAAGGAAGCGCTCGTTCAATTAGCGGAACGTCTTGCAAGTAAAGCGTTACGAACGAAACGCCCTGTATCGTTAGAGCCGATGAGTGCCCACGAGCGAAAAATCATTCATACGGCTCTGCAGGAGCTAGGGGATGTCGAGACGTATTCAGAAGGACAAGGCATCGGTCGTCACGTTGTGATTGCACCAAAAAGGTAGTACACTTACGTTCATATGGAACGGAAAACAAGCAGCTTTCTACTTTCAGAAGGCCGCTTGTTTTTTTACATGACGAAAACTTGGTGGTAATCTACGTTTTCTAAGGCTGAATGGATGACTAGGCCACCAATTTGTGTTATCTTATTTAGTTAGGGAAAAATGATTTCATCAAGCATGATTTGCTTATAACGTTATGCTTTCGAATAGATCGGTAAACACTGTAAAGAAAGAGAGGTGAGCCGAAATGGAATTTGATACAATCGCTGCCATTTCAACGGCTCTTGGTGAAGGAGCGATTGGAATTGTCCGGCTGAGCGGTGATGAGGCTGTACAATTAGCTGATCGGGTTTACCGAGGGAAAAAACCGCTTCAGGAAGTTCCGTCCCATACGATTGTTTATGGGCATATCGTCGATCCAAAAACGGACGAAATCATTGATGAAGTGATGGTCTCTGTCCTTAGGGCACCAAGGACGTTTACACGGGAAGATGTTATCGAAATCAATTGTCACGGTGGTCTCGTATCGGTAAACCGTGTCCTGCAGCTCGTGTTAAACCACGGGGCACGACTTGCCGAGCCAGGCGAATTTACGAAACGAGCGTTTTTAAATGGGCGGATTGACTTGTCACAAGCTGAAGGAGTTATCGATTTAATTCGTGCGAAAACCGATCGAGCCATGAATGTCGCCTTAAAGCAAGTCGAGGGACGACTATCAACGAAAATTTCATCGCTGCGCCAAGCGTTACTAGAAACCGTTGCGCACGTAGAGGTAAACATCGACTATCCTGAATATGATGCGGAAACGATGACGCTAGATATGTTAAAAGACCGGGCTCAGTTTGTAAGAAAGGAAATTGACAAGCTGTTGATGACGGCGCAGCAGGGGAAGATATTACGTGAAGGGCTGTCAACAGTCATTATCGGTCGGCCGAATGTAGGGAAATCCTCCCTGCTGAATAGCCTAGTTCACGAAAATAAGGCGATCGTCACCGATATACCAGGGACGACTCGTGATGTCATTGAAGAGTACGTGAATGTGCGCGGCGTCCCGTTAAGACTTGTGGATACAGCCGGGATTCGAGAAACGGAAGACATCGTTGAGCGAATCGGTGTGGAGCGTTCACGTGAAGTATTGAAGGAAGCGGAACTAATTTTACTCGTCCTTAATTTCGGCGAAGAGTTGTCGAAAGAAGATGAAGCTCTATTTGAGGCTATATCTGGAATGGAAGCGATCGTCATCGTGAACAAAACCGACGTGGAGCAAAAAATTGATTTAACGAGGGTCCGCGAGCTTGCGGCAGGGCGCCCTGTCATTACGACCTCGATCGTCCAAGATCAAGGAATTGACGAATTAGAAGCAGCGATCGCGTCCCTCTTTTTTGAGAGCGGCATCGAGAGCGGTGATGTCACGTATGTTTCCAATTCGCGACACATTGCATTGCTAGAGCAAGCGAAGCGAGCAGTAGAAGATGCGCTAGAGGCGATTGAGATGGACGTGCCAATCGACATGGTCCAAATCGATATTACGCGTGCATGGGAGCTGCTAGGAGAAATTATCGGAGACAGCGTCCATGAAAGCTTAATCGACCAGTTGTTCTCACAATTTTGTCTCGGAAAGTAAATAGTGCTCTTAGAGAGCTTTGAATGAAGTGTTTAAAAGGAAAAGGAGGTACAGTCCATGTCTTATCAAGGTGGCGAATTTGACGTCATTGTCGTCGGTGCAGGGCATGCAGGGGTCGAAGCAGGCCTCGCTGCTGCACGGATGGGAGCGAATACGCTGATGCTTACCCTTAACCTCGATGCCGTCGCGTTCATGCCGTGTAATCCGTCTGTTGGGGGACCGGCGAAAGGGATCGTCGTTCGGGAAATAGACGCCCTCGGTGGAGAGATGGCGCGCAACATTGACAAAACCCACATCCAAATGCGGATGTTAAACACAGGGAAAGGTCCAGCTGTGCGAGCATTGCGCGCCCAAGCGGATAAATTTTTATATCAACATGAGATGAAAAAAACAATTGAAGAGGAGGAGAATTTACTCCTTCGTCAAGGTATGGTGGAGCGCCTCATCATTGAGGATGGGGAATGCCGTGGTGTCATTACGAACACAGGGGCTGAATACCGAGCCAAGGCAGTCGTTGTGACGACAGGGACCTATTTGCGCGGGAAAATCATTATCGGTGACCTCGCCTATGAGAGTGGGCCGAACAACATGCAGCCTTCCATCAATTTGTCCTACCACTTACAAGAGTTAGGATTTGAGATGGTTCGCTTTAAAACAGGAACCCCGCCTCGCGTAAACGGTGAAACAATCGACTATGACAAAACGGAAATCCAGCCAGGGGATGAGGTGCCGCGGGCATTTTCATACGAGACGACGAAATACATTACCGATCAACTTCCATGCTGGTTAACGTATACAGGCGATAAAACCCATCAAATCATTAACGATAACTTAGGACGTTCACCGATGTACTCTGGGATGATTGAAGGGACAGGGCCACGGTATTGCCCGTCGATTGAGGATAAAATCGTTCGCTTTAATGATAAGCCACGCCATCAAATTTTCCTAGAGCCGGAAGGACGTCATACGTCAGAAGTGTATGTCCAAGGCTTGTCAACGAGCTTGCCGGAGGACGTACAGCTAGACGTACTTAAGTCGATCCCAGGCTTGGAAAAAGCGCGTATGATGCGGCCAGGGTATGCGATTGAATACGATGCGATCGTGCCAACTCAGCTCTGGCCAACATTAGAAACAAAGAAAGTTCCAGGCTTGTTTACTGCAGGTCAAATCAATGGAACGTCAGGCTATGAGGAAGCAGCCGGTCAAGGGATTATGGCTGGTATTAATGCAGCACTGCGCGTCCAAGGCAAAGACGGGCTCATTTTAGACCGTTCAGAAGCTTACATTGGCGTATTGATTGATGATCTCGTCACAAAAGGGACGAATGAGCCGTACCGCTTGCTCACATCAAGGGCTGAATATCGCCTCTTGCTCCGTCATGACAATGCCGATTTACGGTTAACGGAAAAAGGCTATGAGATCGGATTAATTGCAAGGGAGCGCTATGAACGATTCTGCGAGAAAAAAGCACAAATTGCTGCGGAAAAGAAACGCCTAGAATCGATTACAGTGAAGCCGTCAAAAGAAGTCAATGCTCTCCTTGAAGAAGTGGGCTCAGCGCCATTGAAGGAAGCGGTGCAAGCCAATGTGTTCCTCAAGCGACCGGAAGTGACGTATGAGCATGTAGCAAAGGTGATTCCAGCACCTGAACAAGAATTGAGCGCCGATGTAGCCGAGCAAGTGGAGATTCAAATTAAGTACGAAGGGTACATTTCGAAAATGCTCCAGCAAGTAGAGCGGGCAAAGAAAATGAACGATAAAAAGATTCCAGAAGACTTGGATTACGATGCGATTAATGGCCTAGCGACGGAAGCGAAACAAAAGCTAAGCGAAGTTCGCCCTCTCTCTGTCGGGCAAGCATCACGTGTGTCAGGGGTCAATCCATCGGACATTTCAATTTTACTCGTATACTTAGAGCAAGGTCGTCTCGCCAAGCTCGGGAAAAAAACAGTATAACGGGGGCTGACATGGAGATAACAGAGTTTCGACAACGGCTGGAGGAGCGAGGATTCTCCCTTTCTCAAGCCCAGCTTGACCAATTTGAGCACTATTACCATACCCTCGTCGAATGGAACGAAAAAATGAATTTGACGGCGATTACCGATAAAGAGGGTGTGTATTTAAAGCATTTTTACGACTCGTTAACCGCAGCATTTTACGTTGATTTTACGAAAGTGGCTACTGTCGTTGATGTGGGGGCTGGGGCAGGATTTCCGAGCATTCCACTTAAAATTGTGTTCCCTGAGCTTCGGGTAACGATCGTCGATTCATTAAAAAAACGAATCGGATTTCTCGAGCATTTAAGTGAGACGTTAGGGCTGAAGGGAACGGCGTTTTACCATGATCGGGCGGAAACCTTTGCTCAGAAAAAAGAACATCGCGAACAGTATGATCTCGTCCTCGCCCGTGCAGTTGCTCGCTTGCCTGTGTTGAGTGAGCTTTGTCTTCCGCTTGCGAAGGTAGAAGGAACCTTTGTTGCGATGAAAGGCGCCGGGGCTAATGAAGAGCTTACGGCTGCACAAGGGGCCCTAAAGAAATTAGGAGGATCCGTGATACAAAATGAACAGTTCACCCTCCCGATCGAGGAGAGTGAACGTCATGTCATAATCATAAGGAAAGAGCGCAGCACACCGAAAAAATACCCTCGTAAACCAGGAACACCGAATAAACAACCATTATCTTAAAGGGCTTGGACCAAACTAGCTAAACACATAATAAAAAGGTTCGGACATTTTTATTTCGATGATCCGAACCTTTTTTCTGTTGATTCATGGGCTCGTCTGTTGTTTGATGGGCGTTTATGACCGTGCCCTTTCGTCAGTTCACGGCCACAAAGGCAGGCAAACCCTCATTCTCTGACAGTCTCGTTGCCCTCTTACAGACAGTCGAGTGAAACGCAAATGAGCCTTCAGATAATCAAAGACTGTCCTACGTCCCCCTTCCCCCTTAGCTGAAGCCTTGCCCGCGGCAAGCGAGTGGTTTTTGAAACAATCAACCTCCTAATAAAAACACCTGAAAACTAAGAGTACCACTCTTGTTTACTGTGATGTCCCAAGCTCTTCTTGATCAGGCCTTTAAAGAGTACGAAAAGTTGTGAATAACTTGAAAAGCTGTCTCAGATCATCATCCACATGTGGACAGAAGTTCTACGGGTGATTGAGGAGATAACTTGTGGATGGAAGCTGTGGATAACATATTGATCGTAAACGTTGCGGAGTGAAAACTCAGGTAGAGCAAGAAAGTTGCTAGCAAAAAGAAGAAGGTTTCTCTTGACTGGGATTGGTTTGAAAGATATAAAGGACATAGGTAAAAAAGAAGGATTTTTTCCATCTATGTCGAACAACATTAAGAGACGCAGATGGAGTTTAGAAGGTGGTGTAGGGCGATGAAACAACCGTTTTCACGCCTCTTTGGCTTCGGTGATAAACAGGATCAAGAAATGGAGACAGGAAAGCAGGAGGAAGTACACCAGCTGCCGATCAAGGAAATCGTCCCGAATCGCTTTCAACCGCGAACGATTTTTGATGACGAGCGGATTGAAGAGTTAGCGCAGACGATTCGAACTCATGGGATCATTCAGCCCATTGTCGTTCGTCAGCGTGAGGGCAAGTACGAAATTATTGCCGGTGAGCGTCGTTTTCGTGCGGTAACGTTGCTCGGTTGGGAAACGATCCCAGCCATCATTAAAGAGTTTAACGATTCGCAAACGGCTTCAGTCGCTTTAATTGAGAACTTGCAGCGGGAAGGATTAACGGCAGTTGAGGAAGCGGTTGCTTACCAAAAGCTGATTGAACTGCACGGTTTAACGCAGGAAAGCTTAGCACAGCGACTTGGTAAAGGGCAGTCCACCATTGCAAACAAACTGAGACTTCTCCATCTCTCCGAACCGGTTCAACAGGCGATTATGGAACGAAAAATTTCAGAGCGTCATGCGCGCGCCCTTCTCTCGTTAAAGGATGACGCGCTCGAAACGAAGTTGTTAGAGGAAATCGTCGAGCAGCATTTAAACGTGAAACAGACAGAGGAACGGGTAAAGGAGCTGCTGGAAGACGCACCGGCTTCAAAGCCTAAGAAAAAGCCGACACGCAAAGCATACTCCAAGGATATGCGAATTGCGATGAACACGATCAGGCAGTCGGTCGATATGGTCATGAAAAGTGGATTAAAGGTGGATACGGCTGAAGAAGAGCATGAGGATTTCTACCAATTTACGATTCGGATTCCGAAAAAGAAGTAATCTATCGGTGCCTGCGATAGGTTACTTTTTCATATACATAGAACGACAATAGATAGGAATAGTTTCCCCCTCTTTACGATGGCGAGTTGTGATAAAATAAAGAGCGAAATTGTTTTAATGTTTAGGGAAGGAAAGTTGGTGGCAGTGTGGCAAAAGTTATTTCAATCGCAAACCAAAAAGGAGGGGTAGGCAAAACGACAACAGCTGTCAATTTAAGTGCTTGTCTAGCCCACCTTGGTCAACGGGTATTATTAGTAGATATAGATCCACAAGGCAATGCAACGAGCGGCGTCGGAATTGAAAAAGGAGACATCGATGAATGCATCTACGATGTGCTCGTGGAAGATGTAGATACGCAAGACGTCATTCGAACGACAAATATGGAGAATTTAGATGTCCTTCCTTCCACGATTCAGCTATCAGGTGCAGAAATTGAGCTTGTCTCAACCATCTCTCGTGAAGTTCGATTAAAGCGAGCCTTAGATCAAGTGGGGCGAAAGTACGACTTTATTTTTATTGATTGTCCCCCTTCTCTTGGGCTATTAACGATCAATGCCCTTACCGCTTCAGATTCCGTTTTAATCCCAGTCCAGTGTGAGTATTATGCCCTTGAAGGATTAAGTCAGTTATTAAACACGGTGAGACTCGTGCAAAAGCACCTCAATACAGATCTTGCTATTGAGGGCGTTTTGTTGACAATGCTCGACGCCAGAACAAACCTTGGGATTCAAGTCATCGATGAAGTGAAAAAATATTTTCGAGAAAAGGTATTTGATACGATCATTCCTCGAAATGTCCGTTTAGGCGAAGCACCGAGCCATGGCGAACCAATCATCCGCTATGACGCAAAGTCCCGTGGGGCAGAAGTGTATCTCGACCTTGCGAAGGAGGTAGTGGCTAATGGGTAAAGGTTTAGGGAAAGGGTTGAATGCATTTTTCCCTGAGGCGGTTGATGAAACGACAGAACAAGTGGAGGAAGTCAAGCTTCTAGAGCTTCGCCCGAATCCTTATCAGCCGAGGAAGACGTTCTCGGAGGAAGCCCTTCAGGAGCTAGCTGATTCGATTAAGGAGCACGGCATCTTGCAACCGATTGTTGTGCGAAAAAGCAGTGTGAAAGGTTATGAAATCGTCGTCGGCGAACGTCGCTTTCGTGCAGCAGAGCGTGCAGGGCTTGTGAAGGTCCCTGTCGTCATCCGTGAATTGGATGATCAAAAAATGATGGAAATGGCGCTGATCGAAAACTTGCAGCGAGAGGACTTGAATCCCATTGAGGAAGCGAACGCCTATGAAAAGCTCATGACTCATTTACAAATGACACAAGAGCAGCTGGCTGTGCGTCTCGGGAAAAGTCGCCCTCATATCGCCAATCATTTGCGTTTACTCCAGCTACCGAAAGTCGTACAGGAGTTTATTTCAGAAGGAAAGCTATCGATGGGACACGGAAGGGCGCTCCTCGGATTAGCAAACAAAAATGAGATCTCCAGTGTGCTGAACAAAATATTGGAGGAGAAGTTAAGCGTTCGGCAAGTAGAAGCACTCGTCCAACAAATGAATGAGCGCGTTTCACGTGGAACGAAAAAGACAAAGCCGAAGCTTTCCCCTTTTTTAAAAGAGCGCCAAGACTTCTTACGCAGCCATTTCGGCACGTCGGTTGCGATCAAAAAAGGTAAGAAAAAGGGGAAAATTGAAATCGAATTTTTCTCAGATGACGATTTAGAACGAATTTTGGAGATGCTCTCCCCAGAACAGCAAACAGAAGGGAAGTAGGCGTTGATTGGTCAACGTCTCTTTTTCCACTTATAGAGAGTTGAAGAAAAACGATCGAGCGTAGCATCAATGCTAAGTGTAGTTCTAGTCTGGAGGATCGACACATGATTTATTTGGATCAAGCTGCATCGTCGTTTCCTAAGCCGAAGGAAGTGGCGGAAGCGATGGTCGCTGCTGTCAACGAATATGGAGCGAACCCTGGCCGTGGCGGTCATAGGTTAGCAACCCAAGCTCGGGTAACGATCGATGAAACACGGGAATTGCTTAAAACATTGTTTAATGCCCCAAGTAAAAAACATGTTTGGTTTTATCAAAATGCGACCGGCGCCCTGAATCAAGCGTTATTTGGCTTTCCATTTAAGGAGGGTGATCACGTTGTGTCAACAGCGTTAGAGCATAACTCTGTTCGTCGCCCCCTGGAACAGCTCCGTGAGCGAAAGGGCTTAGCAATTACGTACGTTCAGCCAGACGAAGAAGGGATTATTTCCCCGGAAAAGATTGCCCAAGCCTGTACCGATCAAACAAAGGCGATCGTTCTTTCTCACGGCTCCAACGTCACGGGTGCGTATCTTGAATTGGAGAAGATCGGGGAAATGGCCGAAGCTCATGGCATTGTATTGATCGTTGATGCCTCACAAACAGCAGGTGTCATCGACATTGATATGAAGCGGGATCGCATTGGTATGCTTGCTTGCGCTGGTCATAAAGGCTTACTTGGTCCCCAGGGGACAGGGGTGCTCATCGTAGCAGACGATTATGGGCTCACACCGCTCTCCTATGGTGGAACTGGAAGCTACTCGGAGTTGATTGATCAGCCAAGCCAATGGCCTGATCGCTATGAAAGTGGAACGTTAAACACCCCAGGAATTGCGGGGTTAAAAGCAGGGATTGAGTATGTTCTTGATAACGGAGTTGCGCAGATCTTTGCTCATGAATGGGCGCTAACGGAGCGACTGCTTAAAGGACTTGGTGCTCAAAAGGTGGATGTGTATGGTCCTCCGTTACCTCGCAAACGATTAGGGGTTGTTTCCTTTCGATTGAGCGGTGTCGATAGCCATGAGGTTGCCCTTATTTTGGACGAGCACTATCAAATTGCAGTTCGTGCAGGTCTCCACTGTGCCCCGATGACTCACGAGACGTTACAGACGACTGACACTGGTTTAATTCGGGCAAGTGTAGGTCCTTTTAATACAGAAAGGGAAGTAGATCAATTACTACAAGCAGTCATGGATATTCAACAAGCCTTTACATCATAAAGAGAAAGAAATGGGGAGAAACAAAAATGGTACTTATCGGAACGGTGGTTAACGGTGCAGCAATTGTGATTGCTGCACTTATTGGGTTGCTTGTGAAAAACATTCCCGAGCGAGTAAAGACAACAGTGATGCAGGCGATCGGTTTAGCCATCGTTCTCCTCGGCGTAAAAATGGGCCTTCAGACGGAACAATTTCTGATCGTCATCTGTAGCTTGGTTATCGGTGGGGTCATTGGAGAAATACTTAATCTTGAAAAAAGGCTAGACCACCTTGGGCGCTGGATTGAGAGGAAGGTTGGTGGTAAAAAGGATGGCTCCATCGCAACGGCCTTTGTCACGACAACCCTTATTTATGTTGTTGGGGCTATGGCTGTGCTCGGAGCATTAGATAGTGGCTTGCGCGGCGACCATTCCGTTTTATTGACGAAAGCTTTGCTTGATGGATTTTTAGCGATTCTCTTTACTTCAACATTAGGGATCGGTGTTCTCTTTTCAGCGATCCCTGTCGTGTTGTACCAAGGAAGCATTGCCTTGTTTGCGAGTCAAATCGATCAATACGTTCCTACCGCCTTGATGGACTCCTTTATAACGGAGATGAGCGCTACAGGTGGAGTGATGATCGTGGCCATTGGCTTGAATTTGTTAAACGTCGTCAACATTAGGGTGGCTAATTTATTGCCGAGTCTTGTCATCGTCGCCGTCCTTGTTACGTTCGTCTATAAAGGTTTCCCGTTTTAGGATAAAGAAAACACCTCCCACATACGGAAGGCGTTTACGTTTCACTATTGACTCTCCGTTTTGCCAGCTTGAAATGAGAGCCCGAGGGATTGAAGAATTGTCTGAGACTTTCGCTGTTTTTCGGTTAGCTTGATGAACTGTTGATCTAGTTTTACCAAGGAAGATGAAATCGTGTCAGCCAACTGCATGACAGTATGCAGTCTTGTGTTTTGCAGGACGAAATATTCCATCATACCACCGATATTCACAATCCCTGTCAAGTGGACATCTCCTACTGCTGGGAGCTTTTTATTGACGGCTGCTCCTGGCTGCACGGGCCCAGCTGCAAGAGAAACTTTCCCGACACTACTTAGTTTCCCAAGACAAGCATCGATGGCGATAATAAATGGCCGTCGGTGCTTTTTTTCAATCAATTTTAGTTTTTCTTCTAGATTAACAGCATGAACAGGATCGGCTAACGTACCGTACACATGAAAGCAGTTTAAGCTTTCTTTCGTTAATGCTGTCCCGACAATCGGTCCGAGAGCATCTCCAGTCGAACGATCGGTGCCGATGCAGACAATGACGAGCTCGCGGTGCCGATAGGAAGAAACATGAGTGAGTAACTGCTCCACCAGCTGATCACTTGCTTGTGGGTCGTCCATATGAACGCGGAACGGAGGTGGCTTTTTTGAGAAGAATCGGTTTCCATTCATAATGCAAGCTCCTTTGCCATAGTAGTAACAGTATACGGATATATTTTCCTTTCTATACGTTGAACTTTTATTACGAGCACAGTAAGGAGCGAGCGAGCTATGTGGGTGAACGGGTGTAAATGGATGTTTCTCATTATCGGAACTATGATTGGCGCAGGATATGCTTCTGGCCGGGAGCTTTGGCAATTTTTTGGCCCTGAAAGTGGACTGGCTATTGGATTGTTTGCTGTATTATTCTCGGTATGCTGTGCTGTGATTATGACGATTAGCTATAACCAACAATCCACCCATTACATACCGATTTTGCATGCTTTAATGGGAAAAAAGGTGGCAAAGCTTTATGATGGTATGATTTTTCTCTACTTGTTTACAACGACTGTTGTCATGCTCGCTGGTGGGGGAGCGACTTTAGAAGTCATTCATATCCCGTATTGGGGTGGAGTGTTCATTTTAATGATGATGGTGGTCTTGTTATTTTTACGCGGAAGTGAAGGAATGACGACGATGAACGCGATCATTATTCCAATTTTGATCTTTTGTTTGTTAGGTGTCCTTTTCGTCTTTCAGTCCCTTCTTGGCTTCCCGATTACGATTGATTTTACCCAGCAAGGCAATTGGCCAAGTGCTCTAACGTTTACAGCTTTAAATATTTTGCCTCTTGTGGCTGTGTTGGGGGCGGTCGGCCACCGCATTCGTCACCAGGGGGAAATTTGGGTGGCGAGTATCGGCAGTGGCCTCATTCTTGGGGCGATTTCGTTTTTATACAATGAATCTCTCATTCAAGTAGCAGGTGATCTCGTCGTCTATGAGATTCCTCTGTTTGCCATTATGAAGCATTACCCATACTACATGGTTCTCGTCATGTCGGGCTTATTATGGCTTGCCATTTACACGACGGCGGCAGCTGGGATTTTCGGATTGTCTTCAAGAATGGGAGCGGTTTTAAATTGGCCAAGCTGGCTCCTTGCGTTAACCTTGCTAGGCTTTATGGTGCCATTAACCACGTTTGGATTTTCTACGCTTATCGCCGTATTGTATCCGCTGTACGGTATCTTAAATCTTTATGTGTTTGCAGCGATTCTTCTCTATCCGATTTTTCACCATAGGCTCGTGCAGCGGTCATAAGGAACGAAGGGAAATCTCTTTTCCTTTTCTTTTTCGAATCATGTATAATACTATTCATCTATGAGAGTTGAAACGTGAGAAAAGGAGGCCGTAAGTTGGAAAAGGAATTCGATCTTCACGATGTCGTGGAAATGAAAAAGCCGCACCCTTGTGGTGAAAATCGCTGGAAGATTATTCGGATGGGAATGGATATCCGAATGAAATGTCTCGGCTGTGGACATAGCGTCCTCCTCCCTCGAAAGGAATTTACAAAAAAGCTAAAGCGAGTATTGGAGCGCGCTTCAGAATCTTAGGGCAATCTCGACAACTAGTCGACATTGCCTTTTTTGCACTTAAAAACTGTTGGAAATCAATACTGGCCGGATGTACATTCAAGTGAAGTGTTTCCCATTGTATCTCTTGTAGAAGTAGTTGTTTTTCTCAAGGGTTGTCTCTATAATTGGAATGGATGTCAATATGGAGATCAAGCAATTTTTTAAATAAAGGAAGTGAGCCGTTCCATGGCCTTAACAACAGGTATCGTTGGATTACCGAACGTAGGAAAATCCACATTGTTTAATGCAATTACACAGGCTGGTGCTGAGTCAGCCAACTATCCATTTTGTACGATTGACCCGAACGTAGGAATTGTGGAAGTGCCCGATCCTCGTTTGCAAAAGCTGACCGAGCTCGTCAATCCGAAGAAAACGGTCCCGACAGCCTTTGAATTTACTGACATTGCTGGAATTGTCGAAGGGGCGAGCAAAGGAGAAGGATTAGGAAACCAATTCCTTTCTCACATTCGCCAAGTGGACGCCATTTCTCATGTTGTGCGTTGCTTCGATGATGAGAACATTACCCACGTATCAGGAAGCGTCGACCCGATTCGCGATATTTCTGTTATTAATTTAGAGTTGATCTTAGCGGATCTTGAATCGGTAGACAAACGCTTTTCCCGCGTACAAAAACTAGCGAAGACGAAGGATAAAGAGGCGGTTGCAGAGCTGGAAGTGCTCGAAAAGCTAAAAGATGCATTTGAAAACGAAAAGCCTGCACGCAGCATTGAGTTCACCGAAGAACAACAAAAAATCGTCAAAGGTTTGCACTTGCTAACGAGCAAGCCAGTTTTGTACGTCGCCAATGTCAGTGAGGATGACGTTTTAAGCCCTGACGACAATCCGTTTGTGCAAAAAGTAAAAGCCTTTGCCGCTGAAGAAAACAGTGAAGTGATTGTCGTATCAGCGAAAATTGAAGAAGAGATTGCCGAGCTCGACGGGGAAGAAAAGGCGATGTTCCTAGAAGAACTAGGGATTCAAGAGTCTGGCTTAGATCAATTAATCCGCGCCGCCTACTCGCTTCTTGGCCTACAAACATACTTCACAGCCGGTGAGCAAGAGGTGCGTGCATGGACATTCCGCAAAGGAACAAAAGCGCCACAAGCCGCTGGTATCATTCATAGTGACTTTGAAAAAGGCTTTATTCGTGCTGAAACGGTATCCTATAACGACCTTGTGGAGGCAGGCTCGATGGCGGTAGCAAAAGAGCGCGGAAAGGTCCGCCTTGAAGGGAAAGAGTATGTGGTTCAGGATGGCGATGTGATCCACTTCCGCTTTAATGTATAACGAAAAGAGTAAAATCCTTGCTTGAACGCGAGGATTTTATTTTTTAAAAAAAAGCGAATATATGTTCTGTACACAGAGGAGAATAAATGGTATAATTTGTTTACAGGCGAAACAGAGAGACACTTCGAAACGCGTAGCTGTAGGAAATATTCTTGTGTTCAACTAGTCGTTCTGTTATAATCTAATAATGCGAGTAAATCACTATACCAATTGGTAGAGGTTGCTCCTTGCTCCTAAACTGGAGCCGTTTAGACCAAAAGGAGGTGGACAAGAATGCGTAAGTACGAAATCATGTACATCATTGCCCCAAACCTTGAAGAGGCTGCAAACAAGGAAATCATCGAGCGCTTTAACGGCGTTTTGACGAACCAAGGTGCAGAAATCGAAAAGGTTGAAGAAATGGGGAAGCGTCGCCTTGCGTATGAGATCAACAAGTTCCGTGAAGGATACTATGTATTGCTCAACGTTAAAGCAGATGCTGATGCGATTGCGGAATTCAATCGTTTGATCAAGATCAACGATAACGTTATCCGCGTATTGATTACAAAAGATGAAGAATAAAGAATGATTGTGGGAGGGGTCCTTCATGTTAAATCGTGTCGTCCTAGTCGGTCGGTTGACACGTGATCCAGAGTTGCGCTACACGCCAAACGGTGTTGCTGTAGCAAACTTTACACTTGCTGTAAACCGCCCGTTCTCGAACCAACAAGGAGAGCGCGAAGCAGATTTCATTAACTGTGTCGTTTGGCGGAAGCAAGCGGAGAACGTGGCGAACTATTTGAAAAAGGGAAGTCTAGCTGGTGTTGATGGTCGGATTCAAACGCGCAGTTATGACAACAATGAAGGCCGCAGAGTCTTTGTGACAGAGGTCATGGCAGAAAGCGTTCAATTCCTTGAACCGCGCGGCTCACAAAGCCAAGGGGGATCAAACGTTGACAACTTTGGTGGCGGCTCCCCTAACAACCCAATGGGCGGTAATGATTTCGGGCAACAATCTGGTGGCTCCGGACGTCAATCCGGTGGTTTCGCAGAAGACCCGTTTGCAAATGATGGCAAGCCAATCGATATTTCCGATGATGATTTGCCATTCTAACCCCTCTCCATGAAGGAAAATGAAGAACGAATAGATGCCGCAGGCAACCGCGCCTGACAAAAAACGAAAGGAGTGGATCTCATGGCACGTCGTGGTCGTCCAAAGCGCCGGAAAGTGTGTTACTTCACAGTGAACAAAATCGAGAAAATCGACTACAAAGATGTTGATCTTCTTAAAAAGTTCGTCTCTGAGCGTGGAAAAATCCTTCCTCGCCGCGTAACAGGCACATCGGCTAAATACCAACGTCAATTGACAACAGCGATTAAGCGCGCACGTCAAATTGCGTTGTTACCATATGTTACTGACAACAACTAATGATAAAGGAAAGCACATTGGAGTAAGGACTCCGATGTGCTTTTTTAGGGTTCTACAATAAATGTTTTCGCACAGTAAAGGGAAAAAATACACGGAGGTTCCTTTATTCATTGTTCTTATATAATTCTTTGATTATTCGATAATGCTTTAAACGATAAAGGTTTCACTTTAAAAGTCAAATAATCTTCAAGGTCCTCAGGTGATGTTAGCGACTCTACTTCTTTTGAGGAAGTTAATCGTATGACTCTACTTTGAATTGATATTTTAATCTTATGTTATAGGATCACTCCTCTACTTTCCAGTGAATTCCTTTCCACTGAAGAAAAAGTGGTCCTTTGTTGATATAGTGAACCTCTTGAAACGTTTTTAAGAACGACTATGTATCTATTCTGACAAAAAGCTTAATCAAGTACTTCTCAAAGCCTTTCACGGACAGCTCATCAAGCAAGATGTCCTCATAAAAAAATCCTTTTAAGATGAGGTCATGCTCTTTGGCAAAGGTGATGAGTCGATCATAGGATTGTTCGATGCTAGAGTAGCCTGCTGAATGGTAAGCAACCAAGTACGTCCCTTTCTCAATTGTAAAATTAGCATAGTCTGATGTGTTTATCCTTGTATAAAGGTAATCATAGCTTAAGTAATCTTCCGCATATACCTTGTTCGTGTCGATCATCCATCCTGCCGAGTGGGTCACACCAATGTGATTGTCTTGTAAGCAGTGATAGTGATGATAAATCGAATCATAAATGTTTTTTTCGTCTGTTAAAGGTTTGGCCTTTGTTACGAACAAACGCTCCTCCTCTTTTTCCTCAAAAACGATGGCTGACGGATCGATCGCCATCGCTTCTTGTGTAATCCGTGATTTCTCTAAAACCAATTGCTTCATTTTTTGAAGACGATTGATTTTCTTTGTGAGTAGGTCTGCTTCCTTCTCAAGTAGACGAACCAATTCTTCTGGTGAACGTTTTTCCAGGTATGTCTTTATTTCCTTTAAGGGCATGTCTAACTCTTTCAGCGTGGTAATGACATACAAAACATCCGATTGGTAAACAGAATAGTATCGATACCCATTATCGGCTGTAATCTCAGGGGAAAAGATGCCAATTTTATCATAATGAAACAGCGTATCCTTGCTAACGCCCATTAATTTGGCGAACTGACCTGTTGTTAAATGGATTTGTGGATTCATGTTCATTCAGATTCTCCTCTTGACTATCGTGTTACACCACACCTTAGTATACCATTGTTAACTTAAACGAGGGGATGAAACACGCGATGGAAATGTCAAAACAACTTGGGAAGAAGTTTAACCTTTTGACCTTGTTAGCATACGCAGCGCCTACAATGGCACTGATGTTATTTATGTCGATCTATACAATGGTGGACGGTATGTTCATTGCCCGTTATGTCGGTGCAACGGCGTTGTCGGCCGTTAATATATTCTTTCCGATCTATGGATTAATCATCGCCCTTGCTTTAATGCTAGGTACAGGTGCGAATGCCATCATTGCAAAAAAAATTGGGGAAAACAACGAAGAGGAAGCAAAAGTAAACTTTACGTTTATTGTCATTTGCGGTGCTGTACTAGGCCTCGTGATCACGGTGTTTGGATTGCTGTTGATGGAACCGATTCTCCTATTGCTTGGGGCAGGGGCCACAGAGGAACTGTTTGACTTTACGTCCACTTACGCGAAGATCATTCTTTGCACGAGTCCGTTCATGATTCTGCAAATGCTATTTCAAAATTTCTTTGTGACGGCTGGAAAACCGAATTTAGGTCTAACGATCACGGTTGCAGGAGGAGTGGCTAATATTGTTCTCGATTACATCTTTATTGTTCTCTTACAGATGGGGATCGCAGGTGCAGGAATTGCAACAGCTATTGGGATATTTATTCCAGCGGCTTATGGGTTCGTGTATTTTATCTACAATAAAGAAAGCGGGCTTCATTTTGTTAAACCAAAAGTAGATGGGAAGGTTCTTCTCAACAGCTGTATAAATGGTTCATCGGAAATGGTATCGAATCTTGCTTCCTCTGTCGTAACGTTCGCTTTTAATCTTCTCATGATCAAACACTTAGGAGTTGACGGCGTAGCAGCTATTACGATTATGCTGTATGTCATGTTTATTTTAAGTTCGATATCCATGGGGTACTCGGCAGGGGTGGCTCCGATTATTAGCTATAATTACGGGAGTAAAAACAGTTCTCAACTGAAGCGTGTTTTCAACTACAGCTTGCTTATTATTGTGATAGGGTCGGTTACGATGTACGGAATTTCTATGATGTTCGGTGCTTATTTTATACAGTTTATGGCTCCTGAAGGAAGTGCGGTTTATAAAATAGCAATTGAAGGATTGAATATTTTTAGCATTAGCTTTCTGTTTATGGGGTTCAACATTTTTTCATCCATGGTATTTACCGCCTTCTCAAACGGAAAAATCTCAGCTGCTATATCATTTTTGCGGACGTTGGTCTTTGTCTTAGCATCGTTATGGATCTTACCAGCCATTTTAGGAGTAACGGGAATTTGGCTCGCGATTCCATTAGCAGAGATTCTATCTGTGCTCGTCTGTATCATCTTTTTAACTCATTATCGAAACGTTTACCATTATGCTTAATAACGTAGCGATTAGACATCTATGGAGTTGAAAAGCTGTACAAAAAAAATAAAAAATGCTGTTAAACGATAAAAGCCCGTGTCAAAGAGTTTTGATCTTGTTGAGGGTTAAACTTGTCAATGGGTCTAAAAGGTTCAGTAAAGAAGCTGCCTCAATCGGTAGATTTTTGAGGCAGCTTCGCATCATGATTATACCTACGTTCATCATTCGTCTATATATCTGTAACCTTAAGAATTCTAATGAGACTTATCATTATTAAAAGGGCAGGCACAATATAGGCGTACCACGGAACAGGATTTATAGATGAAAGTCCATTAGCAAGCTCTCTTATTATTATATTAACCAACAAAGTGATTTGTAGAAGTATCGAACCGGAAATAAGCAATATCATATTATTTCTCATAAATTCACATCCTACTTTTAATTAGGACGAGACTTACTCGTCATCTGGGAAAGAACTCCGTCTAGTTGACCACTTACTCTTCTTGGTAATTAGGCGGTGACGTATTTAGAGCTTTTTATCCCCCCATTCTAAGATTGAATTGTTCATTTAAATCCACGTTCGTTTTTCACAGTAAATTCAAGAAAAGCAACATCAATGGTCGAAATACATTCCTTAATCAATTATATCCTAAGGCACTCGCTCTACCAAGGATTGTAAATCCGGTTGCTAGAAAAGAGTCCTCTATGGTATGGTTATTATATCCATAAACATCAGTGTTTGTAAGTGCAAGCAAGCACGATATTCCTTACACCTAATGAGAGAGGATTGGTAACATGCTAGGAATAAACGTAAAAAAGGATGAAACGAATCTAGTCATTCAGTGGCAGTTGAGCACCACCACGAAGTGAATGAAGACGAGACTTATGGTGGAGAAAATCCAGCTGCTGTTAGAATCGGCACGCCTTATGGTACAACCGATCGAATCATGATTAAAACGAAAAAACAAGACTACCTTTTGTTTACGACAAATAAAGCAAAAATCTTAAAAGAAATTCACAGTTGATTTAGTAGTTGGCTGATCCTTTTCCTATACATTGCACGCATTCCAATGACGGAAGCTTCAATTCTTGCCCATATGAATGAGCAAGAGCGCTATGCATGTGTCCACGACTTGGAATGCGTTGAAGTGACATCGTCTGTCGGTCCGGACGGTGCTTACCGAACGAAAGTCGAGCGCTATGATGTTGACACAAGTGTAGCTTGGTACGGTCTTTTTTCCATTGGATTGATGGATATGATAGGAGATGATGGTACGAAAAAGACGATCACTTCGGTAAACATCGGAGGTTATTGGATTGATTTATAGCATTTTTGAAAAATGGCTTCCCAGATATGGTCTGGGAGGCTTTTACTTTTATGCAGAAGAGCACATCTTTTGAATGTGACTTAATATAATGATAGTATAATAATATGTAACAAGCTTAAAAGGGGGGATGGCGATGGAATATGTAGAACCGTTTCGCGATGTGGATCAGATTCAGGCGATAAAACGGTCGCTCAAAAAGAAGTCACCACGGGATTATCTCCTCTTTACAATTGGTATCAACACAGGTCTGCGAATATCTCAGTTACTGGCGTTAAAAATAAAGGACGTATATGACGGACAGAAGCCGAAAGATTATTTACAGCTAGAATCTGGAGAAATTGTATATTTGAATGACCAAGTGAAAAAAGCGCTCCAGTTTTATGCCCATTTTATCGAATTTCAGGAACAACATTGTTTGTTTGCCTCCACCAACCCGGATCAGCCGATGACGCGACAGCACGCATACCGCATCATTAAACAAGCCGCGCTCCAGGTTGGCTTAACAGATCAGATCGGCACCCACACGTTGAGAAAGACGTTCGGATACCATGCCTATCGCCAAGGAGTCGCCCTATCGTTGCTGCAACAGAGGTTCAACCACCAAACCCCAGCACAAACGTTGCGCTACATCGGCATTGCAAAAAATGAACAAACCATCCCGCGGATTAATGTCAATTTATAAAGAGAGAGGAGGAACCTTATGGACTTTCACACAGATACGATTATCCTTCTGGCAGGGCTCTTGTTCATTGTCGGTGTCATCACAGCTAAGTTCTCCACTCGATTAGGTGTGCCCGCTCTCGTCTTGTTTATTCTCGTCGGTATGCTTGTTGGCAGCGACGGGCTAGGCCTCATTCATTTTGATTTTAGTCAAGCACATTTTGCCCAACTCATCGGGATCTTCGCCCTTGTCATCATTTTGTTTGAAGGAGGGTTACAGACGAAATGGAAAACGGTCCAATCGGTAGCGGTGCCATCGCTCTCCCTTGCCACGTTCGGTGTTTTGATCACTTCCACATTGGTGGCGGTTGCGGCGAAGTACGTCCTTGGCGTAAGCTGGCTTGAGGCGTATTTATTCGGGGCGATTGTTGGGTCAACCGATGCGGCAGCGGTTTTTGCTGTATTAAAGGAACAAAACATTAAAGACCGTCTCGCCGCCACATTAGAGGCAGAGTCAGGGACGAACGATCCAATGGCCGTCTTTTTAACCCTCTCCCTTATTGAATTGATTACGATCGGTTCCATGAACCCGCTCCACTTATTCGGCTCCTTCCTATGGCAAATGGGGGCAGGGCTCATTCTTGGATTCGGACTTGGCAAGCTAGGGTCTTACTCGATTAATAAAATTAACCTTGATTCCAGTGGACTTTATCCTGTGTTTGCTCTTGCGTTTGCCTTGCTCACGTACAGTGTGACCGCGATGATTGGAGCGAGTGGGCTGCTCGCGGTTTACGTAGCGGCTCTTGTGATCGGCAACCAAGACTTGACGTATCGACATTCGATTTTCCGCTTTAACGAAGGGTTTGCGTGGATGATGCAAATGCTCATGTTCATCATTCTCGGACTCCTTGTTTTTCCGAATCAACTGTTTGAAGCATCCATCTTTATTAAAGGTATCCTTCTTTCCCTCATTTTAATGCTTGTGGCTCGGCCGGTTGCCGTGTTCCTCACAACCATTAAGATGAGGTTCGATTGGAAAGAAAAGCTCTTTCTGTCTTGGGCTGGCTTGCGTGGTGCGGTTCCAATTGTATTAGCGACCTTTCCGATGACAGCAGGCCTCGAAAACAGTCCGTTGTTTTTCAATGTCGTGTTTTTCGTCGTCCTCACCTCAGCCCTTATCCAAGGTTCTACTATCGCCCATTTTGCCAATAAACTGCAGCTAACGGGGCCACAAAAAACGACCCCTTTGCATTCCCTTGAGCTTGTGTCGATCGGGAAGGCGAACGCGGAAATTGTGGAGCTTGAGATGAAACAGGATACTCCCGTAATCGGAAAAACATTAGAGGAAATCAACTTGCCGAAGGATGTGCTCGTCAATGCGATTATTCGCGACGAACAGCTCATTACGCCATATGGTAAAACGACGATCCAAGCGGATGATATTTTATATGTCCTCGTATCAAAGAAAAAGAAAAGGCAGCTAAAGGAATTGTTCCAAGCGAAGGAAAGCTAACCGCATTGCCTAGGCGATGCGGTTTTTCCCATTAAGATGGTATCTTAGCAATCTCTCACTTAATATTCAAATGTTTATTTGATTATATGATTGACATTCTGGCAACTTTTGCATATACTAATAGTCAAACGATCATTTGAATAAGGGGTGAACGCGATGACGAAACAACCAAAACAAGTGGATGAACTCGATACATGTGATGTTTTTTTATACGACAAAGAGAAGGTACAGCTCGTGTCAGAAGCGATGAAAGGAGAAAATTTCGCCAAGGTTGCCGACATGTTTAAGGCGCTTGCTGATGAGACACGTGTGAAGATTGCCTACGCTCTCTTGCAGCAAGAGGAGCTTTGCGTTTGTGATGTCGCTCATATTATTGGCGCGACAACGGCAACAGCATCGCACCATTTGCGGCATTTACGTAACCTCGGGATCGCGAAACGGCGGAAGGAAGGCAAGCTTGTCTTTTATTCTTTAGATGATGATCACGTTCGCACCATTTTAAGCATGGCTGTTGTCCATGGGAAAGAAGGGAAAGGGAATGGCTGACCAAGCGACCGTTGAAGTGAAGAAAACAACCTACCGCGTTCAAGGGTTTTCTTGCGCTAATTGTGCCAATACATTTGAGAAAAATGTAAAGGATTTACATGGGGTCGTCGAAGCCCAAGTGAACTTCGGGGCCTCAAAGCTTACTGTTTACGGTGATGCCACAGTGGAAGACTTGGAACGTGCAGGGGCGTTTGAACATTTAAAGGTTCGTCCTGAAAACGAAAAGGCGATAGAGACGAAGGAGCCGTTTTGGAAAGCATACGGCCACGTGATCGTTTCTGCCCTCTTGTTGCTAGTAGGTGTGGTCTCGTATTTTATGAATGGAGAAGGGCATCTGTGGACTGTCTCTTTATTTGCCTCATCGATTGTTATTGGCGGGTACTCATTATTTAAGGCAGGTTTCTATAACCTCATACGGCTTCGCTTTAACATGAAGACGTTAATGACGGTGGCTGTTATTGGGGCGGCGCTAATTGGCGAATGGCTGGAGGGGGCTGTCGTTGTGATCCTTTTCGCAATTAGTGAAGCGTTAGAGCGATTTTCTATGGATCGGGCGCGCCAATCCATCCGCTCCCTTGTCGATATGGCGCCGAAAGAAGCGCTGGTTCGCCGTAACGGGGAAGAGCTGGTGATTCCGGTGGAAGCGATCGAAGTAGGGGACATCATGCTCATTAAACCAGGGCAAAAGCTTGCCATGGATGGCATTGTTCGCTCTGGTCGCTCCTCGATGAACGAGGCGGCGATTACAGGAGAATCCGTACCTGTGGAAAAAATGGTCGGAGACGATGTGTTTGCAGGGACGTTAAACGAAGAAGGCTTTTTAGAGGTAGAGGTTACGAAACGGGTCGAGGATACAACGCTTGCGAAAATCATCCACTTAGTGGAGGAGGCGCAAGGAGAGCGCGCTCCATCACAAGCGTTTGTCGATACGTTTGCAAAATATTACACACCGGCGATTATGGTGATTGCTGCTCTCGTGGCGACAGTACCGCCCCTTTTCTTTGCCGCGAGCTGGGAAACGTGGATTTACCAAGGGCTAGCCGTGCTCGTCGTCGGCTGCCCGTGCGCTCTCGTCATTTCTACCCCTGTGTCGATTGTGACGGCCATTGGGAATGCAGCGCGTCACGGCATTCTCGTGAAGGGTGGTATCTACTTAGAAGAGGCGGCAAGACTGCGTGCCGTTGCCTTCGATAAAACCGGGACATTAACAAAAGGGAAACCTGCTGTCACCGATTATCAAGTATACGATGCTGACACGGATGGACGTGAGCTGTTAGCAGCTGTTGCCGCTTTAGAATACCGCTCGCAGCACCCTCTTGCAGCGGCGGTCATGAAAAAAGCAGACGACGAACAGCTTTCTTATACAGACATGGAGGTTTCCGAGTTTTCTTCAATTACAGGAAAAGGGATTGCCGGCACAGTGAATGGAATCGCTATTAACGTTGGAAAGCCTGCCTTGTTTGGCGAGTTGCCTCCAGCTATTGAAGCGGATGTAGCTCGCTTGCAAGCAGCTGGTAAAACGGTCATGCTTATCGGAGCGGAGCAAAAGGTTCTCGCCTTACTCGCTGTCGCTGATGAAGTGAGAGAGGTGAGCCGTACGGCTGTGGAGCGTCTTCATGCGCTTGGCATTACGAAGACGGTCATGCTCACAGGAGATAACCGCATGACGGCACGCGCCATTGGAAAGCAAGTCGGTGTAGCGGAAGTAGAGGCAGAGCTTTTACCTGAAGATAAGCTCGGCTTTGTGAAGGGCTTGAAGGAGGAGCACGGCCGTGTGGCCATGATTGGGGACGGAGTGAACGATGCACCCGCGCTAGCCGCCTCTTCTGTCGGTGTGGCGATGGGAGGAGCGGGCACCGATACAGCCCTTGAAACAGCCGATGTGGCTTTAATGGGAGACGACTTACGGAAGCTACCGTTTTTAATCCGCCTTAGCCGAAAAGCATTGCTAATAATAAAAGAAAATATTGCTTTTTCTCTCGGAATAAAACTCGTCGCCTTGCTCCTAGTTGCGCCGGGCTGGCTCACATTATGGATCGCCATCTTAGCCGACATGGGAGCGACACTGCTCGTCACACTAAACGGATTACGACTGTTGCGAATGAAGGACGAATAAGTCTGAAATAAACCAATGATGTAACAACTAAAGTAAAAGAGTATGACAAATAAGCCATCCAGAGATGACTGTTTAGCAAATTATGGTATATCAAACAAAACTTAAGTTACTGTTTCCATAATTCGAAAGCCTTGGGATTTTGCCAACGAGATTGCTTGTTCAATCGTAATTTCGCGATTTACTGGAAGAACATCGGCTTTCTGATACAGATCTGGGTTATAAGATTCTTTTTTCTTCAAAATATGGTAAATTGCTGTTAACAACATTCGCGCTATAGCGATAATGGCACGTTTGTGTCCGCGACGTTTTTTAAGTCTTAAATAGCGGTTTCGGACTTCGGGATGCTTATCGCTTTTGACTACAGCCGTAGCACACTGTACCAAAAGGGGCTTGATATAAACCCCTGCTCTCGAAACCCTTACGGATTTTTTCTTGTCAGCACTTTCGTTATTCGTTGGTGTTAGCCCTGCCCAGGAACATAAATGCTTAGCTGTCGGGAACACGTCCATATTGACACCTATTTCCGAAACCACTGCAATGGCGGAGAAGATGTTTTTAAAGGGCGGAACAGTTAAGATCAAGTTAATTTCTTCTGTGTAGGGCTCGGCAAGAGAAAGGATCAGCTGTTCAAGATCTGCTTTACGAGCTTGAAGATCATCATAATGTTGTTTAATCACAGCTATTTTCCCTGCTTGCTCAGGTGAAATAACACCATCAATGGCAAGTTCTAACTCGGGAATCTTGTCCTTCATCGAACCGTGTATAAGGGGTTCGATATCAAAATCTGTATCTGTTGGGTCTTCCAGCAGTTTTTCAATAATATTCATGGAACTCTTTCCAAAGGTATCCGACACGGTATTACCAAGCTGGATGTTCGATACCGTTAGGCTGTTTTGAAATCGATTCTTTTCACTGGACGTAAAGTTGGTCAATTTAAAACGATAACGCATCAGGTCACGAAGTTGCCGAATAGCTAGGGGAGGCATAAAGCTTCCAGCTACAAGATCATGTTTAAATAAATCAGCAATCCATTTGGCATCTTTTTTGTCCGTCTTTTTACCCCGAATGGCTTTGACGTATTTGGGATGAGCCAGAGTGATGTTGCAGGAATCTTCAAGAACATTGAACACGGGAATCCAGTATTTCCCGGTAGATTCCATACAGACATCTTTACAGTTGTTTTCACAAAGCCATTGTGACAGCTCTTTCAGCCCTTTGGTATAGGTAGAAAAGCGATGGCGTTTGTAAGTAGTCACTCCTTTGTTGGTTGAAGCAATACAGGCCACAACAAAGGTTTTGTGGACGTCAATTCCACAACAGACGGGATAGACAATTTTTAAACCCATAGGGAGAACTCCTTTCCAAGATATATAGGGATAGACAGCATTGACTGATTACCTAGCTATAAACGAGTTGTTTATACAAAGATAAGTCTGCGTGCTCGAAGTCACACTTATTTGTGCTTGGAAAGGTAATCTACACATATAATCATGCGGTCACTCCATAACTGGAGCAGCCCACTCACCTCCACGTGATTTGTAGTGTACTGGTATCCCTATAAGTCTAGAATAATAAAAAAATCGCTCAGCACAAGTTTATTTCATGCCGTTTTGTGCCTTGAGCGAAGCGAAAGGAATGGGCATAATCATGAAGGAAAGGAAGGGGCGACTATGTTTCGCTCCTTCTTTCATTTACGATGGTGCCCACCATTTGCCTTTTTTACTAGAAAAATAAACGAAGTAATGAATAGCGAGAAAGTAGGGAAAATGAGGTTCCAAGAGGTGAACTGGAATGGAGACTCTGAATAGAAAAGTTGATGCTTAGTGAATTCATAAAGAGCGTTCAACACGAGTGTCACCACAGGTGCTATACGTACTTTCTTCGTAACAATCGCGGCCAATACGCCCACTGAAATCACAACAAATGGAACGATATAAAGCTGTAAAAGATATGGATCAATAAACGTCAGTATTTTCATAGAACCTCCCTTATCAAACATCATGAAGTAAAGCTCGGCTCACCAAGTAATAGAAGAGATCATAAAAAACAGCCCAAAGGTCATTGGTGTATGACCGTGGGCTGCTTGCACTCGTTGTTAGCCATTGTGACTAATGTCGTCGGTCTGTTTGGCGGTCCCTTGTTTTTCTGCTTTCATTTGCTTTAAGAAGCGATGAGTCTCAGCGACTACGACACCTGAGAGGCCGAGGAGGCCAATTAAGTTCGGCACCGCCATTAAGCCGTTCATGATATCGGCGACGCCCCAGACGAGGTCTAAGCTTGCCCCTGCACCTAACGCGACGGCCAATACGAATACGACGCGGTAAACCAAGATCGCCGTTTGTGATTTAAACAAGTAATAGATACAGCGATCTCCGTAGTACGACCAGCCTAAAATCGTCGAGTAGGCAAAGAAAATTAAACCGATCGCGACAATGACGGCCCCTGCAGGCCCTAGGAAATGTTCAAATGTTGTTGACGTGAGTGCCGCTCCATTTTCCCCGTTCATGTACAGGTTCCCCATCACAAGGGCAATTCCAGTAATCGAACAAATCACAATCGTATCAATGAAAACCTGGGTCATTGACACGAGCGCTTGACGCCCTGGGTAGTCTGTCTTCGCCGCTGCAGCAGCGATAGGCGCAGAACCGAGACCGGCTTCGTTCGAGAATACCCCGCGCGCCACCCCGTACTGAATGACTACACCGATTGCCCCACCAGCCATTGCCTGTCCTGTAAAGGCATCGGAAAAGATTAAGCCGACAGCGCTTGGCACTAACGAAAGATTCCCTAAAATGATAACAAGTCCTGCCCCGACATAAAATAGCGCCATAACCGGGACGATAAACGACACGGTACGACCGATCCCACGGATGCCTCCGAGGATGACCAAACCTGTAAGAATCGCAAGAATGATTCCAGTAATCCATGGACTAATGTTCCAGTTCGATTCAATGACGGCGGCGACGGAGTTCGATTGAACCATGTTCCCGATCCCAAACGCAGCAACCGCTGCAAAGACAGCGAATACGATCCCGAGCCAGCGCATACCTAAGCCTTTTTCCAAATAATACATTGGCCCACCAGCCATTTGGCCTCTCTTGTCTTTGTCACGGTATTTGACCGCTAGAATCGCCTCGGCGTATTTTGTCGCCATTCCGAATAGAGCCGATAGCCACATCCAAAAGACGGCCCCTGGCCCCCCAAGAACGACAGCCGTTGCGACCCCTGCGATGTTCCCTGTCCCAACCGTTGCAGCCAAGGCCGTCATTAACGATTGAAAGTGGGAAATGTCTCCCTCTG
Organism: Halalkalibacterium halodurans; assembly: GCF_005671335.1. Taxonomy (NCBI): domain Bacteria; kingdom Bacillati; phylum Bacillota; class Bacilli; order Caryophanales; family Bacillaceae; genus Halalkalibacterium (ex Joshi et al. 2022); species Halalkalibacterium halodurans. The sequence goes on along the minus strand of NZ_CP040441.1, from coordinate 4,287,075 downwards.
ATTTCTTATCTTGCTTACGGCTAAACGCCAGCTTTAACGCATACGGCAAAGTAGAAAATTGTAAAAACGAAAGACGAAAAGTTAAATAAATCCCAGTACCTACTAGCAGGATGAGAAGCGGTGGCCCCCAAACGAAACTACTAATGCTTCCGATGATTTCATTAAGCTTTTCTCCCATTTGTCTCCCTCCCCCAAGGAAAATAGTAATAGAAGTAATATTCAAATAATAACATCAATTCTCCTCTAAAACATTATACAAATTTTTTTCAAAGGCAAGAATAGCAATCTTTTGGTAATAGATGCAATGGTTCTGGTAGATAATCTAACAACATTTGAGCGATTTTTGTTATAGAGATCAGTATTTTAGAAAAAAATGTACAGATAGCTTTAGACATTCATTAGCGACTATTTTCTTTCATACATATGGGGCAAGAAGACGATCCTATTAACAGCATTTGGAATGAGGTGGCCGATTCGAATGTCGAGTCGATGGATGGATCATCGGGAAGGGGCTTTCGCCTCCTTTTTTGCCCTTACCTTTAATTTTTGAAGCAATTACGCTAAAATAGACAAGGATATGGGAAATTCTAAAAAAGTCCCGCACCTAGTAGCAGCTAGATGGAAGTGGTGTCATGTACATCCTTCTGAAAAGACCTCTTGCTTGCTCGGTTGTAGAGAGGTGAAAGTGTGTATCAGACAAGACCATTAACAGAGGGAGCGGTTTTTGCCTCCCTATTTGCCGTTTTATTTGTCATTACGTTTTTCGTACCATTTATCGCATTTATTACGATGTGGTTTTTACCGATTCCTTTTCTCTTGTACACGCTACGCCATGGGCTAAAGCCGGCGGTAATCGTATTACTTGTGGCTAGCGTTGTCGTTATGCTCATCCTAGGACCGCTGTTATTGCTCCTAGCCTTGCTTTTTGGCACGAGTGGCGTTGTTATGGGGGAGCTCTATCGTCGGGGGAAAAGTCCATTTGCCGTTTTGCTCGGCGGGAGCTTGACCAACATTGCGTGGGTGCTTCTCTTATTTGTCAGTAGCATCGTCATTTTGGATGTAAATCCTCTCGTAGCGGCACAAGAGACGATGCGTCAGTCGATGCAAACAGCGGAACAGCTTATCATTGGTTTAGGACAGGAGCCATCTGAAGCGTTAAAACAAATGGAAGAAAGCATTAACCAGCTCTTTTATCTTGGGCCAGCAATGGTGGTCATTTGTGGCACATTGCTCGCAGCTGTCACACAATTGGTGGCTGCGCCGATTTTAAAAAGGTTACGCCATGAAGTGAAGCCTTTACCTCCATTTCGGACGTGGTCGTTTCCTAGGTCATTCCTGTTTTACTATTTAGCTGTGGTCGTGTTATTTATGATCGGATTTGAAGAAGGTAGCATGCCGTACATAGCCGTATGGAACCTACTCCCGGTTTTAGAGATCATCATGGCGATCCAAGGCTTTGCTGTTATTTTTGCCTATTTCCACACTAAAGGGGTGGCGAAGGCCGTTCCGGTCATTATTATGATCCTTTGCATTATTGTGACACCGTTGCTTTATCTTGTGCGAATTATCGGGATTATCGACTTAGGCTTCGATCTTCGTAAACGAATGGGGAGCCAAGGAAAGTAGGAGTTGACATTATGCCAAAGTTTTTATTGAAGAGGTGGCATGGCTATCACGTGATCGCTCTTTTGGCTGTCGCGCTTGTCTTTTTAATCGCCCTTTCGTTTTATCAGTGGCAGCTGGGCGTCATCGGTGTGTTACTGTTACTCGTGATAGCAATCTTCTCCTTGCGGGCACGTATCTCCTTTGAACGTGACTTGGAGCAATACATTTCCACCCTTTCCTACCGGGTTCATAAAGCAGGGGAAGAAGCGGTTACACAGCTTCCGGTCGGAATGATTTTGTACAATGATCAGCTTCGCGTGCAGTGGGTAAACCCCTATGCGGCTGAGCACTTACCGAAGGCTGAAATCGATGCATCTCTCGAGGAGTTGTCTCCAGAGCTTGTTCGTGCTCTTGAAGAGGGGACGGACGAGCAAAAAATCGTCATCGAAGAAAAGACATATGATTGTACGTTTAAGCCAAATGAGCGGCTCATCTATTTTTTTGATATAACAGAAAGTGAAAGGATGCACCAGCAGTTTGAGGAGAGTCAACCGGTTCTCACCTTTATCTATCTTGATAACTATGATGAAGTGACTCAAGGGATGGAGGATCAGGTCCGCAGTCGCTTGATGAGCCAAGTCACTTCCTCGTTAAATCAATGGGCGAATGAACATGATTTGTTTTTGCGGCGAACAGCAGCTGATCGCTTTATTGCGGTGATGAGCTACGGGTCACTTTTAGCGATCGAGAAAACAAAGTTCGGAATTCTAGATGAAATTCGTGAAACGACGGGAAAAGAAAAAATTCCATTAACGCTCAGCATCGGCGTCGGTTACGGAGATTTATCGTTGCGCGAGCTTGGTCAGCTTGCCCAATCGAGCTTAGATTTGGCGCTCGGACGCGGTGGTGACCAAGTGGCGATCAAGCAAAAGACAGGAAAGGTTCGATTTTATGGTGGAAAATCGAACGCGATGGAAAAGCGTACCCGCGTACGGGCAAGAGTCATCTCCCACGCTTTGCGTGATTTTGTCCTTGAAAGTGATCGCGTCATTGTGATGGGCCATAAAAATCCGGACATGGATGCAGTCGGTGCAGCGATCGGAATTTTGAAGATCGCCGAGGTCAATGATCGGGAAGCGTTTGTCGTGCTAGATCCGAACGATGTGAATCCGGACGTGTCGAAGCTGATGGAGGAAGTGGAGAAAAACGAGCAATTATGGGATAAATTTATTACCCCTGAAGAGTCTTTAGAACTGATGACAGAAGAGACGCTCCTTGTCGTGGTGGATACGCATAAACCGTCCATGGTCATTGAACCGAGGCTACTCAATTACGTTGAGCGTGTTGTCGTATTGGACCACCATCGCCGGGGCGAAGAGTTTATTGAGGACCCTGTTCTTGTCTACATGGAGCCTTATGCCTCGTCCACGGCAGAACTCGTGACGGAATTACTTGAATATCAACCGAAAAAGCTGAAAATGGACATTTTGGAATCGACTGCGTTGCTCGCTGGAATGATCGTCGACACGAAGAGCTTTGCCATTCGCACCGGCGCGAGAACGTTCGATGCAGCCTCGTTTCTCCGCTCTCACGGGGCGGATACGGTGCTCGTCCAAAAGCTGTTAAAGGAAGATTTGAATCATTACGTGAAGCGTGCGAAACTAGTAGAAACGGCGAAGCTTTATCGCGACGGTATGGCAATCGCAACAGCAAGGGAAGAGGAGGCTGTCAGCCAACTGCTTATCGCTCAAGCAGCCGATACGTTGTTAACGATGAAAGGGGTTGTCGCCTCATTCGTTATTTCGAGGCGGCATGATGGTGTCGTTAGTATATCGGCCCGTTCCCTCGGCGATGTGAATGTCCAGTTAATCATGGAATCGTTAGATGGGGGTGGCCATTTGACGAATGCAGCGACCCAATTTGAAGATGCCACGTTGAAGGAAGCGGAAGCGAAATTAAAAGAAGCAATCGATCAATATCTTGAAGGGGGAAGCTAAGATGAAAGTCATTTTCCAGCAGGATGTAAAAGGCAAAGGGAAAAAGGGAGAAGTAAAAAACGTTTCTGAAGGCTATGCGCGCAACTACTTAATTCCAAATGGCCTTGCTGTTGAAGCGACAAGCGCCAATATGAAAAATTTGAACGCGAAGAAAAAGAGCGAGGAAAAGAAAAAAGAAGAAGAGCTTCAAGAAGCAAAAGCATATCAAACGGAATTAGAGGCGCTCACCCTTGAGCTAAAGGCCAAAGCAGGTGAAGGTGGACGGTTATTCGGAGCTATTTCAACAAAGCAAATTGCAGAAGCGTTAAGCCGTGAAGGGAAAAAGGTCGATAAGCGAAAAATTTTACTCAATGACCCAATTCGTTCTCTTGGTTATACAAACGTGCCGATAAAAATTCATCCTGAAGTAACGGCTACTGTCAAAGTACACGTCGTTGAAGAATAGAGTGAACGGCTGAAACTCCTTACGTTGTCTCGGAAAAAACTGGGCCTGTGTAAGGAGTTTCTTATGACGTACAATAGAAAGACATGCGTCTTGTGATCGAAGGGAGGAACATGGGATGAGCGATCTGTTTGCTGATCGGACCCCACCGCAAAACATAGAAGCCGAGCAGGCTGTCCTTGGGGCGATTTTTTTAGAGGACCATGCACTTGTGACCGCTTCGGAGCGGCTCGCACCTGAGGACTTTTACCGTGCAGCCCATCAACGAATCTATCAAGTGATGCTAGACTTAGCGGAAAAAGGCGAGCCAGTGGATTTAGTGACCGTTACCGCTGAACTGCAAGACCGGAAAGCCCTTGACGATGTGGGCGGTGTTGCGTACTTAGGGGATCTCGCGAACGCCGTGCCGACAGCGGCGAATGTGGAGTACTATAGCAAAATAGTCGAGGAAAAGTCGCTGCTGCGCCGTCTTATCCGTGTGGCCACGAACATTGCCCAAGAAGGCTATGCCAGTGAAGAGGAAGTCGATGCGATCTTAGATGACGCAGAGAAGACGATTCTCGATGTGGCACAACGGAAAAATTCGAGCGCCTTTATTTCGATTAAAGACGTCCTTGTCGAGACATATGACAAAATCGAAATGCTGCAAAACCAAAAAGGGGAAATTACCGGGATTCCGACTGGATTTAAAGATTTGGATCGGATGACGGCAGGGTTCCAGCGAAACGACTTAATCATTGTCGCTGCACGTCCGTCGGTCGGAAAAACAGCCTTCGCCCTAAACATTTCGCAGAATGTGGCGACGAAAACCGACGAAAATGTAGCGATCTTTAGCCTCGAGATGGGAGCCAGTCAGCTCGTGCAGCGGATGCTCTGCGCTGAAGGAAACATTGACGCTCAGCGAATGCGGACAGGAGCCCTAACGGAAGAAGATTGGCAAAAGCTGACGATGGCGATGGGGAGCCTTGCCCGTGCCGGTATTTACATCGACGATACGCCGGGGATTAAAGTGAACGAAATTCGCGCCAAATGCCGCCGGCTGAAGCAGGAAAAAGGGCTTGGCATGATCTTGATCGATTACTTGCAGCTGATCCAAGGGAACGGACGCTCAGGCGAAAACCGTCAGCAGGAAGTCTCGGAAATTTCCCGTTCCTTAAAAGGCCTTGCCCGTGAACTGGAAGTACCGGTCATCGCATTGTCTCAGCTTTCCCGCGGAGTAGAATCTCGCCAAGATAAACGGCCAATGATGTCTGACATTCGTGAGTCAGGATCGATCGAGCAGGATGCCGACATTGTCGCCTTTTTATACCGTGATGATTACTACGATAAAGAAACAGAAAATCAGAACATCATTGAAATTATTATCGCCAAGCAGCGGAACGGCCCTGTTGGTACAGTAGAGCTAGCCTTTATCAAGGAATACAATAAATTTGTTAACTTGGATCGGCACCATGATGAACGGGACATGCCGCCAGCAAGCTAACCTAGAACGGGTTAGCTTTTTTTATGTAATATAAAGCTTATTCTGCAACGAGTGTACTCACGATATGAACCGAACAAATTTAGGACAATATCTTACAAATGTTCGGATTTGATTGACGTTTGTTGCCTAAATTGATATACTGTTTGAGGATTTTTGATTAATGACTCGGATTGTACGCCCGAGACGGAGGTGGACGAGAATGTCATCAGTTGTTGTTGTCGGTACCCAATGGGGAGATGAAGGAAAAGGAAAAATTACAGACTATCTCTCTGAGAAAGCGGAAGTAGTAGCTCGTTACCAAGGTGGGAACAACGCAGGACATACGATTGTGTTCAATGGTGAGAAATACAAACTGCACCTCATTCCATCTGGTATTTTTTACAGCGATAAAGTTTGTGTTATTGGAAACGGGATGGTGATTGACCCTAAGGCCCTCGTGGAGGAGCTTGCTTACTTGCATGAGCGGAATGTGGATACGAGCAATTTGCGCATTAGCAACCGCGCTCACGTCATTTTGCCTTATCATTTGAAGCTTGACATCGTAGAAGAAGAGCGGAAGGGTGCCAATAAAATTGGGACGACGAAAAAAGGGATCGGTCCTGCTTATATGGACAAGGCGGCCCGGATCGGGATTCGAATCGCCGATTTGTTAGATAAAGAAGTATTTGAGGAAAAGCTTGAGCGTAACTTAGTTGAGAAAAACCGTCTATTTGAGAAATACTATGAAGTAGGTGGTTTCAACAAGGAAGACATCTTAGATGAATATTATGAGTATGGTCAGCAAATCGCTCGTTACGTGTGCGATACGTCCGTCGTGTTAAATGATGCTCTCGACGAAGGCCGCCGCGTGTTATTTGAAGGAGCACAAGGCGTCATGCTTGATATTGACCAAGGAACGTATCCATTCGTTACGTCTTCTAACCCGATTGCCGGTGGGGTTACGATTGGATCAGGTGTTGGCCCATCGAAAATCCATCACGTTGTCGGTGTATCGAAAGCCTATACAACACGTGTTGGAGATGGTCCGTTCCCGACAGAGCTTCATGATGAGATCGGTGATCAAATTCGTGAGGTCGGAAATGAATATGGTACGACGACTGGCCGCCCGCGCCGTGTGGGCTGGTTTGACAGTGTGGTCGTTCGCCATGCCCGCCGTGTCAGTGGGATTACGGATCTATCCCTCAACTCAATCGATGTGCTTACAGGCATCAAGACACTCAAAATTTGTACAGCCTACAAATATCGCGGGGAAGTGGTTGAAGAATTCCCGGCTAGCTTGAAGGTGCTCGCTGAATGTGAACCAGTCTATGAAGAGCTACCAGGCTGGGATGAAGACATTACAGGGGTCACCTCTCTCGATGAATTACCTGTAAATGCTCGTCATTACATTGAGCGTGTCTCTCAATTAACTGGCATTCCGTTAACGATTTTTTCGGTAGGTCCTGATCGGAAGCAAACGAATCTCGTTCGTGGCGTATTTGCGTAAGTCTTTTAAAATGAATTCGTGTGGAGAACGGAGAACCCCTTGCGTTCTCCGCCAATTTTCGATATCCTAGATAGGACAAAACGGCAAGAAGAAAAAAACATTTGCTAAAAATATAAAAAAGTTCTTGCGTGATTTTGAATCCTATGTTAATATGATTATTGTCGCTGAAAGACAAGCAAGCGATGAAAACAAACAAAGAGAGCCATTAGCTCAGTTGGTAGAGCATCTGACTTTTAATCAGAGGGTCGAAGGTTCGAGTCCTTCATGGCTCACCATCTTAAGGTGGCCCGTTGGTCAAGTGGTTAAGACACCGCCCTTTCACGGCGGTAACACGGGTTCGAATCCCGTACGGGTCACCAAATTTCATAAGGTCCGGTAGTTCAGTTGGTTAGAATGCCTGCCTGTCACGCAGGAGGTCGCGGGTTCGAGTCCCGTCCGGACCGCCACTTTCATAAGGCTCGGTAGCTCAGTCGGTAGAGCAATGGACTGAAAATCCATGTGTCGGCGGTTCGATTCCGTCCCGAGCCACCATCTTTTAACCGTTTCATCTTACCCATCTAGGTAGGGAGCGGTGTTTCGTTGAATCTTCTTGTATGAACAGAGGAAGAGACAACGAACTTGAATCAGCATCATTTATACTACGCCGGTCTAGCTCAATTGGTAGAGCAAGGAGCGGAACATCGTCGAGTAGGCTACGACTTGTCTCGACGCATTTACATCGTTGTCAAAGCGAGAAGAGGAAGAGACAACGAACCTGAATCAGCATCATTTATACTACGCCGGTCTAGCTCAATTGGTAGAGCAACTGACTTGTAATCAGTAGGTTGGGGGTTCAAGTCCTCTGGCCGGCATCCTGGAAACGCGTGCGATCAGCACGCGTTTTTGCACGTTTAGGGAAAATAAAGGCTCTACAATAAATGTTGGGGTTTTTGCACAAAAGAGGGCAAAAAAAATGCACGCAGGCTCCTTTATCCATTATCCTTGAATTGTCGAGAAACAAAGAAAGGATAGGAGCTGCGTGTACGATGAATTTTACCATGGATTTGCCCGGATTAAAAGGTGTGAAGGTCACAAAGATGGAGGAACGAGAGGGCTTTATCGCGCTCCATGTAGAAATGCCGCGAACGCCTCATCGTTGCCCATCCTGCGGGGAGAGAACCGAGAGAATCCATGATTACCGCATCCAAAAAGTTCAACATCTCAAGCTCTTTGAACGGTGGGTGTATCTATTCTATCGAAAGCGCCGGTACGCGTGCAGATGCGGGAAGCGGTTTGCGGAGAAAGCCTGTTTTGTAGAGCGATATCAGCGTCAGACAGTGGAATGGAATCAAGCGTTTCGCTTACGGCTCATTCAAGGGAAGAACTTTACGGACACAGCGAATCAATTCCAAACGTCCGTGACAACTGCCATGCGCCGGTTTGATCAATTGGCGGCCCCCCTCGTGAAGAAGGTGGATCACCTTCCTCCTCGGATTGCGATTGATGATTACAAAGGGGATACGAAAGCGGGGAAATATCAAGTGATCATTGCGGATGCAGATACACGGAAGCCACTGGATATCTTACCGGATCGTAAAGCCGATACGCTTAAACGATATCTTCAAGAGAAGGGTCAACAGACCGAGATCTTGAATAGCTTCGCGTTTGGCTTAAACAATGGTTTTATTGAAGGACTGAATAATCAAACGAAGGTGATTAAGAGAAATGCCTTTGGTTTTCGGCGTTATGATCGCTTGCGAAGCCGTATTCTCATGCATCATCCATTCAAACATCAAACATTCGGGGTAGGATAAGAGGGGCTCGCCCTCCTATGCCACCCCAACATTTGACTAAGAACCCTCCATCATGATGAATTGGCTCTTCTCATTGGACGTACCGTGCGTTTTCCATTATTCTTAAGATAGATTTAACTTCGACAGACACCGCTCCTTTACTCAGAAAAGGGGCTTTTTACACGTGGGGGATCAACAACATTATCTACAACGACCCTCGCTTTACCAAAGGGGTTCGGCTGACCGATCTCGAATGACAGTTTAGAGGTTAGACAAAAAGTGGCAGGGGTTCTTGCCACGATTTAAGGGAGCATATGTTACAATACTAAAATAGAGAGCTTGTGGAAACGGAGCGGATGAACAATGGAAAATAAAAAAATTCTAGTTGTTGACGACGAAAAGCCAATTGCAGATATACTGAAATTCAATTTAGAAAAAGAAGGGTTTACCGTCATATGTGCCTATGATGGAGCTGAAGCTGTGGAACAGGTGAATCAGGAAAAGCCTGATTTAATTTTGCTAGATATCATGCTACCGAATAAAGACGGTATGGAAGTGTGCCGAGAGGTTCGTAAGCAATTTGAGATGCCGATCATCATGCTGACCGCAAAAGACTCGGAAATCGATAAAGTGTTAGGCCTTGAATTAGGGGCCGATGACTACGTGACAAAGCCATTTAGCACCCGAGAGCTATTAGCGAGAGTGAAGGCGAATTTGCGTCGTCACCAAACATCTGGCGACGATCAACTCTCGTATAAGGAAATCTCAGTCGGAGATTTATCGATCCACCCAGAGGCCTATCTCGTGAAAAAACGCGGAGAATCCATCGAACTCACTCATCGGGAATTTGAGCTTATACATTACTTAGCCAAGCATCTAGGCCAAGTGATGACCCGTGAGCACCTGCTGCAGGCCGTATGGGGCTATGATTACTTCGGAGATGTGCGCACAGTCGATGTCACTGTTCGTCGCCTCAGAGAGAAAGTAGAGGACAATCCTAGCTATCCAACGTGGATTATTACACGCCGTGGAGTCGGGTACTATTTGCGTCACCCTGAGCAGGAGAATGCTTAATGGAGCGAAAGGTCGGCTTTTTTAAATCGATTCAATTTAAGCTCATCATCATCTACGTGCTGCTCATTTTAATTGCCATGCAAATTATGGGCGTGTATTTTACGCGTCAGCTAGAGGATCAGCTCGTAGAAAACCATTTTAACATGCTTGATGAGCGAGCGGACCTTTTAGCCTATAGCTTAGTCGAACCGTTAACAGCGCAATGGGAGGACCGTGCAGAATTGACAGCGGAAGTGAACAGCTTGCTGCGGGATCTCTTTTCCATTGAAAACTCAGAGGTGCAGGTGATCGACGCCAATCGTGTCGTCATCGGTACGTCCAATTTATCAAATCAAAACATTATCGGGCAGCTGAGCTCTGAAATCCCGGTACGACGGGCGTTAATCGGCAATCGTGACGGCCCTGGCTCGATCTACCGCGATCCGCAAACCGGAAATCGCATTCGCGTCTTGGCTGTACCGATTCGTGATGAAGAAGCGATTGTCGGTGCCCTTTACATCGAAGCTTCTATTGAGGACATTTATGACCAGATGCAGGATATTAATAGTATTTTAGCGAGTGGGACGCTCATTGCCGCCAGCATTACCGCCCTATTAATGATCCTCCTTTCACGGACGATTACTGGTCCGATTTTAGACATGCGTAAGCAGGCGCTGCGCATGGGGTATGGGGACTTCTCTCGAAAGGTAAACGTCCACAGCACCGATGAAATCGGTCAGCTCGCTATGTCGTTTAACGACTTGACGATGAAGCTGAAGGACGCCCTTTCTACAAGGGACCAGGAACAGAAGAAGCTCCGATCTGTCCTGACACATATGACGGATGGAGTGATTGCGTCCGATAAGTATGGGAAAATGATCTTAATGAACAAGCGGGCCGAGGAAATGCTCGGCGTGAGCTATGAAGAGGTACAGGGAACCCTTTTGCCTGAACTGTTAAACATTAGTGAAACGTTTGCAGTCGATGAATTATATGATTACAACGATAGCGTCCTGCTTGATTTTAGCACCGAGGAAGATTATTTAATCCAAGCGAGCTTCTCCGTTATTCAAGAGGATGAAGGACCTGTAAATGGCTTAATTACGGTGCTTCATGATGTAACAGAACGGGAAAAAATCGAGCAAGAGCGACGAGAGTTTGTCGCCAATGTGTCTCATGAGCTGCGAACACCGCTGACGACGATGAAAAGCTATTTAGAAGCGTTAGATGATGGCGCGATGAACGATCCAAACCTAGCGCCCCGCTTCCTACATGTAACGCAAAATGAGACAGAGCGCATGATTCGTCTCGTCAATGATTTATTGCAGCTTTCAAAAATTGATACCCATGATTACAAGCTGAACCTCTCATGGGTGGACCTTGGACCGTATTTGCATGACATGATTGATCGTCATGAAATCATCGCCAAGGAGAAAGACATTCATTTCATTCGCAAAATTACGAAGCACGCCACCTTTGTGGAAATCGATCAGGACAAGCTCACACAAGTCATCGACAACATTTTGTCGAACGCGATGAAATATTCCCCAGAAGGAGGCGACGTGACGATCACCTTGCTGCATCAAGGCCACAATGTACGCGTCAGCATTTCCGATCAAGGAATGGGGATTCCGAAAGAAAGCCAAACGAAAATCTTTGACCGGTTTTATCGCGTAGACAAGGCGCGGGCCCGGAGCGTAGGTGGCACAGGGCTAGGGCTTGCGATTGCAAAAGAGCTTGTTCATGCCCATGGAGGGGAAATTTGGGTTGAGAGCAAGTACAAGGTTGGAACGACGATCTACTTTACGTTGCCTTATTCCACGTTCAAGGGGGAAGAAGCGTGAACTATGAAAACATCAAAACCGTCCTCCTCACTGGACTTGTGATCATGAGCTGGGTCCTCACATGGCAACTGTGGACGTTTCAACTGGACTACGCGGTCTTAGATAATGAAAACAACTATGAGGAATTGATCCGTCTTGAAGAAGAGCGCTCCATGAATGAAGTGATCGTTCCCGAATCGATGATCGTCCATGGGGGAGATGAAGAGTATTACATCGTTCGTCCGGACCTTGAGCAACATAAAGACTTTTTAGCAACAATGAGCGAGACGACCTTCATCGACGATGACATGAGAGTACAACACCCGTTTGCCAGTGCTCCGACAGGCATTCAACTCATTTACCCTACCTCGATTCCGAGCGAATTGTTTGTCCATTTGTTTGATGTGGAGGACGAGGATTTTCTACTGCCACTCACGTCGATCAATCGCATCTACTTTTACGTGGAGCCTGATGAAGGGGTCGTGGCTCAGCTTCTTTCTCTTTTTGATGAACAAGTGGTGACGATCAAAACGGATATGAGCCCTTCGGATCTTGAAGCGCTCATGGAAGATACGGATGACTATATGGCGGCCACTTCTATCGTCATGGGAATGCACCAGCAAAGTCAATACGTCCCAGTGGATCACACTCATTTGCCGACACTCTCGTATACGGCGACGATGCTGTCATCGATGCAGTTTTCGCAAGCGTTGTTTACCGATCCGAGTGCGGTTAGCATGTATCATCAATCAAACGGGAAGGACGATTCTTACACGGATGGGAACCGCATCATTTCCGAACAAGGCGGCGGCAACTTTATGGAATACACGAACCCCGTCTTCTCGGAAACGACAGAACGAAGCGGTAGGCACATCATTCAGGCGAGCTTTGATTTTATTAACAGTCACGGGGGATGGACCGATCAGTACATCCTTGACGACTGGCAATCGTTCGGAACGCGGGATCTCGTATCGTATCGTTTGTGGGTGAACGGCTTTCCGGTGATGAGCTTTCAAGGCGAAGATTTAATGAAGCTAGATTTAGTCCGACGGGGCTCAGGGAATCAACCGACTGAATATCGCCGGCCTTTATTTGACATTGACAATCAGCCGATTGATGGAGGGAAAAAGGAGCTTCCTTCTGGCGAAGAAGTGCTAGACGCCTTAAAAGAGCGAGAAGATTTCAATCCTAGATCCCTTGAGAAAATGGTAATCGGCTACGAGATGGTGAAACCGTCCTATGTGATTGCCGAGCCTTTCTGGTTTGTAAAATACGACGGGCGTTGGGAAAAGATTGATTTGACAGCAAAGGAGGAAGTGACTGATGGATTGGAGTAGAACGAAGTCCATATTTATCATCATCTTCCTGTTGATTAACCTTTTCCTCACTTGGCAGCTACTCGATAAAAAAAGCGCCAATCAAATTGCGATTTTAAACGAGTCTAGCATTCAAGAAATTTTAAATGATAACAACATTTCCATTCATGTGGAACTACCAGAGATCAAGCCATCCGGCCTACATCTTGTCGGAAAAAAGAAGGAATGGACCCAAGCCATGGTCGATGTCGTGCCTCTTCCAGCGGACAACCTTTCGTTCCCTGAACCGACTCGGCTTGTCGCTACACTGGATGAGCCCTACCCGATCTCAGACCAAAACATGGGACAGCAGCTACGAAGCTTCGTCAATACGTATGTTCTGAACGGATCGGCCTATCAGTTCGGAGCCTTTGACCAAGACAATAGAAGACTGCCGCTGTACCAACAATATGAAGGGTTTACAACGTACACCTATGAAGACGACCAGCTCGTATTAAATTTTAATGAGAAGCAAGAAATAATCGGATACGAGCAATCGATCCTTGAATTTGAGGAACACGGGCGGGAACATGACCTCATGTCAAGCCTGCGGGCGATCGAAGGCCTTTATACCGATCAGCTTTTGCGCATGAACCAAGCCGTAACAGCGATCGAATTTGGCTACCATAGCCTCGTGCACCAAGAAGGTGCTATTCAAGTGTTTGCCCCCATGTGGCAAATTACCGTCGTCGATGAGCAAGAAGGCGAACAGAACACGTACTTAATCAACGCCATTGGCGGTGAGATTATTCAGTAAGAGGGAGAGAAACGATGTCGTTGCGATTTAGTGTTTTAGCGAGCGGGAGTACGGGAAATGCTCTTTACGTGGAGACAGATAAGCAAAAGCTGCTCGTTGACGCTGGGCTGAGCGGCAAAAAAATGGACGAGCTGTTCCAAAAAATTGACTGCGATCCGAGTCAACTCAACGGAATTCTCGTCACCCATGAACATAGCGACCACATAAAAGGGGTCGGCATCATCGCGCGGAAATACAACCTTCCCATTTATGCAAACGCCAAAACGTGGCAGGCGATGGAAAAGGCTCTCGGAACGCTCACAACCGACCAGCGGTTTCATTTTGAAATCGGTGAGGTGAAGACGTTTGCCGACTTAGAAGTGGAATCGTTCGGCGTGTCCCACGATGCCGCTGAGCCGATGTTTTACGTCTTTCACCACGATGGGAAAAAGCTTGTCCTTGCGACTGATATGGGCTATGTAAGTGAACGGATTAAAAAGACGATCGAAAACGCTGATACACTCATTTTTGAAGCTAATCATGATTTAAACATGCTCCGAATGGGGCGGTATCCGTGGAACGTCAAACGGCGGATTTTGAGTGATGTAGGCCACGTCTCCAATGAAGATGCGGCGTACGCGCTAGCCGAGGTAATTGGCGACCGTACCGAGCGAATCTATCTCGCTCACCTAAGCCTGGACAATAATATGAAAGAGTTGGCTCGGCTCACGGTCGAGCAGGTGTTACAAGAACAAGGATTGGCGGTTGGCGAGCGGTTCCGTCTCTACGATACCGATCCCTATAAGCCGACGCCCCTCGCAGTCGTGTAAAAGTCTCCTTTTTTCGGAGGCTTTTTTCTTTTGGATGACTCTCTCTTTCATCATGTCATTTAAAACGTGCGTCAATTTCCCACGGTTAAAGGTGCAACTTCCATGATTAAGCGTCAATGTTGTTGGCAATTCTATTAGAAGTATAAAAAATTGTGCAAATAGGCCTAGTCGGCTAGCGTAATGAAAAAAGCCTTATATAATAAGGATAAATGGACTATTTCCATTCATAATAAAGGTGGGTGATATCATATGGGGTACTATGATGAACACGTATCTAATCGAAATGAAAAGCAAAAAGGCGCAAGACGAGGAATTGGCATTTCTGCATTTATCGGTGCTATTTTAGGCGCACTTCTCGTTCTTTTTTCGGTACCGGCTCTCTCAGGTCTTGGCTGGCTACCTTATGAAATAGACTCAGGAGCACCCACAGAAGAAACAGGTCAGCTGACGGAAGCACCTAACGACATCGAAACGGTCAATTATGCCGTAAATTCAGATGTCTCTCAAGCGGTAGAGAAAGTATCTGACGCCGTCGTCGGGATCGTCAGCATGACGAATGGCAGCATGTTCTCCTCCTCAGAGGAAGAGGAAGGGACAGGATCTGGAGTCATTTACAAAAAGGAAGGCGATCGGGCGTTTATCGTCACGAATGAGCACGTTATTTCCGGTGCTAATCAAGTCGAGGTCGTGTTAACCGACGGCTCCCGCCTCCCAGCTGAAGTGCTAGGATCAGACGTTTTCACGGATTTGGCGGTCCTCGAAATTGACGGGTCTGACGTAGAAACCGTTGCTGAATTCGGGAACTCCGACCTTCTCAGCCCAGGTGAACCAGCAATCGCGATCGGAAATCCGCTGGGGTTACGCTTCTCAAGCTCTGTCACTCTCGGAATCATCAGTGCGACCGAGCGAAGCATTCCAATCGACTTAACAGGCAACGGACAAATCGACTGGCAAGCCGAGGTGCTGCAAACGGATGCAGCGATCAACCCTGGGAACAGCGGCGGCGCACTCGTGAACATCCAAGGTCAAGTGATTGGGATTAACTCAATGAAAATTGCGCAAAGCGCTGTTGAAGGCATTGGCTTTGCCATTCCGTCAAACCTCGCGATTCCAGTCATCGAAGATTTGGAGTTTTACGGTGAGGTGCAGCGTCCACAGATGGGTGTCGCCTTCCGTTCACTAAGTGAGATTCCGAGCTTCCATTGGGAAGAGACGCTTAAACTTCCTGAAGATGTGAAGGGCGGCGTCGTGATCACCGATGTTGTACCGATGTCACCTGCCGAAACAGCCGGATTGCGTCAGTACGATGTCATCGTCGAGCTCAATGGCGAAGACATTAACGACGGCCACGAATTACGGAAATTTTTATATACCGAATTGAACATTGGGGACGAAGTGGAAGTCACCTACTACCGCGAAGGGAAAAAGGAAACGACCACATTAACCCTAGTCGAACAACAAAGTTCATAAATCGCTAAAGCCCCCTTCAGAAGCCAAATAGGAGCTTCGAAGGGGGCTGTTACAATTACTTGATTGTATCTAAACACTTTTCAATACAACGGATCATTGTCAGGTTTCTCGATCTCTTCAATCACTTCTCCATCTTCTGTTACCATATAAACCGACGCATTAAATATCTCTTCAGATTCTTCTTCACTTGCTATATAGAACCAATAGCGTCCATAGCTATCTTCATTATCGATAATCGTGGCTGTATGTATGTCACCGCCTGCCATTTCAATTTTGATTTCATGAAAATCTTTAGCATAGGACGCTAGGCCAACCATAACAGTGTGTTCATTAAAAACTAAGGACCGTCTCTCTTCTCTACCACCTATTGAAAGGCTGCTCTCAAAGCTCCAGCCAAACAAGCTCCTCTTTAATTCAGCAACTGCTAGTTTTCCTCCCATCTCCCACATACCACCCCACTCATAAAAGACGAGAACCTTGTTCTGATCCATCTTTTCAATATGAATGAGTGTCACAGAGTCTGTGTGTACGCTATTCACTTCCTCTTCTATTTTCTGTGCTTCATCCTTTGCTATGCTTGTCAACACATAACCACCGACTAATAGCAAGACGATCAAACCTAAAATAACCCTCCATATCCTTGACATAGATCCACCACCACCCATGACTAATGATCCTCTTCTTCAAGTCCTAGCTCCACTAAGACTGGGCCTAAACTATAGAGGCTTCTATAAGTAATATAATCCTCCAAGCTTCCAGTAGATATCCTCTGCCCCTCTGGCAAAGCATCTGTATCTTCAATCATTTCCTCTTGTATTTCATGAAAAGCGATCTCCCGGAAAATTCGTCTTACTTCTAACCAATCTCCTCGCTCTACCACTTCGTCAGGATAACCTCCCTCTGGATAAAGTTGTGTAACTGCCTTCCATCGTTCCATCATCCGCTCTGTATCCTGGCTTGGAAAAAATTCAACATCATTCGGGTCTTTACCTGTATATTTAACATCAAGCCAGAACATTTTTGCAGTTTCCTCAATCCTGTACCAAGCTAGCTCCAACTCTTGATCAGCATTTTTCTTTTCGTTATGCAAATATACCCCTAGAATGATTCCTGCGATGACCAGGATGATGACGATTAATCGCTTTTTATTTGATCTTTTCATCGTTCTCCACCTGCCTGACTAATTTCCATTCGCAATCTCTTCCACTGTTTGATTGTCTCTTTTTGAACCCCCACGGATGTAGCTATGTAGATCATCATGTATCTTTCTAAACTCTCCGCCTTGATTTCTAAAAAACTCGCTAACCTCGTACCAGTCCTGTGATACTATCGCTTCCTCAGGATAAGGAATACTCGGATTAATGCTGTACACTTCTTTCCACCGATTCACAAGGTTATAAGTATCTACGGTAGGGAACACTTCGGCTTCGAAATGATTAATATTGTACCGTTTTGGTCGTTCTACAATCAGAAATTCTGCATTTAATTGACCTAAAACACTCTCTACTTGTGCCTCACCTAGTCTTCTTTCCAGATCTTCTTTACCGTCGTTGTATTTTCTCCCTAGATTAACTAAGCCAACTACTTGTCCGAGAGCACTTCCACTCTTTATTGGGGATTGAACGTTAACTACTTCATTCTTTATAAAATTATACGTATAATCATTATATTCTTTTTGCAATTTACCTTCTTCGATACTTTTTAATACTGAAAGTATATCTCGTCCTGCAAAATACGTTACCTTTGAAACGTCAGCCCACCCGTCTAATTGATGAGTCTCCTGTGCCAAAAACTCCTTTCGTGTTTGGGAGCTATACTCATTCACTATAGGTGTCATTTGAATAGCGGTTTGAAGTGCATGAGTTTGGAAATCGCCATTATATGGGGTGTATTTATAAGAAACCCATTCGACTCGTGCCCAGACGTTCGTTGTACCATGTAGACGTTTACTTTCGGTATAAGCGATCTTATAATTATCAAGCAATGCTGAATATGCCCTTAATTTATGGATTGGAATCATTTCTTTATAGGAAAGTTCGTTCTCCAATTGACGATTTCCGTTGAATAAATAAGCCTGTATAAGGGCGATTTCATCATCAAGGGTAGATTCAGATGTAAGTACGGTATGATTGAGGCGATAAACTAATTCATCGATCCGATCTTCACTGATCATCTCGGCAATGCTTTCAATTTCTTTCCGCTTTTCAGCACCGAGGAAAATGTGCTGTAAGAAGAAATAGAGAAGTTCCCTTTCTGTATACGTTAAAGCCTCTCCGGCAGCAAATTTTTGTACAATCGGTTTGATAAGGGCTCCATCTTGAAGAATGTCTCGAAGCGCATGAGCATCCAAAGTCTCCAAATCAATTTCCGATGCTTTTGTATGCAGGGTCATATCTTGAAAGTATGATCTCACATCCTGAATATTAACACCGTTTAGAAGAGGGCCTCCGTTAGTAGTCCACTCGATTACTTGCTTTAATATGGCTTTTAGTTCGTTCATTTCTCTTTGAAGCTCTCGCATCAAGGTCATGCCTTCATGATCGAGTTCGTACAACCCTTCGACAACATCCTTCGCATGTTTTCTCGCCTCATCGACTTGGTCTTGAACGTGGCTAATGTCTAACTTCCCAAGATCAATGATATGGCTGACAGATGCTGCGATAGAATCAATCTCTGATTTATTTTGTTCCATGAAGTTCTCAAAACGATCATATCCTCGTGGAACTAGTCTATCATAATAGTCCTCAGAAACCATTCCATTTTCTGATGGTTCAAACGCCAAGATCAATGACTGTAGCTTCTCACCCTTATCCATCATACTGCTTATAAGTGCACGTCCAGCACGGATGGCAGGCAATTGCAGCTCTTGATAATTGCGCAGTAGAGCTTCGCCACCTTTCCCTTTAAGGGAGCCTTCTAATTCAAGCACACGAGAAATGGCCGCTTCCATAAGATCGAAGTGGTCCATATAAGATTTTAATGCTGTGTTCGTGCCGTCGATGATCTGCAGGCATTGTGCTACGTCAAGATGTTTCGTCAAGTTCCTTACCCTCCTTAATTACTGCCTATTTTAGTGGCCAAGGCTTGGTCCACTTTGTCATACGTTTGGATTTGGCTTTGCAATTGTTCCTGCATGCCTGCTGCTGCATGCATATAAGCGTTGAGACAATCATCTAGCTCGTTTTTTATATCACCAAACGTAGCCATCATGTCTAGGTCTTCAGTCTCTTTAGTCGGTTGAGTGTTAAAACTTCCTGCAACTTCACCAACCACTTGAAGCAGGGCAGAGACTTCTGCTACATTAACCTTAATTTCCATCAGACCATCCCCCTTTGATCATGTAATCGCTGTTTTGCTTTTAGAGTTGTGATGCGATCTCTTCTTGATGTGACCATGGTACGTGTACGGTCAATCTCTCTACTGAGGCGATTTCTCTCTTGATCAATGGCATCAATCATTTCTTCGATTTGCTCTGAGGCTTTCGCATATGCGTGATCAATCGAATCACGAGCATCGTCATGTTCGGTCGCAATGGTGCCTCGTGCTAATTCATGACCCAGCTCTGGCTCATGAACCCACTTAGCATCGGATGCTAAGTCCTCTTTTTTATTCAGCAATTTGGACCGAGCATGGGCAAGCTCTTCTCGATTGTTTGATGCATTGCGTATCACGCTATTCAACTGATTGATTTCGTTATTAAGTGAGCTAATTTTGGATGAATAGTCCATGACTCATTCTCCTATTCTAATGAACTACTATTTCTTTCATGATTTTACATAGAATATTGTACCATTTTGGATTCTATTTACCAGTGGTAAATTATATTTCTCCCATATTTAAATTCTTTGGTCGGTTGATCTTCCTTTCATAACTATTTTTATGGACATGTGAGTATTCAGTAGATTTCACTAGTATAACCAAAGTGTTTACAGTGTTTTTTACAGATTGTTCTAATTTTGAGTATTGATGAAAAAGATAGATAACTTTATGATTAAGATAGGAAAATTTCTTGAAATTTGTAGAATAAAGGGAGGGATAATGATGGTGGGTAAATTAGCCAGTACGGAAGTGGCCAATCGACTAAATGAATGGTACGACACGATTAAACGTCATGAGATTGAAGAAGCCACTAGGCTCAAAAGTGAAGTTCAACAAGCCATTGAAGAAATGGAAGAGGACCAGAACGTTTTGCTGTATTACAATTTGATTGATTCTAGGTACAAGCAATTAATTGAGCAATTTGATGAGTCAAAAAACATACTAGAAAGTGTCAAAGAACAGACCGAGCATACTGAAACGGATCAATTGCTTAAATACTACTATTACTTTTTTTGCGGACTTTA
The DNA here is from genome assembly GCF_005671335.1 of Halalkalibacterium halodurans. Lineage (NCBI taxonomy): Bacteria > Bacillati > Bacillota > Bacilli > Caryophanales > Bacillaceae > Halalkalibacterium (ex Joshi et al. 2022) > Halalkalibacterium halodurans. The sequence continues at coordinate 4,266,680 of NZ_CP040441.1, read as the reverse complement.
TGAGTTCTATAAAAGGAACTACATAAAATCCATTCACTCCTACCGCCAAGCAGAAAAATTCCTCGATGATATCCCTGACGAAATTGAACATGCCGAATTTCATTTACAGCTAGCTTATGCCTACTATGGGATCACGCAAAACTACTTCTCGTTAAGTCATGCAGAAAAAGCCCTAGACATTTATAAACAACACGATAATTACGTTAGTCGACAATTATCTGCTAAAATATCGATAGCCGCAAATAGGTTTAGCTTAAATCAACATGAGTGTACCATTCTTTTATATAAGGAAGTAGTTAATACAGCATCCAAGAATAACAATACTTTCTTGGAGATCATAGGTCATTTTAATTTAGGTGTCTGTTATGAATATTTGGATGAATTGGAATTAGCTAAAAATTCTTTTGAAACGGCGCTTGATATCGATTATCCAAAAGACATTAAAAAGGACACCTATCTTGCTATTAAGTATATGTTGGCGAGAGTATTGTTCAGAATGGATTTGATAGAAGAAGGTAGGGAGTGGCTCAATCAGTCAAAAAAATTGGCTGAGGAAATAAATGAACAGACGTATCAGACAAAGATATCCATCCTTCAAACGATTTACTTAGAGCCAAATGAAGCCTCTCTTGATAATGAATTGGGGAAATTAAAAAAGAAGAAATTATGGCATGATGTTTCAGACTTAAGTGCGATTGCTGGGCGTCATTTCAAAAAGAAGGAAATGTTTAAGATGGCGACGAAATATTTAATTGAGGCATTAAAAGCAAAAGAAAACTTGCCGTCATTACAAGAGGAGGCTGAGAGAATATGAAAAAGACAATTTTAACGTTACTTGTAGCAGGCTTTGTGTTCGGCTGTGCAAGTCCAGATCAAGTCAATATCAACAGCAGTTCATCAGAAAGCGGTTTTACCACTCAGGAATTGCATCGAGGTGGAAACTGATAAAATATCGTGCAATGCCCCTGTAAAAAGGCACAGGAGGAGGCAGAGAGAACATGAAGAATGTTTTCCTATCACTCATTGCAGCAGGTTTACTCTTTGGCTTTGTGAGTCCTCAGGAGCTAAGTCAAAACAGCAGTTCAGGAGACGGATTTACGATCCAGCAGAAACAGAGTACCGGAGCCTGATTTACCAGGCAGAAGCCCCGTAGAAGAGTCCACGGGGCTTTCAAAAATGTATAAAAAGAAACACAGTACAATAGCAACCCCTTGAAAAATCAAATCCTTCTTATTTAACTAGGCGTTCTCCTCGTTTTTTAACAGGACCTCTAGTATTTACGTAAATTGATGAAGTGCCATGTTGCTCAACATTACTCAACATTAAATCCTTCAGGTGATTATATTGGTTATCGCTATTAGTTCAAGCCTTTTCCTCGTCTCTTTAATACTCAGCTTTATTGTTTATCGCTTCAAAAAAAAGAAAAACACTTTTTGGTCATTGTTAGTCTTAGCGTTTCTAAACGTTATCTTAGGTTTCGCCTTCATGAGCTATTTCAACTACATTATTGGTTTGGTCGTATTAATCTTTCCAATCATGATCATCATGAACGATTACTTTAAGTATAAGAAAAGCCAATAGTGAAAGGTTACCTTAGTAGGTGAGCAAAGTACTTTGCCCTTAGATTGGTGCTAGACTCCAACAGGGCTCTTTGTGTGTCGCCTTGTGTGTCCTCTCCCAAACTAGCAATAGAGCCGTCGCAACCCGTTCGAATTTTGGCGAATTTTGCCGAAAAATAGGCTCTATCCAAAATAGTCAGAATGAATTATAATTTTCTCATTAATAGTAAAAAATTTCATAATGGAGGAACCTAGAATGCGACAATTATTAGCCTTATGTTTTGCACTCGTATTGGCGTTCGCTTCTCCGTTCACGGCGTCTGCAGCTGTGAACCAAGCGGAGCTGGACAACTACTTAACTGACATTGAGTGGTCACAGGAAGAGCTTGAATGGTACTTAGAAGAAATGGGATTAGTTATTTCTGATTTTGATTCAGTGGACGAGCTTCGTGACTTCTTAGGGCCTGTTCTAACGGAAGAAAACTTACAAGACTTACTCGACGAGTATGGTTTAACGAGAGCAGAGCTTGAAGAACTGCTTGCCGAATATGGGGAAACGCTGGATGATTATAAGTTTTACGATGACTTAGACTTTGCGATCGGGTTCTATCTGAACGGAGAAGATTGGGACGACCTTTACTCCGACTTTTTCGAGATGATCGGCCTTACACCAGAGGAGTTGGATCGTCTTATTGAGCACTTCAAAACGTTAGACTATGAAGATCCAGCGTTTGAAGCACGTCTCCTTAACTTATCGGATCGCTTGATGGCATTCGAAGAGTTTGACGAAGCGTCTGAGTTAACGGAAAGACAAATTGCGGAGCTTCTCGACATTTTTTCAGAAATGCTTGACCTATTTGAGCTTGACGTGAAAATGTACCTCGTGAAAGGCGACGAGAAAATCGCTCTCTCTTTGCGTGAGCTTGTATCAATGACGACAACAAACGGCTATGACTTACTAATCGAATTGTACAATCTTGAGGGAGAGTTCCTTGCTGATATTCTTCTTCGCGCTGAAGATTTCGGATGGGATTTAATCCAAGAGACAGGGAAAGACTTGAAGAAAGTCAATGAAACCGTGCAAAAGCAAGACGGTGAAGTGACGAAAACAGTCAAAGGGGCGAAGCTGCCAAAGACGGCCTCTAACTACTTAGAGCACACATTGTATGGACTCCTTCTTGCATTAGGTGGAGTGTTCGTCTATCGCAGATTCTCCGTTAAGCAAAACGGATGATGAGAAAAGGGATACTCGGCCTGGCTGTCGTTGCGATCATTTTTGGTATCTGGTTCAGCACGACGAACCTCAGCAAGTTTTTAACCGGATACGCCATCTTCAAGGTGGGTCAAATGACGAAAGAGGAACCGCAGCCTGTGCCGCCAGCCGAAGACGAACCGACAGAACCTGTTGATTCACCGTACCCCCTCAAACCTGAAAAAGGGGACTTGATGGGGGAGCTATACATTCCGAAGCTGGAAGCCACCCTTCCGATTTATCACGGAACCGATGAGGATGAACTGGAGCGCGGCGTGGGGCATTTCGCGAACAGCGTCCTGCCAGGGGAAGAGGACAACTCGGTGCTATCTGGGCACCGCGACACCGTCTTCCGCGAGCTTGGCGAGGTCGGCGTCGGTGACCTGCTCATCGTCGAAACTGCGACCGGCACCCATACGTACCGCGTGCGCAAGGTGCGGATCGTGGACGAGGATGACCGAACCGTCATCGTACCAAAGCCGCGGGCCACGCTCACCGTGTCAACCTGCTATCCGTTCGACTTTATCGGCTCTGCACCAGAGCGTTACATTTTAGAAGCAACGCTCATTAAAGAGAAAGACGAAAGTGAAAACGAAAACAGCTAAAAACTCCCGCGTCTGATCATTCAGGCGCAGGAGTTTTTTAAAGCGATCTAGAGTGGAAACAGAAAGAGAATTTACTCGCTGATGTTGGTCTAACTGTTTTCAATCAACCGATTCAAGACCATTTATATCACAAAGGTGAACCAGCATATTGCACCCTATCATTAAAAGTCTATATTTCTTGAACTATATCGATTCCCCACCTTTACGTCGTAATGGACAAAAAGCATTGAATCGAGGCGAAAGATTTCATCAATTATGCACAGAAATATCCTATGCTAATTTTGGGAAGCTACGTTTTAAAACGGAACAAGACCAATAAATATGGGGAGAGTGCAGTCGTCTGATCGCTAATTATATTATTTATTACAATGTCAGCATTTTGTCTAATATGCTGACATAAAAACAATGTAATTGAAAACAATGTAATTGGAATTATGTCGCTGCCACCTCGTGTACCTACTAGAGATCCTTTTTGGAGAAATTTTTATTTGGCTTTGGTTGCTTTTGTGGGTATAACAATGTATTTGGCAAGAGAAAAATGCATAAAACGGCAAGCCTTTTTGCAGCCACTTAATAACACTTATTCCTTACATATTGTTCAAAAGGAATGACTCTTTCATTCGGTTACTATCTCCTCCGAAAATCACTAAATGAGAGTGGTGAATCAGGCGATCTACCACGGCTTCCGTTAAAATAGGGTCGCCAAATACATGATTCCATTGCCCAAACTGCAGATTTGTAGTGATGATAATACTCCGCTTTTCATAACACAAGGAGATGACCTGGAAGAGTAGCTCGGCCCCATGTTTGTGAAGCGGTATATATCCCAGCTCATCCAGAATTAAAAGATCAAGCTTCTCGATTTTCTTAAACAGCTTATTGAGATTTCCTTTGTCATTCGCCTCTAATAACTCATTGGCTAGAGAAGCAATGGTATAAAAAAAAACTTCACTCGTTTCCCATATTTTTGTATCGCATTCATGCCAATGAGGGTGGAAAGGTAGGTTTTTCCTGCACCAACGCCGCCATAAAACACCATGTTTTCTTTTGATTCAATAAATTCACCGTCCAGGAGAGATTGTTGACTTAACCCCTGCCCCAGCTGAATATCCTTCCAGTCAAAAGGTTTGCCGGATACGTTCGGCAGGGTTGCCGCCTTGAACAAAAGATTAATTTTTCGTTCTTCACGCTGTTCTATTTCTTTTTCAAAGAGCTTCAGTAAATATTCTTCTGTGTTCGCCGCTTCTACCTCTCGGTAGTTCTCTCGAATCCAGCTTAGCTTTAAGCGCTTGGCATATTCTTGGATCTGTTCCTGCATTAGGCCTTCCTCCTTTCCTGCTGGAAGAAGACATCGTATTGATTCATACCTCGTTCAGCTATTGGCATTACTGGAACTGTACTTTTTAGCCTTACTGTCTCTCTGGAGCCTCTGCCATGAATGAGCTGATGAAAGACTTGCTTTATTGTTTCTGTGGATGGATGACATCGCTCGGATGCAATTTCCAGGGCCTCTGTAGCTGTCTCCAGACTATGGTCTTTAAGAAGGTCTGAGAGTAACTGAAGCGCCTTTTTCTTTTCTTCCAGAGTACATTCCTCCAGATAAGTTTGCCATTTAAAGGGCAGTTGATCATAGAAAGTTGTATATTTTAGCGCCGTCGGCCTTTTAGCCATTAGGTACAGATAAGGCTGCCATTTCATCGACTTTGATTCTTCTCCATACAGTCGTTCATGGCTCACAATCACTTCATAGTTGTCCGAAAGGATATCTATCCTGTTATAAGTGATGCCAGCCAATACCTTTTGATTGGCAAAGCGCGGGGAAGTAGAATACCTTTTCGTATCTACTAAGATATAGCCGTACTTGTCTGCTTTGAGAGTTTCATAGCGTACACAAGAGTATTCTTCCGGCGGTAAATACATTAACGCTTCTTTGTCCTCTTCAAACAGCCTGGCAATTTCTTGTTTCTTTTCATAATGAGGACGGTTTCGATCCTTTTCTGCCTCCTCCCATAACCGATCATTCAAATTATCCAGCTGATATACCGTTCGTTCCGGAAGGAAGAAATTATTCCTCGCATATTTAACCATCGCTTCTACATGTCCTTTTTCATTGCCGGCACCCGGATTACAAAATTCATACTCAAACCCGTAGTGCAAAGCGAAGCGCTTGAAACCCTCAGTAAGCTCGCGTTTTCCTTGTGGTAAAACCTTTTTTACTGCGGGGGATAAATTATCAAAACGAATCCTTTTTGGCACTCCTTGCAGATGATGGAAGAACCGTTTTAAGCCCTCCAGGAAACATTCCTGATTTTCAGCTTCAAACACCTGAACTAAGAATGCGTTACTGTATGGAAAAGAAAGCACCAAATACGGCAGGTCTATAACCTTTCCCTTTACTTTAAAAGGGGCTTCCCCAAAATCTACTTGAGCGTCTCCTGGCTTGGATTCCAACGGAAGAGCAGCGTCATCGCTTTCTTCCAATAACTCCTTTTTCCGTTTGGAGACATACCCGCGTACAGTTCGCTCTGAACCTTTGAAACTTACTTCATCTTTAAGTAATTGCCAAATACGTTTGGCAGTCCTTCGATACTTCTTTTTCTTCTTCATATCCTCTCTCAACCATTGATCAACTATGTCTTTGACTGGATCCATTACTGGAGCCGGCTGAGCTTTCTTCTTCTTCTTTTCCGGTTGGAAATTGTCCATATCGGCATACTTTTTGACTGTGCGGAAATCCGTGTTTGTTCTTCTCGCAACATCTGAGTACGAATACCCTTTTGAGTTAACTTCATTTCTGATATACTTAATTTCGTCCACTTGTAACATCTCCTAAAACTACCTCCTGCCAGATTATTGGGTCCAACAGGAAGTGTATTGAATTTTTGGGGTGTTAGCAAGTGGCTTTTTTTATGCAGGCCCCCCGCGGGGGGCCTGCATAAAAGGAATGCCATAACCTACATTTTTATTCTGCCATAAACAGTATAACAACTGCTCAAGCTATAGTTACAAATGCAGTTAATAATGGGGTACAAAGTGCTTGTAATAGATACAAAAATACACGGGGAGTTACAAGAGTTTGTACTACATTTGGCTATAAACCAAAATAAGTATGTTTGCATAGTTGACCTTAATGAATAATTATTGAAAAAAGGGAGTTTTATAAATTAGGGATTTTATATTTTTTTATGGTGGTTTATTGTTGTTAAGTGTCTTTTGTATATGAATAGGTTACACTTAGTTGGACAGTTTCGTTAAGGTCATATACACTTGATTCAAATAAACTCTGAGGAGAATCAAACATGACCAAGCGTCCGAGAAGAAGCTATACAAAAGAATTTAAGGATCAAATCGTTCAACTTCATGTTTCTGGCAAGCCCCGTGCAGAAATTATCAAAGAATACGAGCTGACGCCTTCTGCCTTTGATAAGTGGGTTCGGCAGCACCAGAACAGTGGATCCTTTGAAGAAAAAGACAACCGTACACCCGAACAGGAAGAGTTGATTCGGCTGCGGAAAGAGAATCAAAAGCTTGCCATGGAGAATGATATTTTAAAGCAAGCCGCGCTGATCATGGGACGAAAGTAGATGTGATTCGGAACAACCGCCACAAATACTCGGTATTAGCAATGTGCGATGTCCTGCAAATGGCCCGAAGTACGTACTATTATGAAGCAAAAATTCGAGACGACCAGGATGAAGAGTTGTCGGAACTGATCGTTGATATTTTTAAGAACAGCCGTGATAACTACGGCCAAAGAAAGATTAAAATTGAGCTAAGAAAGAAAGGCTGGACTGTATCAAGACGCCGTATTGGGCGGATTATGAAGGAGCAGGGCCTGGTTTCCAAATATACAGTAGCTCAGTTTAAACCAGCAAAAACAAGCTGTAATGAATCAGAAATTGGGAATACACTAAACCGGGAGTTTAATCAGGAGCAAGAACTGAAAGTCGTTGTCAGTGATCTAACCTACGTACGTGTTCAACAGAAATGGCATTATATTTGTGTATTAGTAGATTTATATAATCGTGAAATTATTGGCTACAGCGCAGGTCCTCATAAAAGTGCTGAGTTAGTTCAACGTGCCTTTGCATCGGTTAAATACAATCTTCAGCGCCTCGAATTATTCCACACGGACAGAGGAAGTGAGTTTAAGAACAAACTTATCGATCAGGCATTAGAAACCTTTGGCATTGAGCGTTCATTGAGTGAGAAAGGAACGCCCTATGATAACGCCGTCGCAGAAGCCACATTTAAGACGATCAAAACAGAGTTCGTTCGTGGTGCGGTTTTTTCTAGCCAACAGGAACTTGACCTTGAACTTTTTGACTACGTTCACTGGTTCAATACTATTCGAATTCATGGATCATTAGATTACTTAACACCGACTGAATACAAGTTAATGAACCTTTAAATAATTGTCCGATTTAGTGTTGACATTCCAATATGGAGTATTTATTTTGTATATAAGATTGTGATAAGGAAATTTTTTTAAGAAAAAAACCTCTCTTTATTGAACTAACCTTGAAAAATGAGACAGAAAAAACGCCTAGGCTGCCATTACCTTGTATTCTACTGAGGAATGGCAGTTTAGCTTTTTAAATGGTTGTATAAAGTAATAATAATACATGTACATTTTACTTTTTCTTGTGCAATGGAATTTGTAAGGTGCACTCGTTGTTGAGTGCTGAATTTTCCGACTTTAGTGAGGAGTGGAAGGATTCGATTACGGCATTATCAAAGCAATTTCCTTTGCGGGACATGCTTGTGAAAATGCTTTTTTCTTTTGCTCTTTCTTGAAGAAGTATACTGAGCCCCTGGTCACTGTGCAGTATATTACTTCATAAGTCTCTCTGCCCGTACACTTTCATTCTCTCTGCGTTATGAACCAATTAATTAATCTTAATTACTCAAACTTCGCACCTAAATAATTAGGTACAGCCATTGGTTTTGTTTGGTTCTTTTATCTTTAAATACGATCCTTGACACGATGCTTAATCAATACAAAAAACACCTCATTCTTGGTATAGTGAGATTGTCTAGAAATCACTACCACACAGAAGAGGTGTCTCCTATATGATAGAGCAAAATAACCAAAACAATCAACTATCAAAAGAATTAAAATCCGTATTTAGCGAATTAGAAATTTTTAAGCATCTTAGAAAAGCTAGAATAACAAAGAAGTTTGGCTTCACAGCTTCCTATTTGTTTCAACTAATTTTCTGCTTAATCTTTCATCATAAGAGTTGGTATACCCTATTAAAATCAAAGAAGGGTGACAGTTATCCAGCTAAGGACGCCGTTTATCGCTTTATGAATCATTCTAAGTTTGCTTGGCGCCGTTTTCTAACGTTTTTAAGTGCTCATGCGGTTCAAAAAGTCGATGGGCTTACAGATGAAAAACGTCCAAAAGCATTAATTATCGACGATTCTATGTTTGATCGCAACCGTAGTAAAAAGGTTGAGCTTCTTGCTCGTTGTATGGACCATTCTTCATTGAAGAAGCGTTTCTATAAAGGGTTTCGTATGCTTACGCTTGGTTGGTCTGATGGGTTTACCTTTATGCCCTTAGACTTTACTTTGTTAAGCTCAAAAAACGCCCAAATTAACGGAATATCCGAGAACATTGATAAACGCAGTTCTGGATATAAACGGCGAATAGAAGCATTAGAATCAGCTCCTTCCATCATTCCAAGCATGGTTAAGAGAGCACTGGATGCAGGTATTTCAGCAAACTATGTGTTAATGGATACATGGTTTACTCAGCAGCCCCTCATCAAATCCATCGTTGACATCGGTCTTGATGTCATTGGAATGGTCAAGGCAACCAATCAACGCTATTTGGTGAACAATCAAAAGCTATCTTTGAAAGAATTGTACAGGGTTGCCACACCTGTCTCAAAACAGAAAGGCATTTTGCGATCCATTCATACAACGATGGCAAATGGCATTCCAGTGAAAGTAGTATTTGTACAAAATCGTAATAAAAAGAGCGAATGGCTGGCCATTCTCAGCACCGATTGTACGCTGTCTGAACAAGAAATCGTACGTATTTATGGAATGCGTTGGGATATCGAGGTCTTCTTTAAGACGACTAAATCGCTATTAAAGCTTCAAAAAGAATTTCAAGGAATGTCCTATGATCTACTTGTCAGTCATACAACGATGGTGTTTTCACGGTATATTGTCTTGTCCTGGCAAAATCGTTGTAACACAGATCAACGTACAATAGGTGGACTCTTCTATGAACTTTGCGATGAAGTAAACGATCTTGATTGGGCTGTCGCATTACAGCAATTAATCGAGCTTCTTGAAGATACCCTAACAAAGTCAAATAAAATGATTCAAAAATTAATCAAAAGTCAACTTCAGCAATGGATTGATGGTCTGCCTAACCATATCAAGGCTTATTTATCGATCTCAGTCTGCGAAGTTTGAGTTAGTAATCATTATTTTATTGCTTGTGACATTCTTATTAATAAAAAAGTCCATTTTATATCGTAAATGGGTAAAAGTTTTAGTCGGATTCTATTATGTTCTTATGACTATTATATTTATCAATGGTTATCATCGCACCCATGAGAAATACAATATGTATGATGGACCTGTCTTTCAAGAGGGATGGAAATATACGCGAACTGGACATTCAGGTTTAGCTTTGCTTACATCATTCCAATGGGAATCCTTATCCTCTATGCACTCATTCGAAAAATAAAGCCGATGAAAAGTAAAAAACGGTGGGTCGGTTTTATTCAGGCTACGTTATTTAATAGTATGCTATTGTATGTTTTATTTGTCATTTTTAATTTTGCCTAAGGGATGAGGCCCTAAAACCAAAGTGCCTCCTCAAGTGCTCTTCATTACTATAATATATCGTACCTGCTATCGTTTCTGGAAAAATCAGTGCCCCCTCTAGGTACCCGCCAAGAGAAAGCTCGAGCGGCTCGCTATTTTCCCAGGAATAACCGAAAAAGTGTTAGGATAATCATATTTACAAATTCCCAAAATTTATATGAGCTTAAAATTAAAATAGGGGAGAGTGAATTATGTTTCTATTAGTACCTATTAGTGTTGGTATTATTGTCGGTTTGGTTGTTTTTTTTGCAACGAAATGGCTTATTAGTGTTAAAAAATCAAAAACTGTTATTTACGTACCTGCCATTTTATCTATAGTTATCTCTATTAGCTTAATTTTATATGGTTTTATTTTTATTCGAGGATTTGAAGGGGCAGCATACTTAATACTTTCAATAATAGTTTTGCTATTCGCAATTCCCTCCTTATTCTATGCTCGTATCAAATTAAATTAAGTTAATTAACAAAAAAATTTGCCCACTCACCTTTACTCCAAATGCCACTGAGCTTCTAATACTTACTTAGAGGCAGATGACCTCAGTACCGAGATCATCTACTTTTTTAAAAATTAGTCATGTTATTTAAAAAAGATATAAGATTTTTTCTTCTCCTATAGATTTCTTGATTAACACTTATATTTTAAATCTCTTGGGAAATACGCAAATACAATTAAATGTAATGTCAGTGGAGCTACAAGCCAATTCTTTTTTGCGCAATCAAGGAAATTGCACTCGCATCGACAATCATTTGTACCAAAATTATTCCAACAACGATCATGCGTTCGACAACAAGTACTATAGGCATTAATTGTCCTCCACTTAATGTCACGTAACTCCTTCAGGGAATAGATCACTATTTATGCTCGTTTCGAAAAAGCAGGGGAACGCCCGTCATTCAAGTGATAGTGAGCCGCTAAAGGGTTCAGATTTTGACTCGCTAGGCTCTAGACGTGTTGCTTGCGCTGCATGGAATGTTTCACGTGGAACTTGTTTTTCTCAGCCATCTCTGGTGGGCTGTTCTTGATTAAGGATGCTTTTGCCCGCCCCCTCGAGGTGGAATAAGGAAATCCCCAATGCAAAATGGGCGCTTTCTTATTCCGGAATAGCGCCCTTTAATTGAGTATTGAAAATAACGGGTAGGATAACAAGTTTCCTACATTAAATAACACTAAGAAGTCCAATTAAAGTTAAGGTACAGTTTTATACAATGGACGGTAGGAAAAGCGATAATATTTGAACAAAATCGATTAATCGCCATGATGCAGAGTTATCTTGAATAGTCTCTTGAAACGGTTATAGTATTTATACATTAAGGGCACCTCCATGGTTATTGTGTACTTTAATTTCATCAGAGGTTGTCCTTTTTTTATTTGGTAAAATGAAAAAAAGAGACATTCAAAGAATGCCCCGCGTACAAGAGACCTTGTTCTCAGAGCCTAAACATTCACATTTACTGAGTTTTGTCCCAGTCTCATCTCTTTATCATTTGTTTTTTCTCAAAAAGCAAATTTCTTACCTAAAATCGTTCCTAACAATGAAGCTACGGCAACAAACACAAATAATATTCCATATCCTATGCTGCTCCAACCATCAGTCCCAGTGAAATACATTGTCACTGCCAGAGCTAAAGAAACAACTGTTAATATTACACCAGGTAAAACATAATGTTTTTTAGATGGGCTTTTCTTGGCCAATATTGAAGCTAAAACATAAACTGCTACTACAACTACTGCACCTATCAAGAAAAAATATTCCATTTAGAGAACCCCCTTCCAAAGAGCTACACTTATTATAATCCTGTATATGTAAAATTGTAAATAAAACACAGGTTGTTGGAAAAATATAGTGAAACGAGAGTATGGGCAAAAACACCCATTAAGTGTTCACCGCTTTTAGCTTCATGATCACCAAAAATTATAAGCTAAATTCCCCCGACTCCCCCCTTCAACTCACCTAAATGCCCTTTATGAGGCCGTTCCTTTGTGCAGAAGCAAACACTCATGCGTACTGAGACACCCAATCCATTTACCCAATCGAAAAGGAAAAACACAAATTGTCATTTGGCGAGATCTTTTGGATTAATTAAAGTCGTACTCTTATCGGCATCTTTATAGTGGAGCATCTCTGTTAAGTGCCAATTAATTGCCCCATTCAGGATAAAAGGAATACAGAATGTCAAAAAGGATGTCTTTATGGGTATTAATTAAAACCACTTCTAACCAAAAGCTTTGCAAAACAGAAAGACGTAACGATGCTGGGTTACGTCTTTTTGTTATTTAGAGGTACATGCTAATATCAATCATTCTGAAACATTCATCTTTCAAATCGATCGAACGTTCCGGTATTCCAATTTTATTTGAAGGGGTATTTGATCCGATTTTTTAATCCTTCATTTTTTTCATAGCCTTATCGACGTGTTGTTGGACTGATTCTTGATAAAGATCAGCGTACGTTTTTGAATCTCCAATCAGCGCATCGCAGAAAGCCGCAACGTCTGTTCCTGTGACGTCAAGCACTCCTTTTCCGGCAGCTGCGCCTTCTTCAAAGAAGCCGAGAATTTCCGAGAGCAGCCCAATGCCTTCGTTTAGCTCAACAGGACCGACTTTGAAGAGATATTTTTGGATCTCTTTATAGACGATTTGGTAATCTTTTGGCAATTTTTCAACACGGGAAACATGGGCTCTCCATTCTCTTTTGCCTTCGATGATTTTTTTGATACTCATTTCAGTCCTCCTAATTTTCTTGCTACGTTCTTGTTCAGTTGGTCACGCCATTTATCTCTAAACGTTTTTGCACCTTGGTCACCAACAAGGGCGGCGCAGAAGCCTTCGATATCATCTCCCAGTACTTCTTCGACGCTCTGGCCATCTGCTGAGGCAACTTCAAGCAGTTCCAGAGCACTATCAAGAATCGGCATCAGATTACGACCGGTGAAGTCACTGTGAAGCCACAGATTACTTGTGATTTCTTCCCAAGCCGCTCGATATTCAGCTGGCAAGACTTTTGCTCGTGTTTCAAAGCCTTTCATTTCTTTCGTCATATCGCTGCCGGTTATTTTTTCTAAAAAGTTCATTGCATTCTCCTCCTTTAAGACCCTAAGCGATTCAGCAAAAAAACAAGATCATTCCTCGAAGCTCTGTACATCTTTACATGTTTATGTTTAGCTTTAAACAATTTCGACATTCTCTCGTATCTCACCCTAACTTACGTTTAAATTCTTTACTGGCGAAGATGTAAGCGATGACCATGATGCCGATGCACCAGGCAAGCGTGGTCCAAATATCGTTGCCAACAGACCCGTCGTACAAAAGGGCACGAATCGCATTCACAATTGAAGTCACAGGCTGGTTCTCAGCGAACGCACGGACAATTGTCGGCATGGTTTCCGTGGGGACAAAGGCCGAACTGATAAATGGTAAGAAAATCAGCGGGTACGAGTAGGCTGTCGCCCCTTCCATAGACCCTGCCCTCAATCCGGGAATGATCGCCAACCACGTTAGCGCAAGCGTAAAAAGCCCGAGAATCCCAGCTACCGCGAACCATTCCAAAATATTCGCGCTGGAACGGAAGCCCATTAAGAGCGCTACGAGGATAACTATTACGACCGTAAGTGCATTGGAAAGAAGCGAGGTCAACACATGAGCCCACAAGATCGACGAGCGTTTGATGGGCATCGTAATGAACCGCGCCATCAGTCCGCTCTTAACATCATTAAACAGTCGCAAGGACGTGTAAGCGACACCGGATGCGATAGCCATCAGCAAGATCCCTGGCAATAAATAATTGACGTAATTGTTCGTACCTGTCTCTATGGCGCCGCCAAATACATAGACAAACAGCAGCATCATCATAATCGGTGTGACCGCGACCGTGACAATTGTATCCGGGCTGCGCATGATGTTACGCATTAATCGCCCTAGTAATACCCCTGTTTTACTTTTCATTTACTTTTTCCTCCTTTTTCCCGATAATCGCAAGGAAAATGTCCTCCAATGTCGGCTGTTTTTCGACGTACTCCACTTTCGCTGGTGGGAACATTTCTTTGAGTTCAGCAAGGGTACCAGTCGTGATGATTTTTCCGCCATGCAGGATGGCGATACGATCCGCAAGTTGTTCGGCTTCCTCCAAGTACTGTGTCGTCAGCAAAATGGTCGTGCCGCCTCCTGCAAGCTCCTTGACGGCATCCCAGACTTCAATCCGTCCTTCGGGGTCCAGTCCTGTCGTTGGTTCGTCGAGAAAAATGACGGCTGGCTTCCCGATCAGGCTCATGGCGATGTCAAGCCGGCGTTTCATCCCGCCGGAATACTGGTCCGCCCGCCGATTGGCCGCATCGGTTAAGCTGAATCTTGCAAGCAAATGGTCAGCCACTTGAGAGGGATTAGGAACTCCTCGCAACTTGGCGATGATCATCAGGTTTTCCCGCCCTGTGAGCATACCGTCTAAAGCGGCGAACTGTCCTGTCAGGCTGATGCTCTGGCGAACATGATCCGGTTGACGTTGGACGTCAAAGCCGCAAATACTGGCTTCACCCTCATCGGGCTTCAGCAATGTCGAGAGGATGTTGACCGTCGTCGTCTTGCCCGCGCCATTTGAGCCTAGCAGTGCGAAAATTTCACCACGCTGCACCTCAAAATCCCCCCCCTTTAAAACGTCCTTGTTTTTAAAAGATTTTTTTAACCGTTTTACAGAAATGGCTGTATGGCTCATCTCTTTTCCTCCTTTTAAAAATTTGTGTCAAGCGGCTTTCGAATCGGAAAATTGGGTGCTTTATCTGATACGTTGTTTTTCTTCAAACAAAGCATAGTCATGATCTGGTCGATCGTCTGGTGCATCTACATTGTCTATCTCTACTCAGTCTTACTGATATTCTGTATTACTTACTACTAGGGTAAAATTGAACTGAATAGTGTAGGTACAATCTCATTTGTAACCAGCTATTCAGTTGCAATTGAATATAGCTTTAGGATTCATAATACTCGGCTAGTCACGACCAATTGAATCGTTCAACTTCGTGCGATATTTGTCCATCCAGGTTTTCGTATCCTTCATTAATTCATCGCAGAATGCGGCCACGTCCTCACCCGTGAGATCAGTGACTTTCTTGTCTTCCGCTGCTCCTTCCTCAAAAAGGTCAAGAATGCCACCAAAAATACGCTTGGTGTCTTGCCAGTCGGTGGGGCCTCCAGATGTCCACATATATTTTTGAATCGCTTTGTAAGCGTGATGATACTCCTTTGGAAGTGCCTTCGCACGGGCCTCCATCGTCTTCCATTCTCGCTTGTCATTCAGACTTCCGATCATTTTTTCAATAAAACTCATTTTACCTCCTCCTTTTGATTTCTTTCGTTTTAAGTTCGTTCATTTTGCTCGAGATGAACTCCCATTTTCCCCAAAAAATTTCGAGTTGCTTTTGACCTGCTTCGTTGAGTGTGTAAAATTTTCTCGGCGGTCCCACAGTGGATCGCTTTTTCTCGATGTTCACCAGATTGTTCCTCTCAAGCCGCATAGTAATCGTATAAACGGTGCCTTCAACCACATCCGTGAAGCCAAGTTCTCGCAGCTGCTGCGTGATTTCATAGCCGTACGTTTCGCCTCGACTAATGATCTCAAGCACACAACCCTCGAGTATCCCTTTGAGCATTTCTGTGATATTCTCCACATTTATCACCCGTCTGTATTTCATTATATTTCGCAGTACTCTGTATCACAGGTATTGAGTGATACTGATTACTACTACATAGTAATGCAGAATAGCATCGCGTGTCAAGCATCGTTTTTTCTTATTAACGAGCGCACATGTGGTTTCATGTAGGAATCATGCTCGGTTAGAGTTTATACCCGAAAATAAACGTAAAAGTCCCTGTGATCGTTCTTGCCAGATTACATCTTTTATAGCTACGCTCGACTAAGGATTGAATTTATGAAATTTACTCAGGTACAATGGGATTAGTCCAAACATAAGTCATCGAGCCCGTAAGCGAAAACGCTTAACGTTGAGGAACGCGTTCATCGGCTTCAGAAGTAAATGGAAGAAAGGAATGGAGGGATAATATTGTTTGAGCCATCTAATCTAGGGACAATACTATATCAAGCTCTGATCATAGGTCTATTTCTTTTATTTTTTATATCATTTGCCTTCTTTATAAGAAGATTAGTTCTCAATTCTAATCATAATAAGCTACGCATTCAAGAAATCGAGAAAAAACTTGAAAAAATCATCAAGTTATTGTAGGAACAAGAAAAGAAATGATCCTCTATGTAAACTGGATTCTTTTTTCATTGTGGGACAAAGTCGATACGATTCAATCGATTCCTGAACTGCTGAAACCGTCCTTCCTTCCACGCTTTATTAAGTCTCTCCGCCAAGTTTGCTACTCGATAAAAACGAACTTCATACCCTTGTTCACACGCACTATGACCAACAGCTTGTCGATCACTGGAGCGGTCTCATAAAGTAGTGTCGGACATTGCCGACCTTATTCCCTACACTCCCTCTCTCGTTTCCTGCACGGGGATTACAGGCGATGGGAACCCGTAGTAAAAAAAGGGAAATTTCATGAGCTCATCTGTGAAGATCGTCTCCGAACCATTCCCACGCGCCTGGCAACGGCTGGACGCATATTATCCATTCGGATGGTTTCGTGGGACTACCTACCTGTTAAAAGATCTCCTTTAGTCCATACAGAAGGCACTCTGTGTCCTGTCTCGAGAGGGGAAATGGCGAAGACAGAATTATACTAAAAAGAAGGATTAGGATAAGGGTATGGACATCGATCAGCTCTCCGCCCTTCATCGCCTCCATCTTCCCAAAATCAAGCTGGGCCTCACCCGTTGGATGGCTCAGATGCGTCATATTGTGATCGACGGTCTCCTGATTTGGGTTTGTCAAATAAAGTGTGTAAGTTGGGATCACACACTTAGATATATTTGAGAACTCTATCCTTTAATCGGTCATCCATTAATAGCTGGTTCATGGCTAGTGACCAGTTACGGACATGACCACCTTCCCATTTGGTTTCTAATTCTTTAACTCGTAAATAAAGAACTTTAAGTAGGGCATTCTCGTTGGGGAATGCTCCTTTTTTCGTTACTTTTCTAAAGCTAGAGTGGATGCTTTCCACTGCGTTTGTCGTGTACATAATTCTGCGAACTGCACTACCAAAGTCATATAATTGTTCCACGTGGTCAAAATTGCGTTCCCAAACATCAATAGCTCCTGGGTAGGCAGACCATTGTTGTTTGAAGGATTCAAATGTACTTTGACAAGCCTTAAGGCTTTGAGCTCCGTAAACCTTTCTTAAAGAGGCTGTAAATGCCTTATAGTCCTTGCTTGGTACGTATTTAATGGAGTTGCGAATTAAGTGTACAATGCATCGTTGAACGATGACGTCAGGAAATATGGAGCGAGCACCTTCCGCCAAACCCGATACGCCATCCATGGAAATAAAGAAGATGTCTTCTACTCCTCTAGCCTTTATTTCATCAAAGATTTGCATCCATTTATGCTTACTTTCTGTTTCATTTAGCCACAGACCTAGGATGTCTTTTTTGCCTTCCATGGTATAACCCAAAATGGTATACACTGCATACTTCTTTGTCTCATATTGATTGCGAATGGTTGTGTACATGCAGTCCACAAAAACAAACGGATAACAGTCATTTAACGGACGAGATTGCCATTCTTCTAAGTCGGGCAGCACAGTATCTGTGATATCAGAAACCATTTCATGAGATACAGAAAAGCCATAAATGTCCTCAATTGTAGAAGAAATGTCTCGTTGAGACATACCACGTGCATACATGGCAATTACCTTATCCTCTATTTCAGAAACATCCTTTTTACGTTTAGGAATGATTTTCGGTTCAAAAGAGCCATCACGATCTCTTGGCACCTCAATATCTACTTCTCCAGCACTAGTATTTAGCGTTTTCTTTCCATATCCATTTCTTCTATTATTTGTGTTCTTTTCCCCTTTATCATTGGAGTTGTAGCCCAAATGATGATTCATTTCTCCTTTTAACATCGTTTCAAACATAGGACCAAATATATCTTTTAGTGCATTCTGCATGTCTTGTACGGATTCTGGTTGATATTGTTCTATAATTCTATTAGCTAACTCTACTGCTTTTGGATCACGCTTAGATTTCGCCATTATAAACAACTCCCCAATTTATATATATAAGTTGAATTAAAGGATTACAATTACTCTCTGTTGAAATATAAGGGTAACACTTACCAATGAACGGAGAGGAACGAGATGACCCATTCACGTCAACATGAAATCGAAACCTTGCTTACAGCGATGAAAACGACCAAAGATAAACGAATGTATGAACGTTATCAAGCGATTTACTTTTATTTACAAGGCTATTCTAAAAAAGAAATCACAACCATGATTGGGCGTTCCGAAAAAACTATCTATAACTATGTGAATGCCTACAAAGAAAAGGGACTAGATGGCTTAACCATGGGACAATCACCTGGAGCGCCACGCAAATTAACACCCGAACAAGAACAGGAATTGGCTCAAGTGATTGCGACCAAACTTCCCGTAGATGTTGGCTTCCCAGCTAAGTATAATTGGACGTTAAAGATCATTGCTTCATTTATCGAGAAAAAATGGAACCAACCGTATACTCTTCGTGGTGTCTCTCGACTTTTACACGATTTAGGCCTTAGTTATACCAAACCGACTTATACGCTGGCAAAAGCTGACCCGTTGAAACAAAAAGAGTTTGTGGAAGAGACGTTCCCTGCCTATAAAAAAACTCTTAAATGAGGAGATTGACCATCTTCTCTTTCAAGATGAGTCGATGATTCGGGATTACCAAGCTCTTCAATACACATGGTTTTTAAAAGGCAAGCAACGAATCATTCCGACTTATGGAAAGCACCAGGGTGTCAAACTCATCGGTACACTTAATTATGAAACGGGAGATGTGCTTTGTGTAGAAGAAGAACGATACGATGCCGAAGCGTTTCTTCGTTTTCTTCAAAAGGTATTGAAACACTATCCGACCGGTAAGATTGTCATGGTGTTAGATAATGCCCGTATTCATCATGCGAAGCTGATTGAACCTTTTTTGCGTAACCACCAACATCGTTTAGAATTGGTTTTTTTACCACCTTACAGCCCTGAGTTAAATCTCATTGAAGGGTTATGGAAATGGCTCAAATCAGACGTAATTAATAACCTTTTTTATTCCTCTGTTAAAGAGATTCGAAGAAATGTGCAAGCTTTTATTCGTGAGTTAAATGACTCACCTAGAAAAGTTATTGATCGATTGTGCATTCGATTGTAAAAGATAAATTCAACTTATATAGTTATAGTGTAACAATAAAAAAATAAACTGCGAAGTAAGAGCCGTACGCTCTCTTACTTACACAGTTTATATTACACCCCCCCTGATTTTCTCCATCCGCTTCCTCCCGACTTGCACTCCAGGCTTTGATAAACATACACGATTCGATAGGATCCTTTAAGCCCTTTCTCCTTCAGTGCTTCATAGAGGATCTTATTATTTCTTCGCTACTTCTTCTTCAGCCCTGATCTTCCCACAACCAATCGGAAACCATTTCCTCCAGCCTTCTTCACACACCATTCCGTTCCGAACTTTCGATTTCTCTTCGGGCACCTGCTCGCCGTCTGCGTATTTCTCAACCGTCTCCCAGGCAATCCCTAATGGATGGGCAATTTTAATAATCGAAAAGGATTTCTCGCTTCATAAAAGTTTGATAGTATTAATAATAGGTACTGGCAACACCCTTTCAACCTCCACTGTCTTGATTCGGCATCAATTACAGTAGAGAATGTTCGGAAGGCTGGCACGCCTTTTTTGTATCCTTTTCATGTTGCAGAATACCGTGATACAGAATGGCCAATAAAAAGAACCTACAAAAGTAGCAAAGTCATTAGAATGAAACAACACTTATGATAGCAGGTTAATTAGTGTTGAAGATTGAGGGAAGAAAAATCTGGTTATTTGGATAAGCAAAAACCCCGCATAAGCGGGGGGAGATTACATTTAATTAATAAGATATTTTAAAGCTTGTCTGAGGAGTTCCAGGTAACAAATATGCGAAACCCTGGTTTGCCTTTCGATAAAGAGTCATTACATCATCACTTTCCATTGGAACAATATACATTTCGTGGCTCGGAGCCTTGTCATGGGCGCCGTTAATATAAAGGCTAGGTGATCTCGTCATTTCACCTTCATAATAGTAGTTTATGTTAGGATATAGTTTATGAAAAGGTATACCGACATCGTGCCTTACGTTCCAGACTTTTTTGCTTGTTGTATTTGTTCCTCTAGAGAACGTAATTCCACTTGCACTGGCTCTCTCAGTACCAGTAACTGTTTTACATTGAGCATCTTTACAACCAGTTGTAATACCAACATCTTTGTGCATAGAAAGAAGGCTTCCACCAGTCATTTTTATATTTATGTCAGTTCTTGTCCGGTATTTATTCGACCAAAAATTGAAGCCTCTATTGTCTCCTTTGAAATAATTATGATTACTTATTGGGTTTGGATTCTTGACACTAAAATCAGGGATAAATGTCTGGTATCGAATGATATAATTTCTCCATTCTGGGGATCCGGGTAAACTTGAAAAAGTCTTCATTTTTTGTTCAGGAATTTTTATTAATGTATTCAAAGACCCTTCAATTTTAGTCATTTCTTTTAATTCCTCTTTTGAAAGGTCATAGTCAGCCATGATTGATCTTAATTCTTCTGCATGGTCAGGAGACATGTCCATAGTAGCTAAAACCTGGTATGTATAAGTTTCTCCCGATTGTAGATTCTTATCAGTGTAACTTGTTTCAAAAGTCTTTTCAATCAGTTCTCCATCACGATAAATTTCATATGGATAATCTGATGGTAATTCAGACCAACTTAATGTAATATTCGTTTCGTGTGTTACAACTTCCAATGCGTCATTATAAATTGCTGCCTGCATCTCCTTCTGTCTAGGATCTGTATTGTCAATTGTGAGGTTATTCGTAATTAAAGCGCTAACACTATTGTCGTCTTCAATAGCTGAATCATTCTTTATTTTTAGATGGTAAGTATCGATTAATTCATCTTTATCTGAGAATATGTTTACTTGAAAATTTTCTATTTTTTCCTTTAGGTCAACAGTAATGCTATTATCTTCACCGCTATAAATAATCCCCTCATAATTAAGGATTTCATAATGGGCTCCGATGTCTGGGATTTGGATTAAGGCGTTACCATAGGTCTTTAATACTTGAATTTCTTCTGAGGATGCTAGACTCGTAGAGCCAAAAAAAACCAAACAAATCAACATACTAAATAATGATAAAAATGTCTTTTTCATAACAAAACTCCTTTCAATTAGTTAAGGAGGATTATACAGGTTATTAACTGAACTGTCAACAGCTGGATGTTTGTAGAATGAGTTAAATTATGTTAAATTAAATAGAGGGAATGGAAATGAAAGGGTGATTAATATTTTTAGACCTATAATGCTTGTATTTGTTCCAGCTTTAGTTCTATCAATTGTATTTTTAGCTAATCTTAATTTTGAGGATATGAGCCTTATTATTATTTACCTTCCAACAACAGTTTTGTGTTTTTTAGTTTTTGGATTGTTACCGAAGTATCTATTTCTTTATCGAAAGAAGGATAATTACATAACTCGTGGTGTTGTCTATGCTTTATCAGGTTTTATAGGTTATGTAGTTGTATATTTAGTATTTTATGATGGTAGCTTTAAAGAATATATTGACTTTGCTTCTTACATACCATTTTTGATATTGTACGGAATAAGCTTAATAACTTTTTATATTTGTGATCATCTATTGTATCCCTTAAAATGAATAAAATTTGAAAAATGGTCAATTCTACTAGTATGCGTATTGGTTTCACACGAGTTATATAAAGCGAAAGTTTGCTTTATGTATGGTTGTTTCTTGTAATAGCTGAAAACCATATAAACTAGAAAATCTCACTTTAGCCTGAAACAGGACGTTTCAGGCTATTTGGATTGGAACCAAAGGAACTTGTCCCAGTGTGAAATAGAATAGCTGTTGATGGTATTGCATGAGGAAAAACCTTACTATTTGGACAAAAAACTGTACTAAAAACTCAAAAAATCACCTTTAAGCCAGCCGCGCAACAAACTTAAACTGATGTTGACTCAAAAATAGACACACTTTATGATTAAACTAACGAATAATACGGGTGTCATGAAAGGTAAAGTACAAAACTTTCCAACATTTTATTTTATATATTAGGATTTTTGATTTCGTAAAAATTTGATACAATGAACTTAAGACATTGCTAGCATTTCTTTCATCCTCCCACTGTTAAGGCTTCGACATTCATTTACAGTAGGAGGTTATTGTTTTTATAATAAATAGAAGTGAACAGTTATGCATGCTTTCTTTGCATTCCCCTGCTCCTTTGTTAGACACGAAACTAGCGATAGGAGGCTCCGTTTTTATAGCGCACGAGAAAAGTATAGGATAATCTCAGTTTGTGATATTTTTGTATTAAGGATTTCAACTTTAAAATGAGCCACAGGGCAAAGCCCTATTTATTCAAGGAGGTGGATAAAGATGAAGAGCACAGGTATTGTTCGTAAAATAGACGATCTCGGACGTATTGTCATTCCCATGGAACTCCGTCGGGTGTTACAGATTGATGTAAAGGACCCAATTGAAATATTTGTAGACGAGGAGAAAATTGTCCTCCAAAAATACAAAGCCCATCAGGAATGTATGATCACCGGACAAGTTTCTCCGAAGAACCTAGCATTGAAAGATGGAAAGATCACTCTAAGCCAAGAGGGCGCAGAAAAGTTAATAAAACAGATTGAAGATTACCTTCTACAAGTAAGCGCTGATTGAGTTTAAAAGAAAAGAAGCTCCTACCATTCAAGCTTTGGATGGTTAGGAGCTTTTTTTGATACAATGGCCCGTGCCTATTAGAACGATTATAAGAAGATCTCTCATGCGATTATGACATACCCAATCTCTCTTTTCCCTTCAGTTTGAACGATTTTGTCTCTCCTAATAGTTCCCGCTTCTTGAAGTTCACCCTTTATTTTGATTTCTCTAATTCTCTCTTGATTTCTTCTATTCGTTTTTTTCCCCAATCATACATCATTTCCACAATTGGAAGTAACGTCATTCCCAACTCAGTCATTGAGTATTCCACTCTAGAAAGGAAGGACATCGATAAATTACAGGGCTCCTTCTCATTTAGTACATTTTTAAAATTTAAAAATGTAACAGCAAGATTTTGAAAGTAATCTCCCACCTAAAAATAATATACTTACTTTGCATTCGAAATCATTAGTGGGAGTGAAAGGCATGCATAAAACTATTAATTCTAAGATATTCTATTTTGGAACCCCTGTTGTCCTGATTAGTACATTAAATGAAAATGGTACACCTAACTTAGCGCCAATGTCATCAGCATGGTGGTTGAATCATTCATGTATGCTGGGCATGAGTGGAAATTCACAGACTGTTACAAATTTAATTAGAGAAAGAGAATGTGTATTAAACTTACCTTCAGCTGCATTAGTTAGTGCTGTAGATAAGCTAGCTCTAACCACCGGAAAAAAACGAATACCAGATTATAAACTAAATATGGGTTATGAATATGTAGCGGATAAATTTGGGAGATCGAATCTTACTGCAAAACCGGCTCAATTAGTGAAAGCTCCTGTTGTACATGAATGTCCTGTTCAGCTAGAGGCCATTGTTAAGAACATTCATTCCTTTGATGAACCTAGTTTCCTCAAGGCAATTGAAGTTGAGATAATTAAAACACACATTGACGAATCAATTTTAGTAGAAGATAACCAAAATTATATTGATCCTGAAAAATGGAAGCCCCTCATCATGAGCTTCTGTGAGTTTTTTAGTTTAGGAGATAAACTACATCATTCTAGGTTAGCAAAACCATTTATATCTCAATGTGACAATAATTAAAAAGAAAAAATATGAAAGCCCTAATTTATGGGTACAGATTCTTCTATCGTGAAGAAATCGCGGATGCTTTGATCTACTCACTCATGCTATGTTCCGACCTTGGGTTAGATGTAAATGTATTTGGCAATTAATTCATGTATAAAATGGCAGTATAATTTTTGCATATTAAAAAGACCGCAACATAAAAGTTTTGTATAAAACGTTGTATATTTCGCGGCCTTTTTCTTTACTATTTATTCCATTTAAGCGCCCTTTTGCGGAATAACCACCAACCCTTGTTTGTCATTCGTATGATGTATTGAGCTCTCGTTCTTCGTTAGCTTAACGAAGAGGCCTTGATTTTTTCAACCCGTCTTGCCATCTCTTCATATCAGTCTATGAACGGGGCGGGAAGGCTGCCATAAAGAAAGAATGGAAGCCGCGTTTTCCGCGCAGCTTCCGTCCCGATTTTCCGGACAACTAACTCAAATACCGATTTCGGATGACCCCCATGTGATGAATCTCGTGTCCTGCGATGCCGTACGCGAGGGCACGCACCGTAATGCTTGCGTTGTTGGCTGTGCCTTTGCGGGACCACGCCTCCGCCGGTAACCCGCGCAGCAGTGTGATCGTCGATTGCCGTACGGACCGGTAGTCTTCGGCCAATTGCGCGGTTGTCCAGCTTCCGAAAGGAGGTATGAACAATTCCTGGTCGAAACCGGACAGAGGCGTCTGGTCCCCTCTTGCGAACCGGAGCAGACGGTAGGTCATGACGCGTTCTCCGTCTACGATGTGGCCCACGACTTCTTTTAGCGTCCATTTGCCTTCCGCATACCGATACGCGCCATGGCTTTCGGTCAACGATGCCAGCAGCTCGGTCATTTGCTTTTCCTGGGCGAGCAGAATGTCGATGATGTTGCCATCCGGCACCAACCGGATATACTCTCCGACGTCCCCTGCATATTCTTCTTCTGACGGTCTTTGATTCATGCGTAATCCCCTCTCTATGGAGTTATAGAAAATTATAATGCTCTTTCCAATGCTCTACCGCGTTTTTTTGCGAATGACGTAATTTCGGCATGTATAATGAATTCGCG
Organism: Halalkalibacterium halodurans; assembly: GCF_005671335.1. NCBI lineage: Bacteria > Bacillati > Bacillota > Bacilli > Caryophanales > Bacillaceae > Halalkalibacterium (ex Joshi et al. 2022) > Halalkalibacterium halodurans. The sequence continues at coordinate 4,241,367 of NZ_CP040441.1, read as the reverse complement.
AAAGGATAAAACTTTCCTTCCAATTAATTAAGTGTAAGCAATCACTTAGTTGGTCGGTAGCCACGCTAAACTGCCCTTTAATTTAATAACAATCATCTCAAATTTCCATTATTTCTACAATAAGTTATTCAACAATCTGGTCTTAAGAGACTTCTTTGTAATTGAAAGTTTTTGAAAATCCTTAGACGCTCGTTTTCTGAATTTAAAAGTATTATTTCTACTGGATTATTCCAGTAAGTTGTTGATGTATGTTCCATAAGCAGCGACAGCTTCTTGTGCTAACGCTCCCCGTTCGTGTAAGAATATATTTTCACAATCGTCAATACTGTAAAATCACATATGCCAATCCTGGACCCACTGTTTTGGTAAGTTCATCCCTGACTGCTTAAGTGCAACATAGTATTGTCCTTGATGAATACCCTCATGTTGTATGACTGTACCTAGTAATTCCATTATAGATAGGTAATTCTCTCCCATTTTTATAGAATCAAATGTTGTTTGTTTAAATGCAAATACTAATTCTTCCATACTTCGTTCTAATTCATCAAGCAAACGAAGTTCATCTGATGCCAATTGACCAGGAAATTTTATACTTCCAGTTTTCAAACCATCACGATAAACATCCCTTACACGAACGATATGTATAAAGAGCTTTCTCAATGTTCCTAATTCTGGTACTAATTGAATTTCCCATTTGCTTTCTGGAATTTCTTTTGCTAAAGCGTTCGTCATTTTAGCAGCGTATACAACCCCATTGGTATCCATATTTAACTCCCCTTTCACTTACCCCCAAGCTATTACTCACTTCATCCCGATAAATAACTCATTTTTTCCTAATAGGCCATTAGCGAAGTTACAGTCTATACTTTTAGTAGTAAAATAACTTCACTTTCCTCTAACAACTCGCCTGTGTTTACGAATCCAAGTGACTCATAGAATCGCAGTGCTGTATTATTATCTGGCTCTGTTGAAAGGCCAATATACTGACAGTCATCATTCTTTTTGAGCATATCTATGACTTGTTGCATTGCCTCTTTCCCGTATCCCTTTCTTTGATAAGAGACATCAATCATAAACCTAGGAATCCAATACTTCCTCTCTTCAATCTCTTCTCGATCACATTCCGTCATCACAAAACCTATAACTTCCTCATCCAAGTGTATAGCGTACGGTGTAAATTGGGGATCTACCTTAGACTCTGCAATGGAATAAACATTAGGAGCAATTCGATCCACTTGATCGTCCGCTAATTTTAGAGCTATGCATTTATACATATTTTTTGCCGTTAATTCCTGAATTGATATTTGAGCCATAAACATTCTCCTCTAGATAACATTTACCACTATAAATTCTATATATTTTTTGTAAGTTCTACTCCGAATAAAGTCTTACCAATATATTTATTTTCTTATGGTGAACTGCTTAAAGTAACGGGCAGGATACTTTCAAAAGGAATTTTTAACTTTTTTATAGAATATTGATATGGTTAGCCGAGTTTAGTTGAGAAGAGAAAGGTGAGATGAGATTGGGACAAATTAAAATTTATGGGGTTAAGGACAGGTTAAGTCCAATTAAAGACACATTATCGAATGTAATTCATTCGTGTATGGTAGAAGCACTTGAATTTCCTTCAGATAAGAAATTTCATCGCTTTTTCCCTATGGACAAAGAAGATTTTTATTTTGCGAGCGGGAGAACTGAAGCATATACCGTAATTGAGATTAGTATGTTTGAAGGTCGAACGGTTGCAGCTAAAAAACAATTACTAAAGCTACTATTCGAACGTATAAATAGTGAATTGAGTATATCCCCTCAAGATATTGAGATTACCATTTTTGAAACACCGAAACACAACTGGGGAATAAGAGGATTCCCCGGGGATGAGTTAGCACTGAATTATAACGTTAATGTATGAGTAAAAGCGGTCTCTAATTGACCGCTTTTTCAACTATTTGTAAACATCGATAGGCTAGCCTTTATTTCGATATTATGGAGACTGTAATTATGACAAAAAATGGTTCTGCCAATTTCGTGTTGCATGCAAAAAGTGAACAGTTTTACTGGGTAGGAAATGGTCAACTGTCCATTAAAACATTCTTTAATGGTAAAGCCCATTACAAGACGAACAAAGGCTTTTTTGCTGTTGAAGAGAGTAGATACTTACTCCTCAATGAAGGTGCCTACACAATTTCAATTGATGAGCCTAGAGTGGTGGAATCCTTTTGTGTTTTCTTTAAAGAAGGGTTTGCAGAAGAGGTCTTTCGTTCTTTAAAAGAAACAAATGACCGTCTTCTAAGCGATCCGTTTAAGGATACAAGTTCTATTGGTTTTTTTGAAAAAACCTATCATAAAAATAACGCTCTTTCTTCGCAACTAGAAAATTTCAAACAGATGTTACCTAATCTCGATATTGATTCTATTGGTTATGAGGAACAATTCCATAAGATAATGTACTCTATTTTAAATGAACACTTAAATGCATACAAAGAAATTGAATCATTACATGCCATTCGTCATTCTACACGTGAAGAATTATATAGAAGAGTAAGTATGGCACATGATTATATTAGAGCTTATTTTGATAAACCTATAAACCTAGATGATGTTGCTAAAGTTGCTTGTTTATCACCTAACCATTTAATAAGGACTTACTTTCAGGTATATGGTAAAACACCTCATCAGCATATTTCAGAATTTAGAATACAAAAAGCAAAGCAACTATTATCAAAAGCAGGTAAAAATATGACTGATATAACCTTCTTACTGGGATTTCAAAACCCTGTGTCCTTTAGTAAAATGTTTAAACAACATGTTGGTATATCTCCTATGGAATATCGGAAACAGGTGATATTGGATAAGAAAAATTAGAGGATATGATTTATGCTTATATTGAATAAACATTTGAAAGGAGAAATGGATTATGGCAACGACAATGGTTCAAAAAGTTGGACAGATTGGCGTACCTGTTAAAGACTTGAATAGAGCATTAGATTTTTATAAAGAAAAATTAGGTCTGTCTCTTTTATTTAACACTGATCGTATGGCTTTCTTTGAATGCAACGGGTTACGCCTAATGTTATCCCTGCCTGAAAAAGAAGAATTCGCCAATTCAAGTTCAGTTATTTATTTTCAAGTCACTAATATTAAAGAAGCTTATGAGCGCTTAGCAGACAAAGAAGTTACTTTTGTCGATGAACCACATGTCGTAGCAAAAATGGGACAAACAGAAACATGGATGGTATTTTTTAAAGATACAGAAGATAATACTCATGCATTGATGAGTGAAGTACAAGTGTAAGATTATTAAAAGGAGACCGTCTAAATCACATGAACGGTCTCCTTCAATTTCAATTAGCCGTATACCATTATTTGGTTATACGGTTCACCTTAACTACTTAAAAGGCAAAATAATAAAGCTCTGGTAGAATGACCAATGCTCTTTATCTATAGCTATTTACGTGCCCAATCATTAATAGCTTTTATATCTTCAGGCGTTGTCCTGCAACATCCACCTATAATCCTAGCTCCCGCTTCATACCAGCGTTGAGTGCTAGTGGTGAATTGTTGATTTGAAGTTATTTCGTTCCACTGCTTACTCGATGCATCATATTCTTCACCTGAATTCGGATAAACAATGATTGGTTTAGAAGTTTTATTTTTTATTTCTTTAATTAATGAATCAATATAATTTGGTGCAGAACAATTGATACCAATTGCTGCTACTTGCTTCTCCTCTGCTAGCCATTTTGCACAATCTGCCATTTTTTCTCCGCTACTAATATGAAAGTCATCTTGTGCACTAAAACTAATCCAAGCGTAAACTTGAGGGAATTCCTTTAATACCCTTGTTATGGCTTTAGCCTCTTTATGACAAGGAATGGTCTCACACGCTAGGATATCAGCACCAGCTTCAACCAGTATTCTAATTCTGTTTCTATGAAAAGCCACTAATTCATTTTCACTTAATAAATAATCACCTCGATATTCAGAACCATCTGCAAGAAAGGCACCATAAGGACCTACTGAAGCAGCCACGATAGGTTCAGGCCTGCCATATTGATTTTCCTCAATTCTCCAAAATTCATCTCGTGCTTTAATAGCAATTTGAACAGATTTTTTAATTAAACCAATCGCCTCGTCTTCACTCAAGCCTCTTTCCCTATATCCTTCTACAGTAGCTTGATAGCTAGCCGTTATGGCACAATCTGCACCTGCTTCAAAATAATCTAGATGAACTTTCTTTATCAATTCCGGATTTTCTATTAATATTTTGGCTGACCATAATCGATCATTTAATTTACACCCATAATTCTCGAGTTCTGTCGCCATGCCTCCATCTAAAATCATAAGAGGAAAGTGAGTCAAAATTCGTTCTATTGGGTTCATTTTATATCCTTCTTCCATAATCGAATTTCATTTTCAAATGATAATTAGTTCCTTATAAATTTACTTAAAAATTTCTTCGTTCTTTCAACACTTGGATTATTAAAAATTTGTTCAGCTGTTCCCTCTTCAATAATCATTCCGTCTTCCATAAAGATTACACGGTCGGAAATCTCACGAGCAAAATTAAGCTCATGTGTGACAATTAACATTGTATTTCCTTCATTTGCTACCCCTTTTATCGTTGTCAACACTTCATCCACTAACTCTGGGTCAAGGGATGAAGTCGGTTCATCAAACAATAAAACTTCTGGATTAAGAGCTAGCGCCCGGGCAATACCAACCCTTTGCTGTTGCCCGCCTGATAGCTGTGCTGGATAATGACTTAACCTGTTATCCAAACCAACTTTTTCAAGAATGTCTATGCTTATCTTTTTAGCATCATTCTTTTTCATTTGCTTCACACTTGTTAAACCAATCATCACATTTTCTAACACTGTTAAATTTTTGAATAAATTATTTTGTTGAAACACCATTCCTGTCGACGTTCTTAAGGACAAAATATCTGTCTTACTAGCTGACTCCACATTGACCCTTTTATCACTAACCTCAACGAATCCACTTGTAGGCTGCTCCAAGAAATTAATGCAACGTAATAGTGTTGATTTGCCTGAGCCACTGTATTTGGCAAGAGAAAAATGCATAAAACGGCAAGCCTTTTTGCAGCCACTTAATAACACTTATTCCTTACATATTGTTCAAAAGGAATGACTCTTTCATTCGGTTACTATCTCCTCCGAAAATCACTAAATGAGAGTGGTGAATCAGGCGATCTACCACGGCTTCCGTTAAAATAGGGTCGCCAAATACATGATTCCATTGCCCAAACTGCAGATTTGTAGTGATGATAATACTCCGCTTTTCATAACACAAGGAGATGACCTGGAAGAGTAGCTCGGCCCCATGTTTGTGAAGCGGTATATATCCCAGCTCATCCAGAATTAAAAGATCAAGCTTCTCGATTTTCTTAAACAGCTTATTGAGATTTCCTTTGTCATTCGCCTCTAATAACTCATTGGCTAGAGAAGCAATGGTATAAAAAAAAACTTCACTCGTTTCCCATATTTTTGTATCGCATTCATGCCAATGAGGGTGGAAAGGTAGGTTTTTCCTGCACCAACGCCGCCATAAAACACCATGTTTTCTTTTGATTCAATAAATTCACCGTCCAGGAGAGATTGTTGACTTAACCCCTGCCCCAGCTGAATATCCTTCCAGTCAAAAGGTTTGCCGGATACGTTCGGCAGGGTTGCCGCCTTGAACAAAAGATTAATTTTTCGTTCTTCACGCTGTTCTATTTCTTTTTCAAAGAGCTTCAGTAAATATTCTTCTGTGTTCGCCGCTTCTACCTCTCGGTAGTTCTCTCGAATCCAGCTTAGCTTTAAGCGCTTGGCATATTCTTGGATCTGTTCCTGCATTAGGCCTTCCTCCTTTCCTGCTGGAAGAAGACATCGTATTGATTCATACCTCGTTCAGCTATTGGCATTACTGGAACTGTACTTTTTAGCCTTACTGTCTCTCTGGAGCCTCTGCCATGAATGAGCTGATGAAAGACTTGCTTTATTGTTTCTGTGGATGGATGACATCGCTCGGATGCAATTTCCAGGGCCTCTGTAGCTGTCTCCAGACTATGGTCTTTAAGAAGGTCTGAGAGTAACTGAAGCGCCTTTTTCTTTTCTTCCAGAGTACATTCCTCCAGATAAGTTTGCCATTTAAAGGGCAGTTGATCATAGAAAGTTGTATATTTTAGCGCCGTCGGCCTTTTAGCCATTAGGTACAGATAAGGCTGCCATTTCATCGACTTTGATTCTTCTCCATACAGTCGTTCATGGCTCACAATCACTTCATAGTTGTCCGAAAGGATATCTATCCTGTTATAAGTGATGCCAGCCAATACCTTTTGATTGGCAAAGCGCGGGGAAGTAGAATACCTTTTCGTATCTACTAAGATATAGCCGTACTTGTCTGCTTTGAGAGTTTCATAGCGTACACAAGAGTATTCTTCCGGCGGTAAATACATTAACGCTTCTTTGTCCTCTTCAAACAGCCTGGCAATTTCTTGTTTCTTTTCATAATGAGGACGGTTTCGATCCTTTTCTGCCTCCTCCCATAACCGATCATTCAAATTATCCAGCTGATATACCGTTCGTTCCGGAAGGAAGAAATTATTCCTCGCATATTTAACCATCGCTTCTACATGTCCTTTTTCATTGCCGGCACCCGGATTACAAAATTCATACTCAAACCCGTAGTGCAAAGCGAAGCGCTTGAAACCCTCAGTAAGCTCGCGTTTTCCTTGTGGTAAAACCTTTTTTACTGCGGGGGATAAATTATCAAAACGAATCCTTTTTGGCACTCCTTGCAGATGATGGAAGAACCGTTTTAAGCCCTCCAGGAAACATTCCTGATTTTCAGCTTCAAACACCTGAACTAAGAATGCGTTACTGTATGGAAAAGAAAGCACCAAATACGGCAGGTCTATAACCTTTCCCTTTACTTTAAAAGGGGCTTCCCCAAAATCTACTTGAGCGTCTCCTGGCTTGGATTCCAACGGAAGAGCAGCGTCATCGCTTTCTTCCAATAACTCCTTTTTCCGTTTGGAGACATACCCGCGTACAGTTCGCTCTGAACCTTTGAAACTTACTTCATCTTTAAGTAATTGCCAAATACGTTTGGCAGTCCTTCGATACTTCTTTTTCTTCTTCATATCCTCTCTCAACCATTGATCAACTATGTCTTTGACTGGATCCATTACTGGAGCCGGCTGAGCTTTCTTCTTCTTCTTTTCCGGTTGGAAATTGTCCATATCGGCATACTTTTTGACTGTGCGGAAATCCGTGTTTGTTCTTCTCGCAACATCTGAGTACGAATACCCTTTTGAGTTAACTTCATTTCTGATATACTTAATTTCGTCCACTTGTAACATCTCCTAAAACTACCTCCTGCCAGATTATTGGGTCCAACAGGAAGTGTATTGAATTTTTGGGGTGTTAGCAAGTGGCTTTTTTTATGCAGGCCCCCCGCGGGGGGCCTGCATAAAAGGAATGCCATAACCTACATTTTTATTCTGCCATAAACACTGAGCCACTCGGTCCTAAAATCGAAACAACTTCTCCCTTATTAACGGTCAGATTAATCCCCTTTAGCACATGCTGCTTATCAAAGTACTTATGAATATTCTCCAACTTAATCATGAAGCAATCCCTCTTTCATATCTGCGAGCGCGCTTCTCTATTTTAACTAGCAATCTCTCGACTATAATACAAACGATCCAATAAACAATCGATACAGCAATATATACTTCAAAAAATGCTAAACCACGAGAACCGAGTATTTTAGCTTGTCCCATGATGTCTATAACACCAATAATAAAAACAAGAGAGGTGTCTTTTATCGTTGTAATAAACATATTTCCGAGATTAGGTATGGCCACTGTCAATGCTTGCGGAAATATAATTTTAAGCATCATTTGTGTAGGACTCATACCTATAGCCTTAGCCGCTTCAAATTGCCCTCGATCGACTGACTCAATCGCAGACCGGATTGTTTCAGACAAATAAGCACCTAAATTAATTGAAAATGCTAAAAGTGCATATACTTCAGGGGCTATAATATTAACATCTAAATTGATAAGCCACCCGTATTCAGACTGTAAAAAGTATATGACCTTTGGTATTCCGTAGAATACAAGATAGAGTTGAACTAATAGAGGTGTTCCTCTAATGAAAGAAACATATAAAGAAGAAAACACCCTCAATACGGGAATTTTATATATTTTTATAAGCGCTGTGGCAAGCGATGATTGAATAGGTTACACTTAGTTGGACAGTTTCGTTAAGGTCATATACACTTGATTCAAATAAACTCTGAGGAGAATCAAACATGACCAAGCGTCCGAGAAGAAGCTATACAAAAGAATTTAAGGATCAAATCGTTCAACTTCATGTTTCTGGCAAGCCCCGTGCAGAAATTATCAAAGAATACGAGCTGACGCCTTCTGCCTTTGATAAGTGGGTTCGGCAGCACCAGAACAGTGGATCCTTTGAAGAAAAAGACAACCGTACACCCGAACAGGAAGAGTTGATTCGGCTGCGGAAAGAGAATCAAAAGCTTGCCATGGAGAATGATATTTTAAAGCAAGCCGCGCTGATCATGGGACGAAAGTAGATGTGATTCGGAACAACCGCCACAAATACTCGGTATCAGCAATGTGCGATGTCCTGCAAATGGCCCGAAGTACGTACTATTATGAAGCAAAAATTCGAGACGACCAGGATGAAGAGTTGTCGGAACTGATCGTTGATATTTTTAAGAACAGCCGTGATAACTACGGCCAAAGAAAGATTAAAATTGAGCTAAGAAAGAAAGGCTGGACTGTATCAAGACGCCGTATTGGGCGGATTATGAAGGAGCAGGGCCTGGTTTCCAAATATACAGTAGCTCAGTTTAAACCAGCAAAAACAAGCTGTAATGAATCAGAAATTGGGAATACACTAAACCGGGAGTTTAATCAGGAGCAAGAACTGAAAGTCGTTGTCAGTGATCTAACCTACGTACGTGTTCAACAGAAATGGCATTATATTTGTGTATTAGTAGATTTATATAATCGTGAAATTATTGGCTACAGCGCAGGTCCTCATAAAAGTGCTGAGTTAGTTCAACGTGCCTTTGCATCGGTTAAATACAATCTTCAGCGCCTCGAATTATTCCACACGGACAGAGGAAGTGAGTTTAAGAACAAACTTATCGATCAGGCATTAGAAACCTTTGGCATTGAGCGTTCATTGAGTGAGAAAGGAACGCCCTATGATAACGCCGTCGCAGAAGCCACATTTAAGACGATCAAAACAGAGTTCGTTCGTGGTGCGGTTTTTTCTAGCCAACAGGAACTTGACCTTGAACTTTTTGACTACGTTCACTGGTTCAATACTATTCGAATTCATGGATCATTAGATTACTTAACACCGACTGAATACAAGTTAATGAACCTTTAAATAATTGTCCGATTTAGTGTTGACATTCCAGATGTACGATAGTTTGTGTAAAGGCGTTGAATCAAAAAAAGAGGTAGGGTACCCTCTAGTTAACCGCTAAACCAACTGAGAGGAGAGGCCCTACCTATGAGTACTAGTATAGGACAAAGTACATTTGAAAATCAATTAGATTCTATGGTTCGTGAATTTGTAAAAGAGAAGCTCGAAACCATCATGAAAGAAGAAATGGAAAGTTTCTTTACGCATGAACATCCAGAATTAAAAAACCAAAAGAATGGCTTTTACACTCGCCAGTTGGATACAAGATATGGCCGACTGGAGAATCTACGCGTTCCACGAGATCGCCAAAATGCCTTTCAAACCGAGCTATTTTCTCCATACCAACGTCGAGAAGAGTGGCTAGGAGAAGCCATCATCACCATGTATCAAAAAGGGGTTAGCACACGTGAGATCGGTCACTTTATTGAAAAGATTCTGGGTCACTCATACTCAGCATCAACGATCAGTCAAGTGACAGATGTTGTGACAGAAGATATCACTCAGTGGCAACAGCGGCCCCTAAAAAAGCGTTATTCCGTGCTCTATCTAGATGGGACCTACCTCAAGCTACGCCGAGAGGATGTGGCGAATGAAGTGGTGTACCTTGTCGTTGGCGTAACAGAAGAAGGCTACCGAGAAATCCTAGGTTTTTATGTAGGGGGTCAAGAAAGTGCGAATGGATGGCGAAACATTCTTCTCGATCTCTATAGCCGCGGCTTAGAAGAAGTCCTCCTTGGTGTATTTGATGGCTTAGCTGGGCTAGAAGAAGCGATGAAGGCCGTCTATCCAAAGGCAGATGTCCAGCGGTGTGTGGTTCATAAGGTGCGAAATGCCTTACACGCTGTTCGGAAGAAAGATCAACCAGCCGTTGCCCAGGACTTCAAGCCGATTTATCAAGCCAATACGTATGAGGAAGCGAAAAACCGCTTTAAGGAGTTTAAAGAAAATTGGCAAAAGCGTTATCCAAAAGTGGTGGCTACTTGGGAGAAGGACTTAGATGTCCTTTTGACGTTCTTGTCGTATCCTTCTACGATCAGGCCCATGATCTACACGACGAATATTATCGAACGAACAATGAAAGAAATAAAGAAACGTACGAAAACGATGAACAGCTTACCCAATGAGAAAGCGGCGGAGAAGATCGTGTATCTCCAAGCGATTGACTATAACGAACGCTGGGCGACACGTAGGCTTCGTGGTTTTGGTGAGGCCTACGAAGCTTTACAAGAAATGTTCAAGCAACGCTACTCCGGGCCATAATCAAGGAGCGACGAGCAGCTTATGACTGTCCCTCTGCAGAGGGACAGTCATAAGCTAGAAACCCTATTCGAGGAGTACCCTAAGACCGTTACACAAACTTATTGACAGTACCTGGCAAGCCCAATAAATAAGCTCAATATTAGTGAACCTACTGCTATTCCAACTGTAATAGGCAGACGTGCAATAATGTAAGGAAAGCTTTCTATTAAATAATTAATATCTAGTAAATTCTCCATGTTATCTTCCCTTCTTCAAACTTACTCAGGGATATATTCTCCACCAGTCCATTTTTTTGAGAGCTCAGCTAAAGTACCATCTTCCTTGAGTTCTTTTAGAATCGGATCAATTAGCGCCTTTAATTCCTCTCCCTGCTCACCCTTTTTAAATACAATTCCCATGTCATCATTAACTAGAGACTGTCCCACAATTTCTACATCTAGGTCATACTTTTCTAAAACGTTATTGATCATAATAGGGTCATTCACATAGGCATCCACGCGGCCATTTTGTACATCTTGCAAAATTTCTGAAGGATTTCCACTTTCGCTATATTCTAAAATAATACCGTTATCTGCCTTTTCATTATGTTCTTCTAACAATAAGGTATAAGAATCACCAGCTAAAGCGCCCACTTTTTTCCCTTCTAAATCTTCTAACGTTTGAATATCTTCTCTACCAGATTTCACGACAATCACAGTTTCTGCTGCAAAATAAGATTCATCAGTAAACAAGTATTTTTCTTCACGTTCAGGTGTTTTAGCTATCTGATCAGCAACAGCCTGAATTTTATTAGATTCGAGTGCAAGAAACATACTATCCCAAGGTGTTGCAACAAATTCAAATGTATATCCATCTAATTTTTTATCAATTTCCTTCACAACTTCAATATCATATCCTGTAAGTTCATTATTTTCGTCAGCAAAGGCGAAAGGAGGATAATCATTTTGAGTCCCAACTAAAATGACTTTTTCCTCAGTTTCATCTGCTGTTGTTTCTTTAGAAGAACAACCATTCATGATTACAGTCAAACCTACTAGTGCAATAATTGATTGAAATAAACGTATTTTTATTTTCATTCTTCAAACTCCTTTAGGTAAGTAAATTCTTATAATTAATGAAAATTCGAGAATGTTAGATACTACATTCTATTGAATTCCATAAATTATTACGGTGATTATAAAAATGATTCTCAATCTGGTGACTAGATTGGTTTCCCTAGCCGATATCGCCGTCCACTCCACAGTTTAATACTTGCACCCTAGGGTGTGCGTGCCTGAAACACTAAAGAAAGGGGCTGTCCCATAAGTCAAAATGATTGACTTATGGGCAGCCCTTTTGAATACAAAAAAATCGCCCCGTTCGTTATAATGTAAGTACCCACACAAACAAAATAAGAAAACGGAGGCGATTCTTTTGAGTAACTCTATAGCTACTTTCATTCATTATAACATGGACCAATTAGTCCTTCCAATGGATTTTAGCGATCTCATCGCCGAAGACCATGTGGCGCGTGTGGTGAATGACATGGTGGAAATGGTGGATGAAGATCTCTTCTACGCCCCATACAAAGGTGGCGGCCGGAGTGCCTACCACCCAAAGATGATGACGAAAATCATTTTGTATGCCTACACGCAAAAATTATATTCGTGTCGCGACATTGCCAAGTCCCTGCGTGAACATCTTCCGATGATGTGGTTGGCCGCTCGTCAAACACCAGATTTCCGCACCATTAATCGTTTTCGCTCGGAACGAATGAAAGACATCATTGAGCCATTGTTTACGTCCCTCATTCAGTTACTGCTCGACCAAAACTACATCACCATGGACAACTACTTTCTCGATGGAACCAAAATCGAGGCGAATGCCAATCGATATACGTTTGTTTGGAAAAAGTCCGTCCAGAAGTATAAGGAGCGGCTACAGGACAAGCTCGAAGAATTATTCGCCCACATTGAAGAGACGATTGATTCCGATAACCAGCAGGTAGAGAATGATCAAGGGGAAAACAAGCGTGTGACTTCTGAACAGTTACGTGAAGCTGTCACTCAAGTGGAAAAACAGGCGAATCAAGCGGAACAAGCCCTTCATGACGAACAAGATCCGGTTCTGAAAAAAGAGAAAAAAGCGGAAGCTCGTCACTGGCGCCAATTACATAAGAAGTTAAACACAGACTATCTGCCACGCTTAGAAAGATACGAAGATCAATTAGCGACATTCGGTGATCGAAATAGTTTCTCCAAAACCGATCGAGATGCCACATTTATGCGTATGAAGGAAGATCATATGAAAAACGGTCAACTGAAACCCGGATATAATGTACAGGCAGGGACCGAAAATCAATTCATTGTCGGTTATTCCATTCATCAACGCCCAACAGATACTCGTTGTTTGATTCCACACCTTCGTATGCTTGAAGAACGCCAACTCCCCTTTCCAAAGAAGCTAATCGCAGACGCTGGTTATGGAAGTGAGCCCAACTATTTATATATCGCTGAAAACGAATGGGATGCCCTCATCCCTTATCATACGATGAGAAAAGAAGAAAGCCGGGTCTATCGGAACGACCCATGGAAGGTACAGAACTGGACGTATTTGGAACATGATGATACCTATATATGCCCAAATAACCGGAGAGTGACTTTTCGATACTACCGCAAACGAACGGATGCCTACGGATACGAACGAGACTTCAAAATATATGAATGTGAAGACTGTACCGGGTGTCCATTCAAGACGGATTGTACAAAAGCGAAAGGCAATCGCCAGATTCACTATAATCCGGTATATGAAGAAGGAAAATCAAAAATGAAACGAGCCCTTGATACGGAAGAAGGCGCAAAGACCTATCGAAAACGGAAAACAGAGGTCGAAAGCGTGTTCGGTCATATCAAGGGCAATCGGTCGTTCCGTCGTTTTCACCTTCGTGGCCTTGACAAGGTGAACATTGAGTTTGGGCTGATCGCAATCGCCCACAACTTCCTGAAACAGGCGAAGACCATCCGCCTGTTTCAGGAAGAGATAAACCGATCATCGGAGACAAAAAGCCTGAAGCGACTTATAAATGTCACTTCAGGCTTTTCTTTTTAAGGGCTTTTGAGACAGCCCCTTTTTATCTAAACCTTATCTCTCAGAATGAAGCATTCTGCAGGATTTAGCACCTTTCATAAAAATGATGGTTGCTGGACGTCACAGGGCCTGTCCCTCAGTCTCTCATGATAAGATATTCAGTTTTTGTATATTATGATATTATTTAATAATCAGTCTACTGTCAATTACTATTTATATTATTGACAATGATTTGCAATAAACCTGCATTTATAAATGTAGACGTCAAGCTGAATTTTACACTTTTTGCTCGTTTTCCTTTTACACTTCTGCTGAAAATATGCTTTTCCGGTTTTTCATCCGATGACTTTCCTCATTCTCTCCACCATGGATGACTTCCACACATGAAGTAAACGATCTAAAATAGCTGTTGTGATTCCTTGATCTTCAAAGCAAGAAACGAGGCGTTGCTTTTTATAGTTGATTTCAGTGTAGAGCACCTTAACAAACTTGTCCCAATTTAGTGTAACCGATCCATTGTCTAATGACCCTGCTGTCACCAATGTATGGATGTGATGAGGATTAAATTTTAAATCACGCCCAAATGTATGAATGACTGTTAGGACACTGACCTTGGGCTCTCGTGCTTTACTCTTTTCATCACGTTAATTGTTTTTTGCCTACACGTTCTCTAAAAGTAAGCGAAAACACTTGTATAGTTAATACAATTAATCAAAGGTTGCTTCTTTATTAGGATTCTCTAAAAAATCAAAAAGCATTTGATTTGAGATTCTGTATTTCTATTCAAAGAAAATTCTGGTAAATTATTTTGATCATAAAAACTGATCCCTTTTGTTTCCGTACCAATTCTTTCATACCCACTGTTCCCATCGCCTTTCTAGGGCCCTATACTCCCCGTAACGATTCAGGTTTGTATTCATCGGCACAAGATTATCTATTACGGGCTCCTTCTTATTTATATACAGTTGGTCATCGGATGAAAAAGAAAAAACGAACCAATTATTCAAATATTTGATTCTGTGGAATTTGTGCATTAGGGCATCGTTTTTTTAAATCTGTAATAAATTTCATTTTATCCTCGGGTAGAATTTTGATACTACCATAGGTTTCTGATTTATAAAATAATTCAAGCCCCTTATCAGATGATGAAATTCGATAACCAGTGAATTTTTCTGTTGTTGGAGAAACCCTTGTTATACTCTGATAAGGAATTTTACTTTTGAATGGCCCTCCTTTAACTACTAGATAATCTTTATAGAAAACATACTTAATAGAAGTTGCGTACCACCATATTAAACCCGCTGAAATAATAAAGATAGTCAACATAGTAATGATAGTTGAGAATGATGATATGAAGGGAAACAGTGATAAAGCCCCTATTATCCAGATCGATAAGAATATAAATGTTATAGAAAAAGTATCTGTTTTTGAATGATAAACCATTAACATAGTCACATCCTTCTTATTATTTCCGAATTATGGTTTTCACAAATAACTTCTCCCACTTTTCAACATCCGTATCATGCCAAAGCTTGTTCAACGCATTACGACTCAAGCCCGTAATTTCCATCAATTCGGTTAGATTATTGATCCGATGACGGGCCATCACAACCCGCAAATGATTTTTCAACACCAACAACCACTCCTCTACTCTCGACCATAATTTTATCGTAAAAGGTGAATAGGTTGTACTTAAGAATATACTATTTCAACCTACAAGTTCCTTCTTCATCTGTTACCACTTAAGTCTCGTCTAAAAAACAATCACCCGGTGTTATTAGATCTCCAGATGCGAGATAGACTATCTGTTTTTTCTTAAATATCCATCATGGCATATATTGTTAAATACCCTATCAAAAATATGATACAATTATTTAAAAAAAGATACAGAGGCTACGATCATGAATGGACTTGTATTTGAAAAAAGAGAATTTACTCTCGATCATGTGCACACTGTAAAGGAACTACATCTACATAACTATCCGATTGTGTATATCCTCTATAATGAGAAAAAGAGGCCTACAGCATATATTGGGCAAACCGTTCAACCAACAAGACGGTTGAAGAATCATATAGAGGATAAAAGGCGCAGAAGTTTGAGTCGCTTGATTTTGATTGGGCATGAGAAATTTAATCAGTCTGCCACATACAACATCGAGTCCAATCTCATTAACTATTTTATTGCAGATAACCATTACCAGCTGCAAAACGTAAGCCAGACTAGATCAAGGGAAATGCACAACTACTATCAGAAGCCCTTCTATAACGAAGAGCTCTTTGAAGTCATTTGGGATAGGCTTAGAGATGAGAAAATTGTGAGCGATTCCCTTGAAAACCTTAGAAACAAAGATATCTATAAGTTATCTCCCTATAAGGAGCTCTCGCCACAGCAGCTTGATATAAAGAATGAGATTCTCGACTTCTGTAAAGAACATATACAAAAAGAAGGAAATCATGTCATCGTCATAGAAGGTGATGCTGGCACAGGTAAAAGCGTCCTGTTAAGCTCTCTATTTAACACGATTCAAGATTTGGCTAAGGATAATAGCTCTTTATTAAAAGACACTGATAATTACTTGCTAGTGAATCACAGTGAGATGCTGAAGACATATAAAAGTATAGCCAACAGCTTACCGAACTTGAAGAAAAGAAGCCTCATGAAGCCAACACCATTTATTAACGAGAAAACCAAAACGGGAACAACAGCTGATATCGTATTAGTTGACGAAGCTCATCTGCTTCTGACAAAGGAAGACTCCTATAACAATTTCCGTTATCAAAACCAACTGGATGAGATTATTAAACGCAGTAAAATCACTATCGTCATCTTTGACCCAAAACAAGTCCTAAAGATTAAAAGTTATTGGAACGACCGATTGCTCGAAGAAATTATTCATCAATATCATGCGAAAACGGTAAAACTTACAGACCAAATGAGAATGAACGCCAATCCAGATACAATCCAGTGGATTGACCGATTTGTTGAAAAGAAGGTTCTCCCTTTACCGTCAGAAGACTCTTCCTTTGAGCTTAAAATTTTTGAAGATGCTACGACGTTCAAAGCAGCAATAGATAGTAAGAACAATCAATATGGTCTTTCACGAATTGTCTCGACCTTTGATTACTTACATAAAAAAGACAATAAGACCTACATTGTTGATGAAGAAGGAATTAACATGCCATGGAATAGCACTCAGAATAACGTAACGTGGGCTGAGAGTCCGAATTCCATTAAAGAGGTTGGCTCTATTTATACCGTTCAAGGATTTGATCTCAATTACGTTGGCGTTGTTCTCGGCCCTTCTGTGAGCTATGATGAAGACAAAGACGAACTAGTGATTGACCCTTCTAAATACAAAGATACAGGCGCATTCATTTCACGAACAGATCTAACACCTGAAAAGAACCAAGAAATTAAAGAGGAAATCATCTTAAATTCCATTAATGTCCTGATGAAGCGTGGCATCCACGGCCTATACATTTATGCGACAGACCCTAAATTAAGAAAGCGACTAGTTGAGCTAAAGAGAGGGAAACGGTCATGAGCGATATTCAAAGCTTGATTAACAAAATCAATGAATTTAGAGATGAACGAAACTGGAGACAATATCATAACCCAAAGGATCTCGCCATCTCGATCTCCATCGAAGCAGCAGAACTACTAGAAGACTTTCAATGGATCAGCAGTGAAGAAGCACTTAAGGAAAATAAAGAAAACATCCGTGAAGAAATCGCGGATGTTTTGATCTACTCACTCATGCTATGTTCCGATCTTGGGTTAGATGTAAAAGAGATTGTGGAAGAAAAGATGGTGAAGAACGGAAAGAAGTATCCGGTTGGTCATTAGAGTACACTAAGCCAAGAGAGAGCAGAAAAGTTAATAAAGCAGATTGAAGATTACCTTTTACAAGTGAGTGCTGATTGAGAGTTTAAAAGATAAGGAGCTCCTACCATTCAAGATTTGGATGGTTAGGAGCTTTTTGATCCACTGGCTCATGCCCATTACAAACGATGAGAATGTTATAAGGAGTGCATTATTACCCTCTCCGAAATGTTTCAGGCCTATCAATCCAACGCTTCCTATCATGCCAGTCAGGGTTGAAGGAGTCATTCCTTATATTAAAATCAGCATAAAAACTTTGTCTGTTATTTTGGCAAATCGTAGTGATTAATCGTTAGATTGGGGTTCCCTTCAATCTCTTTGCCATTAAACCAATCATGGCCCCAATTCACTAAAAACGCATCGAATTCATCAAAGACATAAGACACAGCATGTGGGGGAAGCTTTAATTCGTATAATTGATGTTCAAACTCAGGAGATATCCCAACATTTAAACGTTCCATATTTTTATTTTCATTAATTTCGTATTTGATTTCTACTTGAAATTGTAAGTCGTGAGTATTTCCTTCATATCTTAGCTTACAGTAAATGTCTAAATCGGTCTTGATACTCGAAACATCCTCATGGCCGTTTTCCTCATCACCTACACCATGTGTTTCCTCTTCTATTATTGTGTTCGGTTCTTCCGTTATCACTTTGAATTCTGGAACAATGTCTATGTAAACAAGCAGATCACCTGGTTGGCATTTTAGTAATTCGCACAATTGTTTTAACGTATCAAACTGTATACCGGCTCCATTATTATTGTAAAGATTAGATATAGTTGTCCTTGATAATGATGTTTTATCCTTTACTTTTTGAATGTTAAGACCTCGCTCAGCCATTAGAACCCTTAAATTGCAATGAATGAACCCCATAAAGGATTGCTCCTTTCTTATATACTACCTTATCCAATAATATCATAACTAATTACTATAACCAAAAGTCTATCCAAAATGCCTTGACAAGAAATCATATTGGTAATATGATGTAACTAAAGCTCAAAATAACCAATACTCTAATCAAAACAAATTGTAATCTAATTAAAAAGGAGGTGTGTGAAACGAAAAGTGCATCACAGACAAGAAACCGATTCCCTTCATAATGCTATCTAAAATTCGGAATTAACCATATTATCCGCAGTCCCTTCATGATAAGGGGGGATTAGTCTAAGGAGGTTTATAAAGCAATGAAGAAAACAGTTATTGAAAAAGCATTTATTTGTATCATGGAGGAACGTATTCATCAAGTGGCTCGTGAGAAAGCAGCGAATGATCCAGAATATACGTCGGCTGATGTAAAAAGGACAACAGCATTTAACCAATTAAGAGATGCCTTAACGACAAAAACCCAAAGAACCCTGCTTGACGACTTAGAAGGTGCTTGGATATTCACAGGAGCCTTATTACAGGAGTTTGCTTATCGTCAAGGCATTGAAGATAGCTTCATGATCCATCAAGAGCTGAAGAAATTCGGCATATTAATTGACGAGAGAAGTACAAAGCGTGACTAGAAAAATCCATTCCTCTTTAGATTAGCTTCAATATGATACAATCCTTCTTAAACCATTGTGGGCTCCCAGTGACCAAATGTTGTTCTTTGCTTTACTTCTTTTGATCGTTGATTATTCGAGGTTCCATTTGTTAAAACCACCCCTAGTTTCAATGAGTTTTTGACGTTTCTTTTCCACGCCATCCTCACTTATGATACTGCTCAGCGTAATGAATCTAAATGAGGTTTGCTTTTTATCACTCTCTATTTTAGCCAGAAAAAAGTGCTAAAATAGCACTTCTTTCTGTTATAATTATTCAATTATCTCATCTGTACCTAGCTTCTCCAATTCGGTTAGAAGTTCTGATGTATTCTCCCACTCTATACATCCCTCTGGGGTGGGAGATGTATGATCTACAAGAGCTTGAAGCAACTGCTTAATTCTTTCGAATGCCTCTTTGTTCCCGGTTAAAGTCATCAGTGCATTATAAGGTTTTTCCCCTTTTACTTCCTCGTTAAAGTATGCTTCTTCAAAGTTAGGCACTGATGCTAAAAGCCTTACTTTGCTTGGATCGGTATGCTTTTTAACAGTATCTATAATTTTTTCATTGGCCGTCCATGCCTTATTTTTCTTTGGCTCACCATTTACCTTCTTCTTTTTAGTAAACGGTCTATCACTGTCATGGAGAACCGAGTAAGATGAGTCAAAGTGGTTTAGGATTTTAACTAGAGATACGATAGTATCTTTTCCTCTAGCCCTGATAACATGAACACCTCTAAAGAGTTCAGGTGCAGACTCTAAAATATACTTAAAAGCCGTATACTCTGTATCTCCTTCTACTATAATTGAATGACCTCCAAAGAAAAATTCTGCAACATAGGGATCAAACATATTTAGTAGTTTTAACCTGCCCTTATCATCTGGATCAAGTAAAATTCTCCTTGGTCTAAACAATGTTGTTCCTTTTATATCCCCATTTTCGCTACGCTCCACTCTCACTATGGTAGTGTTATCTCTAGCTAAATCAATAAATGCAGGCGAATGAGTAGTAACCATAACCTGCCAATTTTTATTTTTAGGTAGATCATAGAGGCTTTTACATGCTTCTCTAATTGCACTAGGATGTAAACAAAGCTCAGGTTCATCTAAAAGCAACACATGAGGTCTTTCGTTTTTGTTTTTCTTTTTTAACTGAGTTTCATTAACAAAACGTAATGCAGCCCATAATAAGGTTCTTCTTGCTCCACTACCTTGTTTCGCAATTGAACTTTGATATCCTTCCTCAGGTCCCATCAAAAGCTGAGATTTTGCTTTAAAAAGACTTATGCTCTTATCAATTTCATCATGAGGTCTAGCATCAAATTTAACTTTATATCCAGGGAAAACATCGCTGATAAGGCTTGATATTTCTCCCTCTGCCTCCTCTATTTCTACTTTAGAATCATTTAAAATTTGTTCTTGCAGTTTCTGAATGTTATTTAATAATTTTTCATAATCGGATTCAACATCCTCTGAGCTCTTTGACATACTTTTTACTCTATCTGTGATAATTGAAGATAGGATATCTATAATTTCATTTGCTTGTTTCTCAGGGTTTTCAAAGGCTTCTACTAAATGCGGTTGCGGTCTTTGAGAATTTGCTACATTAGGAGCTCCCCATGGCACATTTTCAGACCATTCTCCTTGTTCAACATCATAACCTCTTCTTATAGGTGAACCAACATCCTTCCAAACCCATTGTTCACGGACATATTTTTCTTGTGTTTCACTATCAACTCTAATCCATCGTTCACCTGGACTATTATCATGAACCACAGTATGCAATTCTATTTCAGGATAAAAGCCTTCAACTATCTCTCCATTAGGAAAATCATCGAGAGTTAATTTACATGCGTTAGATCCATGAGACATGATTATTTCGTATGCTTTTAGTATAGTACTCTTCCCGGCGTTATTAGAACCTACTAAGACAACTATATCATCTAACTCAATTTCAACTGGCTTATGTCCAATACATCTAAAGTTCTTTACAATTAGTTTACTTAACCTCGGTCTAGGAACAGCTGGGTTCCTTGATTCTAAAGTAACTTCTGCTTCAGTCTTCTTTCTAGGCATATTAAATTCCCCCTCTATAGACAAGCATTTTAACTCCATTAGTTAAACTATCAAAGTAAACAAAAACCAACTATTTATACCATTTAATTCTATCAAACCCAATGTTTTTTATACAACAAATTTTAAAATATTTCATTCCATTCATGGAGATGATGTGGGGATTGTGTGTCACTCGTTCCAACAAGGCGGCGGTCATCTGTTCATCATGAAATACTTCGGTTCTACCGGTCAAACTCTCGGTTGCTTGTGATGATCATGCTTCCTCTCTCATACCGAGTTGAAAAGAATTGGAACATTAACTCCACTGCAAGTTGGTGATAAAGGATATAGCTAGTTCGTTAATAAATGGTGAGATCTGCAACTAGCCATTGCACCTCCAGTTGAAGAAGTTTTTCTCTCCTTGTGTTTTCAACAATTCGTTGGCCATTCGAGCACCTGTTCAGTATTTTTCTTTGTGTCCCTGATCAATGGCCTCTTGTCCTAAGGCTACCGATAAGTCTCTTCCCAGTGCCGGAGTTCCCGATAAATAAAATATTTCTCTTCTGGCTGATGTAGTCCCCTTGAAATACCTTCCGTCATAGTCTTAATTGTTCTAATTTCCAGCATTACTAGTGTAAAATAAAATTGAGGTGAGTTAATTGTCTATAAATGAGCTTGGCAAGATTTTAGGAAGCATGTATAAGTCTACTCCAGATAATGAAAAGGCAACTTACATTCATCTTTTTGGAATTAAATATGATGACATTATTTTAAGAAATAAATACAGCTCATCAGAAATTGTAAAATCAGCTGGTATAAAGGAATCGTATAAGGCAGAGGTCAAAAAAGGTGTTAATCTTTCAAAGTATGTGATATTTAAAGCTTGATATGTATATAAAACTTTGAATCTGTAACTACCAGTAAACCGGTGAAAAAAACATTAGATTATTTCATAATCTATTTTGTTGACATCTTGAAGATAAAAATTCATAATAACCCTATGAGAGTTAAAAATAATTTTAACTATTGTGGAGGGTTATAAATTGTATGCAATAAGTAAAGATAAGGTTAGAGTACATATGAAAAATAAAGGTCTGTCTACTCAGAAGGAATTAGCGAAGCTTTTAGGTATCAGTAAAAACCAACTTTCAATGTTGCTCTCCCCTAGTTTTAATCCCATAAAATCCAATGCTTTAAAGCTATGTGAGGTGTTGGACGTTAACTTAGAGGACATAATAGACGCTGAACAGATCTCCTTACCTTTCTTAGATGATACTGACGCCTTAGCAGAGCAAACACAAAATAAAGAAATAAATGTTGATGATTATAGAGGAGAGGACTTTATAGAAGTTAGAGGAATTACTCCTAAAAGAGATTACTCAGTGGTAGAGCTTTTCGCAGGGGCAGGTGGACTAGCACTAGGTTTGGAAAAATCAGGATTCGACTCAAAAGGTCTTGTTGAAATTGATAAACATGCCTGTCAAACCCTAAGAAAGAACCGGCCTAATTGGAATGTAGTTAATAAGGATATTATTACTGTAGTTGAGGAAGGTATTAGAAACTATGTAAATATCCCTATGGGGGAGTTAGACCTCCTATCAGGTGGGTATCCATGTCAAGCTTTTAGTTACGCAGGAAAGAAGATGGGTTTGTCTGACGCAAGAGGAACAATGTTTTATTACTACGCTCAGGCATTAAAGCAGCTACTTCCTAAAATGTTTTTAGCTGAAAACGTTAGAGGTCTAGTTAATCATGATGACGGAAGAACACTAGCTCTAATGTTAAAAGTATTTTCCGATATTGGTTACACAGTTAAATGGCATGTGCTTAGAGCCTTGGATTATGATGTAGCTCAAAAAAGAGAAAGAATTGTACTTGTAGGTATTAGAAATGACTTAGTAGAAAAACACAACTTAAGTTATTCATTTCCACAACCATATGGTTATCAGCTTACATTAGGTGATGTTTTAAAGGACGTTCCTAAATCTGATGGAGTTAAATATCCTGACAAAAAAAAGAGAGTGCTGGATCTAGTACCTCCTGGTGGTTACTGGAGAGACCTTCCTGATGATATAGCTAAAGAATACATGGGAAAAAGCTATTATTCAGGAGGAGGCAGAACAGGTATGGCTAGAAGGTTATCATGGGATGAACCATCATTAACCCTTACTTGCTCGCCAGCTCAAAAACAAACAGAACGATGCCACCCTGATGAAACGAGGCCTTTTACGGTAAGAGAGTATGCAAGAATCCAAAGTTTTCCTGACAACTGGGAGTTTGATTGTTCTACTGCTAATGCTTACAAACAGATTGGCAATGCTGTACCTGTTAACATGGCAAAGGCAATAGGTTTGTCCATAGTTAATGTACTAAATCAAATAAGTTAAGCTTAGAAAATAATCAACGTAGTTTAAACGGTGCTTTTATAAGGGGGATCTCTAAACAGAATCCCCCCTAGCTTAAAGATTCCCCATTCTCTTTCTTTTTTGCTTTTATAATAGGATCTAAACATTCTGGTTTTAAAGTCTCCTCTATTTCATTTGCTAATGTTTTAATGACTTCCTCAATCATTTCTGAGCCATCAACCTCAGAGGCTACATCTCCAATAGCATCAGTTAGCTTTTGATAAAAGTCTAACTCACCAGTCAGCCTGTACCAAAACTCTTGCCCTACAATTACTGGGAACTCTTGGTTTATTGTCTTGTAATGATTGCTTAAATCGTTAGGGGTACCATAAAAGACTCCCACAACTAAGTCATTAAGTCCAATGATCAGGTTATTAGTTCTAGCCAAGTTTTTAACTCCCTGGAAATGCCCTTTAATTGTCTCAATATCATCCTTATTGATTGTATTTGGCCCGGCCTTTATTTGACAGTATTTTCTTCTACCATCAACCTTATCTACAAACTCAATATCTATTCCAGAAGTAGTAGATGCAAAGCCCTCTAAAACCTCACTGCAAAACTTTTGTAATCTTTCCCCAAAAATTGTATTTATTGAAGTTCCCAAAACCCTTGGATATACCAATGCTCTAGCAATACTTTCTGAGTCATCATTTCCACTTAGGAAACTAGCTTTATATTTGTCTAAAAAGGGGTTGAGATTAAATTCCTTTAACTTTTTGAGCTTTAAAGTGTTTGTCCTATGACTTGGCACAATTTCCTCTTTAAAAAAATCTTTAGCCTTTTGGATAATTTCATTTAACTCATATTCACTTAACTTTTGTTGTGTCATTGTAATCTCCCCCTTTATATAAATATATATTATCTTAGCACTATTTTACCAGTAATAATAGACATTGTTTCCAAATTTATAGATTATTTGAAGCGAATTTTAGGAAAGGAACACCACTGCATTCCAAAGATTAGATTGTGTCTAACACTCGGGCAGTTCAAAGCCATTGTTGCCGCTTTCTCTTGATGTAAAACGAATAGCTCGCCAATTTTACTTATTCCACTGGCGTAAAACCTTTTTCTTCGTTATCAGTGGATAAACCTCTCCTTTATTAGCCCGAGAAATATTCAACTGTTGCGTTGTAAGCGATATTCCAGATAACTCTAGCCCTTTTTTTTCCAATCAACCTTGCTTTTTGTAAATCAGATTCTTCTCCTTCAAGGATATCACGCAATGTATTAAAACCAGCACTCTTAATAGTGTTCTTTTGAAATTCCGTTATATCTAAATTTTCAATCGATAAATTTAGAACCTTGTCAATAACATCTTTAAAATCTGTATCCTCTGTGATTATATTCAGCTTCTCTAGATTACTATAGGATGGAGAGTTTTGACCATAATCTGTATAAAGTTTTATAGACAACCCCTTAATCAAATTAGCTGCTCTTTCAGTTGGGGTTTGGTAATAACTTAAAGCAATACCTAAATTCACTTGGTATCTGTCGAAAATTCCCCTTCTTACTTTTGTACCTTCTGTATGCAATGATACAATACCTGAATACTCTAAAATCCTAATGGCTTGTTTGACTGTTTCTGGAGCATCCCTGTGTATCGCAAAGAATATTGTTTGTTGATTAACTCCCTTTCCCAATCTTGTGTCGTTTTTTTCGCTAGTATCAGGTAAAACTACAGTTTCGATAAATTCTCTTCCCCAATCTATTAAATTTTTATGCCCACTATAAATATCACCTAATTTTGTATGTTCATTCCAAATTTGTGAACGATAAAAGCTTTTAATAGTTTCATTTACTCTACTACTAGTTAACTTCTTAAATCCATTACTTGCTAAATAAATACTTTTTAGTAGTAATCTCGGATTTCCAGAAGCTGAATAAATTAAAAAGTCGAGTAACTGGCCTTGTTTTTCAAATTTTTCATATACTTCAGCATCTGTTTGTTTTTTAATTATGTCTCTCATATAATCAACATATTCATCCTCTAAAAGGTCTCTTTCCACTTTTCTAACCGTAGCATCATGGAATTGTTGGAATGTTCCAAATGACGATATACCTGGGTACACGGCAGCTTTACAGCATATATATGCAGACCTTAAATCTCGGAATAAAGTGAAAAATTCCCTTTGTTGCAATGGAATGAAGTTATGACATGCTTCATCAAATAATAAAACTATCCTTTCAATTTCTAATTCTTCACACAAATCTTCAATTAATGCATGAAAGTAATCTAATTCATTTAAGAGCTCAATGTCTTCTGTTTCCCGCCCAAAAATATGGCTAACCTCACTATTAAAATCAACTGTTCTTTTCGAAGCTTTCTCTAAAAGCTTAGTAAATTGACTTAAAGTGTCGATTAAATTCTGATTGCTTACATCTACATTAAAATATCTTCCGAAAAGCTCATTATTTGTTAATAATCCTTTTTTCTCTAGCTTGCGTTTTAATTTAAATGAAATCTTTGCAAGCATCCACTGACGAAAATACTTTATATCTTCAATAGTATTTAAAAATATGGCTTTTTTAAAACTGACGAAAATACTTAGTACCCTATCATCTTCAAAAGTTGAATCCAGTTCCTTCTCAGCGATTTTCAGTAACATTGTTTTCCCTGTACCACGACTTCCAACTAATAAGGCTGGAGTACGAGATTTCAAAAAATCAATATTCTCTCTATCCATCTTTGATTCTACGAATACTTCATCTAACTGGCTATCTTTTAGATCCTCAGTCCTGTAAATAAACTCATCATTTAACACATTACTCATTTATTTTCAACTCCCTATGGTCACAATTTATAAAAATCTCATTCATAAAATCAATATTATCTTCTTGTCCAAAAGAAGTTAATTCATTAGAAAACCTTACACGGAGGATAATTACTAAGTTTCGAATAACTTCCACATACATTTTTGCCCATTCAATAAATTTACTCTTATCAAAAGCAATCTTCGAAGATTCAATAGTCTGCATATAATTAAACTTTCCGTGGGTAAATTCTGAGCATTCTCTGTATAGTTCCTTCACTTTTTCTATATATGGTTCATAGTTAAATTCAGAGAAAAACAAAGTTAAATAACTTTTATTAAGTACACCTATGCTTTCTGAATTTAATAGGCTCCAGGATAAATCAAATTTATTCTGCTTCCACTTTAGAAAATCATAATTATGGTCAGTGAAATAAACAAAACCTATTCCTAATTCAATTGCACTTCTTAAACTAGAATATGCATTCCTATACATACCATTTGTACTTATATATACTGAAGAAAGTAAGTCATAAACTACTTCCTTTAGGATAATATTTGTCTCGAATCTACTAAGGTAGTCTGTCCAACTATTTAATAGACTAAGATGATTTAACATTTCTGTTAATTCTGAAGTACATTCTTCCATATGACTTTTTACATTAGAGGCTAATTCTTCAGCGCTGTCAGTAATTACTTGTTTCAATACTGTACCTTCCATATATAACTCCTTTATTAAATTATATTATACATTTTGACAAATAATCACAAAATACTTGTTTTTGCTTAATTTCATGTTATTTTTTCTGTTTGACAGTTGAATAATAAATAATATGAATTTTATTTGTTAGAGGGGAAGAACCCCGTAAAAGTAGCATGCTTGAGTCACTTAATAGTTTACCTTTATTTATGATACGGTTCAGCGTGTTTGTTTAAGAGGCAAAAAGCCAGAGGCGAGAAGTTTTTCTCGTCTCTTTCTGTATCTATAAATTTCATTTTAAATTTAGCATTTTATGTAATCCAAGATGAGCTTTATCACTCTCTGGGTTAATAGGAATTAGAAGGTATTCTGATTTTATTAGTTGGAACATTTTATACATCTCATAATTAGGCAAGTTATATGATTTTATATAGTAGTAACTCTTGTCTTCCATATCAACCATTACAATATTAGGATTAAGTATAAATGCTCTTTCACTTGGTTGAATCATACTATCTATTTCTTCAGTTAAATTTGTTGAAAGAACCTTACTAAAATACATTATTTCTTCATTTAATGGATAAAATGATAGCTTATCCAAATTCGCTTTTAATTCTTCGAGGTACTTCTTTAAATGTCTATATTTAGCAAAGCTTGTAGGTATTATTTCAAAGTATATATCTTTGGTATATAAGCTAACAATGCCTCCTTCTTTTAACAACATATTCCTTCCTTCTAATAGTTCATAATCATGGTTGATAGAATCATTAGACTTTACTTTACAATAGTAGTCAAAATCTTGTCTTTGAAGTTCTTTATTTAGATTTTTATAATCCATTTTATAGTAACTTCCAAAATATGAGTAAAAAGAAAAGATACATTCACTCAAACAATCTTTGTAGGCTTCAATTTTTCTTAAATTCTTGCTAATTGTAGCGAATAATATATTTACATATAAAAATAGAACACTTAATGAGAAAGTTTCTAATACTCTTGTAAAGCCATTATAAGTAAAATTAAAGTATGGAATATCAACGACTGCTATTTTCCTTAAAATTGGGTCTACTAATTGTCTATCTGCACTGCTAAAAAATAAACTCAATGTCAAAAGGATTATTGTTATTATTGTTGGTAACAGCCTCAAACGTATAAAAAACAGTAAACAACGAATAAAATACTTTAGCTTCTTAAATTTTTTCACCTAAATCATCACTTTCAGAAAGAAATAATACCGATATTGTTTCAATCGATCCAACTGTTTAATTTATTATTAGACCTCTATCTTCTTGCTGTCTCTAAACTCTATTTTGGTTTTTACCTTACTATCAATATATTTTAATATTATCCGAGCTGAGTTAATTACAAATTGGGCTTCTTCTTCTGGGAGAAATTCTTCGTTGGGGTGAGCCATACTTCGGTTATTTCTAATTTCGTTTAGGTTTTCGAGGAGTTTTCCAATGCTTGTTAACATCTGATTCACTGGTGTAACATAAGGTTGGTTATTTTTAAATGCAGGATGTTCTTTTCTTAATTTACTAAATACATCTTGTATTTTAGGTTCACTACTTTCAAATATTATTTTTTCGTCTTTACATATATGTAATAGAAATGCATGTAGTGCTGTATGCATACGATCTAATGCACTATAAGAATCATGCTCTTTTAATAGCGTTTCAGCTTGTTTCAATGCTTCTTCAACAAAATTAGCTGTTATATGTAACTTGGGGACATCTATAAAACCACTCTTTTCAAGTCTTTGAATATACACATTTATGCGGTCAAATAGTCTTCTTTTCTGTTTAAGTTCTTTTTCCTCATAGTCTAAATCCTCAAAATATTCTATTGGATACTTTTCAATTACTCCACGTAGAATTTTTACTTGATCATTAGTATTAGCATTCAACAATATTTTTATAAATTTCTCTCTTGTTGTCCCCTCATAATCATAAGGATTTATTTCTAAGTCACAATATAAAGGATAAAATTCGGCATGACTACTATAAGAAAAGTTACCTAAATAACCATTATTCACTCCAATATAACTAACAACCGTTAATATTTCTGACATTTTTAATTCCATTTTATCCTCCAGGTAATATTAAGTTAATAAAAAATATCTTTGGATGATTTAATAGTTCGGTATGACTATTTCTATTATATATTTCCTTGTATATATTTGGTAGTGGAACAGGTATCTTAAATTACACACAAAAAAAGCAAGGGATTTCTGTAACCGTCAGAAAAGATTGAACAGATTTTGCTCGATAAAATTGAACACTATTTTCCAGTAGAAACGAGCACTTTATTTGGAGAGGCGGGCATGGTAGCCTATCAAGAATGAGCCGAATGAATTGGTGCAATTGGCTTCTCGGCTCATAATCATGCCCGTAGAGGCTCCATGTAAAGTGACAATGCCACGCTCAATTTCCAATTAAGTGTTCATTCTTACTTAGCAGAAAGTGTTCAAAATCACTTAACGGTTACAATTTCCCAATGCTAATTTATTATCTATTTACTTTTTCTATCTAAGAATTTCTCTATTTCCTTTTCCGATAACTTATCTGGAGTAATACCTTTTTCCTGACAATACTCAAATAATTTTCTTACTTTTACTCTGCTATCTTTTGGAACGGCAAATATCCCATTAGGAAATTTATCATCAAAAGATTCGTCACTTCGCTTATCCATAGTCACCACTTTTTAATTTATTTTATACTTTCCTGTATTTCAAAGTATTGTTTCAATGCCTCGTTTATTATCCTCACTTTCTCTTTGTTAGAATATTTGTCTATAAAAGGCAATACGTCTTTATCATATCTAATAATATACCCAAAAGAAGTATATCCTGATTCCTTATCAATCAATAATTTTAATAAACTATCTGCTATGTCAACTATTTGATCAAGTTTTTCTTCTACTTCTTTTACTTCTGGGCTATCAAATAATAATCTTTGCAAACAATTTGAATGTGATTTTAGTTTTGCTTCTTCACTCATACAACACTCTCCTTTTCCTATTTGAACTAAGAGTACAATGAGAAAAGTTCAATGTAAACGAAAATAAATGGAATATATTTACTATTGTCAACGATAGTTCCCTATTGCCTATATGCAACCCGTTAAAACCTTGATTTATCAAGGGAGAATTGAATAATTCTCTATCAAACTACTATAATATATCATCAAAAAATTTTAGGAGGTGTACAGATGAACAAAGACAAATTCTACACAATTAGTAGCAAAGAAAGAGTGAGAATTGTTAATGAACTACTAAAAAAGGATAGTACAGATTTACAAAAAGTAGCAGATATAATCGGTATCAACTACTCTACCTTTACAAAGTTAATGCAAGAAGACGATTATGTGTTTATCAAACGGGACAATCAGTATTACAAATTCGTGCGGGATGAGAACCAAATTATTGAGCATCCCAATGATGATCATACAATTCCAGAGCTCAATTTTATTCGAGAAAACTTCATGATCTTAAAGAATCTAATTGAGTGTCACAAAAACAATGATGACTTCATATTAGACAAGCGTATCTTCCGCTCTTCCTCTAAAATAGCTACAAAAAACTTCCGCATGGCTGACGATTTATATAAACAGTTTGTCAAAACGTGCGAAGAACAATTTCCCCATTTAAAAATTCAAGATATAATCGCTCAACTTCTCCTCAATTTTATCGATCGATATTCACAAAAATAATAAAGAAAGGGCAGTTTGTAAGTAATAACTTATTACCAAACTGCCTTTTTTTACTATTCCCTTATAAATGAAACCATTTGATTGACTGATTTTCAGCAATTTTTCGAACTACTGTTTTGCCACTTTCAATATTAGTCCAGACCTCTCGTCTTTCAAACACAACAAACTCTCGGTTTTCTAATAGAAATAGTTCTTTTTCAATCCGTTCATGTCCATAAAAATTGATTTGTCGAACAAACTTCTTACCCAAGAAGAAACCTTTTAAAATATTGCCTTGCTCGTCATAAAAGTATTCATACTCATCTGGGTACTGATACATAATGCCCAATATACCTAATGTTTGCCTCTCCTTATAGATAGGTTTAAAATCCAATTTCCCATATTTAATTAACGCTTTCTTTAGTAGTTTTTTTCTATTCATATTTATTCCTCCTCATTTTATAAATTTTTTCACAACTACAGGAGGGGGAATTCAAAGGGTTCCATCCATTCTTATAAACTTTATATCTATATTTTTGCAAAGAATTTTTATTAGATTCAAAAAACCATTTCTTTTCCCCGTTCCCCCCTCCTCGTGGTTGTCTGTTAAACATTTCTACGAATCTTTATTCCTTTAAAAATGACTCTTTTCGATTTTGACTCTTCGGTTCTTAGAAGTTGTGCAGGATAATCATTTTCCAACGATTTGTTGAATTTGGTCTGCGAGATTGGTTGTAATCCATTCTCCAAGCACATTCGCTTATAATGTTGATAAAGCACACTACTATACTCAATTTCATTTGGAATGAGTTCGCAATGCTCTTCTACAAACCAAATTACGTTATTAGATTGCTTACGATACTCATCAAGTAATGTTTTATTAGATTCACTCTTTGTGAATTGAAATTTATTTGCGATTAAGCGAAACAAACCTTGGAGTGCCCATTGGACTATGCCATCTTGCTCTTGCTGGAACTTTTGTAGCAAGAATGGATCAATTTGATCTTCGGGTACTTGGCGTAAAAACGGAAGGATAATTAACCTGCGGTAAAAACCATCGGAGCGGTCTACATAATTTGATGGCAGCTCATTACAAGAGAATATAAGTCTTGCTCTGTTTGAGAATGAAAAAGGCTTGCCAAACTTCTCTTCAGCAACAATGGTATCTCCAGAAACAAGCGTTTTAAAAACTCCTGTATCTTGGATGCTTTTGTTTGGTAGATCTGCATAAATATTTGCTAATTTTCCAAGCAGTAAACTTGCTTTAAATCGTTGGGATAGATCTTGCAACGGTACATTACTTATCTGTTCTTTCCCTAAAATTTGTTCAATTACTTTTAGGAAAGTTGACTTACCCGATCGCCCAGGTCCATAGAGGATAAATGCTTTTTCTGCAACCGTTAAAGGAATTAAGAGATAACCCATTATCTCTTGAGCTATTAGGGCATCATTAGGTTCGAGGGAATTTTCGATAAATTTTTTAAACCGAGGACAGTCTGCTGAGGGATTATATTCTGCATTGATTTGAACTGCAGTGTAGAAAAGTGGGGAGTGAGGAATAAGGGATTTAGTATTCAAATCAAACATTCCATTTTGGAAGTTAATCATGTTCATCAACTGAGGATTGTCTAATAAATCCCCTTCGTAAATGATTCGGTTTTTCCATTGTTCGAGTGTGTCGTGAATATGATGGCTTTTACTATATTCTTCAATTAGATGTTTCTGGATAAAGCTCTGCATCTTTAAATTACTAACCTCTTTGTATACTCCATTTTCGTACTTGAAAAAACGTTCACTTGAGTAAACAAAGTTAGTAGTTTCTGCTAAGTGTTTTGCTAATACACCTGGCTTAAATCGCATGGAAGTCTGAGTTTTCTCGTACCAAGGATATAGACTTTCATTTGGCAATTTTCTTTCCTCTTTACTTATAGTCGGAGAAGTTATTGATTCTCTTTTTTCGAATACAATAGTGGTATCAGCTATTGCTTTTTCGATTACAGAATCACCATAGGATCTTCCATCTGAAAAATGAATTTGATCCCACTTTACTCTAAATAATCCTGACTTTCGGAATAGCCTATCCATTTCATTTGCATCCTTTGCTGTATAAAACGCTAAGGCATGTAGACGTCAAGTCGAATTTTACACTTTTTGCTCGTTTCCTTTTTACACTTCTGCTGAAAAAATGCTTTTCCGGTTTTTCATGCGATGACTTTCCTCATTCTCTCCACCATGGATGACTTCCACCCGATGAAGTAAGCGATCTAAAATAGCTGTTGTGATTCCTTGATCTCCAATTAAATGACCCCATTCTTCTGGACTCTTATTTGAAGTCAGGATGATCGAACTTCGTTCGTATAAATGGTTAATCAAATGAAAAAACAAGTTTGCTTCTCTCTGATCCATCGCCATATACATTAAATCATCGATAATCACAAGGTCGGCATTTCTAATTCTTTTAAGCTGAACTTTAGATTTATTCAGGTATTCTTCTGACTTTAAAAGCTGCACAAGCTCACCCATTGTAGCGAAGTAAACATGGAATCCTCTATACACAGCTTCCAGTCCTAATCCA
Source organism: Halalkalibacterium halodurans (assembly GCF_005671335.1). Lineage (NCBI taxonomy): Bacteria > Bacillati > Bacillota > Bacilli > Caryophanales > Bacillaceae > Halalkalibacterium (ex Joshi et al. 2022) > Halalkalibacterium halodurans. The sequence goes on along the minus strand of NZ_CP040441.1, from coordinate 4,207,983 downwards.
ATGGCGATATGTGTTTTACCTATACCAGGGGGACCCAGAAGGATTAAATTGTACTGCTGCTCTAGCCAGCTTAATTCTCGGAGTTGAGAAAGCTGACGAGCCGTCAGAACGTTTTGTCCTTTCAGTTCAAACTCATCTAACGACTTCACGAAAGGGAAGCGCGCCCATTTCATTCTTTTCTCGAGGCTTTTTGCTTCACGTTTTGCTAATTCATATCGAGTGATCGATTCTAAAAATTCCAGGTAGGTCCATGATGCTTTTTCAGCTTCGCGAAGAAGCTGTGGCAGCTCCTCCGCCGTCTCTGCTAAACGTAACTGACGAAATTGATCTTGTAATTCATGCACAGTCTTGTTCATCATGCTCTACCTCCTAAAATGCTGGTATAGGCAAGTAGAGAACGGGTAGATGCTTTGATATGAGAATGCTTTGGTGAGCTAGTATAAAAGGGTTGTCCCTCTTCAATCGGTTCATCTCGCAATGTATGAAGGTGATGAGCAATATCACGAAAATCATTCGCATGATATAGTTTCTCTGCCATGCACTTTGTCAAAACAGTATCAATGAATGCTGGATACTGTTGAATGATCTTATAGAGGATCGCAAATTGATCTCGACGATACCTCGGGTATCTTTGGCTGATCTCATCTAAATAAGCAGCTGCCTGACCTTGATCTTCAAAGCAAGAGACGAGGCGTTGCTTAAGCTCTTCAACCCCTTTGGAGCGATCTCGAGTGTGATGGCGATTTTGAATGAGTTTTCCTTTTTCTGAGCTCACAAGATGCTCGGCAATGACTTCACCTTTTGCTTCTCTGCGAATGACGAGCGTCTTTTGACCTTCGTCTTTCACTTCAATCCAGACAAGATTCTCACTCATTGTTTGATACGTCCCTAGGGGAACAGAATAACGGTTTGACTTGTACCGGATGGTGTTGTCCTTGCTTACAATTCTTGTTATACTTTGGTTATGGGTACTTTCATATGAAAGTAACGAAGAGACTGGCAGTAAGTGTTGCTTTTCAAGGAGAAACACTTCTGCTGGTCTTTTTTTCGTTGTTTGATGAACCTGATGATTCCCGGTACGCTGAAGCCATTGTAGTGCTCGACTATTCCAATCTTCTATATCGCTAAACACTCGACTGTCTGCGAAGTTGCCCTTTATGTATTTCACTACATTCTCAATCATGCCCTTAGATTCCGGATCGGCTTTTCGGCACAAGTGAACGTTAAACTCACGTTCATTCACATAATGTTGGAACTCCGTTGTTAAAAGCAGTTGTCCAGCATTCTCACTCACTGCGATTAAGTGATCCTGATCATAAACAATTTCTTCTGTTCGTCCTCCATAGAACTGAAAGGCATGTTCATGACAACGAATCGCGTCTCTTGTCGTAAAAGGACGCGCCTGCCATTCCATATATTTCTGCCTGGAATGAGCGAGGACAAAGGCAATGAAATAGAGCTTGATTTCTTTGTTGTCTGTCGTTTTCTGTTTTGTCTCACCCCAGTCTACCTGAAGTTGTTTACCCATTGGTTGTTCAGGAACGGCTTCATATTGACGGACCATGGCCTTCTTCTCAATCTGATAAACCTCACGAATATCTTTCACATACGTTCTCACCGTACTTCCACCGACGACAAGATCGGGGTATCTCTCCAAAAGCCAATCATGAATTTGAGCACTACTTAGATGAGGGTATTCTTCTAGCCAAGCAAGTATCCAGTCTTTGTAGGGATCTAGTTTTCTCTTCTTCCCCAAAGGGTGTTCAGTGTATGCTTTTGCTTCATCAAATGTCATGTCTAAATACTTATAGACAGTCGGTCTTGAAACTTTCAGCTCCTTAGCGATTTGTGCTACTTTAAACTTTCTCTTACGTAATTCATGGATCTTTACATATAACACTAACTTCTCCTCCAAAACCCTAACCCCCAGTAAAATAACATTACTATCTATTTTACTAAAGTAGTAGGTTGATTGAGCAAAAGTGTAAAATCTTATCGAGCAAAAACTGTCAACTTCATTCTAGCGTTTACAAGGCATTACACAAGGCTAAATCTGCTTCACTTTGAGATGAATAGTAACTTTCCCAATTGCCATCAAATATGCTTCTTAATCGATCACCACCTTTTCTTGAAAACATGATGTCTAATAATTGATCTTCTGTCAGTGTGTGGCTTGCTTTTTTATTTTTTGTCATTGTTGTCATACGTGTATCATCCTCCTTTTTTATTAGATATTTTTCATAAATAGCCTGCAATTCTTTTTGGCAATCAAAAAGAATTGCAGCAGAGCTGATTTGATTACCTGTGACTGTAAAATAGCGTTTCTTATCATACATTTCAACTCCTAATTCTGAGTTTTTAGAGGAACCATCTGGTTTCCTTCCTTTTGTAATGACATGAATTCCTTTTCCGCTCGGTGAAAACTCGATATATGCCTTACCTTCAAACATTGAAATGACATCTTGTGCAAGTGAGGAGAGGTTACCTTTCTCATCAGCACAATAATCTAAGTCAATGCCAACATAAGGATCTGATTCGGAAAAAACAAACCCAATGCCTGATACATGCTCATTTCCATTTATGATCTCTTGGACTACTTCAGCAAAAGTAAACCAATTTTCCTTATTATTTATATCCATTGCCTTGCCATCTGAAGGATGAACAGGAACTTTTGCCACCCTTTCACCTTTTTGGATTGCTCGATAGCAAACCCATTGTTTCATTTGTTTGAGCTCTAATGGTACGTTTTCGTACATAAAATTACCTCCTTTCAAAATTGCTCATTATAGTTATACCAGCTTGTCAACACTTTGAAAATGCAATTTCGGTTCGAGGGTGTTTGAGCTTTTTACAACTGCTATTTACTGAAATATAAATATGAAGGGATCAGTGCAATCACACCGATCCCTTCTTAAATTACTTTAATTGTTCGAAATTGGAACCTCAATTCGATCTTTTGCAACACAAATGTTTCTATAGATTACATAACACTCAACATAATGTTCGCCTCTAAAATTAGTGGTTTCTATTTTTTTATGTCTCCCTTCATCCCGAACAATTTGTCCTCTTATACAATCCCTTCGTATTGCTTCTTCTCCTCGATTTAAAACTTTCCAATACACTTCATAATGAAGTTTGTATTCGCTATCCTGTATTAAACTATCAAACTCATTTTCAACTATAAAAAATTCCAACCGTTTACTGACACTTAAATAAGTCCCTTTTGCAAGCATTGTTCTTAATAACATATCTCTAAACCCATTCTGTTTAACGTTGCATTCTATTTTAAGGTTATACCGTATATCAATATTAAACTTTTGGTCAATAAACTCCTCTGTCTGCCTAACATTTCTATTATACAATGCACTTTTCTCTATATTAGCGGCCTCCTGTATCTCCTCTGGAACAGGGAAATTAGAACCAAAGATTTCCCTCATTACATCATAAATGTTTTCACTCTCTTCTGTTAAATCCTCAATTTTTTCATATACTTTTTTAGCTTTTGAAACAAATGTTCCTTTTTTGTTATATACTTTTTGACTACTTCCTAAAGCAAACCAATATTTCTGATTTTTATCCCTACTCTTTAAATATTTGAATAAATCCTTTAGTAACTGTAAGTAATCAGTAAATCCAGCAGATTTATAACTCTCATTTTCTTGTAAAAATTTATACACTAAGGTATCAATCAGAAGCCCTCCAAATTTAAACCCTTCGTTATTCTTCCATGCTCTAACTAAATTACATATATATTTGAAGTTTTGATTTGTTTCTGTGATTGTGTCCAAACTTTCATCAATCTCTGGCAAAGGATCTGTTTTTTTCCATGATCCCCCGTTGTTTGAATCAGGATAATCGAATGCACCATCACTTCTTTCAAAAGCAGGGCAAACCTCAACTATTTTATTCAAACTTGTAAAACTAACTACGACTACTTGTCCATCTCCTCTTACCACAGTCTTAGGATACTTCTTTTTGATTTCTTTTTTAACATCTTGCAATAACTTAGACTGACCATTTCCTTGATGATTACTATACTTAGTTTTTAATTCTTTTGGTAATACAAACAACATATCTATATCACTAAAGCTTTTTACTGCCGTATCTCTCCCTAATGAACCAACAATATAACAGTGATCTTCTTCGCTATCAGAACCTTCATAATAGGATTTATTTAATCTTTTAGTTATTTCTTTTACTCTTTTAGTTTCTTCATCCAGATCTTCAATTTGTAAGCTATCAATAAATTCCTCGATTTTATCTGAGAACATTACTTTCCCCCTAATTAAAATATCTTAATACTGATAAAACAATCCATACGATTACCAGGAATGCAACAAACCTGAAAGAAACAGGAAACTTATCTCTCCATGAAAATTGCTTTTGTTCATTTATCCATTCATATTGGCTTTGATAAAAAAACTTATAATGAGCGTACCAATCACTTAAAAAAATTTGTTTGGTAATGTTTTGGTCATAAAAATTGCCCATAATCTCATTCATCTGCCTTTCTTGATCAGATAAATTGACATTTCCATCTTCATCACTTTTTATACAGTAATATATATTTCGTAATTGATTATGCATTTGAATAAGCTCGTTCCCCCGCTCCTTATATTGCTCTTTTTCAGAATTATATTGACTAATTGTTAGAGCAGTAATACCAAGAATTATAAGAAATACAGAGAGTTCCTTACTAAAAATAAAATCAGGATAATATATTTGCCATATACCTACTGATAGTGTTAAAAAAGCTAAACGACCTGGTGTTTTCTGAACAATGTCATAAGTTGCGAAATGCTTTTTTGCACCAAATAAAACGTTGTATCCATTTTCAGCCAAACTACGTAGCAAATACTCTTTATTCACAATCTTCCTCCCCTCTTATTTTAGAAAAAAAGCAGTCCCTAAAATAAGTATTAATTTTTTAGGAACCGCCTTAGTTGTATGTGATATTTAATTGAAGTGTAAATTATAACTCTCTCACAATCTCCTCATCCAATATCGCTTTCCGTTTCTCCCAATCTGGCATTAGCGAGTACAGCATTTTATAAAAGCTATCGCTATGGTCGTTATATTTAAAGTGAATAAGTTCGTGAAGTACGACATAATCAATGCAATGCTTTGGTGCTTTAATTAGTTCTGTATTAAGAAGAATGGTATTTGTATCTACTAAAGCCGATCCCCAACGTGCTTTCATCGTTCGTAATTCTACACCAGGTTTTGCTACCCCGTATTTCTCTACAAGTGGATACATTTTTACTAACGACTTTTCAAAAGTATTTTTGACTTTTGTTCGATACCATTCTTCCATCAATTTTGCTTTGCGACTATAATTATCTTGGGCTTTCACATATAAATAAAGAAACCCTCGAAAGTATTTTACCTCTTCCTTCTGCTCTACGGTTCTCACTCGAAGACGATATTGTTTGCCAAGATATTTATACGACTCTCCACTTACATATTCCCTTTCACTTTGCTTATAAGGCTGGACACTTTCGAAATCTTTTATATTCTTTGTTATCCAAGCTCCTTTTCCTTTAACAAAACCATATATAAAGTCAAGTGGTACTTTTTCACTTGCTGATACGGTTATCGTCATATCTGGTTTAATATTTAGATTGACATTTTTTACATTTTTTCTTTCTAACTCAAATGAAATTAACTTATCCCCGTATTTGATTTGATGTTTTTCCATGGGGTGTTCACAACCTAACTCTAATAACGTCTTAATGCTACCGTTTTGATTTGCTCAATGATTTTATCTGCTTGATCCAAGCTCAAATCAATATGATTATCCTTAGAGAAATCATATAATAGATCATCTAATTCTTGTGCTATTTTATTGTGTACTTGGATGTTATCGTGCCAATCCACTTTTGTATATTCTCTAATGATTTCATCCATTTTCAATGCCAAACTTCCTAACGTATCATAAGGTACAGTGTTCTCTTTTACTTCATTCATAATCTCTTTTGTTACCCCATAAAACGCTTGGGCCGCTCTATTCTCTTTAATAACAGATGGAAAATCATCAACAGGCTCTCCTTTTCTATATTCGTTCATGATATCTTTCATTGTATTTAGATATTCAGCCTCGGAAATCCGCTTATCCTTATACTCCTGGATCACTTCCTGAATCCGCTCAGAAAACTTCTTATAATAAGCGGGGTTTTCATCCCATTTTGCATGAACACTTTTCGTTAAACGGGTGCGGATTGCATCTGCTTTAGCCCGTTTCGATTCCAAACGCTCCAGTTCCTCTTCAAACTGCTTTTCATTGAGAATATCAACTGGGTTTGTTATACGTATGATTTGTTCAGCAGAAATATATTGATCCATTAGTTTTTGCATTTTCGCTTCATATTCCTTATGATCAATCGTATCCGAATAACGCAACTTTACGCTTTTTCGTAGTTCTTGGAAAAACTTCAAGTCCTTTTTATATGTGGCAAGTTCCTCTGGTTGTAATGCATTATAAATTCGTTCAGATTCCAATGCGATACCAAGGTTGCGGCCAAACTGGCTTAGTGTATCATAAAACGTTTCTCTTTTTTCCTCGTCTTCTAACAATACCTCATACTCTTCTACATCTTGTTTATTTCTAATAGAAGAAAAGAGTTGCAGTAAGTCGGAATGATGTTGACGAAGTGAACCAATCACAGTAATAACATCATGGATTGCACCTTTTAAATCAGATGGATCGAAGTTTTCTAAGCCTGCTCCTGAATACATTTGTAAAGCTTCATCCAACTTAGATAAAAGCCCTCGGTAATCAATGATTAAACCGTAGTCTTTGCCTTCATACAGACGATTCACCCTGGCAATCGCCTGCAGTAGCGTATGTTCTTTCATTGGCTTATCAATATATAAAATCGAAGCCCTTGGAGCATCAAAACCTGTCAGTAGTTTGTCTACTACAATAAGTAAATCAATATCATCACCATGAATAAACTCATCTTTAATGGCATCTTCATAGTCTTCAGCCGTTCCATAACGATTCATCATTCGTTGCCAAAAGCGTTGGATCTTATCATTCGATTCTTCATCTATCGCATCATGACCTTCTCGTTGGTCTGGTGGAGAGATAACGACAGCACAGTTTAAATCGCCCAACTCTTCAAAAGCTTCCAAATAACGAATGGCTTCCATTTTGCTGTTCGTTGCAAGCATTGCTTTAAACTGTGAACCTTGTGTTTTGTAATTGCGATAAAAATGTTCATTAATATCAAACGCAATCATACTAATGCGTTGATCGGATGAAGCAATTCGTTCAAAATGGCTCCATTTTTTCATTACTTCGTCTTTCTGCTTATCATTCAAATGACGAGTAATCATCGACAATCGGTTATCAATCGCTACTTTGTTAACCGTTTGATCAACCATTTTCCCTTCATACAACAACGGAACGATTGCACGATCTTTTACGCCATCGGCAATTGTATACTTATGGATGAGTTTACCGAATTTGATCATCGTGCTTTTCTCTTTTTTCATTAGTGGTGTTCCTGTAAATCCTAAGTAGCAGGCATTCGGGAACACTTTCTTCATTTTAATGTGCAATTCTCCATATTGGGTTCTGTGCGACTCATCGACAAGTACAAAGATATCTTTTGAGTCAATTGGCTGTTGTTTAGTAGAAGCAGTATCAAATTTATGCACTAATGTCGTGACAATATCAGCATTCCCATCTTTAATCAGTGAGACTAAGTGGCTTCCAGATGTTGCTCTACTTGCTTTTAACCTTGTGTGATTAAACGTTTTGTGAATTTGCTTATCCAGTTCTACCCTGTCTGTTACGACAATAATTTTAGGATGGTAGTCATTTAATTCCGACAAAATATAACGAGCAAGCATGACCATTGTGAGTGATTTACCTGACCCTTGGGTGTGCCAGATGACCCCGCTCTGTCGATTGCCGTTTTCATCTCGATCTTGAATTGTACTTAATATCTCTTTTATCGCAAAATACTGCTGATAACGTGTCACCTTTTTTACATCTTTATCAAACAGTGTAAAGAAACACGTCAATTCAAGTAGTCGTTCAGGGTGGAATAAGGAAATGATGTTTTTGTCTTGCATCGTTGGCAAACGGTTCGCAACGGTTTGATCTAACCAATGATCTAACCATTCCTCATGCTCTTCTTTCCACACTGACCAAAATTTCTTCGGTGTTGCACAAGTTGCATATTTTGTTTCATTTTTATTTGTAGCCATCACCATCTGCACATACTTAAACAGTTGAGGAACGTAGTCATTTTTTTGATTTCGAATCATTTGGCTAATCCCTTGTTCCATTGAAATGGAAGCCTTCTTGCATTCAATGACAGCAAAAGGAATCCCATTAACAAATAACACAATATCAGGGCGAACAGTACCCCTGCCGTCTACACGTTCTACAGAAAATTCTTCTACAATGTGAAATACATTATTTTCAACATTCTCCCAATCAATATATTGAATGGTAAATGACTTTTTTGAGCCGTCTGGTAGTAATTCCGTATAAGTTCTCCCTAACATCAACGTTTCATAAATGCTTTCATTCGCTTTCACAAGACCGTTCGTCAACGGCTCGTCTAAATCACGTATCGCTTGTTGGATATTTGTATAGCTAAACTTGTAGGTGACACCTTTATACTGATAGGAGTTTAACTCTTTCAGTTTCTCTTCCAGTACCGTTTTCAGCAAAACAGTATAGAGATTTTCACGCATTGTCTCTGCACGTTCAGCATCTATGTACTCATACCCTAAGCCTTGCAATACCTCTATCGCAGGTTGTTGGCTAATATAACGTTCATCATAATTTTGCGGAATCGACATTTCTCCACCTCCATTGTTGAGAATAAAGGAAAAGGAGTAAAGGAATTATACCTTCACTCGGACTTTTCCAGTTAGAAGAAGTTGCATGAGACCTTGTTTTTGGTTTTTTATTTTGCCTAATTCTTTTTTTATAAGTAAGATTTCCTTATCTACTGAATCAATTTCATAATTGCTTAATTTATAAATTTTGAGACGGGCAGAATTTATAAAATTTCATTTTTAAAAATTTAAGCAGCTTGTTGTTGCTGATGGCTAGTACGAATACGATCAACAGCGAGTTTAGAAGCATTGTAAACTAAGGTGACGAGATCAAAGTGAACTTTGGCTCGTTTCCCTGAGCGATGTCGAACATTGTTCAGTTGAAAAAGCTCTTTTAAATAAGCATTAACTCGTTCAACTGCGGTGCGTTGTTTAAAGATGGATTTCCAAACATTTGAACCTCTCGCAGGTGCTGTGTATTTGCGAAGGTCGGTCGTGATTTTGACTTTATATACCTTTTGACAGAGTCCATCATTGGCTAAAGGACAGTCGTGACACTCTTTCGGTCGTGTATATTTTAACGTTTCGTACTTGGGGTCAAAGCTATCGTACCGATAAGAATGTTCCCTGACACAGGTCGGCGCGAAATGCTCGTCAAAACCAACTCTTTCTCTCTCATTACGCTTATTGTAGGCAATGACGGACTGTTGTCCCATACGATAGACCTGTTCATAAATGGGTTCAAAATCATAACCAGCATCCATCGTTTGATAACGAAGAGAGTTCAAAGGTAGTCGTTCATGGATTCCTTTTAATAGAGGAATCGCGGCTTTGCCATCGTTTAAGTTTCCCGATGAAAAAAGCGATTGGAGAATATATTGGCTCGAGGTTCCAACGGCTAAATGGCCCTTGTAGCCATACCAGAAGACGTTCTTTCCTTCGCTGTTCTTTTTTATACCCCATTTAGGATCTTGCGGGATCTCCCGACGTAATTGGGCTAATGAGACTTCTAATTGTGCTTCGATTTTCTTTTCGAATAACGGGAGATTCGCTTCTTTTTCTGCCTGTTCGATGAGCCATTGTTCACGTTCTTTCTTTGTTTTACGACCACGTTTTTGAGGTTCTTCTTTTGGTTTTTCTTCCTTTGGTGGAGCCTGATCACGCGCTTCAAAATGTGTGGCATCAATCGCTACCGTGTCATCGGTAATAAACCCTTCAGCGATCGCTTGGAGGATCACTTTTTCCTGAACTTCAGCTAAAATGTTAGAGTTCTCAAGCTTCGTTAAAAGTCGAGAATAGGATGCTTCAGATGGAACTGAATCGGATACAAGAAAACCACAATTTCTCTTAAAGGCTAGGTCTTCGTTCAAACGCTTAATTAGGTGCTTCATCGTTGGAATTCCTTCGACAAGACGGATCAATATAGAAATAACCATCGCTGGATAATTCAATGCTTCTGGTGCCCCAAGGTGAGATTTTTTCGTCACCTCGTGGACAATGGAAGACAGATCAATAGCGGAAAAAATCGCGTCATAACGTTGGGTAGGTTCCATCTCATATAATTCTTGCATGCTAAATAAACTCATTTGTCGTATAATGGTCATAGGAAGTACTCCTCCAGTCTTTTTGGGATGTTTTCGTCGACTACCATTATACTGGATTTGGGGAGGTACTTCCTTTTTTGTGCCTAGGAACCCTTGAAACAAAAGGTCTGAGATTTATGAAATTTACTCTACTAATAAACAAATTTCTGCTATTGCTTTTTGTTCGTTTATATTCGAAGGAATAGTTACAAGAAAATCTTCTAAAGGTTTTTTTGTAATTTGTGGTTGTCCAGAACCGCCAATAATTCGGTCATATTTTTGTATATAGCAAAGATAGAACATAAAATCTTTATCTACATTAGGCGAATTATCTACATTTACAACCATTGCATTTCCTGTAATCCATGCTTTTCCACTGGTTCTATTCACAGTGCCACATGTCGAACCACGACAAGTAATCATGATTTGCCATTGATCATGGTTAAACTTATCATAATAGCCTATCAGTCCATTTGCACCATAAACAGGATATCCACTTTCCATCATTTCACTTTGCGATATTGTTTTAGGTTGATAAATTTCCGCTATAGCACCCAATTGAACTTCCTTCCACTCTCCATCAAACCCAGGCAATCTCACTTCACCCGACAGCAACTTCTGCATTAACCCTTTTTTCTGTTCTTTTTTCTGCTCGATTAGCTTTTCTTTTAGCTCAATTGCCTTGTCCCAAGTGGAAAGGATGGAGGCGATTTTTAATTTTTCTTTGTCATTTTTTGGTAACACAAATTCAAACTCTCTGATGTCTGTTAAAGATAGATTGGGTCTTGCTGATTCTGTTTGTGTACCAAGTAATCTTTTTTTAACACTATTACTTTGTAAATAATATTTTATAAAACTTTTGTCTGCTTCAGATTTTGTTCTAAATAAACATACAGCTTGGTTAATATTTGCTTCAACATCTATGTCATATTCACAAGAACGCCCTATGGAAGCCCCAACAATATTTATTAATATATCACCTTTTTTCAGTTTACTATTTTTTTGTTTTTCTCCGAATTCTATTGGCAAGAACTTTGGTTGTGTAACATCAAGAACACCTTCTCTTACATTTTCACTTGTAACAAATAAGATTCCATTGTCTTGATAATCAAAACCTTGCCATTTTGGTGAAGCACCTTTAGTTATTTTTGTTGATAAACCTTCACCCTTTTTTATTATCCAGTCATTAGGAATTAACCCGAACTTTGTTTTTTTATAATCTTCTACAGTTTCATACATTGTTACCACCACCTCAAGTTAAAGCTGTTTTAGAAATTGTTCAATAAATTTTGGTTCTTGCCCTGCATCTTCCCTATTCATACTATTTATTCCTCACTTTTCAATCTCTTTTTTTGTGCGTGCTTCTCAATCTGCTTAATACTTTTCTCAGGTGTCGGTAAATCTTCAGGCATAGTCCCACCCAGTTCTTGTATGGTTTGTCTCACTTTTGCCCCAACTTCAAAGTGGGTACGGTTTGCGTTCGACTTTCCTTGAATGTTCTCTCTACGCAATTTTTCATCCGTCTGTGTTGCTCGGAACAGATTGGCCGCAAGTTCTGTACTTCCCATATAATCTAAGATTTTATGACTCTTTTTCAACCCTTTTCGAGCGTGGATTGCTTTTGCATCCAATCCACCATACAACCCTCTGTACCCATGGTTCTGAAAGGTTGCATAATCAATATTTGTTTCAACACCCGCAAGCATGGCCGCTTCTTGTAAAGACTTATTATGTTCTTTTAATTCATTACGAATAGCTAATCGCTTCTTATCTTCATCTAAAGACTCAAACCGCTCTTGCAATTCTTGTTTACGTGTTTGGACTGCAAAATACGTCTGTCCCAATGCTACAACTTCTTTTTTGGGATCAGCGTTTTGTACAATTAAATAACATGCATAACGAGAAAGTTCAAAATCATCTATACTTCTCATTGCACCTGAACCAAGCTCTACCATTTTGCTGACCTCAGCAAAATGGTCTGAAACCAATTGATCACTATTCTTACAAGCCTCTTGTGCCTTTTCAATTACTTTTAAGAAATTTCGCCATTGTTCATAGTCTAAAACATGTTGAAGATCCCTCGCATACCAAAAATCCTCTCCAAACTCATTCACATGTTTGTATTGTTCAAATGTTTTCTCACTATATTTATCAATTTCAGCCATTTTTCATTCTCCTTTACTGACCAACTTGTAAGTAAATCTTACAAGTTGGTTGATACCAATGCATTTTAGTTTGAACCATTCGGAAAAACCGAATAGTTGACTGTGTGTCATTTTATTTTGAACATTCTTATTTTTACAAATTGTTAAAAATGAAATACGTCAGTTGTCAAGTAATACTTAACAACTGGGTTCTGCAATTACAGCCCTAATTCCTTCAAATATTTCTCCATCTCCGCTTCCACTTCTTGTAGCTCTTGTTTGATGTTTGCGATATTCTCTTTCACTTGTGCCATATCAACAGGTTCTTCCTCCTCAAATGTGTCCACATAGCGAGGAATATTCAAGTTATAGTCATTTTCCTTAATTTCATCTATTGTAGCGACGTAAGAGTATTTATCAATTGTTTCCCAGTTGTCATATGTTTTTACAATTTTAGCAATATCCTGTTCTCTTAATTGGTTTTGGTTCTTTCCTTTTTCATAATTGCCTTCCGCTGATGCATCAATAAAAAGCACTTCTTTGCGAGTACGGTTCTTTTTGAACACGAGGATACAAGCAGGGATTCCAGTCCCATAAAACAACCCTTCTGGTAGTCCGATTACAGCATCCAGTAAGTTCATCTCAATAATTTGTTTGCGAATTTTCCCTTCACTTGCACCTCGGAAAAGAACACCATGCGGTAGAATCGTTGCCATTCTGCCATTTTCCGCCAACGAATAAAGCATGTGTTGAACAAATGCATAGTCCCCTTTAGAACTTGGTGGAACACCCCATTCAAAACGTCTATGCGGATCTAAACTTGCATCCATTTTAAATTTACTGTCCGTATTGCCTTCACCTGCAAAGCCCATTGCCCACTTATCTAATGAAAATGGCGGATTTGCTACGATTGCTTGGAATTTCATCAACTTTCCATCCTCTAAATGAAGTGGATTTGCTAATGTATCACCCCACTCAATTTTTGCATCATCAATCCCATGCAAATACATATTCATCAATGCTAATGAATGTGTTGCCCCGTTGCGTTCTTGACCATAGATAGCCACTTTCTTATTCGGCACTTGGTTTGCGACACGTATAAGAAGAGAGCCAGATCCGCAGGTAGGGTCATAAATACGATCATTTTCTTGAGGTTTGACAAGGCGTGCTAACAATTCTGAAGCCATTGACGGCGTGTAAAATTCTCCGCCCTTCTTGCCTGCGTCACTTGCAAAACGTTCAATCATGTATTGGTAAGCATCACCAATGACATCTTCATTTCCAACAACAGACGGCTTTAATGTAAGCTTATTAAAATCCTCTAATAAAGAACGGAGCATTGCATTTCGTTCTTTTGCTTTCCCAAGAATCGCTTCACTGTTAAAGTCAATATTACGGAACACGCCACGAAGTTTGCCTGTATTTTCGTTCTCAAGCCGCTCCAATGCTTTGTTGATGATTTCACCAATCTCAGCATCATTACGTTTGCTATACAAGTAATCAAATGTAGACTGTTCATCTAACACAAATCGCTCTCTTGATAACGCACGCTGAATGCGTTGTTCATCACCATCATAACGCTTTGTATATTCTTCTAAATGCTCCTTATACGCATCACTCAGATACTTGACGAACAGCATTGTCAGTATATAATCTTTATATGTACTGGAATCTACCTTTCCTCTAAATGTATCGGCCGCTTGCCATAGTACACTGTTAATTTGATCTTTCGTCACTTTTTCACTCACTTTACTTCCTCCTTGATTTCTCCTTGAATGATTTTATCTGTAATTGATTTAAACCACTTTTCCTTTTCTTCTATTAACTTTTGATAAAGTTGCTTCTCTTTCTGATGCAACAATAGTAATTGAATTAGTGCCTCTTGTCTCTGAATTGGAATGTCATGAATTGTTATTGCCTTTAGCGTATTTTTGTTTGTTGTCGGTATTCGTGAACCCGCTTGTGAACGCTCCAATTCTTTCTTTACAGCTTCTGTATTTAAGTACCAAGCTAAATACGCTGGCAAACATCTTATTTTGTCTACTTTTATAATAGCAAAGTATGATGGTACTAACAGTCCTGAATGTGATTCATCAATATAAATAGCTGTATTGGGATGACTTAATCGGATAATGACATCTCCTTCTTCTGTAAAATAATGAGGACTTAAAATATCGTTGCTTTCAAACAGTTCAAATTCCTCATTATTAAACGTACCGTCATCATTGATATTTTTTAACGTAAGCAAACGATACTTTGCTTTAACATTCAAATCAACATCAGCCTTTTTCCTCGTTAATACTATACCTGTTTTGATTTCTGCAATATGCTCAAGTTGCACCCTAACTCACCTCCATTTTGTCAAATATTTAATTTAACTTTATTGTTAAATATAATATATAACAATTTGGGTAATGTGGTCAATAACTATTAGAAAATTTTCCTAAATGAATCAATTTCATAAAGCCTATCTCTTGAATCAGACAAGAATCCAATTTTCGTTTTATTGATTTTAAAAATGGATTTAAGCTGCTTGAATCATCTCCTTTTCGGAGAGTACTTTAGCTATGCGATCACACGCGAGTTTCGAACCGTTATAGACTAATTGTGTCAAATCAAAATGTACTTTTGCTCGTTTTCCTGTACGGTAACGAACATTATTTAATTGGAAGAATTCTTTAAGATAAGCGATGACGCGTTCGACTGCACTTCTTTGCTTGTAAAGATTTTTCCAAGCTTTTGAACCACGGGCTGGCGCTGTATAGCGACGTAGATCCGTCGTGATTTTCACTTTATAGACTTTCTGACAGAGCGTATCTTCTGCTAGCGGACAGTCTTTACACTCTTTTGGACGTGTATACTTTAGTGTCTCGTAAGTTGGGTCATAACTATCATACCGATATGAATGTTCGCGAACACAGGTAGGGGCAAAATACTTATCAAAGCCTACTGGTTCTGATTCATTCTTCTTGTTATAAGCAATAATGGACTGGGCACGGATCCGATAGATTTGTTCATAAATAGCGGGATAATCGTAACCTGCATCCAGTGTACTGTAAGAGATCGGAAGGATAGAAAGACGCTCATGAATGCCTTTTAATAAAGGGATTGCCGCTTTTCCATCATTTAGATTACCAGATGAGAATAGAGATTGAAGAATGTACTGACTTTTGGTTCCAACGGCTAAATGTCCTTTATATCCAAACCAATAAGCATTCTTTCCTTCACTATTTTTCTTAATGCCCCATTTAGGATCAGTTGGAACGGACGATCGTAATTCATTTAAAGGCGTATCAAGCTGAGCTTCAATGGGTTTCTCAAAAACTGACAGAGCTGCTTCGCGTTCAGCCTGTTCTTGAACCCATTTCTCTTGTTCTTCTTTTGATTTACGCCCACGTTTTTTGGGTTCTGGTTTCGCTTTTTCTACTTTCGCTGGCGCTTGATCACGAGCTTCAATATGAGTCGCATCGATGGCAATGGTGTCGTCCATGACAAATCCTTCAATGATGGCTTGAAGAATCTGCGTTTCTTGAACACGTTCTAAAACATCTGATTCTTCTAATTTTGTGAGCATTCTTGAATAAGATGCTTCAGATGGAATCGCATCAGAAAGAAGGAATCCACAATCTAAACGGAACATGTAGTCATTCTTTAAACGTTTAATAAGATCTTTAATCGTAGGAATTCGTTCAAGAATTCTAGCTGTAAGTGAGTAAATCATCGCTGCGTAGTTTAGCTGAACAGGAGCACCATAAAGGGTTTTTTTCGATACAACAGCTAGAATCGGATCAACCTCAATTGTCGAAAATACCGCTTCAAAACGGTGGGTAGGTTCTAACTCATATAAATCTTGCAGGGCAAATAGGCTTCCTGAATAGGTTACACTTAGTTGGACAGTTTCGTTAAGGTCATATACACTTGATTCAAATAAACTCTGAGGAGAATCAAACATGACCAAGCGTCCGAGAAGAAGCTATACAAAAGAATTTAAGGATCAAATCGTTCAACTTCATGTTTCTGGCAAGCCCCGTGCAGAAATTATCAAAGAATACGAGCTGACGCCTTCTGCCTTTGATAAGTGGGTTCGGCAGCACCAGAACAGTGGATCCTTTGAAGAAAAAGACAACCGTACACCCGAACAGGAAGAGTTGATTCGGCTGCGGAAAGAGAATCAAAAGCTTGCCATGGAGAATGATATTTTAAAGCAAGCCGCGCTGATCATGGGACGAAAGTAGATGTGATTCGGAACAACCGCCACAAATACTCGGTATCAGCAATGTGCGATGTCCTGCAAATGGCCCGAAGTACGTACTATTATGAAGCAAAAATTCGAGACGACCAGGATGAAGAGTTGTCGGAACTGATCGTTGATATTTTTAAGAACAGCCGTGATAACTACGGCCAAAGAAAGATTAAAATTGAGCTAAGAAAGAAAGGCTGGACTGTATCAAGACGCCGTATTGGGCGGATTATGAAGGAGCAGGGCCTGGTTTCCAAATATACAGTAGCTCAGTTTAAACCAGCAAAAACAAGCTGTAATGAATCAGAAATTGGGAATACACTAAACCGGGAGTTTAATCAGGAGCAAGAACTGAAAGTCGTTGTCAGTGATCTAACCTACGTACGTGTTCAACAGAAATGGCATTATATTTGTGTATTAGTAGATTTATATAATCGTGAAATTATTGGCTACAGCGCAGGTCCTCATAAAAGTGCTGAGTTAGTTCAACGTGCCTTTGCATCGGTTAAATACAATCTTCAGCGCCTCGAATTATTCCACACGGACAGAGGAAGTGAGTTTAAGAACAAACTTATCGATCAGGCATTAGAAACCTTTGGCATTGAGCGTTCATTGAGTGAGAAAGGAACGCCCTATGATAACGCCGTCGCAGAAGCCACATTTAAGACGATCAAAACAGAGTTCGTTCGTGGTGCGGTTTTTTCTAGCCAACAGGAACTTGACCTTGAACTTTTTGACTACGTTCACTGGTTCAATACTATTCGAATTCATGGATCATTAGATTACTTAACACCGACTGAATACAAGTTAATGAACCTTTAAATAATTGTCCGATTTAGTGTTGACATTCCATCCTTGTCGTATAATAGTCATAAGGGAGTCTTCCTCCAGTCGTTAGTTTTGTGTGGTAACTTACTAATTCGACTTTTGGGGAGGTACTCCTTTTTTCGTGTCTTAAAAGCCTTACGAGACTAAGGGTTCAAATTATGAAATTTACTCAAATAAAAAAGACTTCAAATATAATTGAAGCCTTTACCTTACCTTATATGAACTATATTAAGATTATTATATAACCTCTTTTAACTCCGTTATCGCCTCTCCAACTTGTTTTAATTCCTCAAGCATGGTATGGCTTGTCCATTCGGAATCCAAAATTTCCTCTAATATAAGAAGAAGAACTTCCTTAGCATCCGATGTTAACGTCTTACCTTTGTATATAATTTCATTTGAATAGAACAACTCTTCCATTGTCACACTCTGTTTATTCTTTTTTAATTCATTACCTATTAACTCAATCACATCAACTTTTAAAGCTTCTGCCAATTGCATTATGATCGTGAAACTTGGTCTATTTCTATTTCCCTGCTCTAAGCGGTGAATATACGAGGCATTCACATTTGATAATTTTGCTAACTGTTGCAACGAATATCCCTTTTCTAATCGTAATTTTTTTAGCTTTGCCCCAAAACTATTCAATTTTCTTTCCTTCATATCCCTCAACCCTTTCTGCAATTTCCATTAAGGAATCCTGTTTATTTCGTTCTCTTTATTTTAGATTCGATAAAGCGGTTTATAACTACACTTCTGCTATACTTTTATTTTTTGCCTACCATGTTTTATACTTCATAAAAGATATTGACAATAGGCAAAAAATTATTTACTATAATCTTGTATTTTTTATATAGCACATATTTTTTGATAGAAGTTAGACTGTTTTACTTAGATTTTTGAACAATAGAATAGGTACATCTGTATCGAGGGGGTGAAGTATGTCCTCTTGACCGATTGCCTATATTTTCTAATTGTTCGTCTAAGTAAAACAGTCTTTTTTTGTTGCTCTTCATCAATCATATGGACTTCTTTTCACATATTCTTACATTCGTTCTTTTACTTAGGTTAGTGACACTTTTTCCTCGTCATTAACCAAATCCCCATTTTTCTACGAAAGGAAGATCCTCAATGAAAGTAACCCCTATTCATGACTTTAATCAAGAAATCGAAGAGCAATTACTAATTGGAAAAGAGCTTGAAAAGTACAATGCAAAAAAGTTCCTTAACCTACTATCTGACATGGTTGTTAAATATGAACCTACTATTTATGAAAAATTTGATAATAATAAAATAGGAGCGTGATTGATTTATGCCAAAAGCAGTTGGATATGTTCGAGTTAGCACAGATAAACAGTTGGATAATACGTCCATAGAGAAACAAATAGAGGAAATTGAAAAATATTGTGAGAGAGAGGGATTAACACTTGTTCAAATCTATAACGAAGGAGCAAAATCTGCTGAAAATATTCGTTATCGTTCAGTTTTTAAACAAATGTATGCGGATGTCCTTGATAAAGAAAGTAATATTGACTATGTTATCGTATTCAAGGCTGATCGTATTTCTCGTGACAATTTAGAATCGCTTTATATTTTCAAACGGTTAACACAAGCTAAAAAGCACCTCATATGTTTGGCAGACAACATTGATACAAGGGATCCGAAAGCAAAACTTCTATATCAAATCATGTCATTAGTGTCTGAATTAGAAAGAGATATGATTAAATTAAGGACAACATCTGGGATGGAAAGAAGAGCAACAGAAGGTAAGCATAATGGTGGAAAAGTATTTGGATACACCACTAAAAATAAGGAACTTAAAGTCGTTCCAGAAGAAGCAAAAGTTGTAAAATTTATCTTTAAAAAGTATGCCATAGACCAATGGGGATATAGAAAAATCGCTTCACACTTAAACGTTTTAGGTAAAACTACGAAAAATAATAAACATTGGTCTATTACTGCTGTAAAAACGATATTAACAAATCGAATTTACATTGGTGATATTAAATGGAGAAACGAATATCGCAAAGGCAAACATTCAGCCATTATCGATATGGAGTTATGGGAACAAACACAAAAGATGTTAAAGGTGAATAGCCACATTCAAGAAAAAGTTCATCCTGGTAATTATCCGCTATCTGGACTAATTAAATGTCCTGAATGTGGAGCACCTATGGTACAAGGTAACAGTAGTCCAAAGTATAAATATTACCAATGCTCTAAAAATAAAAACAGCGGTAAAAAGGCTTGTTCATCTAATCTCGTTAAAAAAGAGTATGCTGAACATTATGTTTACGAGCAAGTGTTTTACTCTCTTAAATCAATCAACATTGTAGAACCTTTACTCAAAATGCTTCATTCTTTTGCTATGAGTGAAATTGAACCGCTTGAAGAAAAAATAAAAGCATATCAATTAGAGTTACGTCAGTTAAAGGAGAAAAGAAAAGAGCTTATCAGTTGGAAACTGAAAGATATAATTACCGAAGTTATATTAAAAGAAGAAATGCACGATATTCAAATCCAGGAAAATTTAACTCTTAAACACATTGATAATTTACAGCAACAAATCCGACTTAGAGACAAAACTCACCTTTCAAGTATCATTAAAAATTCATTTCAAGATTTTAAAACCTTTTTTGACCTAATTGAGGACGAAGATAAAAAGAAAATACTACGCTCGCTTATAAAGGAAATTCATGTTAACCCTGGAGAGAAGACGAAAGATAGAACTATTAAAGAAATCATTTATGCTTTCGATTTAGAATATTTAAGCCAAGTAATCTAAGAGAACGGGAACACCCTTTCTCTTTTTTTGTTTGCATTGTAAAATAATGAGTTGAAAGGAGGAATTTTAAATGAAAGAAGTATTACGTGTAGCAATTTATGTCAGAGTGAGTACAGAAGAACAAGCAACAGAAGGTTATAGTATTACAGCACAGCTACGTACACTAAGACAATATGCAAGCTTATATGAATATGAGATTGTAAACGAATATGTTGATGAAGGACTGAGTGGGAAAAATATTCAAGGCAGACCTGCGTTGCAACGACTAATTGCTGATGCAGAGAAAGAATTGTTTGACATCGTTCTCGTTTGGAAAATTTCTCGCCTATCACGCAACATGTTGGACACTCTTGTACTATTAGATAAATTTGAAAATCATAATATCAAGTTTGTCTCGTACTCTGAGAATTTTGACACCAGCACCCCCATCGGTAGACTCGTTGTACAATTGATGGCTTCTATCGCTGAAATGGAAAGAAACACACTATCGGAAAATGTCAAATTGGGTATGAAGCAAAGGGCATTAGAAGGTAGCTGGAACGGTGGAATTGTATACGGTTATGACTCTAACGACAAAGAACTGATTGTTAATGAAGATGAGGCGAATGTAGTCCAGCTAATTTTCAAGCTCTATGCTGAAGGTAAGGGATTAAAAGCAGTAACAAACTATTTAAACAAGGCTGGATATAGAACTAAACGTGGTAAGCATTTCTCTATCAATGGTATTGCAACCATCTTAGATAATCCCCTGTATAGGGGGAAAATCCGTTGGCTTCAGGTTGAAAATTGGGATAAAAAGCGTAGAAAAGGCAAGAATCCAAACTACATTCTTACCGATGGCAATCATGAAGCTATTATTTCAGAGGAACTATGGAATATTGTTCAAAACAGAAGAAAAAGCCGATCATTTAAACAACGACAATCACATGAGCCTTTCTTATTAAGTAGTATCCTTAGATGCCCTTCTTGCGGTCAAGGAATGGTTCCTTCGATTACAACATCTACACGTAAAAACGGTACAAAAGTAAAGCACCGTTACTACGTTTGCTCTAATTTTCATAACAAAGGATCATCAGCTTGTAAAGCCAACTCGATCAAAGCTTTTGATGCTGAGGATACTGTTATAAAACGGATAGAAGGTTTTATCAATAATCATGATGGCTTCATTCAAGCAATCCAAAAGATAAACTCTTATTCGATTGAATCATTAAATAATCTAAGAACAGAATTAGACAAGGTTGAATATGAGCTAAATGAAACAAATAAGTTGCAAGAAAAATATTTAGAAGCATTTGAACAAAATCTATTTCCTGCCACTATCCTACAAGAACGACTACAAAAGGTTGCAAATGATAAAGCAAAATTAGAGCAAAAGAAAAATGAACTTAGCACAAAACTAAATTCATCGGATTCTAAAGTGATCCAACCTGAATTGGTGCGAATCTTATTAGAACAATTTCTTGATTGCTATAAAAGTTCAACAAGAGAAAAGAAAAAGCAACTGCTTCAGCTACTATTAGCAGAAATTCAAATTAAGCAACGTACAGATAGTCGATCACGTACTATAGATACGATTAAAATTGAATTTGACTTTTCTGTTTACAATCAAACGAAGACATTTACACTTATCCACATGTTGAACTATAAAACGAATAATGATTATTCACAAACATTACCCGCTTCCGATAACAAAGTACCACCTTATCTTCAACTTTTTTTGCCTCTATTTGTGGTACGGTTCCCCCCTATTAATCCGAAACGCCCGATACACCTGCTCCAACAAGATCAACCGCATGAGCTGATGAGGGAAGGTCATCTTCGAAAAGGAGAGCTTTTCGTCCGCTCGCTTGAGGACGGCGTCGCTGAGGCCGAGGGAGCCGCCGATGACGAAGGCTACCTTGCTCTTTCCATAAGTGGCGAGTCTATCCATTGTATCGGCTAATTCTTCTGAACTTTTCATGCTTCCTTCGATGGCTAGGGCAATCACATGGGTGTCGGGGTGGAGTTTGGCGAGGATGCGCTCGCCTTCTTTTTGTTTGACGTGTTCCATTTCGGTGTTGCTGAGCTGCTCGGGGGCTTTTTCGTCGGGGACTTCGATGAGCTCGATCTTGGCGTAGGCGCCGAGGCGTTTCGTGTATTCGGCGATTCCTTGCTTTAAGTATTTTTCTTTTAATTTTCCAACTGAAATAATCGAAATATTCACAGTGTATAACCTCTTTTGCACAGTTTTCCACAGGAGTTATCCACATATCAACATGTGGATGTGTAAGTTATTCAGATATGCTATAAATGGCGTTGTTTTTACAGAAGGCGCATGTTGTGAATAATTGCTCGTCTTCTGTTAATTGATTGATGATTGGGGCTGTTTCTTTTTCGTCGATGATGATTTCCATTGCGAGTTCTACGTGTTCAAGGCAAGTGTTGTACATGTCTTCTCCGCTCCTTTTCGTCACGTGTTTATTATAGCATACCCTGTTAACGTGCTGTGGATAAGTTTGTTTTTTGACTGGATGCTCGTGTTGTGTGGATGTCGTTCTTTTTAACATTTTGGCTGTGGATTTTTTATACCATGGTACGTTTGAGGGCAATCCACGATGGATCAAAAAGGAGAGATAAAGAAGGAATTTTTTGCCCAATCCCTCCAAAAGGTACATTAAGAAGTACCTCTTAGAACTTTATTGGTTTAAAAGATACTTTTATTCCTAATGTGACTCGAATGAGGCGTGGGTTACTGCTTCTATTATAGCTTTGGACTGAGCTAATTCTTGAATAATCTCGTCCATGTTAATCATCTCTTGACTACTAATTAGTATGAATTTACAATTTTTGAGCATACATATAATTAACTCAAACTTCGCAGACTGAGATCGATAAATAAGCCTTGATATGGTTAGGCAGACCATCAATCCATTGCTGAAGTTGACTTTTGATTAATTTTTGAATCATTTTATTTGACTTTGTTAGGGTATCTTCAAGAAGCTCGATTAATTGCTGTAATGCGACAGCCCAATCAAGATCGTTTACTTCATCGCAAAGTTCATAGAAGAGTCCACCTATTGTACGTTGATCTGTGTTACAACGATTTTGCCAGGACAAGACAATATACCGTGAAAACACCATCGTTGTATGACTGACAAGTAGATCATAGGACATTCCTTGAAATTCTTTTTGAAGCTTTAATAGCGATTTAGTCGTCTTAAAGAAGACCTCGATATCCCAACGCATTCCATAAATACGTACGATTTCTTGTTCAGACAGCGTACAATCGGTGCTGAGAATGGCCAGCCATTCGCTCTTTTTATTACGATTTTGTACAAATACTACTTTCACTGGAATGCCATTTGCCATCGTTGTATGAATGGATCGCAAAATGCCTTTCTGTTTTGAGACAGGTGTGGCAACCCTGTACAATTCTTTCAAAGATAGCTTTTGATTGTTCACCAAATAGCGTTGATTGGTTGCCTTGACCATTCCAATGACATCAAGACCGATGTCAACGATGGATTTGATGAGGGGCTGCTGAGTAAACCATGTATCCATTAACACATAGTTTGCTGAAATACCTGCATCCAGTGCTCTCTTAACCATGCTTGGAATGATGGAAGGAGCTGATTCTAATGCTTCTATTCGCCGTTTATATCCAGAACTGCGTTTATCAATGTTCTCGGATATTCCGTTAATTTGGGCGTTTTTTGAGCTTAACAAAGTAAAGTCTAAGGGCATAAAGGTAAACCCATCAGACCAACCAAGCGTAAGCATACGAAACCCTTTATAGAAACGCTTCTTCAATGAAGAATGGTCCATACAACGAGCAAGAAGCTCAACCTTTTTACTACGGTTGCGATCAAACATAGAATCGTCGATAATTAATGCTTTTGGACGTTTTTCATCTGTAAGCCCATCGACTTTTTGAACCGCATGAGCACTTAAAAACGTTAGAAAACGGCGCCAAGCAAACTTAGAATGATTCATAAAGCGATAAACGGCGTCCTTAGCTGGATAACTGTCACCCTTCTTTGATTTTAATAGGGTATACCAACTCTTATGATGAAAGATTAAGCAGAAAATTAGTTGAAACAAATAGGAAGCTGTGAAGCCAAACTTCTTTGTTATTCTAGCTTTTCTAAGATGCTTAAAAATTTCTAATTCGCTAAATACGGATTTTAATTCTTTTGATAGTTGATTGTTTTGGTTATTTTGCTCTATCATATAGGAGACACCTCTTCTGTGTGGTAGTGATTTCTAGACAATCTCACTATACCAAGAATGAGGTGTTTTTTGTATTGATTAAGCATCGTGTCAAGGATCGTATTTAAAGATAAAAGAACCAAACAAAACCAATGGCTGTACCTAATTATTTAGGTGCGAAGTTTGAGTTACTAATTAAACAATTGCTGTCTCCCACTCTTTCTTACTAAGAAGAAACTCCAGACCTGTTGTAAACCTTAACTGACATTAACTTATTTTAACTTAGTGAAAGCTGCCTTGTAGTACTATATCTTCAACAAAAAAAGCGCCGATCCTTCCTTGGATAAACCCTTCTCTTTTGGTATCAGCACTAAATTTCCTTTGTAACAAGAAAGTAGAGGATTAAAAATAGCATGACGCTGATTCTAAGATAACAAAGAAAGTATGTGATCCATTTTATGAACTTCTAATGTAATAGAAATGATACGCTGAATGGATTTTCTGTAGGCTCGAATTTAGGACACGTTCAACCTCCTGACAATCCTTGGACGAAATGTGTCATAAAAATGAAAGTTCCCTAGACTTCATGAAAATTTAACATACGCTCGATACACTTTATTGTGACAATCGGTATAATGACATAAGGAACATTGTGAAGATATGAGCAAAGTTTTTGCGTTGAGAAATAAAGTAGGGGGGAAAGGTATGTTTTTTGACGATCCTGTCTTAATGAGTCGATTATTAACCATTCTTACGCTTTCCTTTCACATTTTTTATGCAACGATCGGTGTAGGATTGCCATTCATGATTATTATTTTTCATTGGCTTGGAATTAAGAAAAATGATCTACACTACATTCTGATGGCGCGGAGACTGGCCAAAGGCTTTGTTGTGACCGTGGCCGTCGGGGTTGTGACCGGTACGGCGATCGGGCTGCAGCTTGCTCTATTGTGGCCGAATTTTATGCAGCTTGCAGGACATATTATTGCGCTTCCGCTCTTTATGGAAGTTTTCGCGTTCTTTTTCGAAGCAATCTTCCTCGGAATTTATTTATATACGTGGGATCGTTTTGACAATCAGAAAAAACATTTGTTGTTGCTGATTCCGGTTGCGGTTGGAGGGGCTTTGTCAGCGTTTTTCATTACGGTCGTGAACGCCTTTATGAATTCTCCAAGTGGTATTGAATTGGTCAATGGCGAGCTAGCCAACATGAATCCGTTACTGGCAATGTTGACGGTGTCGATGCCGACGAAGGTGACGCACGTCTTGGCAACAGCGTATATGACGGTCGCCTTTACGCTTGCAGCCATTGCCGCGTTTCGTCTAATGAAAGGGAGCGAGACGTCGTACTATAAAAAATCACTTAACGTGAGCATGAAGATCGGTTTTATCTTTGCGATTGCCTCGGCGATCATTGGGGACTTCTCGGGTAAGTATTTGGCTGAACATCAGCCGGAAAAATTAGCAGCAGCGGAGTGGCACTTTGAAACCGAAGAACGGGCCCCGCTCATCCTTTGGGGGATTCTCGGTGAGGACCATGAAGTGAAGTACGGGATTGAGATTCCTTATGCGTTAAGTATTTTGGCCCATAGTGACCCAAACGCAGAAGTGATTGGGCTTAACGAGTTTCCCGAGGAGTATCAGCCGCCGCTCATCATTCATTATTTCTTTGACATGATGATTACGATCGGAATGTTCATGCTAGCGTTGTCGTTTGTCTTTTTAGTGGCAAGATGGAGAAACTGGTCGTTCGTGGATAAAAACGGGTATAGATGGCTGATTGTGATGGGGGCACCCTTGTCCTTTCTTGCGATTCAAGCCGGGTGGTGGATGGCCGAGGTCGGACGCCAGCCTTGGATTTTACGTGGCATCATGACGGTTGATGAAGCGGCGACGACGGCTGCGTACGTAGATGTTGTGTTTATCGGCTTTGTCCTTCTCTATCTCATTCTCGGTATCGGGACAATCGTAGTGCTCCGGCGCATGTTCCGGAAGCGATCGATCGAGGAAGATCTTGCGTATTATTCGGGAGGGGATGAGCGATGGGCTTAGAATTAATTGGCATTACAGTGTTATGGCTTTTTCTCTTTCTCTATGTGATTGTCGGGTCGATCGACTATGGAGCGGGTGTGTTTAACGCCCATAGCATTCTTACAAATAAGCAGCACATTTTAAGTAAAGTGATTCAACGGTATCTTTCACCGGTCTGGGAAGTGACGAATGTCTTTTTCGTGTTTTTTGTAGTCGGGATCATCGGCTTCTTCCCAGATAGTGCCTTTTACTTCGGATCAATTTTACTCATTCCGGCAAGTGTCTCGATCATTTTGCTTGCGTTACGAGGCTCTTACTATGCGTTCGAGTCTTATGGCGCAAAAGGTCATAAAGGGTACGCGTTCATGTATGGAGCAACGGGCATCTTTATTCCTGCCTCGCTCTCCGTCGTTTTAACGATTTCAGAGGGCGGCTTTGTTTCCTTTGAAAATGGGGTCCCAGTTCTTGACTACACGGCATTGTTGACGAGTCCACTCACATGGTCGATCGTCGTCTTAAGCCTTGTGGCCGTCCTTTACATTTCATCCGTCTTTCTCACTTGGTATGCTCATAAGACTGGTGACATGAAAGCAACGGCACTCATGCGAAAATATGCGATCATCTGGTCTGTGCCCCTCATTGTGGCGGCTGGTGGCATTATTTTTGAGCTTCGTAACCATAACATCGATCATTTTGAGAGCATCATGCAGCTATGGTGGATGTTTGCTATATCTTTTGTGCTTTGGGCGCTCACGCTTAGGCTGATTTGGTTGAAGCGACATTTCGGTGCAGCGGTTTGGCTAATGATTTTTCAATTTATGTTCGCCTTTTTTGGTTACGGCATTTCCCATTATCCGTACTTGCTATACCCGCACTTGACGATTTATGACGGGTTTACGAACGAGGCGATGGCCATCTCACTCATTGTCGTATTCATTCTTGGGATGCTTCTTTTGTTGCCGTCCCTCTATTTGCTCCTTCGTCTCTTCTTATTTGATAAAAAATACGTAAAAGGAAAAAGGGAGTGAGCAGATGTCATTTGATGATTTTCTGATTTTTGTCGCCCCGTTTATTGTCATTGTCGGAGCCATTGTGATGGCGTTTTATGTTGCGAGTAAAGATAAAACCGAGTAAACAGAAGCACCCAGCAGGATTTTCTCTGCTAGGTGCTTTTTTCGATTGCAAATAACTCACGCTCGAGCTCTTTCATTCTTCTAAAATATCCGTTCTGCTCCATAAGTTGTTCATACGTTCCGGTTTCGATGATTTTTCCTTGATCGACCACGAGAATCTGATCCATGTCTTCCAGTCCGGTTAAGCGGTGACTGATGAAGAGCACTGTGGCGTCCTTTGCTTGGTTGAATAGTAATTGTAGCATGCGCTCTTCAGTCAATGCATCGAGAGAAGAGGTCGGCTCATCGAGAATCCAAAGGGTGGCATGACGGCGAAGAAGTAATCTTGCTATGGCGAGACGTTGCTTTTCACCACCCGATAAGTTGGCGCCTTTCTCGTCTACACGATCACCTAACTGGAGGTGGGACAGTTCAACTTGCTGTAGGGCGCGCGCCATTTCCTCTACACTCGCGTTCTCATTTGCGGTGCGAAGGTTTTCTTCAAGTGTCCCGACGAAAAAATGGTTGGATTGTAGGGACATGTTTATCGTTTTCCACCACTTTTTTTCATCGATGTGTTTGAGTTCGGTGCCGTTCACTGTAATCGAGCCTTTGCTGTACGGGAACGACTTCAAGATCAAGTGGGCGATCGTCGATTTGCCAGAGCCACTCGCCCCGATGATCGCGGTTTTACTGCCTGGCTTCACGTAAAATGACACGTCTTGAAGCGCAGGGCGTTGCTCTCCATCAAACGTAAAGGTGACACGTTGCAACGAAAGGTCGGGAGCGGTTTGACCGTTGTAGTCCACATGCTCTGGTTGTTCCATCGGCTCTGCCGTTATAGCTTCGAGGCGTTTGGCCGAATGGGCACTTTCTTGCAAATGATACGGGAGTAATGCCATCGGCGTGACTTGTTCAAAGACGGTGAGCGAGATCATGAGAAGCATGGCGAGTAAAATGCCTGCTAGGTTG
Source organism: Halalkalibacterium halodurans (assembly GCF_005671335.1). Classification (NCBI taxonomy): domain Bacteria; kingdom Bacillati; phylum Bacillota; class Bacilli; order Caryophanales; family Bacillaceae; genus Halalkalibacterium (ex Joshi et al. 2022); species Halalkalibacterium halodurans. The sequence goes on along the minus strand of NZ_CP040441.1, from coordinate 4,179,301 downwards.
CCGTCTACCACTTGAAGGCCAGCGTACGCAAGAACGGCAACGGAGACGAAAAGCGAGAAGAAATGAACGGTTGCATCGCTCCACATATGAATCGCTTGAGATTGTTGCTTTTGCTTTTCATACGTCCGAATGTCTGCGAGCACCTGTTCTTGACGTTCGTCCGTCGCTTGGTGAATCGTTAATTCTCGAAAGCCGTACACATATTCCGTAAAGGTAGATGACAGGTTTCCTCTCGTTTCACGGATGTGGTGATTCATCGCGCGGTGACCGACATAGAAAGCGGTCGGAATGATGAGGAGCGTTGCCAAAAGACCGATAAACAATAGAACAGCGGTACCGACTGAGAAGATCGACGTAAACGCAATAGTCGCAAGAAAAACGGAAACCATCACGACCGGTGGATAGACGACTCGAAGCAATAGGTTTTGTAAGGAATCCACATCCCCAACAATACGAGAAAGCAAGTCACCGCTCCGATAATGGTGTAAGATCTTTGAGGCGACGGGCTCAAGCTTTTCATACACTCGTAAGCGAATGTTGCTTAGGAGCGTAAATGTCGCTCGGTGGGAGAAGTACCGTTCGCCGTAACGACTGATGGCAGAAGTAATCCCGAGCAGTTTCACGATAGCGACGATGACCATGAGTGTGGCAATCGGGGGAGTGAGTGCGGCCTGTGAGATTAAATACCCGCTCGCAGAAAACAACCCGACGGCGGTAATGCCTGCCATAAACCCTGCAAAAATCGAAAGAAAGATGTCTTTTTTCTCTACGAACATCATCTTTACATACGGCATTAAAACCTTCATGCCCGTCTCCCTCCTTGCTGTGTCGTAATCATTTGTCGATAAAGTGAATCGTTCTCCCAAAGCGTTTCGTGGTTGCCGGTAGCTCGCACGCGCCCGTTCTCGAGTAAAACAATGACATCGGCTTTGCGAATCGTATACAGGCGGTGGGCGACGATGATTACGGTTGACTGTTGGTTGAGTTTTTCAAGTGATGTTTGAAGAATGGTCTCGGTTTCTAGATCCAGTCCGGCCGTCGGTTCATCAAATAGAACGACGTTTGGCTTTTTGTAAAATGCCCGTGCCATAAGCACCCGTTGGCGCTCACCACCGGACAATCCTCGTCCACCTTCGCCGATCACTGTATCCAGTCCTTCAGGTAATCCTTGAATCCATTCATACACACCAGCTTCTTTTGCCGCTTGAATGATGCTTTCCTCGTTTCTCGGTTTATCGGTACCGAGGACAATATTGTCACCGATCGTACCGGCAAAGAGATAGCCATCTTGAGAAATGAGGCTCATTTGCTTGAACCATGACGCCTTGTCGACAGTAACGCGTGGGTGGCCGTTTAGATCGTATTCACCAGAGTCTGGCGCGTTCAGACCGGCAAGCAAATGAAGCAAAGTTGATTTCCCTGAACCGGTGGCCCCGATGATCGCGATTTTTTCGTAAGGTCGAGCGATAAAGTCAATAGATGCTAAGGCAAAGCCTTCACCATATTGAAAATGAACGTTTTTCATTTGAAGCAAAGGCGGTTCTTGCTCGGAGAGGACGGTATGGCCCCACGGAATGTCTTCGACCGGCTCTTTGAGAAGAGCGTTCACCTTCTCAAGGGCGCCTTTGCTTGCTTTCCCTGAGTGAAAGGCGGAGCCGAGCTCTTTTAACTTTGTATACAGTTCCGGTGCTAAGACGAGCATTAAGAAGCCTGAAGCAAATATAGTGTCCTGCACGATTATCATACGGATGGCCACTTCGAGCGCAATGATTCCAATGCTAAGCATCGAAATGAATTCCAACGCCAAAGAGTTACTAAAGGCGATTTTCAAGACGTTCATCGTCGCCTCACGAAATTCAAGGCTTTTTTCCTTTATTCGTGAGCGTTGCTGCCTTGTCTGACCGAAAAATTTGATCGTATTTAATCCTTGCAGCGTATCTAAAAAGATGCCAGAAAAGTCGGCCATTTTCTCCATCTGTTCTTTCGATTTGTCTCCCGTACGCATCCCGATAATGATCATATAAACGAAAAGAAACGGCGCAGTCACGAGAATGATGACGCCAGAAGCCCAATGCTCCCAAAAAATCACAATTAGAAGGAGGATGGGAATGATAAGCGATTGAATCATCTGTGGTACGTATTGATTAAAATACGGCCCGGTTTCATCAACGGTATCGAGAAAGTAGCTCGTTGTTTCTCCGGTACGTGTTTTTGACGAAGACGTGAGTGATTTTTTGGTGAAATGACGCAATAGCTTAGCGCGCATATGAATTTTTGCATCTGTTGCAATACGATTTCCGATACGATCGATGATTAGCCGGCTAAAGGTTCGCGCGAATAACGCGGCGATTAACCCGATTAACAATGGAACCACGTCTTGAAACATAGCCGATTGCAAAAACAGCTGATCGATAATGGAGACGATCAAGTACGCTTGTATAATAATCGCTGCACCAGTCAAGAAGGTGAGCAACATCATGGCCAAAAGATTTGAGCGATATGGGGCGAGGATCTCTTTAATAGGAAGCCCTCCTCATGGTGGTCTTTCTTTCATTTTAAAGGTTCGATTGATGGTTTTACAAACGCAAGAAAGGGCGTTGGACCATCTTTCCGTATTCAGACACAATTTGATAACGTGATTGTCATAATCGCTTTGAGCATGGTGCTTCTAAATGAAACAATCAGAGAAAGGCTGTCCGATCAAGGATACGAAAGAAAAACCCCGTAGCAAGAATTTGCCCTATTGCTCATATAAATTTAGATAAAACTCTAAAGAATAAATGAAATGGGGAATGACATGATACAGGTAGCTGGAAGGCCGTTCTCTTTAGAAAGCACGACGGACTTCGGAAGGGTAGAAAGAGCCATCCTTCAACAAATGCTTGATTCTTCTGAATGGTTTTCTTATTCTTCCATGAATGAACTTCGGTTCGAATTGAACGTAAGAATCAACATTATGGAAAGCGCGAAAGAGATGAATGCGAGTCAGGTGACGTTTACCATCTTTGAACATGCGAGTTGTAACCCTGAATATTGGACGTTGACAAGTACTGGAGGATTTTTGGTAAGGTCCGATGTGCGCCCTTCTGATGCCATTCTAGACATTTATCGGAACGGCACCCTTTATGGATTTGAATGCGCGACTGCCATTATCATTATCTATTATCAGGCGATTTTAAAAAGCATTGGCCAACTTCGTTTTGATTCTATTTTCCAACACCTCTATTTATACAGCTGGCATACCCATCCTGGATTAGAGTTGCACACTTTCCATGCAGATCGTTTTTTGCCTGGGGATGTTGTGTATTTTAATAACCCAGATTTTCATCCAGACACACCATGGTTTCGCGGGGAAAACGCCGTTGTGTTGAGCGATGGAACGTTTTTTGGCCACGGATTTGGTATCATGACGGCGGAGCAGATGATACAATCGTTAAATTCGTATCGATTTCCGGGGAGTATGCAACCCGCATATTTAGCCAATTTAATCACAAGAATTTCTCCTCTAACGATTCGAAATCTTTTAACGCTACAAAGTGATCGCACGACCTATCATTATTCAAAAGCGGTCATACATCATAATCTTTGTTCCATCTCCAGCATGGATTATCAGTATTATTTGTTATCCCTCAACGGCTAATTCTTGCTAATGATTGTTGTTGTATAAAACAGTGACATTCACCCATTTAGTCAGTAGACAGGTTCATATTCTAACTAGGTGAGTATACTGTAGTGAAAATATACTAACCCAAAAGGAAGTGCTTAGAATATGTATCCTAACGCAAATGTATCTCCTATGATGGCAGGAGCAAATGTACCGCCAAACGTCCATCCTACGATGATGGCAGGAGCAAATGTCCCTCCTCCTATGGTGGCTGGCGTAATGGAGGAACCTATGCCCTATTATGCGGCTCCTGCTTTCGGATACGGAATGCCTGCTCCTCGTAAGCATGGCCACGGCTTTGTATTAATAGTAGTGTTGTTTATTCTATTAATCATTGTAGGCTCTAGTTTCCCTAAATGCTAATAGCAGTCTCCAAGAGGCCGGTTTCTCTCGATCAATTGGTGAATCGAGTACCGGCCTTTTTCTATTTCTGCTGAAATTAGTGCGGGAGCCGTCTTTTATGAGGCTGTGCGATTCTCCCACGCTGCCTGAAGCGTAAGGATCAGTAAAATTCTTTCCTTGCTACAACAACCTTAGGCTGTTTCTTTAACAGTATCAAGTCCTAAGAGGAAACTTCAAAAATCTAGCATTAAAGTTATTACTTGTACTAGAGATTTAAATGTTATGATAGTTCTTGTAATGGATAATTTGTGGGAGTGTGATCTTAATGGCACTTAGTGTTTATATTGCTATTGGCGCCATCGCTGGACTTTTTTTGGAGGAATGTGGGAAGGAATTACTGCACTTGTATTAATCTATATTGCTACCATTTTAACGAAAAAGTATGAAAAAAACTGAATTTAATGGATAGCCCCACAAGCGTGCGTGCTCTTTTTTCTGTATGGAAGGATGACGGAGAGAAGGGGCTGTATTAAAGGGCGCAATGGATTAAAGGTTTGGTGCTATGCGGCATACAAACCAATTATTGCGTCCATACAATCGTGAAAATAAAATTAAAAAAACAACAACTAAAAATATACGATCCTGTTGAAATTTTTGTGGATGGTGAGAAAATTGTCCTTCAAAAATACAAAGCAGCTCAAGAATGCGTTGTTACGGGTGAAGTAGCCCCAGAGAATTTCTCACTTCTTGATGGAAAACTAGTGCTCAGCTTGGAAGGTGCAGAAAGGTTGATGAAGGAACTCGAAGATTCCTTATCGGTGAAATATCCCTTTTTGAATGAAAAATGAAATGAGATCAATGAGTCACAAGAAAAAAGCAGGGCATGATGCCCTGCATGCTTTTTGTTATGTGCAGTTTGCAATAATGATGTTTATGTTGAAGAAGTCTAGAAGGGCCGTTTTTAAAGAACTAGAGAGACTCGATGAGACTTTATTGACAGCTTTATTTAAAGCTTTTGTTCTCGAAAATCCACCATAACGGTATTTATCGTACCATTTCTTAATTTCCTTTACAGCCTTAGCTGTACCACCTAACGCATCTAGAGCTTTTTTAACTTTTGTAATCTTAGCAAAAGGTATACCATTTAATAATAAAGCAGCTCCAACAGCCCCAATGCAACCGGGAACAGAAAATTGAGCTTGAAATCCAGCTTCATGGAATTGTAGTAATCCTTCGTCATCAATAGTAACAAAGTACTCTTCACTATAATTTGAAAGCCATTCAACTACAGCATCAGGACCTTCGTCAATTATTTCATAAGGCAGTTCTTCAATGGCTAGTAAGATATCGCTCATCACTTCAAAATCAGCTTCACTTTCAAGTTCAAACTCTTCCAGTACATCCTGGTCTACATCGGAGTCTAAATGTTCCTCGCTTGTGTCATTTGCACTGGCTAATGGAGCAGCAGCTACATTAAACATCATTACTGCAACTAAAAAACTAATCAATTTTTTCTTCATATTTGCAACCTCCTAAATAGAATAATAGAATAATAATATATTACCAAATATAGAGATATATATATACAAGGAGGAATAATATGATTTCCAAGAGAATTTTTACTATCACTGGAATAATAGGTCTTTTGTTGATTTCAGTATCAGCTAGACTCTTCGACGAGCTAGTTACAAGTATTGTAAGTGCTCTCGTAATTGGAACTTTAATTTTTATGAGAGTGTCTAAAAGAAAAGAAAAAAAGAAGTAATTAATTCTTTGAAAACAAATGAGGTGCGGAATGGAATAAAATAACTCTCCGCACCTTTTTATTATATTCAGAAATATCTGATAAATAACAATCAATCCTTGGTCTAGCTAGTCATTTTTTTTGAGAGAACCCCTCAGCTTTTCCGTGATTGGCTCGGTTATTTCAATATTGGCTGGCATTTTAACGTAGATGTTCCAAACGGCCTTTATGCAGTCAAACTATATGTTGGTGATTTCCTCGGAAGTGCACGCACAAACTTAGCAATCGAGGGGATAGACTACGGTGCAGTCAATGCACCTAGTCGAGGTTACACGGAATGGGTGATTCCAAATGTTGAAATTACAGATGGGCAAATGAATTTTCATTTTAGCGGATCAACGGGAATTGTCAACGGAGTCGAACTTACGCCGATTCTCGTCTCTCCTTCAAACATTGCTGTAACGGATCAATCGGTAGATGCGAACAACCCGTCTGTCACACTCTCTTGGGACGAGGCGATAGGGGCTCACTCGTATAACATCTATCGTCAAACGTCTGGATCTGAACAAGTAGAGTTGATTGATCATGTGAAAGAAACAGCCTTTACTGACACGACGGTTGACTTAGGCAACGTATATGATTACATGATCACAACCGTTGATAACGCAGGGACCGAATCGATAGCCTCTCTCCCAGTAACGGTTGAAATGATCGGCGAATCACAACCTGATACTACGCCACCCACGACGACTCATCACATTGGCCAGGAACTAAGAAATGGCTGGTATAACAGCACTGTGATGATCGAACTTGAACCAACGGATGCGGATTCGGGTGTGACAGACACTTTCTATACTGTAAATAACGGTGAACAACAGTCTGGACAACTAATCGTACTTGAAGAAGAAGGCATCTATCACGTCTCTTACTGGAGTATGGACCATTCAGGAAATATAGAAGAAAAAAATCAGGTTGAGGTTTCGATCGATAAAACCGCTCCAACGATTACCTTTTCTATTGAACCTAATACGGTCTTTACGGTTGATCAAGAAGTACACCTCACATGTGCAATAGAGGATCAGTTATCAGGTGTCGATTCGTTCACATGTGAAGATACAACGAAATTCGCCTATGAGCTCGGTGTAGGGACTCATATGTTTACCGCAGCAGCAACGGATAAAGCAGGAAATCACATAAAAAAAACCATGGAGATCATCATTGAAGTGGACTTTGATAGTCTCGCATCATTAAGTCAACAATTTGTCGAGCTTCATAATGGTGAAGCTCATATTGTTGAAGGGTTGCAGAGCAAACTGGTAGCAGCAAAGAATGCGAATGAAAAAGGAAACACGCGAGCACGCGACAACCAGCTAAAGGCTTTTGTGAATCAAGTAAATAGTCAATCGGGAAAAGCATTTTCTAGCGAGCACGCGGAAATTCTTATTGATTTAGCGAAAGTATCAATGAAATAATCTTTAATCCCCAAGTAGTATGTTTGCTTGGGGATTTAGTCAGACGTGGGAGTTCAAGCTCTGAACCGCAAAGGCAGCAGATGCGGTTAGAGAAAACAAGGAGGATCAGAGTCTAAAGGTAGAAGCTGGCGAAAAAACGCGAATATGATAAGTCAAATTCCGCCCCTCCCGATCAGCCACGGTACCGACGCGGTCTCTAAATTAGACAGTCGTCCGTAACTTCTCGTGAACACGAACTCCAAAAGGGCTATTGCTCAGGGGTCAGGAGTTCGGGCCATATTCTAAATGAATGAAAAGCCATATAGCGCTTGGGCTATTTCTGTTCGTGTAGATGAAAGAGGATTACTCCTTAACTCTATCTGAAAAATGGGAATGAAGTAACGTCGTATGACGAAGTAGAGTTAAGCGACATTCCACCAAAAGCGAGGGAAATGTTAGAAGAATCGTATTAACGATGGTTGATCATTCCTTTTCCCAGCGTTCGGATTTAGCCGGTTGTATGCCGGCTTTTTTGTTATGAAGGCTCATTGAATCTACTCTGATTAAACGTTGTGGTAAGATCCTAGCTAAACCAAGGTGAAGGCTAAAAACTTTTGACGAGTCATGACCATCGTTAGCATAAAACTGCTAAAAAAATAGCCCAAAACACAAATGCCTTAGGCTAACGTTCTCGCTTCTTCTTATTTCGTAGGCGCGCCATCTTTTCTTTGATTCGTCTTTTAGCCTGAGCGGTCCCTTCGTCATCAATGCTGACAGAGGTAACCTGGTCGTTTTCGATAACGATCAGGAGGTGATCGCCTTCTTTTGCTGCAGGCGGTAGCGCTTCTTTAGGAATCACGAGCTCTTTTTCCTGCTCCCCAACTAAAAGAATCGCTTGTTGATCTTCGGCAATGCGATCTAAAACCGCTCGGTGTTCACCGTCATAAAGCATGACTTGTCCCTCCTTAATGCTCCGTTTGAATCGAGTACGTATGACCGTCCGTGGTGATAAGTACAGTTCCGTGAATATCAGTCCCAAATACATCGATGCCTCTTTCGTTTAAAAGCGATGTTACTTCACGGTGCGGGTGGCCGTACGAGTTGTCCTCACCTGCAGAGTAGATGGCCACTGTTGGCTCTATTTCATCAAGAAAGAATGGCTGGTTGGAAGTGCTGGAGCCATGGTGTGCCACTTTAAAAATATCGGCTTCAAGGTCGGTGCCTGAGGCGACCATCTCCTGTTCAGCCGCTTCTTCTGCATCTCCTGTCATGACGACTCGGACATCTCCATAGGTCAAGCGGAAGGCGATGGAATCATTATTTAAATCTCCCGTCAACTTCGTAGGGTTTACAATTTCAAAAAGAAAATCACCGCGCTCGTACACATCCCCAGCTCGTGGCTCGACTACCTCAGCCTCAGAATCTAATAAAGCGTCAATCACGTTCTCAAATGTTTTTGAGGTCGCCTCGTTACCGTCAATCCACACTTCTTCAGGTGAGTAGAGGCGGACAATCTCATCCGCATTCCCGATATGGTCGGCATGTGGGTGAGTTAAAATCAAAAGGTCGATCTGATCGATTTGTTGTTTTTCTAAGTGAGTGAAGATCGCGTCGCTATCGTGTCGTCCTGTATCGACGAGTACCGTATAGTTTTCACTGCGAATAAGCGTGCTATCCCCTTGGCCTACATCGAAAAAGGTAATTGTCGCTTCTCCACTAATAGGAGGGGCAACTACGTCTGTGCTTTGATCTTCTGATACAATCATATCAAGAATCTCGATGATTTCGTGCTCAAAATCACAGCCAGATAAGAGAACCAGTCCAAACAAGAAAGAAAAAAGAAATCGTTTCAAAAAAAGCACCTCGTTCTATTAGTCTACGAATAATGATTATATCATTTTATAATTATAAAAATCAGATCGTTTAAAGAAGATTTTAATTGTGGCTCTAGCATTAATAGAAGTTAAAAAGGGAGCCTAAGGTTGTGCAAAGCTCCCATCAGTTTTCCATTTATAATGTTATGTTTACCAGTGATACCTTAGCTAGCTACTTAATGAAAATTGCCTTCACGCCTACAAGCCAAAAAGGTAATCGTTATCAGATAATAGTAGAAATTATAAACAATAAAAATTTATAATAGACTGTGGTATGATTGTAGTGAGACAAAAAAGAAGTGTTCCTAGCTGGCCGCCCTGCTATTTGTGACACCTAAGCAGGAGCGTCTACAATTCTATTTGCAAATCTAGGGGATAAGGAAGGTTATCTATGAGCAGCATACAGAACAAAACAGACGTTATCTTGATTGGTGCCGGAATTATGAGTGCGACTTTGGGATCATTGTTGAAAGAGTTAAAACCCGAATGGGAAATCAAAGTGTTTGAGAAACTCGCGAACGCAGGGGAAGAGAGCTCGAATGAATGGAATAATGCGGGTACAGGGCATGCTGCGCTGTGCGAACTTAATTATACAGCAGAAAAATCGGACGGAACCATTGATATTAGCAAGGCGGTTAAAATTAATGAGCAGTTTCAAATTTCAAGACAGTTTTGGGCTTATCTCGTAAGCCAAAATTTAATCTCCAATCCGCAAGATTTTATTATGCCTATTCCTCATATGAGCTTAGTGCAAGGGGAAGACAACGTTGCTTATCTGAAAAAGAGATTTAAAGCGCTATCAAACATTCCATTGTTTGAAGGGATGGAATTTTCGAATGACCCTGAAAAACTGAAGGAATGGATTCCACTTGTTATGGAAGGTCGTACGTCCAATGAGCCAATCGCCGCCACGAAAATTGACTCGGGGACCGATGTCAACTTTGGCGCTTTGACACGCATGTTGTTTGAGCACTTAAAGGAGCAAAATGTAGAAGTCCACTACAAGCATAGTGTAAAGGACATTAAACGTACGAGTGACGGCTCGTGGAGTGTGAAAGTTCAGGAAATTGAAAGCGGTACGATCGAATACCATACGGCCAATTTTGTTTTTATTGGCGGAGGGGGTGGAAGTCTGCCTTTACTCCAAAAAACAGGTATTCCTGAATCAAAAAATATCGGCGGCTTCCCGGTAAGTGGGCTCTTTATGGTCTGTAATAACCCGGAAGTGGTCGAGCAGCATCATGCGAAGGTGTACGGAAAAGCGAAGGTAGGCGCCCCACCTATGTCTGTACCGCATCTTGATACAAGATATATTGATAACAAAAAATCATTGCTGTTTGGGCCATTTGCCGGGTTCTCACCAAAGTTCTTAAAAACGGGCTCCAATTTTGACTTGATCGGTTCTGTAAAGCCGTATAATGTTTTCACGATGCTGGCGGCAGGTGCAAAAGAGATGTCCTTAACCAAATACTTGATTCAGCAAGTGATGTTGTCAAAGGAAAAGCGTATGGCCGAACTGCGGGAGTTCATGCCAAACGCCAAGAGCGAGGATTGGGATATCGTCGTCGCAGGCCAACGGGTGCAAGTCATTAAAGATACAGAAGCAGGTGGAAAAGGAACCCTTCAATTTGGTACGGAAGTTGTCAGTAGCGCGGATGGTTCGATTGCTGCATTGCTTGGGGCATCTCCGGGAGCTTCAACTGCTGTCCACGTCATGCTTGAAGTATTAGAAAAATGCTTCCCGCACCATATGCTAGAGTGGCAGCCGAAAATCAAAGAAATGATTCCTTCGTATGGCGTGTCACTTGCGGAAAACCGTGAGCTGTTCCAAGAGATTCACCAGTCCACTGCGGAGGCGCTTGGCCTGAGCGAAAAGGAATTGGTGCATAGTTAATCTTTCTCGGTAATAATAGAGGGAATCTTTATTCCTCATAGGCTCCCCTTGTGGTATTCAGTTTAAACTGTTTATTATAAGGAGGAGCTTTTTTATGTTTTGCTGAGTCTTGAAAAAACCAGTGGCACATGCTACTGGTTTTAAGCGTTATGGCTATATTGTTCAGTGCGATATAACTGAATGAAATCAGACCATTTCATTTTTCGTTTCAAATAATCGTGAAAAGAATAGCTTGTTTTTGAGTCAGGGTTATTGTAAATGAATGCTGCAAGGGCTTGTAAACGAGCGTGAACCAAAAAATAATGAGGGTTCCTCGAGTCTAGCACGGGGATCTCTGTGATTTTCACTTTTTGTCCAGCCATGTTTTTGAATTCAAGACGCTTGTAAATCAAAATATCGACCTCTTTTTAGACGTTTCTTTCTATTATACCTAATTTCTATCGGGCAAGTATGAAATATTAAAATATTTCGACATATCCATGATGGAGATTTCTATCGACGTTGCGGTCTTTACGTACAAAAGAAAAACCAGAATCCTAGTTCAGGATCTGGTTTTTTCTTTTACGCTAGTCGTGTTTTAAAGTCTTGATAGCCAAATTGGCGTACAACCTGACAATCGCCATCTTGATGTTTGGTGGCAATAGCTGGAAGTGGCATGCCGTTGAACGTGTTCGTTTTCACCATGGAGTAAATCGCCATATCCCCAAAAACTAATCGGTCGCCGCTTTTTAATGGCTGGTCAAACGAATAGTCACCGATGACGTCACCTGTCAGGCAGGTCGGGCCTCCGAGTCGATAGGTGAACGGCTTTTCGCCTGGTTCCCCTGATCCGAAAAGAGGGGGGCGGTAAGGCATTTCGAGGACGTCAGGCATATGACAAGTGGCGGACGTGTCCAAAATCGCAATGTCGATTCCGTTTTTATGGAGGTCAAGGACTGTCGTGACGAGATAGCCCGCGTTAAGCGCGATCGCTTCGCCCGGTTCAAGGTAGACTTCCAAACCGTATTTGTCCTGCATTCTCTTAATGCAAGCTTCCAATCTCGGGATATCGTAATCATCCCTTGTGATATGGTGACCGCCACCAAAGTTGATCCATTCCATTTGCGGTAGCCACTGGCCAAACTTTTCTTCTACTGCATCAAGCGTTGTTTCTAAATCGTCAGAGTTTTGCTGACAAAGTGTGTGGAAGTGAAGTCCTGACACCCCGTCAAGCAGCTCCTGACGAACATCTTCCTGTTTAACACCGAATCTAGAGCCTGGTGAACAAGGATCATAAATCTCATGGCCCACTTGGGTGGAGCATTCAGGGTTGATGCGTAAGCCCACTTTACTCCCAGCATCAAGAGCTCTCTGTTTAAACTTCTCAAGCTGAGAGAAGGAATTAAAGATGATATGGTCGCAAATCGAGACGATTTCATCGATTTCATCTTCACGATAGGCGGGGGCAAAGATATGATTTTCTTTGCCCATCTCCTCATGACCTAATCGTGCCTCGTACAAGCCGCTTGCCGTTGTACCCGTTAAGTACTTTCCGATGAGCGGGTACATGGTCGACATGGAAAAAGCTTTTTGCGCCAACACAATTTTTGCTCCTGTGCGCTTCATGATGCCGTTTAGGATTTTTACGTTTTTCTCCACGAGCGCTTCATCCACTACGTAACATGGCGTCGGTAATTCTTCAAAACGCATTTTAACGAACAAGCTCCGTCTCTTTAATCGGATCAGAGTCGACAAGCTGAGGATTGTGGTCTTCTTTCCAAGGAAGTCCCCACTTGTTCAACGCTTCCATGAATGGATCTGGATCAAACTCTTCAATGTTATATACTCCTGGCTTATTCCATTTTCCAGTCATAAGCATCATCGCACCGATCATGGCTGGAACGCCAGTTGTGTAAGAAACGGCTTGGGAGCCCACTTCTTTATAGCATTCCTCATGATCACAAACGTTGTATAGATAGTACGTTTTATCTTTACCGTCTTTTTTCCCTTTAAAGATACAACCAATGTTCGTTTTCCCTTTTGTGCGCGGGCCAAGAGAAGCAGGGTCAGGTAAGACAGCTTTCAGAAATTGAAGTGGAATGATTTCCTTCCCTTCAAATTCAATTGGCTCAATGGACGTCATGCCCACATTTTCAAGGCATTTTAAGTGCGTTAGATAGCTTTCGCTAAAGGTCATAAAGAAACGAATCCGTTTGATTCCTGGAATGTTGACTGCAAGAGATTCAAGCTCTTCATGGTAAAGCAAGTACATATCTTTCTCGCCAACTTCAGGGAAGTTGTATACACGTTTAATTTCCATTGGTTTCGTCTCGACCCATTCGCCATTTTCCCAATAACGTCCGTTCGCTGACACTTCACGGATGTTGATTTCAGGATTGAAGTTCGTCGCAAAAGGATACCCATGATCCCCTGCGTTACAGTCGAGAATGTCGATATATTCAATTTCATCAAAATGATGCTTTAGCGCATAAGCAGAAAATACACCGGTCACCCCTGGGTCAAATCCGCTACCTAAAAGTGCGGTAATGCCCGCCTTTTCAAAGCGCTCACGATAATCCCATTGCCATTTATATTCGAATTTAGCCGTATCTTCTGGTTCGTAGTTTGCCGTATCCAAATAGTTGGTTTTTGTGGCAAGACACGCATCCATGATCGTTAAATCTTGATACGGTAATGCCAAGTTCATGACAACGTCAGGCTTCACTTCTTCGATAAGAGCAATTAGCTCATCCACATTGTTAGCATCTACTTGTGCCGTTGTGATCTTTGTTTTGCCGCCATCCAGTTTTGCCTTTAACGCATCACATTTTGATTTTGTCCGGCTCGCAATACAAATCTCTTCAAAGACTTCACTGTTTTGAACACACTTGTGGACCGCGACCGATGCTACACCACCACAACCGATAATAAGTGCTTTTCCCATTTGCATATCTCCTAACATAAAATTTTTAAAAGTAAAAAGAGGAAATCCATGACAATCTGCCGAATAAAAAGATTGTTAAAACACGAGCCAGTGGGCAACAAAAAAGCAAGTGCATAGCGCATCAACACGCACAACACTTGCTTCATATATTCAATATTAAAAAAGCATAAATGTACCCATAAAAAGGCTGTATGGATACATCTACCTTAAGCTTTGGGAGCACTATAGTAGAAAGCTTATTAATATTTAAATATATCTTTTAGGTTCAGAGTCTAATAGCAAATAATTACTTTTACCACTCTTATTGACCGTTTCACAAGTTGCGTGCGTATGCACTGGTTGTAAAGTAACCAACTTATAAAATTTGAGCTTTTAACTCAATCAATAAGGCAACTAAAGTTGCCAATCGGCATTTGACCCGGCGTACCGTTGCCTTAACTTCCCAAAGGAAGTGGTCAAAAATTATCTGCTTGGAAAGACTCTCAAGTATATTTGAATATTAGCTTCCCAATTCATGCCTCTATCTTATCAGCATGTTCGAAAAATAGCAATTAGTTCAGGTAAAAAAATTTCAAGAACACAACTGGTAAAATGTCTTCGGTTTAGTAGGGAACAACCGCTTTTGTCAGACGATTCAAATCCAAGATAAGGGGGTGCCTAAAAGGTAACCTTTTTTCAGAGAAAGTCTAGCCAAGGGGGGCAACACAAAGGGGCATCCTGAAAGACACCTCTACGATCCGTCATCACCTTTTCAAAAACTCACTGTGATTCCTTTCTTTCTGTCGCTCCGCTAGCCAGCCTTTTTTCATGTTCTAGACAGAAACCTCGCTCATGAATGTATCGTGAAAAAAGGGCATCCATGTTTCCGTTTGCCACAACGTGAGGCTCATCGATAAACTTTACCCCCTCATCGGTTAGCTTTTCATAGATCTCCTTTATACTCTCCACTTGAAAATAGACAACCGAACTCGAATGGGCGTATGCCTCTTTTTCAGGAAGGCTTAAGAGAAGGCGAAGTCCGTTACACTCAAAAAACGCCATGCTGTCCATGCGAAACAGAAGCGAGAGCCCGAGTGTTTCTTGATCCGACTCCATGCATTTGACTTTCATATGATTCTATTATACATAATAATGGAAATAGGATGTGGTTAATTTCCATAGAAAAAGGATGTTCTCAATGGGGGGAGCTATGAATAGTTTTGATGCACTAAATGTTTTTTATCGAGAGGATGCGATTTCTGATTTTCTTGTCAATTGCTTTCGGGATTCTCCTAGCATCTATGACACGTCAGATGGTAGAGAACGCTTTCGGTAAAGTCAAGAAGACTTTGCTGCATTTATCGGCTCATCGCCTGATGAACGTTTCAAAACCTTGTTGCAAAAGCGCCCGAATTTAATCGACCGCGTTCCGCAACATCAGTTGGCTAGTTATCACTATAAAAGAATTCCTTTAAAGGAAATATACTCACAGGATTATCAGAGAATAAGTTCCGCATATAAGAATGAGATTAAAATAAGGTTGAAAAAATGGCAGATGTATATAAAAACCAAGTATTAAATTCATCACATATCATCTATATTAAAACCAAAAAAAGGCACAGGAAAATAAAAATGTGATATTAGTATTATTTTTGTTAAAATTGGAATAATTTATTTACAAGCTCTAAATTTTATGGTATCCTAATGGCAATTCAACAAGAGGAACGCACAAAACTATTTGTAGCACTTAGCGGAGTTTATATGGAGAGGAGGGAAATCTAGTGAAGAAAATTGGAATAACAGTAGTAGGTAGCGCATTGGTTTTAATGATGGCGGCTGTTCCTGCTTTTGCACAAACTGATAGCCCAGAAAAAGGTGGTACGGTTGCACTGGAAGGCGAACCACCAACAGTTACACCATATGCAATCAAGGAAGTTGATAGTGGTAATGGACGTTGGGATTATGGGACACGCCTGACAGTCACATTGAAGAAAAAAGTTTGGTCTAACCTTGATCATAACACTAAAACACATCGCTCTAGCACTGAAATTGACGGTAACTACGATGATAGTGGATGGGTACCAAAACGTACTACATCCAAGGCTAGTTCAATTGGCCCTAGAAACTCGGTAGGTTACGCTAATTGGGACGTAAAATAGTTAAATTAAAAGTAAAAGAGGAGTCACTCTCATATAAGTGACTTCTCTTTTACCATATGGGCTTATTTGAGAGGAGGATATAGTTTGAAACGTCTCTTAGTAATATTTAGTTTTATCATGTTTTTAATACTAGCTCTATCAAATTATTATTCTTATCAGGCAGAAAGTTATCAAAAATTAGTTGATCCATCGGGGGACTACACTTATAACTTTGAGATACCAGAAGATACTTTGAATGCGGATCCGAAGCGACTAACATTATTAAAAAAAGCCGCAAAAAAGAATAAAGTAAATATTATTCGCACCGTGTCTTATTACGACGATAAAAAAGAAAAAACATACACCGAGGCTTATTTATTTTTGTCAACAAATACACACTTATTTGAAAAAATGAATGTTGTAAAGGGTCGTGGTTTAACAATAGAAGATATGATGAACCTTGATAGGTTTATTTCTACTGATGAAACCGCATCGAAAGACCAAGTAGGGGTTATAAGCAACTTTGGAGGAAAAAACACCTAC
This sequence comes from Halalkalibacterium halodurans, assembly GCF_005671335.1. Classification (NCBI taxonomy): domain Bacteria; kingdom Bacillati; phylum Bacillota; class Bacilli; order Caryophanales; family Bacillaceae; genus Halalkalibacterium (ex Joshi et al. 2022); species Halalkalibacterium halodurans. The sequence goes on along the minus strand of NZ_CP040441.1, from coordinate 4,162,749 downwards.
TCAATACATGTATTGGATAATGTAATAGCCAATTATAAATACTCGGGTCTTTACAGAGTAGAGACCACATCAAAAGAACAATATGATGAATTCATTAATGATTACGTAAGTTATGTGAATGATGCAACAGGTGAAAATTTCAGTCCGGAAATGTATACAAATATAACTAGATCAACAAAGATGGAATTGAACAATGTTATTGATACAGAGATAATAGGCATCTTTTTTGTAACAATCATGATCTTTACCTTTTTATTTTATTTGATAGCCCGAACAAAAGAAATATCGGTAATGAAACTTAATGGTTATACGATTAAATCCATTTGCTCGAGGATTTTTGTTCAATTTTTTACGAAGGTATTTTTAGTTAGCAGTCTTATAATTATTCCATGGATGTTTTTTATTGAAGATAATAGCTATGGGTTTGTCAATAAGGTCTACATAACAAATTTTATTATATATGTAATACTGATTGTTGTATTGACCAGTTTATGTTTTCTTTATGCCAAGAACATTCGAATAGCTAGTTCTATTAAAGGGAAAAAACCAATTGGTATAGTTGCAATTTTAAACGGTATATTTAAGGTAGTAGTTTCAATTATTATTTTAATAATTGCTGTCAACTTACTTCAGAACTTAACACAAATTAATCAAAAACAAAACAGTCTTAATAATTGGTCTGAGTTTCATAACTATGGAGTATTTTATCCAGTAAAGACTGGAAATGATTCCAGTGTCATCAGGGAAGGTAAATATCCACTTGATATTCCGACATATAAATTGTATTCCTATCTTAATCAGAAGTTTCAGGCTATATATATTGATTCCGATATATATACGGAAGATAGTTTAGAAATAAACGCAGGTAATAATATCATCAGATATATCACGGTGAATCCCAATTATTTAGACAAGTATCCGATTTTTGATACAGAAGGAAATAAGATTGATATTAATGAAGAAAATGAGCATGCCGTTTTTCTTGTCCCAGAGCAATACAAGAAAAAAGAAGATTTTAACCTTGATTATTTTACCTCGGTTAGAGAGGATAGATATAAATTACATCGGGATTTTTATAATCAAACAGATAAAGCCAAAAGTAAAAAGATTGATTTTATATACATGAAATCTGGTCAAAAAATATTTTCAATGAATCCCGATGTCATGCCAAATAATAATAATAATATTGTTGATCCAATTATCCAAGTTATGACAGAGGGAAATGCTTTAGTACCAGATATCCATTATACCTCTAGCAGTAATCAAACACTTTTTATCAAATTAATAAACAATGATTCTGAACTAACCTATAAGCAATTGCTTCCAAAGCTACAGGAATATAAATTGGACGATAACTTTCCGTATCTTGTTCAATCAAATGAGGTAATCCTAAGTGAAATTAATGACTTAAACTCGGAAGCCAAGACAATAGGTTACATTTTATTATTCATGTTTTTAATACTAATAATGCTTTTGTTTCAAAACATCTATTTACAATTTGAGCGGAATAAGTTTGAGTTCTTTTTAAAAAAGACATTTGGCCATACATTTGTTGGGAAGTATAAAAAGGTATTATTACTTCTACTACTTACCAATCTACTTGAATTTATAGGTGGAATGTTTTTAATTGATTCTAGTTTTTTCATTATATTTATTGTAAAAGTATTAATTGAACTGGGGTTAGTGATTTTACTAATTATCTACTTTGAAAGAAAAAACACAGTACAGGTACTGAAAGAGGGTGTTTAATGTGGTGATTTGCGAATTGCAAAATATCCATAAAAAGTTTGGAGATAAAATAATTTTTGAAAATTTTTATATTCGTATAAACCAAGGTGATTTCCTTTGTATAGCCGGTAATAGTGGAACGGGAAAATCAACATTATTGAATATGATGGGTCTGTTAGAATACCCTGATTCTGGGACGATAAATGTATTTGAAAAACAAAATGTTAAACCCAATACGCACACCGCTCAAAAATTGCTACGGCATAAAATAGGTTTCTTATTTCAGAACTTCGCATTAATTGATGATAAATCAGTTAATTACAACCTTGACCTCGCATGTGTGGGTAAAAAACGGTGGGATAATAATAACAAAACACAATTGTTGGAGAAATTACAATTAGATGTTCCGTTAAATAAAAAGGTCTATCATTTATCCGGTGGGGAGCAGCAGCGACTTGCCTTAGCAAGATTAATAATTAAGGATTGTGATTTTATCCTTGCAGATGAGCCAACTGGATCTTTGGATCAAACCAATAGAAATACAGTTTTGGATATTTTATCTCAGTTAAATCACGATGGAAAAACAATCGTAATCGTGTCTCATGATCCTTTTGTGATGGAACGTTGCCAAAGAGTTGTAAATTTATAGCATTTTACCTTGCTATTAAACTATTTAAACAGATCTCGCATCATCCCGTCATTTTATGACTAGATTGTTTGGTAAGTAAGTGACTTTCTTCTAATATAAATATCCATTTCCTTGTTATTAATGGCTTATAAAAATGGTATAAATTGATGACAATTAGACGATTATTTCTTAGCATAGATTGTAAATAAGGCGCTTTTTGTTGGTAATACCCCAATAAAGAAGAGCTTATTCATTATTTAACGGATATTTGTTTTTTTTTGAAAAATTCCTTAATTCACCTTTTCTGGGGGATGGGCAAAAACACCCGTACTAGGCCATTAAAACTGTCTAATCGTTGTTAAAACAAGGGTACTCGTCTTGAAAATGTGCATGAAAAATTCTTGAGTTAAATCTATTATGATTTTTATAGTTTGTTTACCATTAATTAGCCTTGTTATTCCAACCATGTAGTTACATCCTATAGTCATTATTTTATATTTGGCAGAGCGAAAGGCGTAGAAAAAACTTCGTAAGCTTCGAATCTACCCTCTTAGTCGCTTTTGCGCCGAATTAATGTCGGCCGTAATAGGAATATGAGGCAACGCTTTTCCTAAACCATATAAGGGCATGTTGCCATAAACCGATTCATACTGCCCCGCTTTTAGCCGGTACGTTTCATGATAGATGCCGACAGCGTCATTGTCTCCAACCTTTTGATTAAAGTTTTTCCATGCGGTTAAATGTTTCTCGTTTCTTGCATAGGCTGTCAAGTCATCCGTTGATCGCCAGTATTGTATCAAGGCTACCGTCCGCAAACCAAAGTAGCTTTCCATTGATAAAAATCCTAATTCTTCCTTATTTTCATGGAGCTCTTTGAGCATTCCGGGCATGGCCATGAACACAGGCAGCCATTTACGCAGTGCCCACCGTTTGTTTACCCTCATCCCAATGATGAAAACGACAACATCGTTGTCATTTTCCGTTGTATATCGGCCGGTGAAAATCGATTTGCTCATAACCTTAGTTCTCCTTTCGCTTGAACGTTTCAAGAGAAGCTGTGCACCAATCGATGGCTGCCAGTGTGGCACGTTTCCCGTAGTCTAATGTGCAGAGCCAATACCAGGCGTCTTCTTGATTTGCGTCATGGCTTTTAATCGCTTGTTCGACGTTTACATATGTTTGGTAACGTTCTTCTAGCTTTTGTTTGTAATCCTCTAACACTCTTGTTGTACTTTGCTTTGATTGATAACGGCCAAAAAACAATTTAAGTAAAACTTCATTTCGCTCTACAGGAAGTTGCTCTACAGGTTGTTCGAGCCAGCGTTTCAATGTTTCGATTCCTTTAGGTGTGAGGAAATACTCATTTCGATCTGGTTTTCCTTCGGTTGCCGACGTTCGCACTTCCGCTAATCCATCTTCAACGATTTTTTTTAAAGTCGGATAGATTTGCCCATAACTTATTTTCCAGAAGTGATTTAAGCTTTGATCAATCAGTTGTTTAATGGCATAGCCTGACTTACAATCGGTCGTCAAAATGCCAAGAATCGCGTAGGTGGTATGATTATATTTTTTCAACTGTCCTCACCATATCTTTTAGATATATATCATTTAGATATATTATACGGTATGAGTTTCATTAAAGCAATCATTAAAAAAATGAGCGGAGGTGTTCTTTTGAAGATTATCGATACGGTTCCCTTCTTCCTTAAATACTACGAGTCTTCGCTAGCTTTTTTAAAACACTATTACAGTCAATATCCTAAAATTTTTAACGAATATTTTGCCTACCACTGCAAAGATACGGAGGAGAGGCATGACCAATCACTTGCAAAATATCCCGAGTCGTTGTTAGCTATTCAGCAGGTGCGCAGAGCGATCATCCCGATAATTGAGGAGGTAGTGGAGGAATACGGTCGACTCTATCAGGTGACGTTTCCGACTGAAGTAAATCTGATCGTTGGTGGCTATGGCTCGAATGCGTATACACATCGGCAAATTATCCCTGACGTTACGTTTGCTTTAGAAAGGCTGTCTCCGAAGGTTGAGCATTTGCAGGCGATCGTCGCCCATGATTTTGGTCATGTTGCGCATAACATCCTTTCGTCTGAAGCCGGTATGGACTGGGGAAAAGTGCAGTGGGATAGCCCGCTAATTTGGCTATATCAAGAAGGAGCTGCGATACACTTTTCACGGCAAATAGCGCCTCAACTTCCACCTGCAATGTACTTTTCCTTTGATGCTGAAGGGGAGGAGTGGTTACGTTTTTTTAAGGAAAATACCCATGCGGTCAAAAGCGCATTTGCTCATGATTATGTTCAGGAAACGAGCCAATCCATGTTTCAGGAATGGTTTTCGATTAATGGCGGAAAGCGGTTTGGTTATAATCGGCTAGGCTATTTGGTCGGGGATTTGTTATTTCAGCATTTCACCAAAACAAAAGGTGAGCGGAATGCGATTACTGCTTGGAAAGAGGGGCGTTTTCGAGAAGAGGTAGAGCGGTGGTTTAAACGATGAAAGAGCCTGCTAGGGTGTCAGGCTCTTTCATCATGTTTTGGATTAGCGATCAGGGGAAACCAATATTTTCACCTGACTTTTTTCTTTCATTAAAGCCTCGAAGCCTTGCTCTACAATGTCATGTAGGCCGATCCGCTTGGTGACTAACGTCTCAGCGGAAAAGTAGCCTTGATTCATCAAGCTGATGACCGCTGGGAAAATGTCGCGGTAGCCAATAATCCCTGCAATGTTTCGTTCTCGCATGACAACTAGGTTTGGTTGAAAAGAGGCTTCTTTTTCAAAGATGCTCACAATCATCGTTTGCCCGTTTAGCTTGGTGGACTCGATCGCCTGTGTTAAGACAATAGGGACACCGGTTACTTCAAAGGACACATCAGCACCGCCATCGGTTAGACGCTGAATTTCTTCCACTACATTTACTTCCGCTGGGTTCAGGGCAATGGCACCTAATTGTTCTGCTCTCTGTCTCCGTTCGGTTGAGAGTTCTACTGCGTAAATCTTTGAGGCCCCCGAAGCTTTAAGCGCTTCAATAACCAATAATCCGATTGGGCCTGTACCGAATACAACCGCTTGGTCACCGACATTAAACTGGCTCTGGCGGACCGCATATAAGGCAACGGCGGCGGGCTCGACTAAGGCCCCTTGCTCGAAGGATACAGTGTCCGGAATTTTGTGAACCATGTGCTCGTCTACTGTCACATATTCCGAGAAACCACCTCCACCTCCAGCTAAACCGAGGAACCCTAATTGCTCGCAAAGATTATACTTTCCTTGCTTGCAGGCGGTACAAGTACCACAAGCAAAAATCGGCTCGACCACTACACGGTCGCCCTCTTCACATTTGGTCACACCATCGCCTACTTCCACCACTTGTCCAGAAAACTCATGGCCCATCACAATCGGAGCTTTTTCTTCCGTTAGAGAATGAGGGCTATTTTGTGGAATAAAGATTGGACCGGCCGCATACTCATGAAGATCACTTCCACAAATGCCACACCATTTCACTTTAATCTTTACTTTCCCTTTAAGCGTTGCAGGTTCTGCGATGTCGTCAACTCTTACGTCTTTTACTCCATGCCATCTTAAAGCCTGCAAATAAAGGACCCCCTTTAAAGAAATTTATTGCATTAATTGAAGCGCTTTCATTATCATAGTGTCATAGATGGATAATGTTGTCAATGTAGACTAGAGCAGATGGTAAGGCATATAAGTTGATTTACCGTTTACTAGAGCGCGTACCATCATAAGGGCCCTTCTTTCTCGAATATTTTATTAATAAAGGACTTCTTTCATAACAACGCAATAAATTTTTTCGTTGGAAGTGACAGAAAATTTGGCTAAACGAAAAGATTGTATCGTGGGTTTAATCTATTTTTCTATCTGTTTTGTCTATTATTAATTGGCACAGTTTTTGCAAATGAAGGAGATAGACATACATGTTTGCGATCTAGAGAGGAGTCATAGGATGAACAAATTTCAAAAAGTTTCGATTATTGGAGTGCCAATGGATTTAGGACAGAAGCGTCGAGGGGTTGATATGGGACCGAGCGCGATGCGATATGCCGGGTTAATTGAAGAGATTGAGGCCCTTGGGTTTGAAGTAAAAGATTATGGGGATATTCCGATCAATCGCCCAGCAACGAGTGAGACTCAGGAGGGGCCGCTCAGAAATCTGGATGAAGTTGTAAAGGTGAGTGAGGAGTTGTGCAAAGGGGTTGCGGCAATCGAAGCAGAGCATAGCTTCCCTCTCATTTTAGGCGGCGACCATAGCATTAGCATCGGTTCGATTGCAGGTATCAGAAAAAGCTACAATAACCTTGGGGTCATTTGGTATGATGCCCATCCGGATTTAAATACAGAAGAGACATCACCATCTGGAAATATTCATGGGATGCCGTTGGCGGTTAATCTTGGCATCGGGCATGAGCGGTTAATGAACATAGGGGGCATTACTCCGAAAGTGAAACCTGAACATATTGTCATTATCGGGGCTCGCTCGATCGATGAGGGAGAACGGCAACTCATTAGGGAACAAGGCATTAAAGTTTATACGATGCACGAAGTTGATCGAATGGGCATGACGAGAGTGATTGAAGAGACGATTGACTATCTTTCTGCCCGCACCGATGGCGTCCATTTAAGCTTTGATTTGGATGGGATTGATCCAGTCGATGCACCAGGGGTAGGCACACCGGTATTAGGGGGGATTTCGTATCGGGAGAGTCATTTAGCCCTGGAAATGCTCGCGGAATCGGAATTGATTACGTCAGCTGAATTCGTGGAGATTAATCCAATTCTCGATAACAAAAACCAAACGGCAAACGTGGCGGTTGCGTTAGTGACCTCGCTTTTAGGAAAGAAGCTACTCTAACGTTCGATTAGCGGGAAAAAAGGGGGAGATTTTATGGGGGTTGAAGAAGTACAACGGAAAGAAACTGTAGAAAATCGAGGCAAAGGTTTGAAGGACTATTTATGGTTTCTCATTCCGTCGATCATTGGTGTAGGTCTATTTATGGTACCAATCCAAAAAGACAACGCAATTACGATTCCTGTCGCGTTTTTAGCGAAACAGCTGCAAGGAGCACTGGACGATCATTTGCCGGCTATCCTTACGATCATGCTTGCCATCGTCGTCGTGTTGTCCTGTGTGGCCACACTATTCAAGCCAAATTTGTTTATGAAAAACGGACTTTTGAAAAGTTTATTCGTCATCCATCCGATGTGGTTAGTTGTCCGGGTGCTCGGTTTCATTTTTGCGTTCATGACGTTGCTCCAACTCGGGCCGGAAGCGGTATGGTCTGAAGGAACGGGTGCATTGTTGTTGTACGATCTTTTGCCGCTGTTGTTCACAATCTTTTTATTTGCTGGACTCTTTCTTCCGTTCCTATTAAACTTCGGATTACTCGAGCTGTTCGGCGTGTTATTAAATAAATTTATGCGTCCGGTCTTTACGCTGCCAGGGCGTTCTTCGATTGATTGTTTGGCTTCGTGGATGGGGGACGGGACGATTGGTGTCTTGCTGACGAACAAACAATACGAAGAAGGCTTTTACACACAACGAGAAGCAGCTGTTATTAGTACGACATTTTCTGTTGTCTCGATTACGTTCAGCATTGTCGTCTTAGCGTATATGGACTTAGAGCATCTCTTTCTTCCGTACTATTTGACGATTGTGCTTGCAGGCCTTGCAGCGGCGATCATTCTCCCGAGAATACCGCCTTTGTCACGAAAGCGGGATACGTATTTGGTAGAAAATCCTGATCGATTTGATGAAAGCGCTTCAAAGGGGCGGGGGATGTTTGCCTATGGAATGACAAAAGCGTTAGAGAGAGCTAGGCAAAATCGTAGTGTGAAGAACTTGCTTCAAGGCGGAATGAAAAATGTATTTGATATGTGGTTTGCCGTCATCCCTGTCATTATGGCGATCGGAACGGTGGCCGTCATTTTCGCAGAGTATACGTCCCTGTTTAAAATCGTGGGTGCTCCGTTTGTACCGATTCTACAGCTGCTTCAAGTGCCTGAAGCCCATGCAGCTGCGCAAACAATGGTCGTCGGCTTTGCTGACATGTTCCTGCCAGCTATTATTGGGAGCGGCATTGAAAGTGATTTGACGAGATTTGTCATTGCCTGCGTGTCAGTTACGCAATTGATTTATATGTCTGAGGTCGGCGGACTGATTATCGCCTCAAAATTACCCGTTAAATTTATTGATCTTGTCCTGATTTTCTTATTGCGAACAATCATCACGTTACCAATTATTGTAGGAATGGCCCACCTGATTTTTTAACGTTCTGAGCTTGAGGAGGACTCAAGCTCTTTTCCGTTCGGGGTCGATCATGATCGAAAACATGTAAAAGGGGAAAGCAAATGAAGACTGATCAAAAACACATTTCATTCGGACTATCTGTCATTCCATTGCTCGTCATGTTTGTCTCCATGGGTTTTACGATTATTGTATTTGAAGGCAGCCCCCATATTCCGCTCATTGTCGGGACGGTTGTCGCAGCTTTTATTGCTTGGCGCGCGGGCTTTACGTGGAAGGAAATTGAGGCTGGACTTTACAAAGGGATCCGTCTAGCGCTCCCGGCGATCGTGATCATTATCATGGTCGGTGTCATTATTGGCGCGTGGATCGGGGGTGGGATCATTGCGACAATGGTCTATTACGGTCTTAAGCTGATCTCACCACCATTGTTCTTAGTATCAATTACGGTCATTACAGCGATTGTCTCCCTTGCTATCGGAAGTTCATGGTCGACGATGGGAACGATTGGTGTGGCGGGAATGGGGATTGGTATCAGTATGGGAATCCCTGCTCCGATGGTCGCAGGTGCCATCATCTCAGGCGCTTACTTCGGCGATAAAATGTCGCCCCTGTCTGACTCGACCAACCTTGCTGCTGGGATTACAGGTGTTGATTTATTTGAGCATATTAAACATATGCTTTATACGACGATTCCTGGGTTTGTCATTGCGCTCGTCTTCTATGCCGTGCTAGGGAGAAGCTTTCGCGCAGATTCAGTCGAGCAACAAGGCATTTTAGAGGTGATGAATCTGTTGCAAGAAAGCTTTGTCATTTCCCCATGGTTGCTATTGATCCCTGCATGTGTCATTTTTCTCGTCATTAAAAAGGTTCCTGCTTTGCCAGCCTTAACAGCGGGCGTCCTGCTCGGGTTTTTATCGCAAATCTTCGTTCAAGGTGGAACGGTTGGAGATGCGGTAAATACGTTAAGTGACGGGTTTGTGATTCTAACAGGGAATGAGATGATTGATACGCTTTTTAATCGTGGTGGAATTGAGGCGATGATGTATACCGTCTCCCTCACGATAGTGGCCATGACCTTTGGGGGCGTTCTAGAGAATACAGGAATGTTAAAGGTGATCGTAGCAAAAATTCTCATGCTCGCAAAGACGGCAAAAGGATTGCTGACGACGGCTATCAGTTCTGCGTTTTTCACGAACATTACAGCAGCCGAGCAATATATTTCCATTGTTATTCCGGGAAGAATGTATGTGGAAAGTTTTAGAGAAAAGAGACTTCATCCGAAAAATTTATCGCGTGCGGTAGAGGATGGGGGGACGCTCACATCGGTTTTTGTTCCTTGGAATACGTGCGCCATATTTATCTTTGCTACCCTATCTGTTCACCCGTTTGAATACGGTCCTTATGCGATATTTAATTTAATTGTTCCGTTTATTTCACTTTTGTTTGCTTGGACTGGATTTTCCATCGTGAAACTAACCGATCAAGAGGTGGAACAATGGAAGGAAAAAGCAAAGGCCATGTAAAAAAGCTTGAGTTCGTCTCAAGCTTGGAAGGTGTTTGGTCAAAAGCCTTGGCGATCGTACGACGAGAAAACCACCCGTACAATAGGGTTTTCGTCATCATTTTCGGGTGATACGCAGGTTGACCGCGGCAAAGAAAACACGACGAATGCAAACAAAGTGTGCGTGAGTCGATGTTGCACTTGTGCCTGTGGTGAAAGCGTCCGCCAAGTCGCCATTTATAAAGAATGAGAAAAGAAGCTGCCTTAAAAAGATATACTTTTGAGACAGTCCCTTTTACTTTGCGCTAATGCCTAACCGCTTCATCCGATATTGTAAGCTTTGCCGGCTTAAGCCTAGCTTTTCGGCGGTCTTCGTCACATGGTATTTGTTTCGTTCGAGCGCTTTTTTAATATACATTTTTTCGGCTTCAAGTAAATAATCTTTCAAGTCTCGTAACGGCTGTTGTTCCTCAACTGAGTGCTCTATGGCGTCAGAGGTACCTGTTTCGTAGACGCTTGTGATTTGCGAGGAGAGGGGAGCCGAAAGTGATTTTTGGCGAAAGTGGAACGGTAAATGTCGCACATCAATTAGGTCCTCACCGATCATCAGGTTCATCGCGCCCTCAATGATGTGCTCCAGTTCGCGAACGTTTCCAGGCCAATCGTACTGTAGGAGTAATTGTGTGACTTCATCGCTAAGCCCCTTCACTTCCATTTGAAACCGCTCATTGTATTTTGCGATAAAATGGTCAACGAGAGGGAGAATGTCCTCTTTCCGTTCCCGCAAAGGAGGAATGAAGAGGGTGACCACGCCTAGCCGGTAATACAAGTCTTTTCGCAGACGCCCGCTTGCGATTGCTTCAATTGGATCTTCGTTAATCGTGGAAAGAATCCGAACGTTCACTTTGCGATCAACCGTGTCCCCAACACGACGAATTTGCTTTTCTTGAATCGCCCGTAACAGCTTTGCTTGTAGGGGTGGGGTAAGAGAGTTAATTTCATCAAGCAACAATGTGCCCCCCTCAGCTTCCTCAAATAAGCCGGGACGTTCAATTGCCCCAGTATAGGCGCCTTTTTTCGTCCCGAATAACAAGCTTTCTATTAACGTTTCCGGCATGGCGGCACAGTTTTGTGAAATGAATGGCCCTTTGGAACGATCGCTTCCATTGTGAATGCTTTGGGCAAATAATTCTTTTCCCGTCCCTGTTTCGCCGACGATGAGGACGGAAGAAGCAGTCCGTGTCGCTCGCTTTGTATTTTCAATTACTTCACGGATAGCCGTGCTTTCTCCAATAATGCTGTCAAAGGTATAGCGGGTATTGCCTTTACTCTCCATGTTTTTTCGAATGAGCCGCTCTAATTTCGTAACGTCCTTCGAAATTTCGATCGCCCCGATCACCTGGCCATTTTCATAGAGAGGGAAGGTGTTATTAATGGTCGTAATCTCTTTCCCTTTATTATTAAAATACGTTTGCTTTACATCTTTAGAGTGCTTCTTTTTGTAGAGTGCTTCTAATAAGGTGCTACCTTGTCCTTCCTCAAACATGAAGATGTCTAAAAAATCTTTGTTCTCTACATCCTCTTTTGTCAGCGATTCAATTTCCATCATCTTTTTATTATAAATGATCGTCTGTCCGAACGTATCAATCACATGAATGCCAACGTCGATTTCATTCATGATCGTTTCGTAGATAATTCGTTGCTGCGACAGAGGGAGGTTTCCGATTCGTTCCATTGTTTGTCCTCCAAGTAAACGATTTTGCCCTCATTTTAAACGAGGGAGGGAAAAGGTGCAAATTATTTTTTCGTTTTATAGGTTATGATTAAGAAATAAAGAAAAATAATTTTTCGAAGACTGCCAAAAAGTTTTTCGCTCATATCGCCAAAATAATGAGCAAAAGAACATTTCTTTTTCGTTCCACGTGAAACATCGTGGTTTATAAAGTTGGCACAGGATTTGCATTGATTATTAGTAGAAGTCATCTGATTTAAGGGGGAGATTGAACATGAAAATGCAATCGTCAACATCTGCTGTCATTGAGAAGACGGAAAAGTACGGGGCAAAAAATTATCACCCGCTTCCAATTGTTATTTCAGAAGCAAAAGGAGTTTGGGTGAAAGACCCTGAAGGGAGAAAATACCTTGATATGTTAAGTGCGTATTCTGCTGTGAATCAAGGGCATTGCCACCCGAAAATTATCCAAGCATTAAAAGATCAAGCCGATAAAATTACATTAACCTCGAGAGCATTTCATAACGATCAACTTGCACCTTTTTATGAGAAGGTATCTAAGCTAACGGGGAAAAACATGCTTTTGCCGATGAACACAGGTGCGGAGGCTGTCGAAACAGCTGTAAAAGCAGCGCGTCGTTGGGCTTACGATGTGAAGGGTGTGCCTGATAATCAAGCCGAAATCATCGTTTGTGAAGACAATTTTCATGGGCGGACGATGACGGCCGTCTCCCTTTCTTCAAATGACGAGTACAAGCGAGGATTCGGCCCAATGCTTCCAGGGATTAAAGTGATCCCTTACGGCGATTTAGAAGCGCTAAAAGCGGCGATCACTAGTCACACGGCTGCGTTTTTAGTCGAGCCGATTCAAGGGGAAGCGGGCATTCGAATTCCTCAGGAAGGCTTCTTAAAGGAAGCGTATGCATTATGTAAGCGAGAAAACGTCTTGTTTATTGCCGACGAAATTCAATCAGGGCTTGGACGTTCTGGGAAATGGTTCGCGTGTGACTGGGAAGATGTGAAGCCAGACATGTATATTTTAGGGAAAGCACTCGGTGGCGGGGTATTCCCAATTTCCGTCGTATGTGCCGATCGCGACATTCTCGGTGTCTTTGAGCCTGGATCTCACGGTTCCACGTTTGGTGGGAATCCGCTCGCTTGTGCTGTGTCAATTGCTGCTCTAGAGGTTCTTGAAGAGGAAAAGCTAGTCGAGCGTTCCTATGAGTATGGAAATTACTTGTTAACGAAATTAAAAGAGATTGATAACCCGATCATTAAAGACGTCCGTGGGAGAGGTTTATTTATCGGTGTCGAGTTACACGAGCCTGCGCGTAAATATTGTGAACAGTTGAAAGAAGAAGGACTTTTATGTAAAGAGACACATGAAACTGTCATTCGCTTCGCTCCACCATTAGTGATCAGTAAAGAAGATCTAGATTGGGCGATTGAAAAAATTTATCACGTGTTAAAACCATGAGGTGAACAGACAAATGGGGGCCATTGCAGAAAAAGGAAAAGAGTCTAGCATTCTATCGTCAACGCAAGATGTGATTCAACAAGCGTTAGGGAAGCTAGGCTATGAAGAGGGAATGTTCGAGTTGCTCAAGGAGCCGGTGCGAATGCTAACGGTTCGAATCCCTGTGCGGATGGACGACGGGACCGTCAAAGTGTTTACTGGCTATCGCGCGCAACACAATGATGCGGTTGGGCCGACAAAAGGGGGCGTTCGCTTCCATCCGGAAGTGACAGCCGATGAAGTGAAGGCGCTCTCGTTATGGATGACGTTAAAATGCGGAATCGTTAACATTCCGTACGGTGGTGGGAAAGGCGGGATCGTATGTGATCCGCGAACGATGTCATTTCCCGAAATCGAGCGGTTAAGCAGAGGGTACGTAAGAGCGATCAGTCAAATCGTCGGGCCATCTAAGGACATTCCGGCACCTGACGTATTTACGAACTCGCAAATTATGGCGTGGATGGTGGATGAGTATAGCCGGATTCGAGAGTTTGATTCACCTGGGTTCATTACAGGTAAGCCGATCGTGCTCGGCGGCTCCCACGGACGGGAAACAGCAACAGCCATGGGGGTCACAATTTGCATTGAAGAGGCAGCCAAGCTGAAACAGCTGGATTTACGGGAGGCCACCGTTATTATCCAAGGCTTTGGTAATGCAGGAGGCTACTTAGCCAAAATCTTGAGCGATCGCGGGGCGAAAATCATTGGCATTTCCGATGCGTATGGGGCGCTCTATGATGAAACAGGCTTAGATATTGAGTATTTGCTTGATCGCCGCGATTCATTTGGCACCGTGACGACGTTATTTAAAAACACCATAACAAACGAAGAGCTATTAGAAAAAAAGTGCGACATTCTCGTTCCAGCAGCGATTGCTAACCAAATTACAGAGGCAAATGCTCGCGAAATCAAAGCTTCGATCATTGTAGAGGCGGCGAATGGCCCAACAACGACTGAAGCAACAAATATTTTAACCGAGCGCGGTGTCTTAATTGTGCCTGACGTGCTTGCAAGCTCTGGTGGTGTCACCGTTTCGTATTTTGAATGGGTACAGAACAATTTAGGTTATTATTGGTCGGAAGAAGAAGTGTCCGAGAAACTTAGAAGTAAAATCGTTGAGGCGTTTCATCAAGTAGTGGAAACAGCGACGCGTTACAACGTTGACCCTCGTTTGGCGGCCTATATGGTTGGCGTACGAAAAACAGCAGAAGCTTCAAGATTCCGGGGCTGGATTTAGGAGGCGCAGGTCATGACAAGTTATCGTGCGATTGCAAGTGATTCTACCGGTGTCGTTCAGAAAGTCTTAGTCCGTGAAGGCGATTATGTACACGAATGGGAGCCACTATTTCTCATAGAGACAAATGGTGGTGCGATGAAAAAGGTCGAACTAGGGGTTAGAGGCTTCATTTCTACCGTCAAGGTGGCACCTGGAGATCAAGTGATCTCAGATATGACACTCGCCATCGTCGAAGAAGATCGGAAACCTGCTCCTTGTGATTGATCAATTATCAGTAATGGAGGCAAGAGAATGTTAACACCTTATAAGCATGAACCGTTTACAGATTTTAGTGTAGAAGAAAACCGCAGCGCGTTTGAGGCTGCCTTAAAGAACGTTGAAGGGGAATTAGGGAAAGACTACCCGTTAGTGATCAATGGGGAACGTGTGACGACCGATGATAAAATCGTTTCCGTGAATCCTGCCATGAAAGAGCAAGTGATCGGCGTCGTCTCAAAAGCAAGTCGCGAGATAGTAGATGATGCATTTAAATCGGCAGAGACGGCATTTCATACGTGGAAAAACGTCAATCCTGAAGAGCGAGCGAACATCTTAATCAGAGCGGCCGCGATCATTCGCCGGAGAAAGCATGAGTTTTCGGCATGGCTCGTGAAAGAAGCGGGTAAGCCTTGGAAAGAAGCCGATGCAGATACAGCGGAAGCGATCGACTTTTTAGAGTACTACGCCCGGCAAATGATTACGCTAAAGGATGGAAAGCCAGTCAATAGTCGCGAGGGTGAGCATAATCGCTACTTCTATACACCGATCGGGGTATGTGTCACAATCTCGCCTTGGAATTTCGCCTTGGCGATTATGGCTGGAACGACGGTAGCGCCAATTGTAACAGGGAACACTGTCTTACTGAAACCAGCTAGCACGACCCCTGTTGTCGCCGCAAAGTTCGTAGAAGTTCTTGAAGAAGCAGGTTTGCCAAAGGGTGTGGTCAACTTCGTCCCGGGAAGTGGAACAGATATCGGTGACTACTTGATCGATCATCCAAAAACAAGCTTGATCACATTTACCGGTTCGCGTGACGTGGGAGTTCGGCTTTATGAAAGGGCAGCGGTTGTTCATCCAGGTCAACAGCATTTGAAGCGCGTCATTGTAGAGATGGGAGGAAAAGACACCGTTGTTGTCGATAAGGATGCCGATCTCGATTTAGCTGCTCAATCGATCGTGACCTCGGCCTTCGGCTTTTCTGGACAAAAATGTTCTGCAGGTTCGAGAGCTGTCATCCATCAAGACGTCTATGATGTTGTGTTAGAGAAGGCCGTGGCCCTCACGAAACAACTCTCAGTAGGCGAACCGACGGCACCTGACGTCTATATGGGACCTGTCGTCGATCAAGGAGCTTTTTCGAAAATTATGAGCTATATCGAAGTGGGGAAAGAGGAAGGCCGACTGATGGTCGGAGGTGAAGGAGATGATTCAAAAGGCTTCTTCATTCAACCGACGATCTTTGCTGACGTAGATCCCCATGCGCGAATCATGCAGGAAGAGATTTTCGGTCCAGTCGTTGCCTTCAGTAAGGCAAGGGATTTTGATCATGCGCTAGAAATCGCCAATAATACCGAGTACGGTCTGACAGGAGCTGTCATTACAACGAACCGTCACCATATCGAAAAAGCGAAGCGAGACTTCCATGTAGGAAATCTATACTTTAACCGGAATTGCACAGGCGCGATTGTCGGCTACCACCCATTCGGCGGCTTTAAAATGTCAGGCACCGATTCAAAAGCTGGAGGACCTGATTATTTGGCCCTTCATATGCAAGCAAAAACCGTCTCCGAAATGTATTAAGGAGTCATAAGCCAAGTTCCTCAAAATGAGGAGTTTGGCTTTTTTCAATTTATCAATAGTAATGCTCGTCCAGTGGTATAATGACCCTATAGACGTACACGCTAAAAAAGCGCTGAGGAAAGATGTAAACGAAAGGAGATACGGATGACTGAAAATAAAGGAACGCCGGAAGTAGGTTGGAGTTTCGATACTCGCTATACCGATCTGCCATCCATGATGTTTTCAAATGTTGAACCAGAGCCTGTGGAGGCGCCGAAGCTGGTCATTCTGAACGATAGTCTAGCTCAATCACTCGGATTGGATCCAGTTGCGCTGCAACATCAAAACAGTATCGCCGTGCTTGCTGGCAACGAGGTGCCGAAGGGTGCTGCTCCTCTTGCGCAAGCATACGCTGGCCATCAATTTGGCCATTTTACGATGTTAGGGGACGGCCGAGCGATCCTTCTCGGGGAACAGATTACGCCAAATGGAGAGCGATTTGATATTCAGCTAAAAGGATCGGGGCGTACGCCTTATTCAAGGCAAGGAGATGGCCGAGCGGCTCTTGGACCGATGCTGCGAGAGTACATCATAAGTGAAGCGATGCACGCCTTGGGAATTCCGACAACGCGTAGCCTGGCAGTTGTGACAACCGGTGAATCCGTATTCCGGGAAACGGTGCTTCCGGGGGCGATTCTTACCCGGGTGGCCGCTAGTCATATACGGGTCGGCACGTTCCAATTCGCTGCCAATGCAGGGTCGGAGGAAGAGCTTAAAGCACTGGCTGATTACACGTTGGCGCGGCATTTCCCAGAAGTTGAAGCCGATCGCGAAAACCGTTATCTCGCCTTGCTACAGGAAGTGATCAAGCGTCAGGCTGAACTGATCGCCAAATGGCAGCTCGTCGGCTTTATTCATGGTGTGATGAACACAGACAACATGACGATTAGCGGGGAAACGATTGACTATGGCCCTTGTGCTTTCATGGATGTGTACGATCCGGAAACGGTTTTCAGCTCGATTGATACGCGTGGTCGTTATGCGTATGGCAATCAACCGCGGATCGGGGCGTGGAACCTTGCCCGTTTTGCAGAGGCTCTTTTGCCGCTGTTGGCCGATGATCAGGACGAAGCGATCAAGCTGGCCGAGGCGGAAATTTCCAATTACGCGGAGCAGTTTGAGCACCATTGGCTGAATGGAATGAGAGCTAAGCTCGGTTTGTTCAACGAAGAATCCGAGGACCTGTCCCTCATAAAAGATCTGCTCGAAGTAATGCACAAGCATAAGGCAGACTTTACGAATACGTTCCGCGCGCTCACGTTCGATGAACAGGAAGAGACGGGCTTGCACGACAAACTCGAATTCACGGAATGGCATGAGCGATGGCAGGCTCGATTAGGGAGACAGGAACAAACGAAAGATGATTCTCATAACTTGATGAAAATGAGTAATCCAGCGGTGATTCCTCGGAACCATCGGGTAGAAGAGGCTTTGGAGGCCGCGGTTGAACAAGAAGACTATCAAGTGATGGAACGGCTCCTAAAAGTGCTGGCCAATCCATTTGCCCATTCTCCTGAACAAAAGGCGTACGCCAAACTTCCTGCTCCTTGCGCCATTCCGTACCGCACTTATTGCGGAACGTAAGACCAGTGCGAAACTCGCCAATTGGCGGGTTTTTTGCATTATTTGAGCAGCTGTCATTAAGTTTCCCTCATTTATTGGTGAAAAAAACCAGAATAGGTAGTATGATCATGATAGGACACAAACGAAAATCAATGACCCTATCATGAGCAGATTTTTATATGAGGATAGGAATTTTATTCTATTCATCTGAATCTTCTGATCTGTTTATCTCGTACTTATAAAAGATCATGCTCGGAAGGGGCCGGTTGCTCATTTTTCACCACGGATTACCGTACCGAGAAAACGGAGGAGATCGGTGACAAGTTAAAAAAAAGAACGTGTCATCAAAGTAAGGGAATCTTAAATCGTACCTTAAGGAGTGGAAACCATGAATGTTGTATTACTTGTCAGTGCTGTCATTACAATGATCGTTGTTCTTAATAACATCATTTCCATTGAAAAAAAGAAGCCTTCATCGATGGGAAAGGAAATCAAACAAACACTTCATATGATGCCATGGGGCCTTCTACTGCTGGGATGTCTAATTCTCATCCCTTTTGAAGTGTGGGTCCTAACTGGAAGCTCCAATGATTGGGACGGTGTCTATATTGTTGCAGCTACGTTTATCATGACGCTCATTCTATGTTATGCGTACTATTACAAACGAAAGCAGCTTTAATTATTGTTTATTTTTTGTTCTAATATGACCTCTTGAAATAAAATTCAACTGGCTCGAAGGCAATTTTTAATAATCACGAACTAAGGGGAAGACAACTGAAACGGAAACTATTGATTGTGTTTCCTGTCATAGTACGTATGTTCTTCTTCATTTTTTAGACAAATTTAGTACGACAAATGATATTGCGGTTTTCTAAAAGCTGTAGTACAATTTAAATGTGAAATAGTTCACAAATTAAGAATTGAGCTATCAAACTTGTTTTTATCTCTTTTCATGTGAAATACTTCACATAATGAAATTCAGTAGTGGTATGGGTCATCAAGAAGAATGTTCATTTTGGGAAATGGACAGACTGTAAGTGGAGGCAGGTTAGAGTTGCATGTACAACTATGGCATGCGCTCCTGTAGCAGAAGGCTCGGCAATCGCCGAGTTTACTTTAAAAAAATCATGTGAAAATATTCACAAACAAAGTAACTTGGAGGGATTTCTTATGGCTATTACTAAAGGAAACAAAATTGTCTTAGTTGGTACAGGTGCGGTTGGTTCAAGTTATGCGTATGCGTTAATGAATCAAGGGATCAGTGACGAGCTCATCCTAGTTGACTTAAATGAGGAGAAGGCGAAAGGGGACGTATTGGACTTAAATCATAGCATTGTGTACGCACCTAGCCCAATGGAAATTAAGTTCGGTTCATATGAGGATTGCAAGGATGCAGCACTTGTTGTCATCTGTGCCGGGGCTGCGCAAAAACCTGGGGAGACGAGATTAGATTTAGTTCATAAAAATGTGGGCATTTTCGATTCGATTGTAGGGAACATCATGAAGTCCGGCTTTAATGGCATCTTTCTAGTTGCGACAAATCCTGTCGATATTTTAGCGTACGCCACTTGGAAATTCTCAGGCTTGCCGAAGGAGCGTGTCATTGGCTCAGGAACCGTGTTAGATACGGCGAGATTTCGCTATTTGCTTGGAGAAGAAATGAACGCTGCGCCCACAAGTGTTCATGGCTACATTATTGGCGAGCATGGGGATTCACAGCTGCCGGTCTGGAGCTCTGCTACCATTGCGGGAACGCCAATTGCTCCTAGATTAACCGACGAGAAAAAGCAAGAAATGGCTGAAAATGTGCGCGATGCCGCCTACAAAATCATTGAGGCGAAAGGGGCAACGTATTATGGTATCGCCACAGGGTTAGCAAGAATTACGCGAGCGATTTTAAAAAACGAAAATGTTGTTCTCCCTGTCGGTACGTTGTTAGAAGGAGAAAATGGTCATGACGATGTCTATATTGGCGTACCAGCGATCATTAATCGTGAAGGCGTTAGACAAGTGGTCGAGCTTTCCCTAAACGACGAGGAAAAAGAAAAATTTGCTCGCTCTGTTGAAACGTTAAAAGACATTCAAGCAGCCATTTGGTCGTAGACAATCGATCAACATCTAAGGCAAGGGAGCCGTTACTATGTTAGTTGAAACATACGATCCATTTCAACATTTAGCCGTATCAGCATTCGTTGCAGCGATTCCGATCCTGTTACTCCTTTTATGCTTGACTGTTTTCAAAATGCAAGGAATTCAAGCAGCTCTTTTGACTTTACTCGTGACGTTTTTTATTGCTGGGCTCGTATTTCATTTACCTTTCGGCGAGTCCATAGGCAGTATTGTACAAGGGGTTGTGCAAGGACTGTGGCCGATCGGTTACATTATTGTGATGGCCGTTTGGTTATATAAAATTGCGGTTGCATCTGGAAAATTTGCTGTGTTACGAGGAAGCATTATAGGTATATCAAGAGATCAGCGAATTCAGTTATTACTCATCGGATTTTGTTTTAATGCGTTCCTTGAGGGGGCTGCGGGCTTCGGGGTACCGATTGCGATCTGTGCGGTTCTCTTAGTATCATTAGGCTTTAAGCCATTGCAGGCAGCCATGCTTTGTTTGATTGCAAACGGTGCTTCCGGTGCATTTGGAGCGATTGGAATCCCGGTTGGTATTATTGATACGCTTGGATTAGAAGGTCAAGTCACGTCAATGGACGTGTCGATGATGACAGCTTTGACGCTGCCGATGATTAATTTTACCATTCCATTTTTACTTATTGGGTTAATGGACGGTTGGAAAGGGATCAAGGAAATCCTCCCAGCCATTCTCGTCACATCTTCCGTTTACACTGTGTCACAAGCCCTTATTACAATCTTTATAGGTCCAGAGTTGGCCGATATTATACCATCACTCTTAACCATGGGCTTACTGGCGTTGTTTCTTAAAAGATGGCAGCCGCGGAACATCTTCTTACTCAACGGAAACGGTTGTGAGTCCGAACATGCTTCATTAAAGGATGTCATCAAGGCATGGTCTCCGTTTTACTTGTTAACGATGTTTGTTTTTCTTTGGAGCTTACCAGCCTTTAAAGGATTGTTTGCTGAAGGGGGAGCACTTGAGTTTTCAAAGTGGGCATTTGTTGTCCCTGGATCATCGATTGAGGTAGGGGTTGATTTTATCGGAGCAACAGGAACCGCGATTCTATTAGCAGCAGTTACAACCGTAACCACTACGAAAACGATTCGCATGAAGGAGAGTATTAGCCTTCTTAAAAAAGTGATCGTCGACTTCTCCATTCCGATCATGATGATCTGTGCCATTATTGGAATCGCAAAATTAATGACCTATGGGGGTCTAACGATGGCTTTAGGGGAGGCAGTTGCCACCACAGGGGCGTTCTTCCCCTTCCTTTCACCAATCTTAGGGTGGATTGGCGTATTTATGACAGGTTCAGTCGTGAACAATAATACATTATTTGCCCCGATTCAAACGACAGCAGGCTCGATTATCGGGACCAATCCTTCATTACTAGTTGCTGCAAATACAGCTGGTGGCGTCATGGCTAAGCTAGTGTCACCGCAATCGATCGCTATTGCAACGGCAGCGGTTGGAGAAACCGGCAATGAAGCAGCCTTAACAAAAATGACGTTGAAATATAGCTTTGGATTACTCGTGTTTGTCTCGGTATGGACGTATATTTTATCTCTACTCTTTTAAAGATACGTTAAAACAAATTGGAAAAAGGATTAGAGCAATTGTCGCTCTAATCCTTTTTGGGCATCGTTTCAATGGTGAATATTTTTTCTTTTATGAATGGAGAGTGAGTTATCTTATTTTCTTGAACATAATGACTTAGTATTACCTGAAACAATGAAAGCCCTACCTCTCTTCCATCCTTACGGCTCCTTGACCGCGCCAGTGTGAATCAGATTTGTAAACATTAAGTAACTATTTGAATCGAGAAAGTTGATGTAACGTTAAAATTCGTAGAAGAAATGTGTACGATCATAAGGATGAAAGTGTAGAAAAAAGAGGATCATTTATTGAACGTAAGCGGGAAATGGATGAGAGTGTCTAAAAAGCAGTTGACCAACTAACTAAAGCTTTTAATATGATTTTCAGTGATGCCTTCGATTAACCCTAATTCACTATTTAAAAATTCACGTGCGTCATCCAACATTTTCTTTTCACTTGGATTAAGTGCTTTTTCTTTTTTTATACGCATTAAATCGCGTACAACTTCAGCACCTTCTTGAATATGGCCCGTTTTCATTTTATCTGCGTTCATTTTATACCTTTCCTTCCACGGAAGTAACTGCTCTGACTCTCCGTGCTGAAAGATGTGTATAATTTGTTTTAATGCCGTTAGGTCCGTTACAGGACGGATATTTGTACTCGAAATTTTATCCGCTGGAATCATAACGTCCATATTATTAATCGACATTTTTATCACAAAATATTGCTTTCTTTCTCCTGCTATTTCTTTTTCTTCTATGGCTTTAATGATACCTGCTCCATGCATTGGATAAACGACGTGATCGCCAATTTGAAACAAATAACCCACCTCCATATAAGGTAACCTTCTTTAGGTTAACATAAGTGGGTTTTTTAATCAAATTAAATATAATATCATACGTTGGATTTTATCGTCAATAAAAAAGCCGAAAAATTTCATAAGCCTAACTGTAAAAGGGTTTTACAGGTGCTATAACGAAACAAATGAACGTGAGATTGTGATCTAGAAGTGGGAACAAGATTTAAAAAGGAGGGTCACGGGTGATTTTACATACCTATGTTACTGGTGAAGGGGATCCGTTCGTTTTTCTCCATTCAGGGGGAATGACAGGGGCGACGGAATATGAAGAACAACGTGATTTCTTTATAAAACGTTCTGGTCATTCGCCCCGATTTGCGTGGTCACGGGAAGTCAGTAGGGACGATTGATGGAGATTACTTCGGCCATTGCGTGAAAGATTTGGCTGATACGTTAAAGGCCTTGAACGTCACCCAATGTCATTTGGCGGGGGTATCACTTGGAGGGATTGTCGGGCTGCTTTTTGCTAAAGAGTTTCCTGAAATGGTGAAGTCGTTATCGTTCTCTAGCATTTTTCCTGTGAAACCAGATGATTGGGATGAACAAATGAGACAAGAGTTAGAACGCTACCGGCAGTTGTTTGACAGCGATGAAGTGGTTTCATTTATGGATAAGATTCATGGCAAAAACGATTGGACATCGTTGCTCGTCCGTTTTTGTGACGATGATTTCTACCCCGTTTAACTGGCGCTAAGACTCCCATCTCAAGGTTTGGAGGCAACAAAAAAAGATAATGGGAGATAAGCGCCAGTAACAACCCGATTCGTTCAACTAACATTCACTGACGAAAGAAAGCCCCAGTGAATGAAGTTTCACTTTACCCCTTTCATCAAACTGGTGATGTATCCGATTTGAACGTTCCAGCACTACGTATCGTCGGAGACATGCAGGAGTTAGAGGTTTCAGCAGCCATCACGTATCGAACGTTGAACCCAAGCATCCACCTTTCAATCATTCCGATGGCCGGTCATCTAGTCCATAAAGATCAGCCAGCATTATATGCTCAAGCGGTGCATACGTTTATAAAGGGTGTAAAATAAAGGGGAAGAAGGTTCCGAAACGTGACAATTGGTGGTAAACTATAGATGTCATTTTAAAAAAGAGGAGCGTGGATGAATTAAAATGGGTCATAAGTTGAAAGTGTTGTATTACAGCTTTCTTGCATTGATTGCCTTAGGAATCCTCAGTTCTTCCATCATCGCGTATGAGTTCATTGAAAGAGCCGCTCTTTACATTGTCATTGCACTCATTATTACTTGCACTAGTTTATACAACGTTGTGAGATTGATACGAATGAACGCTCTTGTTAAATGAACGAGACCAAGATCCTATTTAAAGGGTCTTGGTCTCATCGTTTATTTGCTGTTGCTTCGGCTTTGCGCATCGCCCCTAAGACGATGCTATATTTTCAGGCCTTTTACATATCTCTCCATCCACTAAACGTAGCGCTTGATGAAGACATATTTCTGATAGCAAAGCGATAGCTTTGAGTTTTTGTAATTCTCATGGTACGTACGCTCGAACCGTTGCTGTCATTGAGATAATAGAATTTTTTGTCCGCACCTACAACACCAATTCTAGCATCTCCTCTGCTATCCCAAACTAGATTCCATGATACTGAGCTATTCTCGATTTTTCTAACCTGTGTATTGAAAACAACCCTTGAACCACCCGAAATTCTTTGGCTGATATTCATGACAGCTGCTATACTAATATCGTCTGTTGATACTTCGTCTGAGAGTTCATCTAGGTAGATAATCTCACTTTCATCAATTTGACTCAAATCTTCAACTTCTGGTTCTTCAGTTTCAAAATCGTGTGTTCGTAAGGAAGATGAGTCTCTTTTTAACTCTTCTTCTGTTATTTCAACTACATAATCGGAAGTATCATAGTTGTTTATTGACACTTCAGATGGAGCTTCCGTCTTTGTTACAAGTTCGTTTTCTACTTCGGGTTTGTCTACATGTGCTGAAACAGTACCGAAGACTGCGACAGCGACTGTAGCTGATAATAAACCACTGAATAAAAGTTTTCTAGTTTTGCTCATAAACGCTCCTCCTATTTCGAAAAAGAATCTTTGTACTCGCAAATGCAGCGCCACATATAAGGAATATATTACCTAATGTGTACTATTTTTGTTATATATACTATTCAAGTTTTAATCAACTTAAATTTGAAAAAAATGAAAATTATATCTCATGAACTGAACCTAGACTACTCGAATCAAACTGGATCGCCTGTCCGAAGGTTCGCTTTCTTTCCGCTGTTGGCTCATTCATTAATGTTCTCCTTTCCTAAAAAGCTACTTTTCCTATTCTCTCTTCTCGAAGGGATCCCTGCATCTATTGCCCAATAAAAGCAAAAATCGCTTGTGTGAAATAGGTATATACTATTTTGCAACCACCTTAGGTGAACTAGCCAAAAATGAAGAAGCCTTTGATGGATATTGGCCCCTGTCTGAGGGCTTCGCCATAAACTTGAGGACAAACCAAGTTTGCTAGTCATTGCGCATCCCCCCATGATCTTCTATAGTAAAGCTATTGATTGGAAAAAGGAGAAAAATCATGAAGCATAAAGGTAAGATTGTATTCGCTCTTTTCTTAGTAACCGTTATTGTGATAATTGGAGCTACGCAAAAAACACCAGCAGAGAAAATGTCCGCTCGATTCTCTGAATATGTGAAAGAGAACCAGTTGGACGTTCTACGCCAAACAACCCCTCAGCCCCTTGAACCATCCTTATTAGCGCTCTATGTCACACCGGATGATCAAATGGGTATCGCTGAATTTGGGGAAGAGACGCAGGCGAGCGCAGAGGCACGTATTGATGGTGATTATACGATTGTCACGTTAGAAGGAAACGACGGTCAATATGTGGGGATTCTCGTGAGTAAGGAGTTTCGCCAGCTTGTGGCCGCTGTCTCCTATTACGATAAACAACACCAGAAGTTAGGTGAAAGTCTCTTTTTAGAGGATGAGTTCATTGTGCTAGATCGACTTGAAAACGATGTGACCGCTGTTTATTCGCTCGAGTTTACCGATCAGAACGGAAAGGTTGTAACCGTGGTCGAAAGTCCGTAAAGTGAAATTCCATCCGATGGAGGGCTTTTGCGTCCTTAATGTTTAAAGTAGGGATTGATATCCACTATTGTGAGAACAGGAACCATTTTTTACGAATACCCTTTACTTATTAAGAACGTCCTCTTTTTCATATTCATCATTTTGTCGTTAGCGAACAGGGGCGAGAACCTGTTACACTTAAGTAAGAAAACGTTATCGGGCAAAATGCTAAAAAACTAGGAGCGAATTGACGATGTATCAAAATTTACAAGAATGCATTAACGATTTAGAGAAGCACGGTCACCTTATCCGCATTCGTGAGGAGGTCGACCCGTACCTTGAGATGGCGGCGATTCATTTAAAAGTGTACGAAGCGGGCGGACCCGCGCTGTTATTTGAGAATGTAAAAGGTTCCAACTATCAAGCCGTCTCCAATTTGTTTGGCACAATGGAGCGTAGCAAGTTTATTTTTCGCCAAACGTGGCAGTCGGCTGAAAATGTCGTCGCGCTTCGGAACGATCCGATGAGTGCGTTGAAACATCCGTTTGCTCATGCACGAACCGCCCTAGCTGCTTCCAAAGCGCTGCCGCTTAAAAAATCTCGGCTACCCGCAGGCTTTGAGGAAATTACCATTTCCGATTTACCGTTGATTCAGCATTGGCCAGACGACGGTGGGGCGTTTATTACACTCCCTCAAGTGTATAGCGAAGATCCTGACAAACCGGGGATCATGAATGCGAATTTAGGCATGTATCGCGTTCAGCTTACTGGCAATGAGTATGAGCTTGATCAAGAGGTTGGGCTCCACTATCAGATTCATCGCGGCATTGGTGTCCATCAGACAAAAGCGAATCAAAAGGGAGAGCCACTCAAGGTTAGCATTTTTGTAGGCGGTCCACCTGCCCATACCCTTTCGGCTGTTATGCCCCTTCCTGAAGGGTTAAGCGAAATGACATTTGCTGGTCTCCTATCAGGCCGGCGGTTCCGCTACAGCTATGTGGACGGCTATTGCATTAGTCATGACGCTGACTTTGTGATTACAGGAGAAATTCATCCCGGCGACACGAAGCCAGAGGGGCCGTTTGGTGATCATTTAGGTTACTACAGCTTAATCCATGACTTCCCGGTTATGAAGGTTCATAAAGTGTATGCAAAGCAAGGAGCGATTTGGCCGTTTACGGTCGTTGGTCGCCCGCCACAGGAAGATACGTCATTTGGGGCGCTTATTCACGAGTTAACAGGAGATGCGGTGAAGCAAGAGATCCCTGGTGTGAAGGAAGTGCATGCTGTCGACGCAGCCGGTGTCCATCCACTCCTGTTTGCGATCGGAAGTGAGCGTTATACCCCTTACCAAAAAGTAAAACAGCCAGCGGAACTGTTAACGATTGCGAATCGCATATTAGGGACAGGCCAGCTAAGTCTTGCTAAATATTTATTCATTACTGCTGAACAGGATAAGCCGTTAAACACACACAAAGAAGAAGAGTTTTTAACGTATCTATTAGAGCGGATCGACCTCCACCGAGATATTCATTTTCAAACGAATACGACGATTGATACGCTCGATTATTCGGGAACGGGATTGAATACAGGGAGCAAGGTCGTTATTGCCGCTTATGGAGATAAAAAGCGAGAGCTGTGCCAAGAGGTGCCTGAGCTGTTTAAGGGATTACAGACATTTCAAAACCCTCGACTCGTTATGCCTGGGGTTGTAGCGCTCGAAGGCCCATCATTTACTTCATACGAAAGGGCACAAGAGGAGTTTCGTGCATTCAGTGAAACGATCACGCAAAATGGGGAGCTGCCGTCATGTCCAATGATTGTTGTCTGTGACGATAGTGAATTCATTAGCAAAAACATCAACAATTTCGTTTGGGTAACGTTCACTCGTAGCAATCCTTCCCATGATATGTACGGGGTGAATAGTTTTTATGAAAACAAGCATTGGGGCTGTGACAACATGATCATTGATGTGCGAACGAAACCACATCATGCGCCGCCACTCATTCCAGACCCAACGGTTGAAGCCAACATTCGACGCTTATTCGAAAAAGGTGGAAGCTTGGAAGATGTGAGACTCCCTTAAAAAGACTACCGATCCACCGGTGAGGTGAGAAAATGGAAGCGTATCAGTTTATAAAAGATTACAAAGCACATGATCCTTATCGAAAGTCCTTTATCCAGCTAGCAAAAAGGATTTTTAATATTGACTTTGCACCGTGGTACGAGCAAGGTTTTTGGAATGACAACTATATTTGCTATAGCTATGTGGATAAACATGAAGTAATCGCCAATGTTTCTGTGAATAAAATGGAGCTGATCATCAACGGGGCAAAACAGAAGGCGATTCAAATCGGCACTGTCATGACCGCTCCGGAGTATCGGCGTCAAGGATTAGCCAAGCAATTGCTGCAAAAAGCATTGGACGATTATGATTCAGCCTATGATTTGTATTTTTTAGCAGCTAATCAAGAGGCGATTCCTCTCTACGAAACATGTGGCTTTCAATTGATTGAAGAGAATTGTTATGAAATCGATATGGCAGGCTATACTCTTTTGGATAAACCGTTGAGACGGGCGGACGTTTCACCTGAAGCCATGGTGGAAGTAAAGAAGGGATCTTGCCCTTTATCGACGGTTTTATCTGCCCAAGGGGACGAGCATATCCTTATGTTTTATTATACGGCAGGCTTTCGTGACTTTATCTACCAAGTCAATAAAGACGTTCATGTGATGTTTCAACTAGAAGGGGACGTGCTCCACTTGTACGACATTTTCTCACCAGCAAAAGTGAATGTGGAACAACTGGTAGAACAAATTGCGCCGCGCGCAACAAAAACGGTCGTCTGTCATTTCACCCCTGATCATTCGGTGAAGCAGCTAACAGCGAAAATTGATTCGACTAGTAGCTGGATGGTTCGGACGACGACGAAAGGGTTTCCTCCGCTCGCTCGATTTCCAAAAATATCGCAAGCGTGAAGTAGAAGATAGCCGGATAGCTCTTATTGCTGTCCGGCTTTATTTCCGTTTTCCTGCGTTTTCGGTCATGAATTACGATTTGGATTGTAAGTGACTCAGTTCAGATAAAGGGAGAAAAGTGGCTAGAGATATTGAATCTTGTTAAGGTACAAAAAAACATGAGAAAATGTGGACATTACAATAGTAGAAATATAGTATATAGACTATAAGGAGTAGTTAAATGATGGCAATTAAGGGGCTGTGTAGTCGTTTGGTAAAGGGCTATTCATATCATGTCGGTGTGTCACTTTTCATGTTCATAGGTCTATATGCATGGCTTACATTTGGTCGTACAGATGTTTAAATGAGGAGGATGCGGTAGGTGGATGTTAGACAAAAGAAACAAAGATTAATGGCAAATCTATTTAGGGCGCGGTTTCCATTCCTTTATATTTCTACTTGGGAAGAGGATCGGGCACGTGCTTTGGTCGAATCAGTCGCAGCTAATCAAGAGTTAATTAAAACACCAAGAAAGGTTATCACTTGGAAGATCACAACGGGCATTTGCGGGGACCAAACCAGTAAAGGTGATACACGGTCAGCGATGAAAGCATTAGAACATATTGAAAATTATCAGGGACCTGCCATTTTTATCCTTTTTGATTTTCATGTGTTTTTCGGGGAAGACGGACGAGTTCCAGACCAACAGATTATTCGAAAGCTTAGGGACCTTGTTTCTAGTCTCAAGCAAAGCCCAAACCCGAAAAACATCGTATTCATCTCACCAAAGCTTGTTTTACCGGATGATTTGGAAAAAGATATTACGATATTTGATTTTGGATTGCCTACTTTTGAAGAAATTAAGCAAAGTTTAGATGAAATGATAGCAGTCAATCAAAAAACAAGCTTAGACTTTCAAATTACGGAAGAAGAAAAAGAAAAATTAGTTAAGGCAAGCTTAGGGTTAACGTTAGCTGAGGCGGAAAATGCATTTGCTAGAGCAATGGTTGAAGATGGCAACCTCTCGATTAATGACGTACCGATTATTCTACAAGAGAAAGAACAAATTATTAAAAAAACAGGTATTTTAGAATTTGTTACGAGTGACCTCAATATTGAAGATGTAGGTGGACTTGAAAATTTAAAGCGTTGGCTGGAAAAGCGAAACAAATCATGGTTAGATTCAGCGCAAAAATATTGCTTGCCTTCCCCTAAAGGTGTGATGATTACTGGAGTTCCAGGTTGTGGGAAAAGTTTAATTAGCAAGGCAATCAGTGATATGTGGAAGCTTCCATTGTTAAGGCTCGATATTGGGAAGATTTATAGTGGGATAGTCGGGAGCAGTGAAGAACGGATGCGCTCGGCCATTCAAACAGCAGAAGCTATCGCCCCTTCCATCTTGTGGATCGATGAAATAGAAAAAGGGTTTGGTGGAGTTAATGGCGCTGGGGATAGTGGAACATCTTCCAGAATTTTTGCGAACTTTCTAACGTGGATGCAAGAAAAGGAGAAGCCTGTCTTCGTCATTGCTACCGCAAATAATATTTCCGGGCTACCACCTGAAATGATGCGTAAAGGCCGATTTGATGAAATCTTTTTTGTAGATTTACCTACACTTCGTGAGCGAATGGATATTTTTAAAGTACATTTAGACAAACGATTAAAGGACCCTGGTGTCATTGGGGACTTTCAGATTTCAGAATCCAATTTGGAGAGACTTGCAAGGCTGACAGAGGGCTTTGTTGGTGCTGAAATTGAGCAAGTGGTCATTAGTGGATTGTTTGAAGCGTTTTATGAAGAGAGAAGTGTCACGTTAGCAGACTTTGAAAAAATTTGTAATCAGTTTATCCCATTATCAGTCACACAAGCCGAACAAATTAAACAGATCAGAGACTGGGCGAATGTTAGAGCGGTTGCTGCTACTCCGAGAAAGGATCGCGAGGAATATGCAGAGAGCCCGACAATAGAAGTCTCTGCGAACCCAATGGATTCAGAGCCAGAGGACATTCATTCTTCACGCGGTGGTCGAACGATTGATTTTTAATGAGTAGAAGGGAGAACGATATGAGTATAGAACTAATTTTAATTCCAATTGGCATTGCTGTTGGTCAAAAAGTAGCTACATTAATTGATAAGAGAAATGAAAATAAAGCTTACACGATTCAAACGGTCATGAAAAAGGAGCATCTGTTAAAGAAGGCAATCGAACAATATGGCTGTAGTGTTCAAGGCGACGAGACAAACTATCAAACCGAAGTTGGTGATATCAAGATCGGCTTCTACCAAAATGAAGAAGGGGTTTTTGAAGCCATTTTTGATGAAAGTGTAGAACAAGAGCATGCATTAGAGTTCATCGAGAATTTGCATACTGAGTACAAATATCTTATTCAGCAAGAAACTTACACAAGGCTAGTGGAGCGTGCAAAGAAAAATGGGTTGGAGCTTGAATCGGAAGCTATTCAAAAAGACCGTTCGATTTTATTAACCTTTGAAGTACAGTCGTAAGGTGGTGGATGAAATGGATAAAAAAAAGCTACAAATCCGCATAACAGAAGATGGAGAGATCTTTGCTGAGACATTAGGTATCAAGGGAAAAGAGTGCCTTGAATACATTCAGTTATTAGAGGAATTGCTTGACGCTGAAACAGTCGATTCCAATTTTACGCATGAATATTATGAATCTGAAATTGTAACACACAAGCAAAATAAACAAACGATAAAGGAGGAATAACGTGTGGCGAATATCACAAGTAAAGGGAAGGGTTGGGAAATAAGAAACTCAATTTGGATCATGTGGACTTTTCCGTTAGGTATGTTAAGTTATATTTCATTTTTTTACGCTGGTTATAAAGTGAAGCAAAGAAAGTGGACGATTGCCGCACTAATTTATGCAGCACTATTTATTATCACTATGGTTTCTTATGACATTTTCCATTCAGACCACCCAATTTATAACGTTGTGTCAACTATTCACATCATTGCTTGGATCGTCTCAATTGTCCATGCGTTCATAATTCGCCCAGAGTACTTAATTCGATTGGAAGCCATGGGGTCGTCAAAATATGACCACTTAAAGAAAAGGGTAGCTACAGAAACGAAACAAAAGCTTACGGCACATCACGCGATTAACCAAGTAGAATCACCTCGACCAAATATGAAAGCCAACGCACCTATAGAGAAAGGTGAGGTTGAGGAACGTTTGAATGAGCGTTCTTCTGTAAATATTAACATCGCGTCGGAAGCGGAACTTGCAAGAATTCCTGCTATTGGCAGCTTGTATGCGCGCCGAATCATCTCCGCTCGAAATGATGTGGGCTCTTTCAAGTCTTTTGATCATTTTGTTGAGGTTCTTTCGATTAAGCCACACCTTGCAGAAAAGATTAGGCCTCATCTGTCGTTTCCTAGTAACGGAAAGCTCAACGAAGGAGAAGGAACTCGTGAACCGAACAAGGCGCCAGCGGGGAGAGTCTTGGATTTCTAATGGATTTACGTATTCATCGGTATTTACCTTTAACCTCAGTGGAGGGCCCAGGGAAACGTTTTTGCCTCTGGGTTCAAGGATGCTCGATTCGGTGTGAAGGGTGTGCAGTCCCATGGACATGGTCAGTAGACAATGGAAAAGTCATAAGCATTGACCAGCTTTTTCATGAGATTAAGGAAAGCAAAGAGAACCACGATATTGAGGGCGTTACCTTTCTGGGCGGGGAGCCCTTTGACCAACCCGAGGCGCTAGGAGAGCTTGCACAAAAGGTAAAAAGCTTAGGGCTGACGGTTATGTCTTTCTCAGGTTACATGTATGAGGATCTTAAACAAAGGGAGGACTGTCAGCTGTTCCTTTCAGCTATCGATCTACTAATTGATGGCCCCTTTGTAAAAGAGAAGCTGGATTTAAGCAGGCCTTGGACTGGATCATCAAACCAGCGCTATCATTTTTTAACGGATAAGTATAAACATCTAGAACAGCAAATAGCGTCCATCAGCAACAAGATTGAAATTCGTATACTTGAAGATGGATTGGTCTCTGTTAATGGGATGGCAACTCAACAAACGTTAGAAGAATTATTTCATAAAACGGAATTTAAAAAATTAAGTCCAACGAAGTTTAAAGAACAAGGCTAGCAGCAGCTCATCTCAAAGGACAGACGAACGGGCGTCTGTCCTTCCTTTATTTATGACGTTCTTCTACTCCACCTTTCCTTTCACTTGATCGATTGCGTGGTAGCCATAGCCTTTTCGGTTCCAGAAGGGTGCTGCCGGCTGCGTGCGTCCCGCCGAGTCGGTCGCCTTCGACATGATGGTGTATTCCCCTTTTACTTGATACGTTCCATTCGATTGACCACGGAATCCAAGCATAGCCTTTCGGATCGTGGCTTTCCATCGAGGCTTCCCTCCACGTGTGACCTTGATCTGTGCTGACTTTAACGGAGGTGATCGAACCTGCGCCAGTCCATGCAATTCCCCTAATAGTGTGAGTGCCAGTATCGAGGATATCCATATGGAGCGGCTGCTGGATGGTCGAATGGACCTGAAGAGTTGTAACAGGGGACGAATCTACGTCATTGTCTTTGTGCGGGTAATAGACATAATCAATTGTCTGAAATGGTCCGGTAAATGGGGAGCCAATGACGCTGATTTTCTTTATGCCCAATTAAACATAGAAAAAGATAGTCTACCGACATCCGTGAGTACACTATCTTTTTCTCATTTTTCGAAGGATAGAAGCCCATCAGAATGAAATTAGAAGACTTTCCGAGAGCGTTCTGCATCCGTTATCATCGGTTTGAAGCTTGCTCGTTCAGGGGCTCTGTGCTCGGCTGAACTGATCCTATGGAAGAATATTACCAGCTGCGCGATAAATTTCGTACCATTCTTCGCGTGTGAGTCGGATCTCGCTAGCCTTGCAGCAATCCTTTAAGCGCTTAAGGTTCATCGTGCCGATCACTGGCTGCATGTTGGCTGGGTGACGAAGCAGCCAGGCAATCGCAATGGTTGTATTGCTCACCTCATACTTTTCTGCTAGTTCATCAATCTTTTTGTTCAGCTCTGGGAACGAATCATTCCCGAGGAAGACTCCTTCAAAAAAGCCGTATTGGAACGGGGACCAAGGCTGTATCGTCACGTCGTGTAGACGACAATAATCAAGCACACTACCATCTCGGTTAATCGCAGACTCGTTTTCCATGTTTACATTGATTCCGCTAGAGATCATGGTCGCGTTAGTGATACTTAATTGAAGCTGGTTAGCTACTATCGGTTGCCTCACAAACTTTTTTAGCAATTCGATTTGCATCGGGTTTTGGTTCGAGACCCCGAAGTGCCGCACTTTACCTGAGCTTTCTAGAAGATCGAACGCTTCTGCTACCTCTTCCGGCTCGACTAAAGCATCTGGTCGGTGTAGCAATAAAACATCTAAATAATCGGTCTTTAACCGTTGAAGGATTCCATCCACTGATTGTAAAATGTAATCTTTTGAAAAATCGAATCGTCCTTCACGAATGCCGCACTTGGATTGAAGAATGATCTTTTCCCTAACGGCCTCGTTCATTTGAATCGCATCTGCGAAAATTTCCTCACATTCCCCGCCACCGTATATATCGGCATGATCAAAAAAATTTGCTCCTTGTTCGAGCGCCGTTTGGACAAAGCGTTCAGCCTCTTTTTTGCTGATGGCGTTTATCCGCATGCAACCGACTGCGACAACAGGTACTTCTAATGAACTGCTTCCTAGTTTAATCGTTCTCATGATTGAATCAAAAGCCTCCTTCAAATTTCTAATTGTAGATGACATCCCGTTAAACGAAGCGCTTTCAAAACGGAGACCCGGCGAAAAGTGGTGAGTGTTTGTTTGCAGAGTTTGTTAATATTCGCTAGAAAACAAGAAGATTCCTTCTTTTCGCTTCATTTTTTTAATCCAATTGGTCCGAGTCATTCTAGTGATTTGTTTACAACCTACAAATAAAGCGCTTTCATTTTTGTTGTTAACTACAAATCAACAACATCGTGATTGTGGTAAAATAACACTCGTGTACTTCATGATCAGGTGTTATTTCAGCGGGAGTGAACAACGATGGATGTTTTGAAGATGTTAGAGCAAATCAATGGTGTGTTATGGGGACCACCTAGCTTAATATTGTTGTTTGGGACAGGCTTATTTTTAACGATTGTCTTAAGAGGATTGCAATTTCGCCGACTTCTCTATGCTTTTAAGATCGGATTTGGTAAAGAAGATAGCAAGGATGCTGCAGCTGAAGGAGATGTCAGTCATTTTAAAGCATTAATGACAGCGCTTGCGGCTACGATCGGAAACGGGAACATCGCTGGAGTGGCTACCGCTATTACACTCGGTGGACCTGGAGCGATCTTTTGGATGTGGATTGTCGGCTTACTCGGAATGGCGACAAAGTATGCAGAGGCTCTTTTAGCTGTCAAGTACCGGGTAAAGAACGCAAAAGGTGAGTATTCAAGTGGTCCGATGTATTATATTGAACGAGGGCTCGGTCAGAAGTTTAAATGGCTGGCAATTGCCTTTGCGTTCTTTGGTGCATTTGCCGCGTTAGGGATTGGGAACAGCGTCCAATCAAATACGATTGCGGATGTAACGAAAAATAGCTTTTCGATGCCCCATTGGCTGACAGGGGTTCTATTGGTGGCCTTAGTCAGTGTAATCGTGTTCGGTGGAATTCAACGAATTAGTACGGTAGCCAGCTTCTTTGTTCCGATTATGGCGTTTCTTTACATGGGAGGAGCTACGCTCATATTAATTTTAAATTACGACATGATCCTTCCAGCGTTTGGGCTTATTTTTTACTATGCGTTTAACCCGGTTGCCGCAGCCGGTGGATTCCTCGGAATCGTCGTCTCAGAGGCCATCCGTAATGGAGTGGCGCGCGGCATTTTTTCAAATGAGGCTGGTTTAGGAACTGCGGCTTTAATTGCTGGCAATGCTAGGGCCGACCACCCTGTGAAACAGGCGCTTGTCGCAATGACCGGTACGTTCATCGTGACGATCATCGTTTGTACGATGACAGGCTTAACCCTTCTGATCACAGGTTTTTGGGATCCGTCGGGCGGGCTACTTTCCGGGGTTGCTCATGATGCCACACTGGAAGGCGGAGCCCTTACGAGTGCGGCCTTTGGATCGGTTCTCGGTATTGTCGGTGAATACATTGTGTCGTTCTCTGTCATTTTCTTCGGCTTCTCGACGATTGTCGGTTGGTATGTGTACGGAGAAAAGTGCTTTGAATACTTAGTGGGCTCAAAAGGGATTGCAAGTTACCGCCTTGTGTACATTGCGGCTTGCGGAATTGGAACGGTTGCTAATCTTAGCACTGTTTGGGCATTCGCGGATATGGCAAATGCTCTTATGATGATTCCAAACTTAATCGGCCTATTGCTTCTCTGGAAAGTGATTGTAAACGAGACGAATGATTATTTTACGAACTTTTACCGAGAGGCGGAGCTGGCACGATCGGCAGGAAAACCAATCAATCAATAAATAATATACCCGATAGAGAAGCTCTGCCTAAGGCGGGGCTTCTTGTAATTTAAAGGCACCACCACGCCTATTATTGAACGAAGGAGGTGTCCTGATGATGGCTATAGGTACTAAAAAAAGAAATAAATAAGGACGATTGTGATAAGTCACATGAACTTAGCCATCACTTCACAAGTGGTTATTCATTGCCATTCAATTCCGCTATAGTGCTTTTACATCGATTGATTGAATAAACTGTACAAATGCTTTCACGATGTTTAACTGCAACATGTCGTTATGATAATACATCCATGTTTTGCGAGTAATTGGCTTTCCTGAAGGGTGGTGTAGCGGTTTAATGATAAGCTCAGGGTACGGACGGACAACAAGGTTAGCGATAATGGCGTAGCCCAAGCCATGAATGACCATTTCTTTGCACGTTTCGACTTGATTTACTTGGATCGTAACGTTTGGCTTTTGTTTATACTGGTTGTACCACCACTGATCGACGATGCTCTTCATTTTTTCATCTGTATGATAATCAATCCGAGGGAGTGTGGGGAGATCTTCCCAAGTGAATTCCCACGGCGCTGCAATGCAGATTTCTTCCTCGTAAAGCAAATGCTTCGTTTCATTCCAAAGGTAATCCCCTTTTATAA
The DNA here is from genome assembly GCF_005671335.1 of Halalkalibacterium halodurans. Lineage (NCBI taxonomy): Bacteria > Bacillati > Bacillota > Bacilli > Caryophanales > Bacillaceae > Halalkalibacterium (ex Joshi et al. 2022) > Halalkalibacterium halodurans. Next base: position 4,125,944 of record NZ_CP040441.1, on the reverse strand, counting down.
AGGCAATGTGCACATCATGGTTGAGAATAAGCCGGTGCATTTCGCTGCTCCAACCAGTGACCACTTGAAATTCGACATTCGGATACGTTTGTTTAAAAAGGCGAAGCAATTTTGGCATTTTATTAAGAGCGAAAAAATTGGACACGCCCACCCGAATCGATCCAGATACTTCTTCGCTCATATTATGCAATTGTTCTTCTATCTTTCGTTGTTCAAGTAGCATTTTTTTTGCGTGTAACGCTAACTTTTCGCCTTCAGGTGTAAACGTTACTCCCCTTTGCTTACGAATAATAAGCTGCACACCGTAGTAGCTTTCTAATTTTTGCAATCGAGACGTTATGGTGGGCTGCGATAAAAAAAGGCGCTGAGCCGCTTTCGTAATATTTGTGGTGTCATACAAGGTCGATAACATTTCCCAATCTTGCATTCTCATGGAACACACCCCTTTGTTATTGGAAAAATTTATGGTTATTCATTAAAATTATATATTTTTCCAATCTTGGTTTCAATTTTATAATAGGTATATAGAAATGATTGGATGAAATAAGGAGGGTGTTCATGAGCATAAAACAGCCGTTCGTTCCTGGTTTAGATCGCGTGATTGCAGCAGAGACCGCGATATCTTTTCTTGATACAGAACGAGAAAAGATTATTATTAGAGGTCATGACTTAATTGATTTATCCGTAAGCAACGATTATCTAGACGTCGTTCATTTATTATTAGACGGAACATTGCCAAATGCCTCAGAAAAATCCGCATTGGAAGACACGCTGAAGAAACATTACGACATCCCTTCATATGTCATGGAAATATTGAGTTTGTTACCGGAGACAACACATCCAATGGACGGCTTACGCACAGGATTGTCAGCGCTTTCTTCGGTTGACAAAGAGATCGAGAGTCGCTCCACTGAAGCAAACAAAGCACGGGCTTATAAACTGTTAGGGAAATTGCCAGCTATTACGGTAAATAGCTACCGGCTTATAAACGGTCTAAAAACGGTACAGCCTGATCCGACTCTTTCATATAGCGCCAATTTTCTTTACATGATCACCGGGAAAGAGCCAAAGCCATTTGAAGTGAAGATTTTTGACCGGTCTTTACTTTTATATAGTGAACATGAAATGCCTAACTCAACGTTTACGGCTAGGGTCATTGCTTCAACCCATTCTGATCTTTATGGAGCATTAACAGGGGGAGTCGCTTCATTGAAAGGGAATCTTCATGGTGGTGCCAATGAAGCCGTGATGTATATGTTACAGTCGGTTGATTCAGCTGCTGAGTTCCAGCAATTAATCCAGAAGAAGCTAGTCAATAAAGAAAAAGTAATGGGCTTTGGTCACAGAGTTTATATGAAGAAAATGGACCCGCGTGCACTAGAAATGAAGGAATCCTTAAAGCAGCTGTGTGAGAAAAAAGGAGATTATTCTCTGTTAGATAGATGTGAGGCTGGAGAAAAAACGATGCTTGAGGAAAAAGGATTGTATCCGAACCTAGATTACTATGCAGCACCTGTCTATTGGATGTTAGGGATTCCAATTGAATTATATACACCCATATTCTTTACAGCCCGAACAGCTGGTTTGGCCGCACATGTCATGGAACAGCATCAGAATAATCGTATTTTCCGTCCGCGAGTAAGTTATATCGGGGAAAGCTACTAAGCAAAGGGGGATCAACATGGTACAAGTAAAAGATGAGAGAACGACAGATATTTTGTTAGAGCAGATCGCAGATTACGTCCTTCATCATGAGATTACAAGTGAGGAGGCTTTTTCGACTGCTCATTACGTATTAATCGACACGATTGGGTGCGGAATTCTAGCATTAAACTATCCCGAGTGCACGAAGCATCTCGGACCAATTGTTCCAGGAACGATCGTCCCAAGAGGAACAAGGGTGCCAGGGACTTCTTACGTGTTGGACCCTGTCCAAGGAGCGTTTAACATTGGCACAATGATTCGCTGGTTAGATTATAACGATACGTGGCTTGCTGCTGAGTGGGGCCACCCATCGGACAATTTGGGCGGGATATTAGCCGTTGCCGATTTTATCAGTCAAGAGAACCTTTCAAAAGGCAAGGAACCATTAAAGGTCAAAGACGTCTTGGAAATGATGATTAAGGCCCACGAGATTCAAGGAGTACTAGCTTTAGAAAACAGTTTAAATCGTGTAGGGCTGGATCATGTATTGTTTGTAAAAATTGCCACGACAGCCGTCGTAACGAAAATGCTTGGAGGAGATAGGCAAGAAATCATCAATGCATTATCGAACGCATGGATCGATAACTCGAGCTTACGTACGTATCGTCAAGCGCCTAACACGGGCTCACGTAAATCATGGGCTGCTGGTGATGCCACAAGCCGTGCCGTTCGTTTAGCGATGATGGCGATAAAAGGAGAGATGGGCTATCAAACAGCTTTAAGTGCACCGGGCTGGGGCTTTCAAGATGTGTTATTTAATAAACAAAAACTCGTATTGAATCAGCCGCTTGATAGCTATGTGATGGAAAATGTGTTATTTAAAGTGTCGTTTCCAGCTGAGTTTCATGCGCAAACGGCAGCAGAGGCTGCAATAGAGCTACATCCTGAAGTTAAAGGCCGTCTCGATGAGATTGACCATATTACGATTTCAACTCATGAGTCTGCCATTCGGATTATTGATAAGAGGGGTCCATTATATAACCCTGCTGATCGGGATCATTGTCTGCAATATATAACAGCAGTGGGATTATTAAAAGGAGCAATTGTGGCGGAGGATTATGAGGATGAGGCCGCAGCAGATCCTCGGATCGATCGACTTCGGGATAAAATGGTCGTTACAGAAAACAAAGACTATACGAAAGATTACTTAGACCCGAAAAAACGATCTATTGCCAATGCAGTCCAAGTTCATTTTAAAGATGGAACTTCAACAGCTAACATTGAACGCCAGTATCCGTTAGGCCACCGCTTTCGGAGAGAAGAAGCTGTTCCAAAAATAGTGGAAAAATATGCAGCGAATTTAGGAACGCACTATGCAAAAAAACAACTAGAGCAAATTGAAGCGGTTAGCTATGATTATGATCGGTTAGCAGCAATGAATGTCAATGAATTTATAGAGTTATTTGTGAAGTAAATAAGGAGGACACGAAAATGGCGTGGATCGTCGAGCAACCGAAATCACAGAAGGAATTAGCTGACCGGTTTAGGCAGCTAATGAAAGAAGAAGCCATTTTACAAATCCCTGGTGCCCATGATGCGATGGCTGCACTCGTTGCTAAAAAGGCTGGCTTCTCGGCCCTCTATTTATCGGGTGGCGCCTATACCGCGAGTAGGGGCTTACCGGACTTAGGGATTGTGACGTCTACGGAGGTTGCTGATCGGGCAAAAGATCTTGTGCGGGCAACCAATTTACCGGTCCTTGTAGATATTGATACTGGATTTGGCGGTGTTTTAAACGTAGCTCGTACTGCACAGGAGATGTTAGAAGCAAATGTGGCCGCTGTTCAAATAGAAGATCAACAGCTACCGAAGAAATGTGGCCATTTAAATGGGAAGCAGCTCGTTTCCAAAGAAGAAATGGAGCAAAAAATTCAAGCGATTAAAAAGGTGGCACCCACATTAGTGATTGTGGCTAGAACCGATGCTCGAGCAAATGAAGGGCTAAATGGGGCGATAGAACGGGCAAACGTCTATATTGAGGCTGGAGCGGATGCTATTTTCCCAGAAGCATTACAATCGGCCGAAGAATTTCGCCTCGTGGCGGAAAATGTATCTGCGCCATTGCTTGCAAATATGACGGAATTCGGGAAAACTCCTTTGATGACCGCAGGAGGATTACAAAATGCAGGCTTTCAAATGGTGATCTATCCAGTTACGTCATTGCGAGTGGCTGCCAAAGCCTATGAACGAATCTTTCAGTTAATAAAAGATGAAGGAACTCAGGAAGCCGGTATAGAAGATATGCAAACAAGAAAAGAACTGTATGAAACGATTTCGTATGATGATTTTGAAGCACTGGACAAAAACATCGCCAAAACAGTATTAGGAGAATAAAATTTTAGGACTACACGGAGAAGAGGAGGCTCTCTTGTGTAGTCTTTTTTAACGATATAATGTATCTGCATTGACAGTCAATTAGAGAGTCTCTGTAGACGGAAGGGAAGTCGAACAGGGGTTGATATTGTGAACACAAAGACGCGTATATTGTATAAAGCAATTGAGCTGTTCAACGAGTTAGGTGCTAGAAAAGTATCGACAAACCATATTGCTGAAGCTTCTCTCCTTCCTTTTGTCTCCGTATCTTTCTTTTCAATAAAGTTCAGGAAACAAGCGGCCACTTTGTTCAAAATGGCCGCTTGTTTAATTTTGAGTATTTACTCTAAAATCAACACATTACTTCTACTGTAAAACCACCAGGAGCCTCAACATAAAATTAAGGTTTAAGTTTAACAAGACAACTTTGGCAGGAGATTTTTGCTTATGGCTCTCTTCGAATATAGTTCGTCATCATATTATTCATTCTTAGCATGTTCACGTCTATTGGGCTTTTGGCGGTCGCTGGGGCATTTAACAACCTTTTTATGCAAATTAGTTAGCGGAACACCGAGACTTACCGAGCACGATGAAATAAATGGCGTTCTCCACATAAATTGAAAACCTTGGAGTGGGCACCAGCTGATGTCCCTTCGATTGATAAACTAGTTCATATTATATCGTCAAACAACTCCTATTCTCATGATGTTAGGATGCAAAAGATACAAACATTATTAAATAAAAGTATAGACATTTAAAATTAATTGATTATAATTATAGGAGAGTGAAAGCGCTTATCATAAAAAAGGAGCTGATTGTAATGAAAAAGATTTTATTGGCTTGCAGTTCGGGAATGTCAACAAGTCTTTTAGTGACAAAAATGGAAGAGTACGCAGCATCCATCGGAGATGAGGTTAAGATTTGGGCAGTTGGACAGGATCAGGCGAAGCGGGAAATGGCGAACGCCGATGTAGTACTGATCGGGCCACAAATGAGCTTTTTAAAAGGGGAATTTCAAAAAGAAGCGGAGCAATATGGCATTCAAGTGGATGTCATTGACATGATGGCATACGGGATGGCAGATGGCAAAAAAGCATATGAGCAAGCCTTGTCCCTCATAGGAGGACGTTAATGGAAGCGATTGATTTTGACCAATTATCGAGTGATCAAATTCCGTTTATGATTATTCTCCATAGCGGAAACGGGAGAAGCAAAATACTGCAAGCATTGCGGGAGTATCGTGAAGGGAAGGAAGCGGAAGCAAACGACCTTCTCGTGGAGGCGGAAAAGGATTTGAATGTAGCTCACGAAATTCACTTTAAGCTCGTACAACAAGAGGCTACTGGAGAAAAAACGGAGCTGTCCTTGTTGCTCATGCATGCAGAGGATCATCTAATGTCTACGTTAACAATGAAAGATTTAGTGAAAGAGTTGTTAGAGATTTTCAAAATGAAAAAGTAATCATTTGAATTGGAGCGAACGTCCCATGTTTGAAAAACTAAGCCGTTATTTGGTACCCCTCGCCGGTAAATTGAACAACAATCGGTATTTAACCGTGTTGCGAGACGCATTTATGTTAGCATTCCCATTGACGATTTTTGGTTCTATTTTTGTCGTTTTAACGAATTTACCATTCCTTGACCAGCTCATGAATGAAGGAGCTCTTGCTACATTTCGAGAAAGTTTTAGCATTGCTTCTTCTGCCACGATGGGAATGATGTCTGTGTTTGTGGCTTTCGGAATCGGGTATTATTTATCGAAGAGTTACAATGTGGAAGCGATCTTCGGTGGGGCCATCGCCCTTGTCTCGTTTTTCATTTTAACTCCTTTTATGGTGGAAACGGAAGCTGGCGAAGTGGTTCAAGGTGTTATTCCGTTAGATCGGTTGGGAGCTAAGGGGATGTTTCTTGCGATGATGACCGCTTTTCTTTCGGCGGAAATTTACCGGCGCATCGTTCAACGGAACATTACCATTAAAATGCCTCCGGGGGTTCCGCCAGCTGTTGCGAAGTCCTTTGCTGCGTTGATCCCTGCTGTATTGACCTTAACCGTTTTTCTAGCGATTAATGTTTTCGTTTCCCAGCTGTTCCATACGAACATGCACGATGTGATCTATCAAGCGGTACAAGCGCCGTTAGTAGGGCTCGGAAGCGGAATTATCCCGACGTTAATCGCCATATTCTTTATTCAGATTCTTTGGTTTTTCGGCTTGCATGGCCAGGTCATTATAAACTCGGTCATGGACCCTATCTGGAACACACTCATGATTGAAAATTTGGAAGCGTATACGAACGGGGAACCCGTCCCGAATATAATTTCCAAGCCATTTATCGAGATTTTTACGGTTGGAATGGGTGGAACAGGGATGACACTAGCCGTTGTGTTTGCCATCCTTCTGTTCATGAAAAGCCAGCAGTTGAAGCAGGTCGGAAAGCTTGGGATCGGACCGGGATTATTTAACGTAAACGAACCAATTATTTTCGGGCTCCCGATTGTGATGAATCCGCTCATCATCGTTCCGTGGATTTTGTCGCCCATGATCGTGACGTTAGTTACTTACTTTTCAATGGCCTCAGGGCTTGTTCCTCCACCGACAGGTGTTGCTGTTCCTTGGACCGTCCCGTTTTTCATAAATGGGATTATGGCAACCAATTCGATTGCGGGGGGGCTACTGCAACTTGTTAATCTAATGATTGTGTTTATGATTTGGTATCCGTTCTTAAAATCGATGGACCGATTTAATCTAAAGAAAGAACAAGAAGAAAAAAGCGCTGCTTAAAGGGGAGATGCCTTGTATGACAAAAGATACTGTTACTTATCGCTTTCCAGAAGGGTTTTGGTGGGGGTCTGCTACCTCCGCAACGCAAACAGAAGGAGCGACTCATCGTGATGGGAAAGGAAAAAATATTTGGGATCATTGGTACGAAGTTGAGCCGAGTCGCTTTTTTCAAGGTGTCGGCCCACAAGACACGTCTCAATTTTACGAGCGGTATAAAGAAGATATTCAATTAATGAAAGAGGTCGGGCACAACTCATTTCGTTTTTCCATCTCATGGTCAAGGCTTATTCCCGATGGACGAGGGGAAGTGAACCCTAAAGGAGTAGAGTTTTATAACAATGTCATTGACGAACTGCTAGGTCAAGGGATTGAACCTTTTGTTAACCTCTTTCATTTTGACATGCCGATGGAACTTCAAAAGATTGGCGGCTGGGCAAATCGCGAAGTTGTCGATGCATATGAAGCTTATGCGAAAACATGCTTTGAACGATTTGGGGATCGCGTAAAAAAATGGTTTACGCATAACGAGCCGATCGTTCCGGTAGAGGGAGGATACTTGTACGACTTCCATTACCCGAACGAAGTAGACTTTGAAAAGGCGATTCAGGTAGGTTATCATACGGTGTTATCAAGTGCAAAAGCGATTAGGGCTTACAAACAATTGAATCAGGGTGGCAAAATCGGGATCATTTTAAATTTGACTCCTTCCTATCCGCGAAGTAATCACCCTGCGGACTTAAAAGCAGCAAAGATCGCAGATGCTTTTTTTAACCGCTCCTTTTTAGACCCGTCGGTTAAAGGGGAGTTCCCAGAAGAGCTCGTTCAAATCTTGAAAGAAGAAGGCTTTATGCCTATTATAGAAGAAGACTTAGAGATTATTCGCCAACATACGGTGGATCTGTTAGGTGTGAATTATTATCAACCGAGACGTGTGAAGGCAAAAGAGACCCTCCCAAATCCGGATGCACCTTTTATGCCAGAGCGCTATTTTGATCACTACGCGATGCCTGGTCGGAAAATGAACGTTCACCGTGGATGGGAAATCTACGAAAAAGGAATTTATGATATTCTCATCAACCTGAAGGAACATTACGGAAACATTGAATGCTTTATTTCCGAAAATGGAATGGGGGTTGAAGGAGAAGAGAAGTTTCGTGATGAAAATGGTGTGATCCATGATGACTACCGAATCGAATTCATCCAAGATCATTTAAAATGGGTGCATCGGGCGATTCAGGAAGGCTCTAACGTTAAGGGGTATCACCTATGGACGTTTATGGATAACTGGTCCTGGGCGAATGCCTATAAAAACCGCTATGGGTTGGTGTCTGTCAATTTAGACAAGAATGGGGAACGGACAATTAAAAAGAGCGGAAAATGGTATAAGACCCTTTCGGAGAATAATGGATTTTAAAAGATGGTCGACCCTGACCATCTTTTTTTACGGATCAATCAAAGTCTTTTGCAAAAGGTGGGTGGGGATGCGATGAAAAAGTACGAGGCCATTTCAATGGAAATAAAAAAGAGAATAAAAGAAAACGACTATCCTGTAGATCAACCGATACCAGATGAAATCTCCCTTTCAAAAGAGTTTGGCTGTAGCCGGATGACGATGAAAAGAGCGCTGGACATTTTGGTTATGGAAGGGCTTCTTTATCGAAAGCGAGGGCATGGGACGTTTATTGTTCAATCGGCCATCCATACGAGCCGTGTCAATGTACTGACCAATGAAGTTAAAGGGTTGTCCAATTTGTTAAAGGATAAACAGGTAACGAGTAAAGTAATCCAATTTAATGTGGAGTTTCCAGCGGAAGAAGTGGCAGCCCATTTAGCCATTGACCAAAAAACGCCAGTCTATCATATTATCCGCTTACGGCTCGTCGACGGTGAGCCTTATGTGATAGAGAAAACGTACATGCCGACCCCGCTCATTCCAGGGATTAATGATGAGGTGTTGCACGGCTCGATCTATTCTTATCTGATTGACAAGTTAGGGTTAACGATAGCCGGATCTCACCGGAAAATTCGTGCCTGTAAAGCAGAGGCGTTAGAGATAGAACATTTGCATTGTGAAGCGGATGATCCGATTTTGGAAGTGGAACATGTAGGTTTCTTAAATAATGGTGTGCCGTTCGAATATTCCTTTTCTCGTCATCGGTACGATAAATTTGAGGTGACGACCATCAATATGAAACGGTCCTAGTGAAGGCGTGGACATGTTAGCTAGGATTGAAGCTTGTGGACGAAATTTGTAGTGCAAGTAGGGTGGAGAAAGGATAAATTTCAGATGCAATTCAAATTCCTACCACTGTTCCACGTGAAACAGTTGGCGAAATGATTCGGTTATTCTTAGCGTATGAACTTGAAGCCATAGAATCTGCCCTTTGGTCCATAGTGTATAATCATTTGTCAGAACAGTTAAACGATGATGTGTGTTACCTGAGTTTTTATCGTCTATTGTCAGCTCAAGCTGATGGGGTCGGCGGGCATTACAGGCACGTTACTATTTGCAAATCATACATTACAGGAAGAAAAAACATGAACCGAATGGGGGAGACTGTATGTTGCAACCGATTTTTTTAACACCTGTGTTTAAGGAGCGTATTTGGGGAGGGACTCTGCTTAAGCAGGAGTTTGGCTACAATATTCCATCCGATAAAACGGGAGAGTGCTGGGCCATTTCTGCTCATCCGAACGGCTCCTCTATTGTTGCTAATGGCGAATTTATTGGAAAATCATTAGCAGAGCTTTGGAAGGAGCAGCCGCAACTATTTGGAAATCCTTCATCAGACGTGTTTCCGTTATTAACGAAAATTTTAGACGCCAATATGGATTTATCCGTGCAGGTTCACCCCGATGACTCATATGCCAACAGCCATGAAAATGGGGAATTAGGAAAGACGGAATGCTGGTACATCCTTGATTGTAAGAAAGATGCAGAGATGATATTAGGTCACCATGCAAAAACGAGAGAAGAATTAGAGAAATGTATTGAAGATGGGGCATGGGATGATTTATTGCGAAAGGTAAAGATCAAGCCGGGAGATTTTTTTTATGTGCCGAGTGGGACGATCCACGCACTATGCGAGGGAACGCTCGTCTTAGAAACTCAGCAAAGCTCGGATACGACGTATCGCGTGTATGACTACGACCGCCGAGATGAAGCGGGAAATTTACGGGAGCTTCATTTAGAGAAGGCGATTGACGTAACGACAGTGCCCCATCAAGATCCAGACGTCTGTCCAAAAGTGACGATAAAAGACCAAGCCGTTGTGACGACGTTTGTAGAAACGGAGTTCTTTTCCGTCCATAAATGGGACATTCACGGACAGGCTTCGTTCTCTAGTGAGGATCGTTATTTACTAGTAAGTATCATTGAAGGAACAGGTAGGCTTACGTATCAAGGGGAGAGATACTCTTTTGAAAAAGGGGTCCACCTCCTAATCCCAGTAGGGTTTAATGATTTTAACATTGAAGGCCAATGTCAATTGATCGTTTCCCATCCTTAAAGGGCAGCAGAGCTGTCGTTGCCCATATACGCAAGTCTAAACAAAAAAGCCCTTCGGTTGTGCTAAAATGCACGTCGAGGGGCTTGCTTTATCACTAGTTACACTTTAAATTTGCTAAGGAGTTCACGCAAATCGGTAGCCATTTGGCTTAAATATTGAGCAGAAGAGGTTACCTCTTCCATGGTTGCCAGCTGTTCTTCAGATGCGGCAGCTACATCTTGGGCGCTATCAGATGTATTTTCCGCGATGACGGCAATTTCATTGAAGGAAGCAGAAACTTGCTCGACCTCTGCGGAAATTTCCTCAGAAGTAGCAGCCATTGACTCAATTTGCTCCGCCACTTGGTTAGTTGATTGAATAATTTCTTGGAAATGGGTTTTCGTCTCGTTGGCAACGGTTAGGCCATCTTTCACTTCTTCCATGACCCCATTCATTGCCGTACTTGTCCGATCCATCTCCTTCTGAATTTCTACGACAATTTCAGAAATTTGCTGTGATGAATGTTGAGAGCTTTCCGCTAGCTTTCTCACTTCGTCTGCCACGACGGCAAAGCCTTTTCCGTGCTCACCTGCGCGAGCCGCTTCAATCGCTGCATTTAAAGCGAGTAAGTTCGTTTGCTCAGCAATCGATGTGATGACATCTAAGATGTTGTTAATCTCTTTAGAGCGTTCAGCGAGCATCTTCGTAATTTGAACAGAATCGGTGACAGACTCATGGATTTTGTTCATCGTTTCGACGTTGTTTTCAACCGACTGTCCGCCTTCTTTTGCTTTTTCAATCGTTGAATTGGCCGATTCAGTAATTTGTACCGACGCTTCAGCAATTTGTTGAACACTGGACGAGACTTCTTCAAGGGAAAGAGTGCTTTCATTTACCCCGCTTGATTGTTTCTCTGAGCCACTGGCTACTTGTTGGATTGATTCAGAAATTTGCTCACTGGAACGACTTACTTCCTCAGAGCTTGCCGAAAGCTGTTGCGAAGAAGCGGCTACGCGATCAGCACTATCTCCTACTTGATGAATCACTTCCTTTAAATTGGTAGCCATTTGATTCACATTGTGAGCCAAAATCCCGATTTCGTCCTGTCTTTTAATCTGTAAATCAGAACTTGTTAAGTCTCCACTGGCGATCGTTTGGACGTGACTTGTAATGAGGCGAATGGGCCGGCTCATACTTCTCGCAATCCAAATGGCAAAAAGAACAATGATGACAGTAAAAACAGCCATAATCATGATCGTAATCATTTGAATATGGTCTGTTGCGGCTAAAACGGAAGAAAGGGGAGTAAGGAGATAAATGCCGTATCCTGCTTTTTCAATCGGCGCGTAACTAATCACCATCTCCTCGCCATCCACACGAGTGATAGACGTACCGGACTCTTCTTTTCCTGTTGCAAATAAAGAGACTAAATCACTTTCAATTCCAGACTCCTCCACGGTAATCCCGATGAGTTCATCGTTCGGATGAGCTTGGATGGTATTTTGATCATCGATAAAGATCACTTCATGCTGGTTAAATTGGTCTCCATGTAAATATTGCTCAATCAGTTGCTCAAAATTGATCGATGCGGACATAACCCCTAGTGTCTCTCCAGAAGAAGAGAGAACAGGGGTGGCAACAACGACAATGCGATTCCCGGTTGCATTTGAAATAAGGACACTAGAAATGGTGTCCTGTCCGGCCATCCCATTTTGAAAATATTCCCGATCGGATAGATCAAGGACGCCAATATGCTCCTCATTTGTATGGGCTTGAACAATTCCATCTGCCCCTGTAAAAACGACAGTTTCATAACTATCGTCTTGGTTTTTGATTACATTCATTAATTGTAGCTTGCTTTCTAATCGGTCAGATTGAAGCGCTTCAGAGCTGGCGACAATTTTAATTTCGTCTAGACGCTTTTCAAGCCATTGTTCCATTCCGTCAACGGTACTAACGGTCTGGCTCTCCATTGCTTCACGCTCTTTGGCGACAATCTCGTTTGAGCTCGATTGATACATCATGTAGGACATAATGATGAGAGGAATCAATCCAACGAGTAAAAAATAAACAATAAACTTCAAATTGATGGATTTTCTGAAAAATGAGAGCTTGCTAATCACTTGATCAATCCTTTCTACCTAGTTCATATGGAGTGCAAAACTATCATATCATGAATAATTTCAGAGAAAAACGGAATATTTTTGTAGTTTATAGTAATATTTTACCTAATTATTATTTTATAAAAATTTCATCTAATAGGAAGGGAACAAAAGTTGCTATAAAATCCATCTAAATGAATAGTAGGTTATAATTTAAGCCAGTGATGGGAGAACTACTATTATATCTATATATCGATCGTGTTGAAATGTTTAAAAATTGAATCATTCATTTTCTTGAAGGAATTTAAAATTCTTTAAGATTGTACATTGTTTAATAAAAAGGGTTTAGGTACGGGGGGAGTGGAGTTGGTGACTTATGAATGAGAAAATCAACCGTCAGCTAGTGCGAAAAAGCCGGACGTAGCAGGACGAAGACAGATCCAAGAAGACATTCTATTATGAGCCTTTCTGCGATCGTGGAGGTAGCCTCTTTTTCGTAACCAAGGGGTCGCTTTAAGTGAAGAGCAGCGGCAACGGGTGGAAGAGATGTCCAAGGCAAGTGAGGAGCTTCCCAATTAACCGATAACTTGTAAGCGATGATATAGTAAAAGAAACCAAAGCCCCAGAGAGAAGGGAGCTTTGGTTCGTTGATTACAGGGCGTCTTTAATCACTTTTTTATAATAGAGAACCGATAGAATGGCGAAGATGGAATAGAGAGCTGTATAGAGTAACATGACCATGATCATCGGTGTCCACAATTCGTTGCCAAAGAAAAACCAACCTGATTTGACCGCAAAATAGCTATGGCTAAGGCCGAGCAAAAGCGGGATTCCGAAGTTAAACACTTGCTTTACTCGTATTCCTTTCAGCAAATCTCCTTGGGTAAAGCCAAGCTTTCGTAATATTGTGTAGCTCCCTTTTTCCTCTTCACTTTCGTCCATTTGTTTAAAATAGAGGATGCATCCTGACGTAATTAGGAAGGTGAGCCCTAAAAAGCCGACGATGAACATGGCCAGTCCAAAAGTTTGCTTCTGACTTTGGCTCATTTCAACTTGAGCATATTGAGGTGTTTCACTCGTAAAAGGAGTTTCATGAAATAGAACTACCGCTTCTTGTAGCTGGCGTGCATCTTTAATATCAATGCCGATATGAACCGACGAATCGAGCTGAATCTCCGGATTAATGTCATCTTGTAATTGGGAAAACGTCGTTTCGTTCACGATAGCTAAAGGCAAACCACCACTTGAAAAATAAGTAGAAACGAGATATTCACTGTGTAACCCGATATAGTTTTGCGGGATAACCTTTTGTTTTCCCCTTAGTTCAATGGATCCCGAATCTTTTAACGACATAAATTGTTGCATCATATCGTTATAACCGGTAAAGGCGGCTTCTTCTGGCGCCACGTTCACACTTTCGACTGCAGTATCACGTATGACGGGGAGGATCATAATATCTGAGTCAAAATTAACACCGTCTAGAGGCTCTTCCAAAATGTCTTTAACATAAACTTCCGCTATTAGAACATCAATCACCGTTTCATCATAGGCGATGCCATGCGCATCTAGTGCCTCCTTGAAATATGCTGCATCTTCCATATCTGTTAATGTAAAGTCAGAGGGCACATAATGTTCCGCTGTTTTTTCCGCTGAATAATAGGAAATGTAGCTTAGCGACAGTAAGCCAATAGCGAGCCCTGAGATGGTTGTAATGATCGTCAGTATGAGCGCATTCGATTTCATGCGAAACATGATCGACGATAACGATAGGACATCTCGCACAGCTAAATGGCCGTTTTTCTTTTTTCGGATCAAATTAAAAAGAAACGTAACGGAGCCTTTATAGAAAAAGTACGTCCCGATAATGACCGATCCGAGAATGAAGATCATTGCTATAAAGAGTGTCTCCATTGAGGTAAAGGTGCCCCCGAACAATATCGATGATACAAAGTAGCCGACAAGGATGGAAACAATCCCGAGGATTCCAATGATGACTTCAATCAACGATACTCTTCTCACTTGGTCCTCTGATGATGAAGTAACGCGAAACAGAGACAATATCGTTTGTCGTTTCACAAAGAGATAGTTTGCGAGCAAAATGAGCCCGTAGATCAAAGTAAATACAATCATTGTCTGGACGAGTGCAGGTACTGAAAAGGAAAGGGTTGCGATTCGGTCCAATCCGGTCAGCTTAAACAGGATCATCGTCACAACTTTGGAGATGGCAAATCCGATAAACACCCCACCTGCCAGTGAGCCAAAATAAAGGATCAAGTTCTCTGCACTTAAGATCCGGAATACTTTCCCTTTCGTCATTCCGATCATTTGAAACAAGCCGATTTCCTTACTTCGACGTTTGATAAAAATGTTGTTTGCATAAAGCAAAAATGTAGTCACAATTACAACAAGCAGCACCGAAGCGGTTTTCATGGCGGCAGCCCCTTTAATGCCTTCCTGAACGTCATCCATCGCTGGGTCATATTGCAAGGTGACGAACGCAAAGTAAAGGGCGACGCTAAACATAAGGGCAAATACGTACAGGTAATAGTTCTTCAAATTTTTCTTCAAGTTTTGAAGAATGAGGTGATTAATGGTCATTTTGCACCCCACCTAACACACCTTGTGTTTTCATGATGTCTTTAAAGAAGGTTTGTCGCGATTCGTCCCCTTTATGAAGCTGCGTATAAATTTGCCCGTCTTTAATAAAGATCACCCGGCTGCAATAGCTTGCAGCGACAGGATCATGTGTGACCATCACAATCGTCGCTCTCAGCTTCTCGTTTAATTGCTGTAACTTACCTAATAGATCGGAGGCGGACTTAGAATCAAGCGCACCTGTTGGTTCATCGGCAAATATAATACTCGGTTCATGAATGAACGCTCGTGCTGCTGAAGCCCGCTGCTTTTGTCCACCGGAAATCTCGTTTGGATATTTATCTTTAATCTCATAAATTCCCAATTCTGTTGCAACCTGTTTGAATTTTTCATCTGCTGCTTTTCTCGGAATTTTTGTAATCGATAACGGAAGCAAAATGTTTTCCTTTACGGTCAACGTGTCGAGCAGGTTGTACTCCTGAAAAATAAAGCCTAAGTGCTTTTTACGAAATTGGGCAAGCTCCTTTTCTTTCAACCGTGTCATTTCGCTACCTTCAATTTTTATTGAGCCGTTACTTAGCTTGTCGATGGAAGACAGGACATTCAGGAGCGTTGTTTTTCCTGAACCTGAGGCCCCCATAATGCTGACGAATTCCCCTTTTTCCACACGGATATCGATTCCTTTTAAGACCTCTTGTTTATTTAGCTTAGTACCATAGCTTTTATGAATGTTTGTCGCTTCAAGTATTGCCATGTATTTTCACTCCTTGTCATGTCTAGAAATGGTGAAGCCATCTTTATCGTAAAAGGGTTCCATGTTTTTTTCCTTCGATTAAACGAACAAACAGATAAAAGCATGTGACACTTTTGTCACATGCCGAGCGTCCGGACAAACTCATTTTCTTTCGGGAAGGTCAAGGTGAATGTTGTGCCTTCACCTACTGTTGAGCTTACGGCTAGGTCAATCAATAATGGTTCGGCGACTCTTTTGGCTAAGTATAGCCCCATCCCCGTTGCCCCATTTGTTTGATCGGTTTTCGTTGAAGTAAAACCTTTCTCAAAAATACGAGGAAGGTCTTTCGGCTCGATCCCTCGACCGAAGTCTGTCACTTCAACGACGGTTTTCCCAGAAACCACATCGCTTTTAATGATAATGTCAGACGCTTCACTATACTTGACCGCATTGGAGAGAAGTTGCCGTAAAATGAACGATAGCCATTTAGCGTCTGTCAACACGTCTGTCACTTCTAACTGTAAGTCGAAGCCGATCCCTTTTTGGATGCACCACGATTGCAGTGTCTTGATTTCTTGATGGAGTACACTCTCAAGGTTTACCTTTTCCACGTAAAGGTCGTTTTCCATAAAGGGAATTCGTTTTTGATGGAGCTGCTGATCGAGCAGTAGGTGGATTCGCATCCATTCATACGTGAGCTGGCCTTTAATGGTTCTGTCTTCGAGACGGTCGATAATTAAATGCATCGCCGTGAGCGGTGTTTTGATTTCATGAATCCATGCGAGTAAGTCATCCTTTTCCTGTTCCAACACGGTCTCATGTCGATGGGCTTTCTCTTGCAAGTAGCCGGTTTGTTTAACAATCGTCTGCTCAATGATACGTTCAAACGGGCTTTCGGCGGCAGCTAAATTGGTTACGTCCAAATCTTTGTCCCATTCCTCAAGCTTTCGGTAAAATGTTGTTTCTTTTTTATATCGCACGGCTAGAAAAAAGAAGAAGATCATCGATGATAAAAACACACTATAGAAGACAGGTGCTAACGGGATCGCTGAATCGAGATATGCTATAAAAACAGTGAAGCATTGGAGGAAGATAATGATCAGAATCCAGCTTCCTCGTTCTTTTAAAAAGGTTTTAATCATGGGTGTTCCCATCTTCCTTTGCCATATATCCTTGACCGACCTTTGTTTCAATGTAAGCACCTAATCCGAGCTCGTCCAATCGCTTTCTCAATCGATTGACATTAACGGTAAGGGTATTATCACTAATAAAACGCTCATCCTCCCATAAGCTACGAATCAAATCATCACGGGTGACAATTTTGTTTTTACGTTCAATGAGCCGCTTTAAAATAAAAAACTCGTTTTTTGATAGTTCGATCGATCCGACATGGTTGCTAACTGTATTGCTTTCGTAATCAACGGTCGCGCCGCACCATGTTTTTAGCTGTGTTTGTTCGCTCGTGTAATTATGGACTCGGCGAAGGATCGCTTGGATTTTTGCAACGAGGACATCAAAGTGGAACGGTTTTTGAATAAAGTCATCGGCGCCAAGCTGCATCGACATGACCATATCGGTTGGATGATCGCGTGAAGATAAAAAGATGATCGGGACATTGGAGTGTTGGCGAATTATGCGACACCAATGAAAGCCGTCAAACTTCGGCAACTGAATGTCGATGATCACCAAATCTGGCTTATGGCTCGTAAACTCCTCGATCACCTTTTCAAAGTTACTCACTCCATGGACATCGTAAGACCATTGGGAAAGGCGTTCCTTTATTTCACTAAACAATGTATGGTCATCTTCAATTACCATAATTTTAAACATTTTCGTTCACCACACTTACGCGCTCATTCTTTTTTCATTGTATAGTAAAAAATGGGGATTAGCTATATAGGAAGCGACTTTGGAAAAAAATGATGTCAGACTCCTGAAATCCACCTTATAATTAAACAAGGAATCATGTTTAACGGGTTGGCTAGAGAGAGGGAAGTGCTGTATGAAGAGAAAAATGGTTTTGATGATAGGAGCGGTTCTCGTCAGCGTTTGCGCAGGGTGGGCCATGATTTCGCCAAAATCGTTAGCCATTACGACGGTTAAAATCTATACGACATTGAACTATCATGATCATGATTTAACGTATGTTTCCGTAGAATATGCGAAAGGATTTGGGGATTATTCCGTCGTGCTTAAGGATCGGGAAGGGAGTCATCAAGGCTTTCTTGTGACGCCAAGCTTTTTTCCCGTCATCGTCTCGTACGATCCGCTTGATAACTATTAAAAAGGTTCTTAGTCAAATGTTGGGGTGGCATAGGAGGGCGAGCCCCTCTTATCCTACCCCGAATGTCTGATGTTTGAATTGATGATGCAAGAGAATACGGTTTCGCAAGCGATCATAACGCCGAAAACCAAAGGCATTTCTCTTAATCACCTTCGTTTGATTATTCAGTCCTTCAATAAAACCATTGTTTAAGCCAAACGCGAGGCTATTCAAGATCTCGGTCTGCCAGTTCTTCAGCGTCTGAATGGCTCGGTGGAACTCCTTTAACGGGCTCGCCTCCACTCTTCGGTAAAAGGCGTAGAGACCTTGTTTCACCTCGCTCATTCGTCCTTCCCTTCCTTGCATCTTCGCTTCTTGATACCACTGACGAAAATGTTCTTTTAGCTCATACGCTTCCCTTAAATCAGGGGATAGCTCTAAGTACCGCTCCACCTTCTTCTTTTGCTTATCATCCAGTCCTTCTCTCTCTTTCTGAAACAGATGTTTGATCCGTTTACATCGTTTTCGATGATACGGATGGAACGCTTTTTGCACTCGGCGGCGAACCCCTTCCAGAGCCCAGTAGATGTAACGACAGAAATGGAACGGATCCCCAATGATGAGCGGGTGGCCTAAGGCCTTTTGAACAGCCGACTTGAAGGTATAACTGAGATCCATCACGACTGTTTTCACATGATGACCCTTCTCTTGAAGATATCGTTTAAGCGTATCGGCTTTACGATCCGGTAAGATATCCAGTGGCTTCCGTGTATCTGCATCCGCAATGATCACTTGATATTTCCCCGCATTCGTATCCCCTTTGTAATCATCAATCGCAATCCGAGGAGGAAGGTGATCCACCTTCTTCACGAGGGGGGCCGCCAATTGATCAAACCGGCGCATGGCAGTTGTCACGGACGTTTGGAATTGATTCGCTGTGTCCGTAAAGTTCTTCCCTTGAATGAGCCGTAAGCGAAACGCTTGATTCCATTCTACTGTCTGACGCTGATATCGCTCTACAAAACAGGCTTTCTCCGCAAACCGCTTCCCGCATCTGCACGCGTACCGGCGCTTTCGATAGAATAGATACACCCACCGTTCAAAGAGCTTGAGATGTTGAACTTTTTGGATGCGGTAATCATGGATTCTCTCGGTTCTCTCCCCGCAGGATGGGCAACGATGAGGCGTTCGCGGCATTTCTACATGGAGCGCGATAAAGTCCTCTCGTTCCTCCATCTTTGTGACCTTCACACCTTTTAATCCGGGCAAATCCATGGTAAAATTCATCGTACACGCAGCTCCTATCCTTTCTTTGTTTCTCGGCAATTCAAGGATAATGGATAAAGGAGCCTGCGTGCATTTTTTTTGCCCTCTTTTGTGCAAAAACCCCAACATTTATTGTAGAGCCATTAAAAAAGGAGTCTTCCTCGTTTGACTGAGGAGGACTCCTTTGCACTTAGGCTTGGCACAACACATAAAGGCAATCGTACGTGGCAGGGATACTGTCCTCTGTTCGATAGCGCTGTTCGTAGATCTCCTTCATGAGTTGATAGTACCGTTTCGATAAAGGGCGGGAGGATTGGGAATAGGTCGCGCCCATTTTCTTAACCGTGTGCAAAAATTGTTCAACCGTTGAATAGGATTCAATTGCTTTTTCCTCGTGGATGGTCAACTCGGCAAAAAGTCTCTCCAATGTGCGTTTCCATTCGCTTTTTGAGAGATAATCGAGCCCCCGTCGTTCGTCGATGATTCCGAGCTGTTTAGCTGCAAGCAGGAACGAATCGTGGAGTTCATAAAACGTATCAGGTCCGAAGGTAGAAAATAGGAGGAGGCCAGTTGGTTTTAGCCAAGAACGAAGTTGCGCCACCGTCTCGGTCGGTTTATCTAACCATTGGAAAACGGCGTTAGCGACGATAACATCATACGTCTTAGCTGAAGGCTTTTCTCGTACCATCTTCTCAATGTCCCCTTGGATGAACTGGACGTTTGGATGAAAGGAGACGTTTTTCTCTGCTACCTCGAGCATTTGCTTCGAAAGGTCGACCGCATCGATCGTTGCCTGAGGAAAGGATTTTAAGCATTCACGTGTTAACCAGCCGGTGCCACAGCCGATGTCAAGAATTGCACGGGGCTCGTCTTTTGCATCGCGTCGCTTTTCGTCTAAAAGCTGTACGAGCCGATGAGCCATTTTGCGCTGAACGTGATTCACGCCATCATAGAGGTGAGCGCTTTTACTAAAATGACGCTCGACCGTTTGTTTATCAATAAACATTACCTAGCAACTCCTCCCATGCGCTGATGACAACGGAATCTTGAGTATAGAAGGGAACATGTCCTGCCCCCTCAACGATGATGAGCCGCTTCGATGGCGAAAATAACCCGGAAGCAGGAGAAGGACAGATCGTATCATCACTCCCATGAATCCATGTGATCGGCACTGAAACGGTAGGCCAACCCTGAAGCAATTGGACATTTGCTAAGTAGTCGAGTCCAGCTATTAAACTTTCATTCTGCCAATGATAGAAAGGGTCGCCAGCCTCTAGTGTTTGTAAAAAAGCCTGATCGAGCCCTAGCGATTTTTCCGAATCCGAAAACATTTGCTCGTAAAAGGACGTCAACGTCTCGGTCCGATTCCGTTTAAGTTGACGCGACATGTGGCGAATAACCGCTAACGGGATTCCGCCGGGGTGATGATCTGATTGAGAAAACTGCAATGCACTTGAAAGGAGAAACAATCCTTTTACCCGCGCTTTTCTCAGGGTAGCCGCTTCGACGGCCATCATGCTCCCCATCGACCAACCAGCTAAAATCCACTCTCCTTGGTGACCATCGATTGTATCGAGAACGAGCTGCAGAAAGTCTTCGCGCCTCTGGCATGCACGAAAATCGATGAACATTTCCTCAAGCTCAGCTTTTTGAAAAGGACGACAAAGCTCCTTCCAACGATCGAACGGAATGCTCCAACCCGGTATCCATAATACATTCATGGTGTTAACTCCCTTCGTCCTACGAGTGGCAATCTCTGAAACTGTTCAATCGCCCAGTCAATATCTTCCTCCGTGTGGGAGGCGGTCACTGTTAAGCGAATGCGACCTTCACCGCGAGGAACGGTAGGGGGCCGCACCGGAATCGCTGCTATTCCTGCTGCTTGTAACGATTCACTCACAAGGAGGAGGTCATGGTTGTCGCCAATGAGGACAGGCACGATATAGGATTCACTACCGCATAACGAGAATCCAAGCTGCTCAAGTCCGTTGCGTAGGCGCTCTCCCAGCACCTGAACTTTTTCCCGCCTCCACGGCTGCTCCTGAACGATTTGCAAAGCTGCTAGATGGGATGCGACGATGTAAGGGGGGAGGGCCGTCGTAAAAATAAGGCTGCGTGCATGGTTGAGAAGATACTCGATGAACGGTTTAGCCCCAGCAACGTATCCACCATAGCTACCTAGAGCCTTACTAAACGTTCCCATTTGAATGTCCACGCGATCGTTTAAGCCCAGCTCCTCCACAAGTCCGCCGCCTGTTGCCCCGTACACACCGCCACTGTGAGCTTCATCAACCATTAAAATGGCTCCGTATCGCTCTTTTAGTGTGACAAGATCATGAAGGTTTGCGTGGTCGCCGTCCATGCTAAAGAGGGCGTCTACAACGATAAGCTTCTGTTTATGGGGTGACTTTTGTAGCAGGGTTTCAAGGTGATCCATATCGTTATGCCGGAAGCGAAGATGGTCGGCCCTGCTCAGCTGACAGCCATCAACAATGGAGGCATGGTTTAACTTATCACTAAATACGGCATCCCCGCGCCCTACAATCGAGGAAATAATACCGACATTCGCCATATAACCACTACCAAAAATCAGAGCAGCTTCAGTTTTTTTCCACTTTGACAATTCGTATTCGGCTTCCTCATAAAGAGGGTGGTTGCCGATAATGAAACGGGAAGCAGTCGAGCCGATAGCACAAGCTGAAGCGAGTTGTTCGGTTCTTTCGATGAATTCGTTTGAACCGGCAATTCCTAAATAATTATTGGACGCCAAATTAAGGAGCCTGCTGTTCTCTCGTGTTAACCAAGGGAGTGCTGCCTCGGATGTTGGCACAAGTTGGCGAAACGAGCCCCGCTCTTTTAATCTCGTGAGCTTTTCCTCTAACGTATGTAACCAATCCGTATTCAACTTATGTTCCTCCAATCCGTGGGGAAGTCTCTATTGTTAACTATTTTTAATTAAAGGTTAACATAATAGCGGATCGTCTAGCAAATCAAGTGGTCAATTTAAGAGCTTCTTCATGTGAAAGAAAAGACCCCTGTTATAAGGGATCTTTCATCGTCAAGCCACCGATAATTCGCTCGACTCTTTTTTTCGGTAGATCAATTTACTAAGAGAGACACTAATTTCATAGAGGATAAACAAAGGAACGATGACGAGCACATCAGATAAAAAGTCAGGTGGTGTGATGACGACGGAGAGGATGATTAAAAGAAAATAGGCATACTTTCTTCCTTTCGATAGTTTTTCAGGGGTGAGTACGCCTAGCTTTGTAAGGAACATAATCACTGCTGGCATTTCAAACAAAAAGCCAAATGGCAACGTGAGATGGAGCATGAATTGAAAATACTTCTCTGCCGTAAACATAGTTTCGAATTGGTCGCCGGCTAAATTTGATAAAAACGTAAGAACGAGAGGGAAAAGAACAAAATAGCCAAACGCAATGCCGGCAATAAAAAAGAAGAATAGCCCTGGGATGAAGATTAATGTCGCTTGCCGTTCTCCCTTTGTTAATCCAGGTTGGACAAACTTCCACACTTGATAGGCCGCAATGGGAATCGTCGCCGCGGTAGCCAATACCGCCGCAATTGTCATATAGACCCACAAGATGTCGCCAGGACCAAGGAGGGCTAATTTGCCGTCTAGATCCTTCACTAGATAAAGATAAACGTCTTTAACAAAGATAAGGGTGCTAATCAGAGCGACTATAAAGGTTAGCATGGTGACAATGATTCGTTTCCGCAGTTCGGCTAAATGATCGATAAATGGTCGTTCTTGTTTATCCATCGAATCAGCTCCTCTTAAGGGAAAAGATGCAGACAGATGTCTACATCTTCCCATCGTGATCGAATGTGTGTGCAAAAAGTTATGGTTCTAGCTTTGTCTCTTTTGATTCCTTTGTTCCTTCGCGGGAAGAGCTATCTCCGCTCACGAGGTCGGATGTGGCCCGCTTAAATTCTTTAAGGGTTGTTCCGAACGCTCGTCCGATTTCCGGAAGTTTGGATGGCCCGAAAATGATGAGAGCGATGACCAAAATAAGAATTAATCCTGGGATACCGATGTTCTGAAACAATATAGATCCCTCCAATTCAGATTGAAAACCGATTACACGATGAAGCCGTGGCGCTCCAATGCCGCTGCGGCTAACGGAGACATTCCATGCCTTTCTGCATAGTCCGCCAACTTATCGGATACTTGTGGTCCATATCCAGGTGGTGGGGCAGCATGGCTCATGGCCACTTGACGCGCTGCATTTCTTCGTGCGAACGGCCCCCAAATCGCAAAGGTAATGCCAGGTGTTTGCATGTTGAGGTAGAACGTTTTTCCATCAGGTGAGAATGCAGGTCCGGCAAACTCTGAGTTGTTCAGCCTGTTCTCAGCAAACGTATACACATTTCCTTCAGGCGTCAAACCAATCATCCGATCACGGCCAATGTTGCCGTCCTCTGCAATCCAAAGATCGCCCCATGGCGTAATCGTAATATTATCTGGCATTTCTAAATCGTTATGATCAGAAGATTCATAGAATAGCTCTAACGTATTCGTTGCTGGGAAATAGCGATAAATGCGCCCTAATTTATTTTCACCTGCATTGGTATCATCGAACCAGAAAGCACCGCCTGCGAACCAAGATCCCTCTAAACGACTAAATCGAATGCAGCCTAGATCACGAGCATCTTCCTTTGCGCGCTCAGGGTTCACTTTTTTCCAAACGATGCCGATTTTTTGGCCGCTCGTAAAGTTGCTCGCTTGGTTGTGAGGCAATTCATCAATTGCTGCCGCTTCTAAGATTCCACCTTTTTGTAAGGAACCGAGTGTTTGGCTACGATCGTGAGGGGTAAATCGATAAAAGAAGCTCGGGCTGTTATCTTCAGTTAAGTACCAGATTCCTGTCGAGGGGTCCACATTACAGGCTTCATGGGAAAAGTAACCCATGTCCCGAATCGGTGTTTTCGACATTTCATTTTCAGGTTCATGAGGGTTTACTTCGAACACGAAGCCGTGACCCATGTCCCGTGTTTCTTCACAGGTTAACCAAGTTCCCCAAGTGGATGGACCGCCGGCACAATTTCGAATGTTCCCAGAGTTCGTCACATATTCACGAATAACTTCCCGATTTGGACCGACTACGAGTGCTGTCGTTCCTCCCGCGGCGCCCTTGCTCCACGGATTTTTTCCGTTGACCGGATAGTCGGCGTTTGTCCCATTTTCATGATTACGAACGAGAATCGTCGTGTTTCTCGGCCCTTGGAACGCCGCCATTCCATCGTGCATGGAAGGGACAAGGTCACCGTTGGTCATTCGGTCTCCTGTTCTTGAGAGGATTTTGTATTTGAATCCCTTTGGTAGATCGAGAATTCCGTTCGGGTCTTTTACGAGAGGCCCGAACCCCCCAAACCCACTCGTTGGATTGGAAGAGTTTTTTGCTTGTCCTTCTAAAGAAAAAAGTCCTGTCGAGCCTAATGTTAATGCGAGTGTACTCATTCCGCCTACTTTTAAAAAGTCTCGTCTATTCATCGCACCTTTACCCATCAATATTCCTCCTTCGTTTTTAGTGAAGTGAAAACATTGAAGCCGTCATGGATAATCTATCAAATGAGTTTTAATGAACGATGAACAGAGAATGATGATCGTGTGAAGTTTATGACAGGAAGATAAATATTATTAAGATTAAGAAAATTGAGTATCCTTTACCTGTAGGTCCTATAGATTTTTACATAAAATCACAGATTTGATTGGTTATATGCGGTATTTTCCAACTTTCAGTTCTATCTTTTCGCCTAAAGATTCGATAGGATAAAAGATATAGGAAGGGAGGAAAACCATTGACATTACGAACGAAAATGCTTGTATTAATCTTGGGTTCTGTTTTTATTATTTTTGGGGCTGTTTCCGCCTACAGTATGTATAAGACGAACCAGATTAGTGTACATATGACGAGTGAGTTGATGGAGTCTGAAAATGATCGTCTCGCCTTGGAGGTGCAGCTGGAGGTAGAGTTAGCTTTGGACAGTGCGAGAGCTCTAGCCCACGGATTGCAAGGTCTAAAGGAAAATGATACGGCCAGTAGAGACGAAGTAAACGCCATGCTCACCGCTGTTCTTCGTGAAAATCCAACGTTTATCGGAACTTGGACGATTTGGGAGCCTGACGCATTCGATGGAAAAGATGAGGAGTTTGCCGGGACCGATTTACATGACGCTACTGGTCGATATATTCCTTACTTTTATAGAGGGGATAATGGACAAGTGTTAAGTGAACCGTCCCGTGATTATGACGTTCCGGGGGATGGGGATTATTATTTAGTTCCAAAAGAAGCGGGAAAGGAAGTTGTGCTTGAGCCCTATTTGTATGAAATGAACGGGGAATTGATCATGTTTCTTTCCGTGGCTGTGCCCGTCATCGATAGTGGGGAAACTGTTGGGGTTGTTGGAATCGATCTCTCATTAGATTACATTCAAGATTTTATCAATGACTATACGTTTTTCGACACGGGCTATGGTCTCCTTATATCAAATGAAGGACAGGTCGTTTCCCATCCTCAAGCAGAGAATGTAGGAGGAGACATATCAACGCTCTTACCAGCTTCGATGGTGCAGCGAGTCATGGAGCGGTTAAAACAAGGTGAAGATGCCTCATTTAC
The DNA here is from genome assembly GCF_005671335.1 of Halalkalibacterium halodurans. NCBI lineage: Bacteria > Bacillati > Bacillota > Bacilli > Caryophanales > Bacillaceae > Halalkalibacterium (ex Joshi et al. 2022) > Halalkalibacterium halodurans. The sequence continues at coordinate 4,100,060 of NZ_CP040441.1, read as the reverse complement.
TGTAGATTCTCTTATCTATGACATGTCTCCTGTACGCCTAGGACAGACGGACACCCCTTGGTCTGTCATGGTCATCGTCCCACAAAAGGAAGTGATGGCAGAGTCGAGACATCTTCTGTTTCTTTTAATTGGCGCTGTATCAGCCGGTTTAATTTTGATCACGATTATCATTGTATTGATCGCAAATAATATCATTAAGCCGATCAAAGCGACAATTGACGTTGGCAATCATCTTGCTCAAGGGGATTTTACAAAAGATATCCCGGAAGCTTATTTACAGCGTCCTGATGAGGTAGGGGATATTGCGAGGAGCTTCAACTCAATGAAGCAAAGTCTCTCAGCTATGATTCACAATGTATTAAAGCATGCAGAACAAGCGGCAGCAGCTTCACAAGAGCTAGCGACCAGTGCGGAAGAAACGAAACAAACGTCCAATCAAATTGCTGTCACAATTAACGAAATTGCTGAAGGGGCGACCGGGCAATCGGAACATGCCGCTTCCATTTTAGAACGGATGAAGACAACGGTTCTTGAAGCTCAAAAAGGTCAACAAGCCTCGATTCACGCATTGGAGTTAGCGAACCAATCGAATCAATCCGCTCTTAAAGGAGAGCAGGTGACAAGGACTACGGTTGAACATTTACAAGAAGTGAACGCACAAGTAAGAACATCGGTGGAATCTGTAAAAAGCCTTGGTGAACGATCAGAGGAGATCGGCAGCATCGTCACCGACATTTCCAGCATTGCCGACCAAACGAACTTGTTAGCGTTGAATGCAGCGATTGAAGCTGCACGAGCAGGGGAGCATGGCAAAGGCTTTGCTGTAGTAGCAGAAGAGGTTCGGAAGCTAGCAGCCCAATCTGCAGAATCGGCTGATAAGATTACGCAGCTCGTAGGGGGCATTCAAGGAGAAACGAAAGAAATCGTTCAGCTGATTGAACAAAACTTAGTCTCCGTTCAAAGACAGATGGAGTATATTCAAGAGGTCGGACGTTCATTGCGTGAGATTGTTCATCATACGGAAGGGACAAAGGAGCAAAGTCAAGACATGAACAGTGTCTTAACACAAGTCTTAAATCATGCCGAAACGGTGCTCTCGTCGATCGAAGAAATTTCGAGTATTATTGAACAATCCGCTGCCTCGGCTGAAGAAGTAGCTGCCGGTGCTGAAGAGCAATCGGCAACGGTGGAAGAAATCACAAATAGCTCTACGAATTTAGCACACATGGCAGAAGAGTTGAACGAAGAGGTTTCAAAATTTAAATTATAGAGGACGAAAAGGCTGTCTCCAACGTCAGAAAAACGGCGTAGAGACAGCCTTTTTTAAGGATAATCAGCGATGTCTAGCGCAAACCCGCCAACCACGAGTACTTCTGGAGAGTGCCCTACGATCGAGCATGATCGGTTCGCAAGCTTACCGTGATTCCTTTATCCCCGTTGGTTCGATCCGGTCGCTACGGGGTTAATTTTGACTTTATTAAGGGACAGTCTTTTTTATTTTCGGTCTCTTAATCGTGTTGCTCAATAACGTTAAGCGCATTATGAAAGAAGGATAGAAAAGCTCCCCTTACTAAAAAACGCTACCCTTAATCTTCAAAGGGTAGCGTGGCTCGTTTAATAGGTGCCGAAATGGATAGGTTCCATATCCTCTGTTAAAAGACGAGTCTCATATCCTTGTTCTACAAGGTAGTCTAGTAGTTTGTCGATGTGCCGAATTGTTGTTTCTGTGTCATGGAACAAAATGACGTGGGACGCTTCATGTGCTTGGTTTTCAAGCTGCTCAATGGTCGTTTCAACGAAGCGCTCGTTACGAAGCTTCCAATCATAACTGTCCACGTTCCAATCCCACAATTTAAACCCATGCTCTTTTAAGATGTTCCGTTGCTCCGTCGTTAGATGCGGGTAGCTCCCATAAGGAGTGCGAATTAAATTTGTTTTCACGCCTGTAACAGATTCAACTGTTTGTTGATTTTCTACCATTTCGTTTAACGGACTTTGCGCCGAGGCGTAAAATCGCTCACGCTGATGAGTTACCCCATGAAGGGCGATGGCATGTCCATCGGCAACGATTTGATTCGCAATATCAGGATATTGCTTCACTTTCGGAGACAGGGTAAAAAAAGTCGCTTTCATCTCGTATTCATTCAACAAGGTTAAGAGTTTCTTCGTAGCAGGTGTTGGCCCATCATCAAAGGTTAAGTACACAATTTTCTTATCATTGGTTCCGTCCTGCTCTCCGGCGTTGCTTTCAGGCTCAGCATCTGTTGGAGAGCCCTGTACTTCCTCGTTTTCCTTTGGCTTCGACTTTACTTCATTGGAGTCAGTCCCTTCCTCAGTCGACTCTGTTTGTGCTGACTCTTGCTCTTTGTCTTTTTGTTCCGCAAGAGCTGTCTCTGATTTTACTTTCGGTTCCTGTGCAGTTGCATCAGGAATGAGGTCACTTGAAGCTGCTTCTCTCGTGATCATTCGATCAAAACTAATAATCGTAGCTACTAGCAAGATCAACATCACAACCGCGAGCTTTCGTTTGTTCTTTTTTCTTCTAGCACGATTAGTTTCTGTCCGACTCTCCACTTGATTTCACCCTTCTACGTTTCTGCTAAACGGTCACTTCATTCTGTCTCTTACTATAGCGGAAACGCAAGAAGAAATCGTTACAAAATAGTTAAAATGACACAATTCTGTAACGAAGACGTTTCACTTAACTAGAATGACTCTATTAAGTATCTTAAAAGAAAAGTGAATTTCCGTAAATAGGTAATATGCGGAATCAACCACGTAGTTTGACACGTTAAGAGAATTTCCCTTTTGGTAATAGATGAATTCTAACTGGAAGTCCTGTTCGAATCGTGGCTTTGGCCACTAAGTTCGAAGGAAATGTCTTTAAAAGAATTCTATCGATCTTTTGGGTTGTTGCTTATTTTCTATTCTCCATTCAAAAAACGCGACTCAAACGAAACATGCTATCATAAAAGAATCAATGGGTAATCGATTGGAAGGGGATCATTTGTCGTGCTATTACCAAAGGATCTAAAGCTAGAAAAGGTATTGGATCAGCTGCCAGTTGGAGTGATGGTGGTTGCTGATGGGGTCGTTACGTATTGTAATGAGCCTGTTCGTAAGCTGCTAACGATGACTTCATTCCATGTGATCGGACGTAACGTGACAGAGTTATTAGACCCCACTCTCCTTGAGCGAATTATGCCAGGAGCAAAAGTAAACATCACAGTAAAAGGAAAACGGTTGCTCGTGTGGAAAGATCAAATCATGCTATCGGGTGACGAGGTTGATCTGTACTTACTAACTCTTGAAGGGGAGACGGATGAGTTTTTACATGTCAATTACCATCAAGTAGAGCTATTAGAAGCGATGATGGAATTTGCTTTCGATGGGCTTGTGATGGTTGATCGAGAAGGTTATATTACCGCGTTATCTACCGATTATGCCTCGTTTCTAGGAGTTAATCAAGAAGAGGCCATCGGCAAACACGTAACAGAAGTAATTGAGAATACGAGAATGCACATTGTTGCCAAAAGCGGTAAAACAGAAGTGGCTGAGCTACAAAAAATTCGCGGAGACTACATGATTGCCACTAGGGTTCCGATTATTAAAAACGGTCAAGTGACAGGTGCTGTAGGTAAAGTATTGTTCAAAAATGTAGGCGGTTTCAATTCCCTTTATAAACGAGTGAATTCCATGGAAAAAGAACTGAAACGGTACAAGGGAGAAATGAAGGAGCTCAACAAAGCCGCCTATCAATTCAGTAACATTATTGGAAGCAGTCCGTTGCTCGTTCAAGCCAAAAAAGAAGCGAAAAAAGCAGCAAAGAGCGACTCCAATGTGTTACTTCTAGGTGAGAGTGGGACCGGTAAAGAGCTATTTGCCCATTCGATCCATAACGAAAGCCGGCGAGCGTTTGGCTCCTTTGTGAAAGTAAACTGTGCGGCAATTCCAGCGGATTTATTAGAGTCGGAGTTATTTGGCTATGAGGAAGGGTCATTTACTGGGGCGATAAAAGGAGGAAAGAAAGGGAAATTTGAGGCCGCAGATGGGGGAACGATTTTTTTAGATGAAATCGGAGAACTGCCGCTACATATGCAGGTGAAATTTTTGCGTGTGCTACAGGAAAAGGAAGTGGAAAAAATCGGGTCATCCACAGGTAAGTCAGTGGATGTGCGCGTCATTGCCGCAACAAACCGTGACTTGGAGAAGATGGTTCAAGCCGGTGAATTTCGTTTGGATCTCTACTATCGGCTAAACGTTATGCCGATTACCGTTCCTTCGCTACGGGATCGCAAGGGGGACATTCCCCGACTTGCCCGCTATTTTTTAGAGAAGTACCGCGAGCGTATGAATATGGTGGCTCGGGACATTCATCCAGAGGCCATACTTGCACTTGAACAATATGAGTGGCCTGGTAACATTCGTGAGTTAGAAAACGTGATCGAACGGGCGGTGAACGTAGCAGAAAATGAAAAGATGATCAGACGTTGCCACCTGCCAGAAAAAATAACAGGGGTACAGTTCAGGTCAGGTGTAAGACCATTAGAACAAGTAATGGAAGAGACTGAGAAGGAAGCCATCTTAAATGCGCTACGGGTGACAAATAACAATCGGACGAAGGCAGCGAACCTTTTGCAAATTAGTCGAACGTCTCTCTACGAAAAAATGAAAAAGCATAGGCTGTCCTAACAGCTCACTTTTGGCCACGCAAAGAGTGCTCTCTTCTGTGTGGTTTTTCGTTATGTTATTGATTGTATGAAATCCCTTACATTTTGTGCGCTTGTTTTCGGAGAATGTGTTCGGAAACCCGAACACATGATGTTTGACCATGGATGCTGTTCGAAAATCCTTACAATTGGTTACGTTCAAAGCTAGCTTTGTAGCACAAACCCTAGAAAGGAAAAGGGGGATAAACTTGGCATGAAGCTTGCAAAGAAAAAAAGTGAAGGGGATTTATGAAAGCGCATTAAAAGTAAGGGGGAGTACGATGAAATCAAAAGTCATGTCAGCCTATGACGCCATTCAGATGATTCCAGATGGAGCGACGATTGCGACCGGTGGGTTTGTTGGGAATGGCCATCCGGAAGCATTAACTGCGGCCGTGGAGGAGCGGTTTATCGAGGAGAGGCATCCGAGAGACGTAACCGTTGTTTATGCGGCAGGTCAAGGAGATGGGAAAATGCGTGGCTTAAATCATTTAGGTCATGAAGGGCTTGTCTCGCGAGTCATTGGTGGCCACTGGGGATTAGCGCCTAAGCTTCAACAGCTGGCGATCGCTAATAAAATCAAAGCCTATAATTTCCCTCAAGGAGTGATCTCTCATCTCTTCCGTGATATTGCAGCGGGAAAGCCTGGTACGATTTCACGAGTCGGTTTAAAAACATTCGTAGACCCACGTATTCAAGGAGGTAAGCTGAACGCTGCTACGACGGAAGATCTTGTGGAAGTGATGACAATAAAAGGCGTAGAGTATCTTTTCTATCACACGTTTCCGATTCATGTAGCATTGATTCGTGGTACGTTTGCTGATGAGCTGGGCAATGTCACCCTCGAAAAAGAAGCGGGAACCCTTGAGATTCTCTCCATCGCGCAAGCTGCAAAAAATTCAGGAGGAATTGTCATTGTGCAAGTGGAACGAATCGTGGAAACAGGGAGTCTTGATCCACGTCTTGTCAAGGTTCCTGGGATTCTTGTAGACGCGATTGTCGTCGCTACCCCAGAGCAACATATGCAAACGTTCTCCGAGCAATATAACCCTGCGTATAGCGGTGAGATCCGTGCAGTCGTCAAGGAGCTCGGCGTCTTGCCAATGGATGAACGAAAAATCATTGCCAGACGTTCCGCCATGGAACTAAAGCCTTATGCCGTAACTAATTTAGGGATCGGCATGCCAGAGGGTGTTTCCATGATTGCCAACGAGGAAGGAATAGGGGCTAAAATCCATCTTACGGTTGAATCAGGTCCGATCGGTGGTATCCCTGCTGGGGGTTTGAGCTTCGGAGCTGCCACAAATCCAGAAGCGATTATTGATCAACCGTATCAGTTTGACTTTTATGATGGCGGAGGGTTGGATGTCGCTTTTCTTGGCCTAGCCCAGCTCGATCGTTTCGGAAACGTGAACGTCAGTAAGTTTGGTACGAAAATCGTTGGAGCTGGTGGATTTATTAACATCACACAAAATGCCAAGAAGGTGGTCTTTTGTGGAACATTTACCGCTGGAGGGCTTGAGGTGGACATTACGGATGGAACTCTCTCCATAAAACAAGAAGGACGAGTTCAAAAATTCGTTCGTGATGTAGAGCAAATTACATTTAGCGGTCCATTCGCATCGGAAAGCAAACAAACGGTTCTTTACATTACCGAACGGGCGGTTTTTGAATTGACGGAAAATGGTATCGCGCTTATAGAAATTGCTCCTGGTATTGATGTACAAAAGGATATTTTAGATCAAATGGGGTTTGAGCCGATCATCGCAAGCCCGTTAAAGCCAATGGATCAACGTATTTTTAGGCTTGGGGCCATGGGTCTTACATTTGCAAGCGGAGGCGCACTCGTCGCTCAATAATCGGGAGGGGGAGAGAATATGCTCGGTATTGTTTTAGGTCTTGTGATCTTAATGGTTCTTGCTTATCGAGGCTGGTCGATTATTTGGGTCGCTCCGATTGCTGCAGGGGTTGTTGCCTTGTTCGGCGGACTTGATCTGTTACCTGCGTACACAGATACGTACATGGAGGGGTTTGTGAACTTTGCAAAACAGTGGTTTCCGGTATTTATGCTTGGTGCGATTTTCGGAAAATTGATGGAGGATACGGGTGCCGCCCGTTCCGTGGCTTCAGCAATCACGAAGCTCATCGGGACGAAACGAGCTATTCTAGGGGTCATGCTTGGGTGTGCAGTGCTCACCTATGGTGGGATTAGCTTGTTTGTCGTTGTGTTTGCCATGTATCCGCTGGCTCTAGCTCTGTTTCGTGAAGCCAATATTTCAAGAAGGCTGATTCCAGGAACGATCGCTCTCGGTGCCTTCACCTTTACGATGACAGCCGTTCCAGGAACCCCGCAAATTCAAAACTTAATTCCAACAAGCTATTATGGAACGAACGCTATGGCAGCACCAATGATGGGAGTCATCGCTGCCTTAATTATGGGAATTGGTGGCTATACGTACCTTGTTTGGCGAGAGAAAAAGCTGAAAGAGGCTGGGGAGTTTTTTACTGAACCGAAAAATGGAGAAAAAGAAGAGGAAGGGGAGAAAGTGCCGAATCCATGGTTATCCTTCTTGCCTCTCGTTTCCGTCATTGTGACGCTCAATCTCCTACAATGGGATATCGTCCTTGCCTTAATTTCCGGTATTGTCCTCATCATGCTCTTAAATGTCGGGAAGGTAAAAGGATTTATTCAATCGATGAACCAAGGGGCAGGCGGCTCTGTTTTAGCGATTATTAACACAAGTGCTGCAGTCGGTTTTGGTTCAGTTGTACGTGCTGTACCTGGTTTTGAACGATTAACGGAATTATTGCTCGGCATTCAAGGAAGTCCGCTCATCTCGCAAGCAGTGGCGATTAACGTATTAGCAGGGGCGACTGGCTCGGCATCTGGAGGGATGGGGATTGCCCTTGAAGCTCTTGGCGATCGCTACATGCAGCTAGCGATGGAGACAGGGATGAGTCCAGAAGCATTCCACCGAGTGGCCTCCATTGCATCTGGTGGATTGGATACACTCCCACACAATGGGGCGGTCCTTACACTTCTCGCCATTACGGGGCTTTCACACAAAGAATCGTACAAAGATATTTTTGTTGTCGGATGCGTGATCCCGATTGTGAGCGTAGCGTTTGCGATTGTATTAGGCACGATCGGATTGATTTAGCTTTTTGTTGAAGGAGGAATAGGATATGCGACTTAACGGAAAGGTAGCAATGATTACAGGAGCTGGCCGAGGGATAGGGGCAGCAACGGCTAAAAAATTTGCTAGAGAAGGGGCAAAAGTGATCGTTTGTGATGTGCGGGAAGAAGAGGTGGCAAAGACGGTGGCCGAAATTCAAGACGGAGGTGGTGAGGCGTTAGGATCGGTCGTTGATGTTACGCAACGCAAGGATGTGAAAAACGTTATAAATCAAGTGATTGAGCGATTTGAGACGCTAGATGTGGTCGTGAACAATGCGGGAATCACAGCCGATGCCCAGTTATCGAACATGACTGATGCTCAGTGGGACGATGTGATCGATGTTAACTTAAAAGGGGTGTTTATTGTTACACAAGAGGTGACGACCATTATGAAAGAGCAGAAACGAGGGGTCATTTTAAACGCCTCATCCGTTGTAGGCTCTTACGGAAACTTTGGCCAGACGAATTATGCCGCTTCCAAATGGGGAGTGAATGGGATGACGAAAACGTGGGCGAAAGAGCTCGGCCGTTATAACATTCGTGTCAATGCTGTGGCACCAGGATTCATTCTCACACCGATGACAGAAAAGATGCCAGAAAAAGTATTAAAGGTGATGGAAGAAAAAGCGGTACTCAACCGACTAGGCACAGTAGAGGAAGTGGCGAACGGCTATGCCTTTCTTGCATCCGATGAAGCGTCGTTTATTACAGGAACGATTTTGGCCATCGATGGCGGTGTCGTTATATAGGTTGAATGGAACCCGTTGGATTATGGTATCCTGCGGGTTTTTACGATTGCCCATGAACAAGCGCATAATGGAAGACCATTGAACTCATGCTAATAAAGAAGTAAAAAAGGCAATGGACATACCGCCTGAAGTGGGAGGTCTTTATGGAATCAAAGGAGCTTTGGAAAAATCCTGTCTTTTATTTGTCGGCATCCTTTATCTTGCTCTTGGTCCTATTAGGAGTCACGATGCCGAGTCGTTTCGGTGCGGCAGCGAGTGCCCTGTTTGATTTAACCGCTATCAACTTCGGCTGGTTTTATTTATTTTCTGTTTTTATCCTTATTGTGTTTTTGCTCTTTTTGGCTGTAAGCAAATATGGTTTGATCCGGCTTGGCGGCGAGGACGAACGACCAGAATTTCCGTTTTTCACATGGATTGGTATGCTGTTTTCAGCAGGATTCGGAGTCGGACTCGTGTTTTGGGGCGTAGCTGAGCCGATGAGTCATTTTTTTACCCCGCCTTTTCAGACGGTGGACGGTCAGACAGAAGCGGCGGCACGTGTGGCGATGGGCTATTCTTTTTTCCATTGGGGCATTAGTCAATGGTCGGTCTTTGCGATCGTCGGATTAGTGATCGCGTTTTTGCAATTTCGTAAGAATAAGGATGGGCTTGTTTCTACTGCCTTAGCACCTGCTGTTGGGCAAAGACCTGCTGTTAGACATACTATCGATTGTCTTGCTATCATTGCCACAGTTTTAGGGATTGCCACATCACTAGGACTCGGAATTCTTCAAGTAAATGGTGGCCTTCACGCTGTTTTTGGAGTAGGTAACGCCACTTGGATACAAATGGTGATCATTGGCGTCATTTTTGTTGCTTACATGCTTTCTTCAACGACTGGACTTAATAAAGGAATTCGTTATTTAAGTAATTTGAATTTAGGTCTTGCTCTTTTGTTGCTTTTGTTTGCTTTGTTTCTAGGACCGACCCGCTTTATATTAGAATCGTTTACCTTGGCCATAGGCGATTACATTTCTAATTTTATTCAATACAGTTTGCGAATGGAGCCATATGTTGGCGGAACATGGGTGAGAGACTGGACCATTTTCTACTGGGCTTGGGCGATTGCTTGGTCTCCGTATGTAGGTGCCTTCGTGGCAAGAGTGTCCCGAGGACGAACGATTCGCGAGTTCATTATTGGTGTGATGATCGTTCCTCCATTGATTGCGTGCCTTTGGATTGCTACTTTTGGCGGAACAGCTTAGTGGAGCGATTTAAATGTACAAGCAGGAATTGCTGATGTTGTAAATGAAGACTTGACGTTAGCTTTGTTTCAAACGTATGAGTTTTTACCATTGACGACGGTCGCTTCAATTGTGTCCCTTTTTCTTATCGTGACCTTTTTAGTGACGTCGGCAGACTCGGCCACCTTCATTTTAGCGAGTATGAGCTCCTTTGGAAGGACGAATCCACCACGCCTAGCAAAGATGACATGGGGGGTGCTCATGTCAGCCATTGCCGCAGCACTTCTTTATGCAGGCGGATTAGACGCGTTACAAACGGCTTCGCTCGTAGCTGCGTTACCGTTTACGATCATTTTGCTCATTCTCCTTTATGCGATCGTGAAGCTGCTCCGTCAAGAGCCTCTCCCAATCCGTAAGGCCGACTTAAAACGTTTTCGCCGTTTAGAGAAAGCTGCTAACAAAAAGGAGAAATAGCCAGTACCAACGTGTCGTTAGTGCTGGCTTGCTTTACTTTTCATTTAACTAATTAATAAGACTCCGGCATCGAAGCTTGGCGACAATCCCAGTTCTTCTACTTAGTAAAGACCGTATAACCAGACATGTCTAGTGCAGGGCACCGAGTACGAGGCGACTTCCGATAGCCGAGTTCTCAAGCAGTTGTTCTGTAGAGTCACTATGTTTTTAAGTGGGCAAGCATCCAATAAGACAGCACAATGTGCCATAATGTGAGGGAGGAATGTTATGAGGGGGGAAGCTGGTGAAAGTCTTAACGATTCGCCGCTTAGAAAAGGCGGAGCAAAATAAGGTGTGGTTTACATCAATTGATTTGGAATTACAGCCTGGAGAGGCAAAAGCCATTCATTGTGAACGGGATATCGGAACGTATGTTCTTTCGATTTTGATTGGGCAGACGGCAGCAACTAATGGAGAGATTGACTACTTCGGACAGTCATTCAACGGAGAATGGGCCAAGGTGCGTAATCGAATGGGCGTTGTGTTTTTAGATGATCCACCTTATGAAAGGCTAACCCCGTCAGCTTATCTTCAATTTTTTCAACGTTTGTACGGAAAGGAAGCTGACGTGACCGAGCTGCTCCGACAGGTTCATTTACTTGATAAACAAAAGGTGAAAATAAAAAAGCTATCATACTCAGAAAAGAGAAGACTTGCCTTTGCAAAAGCCATTGTCCATGATCCTGAGCTCGTAATTTTAGAGGAGCCTGACCAAAACATCGATTTAGAAAGTAAACGAATTTTATCAAAGTGGATTCGGTCATTGGTTGAAGCCAATCGATCGGTTTTAGTCATTACGAGCAACTTGGAAAGTGCGATTTCAATGACCGACTATGTTTATCGATTAAATGAAAATGGCCTCAAACTAGTAGAAGTAATCGACGGGAGGAATCAAACTCAAAATGAGACTTCCGTTGATCCAACGGATGTGACAAGGCCTTTCCAGCTGGAGCGTATTCCAGCAAAAGTCAATGAAAAAATGATTCTATTTGATCCGACTGAAATTGATTATATTGAAAGCCATGAAGGCTTCGCAAACTTGCATGTAAAAGGACAGGTTTTCCTATGTACAATGACGTTAAATGAACTTGATGGAAGACTAAAGCCGTTCGGTTTTTTTCGGTGTCACCGTTCCTACCTTGTGAATTTACAAAAGGTACGTGAAGTGATGACCTGGTCGCGAAACAGTTATAGTTTAATTCTTGACACAGCTCAGCACGATTCGATTCCGTTGTCAAAGGGGAGGTTAGCAGAATTAAAGCAATTGATCGGAATTTCATGAATTATTTCCTCGGAAATTGTTGTTTTTTCTGTTCTCCATTGATCAGATAAAAAGCTTTATTCAACCGAGTTCTCTCTCCTTTTACCTTGAAAATACTGCACCTTCGTCGCGCTCTAGCTACACTGAAGGAGCAAGAAGGGAAAGGAGACTGAGGATGGAACATGTCATTGAAGTAAAGCACTTGAGAAAAACGTTTGATGGTAAAGAAGCATTAAAAGATGTCTCATTTTCAATTAAAAGAGGGGAGACGTTTGGCTTTTTAGGAACGAGTGGCGCTGGAAAAACGACAACGATAAAAATTTTAACAGGTCAGGTCCACTCCTTCGATGGAGAGGTTGCTTTGTTCGGCAAGCCCGTGCACAGACTCAAACGGAAAACATTTATGAATCAAATTGGGGTTTTAACAGATAATAGTGGCCTTTATGAGCGGCTAACAGTTCAAGATAACCTCTCCATGTATTGCAAGCTCTATTCCGTACCTGAACGACGAATCCATGATGTTTTAGCCGAGGTCGGTTTACGTGATGAGAGAACAAAAATCGTCAGCAAGCTGTCGAAAGGAATGAAGCAACGTGTCATTTTAGCGCGAGCGATGCTCCATAAACCAGATTTACTATTTTTAGATGAGCCGACCTCCGCCTTAGATCCAGCAAGTTCTCATATGATTCACGATAGCTTGCGCCGTTTGAACCGTGAGGGAACGACGATCTTTTTAACGACGCATGATATGCTGGAAGCGGAAAAAATCTGTGATAGGGTAGCGTTCCTCGACCAAGGAAAGATTCGAGTCATGGATACTCCAGAGCAGCTGCGATTAACCTACGCTGATTCAACCATTACGCTTCTGCTAAAAGGGGGGCGTCGGGAGATTGTAGAGAACAATCTAGACGGGGCGAACACCATTTCACAGGTGATGAAAAATGGGGAATTGCTCTCCATTCATTCCAATGAACCCACTTTAGGCGATGTTTTCTTGCGGGTAACGGGAAAGGAGCTTATGTAGCATGACTGGATCGATCAGGAGAATTCAAGCAATCTTTATTAAGGATTGGCAAGATTTTTTGAAGAATCAATATATGTTGTTTACGGCACTGTTGCCCCTCCTAACGGCGGCATGGATTAAAAGGGCAGGCGATGGCAGTATTGAAATTATGATTTGGCCGATTACTCTGGCGTTCGTCGTTGCAGGCTCCTTTTTGCAAGCAGGGACCATTGCTGAAGAAAAAGAAAAGAACACCTTACGAAATTTGCTGTTAACCCCTGTAAGTACAACTGAAATCTTTATAGCTAAAAGCTTGCTGTCATCCCTTTTGACCATTGGGATTGTGGTTGTCGTTATTTACCTTAGTGGTTTTTCTCTTCCACCGTCTTTGCCGCTATTTTTCTTAGCCATTCTTATTAGCTTAATGATATATGTGGCGATTGGAACCATTTTAGGGCTGTTATCGCGTACGGTCATTGAAACATCCGTCGTTGGGATGCCAGTGCTCATTTTGTTTGGAATGGGTACCATGATAAAGCAAGCAATAGACCTCCCAGTTTTATCGAGGGTCATAGAGTATCTTCCGAATGAGTCACTTATACAAATTACCACTGGTTTAGAAGAAGGCGTACCTTTCTCGGCAATCAGCTCTCACTTTTTTATTCTGCTCGTGTGGATGATCGTTTCGATTGTTGTCACTGTTTATATTTATGGAAAACGTCGGTTTGATTAAACGAGCTCGAGGTCTCTCTATTTTTACAAAAGTAGAGCGGCTTTTTTTCTTTTTTGCTGTCATTTGAACTTGTAGAACATGATTCTGAATCCCCTGGCTTGTCGCGATTTCTACCGTTGAAAACATAATCTTCCGCTAGCAGTAAGCTCATTTGCTTGTAAACTTTTACTATTAACTCTATAATTGAGAATGAATATCAATGAGGGTTTTAGTAAAAGGTTAGGGGGAAGTGCTTTGATCGCTCGATTTTTTTCTTACTACAAACCATATAAAGGTTTGTTTTTTCTTGATTTCTTTTGTGCGGTATTTGTTGGAATCTTAGAGCTGGCATTTCCGTTAGCAGTCAATCAAGTGATCGATCGTCTGTTACCAGAAGGGAACTGGCAGATTATTTTTTGGGCGTGTGTCGGTTTGCTTTTTGTGTATTTGCTAAACACGGTTATGCAATATGTCGTTACTTATTGGGGGCATAAGCTAGGGATCAACATTGAGTCTGATATGAGAAAAAAGCTGTTTGAGCACATGCAAAAGCTATCATTTGGCTATTATGACAACAATAAGACAGGTCATTCCATTTCGAGACTTACAAAGGATTTGGAGGAGATTGGCGAGGTGGCTCACCACGGTCCCGAAGACGTGTTCGTCGCGATTATGACACTCGTTGGTGCCTTTGCGATTATGCTGTCGATTCATTGGCAGCTGGCGGTCGCTCTTTTCTGCGTTGTACCTTTCATTATCATTTTTGCGGTTTACTTTAATAAAAAAATGACGACAACTTTTCGCCGTATGTTTCAAGATGTAGGCGATATTAATGCACGGGTCGAGGATAGCATTGGGGGAATTAGGGTCGTTCAAGCTTTTGCGAATGAGCGCTATGAACAGGCTCAATTTGCGAAAAACAATCAGCGTTATCGGAAAACAAAGCTCGCATCCTATAAAATTATGGCGCAAAACGTAATGGCGAACTATGTGTTGATGCGCTCGATTACGCTGCTCACTCTGCTAGTCGGAACGTGGTTTGTCATCTCTGGAAGCTTGACATATGGAGAGTTTGTCGCCTTTATTTTATTATCGAACATTCTGATTCAGCCGGTCCAAAAAATTAATGCCGTCATTGAAAGTTATCCTAAAGGGATTGCTGGATTTAAGCGATATACAGAAATTCTCGATACCGAACCGGATATTGAAGATGCTCCTGGAGCGAAAGAATGGAACATTCAGGGGAACATCCAATATGAAGGGGTCACGTTTGGTTATGACGGGATGGACGATGTGCTAAAAAATATTGATCTTACCATTCGTGCAGGTGAAACAGTAGCGTTTGTCGGCCCTTCTGGAGCTGGGAAAACGACGCTATGTAGCTTGCTGCCTCGTTTTTATGAGGTGAAGGACGGAAGGATTGTAGTTGATGGGCTCGACATTCGTGAAATGAAACTCGAGAGTTTGCGCAATCAAATTGGGATTGTGCAGCAAGATGTCTTCTTATTTTCAGGAACGGTGAAAGAGAACATTGCCTATGGCAACCTTCAAGCAACGGATGATGAAATTATGGAGGCTGCTCGCAAGGCGAAGTTGGATGATTTTATCCTAAGCCAGCCAGATGGTCTGGAAACGGTCATCGGTGAGCGAGGAGTCAAACTATCAGGGGGACAGAAACAGCGGCTATCGATTGCTCGAATGTTCCTAAAAAATCCACCTATTTTAATTTTAGATGAAGCTACTTCCGCCCTTGATACAGAGACGGAGCTCGCGATTCAGCAGTCGCTATCAGAATTAAGCAAAGGCAGAACGACGCTCGTCATTGCACACCGTCTGGCAACGATTAAAAATGCTGATCGAATCATCGTGGTCACGAAAGAAGGTATTGCAGAGCAAGGAAGCCATGAGCAATTGCTACAAACAGGTGGAATTTATGCTCGTTTGCACCGCGCCCAATTTGGAGAATTCCTTGTTCGAGCACAAGTATAAGGCAAAAAGAGAGAAGCTGACCGGGGGGACTGGACTGGTATTATCCCCTACAGGTAGACATCAAAAAAAGAGAACATGATATGATGTTCTTAAATAGTCTACCTGCGAGGGGATTTTTCTATGGCAAAAAAAGGACAAACCTATACTACATATACAGAAGAATTAAAACGAGAAGTAGTTCGTTTAAAGTTAGAGGAGGGCTGGTCCTATCGTCGCCTTCGTGAGCGATTCGGGATTAAGAGTGATGCTCAAATTGCTGAATGGGTAAAGAAAGTTCAAAATGAGATATCATTTGATGACCAACGTGGTAAGTGGCATAAGAAGCATTTTAACAGTCTAGAAGAAGAGAATGCTTATTTGAAGGCGCAGGTAGATTATCTAAAAAAGCGCAATCCAAATCTACACGGGAAGGAGTGGTCTTAAAAGCACAAAGGTTTCAAATGATTGATAAATTAAGGAGAAAGCATCCACTTATGTGGCTTCTTAAGATTGGTGAAGTTTCAAAAGCTGGATACTACAAATGGCGGAATAGTCGTTCGAAACAAGCAATTCGCAGGGAAGAGGATATTCTGTTAAAGGAACATATCTTAGCTCTTCACAAACGACATCCATACTTTGGGTATAAACGAATGACGAGGGCTTTATCCAGAGAAGGAATGGTTATAAATCATAAACGTGTGCGGCGTTTAATGAGGGAATTAGGAATAAAATCAGTCATACGTAAGAAAAGACCTTTCTACGGGCGTAGAGGTTCTATTGTATTTCCTAACGTACTGAACAGAGAATTTTATTCAGAAAAGCAGTATGAAAAGCTAGTAACCGATATTACATATGTACGAATCGGAGACAAATTTGTGTATTTATCAGCCGTTTTAGATTTAATTGTTGCTTGGCAATTATCTGAAAGAAACTATCTTGATTTAGTCGTAGATACGTTGAAACAGTTAACAGGTAAGTCCTTTGCCAAGAATGCGCTCATTCATTCTGATCAAGGATTTCAATATACAACTAAGACTTATGAAAAGCAATTAGAGGGATTAGGCGTTCAAGGAAGCCACTCTCGCCGTGGCAATTGCTATGATAATGCTTGTATAGAAAGCTTCTTTTCACATTTGAAAGTGGAGAAGTTATATTTAATACGTCCAAAAACCGTTGAACAAGCTCAATGGGCGATTCAGGAGTATATCAACTACTATAACAACGGACGTTTTCAAGAGAAATTTAAAGGCCTTTCCCCGATTGAATACCGAGAAAAGGCCGCAGCTTAAGATACTCTTTTTTTCATTGTCTACTTGACAGGGTTATGTGCAGACAGCTTCTCTCTTTATTATTCAGATAAAAAGTGTTCTTTAAAAAATTCAAGTTGAAGCTCGAGGGAAAGTGGATCATTAAAGTAAAATTCTTTTGCGTTGGCTTCAAATACTTGGCCATTTTGCACCGCTGGAATGCTTTGATACGTGTTCGTTTCTTGGAATGAATTGTCAGCTTCGTCATTTTTGCTTAAGATGATGTAATCTCCAGCAAACTCTGGTAACGCTTCAAACGATAGGGCATAATAACCGTCGGCAAGTGCCATTTCTTCCACCTTTTCCGGCATCGCTAAGCCCATCGTTTGATAAAGAATTTCGGTGCCGCGTCCCCAGTTGTTACCGAACACGTACAGTTGATCTTCAAATGTTTCAATCACGGAAACAGTTGCATCTTCCCCAATTTTTTCTTTGATCTCTTCTCCAGCTTGCTCTGCACGAGCTTTGAAGTCATCAACCCATGCTTGAGCTTCCTCTTCTTTGTTTAATAGCTTGCCTATTTCAACATGCTGTTCTAAGTAGTCGAGGTTATTGTAAGTGTACAATACGGTTGGTGCAATTTCTTGAAGCTGTTCCGCGTTTTGTACAGTAGAGTAAGCAATAATTAAATCAGGATCTAGCTCCATAATTTGTTCTAGGTTCTCCTCGGATACCTCCGTTACGTCTTGAAGCAATTGTTCGTAGTTAGGATTGTTCTTTGACCAAGTGTCAACACCAACAACATTTACATCAAGGGCAAGGATATTGCCAGTAAAGCCTAAGGCGACTACACGCTGAGGGTTGGCAGGGACTTCGATGGGACCCGCTTCTGACTCGTATGTGATCATTCCATCTTTGGATTCTAGTTCGTCAGCTTGTTGTGCATCTGTATTGCTTCCACAAGCAGCGACTACAAGCAAAGCGAAAAGCAACATGGTGAGAAGTAATAAGTGTTTCCGTTGTTTCATTGTTTGTGCTCCTTTATAAGTGAAAATGATTATCAATATCGTTCACAATCTTTACTATAAAAAAACGGATGAAGAAAGTCAACATAAAAGTTTGTTTTAACTGTCGGAAAAAGTGGATTCATTTGCTAAGCTAGAGGTAAGAACTATTTGCCAAGAATTGAGGGATTAGATGACGAAAAAAATAGTGTTAGCTGGTGGGACAGGATTTATCGGTCAATACTTGCAACAACGCTTTGTGGAGAACGGCGATGAAGTCGTAATTATTTCGAGAAGGGCTCCACACGTTTCATGGGATGATTCAGAGGCTGTTCGTGAAGCGTTAGAGGGGGCGGACATGCTCGTCAATTTAGCAGGAAAGTCGGTGAACTGCCGCTACAATGAACAAAATAAAAAAGCGATTTTGCAGTCGAGGATTGACACGACTAACAAACTAGGTGAAGCGGTGTTAGCTTGCGAGCGGCCACCAAAGCTTTGGCTTAATTCAAGTACGGCGACCATTTATCGCCACGCTGAAGATCGACCAATGACCGAAGCAAATGGTGAACTCGGATCTGGCTTTTCGGAAAATGTGGCAAAAGCTTGGGAAGAGGCATTCTTCTCCTTTCAATTGCCGGACACAAGGCAAACGGCATTGCGAATTTCCATTGTTTTAGGCGGTGATGGAGGAGCGCTGACACCGTATCGCTATTTGACGAAATTCGGCCTTGGCGGCAAACAAGGTTCAGGAAAGCAAATGGTCAGTTGGATCCACGTAGAGGACGTATTCCGTGTGATTCGCTTTATTGAAGAACAAGAAGCGCTTGAAGGAGTAATTAATTGTACAAGCCCGCACCCCGTTTCCAATAAAGTGTTAACGACAGCTATCCGGCGTGCCATGAATATGAAAATTGGCTTGCCTGCAACCGCATGGATGCTCGAAATCGGTACCTTTTTATTGCGAACAGAGTCTGAGCTCATTTTAAAAAGCCGGTGGGTCTTACCAGAACGCTTGCTTCAGGCAGGTTTTACGTTCCAATACGAAACGATCGATGACGCCCTTAGCGAAATTTTAGTACAGTCCAAATCAGCTTCCTACCTATAGAATATGGTGTTTGCAGGGTGACCATCCATGCAGATCGTTGGCAAAAAAAGTGAGGTAAAGTAGGCGTGTGCACGCGCATACTAAATGGCGTAACACCACTAAGATCAATGGAGGTTTTCACCTGTGAACACTCAATTCAATCAGCAGATGAACCAACAAATGAATCAGCAACAAATGCCGGCGCCAGGACAACAGATGAATTCAACTCAAATGCCTAGTAACTTGAGCCATGGCGGTCATGAGGTGTTTGATGTTCAGGAAGTCTTGACGAGTACCATCGGCGTTCTAGACCAATATATGATGTTCCGCACCTTCGTGAAAGATCAGCAGTTATTGAACATTTTGGATCGTCAGTATTCGTTTTTGACCGATCAATACAACATTCTGTGTGAGTGTTTCAATACAGGAAGCAAGCCTTCCCACGGAACAAAGGTGTACAACATGCAGCTTAGCAATAATGTCACCTATGGCTTTAAACCAAGCCAGCCGAAGAAACCAATGCAATCGATCAACGAAGTTTCTGACCAAGGAATTTCCGGTCATATGCTTGGATTAATGAAATCACAGGCAACCATGCTAACAACGGCTTCCTTAGAGGCAACCAATCCTGTCGTTCGCCGTGTGCTTGCTGACAGTGTACCGAATGTGGTCGAAATGGCGTATGAGCTTTTCCTTTACCAAAACCAACATGCCTATTATCAAGTACCACAATTGGCACAGCAAGATATGCAAAAAATGATGTCTGGCTTCGCACCGGCTAACGGTCAGCCACAAATGCCACAGGCAGGCCAAATGTATCAAAACTAACCGAACGAAAAGCGCTAGGGATGTCTATACCCCTGGCGCTTTTTTCATTAGTTGCGTTTTTCCCGCAGAGAAGGACTTATACAGTTCGAGGAACGATTATTATCCCTCATTGAAGGGAGCGTGTGACCAATGGATCAGCCATTTTTAAAACGGCCTTTCGTCGTTTTGTGGATCGCACAAAGCGTTTCCGCCCTTGGAGGTACCTTCACTACGTTTACAGTCAGTTGGCTCATGTACCAATTGACCGACTCCCTTGTCGCGATGAGCGGGGTTTGGATTGCCTTTATGATTCCAAAGCTGCTAACCAATATAGTCGCAGGTCCGTATCTAGATCGGTTTCAATATAAAGTGGTAATGGTTGCGTCCGAGTGGCTTCGCGCCATCGCCTTTTTCGTGCCGACTGTTTTGTTGGTAGGAAATATGTTAACGGCTCCCGTCTTGATTATGGCAGCCGTGCTCACCGGGATTGCGGAACCGCTGTTTCGCCCTGCTGGGATGGCTTATGTGGCTCATATTTTACCGGAAAAACATCTACAGCGAGGCAATTCGATCCTCGAAGGAACAATGCAAATCGTCATGCTTATCGGTCCCGCTCTAGGCGGAGGACTCATCGTCTTAGTCGGTCCATTGCCACTGCTCGTTTTTATTGTGATCGCCTTAACGGTATCAGGCTTTTTGCTTTTAATGCTGGATCGTGTACATCGCGCGAAAACGAATGATCGAGCCTCATGGCTGACAATGTTCAAAGAAGGGATGTCCTTTTACAAAGTATATCCAGTGTTGTTTTCGGTTGGTTTGCTAATGATGATGATTAATTTTAGCAGTGGTGCTGCTTTGCCTATGTTTTTGCCCTACGTCCTTGAGCATTTACATGGGACGGAATTTCAGTACGGCTTGTTTATGTCAGTCTATTCTTTAGGAATGGTCCTTGGCTCATTTTTGTGCGGATTGTACCCACCACCAAAAAATTTGCGACGTGTGATGCTCGGCTGCTTGACCGTCTCTTCCTTTCTCATGATGGCTCTTGGCTTCATTACAAGCATCTGGGTTGCCCTTGGGATTGCGACCATACAAGGCTTCTTCGCAATGGCGTTTACGATTAACAATACGACCTTTTACCAGCGGCGGGTACCAGAACATCTGCGTGGCCGTGTGTTTACTGTACGGGCCTTGCTCGCCCAATCAGCGATTCCATTAGGAGCCGGAGTAGGAGGTCTCCTAGCAGAGGCGTACCGATTTCAAGTGTTATTTCTCATTCTTGGCGGGCTTATGCTCGTCTCTACATTGCTTGCATGGAGGATGAACGTATTTTATCAACTGAATCATCAGCCTGTTGGTTCCGAGGAAACCACCCAGAGAGCGTAAGTGTTTTGTTATATTGAGCATTTTGCATAAAACGGAGCTCTTTAATATTAATGATCCTTGTCATAGTTCAATCCTAAGCGATAAGCTTCGTTCAGCAGCATTTCGTAATGATTGGGATGGGAATCCAGTGTCTCATATAAGAATTCAACCTTGGAATTGGAAACACCGCAATAATCTGCAATTCCCACATTGAGCAGATGAGTAATCATTTCATCATAGTTACGCTTTTTCATCTGTTCTTTCGAAACACCGGCCAAACCAATCCACAAGACTTGCTGATGATGAAGGTGATTTGCACCGTACGCAAACCCGTTATTCCATACTCGGTCAATATACCCTTTTAGCATAGCCGGCAAATGCCACCACCAAAGTGGAAAAATAAGTGCCAAGGCATCATGCTCCTTCATCCGCCTTATTTCCATTTCTACTTCAGGGGAAAATGGCTGTTCCGCAACTGACCAATCCGGTTCATCTACCCCTTTTAAAACAGGATCAAAACCAATCTCATGCAAATCCAATATTTCATACTCGTGACCAGACTCGGTAAGGCCTTTTACGAAATGCTCGGCTACCTCAAAGGTCAAGGAATCTTTTCTCGGGTGTGAAACAACGGTTAATACTTTCATGTTTGTATCTTCACTACCTTTCTTTAGCAACTAATTTCTCGCCTTGATCAATGGCTGATGCTATTATAAACAGTAAGGAAATTATCTGGAAGTAGGTACTTTTAAGTTCTATAGGATGATCCAGGTGCCATAGGAACATGGAAGTTCCCTAGGCAGAGCCCCTAAAAACGAATCTGAGTAACGGGTTGAGGGGACTGGTTGTTCTAAGCAAACACAGCCTTGTAACGGAGGGTTAGGAGATGACGGAACAGAGGAAAAATGGCGGTCAAAAGAAGTATCAAGTTGGAGTGGAAGCGGCTTTAGAAGTAATGGGAGGAAAATGGAAGTCTTTAATTATATACCATTTAATGACAGGTCGAAAGCGAACGTCTGAGCTCCGTCGGTTAATGCCAGCCATTACTCAAAAAATGCTAACCACTCAGCTCAGGGGTTTGGAAAAGGATGAGATCATTACACGCAAGGTTTATAACGAGGTCCCTCCTAAAGTGGAGTATGAGTTAACGCCCTATGGATGGGGATTAAAACCTGCGCTAGACCTTTTATGCTATTGGGGAGAGGATCACCTAGAAAAGGTTTATGGCGACAAATCCAAAGTTTTGGAAGAATTTCAAAGCTGTAAAGAATAAATTTGAACACTTTGGTAGCTCCGAGGCAGACACTTTATATTTGATAATGATAATCAATATCAAATATAATTGGAGGAAAGGAGGAATGATCTCATGTTTTTTCAAGTGAAAACACTACGTGTAGAAGAGGGACATAGCGATAAAATCGTCGAAAAATTTGCTAGTAAAGGACTCATTGAAGAACAACCGGGGTTTATTGATATGAACGTCCTGCGAAAAAAACAGCGCCGTGGAGATGAGGAAGTGGTGGTCATCATTCGCTGGGAATCGGAAGAAGCATGGAAAGCTTGGGAGAAAAGTGACGCCCATCTAGCTGGACATCGGGAAAATCGTGGGAAACCAAAGCCTTCATACATATTGGATGGCCGTCAAGACGTTTATGAAGTGTTAGCGAAAAAATAACGAGTCGCCCCCTATCATCGATAGGGGGATTTTCATCCTTCCCAATGATGCTGGTCCCCCTAGCCGGACGATCCCCCGATTGCCAAAAAAATTTTTTTCCTTTCATGTTATCAATTTCTCGGTTTCATTCGTTATCTAAGTGAAAAAGAAAAAGCCGAAAAGGTGAGTGACGTATGTGAAGGTGAGTGAGCTATATGAGGAGCTGAAACAGGATCTATGTCGATTTACTCGTACCATTAGCCGTAACGAGCAAGAGGCGAACGATTTAATACAAGACGCGATCGAAAAGTCGTTAAGGTGTACGGAATTACTGGATTGGCCGAGGCATAAGCAAAAGGCTTGGTTTTATCGGGTGATGAAAAATCAGCTCATCGATATTAGGCGAAAGGAAAAGCGGGAAACAGATTGGGATGACAGTGTGATCCCGCCCTTTACAACAGCAGGAACATCTTACGTAGAAATGGTCGATCTTTTGTCTAAGCTGCCAGCATCGTTAAGTGATCTTGTGTTCAAGCATTTTTGGCTTGGGCTAACCAGTCAAGAAATAAGTGAAAAAGTAGGCGTACCGGCTTCTACGGTGCGTTACCGCATTCGACTTGCGGTGAAAAAGTTACGAGAGTACATGAAGGAGGAAGGATAGTATGGGCCGCACGTTTGGCAATATCGGAGTTTTAAATTTGTTAGAGGCGACGGAAGATAGCATTAAAGAAGTGGATTCGATTAAGAATGTTGGTACGGTGCTATATCGAAAAGAAAACGCCCACCTTTTAACGAAACTAGCGATTGGAAATATAGGTGCCACCTTGGAGGTTCCAGGGGATGCACGGTTTGTCACGGGTGTCTGTACGTTGGATGCCGCCTATTTAGAAGCGGTGGATGAACCGATGACGCTCCTTGTGACCGGAATCGTAGTCGTAGATCATGATGTAACGGTCGAGCATATCAAACGAACGGCCTGTCAATTAAAAGTGACAGGAAACATTTTTGTTCCACCTCAGTTGAAGGGAGCAATTGGGCTCATTTTGAAGGAAGGAACGGGACAAGTGAAAGTATATGAAGGAGCGCCACCACGATTGGAAGTAGGAGTCGTTATGATGACGAACGGTTATTTACAAGGGTTGCAAACGAACACGCATCTGATCGTCAATGGACAATTAACGTTAGCGGCGGATCTTGATCTTGAGCTCTTTCACGAGAAAATTTGGGCGATTGAAGTGAATGGGAAGGTGAAGGTCTACAGTAACCAACAAGCAGCGTTTTACCAAAAAGGTCAAGTAACAGGAGTCGCAACTGTCATTCCTGAAGGGTTTGAACCGATTTCGTCCTCCCTTCGAATCAATGCTCGCTCGATCCGGCGCTTTCGCCAGCAGTCCATCTATACGGAATCTCCGATTATCTTTGAAGCTGGAATTTCGCGAGAGGCTTTCGAACAGGCCATTTCGTCGATTCATTCCACCTCTTTCATCGTCTGTCATGAAGACATTGAAGATCTTATCTATGAACGATTAGAACGATTGGAAACCGATGTTCTCACCTTTGCCAATCAATTGCGTTACGTAGGAAAAGAGGAGGATTGGACGGCTAGCGACCTTCTTGGGTTAGAAAAGGGGACGGAGGTCATTGTTGATGGGATCTTAACACTTTCTGAGGACATTGAAGAATCGTTGTTGAACGAACGGATTGGCGAAATGGATATCCTTGGCGAAGTAATTGTTCAGCATGCTACGCAAAAAGCGCTAATTCAGAGAAAGGGACGCCTTATAAGCGGAATCTTGACAGTAGCTAGTGAAGTGAGAGAAGAAGTTCAAGTTGAAAACATCGGGACATTGTCCTTATAGAAAGTAGGCGGCTAAAATGGACCCGTGTCGAGAGGCGATCGTGGAAGATCGTTTAAATGAATGGGAAGAAGCACATAAACAAAAGGTTCTTGTGAAGACCACGAAAAAACGAGAGACTCTTTGGCAGCAACCAGGTTACAAAAAGCTCTTTACTTCTTATAGCATTTCAATGGTTGGGCAGTGGCTCGATCTTGTCGCCCTTCTTGTATTATTCGGCTACGTATGGAACGCTGATCCGCTATTGTTAGCGTTCATTCCAATTGCCTTTGCATTACCGCAAATGTTGTTCGGCCAATTTGCTGGTGTATTTGTTAAAAAGTATCACAAAGTGAAGGTTATGGCTGTAGCGGATGGGGTAACGTCTTTACTCACAATCTCGCTTTTGTTCACTGGTCATCCTCTCGTTGTGTTAGGAATCATCTCATTGCGAGCGACTGTCAACGTTGTCCATTACCCTGCCCAACAAAGCTTGCTTAGGCAGCTTATACGAGACGATTTACGATTGCAGGCGATTACGTGGAATGGCGCCGTCTCTCAAGCGGCGAAAATCATTGGGCCTATGGGGGGTGGAGCGTTACTAACGGCGTTCTCACCTCACACGCTCATTCTCTTAAATGGCATTGCTTTTTTATTATCAGCGCTTCTCTTAACGACCTTGTTTCGTAACGTGAAAGTAGTAGAAAAGGACACTTCTTTGGAAAATCAGTCATCGTTCTGGGCAAGTTGGAAAGCAGGCTGGCAAGTCGTTTTTAAGCGAAAGGTCATTTACTTTTCCTTCGCCATTGCTTTGTTAGGAATGTCGGTAATTCAAATGGTCGATATTCAGTTCCCAGTCTTATTTCGGCAAATTGCAGCCGCTCAGCCCCAAATGGTGGCGTGGATCATGGCGGCGATCGGGACTGGTGCGATTGCCATGATGGCCTTTCTCGGCAGAATGAAGAAGCTGCGTAACGTAGGGATGTGGTTGGCTGGGGCCATGATCTGTATCGGGATTGCGTTTTTGGGAATAGGGATGCTGCAGGAGGGCTTCCTCATGATGATTCCGATCGGGCTTGGATTGATCACGGGGCTAGGTACAGGTACGTCCATGGTCGTCTCCAATTACATTATCCAGACGGAGCCGAGGGAGCAGGAAGTAAGTCAGGTGGCAGGAATCTATCAGTCTTTGATCAGCATGGCCATCCTTTTACCACCACTTCTAGGGGCATGGCTTATTCATCTCATCGGCATCATTTTGCTCTTTCAGATTGTCGGAGCTGTGCTTCTCATCATCGGAGGAATGGCCTTATGCCTTCATCCGATTCTGTTTACGACGAAGCAGGGAACAAAAGAGGCAGGAACAAAACTCCTAATAGCGAAAGAATAAAGCTAGAACGTTTTCGGAAATCCTTTTATAATATAGAAAAACATAGGAAAAGATCATGTTTATGATCAAACTTTGTGACAGTGGGGAGGGCTGGTTGTGGAAGGTGTCATGAGTTTCTTATTTGGTGCTCTCAGTTTGTTTATCCATTGCTCATTGCATCCGTTCTTTTGTTTGGCTATGCCTTTGTGAAACGTTCATGGGTTGGGATGGTGGTATGTGCCATTTTACTTTACCCTAATGCTTGGTTTGTGAGCATGCATCCACCGTTTCCTTGGGTTATTTACACCCCTGTCATCCCCATCATGCTCGCAGCCGTCTTTTATCTAATGAAAAGAACAAGGCTAAGGACTAATTGAACGAATGGTTTTTTGAAAAAGCCTGTATCAAGATTACTTAGTAATCGACGATACAGGCTTTTCTATCGGAAAAGACGAATGCCCCTTTACTCTGCCACTGGAATCCGTGACTTTGGCGTTGATGCCATAGAAGAGGACTTCGGTTTTTCAGCCAACTGGCGGCTAGCGATCTCTTTTTTGAAGTAGCTAATAATACGAGAGGTGACCGCAATCGATAGGATCGACAGAAGACCGCGGATGACGCCAACGGACACCATGCTAAGAAGAACAACAGAAACGTCAAACAAGAAGTTTGTTTTCCCTGGATCGATCGCCAATCGTTTTTGTAAGTAGAGGGCCAAAATGTTCGCCCCTCCTAAAGACGAGCCATTCATAAAAATGAGCGATAGACCAAGGCCAATCAAACCGCCGCCGAATACGGCACCGAGCCAAACAGGGACGTTGAAAGAAGGCAGCCAAACGTCTAAGCTCGTCACCAAGGAAAGCAAGGATACAGAAATGATCGTGGATCGTGTAAAGCTCCAACCCATTCGTAGCAAGGAAAAAAGGTAAAACGGAACGTTCACGAGAAAAAAGGTTAACGCAAACGGAAGATTGAAAAGATACGTCATGCCTAAGGAAAGCCCAGCTGTCCCTCCAGTAACAAGGTTAGCATGACGTAATAAAATAACGCCACAGCTCGTAATCACAATGCCTAAAAAAATCCACAGCCATTTCTTCATGTGCAACCCACCTACGTTGTTAAAAATTCCGCGCAACATATGCTCTACTTTTAATTTTAGAATGTTAAATGGAAATAGGGCATAGTATAATGAATGAAAAAGGTGAGTATTGACTCCATTTTGAATGTATTTTTTATAGGATGGCTTCAATATGGTAAAACAGGAGGGTGGATATGGATAAGCTTGATATAAAATTGCTTGAGCTGCTGCAAAAAAATGCACGGACGACGATAAGCGAGCTTTCAAAAGAGTTAGCCTTGAGCCGCCCGAGCGTTTCTGAACGGTTGCAACGGCTTCAAGAAAGTGGTGTGATTGAAGAATATAGTGCTCGCATTTCCTTAGCAGGGGTCGGACGAGACATGCTATTAATTATTCTAGTGAGCGGACTGCGTGTACCGTTAAAAGACTTTGAAGACATGGTGAAATCGGAAGAGATGATTATTGAATGTCATCGGGTGACAGGAGAGGTTAGCTATATGTTGAAGGCGGCTGTCCCGAACATGAACAGCATGAGGATCTTAATTGATAAGCTTATCCCGTATGGAAACATTAACACGTCTACGGTGATTGGTTCTCCTGTTCCATACCGGTATATCTTGCCGGTCGAAAAAGACGAAGAGCAAAGTGATGGCACGTGAAAAAGAACTTCCGAGGGGACGAGAAGTTCAATAGTAGGTTAGGAAGACCGTCTATCTAGCTCTTGTAGCTTCTTCACGAGATCTTTAAAGCGCCGTTCATCCTTGAGATCAAGAGCTTCATCAATTTGCTGAAGCAACATCTTTTTCTCATTTTCGATAAGAACAGCTTCGATGAGTGAGTCGGTTTCCTCTTTATATGCTTGAAACTGCTTGAAACGTTTAATGTATTCGCGGGATTCGGAATCGAGCATTTGTAAGTATTGGTGATTTTGCGCTTTTCCGTGGAAATGCAAAATTAAGTAGATCGGGTCAGCGGGGTTCGCTTGAAGTTCACCGAGTGCTCGAATCGGATCTTCAATTTTCCTTCGGTATAAATAAAAAGCAAACCCTGGCTCATCTGACTGCAAGGTAGAAATGACGAGCGTTCGTTCACGGCCGCGAATTTCTTCAGTAAACATCACTTGTTCGAGCAAATGATAATGTTGTAAAAGGTATTCAAGTATCCGCTTCGCATCTTTTCGTTTTAATTGTTGTGTGAGGAACCATTTAAGGAATTGACGTTTTTCTGCAACGGATACCCACTTGCCCATAAGACGATCACCCTTAAAAGCCTTTTCTACCAGTGTACCATAGATAAGATGATCCTTTTCATCTATGTGAAAAAATCTGACACTCTTTTCGGAACAAACGGATCAATAGAACCGCTTTGCTCAACTTTTTTAGCCTTCTGTGCTACGATGGAGGCAAAGGGAATTACTTCGCTTAGCGAACTATATGGAAGGGAAAGGAGCATGGCACATGAATGATGTACGTACATATTTAGAGCAAAAACGCGAGGAGCACCTAGACGAATTGAAACAGCTTCTCGCCATACCGAGTGTGAGCGCTTTATCAGAGCATAAGGAAGATGTGCGAAAAGCAGCTGCTTGGTTCGTAGACACACTGCAAAAGGCAGGGTTAGAACATGTGGAAATGATCGAGACAAAGGGACATCCCCTTGTGTATGCTGATTGGCTCCATGCGAAGGGAAAGCCGACTGTGCTCATTTACGGCCACTATGACGTCCAGCCTGTCGATCCTATCAATTTATGGGAAACACCTCCTTTTGAGCCATCGATTCGCGAAGGGAAAATTTTTGCACGTGGAGCGACCGACGATAAAGGGCAAACATTCATGCATATAAAAGCATTGGAGGCCCTATTAAAAACGGAAGGCACACTCCCTGTAAACGTCAAATTGATTATTGAAGGGGAGGAGGAGATCGGTAGCCCAAACTTAGATCCATTCGTTGAACAGGAGCAAAATAAGCTTCAAGCAGATGTCCTCGTGATCTCTGATACGCCGATGCTCGGAAAAGGAAAACCGGCCATTTGTACAGGATTACGCGGGCTTTGTAGCTTACAAATCGACGTCAAAGGAACAAAAGGGGATCTCCATTCAGGTTTATACGGAGGTGCTGTGCAAAACTCCGTCCACGCGCTCGTCCAACTTCTTGATTCGATGAGAAATGAAAAAGGACAGGTTATGGTTGAAGGATTTTATGACGATGTGGTGGACGCCTCTCCAGAAGAACGGGAGAGCTTTGCAAGACTTGATCACCACGATGATGAAATGAAGGATGAACTAGGGGTAACAGAATTGTTTGGTGAAGAAGGCTTCTCTACTCTTGAGAGGACATGGATTCGTCCGACGTTAGAAATCAACGGAATCTACGGAGGCTTCCAAGGAGAAGGGGTAAAAACAGTCATCCCTTCTGAAGCCCATGCAAAAATCACGTGCCGTCTCGTCCCAGATCAGGACCCGGATCAAATTGCGTCTCTCATCGAAAAGCACATTGAAGCCCATACACCACCAGGGGTAAAGGTGACGACGACTCGATTTGACACGGGGCGCCCTTTTGCGGCCTCGGTTGATCACCCTGCGATTCAAGCAGCCGCACGTTCTTATGAAGCCATATATGGAGAGCCAGCTGTATTTACACGGATGGGAGGATCGATCCCAGTCGTTGAAACATTTCATCGCTTAATGAAGCTACCGATCGTCCTGATGGGATTTGGACTGCCAAGCGAAAATTTTCATGCGCCGAATGAACATTTCCACCTTGAAAATTTTGATAAAGGCCTCGTTACTTTATGTCACTATTGGCATGAGCTAGCCAACATAGAGGAAAATTGAAGTCCAACACGTGCGGCATGTACACCGCACGTGTTGTTTTTTCATGGTTTAACTTATGTTTAAAAACAGGACAGAACGGTAAACTATTCAGAAACGAGAAAATGAAAGGAGGATGGGTGTAATGGCAGAAGTTACAGTTGGCTTTCAAGTTATGCCAAATGGTAAAGATATGGACACACATGGGGTCATCCCGGAAATTGTAGAGGTCGTGAAAGAATCTGGACTCAAATATGAGGTAGGGCCAATGGAGACAGTGGTTGAAGGCAAGCTTGATGATGTGTTTTCACTCATTAAGCAAGCGCAGCAAGTGGGCATCGACGCGGGAGCTTCTGAAGTCATGACGAACGTCAAAATTCACTATCGTCCAGAAGGTGTGTCCATTGAAAACAAAAGCAAATAAACGTCGCTCGGGGTTTTGCTCCCGAGCTTTTTTATTCGTTCGAGGCATCTTAGCGAAAAGACGGCAAAAAAACAGGAGAAGCCCAGAAATTTCGTTTTGCAGATGAACTTGTCTGTGTACAAAGGGGGACAAAAGCTGAGCCAATAAGCCGTTCTTTACAAATCCTTTATATTACTTTTATACCAACAATCTTTGAGTTGTGGCAGGAAAAATGCTTTCTTAAACGAAATTTGTTATATGATGTAAATTTTCAAAATGATGACAGCATGGCACGAGCGAAAGAAAGAATCAACCTTATATTTAAGTTGGGGAGTTGATTTGATGAAAGCAGTGCGCAGTGTTTTAGATTATTTAGCAAAGGGCGGGGTTGATACGGTTTTCGGAATTCCAGCAGGATCTGTAAATGCTTTTTTTGATGAGCTGTATTCAATGCCACAAATGACGCCGGTTATTGCCAAACACGAAGGAGCCGCTTCGTATATGGCGGCAGCATATGCGAAATACTCTGGCCAGCTAGCGGTTGCCATTGGTTGTAGTGGACCAGGCAGCACTAATCTTCTTACTGGAGCAGCGAACGCGATGCGAGAACAGCTCCCGATTCTGTTTCTTACCGGAGCTGTACCGACTAATACAGAGGGGTTGAACGCTTCACAAGAGTTGGATGTTCAGCCGCTGTATGCACCGGTTACTAAATATAGTGTGACGGTTCGAAAAGGGAGCGATTTGCTTTCGGAAGTAGAGAAAGCGGTGACGATCGCCCTTTCGCCTGTTCCCGGCCCTGTCCATGTAGCCATGCCAATTGATGTTCAGCTTGAGACGATCGAACCACCCGATCTACCTTCTTATCCGACACAACCACGCACCATGCCTTCAAATCAGTCAGTAAAACAAGCCGCACGAGAATTAACAGAGTTAAAGAACGGAATTGTTTTTATTGGCCAAGGTGTTCGACGAGCGGTGCGCGAAGCAATTGAGATGGCAGAACGGTTACGTTGGCCAATCGTTACAACACCTCAAGCGAAGGGATACATTCCTTCAGGTCATCCCCTTTATAAAGGAGTATTCGGATTTGCTGGACATACTACTGCCTCTGACTTACTCAATGGAGAAGAGGGAGATGGGCTCTTTATTATCGGATCAAGCTTGGGGGAAACAGCGACAAATAACTACAACAAAAAGCTAACGGATGGACGTTATGTTATTCAGTTAGATCACGATAAAACCGTGTTTAATAGAAAATATAAAATCGATTTTCCGATAGTTGGAGATGTAAAAATAACGTTGACTGAGCTGAATCTAGAGTTGGAGCGGCTAGGGCGAGATCATCAACCACAACCAATTGCACGAGTAGAAAACAAAGTGAATAAAGAATACACGACCCAGCACTTGTTACTAAGCATTCAGCAAGCTCTTCCACCAACAGCACGTTACCATATAGACATAGGAGAATTTATGTCCTATGTGATTCATTACATGGACGTTTATGAACCGGATACGTTTAATATCAATGTACATTTCGGTGCGATGGGAACAGCGATAGGTTCTGCCATTGGTGCGGCTATGGTCGATCGAAAACGTCCTACAGTTTGCATTACGGGAGATGGTTGCTTTTTTATGCATGGAATGGAGGTATTAACGGCTAAGGAATACGGGCTCCCGATTTTGTTTGTGATTGTAAATAATGCAAGGCTAGGGATGGTCTATCATGGCCATGCTTTGCAATATCAAAGAACCCATCCTCGTTTTGAACAAGCGCCAGTCAATCTCTCAAAGCTATTGGAGTCAGTCGGAATACCGACGGCTCGAATCGAATCATTGGCAGATCTCAAAGAGGAGCGCATCAGCTCGTTGCTACCAACGGATGGACCTGCCATACTAGAGCTTGCAATAGTTGATTCACAAATACCACCAATGGGGGACCGTGTGAAATTTTTGTCGTCGTTCGGGAAGTAACGATGTATGATAGAGGGGAGGCATCTATTATTTACGAGCATGGAAGGAGCTGTCGTTTGATGATTTCATATGAATGTTTACATCATGTAAGCCTCCCTGTTACTGATTTAAATAAAGCGGTCACTTTTTACCGAGATGTTCTCTGTTTAGCACCTTTGGAGCGTCCTGATTTTGACTTTGATGGTGCATGGTTCGGGGTAGGAGAGCAACAAATCCATCTCATTGTTTATGATCAAACGGAGATGTTGAGGGAGCAACCAACGATTGATACTAAGGAAGCACATTTTGCTCTTCGCGTACAAGATTATGAGGAAACACTTTCATGGCTTCAAAAGCATAACGTAGCCTATCGAGAAAATCGCACAAGTAGAAGCGGGTTTGCGCAAATATTTTGCTTAGATCCCGATGGAAATCAAATCGAATTACATGTAGAACAAAAAAAGGACCGCTAATGGAAATGACCATAGCAGTCCTTTTTCGTTTTAATGGTCGTTAGGTATGATCGATTTTTTTCAATGGTTTTTTTGCAGGACCTTCAACAACTTCTCCGTCATACGAAAAGCGCGATCCGTGACAAGGGCAATCCCAGGTACGATCTCCATGGTTCCAACTTACTTCACATCCCATATGGGTACACGTAGTGTCCACGAGATGCAGGGCTCCATCCGTATCACGATAGCCACCTGCACGCTTACCGTTTACGTTTACCACGTCTCCTTCATCCTTTTGCAACGATTCAGGGGTTCGTGAACCTTTTTCTGTTTTACCGTCAATGAGGTGTTTAGCTACGTCGACATTATATGAGAAAAATTTACGAAGGCTTGGATCAGCGACAAATCGCTGTGGAGCAAACAGCTTTTGATAGGCGTTTACTTGGCCGATAATCAGATCTGTGATTAGATGAGCTGCGATTGTACCATTGGTCATGCCCCATTTTCGAAAACCTGTGACAACAAGTATATGAGGATCATTGCTTGTGGCTGGTCCGATATAAGGCATCCGATCGAGGGTAACTAAATCTTGTGCAGACCAACGGTAAGAAATGTCAGTCACATTAAACATCTCACGGCTAAAAGATTCTAGTGCTTCATAATGGTAGTCGGTATCCATCCCTTGTCCTGTTTTATGTGTTTCTCCACTAATGAGCCAGAGGTCTTCTCCTTGGTAAGACGCATGGCGAATCGATCGTGGCGGGTCCTCAGCTGAGAGGTACATGCCACCAGGATATGGCTCTTTTACTTTTAGGCCAAGAACATAAGAGCGATCGGCGTACATACGAGAAAAGTAAAAGCCGCGATCAAAGAAAGGGAAGTGGGAGCTTTCAACGACATAATCACACGTTACTTTATGACCATCTCTCGTAAGAACCGTTCGGTGCTCGCCTTTATCAACATCTGTCGCAACCGTGTGCTCAAAAATGAGGCCGCCACGGTCTATAAAATCTTGAACGAGCTTCATTAAGTAGGCAATTGGATGAAACTGTGCCTGACCTTTCATGACAATCGCTTTTTTTATTGGGACTTGTAGAGGCATCGAGTCAATCAGTGATCCATTAATTTGTAGTTTTTCATAGGCGCGCATTTCTCGTTCTAATTTCGCTAGATACCGGTTAGCATTTGTGTAGATGTAGGCGTCATGCTCTTGGAAATCACAATCAATTGATAAGTCTTGAACGGTGTTTTTAATGAAAGTCTTAGCTTCCATCTGCGCATCGTAATATTGCTTTGCTTTATCCTCGCCAAAATGTTGAATAAATTCATCATAGATCAATCCGTGTTGGGCAGTGATTTTGGCTGTTGTGTGCCCTGTCGTTCCATTGAATAATCGATCTGCTTCAAGAATGACCACTTTCTTACCTCTTTTTTGTAGCAGGTAGGCGGTGGTTATTCCAGTGATTCCCCCTCCAACAATGACGACATCAACTCGTAAATCATTTTGCAGTGGCTTAAAGTCAGGTAGGGGAGTGGATTGTCTCCAGTAAGGCTCAGGTGTATTTGGCTGTTTGTATTGCTCGCTCACGGCCATCCTCCTTCATATACGTATCTTTTTTTATCATTGTTACCAATCCCTAGGAAATAATGTATATACGTGCATCTTTTCTTGGGAAGTTTCTAAATTGTTTCACGTGAAACATTGATGGATAGAGTATGAAAGCGCTTCTGTAGGATGACAGGGCGAACTTCTTCCTAATTAAATGTTGACTTCATAGTGGATAAACTTTAAACTAAAATGTATAAGCTGACCATAGTAAATCCTTTAGCAAGGCTTTAGCATATAGTTTAATCATGCGATTGGCTATCTGAAAAAGCTGTAAGAGGATTGAAAGCCTAGTATTATTCTGTAAGATTTCGATAGGAAATTGATGAGGGACAATGAATAAAACAAAAGGAATGGTTGAATCAGAAATTAGTAAAGCTCTTACGCAATGGGAAAAAGATTATCTCGGACGAGGATCTGTCTCAGTGAAAACAGACCTTTTGCGAAATATGATCATTGTCACATTGCGAGGGATCTTAACCCCTGCAGAATATGCCTTGTGTGAAACCCAAGAAGGAAGAATTTCAATTAAACGAACTCGCGCTGACTTGGTTGAATCGGGAGAAAAAGATTTGAAAGAAATCATTCGCTCGATCATAGGGGAGCAGGTGCTAAGCATTCATACTGATTTAAGCACACGTACAGGAGAACGGATCATTGTGTTTAAATTAGAGAATGATGTTGAAAAAAATTTTTCATAACATAACAGGGAGATCTTCGAAGAACATAATGTTTGTTGAAGATAAACCGACAATTTTTTGAATGTATGGTGATAAGACCATCTATTCTTAAATTGTCGGTTTTTTTATTGCATATTTTCGTTAGAGGGAGGAATAAAAAGTGAGTGAAATCATCATACAAAACTTGATATCACCTGTAGTCTTGTTTTTTCTATTAGGTATTATTGCTGCGACCTTTAAATCTGATTTGCAGTTTCCAAAAGGATTGACAGAAGCGTTAAGTATGTACCTTTTGATTGCGATCGGAATAAAGGGAGGGATTGAACTTTCACACTATCATCTCGAAGCGGTAATTGGGCCAGTTATTGGGACGATATTTTTAGGCATGTTGATCCCGGTTATCGTTCTTATGATTACACGCTTGTTTATGAAAGTGGACTTAAAGAACTCAATTGCGCTTGCTGCCACTTATGGATCGACGAGTATAGTAACTTATGGTGCGGCTGTATCGTTTCTTGAGAAAAGTGGCACGACCTATGAAGGATTTATGAATGCGATGGTTGTGTTAAAGGAAAGTCCTGCAATTTTAGTATCCTTATTGTTATTAAGCATCATTGAAAGGCAACAGGCTGTTCCAACAACTTTATCTTCTAAACGAGTGGGAATTGTCTCAGGGCATCAGGGACTGATTGATAAAGAAGTACTGAAGGAAAGCTTTTTTGGAAAAAGCATTATATTACTTCTAGGAAGCCTAATTATTGGCCTTGTAGTAGGTGAACGAGCGATTCCGATGGTTCAACCTCTTTTTATCGACTTGTATCAAAGCGTTCTGATTCTTTTCCTTTTGTATATGGGGTTAACCGTTGGCGAACGTTTACCTGAAGTTAAAAAGCACGGAATCAAACTCATCCTGTTCGGTGTACTGACCCCGATTTTGCTTGGGGCGTTGGGTGTTCTCGTAGGAACACTTGCCGGTTTATCAGTTGGGGGAGCAACATTGATGGGGATTTTAGCAGGGAGCGCCTCCTATATTGCGGCTCCTGCTGCATTGCGAACGTCTGTACCAGAGGCAAATCCATCGATTTATTTAGGGCTATCACTAGGGGTCACTTTCCCGTTCAATCTTATCTTCGGTATTCCTCTTTATTTTGAATTTGCGAAGTTGCTTCATTAGAGAAGAGAGGGGAGTAAACCTTAAAACAAAAAAGTCGGGTGAACCGTTTTGTATCGGTTTATCCGACTTTTACTTTTTTGCCGTAAAAAAGTATAAAACTTTTATAAGCAAAGTCATTCGAGAGGGAGGGTGGAAAGAGACTATGAATCTTGCTGCCGTTTAAAGGGGATAGGAAACACTGAGTTTACTAACATACTACTAAAATTTTTATTCACTTTGATGGGTCGAACGTTTAAACAACCGTACCTGACGATAGCTAAAGTTTTATGTAGCTTGTTCAAAAGTAACACTAACGACACTGTCGCTCGCTTTATAAAATGAGTCTGGGATAAGAACGACGAGTTAATCTCTATATGAACATTTTACAAAAGTATGTTAAATCTATACTTACTCGAATTAATGTATCACGTGAAACATATTAAATGATTAAATTTCTATCTTATACAATAAACGGGATTTAAATAAGAGAAATCGTTTGCGCAATTGAGTTGAAATTGACAAGAAACAATTGTATTCTTTACAAAAAGCAAATATAATAAAGGAGCATGTGCAAACGTTTGCCATAAGGTGGAGGGGGCGATTTATCTTGAACAGACAATGGTGGAAGGAAGCGGTTGCTTACCAAATTTACCCGAGAAGTTTTTGTGACTCTAACGGGGACGGAATTGGTGATCTCCAAGGAGTTATTGAAAAATTAGATTATGTAAAAGGCCTAGGGATCGATGTGATTTGGATCTGTCCGATGTATCGATCACCAAATGATGATAACGGTTACGATATTAGCGACTATCAAGATATTATGGATGAGTTTGGGACAATGGAAGATTTTGATCAATTATTACATGAGGTTCATCGCCGAGGTATGAAGCTCATTATCGACCTTGTCATTAACCATACATCGGATGAACATCCGTGGTTTATTGAATCAAGATCGTCCAAGGATAACCCGAAAAGGGATTGGTATATATGGCGTGACCCGAAAGAGGACGGTTCTGAACCAAATAACTGGGAGTCTATTTTCAACGGTTCCGCTTGGGAGTATGATCAGGCTACAGGCCAATATTACATGCATATTTTCTCGAGAAAACAACCTGATTTAAATTGGGAAAACAGGGACGTGCGTAAAGCGTTATATCAAATGATCAATTGGTGGCTCGAAAAGGGAATCGACGGATTTCGTGTGGATGCCATTTCTCATATTAAAAAAGTAAAAGGGTTACCAGATTTACCGAATCCAAAAGGGCTCGATTATGTTCCTTCTTTTGAGGGGCATATGAACCGTGAAGGTATTCATGAATACTTGCAAGAGTTGAAACGGGAGACGTTCGATCACTTTAATATTATGACCGTAGGCGAAGCAAATGGGGTAACTGTGGAACAAGCGGACGATTGGGTTGGAGAAGATCATGGTGCCTTTAATATGATCTTTCAGTTTGAACATTTAGGATTGTGGGATAAAGGAGTAAATGGCACGGTTGACCTTGCTGAACTCAAGAGTATCTTTACGACATGGCAGAAAGGACTTGAAGGAAAAGGGTGGAATGCGTTATTTCTTGAAAATCATGACCAACCAAGAAGCGTATCCACATGGGGAAATGATAAGGAATATTGGAAAGAAAGTGCAAAAGCATTGGGGACGCTTTTCTTCTTTATGCAGGGTACTCCGTTTATTTACCAAGGGCAGGAGATTGGGATGACGAATGTCCGTTTTCCTTCAATAGAGGACTACGATGATGTAGGGATGAAAAACTTTTATCGAATTGAAACAGAAAAAGGACGCTCCCATGAAGAAATTATGGAGATCATTTGGCAAAAGGGGAGAGATAATTCCCGTACGCCGATGCAATGGAACGATCAAAAGCATGCAGGCTTCTCAACAGCAACGGAAACATGGATGGGGGTCAACCCAAATTATAAACAAATCAATGTAGAGAAGCAGCTAAAAGAAGAGGATTCTGTTCTTTCTTATTATAAGAAGATGATTGAATTAAGGAAGTCATCGGACCTTTTTGTTTATGGCAGTTACGATCTTGTCTTGCCTGAGCATAAACAGATTTTTGCCTATACGCGTACACTAGAGAAAGAGAGCGCGCTCATTCTGGTGAATATGTTTGCTGATGAGGTATCGTTCCAATTCCCACTCAAGTTAATTGGGGAGAAGGAACGTGTGCTTGGTAACTACAAAACACAAGGGGCGAAAGATAAGCTACGTCCGTATGAAGCAAGGGTATATCGCTGGCAATCTTAACGATGGAACAGAGGCAGGGATAGAACTAGCCAGACGTAATTAAAAAGGTTCAGATCATCAAATTAAAATGATCCGAACCTTTTTCTTTATACGGATAACTACGGCCGTTTCCAAGTTAATGGTCAAAATTCGCGACGCCTAGGGGAAAAGCAAGAGCTGAAGATCCATCGGGGCCCATTCCCCGATTAGCTGAAGCCTTGCCCGCGGGAAGCGAGTGTTCTTGAAACCATAAACCCCATATAAAATAAACACTCTTATTACTGTGTTTTGTCCCAGCTTCAGTTTAAATCTTTTGTTTGTAATCAATGTCTTTGTTAAAGGACTTAGCATATAACGATCCGACTAAGCGGAGAGGTCGTAAGAAAAATGAGGAAAAGTACACTTTCTGACACGATCTATGTAATTGTTGCGTAAAAACCTTGTTAAGGTTGTATGATTCTTGTGAAGAATTGTCGCAAGCGGTTGTTCTGTGTAGAAAAAATTGTTACGGTATAGACGAACCCATCATTGCAAGAGTTTTTTTCATCGAAATACCCCCCTTTATTTGGAGTGAATGGATAGACATTCACTCTTTTTTTATTCTATTGTAGATTACCTTCGTTAAGATTAAAGGGTAAGAAAAGATCGCTTTCGCCATAAACACTAGACGGCAGCCACGTATTTCTGACCTTTTCAGTTTACATAAGATCCGTAGTTCTAATGAATCATAAATCTGATTTTTCAGATTTTTGTAAGCGTTTCCTATCCCTTCGTTATAAGCTTTATTCGATTATGGGAAAAATCTCCTTATCAAAGTGTTTGTCAGATAATCTAACAAACCCATTGCGAGGCACTTTCTGTTCCTAT
Organism: Halalkalibacterium halodurans; assembly: GCF_005671335.1. NCBI lineage: Bacteria > Bacillati > Bacillota > Bacilli > Caryophanales > Bacillaceae > Halalkalibacterium (ex Joshi et al. 2022) > Halalkalibacterium halodurans. The sequence goes on along the minus strand of NZ_CP040441.1, from coordinate 4,061,129 downwards.
ACAGTAATGATAACAATTAAAGATGTCACATTACATTACAAGAAAAGGAAGTGTGTATGAAGATGACGACCGTTTCAGTGCCGACGCGTGAGAGTTTGATCGAGGAAATTAAAGAGACAATCAAAACGAAAAACGTTGAACTTCTACACCTACAGTTCGTAGATATTGAAGGAATTTTAAAGCATGTAACTGTTACTGCGGAACAAATCGATAGCGTGGTTGATGGAAAAATTATGTTCGATGGTTCATCCATTACTGGTTTCACACCGATCAACCAGTCAGATTTATACTTGCAGCCTGACCTAACAACATTTGCTGTATTGCCTTGGACGGAAGAAGAGGGCTATTCAGAAGGGCGTTTTCTCTGTAGCGTAAAAAAGCCAGATGGGTCTGACTTTGAAGGAGATCCGCGTAACATCTTAAAGAAAACGGTAGAACGTGCAAAAGAAAAAGGGTATTCCATCAGTGTTGGACCCGAATTAGAATTCTTCCTTTTTGAAACAGATGAGTATGGACTTCCTACAAAGCAGACACAAGACATCGGTGGATACTTCGAACCATCTCCAAAAGATAACGGTGAAAAAGTTCGCCTTGAAATTTATCGTACGTTAAAGGCCATGGGCTTTACCATTGAGGCGTCTCACCACGAGGTAGCTGAGGGCCAGCATGAGATCAACTTTAAATATGCTGATGCTTTAGGATCTGCTGATGCAGCGACAACGTATAAATGGGTCGTTAAAACCGTTGCGAAGCAATTCGGGCTTCACGCAACATTTATGCCGAAGCCACTTGGTGGTGCAAACGGTAGCGGAATGCATACAAACATCTCATTGTTTGATGATGAGAAGCAAGAAAATGCATTCTATGATGAAAGTGACAAACTAGGACTCTCAAAAACAGCTTATCAATTTATTGCTGGTTTAATTGAAAATGTAAAAGATTTCGTTGCGGTAACGAACCCGCTTGTAAACTCTTATAAGCGCCTTGTGCCAGGATATGAAGCACCTTGCTACATCGCATGGTCTGCTTCCAACCGTTCGGCACTAATCCGTATTCCAGCAACACGCGGAGCTGGAACACGTGTGGAAATCCGTTGCCCAGACCCAGCTGCTAACCCTTATTTAGCATTCGCTGTTGTCGCTTCTGCTGGTTTGGACGGAGTGGAACAAGAGCTTACAGCACCAGCTTCTGTTGATGCTGATATCTTCCACATGAGCGCAGAGGAAATTGCTGAGCGCGGAATTGAAAACTTACCTACAAGCCTTGAAGAAGCAATTAATCGCTTTGAAGAAGGGGAAATTGGTAAGAAAACATTCGGTGAGCACGCTTTCGGCGAGTATGTAGCGTTGAAACGTGGAGAGTGGGATGAATTCCGTACAACGGTTCACGATTGGGAAGTAGCAGCTTACCAAGGTAAATTCTAATCATTGGAATGAAGCACTTGCCGTCTCTTTAACAGAGGCGACAGGTGCTTTTTTAATGGCTCTACAATAAATGTTGGGGTTTTTGCACAAAAGAGGGCAAAAAAAATGCACGCAGGCTCCTTTATCCATTATCCTTGAATTGTCGAGAAACAAAGAAAGGATAGGAGCTGCGTGTACGATGAATTTTACCATGGATTTGCCCGGATTAAAAGGTGTGAAGGTCACAAAGATGGAGGAACGAGAGGGCTTTATCGCGCTCCATGTAGAAATGCCGCGAACGCCTCATCGTTGCCCATCCTGCGGGGAGAGAACCGAGAGAATCCATGATTACCGCATCCAAAAAGTTCAACATCTCAAGCTCTTTGAACGGTGGGTGTATCTATTCTATCGAAAGCGCCGGTACGCGTGCAGATGCGGGAAGCGGTTTGCGGAGAAAGCCTGTTTTGTAGAGCGATATCAGCGTCAGACAGTGGAATGGAATCAAGCGTTTCGCTTACGGCTCATTCAAGGGAAGAACTTTACGGACACAGCGAATCAATTCCAAACGTCCGTGACAACTGCCATGCGCCGGTTTGATCAATTGGCGGCCCCCCTCGTGAAGAAGGTGGATCACCTTCCTCCTCGGATTGCGATTGATGATTACAAAGGGGATACGAAAGCGGGGAAATATCAAGTGATCATTGCGGATGCAGATACACGGAAGCCACTGGATATCTTACCGGATCGTAAAGCCGATACGCTTAAACGATATCTTCAAGAGAAGGGTCATCATGTAAAAACAGTCGTGATGGATCTAAGTTATACCTTCAAGTCGGCTGTTCAAAAGGCCTTAGGCCACCCGCTCATCATTGGGGATCCGTTCCATTTCTGTCGTTACATCTACTGGGCTCTGGAAGGGGTTCGCCGCCGAGTGCAAAAAGCGTTCCATCCGTATCATCGAAAACGATGTAAACGGATCAAACATCTGTTTCAGAAAGAGAGAGAAAGACTGGATGATAAGCAAAAGAAGAAGGTGGAGCGGTACTTAGAGCTATCCCCTGATTTAAGGGAAGCGTATGAGCTAAAAGAACATTTTCGTCGGTGGTATCAAGAAGCGAAGATGCAAGGAAGGGAAGGACGAATGAGCGAGGTGAAGCAAGGGCTCTACGCCTTTTACCGAAGAGTGGAGGCGAGCCCGTTAAAGGAGTTCCACCGAGCCATTCAGACGCTGAAGAACTGGCAGACCGAGATCTTGAATAGCTTCGCGTTTGGCTTAAACAATGGTTTTATTGAAGGACTGAATAATCAAACGAAGGTGATTAAGAGAAACGCCTTTGGCTTTCGGCGTTATGATCGCCTACGAAACCGTATTCTATTACATCATCAATTCAAACATCAGACATTCGGGGTAGGATAAGAGGGGCTCGCCCTCCTATGCCACCCCAACATTTGACTAAGAACCTTTTTAATAGTAGAATGAAAATCTAACTTCGGGATCGCTACCTCATGCACTTGCTTTTGCTAAGGCTTCTTTTTTCAATCGACCAGCGGTTCGCGAACGTGAGATGGTGAAGATAATCAAGCCAGTCCAGATGAGCAAGAAGGAGACGAACTGTACACGGCTAAAGGGTTCTTGAAAGAGAAAAACTCCGAGCATGAGCATGATCGTTGGGGCTAAGTATTGCAAAAAACCAATTAGCGAAAAAGAGATTCGCTTGGCTCCCGTTGCGAACAGTAGCAAAGGTAACGCTGTTGCGGCTCCAGATGCGATGATCAGCCACGCAGTAGACAAATGGTTCAGGCTAAAGGCACTTGCTCCTCCTGAGAGCGGAATGTAGAGAAGGAACAGCAAAGCGAATGGAGTCATGATCAATGTTTCAATTGTTAAACTAGCCCATGCGCTAAGGGAAACGACTTTTTTTATCAGGCCATACACGCCAAAGGAAATGGCTAGGGCGAAGGCGACCCAAGGGAAGGACCCATAATGAAGCGTGATGTTCAATACACCAGCAGCCGCTAAAAGGAAAGAAGCTACTTCCCATTTCGATAAGCTCTCCCGTAAAAAAACAATCGCTAGCAAGACGTTAATTAACGGGTTAATATAATAGCCGAGACTGGCTTCGATGACCTTGTCACTTGAGACCGCATAAATAAAAATAAACCAGTTCATGCTGATGAGAATGGCAGCCATCGTTATGCCAAAGGCTGTCTTTTTATTTGCTAAGGTATCCAAGATTTCTCTCATCACTTGGCGATTTTTCTTCATGACAGCTAACAAAATGACCATGAACCCAAGAGACCAAACGATACGATGGGCGAGCATTTCACTTGCTGGCACTTCATCCACCAGCTTCCAATAAAGGGGTAAAAATCCCCAGATAAGATAGGCGCTAATGGCCGCGATGACACCGGTTTTTTGTTGATTTTTCATGGCTGTTCCCCTCATCTTCTGAAAATTCAATAACAATGGATAGATCTAGTTTAGAGATTTATCGGGCGTATTTCAATTATTTTGTTTCGAGTGGCGAATGACTTTCGTTTGATGGATAAAGGCAGAGGATGGTGGGACGGTATGACATCGGTTAGAATCTGTCCAGTGGTTTTTCATTCATTCCTCACTGTGAGGGACAGGTCGAATTATGCTAAAGTGTATCTATAAAGCTCAAAAACTGTCAGGGAGGAAAACATGAGAACTCATCGATGGACGCTTTGGCTCCTATTGATCTTATTTTTCATCGCGTTGCCACAGGTAACGTATGTGACCGAAGCGAAGCAGCAGACAGAGGTCGCTGACCAAGAGCAGGAACTTCAGGTAGACCGGACGCTACTCTCGCTTACGGAGGAACGAGAGGTGAAGGTTTCATTTTCGATACCTGATCATCTCGAGTTGGATGATTTTGTTTGGGCGTTTGGTGGCAAGGCATTAGAAGATTGGAAGAGTTGGGATGGGGAATCAAGAGATTTTTCTGGAGACTCTTTTATTACGTTTACGAAAGAACCTACGATCGATCGGAAAACAAACGATGTGCATGCCACGCTCCATTTCAGTTTGCCGTTCGGAACCGATGATTTGTCGCCACGAACGATCCGCGTTCGTTATCCTGAATTAATGGGTGAGTATGATCTTGCTGTGACACATCCTTCGTCGGGATTTTCGCTTTCCCAAAGCATGTCACTCAAAGTATATGACGAGTTTCTCACCTATGAGGAGATCAAACCGGCCATCGATGAAGTACTTCAAGATGCACCGGAGGATCGCTATTTGGAGTATCAGTCTCTCGGGAAGTCTGTGGAAGGAAGGGATCTTCATTTTGTCGTTCTTGCCAAGGATGAAGAGGCTGTTCATCGCTATTTGAATGAGACGCTTCCTACAGCGCTCGAACAACCGGAACGTTTACTAGAAACATTAGAGGATGGGACACTTGAAGACTATCAAGTACCGATCTGGTTTAATAACATACATCCTGATGAAGTAGAAGGAATTGACGCTCAGATGGAGGTTTTTCGAACGTTAGCGTTGGAGGATCAAGTCACGTTTCATACCGAGGATGAAGATGGTCACAGAAAAGAGGTCACTTTTGATGTGGAGGACGCGTTAAACCATGTTATTTTCCTGTTTCATTTTACCCATAATCCTGATGGACGGGTGGCTAACACGAGGGAAAATGCAAATGGTTTTGATCTAAATCGTGACAATGCCTACCAGACGCAGCCCGAAACGATTCAAGTCAATGAACATATCGGAAAATGGACGCCGCTGTCATTCATTGACCTACACGGGTATTGTGGAAGGATTCCTTATTGAGCCAGCGACACCCCCTCATAATCCGAACTTTGAATACGATTTGCTCGTGGATTCAATGATCGGTCAAGCGCATGCAATGGGCAGGGCAGGAATTGGAAGCTCTACGCTAGATTCCTATTTCATTCCCCTGCTCGATTGGGAGAATGGCTGGGATGATATGAGCCCAGCGTATACGGCCATGTTCGCTATGCTTCACGGTGCGATCGCTCATACAGTGGAGGTGCCAACGTTAAGTCAAAATTCTTACCGTGCCATGGTCGGTTTAAGTTATGGTGCCATCGACTATGTTCTAACAAATAAAGATGCCCTCTTTCAACATCAGCTCGAGCTTTTTGCCCGAGGGGTCCGCGGTGAGGATCATCGAAGTGTGGATGAGTGGTTTGTTAATCAAGAGGGTGACGTGATTGGACGTCAACGGGGTGCACATGATTCATTCTTTCCTGATTATTATGTATTGCCAATCGGAGCTGCTCAAAAAAACGAGTTGGAAGCGAAGCGAATGGTTGAGTATTTTCTTCGAAATGGCATTCAAGTAGAGCAAACAACCAGTCCAGTTGCAGTCAATGGTGTGACGTATGAGCAAGGAACGTACGTTATACCGATGGCGCAAGCAAAGCGGGGATTTGTTAACGCGATGCTCTACTCTGGAGCGGATCTTTCGGACTGGACCGCCATGTATGATTCGGTGGTTGTAAACTTCCCAGCATTACGGGGATTTGATGTGGTTGAGGTAAGGCAAAAAGATGCTTTTAAAGGTGAAGCGGAGCCTGTCCAAGAGGTAGAATGGACTTCACTAGCTGTACATGGGAAAAACAGCTATTACGTTGTCGCCAATTCTAACAACGAAGCCATCCAACTCGTGAATCAATTGCTAAAGGCGGGTAAACCTGTCTATGTCGCAGCAAAATCGCATAGAACAGTTCAAGAGGGTGACTTTATCGTTAGGTCAAGAGAGTTACAAGCTCATATCGAAGATTTCTACGTAGATGCGACTCCGCTACACAACAAGTCCTCTGTACACGTGAAGCGCCTTTCACAGCCGAAAGTAGCGGTCGTCGGCTCTGCACAAACTAGGTACGTAATCGAACAGCTCGGGTTTCCTATCGTCTCTACAGATGAGGCGGATGTGATCGTAGATGATCTGGGGAACTTTAATCGCAAAGAAGCGAGTGGAAAAATGTATGTAGGGATTGGGGGCCGCTCCTTGCAAGCGATTGAAGAAGCGAACGTCCTGAAAGGTTTTGCTACAGGGAGCACGGCATTGAATCATGAAGGACTACTGGAAGCAGTCATGGAAAAAAATCGTTACACAGCGGGCTATGAAAAGGAAGAAGCTTTATATGTCACAACAGGTTCGTGGATCGCTGAGCTTCCCGATAAGGCTACAATCTTAGCGACTGTGGCTGATCGCGATGACTTTTTGATCTCTGGATGGTGGCCAGAGCATGAAAAAGCGCGAGGACAAGTGATTGCAGCTTCCATTGAGATGAACGAAACTGATTACGTTTTGTTTGCGAATGATTTGACGTTTCGAGCCCATCCGCAGCACAGTTATCGGCTGTTAGCTAATAGCCTGTTTGCAGCAAAGGAGAGCTGTACGGCACCGTTGCTTCGCATGCGTCCCTTTGAGGTGACACAGTCTGACACGAAAGGAGAAAAACAACTCGGAGGATGTTCAACAAAGCCGAAGAAGCTGAAGCCGCTCGTTCCGGTTAGTGATTAATAAGTACGCCCTACTTTCTGTTTGGAAGTGGGCGTTTTTTTACTTTATAGAAGAAAAAGCATAAGTCGGCAGAGGCTCGGCAATCACCGGTACTTTACCTATGAGAATAACAGGGGACTTGGTATAATAAAGAAAAGCACTGCTGCTGAGTCAGCAGTTTTTTCATGGGGAGTGTAGTTAATGGATTGTCCTTTTGAAGCTGTTATTTTTGATATGGATGGGGTAATTGCGGATACCGTCGGATTGCACTATGAAGCCAATCAACATATTGCAAAAAAATTGAGCGTTACGTTCTCAGAAGAAATGAATCAATCGCTTCAAGGGCTAAGCCGTGAGAAAACCGTTCGTGCCATTTGTGATTTGACAGGTGAGGAGGTCAGCGACGAGCAGGTGAAACAGCTGTCAGAGTTGCGAAATGAACAGTATCAGCGCTTAATAGCCGAGTTAACACCAGCCGACGCTCTCCCAGGCATTTACTCATTCATTCGTGAATTGAAAGAAAAAAAAGTTTCAATCGCACTTGCGTCGGCAAGTACGAACGCCCCTCGAGTATTAAGTAGGTTGCAATTGATCGATGCGTTCGATGTGATCGTCGATGTTCAAAAGGTAAGGAGAGGGAAGCCTGACCCGGAGATCTTTTTAACGGCAGCCCAATTACTAGGTGTGTCATCCAATCGTTGTGTCGCAATTGAAGACGGGGAAGCAGGCCTAACCGGTATTTTGCAAACCGAAATGTTCGCTGTAGGAGTAGGAACCCATTTAGCAATGAAAAAAGCCCACTGGCAAGTAGCATCAACTGAGGAGTTATCCTTAAAAAGTCTTATAAATGCTGTTAGGATGAAGAGAAAAAAGGATTTTTGATATTGGACGATTGTCCTATTCTTCTGCAAATGCTATAATAATAGCAGCTCTATGAAATGGATCAAAATGAAAACGATGCCATGTTTCAGGGTGCTAACATATAATAGCGTTCAAGGCTGGGAGAAGAGGTGTCAATCATGAAAAGTATTCGTGGCAAGGTCCTGCTCGGTTTTTCGATCGTTGTCCTCCTTTTCATCGTGTATTCTGCATATAGTTATTTTAATATTCAAAAAACAACTCAAAATATTGAACGGGTTACAGAGGAGCGATTCCCTTTAGTCGTAGTCAAAGGAGAATTGGTATCTAATGTTCAGGAAAGGTTATCTTTGGCGCAAGGTTACTTGCTAACAGGGAATCAAAACTATGCTCGTACATTTGAAGAATTGACTGAAGCAAGTCAAGAGATCGAAGAGCAGTTAGCCACTCTTTCTGAGGATCCCGTACTAGATGAATATTTGAAAATAAACGAAAACTGGTCGGCACTTATTGTAGATGAGGTCTTCCCTTCTTATGTAGATGGAGAAATTAGCCAGGCAAGTCGGATCATGAGCTCCCAAGGAACGCCAATGGCCATGTCGTTAATTACATATTTGCAAGATACAGCGAGTCAAGAGCGAGAGACGATGGGGAGTCAATTAAAGGAAGCCCAAAATTTAGGGCTCGAGTTACAGCGTTCAGTGATTGTCGCCACCCTTGTGACAATGCTTGGAAGCGTGATGGTCGCCCTCATGATTGCTAGAATTATCACCAAACCGATCCATTCCCTTTTAGGCCAAGTAAGTCAAATTGCCAAAGGGGATTTATCTGGTGAGGATATTAATGTGAAAAGCAAAGATGAGATTGGCCAATTGGCAAAAGCATTTGATGAGATGAAAAGTCATTTACGATCTCTCATCGGTAAAACGAAAGAAATGTCCGATCAAGTAACGGCAACCGCTCAAGAACTGTCAGCGAGCTCGCAAGAATCCGTGACCGTAACGAATCAAGTGGCGACTACAATTCAGGATGTATCGGAGCAATCGATGGATACGGTTGATCGGGCGAAAGCAAGCGTGATCGCTGCAAAAGAAATGAGCGCAGGTGTCGAGCGGATAACGTTCGCCACGGCTGACGTTAGTATAAAAGCCGATGAGGCCGCCTCCCATGCGGAAGATGGTGAGCGATCGATTGAACGAGCGATAGAGCAAATGGATACGGCCCAGCACTCGGTTCAACAGTCGGCAACCTTTATTAAACAACTAGGGGAACGCTCATCAGAGATCGGCTCCATTCTAGAATTAATTCACTCCATTGCTGAGCAAACAAACCTTCTTGCATTAAATGCAGCAATCGAAGCGGCCCGTGCTGGTGAGCATGGAAAGGGATTTGCAGTTGTCGCCGACGAAGTAAGGAAGCTTGCGGAAGAGTCGGGACGGTCGGCTAACCAAATTAGCAAAATGTTAGCCACGATTCAGCAAGATACGGAGAAAGCGATTCAAGAAATGGACAAAGGCCAAGTTGAAGTGGAAAAAGGAACAAAAGTTGTTGGCGACGCTGGAGCTACCTTTGCAAAAATTACTGCGTCCATTGCTGCGGTGAATGAGCAAATGCTGGACGTTTCCACAGCAACACAACAAATTGCTCGAAACACAATCGAGTTAAGCGACTCGATTCAAAACATGGAGCAAGCCTCGATGCAAAATGCCGATCACTCGCAAACTGTTGCGGCAAGTACAGAGGAACAGTTGTCTTCCATGGAGGAAATCGCCTATTCGGCCGAACAACTTAGCAACCTAGCAGCTGGTCTTCAAGAAGAAATCAATCGATTCAAATTGTAGGAGATAACCCCCTTTCGGTGCAGAACGGCCAAAGGGGGTTTTATCATGAATTATCTATTAACAAAAATTATCATTTTACAGTAAATTAGGATCATTTTACACCATATGAAAGGGTTTGCTCATCGGTCTATGGAATTTCTCGTATATACATATGCGAGATTAATAGGAGGGTTATGACGATGAGAAAACAGATACTTGTTGCTGCAATGTCAGCAGTTATCGTGGCGGGGAGTGTGTTTATTCCAGGGGCGGCTTCTCCATTTTCAACGGCTAAAACTGTGATGGCAGCTGAAAAGAATCATGCGCCATTTGATCAAAAGATCGTGAAACGGTTTAATGCTGACAACGCCTATGACCATATTTATCATTTGAGTGAAACGATCGGACCAAGGGTAGCCGGTAGTCAAGAAGAAAAGGAAGGGGCTGCTTATTTACAAGCCGAGTTTTCGCAGCTCGGATATGATGTAGATGTCCAAACCTTCTCCATTCCGGATCGCCTCTTCGGCTCATTAACGGTGAACGGGGAAGACATTCCAATCCGCCCATCTACGGGTTCTTCACCAACGCCTGAAGGTGGACTCACAGCTCCACTTTATGATGCGGGACTAGGATATCCAGAAGACTTCACTGAGGAGGCAGAGGGGAAGGTGGCCCTCATTTCTCGTGGTGGGTTTACGTTTGCTGAAAAAGCTCAAAATGCGGTAGACGCAGGGGCGGTCGCTGTCATTATCTACAACAATGTGGAGAGCTTAGTCCCTCTCACCCCAAGCTTAGGCGGGTCGACAATTTCTGTTCCTGTCGTTGGTACGAGCAAGGAAAGTGGCGCCTATTTGTTAGAGCAAGAGGAAGTAACGTTAGAGCTTCAAGCGCTGACCAATCAGACCTCACAGAATGTCATCGCCGTGAGAAAGCCACACAAAAAGATCAAAAATCCTGAAATCGTGTACGTCACTGCACATTATGACAGTGTGCCTTTAGCACCTGGGGCAAACGATAATGCGTCAGGAACAGGTGTGATGCTTGAACTAGCACGTGTGTTAAAAAGCTATCCCCTCGATAAGGAGCTACGCTTTATCGGATTTGGCGCAGAGGAAATTGGTCTAGTCGGTGCCCGCTATTATGTCGCTCAGCTGTCTAGTGATGAGATTGAGCGTAGTGTTGCTAACTTTAACATGGATATGGTCGGGACAAGCTGGGAGCCTGCTTCTAAGCTTTTTGTCAACGTAACAGACGGCTCACCGAACATTGTGTGGCAAATAAGCTCAAAAGTGGCAGAACGACTAGGGCATGAACCTCTTTTATTAAATCAAGGCGGGTCATCTGACCATGTCGCCTTCCATGAAGTGGGGATCGAATCGGCTAATTTCATCCGTCGTGAACCTGGGACAGGTGCTCTTGAGCCTTGGTATCATACACCGTTTGATACAGTTGAAAACATCAGTGTGGAGCGGCTTCAAGAAGCTGGTGAAATCGTTGGTGCCTCTGTGTATGAGCTCGTGCGTAAAGAGACAAACCGAAAAAATAAGCAAAACAAAGCACAATCCATTCAACCGACAGACATTTACTCCTCCTTACAGTAACCATGAACCGTTTGCATAAGTCCCCTCTCCCTTTCCCCCTCTTTTAATAAATCGTCCTTGGCGCTCTGTCTGTGCCAAGGCTTTTCTTTTTTGTCTACCGAAACACGGGGCGATTTCCCAAGTTCGCTCTACAACCAGTCATGATCGGCTCACAAGTTCATCGTGATTCCTTCATCCCTCCAGTTGCTACGTTTTTTTATTCTGTTGGACATTCTTTTTGGCTCTTCGACAAAACCTTTCTTTTTTCTCCCTCTTTCGATTAGATCAAAAGTCCCTTTTTGTCTTTTTGACGTTTTTTAATTGACAAACAAATAAGATGTAACTATACTTTTAAAAGTAAACTTATTAAACACAAAACGATAAAAAGTAGTTTAAAAGGAATAGGAGGAAATTTTTAATGTCTAAGGTATTATTTGTAAAAGGTAATCCTCGCTCTGTTGATGAGTCTGTAAGTGTGAAAATGTATCAAACGTTTGTTGACACATACAAAGAAGCGAATCCTAATGACGAAGTGATCGAGCTTGATATTTATAACGAACAGCTTCCATACTTGGATTCTACGATGTTAGCCGGGATCTTTAAGGCAGGCCAGCAGTTGGAGTTAACAGCTGAGGAAGAAGAGGCGCGCAAAGTCGCGGATCGCTATTTAACGCAGTTTGTAGAGGCAGACAAAGTAGTATTCGCCTTCCCGTTATGGAACTTTACGATTCCTGCCGCTCTTCATACGTACATGGACTACCTTGCCCGTGCGGGAGTCACGTTCAATTATACAGCAGAAGGCCCAGTTGGCCTCATGGGTGATAAAAAGGTAGCCTTGCTAAATGCACGTGGCGGTTACTATTCAGAAGGACCTGCTGCACAACTTGAAATGTCTTTAAATTACATGAAAACAATGGTAGGGTTCTTTGGCGTTCAAGATCCAGTCACTGTTGTGATCGAAGGCCATAATGCGGTTCCTGATCAAGCGGAAGAAATTATCAACAAAGGGCTAGAAGAAGTGAAAAAAGTAGCACAAAGCTTCTAAACGTTTTTAAAAGACGAAATAGGTCTAAACATAAAAAACAGGTGACCATTCTTTTTGATGGTTACCTGTTTTTGTGTTTGATTAATATGAGTTTGATAGCATGTTCTCTGCACATGAAAAATAAAACTTCAAGAGTATCTTGTGATGGAAAAAATCTCAAATCGTTAAAGATAGAGCTTGGTCGTAACGAAAGGAGATCTTACCAATGAGTGACAACAGTAAGAAACTACATCGTGTTCATCCTAAAGTATAGCCGGGAGATTGTTTGTGGTTAGCTCCGAAGAGAGATTGGAGCTTTTGAAAATGTTATTAACTTATATCCACCATAACCAATTACTCCACCTGCTGTATTTAGCAATATATCGTCTATATTAGGTATACCTACCCCAAAAAGAAATTGTAAGAATTCAATTATTATTGACGCAGCCATTACTATTAAGCCAACTAGATAAGATGATGTACGATAGTTTGTGTAAAGGCGTTGAATCAAAAAAAGAGGTAGGGTACCCTCTAGTTAACCGCTAAACCAACTGAGAGGAGAGGCCCTACCTATGAGTACTAGTATAGGACAAAGTACATTTGAAAATCAATTAGATTCTATGGTTCGTGAATTTGTAAAAGAGAAGCTCGAAACCATCATGAAAGAAGAAATGGAAAGTTTCTTTACGCATGAACATCCAGAATGAAAAAACCAAAAGAATGGCTTTTACACTCGCCAGTTGGATACAAGATATGGCCGACTGGAGAATCTACGCGTTCCACGAGATCGCCAAAATGCCTTTCAAACCGAGCTATTTTCTCCATACCAACGTCGAGAAGAGTGGCTAGGAGAAGCCATCATCACCATGTATCAAAAAGGGGTTAGCACACGTGAGATCGGTCACTTTATTGAAAAGATTCTGGGTCACTCATACTCAGCATCAACGATCAGTCAAGTGACAGATGTTGTGACAGAAGATATCACTCAGTGGCAACAGCGGCCCCTAAAAAAGCGTTATTCCGTGCTCTATCTAGATGGGACCTACCTCAAGCTACGCCGAGAGGATGTGGCGAATGAAGTGGTGTACCTTGTCGTTGGCGTAACAGAAGAAGGCTACCGAGAAATCCTAGGTTTTTATGTAGGGGGTCAAGAAAGTGCGAATGGATGGCGAAACATTCTTCTCGATCTCTATAGCCGCGGCTTAGAAGAAGTCCTCCTTGGTGTATTTGATGGCTTAGCTGGGCTAGAAGAAGCGATGAAGGCCGTCTATCCAAAGGCAGATGTCCAGCGGTGTGTGGTTCATAAGGTGCGAAATGCCTTACACGCTGTTCGGAAGAAAGATCAACCAGCCGTTGCCCAGGACTTCAAGCCGATTTATCAAGCCAATACGTATGAGGAAGCGAAAAACCGCTTTAAGGAGTTTAAAGAAAATTGGCAAAAGCGTTATCCAAAAGTGGTGGCTACTTGGGAGAAGGACTTAGATGTCCTTTTGACGTTCTTGTCGTATCCTTCTACGATCAGGCCCATGATCTACACGACGAATATTATCGAACGAACAATGAAAGAAATAAAGAAACGTACGAAAACGATGAACAGCTTACCCAATGAGAAAGCGGCGGAGAAGATCGTGTATCTCCAAGCGATTGACTATAACGAACGCTGGGCGACACGTAGGCTTCGTGGTTTTGGTGAGGCCTACGAAGCTTTACAAGAAATGTTCAAGCAACGCTACTCCGGGCCATAATCAAGGAGCGACGAGCAGCTTATGACTGTCCCTCTGCAGAGGGACAGTCATAAGCTAGAAACCCTATTCGAGGAGTACCCTAAGACCGTTACACAAACTTATTGACAGTACCTTCATTATGCGTAATATAATAAAGATATTAATATTAATATTAATTTGCATAGGGAAAGTCCTTTTATATAGTGAATAGGATTAGGCGACAACTCAGCCAACCCCACTTAAAAAGAGACAAACTATGGACACGTTACACCAATATGTTTTGGTTAATAAGAATTTAAAATCATCAATGGAAGACGTAAAAGTAAGATCTACTTAACTTACTTATAATTGATTCATGTAAGTTTCTCCTCGTATTCTTTTTGTAAAGGAAAGAAAATCTTCCATTAAATACTACCACTTAATGGTTAAATATGTAAACAAAAAATCATCAGCATTCATAAAATTTACAGTATAATCAAATGTAGTATATAAAGTTCAAAGCGGTTGTCCCACCTCAGATTTTTCTTTATTTATTTCTGAAACATTCTCTTTATACGTTCTGGTACTAAAATCCCTTAAAATTTGTTACCCTTAAGAAGAGAATGTTTAGCAGGAAAGCGGGTGGAAAAAATGCAAAAGCTTATGGCATGGATCGGTGTGGGCCTATTTGGCCTCAGTCTGTTGGCCTTCGTGTTGCCTACACATAGTTATTCGCGGGAAGCCACGATACAAGCCGCATTGTTCTGGGCAGGAGCCCTTGTGTTCTATTATTTGATTTGGGCCCTTGTTTACCGGATAAAAGGCGGACGAGTGGTGGCCAATGTTTTACTTACGCTTGCAGGGGCTGGTGCTATGGTGGGCGCGATCATTACTGCCTTTACACCGCATTATTGAAAACAGATGAGGGAGGTGCGAGACGACGCATCTCCTTTAATTTTTATTATTGTAGGTGCTAAGTGGAACTATGGTTCTAAAGACGCTGAGCTCTCTTCATTCAAACCGTTAATGATCTTCAATGTTCAACCCAAGAATTTTCGCAAAACCGATCGCTTGCTCAGACGTGACTGTGCAGCCTTGCAGCTTGTCAAACGAGACGGTGAGTTGTTGGAATGAACAGGTGCGCAGGTCCATGTCCGATAAATCGGTTTGCGCAAAATTAGCCCCGTGCAATTGGCAATCTTGTATCTCTGTATGCTTCAGCACTGATTGATAAAAGTCGGCTTCTTGTAAGGAGCAGTGACTGAAAGCAACATTCTTTATGTTGGAGAATCCGAATGCACTGTAATCAAGAAGGCAATCGATAAAGCGGACATGGCGGAAAGAAGCGCCTGAGCCGTTGAATCCAGTCATACGGCAGCGACGAAATTCCGCTTTGTGAATAATGGCATCTTGAAACTGGACGTTGGAAAGATCACATTTCTCAAAAACAACATCGGATAGGTCGGAACGGGAAAAGGAGCTATTTAGTAAAGTGACTTGCTTAAAGGACGATTGACGGATTTCCAAATGATCTGGGCAAATCAGACCATTGGTCTCGTCACCGATTAATTGAATGCTACCGATTTGGTCATCGCCTTCTTCAAGCTGTAGAATGGTAGCCGACGTAAGCGATGATGGAAGTTGAGGTGCTTTGATTTTTTGTTTCAAATGCTTTCGCCTCCATGATGGGTGTCCAATAATAGTTCGTGCTTTATGTGTGTTTTCCTTCCTGATCCTATTTCGTGGTAAAATAGAAACGCTCTTTCTAATCAGGCTCCTTTTGGCAAGGATAGGAGGATGACAACATGTCGAGGAATGCTTTTGAACGAATGGCTTTAAAAGGGTTAGCTGCTTTTGGTTCCCTGCTTGTGTTTGCTACTGTGACTACCCTTGGACTTGCGGTGATTGACTTAATTCGCGGCAGTTACGATACTGATTTTTTGATTGATACGTTTTTATACCTTGCGTTTTCTGTTCTTTCACTCTGGGTTCTCTTTACGATCATTGTCTCTATTATAGCGGACGGAATCGTGGCCTTTCTCTTGAAAAAAGGGCGAATCAACGAAGATCTGTCGTTTCGCGTGTCCCTTTTCCTTCATTATGGGTTGCTCCTTGTCGGCTTCATTTACTTGTTTTTAAATGAATGGGGTGTTTCCCAGCTTGTGACCTTTGCTGCATTTACGGTTGCCGTCATTGTGTATTGTTACTGGAGTCCGACGATTTTTTATCAACGTCGCCAGCAAAAAAATTCAGATCAATAATTAGGCTCCTTTTACTAAAGGGAGTCTTTTTCATGTTAAAATGTTTAACTCATTACATTACTAAAGTATAAGGACACTCACCTTTATGGACTCTAGAGAGAAGGGAAGCCTATCACTAGGCTTATCGAGTAATTTAAACTTTGTCACCCTTCAGAATGACGAAAGTGTGTTTTGATTTCGTTGTTTACAAGATGAGAGCGCTTTATTATGAACGTAAAGGGGGAAAGAACATGAACAATCAACCATCATTTCGGGCAAGAGTGCAAAAGTTCGGTAGCTTTTTAAGTGGAATGATTATGCCGAACATCGGTGCTTTTATTGCATGGGGACTTATTACAGCATTATTTATTCCAACTGGTTGGTGGCCGAATGAGCAATTAGCAGAGCTTGTCGGACCAATGATTACCTACTTGCTTCCGCTTTTAATTGGATATACAGGTGGAAAGATGATCTATGACGTAAGAGGCGGTGTTGTCGGTGCAGCCGCGACCATGGGTGTTGTCGTTGGTGCTGACATTCCGATGTTTATCGGAGCAATGATCATGGGGCCACTTGGCGGATTTTTGATCAAAAAAGTAGACCAAGTTCTTCAGCCAAAAGTTCGCTCCGGATTTGAAATGCTCGTCAATAACTTCTCAGCAGGGATTCTTGCGGCGATTTTGGCGATCGTGGCCTTCTTAGGTATTGGTCCAGTTGTCGTATCCTTTAGTAACGTATTAGCGTCGGGCGTGGAAGTGATCATTGGCGCAGGATTGCTACCGTTAGCAAGCATTTTCATTGAACCTGCAAAAGTGCTCTTCCTTAATAACGCGATCAATCACGGTATTTTAAGTCCCATTGGGATTGATCAAGCGGCTTCAGCTGGAAAGTCCATTTTGTTCTTACTTGAGACGAACCCAGGACCTGGGCTTGGAGTCTTGCTCGCCTTCATGGTGTTCGGTAAAGGAATGGCAAAGCAATCAGCTCCAGGGGCAGCCGTCATCCACTTTGCTGGGGGGATTCACGAAATTTATTTCCCGTACATTTTAATGAAGCCGACCCTTATTCTTGCCGTCATTGCCGGTGGTATGAGCGGTGTGTTTACATTCGTTCTCTTTAATGCAGGACTTGTTGCGGTGCCGTCTCCTGGAAGCATTTTTGCCTTATTGGCGATGACACCTAGAGGAGAGTACGCAGGAGTTCTTGCCGGTGTTATTATAGCTACGGTCGTTTCGTTTGTGATTGCTTCGATTATTTTAAAAACAAGCAAAGCAACAGCTGAAGATTTGACAGAAGCGACTTCAAAAATGGAAGGCCTAAAAGGGAAGGAAAGCTCCGTCAAAGAAGCGTTAATTACTGACGACGAGCAACCTCAGGCAACTAAAGTAAACAAGATTATTTTTGCTTGCGACGCTGGAATGGGTTCGAGCGCTATGGGGGCTTCGATCCTACGAGATAAAGTGAAAAAAGCGGGGCTTTCGATTGATGTGGCGAATACGTCGATCAATCAATTGCCTGACGATGTGGACATTATTATCACCCATAAAGATTTAACGGACCGGGCGAAAGCGAAAAATCCACATGCCGAGCACATTTCAGTGGAAAACTTTTTAAGTAGTCCAAAATATGATGAGTTGTTAAACCGATTAAAATCCTAAACGAAATGGAGGGATGGACGTGTACATTTCAGCACGGGAACGTAATATTTTGCATCAATTATTGCAGCATAAAGACGGGTTAACCATACCGAAACTTGCACAACTGCTAGATGTAAGTACGCGTACCATCCAACGGGATTTAAAAGGAATAGAAGATATTTTGGCTGAATATGGCCTAAAACTAAACAAAAGTTCAGCCGGTCTCGTCATTAGTGGCGGGCCCTCTGAGCAGGAGAAGCTACTCGGTTTTCTCCAGACCCTTGAGTTAAATGAATTTACACCAGAGGAGCGGCAAATGCTCCTCTTAGCTATCTTATTGCAGCACCGGGAACCGTTGAAGCTTTTTACCCTTGCCGACGAGTTAAACGTGACGGTTGCGACGATTAGCAATGATTTAACGAGAGCCGAAGCGTGGCTGAACGGCTTTCGTCTCGAGCTCGTTCGAAAGCGAGGGTATGGTGTGCAAATTATTGGACGCGAATCTGACATTCGTCGGGCTATCAGTCAGCTGCTGGCAGAGCATTTGACCGAATCGAAAATGTACCGGATGCTTTCTGAGCCATTAGACGATTGGGAGCAAACGGATGCGATTTCCGAGCGGTTGCTTCATCTTATTAATCTTGAGTTAGTGAGAAATATCCAAGAAGTCCTTGCTGATTTTCGAAAGCAAATGGTAGAGCCAATGGCCGATCGAGCATATATCGGGCTCATTGTCCATTTGACGTTAGCAATTGAGCGGATTCGCCAAGGGGAAAAGATTGAGATTGACCCGTCTTATTTAAGCAAATTAAAGATGGATAAAGAGTTTGAGCTTGCGGCCGATTTAGCGAGACGCTTGGAGCAAAAGCTGGGAATGAACATCCCAGAAGCGGAAGTTGGCTATATGACTATGCATATCCGAGGAGCAAAAGCGCACGTAGAGACGGAGTCGCTCTTGGAAGAGTCGAACTTTCAGTTAGGTGTCCGCGTCAAAGCGCTCATTCACGAGGTGGAAAAAAGTCTCCACGTTCAATTCCAAGATCCTTCATTGTTCCAAGGCTTAGTTGCCCATTTAAAGCCGGCGTTATATCGAATTCGCGAAAAAATGAAAATTTACAACCCGCTGCTTGAAAAAATTAAACAGGATTACGAGGAACTTTTTCACGTCGTTCAAGTCAAAGGAAAT
This sequence comes from Halalkalibacterium halodurans, assembly GCF_005671335.1. NCBI lineage: Bacteria > Bacillati > Bacillota > Bacilli > Caryophanales > Bacillaceae > Halalkalibacterium (ex Joshi et al. 2022) > Halalkalibacterium halodurans. The sequence continues at coordinate 4,042,171 of NZ_CP040441.1, read as the reverse complement.
AAGGTGTTTGAACCGATTACGATCCCAGAGGAAGAAGCAGGATTTCTCGTCATGCATTTCGGATCTGCGCTTGAAAGACTGAAGCGCAAGCGGACGTTAAAAGTACTTGTCGTCTGTTCCAGTGGGATCGGGTCGTCAAAATTTTTGGCCAGCCGAATCGAAAAAGAGTTTCCCGAAATTACTTCGATTGAGCAAGCGTCCTTTTTTGAACTAGGAGAGAAAAACTTACACGACTATGATCTATTTCTTTCTACCATCCCGCTCCATACCGATGTGAAGCACTTTGTCGTTCAGCCGTTTTTACCTCCCCACGAAGTTAAGCAAATTCGTGCTTATTTGGATGAAAAGCTAAGGGAGCCATCAGCTGTTACTGAAACGGGTCAGGCCAGTCTACAGGTGGCGGAAGGCGGATCGAATGTTTTAGCAATTGAACGCTTTGCCCACTTTGCCAAGTTGAATCAAGACATCTATCAAGTGCTGAGCCATTTTCAGTTAATCCAAGTGGAGCGAGGGATCTCAATCGAGGAAGAGATCGAGCGTATTTGTCGATCACTAGAGCAAAAAGGAATTCTCACCAATGGAGGCGGTGTGGCTCAAGCTTTGATTGAACGGGAGCGTGCAGGGGGTGTAGCGATTCCAAACACGTCCTTGGCCCTTTTCCATACAAGATCAAGGGACGTAACCATTCCCTATTTTGCCATGTACGAGTGGGGGACCCCTTCGCTGCGAAAAGGAATGGACAACAGTCTAATCCTTGTCGAGCGAGTCGTTCTCATGCTTGCTCCGCAAGATCTTGAAGAAGTTCGCTTAGAATATTTAAGCTATTTAAGCACGTTAATCATTGAAAGTGAAGAAACGATGCGCTTATTTGAACGAGCATCCGAGCAGGCCGTTTTTGCAAGAATCTATGAATCCTCGCAAGCATTCGTTCAAGAAAAAATAAACAAAGACGGATAAGGAGTGGAGTGTTATGAGTCAAACAATTTTATCAACAGAGACAATCAAAGTAAAAGCAGAGGCAAGGTCGAAGGAGGAAGCAATTAAGGCAGCAGGAACTCTTCTTGTAGAGAAGGGCTATGTTGAGCCGAACTATGTGGATAAAATGTTTGAGCGGGAAACCGTTACCTCAACGTATTTAGGGAACTACCTTGCCATTCCCCATGGAACCGAAGAGGCGAAAGAACAAGTGATTCATTCAGGAATGTCGGTACTGGTATTTGACGATCCAGTTGATTGGGATGGGCAAGAGGTTCGCGTGGTGATCGGGATTGCTGGCAAAGGAACGGAGCATTTAGACATTCTGTCCAAAATTGCGATCACGTTTTCTGAAGAGGAGAACGTTGAACGGTTACTTTCCCTTGAATCGGCACAAGAGGTGCTTGCCTTTTTAGGTGAGGTGAACGAATGATGAAGGCCATCCATTTTGGCGCAGGAAACATTGGACGGGGGTTTATCGGCGCGTTGTTATCCAAGGCAAACTATGAAGTCGTATTTGTCGATGTGAACGCCCAAGTGATCGACCGCTTGAACGAGCAACGATCCTATACGGTCTTGACGGCTGATGAAGACAATGAGGAAAACGTGATCCACAACGTAAGAGGACTAAACAGTCGCACACAGATGGAGCAGGTGATTGCCGAAATTGCTACGGCCGACCTTGTGACGACGGCTGTTGGCCCGTCCGTTTTGCCCCATTTAGCCCATCCAATCGGGCAAGGACTCTTGCAAAGAAACGGTGCGCCGATCCAGGTCATCGCATGTGAAAATGCAATCGGTGCCTCTTCCATGCTTCAAGAATATACGAAGGCTTCTCTTTCTGAAGAGGAATGGAGCAAAGTCGATAGGGTCACAGGATTTCCGAACGCGACGGTCGACCGCATCGTTCCTGCCCAAGATCACGCCGATCCGTTAACCATTTCCGTCGAACCATTTTATGAGTGGGTGATCGAGACGAAGTCGATGAAAGGAGAGCCGCCAACGATTGACGGAGTCACTTACGTGGAAGACTTAACTCCTTACATCGAGCGAAAGTTATTTACCGTCAACACAGGTCATGCGATGGTTGCCTATCTCGGGTTTCAAAAAGGACTCATGACGATAAAAGAAGCGATTTCCGATCAAACCATTGCCGAAAAAACACGGCAAGCGTTAGCGGAAACAAAAGGGCTGCTCGTTCATAAGTACAACTTCTCTCCTGAAGCCCATGATGAGTACATCGAGAAAATTTTCAAGCGTTACAACAATCCGTATTTGTCTGATCGAGTCGAGCGGGTCGGTCGAAATCCGATTCGTAAGCTAGGATACAATGAACGACTCGTGAAGCCTGCACGCCAGTTACTTGACCTTGGACATCAGCCGACTGCTTTACTGGCAGGGATTCAAGCTGCTTTCGCCTTTTTTGTCGAGGACGATCAGGAAAGCATGGAGCTACAGGAAAAACGACAAGTGCAAGGACTAGAACAGACGGTAGTGGAAGTGACGGGATTGCCGGCTGCCCATCCATTAGTGCAAATGATTGTAGGTAATAACTGAATAACGTGTGTAGAGAAGGTGGTTTACTAAGAAGTAGACCATCTTTTTTGGGTAGTAAAAAACGATAGGGACAACTACGGCTCCGCTATCACTAGGCTTTCATTAAAAATGGGAAAGAAGCTCGTTCAACGGGAAGTACGATGGATGAGAATCAAATTCGTTAATGTTACAATGAAATGGATAAAGAAAAGAAGTGTGGGAGCGGAGCCTATGTCAATTTTACATAACGATTGGGCAGATGTATTGGAAGCGGAGTTTCAAAAGCCATATTACGTGCAATTGCGTGAATTTCTTAAACAAGAGTACAGCACGCAAACGATTTATCCGTCGATGTACGATATTTTCAATGCTTTGCATTACACGCCACTTGCAAAAGCAAAAGTGGTGATTTTAGGACAAGATCCTTATCACGGTCCGAATCAAGCCCACGGTTTAAGTTTTTCCGTGAAGCCAGGGGTACCACTACCGCCATCGCTGCAAAATATCTTTAAGGAGCTGCGGGAGGATCTCGGCTGCCCCATTCCAAACAACGGTCACCTAACACCATGGGCAGAGCAAGGGGTACTGCTCTTAAACACAGTATTAACCGTAAGGAAAGGGCAGGCAGCCTCTCACCGTGGAAAAGGGTGGGAGAGCTTTACCGATCGGGTGATTGCCTGCTTAAATGAACGGGAGAAGCCTGTAATCTTTGTTTTGTGGGGACGTCACGCGCAAGAAAAGCAAGCGCTGATTACGAATGATCGGCATTACATCCTCACAGCACCCCACCCGAGTCCATTTTCGGCTAATCGGGGCTTTTTCGGTAGTCGCCCCTTTTCAACGATCAACCGTATTCTCCAAGAACAAGGGGAAAGCCCGATCAATTGGGAAATTCCAAATCTTTGATGATGAATACAAGGAGTGATTGCATGATACAGTCGATACAAGATCGTGTCAAACTAGCCAATGGTGTTGAAATGCCATGGGTTGGCCTTGGTGTATATAAAGCAGCCGAAGGAGAAGAAGTGATAGGGGCTGTTCAAGCAGCATTAAAAGCTGGATACCGAAGCATTGATACGGCGAGTCTTTATCAAAATGAGGAAGGGGTCGGCCAAGCGATTCGCGAGAGCGGAATTCCGCGAGATGAGATTTTTGTCACAACAAAAGTATGGAATACTGAACAAGGATATGACGAAACACTCGCCGCTTTTGAGCGCAGCCGAAAGCGTTTAGGACTTGAGGTCATCGATTTGTATTTAATCCATTGGCCGGTGAGGGAGAAGTTTCTCGATACTTGGCGGGCGCTAGAGACGCTCTATAAAGAGAGGAAGGTACGAGCCATCGGGGTGAGCAACTTTAACATTCATCATCTAGAGGCGGTGATGAACATTTCCGATATTAATCCGATGGTCAACCAAGTGGAATTTCATCCGTTTTTGACGCAAAAGCCATTGCTTACATTTTGCAAGGAGCACGACATTCAACTGGAGGCGTGGCGGCCGCTAACGAAAGGGGAGATCTTTACACACCCTGTCGTGCAAGCACTTGCGAAAAAGTACGGGAAGACGCCAGCTCAAATTGTGTTGCGCTGGAATTTAGAGCATCGGGTCGTGACGATTCCCAAGTCGGTGCGAGAGGAGCGGATTCAGGAAAACGCAAACATTTTCGATTTCCACCTGTCACCAGAGGATGTCGAAGCTCTCGATGGATTAAATGAAGACCGCCGCCTCGGACAAAATCCAGACTCCTTCTCCTTTGATTTTTAGAAAGGTTAAACGAAAGTGTTCAAGAACCGCCGGGTCACGGCGGTTCTTTATTCAATCCCAAGGAACTCATCGGTTGTTTGCCACTCTACGTCCAGCCTATCGATCGAATCAACCAAATGACCGTTTAACATTTTATAGTCGGTTCCACTTGCAACAAAATGAGTTTCGTCAAAATGAAACGAATCACTTTTCGTTGGTGTGCTGATCGTCATCATATAGTCTAGGATTTTAGTATGTTTGGTCCTTTGTTTTTTCAGAGCAATCTCTTTATGTTCTGTTAGTAAATGGTCAATAATTTCCACATCATCAATGGTTGCCCACAAAGTTTCCCCAAGTTCTTCTGAATACGCTTCTACGGTAATGTGCGTGATGTCCTCTTGACTGGGAATGGTTTCGTCTAGTACATTCCCAAAGGTCGTTCTCGCTGCCAATTGATACAAAACAACGCCAACCCCAATTAAAACAATGAGCGATAAAACGATGAGCGTTTTCCGTTTAGGCAACAATTAATCCTCCTCTTCAGGACTGCTTTCAGGGTAAAAATAGTGAAATAGCCAAAGGAGGTCACCCTTGGCTATTGATTGTGCTCTGTTATTCCATTATACGAACCAATTCTTCAAAGATTCAAGCTTATCCTTTCACGGAGCCTGCTAGAAGACCACGGACAAAGTATTTTCCGAGAATGATATAGACGAGCAAGGTAGGCAATGCTGCGAGTAACGCACCCGCCATTTGCACGTTCCATTGCACGATCTGACTCCCGGACAAGTTTTGCAGTGCGACCATAACCGGCTGCTGCGAGGTTGTCGTAATCGAAACCGCGAATAGGAACTCGTTCCAAATGTTCGTAAACTGCCAAATCCCGACGACGACAAATCCAGTGATGGAAAGGGGAAACATAATGTGACGATAGATCCGAAAGAATCCAGCCCCGTCCACTTGAGCCGATTCGAGCATTTCCTTAGGAATGTTCGCGTAAAAGTTACGGAACATTAACGTCGTAATTGGAATCCCGTACACAACATGGACGAGAATGAGCCCAGGAATTGTATTGTAAAGGTTCACCTCGCGCAAAAATTGGATGAGCGGAATGAGAATGCTTTGATACGGGATGAACATCCCGAACAAAATCGCTGTAAAAATCCAATCGGCCCCTTTAAACTTCCACTTAGAAAGAACATATCCGTTAAGAGATCCGAGCAACGCCGATAATATCGTTGCGGGGATGACTAAATACAATGTATTGAGCAAGTTGGGCGCCAACCGAGAAAACGCTTGGCTGTAGCTACTCCAGTCGATGGAGGTAGGGAGGGCCCACATTTGATCTAACGTCACTTCATCAATCGGCTTCACACTCGTAATGAGCATGACATAGACAGGCATGAGAAAAAACAAGCTAAGTCCGATTAAGAAGAGGTAAAGTAAAGGGCGCGTCATTCGTTGCAATGTCATGAGGATTCCCCCTTTCGACTGGAAATTAAATAAGGAACGATAAAGATCGCGACAGAAACTAACATAATGATGGCAATCGCCGACCCTTGGCCGTAGAAGTTCCCGCGGAACGTTGTCTCAAACATGTACACCCCAGGAACATCGGTGACAAAGTTTGCTCCTGGACCGGTCATTGCAAAGATGAGATCAAAGATCTTTAATGAGATGTGAGCCATGATGATAATGACACTCATCGTAATTGGGCGTAAAAGTGGTAAAATGACTTTCCAATACACTTGGAATTCGTTTGCTCCATCCATGCGCGCCGCTTCTCGGACATCATCTGGAATGCCGCGTAAGCCCGCTAAATACATAGCGACAGCAAACCCGGTCATCTGCCAAACGGCAGCGATGACGACAGCAATCATCGCAACGGGAAGTCCAAACTCAATTTTTCCGAGTGAAATCGCAGGGACGATCGTCGTATCAGTATACCAACGAGAATCAAGGCCAAATCGCTCTAGAAACAAGTTCACGCCGGTAGATGGATTTAATAGCCATTGCCACACAACCCCTGTAACGACAAAGGACAGGGCCATAGGAAAGAAGAAAATATTGCGAAACAGCGACTCTTGCCGTATTTTTTGATCTAATAAAATCGCAATCCCTTGACCTAAAACGATGACCGCACCGATAAATAAGATGGTGAAAAAGAGCGTGTTCCGTAAATCCGCTTGGAAGCGAAAATCTTGAAATAAAAAGAGATAGTTCTTCAACCCAGCAAACGAAAAATCGGGTACAAGCGAGTTCCAATTACTTAAGGATACATAACCTGTCCACCCAATAAATCCATAAATAAACACACCGATTAAAAGAATGGATGGCGCAAGAAAGAGAATGGCGTACCATTGATCTTTATTGCGCCTCCGCTTCTGTTGCGGAGCTTGTTCCTCTTTTGTGGCCGGTGCCGTTAAGGGTTGCTGTTTGCTCTGTGTTGTTTCCATAAATGTGCCCCCTTTGTAAAACAGACGCCTTGAGCAGAGAAGATTCTCTGCTCAAGGTCATCTTTGTTTATGGCTGATATTGCTTCAATGAATCAACGAAGCTATCGACATCTTTTTGTGTCACGAAAATATTAATCGCTTGGTTTACTTGTGTAAGGAAGCCTTCATTTGCTGCAGAACCATGGGCCAAGCTTGGAGAAAGCTCTGCCGATTTGAAGTCTTCAATTGTTTCTTGTCCATACTCGTCGTATTTCGATACATCGGCATCGACACGAGCAGGGATAGAGCCTTTTAATGGGTTGAATGCGTCTTGTCCTTCTTGAGAACCTAGTACAGCTAAGAAGCTCTTCACGACTTCAGGGTTTTCAACACCTGTTGGTAGACCGAACGTATCGGTAATAACCATGAACGTTCCCTCTGTTCCAGGAGTAGCTGCCCAACCAAAGTCTTCTTTTACGGCTAGATTCAAATCGTTAACGAAGTATCCTTTCGCCCAGTCACCCATTACGTTCATCGCAGCTTCACCTTGAGCAACTAACTGTGAAGCGTCTTGCCAGTTACGGGAGCTGTGATCTTCATTTACGTAATCAAGCATACGAATGAAGATTTCAGCCGCTTCTTCTACGCGAGGGTCGTCCATTCCTACTTCACCAGACCATAGCTTGTTATAGTCGTCAGCACCAAGTGTGCCGAGAAGAACGGTTTCAAACAAATGAGTGGCCGCCCACGGCTCACGATCTCCAAGTGCTAGAGGTGTGACACCCGCTTCTTGCAAAGCATCAGCTACATCAAAAAACTCTTCAAATGTTGTTGGTACTTCAAGTCCATGCTCTTCAAAGATTTCTGTATTGTACCAAAGAACATTTCCACGATGGATGTTTACAGGGACGGAATAGATGTTTCCATCTTTACTGACAAGTTCGATTAACTCCTCTGGGAATTTGTCAGCCCAGCCTTCCGCTTCAAAGAGGTCATTTAACGGATCCATTTGTCCAGCAGCGACCCAGCTATCGTTTAGCTCTGCACCGCCATGAACTTGGAACGTCCCCGGTGGATCATTTCCTTGCATGCGGCTTGTGAGAACAGCTTTAGCGTTTGTTCCGGCACCACCTGCGACCGCTGCATTGTCCACTTCAATTTCCGGGTGCTTCTCTTCGAATAACTCAATCAATGCAAGCAATCCATCTTCCTCTCCAGCACCTGTCCACCAACTGAAGATTTCGAGCGTGCCACTAGCTTCACCAGTAGCTTCTTCAGAATCACTCGTCTCTGGCTCTTCGCTTGGCTCATTAGAGCTATCTTCTGAAGAACCGCAAGCGACCAGTCCAATCACAAGAACAGAAAGCGCTATCATTAGAGCGAACCATTTTTTCACCATGCAAAACTCCCCCTTATCTATGGTTGTCAGTGATGACTCTTTAAACGTAACACGAATTTTCAGAAAAGAAATCGCTTTCATCTAGACGATTTTGTGCTCTCTCTGCACTTTTTTGTCATTGGATAGAGAGGGAAGTGAAGAAATAATATGAAATGTAAAATAATTCTTGATTATTGATAAATATGGATGTAAGATCATTTTGCACGAAGTCATTTATTCTAATTTTGTATACATAGGGGTTCAAAGTGCCTCTTAACAAAGAGAGGCACTTGATTAACGTTTAGGAGGCGCATTGATGGGGAAGCTTAATCGATACGTGATTTTAGGAGTAGTATTAGCGATCGCTATTGGCGTTGGTATCGTGTTTTATTCAACGTATGCAAATAAAAACACGGTGACATTAGAGGATGTGTTCGCAGCTGTTTATGTTGGAACGTCTGCTCTTTCGGAAAATAGTAAAGGCGTAACCGCTTTTATACAAGAGGATGGGACGATTCAACAGATGACGAGAGATAACATCGAATGGGGGACCGTTATAAACACAGCTGATGACATTGTTTTAAATGGTCAAGATCACATCACCTTAGTTGACAAGGGGACTGGAAACGTTCATACGGTTAAAAGTGAATGTTCTGTACATAGTGGCTATCAAAATTCATCCGGTTATCTGAAGACGTCAGGAATATATTATGAGCTTTTCAATCACGGATTTGAAGACTATGATGAAAATGCGAGTAACTACCGTTCTGTTATAAGATGGGGAAATGAAAAACAGCACGAGTGTACAGACGTTCCTCATTATTTAGTAGCTGACGGTTCAGACGAGGAAAGCATCTTTATGATGACAACTAAGATGATCGGTGATGGGGAGTTTGGAGAACTAAACATTTTACAATACACGCCTAAAGGGAATGAGTTCCAAATAAAAGAAGCGACATTACGTGAGGACACTCTCGAATTAAGTTTATCCAATATTGTTAGCAACTCAACTCATTTGTACGTGATGTACTTATGGGAAGAGGATTCTAGGGATGAAGAAGAACTACGGGTGCTGAAGGTGAACAAAGAAACATTAGAATTGGAAGACGACTTCCTAGTAGGAACGTATCCAGCAGAGGAGGATCCATACTTTTTTCCCTTCAATCAAGATGCTTTTCATGTGACCGAAAAGGAGCTTTACTTTGTGACAGGCTACGGCGAGGTTCAGCAGATGGATTTACAGAACAGAGCAGTAAAGACACTGTTTACGTTGGAAGACTACACTAGAGGTGAATGGGATATAGATGAGCATATTACGTTTAACGATGATCAACTCTATTTTATAAGGTTTCATGAGCAGAAAGATGTACATGTAATCGATGTTTACTCATTGGGTGGAGAACGGACGGCTACTTATGACGTTCCTGAGCTGCAAAAAGTGGAAAAGAAAGGATTTCAAACTCGTTATATTCAGGATTTTGAGATCATTAACTAAATGGACGAATTCAAAACAATAGTATCTTCTTTGAATGACAATTTCGATATTTTAGGGTGAATACCAATAATATAGAGGTCGATACGAGAGTTATAGATTTCAATCAAAACGAGCAAGAACAAACCGGCCAACATTGACGCTGTTAGCCGGTTTTTGTTCTACTTTACACGTGCGTGTTTTTCTTGCAAGGAGTGAAGGCAAGCCTCAACCACACTCATATTGTTGACCGTTTCTTCCCCAGGGTAGAGGAGCGGGGTTCCGTTTAAAATGGCATCGGAGACGTGTTCCACTTGTAGCCGGTACTGGTCTCCCTGAACGGACAATGTTTCCTCACGGCCATCGCTTGTACGGACGATAATGACTCCAGTTCCGTCTTGGTGCTTGTCAGGACGGAACGCATATGGAACGATTATCGTGCCTTCTGTGCCAACCACTTCATACGAGTCGTCGGCAGGTTGCTCAAAGCTTGAGGTGAAGACAGATGTTACGCCGCCCTCCATTTGTAAAACACCGGTGAACGATGTGTCGACGCCAAGCTCGGGATGAAGATAGCCTGTGCCGTACGCATGGACAGGTTCTTTCCCTGTAAGGTAACGGGTTAAGTGAATGCAATAGCAACCGACATCGTAAAGGCTGCCACCGCCCATTTCTCGATTAAGGCGAATGTTGTTTGCTTCTAATGGCAGTTGGAAGGAAAAGTTTGAGCGGATGAGACGAACCTCGCCAATTTTTCCGCTGTCGATTAGACGTTTCACTTCTCCATGCTGCGGATGGAATTGATACATGAACGCTTCCATAAAGACGACGCCGTGTGCTGCGCAAGCGTCCACCATTTCTTTTGCCTCAGCTGCTGTGAGTGCAGCAGGCTTTTCACATAACACGTGTTTTCCGTGTTCAGCCGCTTTTTTCGCCCATGTGAGGTGCAAATGGTTCGGCAGTGGGATATAGACAGCATCAATGTCAGGATCGTTAAGCAAGTCTTCATAACGAGCATATCGCTTTGGAATGTCACATTCGTCGGCATAGCAATTGGCCTTTTCCATATCATTTCGAGAGCTGACCGCTACCACTTCAGCATTAGACGCTCGCTTGATGGCTGGGATCAGTTGTTTTTTCGCAATTCCAGCCGTTCCTAAAATGCCCCATCGTACGTTATTCCCCATTTAGTGTATCCTCCCTTGGGCCGAGACCATTTATCGATTTTCGATAGTCGCTCGGACTTTTGCCAGTTAATTTTTTAAACACTCGGCTAAAATAATTCGGGTCCTTGTAGCCAATCTCATACGTTATTTCTTTTAAGCTCTTTTGGGTCAACGACAGCAGCTGCTTCGCATGCTCCACGCGCAACTGTGTCACATACTCGGAAAACGTCAAGTCAAACCGCTCTTTAAAAAGCTTGCTTACATAGTAAGGGCTAAGTCCAATGTGCTTCGCTAAGTCATCGAGGGTGAGCGGTTCACGAAAATGATCGTGCACATAGTCACGGGCAAGGAGCATCAGCGACTGCGCATCGGTTGTCCGCCATTCTTGCAGTGTACGAACGATGTGGAGAATTTCGCTTTTGCCGTGTTCGGTTACTTGATGCACCGTGGAGAAACGAGCGAAATCCTGTGCCGTCTCCCAGTGAAGCCCCATCTCGTTCAACAGGCGACCGAGTATAATAAAGAGCTGCTGCAAGTGTTTACGCATGTCATGCAGCGGGTGCTTAGAACAACGCAAGATTGCTTGGACGTAGTGGTCGAATGCTTGAAGGGCTTTTTCTCCGTCCCCACTTTTAATGGCTTCAATGAGCTTGTTTTCCCGTTCAATGGGAAGTTGTTCGTCTGCCCTAATTTTAACATTTTTATCATAAAAATAGTACGATGCTTGCTTGTGATCATAAATAATATCAAGGGCAAGAAGAGCCTCGCGATAGGAAGTAGAAAAAGAGTGTAATCGGTAAATTCCGCCAACCCCTGTCTTTACTTTTGCAGGTTGTACGGCCTGTTTCACCTTATGCAAAAGCTGGATCACCACTTGTTCGCGTTCTTGTTTCGTCATACCATTTTCGTTTTCTGTGAGCATTAAAATCGGTAAATGATGGCCGATAAACGGACCAACCGTCGATTTTGGCAACTGTAACCCGATCTCTTTTTTTATCCGTGCATGCCATTGCTGTTTTTCCGTTTTGCGAATCTCTTTTCCTTGTTGATGGAAAGAGAAGACGACGGCATAACCTTCCTGCTCTGTTCGTAGCCACTCATTCCATTCCATCCATTCATAGTCTTGGATATGGTCCATTAGTAAATAAAGAATCGATTCGGTTTGCACAAAGGAAGAGATCTGCTCTAACCGTTGTTGTAACTCGTACTGGTCGTTTTTTTCCTCACGAGCTTGTTCAATTTCACCCACGATCCGGTCAAGGGCTGTAAGAACATCTTCCTTCGTTGTCGGCTTTAATAAATACTCTTTTACTCCATATCGCATCACTTCACGAGCGTATTCAAACGTATCAAAGGCCGAAACCATAATAAACTCGGTTTCAGGTAACTGTTGTTTAATTTCTTTTACTGCTTGGACACCGTCCACTCCCGGCATTTTAATATCCATCATCATTAGGTCAGGCTGGGTTTCGAGCGCTTTTTCGATCGCTTGGCGGCCATTGCTCGCTTCACCGACGATGTGTATGTTGGGTCGGTCTTTTAAAAAAAGCTTCAAGCCTTCTCGTTCGATTTGTTCATCGTCGACAATGAGTACGTTAATCATCGCAAACCTCCTTTGTTGGAAGCAGCAAGGAGACGGTTGTTCCTTCTCCTAAGCTAGATTCAATCGTCAGTAACTCCGTTTTCTGATAAAAAATCTCCAGTCGTCTCATGACATTTCTCATGCCGATTCCTGTGGAGTGACCTCCACTTGCTCGCTTCTCGGTCTGGTCTTCTTCTTTTGATGATAACAACTCTTTCCTCGTCGCTTCGTCCATTCCTGCTCCATTGTCGGAAATTGAAATGGTTAGAGAGTCTCCCACCTTTTGAATCGTTACGTCAATGGCTGCTCCTGATTCCATCTGTTCAACCCCATGAATAAAGGCGTTCTCTACGAGAGGTTGCAGCGTCAAGCACGGGATGAGGTAAGGCCGAGCCTCATCATCCACGTTCAAGGACAGGGAAATCCAATCTCCGAAACGGGCCTTAAGAATATGAAAGTATTCTTGAAGCATGTTGGCTTCGTCGGCGACCGTTGTCGTACGATCAAGCGAGCCTAAATTGTAGCGCAACAAGGAGGAGACGGAAGCAATTAATTTTCCCGTTTTCTCCGCCTGCTCGATATAAGACATTTTCAAAATCACATTCAGCGTATTAAACAGGAAATGAGGGTTAATTTGACTTTGTAAGCTCCGCAATTCCATCTCCTTTAACAATTGGTTTAAGCGGGACGTTTCCTCCATTTCTTTTACGAGTCCGGAAATGTTCTGTCTCATGTCGTTAAAGGTTTCCGTTAAAAAGGCCAGCTCATCATTGGAGGAAACCTTCACATCTTTGCCGTCCAGCTGGCCGCTAGAAATTTCATATGCTGCATTCGTCAGCCGAGAAATCGGTTTAGTAATCCCGTCCGAAAGCCAGATGGCAAAAAAAGAACTTAACACAAGGATGGATACGAAGATCGAAATCGCAAGCTGTGTCGTGTACGAATGCTTTTGCAGCATGCTGTTATAAAACTGTTGGTAGTTCGTCAGCTCATCATCGATCAGCGTTAAGGTCATTTCCCGAATATATTGGGCAATTTGCTGGGATTCATCCAAATAGAACGGGTAGGCATCGATCCGTTGCTCGTCAAATCCTTCGGCCGCTTGCTCGGTTTTTTCTAAAAAGCTCGTCACCATATGGTCATAGTTCTTTAAATGGACGGCATTGCGTTCATTGCGAATAAGCTTCTCCATTTGCTGTTGAATGGTAATCAGCTTGCTGCGTTGTTCGCTGTACTCTTCGAATAAGTCTGGTGTTTCTTCCGTGACATATTGGTTTAAGGTTTCATAAATTTGGTTGGTCGTTTGCGAAATGTCATTTAATACTAAAAAACGTTCAAAACTTTCATTATACTGGTAGAGTGTTCGTTGATTGCTTGCGTACAAAAAGTATGAAACCGCTATCAAAATAACGAGTAAGACGAGAAAGTAGGCTAACAGTTTTGTGCGAATTCGGATCATTGTTTATCACCTAACCGTTGATGTTCTTGAAGTAAAGAAAGATCTGGTTTCCGAATGATCGATGTGTGCGTATGGTTTGTCATTGAATAGGGTTGACCTTCACGAATATCCAAAAGGAGCTCGACGCTTTTCAATCCCATTTCGAAAGGCTCCTGTACGACAATAGCATCGATTTTTTCTTGCTCTAGTAACGATAGGTTTTCTGGTAACGTATCGAACGCAATCACATACAAGTCGTCTAGGCCCAGTTTTTCGGCTGCTGCCACAATCCCGATACCGTCGAGGGCACTCGTTCCGTAAAATGCATTAATGTGTGGATGCTCCTCCATTAGTTGATGCGCTTTTAGTTCCGCTTCTAAACGAGAAATGTTGGATGCTTCCACCTCAACAAGCGTCACGCGGGGCTCATTTGAAATCATATCGATAAATCCTTGGACGCGCAGCTTTTGATGGGAAGATTCTAGACTACCTGTGATGACAGCGACGTGAATGTCACCTTCCATGTCGTCTAGCATCGCCTTACCGGCAATCGTCCCAGAATAGTAGTTATCGGTGCCGATGTATGCGACACGATTGCTTCGAGGTGCATCGGTATCAATTGTAATAACCGGGATGCCAGCGTCTACCGCCTTATTGATGAGCGGTGTAAACATTTCTTCGTTTACAGCTTGCACGATGATCCCGTCCACTTTTGCTGAAATTGCCATGTCAATTAGTTTTAATTGTTCTTCCGGATTGGAGCGCTTCGGTGCTTTATATTCTACAAGGACGTCAAACTGATTTTCTGCCTCTCGTGCTCCCTTTTCAACGAGGCGCCAATAAGAATTGTTTTCTTCCTCTGCGATTAATACAAAATGAGAGGAGGGAAGCGAAATAGATGTGGATGAAGGGACATTCGTCTCCACTCTAGTGACTTGGACGAACGAATAAATAGACGTTGCGAGAGCACTAATACAAATCATAAAACCAACCACAAAAAAAAGGTGGCGCTTCAACAGAACCTCCCCCTTTCATGTATCTGTTATCGATGCTAGTGTATGCTTTTAAACGGCAAGCCTCTTTGGCTTGCCACTGTGCCCGTTTTTCGATAAACCGTGATGTTTAGTGGGCACTTGACGCTTTTTTATCATTTTACTAAGAATTTTCGAAAAATGATAGAAAAGAATGATAAAATTTCAAATAAACTGATTCTATATATGGGTTATTATGGGTGGATACTGTGACCGTTTTCATCCCATCCGTGAAAAGTGACCGAGAATTCGCTATCATTAACAAATGAAAGCGTTTATTACTTTAAGAGAGCAGGAGAGCGGGCCATGAAACGACGACTCTTTCCACTTACATTTTCCGCAAAAATGATGGGCTTTATCGCTTTATTAATCATTGCCATGTTTGTGTTGCTCGGGGTTTTCTTAAATGAGCAATATGCTCGCACACTCGAGGAACAAATGGGGGAGCGAGCGCTAAGTGTGGCACAGGCGGTCGCCCTCATCCCGGAACTTCGCGAGGCTTTTTCAGCGGAACGGCCAGACGAAATCATCCAACCGATTGCTGAGAGCATTCGGGTCGAAACAGGGGCTGAGTTTATTGTTGTTGGGAATACGGACTTGATCCGCTATGCCCATCCTCTTCCTGAACGGATCGGTCAGCGGATGGTGGGCGGTGATAATGAACGGGCACTTGTACACGGGGAATCATACGTATCAAAAGCTGTTGGGTCGCTCGGTCCATCGATTCGCGGCAAGGTACCGGTCTTTGATGACAATGGAAAAATCATCGGGATTGTTTCAGTTGGATTTTTAATGGAGGATATTCAGCAAGTGATCGGGGAACGGTTAATCGCCATGTGGCAAATTGTCGTTGTTATCATGATTCTCGGTCTAATGGGTACATGGCTCGTAGCAAACACGGTGAAAAAAGCGACATTAGGGCTAGAACCAGAGGAGATTGGTCAGCAATTTCAACAAAAAGAGGCGATCCTACAGTCGATTCATGAAGGGGTTATCGCAGTCAATAAAGAAGGGAAGGTCACGTTGTTTAATCAGGCTGCTATGAAGTATGTAGACCCGGGACTTGACAAGGAGGATGTATTAGGCCGGCACGTAACCGATCTTGTCAAACATACGCG
This sequence comes from Halalkalibacterium halodurans, assembly GCF_005671335.1. Lineage (NCBI taxonomy): Bacteria > Bacillati > Bacillota > Bacilli > Caryophanales > Bacillaceae > Halalkalibacterium (ex Joshi et al. 2022) > Halalkalibacterium halodurans. The sequence continues at coordinate 4,026,296 of NZ_CP040441.1, read as the reverse complement.
TTTGCCTGAAGTGCTTCAAGTAGGAAAGGGCCAGTATGATCAGGAACTTCGCATTGGGGATAAGCAGGCCGTTGTCAATCGGGTGCCGATTTACTACGATCATGAGATTGTCGGAGCGGTTGCTACGTTTCGCGATCGAAATGAAATAAAAAAGCTTTCAGAAGAGTTAACGAACGTGAAAAATTATGCCGACGCTTTACGAGCGCAAACTCATGAGTTTTCTAATAAATTGAACACGATCTCAGGCTTCCTTCAGCTAGGAAAGATAGATGAGGCCGTTGACTTTATTCATAAAGAAAGAAAAATTCAGCAAGAATGGATTCACTTTTTTATTGAACGTGTGAACGATCCGACGGTAAGCGCTGTTCTATTAGGAAAAATTAGTCAGGCCCAGGAACTTGGAATCGATGTGGATATTGACCCGTCCAGCCAACTATTGACACCGCTACATGAACGACAGCAGGAACTGCTCGTCACGATGATCGGTAATCTGTTAGAAAATGCATTTGATGCGTTGTTAGCAAGTGGGATAGAGAATAAAAAGATTTACATCTCATTCACAGACATGGGCGATGATTTTATCTTTGAAGTGGAAGATAACGGACCGGGCATTCCGCCGCAATTAATGGAATCGATCTTTGAAGAGGGATTTTCGACGAAGGAAGGGACGCATCGCGGGTTTGGCCTAGCCCTTGTTAAAAAGGCGGTTCACGAGCTGGGGGGAGCTATTTTCTTAGAGGAAGGTGAGTTAGGCGGAGCTTGTTTCGTATTAACGATCCCAAAACATGAAGCAAAGGAGGGTTGAGTATCATGACGAAACCGTACAAAGTACTTATCATAGAAGATGATTTTCGCGTCGCTCAAATACAAGAGCAAATGGTGAACGATCATCCCAATTTTCATGTGATCTCTACGTGTCGGACTGGGGCTGAAGCGCTCGATTATTTGAGCGAAAAGGCTGCTGCTCTTGATTTGATTCTTTTGGATGTCTATATCCCTGATGTTAAAGGTCTTGAACTGTTATGGGCGATTCGAGAAAAGTTCCGAGGTGTGGACATTATGATGGTGACCGCAGCCAAGGAAGTGGCTACGGTGCAAGAAGCACTACGGGGCGGAATTATTGATTATTTATTAAAGCCAGTCCAAAAAGAAGTCCTTCATCAACGGTTAGACGCGTATGTACAAAAGCGGGAGTTGTTCGGAGAGAGGCGACAGGTCAGTCAAGAAGAGCTTGACCAATTGCGTCAAGTTCAAGTCCAAGTCCAGGTAGGGGAGACTCCATTGCCTAAAGGAATTGATCGTCTAACGCTTGAAAAGGTGGTAAAGGCGTTAGAGGAGGCGGAAACTCAAGGGCTTACGGCGATGGAAGGTGCCCGGCTCATTGGGGCAAGTCGTTCAACGGTTCGCCGCTATTTTGAATATTTGATCCATACAAAAAAGGCAAAGGCCGAAGTGAATTATGGAGATGTGGGCCGCCCTGAACGTCGCTACTTTTTATGTTAAAAGTAAGGGTGTGATTTCCATCTGTTCAGTCAGATGATTTTCGTATTAGCCGTTTTTCCGTCATAATAAGATAGAAGGGTTGAATTTGCAAAAGAAGGCGATACGATGCTCAGTAAAGGGGTATTTCTCGCGGTGACAGTAGCGGTTGGCGCGCTGTTTACCGCTTTTCAAGTGCCTGCAGGATGGCTATTAGGCTCACTTTTGTCAGGAATGGTCTGTACATTATGGATAAAGAAAATCATGCTACCTGATCGATTGTTTAAATGGACATTGGCTGTGATTGGTGGCAACATCGGCTTCATGTTAAGGCCTGAGCAATTTTTGCAATACCACTCCTTGCTCGGTCCTTTTGTCGTTACTCTTGTTTTGACATTATGCGGCGGGATTTTACTCGGGAAGTTTTTAAAACGGTTCTCAAACGTGAATCACAATACGGCGTTCTTTTGCTGCATGCCAGGAGGAGCCTCGGAGGTTATTGCGCTCAGTAAAGACTATGGGGCTGATCAACGGATTGTAGCCGCTTTTCATACGACAAGGATTACATTTTTTGTTTTTGTCATCCCTCTATTTGTTGGCTTAAATGTGACGGGGCGGACGGGACTGGGTACAATGTTTCTCCCACTAGATGAGACGCTTTTAGCGCTTGGGGCATTAATGGCAGTCGTTGTGTTGACCATTTTTCTGAGCAAGCATGTGACGTTCCCAGGAGCATCCCTCTTCTTTGCGATCGGTCTTGGCTTTCTTGTCCACACACTGTTTCCTCAGATCATTCTTCCGGGCTATGTGCAAGGTGTGGCTCAAGGAGTGATGGGAGCGGTAATCGGTGCTCGATTTGATCGAGAAACCTTTGGTGAATTGAAGCGAATGGGGTTTATTAGCGCCATTACGTTGTTGCTATATTTCATTATGAGTCTTGGATTGGCAGGTTTATTTACGTGGATGACACCACTAGAATGGTACATGAGTTTACTTAGCATTGTCCCGGCTGGAGCAGCGGAAATGGCTTCAACGGCTACGGCCTTGCAAATGGAGCCAGCGATGGTAGCGACCTTACAGATGGCGCGAGTGCTTGCCCTTTTCCTTTGCCTACCATTTCTGATTAAGTGGTTTTCAAAGCAAGATAACAATGGAGTGTGAACGAGGAGATGTCAGAGACGTCTCCTCAACGTTTTTTTAAAAACGATTGCACTTGCTGTACGAATGGTTCTTTTGGATAGTTCATATAAAGAGAACTAGATAGTCGAACTTGATCACCGAAGAAAAAACGTTCGTATTGCGTTTGTCTCGATCCAAACGGGCTCATTGTTAAATCCCACGCAAGGCGAAACATGCGCACCCGCTCATAGGCATCTTCATTGGCTGCTTGCAAATATTGATGGAGATCTTCCTTAATGGATGAATGGAAATCGGCTTCAGACGGTAAGGAGATAAACCCGCTAGCACCGATTTGTTGCAGTGCATCGACGAGGCGAGGATACGTTTTTTGATAATAGCTGCAGGCGGCCCCCAATTTGCGAATGTCTGGAATCATCGTCCCGTGCTTATTTGGCTGAGCCTCTTCTTCTGCTGCAATCAGAAGGGAATTCATGATCTCAAGACTTATAATCATTTCGCTCATTTTTTCATGAATGTGTTGGTGTTCAACAACATTTATCGTTCGCACCATCCATTCGCTTAGTCCAAGAAGCCATTCAGACTTAACCGCTTGTCGGCTGACTGCTTGATAGAGCAGTAATACGTTCATGTTCGTTTCATCATACATCGTCTGAACTTGGGACGGGTCGCTGTAGATGAATATTCGCTCCCAAGGAACGAGAACATGATCGAACACAACAACGGCGTCCCCTTCTTCAAAATGACTCGTTAATGGGTAATCATAGCTGCTTGTTTTACCGTGTGCGTACGATTCGCGACAAAGAAACTTTAAGCCAGGAGTGTTGGAAGGAATAGCAAATCCATACACAAACGAAGGCTCGATAAAATTCCCCCCGGCAGGCAGGACGAGGAGTTGATCGGTAATTCCCCCTTGGGTCGCTAAGAGTCGTGCCCCATGGATGATGGCGCCTTCTTCCGTTTCGTCAATCACCTTTGCACCTATAATTTTTTCATTAGAATACTCCACGTAGTGCTTAGAGCGATTCACTTGAGGATTAATAAACGTGTGGGTAAAGGAGAAGTCTTTTTCCCTTGCTTCTTCAAATATTTTTCGCGCGTTGTCTCCGTAAGGTTTGGGCATTCCAACTCCTCCACTACCGAGAGACATGATGGCTGTATTAATGTAATCGGGAGATCGCCCCATTGTTCCACCGCTCTCTCGTGCGAGAAGTTGTGTCGCTTGTCGGCGATTGCGAAGCTGCTCTTTTGTTTTTGGTTGAGAATAGGAAAAAGAATGATACTCGTTTGTTTTTTCATCCCAACATGTGAGCAAATCCTTTTTATCCGAATGGTGATAGAGGTCATACAAGGCAGCTTTGCTTTTCATAATGCCTTTAAAGGCAGGATGCTCTGAAATGGCCCCTGTCACTTTTTCTCCGCCAATCCATACTTCATTCTGGAGCTTATTAATTCTCTCGAGATAGTCACTTCCCTTAATGATCGCCATAGTATCTCCATCCTTGATGTAAGAGTCTCTTTCAATATATGCGCTTCGTTATGGGAGGTGCCATACGCCCATCGCTAGAGTTTAACTCGAATGAAACAAAAAACAGCTACCCCAAACAAGGGCAACTGTCTTACAGGCTAAGGGCTGGATAGAGCTTCTTACAAAGTTCCCAAAGTCGTTCTGGTGAAGCGTACTTATATTCGTCAAACCAATCTCGTCGAATCGGCTGATCTATTTCGAATCTTCCTTCGTTTGATGCTAGCTCTAGCTGCCAGCTTTGTGGAAGATCTAGCTCGTCGATTGAGAATGCTTTTCCCGTTGAGACAAGGGATGTCGTCGTTTGTGTCCAGCGGCCATTTTTCTTGCCAAATGTTCGCTCGATTAGCGTTAACGAAACGCTTGCCATCTCGGTGGAGTGCTGTTGACGTATCCGCAACACGAATGAATAAGGGACAAAGACATCAATGAACATTGTTTTTCACTCCCTCTCCTCCTCTATTTTAGCTTGTTTGTCCATTTTTTTCGACTGAAAACAATTGGTACGTCAATGACTGTCACAATCAAACTGTAAGCGCTTAATGTCAGATATAGGCACAAAATACCATGTCTGATTATCTGACATGGTTGTAGATTCAGAATATTTAGACCTTATAATAAGGAGTACATCAACTGTTCATATTAGAAAAACTTACAGTAACAAAGGGGAGGAGAGGCTATATGGATTCAATTGCTTTAATGGATAACGTGTGGATTATGCTATGTGCCGTTCTTGTTTTGTTAATGCAAGGTGGATTTATTTTACTTGAAGCTGGCTCAACAAGAATGAAGAACGCTGGTCATATTGCCGGAAAAACGATTTTCACAGTTGGGATTGCATCCCTCGTTTATTGGGCAGTAGGCTGGGGGTTCACTTACGGAGAGGGGAACGCCTTTATCGGTCTTTCTGATTTCTTCTTCGGCGATTACTCAACGGCTGAAGAGGGACTAGTCGGCTCGGTCGATTTCTTTTTCCAATTAATGTTCGCTGCCATTGCGCTCACGATTGCGTTTGGTGGATTTGCGGAGCGTGCGAAGCTATCAGTCTATATCCTGTTTGCGGTTTTGTTTTCTGCATTCGTTTATCCAATTGTCGCTCACTGGATTTGGGGAGATGGCTGGCTTGCTGACTTAGGAAAACAAGACTTTGCAGGATCGACCGTCGTTCACTTAACGGGTGCGATGGGGGCTCTAGCAGCTACGATCTTATTAAAGCCGCGTTTAGGCAAATACAACAAAGATGGCTCGATGAACGATATTCAAGGTCACAACCAAGTGTATACAGCATTGGGTGTATTGCTTCTTTGGGTCGGTTGGTTCGGCTTCAACGCAGGTAGTACGCTAGAAGTGGCCGACGCATTCTTCGGTTATGTTGCGTTAAATACTCAGCTTGCTGCCGCTGCAGGTGCAGTCGCTGCCATGTTCATTGCATGGGCTCTATCAGGAAAAGCAGATGTACCGACAACCTTAAATGGAGCATTAGCTGGTCTTGTTGCGATCACAGCGTCATGTGCGTTCGTTGCGCCGTGGGCCGCAGTTGTCATCGGAATTGTTGGTGGACTTATCGTTTACTTCAGCATGAAATTTTTCGATAAAGCGAAAATTGATGACCCAATCTTTGCTCTCTCGGTCCATGGTGTGGCCGGGGTGTGGGGGACACTTTCTACAGGGTTCTTTGCCACTCCTGAGCTTGCAGAGATGAACGGTGGTCAAGCGGGCTTGTTCTACGGCGGTGGTTTTGCACAATTAGGTGTTCAAACGTTGAGCGTTGTCGCTTGTGGTGTGTTCGCTTTTATCGCTTCATACGTACTACTCCTTGTATGTAAGTCTGTACTCGGTGGTCTTCGTGTAACAGAAGAAGAAGAAATCATTGGTCTTGACTTAAGTGAGCATGGAAGCTACGGATATCCTGAAAGCATGCCAGGTTCCGAAAAATCAGGAGCATAAAGATGGCTCAGAAAAGGTCGGATGATCTGAGCATTATCCGTGCAGCGGACAGTTATGGTGAACTTTTGCAACATCGGCTGACCTTGATTAGCTCTACAAAAAAGGATCATCAGACGTTAAACCATTGTCATGATGAGATCATCAAACAAGTCGTTGCACTAGCACTACAACGAATCGAAAGTGAGTGGGGGGCACCTCCTACTCACTTTGTGTTCTTTGTGATGGGCAGTGCCGGCCGAATGGAACAGTCAATTTGGAGCGATCAAGATCACGGTCTTCTTTACTTAGAGGAGCATGATGACAATCAAGCTTATTTTTTAGCTCTAGGCCGTGAAATTGAGGAGGGGCTAGCCAAAGTCGGCTATGAACGGTGTGATGGGCTGGTCATGGCTTCACATCCGCGCTGGTGTTGCAGTCAAGCGGCTTGGCATGATCAGCAGCAACGATGGATGAAAGAAAACACGTGGGAAGCCTATCGCCATTTGTTAACGTTTTTCGATGGGCGCCCTCTCGTTGGGGATGCCAATTTAATGGAAGACGTCAAGGTGAACTTGCTACAGCGCATCGAAACGAATCGTCAGCTGTTAAAACGATTTATGCAAAACACCGAACGACTAAAAAAGGGGATCGGTCTGTTCGGACAGTTGCTCGTTGAATCAAAGGGTACAGCTAGAGGACTGTTCGATATTAAGCAAGTAACGTTGTTTCCGTATGTGAACGCACTACGGCTATTAGCCTTAAAAGAGCAGATTACAGCGGCTCCAACAGTCGCCAGATATGAAGCGATTCGAGATCGTTATTCGGACGTCTATGAAACAAAGCGAATGTTTGAGCAATTGCTGTCCAAACGATTGGAGTGGCAGCAAGATGTACCCAATTATGAGCGAATTCATTATCTTGATCTCACACAGTTAACGAAAGACGAACGGAATGAGTTAAAAGCATGGACGGTCACAGGGCACAAATTATACCGTTCAGTCGAGGAAGCTGTGAAAAGGGAATGGTCGTTATGATGAATCAAATGGTACAGCTAATGAAGCAGTTATCCTCGAAATTGAGCCCGAATGTCTATACATCGGCTCAGGCACCTTCCTCTGCTCAACAATGGTCTTACGTCAGACAGCTGCAACGGGAGATAAGGCGATCTGACGTATTGGATCTCCCGTTAGAAAAGCTGCCCGTCGTCGTTTTTGATTTGGAGACAAGCGGCTTTTATCCAGACCAAGGGGATCGGATTTTGTCGATTGGTGCTGTCAAAGTTGTTGGATTAACGATTCAGGAGGAGGAAACATTTTATTCTGTCGTCCATACCGATACAGTTCCCCCTGAAAACATCCTCGAATTAACAGGTTTGAGCGTGGAAGAACTGGAGGCTGCTCCTCCATTAACGAGCGTGCTTGAATCGTTTTATGCGTTCATTCGTCATTCGACGCTCGTGGCCCACCATGCCAGTCATGAAAAAGCGTTTATGTCCCATGTCACTTGGCAAACGATGAAGCTTCCTTTTGAGCACCGAGTGATTGATACATCGTTTTTAACGAAAATAGTGGCACCGCAAGAGCTGGTCACCCTTGATGATTGCTGTGCCTATTATTCCATTCCTGTACAAAATCGTCATCATGCTCTTGAAGACTCTCTTATGACAGCGAAGCTATGGATAGCTGCCATCGCTGCTGCGAGAGAGGCAGGTTTTGAAACGCTAAGAGACATTTATGTCCATTTGGCTCATCAGCGTAAATAATCGTCCTTGAAGGCATCTGCCATCAAGGACGATTTTGCACGTTCAAAAAAGATCAATCCTATGTTTACGTTCGGTCTGGGACGTGTTATTTTTCGCTTTTTCACCAGGGTTGATCAAAAGTGGAACATTAGATCGAGCCAATCGCATATTCAAATAAATGACAGAGGTGCAGGTAGGATGGTACGCCGTTCTATATGTTAGGCTAGTACCTTTCACTTAATTTTCAAGAAGGGCAAAGGGTTTCTCCTTCTTACGTCGTAACCGTTCATATACCATAAACCAAGGGAGGAATGGACGGTGGCGAAAGCATGGATGAAGGCAATTAGTGGTCTTTTTCTTATTCTCAGTCTGTTTGTCGTTCCAAGTGGAATACAGCAAGCGTTTGCTGTAGGTAATGGCCCAAACTATAATGGGAACGAGACGATTAAGAAGGAGCGAGTCAAGAACTATGAAGAAATGGTCTCCTTTCTAGAACATGTGACATCTCGCTCTGATTTGCTAGAGCTAGAGACAATTGGTCAATCGGTTATGGGGCGGGACTTGTTTCTCGTCACGTTTGGTACGAACCCTGATAATCCAACGATTGTTTTTCTAACCCAGCAGCATGGAAATGAAGAGATGGTCACAGAAGGGGCCTTAAACGTCATAAAAAATTTAAGCACGAATAGTCGCCAAGTACGCGAGTTGGCAGATAGCGTCAACGTTTTGTTTGTCCCTCGCTTAAATCCTGATGGGGCAGAGGCAGACGTGCTTTTTGAGTTAGAAGATTACGTGGGTGGTGGGCTTTCGACACGAACGAATGCCAACGGAGTCGACTTAAATCGTGATCATACGGATTTAACCCAACCGGAAACGAGGGCTTTACACGAAAATGTATTGCAAAAGTATGACATTGATTATTTGATTGATTTTCATCACCAAGGCACATCACAAGCGATTGATGGCCGTTATGTGTCAGGGTCGATGCTTTACCCGACCAATTCAAGTGTCACTCCCGAGGTGGTCGAAGGTTCGAAACAGTTAGGAAAAGTTGTGTACGATGCAGTGGAAGCGCGAGGCTTTGGCTTAATCGGAAGATATAATGGTGGCACAGCGAATACGATTGCCCGAAATGGGTTAGCGTCAACGTATGGGTTTTCTACACTCCTTTTTGAAATGCGGGGAATGACTGATCATTCACGAGAGGAAGCGGTTCTCGGACAGAAGAGCAATGGTTACTTAATTAAGCAGGCAGAGATTGCCATGACTGCGGCGATGGAAGCCATTGCTGATGGTTCGATTCTGGAGGCGGATACTTCTTTTTGGGATGAACTGCCCCTTCAACGCCCGATCGGAGAGGAAGAAGGAGAATAATCGACGGAAGCATCCGACACTGGTCGGGTGCTTTTTTCCCCTTTAATGAAGTTTATCTTTCTAAAAAGAGGAGAAAGTTAAACGCTCGATTCCTTTATGGCATTTTTAAGGGGAAGCGATGTGCGAATCGCAATCGAGCTATGATATGATATTGGTAGAAACAAAGGAGTGGTACGGATGGAAATATCCACAACAAAAGTATTAACGCTAATGGAAAAACAATTAGAGCAACTAAAGGCAGCAGCTCAAGCTGACCAGAAAAATGCGCTCACGGAGCACGCTGCCGTTTTAAAAGGGTACTGTGATTTATTTCTTGAAGGAGTAGAAAAGGGTGTATCAGCGCCGCGCATCCCTGCATCAGTCTCTGTCAAACAACCGATTCATGGGCAACAAATTGTGTCAAAAGCAGCTACACCCTTTCAAACAGTAGATTCGGATCAACGTCAAGACGAAGAGAAAGGAAACTTGCTTGATTTTTAGAATTTACACAACGGAGGGCTTTTGTAAACATCGCCTTCGCGATAGAGTTTGGCAAAAACAAGTTTAGCTTTAAGGCCTTCCCGAGGGCTCCCTACGGATAAGGTGCTACGTTTTTTTAAGCGGGTGCATTACGCTTTTCTAAAGGTCAGGGTTTTTCCATTCGACGAGAACGGCATAATGAAGAGATTCGTCATCTTCTAAATAGTTTGGGAGGATTTGCAACGGCCGCAATCCTTGTTTTAGCATAAAGGTAAGAACTAGGTCGTGGCGCTTTCCATCCACAACAGCTTGAACGTAATCTTCGACTGTCATTTGAGAAGCGACTTGGTGGTAGCCAGGGATTCGGCAGCCCGCGACAAAGCGAGTGAGGCCAAGTTCACGGATGAGTTGTTTCCGAGCTTCATATAACGCTCTGGCAACGCCTTTTCCGCGAAAGCTTGGGCGAACACACAAATCGATCCCGTACAAGCTATCGCCATCAGGCTGATGACTGCTTTGGATGTATCCGTTATCGGCCACCTCTTCCCACGTATGAGGCTTACCGTCGTACTTAATCAATAGCGAAGTAGCGGAGCCAACAATTTTGTCTCGGATAACCGCTACCATCGCTCCTTCGGGGAAGGACTCTACATGGGCAGCAATTTGTGCACGGTTCCACCATAGTTCTTCCGGGAATGGCGGGGGAAATGCTTCTTTTTGCACCTCTAATAAGCCGTTGAAATCAGCAAGAGTATAAGGGCGTACGATCAGTTCGTCCAATTCGTTTTCACTCCTTTTCCGTTTGTTTGACCTAAGTATACATATTTCTGCAACGTAAGGTCTAGATTTTGTTCCATCAGATCAGTGATACAGATCGGTGAGATATGCCGAAGTTTTTAGGGAGGTAATGACATGAAATTGTTTTTGTTACTTGGTAGTATCGTTATGGGGCTTTCAGTCATCATTGGTGCATTTGGAGCCCATGGCCTTGAGCCGCGTTTAAGCGAACGAATGATGAAAAACTATCAAACGGGCGTGCAATATCAGATGATTCACGGAATTGGGATCCTTGTTGTCGGTCTTGTAGGGCTCAAGATGTTGCCTTCTGCTTTATTATCAGCAGCAGGTTGGAGCTTTTTTGTCGGCATTCTGTTGTTCTCAGGAAGTCTCTATGCGATGGCGTTAACCGGTGTTACCAAACTCGGAGCGATCACCCCTATTGGTGGGCTAGCGTTCATTGCTGGATGGATTTTATTAGGGATTGCTGTTGTCCGGTAGAAAAGGAATGAAAAAAAGAAGCAGGCATCCCTGCTTCTTTTTTAATAGACAAAAGAAGATCTTTCTCTTTTGATGGTCAATGCTTAACGTGGAGCGTAAGTAGCGAGACCAAAAAGTGGCCTATATTCGATCGGTTCTTCAAACGTAATGTAATCAAGATAAACCATGAGCAGTAAATAATAGAGGCCAGTCTCTGGATCGCTTAAAATGATGTGATCACGTCCGGCTTCTTCAATACGGCCATTAAAAATCATTGCGTTCCATTGCTGGTTGTTTTCAAACGTCATATAGACGCTTACTTGTTTTCCGCGATTTAAACGAAGAATGTTTTCAATGTACGATTGCTCTAATGGCAAAGTATCGGGCGGTGTCATTGGCTGCATCATCGGTTGTTGCTGTTGGGGGACTTGCTGCTGTGTAAAGCCTGGAGGCTGGAATTGGTATTGCTGGGCTGAAAAATAACCAGGTTGCTGTCCTTGCGGTGTTTGTTGGCCGTACATTCCTGGGAACGCTTGCTGTGAGCCGAATTGTCCAGCTCCCGTTTGTTGAGGATTATGTCGATATCCTTGATTAGGCGAAAATGAATATTGATAAGGAATGGATGACGGGTAGTACGGCGTCTCGTTCGCTCCGTATTCGGCGGCTGACTCTTGCCCGGTTTGCTTGTTGTCTTGACTCACGATGAATCACCCCTTCATAGTTCATTCTCCTAAAATTTGTAACAAACTAAAAAACACCATACACTTCTGGACAATCTGCCGAAGTTGGGTTAAAGAAGCAATGGGCTTTATACCGACCGGAATTCCATTGTCCGTACCATTGCTCAGGACAAGGACCATCTGGACGGAAAAACCAAAGCGAAAACTCGGCAGGATGGGTGCGTTCCCCGTTTACAATTCGTTGTGCGAGCCGACGTTCTTTCTCCCGTGCCCGTTGGTAGAAGTACCCTTTTTGTGTCGCCTCAAATCCGCCAGGAGACTGAAAGACCATCCGTTCGACCGTATTAATGTCTGCAAAGTCAAGACAGCCGACACGGACACGATTGACCATGACATTCCCGGCCATTAACATTCCGAGATCTCCTTCGCCTTCCGCCTCGGCTCTCATTAAGCGTGCCAACAGATCGATATCCCGTGATGTTGTTCGAATGACGGCCAAATTCTCACCTCCTCTTAACTTGCCATATCGGTGCGATGCATCGAAAGTGATCTACACGCACGGTGCTACTCCAATCTATATGTGCGAGGCACGAGCCCTATGACAAAACAAAACAGATTTTGACGGTGGACGAGCAAATGAGACAAAATAAAAAGCGTCTGTGGCAGGGAAAAACCAACCAACAGACGCATAAAATTAAACATAAAAATAAGAGGGGATACCTTCTGCTGTAAGAAGGTTACCAACAAAAAACGAGCCAAATTCGCCGTAACGGGCGGAGACTTCGTCAAAGCGCATTTCATAGACAAGCTTTTTAAATTGAAGCACGTCATCTGAAAAAAGGGTAACGCCCCATTCCCAGTCATCAAAGCCGACAGATCCAGTGATGATTTGCTTCACCTTTCCTGCATAGCTACGACCGATCATGCCGTGACTTTTCATTAATTCGCGACGCTGATCCATCGGAAGCATGTACCAGTTGTCATCACCTTGACGACGCTTGTCCATCGGATAGAAGCAAACGTGCTTTGCCTTCGGTAATTGCGGGTAGAGTCTTGCCCGAACGTGCGGGTTTTGATACGGATCATCATCGCTATCTCCGGCCATATAATTGCTCAGTTCGACAACAGAGACATATGAATAGGCAGGAACGGTAAATTCAGCAAAGCGTGATTTATTAAATGCAGTTTCTATTTCATTTAACTCTTCCATCGACGGACGCAAGATCATGAGCATCACGTCAGCCTTTTGACCGACGATCGTATAAACTGCATGGCTTCCTTCACCTTGAGCCTCTGTATCATTCCATTTTTCCATAAGATCTAAAAATTCGTTGATGATTTGTTGACGTTCTTCTGTTGATAAAGTTTTTAGCTCCGCCCAATTAATCGTGCGGAAATCATGTAAACAATACCAGCCGTCTAACGTTTTTGCTGCTTCATTCATGGCATGATTCACTCCTTTTAAAATCACGAATCCCATCGATATCATACCACATTTTAAAAGGGTGCCAAAATGACGAGACTTAGGCAGTTATGTGAACAACTTGTGGATATGTGGGTTATCGTTGCAAAAATTGTTGAATCGCTTGTCGGTGTTCACGTGTTTGACCCGCTTCGCTTTGGGCAAATACTTCCTGCTCCAGAATGGAAGGGAGCGTTTGTTCAAAGCTAGCCTTGAACGTTTGTTTCATAAGGCCGAATGCAGTAATTGATGTATGCCGCAATTGTTCGATTAATTTGTCCGGCTCTCCGATTTGATGAATTAAATTGATGCGATAAGCTTCTTCAGCTGAAATAGGGTTCCCAAGGGCTAGCTCTAAGGCTTTACCATAGCCAACGAGCCGAGGCAAGAAGTAAGAGGCGCCAGCATCAGGAACTAAGCCAATCTTCAAAAAGCCGAGTCCAAGCTTTGCATTATAGGTAGCCACACGTAAATCACAGGCAAGGGCGATGCTAAGCCCTGCCCCAACAGCAGTTCCGTTAATATAGGCAACGGTTGGCTTTTGAATGGAGTCAATAAGCAAAATGAGTCGATTGTATGTATCTCGCAAATACGTACCGTGATCAAAATCTTCAAGTTCTTCTAGCGGAATGCTTTTTAGATCTGCACCGGCACAAAAAGCATCACCATTTCCTTGAAGGACAATGACTTTTACGTTTTCATCTCCATCGGCTTGTTGAAAAGCAGAAAAGAGCTCTTGATGCATCTCTTTATTTATCGCATTTTTTACTTCCGGTCGATTTAACGTAATGGTTGCCACATCATTTGTAACTTCATATAGCACAGATGATTTTGTCATACTTCATACACGCTCCTTTTGTTTTTGCACACGTACTGTCTAGATTAAAGTGTAAACCAATGATTGTAAACAAGTTCGCCACATATTCCGAAATTCCTTTGGAAACGCTTTAATTAGATGGAATGTTTTAATGATGAAATTTTGTAAAAAACATTGATCTGTAAGCGCTTTAGATCAGAATTTTATAAAAAATAAAACTTTAAAGAACTTTAACCGAACGGTTTATTTTTTATAAAAAGAGGAGTATGCTTTTTATTGTGAGGAATTGAACAAACCTAGGAGGAATCGTAAAGTGAGTGATCTCTTTCGTAACATTCAAGAACAAGTGAAGCGTCACCAACCGACTATTGTGCTGCCTGAAGGTACGGATGAGCGGATTTTAGAGGCGGCAGCAAATTTAGCAAAAGATGAAGTGGTGAAGCCGATTCTTGTGGGGAATGTTGCAGATATTCAGGCACGTGCATCTGAGTTAAATATTGACCTTGGATCTGTTGAGATTATCGACCCTAAATCGTATGAGGCATTTGACGATATGGTACATGCGTTCGTGGAGCGTCGGAAAGGGAAGGAAACTGAAGAGACAGCCCGTGAAAAGCTAGTAGATGTTAACTATTTTGGAACAATGCTCGTATATACAGGTGTAGCAGACGGCCTTGTAAGCGGGGCTGCCCATTCGACCGGAGATACGGTCCGCCCAGCATTGCAAATCATTAAAACACAGCCAGGAATTAAACGAACATCTGGTGTTTTCATTATGGTGAAGGAAGATCAAAAGCTCGTCTTTGCTGATTGTGCGATCAACATTGCCCCAACTGCCGAAGATTTAGCAGAAATTGCAGTTGCTACGGCTGAGACAGCGAAAGTGTTCGACATTGATCCTAAAGTGGCTATGCTTAGTTTCTCGACAAAAGGCTCTGCCGTCTCACCCGAGACAGAGAAAGTGGCAGAGGCAACAAAGCTTGCCCAAGAAGCTCGCCCAGATTTAGTCATTGATGGCGAATTTCAATTTGATGCTGCTTTCGTTCCAGCTGTGGCGCAAAAAAAAGCACCTGAATCTCCATTGAAAGGGGAGGCTAATGTCTTTGTATTCCCAAGCTTAGAGTCAGGAAACATCGGCTATAAAATTGCACAACGATTAGGTGGTTACGAAGCAATTGGTCCAATTTTGCAAGGCTTGAACCAACCGGTGAATGACTTGTCCCGTGGTTGCAACGCATCCGATGTTTACAAGCTGTCTTTAATTACTGCGTTACAAGCCATTAACCAAAAAGGCGACAATAACTAGGAGCGTAGTAATCGAGCGCTGTAGAGGGAACCCTGTAGTGAGGAAATCACTTCAGGGTTTTTTGTGTTTTGATGAGGGGAGTCAGTCGTTAAAAAGAGAGGAACCAGTGATCGGTCCTCCTTTTAGCTTATTCCGCAAGCAACTTCTCATTTCGTTCGCTAATCCGCGCGAAATGCTGCTCATATAACAGCCATTCGTCAGCGGATAAAGATTCTGTCATCAGCGAAGCTCCATGTTGTTGCAGTGTCATTAGAGCCTTCAGCAAAACATCTGAAACGTTGTGTGGTTGGCCCAATAGTTCGGATAAAGAGGCCATCGTTTCCGGTTTGATTCTAGGATAGACAAATTTAGTCGGCTGTCCGGCCACTGCTTTGTCATAAAAGGTTCGGATCATTTTTGCGCGCTCTGCCCCGCTACCGCTTACACATAAATAAATTTGCACTGCCACACCGCCACGAATTCGGCGCTGCGAGATACCAGCGAATTTTTTACCGTCAATGCTTAAGTCGTAGCTTCCAGGGCAATAAGAACCAACGATTTCTCTCGCTTCGATTTGATCTCTATGATCCTGGAACATGGAACAGATAAGCTCATACATTAATTCGTATCCGTCATCGATGGAGAACCCCTTCTCCTCTTTAAGAACGAGAGAGAGGTTTAGAATACCAGAATCGAGTACGACCGCTAGACCACCAGAGTTACGAACGATCACATGGTGTTGGAAGCCTTTTAGTGCTTCAATACCTGCTTTTATTTGAGGCAGGCGACTGTCCTGAATGCCAAGCACGACCGTGTTATGGTGAACCCACGCTCTAAGAGTTGGTGGGGATTGACTCTTTCCAATCGATGTGCAAAGGGTGTCATCATAAGCAAATGATTGCAGCGCCTGAAATGTCGGACCAAACGATGTGTGGTCTAAGAATCGCCATGGTTGAGATAAATGTTGCTGTAGCAATAAACTCATAATTGTCAGTCTCCCTTTGATACCGTCGCTTCATTATAGCATAGTTTTTCTTGCGAATTTGACGATTGCCTTCCAGTAAAAACGTGTTATACTGTAAGTTAGTGCTTTTATCATCTACAAGTTCGTTTTTACAATAAATAGGTTGAAGGGAAAGGAGTGGGGAGCGTTGGCAAATGAATTTCGTATTTGTGATGAGTGTCAAGCGACAAACATCAAGACACTAATCCCAAAACTGAAAAAATTAGACCCAAATGCAACCATTGATATACGCTGCCAATCCTATTGCGGTCCAGGTCGTAAAAAGTCATTCACATTTGTGAACAACCGCCCCGTTGCTGCGCCAGATGAAGATCAACTGATCGAAAAAATAAAGAAAAAGCTGAAGAAATAAGTGGCCTAATTGGTCACTTTTTTATACTTTAGGGAAGGCTACCTTCTATCAAGGAGTGGGAGGATAAGAAAACGAACGCTTCCACCTTAGACTAGGCAACACGTTATTTATCTGAAATACCATTGGTAAATAAGGAGAAAGATGGGGTTTGAGGAGATATCGGGTATTTTTTGAAAAAAGCGTCGTTGACGCGATCATTCCCGCGTGTTAGCCTATTTGACAAGGCTTACATTGCAGAGGAAGAGGGTTTTCGCCAATATCGATCCAATGAATCTACTCTTTATCAAAAATTTTATGTCATAATATCTAACAAGCCTCTTTATTTATTAATAAATAAAGATAAAATGTAACATGTGTTATCATATTTATTGCATTAATACAGTAGTGCAGCAAAGTGTACAGTTGTGAGAGGAGATGATGATATGAGTTTAACGAAGAAGATTATTATTGCCCTCGTGTTAGGGATTCTAGTTGGGCTTGGTATGAATAAATTTGCACCAGATTTATTTGTACCTATTGATACGTACGTCTTTACACCGGTGGGGCAATTATTTCTTAGATTAATTATGATGCTCGTCGTTCCCCTTGTTTTGTTTTCGATTATTCTCGGAACTGCAGGGCTAGGAGATCCGAAAAAATTAGGGAAACTTGGGTCGAAAACCGTCGGCTTTTACTTGCTAACGACGATGATTGCTCTCGTCATCGGCCTATCGATTGCCTATGTATTACAACCTGGAGAGCCTGGACTAATGGGGACAGTCGAAGAGGAGTTTGAAGCGACGGAAGCACCACCTGTCATGGAGACGATCCTCAACATTATTCCGAGAAACCCAATTGAGGCGTTAGCTTCAGGACAAATGCTACAAATTATTGCGTTTGCTGTGTTAGTCGGTCTCGCCCTTGGTAGACTTGGAGAGAAGACGAGCGGGATTTTAAAACTCGTGGAGCAGGGGAACGAAGTGATGATGTACCTTGTGAGCCTTGCGATGAAGTTAGCTCCATACGGCGCATTTGGCTTAATCGCCTCAGCTCTCGGTAAGCTAGGATTTGATGCATTAGGATCAATGGCCATGTATGTCATAGCCGTGTTACTTGCGTTGCTGCTGCATGCAGTCATTACCTATGGTGGCTTTCTCGCATTTGTTGCGAAGCGAAACCCGCTCGAATTTTTGCGAAACTTCTTCCCAGCGATGGTGTTAGCCTTCGGAACATCAAGCAGTAGTGCTGTCCTTCCTGTCTCCATGAAAACAGCACAAGAAAAGCTCGGTGTTTCTAAGCCTGTTTCTAGCTTTGTTCAGCCGTTAGGGGCCACTATTAACATGGACGGTACGGCGATCATGCAAGCTGTTGCGACGGTATTTATTGCTCAAGTTTATGCTCAGCAGCTTTCGATGGGTGATTTGCTCACGGTTGTTTTAACAGCAACACTCGCTAGTATTGGTACAGCTGGCGTTCCTGGCGTTGGGTTAATCATGCTAGCCATGGTCTTGCAGTCCATCGGTTTACCAGTGGAGGGAATTGCCCTTGTCCTTGCGGTTGATCGAATCTTGGATATGTCCCGTACAGCCATTAACATTACTGGAGACGCTACATGCGCTGTTGTAATTAATGAGTCAGAGAAAAGAAGCAAAGCGAAAGCAGCCTCTACGTCAGCAAGCGCCTAAGGTATACACTACAAGCCTACGATTCCTATACGGAATGGTAGGCTTTTTTCCATTTAAGAGAGTTTAATTGCATATTTTATAGTAGGGTGCAATGGACCTACTTTACATGCGAAGCAATATATAGCCAGTCCTAGTCGTATCCCTCTTTAGACCAGTAGCCTACTCCGCGTTTTTTTATAAACATAATCACTTGCTTAGATATGACTTATAATGTAAGCGCTTCACTATAGCTATATAGATAAAATAGCTAAGAAAAAATAAAAAACCGCAGGGTATTTTCACAATATTTATAAAATTCAAAATAGTGGGCTGGTGATACTTATTTTCCCTCCTTTCTATGGTAGGATTCACTCATGTGAAAGGAAAGGAGGGGGCAGGTCTCGGATTGTTTTCGCTAGCGATCCATTTTGTGGTCATGGTAGGACAAACTCTATATTGAAAAAGGAAGTGAGAGTATGATGAGATCAAGCATCGTCAAGCTAGTTGCTTTCAGTGTTGTGGTTATGTTATGGCTCGGTGTATCCTTTCAAACGGCAGAAGCGAATACGCCAAATTTCAACTTACAAGGCTTTGCCACGTTAAATGGGGGAACAACTGGTGGTGCAGGTGGAGATGTAGTGACGGTTCGTACAGGGAATGAATTCATAAACGCTTTGAAGTCCAAAAACCCTAATCGTCCGTTAACAATTTATGTAAACGGTACGATAACACCTAGTAATACGTCTGATAGTAAGATCGATATTAAGGATGTTTCCAATGTATCGATTTTAGGGGTTGGTACAAATGGACGATTAAATGGGATCGGTATTAAAGTATGGCGAGCGAATAATATCATCATTCGCAACTTGACGATCCATGAAGTCCATACAGGTGATAAAGATGCGATTAGCATTGAAGGGCCCTCTCGGAACATTTGGATTGACCATAACGAGCTTTATGCCAGCTTGAACGTTCATAAAGACCACTATGACGGCTTGTTTGACGTAAAGCGCGATGCTTACAATATTACCTTCTCTTGGAATTATGTCCATGATGGCTGGAAAGCGATGCTCATGGGGAACTCTGATAGTGATAACTACGACCGAAACATAACATTCCACCATAACTACTTCAAAAACTTAAACTCTCGCGTACCTGCGTACCGTTTTGGAAAGGCGCACTTGTTTAGCAATTACTTTGAGAACATTTTAGAAACAGGCATTAATTCACGGATGGGAGCGGAAATGCTCGTTGAACATAACGTTTTTGAGAATGCCACCAACCCGTTAGGATTCTGGCATAGCAGTCGAACAGGTTATTGGAATGTTGCCAATAACCGCTATATCAATAGCACGGGTAGCATGCCGACCACTTCCACGACCAATTATCGACCTCCTTATCCCTATACGGTCACACCAGTTGGTGATGTGAAATCGGTTGTCACACGTTATGCGGGAGTTGGTGTCATCCAGCCGTAAGCAAGAAAGCCATCCGAGCGATTGCTCTGGTGGCTTTTTGCATAAAAACATGGAACGGTTTTTACCAATCCTTTAGTGAAATGACGAAAACAACGTTAGAAACGAGCAGACAAGTTCGCTATAATAGCTGTATGAATGGTATGAATGGAGAGTTAAGCGAATGAGCGAATCCTACTACGGTTTGTTAGACGAAGAGAAGGTGTTCAAAGATCCTGTGCATCGGTATATTCACGTTCGGGATGAATTGATCTGGGCATTGATCGGCACGAAGGAATTTCAACGGCTTCGGCGTGTTCGGCAATTAGGGACGACGTTCTTAACGTTTCACGGTGCAGAACACACCCGATTTAATCACTCGTTAGGCGTTTATGAAATTACACGGCGGATTATTGAAGTGTTTCAAGGCCGTCCTTATTGGAACGAGGAGGAGCGACTCCTCACGTTATGTGCTGCCCTTCTTCATGACATCGGACATGGACCGTTTTCCCACTCGTTCGAAAAAGTATTTGATACCGATCATGAGGAATGGACGCGGCGGATGATCGTAGGAGATACGGAAATCCACAATGTGTTGCTAAAAATGGGGGATGATTTTCCACAGAAAGTGGCCGATGTCATTGAAAAAACGTACCCGAACAAATTAGTGACTAGCATCATCTCAAGCCAAATTGATGCTGATCGCATGGATTATTTGCAGAGGGATGCCTACTACACCGGGGTGAGCTACGGTCATTTCGACATGGAGCGAATTTTACGTGTCATGAGACCTATGGAGGATCAAGTCGTCATTAAACAGAGCGGGATGCATGCAGTAGAAGATTACATTATGAGCCGCTACCAAATGTATTGGCAAGTCTATTTCCATCCAGTCACCCGAAGTGCGGAAGTCATTTTAAGTAAAGTGTTTAAGCGGGTAAAGGACTTATATGAGCAAGGCTACAAATTTAAACAGGAACCGAAGCATTTTTATTCTCTATTTGAAGGAAACATGAGCTTGGACGATTATTTGCGGCTTGATGAGTCGATAACGATGTATTATTTTCAAATTTGGCAGGAAGAAGAGGATCGAATTTTATCGGATCTTTGTGTAAGATTCATTAATAGGCAGCTCTTTAAATACATAGAGTTTAACCCGAACTTGCAAATGAACGATTGGCCTCGGCTCCAGCAGCTTTTTGCTCAAGCTGAAATCGATCCTGAATATTATTTAGTCGTGGATTCATCGTCCGATTTACCGTATGATTTTTACCGCCCTGGTGAAGAGGAAGAACGGTTACCGATTCATTTGATTATGCCAAACGGAAAACTACGAGAGCTTTCACGAGAATCGGATGTTGTCGAAGCGATTTCAGGAAAGAAACGAACGGATCATAAGCTTTACTTCCCGATGGATTGTCTGACAGACCAGTCTGACCATAAAGAGATTAAGCAAGAAATTTTGTCGTTGTTATTTAAGTAAGGGGGAACTGGGGTGTTAAAAGATCACGCAAAATTAATGGCCATGCTCCTGCATGCTGGTGAAATCGTTGGGCGAAAGAAACTACAGAAAATGGTATACATCGCAAAAAAGGTAGAAATGCCTTTTTCCGAGCGCTACAAGTTCCATATGTACGGGCCCTATTCTGAGGAACTAACGTTGCGGGTGGAGGAGCTTTGCAATCTTGGCTTTGTAACGGAATTAAAAGAGGACAAGGGGAACTACTATCAATACCGGTACTCCTTATCGGAGGAAGGGAAAAAATTTCTGGAACTCCACGAAGCGGACGTCCTTGAAGGAAAAAGAATTATCGAACAAATGAATGAGCAGAGTTCACGGTTTCTTGAACTTGTGTCGACCTTGCTTTATTTTGAGGACCTATCACCAGAAGAAGTGAAGGAAAAAGTGAAGACGTTAAAACCGAAGCAAAATTATACAGATGAGGATATAGAAGAAGCTTCTTCGTTTATTAAGCGAATCCGTATGGAGCATTAACTGAGCAAAACCTAGAGCCAGTGTTTCCTTCCGCAGGATGCACTGGTTTTTTATCATGTCTCTAAAAAGGCTTCATGATAGAGAGGCTAGGACAAAACACAGGGGGGAAAGTTTCAAGGCCTTCGTGAGTGCTTCGTTCAATTCCGCTGAAGAGAAGATGATTGATCATTATTGATGGGACTAAAGGGCAAGTTCACACATTCGTTTGGCGAAAATCGATTGAGAACTACAGTGGGGACCTGAGCGAAAAATCAAACCAGATCCCATGAATCAACAGAAAAAAGGCCGGATCATCAAAATAAAATGACCCGAACCTTTTTGATTACGTTTGGCTCGTTTTGTCCAAGTCTCGGCCAATGTCTAGTCTTTTTTATTTGATCTTCCTTTTGTCTGCTCGATCAGTTGTTCAAGCAATGACACGAGTTCGTCCTTTGAGAGCCCGTCTTCCGATTTTGACTCCTTTTGGTTCTCGGGTGCTTCGTTAACGGACTCTTGTTGTTCTTGAGAGACTTCTTCTCCTTCCGGTTCGGGAGCTTCAAGCTGTTTGCGCTCTTGAAGCAATCGCGCTGGGATCAACTCACCGTCTGGCGTAATATAAGTTTTATTTAATCG
This sequence comes from Halalkalibacterium halodurans, assembly GCF_005671335.1. Taxonomy (NCBI): domain Bacteria; kingdom Bacillati; phylum Bacillota; class Bacilli; order Caryophanales; family Bacillaceae; genus Halalkalibacterium (ex Joshi et al. 2022); species Halalkalibacterium halodurans. Next base: position 4,004,073 of record NZ_CP040441.1, on the reverse strand, counting down.
CCGTGTATCTTTGTCAAACAAGCTGTAGATGACCGGGATGACGAACAAGGTTAAGAACGTTCCGCTAATGAGACCGCCAATGACGGTTAACCCGATTGGGCGCTGCATCTCGGTTCCTTCCCCGAGGGCTAATGCCAGTGGGAGAACACCAAGAATGGTTGTAAGGGCCGTCATCAGGACTGGCCGTGTCCGCTGTTTAACGGCTTCTACGATCGCTTCATAGCTTGTCGCACCAGACGCTTTCAATTGGTTCATGTAATCCACAATGACGATCGCGTTGTTGACGACAATTCCAGCTAAGATGATCATTCCGATGCCAGCCATGACACTGAAGCTCGTCCCTGTCACGAGTAAGGCAAGGGAAACACCGATCATGACAAGGGGTAAGCTGAACATGACGACAAATGGGAAGCGGAACGATTCAAATTGCGCTGCCATGACAAGGAAGACGAATACGACCGCTAGCATGAACGCTCCTGTCAAATCAGCCATGGCCGTCTCAAGCGCTTCCTGATCTCCTGTAAAGGCGAACTCCGTTGTATCCTCGAAGTTTTGCTCGTCAACAATGTCTAACACAATGGATGAGATGTCGCCAAGGGAGAGAGAGGAATCATACGTAACCGTAAACTCAACCGCATCTCGCTGCTCGATTCGGTTGATGGTGGCTGGCCCTTCTCCTTCTTCAATTGTCACAACATCGCCAAGAGGTACATAGACCCCTTCGTTGTTTCGAATCGTTAACTCTTCCATCGTTTCAAGACTATCGAGTACGTCAGGATGGTAACGGACAAATAGATCATACAAGTCATTGTCGATTTCAAGAGTTGTAACGGTTTGCCCAAGGGTGACATCATAAACAAACTGGGCGACTTGTGCTGGAACAAGACCATTTTCTCTTGCGGCTTCTTCATCAATCAAGAGTTGATATTCAGGCGTTGTGACATCAATGCTCAGCTCTAGGTTTGTGACTTCATTTCGTTCAAGCAATTCTTCTTCGAGTGCCTCTGTCGCTTCCTCTAAACGATCTGGATCCGAATCACTCAAGTAAAAGGTTAGTGTGTTTGGCTCCGATCCTTGGAGGGAGAGCGGCGATACGTTAATTTCTGCATCCGAGTCAACGCGTTCTACATCGCGTTTAATCGATTCGACAAATTCTAACGTTGTAAGGTCACGGTCGCTACTAGGCACAAGTGTTGCTTGGACTTGTCCTTCATAGCTATTGCCATCCCTTCTGCCAACATTCGTGCCTCTAGCGCCGGATGTGCTAACAAAGTTCTCAATTTCACTATAATCTTCAAGCTTTTGTTCTATTGCTTCTACCGTCTCACGTGTCCGTTCGAGGCTCGTTCCCGGTTCATGCTCAATCTCGACGACCATCAATCCTTCGTCCATATCCTCAAGGAAATCCACTCCAACTGTGGAAAGACCGTAGAGTCCACCAACGAACAAAAGCAGTGTAGCGATAAGCACCATGGCACGGTGGCGAAGTGCCCATTTAATGCTTCGTTCGATCGTTAGGATAAAACGAGATTGCTGGCGTTTGGCTTCTTCATTTTGTTGGAACTTTCGTAATAAGCGGCTCGCCATCAATGGGACGAGCGTAATCGCCACAAGGAGTGATGCAAATAGGCTTAGGGAAACGGTGAGAGCAAACTGGATAAACAGCTCACCAACGAGTCCAGTTAAAAACAATATCGGGACAAAGACGGAAATTGTCGTTAATGTGGACGCCGTAATCGCACCGCGAACCTCTCTCGTTCCTTCAAGCGCCGCTTGCTTTGGCTCTTTTCCCATGGAAAGGTGACGATAAATATTTTCAATAACAACGATGGAGTTGTCCACAAGCATTCCAATTCCTAATGCAAGTCCACCTAAGCTCAAAATGTTCAAACTAACATTCGTAAAATAAAGAAAGGCAAACGTCACGATGACAGAAAATGGGATAGCGATTCCGATAATTAAAGGGGTTTTAAAGTTTCGTAAAAACAAAAATAAGACAACCATGGCCATGGTCGCACCGGCGATGAGGGCGACAAGAACGTTGTTAATCGCCTCTAAAATGAAGTCTCCCTCATCATAGAGAACGAAAGCGGAAACGTTATCAAAGCGATCCTGCTCTAATAGTTCGTCCAACCGTTCTGTAATAGCCACAGAAACATCGACGGAATTGGCCGCATCTTCTTTCATAATGCTAAATTGCACGGCGGGGTCATTGTTCGCCCGTGTAATCACTGTTTCATCTTCTAATGAAATCGATACGTCCGCAACGTCAGAAAGTAACACATCATCACCAGTCTGAGGATCGATGGTAAGGACGAGATCTTCAATCGTTTCAACTGCGTCGAGCGTCCGAATGGTGCGCGTCGTTAACGAGCGATCCCCATCACTAATCGTTCCCCCTGGCAATGAAATATCGTTTGCCTCGATGACATCGACGACATCCTGTTGGGTAAGATTAGCCTCTTCAAGTGCTTCGTCATCAATGGTAACCTCTACTCGTTCCATTAAACGTCCGTGGGAAGAAACACTAGCAACGCCTTCAACTCGTCCAATTTCCCGTTCGAGTTCGTCAAGGGCCTCGCTAATATCGGAAATGGCCTCAGTATCTGATGTGACGACAAGCTCCATGATCGGGAAAGCTGAAGGATCAAATTTTAAGAAGCTAGGGTTGCTAGCTCCATCAGGGAGATCAGCGCGATTGATCGTAGAAATAATGTCGTTTTCCACATCATCAATGTTTGTCGTCCACCCAAATTCTAAAATGATGATCGCGCTACCCTCCATCGACTGGGAGGTTATTTTATTCAAGCCTGATGTGGTTGAAAGCTCGTCCTCTAATATCCTCGTGACATTTTCGGACACCTCTTCGGCACTAGCTCCAGGGTAGGAAGCGGTCACTGCTCCAATGGGTGGGTTTAAATCAGGAGTTAACTGCAATGGTAGGTTTACGTATGAAATTCCTCCTACGAGAAGGAAAATGATCATTCCGACGATCGTAAAGACCGGTCGCCTAATGGAAAACTGGGTCATCTAAGGCTACTCCTCTCTATCAATCCATAGGTAAATAATTTAACTGTTTATAAAATGAACTATCAATTATCCTAATGTGGGAAAGCGGAGAAGTCAATCAATTCCCCCTGAGTTCAAGAAATTGATGAAAACCTAGGTTTATCGGTCTTCTGATCATCCGAAGTTTTTGAACCGATCAGGCACATGAAAAAAGCAAGCGCCTCCTTTTAGGGTGCGCTTTTTCAATTGGATTATTTATGCTTTGCTCCTCGTTGATTGAAATCAAGAATAATGTCGCGAAATTGCTCTAAGACGTTTTTTACGTGGACAATATCTTGAAAAGGGAGTTTGCTTATGTAACGCTCAATTAAAACTGTCTCTGCTTCCTCTATCTTTTGTTTAATAAGCTCTCCTTGGGGTCCGAGCTCTAATCTATTTTCGCGCCTGTTCTCTTCATTGATGGAGCGGATGATAAACTGATGTTGTTCCAAAACAGAAAGCGCTTGACTGACAGCGCTTTTCGTTATTCCAAAATGGACAGCAATTTCTGATGTTGTTACGTTTTCACGAAAGATGATATGGAGTAGGATCCGAAATTGTCGTTTGTTGAGAGGGAGGTTTTCGACCATCGCTAACTCTTGGGCAAACAATCTCGAAATATCATCTAAAGTAAATTGTAATTCCCGCAATAGTTGTCTGTAATCTTCCAATGGATACCCTCCCTCCGTGTATGTCAGAATGTAAATTACTGATCGCTGATCCGCTTTCCTGCCACTCCATAATGATCTTTGCGCATTTCTTCTAATACGACGTGAATCTTTTCGGGGTTTGCTTGAATGGTTTCGGCAACCGCCTCGGTGACGCGCTCCACAAGTGCACGCTTCTGTTCATCCGATCGACCTTCTAAAAATTTCACTGTGACAATTGGCATGGAAATCACCTCGCTTTATTCTGTTTAACTGGCGCTAAGACTTACCCTTGATGTTAAATAAACATAGACAAAGAACGTCACGCCCAAGTCGGTGTGTTCATATCGCGTGAGCTTAGGCTAACAATTAGTGAAGATGAAGTAAAGCCCTCATAGAATGAAGTTTCACTTTATTCGTTTCTAGTTTACACGATTTATAACGAAATGAGAAAGAGGAGCAACGGAAGATGAAAAATGTTCACTTGATGGTGGAAATACAACTTCCTCATTGTGTACACTTTACGTATAGGGATTTTAGGAAAAGAAGGGATGATCGAAGTGGATCTTTTAAATAATGACAACCTTAAGAAAAAAACAAGCGGCTTTACGATTCTAAGTGGGGATTCAACTGACGGTCACGGAGGGTATGGGGCAGGTGTTTTAAGCTTAGATAATGTGACACCTGTTTTCGTCGACCCTGAAGAGGAGCGGGCGTTTGTGGATCTGGGGGCCCTTCACGCTCGATCTGAGGTCGAAAAGCGAATTAAATTTTTACCAAATAAAGAAGAAGTGCCAAACGGTAAATTGTATTGGCTCGTGTGGGTGACCATTGATTCGAAAAAAGAAGGTCCGTACTACGCTGGCGTTGCCGGATGTGAAATGACGGTTGACCGTGAAATCCGCCGAGGCTATAAAAGCATGCCAGAGCATGTGAATAAAATGGATAAGTCGATCAAAGGGAAAATTGTCGTCGATGATATGGATGAAAGGTCGAAACGTATTCTCGGCGAGTATTTAAAATCCTTTAATGAAGACATGTGGAAACGGTCCGAGCCAGAGTTGCGGGAAAAATTGCTTGGCGAAAAGTAGATCAAAGCTTTAGCGGTTTGTAAAGAGTAAATATCGGTTAGTTTTGAACGATTTATGAAAACTATGATGGCCTATTGAGCTAAGGTGTAAAACGATATACACTTATCAATAGTATAAAGACACTTTATACTAGGACACAAAAAACCGTGAGGAGCTTTTCCTCACGGTTTTTTGCTGTCTATTCAATGGAACCAGCGAATAAAGCGGTCTAGAAAACGCTCTTTTTCATGGTTTTCTTCATCGATCGCATCGGTTTCATTGTCCCTCGCTTCTTCTGGGCAGCCTTCCGTCGGCTCTGTCCCTTCGACGAAAAAGGTTTTTCTGCCATTAGGGCACACATCATTTGCTAGAAAGCCGTTAGATGGGTTCATGTTAACAGAGACGACGCCTGGCGGTTGTCGAAATTGTAGCATCAGCTCGTTCTCTAATGCATGTTCAGTGAAGTTGGCCCAAATCCGTTTAGCCACTTGGCCTTCTGTTCCGTGGTTAAGGGTTTCACTTTGGTCATAACCGATCCATACCCCTGTTACGAGCTGAGGCGTAAACCCGACCATCCAACTATCGGTCGATGTAGATCCAGATTTACCGGCAACAGGGCGGTTGACAAGATGGTTGACGGAGCTACCCGTTACCGACATATAGTCGTTAAGGGATGGATCGAACATAGCGGTCATTAAGTCTGCCATAATAAAGGTTAGTCTAGGATCTAACGTTTGCTCTGTTTCCGGCATTTGCTCATAAAGAACATTCCCGTCTCGATCAACTACTTTTGTAATGAAGCGTGGTTCGACCGTAAACCCATTGTTCGCGAAAGGAACGTAGCTTTTGGTCAGTTCAAGGACACCGACGGGCAAGGTTCCGAGTGCGAGCGATGGGATGTCGCGAAGCGGGCTCTCAATGCCAAAGCGTCTAGCGGTCTCCACGAGCTCATCTGTTCCTAAAAACATATGGGTTTTCACGGCAAAAATATTATCGGAAAAGGCGAGAGCTTGCAGCAATGTCACAAAATCGTCCTTGTACCGGTCTTGAAAGTTTCGGGGCGAATAGGTAGAACGCCCTTGATCGTATGAGAACGTTGTCGGTTCACTAATGAGCGTCGATGCAGGCGTAAATCCTTGCTCCAGGGCAGCATAATATAGAAATGGCTTAAAGGAAGAACCAGGGGAGCGTCGAGCTTTCGTTGCTCGGTTAAACGAGCTTTCCCCGTAATTTTTCCCGCCAACGAGGGCGCGAACGTCACCTGTGCTTGGATCAATGGCTACGAGAGCTACCTGTAAATCGGAATCTGGCATCTCCACTTCCACCCAACGTTCCGCTTCTTCCTGCATATGCGGGTCGAGTGTGGTGTAAATGTGCAACCCGCCTGATTCTAATAATGCTGGATCCAGCCCTACCTCTTCCACTAACTGTTCCTCGACCACATCTTGAAAATAAGGCCCGATCGTTTCTGAGCGCATGCCACCATCTGTCACGTAATCGAGCGCTTCATTTATCGCCTCTTCTGCTTCTTGAGCCGTAATATATCCGTTCTCGACCATGGATTGGAGGATGATCTCTTGCCGTGCCTTTGCCCGCTCTTCGTCTACGAGCGGAGAGTAGTAGCTCGGCCCTTTAGGGACACCGGCTAGCATGCTAGCTTCGGCTAACGTCAAGTCGGCTGCTTTTTTTCCGAAAAAATGTTGAGCAGCAGCTTCGATACCATAAGCGCCGTGCCCGTAGTAGATTGTATTTAAATAGCCTTCTAAAATATCATCTTTCGTGTAATGCATTTCTAGACGTAGGGCATAAAGGGCTTCTTGTGCTTTACGATTCCACGTTTTATCATGACCAAGGTATAAGTTCCGTGCGTATTGCTGCGTAATCGTGCTTGCTCCTTGAGCCATTGAGCCAGCGCGTAGGTTCGCAACAACAGCTCCGCCGATACGAGTAAGATCAAATCCATGATGCTGGTAAAACTTTCGATCCTCGATGGAGATCGTAGCCTCTTTTAAATAAGGAGAAATCTCGTCCAAGGCGACCCAATATCGTTGTTGGCCTTGGTGATGCTCCCCGATCACAGACATATCATGTCCATATAAAACGGTCGTTTGTGATACTTGGAGTGGCGGAGGACCTTGCATTTTAATGTATGATAATAGAGAGACAGCACTTCCAGCCCCAAGGACAAGAACGATGAGCAAAAGTCGGAGCCAAAGTCTGAACAACCGCCACCGTTTTCTTGCTTTTCGTTGAATGACGACTTCCATATGAGTCACCTCGAATAGGAAAAAATAAATTCATAGATACGTTTAGGATTGGTAGAATCGGCGACTTTTAAACGTGAGGACGAAAAAAAGAAGTATGTAAAATGACGGTGAAATTTCGCTTGCTTTTTTGTGCTGTTCTTATATACTTCAATTGTTATCCTTTCAATGTGTATGAACGAATGTTCAGGTAAGACTAATGATAGAAACGCTACGAAAAATCGAGGTGACAATAAATGGAATTATGGTATACGGAAAAGCAGACCGAACATTTTGGTATTACGGCCAAAATTAAACGGACGCTACATACAGAAAAGACCGACTTTCAGCAGCTCGATGTCATTGAGACAGAAGAGTTCGGGAACATGCTCGTTCTCGATGGAATGGTCATGACTACGGAAAAGGATGAGTTCGTTTATCATGAAATGGTGGCTCATGTTCCGCTCTTTACCCATCCGAACCCGAAACATGTCCTTGTCGTAGGCGGTGGTGATGGGGGGGTTATCCGTGAAGTGTTGAAGCACCCATCAGTGGAAAAAGCGACTCTTGTAGAAATCGACGGAAAGGTCATTGAGTACTCGAAAAAGTATTTACCTTCCATTGCGACGGCGCTTAATGACCCGCGTGTCGATGTTCAAGTCGATGATGGCTTTTTGCATATTGCCAAGGCTGAAAGTGCTTATGATGTCATTATGGTCGATTCTACAGAGCCAGTAGGGCCTGCGGTTAAACTTTTTGAAAAAGGGTTTTATCAAGGAATTGCGAAAGCCTTAAAAGAAGACGGGATTTTTGTTGCGCAAACCGATAACCCGTGGTTCCATGGTGAACTGATCCGCAAAGTCTATGCTGATGTGCAAGAAATTTTTCCAATCACCCGTTTGTATACAGCGAATATTCCAACCTATCCGAGCGGACTCTGGACATTTACAATTGGGTCGAAAACGTACGATCCACTACATGTGGAGCCGAGCCGTTTTTATGATATTGAGACAAAGTACTTCACAAAGGATCTCCATAAAGCCGCCTTTGCTTTGCCGCGATTTGTGGATGATTTGATCAAGTAAGGAAGGTGCAGCATGAGATTTGATGAAGCCTATTCAGGTAAAGTTTTCATTATGAGTCGTTCAAACTATGAGGAAAGCAAGGCGGTTATTTTTGGAATGCCGATGGACTGGACGGTGTCGTTCCGCCCAGGCTCGCGTTTCGGTCCAAACCGTATCCGTGAAGCTTCTCTCGGGCTAGAGGAATACAGTCCTTATATGGATAAGCACTTGGAAGAGGTAGCGTATTTTGATGCAGGGGATATGCTCCTTCCGTTCGGGAATCCGCAACGTAGCTTAGAGATGATTGAATCCTATGTGGACAAGCTGCTCGCTGATCAAAAGATGCCGATCGGTCTAGGCGGTGAGCACCTTGTGTCATGGCCGATTTTTAAAGCGATGCATAAGATTTATCCAGACATGGCGATCATTCATATCGATGCCCACGCCGATCTTCGTGAGGAGTATGAAGGGGAGCCGTTGTCCCATTCAACACCGATCCGTAAAGCGTGTTCGTTAATTGGCCCTGAGAATGTGTATTCGTTTGGCATTCGTTCAGGGATGCGGGAAGAGTTCCAATATGCGAAAGATTCCGGTATGTACATGGCCAAATTCGAGGTGGCAACGCCGCTAAAGGAAGTGTTGCCAAAGTTAGCGGGACGGAATGTCTATGTGACAATCGACATTGATGTGCTTGACCCGGCGTTTGCCCCAGGGACAGGTACGGCCGAAGCAGGTGGGATCTCATCGAAGGAGCTTCTAGAGGCGATTGTTGCGATTGCCCATTCCGATGTGAACGTCATCGGAGCGGATTTAGTCGAGGTCGCACCAGCGTATGATCCCTCTGAGAAAACGCCGATAGCCGCAAGTAAGTTCGTTCGTGAAATGTTGCTAGGTTGGGTGTAATCTATTTGAGGTCTGATTCACAACGTCCGGTGAATCGGGCCTCGTCGTTTTTAAGGATCTTGCAACCGTTATGTAAAGTCGCTACACTTGTAAAAGAAAGGTGTGCGTGCAGTGAAAAAACAAGAGAAACGCCATGTGCGAATTTTGTTTCAAACGAAAATTGACCGTCACGGAGAAATAGAAGACTATGAGTTCACGACAAAAGGGGAACTTTATCATAAAGGTACACAAGATTATCTTCGTTTTCAGGAAGTGCTGTCAGATCAAGAAAATGTGCAAACAACATTGAAGTGGGATGGACGTGAGCTCGTCTTGATTCGCCAAGGTGATGTTTTGATGCGTCAATCATTTTTACGCGGGATACAAACATCTGGGCGGTATGTGACACCACAAATTTCGTGGGAATCAGTGGCGACGACGGAGAGCGTAATTGTTCGATGGCCGCAAGGAAAACAAAAAGGTGTCATTCACCTTCGTTATCATTTTTCTTTGCAAGGGCAAGACACAGGAACCCATGATGTGCGTTTGACGTTGGAGGAGGAATAAGCATGAACAAAATGGAGCAGATGAAGCAGCAATTGAGAGAAGAAATTGTCGTAGCGGTAAAAGCAGCAGGGTTGGCGACCGATGAAACGATACCGGAAGTAATTCTTGAAACCCCAAAGGAGAAAGCCCATGGCGACTTTGCCACGAACATGGCAATGCAGCTTGCGAGAGTCGCTAAGAAAGCCCCGCGTCTTATTGCAGAAGAGCTGACAGCTAAGCTAGACCGTAAGCGGGCAGCGATCGAAAAAATAGAGATCGCAGGACCAGGCTTTATTAACTTCTTTCTCGATAATTCCTATTTACGCGAAATGATTCCGATCGTTTTGCGCGCTGAGAGCGCATACGGCGAAACGAATGTAGGAAAAGGAAAGAAGGTACAGGTTGAGTTTGTCTCTGCCAATCCGACGGGAAATCTTCATTTGGGGCATGCCCGTGGTGCGGCGGTGGGTGACGCATTATGCAACATTCTTGCTAAAGCAGGATATGATGTATCACGTGAGTATTACATTAACGATGCTGGTAATCAAATAAACAATCTCGCATTGTCATTAGAGGCGCGCTATTTCCAAGCACTTGGCATGGAGAAAGACATGCCTGAAGATGGGTACCATGGGGAAGACATTATTCAATTTGGAAAAGACCTTGCAGAGACGCATGGAGATAAGTTCGTTCATGAGTCGTCTGAAAAGCGGCTTGCATTTTTCCGAGAGTACGGCTTAAAGCGAGAATTAGAGAAAATTAAGTCTGACTTAGAGGAATTCCGCGTCCCGTTTGACAACTGGTATTCGGAAACGTCTCTTTACACAACGGGTAAAGTGGAAAAAACACTGAATGTCCTTAAGGAAAAAGGGAAGACGTACGAGCAAGACGGAGCCCTTTGGTTCCGTTCAACAGAATACGGTGATGATAAAGACCGGGTACTTGTGAAGAATGATGGAAGTTATACGTATTTAACACCGGACATTTCGTACCATGAAGACAAATTTTTACGAGGCTTTGAAAAGCTGATCAACATTTGGGGGGCCGACCATCATGGCTACATCCCACGGATGAAGGCGGCGATCCAAGCGCTCGGTTATGAAAAAGATCAGTTAGATGTTCAAATTATTCAAATGGTCAGCCTGTTCCAAAACGGCGAAAAAGTAAAAATGAGCAAGCGGACAGGAAAAGCCGTCACCCTTCGTGATCTTATGGAGGAAGTAGGGATTGATGCGACCCGTTATTTCTTTGCGATGCGCAGTGCCGATTCCCACTTAGACTTTGATATGGACTTAGCCGTATCAAAATCGAATGAAAACCCAGTCTATTACGTACAATATGCCCATGCACGAGTATGTAGCATGTTACGCAAAGGGAAAGAACTCGGTCTATCCTTTGATGAATCCACCGATTTGTCACCGATTGCTAGCGAAAAAGAATACGACTTGCTGAAGAAGATTGGTGAGTTCCCAGAAGTGGTCGCCGAAGCAGCACAAAAGCAAATGCCACATCGGATCACCAATTATGTGCATGAGCTTGCGTCCACCCTCCATAGTTTTTACAATGCCGAGCAGGTGATTAATCCAGAGAACGACGAGCAAAGCAAAGCGCGCCTCGCATTAATGAAAGCAACGCAAGTAACGCTCAAAAATGCCCTTTCCCTTGTTGGGGTTGAGGCACCAGAACGGATGTAAATGATTTTTAACTCCCTCTCAATGTTGAGAGGGAGTTTTCATACACTCATATGAAAAAGAATCGAAACCATCCTGCATTTATTAAGATGTTAAATATACTGTCACCTGAAGGCTTTCAATCCGTAAGTATAAACGGAGATGTTTAGCGAAAGGCGCCCACAAGCTCCTTTTGTTGCTTTGTTAAATCTTAAGAGGAGGTATAAACATGGATGTTATCCTTTGGACGGTGATCGTCCTTTTATTTATCCTTGGCTTTGTCGGATTAATCTTTCCCATCCTCCCCTCGATTTTGCTCATTTGGGCTGGATTTCTTTTATACATATGGGGAATTGGTGGGTCATTAAGCACGATGTTTTGGATTGGGATGGCCTTGTTCACCGTGCTTATTTTTGCCGCAGATGCGGTCGCCAACAGTTATTTTGTCAAACGTTACGGTGGCTCAAGGGCAGGAGGATGGGCTGCGATTATAGGTGTTATTGTGGGGGCATTTATTATTCCGCCATTCGGCATATTCATTGTTCCTTTCCTAGCAGTTTTTATCACCGAGTGGATCATCAAGCGCGATGTTCCGTTGGCATTCCAAATTGGGACGGCATCATTATTTGCGTTTTTAAGTAGCTCAATTGCAAAGCTCGTGATTCAACTTTTTATGATCGGCTGGTTTTTTCTCGAAGTCTGGTTATAGTAAGTACAAGGGTTGCTTGACAATCCTCCAAGTTTCCACTTAGAAAGGCAGGGGAATCGATGCAAGAGTTATTATTGGCCTTCGTGGCAGGATTAGCGGTAGGTTTTTTGTTCGCTTTGATTAAGCTACCGATCCCTGCTCCTCCTGCATTGGCAGGGATATTAGGGATTGTAGGTATTTATGTAGGATACAAGCTATACCAATGGATCTGGCCCATATGAATCGATGGAAGATAAGACAAGGAGGGAATGACAGATGCAAGCTTTCACAGCACATCGGCCGAAGCTTTATTATGAAGTAAGTGGCGAAGGGACCGCCATTCTTTTTATTCCTCCGCCAGCCATGGGGCACCTCACCTTTCACGAACAGGTGCGCGGGCTCACGAGTTGTTTTCAAGTGATTACCTATGATTTGCGGGGGAATGGCCGGAGTGAGACAACGGATGAACCAATCACTCTTGAGCAGATGGCGGAAGATGTGAAAGCGATTCTAGACGATCTTGGTGTAGAGCAGTCCATTGTGTGCGGGTATTCTAACGGGGCGTTAATTGCCCAGTTGTTTGCTCTAATGTATCCAGACAGATGTCTAGGAGTTGTAAGCATTAGCGGGTTTTCTGAGGTGAGTCCCCTTTTGTTAAAAAAGCAATACGACCTAGGCGTTTCTGTCACAGGAAGCGAGCATCTTGACTTCTTTGCATGGGTATTAGCCATTGCCCATTTTCAAGACAAGAAGGTAAGAAAAGAAATCCAGAAAGAAATTAAAAAGTCCGACCCTCATATGATTGAACAGCAGTACGCTGTTGGAAAACAGGGAAATGTGACAAGAGCGCTTCACCGGTTAACCGTTCCGTTACTTGTTTTATACGGGGATCATGATTATTACATTCATTCGACGAAGAGGCCTTTTATCGATCATGTGAAAGACCTTGAACTTGTCTACATTGATGGTTCGACACATCAAATACCAACGCACCATCCTGCTGAGTTGAACGGAATCATTCGCTCATGGGCGAAGCGGAAAGGATTATTTCCTTAAAATTGAAGGAGTGCCTTTGAAAGGTACTCTTTTTTACATGATTAGAGCTGTGGCCTTGCCGCCCTTTTATTTGGGAATGCTTAGTGTTAAAGAGCACCGACCTTATTCACTTGTTTCCTTTTTAACACGGGAGATAACTATGGTATAATATAGAGAACGCATGTTTGCTTCTCTGGAGGGATTTGAATGATCACTTTGTCTTTTGTCGAACAACAACATTTATCGGTGCTGGGCAACTTTTCATTGCCGCCAGAACAGCTACCATTTACAAGATTGCCGGTGGATGCACTCCGAGCATGTGAGGAAGATCCTACACGAACGCCCATCGTCATTTTGGCTGACCAAGAGCCTGTAGGCTTTTTCGTCCTCCATGAAGGGGAGGCAACGAAGGCGTACATAGAGGAAGAGGGGTTGCTACTCATTCGTAGCTTGGCGATTGACGAAAAGCAACAAGGGAAAGGATATGGAAAAAAAGCGATGCTCCTTCTCCCGGCTTTCGTTACTGTCCATTGGCCAAACATTCGCGAACTGTTTCTCGTCGTTAATGAGCGTAATGCAGCGGCTAAGCAATTGTACACTCGGGTAGGCTTTGAGGACCGTGGGCTACGCCGGGTAGGACCTATAGGGCCGCAGCGGATTCTTCATTATGATTTGCTTAAAATCAGTACTATGGAGGACAAAAAGTTATAAATTGAAAGGATGCCCTTTTACGCCCCCTTTGAAAGCTTCCACGCAGGGATCAAAGAATGAAAACGAAAAAGGGCACTTGCCACAGCGTGGATAATAACATAAAATCATTCGTTTAAAATGGGAATGGGGATACGTCACGTGTTTTGAAATAAAAACAGAAAAGCCTGAGTCGAACGGACTCAGGCTTGCCAGCTAAAAAAAACCAGAGAACAGGGTAGCTACTTGTTCTTTCGTACGATGGAAGAAGGAGCGGTTCGCGAGGTCCTCCATTTGAAGCCGTTCCGATATGGAAAAATCATAATCCAATTCTTCGCGAACGAGCTGAATCATCTCTTTGTCATATAAAATACAGTTGATTTCATAATTCAACCGAAAGCTGCGCTTATCAAAATTGGCTGTTCCTACATCGGCCAGCTTATTATCGATTACGATTGCCTTTCCATGAAAAAAGCCGCGATAGTAACGATAAATGTTGATGCCCCCTTCAAGGAGCTCCTTAAAGTAAGGGAACGCTGCTTCCTTCACGAGTGGGTGATCGCCTTTTTTCGGTACGAGTAGACGAACAGCCACCCCTCTAGCGGCTGCATCCAAAAGGGCATGGTGCAATTTTTCCCCAGGAATGAAGTAAGGGGTTCCGATCGTAATCGTTTCCTCCGCTTGTTCGACGAGTTGAAGAAAGCTGTCTTCTAAAAAAGAGCCGTTCGTTGGAATGATCCGTAGTTCATGGGGTCCTTTTGCCAATGGCGGATACAGCCAGCGATCTCTTGTGACAGGGAGTCGGGACTCTCGCTCCCAGTCTTGAATAAATTGATCCTGTAAATCTTGAACGCCATCCCCTGTCAGTCGAAGATGGTAGTCACGCCAAAAACCGAACTTCGGATCACGCCCTAAATACTCATCCCCGATGTTATAGCCACCAATGTAGCCCACCTTTCCGTCAATGACAGTGATTTTCCGATGATTACGGCGATTTAAAGAGAAGAACCAGTACGGAAAGCTGATCCGATGAGCGTACTCAAATTGCGCCCCTGCTTGCTTAAGGCTCTGAATGGAACGATTTTTTACATCGGCGCCGAATCGATCGACGAGCAACCGGACAGCCACCCCTTCCTTTGCTTTTTGTTCAAGGTGCTGAAGAATTTTTTTCCCGATGTGATCGTCCCGAAAGATATAAAATAAAATGTGAATGTGGTGTTCAGCAGCTTTTATGTCATGAATGAGGGAACCGATAAACTCATCGCCAGTTGGCAATAGTCGAACTGTCCCGTGGCGGATTGGTTGGTTTCGTCTAACGGCTTTCCCCCGTTGTTTCTTTAACCCTTGGGTGTAATCAAAGCGTAACCACAAAATAATCGCAACGATAAGAAATAAAAGTACGACTCCGATCATATCGTACCTCCTCCTGAATTCAACGTTAGTTGTAGCTTGCCCTTTTTCCGACCTACTAAAAATTAATTTAAAAAACTTTTATGAGTGAATACTCATTCATAAAAAGGTATGTTATAATAACAGCAAACAAAAATTGTCTATTTTCAAACTTTTTGTCTGTCATGGCCGTAATCGTATCGGCCTGTAAGGGGGAGGTTACATTTATGGAAGCGTTAACATGGGTGAACTGGATTGCCTTTCTTTTAGTAACGGGTTATGCCGTCTATCTGTTTGCAACGCTCGTTCGGACGAGAATTGCCTACATTAAGCTTGGGAAAAAGGCCGAATTTGACCACTCAATGCAGGAGCGTCTGCGCGAAATCTGGGTCAATGTTTTCGGGCAAAAGAAGCTCATGAAGGACAAAAAAAGTGGAATCATCCACCTCATGTTCTTCTACGGATTTTTACTCGTGCAGATCGGTGCGATTGACCTGATTTGGAAAGGGCTAGCCCCTGGGTCCCATATACCGCTTGGACCGCTCTATCCGTATTTCACTTTTTTCCAAGAGTTTGTCGTGCTCATGATCATTATTGCGGTCGTATGGGCGTTCCATCGTCGTTACATTGAGAAATTGGTTCGCCTTAAACGGGGCTGGAAATCAGGACTCGTCTTAATCTTTATCGGTGGACTAATGACATCAAAAATGATCGCAAAAGGAATGGAGATCATTTGGCTCGGGAAGCCACTTACTGGATTTGAACCTGTTGCCTCTGGTATTGCCGCTGCGACAAGTTGGATCGGGCCAACTGCAGCAGGGGCGTTGTTCTTTGTCTTTTGGTGGATGCACCTCTTATTTTTACTTACATTCCTCGTGTACGTACCACAATCGAAGCACGCACATTTGATTGCAGGTCCGGCGAATGTCTTTTTAGGTCGCACCCACAAAGTAGGGCAGCTGTCTTCGATAAACTTTGAGGACGAGGAGCAAGAAGTGTTTGGCGTCAACAAAATTGAAGATTTCAATCAAAAACAATTGCTCGATTTATATGCCTGTGTGGAGTGCGGGCGTTGTACGAATATGTGTCCAGCTACCGGAACGGGCAAGATGCTATCGCCAATGGATTTAATCGTAAAAATGCGCGATCATTTAACGGAAAAAGGAGCGGCCGTTACGTCCAAGTCCGCTTGGTTACCAAGTTATGCATTCTCTAATACGAAAGCGAATCAACTGGCGATGCAAGGAGCAGGAGGAGCAGAGGCTGCTGCTTCGTACGATGTAAGCCTAATTGGGGACGTTATTACAGAAGAAGAGATTTGGGCCTGTACGACGTGCCGGAACTGTGAGGATCAATGCCCGGTCATGAACGAACACGTCGACAAAATTATCGATATGCGTCGGTACCTCGTACTGACGGAAGGGAAGATGGATGCCGATGCTCAGCGTGCGCTAACCAATATCGAGCGGCAAGGAAACCCTTGGGGCATTAACCGAAAAGAGCGGGAGAAATGGCGTGAAGGCAGGGACGATATTCACGTTCCGACCGTTAAGGAAATGGAAAAAGCGGGCGAAGAATTCGAGTATTTGTTCTTTGCTGGCTCGATGGGCTCATATGATAAACGGAGTCAAAAAATCGCTCAATCGTTTGCGAAAGTGTTAAATGAAGCAGGGGTGACGTTTGCGATCATTGGAAACAAGGAGAAAAACTCTGGTGATACCCCGCGCCGTCTAGGGAATGAGTTTTTGTTCCAAGAGCTTGCGACCGCCAACATTGAATTATTCAAAAAGCATAACGTAAAGAAAATTGTTACGATCGACCCTCATGCTTACAACACCTTTAAGAACGAGTATCCTGAATTTGGACTGGAAGGGGTCGAAGTGTTCCACCACACGGAGCTACTGGCGAAGTTAATCAAAGAAGGAAAAGTCAAACCACAATACCCGGTAAACGAAAAAGTGGTTTATCACGATTCTTGTTATTTAGGTCGTTACAACGACGTATACGACCCACCACGTGAAATTTTGCAAGCGATTCCTGGTGTTGAGCTTGTGGAGATGGAGCGAAATCGCCAGGATGGTATGTGCTGTGGTGCTGGCGGAGGCATGATGTGGATGGAAGAGGATGCGGGCCAGCGTGTGAATGTCGCTCGTACGGAGCAAGCGCTTGAAGTTTCTCCTTCGGTCATCGGTAGTGGCTGTCCATACTGTTTAACGATGTTGAGTGATGGAACGAAAGCAAAAGAGGTGGAGGACGATGTACAAACGCTTGATATTGTTGAAATTTTAGAAAAATCTCTTGTCAAACAGGAGCCATCAGAAGTAAGCTAGAAGTAAATCATGGGTATTTGAGGCGGAAAGCGGTCGACCGCTTTCCTGCCCTCTTCTTTTAATGTAAGCGCTTAAATATATGATTATCGACTGAGCGTTCGCTCAGAATTGGAGGGGGAATTAGACTTGAAAACAGCCATCATTAGCGGCGTGAGAACACCTTTCGGGAAATTTGGCGGGAGTCTATCGACACTAACAGCTGCTCAGCTAGGGGGACATGCAATTCGTGAAACGTTAAAAAGGGCAAATTGGCGTGGGGAACGAGTCGACGATCTGATCATGGGGAATGTGTTGCAAGGGGGGCAAGGACAGCTTCCGTCAAGGCAAGCATTAAAAGAAGCCGGCTTACCGTGGAGCGTCCGTACGGAGACGATCAATAAAGTGTGCGCGAGCGGGATGCGTAGCGTGACATTGGCGGACCAGTTAATCCGCTCGGGGAGCTCAAAAGTCGTTGTAGCTGGGGGAATGGAATCGATGAGTCAAGCGCCTTACTATGTACCAAAGGCGCGTTGGGGCGCAAGAATGGGCCATGTGGAAATGATCGATGGCATGGTATTTGACGGACTAACATGTGCCTTCACAGGTGTTCATATGGGAACGTACGGAAATGGGACCGCACATGAGTTAGCGATCAGCCGAGAAGCCCAGGATGAATGGGCGTACCGTAGTCATCAGCGTGCCATTGCGGCCATCGGAGCAGGGCGGCTCGAAGAAGAGATCGTTCCGGTGGAAGTGCCGCAGCGAAAAGGGGAACCATTGCTCGTCGCATGTGATGAAGCGCCGCGAAAGGATACGTCAATGGAGTCACTGAAAAACCTTCGACCGGTGTTTGGCAAAGAAGGGACGATTACAGCCGGAAATGCTCCTGGAGTGAATGATGGTGCTGCCGCGATGTTGCTCATGTCTGAGGAGGAGGCGAAGAGCGCTGGCATGGCCCCATTAGCCATCATTGAAGGGCATACTGCGCTAGCGACCGAGCCGAAGGATTTCCCGAAAACACCGGGCCTTGTCATCCAAAAGCTATTACAGGACACTGGGAAAACGCCTGCTGAGATCGATTTGTTCGAAATTAATGAGGCTTTTGCCGCCGTTGCCCTTGCCAGTCAGCAAATCGCCGAGATTGACCCTGAAAAAGTAAATGTCAACGGTGGAGCCGTTGCGTTAGGTCATCCGATTGGTGCAAGTGGTGCACGCATCATCCTTACACTTGCCTACGAATTGCGCCGTCGAGGCGGGGGACTAGGCATTGCAGCGATCTGCAGTGGCGGAGGTCAAGGGGATGCTGTACTTATTCGCGTACCGTAAATGAATAAGAGAGGAGAACGAGGATGGACATTAAGCAAGTAATGGTCATTGGTGCAGGACAAATGGGATCTGGTATTGCTCACGTTCACGCTTTGGCCGGCTTCGAGGTCATGTTGTATGACCTTGATCAGGCTTCAATAGAGAAAGGAATTCAAACGATTACGAAGCAGTTGCAGCGCCAAGTGGAGAAAGGACGTATGACAGAGAGGGAAATGGACATCACCCTTAGCCGTATTCACCAGTCGACTGAGTTACAGGACGCCAAAAAAGCGGACTTTATCGTTGAGGCCGTCGTGGAGAATATGGAGGTGAAAACGAACCTTTTTGCTAAGCTTGATGACCTTGCTCCTGCTGACACGATTCTTGCTACGAATACGTCATCACTTCCGATCACAGAAATCGCTGCTGCTACCAACCGTCCAGAAAAAGTCATTGGCATGCACTTTATGAACCCTGTGCCTGTTATGAAGCTCGTGGAAATTATCCGCGGACTAGCAACAGCCGATGACGTGTACGAAACCGTAGAGGCACTAACGAAAAAGCTGAACAAAACACCAGTAGAAGTCAATGATTTCCCAGGTTTTGTCTCCAACCGCGTGCTCATGCCGATGATCAATGAGGCGATCTATACTGTGTACGAAGGGGTTGCAACTCCTGAAGCGGTGGATGAGGTGATGAAACTAGGGATGAACCATCCAATGGGCCCCCTTACACTTGCAGACTTTATCGGGCTGGACACATGCTTATACATTATGGAGACCCTCCATGAGGGGTTTGGTGATGACAAATATCGTCCGTGCCCGCTACTAAGAAAATATGTAAAGGCCGGTTGGCTCGGTAAGAAAACAGGTAGAGGGTTTTACGTCTATCACAAGTGATCGTTGAGAGAGGAAAAGCTTCATGAAGAAGGTGATGGGATGAATCTACGATGGACAGACGAACAAGAGATGATGCGGAAGATGGTTCGGGATTTTGCTCAAGAACGCATTGCTCCGTTCGTGGAAGAAATGGAAACGAACGACACGTTCCCGATGCACATTGTGAAAGAAATGGGGGAGCTTGGGTTAATGGGAATCCCGATTCCTGAAGCATACGGCGGGGCCGAGATGGATTTTACGTCGTACATTATCGCTATCCACGAGCTGTCTAAGGTAAGCGCTACGGTGGGGGTGATCCTTTCCGTTCATACCTCGGTAGGGACGAATCCGATTCTTTTTTTTGGCACAGAGGAACAGAAAGCGCGATTTATTCCGAAGCTTGCTAAGGGCGAATATTTAGGGGCTTTCGGGCTTACGGAACCGAGCGCGGGGTCGGATGCAGCCAATTTAAAAACAACGGCCTCTAAAAAAGGGGACCATTATCGGTTGAATGGCTCAAAAGTGTTTATTACGAATGGGGGCGCAGCCGATACGTATGTCGTGTTTGCCTCAACCAATCCAAGTGCTGGTCGAAAAGGGATTTCCGCATTTATAGTCGAGAAAGAGACGCCAGGCTTTACGGTCGGTAAAAAAGAGAAAAAAATGGGGCTCCACGGCTCCAATACGACAGAGCTTATTTTTGAAGATGCCCTTGTTCCGAAAGAAAATCTTTTAGGTGTAGAAGGGGACGGATACAAGATTGCGATGGCGAACTTGGAGGCTGGACGGATTGGGATAGCCGCACAGTCTTTAGGAATTGCCGAAGCTGCTTTAGAAGCAGCAACGTCATATGCGAAGGAACGAAAGCAATTTGGCAAATCGATTGGTCAGCAGCAAGCGATTGCTTTTAAACTCGCTGACATGGTGACACAAGTAGAGGCTGCCAAACTATTAACCTATCGTGCTGCACAATTAAAGCAGCAAGGTGTTTCATGTGCAAAGGAGTCTTCGATGGCTAAACTATTTGCGTCTAAAATCGCGATGAAGGCGGCGATAGAAGCAGTGCAAATTTTCGGGGGATACGGCTACACGAAGGAATATCCAGTCGAGCGCTACTTCCGTGATGCAAAGGTGTGCGAGATCTACGAAGGAACGAGTGAGATTCAGCGAATTGTCATCCACAAACATATTAGCGAATGAATAGGAGAAGGAGGGCTGGAGATGAACTTTTTGCTAACAGATGAACAGCAGATGATTAAAAAAATGGTTCGAGATTTTGCAGAGAATGAAGTTGCGCCCACAGCCGAGGAACGGGATGAAGAAGAGCGGTTTGACCGTGAGATTTTTGATCAGATGGCGGAGCTCGGCCTCACGGGTATTCCTTGGCCTGAAGAGTACGGAGGGATCGGGGCTGACTATGTTAGCTATGTCATTGCCGTGGAAGAGCTCTCAAGAGTCTGCGCCTCTACCGGTGTGACCCTTTCTGCCCACCTTTCGTTAGCGAGCTGGCCGGTATACAAATTTGGCACAGAAGAGCAGAAGCAGAAATTTCTACGGCCAATGGCAGAAGGAAAGAAAATTGGCGCCTACGGGTTAACCGAGCCTGGATCAGGATCGGATGCGGCGAACATGAAAACGACAGCTGTTTTAGAAGGCGATGACTACATTTTAAACGGCTCAAAAATTTTCATTACAAACGGCGGGATTGCCGATATTTATATCGTGTTTGCCGTGACCGAGCCAGAAAAGCGTCACAAAGGAGTGTCTGCCTTTATTGTTGAAGCGGATACACCTGGCTTTTCCGTCGGCAAAAAAGAAAAGAAACTGGGGATTCGCTCCTCACCGACGACGGAAATCATATTTGAAGATTGCCGGGTGCCGAAGGAAAATTTGCTAGGGAAAGAAGGCGACGGCTTCAAAATTGCGATGATGACCTTGGACGGTGGGCGTAACGGGATCGCCGCACAAGCGGTCGGCATCGCTCAAGGGGCGCTCGATGCTGCAGTTGCCTATGCGAATGAGCGAAAGCAGTTTGGCAAGCCGATTGGTCAGCAGCAAGGGATCGCTTTCAAACTCGCAGACATGGCGACAAAGGTAGAAGCGAGCCGGCTTCTCACCTATCAAGCCGCATGGAGAGAAAGCGAAGGCCTTTCCTACGGTAAAGAGTCAGCGATGTCGAAGCTGTTTGCTGGAGATACGGCCATGGATGTCACGGTGGAGGCGGTTCAAGTGTTCGGCGGGTACGGCTACACGAAAGAATATCCGGTGGAGCGCTACATGCGTGATGCGAAAATTACACAAATTTACGAAGGAACGAACGAAATTCAACGATTAGTTATCTCAAAAATGCTGTTGGCGGACTAAAAATTCGGTACAATGGATGTAATGTGGAACCTGTGGCTCGTCCCTCAAGTAGTAGTTAGTGGAGTCACCGGTTTTGATTGACGTTGATTTGTTGGCTCTGGCCAGCAAAAATCCATTCTAATGTACAAGAAAGAGGTTGTCCCCTGTGAAGAAAAAACAAGTACCTTCCATGGTGAAAGACCAACAGCTTATTAAAAAACGTCGTGAACAAATGATTAAAGGAGCGGTGTCCCTTTTTATCGAAAAAGGATTTCATCGAACGACTACCCGTGAAATTGCGAAGCAATCAGGCTTTAGTATTGGTACGCTTTACGAATATATTGGCTCCAAAGAAGATGTGCTTTACTTAGTATGTGACGCGATTTATGAAGAAGTAAGCGACCGACTAAGGCAGCAGCTTGACACGAAGGGGTCTGGAGTCGAGCGGTTGAAAAAAGCGATTGCTGCGTTGTTCCATGTGATTGACGAAATGCAGGAAGAGGTACTCGTCATGTACCAAGAGGCAAAATCGTTGCCTAAAGAAGCATTACCTTACGTATTGCAAAAGGAAATGGATATGACCGAACTCATGGAGCGCATCATTCAAGAATGTGTCGATGGGGGAGGTCTTGAACTAGAAGAGCAGGAAATCAAGCTGCTCGCTCATAATATTCTCGTCTCTGCTCATATGTGGACGTTTAGACGGTGGGCCATTCAAAAATTGTACACTCTTGAAGAGTATACGAATCTACAAATCAAGCAGTTGTTAAAAGGAGTTACAGAGCCTATAAAGGAGGTCTAACGAATGGGAACGGTTGAGACGTACCGACCGAAGCACCATGTTCGTTTTGTTACTGCGTCCAGCTTATTTGATGGTCATGATGCCTCCATTAACATTATGCGGCGCATCCTCCAGTCGAGCGGGGCTGAGGTGATTCACCTTGGCCACAACCGCTCCGTTGAGGAAATTGTAAGCGCTGCCATACAAGAGGACGTGCAAGGAATTGCGATTTCATCCTATCAGGGGGGACATGTGGAGTTTTTCAAATATTGTTATGACCTGCTTCAAGAAAAAGGTGCCGGTCACATTCGCATCTATGGCGGTGGAGGCGGTGTCATTACGCCACCTGAGATTCGCGAGCTACATGAATACGGAATTTCTCGCATTTTTTCCCCTGATGATGGCCGGAAGCACGGCCTGCAAGGCATGATCAATCAAATGCTTGAAGAATGTGATTTTCCAACTGTGAAAGACATCGAAAATGAATTTGAACAACTAAAGGAAAAAAATGTCCGTGCGGTTGCGCGGCTCATTACGATGGCAGAAGAGCAAGCAAAAACAAAAGAAGCGGCTGTAACGCTTGACGATAAGTTGGTCAGCTTAAAGAAGCTGAACCAACCTAGTCCTCCAGTACTCGGGATTACGGGAACGGGGGGAGCAGGGAAAAGCTCACTAACCGACGAATTGGTGCGCCGTTTTTTAAATGAGTTTACCGATAAAACAGTGGCGATCCTTTCCATTGATCCGACGAAGCAAAAAACAGGAGGAGCGCTCCTAGGTGACCGTATTCGAATGAATGCGATCCACTCGCCGCGGGTCTTTATGCGAAGCTTAGCCACACGGGGCTCCCGCACAGAGATCTCCGAAAGCATTCGTGACGCGATCGCAGTCGTAAAAGCTGCAGCCTATGACCTTGTCATTGTGGAGACGAGCGGAATTGGTCAAGGGGATGCGGAGATTACCGAAATTGCCGATATCTCCATGTATGTGATGACAAGTGAGTACGGGGCACCTTCCCAATTAGAGAAGATCGATATGATTGACTTTGCCGATGTGATCGCGATTAACAAGTTTGACCGAAAAGGCTCGGAGGATGCGTTACGCCATGTTCGTAAACAGTATCAGCGCTCTCACCAACGCTTTGACGAGCCGCTAGAGGCGATGCCGGTTTACGGGACGATTGCAAGTCAGTTTAACGACATAGGTACGAACACGTTATTTGCTGCGGTTATCGACATCTTAAATAAAAAATGCAAAACAAGCTGGGACACATCAATCGAGACAAGTAAGGAAGTCATGAAACAAAATATCATCATTCCACCAGAACGAACGCAATATTTGCGTGATATCGTGCAAACCGTTAAGCAATATAAACAACATACAGAAGAGCAGGTTCAGATTGCCCGTAAGCTCTATCAAATCGAAGGAACGATTGCTGCTTTAAAGGAACATGGTCAGGATACAGAGGAAGCCTTACAGCAGCTCGAAGCAACAAAGGCCATGTACGAACAAAAACTTCATCCTGAATGCAAGGCAATCCTTGATCAATGGGAGGCGAAAAAAGCAGCCTATTCAGGTGATACGTTCGTGATGAACATTCGCGGCAAGGAAATTGAGACTGAATTGACGACGGAAAGCTTAGCGGGTTTGAAAATTCCGAAAGTGGCGCTACCGAAATTTGCAGATTGGGGCGAAATCTTACGTTGGTCTATGCTGGAAAATGTGCCTGGGTCCTTCCCATTTACAGCAGGCGTGTTTCCGTTCAAGCGTAAAGGCGAGGACCCGAAACGTCAATTTGCAGGAGAAGGGACACCTGAGCGGACGAACCGTCGCTTTCACTATTTATCGAAAGACGATGAAGCGAAGCGCCTCAGTACAGCGTTTGATTCGGTTACGCTATACGGAGAGGATCCGGATTATCGTCCAGATATTTACGGCAAAGTTGGCGAAAGTGGCGTCAGCATTTGTACGCTCGATGACATGAAAAAACTCTATGCAGGGTTTGACCTATGTGCGCCATCCACGTCTGTATCAATGACGATCAACGGTCCTGCCCCAATCATATTGGCGATGTTTTTGAATACGGCGATTGATCAGCAGGTGGAAGCATTTCAACGTGAGAATGACCGAGTACCAAGTGAAGAGGAGCTTGCTGATATTAAGGCGCGCACGCTTGCAACGGTTAGGGGAACCGTTCAGGCCGACATTTTAAAAGAGGATCAGGGGCAGAACACGTGTATTTTCTCGACGGAATTTGCTTTGCGGATGATGGGAGACATTCAACAATATTTTATCGATCATCACGTAAGAAACTACTACTCGGTTTCCATTTCGGGGTATCACATTGCCGAGGCAGGAGCGAATCCGATCAGCCAGCTCGCTTTTACGCTTGCCAATGGCTTTACGTACGTTGAATACTATTTAAGCCGTGGCATGGATATTAATGACTTTGCTCCAAATCTGTCGTTCTTCTTTAGCAATGGGCTTGATCCAGAATATACGGTCATTGGCCGCGTCGCTCGGCGCATTTGGTCAACCGTGATGAAGCATAAGTACGGAGCAAATGAGCGTAGTCAAAAACTAAAATATCATATCCAGACTTCCGGTCGCTCTCTCCACGCCCAAGAAATCGACTTCAATGACATCCGTACGACGCTTCAAGCGCTTATGGCCATTTATGACCATTGCAACTCGCTCCATACGAATGCGTACGACGAGGCCATCACGACGCCCACGGAGCAATCGGTTCGACGGGCAATGGCGATCCAAATGATCATTACGAAGGAGCTAGGGCTAGCCAAAAATGAAAACTCGCTGCAAGGCTCGTTTATTATCGAAGAGCTCACCGAGTTAGTGGAAGAGGCGGTCCTTGCCGAACTCGAACAAATCAATGACCGTGGCGGTGTGCTTGGGGCAATGGAGACCCAATATCAGCGCAGTAAAATTCAAGAGGAATCCATGCACTATGAGATGAAGAAGCATAGTGGGGAACTTCCAATCATCGGTGTGAACACGTATATAAATCCGAACGAACAGGATGAAGAAACGTTTGATTTGGAACTGGCACGGGCAACAAAGGAAGAAAAAGAGCAACAGATTGCTAATCTAAAGGCATTTCAAGAACGGCATAAGGAGATAGCGCCAGAGGCATTGAAGGCGCTACAAGAGACTGCTGTAAATGGTGGGAACATCTTCGCTGAGCTTATGGAAACGGTAAAAGTTGCAAGCTTGGGACAAATTACGAGAGCATTGTATCAAGTTGGAGGGCAATACCGGAGAAATATGTAATGGAATGATATTTCCATGTCTCGACTCATTGCAACGTTATGTCTTTAGTCTAAACCGCCTGTTATAGGCGGCTTTTTCTATCCTTTGAGAATGAGGCCCTTCATAATCTTATTATTTTTACCGAAAATACTTATAACGACTCTTCTAGAAATGAAGACCGTTTCCTTTGCAATTTAGAAGGTTTTTCCGCATTTAAAATAGATTATAATGAAAACAGTGGTAAAATGTAACTGAATATGAACATGTTGCGTAGGGTGGTTTCTCAATGGATTTGGATTGGAAAGTCGGAGATAGAATGACGAAAGATCTTTTCAGCAAACAAGGGGATCTTTTAGTTCGTGAAGGGACACTGCTTACACCAGAATTAATCAAACGGTTGCTTGAAAGCGATCTAGACTTGGGACGTATCAATGAGGATGACTGGCTTTTTGTTCAAAGAGAGCGAGCGATGAAAGAGACGATGGCAGAGCTTGAGAAAATATTCACACAGATTCATACAAACAACCAAATTATCCAAGAGGTTGAAACCTCTATCGTTCCACAAGTCGAGCAAATGACGGCCGAAAAAGATTTGGCGAAGCTATTGCATGTCATTAAAGCAAAGGATGACTATACATACAGGCATACCGTGGGAGTATCCATCCTTTCAAGGCTGATCGGAACGTGGCTGAAGTTAGATGAAGTCATTTTGAAAGAGCTTACCCTAGGAGCGGTTCTCCATGATATTGGGAAGGTCGAGATTCCTGATGCTATTTTAAATAAACCAGGTGCATTGACGAAGGATGAGTATCGAATCATCCAAGATCACACGGTGAAAGGCTACCGCATTATTCAAGAATCAGGAATCTATTCAGATACGGTCGCGCTCATGGCTCTCGAACATCACGAGCGGGAGGATGGTACAGGGTACCCCTATCAAAAAACGAGAAATGAGATTCATCTTCTATCAAAAATTCTAGCGGTAGCCGATGTATTCCATGCGATGACATCCGACCGCATCTACCGTAAGGGCATGGCCTTGTATGACGTTTTGCTACAAATGAGGCAAGATCGGTTCGGAAAGCTAGAGCCGAGAATTACTGATTTTTTTGTCCGCCGCTTTATGGAACAATGCATTGGAAGCAAAGCTCGTTTAAACGATGGTTCAAGAGTAGAGATCGTCTTTATTCCGTATGAAAACCCTATTTGTCCGATAGTCAAACAGGGGACAAGCTATATTGACTTACGAATGTCTCCCCTCTATATTCAGGAGCTAATCCCTGTAACGGTCAAGGTTTAGCAAGTGTACACGTAATCAATCCATCGTTCTGATTAAACGAACTAGCATAAACTTGGGAAATGTGTTTATAATGAAACGTATGATTTCTAAATAAAATACGTGCGTAAACTTTAAGAATGATAGATGATTCATGAAAGGAAGTGCTCGCCGTGAAATTAGCAGAGCTATCGAAAGAAGAAATTCAAGAACTTTCCATGGTGGAAGTTGCGTACTTAGTGATGAAGGAAACAAAAGAGCCTTTTAACTATCAGGATTTACTTAAAAAAGTGGCAGAATTAAAAGGAATGTCTGAAGAGCAAATGCTTGATCGCATCGGTTATCTGTATACGGATCTAAACATCGACGGTCGCTTTGTTACTTTAGGTGACAATCGTTGGGGCTTAAGAAGCTGGTACCCATTAGAGCAAGTAGAGGAAGAAATCACGGGACCGACGAAGAAAAAAGCGAAGGCGAAGGCTGAAGAAGAAGTAGATGAGCTTGATGAGAATATCGAAGTGTTCGATGATGAGTTTGAGGATTTAGAAGACGAGCTCGATGAACTGGCAGAGAGCGAAGATGCGGATGAGGAAGATGAAGAGTTCGATGAAGGGGACGACATTGACGAACTCGATGACGAATTCGAAGAGTCAGACGATGATCTATAAGTAAATCATCGCTTGACTTCTCATAAAGAACTCGGTAGAATCATTTTTGGGCTAAAGAAATCAATACTTCTAAAAAAATAAAAAGCAAAAGTGGCCCCCTGTTGAACAGGGAAAAGTGTCACTTTTGTTTTTTTGTTTTAGTTCGGAAATAATGATTCATGCTAAGAGAATGAAACACGACTAACGTTGACCGTGTCTCGTAAAGAAAAGCCTCCCATTTTCAGCAAGTACGTAGCTCTTGGGCAATTTTTGAAAAGGAGACGGTTAGATGACGACAAAGTACATTTTTGTGACAGGTGGGGTTGTATCCTCATTAGGAAAAGGAATTACCGCGGCATCCCTCGGTCGATTGTTAAAGAATCGCGGGATGAAGGTGACGATCCAAAAGTTCGATCCGTACATCAATGTTGATCCTGGGACGATGAGTCCTTATCAGCACGGGGAAGTATTTGTCACAGATGATGGCGCTGAAACCGATTTGGATCTCGGGCACTATGAACGTTTTATTGATATTAATTTGAATAAAAACAGCAATGTGACGACAGGGAAAATTTACTCCTCTGTACTTAAGAAGGAGCGTCGTGGCGATTACCTTGGCGGAACAGTCCAAGTCATCCCCCACGTTACGAACGAGATTAAAGAGAGGGTGTTTCGTGCAGGGCGTGAGACCAATGCGGATGTGGTCATTACCGAGATTGGTGGAACAGTTGGCGATATTGAAAGCTTGCCATTTTTAGAAGCGATTCGCCAAATTAAGAGTGACATCGGTGTTGATAATGTCATGTACATCCACTGTACGCTTATTCCTTATTTAGCTGCAGCAGGTGAGATGAAATCAAAGCCGACCCAGCATAGTGTTAAAGAGCTCCGTAGCCTTGGAATCCAGCCGAACGTGATTGTCGTACGAACAGAAAAGCCAGTTCCTGAAGAAATGAAGGAAAAAATTGCGCTATTTTGTGATATTCGTGTAGACTCTGTTATTGAGGCGCGCGATGCAGATACGCTTTATGAAGTGCCATTAGACTTACAAGCGCAAAATCTCGATCAAATCGTTTGTGATCATTTAAACCTTTCTTGCCAAGAAGCGGATATGACAGAGTGGAAATCACTCGTCGAGAAGGTGAAAAATCTATCAGGCCTTGTGAAAATCGCCCTTGTCGGCAAATATGTGGCATTACCAGATGCTTACTTATCTGTAGCCGAGGCTTTGCGTCATGCCGGCTATGCTTTTGATGCAGATATTAACATTAAATGGGTTGATTCGGAAGATGTAACGGCAGAAAACGTTGCCGAACAATTGCAGGGAGTGGATGGTATTCTCGTTCCCGGAGGCTTTGGTGATCGAGGAATCGAAGGCAAGATCGAAGCAATCCGCTATGCGCGTGAGCAAAAAATACCGTTTTTAGGGATTTGCTTGGGGATGCAATTAGCTTCAATTGAGTTTGCTCGCAATGTCCTTGGGTTGGAAGGCGCTCATTCTGCGGAAATTAATCCAGATACGCCGCATCCAATTATCGATTTGTTGCCAGAACAAAAAGATGTAGAAGATATGGGAGGAACGCTCCGCTTAGGCCTTTATCCTTGCAAGCTGAAGAACGGAACACTTGCCCAATCAGCTTACAATGACCAAGTGATTTATGAGCGTCACCGTCATCGATATGAATTTAATAATGAATACCGTGAGCAAATGGAAGCCAAAGGCTTTATGTTCTCTGGGACGAGTCCTGATGGACGGCTCGTGGAAATTGTTGAGCTAGGTGATCATCCGTTTTTTATCGCCTCTCAGTTCCATCCGGAGTTCGTTTCACGACCAACACGGCCTCAGCCGTTATTCCGAGAATTTATCCAAGCTTCCTTACGAAAATGAGGCTGGACAAAACACAGTTAATAAGAGTGGCACTTTCACCTCCGGTGAGTGCCACTCTTATTTTATAGGGAGTTGATTGTTTCAAAAACCATTCGCTTGCCGCGGGAAAGGCTTCAGCTAATCGGGGGAAAGCGCCCCATGGATCTTCAGCTCTTGCTTTTCCCGCAGGCGTCTCGTGATTTTGACAATCAACTTGAAAACGTCCGTCTAGTTATGCGTAAACACAAAAAGGATACGTTGCGCCTATTCCTTGATAAGATTAAACATCAATTCTTTGAACTTCCAGACGACATTGTCGCAAGTGCTGGATATGGCATGACAATGAGGAAAAGACTAGGACGTACTGAGAATAGAAAGCGCACACCCTACTCAGTACAATACCGATCATAAAGAGCCATAAACGCCAATCAAACAACAAGACGATTCCATGCATACTGATCAATTTATTTTGGTGCCCAGAACTTTTTTTACTTTTGGCTAGTTGTGTCCTAGCCTCTTTCTTTTTGCATTCGAGAAGCTTTTGCAGCATTTTTTTATAAAATAACAAAATGTCCTTGAATATTTTCAAAAATTGTATTGCTTTTTTGTTAAACTTTCCTATATAATTCTTTTGTATTGATAATAATTATCATTTTCAAGTAGGGGGAATAACAATGGCATTTACTACATATTTGCGACAGCGAGTGAACTCGAAGGCGGTTCTGTTACTTTCAGCGTTACTACTAGCCCTTTTAGCCGCTTGCGGAAGTGAAGCAACTGAAGGTGAGGGAGAAGAGCAGCCCGAAGCTACAGAAACAACTGAAGAGAGCGGCGTTCGTGAAGTGTCTCATGCAATGGGTGTAACGACAATTGAAGGAAAGCCTGAACGAATCGTGACATTGTATCAAGGGGCGACAGATGCAGCAGTTGCTTTCGGAATGACACCAGTTGGAGTCGTGGAGTCTTGGTTAGAGCCACCAATGTATGAATATTTACGAGACGATTTAGAGGGCGTTGAGTTTGTTGGTCAAGAAACGCAGCCGAACTTAGAAGAGATTGCAAAGCTACAGCCGGATCTAATCATTGCTTCACAGCTGCGTCATGAAGAGGTCTATGACCAGTTATCAGAAATTGCTCCAACGGTAGTCCATGAAACGGTATTTGAGTTTAAAGAGACCGTTGAACTAATGGGTGAAGCGATGGATGAAGAAGAAAAAGCGGCTGACATTCTTGCTGCTTGGGACGAGCGCGTGGAAGACTTTAAAACAAAGGTCGTCGAAAAAATGGGTGACGAATGGCCAGTTGAAGTTTCTGTTTTGAACTTTAGAGAAGACCATGCTCGTATTTATGCCACAGGCTTTTCTGCGATTATTTTAGAGGATCTCGGCTTTGAGTTTCCAGAGAACCAGAAAAATTCCGATGAAATTTTCATGCTAACCGATATGGAGAGCATTCCGGAAATGAACGCAGATGTGTTTTATATGTTCATGAGCGATGACGAGACGGTACAAAAAACGTATGAAGAGTGGACATCCCATCCGTTGTGGGAGAATCTCGATGCGGTAAAAGCTGATCAAGTGTACATGGTTGATGAGATCGCTTGGAACATGGGTGGCGGTATTAACGCAGCCAACTTAATGCTTGATGATATTTACGATCGTTTTGAGTTAGAAAAATAAGTCTTACAATGAGTGGATTGGAGGGGGACTGGGTCCCTCTCTTATTTTTCATTCAATCGTTTTTTTTCTATTGGCCGCTAAATGATAGCTTACATTCATGCGCTGCTGGTCACGAGACATGGTTCAAAAGATGATGCTCTCAGTCTAAGTCTTAGTGTCAGTAAAAAGGGATAAGGCGGTAAGTCAAGCTTCTCTATTGGAGGATTTGTATGAGATATTTGCTTTCACGAACGTCGTTGAAACTAATCGGGCTTATTTTTAGTATGCTTCTCTTCGTCGGTTTTTTTATTGCAAGCATTGCCCTCGGAAAAACGGCGATATCGCTACAAACAACCTATGATGCATTTTTCCATTTTGATGAGTCTATGACAGAGCACGTTATTGTGAGAACATCACGACTCACTCGAACGGTCATTGCTGCGGTTATTGGCTGTAGTCTTGCGCTTGCTGGAGCTCTGATGCAAGCGTTAACGCGAAATCCGCTCGCCGCTCCTGATATTTTTGGGATTAATGCTGGGGCGTTATTTTTTATCGTTGTAGCTGTCACCTTTTTTAATGTAAATTCCATGGTCGGTTATATGTGGATCGCCTTTGTAGGTGCAGGGGTGGCAGCAATGCTTGTCTATTTTCTCGGGTCTCTCGGAAAGGATGGCTTGTCGCCAGTTAAGATTGTCCTCGCCGGTGCGGCGATTAGTGCACTCTTTATTTCGTTTGCACAAGGGCTGCTCGTCATTGATGAACAAAAAATTCAAACCGTATTGTTCTGGTTGGCTGGCTCTGTTGCCGGGCGAAACATGGACATGCTCCTTCCAGTATTGCCGTTTATCGCAGGGGCGATCGTTCTAACGCTCTTTTTAGGAAAGGGGATCAATATTCTTCTCCTCGGGGATGATGTAGCGAAAGGACTAGGTCAGAAAACGGTCGTCTTCAAGGTGCTAATGGGGATCATGGTCGTCTTTTTAGCAGGAGGTTCAGTAGCCGTCGCTGGCTCTATTGGATTCATTGGGTTAATAGTCCCTCATATGGCCCGAGGGCTTGTTGGCTCAGATTATCGTTGGGTCATTCCTTACAGTGCATTGCTTGGCGCTACCCTCATGATCGTTGCCGACATTGGTGCACGGTTCATCATTATGCCACAAGATATGCCAATCGGTGTCATGACAGCTTTTATGGGCGTTCCATTCTTTATCTATATTGCGCGTAGGGGGTTGGCGAAAAAATGAGTAAACTACTTACCGTACGCACTAAATCAGGGTCAATCTCCTTTCAAGTGGAAAGAAGGACGGTCGTTGTCTTCGGGTTACTTCTCCTCGTTTCATTGCTTCTTTTTATCGGAAGCTTATCGGTAGGGAGCACCTTTATCCCTCCACACGATGTGATCAAACAATTATTCGGTTACGGGACAGGAGAGTATGACTTTACGATTAATACGCTAAGGCTCCCCCGTGTGTTACTTGCCTTTATGGTCGGGGCAGCCCTTGGGGTGGCAGGTCTCATTCTTCAAGGGATTGTACGTAATCCGTTAGCCGCCCCTGATATTATCGGGATTACGAGCGGTGGCTCGGTCGGAGCGATGATCTTTATAGTCTACTTTATGGGTGTCGTTAGCATTACATGGCTTCCCTTTGCTGCCATAATAGGCGCAGGTCTCGTATCCATTGTGATCTATTTGTTAGCTTGGAATAAAGGAGTCACCCCGATTCGCCTTATCTTAATTGGAATAGGCGTAACGGCGGCCATGAAGGCTTTTGTGACGATGATGCTCGTTCTTAGCGATATGGCGGTGACGACGAAAGCGTATTTGTGGTTAACTGGGAGTCTGTATGGCGCGCACTGGCAAGATGTATATGCAATGCTCCCATGGGTGGCGATATCCATTCCGCTCACGATGCTCATGGCGCAAACCTTAGGGGTGAAAGAATTAGGAGATGACATTGCCCAAGGACTTGGTGTTAAAGTACAAATGTACAGGTTCGCTCTATTATTTACGAGCGTTGCCCTCGCTGGGTCTGCGGTTGCCTTTGCAGGAGGTATTCAATTTGTCGGGCTCATTGCCCCCCATATTAGTCGGATGCTCGTTGGTCGCTCGTATACCAGCTTAGTAATTGTTTCATCGTTCATTGGTGGAATCATTGTCGTCATGGCTGATATTGTGGCGAGGACTGCATTTTTACCTCTCGATATCCCTGCCGGTGTATTTACTGCCGCGATCGGCGCACCGTACTTTATTTACTTGTTATATCGAAATCGAAACATGTAGTGGTTTGCAGAGGGGAATGGATCGGAAGAACGCTGAACGGGCTCCTCAATAAAAGAATGAGGGGCCCGCTCTTTCTTCTAATAAAGATCGTACTCTGTTAAAATATCGAGTGTGGATAAATAGAGGCATTGATAGGCAAATAAAGCGAGAAGGGTTCCGGGATATCCGTAGCGGTTGCCATCTTCTCCTGGTACAAGGCTGAGCGTAGCTCCTAAATCAATATGGACATCAACAACGGAAGTGAGAGAAGTTCCTTCACATTCTTTTACGGTTGAAATGCCGACCATCTCTACCCCTTGGTCAGCGAGGGTTTTCGCCACCGTTACGGCCTCTGCGTCGTCACTATATCGAGTGAACAACATGACACGGTCTGCTACTGTGACCTCTGCTATCTTACCGTTAGAAAGAACGAGGGGAGCAACGGAAGAAAATGTTTCTACACCAAGAAGCGCTTCTGATTGAACGGCGGTCATTTCATGAAACCCATGAATGTAAATCGTCCCTTCACCAATAAGTGCTTGGGCTAGGAGTCGTCCCCCATCCTCGAAGCTCTCTTCCTTTTCTTTCAATTGCTTTAGTAAGCCTGTCAATTGTGTAGTGAAAATTTGGATCATGAGCTCGTTATCCTCCAACACGTCTAATCTATGTACTCAGAAGTATATCCTCTTTTTATGAAAATGGGCAACTTGGCGAGCTGTGAAAACATTTTTCCATGGATTCGACAGAAAAAGAAGGAATTTTTTGCTTCTTCTCGAAACTCTTTTAGAGGAGGGGTTTATATCGTTTTTTGATATTCGGGAAAAACATTCGCAGCAACACCTACCGCAAGTCGCGATCAAAGGAAGCAGCAAAAGAAAATCTAGCATAGGACAATGGCTTGTTCGTAAAAGGAGTGAAAAGGGTGAATAAAATTCTCGTAGTAGATGATCAATACGGAATACGTGTATTGTTAAATGAAATTTTACAAAAGGATGGCTATCAAATGTTTCAGGCAGCTAACGGCATTCAAGCGCTTGCCATCGTTGAAGAGGAAACACCTGATTTAGTGTTGCTCGATATGAAAATTCCAGGAATGGATGGGTTGGAAATTTTACGTCGCATCAAGGACATGAACCCGAATATTGAAGTAATTATGATGACCGCCTATGGCGAGTTAAACATGATTAATGAGGCGATGCAGCTTGGCGCAGTTACTCACTTCGCGAAACCATTCGATATTGATGACGTTCGAGCAGTCATTGCCGAAAACATGAAGTCCTCATGACCGATAGGGATATGATCATAAATGTTATCGCTTCCATCTTGAAATGTTGAAAAGATCTCACCAATCTAGGGTGAAATCTAATTGGAGTATGCTATAATAGATTCGTTCAAACGATTGGGGCGGATTGTTTTTGTTATGAGCATTTTTTTATGACCATATCTCGAGTCTACATATTCATTGCGAATTTCGGGAATGTTGAACTAATAGTAGAATGCTCTGATGCAAAAGGCGCTCAAAATTTTAGATTGGCTAACAGAAGGAGGAAGCAGGATGCCTTTAGTTTCTATGACAGAGATGTTGAACAAAGCGAAGGCTGAAGGTTACGCAGTTGGGCAGTTCAACTTGAATAACCTAGAGTTCACGCAAGCGATTTTACAAGCAGCGGAAGAGGAAAAGTCCCCAGTGATTTGTGGTGTTTCTGAAGGGGCGGCTCGCTACATGGGCGGCTTTAAAACAGTGGTAGGTATGGTTAAAAACCTCATGCAAGAGTACAATGTGACGGTTCCAGTTGCGATTCACCTTGATCATGGTTCTAGCTTTGAGAAATGTGTCGAGGCCATTCATGCTGGTTTTACATCGGTTATGATTGACGGCTCTCACCATCCATTAGAGGAAAACATTGCTTTGACAAAACGTGTCGTTGATGTTGCTCACGCTCTTGGGGTTTCTGTTGAAGCAGAGCTAGGTCGCATTGGTGGACAAGAAGACGATTTGGTCGTTGACGAAGCAGAAGCAGCTTACGCGATTCCGTCTGAGTGTAAAGAGTTAGTCGAAGCGACAGGTGTTGACTGCTTTGCGCCGGCTCTAGGATCTGTTCATGGCCCTTACAAAGGTGAACCAAACCTCGGTTTTGACCGCATGAAGGAAATCAATGAGCTTGTAGGCATTCCACTAGTTCTTCATGGTGGAACTGGAATCCCGACAAAGGATATTCAAAAAGCCATCTCTTTAGGACATGCGAAGATTAACGTGAATACAGAAAGCCAAATTTCTTCTGCTAAGGCAGTGCGCCAAGTGTTAGAGGAAAAGCCTGAGCTTTATGATCCGCGAAAATATTTAGGCCCTGCACGTGAAGCCATTAAAGATACAGTAAAAGGTAAAATGCGTGAGTTTGGCTCTTCAAATAAAGCGTAAGTCATAAGACGAGTGATTGACTGATCAAAAAAAGAGTTAGAGGTTGGAATTGTTCTCAATTCGTCTTTAACTCTTCTCTTTTTTTCGTTTTTTTCGGCTCTACAATAAATGTTGGGGTTTTTGCACAAAAGAGGGCAAAAAAAATGCACGCAGGCTCCTTTATCCATTATCCTTGAATTGCCTAGAAACAAAGAAAGGATAGGAGCTGCGTGTACGATGAATTTTACCATGGATTTGCCCGGATTAAAAGGTGTGAAGGTCACAAAGATGGAGGAACGAGAGGACTTTATCGCGCTCCATGTAGAAATGCCGCGAACGCCTCATCGTTGCCCATCCTGCGGGGAGAGAACCGAGAGAATCCATGATTACCGCATCCAAAAAGTTCAACATCTCAAGCTCTTTGAACGGTGGGTGTATCTATTCTATCGAAAGCGCCGGTACGCGTGCAGATGCGGGAAGCGGTTTGCGGAGAAAGCCTGTTTTGTAGAGCGATATCAGCGTCAGACAGTGGAATGGAATCAAGCGTTTCGCTTACGGCTCATTCAAGGGAAGAACTTTACGGACACAGCGAATCAATTCCAAACGTCCGTGACAACTGCCATGCGCCGGTTTGATCAATTGGCGGCCCCCCTCGTGAAGAAGGTGGATCACCTTCCTCCTCGGATTGCGATTGATGATTACAAAGGGGATACGAATGCGGGGAAATATCAAGTGATCATTGCGGATGCAGATACACGGAAGCCACTGGATATCTTACCGGATCGTAAAGCCGATACGCTTAAACGATATCTTCAAGAGAAGGGTCATCATGTGAAAACAGTCGTGATGGATCTCAGTTATACCTTCAAGTCGGCTGTTCAAAAGGCCTTAGGCCACCCGCTCATCATTGGGGATCCGTTCCATTTCTGTCGTTACATCTACTGGGCTCTGGAAGGGGTTCGCCGCCGAGTGCAAAAAGCGTTCCATCCGTATCATCGAAAACGATGTAAACGGATCAAACATCTGTTTCAGAAAGAGAGAGAACGACTGGATGATAAGCAAAAGAAGAAGGTGGAGCGGTACTTAGAGCTATCCCCTGATTTAAGGGAAGCGTATGAGCTAAAAGAACATTTTCGTCAGTGGTATCAAGAAGCGAAGATGCAAGGAAGGGAAGGACGAATGAGCGAGGTGAAGCAAGGGCTCTACGCCTTTTACCGAAGAGTGGAGGCGAGCCCGTTAAAGGAGTTCCACCGAGCCATTCAGACGCTGAAGAACTGGCAGACCGAGATCTTGAATAGCCTCGCGTTTGGCTTAAACAATGGTTTTATTGAAGGACTGAATAATCAAACGAAGGTGATTAAGAGAAATGCCTTTGGTTTTCGGCGTTATGATCGCTTGCGAAACCGTATTCTCTTGCATCATCAATTCAAACATCAAACATTCGGGGTAGGATAAGAGGGGCTCGCCCTCCTATGCCACCCCAACATTTGACTAAGAACCTTTTTTTCAGACAACTCTGTCAAGTAACCGCTTTATCGTTCGGGTGATTTTTAGGCGAACTGCACTCCTTATAACACAAATAAAGAGAAATTTTATTTCAATGGAGGTTTCTTTCATGACCCTTGAATGTTAGCCTATGCCTACGTGACTTGGAGTTACGCCGGCGATGTCACAGGACTGACGTTCTTAGTTTGGGGTCATTCAACGTTTAGCTAGTTTTTCTAGTATCCCAATGCCTTGGCGTAGACGTCTTAGCGTCAGGGAACGGGATAAATAATCATATGAGGTGAGTGAGAATGAAATTTTTTATTGATACAGCTAATATTAATGAAATTCGTGAAGCTAATGATCTCGGGATTCTTGCTGGTGTCACGACGAACCCATCACTTGTGGCAAAAGAGGGTGTCGATTTTCACGAACGTCTTCGCGAAATCACTTCGCTTGTAAAAGGATCAGTAAGCGCTGAGGTCGTTGCCCTTGATGCGGAAGGAATGATTAAGGAAGGGAAGGAATTAGCAGCTATTGCGCCTAATATTACAGTAAAGGTTCCGATGACTACCGAAGGTCTTAAAGCTGTTCATGCCTTCCATCAAGAAGGGATTACGACGAATGTAACGCTTGTTTTTTCAGCTGTTCAAGCACTCCTTGCGGCACGGGCCGGCGCTACTTACGTTTCCCCATTCCTTGGGAGACTGGATGATATTGGTCATGATGGATTAGATTTGATCTCGCAAATCGCGGAAATTTTTCATGTACATGACTTGGATACACAAATCATTGCGGCTTCGATTCGTCATCCACAACATGTTACAGAAGCGGCATTACGAGGAGCACACATTGCGACCATCCCATTTAAAGTGATTAGTCAACTCTCAAAACATCCCCTGACGGATAAAGGGATTGAGCAATTTCTAAAGGATTGGAACAATCGCTAACAACAAGGTACCATTCACCGTTTTTCTCTTGTTTTCTAGCTTGTTCGAATTGTAAGTGCCGCTTTTCTCCTTTTTATATTCTCTTCAATTTGGTTATAATGGATAGGAAGGAACTACGGTAGCGGAATGCACGAATGCATCGATGGAAGGGAAGAGATTATGGAAAAGTTGATGATTGAAGGTGGAACTCCCCTTGAAGGGACAGTTCAAATCAGTGGAGCGAAAAACAGTGCAGTTGCTTTAATCCCTGCGGCCATTCTTGCAGATTCGACGGTCACAATCGATAACTTACCTGATATTTCAGATGTCCGTCTCCTCGGAGAGTTGTTAAAAGAAATTGGCGGTGAAGTAGAGCTAGCAGATCAGAAAATGGTGATTGACCCGTCCGAGATGTTTGCGATGCCACTGCCAAATGGATGTGTCAAAAAATTGCGGGCTTCCTATTATTTAATGGGGGCCATGCTCGGTAAATTCAAAAAAGCAGTGATCGGTTTACCAGGTGGGTGCAACCTTGGCCCGCGTCCTATTGATCAGCACATCAAAGGCTTTGAAGCACTAGGGGCAAAGGTGACGAACGAACAAGGGGCGATTTACCTTCGAGCAGACGAACTAAAAGGTGCGCGGATTTACTTAGACGTTGTGAGCGTAGGAGCGACCATTAACATTATGCTTGCAGCTGTTCTTGCGAAAGGGCGCACAATCATTGAAAATGCGGCGAAGGAGCCAGAAATTATTGATGTGGCCACATTGTTAACAAGCATGGGGGCTCGAATCAAAGGTGCTGGTACAAATGTCATTCGCATTGACGGTGTGGAGTCGTTGCACGGATGTCGCCATTCGATTATTCCTGATCGGATTGAAGCCGGTACATATATGATTTTGGCTGCTGCGATCGGACAAAATGTGCTCATTGATAACATTATTCCATTGCATGTGGAGTCTCTCATTGCTAAGTTGCGGGAGATGGGCGTCGATGTTGAAGTATTGGATGATCAAGTTCGTATACGTAACCATCAGGAGAAGAAAGGCGTTGATATTAAGACGCTTGTCTATCCCGGTTTTCCTACGGATCTCCAACAGCCAGCTACGACTCTTTTAACACAGGCTCATGGAACAAGCATTGTTACCGATACGATTTACAATGCTCGTTTCAAGCATATCGATGAATTGCGACGCATGGGGGCCGATATAAAGGTAGAAGGACGTTCTGCCATCATTAACGGAAAAACAAAACTACAGGGCGCGAAGGTACGTGCAAGTGACCTACGAGCAGGAGCCTCCCTTGTCATTGCTGGCTTGACAGCAGAAGGAATTACAGAGCTTTCAGGTGTCGAACACATTGATCGTGGCTATGAAGACTTAGAGCAAAAGCTGATCGGGCTTGGTGCAAAAATTTGGCGAGAGCAAATGTCGGATCAAGAAGAAGAGCAAGTGAAAAGCTCATAACGAGACGGCACTGGAAATTAAATAAACACGGAGGAGAGAGACAATGGAACGAAGCCTTTCCATGGAACTTGTACGTGTGACGGAAGCTGCAGCACTTGCCTCTGCTCGTTGGATGGGGCGCGGAAACAAGGAAGAGGCCGATCGAGCGGCCACGGAAGCCATGCGTGATGTATTTGATACGATTCCGATGAAAGGAACCGTAGTAATCGGCGAAGGTGAAATGGATGAAGCGCCGATGCTTTACATTGGCGAAAAGCTAGGAAACGGGTATGGTCCACGAGTGGATGTGGCTGTTGATCCATTAGAAGGGACGAACATCGTGGCCTCTGGCTTATGGAATGCGTTAGCCGTCATTGCGGTTGCAGACCATGGTAACCTCCTTCATGCGCCGGATATGTACATGGAGAAAATTGCTGTCGGTCCAGAAGCGGTTGGGACCGTGGACATCGACGCTCCTGTGATCGATAATTTACGCGCGGTAGCGAAAGCAAAAAATAAGGATGTAGAAGATCTAGTTGTCGTAACGTTAAATCGGAAGCGCCATGATAAATTAATTGATGAGATTCGCCAAGCGGGAGCTAGAATCAAGTTAATTCCTGATGGTGACGTGGCGGCGGCGATCAACACAGCTTTTGACGATACAGGTGTGGATCTTTTGTTAGGATCAGGTGGCGCTCCTGAAGGCGTTCTCGCAGCAGTCGGGTTAAAGTGTCTAGGTGGTGAGCTTCAAGGAAAGCTCCTTCCACAGACAGATGAAGAATTGGCTCGTTGTAAGGCAATGGGAATTGAAGATGTCAACAAAGTCTTCTCCCTCGACGAGCTCGTAAAAGGAGATGACTGCATCTTTGCAGCAACAGGTGTAACCGACGGTGAATTGTTGAAAGGCGTTCATTATAAAGGTTCAACCGCAACGACTCAATCCCTTGTCATGCGCGCAAAATCTGGTACGGTGCGCTTTGTCGACGGAAAGCATAGCATGAAGAAAAAACCGGACCTTGTCATTAAGTAAAGACGATCAGGCGCCTGTTCTTCAAGAACGGACGCCTGTACTTTATGGTTACCAATTTCCCCTAAGACTCTTTCAGATAAAGCTCCTTCGAAAAAATTGAAGTTTACGACATATTGAATAATCCCATGAATTATGGTTAAAATAGAGGGTGTACGTAAAGATAGACAAAAATGTTCTTCAACCATCTCCACTTCTTCCGTTATTTTGATTGCT
Source organism: Halalkalibacterium halodurans (assembly GCF_005671335.1). NCBI lineage: Bacteria > Bacillati > Bacillota > Bacilli > Caryophanales > Bacillaceae > Halalkalibacterium (ex Joshi et al. 2022) > Halalkalibacterium halodurans. The sequence continues at coordinate 3,963,012 of NZ_CP040441.1, read as the reverse complement.
TCCCACTCATTTATTCCGAAAAAGTATCTGTGATTCATTTTTTTGATTATCATAGGTGTGCGATTGACCATAATTGTACAGGTTAGCTATCATACATTCATAACTTTTAAGAACCATTGTCTACTAAATCGTATACATATTTTAAACGAAAAGTGGTGTCAACATGGGAGTTCATTTATCTGAACTGGAAAATATGAAATTGCGAGAACTCTATGAACTCGCACGGAAATATAAAATTTCCTACTATAGTAAACTGACAAAAAAAGAACTTATTTTTGCGATTTTAAAAGGACAAGCAGAGGAAGACGGACTTATGTTCATGGAAGGGGTCCTCGAAATTATCCAGTCGGAAGGGTTTGGTTTCTTAAGACCAATTAATTACATGCCAAGCTCTGAAGACATTTACATTTCTGCCTCACAAATTCGCCGTTTTGATTTGCGAAATGGAGACAAGGTATCGGGTAAAGTAAGGCCACCTAAAGAAAATGAGCGTTATCATGGCCTTTTGCATGTGGAAGCGGTTAACGGAGAAGATCCCGATACGTCCAAAGAGCGGCCGCACTTTCCAGCTCTTACGCCATTATACCCTGAGAGAAAGCTTAATTTAGAAACAACGCCTGGACGAATTTCTTCGCGGATTATCGATATGATCTCACCCGTTGGATTTGGTCAGCGTGGCTTAATTGTAGCGCCGCCAAAGGCAGGGAAGACATCCTTGTTGAAAGAGATTGCTAACAGCATTGTCCACAACCACCCGGATGTAGAACTAATCGTCCTCCTCATTGATGAGCGTCCAGAAGAAGTTACAGACATTGAGCGCTCCGTAGATGCTGACGTGGTCAGCTCGACATTCGATGAGGTACCAGAGAATCATATTAAAGTGGCCGAGCTCGTGTTAGAGCGAGCGATGCGTCTTGTAGAGCACAAAAAAGATGTCATCATCCTAATGGATAGCATTACCCGACTCGCCCGTGCCTACAACTTAGTCATTCCACCGAGTGGACGAACGTTGTCTGGAGGAATTGATCCAGCGGCATTCCACCGTCCGAAGCGATTTTTTGGAGCGGCGCGGAACATTGAAGAAGGTGGAAGCTTAACGATTTTGGCGACCGCGCTTGTGGAAACAGGGTCACGGATGGATGACGTCATTTATGAAGAATTTAAAGGTACAGGGAATATGGAGCTTCACTTAGATCGGAAGCTATCGGAGCGTCGGATTTTCCCTGCAATCGATATTCGCCGTTCAAGCACGCGGAAAGAGGAACTCCTCATGCCAAAAGAACATTTAGAAAAGCTTTGGGCGGTGAGAAAGACAATGAACGATTCACCGGAATTTGTCGATCATTTTATTCGCCGTGTGAAAGAAACAAAAACGAACGACGAATTTTTCGAAGCGATGGAAAAAGATATGACGAATGGCACTCGAAAAAAGTAGGCTACCTAAAAAATTCGGTTGCAATCCCTTCGCAGGCTTGATATAATTTCGTCATGTGTGATTGAGAAAACTCTGTTTCGAAAGAATCAGGGCATAAAGGAGTTGAAAAGGATGAAACCAGGAATCCATCCAGATTACAAGAAAGTTGTATTTATGGATACGAGCACAGGTTTTAAATTTCTAAGCGGTTCGACGAAAACGTCAAACGAAACCATTGAGTGGGAAGATGGAAACACTTATCCATTAATCAAAGTCGAGATTAGCTCTGACTCCCACCCATTCTACACTGGCAAGCAAAAACTTGCTGACGCTGGTGGCCGTGTTGACCGCTTTAAGAAAAAATACAACCTTAAGTAAACCGTACAACCAACAGGCACGCGCAATTCGGTGCCTGTTTTTTTCTTCATGAAAGGAAAAAGGAACGGATCGGTTGATGATGACATAAGGAATAGGGAGAGGCGATGCACTCGTTTTTCCTTCACAAATAGAAAAAATTGTTTCGGTAAGGTGGGGACAACGATGCAAATGATACATAAAGAAGGCTGGATCGAGGTCATCTGTGGAAGCATGTTTTCTGGGAAATCGGAAGAGCTTATCCGTCGGGTTCGTCGTGCGACTTACGGCCGACTAAAAGTGCAAGTGTTTAAGCCAGCGATTGACAATCGGTATAGTGAACAGGAAGTCGTTTCGCATAACGGAAACAAAGTGTGTGCCATACCAGTTGAACGGGCGATGTCCATTCTTGAGCAGTGGAGTGAAGATACAGATATTGTTGCCATTGATGAAGTACAGTTTTTTGATGAAGACGTCATCGGTGTTGTCGATTATTTAGCAGATCACGGGGTTCGTGTCATTTGTGCTGGATTGGATCAGGACTTTCGCGGAGAGCCTTTTGAGCCGACGCGTACATTAATGGCTATGGCTGAGTATGTAACCAAGCTTCAAGCCATTTGCCCAGTATGTGGCTCGCCAGCAAGCCGAACACAACGGCTCATTGATGGTAAGCCGGCCTCTTATCATGATCCAATCATTTTAGTCGGAGCAGCAGAAGCCTATGAGCCACGCTGTCGTCATTGTCATCAAGTAACGAATAAGCCGAGCAAATTACCAGAAACCGCTTCTTCTGGCGAATAGTAACGAACACAATCATAGCTGTCAACGGGTACCCTAAGCATGCAGAGCTTTACATTCTGCATAATGGAGGTGCCCTTTTTATGAGAAAAGGATGGATTGCTTGCATGGTGGCCCTTACATGCCTTGTAGGCTGTAGAGAAATGGAACGCCCACAAGCGCAAGGGCTAAACGAGCGCCCAGCCGGTCAAGTAACGTATGGCTTATTAGGGCCGGGGCCTGCTAACTACGACAACATTTATAAGCGGTCCATTGCCCCAGATGCGCGTGAGCAAAATTCGGGTCCGAGTTTCCGAACGGCATACGAAACGAGGCCGACGATTGCAACGGATATTGAAACGATTCGCAGCATTATCCAAGACGAGCACGGCTTGCGCTCGAGCATGGTTATGACAGCAGGGAGCCACGCGTGGGTGAATGTGGAATTTCCACGTAACATGAAGAAAGAGCAAAGAAATAAAATCATGAACGACCTGCGCGAAGACATGCAGCGTCAGATTCCTCGGTACCAAGTCCATTTATCTCAAAAAGGTGGGTGACGCTTTTTTTGCGTCATCCTCTTTTTAAGTTTAGGGAGTTACTGTTTATTGATGCATGGAAGAGAAACGGTCGCTTCTGCCATGAAGACTTCGGATAAGTCAAGGTTTTATAGCGATCGAGTATAAAAGGAACGGGACTCTCACGAAGTCTTCTTTAGAAGAGATGTGTTCAGGTGTTATCCCCTTTGTTCCTCATGAGCGAACGTCTGCACCTAGCGAGCTCTTAAAGTGACCGAGAGCCCACTTGTGACCTACTTCGTTAAAGCTGGCGACCCCTCTTTCATGGATCACAAGAGAAAACCCTTTGTTATATGCGTCGACAGCTGTATGGAGGACACAAATGTCGGTACAAACACCGACGAGGTGGAGTTCACGGATGCCTCGTTCCCGTAAACGAAGTTCTAGATCGGTGCCGGCAAACGCAGAGTACCGAGTCTTATCGATCCAGTTCACAAATGGTAGCTCTCGGATGCTCTCGAATTGTTCTTGTAACGATCCGTATAAGTGGCGACCCTCGCTGCCCTCCAAATTGTGGGGCGGAAACAGCTTCATTTCTGGGTGGTGGACATCATCGGCATGATGGATGTCAGTGGCATATACAACATAATGCTGTTCAGCAACGAATGTGTGGATGAGTTGAGCGATATAAGGTTCGATTGCCTGACCAGGTTCACCACACGTGAGCGCTCCGTCATCAGCAATAAAATCATTAGTGTAATCAATGACAATCAATGCTTTTGACACTTGTAGTCCTCCTCTATGTAAGCTGTTCATAGGTTCGCGATGGATAGGAGAAAATCCTTCTTTTGACCTGCAAATAAATGAAACTCCATTCGGTAAGGTGTTGTCTCCCATCTCCCACTGAATGGTAGCCTATGTTCGTGTTCATTGACCGCTTACTCTTAAGAGTCGGCGCCTTTGCTTAGTTTAAGGAAGAAAAGCTCTCTTTACGCTCGACGGGCTGCTTGTTGGATCGGGTCCCATACGCCGTTAAAAGGAGGGGCATAGGAAAGATCAAGGTCGAGCAACTCCTCTAAGGTTAGCTGTTGATAAAGGGCTGTCGCGAGGACATCGACCCGTTTGGCCACACCGTTCGTACCAATCACTTGGCCTCCTAGAAGTTGGTTCGTTTCTGAATGGTAAACGAGCTTGATTTTTAAAGGTTCGGCTCCTGGGTAGTATCCGGCGATGTCACGCCCGTCAAAGGTAATCGACGATGCTGGAAGCCGAGCATCTCTCGTCTCCTTCTCTGAAAGTCCCGTACGCCCTAGGGATAAGTCGAAAAATTTAATGATCGAGGTTCCGACTACACCAGCAAAGGCTCGCCTTTTCCCAACCATATTTAAACCGGCAAGCCGTCCTTGTTTATTTGCATGCGTTCCTAACGGTATGTAGTCATCCATCTTTTTAATACGATGATACTGAGTCGCACAGTCTCCTGCTGCATAAATGTCTGGGAGGTTTGTCTCCATGTAGGCATTTATTTTCAGGGCGCTGTTTTCGTGGCGATGGAAAGGTTGGCCCTCAAGGAACGTTGTATTGGGTACGACGCCAATAGCAATGATGACGAGCTCTGCTGGAACGGTTGCGCTACTTGTAACAACGGCTTGTACACGATCTGTCCCTTCAAACCCTTTTACCTCTTCCTTAAGGCGGAGCGTTACTCCTTTTCTTTCAGCTTCCTGATGGATGATTTCCCCCATTTCCTGGTCAAAAATCGCCGCCAATTGAGCGTTTGCTTCTACTATGGTTACGTTTTTACCGGTAAGGGCTAGATTCTCTGCCATTTCTAATCCGATATACCCGCCGCCTACGATGACGACATTTTTTATTTCTCCCTTTAAATCAGCGAGTAAGGCTTCTGTATCAGGGATCGTTTTAATCGTATGGATTCCGGCAAGTGTCCTACCAGGCCAGTTGGGAACAAGGGGGCGGGCACCTGTGGCGATCAGCAGCTTATCATAAGGAATCTCGAAGTTAGCTCCGTACACATGCTTTGTATCAGGATCAATCTTTGTCACTTCATGATTGGTTCTGGCATCGATTCCATATTTGTTACGAAATGTTTTAATCGTGCGGGCAATTAGTTTTTCTGTCTGAGGGATGACCCCTCCAACGACATAAGGTAACCCGCACTGGGCATATGAATAAATGGAGCCCATTTCCAAGGTTGTAATGTTTGCTGCTTCCTCGTTACGAACGATTTCCATCGCGGCACTCATCCCTGCCGCATCGCCGCCAATGATAACATACTTCATCGCTTTCACCTCTTGTTTACAGAACATTACTTGTACTATACCCTAATGAAGCCGAGAAGAAACGAGGGGAACGCCTGATTGACCGAGAACTTCCCGTATACTATAATGACAATGTTATGAAAATGAGGTGAATTGGCGTGTTTGAACGTTTGCAATCATTAGATGAGCGTTATGAACGATTAAATGAATTGTTAAGTGACCCAGAGGTCATTAGCGATTCGAATAAGCTACGTGAGTATTCGAAAGAGCAAGCAGATATGGAAGAAACGGTCCAAGTGTACCGTGAGTATAAAACGGTCATGGATCAATATCAAGATGCGAAAGAGATGCTCGAAGATAAGCTTGATGATGAGATGTACGCGATGGTGAAAGAAGAAATTGATGAGCTTGCAACACGGAAAGAGGACCTAGAAGCCAAATTAAAAGTCCTCTTGCTTCCGAAAGATCCGAACGATGATAAAAACGTAATCGTCGAAGTTCGCGGGGCAGCAGGTGGCGATGAAGCCCAGTTGTTCGCGGCAGACCTGTACAAAATGTACGCTCGCTATGCCGAAGCCCAAGGATGGAAAATCGAAGTGATCGAAGCTTCTTCAACTGAGCTCGGTGGCTACAAAGAGATTATCTTCTCTGTCAATGGGAAAGGGGCTTATTCAAAATTAAAATATGAAAATGGAGCTCATCGCGTTCAGCGTGTACCACAGACGGAGTCGGGTGGCCGGATTCATACATCGACTGCGACGGTGGCCGTGTTACCTGAGGCAGAGGAAGTGGAAGTAGACATCCATGAAAAAGACATTCGTGTGGACACATTCGCTTCCAGTGGTCCAGGAGGCCAAAGTGTTAATACGACAATGTCTGCCGTCCGCTTGACCCACTTACCGACAGGGATCGTGGTTTCATGTCAAGACGAGAAGTCACAAATCAAAAATAAAGAAAAAGCGATGAAAGTTCTTCGCGCTCGTATTTACGATAAGTTTCAACAGGAGGCGCAAGCGGAATACGACCAAACGCGAAAATCGGCCGTTGGGACCGGAGATCGTTCAGAACGGATTCGGACTTATAACTTCCCGCAAAGCCGCGTAACCGACCACCGCATCGGTTTGACGCTGCAAAAGCTAGAGCAAATCCTTCAAGGAAAGCTCGATGAAATCATTGAATCGCTTATCGTTCATGAGCAAGCAGAGCTCATGAAACAGCAGGAAGATTAAGGCGATGCGAGTCCATGAAGCCCTCCACTGGGCTTTTTCTTTTTTGCGGGAGCGTCAACTAGAAGAACCAGTCGCTGAGATGTTGCTTCGACACTATTTACAAATGGATCGCGCCCGCTTTTTGGCGAGCTTCCATGAAGAGCTTGACGGTGAGCTTTTTCAGCGTCTAGAAGAGGACTTAGTTGCTCATGCCTCAGGCGTTCCAGTCCAGCATCTTATAGGGGTGGAATCTTTTTACGGGCGACAGTTTCAAGTGGATCGGCACGTACTCATTCCTCGGCCGGAAACAGAAGAGTTAGTGCTTGCAGTGTTGAAGGAGATTCGTCGTCAGTTCAAGAAAGAGGAAGAGATCACTATTCTAGATATTGGTACAGGAAGCGGTGCGATCGCGGTAACATTAGCATTGGAAGAAGAACGGACCAATGTGACAGCAGTTGATATTTCTCGCGATGCATTGCAAGTGGCCGCTGATAACGCGCGCAGGCTCGGAGCCAACGTCCAATTGATTCATGGCGATTTAGGAGAGCCATTTCTAAAGACAGGGGAGCGCTTTGATGTCATCGTTTCAAATCCACCTTACATCCCAACGGTGGAGAAGGAAACGCTAGCGGTCCATGTCCGAGACCACGAACCAGCCTTAGCCTTGTTTGGTGGGGTGGATGGTCTTGATGTTTACAGGCGGCTCATGAGTCAACTTCCGTCCCTAACGAAAGAGGAAAAAGGAATGGTCGCTTTAGAAATTGGGACTGGGCAAGGGATGGATGTAAAAAAGCTTATGCAAACAGCCTATCCGAAAGCGGTAGTAGACGTTCTGTACGATCTAAACGGCAAAGATCGAATCGTCCTCGCCTATTGGAACGAGACATCATACTAGTCGAATTTGTCGAAACAATTCACGTTTAAAAAGAACCACCTTCGTCGAGACTTGTGAACAAGACGAAAGGTGGTTTTTCAGATGAATCATAAGGTTGTTATCTATCTATTATTCTCTCTTTTTGTGTTAGTGTTATCATACGAGTCGCAAAGCTACCATGCCGCTTTGGCCCACCATCAAGAAGTAGGGGAAGAAGAAGCAATACGCTTACGGATTCTTGCCAACAGCGATGCGATTAAAGACCAAATGGTAAAGCGAAATATCCGTGATGTTGTGAACGGGCAAATCACAGAATGGGTAACAGGGCTAGATGATTTGGATGACGCAAAACAAATGATCCGAGAAAATCTACCGGAAATTGATCGAATGGTAGAGTCCGAATTAGCGGCCCTCGGGCTAGAACAAGATTACACAGTATCCTTTACGCAAGCGCAGTTTCCGACAAAACTATATGGTAATATTGTTTATCAAGCAGGTATTTACGATACTGTTTTGATTACGTTAGGGGAAGGAAACGGTGAAAACTGGTGGTGTGTACTATTTCCGCCGTTATGTTTTCTTGATATGGCTAGCGGAGACGCCGTGGATGCATCTGATGAAGAAGAGACAGTAGAGGAAGAGGTGGAAGAGGAACAAGATGATGTCGTTGTCTCGCTCTTTATCGTTGAACTCTTTTCTTCTATCATTGAACGAATCTTTGGGACAGCGTCATAATTATCCCTTTACCACATAGAATGGTAGCAATAGGCTAGAGAAAGGGTGTTGCCGGTGAGTTTTGTGATTCGCAAAGCATCGGAAAAAGACTTGCTACCGATTCAGCGTCTGCTCGCAAAAGCAGGATTGCAAGAAGGGGCGATGGAAGATCATCTCAAGGATTTTCTCGTCGTAGAGAACGAGAATCACCAAGTAATTGGCACGGTAGGGGTGGAGTGTTTCGGAAAGGAAGGGCTGCTTCGATCGCTCGTCATTGACGCTCCCAATTGGACAAGCTATAGGAGTCTGGAATTTCTCCAAGTTGCTCTTGCCCATGCGAAGGAAAAAGGTGTAGAGACTGTATATCTTTGCGCGAAGCAAGCAAGTGAGCTCTTTGCGATCCTAGGATTTAAGCAAATGGACCAAGATCAATTGCCTGAATCGATTAAAACCTCAAGCCATTTCCGCCAAACAGCTGCAAAAGAGATTGCTGTCTTCTCATGCCAATTATAACTAATAGACGAAAGTAAAATAGAGATAGTTATCCACAGCTTGTTCACATAGGGTGGATAACTATCTTTTTGTTGTGAAAAAAATAGAATGAAAACAAGGTAATCGCTGCAGAAATTCTCTTCATTGACAATGGCCAGGGGAAAACGCAAAATGGAAAGATAGGAGTGAAAAAAAGATGAGTTATAAACAGACGAACCACTGGATTGTGGATAATAATCAACATATCAATAAAAACAGTAACGAAATCAAGGAAGCAGCGTTGTGGATAAAAAAAGGTGAGCTTGTGGCTTTACCAACAGAGACCGTTTATGGACTAGGGGCGAATGCTTTGTCTGATGAAGCGGTACAGAAAATCTTCATAGCGAAAGGGCGTCCGAGCGATAATCCACTTATTGTCCACATTTCAAGGAAAGAACAGTTGCTACGTTTAGTTTCGCATATCCCCGATTCGGCCAATCTGTTGATAAATGCTTTTTGGCCAGGTCCGCTGACGATCATATTCCCGAAAGGAGAGGAAGTATCAACCGTTGTTACAGCTGGACTCGACACGGTTGCAGTTCGAATGCCGAGTCATCCTGTTGCACAAGCGCTTATTGAAGCCGCAAATGTACCAATCGCTGCGCCGAGTGCAAACCGATCAGGTAAGCCGAGTCCGACGTCAGCCACTCATGTTCTTGCTGATTTACGAGGCAAAATCGCGGGTGTTGTCGATGGAGGACCGACAGCAGAAGGGGTGGAATCGACTGTGATTGATTGTACGACGACACCGCCGATATTGTATCGCCCAGGCGGGGTGACTAGGGAGCAGCTAGAAGCGGTACTCGGGCCGATTCGAATCGATCCAGCCCTTTTAGGGAAGGACGAGCAACCAAAATCTCCAGGCATGAAATATACCCATTATGCACCAGAAGGGGAATTGACCCTTGTTGAAAATCAAGCGGCGATTCAAACGTTTGTGGATAAGTGGCGAGAGAAGCAATTCAAAGTGGGGATTATGGCAACGGATGAACACAAACAAGATTACGATGCCGATGTCATCCTCTCGGTCGGTAGTAGGAACGATCTAGCAGAGGTGGCGCACAATTTATATCACGTGCTCCGCCAATTTGATGAACAAAAGGTGGATGTCATTATAGGCGAAACGTTTCCTCGAGAAGGCATAGGGGTGGCGATCATGAATCGGCTAGAAAAAGCTGCCGGTGGAAGGATTATTCAAAGGTAATTCGTTTCATACAAGCTGTCGTAAATCTCCTCGGACATGCATATGATAAAGTAGTGCCTCCATGCGTTCAATCATGAAGGTGCGAGTGCCATGAACGAGGAGTGATGAAATGGTTGAAGAGCTAATTGCGTTATTGATCATGGCTAGTGCCCTCGGGATGGACGCCTTTTCCATTGCTCTAGGTATGGGGACGCTTGGTCTCCGGTTCAGTCAAATGTTTAAGGTGGGGCTCACGATTGGTGTGTTTCATGTGATTATGCCCCTCATGGGTATGGTGGCAGGGAAGCTACTATCTGCCCATTTAGGGTTATTTGCAAACTGGTTAGGGGCAGGTCTATTACTATGGCTCGGCCTCGTGATGATCGTCTCACCGTTTCAAGAGAAGGAACGAACCTTTGTCGATCCGTCGGGTATTGGCTTATTTGTGTTTGCGTTAAGCGTAAGTCTTGATAGCTTATCAGCAGGCTTAAGCCTCGGCATGGTAGGGGCGAAAATGGCTTTAGCAGTTGTGGCGATGGGAGTTATGAGCACTGTACTTTCATGGCTTGGCCTCTTTATCGGCATGCGCTTCCAACGTTATGTGGGCCCTTACAGTGAGCTTCTTGGCGGTTTCATTTTATGCGGATTTGGCGTAAAATTGCTTCTCCCCTACTAAAAAAATCTCCATTTTACACACGCAAATATAGAATACCGGTTTACTTGTGCGTTATAATACAAATAGTTAGAAAAAGATAGGGATGATCGTCCCTTTTTTATTTGAATTTTTTTTAAGACTTTTGACCTTGTTGGCTGAAGGAGGTGGAGACTCACTCATGGAATGGAATAAGGTACTGTTCGTTTGCACTGGGAATACGTGCCGAAGCCCGATGGCTGAAGCCCTTTTTCGGCAAAAATCAAAGGGAAGCGTTGAGGTAAAATCTGCTGGTCTGTTTGCTTTTTCTGGAGGCAAAGCATCAGAAGGAACGACTGCCGTCTTAAAGGAACGGGGAATTTCCTTTGAGCATACATCAACGCCTCTGACGAAAGAACTGGTTCAGTGGGCTGATCTCGTACTAACGATGACAGAAAACCATAAGCAACAAGTGATCGCTCTTGATGATGAAGCGAATGGAGAAAAGGTGTTTACCTTGAAAGAATTTGCGTTAGGAGATTCCGGTAGCCTTGATATTATCGACCCATTTGGTGGTTCTTTAGAGGAATATCGGCAAATGGCCCATGAAGTAGAGATGTGTGTGGAGGCATTGCTAGAAAAGACAAGGGAAGAACAAAGAGGAGATGAAGCGGATGACGGCAACTAAAAAGTACAGAATGAGTATAGGAAAAAAGATTGCCCTTAGCACAGTATCGGTTTCGATGATCACGTTTGGAATAAGTGCACTGCTCATTTTACTGTTTGACGAATTTTTTGGAGATTTAACGGGCGTAAGTGGAGGCGCTTATATTGCAATTGTACTTATTTTAGGAGTCATCTGGAACGGAATTCTAGGATATGTCGCCTCCTCGTTTTTTATTGCGAAACCTCTTTCCGCATTAGAACGATCTGCACGTAAGGCGGCTGAAGGTGATATACATAACGACGTAGCTGTTTCAAAATCGGATGATGAGATTCGCTCACTTGGACTTGCTTACAATGAAATGCTTGCAAGTCTTCGCAGCATGGTAAATGAAATCAATGCCAATTTTGTTGAAACGGATGCGAAAGTAAAGGAGATGAATACAGCTGCCCAGCAATCCTCCGATCGAGCAGAGCAAATTGCGATGACGATGAGCGAAATTTCCAAAGGGGCAGAGAATTCAGCAGAATCGGTTCAACAGACAGCCGAAGCGATGGATCAAGTGAACCAAATTGCGGAGCAAGTGCAGGAACGGATGGAAAAATCCCGTCAATCCTCCAATGAAATGGTGAAAACATTGGCGGATAGTCGAAAAGTGATAGACTCCCTTGTCCTCGGGATTAAGCAGTTAGCTGAAGATAATGAAAAGTCGTTAGATTCTGTTGGGCGTTTGGAAGAGCAGGCAAAGGAAGTGGACGAGATTATTTCCCTTGTCGGCGATATTGCTGAACAAACAAATCTACTTGCGCTTAATGCATCGATTGAAGCGGCCCGAGCAGGAGAACACGGTAAAGGTTTTGCCGTTGTTGCCGATGAAGTTCGGAAGCTAGCAGATGAAAGCGGCAAAGCGGTTCAAGGTATTTCTAATTTAGTCCGCAACATTCAAGAGGAAGTAAAGCATGTAGTCACTCAAATCGGCACCCAGGTTGAAAAAGCTAAAACCGAGTCAGAAAAAGGTACCGCGACTAACCGTGCGATTCAAGAAGTGGAGACGTCTGTACGTGAAGTGGCGAATGTGATTGAAGAAATATCAGAAATGATGAAAACACAAACGAAGGCGATTCGTGAAACGGCAAAGCAGACCCAAGAAGTGGCCGCGATTGCAGAAGAAACGTCAGCTGGAGCACAGCAAGTTGCAGCAGTGACTGACCAGCAAACGAACGCCGTACAAGAAATGTCAACTACCGCCAACATCCTTTCCAAGCAAGCAAAGAAGCTAAAGCAAACAATCGAAAAATTTATTATCGAATAGGGAATAGCAGATTTTTCAGGACGACAAGCTATGGTATGATAAAGTGGAACTTCAATCAGGGGGTTATCTCCACTGAACGTTAGTGAGACCAACCGGATTGTTACTGGCGCGTAACTTCTTGTATCTCTCAAGCCTTGAAAGGGAGTCTTAGCGCCAGTTAAATGGCGATGGAACAGGAAAGACGAAAGTGAGGGAATGTGGATGAAAGTAGCGATTGGCTCCGATCATGGGGGCGTCAACATTAAAAACGAAATCATTCAATTGATGGAAGAGCTCGGCATGCAATATGAGGATTTCGGTTGTGATTGCACAACTTCTGTTGATTATTCGGATTATGCGATCCCTGTTGCAGAGAAAGTGGCAGCCGGTGAATTCGACCGGGGGATCTTAATTTGTGGCACAGGGATTGGTATGTCCATTGCTGCCAACAAAGTAAAAGGCATTCGCTGCGCCCTATGTCATGATGTGTTCAGTGCAAAGGCGACTCGCGAACATAATGACAGCAACGTGCTTGCGATGGGGGAGCGAGTCATTGGGCCTGGACTTGCTCGTGAAATTGCACAAACGTGGCTAACGACGGAATTTGAAGGTGGCCGGCATGCTCGGCGCATCGGAAAAATTGCAGAGTACGAAGGCTAAAAGGAGGCGCAGCATATGAGCGGTAGCTTGATGACGATCCAGCAACAACTTGAAACCGTGCTTGGTGACCTTCAGAAAGCGAAGCCATTGTCTAGCAAACATTTGCTTGTCATCGGTGTGAGTACAAGTGAAGTAGCCGGGAAGCAGATTGGAACGAATAGCTCAAAAGATGTGGCTGCAGCGCTGTATGCAGCCCTCTTTTCATATCAACAAAAAACAGGTGTAGCCCTAGCGTTTCAGTGTTGCGAGCATTTAAACCGGGCGCTAGTGATGGAGCGTGACGAAGCAGAGGCCCGCGGATATGAAGAAGTGGCTGTGATTCCTGTTCGAAAAGCAGGGGGAGCGATGGCGACTTATGCTTTCACACAATTCCGTGACCCTGTCATTGTGGAACAAATCAGGGCGGATGCAGGCATTGATATTGGTGATACATTTATCGGCATGCACTTAAAACAGGTTGCCGTTCCGGTTCGTAGCTCCATTTCAGCCATTGGAGACGCCCATGTAACCATGGCTTACTCTCGACCGAAACTGATTGGCGGTGTGCGCGCCAATTATGAACGAACAGAAGAACATGAAAGTTTTCGCTGTTAATTTCAAAATTATGCGGAAATGAACTACTTTTTCATGTTATGATGTGGTTGAATCGGTGGGAGAGAGTGAAAAGCCGAATATTTCATACAGAGGAGAGGAGAACGAGATGAGTACGTTACAGTCTAAAGATCCAAAAGTATTTGAAGCTGTGCAGCAGGAGCTAGGTCGCCAACGCGACAAAATTGAGTTAATCGCATCCGAGAACTTTGTCAGCGAAGCCGTTATGGAAACACAAGGCTCTGTCTTAACGAACAAATATGCGGAAGGCTATCCGGGTCGACGTTATTATGGTGGTTGTGAATATGTGGATATTGTCGAAGATTTGGCACGGGATCGAGCAAAAGAGATATTTGGTGGCGAGCATGTCAATGTCCAGCCTCACTCAGGTGCACAGGCGAACATGGCTGTCTATTTTACCATTTTAGAGCATGGTGATACTGTTCTTGGTATGAACTTGTCCCATGGTGGTCATTTGACCCATGGAAGCCCTGTAAATTTCAGTGGTATTCAATACAACTTTGTGGAGTACGGTGTGGACAAGGAGTCCCAACGTATCGATTACGAAGAAGTGCGTCGTTTGGCGAAGGAGCATCAACCAAAAATGATCGTAGCAGGTGCCAGTGCGTATCCGCGCGAAATCGATTTTGCGAAGTTTCGTGAAATTGCCGATGAAGTTGGCGCTTACCTCATGGTGGACATGGCCCACATCGCTGGCCTTGTAGCAGCTGGTCTTCATCAAAATCCAGTGCCTCATAGTCATTTCGTGACGACAACGACACACAAAACCTTACGTGGCCCACGTGGTGGTATGATTATTTGCAACGAAGAATTTGCTAAGCAAATCGATAAATCGATTTTCCCTGGTATTCAAGGTGGACCGCTCATGCACGTGATTGCAGCTAAGGCGGTAGCCTTCGGTGAGGCGCTTCAGCCTGAGTTCAAAAGTTACGGTGAGGCGATCATTCGCAATGCCAAACGCCTAGGTGAAAAGCTGACATCGGAAGGTATTGACCTTGTGTCTGGTGGAACAGACAATCATCTTCTTCTCCTTGACTTGCGCAGCCTTGGGCTAACAGGTAAAGTAGCGGAGAAAGCTCTTGACGATGTGGGGATCACAACGAACAAGAACACGATTCCATTCGACCCTGAAAGTCCATTTGTGACAAGTGGGATTCGAATCGGAACAGCTGCTGTGACATCTCGTGGCCTTGATGAAGAAGCAATGGATGAAATTGGCGCGATTATCGCATTAACCTTGAAAAATGTTGATAACGAAGAGAAGATGAATGAAGCGAGAGAGCGAGTGGACGCTTTAACTGCGAAGTTCCCAATGTATCCAAATCTTTAAAGCAGATAATCGGGTGAACCGTTAAGGTGGTTCACCCGATTTGTGTGTTGTTTGTCTTCTTTCGTGCACTTTGTGATGACGGAAAAACCCCTTTTTTCAATTAGGATCTGATTGTGTGTGGGCAGGCGATCAATCCTGCGGGAAAAGCACAGCCGAAGACCTGAAAAGGTACTGTGTAAGCTTGGAAAGGCTGAAACGTTGCCGGTGGAAAGTGTCCGCGTAAGCGATTTCCACTCGTCGTTAATCTTTAAATCAAAATTCCTGCCTGTATAAACGGGGGAGAATTGCTATTTTAGTAAAAACTTTTGCATGATTCACCTTGAACCTCATCTGATTTTCAAGTAGAATCGTTCAAAGGGTCAATGTTTGTCAGATGATTCTTTGAAGGATCGCACCCTCGATATTAACGGAAAGGAAGTAAGGAAGATGAGCAAAGTTTATGTGTTCGATCATCCCTTAATTCAGCATAAGCTTACGTACATACGTGATAAATCTACTGGAACAAAAGAGTTTCGCGAGCTTGTCGATGAAGTAGCAGCGCTAATGGCGTTTGAAATTACCCGCGATCTCCCATTACAAGAAGTAACGGTTGAAACTCCAGTAGGGCCAGCAATCTCGAAAAAGATTGCAGGAAAAAAACTTGGACTTGTTCCGATTTTACGAGCAGGGCTTGGCATGGTCGATGGAATTTTGCGCATGATTCCAGCAGCCAAAGTAGGGCATGTGGGGCTTTACCGCGACCCAGAGACATTGCAGCCGGTCGAATATTATGTGAAGCTCCCAACCGATGTGGAAGAACGTGAATTGATTGTGATCGACCCGATGCTTGCAACAGGTGGTTCTGCAGTGGAGGCGATCAACTGCCTGAAGAAACGAGGCGCTACGAGCATTAAGCTCATGTGCTTAATTGCCGCACCAGAAGGGGTGGAAGTGGTCAAAGAAGCTCATCCGGATGTGGACATTTATTTGGCAGCTCTCGACGAGAAACTAAACGAAAAAGGGTATATTGTTCCTGGCTTAGGCGATGCAGGAGATCGACTATTTGGAACAAAATAAATAAGAAAGTAAAAGGCGGCTCTGGACTATGAGCTGTCTTTTTTCACATCCATAAAGTTGACGTTTAAGCAAGTGGACATCATTCGACCTTTAAAGCCCTCCTCAATCGAAGCTTTTCTAATGAAATCCGCTGCAAGGGAAGTAATCATCTACAAGTTACATACATGATCATGAGGGAATTTCTCCATACTAAAAACAGACTTTTTTTCTGTGAAAGGGTGTCCTTCATGAATAGCTTACGAACTGCCTTTCTTTTAGGGATGACCCTAGTTTTGTTTGTCGTATGCTTACCGAACCCATATGCGCTTGCAGTGGAAAAGCCGAGGCAGCTAGCGGAAGATGAAACAGTTGTTATTGTACTGACAAATCGTGATTTAGAAACAACGATCAAAGATGTGGAGCGATCAATACCGTCGGGAGAATTACGGATGACGTTTCGATTGCTTAACGGTTTTTCTTTTCAACTGCCAGAAGAAGAAGTGGAAAAGTTAACAACAGTAAGTGGAGTAGAACGCGTTGACCATGTCATGACGTATGAAGCAACGATTAACGAGAGTGCTCCTTTTATTGGTGCAGAACAGGTTCGCGGAATGCTTGATGAAGAAGGTGTTCATTTGACAGGTAAAGGGGTAAAAGTAGCGGTTATTGATACTGGCATCGACTACACTCACCCTGATTTACAGAGCAGCTACAAAGGAGGCTACGATTTCGTTGATTACGATGATGATCCGATGGAGACGATTGCCTCTCAAGGACCTCCTACCCTCCATGGTACCCATGTATCCGGAATCATTGCCGCAAATGGACAAGTGAAAGGAGTAGCGCCAGAAGCGGAAATATATGCTTACCGTGCTCTAGGTCCTGGTGGACAAGGAACGACAGAACAGGTGATTGCGGCCATTGAGAAAGCCGTGGAAGATGGCGTCGATGTGATTAACTTGTCGCTTGGGAATACGGTGAATGGTCCAGATTGGCCGACAAGCCTTGCGTTAGATGCGGCAGTAGAAGAAGGAGTTGTCGCGGTAACATCAAATGGCAATAGTGGCCCAAACATGTGGACTGTAGGTTCCCCAGGGACTTCGAAAAAGGCGATATCTGTTGGGGCTTCTGCGCCTCCATTAAATACTCCTTATTTAACGGCCTTTGGGGAAGAGAATGAAATTAGCTTATACCCGTTCAGTGGCGGGCTTCCGTGGGCGTTTAAACGAGATTTACCGATGATTGACGTTGGATACGGTACAGAAAAAGAGTGGGAAGGTGTAGATGCGGAGGGCAAGGTTGTTCTCATTAAACGAGGCATGGTGCCATTTACCGAAAAGGTCATGCATGCCGTAGCCGCCAAAGCAAGAGGCGTGATTATTTACAATAATACCCCAGGTCCTTTCACCGGTATGATTGAGGGAGGGGTTAACATCCCTGTTGTCAGTATTACACGCGAGGACGGTGAGTTTTTACTGGAACAGCTCGAACTCCAAAAAAATAAAGAGCTCACCCTTCGAACGATCTACCGAAAAGAAGAGGACTTCGTGGCTCTTTTTAGCTCAAGAGGTCCTGTCACTCATACGTGGGATGTGAAGCCTGATGTGGTTGCACCAGGTGTATCCATCGATAGCACCATTCCGAACAATGGATACTTAGGATTAAATGGAACGAGTATGGCAGCACCACATGTTGCGGGGGCAGCGGCCCTAATAAAGCAAGCCCATCCAGAGTGGACACCTGAGCAAGTGAAAGCTGCGCTTATGAATACGGCAAAAAAGCTCGTTGATCAAGAGGGAGTCCCCCATGAGATTCATGAACAAGGAGCTGGAAGAATACAAGTGGATAAGGCTGTTGCTGCAACGAGTCTTGTTTATCCTGGCGCCCTATCGTTCGGAAAATGGTCGAAAGATGATTTGCGTGAAAAACGGCCGGTTACACTGACTATTGAGAATCATGATACGGTTAAGCGAACATACCATATCTCCCCTCCTTTTGATGTGCCTGATGGAGTTGAATGGGCAGTGCCCTTCGCGATTACGTTAAAACCGGGAGAGGCGAAAGAGGTAACGGTTGAAATGGATTTGATGCCATCGGTGTTAGCAGCAGGAATCCATCAAGGTGAGATCGTTGTGCAAGGAGGAAAAGAAGACATCGTTGTACCTTACGTGTTCTTTATTGAGGAGCCGGACTATCCACGTGTGATGGCGTTCCATTTTGAACACGGTGATAAACCTAATTCCTATCGTTACGAGCTATACTTACCAGGTGGTGCTGAAGAGCTATCGATTGATTTTTACGATCCTGATACGTTCGAATTTGTGGCGACTCTCGATAAAAAAGTGGAGGTGCCTCGCGGGATGCTACAAAATGAGTTTGAAGAGCTAGACTTGAAAGATGGCATTTATCGCGTTCTTGTGACCGCAATACAAGATGGGCATCAAGATACGATCGAAACGTTTATCATGATCGGTGAAGAATTGTTGCCACCAAAAGCGCAAGAAGATGAAGAAAGTAAATAATATCCAAAAATGACAGCGAAAAAATTAAAGGTAAGGGGTTACAAATGGTGGTTAGAAAGTACCCCTTACCTTTCCAAATCCTTAAAGGAAAGTTTTTGTCTAAATTGTGAACAGACGAACATTAAACGTTGCTGGGCAATTTTTGTTTGGAAAATACATTGACATGAACATAACCCTATTGTACGATTACAAAGGGTATAATGAGAGGGTTTACACGTTAAATATGAAGAAACCTTCAAGGATATTCAAAGCGAAGTCATTTATGCTTATGTCATCGTACGAGGTGTAGATGGGTACAAGTTTAGCTTTGAATTCCGACTTTTTGAACATCTTAAGTAAACCGCTTTAAAGCCAGTTAAAGAAGGAGTGGCGACAGATGCCACCAAGAAGCAAAAGTCCTTGGCGAGCGATTGGACTAGTTTCGGTCATTTCCTCTTACATAGTTGGTGGAGTTGTTACTGGTATGTTGATTGGTAGATTTCTTGACAACATGCTAGGGACCGAACCAATACTCTTGATTTTATTCCTTTTGTTAGGGCTTGGCTCAGGCTTTTACGGTGTTTTTAAGGTGGTTCAACCGTATTTAGGAGACGATGACTCATGACGGTGCATGAAAAAATGAAAGGCTATAGCCTGGTTACTGCATCCATGGCGACTATGTCTCTCCTCGGCTACTTTGCAACACCCTACCCATCTTATTTCCTTGGATTTTTCGTCGGTTTGTTTTTCGGTTTTCTAAATCTTTGGACAACCTATCAAAAAGCGTTAGTGATTGGGAAAATCCGTCCCGCTACTTCGACGAAACGATCCTTCCTTTCGTATACCCTCGCAGGGGTTAGCATGGCCATTCGAATCGCGTTTGCTTTAGCGGCTGTCGCTTTGGCATTGCATTTTCCAAAAGCGATTCATCTGTTCTCAGTAATTGCAGGGTTTTCCCTGATATATGTCATTATTCTATTTGATTTGATCTTACAAACTGTGCGAAAGAGGTGAGACTATGCACGATATGCCGATATGGACAATCGGGGGCTTAACGTTCAACATGTCCACAGTCTTGATGACGACGGTTACATGTGTGATCGTGTTCCTCATTTGCTTTATCGGAACACGACGTCTATCGATGAGGCCATCCGGTTTGCAAAACTTCCTCGAATGGGTCGTTGACTTCGTTCGCGGCATCATTAAATCGAATATGGACTGGAAGACAGGTGGTCGTTTTACGGCACTAGCCTTCACCCTACTCTTTTTCGTATTCGTTGCCAACATGCTAGGGATTCCATTTGAAATCTATCATAAGGAAACCTATGAGGTTTGGTGGAAGTCGCCAACATCTGATCCGGCGCTTACGCTTTCATTGGCAGCCTTTGTGATCATTCTTACACACATTTATGGTATAAGGATTAAAGGTTTTGGCGAATATGCAAGGGACTATTTCCGTCCGGTGCCGGTGTTATTCCCATTTAAAATTATTGAGGAATTTGCCAATACATTAACGCTAGGCATGCGTTTATTCGGGAACGTCTTTGCGAAAGAAATTTTAATGGTATTGCTTGTTGGATTGGGGACATCTGGTGTCTTATGGGGCGTTTTTGCCTTCGTACCAACGATGGTCTGGCAAGCGTTTGGAATTTTTATCGGGACGCTTCAGGCGTACATCTTTGCCATGCTTGCAATGGTTTACATGGCTCATAAGGTGGAAAGTCATCATTAATGAATGCTCGTATTTGAGCGTTTAACTATATTTAATAAAACTTTAGTAAAAACAAGGAGGACTACATTATGTCTTTATTAGCAGCTGGTATTGCAGCAGGTCTAGCAGCGATCGGTGGTGCGATCGCCGTTGCCATTATCGTAAAAGCAACTCTTGAGGGAGTCACACGTCAACCAGAACTTCGCGGATCATTACAAACGCTTATGTTCATCGGGGTACCCCTTGCCGAGGCGGTTCCGATCATGGCGATTGTCGTATCATTCATCCTTTTATTTACTTAATAGAACAACTCTAGAAGGGCTTTGTCTAAGCCTGTTCATTACAGGGGACTGCACACTTTAGCAAGCCTCAGGTTTGGAAAAGACGTCTAACTTCGTCTTTTTCAACCAGTCTTCTTTTAGTAAGTGGAAATGGCGATGATGTTCCTTTGGGGGAACCTTCGCCATTCCTTATGTATCGTCAAAGAAAGGAGTTGCGCGCTCGTGTTTGATATAAACTGGGGTTCGATCATCTATCAATTGATTGCTTTTTGCGTGCTTCTTTGGCTTCTAAGCAAGTTTGCCCTTAAACCGTTAATGGGTGTCATGGAGAAGCGGGAGCAAATGATCAACGACCAAATTGATCAGGCGGATAAAGACCGTAAAGCGGCACAAGAATATTTAGAACAACAACGCCTTGCTGTTGAAAAAGCGAGGGAAGAAGCACAGGAAATTGTTCAAAAAGCGAAAAAGCTCAGTGAGCAACAAGGGCAGGAAATCGTTGAAGCAGCACGTGCAGAAGGAGAGCGCTTGAAAGAAGCGGCTCTTGCCGAAATCCAACGAGAAAAAGAGCAAGCTGTTGCGTCTCTTCGTGAACAAGTTGCGTCCCTTTCTGTTCTAATCGCAACAAAAGTGATTGAGAAAGAGCTAGATGAAAAAGAGCAGGAGAAGTTGATTGCAGAATATCTCAAAGAGGTAGGCGAAGAGCTATGAGCAACCATGCGGTAGCGAATCGTTATGCTGTTGCTCTTTTTGAGTTGGCTCAAGAAAAAGGACTGCATGAATCGTTTGTTTCAGAGTTAGAGTTGATTAAGGCTGTATTTCAAGATACACCTGAGCTCATGCAATTTTTGACTCATCCGAAGACAGAGCTAACGCAAAAGCGTGAACTATTGGAAAAGACGTTTAAAGGAAAAGTGAACGATACCATTTTCAACACATTAGTCGTACTTGTTGAGCGTAAACGGATCGACCTTATCATTCCAGTCGTTCAAAAATTTAAATCCCTTTCGTATGATGCGCAAAAGATCGCAGAGGCGTTCGTTTATTCTGCCAAACCACTATCGGAGGCAGAAAAGGATCAACTGTCTGTACTATTTGCGAAAAAGGTAGGAAAGGCCAAGCTTTTGATTGAAAATATTGTGGATCCATCAGTCATTGGCGGCTTGAAAATCCGCATTGGCGATCGGATCTATGACGGTAGCATTAAAGGGCAGCTTGATGTGCTTCATCGGGAGCTTGTAAGCGGTCCGCGTTCATAAATGAATTTAACGATGTTCAGCTTAGCTCGGGTAATTAGCTGAACAGATTAGAAGAT
The DNA here is from genome assembly GCF_005671335.1 of Halalkalibacterium halodurans. Taxonomy (NCBI): domain Bacteria; kingdom Bacillati; phylum Bacillota; class Bacilli; order Caryophanales; family Bacillaceae; genus Halalkalibacterium (ex Joshi et al. 2022); species Halalkalibacterium halodurans. The sequence goes on along the minus strand of NZ_CP040441.1, from coordinate 3,941,129 downwards.
AGGGGTGAAAAATATGAGCATCAAACCAGAGGAAATTAGCTCTCTCATTAAACAGCAGATTGAAAATTTTCAGTCTGATGTTCAAGTTCAAGATGTAGGGACCGTTATCCGTGTCGGGGACGGGATCGCCCTTGCTCATGGCCTTGAAAGTGTCATGGCCGGTGAGCTACTTGAATTCTCAAACGGGGTTATGGGTATGGCTCAAAACCTCGAAGAGAACAACGTCGGGATTATTATTTTAGGTCCATATAGCGAGATTCGTGAAGGCGACGAAGTGAAGCGGACAGGCCGGATCATGGAAGTTCCTGTAGGAGAGGAACTTTTAGGTCGTGTCGTAAACCCACTAGGCCAACCAATTGATGGTAGAGGTCCAATTGAAACGTCAAAAACGCGTCCAATCGAGAGCCCAGCTCCTGGGGTTATGGATCGTAAATCTGTACATGAGCCACTTCAAACAGGGATCAAGTCGATTGACTCCATGATTCCAGTCGGTCGAGGGCAGCGTGAATTGATTATCGGTGACCGTCAAACAGGGAAAACGTCGATCGCCATTGACACAATCATTAACCAAAAAGACCAAGATATGATTTGTATCTATGTTGCGATCGGTCAGAAAGAATCAACGGTAGCTGGCGTTGTGGAAACGCTTCGTCAACACGGTGCCCTTGATTACACGATCGTCGTTTCAGCAAGTGCGTCTGAGCCAGCTCCTCTCTTGTTCCTTGCGCCATATGCAGGGGTATCAATGGGAGAAGAGTTCATGTATAACGGGAAGCACGTTCTTGTCGTTTACGATGATTTAACAAAACAAGCGGCAGCTTACCGTGAATTATCACTTTTGCTTCGTCGTCCTCCAGGCCGTGAAGCGTATCCTGGGGATGTTTTCTACTTGCATTCACGCTTGCTAGAGCGCGCAGCGAAGCTTAGTGATGCAAAAGGCGGCGGTTCAATCACGGCTTTACCGTTCATTGAAACACAAGCTGGTGACGTGTCTGCCTATATCCCAACAAACGTAATCTCAATTACGGATGGACAAATCTTCTTGCAATCAGATCTTTTCTACTCAGGTGTGCGCCCTGCGGTAAACGCCGGACTCTCTGTATCCCGCGTCGGAGGTTCAGCACAAATCAAAGCGATGAAAAAGGTATCTGGTACGTTGCGTCTTGACTTAGCAGCATACCGTGAGCTTGAAGCATTTGCCCAGTTCGGTTCAGATCTAGATAAAGCAACACAAGCGAAGCTAAATCGTGGTCAACGTACGGTTGAAGTGTTGAAGCAAGGACTTCATGAGCCGCTTCCAGTTGAGAAGCAAGTGGCAATTATTTACGCTCTTATTAACGGCTTCCTTGATGACATTCCAGTTGGAGATGTCCGCCGTTTTGAGTCAGAACTATTCACATTCCTTGACCATAACAAAAAAGAATTGCTTGATCATATTCGCACAACAGGAAACCTGCCTGATGATAGCGAGTTTAAAGCTGCAATTACTGAGTTTAAGCAAGGTTTCGTAACGACAAAATAAGTCTTATCTGAATGAGTTTTGGCGAAAAAAGGTGGTGAATAGGATGGCTTCATTACGGGACATAAAGCAGCGTATTAACTCAACGAAAAAAACGAAACAAATCACAAAGGCAATGGAGATGGTTTCGGCAGCAAAGCTCAACCGATCTCAGGAGAAGGCGCAATCGTTCTTGCCATATACTGATAAAATCCGGGAAGTGGTAGCAAGCATTGCTGCAAGCGATACGGACGTTTCCCATCCCATGCTGGAAGAGCGCCCAGTGAAAAAGACAGGATATATTGTCATTACATCCGATCGTGGTCTGGCTGGAGCGTACAACAGTAATTTGATTCGTGGGTTGCTCTATACAATTAATAAGCGACACAAGTCGAAAGACGAGTATGGAATTTTTGCCATTGGTCGAACGGGCCGAGATTTACTGAAAAAGCGCCAGTTGCCGATCATCTCAGAAATGACGGGGTTGTCTGACCAACCAACCTTTAATGATATTAAAGATATTGCCAAGCAAACCGTCGACATGTTTGCCGATGAGGTGTTCGATGAGCTTTACATTTGGTATAACCACTTTGTAAGCCCGATCAAACAAGATGTAACAGAAAAAAAGGTGCTCCCTCTTACGGACTTGTCGGATACGAAAGTGTCGACAACGTATGAGTATGAGCCAAATGAGCAAGTCATCTTAGAAGCGCTTTTACCGCAATATGCGGAAAGCCTAGTTTATGGGGCGTTGCTCGATGCGAAAGCCAGTGAGTTTGCCGCACGGATGACAGCGATGAGTGCAGCGACTGATAACGCCACAAATCTAATTGATGAGTTGACGCTATCGTACAACCGGGCACGACAAGCGGCCATCACTCAGGAAATCACCGAAATTGTCGGTGGAGCGGCAGCCTTAGAATAATATGGAGAGCCATCTATTTTGGATGGTCTCTCTTCTATGCACATAGCGCCATAAGTAGTGTGGCGGTGATTTGATAGACAAAACTGTGGCAGAAAGGCCATTAGGAGGGAAAGACAATGAATACAGGTCACATTACTCAGGTTATGGGTCCAGTTGTTGACGTTCGTTTTCAAAGCGGCCAACTACCCGAGCTAAACAACGCATTACGTGTCGAACAAAAAGGGGCGGATCAAAATGCGGTTGATGTGAACGTAACCTTAGAAGTGGCTTTGCACTTAGGAGATGATACGGTACGCACAATCGCGATGGGCTCAACGGATGGTCTCGTTCGCGGAACTGAGGTTGTTGACACAGGTGCAGCTATTTCTGTCCCTGTAGGGGAAGTTACGCTCGGTCGTGTGTTCAACGTACTCGGTGAATCCATTGACCTTGACGAGCCGATTCCAGCTGATGCTGAGCGTTCGCCGATTCACCGTGAAGCACCAAAGTTTGAAGAGCTCTCAACAAAAACGGAAATTCTCGAAACAGGAATTAAAGTTGTTGACTTGCTTGCCCCTTACATCAAAGGTGGAAAAATCGGTCTCTTCGGTGGTGCCGGCGTAGGGAAAACCGTTTTAATTCAAGAATTAATCAACAACATCGCGCAAGAGCACGGCGGTATTTCTGTATTTGCCGGAGTAGGTGAGCGTACACGTGAAGGAAATGACCTCTACCACGAAATGTCCGACTCGGGCGTTATCAAAAAGACCGCGATGGTGTTTGGACAAATGAACGAGCCGCCTGGTGCCCGTATGCGTGTAGCCCTTTCTGGTTTGACAATGGCGGAATATTTCCGTGACAAACAAGGACAAGACGTTCTTCTGTTTATCGATAATATTTTCCGCTTTACACAAGCAGGTTCTGAGGTATCCGCATTGCTTGGGCGCATGCCATCAGCGGTAGGTTACCAGCCAACACTTGCAACGGAGATGGGACAGCTTCAAGAGCGGATCACATCAACGAAGGTCGGTTCGGTTACTTCTATCCAAGCGATTTACGTACCAGCGGATGACTACACTGACCCAGCACCAGCAACTACGTTTGCCCACTTAGATGCGACGACCAACCTTGAGCGTAAGCTTTCAGAGATGGGGATTTACCCTGCCGTAGACCCACTAGCGTCTACATCTCGTGCCCTCTCGCCGGAGATTGTTGGGGAAGAGCATTACAATGTCGCTCGTCAAGTACAGCAAACATTGCAAAAATATAAAGAATTACAAGATATTATTGCCATCCTTGGTATGGATGAGCTTTCTGAGGAAGACAAGTTAATTGTCGCGCGTGCACGCCGGATTCAGTTCTTCTTGTCACAAAACTTCCACGTGGCTGAACAGTTTACAGGACAACCAGGTTCGTATGTACCTGTAAAAGAAACCATTAAAGGATTTAAAGAGATCCTTGAAGGTAAATATGATGACCTTCCAGAGGATGCATTCCGTCTCGTTGGCCGGATTGAAGAGGTTGTTGAGAGAGCGAAACAAATGGTCTAAGTGCGTTTAGAGAAATGCGGAGCTCTCTCGCTCCGCCCTCTCTTAATGAACAAGACCTACGTTTTCGCAAGAACTAGGAATGCGGAATATGACTGCCCAGGTGCCGTTTCATACAAATGCTGTCCGAAGCGGGTCGCAGAGGAAGGGCATGAGTGATTTACCTATTGTAACTAACAATAGGAAAGACCTGGAGCTAGACAAGGAGGGAGTACAATGCCAACATTACATGTCAACGTTGTCACTCCTGATGGCAAAGTATACGAAGGCGATGTGGATATGGTGAGTGTGAAAACAGTGGAAGGGGAACTTGGAATCCTTCCGCGTCACATCCCTCTCGTCGCGCCGCTCACAGTTGGTGCGGTGCGTTTAAAAAAGGGGTCCACTGTTGATCTCGTTGCAGTAAGTGGGGGCTTTGTGGAAGTACGCCCCGATCAAGTGACGATATTGGCTGAAGCCGCGGAACTGCCTTCAGATATCGACGTTGAGCGTGCTCGTTCTGCTAAAGAACGGGCGGAAAAGCGATTGCAACAAGCGAAGCAAGAGAACATTGATTTTAAGCGAGCAGAGCTATCTCTTCGTCGTGCGACCAACCGTCTGGATGTTGCAGGACGATAACGTGAAACTTCACGGGATAAACAAAGAAAAGGATCTCTCCGATGGGGAGGTTCTTTTTTGCAGTTGAAGAATGTACAACGTTCCTATGCCCTAACACTTGGCGAAAAAACAAGTTCAGATTAGGGCAAAGACATACCTTCCTATCCAATATCGGAACATTTAGTTGTTCCGCCCCATTAAACGAAACCATTTTTTCAAAAAAATCGTACTTTTTTCATCATGATCGTTCACTTTTTCATCATAAGAGACATTTTTACATTGGTCGACAACGTTTAATCAAACGAAAACAGGGAAGATAACATGTAGCTTACGTATGAGTAATTGGAGGTTGTATTGGCGAAATGAGTCCGTTTTTCCCGATGTTCGTACATCTTCACAATTTTTTAAAAAAAGGTGTAGATTTATGACGTAATCTCTTGTATTATGTAGAATGGATTGTTTTAAATGATATGGGGATTTAGACCCTTTTTTTTGAAAACAGTCTAGCTTATATTAAAAAAGTCGGCTTTTTCTCTTTACGAGTAAGAGTCGAAGGTAACAATGATCTTCATAAGTTGGTAAAGCTTTGTTGATAAGTAATTGAACAGGCTATGAAGGAGAAATGAGGACATGATGCAAGACTTTGGACAACAGGCACTCATACATATTGTTGTGCATGTTATGTTTCTCGCTGCCGTGTGGTGGGCTTTGCAGTCATTCAAGTTTGACTTATTTGTCAAAAATCCGAAAAGTCCCCAAGCGATGTTACTCATGATCTTTGTCACCATTGCTCTTGCTTATCTTGTCAGCAGTTTTTTTCTACAGTATTTAGAATCATCACTTATGCTACGTTACATTTGGCAATAACCAACCTAAAGATGTCGAAGGTTGACTACAACTTCCATGTATGCGACTTTGCCTCTTGGAAAAAATGTGAGTAATCACATTGATTCGGAGAGGGGAAATCACAATGAACAAGCAGAAGGTGTTTGGAGGGCTCATTCTTTTTGCACTCTTGATTGTACATTTTCAGGCGTTTGGGGAAACAAACAAGTCAAACCTAGATCTTCTCGTAACGTTTGCAGAACAGATGGACGGCTTTGATGTTGGGGTAGAAGAGTGGACATTTTTAGCGCGAGACACAATTGCTGATGTCGATACAAAGTCAGCGTATCAACAGTTTGCCCAATCTTTTATTGCTTCATTAGGGGAAAGTTGGTACGTGACGGAAGCAATGCAAGGCGATCCTCATCAGAAGATAACAGCCTCACGCAATGACCCTCAATGGCCTCTAACCGAAACCATCACCATCCTTCGATACTCTGGAGAAGGGGATCGTGATCAGGTACATATGATGTACCACGTTCAAAGCCAGTCACTGGATGATTTGAATTGGAAAATGGATATGGTGTCTGAACGACAACAGGATATTGGCTTAGGGGAAGCGGCTACCTTCATTTCCATGCGTGGAACTGTCCCATCACTCGATCGCCCATTAGAAACGCTTGCAGTGGAGATGCTCGAGTCGTTCGGTGCAAAAAAGGTGGAAGCTCTTGTTGAAGATTCTTTTTTGTCCATTTCCGCTTTTCATTCAAAGTGGCAACCATCCATTGAACTAGGAACCCAAGACATGAACCTGCAAATTGCCTTAAGACAGAAGAGTTTGGGCGAACAAACAACCGTTACGTTTGGCACGCCTATAATTACGACTGAATATTAATGATATAGAAAAGACCTAATAACGAGACGCGGAGGGGAATACGTTGGAAAAAATAATTGTCCGAGGTGGCAGGCAGCTTAGCGGATCTGTCAAGGTAGAAGGGGCAAAGAATGCCGTCTTGCCTGTTATCGCAGCATCAATTCTAGCTAGCCGCGGCACGAGCAAAATATATGATGTGCCAAAATTAGCCGATGTATACACGATGAAAGAAGTTTTACGCAATCTTAATATAAACGTTGAATATGAAAATGGCGAGTTCGTTGTGAATGCAACAAACCCCTTAAAGACAGAAGCGCCTTTCGAATATGTACGAAAAATGCGCGCCTCTTTCTTAGTCATGGGTCCCCTTCTTGCCCGAGTTGGTCATGCACGGATTGCACTTCCAGGAGGGTGTGCGATCGGCTCGCGTCCAATTGACCAGCATTTAAAAGGGTTTGAAGCCATGGGAGCGACAGTAGAGATTGGAAATGGTTTTATTGAAGCGAAGGTTGAAGGTCGACTGCAGGGAACGAAGATTTATCTTGACTTCCCAAGCGTAGGGGCTACTGAAAACATTATGATGGCAGCAGCCATGGCAGAAGGAATGACGATCCTTGAAAACGCTGCTGAAGAGCCAGAGATCGTTTGTTTGGCTAACTATTTAAATGCCATGGGAGCAAAAGTACGCGGTGCAGGAACAGGTGTTATCCGCATTGAAGGTGTTGATGAACTAGTAGGAGCGGAGCACACGGTGATCTCGGATCGTATTGAAGCTGGTACATTTATGGTAGCTGCTGCCATTACCGGCGGCGATGTTTTCATCGAAGGTGCCGTTGCAGAACATCTGCGTCCATTAATTGCAAAAATGCATGAAATGGGAGTAAAAACGATTGAAGAGGATAACGGCATTCGCGTCATTGGCCCAGATGAATTAAAACCAGTAGACATTAAAACCATGCCGCACCCAGGGTTTCCAACAGATATGCAATCGCAAATGATGGCATTGCTTCTTCGGGCGAACGGAACGAGTGTCATCACAGAAACGGTGTTTGAGAATCGCTTTATGCACGTTGAAGAGTTCCGTCGAATGAACGGCAATATTAAAATCGAAGGACGCTCAGCCATAATCTCTGGGCCGTGCCAACTTCAAGGTGCTGAAGTAACCGCGACCGATCTACGAGCAGGTGCTGCTCTCGTACTCGCTGGCCTTGTCGCAGATGGTCATACGCGAGTAGTTGAATTAAAACATGTAGACCGCGGATATGTTGATCTAGCCGGTAAGCTTGCGCGTCTAGGTGCTGATATTGAACGTGTGGTGGAGACTGAGCGTGAATTGGAAAATCTCGATGCTCCAGCACCATTAAAGCTAAACACAAATTTAGTCTAAGAAGCCCCTCTGCTGAGGGCTTTTTTATTTGGCTCTTAAATGACTATTTTGAATAAATTAAGGTTCTAGACAAGCCCAAGCCTTCATACAATGTAGAGAAGAGACGAGTGCCAACATTGTTAGATGGGAGGTTTGAGATTGAAACGACTCATAGTCATAGGAATTGTACTTTGCAGCGTCATTCTTCTTTTACCTGCGCTCCTCGTCATGTTTTCGAGTCAGCCCCAAATGGTCACTGAGGAGACGCAAATGGCTCCGATTGAGGCGGTGGATTTGCCTGAGAGTGAACTTGCCGTACATGTGTTTCGCAGTCAGACTGAATCCGTTGAATCCGTGCCACTGGAAGAATACGTTGTAGGTGTCGTCGCATCCGAAATGCCAGCAGAATTTGAACTAGAAGCATTAAAAGCCCAATCTCTAACCGCCCGCACATTCCTCCTGAAACAGCTGCTTGAACCGAATGATATCGAACTTCCGGAAGGTGCAATGATCACAGATACGGAAATGCATCAAGTCTATCAAAGCGAAGCGGAGTTAAAAGAGCGGTGGGGAAAGGATTACCATTGGAAAATCGCTCGCATTAAGCAAGCGGTATCGGAAACAGCGGGACAAGTTCTTACGTATGACGGGACCCCGATTACAGCTGCTTTTTTTTCAACAAGTAACGGATATACGGAAAACTCGGAGGACTATTGGAAAAGTGAGATCCCGTATTTGCGAAGTGTGGAAAGCCCTTGGGATCAACAACATTCTCCGCGCTTCATTGGCGAAAAAGTTCTATCTGTCGAAGAATTTCAAGAGCGTCTAGGTGTTACATTGCCTGATGATGGCTCGATTGGGTCGATCGTGGCCAGAACGGAAGGCGGTCGGGTAGCAAAAGTGAACATTAACGGAACAGAAATATCGGGGCGGGTTGTCCGTGAAGAGCTTGAACTCAACTCGGCTGATTTTCAATGGAAAAGGCAAGGAGACAACATTGTCATTGAAACAAAAGGCTGGGGCCATGGTGTGGGGATGAGCCAATACGGAGCCAATGGGATGGCTCTAAATGGTTCTACGTATCAAGAAATTATTAGCCATTACTATCAAGGAGTTGAAATCGAGTCTGTAGGACCTTATGAACAACAACTGATGGCACGAGGAGACTAGGAGAGGCCCTTCGTTTGGGGGGCTTCTTTTTTACCCTTTAAAAGAATTCTAGTATAAGGGAAAACGATGGCTTTCACCTTAAAACGGTGGTAGACTAGTTTTTATCTTTGAACAAGAAAATGGAGTGGAGAGAAAAAATAATGAAAAAAACAAACACAAAATTTTGGATTATCTTTGCAGTTGCGACTGGCGTCGTCCTCATGCTGGCTCTTGCTTTAAGTCTTGTCCTCTTACTAAAGCATGGTGATCAGCTGGTCATTAATTCAAAGTCATCGAATATTAACGGCCATGTGCAAATCTCAATCGGCACGTTACGGGGTACATTTGAAGTGAATTCAATGTCTGTTCCGGATGGAGAACGTATAAGCCTTCCATATGAGATGACGGTTGATGAAGGAACACTAACTTTATATGTGGAACGTGCTGGAAATGTCGTTTGGGAAGAGGAGATCGATTCCGAGAAGAGCGGGGCGATCGAGCTAGATCAAGCCGGAACATACACCATTTACATCCATACAGACGAAGGGAAAGGGATAAAGCTGGACATGCCCCGACCGCACGTTATTGAGTAGGACTCACGGTTTTTAATCAGAGCATGAATAGAGGGGTATCCCCAGAGGTGGCTAGCGTTCAGGCAGGCTTCTACAGTCAATCATCCATCATCGGTCGGTTGCTTCGGTTCTGTCCCACTTTTTTTAATCACTACATAAAACGGATGCATTTGTCGAAAAATAAATGAAAAAGTTTTTTGACAATATGTATAGTTTTAGCGCAACCTGATCAGAATGGTTGCTGAGGTGATGATAATGAAAGATGAAAACAAACAATCTTCTAAAAAAGAAGAGACATTCAACCTACAACGTTTTCTGAAGAAGCGTTGGGCTTTACCAGCAATCTATCTTGCTGTTGCTGCTTTGTTACTAAGTGCCTTCTTCTTCATGCAAAGTCAAAATGGACAAATTGCTAATCCTGATGATCCAATTGACGTTGAAGAAAATCCAAATGGACCAACAGGCATGCACGGTGAAGACGCAGTTCCGGTTACAACAGACGGTGAAGTAGTAAAGCTTCCAATCAGTGACGAAAATGAAGTTGAAATCGTTGGGACTTTTTACGATGTCAATGGAACAGCCGAAGAACAGCAAGCAGCTCTCGTCTATTACAATAATTACTACTACCAGAATAAAGGCATTGATCTTGCAAAAGACGGGGAAGAAAGCTTTGATGTCACTGCAGCTCTCAGCGGTACAGTCGTAAAAGCTGAACAAGATTCATTGCTCGGCTATGTCGTAGAAGTGGATCATGACAATGGAATTGTGACACATTACCATAGTCTTGGTGAGCTAAATGTAGAGCAAGGGGATACGGTCCGACAAGGCGATATTCTCGGATCTGCTGGACGTAACTTGTATAACGAAAATGCAGGTGTCCATGTTCATTTTGAAATTCGCAAAGACGGAATCGCCATCAATCCAGAAGACGCTTTACAGCAACCTGTTTCGTTCCTTGAGGATTTAGAAGGTGCTTCTGAAGAGGCTACTGAAGGTGAGGATGAGAAAGAGTCAGAGGATGCAAGAGACGGCGAAGGTGAAGGTGAAGACGAGTCAGATCGCGAAGAACAGAATGATGATGTAAAAGAGGATACGAACGAAGACGCGTAATGAATGCGCCTCGTGCGAAGATAATCGCACGAGGCGTTTTTCAATTTGTACTTTGGAAGCCTATATCCTATAGCGAATTTTCCTATTCAGAAGGGAGATATTGTCCTTGACAGCTATCAGAAAATTTGAAATAATGTGGACTATAACAGTGATTATATTTTCAACTGTGTTACAATACATATACATTTGATAGCGCTTACAAAAATGAATAGGGGGATCGCCAATGATCTACTTATTTTTATTGCTTATCGTGGCCTCAATATTTGCCTGTATCCGTTATAAACGGCCGCTCTTTTTAACTGTGCCATTCGCAGGCATACTTCTAGTGATGATTGTACAAATTGCCATGGTGCCGATGGGCTTCTTTGAGACGATTCGCTTCATTTTTAGTTTACGGTAATGTTCATCATGTCCTCACAGCTTCTCAATGTTTACAAACCTCAGTTATTCGATAGACATCATCAACTATGACACTTCAAGACTTTATCACAAGAACGCAGCAAAGACATCTTCAAACCAGTTCATTATAAAAGGGAGGGATGCCAATAAGACACCACTGATTTGTGGATCGCTATTCCATCATCTAAAAAAGAGGGGTGAACGTGATGAAAAAAGTGGATAAGTCGATAGCTGATGCTTACTTCCGAGCCCGAACAACCTTAGTTGTTATTTGCTTATTAATCGGTGGGCTCGTTTCCTTTGCGGTTGTAGCTTTTGCTGAAGCCTTTTCAACCTTCACGATTTTAGGAATGCCTGCCCACTATTATATGGGCGCACAAGGATCGGTCGTTACCTTTGTTGTCCTCTTGTTTGTGAATGCTTATGTGAGCGATAAAATAGACGAAAAATTCGGAATTGATGAGAAGCAAAATGAGGCTGTTAGCTCAGGAAAAGCCTTGGATCACTAACAAGAGTTGGCTGTTTTTATAAAAAGGAGAGAGAAGTGACTTCACACGTTTGGAGGGAATGCAGTGGATCAACAGTCGATTGTCTCGATATTAATGATTCTTGCAACATTCGGTTTATACATTGGGATCTCAATCTATAATCGGGCTCGAGCCACATCCGATTTCTATGTTGCCAGCCGCGGGGTGCCACCATTTTGGAACGGGATGGCCATTGGTGGCGACTGGATGAGTGCAGCCTCCTTTATCGGAATGGCTGGAACCGTGATGATTCTTGGCTATGATGGCCTTGCCTACATAATGGGGTGGACTGGGGGCTATCTGTTTTTAACGTTTTTACTTGCACCTCAGCTTCGCAAATATGGTCGTTATACCGTACCAGAATTTATTGGCGACCGTTATGGGAGCAACACAGCACGTCTGATTGCAGCGATTGCAACGATTATTATTAGCTTTACCTATATTATAGGACAACTGTCAGGGTCGGGCGTTGTGATTGGGAGAATTTTAAACATTCCGGCTATGTATGGCACGATGATTGGGGTTGTCGTCATTGCGATTTATGCCACACTCGGGGGAATGAAAGGGATCACATGGACACAGGTGGCGCAATACATCATTTTAATTGTCGCTTACATTATTCCGATTGTCTTTATGTCGCTTCAATTATCGGGAAACCCTTTTCCGTGGCTGACGTACGGTAATTTCATTTCACAGCTCGATAACCTTGATCGAGAACTGGGGCTGTCGCAAATTCTTCAACCATTTATGGAAAGTGACAAATCTCAGTTTATTGCTCTCATGTTTACGTTAATGGTCGGTACGGCTGCCCTTCCTCACGTCATCGTTCGCTTTTACACAGTCGCAACGATGAAGGCGGCCCGTTGGAGCGGGGCTTGGGCGTTGATTTTTATTGCCCTTCTCTATTTATCAGCCCCGGCATACGCAGCGTTTTCTCGGTTTATTTTAATGACACAAGTGGCAAATCAGCCAATCGATCAGCTTCCAGCATGGACGGAGGCTTGGATTAATACAGGGTTACTTGAGATGGCTGACGCCAACGGAGATGGGATTCTGCAATGGGAAGAGCTAAGAATTAGCAATGATATTGTCGTGATGGCAACTCCGGAAATCGCGAACCTTGGCATGTTTGTCATCGGCCTTGTCGCTGCCGGAGCAATGGCGGCCGCTTTGTCGACAGCAGGAGGGCTCTTGATTACGATTTCCTCCTCCTTCGCCCATGACATTTACTACCGTTTAATGAATCCAAAAGCGAGTGATCAGAAGCGCTTATTGGCTGGGCGAATTGCGATCGTCCTAGCAACAATTGTCGCAGGTGTGGTCGCCCTTGATCCTCCAGGAGTTATTACTCAAATTGTGGCTTGGGCCTTTGGTTTAGCCGGAGGGACATTCTTCCCAGTTCTACTACTCGGTGTTTGGTGGAAGCGTGCGAACGCCAAAGGAGCCATTGCTGGTATGCTTTCGGGCCTTGCGGTAACGCTCGTGTATATTTTCCTTGCGCGCACGGGTACGTTTACTCTCTTTGGCATTCAAGATACTGGAGCAGGTTTAATCGGGGTTCCGGTTAACTTATTCGTAACCATTGTCGTGTCACTCATGACCGCAGCTCCATCACAAAAGCTTCAAGATGAAGTGGTAGACCTCCGTTATCCTGAGCAAATGACGTATAAGGATGGCGAGGTATGGATGGATGAATCTTCCGGAAAATGATTCATTGTTTCAACAAGTTCACAGGCATCCGTTATTCAGTGGAACAACAGATGAAGAATTTGCTGCTCTGATGGATGCTTGTGCGCTTAAAAACTACGAAAAATCAGAAAAAGTCCTTTACTCGAACTCGCCCCGTCATGGACTTCTGCTCATCCTCAAAGGTGTAGCAGAAGTCTTTGTTGCGGGAAGCGACGAACACCAACAGGAGGTCTTGGAAGTTCTAGAGGTAGGGGACATGATCGGTTTTTCGAGCTTGGCCGACTTTTTAGGTGAACAGCCGGAGCATGCTGTCATCCACAATGTGGAAGTACGAACAGTCGAACCTTCCGTCTGTCTTCACATTCCATATTCCGTTATGGAGAGGCGTTGGCATGAGGATACTGTACAGGATTTTATGCTCAGACAGGCAGCCACTAGGCTTCGCGACATTTATCATTCCTTAGCCGAGCAAGTACAGCTTGCGAATAAATGGGGTGAAAGTGAGCCTTTTATCCGCCGCATTCAGGATATGATGACAGAACCAGCGGTGACCGTCCAAGAACAAGCTCTTGTCCAAGAGGTGGCTCGAAAGATAATGGACGAAGGAACGAGTTCTGTGATCGTGTTAAATGATGAAAACAAACTATCAGGGATTATTACTGAAAAAGACCTTGTGGGCCGCGTGATTGCCTCTGGACAAAGCAAGACACAAAAAGCATATGAGGTTATGACAAAAAATCCATATACCATTAGTCGTCACGCGTATTATTATGAAGCAATGTCCATGTTTCTCATGAATAAAATTAAACACTTGCCAGTTGAAGAGGCAGGAAGGCCGCTCGGCATGGTGACATTGTCTGATTTATTGCAAAAGAAAAACCGAGGCACTCTTGAAGTGATTCAAACCATTGAAGAATCAACCATTACATCGATCGGAAATGTGAAAGAAGCGATCCATGACATTCTTTCCACGTTACTGCGGGACGGTGTGCCAACGATCCATATGCTCGAAATGATTACGAAGCTTTATGATCGACTCGTTCAGCATTGTTTGCAGCTGACGATTGATTCGTTTGAGAAGGAAGGCTTAGGAGCTCCTCCAGTTCCGTTTACGTGGTATATGATGGGGAGCAGTGGACGAGGGGAGCAATTTATGCCGACCGACCAAGATCATTTTCTCGTCTATCAAGATACGGAAAAAGAAGAGGGCGCGAAGGTCGCTGATTATTTTAAACGGTTTACTGAGGCTCTCGTTGAAACACTGGAAAAAGCCGGCTACCGGCGGTGTCCTGGGGACATGATGGCAAGCTCCCCGAACTGGTGCGGAAGTCTTTCCATGTGGCGAGATCGTCTCCGTCGTTGGGGGCTCAGGGCAACGAATGATCATATTTTACTAGGTCATAATTTTCTCTCGTTTCGTTATGTCGCTGGCGATGAAGCGTTGCACAACCAATTTCAGCATCTGGTAAAAGACCATTTGGAGCGGTCACGAATTTATTTGTACCGGATGGCAGAGCATGAAAAGGAAATACCGGTCCCTGTACTTGACCATCCGATCCGCGCCTTGTTTCGCGTGAAGCGTGACAAGGTAGACCTGAAAAAACATGCTCTTTTTCCATTCCACCATTGCTTGCAGCTATTAGGGGCACAACAAGGAATTGTTGGCCGTCTTCCCCTCCAGTTCGTGAAAGAATTGTCGAAGGCTGACGTTATTTCCGAGGAAATGAACGAAGAACTATTCGATGCTTATGAAGTCATTTTATCGATACGAGTGAAGCAAGGATTGGAACGTTCTAAAGACAATCGTGAAGGGCCTACGAGCGAAGTGCACGTCCGCCATTTACGTACCCGAGAAAAGGAACAATTAATCCATGCCATAAAGACGATTCGCACGCTTCAGCAGCAAACACTGGCCTCTTTTGGGATGTTCTGAATATGCCATGATCGGTCGGGGAAAGGAGTGAATCCTCTTGTTTTGGAAACGAAAAAAGCTGCCACATGGGTTAGCAGTAGATCCACCGCTTAACACACCAATCTGTCAGTTGGCCTTCACCGTTTTTGATACAGAAACAACGGGCTTTGCTGTCGGAGCAGGGGATCGTTTAATTGAGGTGGCTGCGGTTCATGTCGAAGGGTTAGAGGTAACAGATTTCACGTTTCAGACTTATGTCAACCCGGAGCGCAACATTCCAGCAGAGATTGAAGAATTAACAGGAATTTCTGAAGATAAAGTAAAAAATGCCCCAGCGTCTTTACCTGCGATTGAGTCCTTTTTTCGGTTTGTCGAGCAATCAGGAAGTGCTGCATGGGTTGGACATTATGCTTCTTTTGATGTGACGGTCTTAAAAAAAGAGCTTCAACGCTATCAGTTTTCGTTCAATGTCCCTTTGCTTTTTGATACGTTAGATTTGATTGGTTACATTAGTCCGTCAAAAGATATGCGGGATCTGGAGGTTTACGCTAAGCAATTTGGAACGTATATTTATGAACGGCATCAAGCCCTAGGCGATGCTTTAACAACGGCACACCTTTTTTGTGAGCTCTTACGTCATTTGGAAGCACGAGGGAAAACAACTTTGGCCGATCTCATTGATATTAGCAGTATGACGAACCGAGCGTTATTGTTTTAACGTCCTGCGATTAGCTACGCTTCGCATGCACAGGAGCAAATTAATCTTGTCCCTTGAAAAGATGGTATATATGCCCTCTCTCCCTAATAAACTGTACCAATCACTAACACAGATTTTAGGGAGGCGAGCGGTGTGCACGATTACATCAAAGAGCGGACCATCAAGATAGGCAGGTATATTGTCGAAACGAGAAAAACCGTGCGAACAATCGCAAAGGAATTTGGCGTTTCGAAAAGTACCGTACACAAGGACCTCACTGAACGTTTGCCCGAAATTAATCCAGAGCTAGCAAACGAAGTAAAGGATATCCTTGAGTACCATAAGTCCATTCGCCATCTTCGGGGTGGTGAAGCAACAAAAGTGAAATATAAGAAGGCAAAAGTGTCGGAAGGAGAGGCTGTTAAAACTCGTTTTTAAAATTTCAAAAAAATCAATCCCTGTATGAACAAATTATGTTAAAATGATGAATTAGGTATGAAGAATGATTTAGAACAAAAGGTTTAGTTAATAGGGAGGATCACATCATGTTTGGAAGGGATATAGGGATTGATTTAGGCACCGCAAATGTTTTGATCTACGTAAAGGGGAAAGGCATCGTCTTGAATGAGCCGTCTGTCGTTGCTGTAGAGACATCGACAAACCGCGTATTGGCAGTCGGAGATGAAGCGTTCCGCATGGTCGGACGAACACCAGGAAATATTGTTGCCGTACGTCCTTTGAAGGATGGGGTTATCGCCAACTTTGAACTGACGGAATCTATGCTTAAACACTTTTTGAATAAAATGAAAGTGAAAAGCGCATTCTCTAAACCCCGTATTTTAATTTGCTGCCCGACGAACATTACGTCTGTCGAACAGAAAGCGATACGGCAAGCAGCAGAAAAAAGCGGAGGAAAGAACGTCTATTTGGAGGAAGAACCAAAAGTAGCAGCGATTGGAGCGGGGATGGATATTTTCCAACCAAGCGGGAACATGGTCGTAGACATTGGTGGTGGTACAACCGATGTGGCTGTTTTATCCATGGGAGATATCGTCACCGCCTCCTCCATCAAAGTGGCGGGAGACCGGATGGATTCGGAAATTTTAAATTATGTGAAAAAAGAGTACAAGCTGTTGATCGGGGAACGGACGGCAGAAAACATCAAAAAAGAAGTTGCAACAGTATTTCCTGATGCTCGTTATGAAGAAATTGACATTCGCGGTCGCGATATGGTGAGTGGACTTCCAAGAACGATTACGGTAAACTCAAAGGAGATACAAGAAGCATTAGCGGAAGCAGTGTCATACATAGTTCAGGCTTCAAAGCAAGTGCTCGAGCAAACGCCTCCAGAGCTCTCTGCGGACATTATTGATCGCGGTGTTATCTTAACTGGTGGTGGCGCATTACTCCACGGAATCGATCAACTCTTATCGGAAGAATTAAGAGTTCCTGTCCTTGTGGCAGAAGACCCGATGGATTGTGTAGCGAAAGGGACAGGCATTATTCTTGAAAACTTGGATCGGATGTCAAGTAAGAAAGTTCGTATATAATCATGGCGAAATTTGTCTAGATGGAACGACGATTGTAGATCGCTCAGTTCGTTCCTAATGAATGGGAGGATTGGAACATGCTTCGTGGACTATGGGGTGCAGCTGCCGGGATGATTACGCAGCAACAACGTCAAGAGATGTTAACAAATAATTTAGCCAATGTGAACACACCTGGGTATAAAGCGGATCAGGCAGCGATACGTGCATTTCCGAATATGTTAATTGCCGCAATGAACACGGGGAATGTTCCGAAAGGGGTTGCTCCCGTCATTGGGGAGTTAACGACTGGAGTGTACTTGCAAGAGCGAATGCCCAACTTTCGCCAAGGTGATTTAGTAGAAACGCAAAATAATACGGATGTTGCACTATTGCAAGGGGTTATGCCAACGAATGAAGAAAACGGTCAGCCTTGGGCGCTCTTCTACACTGTGCAGAATGAGAACGGCGAGGTTCGCTACACTCGTAATGGAAACTTCACTGTGGACGGGGACGGCTTTTTAACAACGGGCGATGGCTTTTATGTTCTCGGAACAGATGGAAACCCATTGCAAGTAAACAATGAATGGTTCAATGTAGATGGCGATGGGATGATTACCGATGAGGCAGGTGCCGCCATCGGACAGATTAACGTCGTCGTGGCTGAAGATCCGATGCAACTCGTAAAAGAAGGAAATGGCCTTCTTCGCTTTGAAGGAGACGGAGAGTTGCCAACAGGGGTCGGTAACGCGGCTGTTAATTACCAATTGCAACAAGGCTTTATTGAACGTTCAAATGTAGATGCGGCTCAAACGATGACGGACATGATGCAAGCCTATCGCACGTTCGAAGCAAATCAACAGGTCCTTCGTGCGTACGATGAGAGCCTCGGAAAAGCCGTAAATGAAGTGGGACGTATTGGGTAGAAAAGGAAATTACTTGCTTGAAATAAGGAGTTCACAAACATGAATTTATCGATGATTTCAGCATCTGTCACAATGGGAGAGCTTCAAAAAAAGCTTGATACACTATCACATAATATCGCAAACTCGAATACGACAGGCTATAAACGGCGAGAAGCATCATTTTCTGACTTGTTATTCCAACAGGTGAATACGAATAAAGCAACCCAATATGAAACGGGTCGATTGACCCCAAACGGTATTCGTGTCGGTTCAGGAGCGAAAGTAAGCCAGACAGCTCTACGCATGGAGCAAGGGACACTCACGACAACCGACCGTGCTCTTGACTTTGCCATTGCCAATCCGTCCTCTTTTTTTGAAATTGAGACGGTTGTGGACGGAAATCCCGTTACACGTCTGACTCGAGATGGAGCTTTTTACTTAACGGCTAACCCTAACAATGACAACTTGCTTCAGCTTGTTACGCAAAACGGCGATTATTTGTTAGATAGTGCCGGGAATCGCATTAACATTCCGGCTACATTTGAAGAGATTACGTTAACCGATCAAGGGACGCTCCAAGTGACCATGCCGAATGGTGCGACCGTTCAAGCGGCACAGTTGCAGCTCATTCAAGTGATGAAGCCACAACTTCTTGAGGCTGTCGGCGGAAATATGTTTCAACTTCCTGACTTAGCGGCGTTAGGCTTTGCAGAGAATGAGGTCTACGCAGCGGTCGGTGCAGGTGGCGGTGCAGTGGTGCAGGGCACACTTGAAGGTTCAAACGTTGATATTGGCCGAGAGATGACAGATTTGATTGAGACACAACGGAATTATCAGTTTAATGCCCGCTCTGTGAGCATGGCCGATCAAATGATGGGGCTTGTGAACGGACTACGTCGTTAATCACAGAGCGACTCATCGAAAGCTGTTCCTTCTGGCTCAGCGGGTAGGATTAGGCACAACATGTTTAAGAGCTGGACAGCGCTTGTCACCTAAAAAATAGGTGCCTTGCGCTTTTGTATTTTCTAATAATTAAGGGAGATTCACGTCATGATTGATCAAACTGAAACGAAAGCCGCGCCAACTAAAAATGGGAAAAAAGCGAGTCGGATTGAAAAGCGTAAGGCCAAACGGCAAGAGAAAACATCAAAACGAAAAGTCGGGAACCGCAAAGCTCGCATTCGTGCATTTCCGATTTGGCTCCGCCTGATTGTCGTTCTATTCCTCATCGCCGCAAGTGCAGTTCTCGGTCTAATATTTGGGTACGGAGTCATAGGTGGAGGCGCCCCATTAGATGCACTGAGTCCTGATACATGGCGTCATATTCTTGATATTATTGAGGGAGTAGAATAAACTCCCTTTTTCGTTTGCCCGTATACACGGTAACGACACGTCGCAAGTAGGACTTGATAACGTGGTCGTGGTATAATAACGAAATAAATCGATTCGAAAGGTGGTTCTCTATGCTTACCATTGAAGACATTAAAAAAATTATTCCACATCGCTACCCGTTTTTACTCATTGACCGTTTAGAGGAATTAGAAGACGGAAAGCGAGCGGTAGGGATTAAAAATGTAACGGTAAACGAAGACTTTTTTAACGGTCATTTTCCAGATTATCCTGTGATGCCTGGGGTTTTAATTGTGGAAGCGTTGGCACAAGTAGGAGCATGCGCGATCTTAAACGTAGAAGAAAATAAAGGCAAGCTTGCCTTTTTTGCCGGAATCGATAATTGCCGCTTCAAGGAACAAGTGAAGCCAGGTGATCAGCTTCGTTTGGAAGTGGAGATTGTACGTATGAAAGGTCCGGTCGGTAAAGGACGTGGCGTTGCGTCTGTAAATGGGAAAACAGTGGCGGAAACGGATTTAATGTTCGCCATTAAATAATCCCCTTCTGGTCTTTTATTTTAGTGAAATTGAGACATTATGGCCACGCTCAATGAGGTTAGGGCACTTCGTCGCCATACATATCAATAACATGCTAAAAACACGGCAACCCTTGTGATAACAAGGACTAGCTGTGTTTTTTTGAGTACGGATTTATGGGAAACTGTGAGAGACAGTGAAAAGTTAGGAAGAGAATTCCGAAAAACCACGCATTTCATAGACGTAGACGAATATCCTTGCTAAGATACACACAGACTAACAGCAAAGCAACATCAAGTTAGTCAATTACTGTATCAGGGGGTTTTTTAAAATGAAAAAGAAAGTATTGATGACTACTGCTTCTGCAGTATTAGCATTAGGCGTACTTGCTGCGTGTGGAGAACCAGTTGAAGAAGGCGATATGCAAGAAGATCCAGCAGGTGTAGAAGATCCAGCAGGTGTAGAGGATCCAGCAGCTGATCTTGAAGAGGATCCAGCAGCCGATCTTGAAGAAGATCCAGCAGCTGACCTTGAAGAAGAACCAGCAGATGATCTTGACCAAGAGCTTGAGCTTGAAGAAGAAGCTGACGAAGACGAAGAAGCTGGCCAATAATTAAAAAAACGCAGCACCTAACATGCACCTTTTTGGAAAGGGAGATGGACCGTTAAATCGGACTGTCTCCTTTTTCTTATGTTAAAAATATGCTATCTTCTTAGGAGAGCCTTGAAACGAAATAGAATGTAGCATATTAGTAACCAATGGTTATAAGAAAGGGAGAAAGAGATGAGTACAAAGGATGGGCAAGCCAAAGAAAGGATCTTAAAAGCAGCAGAAGAACTATTTCAAGTGAAGGGGTACCATCAAGTAACTGTT
The DNA here is from genome assembly GCF_005671335.1 of Halalkalibacterium halodurans. Classification (NCBI taxonomy): domain Bacteria; kingdom Bacillati; phylum Bacillota; class Bacilli; order Caryophanales; family Bacillaceae; genus Halalkalibacterium (ex Joshi et al. 2022); species Halalkalibacterium halodurans. Next base: position 3,920,293 of record NZ_CP040441.1, on the reverse strand, counting down.
CGTGAAATTGCTCGTAAAGCTGGGTGTTCCCATACGAGCATTTATGTTTATTATGGAGAGAAGCGTAAACTGCTTGAGTTGTTGGCAAAAAAGCCGCTCAACGAGTTACGAGAGGATGTGAGGCAAATTCTCACCAAGTCATCGGTGACACCATCGGATCGGCTTGTTGGCCTTGCCAAACGGTTTGTTCATTTCGGTTTGGTTCACCGCAATTTATATGAAGCCTTTCTTCATGCAGAAGCGACACGTGTTGATATTCCGACAACACTTTGGGAGCTTAACGACATTCGCATGCAGTTGTTTGACATGCTAAAGAAGGCGGTTGCATTAAATCATCAACCATGGAATGAGGAGCGGGTCGTTTCACTAAGCAGGATGCTGTACTACGCATTACACGGGATGATCATGACGTATAAAGATTCAGATGAATCGATTCGTTCGATCGAAAGGCGAGTTCTGCCGATTGTCGAGCAGACCGTCCATGTTTTCTTGAAAGGGGCAATACAGTCATGACAAGTCATTCATCGTCTCCGCGCATTAAATATAGAGGGAAAATCTCCTACTCCACTTGATGAGCAGGGGAACGACAGGCGGCGACTCCTGCGTGAAAAGCAAAAAGCGGAAGATCGCCGAGAGTGGGGGCCTCGAGGAAGCTGGAGATTTGCCTGCCGCAAAGAAAACACGACGAATGCAAACAAAGGGTGCGTGAGTCGATGTTGCACTTGTGCCTGTGGTGTGAGCTTTAGCCAAGTTGCGATTTCTAAAACGAATCAGAAAAGCTGCCTCAAAAGATAGACTTTTGAGACAGCCTCGATTTTTCTCTTTATTCGTTTGTTACAAGCTCAAGATCAACGGGGATAAACTCTTCAACATCGTCTCCGCTAAGAACAGAGAATGCTGTTGCAACCGCAGTCTCACCAATAAGCGTTGGTTGTTGAGCGACCGTACCCGCTAAACGACCAGCTTCCACAGCAGCTACTGCGTCGTCTGTTGCATCAAAGCCGACAATGACAATGTCATCACGACCAGCAGCATCGATCGCTTCAAGGGCACCTAGTGCCATTTCGTCATTGTGAGCAAATACACCTGTAATCTCAGGGTTGCTTTGCAAAATGTTTTCCATGACGGTTAGTCCTTCGGCACGGTTAAAGTTGGCTGTTTGTTTTGCTGCCACTTCAAGGCTACCTTCTGCAACGTTGTGGAAGCCTTCTCCGCGCTCACGAGCAGCAGAGGAGCCAGGAATTCCTTCAAGCTCAGCTACTTCGGCACCTTCGCCTACAAGCTCTTTTAGAAGCTCTCCAGCCATTTCACCACCAGCGACGTTGTCAGAGGCAATATGGGATACGACTTCTCCGCCTTCTGCGCCACGGTCAACGGTAATAACAGGGATTCCCGCCGCATTCGCAGCCGCGATGGCAGACGTAACGGAAGTAGAATCGGTAGGGTTGATTAAAATTAGGTCAACCCCGCGTTGGATTAAGTCTTCCACGTCACTAATTTGCTTTGCATCGTCATCTTGTGCATCAACTGTAATTAGATCAACTCCAAGTTCCTCAGCTTTCGCTTCTGCTCCCTCTTGAAGGGTTACGAAGAATGGATTATTAAGTGTAGAGATGGAAAGACCAACCGTGAAGTCGCCGTCCCCTCCTTCACTTGTACCTCCTTCAGCATTTCCTTCATCCACTGGGGACTCGGTCGAGCACGCGACCATGAATGCCGCAAGTGCTACTAGCATCATCCAAAGTAATCCTTTTTTCATTTCAACCTCTCCTTTACGCTGATTTTCTACGATCCAATAAGACCGCGAGTAAAATGACACTCCCTTTGACAACTTGCTGGAAAAATGAGCTTACGCCCAACAAGTTCAGTCCATTGTTTAGGACTCCTATGATCAAGGCACCGATTAAGGTACCGACGATCCAACCTCGGCCTCCCGTTAAGCTCGTCCCACCAAGGACAACGGCAGCAATCGCATCAAGCTCATACATGCTTCCAGCAGTAGGCTGAGCCGAATATAAACGGGAGGTTAAAATCATACCGGCAAGGGCCGATAAAAAGCCGGTTAATGAGTAGACATAAATTTTGATTCGGTCTACTTTAATCCCTGATAAGATCGCCGCTTCTTGGTTACCACCAACAGCATACACGCGACGACCGAACGTCGTTTTCTTTAAAATGAGGTAAAGAATGATGAAGCTAATGATCATTGTCACGGCAGGAACCGGAATTCCGAAGAAATATCCTCTGCCGAGCATTTCAAACATCGTCGACGACTCAAATCCTGAAATCGGACGACCATCGGTAAACACGAGTGTGAGACCTCGATAAATCGTCATCGTCGCCAATGTGGCAATAAAAGGGGCTACCTTCCCTTTGGAAATCACCAATCCGTTAATCGCACCAAAGAGAGTACCGGCCAATAGACCGATCAGAACGGCTAAGATCGGATCGACGCTGTTGACCATTAACCATGCTGTGACAGCACTGGACAGAGCGAGAATGGCCCCAACGGATAAATCAATCCCGCCTGTTAAAATAACAAAGGTCATCCCGAAGGCAATTAAGGCGTTGATCGACACTTGCCGTAAGACGTTCATAATATTTGATAATGAGAGGAAATCAGGGTTTAAGAAACTAATAATTAAAACGATAAAAAACAATCCTATAAACGGTCCAATAGTAGTAAGCAGCGACTTTATTTGTTTATTGTCGGACATGTTTATCCCCTCCTGTGGCGTAATGCATGATCGTCTCCTCTGAGAGCTCGTCCCGCTCAAGGATGTGCATCAGCTTTCCTTCAAACATGACAGCCACTCGTGTACTTAGGCCAATGACTTCTGGCAATTCGGAAGAGACCATGATAATGGCCACTCCTTGTTTAGCGAGTTCATTCATAATCGTGTAAATTTCTTTTTTCGCACCAACATCCACTCCGCGGGTAGGCTCATCCAAAATTAAAATTTTCGGCTCGATCCCAAGCCACTTGGCAATGACGATCTTTTGCTGATTGCCACCACTTAGTGACTTTGCTTGTTGCGAAGGGCCAGACGCCTTCACGTGGAGCTTTTTCGCGAGCTCTTCGTAGAGTGAACGTTCCTTTTCACTGGAGATCCAGCTTGAGGTCGAAATGCGTGATAGATTCGTTAAGCTAATGTTGTCTCGAATGGAAAAATCAACGATTAACCCTTTTGACTTGCGATCTTCCGAAACAAAGCCGATGCCTTGGGCGATCGCTTGATCCGGTCCTTTAATCGCCGCTTGCTTTCCATCGATCCACACTTCCCCGCTGTCAGCCTTCCGATAGCCGAAAATCGTTTCCACAAGCTCAGAGCGTCCAGCCCCCATGAGCCCGGAAATGCCGAGAATTTCACCGGCCCTGACGGAAAGGGAAACGTTTTCAAATTCGCCAGCACGAGTCAAATGTTTAATTTCAAGCTTGACGTCACCTGGCGTGAGTGTATGTTCAGGGAAGCGATTACCTAATGCGCGGCCGACCATCATTTTCACGATTTCATCGAAGCTCGTCTCGGCAATGACTTTTGTCCCAACATATTCACCATCACGAAGCACCGTAATCCGTTGACAGAGAGAGAAGATTTCCTCCATCCGGTGGGAAATGTAGACGAACGTTACACCTTTTTTTTGCAACTCGCGAACGGTGGCAAAAAGGGTGTCAATTTCCCGATCGGTAAGCGCCGCAGTCGGTTCATCCATGATAATAATATCGGCATTCGTCATCAATGCTTTTGCAATTTCAATGAGCTGTTGTTTTCCGACCGACAGATTCCCTGCGCGCTCAGTGCCTTTCACCTTTAATCCGAGCTCAGCCAATTTCTCTTCTGCGAGCCGATTCATTTCTTTCGACTTAATCCAGCCCGTTTTTCCGTAGGTACGTTCTTTGCCGACAAACAGATTTTCAGCAACCGTTAGCTCGGGAAGAATGTTTAGCTCTTGGTGGATAACCGCAAGCCCGTCCGCTTCCGCTTCTTTCGGGTGCTTGTAATGGACCTCACGTCCTTTAATTTTTACCGTTCCGCTGTCTCGTTCATAAATGCCGGTTAAGATCTTCATTAACGTGGACTTTCCAGCGCCATTTTCACCCATAAGGGCGTGGATTTCCCCTTTTTCTAGGGTGAATGAGACATCCTTTAACACTGGGTTGCCACTAAATGATTTATGGATGCCAGTCATTTCAACGATCAAAGGTGTCACCCCCTTAAAAAATCACGCCAGATCGTAGGATCACATTCGCATACGGTGTAACCTCTCCTGTGCGGATCACCGCTTTCGCCTTGCATGTCGTACCTTTAAACTGTTCATGAGGTAGGTAATGGATCGGAATGTTCGTTCCGGTTAAGGCGCGATGTACGGCGGGGTTTTGCTCCTTTACTTCTTCTGCCGCAATCAACCCTTCCACTTCCATATCGGCTAAAATCTCTGCAAGCACTTCCACAAAGCTCGGAACACCTTGCTTTAACGAAACGTCAATACATTCCACATCCTCGGGAATCGGTAAGCCGCAGTCGGCGATAACAATTTGATCTGTATGTCCTAACGAAGCTAGAACCCTAGCAATATCTCGATTTAAAACACCATGCTTTTTCATATTATCCTCCTTGCTGTTGCAAAAACGATTGGACTTGCGCCTTTGTTGGCATGCCGCCTTGTGCACCGAACGACTGCACGGACAGTGCCGCCGCTGCATTGGCGAATCGAACAGCTTCTTTTACCGTGCCCCCACCTAGCGCAACGGCGAAGGCGCCATTAAATGTATCTCCCGCACCTGTCGTATCGACAGGTTCTACGCGAAAGCTCTCCACCTGAACCTGTTCATCGTTTTCATAAAACTGAACGCCATCTGCCCCTTTGGTCATGATCAATTTTTGACGAAGGTTAGCGTCTGGCTCATCGCCAAACAGCTGCAAGCACTCATTTTCATTCGGCGTTATATACGTTGCATCCGTCCAAGTCGCATCCTGTAGCTTCTGAGCGGGCGCTGGATTAAGAACCGTCGTCACGTGATGTTTCGCACAAAATTCAAGCACATAGGCGACGGTCTCGAGTGGTATTTCAAGCTGCAAAAGAACGACATCACTAGCGGCTAACTCCTGCTCAAAGGCTGCCACATAATCCGGGGTGACATGCTCGTTTGCCCCTTTTGTGACAATGATTCGGTTATCCCGGTCCGATAATAGGATGGTGGCAACACCAGAGGTGCAATCTGTAACCGGTTTCACACTGTCGGTGATAATCCCTTCCTTGGCCAAGTTCTCTGTGAGGACATGGCCAAACGGATCGTCCCCCACACGCCCGATCATACGCACATTGGCGCCAAGTCGTGCGGCTGCTACCGCCTGGTTGGCCCCCTTTCCGCCTGGAACGGTGCGGAAATCTTTACCGAGGACCGTTTCTCCTTGAACCGGTACAACATCCGTTATGGTGACCATATCCATATTGATGCTACCGACAACAGTAATGTTAGGCGTTTTCACTATTTTCGCCCCCTTTTGTCGTTTCGCGGACGACTAATTTTGTTGGAATTTCGTATCGATACGTATCAAGTGGTTTCTTTTCGATTTGTTTAATGAGCAAACGCGTCGAGACAGCGCCTAGATCATAAATCGGCTGTTCAACCGTTGTTAATGATGGCACGAGCATGTTCCCTAACGGAATGCCGTCAAAGCCAACAATTTGTAAATCATCAGGAATTCGCTTGCCCATCATATGAGCAGCCTTCATAGCGCCTGCAGCCACAACGTCACTACTAGCAAAAATACCATCAATGGTCGGGTGTGTTTCAAGCAGGGCCCTCGTTACCTTCTGAGCTTCATCGATATGAAAGTCAGCGCTTACGACAATATTGGCTACTTCTTGTTCCTCAACGACTTCTTTAAAGCCTTCATAGCGATCCTCCGCAGGAGTAACCCCTTTTGGTCCACGAATATGAGCGATAAATTGGCAGCCTTGTTCAAGTAAATGTTCTGTCGCCAATCTCGCCCCCGCCTTATTTTGCGATGCGACGAGGGGGATGTTTTCGTTTACATACCGGTCAAGGGCGACCATTGGGATGTTGAGCTGTTCATATTCCTTATACGGGAGAAAGCTCGTCGTCAAAATGACCCCATCCACATATTTTTGCTTGAGGGCTTGCAAGTACTTGCGCTCTTTTTCGATTTCTTCATCTGTATTGCAAAGAACGACCGTATAGCCATAAGTCGAGGCTACATCCTCCACTGCACGAGCTAGCTCAGGGAAAAAAGGGTTGGAAATGTCCGGAATCAGCAGTCCGATCATTCCAGACGTCTTATGGTAGAGCGACCGTGCAACGGAACTCGGTTGATAGTTCAATTCTTTTATCGCCTGTAAAACGGCTTCTTCTGCTTCCTTGCTCACATAGCCTTTTTTATTAAGGACTCTGGAAACAGTGGCGACTGAAACCTTTGCATGCTTTGCTACATCTCGTATGGTTGTCATGTTCATCCCGCCTATATGTGTAACCGGTTACAGATATCATAAAATGAAACCGAGTCTTTGTCAATAGTTGTTTTTAATAGGAAGTGAAATGGAAGAAGAGTGTGATATTTGTGTAGAATAATCAAAAGAAACATGCCATGAGTGAGGAAAACGAATGAAAGCATTTCAAATTCATTGTTCGCCATGAGCCTATAATGGGTACTTCAAAAGTCTCGACCACTTCTCCCTTGACCATATGATCTCAAAAGTGATGATCGCTTGAAGAATTCGTGGAAGACGCCAATAGAATGGTTCCCTTAAGGGCTGTAAATAAAAGAAGCATTTGAAGGAATGAAATTTACCAAGGATTACTCTTCAATTTGAAGCTAGTAACAATCATATCTTCGGTTTGATTTGGCTGGCAGATAAAAACATTGTCCCCTTCTCTACGGTTCTCCTTGTAGATCGCGACAAAAACGAGCATACTGGTTCAAGAGAAGGAAGGAGGTAGGTACCATGCGGACGCGAATTCGAGCGGCAGGGGTGGCCATTCATAACGATTGTATTTTGCTACACCGCTGCCTAGATTTTTGGGTTTTGCCAGGCGGAGAAGTTGAACGGGAATCATCAGCCGATGCATTAGTGAGAGAATGTAGCGAAGAACTCGGATTACCTGCGCGTGTGGGACGACTTCTTTGGATCGTTGAGAATTTTTTCGACTACGAAGGGGAGCTGGAGCAAAGCATTGAATTTTATTACGAGCTGTCTTTCCCTCAGCATGCCGAGATTTATAAACAATCAGAGATCCAAGGCTATGAGCATGAAGGGGATGAACCACTATTGTTTATCTGGCAACCGCTAGAGCAGCTAGAGGAAATCACGATTTTGCCCGAATGTTTGCCCTCCCGATTAAAGGCGTGTCAACATGGCTTACCGCAGCAAATCGAGCACATCGTTAACAACCAACCTGAGTAAAGAACCGTCTTCAAACGGGACGGTTCTTTAGTAGGTAGAAGAAAGTATAACCGGTTGTTCTAGCGCAGGGCGCCAAACACGGAGCGGCACAACGGCCAGTTATCAACGGCTGTAAGCCCACCCTGCTTTCTTTGGGTCTCGTTGCTACGTTTTGAGCGTGCCCTTTGCACGTTTTTATTGACATCGCTTTCAATTGACACCTATAATTAAATCATAATAAAGAACAATGTTCCGTATAGTGGAAAAGAGTGAAACGATGGTACAATCTGTAGACCGTGCATTAATGATTCTTGACATCCTGAAACAACATCCGAAGGGGCTGGGGATCACGGAATTGGCTCATGAGCTGAATGTAGCGAAAAGCACCGCCCATCGGCTCGTTTCTACATTGGAGACGTATGACTACGTTACACAAGACAGGGAAACAAGCCGCTACTCGCTAGGGTTAAAGTTTCTTGAAATGCAGCAAGTGGTCATGGAGAACATGGACATTGTTGCTGTAGCTCATCCGATTCTTGAAGCGCTCACCGAAGAATGTGGCGAAATTAGCCATCTCGTCATGCGCGACCACTTTGATGTCGTCTATATTGACAAAGTGGAGAGTGCCGTGTCAACGATTCGCATTTACTCACGAACAGGAAAGCGTGCCCCGATTTATTGCACGGCGGTCGGGAAGGCGATTGCAGCTCATTTTGATGAGTCCTTGCTGCAAGAGTACGTGGAGCAAGCGGCGTTTCAGCCATTGACGCGTCATACGATAAGTGAACCAAAAGCTTTTAAAGCAGCGTTACAAAAGGTTCTCACCGACGGTTATGCCGAGGACAATGAAGAGCACGAGGAAGGCATTCGCTGCATCGGGGCGCCCATTTTTAACCACCTGGGCCAAGTACCCTATGCGATTTCGATTACAGGGCCACTTGCTCGCATGACAGATGCCCGACTACAAACGTTGATTCCAAGGCTAAAGCAGGCGGCTGCTGCCATTTCGCAAAACATTGGCTACCGTAAGTAGCCCTTTTTATTTAAATAGTAACAGGAACGCCGTTCTTTATTACGGAACAATGGGGAGGCGAACAAAATGGATGTTGTCACGTTTGGGGAAACAATGGTCGTATTCGAACCGATGGAGATGGGCGCCTTACGCTATGTGGACCGCTTTAAAAAAGGGGTCGGTGGTGCGGAATCCAATGTTGCCATTGGTGTCGCCAAGCTAGGCCATTCGGTCGGCTGGATTAGCAGAGTCGGGAACGATGAGCTTGGTAAATATGTGATTTCCGCGATTCGCGGGGAAGGGGTTGATACATCTCAAGTCGTGTTGGATGACGGGGCACCAACTGGCCTCTACTTAAAAGAAAAGCTTCGTGACGATTTCAATCGAGTTTATTATTATCGGGCAGGATCGGCCGCGAGTCGTTTAGGCGTAGAGGACATTAACTGGGCGTACATGAAGCAGGCGAAAATCATCCATATCACTGGAATCACGCCATTATTGAGTGATTCTTGCTATGAACTGTGCCATGCTGTGCTAGACTTTGCCAAAGAGAATGGGATTTTCGCTTCATTCGATCCGAACCTGCGAATGAAGCTGCTCGCAAATGTTCCAGATGGGAAGGAGAGGCTGCTGGCGTTAGCAAGTAAGGCAGATCTGGTCATGCCAGGCCGTGATGAAGCAGCGTTTCTATTTGATACCGATGAGCTAGCGCAAATGTTTTCAAGGCTCTTGACCGGTCGGACGACAAGGGTCGTGATTAAAGATGGGGCCAAAGGGGCTCACTTCATGGAAGAAGGTAAAGAGCCACAATTTGTACCGAGCTGCCCAGTGGATAAGGTCGTTGATCCCGTTGGGGCTGGTGACGGGTTTGCTGCTGGTGTCCTTGCCAGTTTACTCGAAGGGAAGTCAATGGAAGAAGCCGTCTCGGTCGGAACACAAATTGGTGCGCTCGTCGTCATGGCAAAAGGTGACATGGAAGGACTACCGGAGCGAGAGCAGCTGGAAGCATTTTCGCAAGCCCGTTCCGACGTTTTACGATAAGGGGGATGTCATGAAACAGAAGGTGTTTAACAAATTACTCGAATCAGGTGTAGTGGCGGTCGTGCGTAAGCTGCCAAAAGAGAAAGCAATGCCGGCGATTGAGGCTCTTGTAAGAGGTGGCGTAACAGGAATTGAAATCACAGTAGAATCGGACGGGGCATATGAACTTATAAAAGAAGCGAAACAAGAGTTCGGCGAGCGAGCGGCCGTTGGTGCAGGCACCGTGCTAGACGGGCATGCGGCGTATCAAGCCATCGCGGCAGACGCTGATTTCATTTTTACTCCGACTTTAAAGCGGGAGACGATTGAAACAGCACGTCGTTACGGGCAGTTGGTCATTCCTGGCACCTTCACCCCGACCGAAATTCAGACGGCCTATGAATGGGGGGCGGATGTTGTCAAAGTGTTCCCCGCGAATGTTGTTGGTCCAGGCTATATTAAAAATGTGGCAGGTCCACTTTCCCACGTCTCGATCATGCCAACAGGTGGAATCGATGAGACGAACATCGCTGCGTTTGTCAAAGCAGGTGCAGTGGCATGCGGAGTGGGCGGATCTTTACTCAAACAGGCGTTCATTGAAAACGAACAGTGGGGAGAGCTAACGGCACTAGCAGAAACATACGTAAAAGAGGTGGAGAAAGGAAGAATGAAATAGGAGAAGAAAGATGCTGTTTCCAGTTACGGGAGGCAGCACTTTTTTAATGTGTTGAATCGTTTATGGGAAAATACAGGACGCATGATCAGAAAATCTTACGACAAATAAAACGGAATGTATTAAATTATAGAAAGAAATCGATCTGTGTAGCGCCCTGTTGGTCCTAGTAAAACATCTATCTCCCACTGATGATCGTTTCTATGATGAGACAACCGGAAAAAGGGACAAGGGAATGTCTCGAGATCATCGTCGCTCATTTGATCTTTTCTTCCTCTTCAACTTTGCATGCCATCCATTGAATAAACTTGATTTCTTTTTCCGTAAGATCACGATTTAAACGTTCGACAAAAAATGATTGTAGCTCGTCCTGAATTTGATGCAGTTCCATTGCCACGGATATCATCTCCTTTTCATATGACTAAACATATCCTAAAGCATTACTAAACCAATCATTTGCGACACTCTTTTATTATAAGCGCCCTTTAGGTCTTTCGACATATGCGATTTGCAAAGGAATGGAAGACTTTAAGCAGATAAATCGAAGAAATTCGAGCAAAATCTACATGACGCATTAATATATTTATCTTTGCCAATGTTGACGTTGTCCACTGTCTTAAGCAATGTATGATCAAAAAAGTCAAGGTAGAACGAAAAATCTCGAATTTTATAAAACGAACAACCTATTCGTTATAGCGAATTTTATCAACCATTGTCCGATCATGGGGGAAAGCCAATGTCAAATCAGGTCGAACACGCGTTTTGCATTGTGTAAGGGGATTCTACGAGCAAATCGACCACCGGAGAAAGAATCGGTGGCTGGTGAAACGAGCTTATTGTTGTGAGCAGTCCAGTCAATCATGACCACCATAGGCTCAGAAATACGAGGGAGTTCATATTCAATATAAAGTTCATCAATTTAAAAACAAAATGAATCATTTTACTAAATCAAGCCTATTTTTAATAGATAGGCAATAGATTAGGGGTCGCAAAGGAAGGTGATATGCTCCCATTTTTTATGAGAGGGGGGCTGCTGTATGATTTTGCTGACTTTTTTTACCTTGTACTACGACAAAATAAATGGTCCGCAAAGGGAAAAGTCTCTCCTGGTTGAGTGTTTAAGATAAAAATGTATGAATAAGTTGTAAACAATCAGTAACAGTTTCCTCTGGTGCTTGTCCTTTAATGTGAAAGTTTCTTGCTCTCCAATCCAGACTTTTTACTTGGTCAGTAAGAATAACCCCTTCAATAGGTAACCCCGGTGGTATTTCTATTTCAAAAGGATAACCTTTTTGTTGTCTGGTAATTGGACAAACCACCGCAAAACCTGTGTTTTTATTAAATAATTTAGGGGACAAAACAATAGCCGGTCGTGTCCCGGCTTGGTCATGACCCGATTGTGGGTTAAAGTCTACATAAACAAGATTCCCTCTATCCGGTACTGGCATTTACAACAATTCCTTTCCTGTTCTCCCGAAATCAATTTCGTTATGTCTGTTTTCAGGAGTGATTTTTGCCACTAATTCCTCTAATGTTGGCTTTCTTTTTTTAGGCTTTAAAATAATCGTTTGATCACTCCCTAAGCTTAGTTCAATTTCAGATCCTTGCGTAACGTTAATATGTTTAGCATAATGGTTCGGAATACGAACAGCTAAACTATTTCCCCACTTTTGTATAGTAGTCATGAGTGTCACTCCTTTATTTTCATCTACATTCATTATAACACCTCATTTTATTATTGTATATACATAGTATATACACTGTAGGAGGAAATGATACTAAGAAATTTAAAAGGATATATCGTTTTTGGCATACCCTATTTATTGCTTAGGAACCTTTTATTCCTAGGTCGCTGTTGCTGGAACACCACGGTCTTTTTTATGGTACGCATTCCTCTTCATTTGATTATCCTCATTTTAATCGTAAGAAACGTGTGATAATCGAAAAGATTAAGTAACGTCTACTCTGAGTATTTTCATGATGTGCCCAGTATGTGCGCTTTTTTTAAAAAAGATTAAACCGATATGAAAGTGCCTATCTTCCTTAAGCCATTGGTCATTCAACTATATGAAAGAGATTACAAATTGGCAATGAATAGGAATTTCCGATCAATTCTGTACAAAAGCTGTACAATTCGTATAAGATATTAGTAATGTTTCTTTTTAGAAACGTTTGTATATTTGACAAAAACAGCGTCATTAGGAGAAGATGATAAATACCGTTCCAAAAAAATGGGACGGTTATGAATAATCTATATTTTTCATCTTTATTTCCCTATTGAAAATTGTTATTATTGCAATGTACGACAGAGGTCGGGAAAATCTTCAGAATTTACATATAACCATCGACAATTTAACGCAGTGAAGTAGAAAGGGTCTTTTTTAAAGAGAAATTTTCTATCTGTCTGCAAGTTCCCTTCACTTTTCTCCCAAATTAGCCGATTAATCTACTATTATAGGTTTTAAGTGTACGAAGGTAATGTCTCCTTACCTTTATCGACGGAGGCACTCGGCCATGTTGTGGGTCGTCAATCAGCGATGACCTTAGACGCGTCCGTTGTCATTGATGTGGTGTGAGGTGAGGTTCAATGCCTCATGTTTATTTTATTTTCATAGAGAGAAAGAAAAAAGCATTAATCAACTCCTTAATGCGATTAAGTAGTTGCTTAGTGCTTTTTACACTCTGAGAAAGTTTAATTTCTATAAAAAAAGATTGAGGGTAAGAAAAACTTGGCTTTTGCTATTGGACCTGGCCATAGTCCAAGTTTTTCTGAACAAAAGGATAGGAGGTGCGTTCATGTCATATAAAAAAAGGATTGCTTTGCTCGCGACAAATGACTCGGTGATTGTGATGTTTTCGATTTATGTCTGCAATTTTCTTATGTTTTCAAGTGGCACATTCTCGAGTATATTGTTTGTTAGCTCTGTTACGCTGCTAGCCAGCCATCATTTCTTTGCGCAAAAACTAAAGCTCTACAAGCGAGTATGGCAGTATGCAAGCATGAACGAATTAAAAGCGATCATCATGGCCGTTACATTCTCCATCGTGACAGTAGCTATCGTTCAACTATTATTTTTCCAAACGGTATATGTCCGGACGCTCTTTACGACGTGGATGATGCACATGCTACTGATCGGGGGATCGCGCTTTTCTTGGCGACTTTACAGAGATACATATATGAAGCCAAAGCTTAATAAAACGAAGACACTGATCATCGGAGCAGGTTCGGCTGGGTCGATGGTTGCTCGTCAGTTGTTACAAAACCAAGAAGCGGAGCTGCGCCCAGTGGCTTTCGTGGATGATGATATTAGTAAGCACAATCTAGAGATCATGGGCATTCCTGTTTTAGGCGCCGTTAAGGACATGGAAGGGATTGTTGCAGAACATAGCATTGAACATATTATAATTGCCATTCCATCGTTGAGCCGGGTGGAGCTGAATGATATTTTTCACGTCTGCTCGAAAACAAAAATAAAAACGCAAATTCTCCCGAAAATTGAAGATATCATGATGGGAAGAGTGGAGGTTGCTCAGTTCCGTGATGTAGAAGTAGAGGATTTACTAGGTAGAGATCCTGTCGAGCTCGATATCAATGGGATTGCTCAATACATTACAAATCGAACGGTGCTCGTCACTGGGGCGGGCGGTTCCATCGGGTCAGAAATTTGTCGGCAAATCGCTTGTTTCCAACCGGAGACACTCGTCCTTCTCGGTCATGGCGAAAACAGCATATACTCCATTGAAATGGAATTACGGGACAAGCTCCCTAACATCAATATCGTCACCGAGATCGCAGATATTCAGGATCGTGAGAAAATGTTTTCAATCATGGACGATCGGAAGCCCCACGTTGTCTTCCATGCAGCAGCACACAAGCATGTTCCGCTCATGGAACGAAATCCTGAGGAGGCAGTGAAAAACAATGTGCTCGGCACGAAGAACACTGCGGAGGCGGCAAGTGCGGCGAACGTCAACACCTTTGTGATGATCTCGACCGATAAAGCAGTCAACCCGACAAGCGTAATGGGAGCTACGAAACGAATCGCGGAAATGATCATTCAACACATGGACATGATTAGTGACACCCGCTTCGTCGCTGTACGTTTCGGAAACGTCCTCGGTAGTCGCGGCAGCGTCATCCCTTTATTTAAGAAGCAGATCCAAAAAGGTGGCCCTGTGACCGTCACGGATCCAGAAATGGTCCGCTATTTCATGACCATTCCAGAAGCTTCCCGTCTCGTTCTCCAAGCGGGAGCGCTTGCTGACGGAGGCGAGGTGTTTGTCCTCGATATGGGGGAGCCTGTGAAAATTGTCGACCTGGCGCGCAATCTCATTCGTCTGTCAGGCTATACGGAGGACGAGATTCCGATTGTCTTTACCGGCATGCGACCAGGCGAAAAACTATTTGAAGAATTGCTCGGGGAAAATGAAGTCCACAGCGAGCAAGTCTATCCGAAGATTTACCGCGGGAAGACACCGCCAGTTGAAATTAACGTCATCTATCAATTGACCGACGAATTTGCAAAGAAAGAGAAAGATGCATTACGGGAAGAGTTGCTCGACATTGCCAACTTTAGAGTGGAGGCATTAGGTCTAAGCAACCCAACCGTCGGTTCAGCATAATAGAGGAGTGGAAACGTGAAGAAAATCAGAAAAGCGATTATTCCAGCAGCAGGGCTCGGGACGCGATTTCTCCCTGCCACCAAAGCGATGCCAAAAGAAATGCTCCCAATCGTAGACAAGCCGACGATTCAATACATTGTCGAAGAAGCGATCTCATCAGGCATTGAAGACATTATAATCGTCACCGGAAAAGGCAAGCGAGCGATTGAAGATCATTTCGATCATTCCTTTGAGCTAGAACAAACGCTCGCAGAAAAGGAAAAATACGATTTACTAGAAAAAGTGAACGAGTCGACAAAGGTCGACATCCATTACATTCGGCAAAAAGAGCCAAAAGGACTCGGACATGCCGTTTGGTGTGCACGGAAATTTATCGGAGACGAGCCGTTTGCCGTCTTATTAGGTGACGATATCGTTCAAGCGGAAACCCCGTGCTTAAAACAACTGATCGATCAATACAAACAAACAGAGTCATCGGTCATCGGTGTACAGACCGTCGCTGACCATGAAACCCATCGCTACGGCATTGTCGACCCGATCGACCAAAAGGGACGAACGTATACAGTCAAGCAGTTTGTCGAGAAGCCAAAGCCGGGAACCGCCCCATCCAACTTAGCAATCATGGGACGCTACGTGTTAACGCCAGAAATCTTCACATTTTTGGAGCGCCATGAAACAGGGGCAGGCGGAGAAATTCAACTAACCGATGCCATCGAGCGCCTCAACGAAATCCAACATGTGTACGCCTATGACTTCGAAGGCAAACGCTACGACGTTGGTGAGAAGATTGGATTTGTGAAAACAACCGTCGAATTCGCCTTAAACGATGAGGCGATCAAGGACGAGTTTGCCGGCTTTCTAGAAGCAATCCTCGAACAGAAGAAGGTTAACTTTTAACAGAGGGAATGAACGGGTAGAGGAAAAACAAATGAATCATGCAGCTTGTACAAACGTATAGGCTGCATTTGTCGTTCTCCCTAGTTTACTTTATAATACAAACGGCTTTATTGAGAGA
Source organism: Halalkalibacterium halodurans (assembly GCF_005671335.1). NCBI lineage: Bacteria > Bacillati > Bacillota > Bacilli > Caryophanales > Bacillaceae > Halalkalibacterium (ex Joshi et al. 2022) > Halalkalibacterium halodurans. Next base: position 3,904,543 of record NZ_CP040441.1, on the reverse strand, counting down.
CAACATTAGATTAATCGCTGATCATCTACTAGGAGGAAGTCTTATCAATGGGAGAGAGAATATTCCTATCATCACCACATATGAGTGATGAAGGTTATGAAATGGCGTATGTAAAAGAAGCTTTTGATACAAACTGGATTGCACCACTCGGTAACAATGTCAATATGTTCGAAAAAGAACTAGCTGAAAAAGTCGGAGCAAAAGCTGGCGCTGCATTATCCTCAGGTACAGCAGCGATCCATTTAGCTTTAAAGGCAGCAGGTGTAAGGGATGGAGATGTTGTCTTTTGTTCCACATTAACCTTTTCAGCTACAGCAAACCCGATTATCTATCAAAATGCAATTCCGGTCTTTATAGATAGTAACTATAAAACATGGAATATGTGCCCGAAAGCATTAGAAGAGGCATTTGAAAAGTATCCCGAAGTTAAGGCAGTTATTGTGGTGCATCTCTATGGATTATCAGCAGATATAGATTCAATTGTAGAATTATGTAAAAAACATAATGTTGCCCTGATTGAGGATGCAGCAGAATCGTTGGGCACTTATTATAAAGGAAAACATACAGGGACATTCGGAGACTACGGAATTTTTTCATTTAATGGCAATAAAATTATCACTACCTCTGGTGGCGGTATGTTGGTTTCCGATCAAGAAGAAAGAATTGAAAAGGCAAGATTTTGGGCTACACAAAGTAGAGATCAAGCAAGGCATTATGAACATAGCGAACTCGGATTTAATTACCGTATGAGTAACGTTGTTGCTGGAATCGGTAGAGGACAATTGAAGATATTAGATGAAAGGGTAGATAAAAAGAGATACATTTATAAGTATTACAAAAAAGCATTAAGTGAGCTAGACGGTATTGAATTTATGCCTGAAAATGAATGGGACAAACCTAATTATTGGCTAAGTGCAATCACATTAACTGGGAAAATCAGGCCAATAGACGTGATCGAAGCTTTAGAAAAAGAAAATATAGAATCAAGACCGGTTTGGAAGCCGATGCATATTCAACCTTTCTTTGAAAAATATGATTATATCGGATCAAATGTGTCAGAGAACTTATTTGAAAATGGAATATGTCTCCCATCTGATACAAAAATGACAGAAGATGATCTAAATAGAGTTGTGGAGGTCATTAAGGGGTTATTTACTTGTAACCTAATTACATACTAACGATTATAGTGTAAGTCTAATTTATTGCAATCTCTTTAGGCGACCCATTTGATGTAACAGAGTTATGGAGGATTTTCTAATGTATAAAAAATATTTTAAAAGATTAATAGATCTTGTTGTCTCATTTATTGGATTGATTATTTTATCACCTATTATGTTAATCGTCGCTCTACTTGTAAAAGTGAACCTCGGAAGTCCGGTAATATTTAAACAAGAAAGACCCGGTCTAAATGGTGAAATATTTACTTTATACAAGTTTAGGAGTATGACCAATGCAGTCGATGAAAATGGCGAATTATTACCTAACAAAGTGAGATTAACGAAATTTGGTAAGTTATTGCGTTCTACTAGTTTAGATGAGCTCCCTGAGTTATATAATATTCTGAAAGGTGATATGAGCCTAATTGGTCCAAGACCATTACTTCCGGAATATTTAGAACGTTATAATGAAGAACAAAAAAGGCGTCATGACGTGAGACCTGGGTTAACAAGTTTATCAGCCGCAAATGGCCGTGCTAGCTTATCGTGGGATGAGACTCTTGCGATGGATGTCTATTATGTTGATAACGTTAACTTTCTTATGGATTGTAAAATTATTTTGAAAACAATTATTGCTGTTGTAAAAAGAAAAAATATAAGTAGTGATAGAGGCAAATTTATGGGCTCAGGATCAAGGAAACAGGTTTAATAATAGCTTTAACTTCTGAGGGCTTTTTCTAAATAGAAAATAAATTTCTATGATTTTAACATTTAGTGGTTTCTATTGATCGGAGGACGCTTTGTAATGTTATGTAATAATAATGAAAGATATGAAATTGGTAGTCATTTTGATCTTGATTTAAATGAAGTACCTTTTCAGCGAGGTAAGAATGAAAGTTGGTTATCTTCGAAAAATGGAGATGACTCTTTTACTTTCTCAGGAAGAGCTGCTATTGAGTATGCTATTAAGGATATTATGAGAAGTCGAGATGTAAATGTAGTATATATGCCTTCGTACTGTTGCTCTTCTATGGTACAACCTTTTATTAACAATGGAGTAGATGTTAGATATTATGATGTTAAATTTAAAAGTGATGAAGGAATCATCTATGAAGTCGATACGACTATAGATTGTGACATTTTTTTCGCAATGAGCTATTTTGGGATTGAATTATTTAAGCTAGATAATGTGTGTAGAGAATTTTCCAAAAGAGGTATTCCAATTATTGAAGATATTACACATTGCTTACTTTCTATTATCCCTTATTCAAGTATGGCTGATTACAGTGTCGCTAGTATACGAAAATGGTTTCCAATCCCTTCAGGTGGCTTTATTCTTAAGCATGAAGGTGTCCTCTTTGCGAAACCTGATCTGGACAGTGACGATTTAATAAATAAAAAAGTAGAAGCAATGCGTGAAAAAAATGCGTTTTTACAAGGTGAAGAGATATTAAAACAAACCTTTATGGAGAAATTTTCTGAATTTGAGTCAATTTTTAAAGGATTGAATTATAACTACAAAATTGACCGTTTGTCACACGAAATGATTTTAAACATGGATATAAATGATGTTCGTTTACGCAGGCGTAAAAATGCGAAGATTTTATACGAAGGGTTAAATAACTTTAAATTTGTTGAGCCATTAATACCCAAGCCAGATATTGAAAATGGTTGCCCGCTCTTTGTTCCTATCATGGTCACTGATGGAAAGAGAGATGAGTTATGTAAGTATTTAATCGAAAATAAAGTGTATTGTCCAGTTCATTGGCCTGACAGCACTGGATCAAAAACAGGCATACAGGAGAATGAACTGTCACTTATTTGTGATCAGCGATATACGGAAAAAGACATGGAATTTATCTTAACACTCATTGAAAAGTGGCATCCTATGGTTGTTAACAGATATGCTTAATTTAATTTTAGATTATGCCTACTAAAAAATTTCGCCATTTTAGGAGAGTCTATTAAACACTATGATTGATATTTATTTTGAACCTAACTATGGTAAATTGTACGAGAAGATAGAAAATGGTACATGTGAAGTTTTTAATTATAAATGTGATTTAGGAAATATTCATCATGTTTTTATAAAAAGGCAAATCCCTTTTCAAGTTGACGATAACATATACTTTGATATCGTCACTCCTTATGGATATGGGGGGCCATTGATTACAAATCATCAGGAAGAAAGAAAAGATCAGTTACTTAGAGAATTTAAGCGAGAATTTAATGATTACTGTAAGAAGAATAATATTATTAGTGAATTTGTTCGATTCCACCCTATGATTGATAATTTTAAGGATTTTAAAGATGTTTACGAGATATCCTTAAACAGAAAAACTGTAGGTACCAATCTATCGTATTTTGACGATCCGTTTCGGTCCGAATTTTCAAAATCATGCAGAAAAAATATTAGAAAAGCCTTGAAGGAAGGCGTTACATATAGGGTTACTGAGAAACCGGATGATATAAGTGCATTTAAAAAGATATATTATTCAACAATGGATAGAAATAACGCTACCGATTATTATTATTTTGATGATAACTACTTTGATAACTGCACTCATTTTTTTAAAGAGAATTTGCTATTAGTTGAAGCTATTTATGAGGATCAGCCCATTGCAATGGGCCTGTATTTTATATATAAAAATGTAATTCATATTCACCTATCTGGTACTTTAACTAAATATTTATATCTCTCTCCAGCCTATATTTTAAGGTATGCTGTCACTTTGTGGGGAAAAGAAAACGGCTATGAAATGATACATCACGGTGGTGGTAGAACGAATGATATAAACGATACCCTATATAAATTTAAGAAACAGTTTGGAAAGAATACTGAATTTGATTTTTATATTGGGAAAAAAATATGGGATTTGAATATTTATAACAGGATATGCGCAGAAAATAGTATTGATTCGGATATAGATTACTTTCCTGCTTATAGAAGTGATCTTTGATCGAAATAGAAATGGCTTTACAAAGTAACGAAAAATTCGGAATTCGCGTGGGGTGGAAATAAATAATGTCTGATTTAAAAGCAAAGAAATTATTAATACTAGGTGGTTCTAGAATTTCTTGTGAAATCGTTAAAAAGGCCAAAGACATGGGGATTTATACTTTGGTAACGGATTGGTATTCAGAAGAGAGATCTCCTGCAAAAAAATTAGCTGATAAAGCTTTTATGACTAGTACAGCTGATGTTAGTGCAGTTGTTGACCTTATTAAAAAAGAAAATGTAGATGGGGTAATAACCGGTTTTACAGATTCTACACTGGCATATTATGCTCAAATTTGTCAGCAGGCAGGATTACCATGTTACGGTACCAAAGAGCAATTTGAAACCTTAACAAATAAAAGAGTGTACAAAAAGTTATGTAGGGACTTTGGAGTGCCAGTGATCGATGAATATTTTATTAATGAAAATATCGATACCGCTGACTTAAAGGGGATTAAGTATCCGGTTTTAGTGAAACCAGCAGATAATAGTGGGGGGCGGGGAATCTCCATTTGTAATAACGAGCAAGAATTAATTACTGCTTATAAAAAAGCACTTTCTTTTTCAGAGAGTAAAGAAATACTTATAGAGAGATATATCACAGGTAAAGAAGTTACTGCTTTTTATATTTTGCAGGACGGAAATACATACTTAACAGCTATGGCGAATAGGCATATCAAGCATAACCAAAGTGATACGATTGCTCTGCCAGTAGCTTATACTTTTCCATCAAAGCATTTGATTGAATATCAAAAGAATATAGAACCTAATGTCAAAAAAATGTTTGAATCTTTGAATATGAAAAATGGCATGGTTTTTATGCAGTGCATTGTTAAAGAGGATCAATGTCTAGTTTATGACATTGGTTATAGACTTACCGGTACATTAGAATATAAATTGTTAGACGCAGTGTGCGGCTATAATCCTTTAGAGATGCTTATTAGATTTGCATTAACGGGACAAATGGCTAAATTTCCGTTAAAAGAAAAGGTAACACCACAATGGGACGAATACGGGTGTAATGTGTCTTTTCTTATAAAGCCTGGTACTATTGAAGAAATCAAAGGAATAGATGAAATCTTAGAGATACCAGGAGTCATCGATGCGGTATTAGCTCACACAGAGGGGGATGAGTTACCAGACTCAGCAAAAGGAACTTTGAGACAGATCGTATTGAGAGTGTTTGCGAAAACTCAAAGTGAAAACGAACTAGAAAAGCTTTTGGACACAATTTATAACAAGCTTACAGTCTTATCTTCTGAAGGAGAAAATATGTTGCTCGAAGGGTTTGATACTGAGGAGATAAGGGGGGCTTTATGTTAAAGATGAAAGGGAATCTACCTATTGTAGTAGTAAGTGGGGCTGGTGGTTTTTTAGGTCGAGAGCTAGTAAAACAATTACTAGAACGTGGAAGTTTCTCGGTTATTGCTATGTCATCAAAAAAAGAGCTGGTTGCAGAAGAGTTTTGCAGCCATCCTAATTTACTTACAGTTGATATTAATAATTGGAAACAAGAAGTAGGGAAGAATCTAAACCTAGATGTTTTAATAAATTGCGCATTTCCTCGAACGTCAGAACCTGAGCAGTTGGCAAAAGGTCTTCTTTTCACAGAAAATTTAATAAAAGATTCGATCGAGTTAAATGTAAAAAAAATTATAAACATCTCCTCACAAAGTGTATATAGTCAAAAAGAAAAAATGTCTACAGATGAGAATGCTCCAGTTATTCCGGAATCTTTTTATGGGATGACAAAATATGCATCAGAGAGAATTATTGCAGCGATGTGTGAGAATTCTGCTAACAATATTACATACTCTAATATTAGGCTAGCAAGCTTAACTGGGCTTAGTTTTGAAATTAGAATGACAAATAGATTTGTAAAACAAGCTTTGCAGGGGCAACCAATTGTAATAAATGGTGGACGACAAAGAATTTCATATTTAGATGTTAGAGATGCGGCGGCGGCACTAATTGCAATGATTAAAGCTGATGTGAGCGGATGGAAGAAAGTATATAACTTAGGTAATTATTATAGCTGCACGTTGTTAGAATTAGCAGAAACGGTAAAAGATATAGCAAAAAAGTTTTCAGTATCAGAGGTTAATTTACAAGTTCGGGATGGAGATGATAATTTTAATAATTTAGTTAACAGTGCGTTGTTTTATAGTGACTTCAACTGGAAGCCTGAATATACAATTCCTATGATGGTAAATGAATTATTTGAGCATTATAAAGAAAGAAACAATTAAAGTGGGAGGCCCCATGTGATGTATGCTTTAGTAGTAGGACGATCCTTCCCAGAACAGAGAACTGGCATGATGGGAATATTTGAGTTTGAGCAAGCTCAAGCGTTGAATAATAACGGATTTAACACAATTTATTTGTTTTGTGATACCAGATCAGTTAAAAGACTACGTCATGTTGGATATTCTCGCACTAAAAGTAATGAGGTACCTGTATATGGCTATCACCTTCCAATAGGTGGTGCACCACGGAGAATATTCGATAAAATCAAAAAGTGGCATTATAAAAAAGCTCTAACATCGATCATTAATGATTTTGGTGTACCAGACATCATTCATGTGCATTTTCCGTTGCTAACGTTGAATCAAGAAATTTGGTCAGAATTAAAAAAGTTAAAAAGGCCAATTGTTGTGACGGAACATTGGACTAAGGTTCAAATCAAAGACATTGCACCTCATTATTTAAAGCTTTTGAAAAGAATAGTAAGTGAAGCCGATTCTTTTATTTGTGTTGGAGATTTACTTAGGAATAGTGTAATGGAGTTAACTAATACCAACAGAGAAATAAAAGTTATTCCAAACATGGTGGCACCACAGTTTTATTATGAAGAACAGCACTTAAAAAAAGATTTCTTTGAGTTTGTTGCTATAGGTAGGTTAGTAGAAGTTAAAAGGTTTGATCTAGTAATTGATGCTTTCACTAAAGCCTTTGCAAATAATCCCAAAGTACGACTGACTATTGTTGGTGGTGGGCCATTTTACGATCAGTTGAAGAAGCAGATTGACGATTCAGGTATGAATGATAAAATATCGATGCTTGGATTTTTGTCTAGAGAAGAAACAGCTGATGTATTAAGGAAGAGCGATGCGTTTGTATCAGGTAGTGTATTAGAAACTTTTGGTGTCCCTTTTATTGAAGCAATGGCTTGTGGAAAGCCTGTTATAGGAATTGAAAATGGGCCGATAGATAGGTATATAAACGAAACGAATGGATTACTTTTTCAATCCGGTAAAATAAACAATCTTGCTGAATCAATGATAAAGCTTTATGAGAATAGAGAGTTGTATGATGGGAAGAAAATATCAGAAGACGCGAAACAGTTGTTTAGTGAAGAGGCTGTTGCTAAACAGTTGAATAAAATTTTTTACGATTGTATAGCTCCGCAATAGTTAATATTTTTGGAGGATTGCAATGCCATTAATTAGCATTATTGTACCTGTATATAAAGTAAAAGAAGAGTATTTAAGAGACTGTATTGATAGCCTAAAAAATCAAACATTTAACGATATAGAAATTATATTAGTAGATGATGGTACACCGGATAATGGAGGAGATATTTGTGATGAATATGCACAAAATGATAAAAGGATTAGAGTAATTCATCAGAATAATCAAGGTGTATCATCAGCACGTAATAGTGGAATTGAAGCAGCAACTGGTGACTGGGTTACTTTTGTTGATGCTGATGATTGGATTGAGCTGAATACATGTGAAATATTAAAGAATGTAATCAGAAAGGAAGGTGCGGATATAGATTTCTTTATTTTTTCCTTAAAAGTTAATCAAACTAATAAGGAACTGGAAAATCCTTTTTGGGGTACTAACTATTCTGCCCTCGAAAAAGGCGATAGAGAGGAACTTCAAGTTCAGTTGCTTCATAAGTCCATATCTTATTATAGTCCCCCCCACAATATGGTTGGAGTAGCTGTATGTAAATTATACAAAAGAACTTTCCTAAAAGAAAATAATTTGAAGTATAATACGAGCTTATCGGTATGTGAGGACGGAGTATTCGCTTTTCAAGCATTAGAAAAAGCGAATAAAGTCTTCTATGTGAACCATTTTTTATATCATTATAGGAAGCATAGTGATTCAGCAACACATCGCTATAGAGAAAATGCAGAAGTTGATTATACTAAAGGATTAAAAGCGTTAGAAAGTTGTTTGATAGAGTTTGATAAAAAGGGAAAATTTTATATAGCACTTTATTTTAGAACAATATTAAACATATTTGTAATATGCAATCAATTTTATTGTAATAGTAATAATACGCTATCAACCTTAGAAAAGATAAGGAGTATTCAAAAACTTTGTAACTCAGAGCCATATTTGTCGTCTATAAAAAACATCCGTTTAAAGTTATTTTGGGATAAAAGCAGTTTATCTCATAAAATTGGTTTTAGTCTATTAAAAATTAGATGGTACACTGCATTTTATTATTATATCTTACTGAAAAATAAATATAGAAACAAGGTAATAAATTGAATTATTTACTATAAAAAGAAATTCCTGCTAATTACCGTTCCAGCTTTTCTCTGCTAATTGATTGCGTACTGTTCTTGTCAATTAAAAAAACCAAATCTAATAAGACATAAGGTGCAGAAGGGTGTGAAGAATTTCAACCCGGACTTAGAAGGAGACCCTAATAATGAGGACTAATGGGGAAATTTTCATTAATTTAAAATCTTTTGGGATCACATTGTTAACTATATATATGTTATTTGAATATATATATATTTCTGTATTTAATAGTCTTTCGCTTCAAATGTTTGTAACAGTTTTACTTTTAAGTATCCTAGTAATTAATGCATTAGCTAGAAAAGAAAAATATACTTTTAATAAAACTGATATACTATTTATATTAGCTATTTTTGTTGCTTTAGGTGGCTTGCATAACAGTACATTTACTACAGAAGAAATTGCAGGGCCGATAATTTTTAGTTCATTAATTATTATTTCATTACTAATTCGAGGAGACATAGAAAATTATAAATGTTCAATAAGCATTATTAAGTGGGGGGGGGTTTTTTACGCACTATCTGTAATTTTTTCGTTTTTGTTCCCTAACCTATATTATCGCCTGTTTTTAACTTATTTACGCCCTAATATTGTTGAAAGAATTTTGCAGACAATGGAAAAAGGGCTCTATACAGGCTTTAATAGCCAAGTCGCTTTTACAGCTGGGTTTATTGTTTTTGCAATGGGTGTAATTTGTTGTAGTTGGATTGTTAGTAAAGAAACGAGATTTAGAAAAGGAATATTGTTATTTATCCTTTTATTGATAGGATTATTGTTAACTCAAAAAAGAGCTCACTTATTATTCATGTTTTTTTCATTATCTTTTGTTTATATTCAATACTCGCGTTTCTATTATCAAAAAATCAAAAAAATCTTTAAAGTTGCGTTTTTCTCTGTATTAGTAGCTGTTTTTGTGATGGCTTTTGCAAAATTAGCTAATGTCGGGCAGGTTCTATTCTTACGAATAATTCAGACTTTTGAAGGCTTTATGGCTGGAGAGGATATAACAAGTAGTCGAACATTACTATATTCACATGCATGGGATATATTTTTGCAAAATCCTTTATTCGGAATAGGGTGGGGAAAATTTAGTGATACTGTTGTAGGTAATATAACAGTTCGAACTGAGATGGAGACCCATAATATATATCTGCAATTGTTAAGTGAAACTGGAATTGTCGGTACCTTTTTCATATTAATGCCGTTTCTTTTGACATTTTTATACACAATTAGAATAACGCGGATGGTCAGTCAGAGGAAAGACAGTTATTCATGTACTTGGATATTTGGAGTTATATTTTCATTATATATACAAACCTTTTTCTTGTTATATGGATTAACTGGAAACCCACTATATGATAATAGTTTCTTTGTAATGTATTTAATAGCTTGTGGAATGATTTTCTCTTTTCGAAAGTTAATAAAAAGAGGATCTTATAAGAGATCTTATTTAGCTATAAAGTAAAAATATTTTTTTGAAATAAGAGAGGTATCATATGAAAAAGATAGGTATTATAACACTAAATGGATATTTTAATTATGGTAACAGGTTACAAAATTATGCTGTACAAGAAGTGTTAAAATTATTTGGCTACTATGTTGAAACGTTAATAGTTGATATTAACAAAAATCAGGAAAAAGATAAGAATAGATCGCTATTTAAAAAAAATAATAGTATTAAAGAAAGATCGTTTGTAGAAATTATGGATAAAATTAATAAAAAGATTTGGTTGTCAATTAATAAAAAAAATATTGAAAAGGCTAGGCTAAATAGAACAGAAATATTTAAGAAATTCACTAAGGATTTTATTAATGAGACTGATTTTCGTATAAATGAAAATAATATTCCTAGTAATTTAGCAGATGATTATGAGTATTTTGTAACTGGAAGTGATCAAGTTTGGAATCCTGATTATATGTCGGGATCATCAATTTACTTTTTAACGTTTGCACCTAAAGAAAAGCGAATCGCTTTTTCTCCAAGTTTTGGAGTTTCTGAAATCCCTTTTAAATATCAATCGAATTATAAGAAATGGATAAGAGAGATAGAGCATCTTTCTGTAAGGGAAGATGCTGGCGCTAAAATTATAAAGGATTTAACAGGTAAAGACGCTAAAGTCCTCCTAGATCCAACTATGATGCTAACCAAGGAAAAATGGCTATCTATTTCTAGTAGGCCTAAAAATGTGGGAAGCACAAAATATTTACTTACTTATTTTCTAGGCGGAGTACCGAGAGAGTATAGAGATGAAATTAATAAAATAGTGAAAGATAATAATCTAGAAATTATTAATTTAGCCAATATAAAAGACAGCGAAACGTATCAAACAGGCCCGAGCGAGTTTATACAGTATATAAACTCTGCAAGTGTATTTTGTACTGATTCATTTCATGGGGCAGTATTTTCTATTTTATTGGAGACGCCATTTATAGTATTTCAGAGAAAAGGCAATTCGCCTTCAATGTATTCTAGAATTGACACCTTATTAAATACCTTTGATTTAAACTCTAGAAAAGCAAGTAATATTATTACGAATGAAGAAATCTTTAATATTGACTTCTCACATATACCTGAGATTTTAGAATACGAGAGAAATAAAACATTGACCTATCTTTCAAAGGCATTAGGCGGTAAGAATTAACCTTTACTTCGATTCTTAGATTTGCGGATAATGAATAAGGGATTCTAATCTCAATAGAGCTGTAACCTGTAAAGAAAGAAGTTGTTTTTAATGAGTCAAATGAGAGCGGGAGCTATATTATCTTATCTATCATTAATTGTTAGCATATTAATTGCGCTGTTATATACACCTGTAATGATCAGGCTATTAGGTCAATCTGAGTACGGACTTTATGCCCTTATAGGTTCTATAGCAGCATACTTTAATATTATGGATATGGGCTTGAATAATGCAATTGTCAGATTTACTGCCAGAAATAGAGCAATTGGTAATGAAGAAGAAGAGTCAAAGTTAAATGGACTATTTTTAATATTATTCTCTATTTTAGGATTATTAGCTGTCATCATTGGTTTACTATTTATAACTAAAATAGATAATATATTTGGCTCCAGCTTAAATGACTCAGAATTAGAAAAGGCTAAAATAATGGTGATAATCTTAATGATAAATTTTGCTCTATCTTTTCCTCTTACAGTCTTTGGTTCTATTATGCAGGCATATGAGAAGTTTGTAGTTATTAAACTTGTATCCATTACTCGCTCGCTCTTAATACCAGTTATAACTCTGCCAATATTATTTATTGGTTACGGTTCTATTGCTATGGTTGTTATTACTACAGTTGTTAATATTTTGTGTTTGTTATTTAATGCTTTATATAGTATCAAAAAATTAAAAGTAAATTTCTGTTTTGAAAAAATAGATTATAAATTACTAAAAGAAATTATAGGCTATTCTTTTTTTGTTTTTTTAGGTGTAATTGTAGACCAAATATATTGGAATACTGATCAATTTATTTTAGGTGTAGTCGCGGGGACTGTGCCAGTTGCAGTATATGCAATAGCGATGTTATTTATTAAACTTTATATACAATTTTCAACATCGCTTAGTGGTTTATTTTTACCCAAAGTATCTATGATGGTTGCAAATAAAGCTACTGCTAAAGAACTAACTAATATAATGATCAAATATGGAAGAATTCAATTTGTAATTATGGCTTTTATATTAAGTGGATTTGTTTTGTTTGGAGAACCATTTATTAATTTGTGGGCAGGCACCCACTATAATAAAGCTTATTATATAGTAATGATAGTCATGGTACCGTTATCTATCCCGCTAATACAAAATATAGGTATTTCAATATTGTATGCGAAAAATTTACAAGGTTTTAGATCTGTGGTATTAATCCTAATTGCATTTTTTAATGTTATTATTACCATCCCACTAGCAAAATATTATGGAGGAATTGGTGCTGCAATTGCTACGGCGGTCTCATTAGTAGTAGGGAACATTATTGTAATGAACATTTATTATAATCGTAAGATCGGAATTAATATACCCCTTTTCTGGAAAAACATTTTGCTTGTGTCTGTACCAGTTATAATAGTTTTATTTATCGGGGGGAGTATTAATTATTTCATTACTGAAAACAGTATACTTTTCTTGTCTTTTAAAATATTAATTTTTTCAGTGATTTATTTTGTAATCATGTGGTACTTTGCATTAAATGATTATGAAAAAAGTTTACTAGTATCCATAATAAAAAGTTTTAAAAGTAAAATAGCCTTGCTTATGAATAAAAATAAAGAGGAAAAATTATAAATAAAAATGTTACTTTTATTAAGGAAGTGTGTTTATGGATGATAACTTAAAAGAACTAATGAATACTGTTGTTCAAAATGATTATTGTATTGGGTGCGGAACTTGTGCTAGCATAAATAATTCTCCATTAGCTATGCAATTAAATGAATATGGTACATACAAACCTTATATGAATAAGAATATTATTCAGTCTGATAATATGGAAGCTGATGTCTTATCAGTGTGTCCATTTTCAAATAGTAGTAATAATGAAACAGAAATAGGAAGGAAAGTTTTTGGCGAGTTTAATAATGTTAGCTTTAATGAGCATACAGGATTCTATATAAAAAATTATGCTGGCTATGTAAAGGAAGGAGATTTTAGAAAAAAAGGTAGTTCTGGTGGAATGGGGAATTGGATCGCTGCCCAACTTCTAAAGAATAACTTAGTGGATGGAATTATACACGTAAAACCAAAAGATGGTAAAAATAATATATTATTTGAGTATCAAATTTCTAACAGTTTAGAAGAACTATCCAAAGGGGCTAAATCAAAATATTATCCTATAGAAATGTCTAAGGTAATTCAATTAGTAAGAGAAAGTAAGGGCAGATATGCTTTAATTGGTTTGCCTTGTTTTATAAAATCTATTCGACTATTGTCAGAACAAGATAATATAATTAAAGAGCGAATTAAATACTATATTGGATTAGTATGTGGTCACTTAAAAAGTGATATGTTTGCAAAGTCTATGGCTTGGGAACTAGGAATCAAACCAGATGACTTATATAGAATTGATTTCAGAAAAAAATTGGAAGGTAGAACCGCAAATAATTACGGTGTAGAAGTATGTGGTAAAAAGAATGGTGAAAAAGTAGTTTTAAGTTCGCCGACCAAAGAGCTATACACTACTAATTGGGGGCATGGGCTATTTAAATATAAGGCGTGTGAATTTTGCGATGATGTATTAGCAGAAACTGCAGATGTAACTGTAGGGGATGCATGGTTACCAGAATACTCAAAAGATAGCCTAGGTACAAATATCATTACAGTAAGAAATCCAGTTATACAAAACTTATTAGAAAAAAATAAAAATAATATTCATATCGAAGAAATAAGTCCAAGGAAGGTTTATCAATCTCAAGCTGGTGGGTTCCGTCACAGAAGGAATGGGTTAGCATACCGACTACATTTAAAAGATATAAATAAGCAATGGAGACCTAAAAAAAGAGTCGAGGCTAATAGTAGAATGAGTAATAAGAGAAAACGTATATATGAAAAAAGAATGCTGTTATCACAAGAAAGTTTCAAAGCCTATAAAGTCGCTGAAGAAGCTGAAGACTTTAATGTTTTTAAAAATCATATGGATCCGATTATTAAAGATTATAACAAAATGGTAGCACCTCCTATCCCTGTGAGGGCTATAAGAAAACTCAAAAGAAAACTTAGTAATTTGTTTAAAAATTAATAAGGATATCTGGGGATGATTCTTAGAGCCTAGGTGGATTTTTGACTTATTTTGTTCAATTTTCGGTTTGTAAGACACTTCTATTACCCCTTCGTTAATACTTCTAAGATTTGTTCGTATTATTTTAAGTCAGTCATCTAAAGAAGGATATCCTCATTTGTCCCACCCTCCATTGACGAAGGCTTAAAAAAGTTTGTCGACTGGTTTAAAACATATTACAATGTAGAAGCGGGTGTCCTTATCCAGAAATAGGGCACTTTCTTTTCGGCTTTTCCTTAAATCCTGTTGGCTGACAGGAAAAAAGAGATCGAGACCATAAGGATGTGTAGGAACGAATGAATATCACTATCGCAGGAACTGGCTATGTCGGGCTTTCCAATGCTGTGTTATTGGCGCAGCATAATGACGTGATTGCCTATGATATTGTGAAAGAAAAAGTGGATATGATTAATAATCGTAAGTCTCCGATTGTCGATCGTGAAATTGAGGAGTTTCTTGCGACGAAAGAGTTAAATTTAACAGCAACGACGGATAAAGAAGAAGCGTTTAAAGACGCTCAATTTGTCGTAATCTCGACACCAACAAACTATGATCCAGAAAAAAATTACTTTGATACATCGTCTGTAGAAGCGGTTATTTCTGACGTGTTGTCGATTAATCCAAATGCAGTGATGGTGATCAAATCGACGATTCCTGTCGGATATACGCGGGAAGTGAACGAGCGATTCAATACGAAAAATATTATTTTCTCTCCAGAGTTTTTACGGGAAGGTTCAGCCTTATATGATAATTTACACCCGTCTCGTATTGTCGTCGGGGAGCGGACGCAACGGGCGAAAATATTTGCGGCTCTGCTCGTGCAAGGGGCAGTTAAAGAGAACATCGACGTATTGTTTACTGATTCGACCGAGGCTGAGGCGATCAAGCTGTTTGCCAATACGTACTTGGCGATGCGAGTGGCGTTTTTTAATGAGCTTGATTCGTATGCGGAATTAAAAGGGCTTGATGCGAAGCAAATCATCGATGGGGTTGGGCTTGATCCGCGAATCGGTACGCACTACAACAACCCTTCGTTCGGCTATGGCGGCTACTGTCTACCAAAAGATACGAAGCAACTACTCGCGAACTTCGAGAATGTGCCGAATGACATTATTGGGGCGATTGTAGATGCGAACGACACGCGAAAAGATCATGTTGCCAATATGATCTTGAAGCGGGAACCGAAAATCGTCGGAATCTATCGTCTGACGATGAAAACGGGCTCCGACAATTTTAGACAGTCCGCGATTCTAGATGTGATGACTCGGCTAAAAGACAAAGGTGTGGAAGTTGTCGTTTATGAACCAGCCTTGGATGCAACTGAATTTGACGGTTCAAAAGTCATCGAAGACTTTGCTGAGTTTAAGAAGATGTCTGATGTCATTGTAGCTAACCGTTTATCAGACGATTTAAAAGAAGTAGCGGAAAAAGTTTATACACGTGACTTGTACACCCGTGATTAAGCCGAATTAGAGGTTAAGCCAGTTGGCTTGGCCTCTTTCCTATTCGATTTTAGAAGCAAAGGACTACCGATATGCATAAACGTTTCTCTTGGCTTGCTGTCATTCTATGGATGACCTTGATCTTTTCCTTTTCTCATCAACCAGCCACTGATTCAGCAAAACTAAGCTCAGGGGTTACGGAGTTTCTCTTTGCTGCGATTCAACAACTTCTCCCACATGTCCAGCTGGACCTTGAGCAATTTCATACGATTATCCGTAAACTCGCTCATTTTTTCAGTTATTTTACCCTCGGATTACTCGTGTTTCATGCTTTAAGACAAACCCGCCTGAATCTGTATTTGGCAAGAGAAAAATGCATAAAACGGCAAGCCTTTTTGCAGCCACTTAATAACACTTATTCCTTACATATTGTTCAAAAGGAATGACTCTTTCATTCGGTTACTATCTCCTCCGAAAATCACTAAATGAGAGTGGTGAATCAGGCGATCTACCACGGCTTCCGTTAAAATAGGGTCGCCAAATACATGATTCCATTGCCCAAACTGCAGATTTGTAGTGATGATAATACTCCGCTTTTCATAACACAAGGAGATGACCTGGAAGAGTAGCTCGGCCCCATGTTTGTGAAGCGGTATATATCCCAGCTCATCCAGAATTAAAAGATCAAGCTTCTCGATTTTCTTAAACAGCTTATTGAGATTTCCTTTGTCATTCGCCTCTAATAACTCATTGGCTAGAGAAGCAATGGTATAAAACTTTACTCGTTTCCCATATTTTTGTATCGCATTCATGCCAATGAGGGTGGAAAGGTAGGTTTTTCCTGCACCAACGCCGCCATAAAACACCATGTTTTCTTTTGATTCAATAAATTCACCGTCCAGGAGAGATTGTTGACTTAACCCCTGCCCCAGCTGAATATCCTTCCAGTCAAAAGGTTTGCCGGATACGTTCGGCAGGGTTGCCGCCTTGAACAAAAGATTAATTTTTCGTTCTTCACGCTGTTCTATTTCTTTTTCAAAGAGCTTCAGTAAATATTCTTCTGTGTTCGCCGCTTCTACCTCTCGGTAGTTCTCTCGAATCCAGCTTAGCTTTAAGCGCTTGGCATATTCTTGGATCTGTTCCTGCATTAGGCCTTCCTCCTTTCCTGCTGGAAGAAGACATCGTATTGATTCATACCTCGTTCAGCTATTGGCATTACTGGAACTGTACTTTTTAGCCTTACTGTCTCTCTGGAGCCTCTGCCATGAATGAGCTGATGAAAGACTTGCTTTATTGTTTCTGTGGATGGATGACATCGCTCGGATGCAATTTCCAGGGCCTCTGTAGCTGTCTCCAGACTATGGTCTTTAAGAAGGTCTGAGAGTAACTGAAGCGCCTTTTTCTTTTCTTCCAGAGTACATTCCTCCAGATAAGTTTGCCATTTAAAGGGCAGTTGATCATAGAAAGTTGTATATTTTAGCGCCGTCGGCCTTTTAGCCATTAGGTACAGATAAGGCTGCCATTTCATCGACTTTGATTCTTCTCCATACAGTCGTTCATGGCTCACAATCACTTCATAGTTGTCCGAAAGGATATCTATCCTGTTATAAGTGATGCCAGCCAATACCTTTTGATTGGCAAAGCGCGGGGAAGTAGAATACCTTTTCGTATCTACTAAGATATAGCCGTACTTGTCTGCTTTGAGAGTTTCATAGCGTACACAAGAGTATTCTTCCGGCGGTAAATACATTAACGCTTCTTTGTCCTCTTCAAACAGCCTGGCAATTTCTTGTTTCTTTTCATAATGAGGACGGTTTCGATCCTTTTCTGCCTCCTCCCATAACCGATCATTCAAATTATCCAGCTGATATACCGTTCGTTCCGGAAGGAAGAAATTATTCCTCGCATATTTAACCATCGCTTCTACATGTCCTTTTTCATTGCCGGCACCCGGATTACAAAATTCATACTCAAACCCGTAGTGCAAAGCGAAGCGCTTGAAACCCTCAGTAAGCTCGCGTTTTCCTTGTGGTAAAACCTTTTTTACTGCGGGGGATAAATTATCAAAACGAATCCTTTTTGGCACTCCTTGCAGATGATGGAAGAACCGTTTTAAGCCCTCCAGGAAACATTCCTGATTTTCAGCTTCAAACACCTGAACTAAGAATGCGTTACTGTATGGAAAAGAAAGCACCAAATACGGCAGGTCTATAACCTTTCCCTTTACTTTAAAAGGGGCTTCCCCAAAATCTACTTGAGCGTCTCCTGGCTTGGATTCCAACGGAAGAGCAGCGTCATCGCTTTCTTCCAATAACTCCTTTTTCCGTTTGGAGACATACCCGCGTACAGTTCGCTCTGAACCTTTGAAACTTACTTCATCTTTAAGTAATTGCCAAATACGTTTGGCAGTCCTTCGATACTTCTTTTTCTTCTTCATATCCTCTCTCAACCATTGATCAACTATGTCTTTGACTGGATCCATTACTGGAGCCGGCTGAGCTTTCTTCTTCTTCTTTTCCGGTTGGAAATTGTCCATATCGGCATACTTTTTGACTGTGCGGAAATCCGTGTTTGTTCTTCTCGCAACATCTGAGTACGAATACCCTTTTGAGTTAACTTCATTTCTGATATACTTAATTTCGTCCACTTGTAACATCTCCTAAAACTACCTCCTGCCAGATTATTGGGTCCAACAGGAAGTGTATTGAATTTTTGGGGTGTTAGCAAGTGGCTTTTTTTATGCAGGCCCCCCGCGGGGGGCCTGCATAAAAGGAATGCCATAACCTACATTTTTATTCTGCCATAAACACCTGAATCAAAAGAATAGTGGCTTAGCTTTGCTTATTTGCATGCTGTATGCCATTTCCGATGAAGTGCACCAGCTCTTTATTCCTGGGCGATCCGGGGAAATCCGTGATGTGCTCATTGATACTGTAGGCGCATTCGTCGGTATTTTCATCTACCGCATGAAACATAGACTGGGAAACAAACGACGAACCTTCTAATTCCCTCACATTTTGGGCAAAGTGTGAGGCTTTCTTTCTTTCCTCTTTTTTCTCCCTTTGTTGTTAAAACATTTGTTAAATTCCACAGCTGTAAAAAGCTCCATATTTTGTCGATATTATTAATAATCGGACACAACCAAAGATATAAGTATTTTAATGGACAAGGGCGTAAAAGGTCACAACTTGGCATTTTTCGTCTCTAACCTCTCAATTATTTACATTGTGCGCTAATTTTGATGATTGATGTAAAAGATACCTATCTTTAAGATGAAAGTAGGTAAATCTATGCTTCGCGACATCCAATAAAGGGAGGGGTGTAGACGTCAAGTCGAATTTTACACTTTTTGCTCGTTTCCTTTTTACACTTCTGCTGAAAAAATGCTTTTCCGGTTTTTCATGCGATGACTTTCCTCATTCTCTCCACCATGGATGACTTCCACACGGTGAAGTAAGCGATCTAAAATAGCTGTTGTGATTCCTTGATCTCCAATTAAATGACCCCATTCTTCTGGACTCTTATTTGAAGTCAGGATGATCGAACTTCGTTCGTATAAATGGTTAATCAAATGAAAAAACAAGTTTGCTTCTCTCTGATCCATCGCCATATACATTAAATCATCGATAATCACAAGGTCGGCATTTCTAATTCTTTTAAGCTGAACTTTAGATTTATTCAGGTATTCTTCTGACTTTAAAAGCTGCACAAGCTCACCCATTGTAGCGAAGTAAACATGGAATCCTCTATACACAGCTTCAAGTCCTAATCCAATGGCGATATGTGTTTTACCTATACCAGGGGGACCCAGAAGGATTAAATTGTACTGCTGCTCTAGCCAGCTTAATTCTCGGAGTTGAGAAAGCTGACGAGCCGTCAGAACGTTTTGTCCTTTCAGTTCAAACTCATCTAACGACTTCACGAAAGGGAAGCGCGCCCATTTCATTCTTTTCTCGAGGCTTTTTGCTTCACGTTTTGCTAATTCATATCGAGTGATCGATTCTAAAAATTCCAGGTAGGTCCATGATGCTTTTTCAGCTTCGCGAAGAAGCTGTGGCAGCTCCTCCGCCGTCTCTGCTAAACGTAACTGACGAAATTGATCTTGTAATTCATGCACAGTCTTGTTCATCATGCTCTACCTCCTAAAATGCTGGTATAGGCAAGTAGAGAACGGGTAGATGCTTTGATATGAGAATGCTTTGGTGAGCTAGTATAAAAGGGTTGTCCCTCTTCAATCGGTTCATCTCGCAATGTATGAAGGTGATGAGCAATATCACGAAAATCATTCGCATGATATAGTTTCTCTGCCATGCACTTTGTCAAAACAGTATCAATGAATGCTGGATACTGTTGAATGATCTTATAGAGGATCGCAAATTGATCTCGACGATACCTCGGGTATCTTTGGCTGATCTCATCTAAATAAGCAGCTGCCTGACCTTGATCTTCAAAGCAAGAGACGAGGCGTTGCTTAAGCTCTTCAACCCCTTTGGAGCGATCTCGAGTGTGGTGGCGATTTTGAATGAGTTTCCCTTTTTCTGAGCTCACAAGATGCTCGGCAATGACTTCACCTTTTGCTTCTCTGCGAATGACGAGCATCTTTTGACCTTCGTCTTTCACTTCAATCCAGACAAGATTCTCCCCCATTGTTTGATACGTCCCTAGGGGGACAGAATAACGGTTTGACTTGTACCGGATGGTGTTGTCCTTGCTTACATTTCTTGTTATACTTTGGTTATGGGTACTTTCATATGAAAGTAACGAAGAGACTGGCTGTAAGTGTTGCTTTTCGAGGAGAAACACTTCTGCTGGTCTTTTTTTCGTTGTTTGATGAACCTGATGATTCCCGGTACGCTGAAGCCATTGTAGTGCTCGACTATTCCAATCTTCTATATCGCTAAACACTCGACTGTCTGCGAAGTTGCCCTTTATGTATTTCACTACATTCTCAATCATGCCCTTAGATTCCGGATCGGCTTTTCGGCACAAGTGAACGTTAAACTCACGTTCATTCACATAATGTTGGAACTCCGTTGTTAAAAGCAGTTGTCCAGCATTCTCACTCACTGCGATTAAGTGATCCTGATCATAAACAATTTCTTCTGTTCGTCCTCCATAGAACTGAAAGGCATGTTCATGACAACGAATCGCGTCTCTTGTCGTAAAAGGACGCGCCTGCCATTCCATATATTTCTGCCTGGAATGAGCGAGGACAAAGGCAATGAAATAGAGCTTGATTTCTTTGTTGTCTGTCGTTTTCTGTTTTGTCTCACCCCAGTCTACCTGAAGTTGTTTACCCATTGGTTGTTCAGGAACGGCTTCATATTGACGGACCATGGCCTTCTTCTCAATCTGATAAACCTCACGAATATCTTTCACATACGTTCTCACCGTACTTCCACCGACGACAAGATCGGGGTATCTCTCCAAAAGCCAATCATGAATTTGAGCACTACTTAGGTGAGGGTATTCTTCTAGCCAAGCAAGGATCCAGTCTTTGTAGGGATCTAGTTTTCTCTTCTTCCCTAAAGGTTGTTCAGTGTATGCTTTTGCTTCATCAAATGTCATGTCTAAATACTTATAGACAGTCGGTCTTGAAACTTTCAGCTCCTTAGCGATTTGTGCTACTTTAAACTTTCTCTTACGTAATTCATGGATCTTTACATATAACACTAACTTCTCCTCCAAAACCCTAACCCCCAGTAAAATAACATTACTATCTATTTTACTAAAGTAGTAGGTTGATTGAGCAAAAGTGTAAAATCTTATCGAGCAAAAACTGTCAACTTCATTCTAGCGTTTACAAGGGGTTCCGATGGTTGAAAGAGTTGCTAGTAGTGAAGTAGCCAATAGGCTAAATGAATGGTATGACACCATCAAGCGTCAAGACATAAAAAAAGCGGCGATCATGAAACACGATCTTCAGAAAGCCATGGATGACATGGAGGAAGATCAAAATGTCCTACTGTATTACAACTTGATTGACTCAAGGTACAAGCTATTACTCGAGCAATATGATGAATCGGGCACCATTTTGGAAAGCCTTAAGGATCAGACGGAGAGAGCAGATACAGACAACCTTCTACAGTATTATTACTACTTTTTTAGTGGCCTCTATGAATTCAACATGAATAACTTCACCCATGCCATACGTCTTTATCATAAGGCAGAAAATCATCTCACTACGATTCCAGACGAAATCGAACACGCTGAATTTCATTTTCAACTTGCAGTTGCCTATCAAAGTATAGATCAAAATTTCTTTTCGATAAACCATGCAGAAAAAGCATTAGATATTTATTTAAAGCAAGAGAACTATGTAAGTAGAATCGCATTAACTCAAATGATCATTGCGGCAAATAAATTAGATTTAAATCAATATCTTGCGGCTGAAAAGTTGTATAAAAAGGCGATTCTTATTGCAGTAGACTCTAATCAAACATTTATCGAATTACTCGGTTACTATAATTTAGGCCTCTGTTATGAGGTGCAAGAGAAACTCGAACTAGCTAGGGATTGTTTTGAAAAGGCACTTGATTTTGATTTTCCACAAGAAAATAAAAAAGAAACTTATTTAAGAATTAAATATATGTTAGGCAGAGTTTTATTTAAAATGGGATTCTTACAAGAGGGAGTAAAATGGTTTGAGGATGCAGTACAACTGGCAAACGAAACAAACGACAAAATCTATCAAGTAAAGCTCGAAATTATTCACGCTGTTTATTTTGACCAAAAAGAATTGTCGATTGATGAAGGGCTAAAAGTGTTGAAAGAGCAAAGTTTGTGGCATGATGTCGAAGATTTGGCATTTAACGCGGCTCGTTTTTACAAAAAAGAAGGATTTTATCAATTGGCGTCGAAATATTACGAAGAAGGGCTAAATGCCCAACAAAAAATTCCATCTTTATATGAGGAGGTAGGGAGCGCATGAAAAGTGTCTTTTTAACTCTCATTGCAGCAAGTTTGTTGTTCAGTTTTGCTAACCCTCAAGAACTGCAAAGTCAATGTAGCTCAGGAGACGGCTTCACCACTCTTGAAAAGCCTAGAATAGGTGGATTTTAATTATTGTATTTCATCTTGGTCAAAATGGAAGCATCAGCAACTAGTACAAGCTTAGATAGCCCCGTGAGATACACGGGGTATTTTTTTGTTTCCGATTTGAATAACAGATGAAAGACCACCATTTACCTTAATCTCATTTTGACTTTTTAGTCATGTAAAATTTGTATAAAATTCAGCATTTCAAAAAAGGCTTCCATCAATTGGCGTCGAAATATTACGAGGAAGGGTTAAACGCCCAACAAAAAATTCCATCTTTATATGAGGAGGTAGGGAGCGCATGAAAAGTGTCTTTTTAACTCTCATTGCAGCAAGTTTGTTATTCAGTTTTGCTAGCCCTCAAGAATTGCAAAGTCAATGTAGCTCAGGAGACGGATTCACTATACAAGAGAAGCCCATCGCTGGCATTTAATTTGATACATTCCTAGTTGGCCTCGTGAGATTCACGGGGTAATTTTCTTGTTTTTCGATAACACATCCAAGGTAGAAGGAAACATTTCTTGGTGGAAAATAAAATAGGAAATGGTACATTATTCTATGTAAAAACATGAGATAAATAGTAGCCTAATAGGAGAGAATCTGCTATCAACCGAAAGTTATTCGATTCGTCTTATATATGCACTTGAATAAGTCCAGTAAGGATGATAACAGGAACGACCTCCATTCCCTCCTATAACCTACTGATCTGATTCCATAATGATCGACAGAATCTTTTTGAGTGGTCAAGGGGGTTTCAACATGAAGTTCTTAGATGTGAACCAACATCTCTCGGAACTCGATGAACACATTAAAGTGTTAAAATCATATGGAGATGTTTTCGAAGAAGCAGAAGCAAGAATCACACGTGTCATCAACATGGACGGAGCATTTAAAGGAGAGGGCGCAAAGGGAGTCATCTATAATCATGCCCATATGCAGCTACCAACGATCCGTTCGATTCGCGCCTTTTTGATTTCTTTTAGCGACACACTCGAAAAAATGAAAGCGAACATCAATGAGTATGAGCCTGCTTCCAATGGTTCTGTATCGGAGAATTTTTGGAAAAACAAGCTCCCAAAAGCGTACGATCGATACGAAGAGACGTTAGAGGAACGAGAGGCAGCGATTAATCAGGCAACGGCCCAGGTTAGTCACATCTTACATCTTGGCAAGCTTCAGACAGGCGATGTATACAACAGCGTCGATAGTGCACGCAAACACGCAGATACGGTGCTAGAAGGGTTATATGACCTCGACCAAGCAGGTGTCGAATTAATGGCACAGGTACGAACGAAGATGGATGAATTAAAAGCGACGATCCGACAGGTGCTAGACTGGACTGTTACTGGTGGCGTGACGATGAAGGGTGTGAGTATCATGGAGGTAGGCGGGTATTTCGCCAACAACGCGACCTTGCATGAGAAAGCGCCGGAAGTAAGTGTGAAACTCTCAACTCCAAATCCATTCATTCAGTACGCAAATAACTTTCCGCTTCATTTTAAGTATGACACCATGCATAGTATAATGAAAGTATTTGATCTATCTCACCATCAGAACTGGTTCTCCGATAGGATCAAGTCGTTACCGCTTACGAGCTTGTTTAACGTGGCACGGGCGTCCCCTGTTCGAGAGCAAAGCATTTGGGCTTATGCAAACGCTCATTACTCAGGGGATAAAGAGACAGTGGAGCGTGCAGCTGAAGCTATACGAGAGATTAGGGAAAGAGAAGAGGCACATGATCCGCTGCGAACGTTCTCGTTTTTGCTTGACTTTGCGCCATTCATTGGGAATGCCAAAGCGGCTCAAGAAGCTTCGTTAGGAGTCGATCTGATCACGGGACAGGAGTTAGACGAATGGGATCGGGGAATAGCAGCTGCTAGTATTTTTCTTGGAGGTATCGGCAAGGTCGGGGGACGAACACTCAAGAACATAGTAAAAGGGTCTGACAATTTCGCCGGGGCTACAAGAATCAGCAACCGTGTGGAATATGGTGATCATTATACGCGCGTGGATCGGAAGAAAGTGTTAAAGTCGAATGTCGAGTACATGACACCAGAGGGTTATTTGTATAAGACAGATGGGCATGGACGGATCACCCATGTGGAAGGTGACTTGTCGCTAGGGGCTGCGAAACGTAACAATTACGCACAAAGAAATGTGGAAGGTAAGAATCCGGGGGATGACGGTGGTCACTTGATAGCCTCGATCTTCAAAGGATCAGGAGATATAGATAATCTTGTGCCGATGAATGCAAACCTGAATCGTTACGGGGAGTATAGGGCCCTAGAAAGGCGATGGGAACAAGCGCTAAAAGCGGTACCACCTAAAGATGTAAAAGTGAAGATTCAGCCAGTGTATAGAGGCGATTCACATCGTCCAACTGAATTTCAAGTTGAATATAAAATCGGTAACAATGAATGGATTCTGGATCGTTTACCAAATCCTTAGGAGGAATTTATATGGAGAAACAAATAGAATCTTACTACCAGGAAATAGCTCAATTAATTATTGATATGATTCCAGAAGAATGGGCTGAAGTCAGGTTTTATGCTCAAGAGGATCATGACGGATGGAAAATCTTCTTTTTCCACTATTTATCAGCATCTAGCGACGAATGGACAAAAGATATAGATATTCGGGATGTTATTAAAGTTCCGCAAGACGAATTTATGGAAAAGTACAATGAACTTTCCTTTTGTATTAGTGATTTTAGGAAAGACTACGCAGAAGCATTTGGAGAGCCATGGATGAGTTTTCAAATGACGTTTTATGCAAGTGGAAAGTTCAACATTGATTTCTATTACGATAAAAATCCTTTTGATACGTTTCTTACACGTCTTGCTTGGCAGTATGAACACTTTGGAACTATACCTGAAGACTCCTTTTATAAAGAGACACTTAACGAATATCTCGAAGAAAAAGCACAAGGCAAACGCTATCCGTTTCTAGAGCCTCTGAAGGAAGAATAAAGAAGGTTCTTTTGCTTGATTTATTTACGAGGTTCCATTGATTTTAAGTCAGCCTATGCAAGGCTTTTATAATAACGAGGCTATAGAGTAGCCTATGTATTTACAAAAACGCCTGTCTCTTTTATGTGAGGTAGGCGTTTTATATAAAGTACCAGTATCCTCTCCAATTATCCAATAAGCAGCTTTACTCTGAGATGTTTCTTTTAGAAAGGCTCTACAATAAATGTTGGGGTTTTTGCACAAAAGAGGGCAAAAAAAATGCACGCAGGCTCCTTTATCCATTATCCTTGAATTGTCGAGAAACAAAGAAAGGATAGGAGCTGCGTGTACGATGAATTTTACCATGGATTTGCCCGGATTAAAAGGTGTGAAGGTCACAAAGATGGAGGAACGAGAGGGCTTTATCGCGCTCCATGTAGAAATGCCGCGAACGCCTCATCGTTGCCCATCCTGCGGGGAGAGAACCGAGAGAATCCATGATTACCGCATCCAAAAAGTTCAACATCTCAAGCTCTTTGAACGGTGGGTGTATCTATTCTATCGAAAGCGCCGGTACGCGTGCAGATGCGGGAAGCGGTTTGCGGAGAAAGCCTGTTTTGTAGAGCGATATCAGCGTCAGACAGTGGAATGGAATCAAGCGTTTCGCTTACGGCTCATTCAAGGGAAGAACTTTACGGACACAGCGAATCAATTCCAAACGTCCGTGACAACTGCCATGCGCCGGTTTGATCAATTGGCGGCCCCCCTCGTGAAGAAGGTGGATCACCTTCCTCCTCGGATTGCGATTGATGATTACAAAGGGGATACGAATGCGGGGAAATATCAAGTGATCATTGCGGATGCAGATACACGGAAGCCGTTGGATATCTTACCGGATCGTAAAGCCGATACGCTTAAACGATATCTTCAAGAGAAGGGTCATCATGTGAAAACAGTCGTGATGGATCTCAGTTATACCTTCAAGTCGGCTGTTCAAAAGGCCTTAGGCCACCCGCTCATCATTGGGGATCCGTTCCATTTCTGTCGTTACATCTACTGGGCTCTGGAAGGGGTTCGCCGCCGAGTGCAAAAAGCGTTCCATCCGTATCATCGAAAACGATGTAAACGGATCAAACATCTGTTTCAGAAAGAGAGAGAAGGACTGGATGATAAGCAAAAGAAGAAGGTGGAGCGGTACTTAGAGCTATCCCCTGATTTAAGGGAAGCGTATGAGCTAAAAGAACATTTTCGTCAGTGGTATCAAGAAGCGAAGATGCAAGGAAGGGAAGGACGAATGAGCGAGGTGAAACAAGGGCTCTACGCCTTTTACCGAAGAGTGGAGGCGAGCCCGTTAAAGGAGTTCCACCGAGCCATTCAGACGCTGAAGAACTGGCAGACCGAGATCTTGAATAGCCTCGCGTTTGGCTTAAACAATGGTTTTATTGAAGGACTGAATAATCAAACGAAGGTGATTAAGAGAAATGCCTTTGGTTTTCGGCGTTATGATCGCTTGCGAAACCGTATTCTCTTGCATCATCCATTCAAACATCAAACATTCGGGGTAGGATAAGAGGGGCTCGCCCTCCTATGCCACCCCAACATTTGACTAAGAACCTTTAGAAATAAAAAATACGTTTCCCCAACTTCAAATAATTTTGTGTCGTTAAAGATCCATTCGCTATCACCTTGTTGTTTTATTGTGATCTCTTTTGAATTCGTTTCTGTCATATACGCCTCTGTTACTTCTGCTCTGAAAACAGTGTATGGTACTGGCTCAATTTTAACCTCTTCAACTTTTTTCTAAAATAGTAACTTCAGCAATTAAATCTGCATCTTCAAGAGCATCGTTTAAATCAAAAGGTATTATCTCTGCATCAATTCCCCCAGGCCCTTCTTCTTGTAAATTTGCATTCCTAATTATGCTTTCTGGGTTTGCGCTTTCATTGCAAGCAGTAAATTTTAAAAAACTTACTTTCTTTTTTCATCTTCATGTCTCCTCTTTTGATAAAAGTTAGAGCTTATCATTCTCGCACAGGGGAACATATTCTGGGATTGGAAATACTATACGGCTGAAAACTCGTATAGGCTTCGATAAGTACATGTAAATTAGATGGCGAGTCCGCACGATGGGATTCGCCGTTTCTTTTTTGAGCTCCCTCTTCAAGCGTTGGTCCATCGGCCTTTCCTTTGCTGCAAAAGTCAAACCCCTCCATTGAGCTGACGGTATTTTTCCGGAGGGATGCCGACCATCTTCCTGAAAGTGGCGACAAAGTGGCTTGTCGAGCGAAACCCCACTTGCTTGGCAATCTCACCGATGGTGGCACAGTTGTCTTCTAATAAGAGCTTTTTTGATTGTTGGATTCGCAAATTAACAAAATAGGCATAGGGCGTCAAGTGGAAGTTCTTTTGAAACAGCGAATTCAAATGGCGTTTGGACGTATTAATAAAGCGTGCCATTTCATCAAGGCCTACATCTGGGTTGGAAAGTTGAGTCTTCATCCAATCAATCAGTGAATATAACCGCACTAAGTGATTCGTCTCTTTTGCGTTGCTATTATTCGTTTTTCCATACTTTTTTAAAAGCAGAAGGAATTCATAGACCGCAGAAGAGGCACTGATGCTAAAGCTGTCTCTTGTTTCGTCGCTTTGCTTCAATACTTTCGCAAGGAATGTGGGTATCGGTGCTTCTTGATCCCAGTGAAAAAAAGCAGATTGATACAGCTCCAGTGTAATCAACACCTCTTTCACCATCGTCCCGCTAAAGGTTACATACAGTGTTTGCCATGGAGTGGAATCACTTTGCGCGTTTTGATACGAGTGGGGGATATGTGGCAGGAGGAGGACACCGTTATTCGTCGTCAGGTTGATCTGTCTATTTTGAAACGTGAGGGAGCCTTGTCCGCTCACCGTTTGAATCCAATGGTAATAAGGGTAGCCGTTTGGCCGTGTGACATATTCTTGTACAGGATTAAACCCAATCGTTTCAGCGAAAAGGGGTAGTTTATTTTCATTTAATGGGATGAGAACGTGTTTTTTCATTGAGACCCCTTCCCTCCAAGCAATCAATAAAGAGTTCCTTATTTTTATATCTCTTTCTATTATATTATATATAATCCCGCTTTGTAATCGCATACAATGTAATTATTATGATACAAAGGAAAAGGTGATAGGATATGATCAACGAAAAGCTACCAAAAATTTGGTATGGTGGAGATTATAATCCGGAGCAGTGGGAGAAAGAGGTCTGGGACGAAGATATCCGTATGTTTAAACTAGCAGGAATTGATGTGGCCACATTAAATGTTTTTTCATGGGCGTTAAATCAGCCTGATGAAGAAACCTATGATTTTACTTGGCTGGATGAGCAAATTGATCGGTTGTATGAAAACGGAATTTATACTTGTTTGGCCACGAGTACAGCGGCACATCCTGCGTGGATGGCAAAAAAGTATCCAGACGTCCTAAGGGTTGATTATCAAGGGAGAAAACGTGCATTTGGCGGCAGGCACAATTCTTGCCCGAACAGCCCAACGTATCGAAAGTATGCAGAACGGATGGCCGATCGATTAGGTGAAAGATATAAGGATCATCCTGGCGTATTAATTTGGCATGTGTCCAATGAATATGGTGGCTATTGTTATTGTGACAACTGTGCTGCCAGCTTTCGAAAATGGCTCCAGCAAAAGTACGGGACTTTACAAAATGTCAATAAAGCATGGAACACTCGCTTTTGGGGGCATACGTTTTATGATTGGGATGAAATTGTCCCTCCGAATGCGTTAAGTGAAGAATGGGAGGGCGATTCTACGAATTTCCAAGGCATCTCTTTAGATTATCGCATTTTTCAGTCCGATAGCTTACTAG
Source organism: Halalkalibacterium halodurans (assembly GCF_005671335.1). Classification (NCBI taxonomy): domain Bacteria; kingdom Bacillati; phylum Bacillota; class Bacilli; order Caryophanales; family Bacillaceae; genus Halalkalibacterium (ex Joshi et al. 2022); species Halalkalibacterium halodurans. Next base: position 3,874,788 of record NZ_CP040441.1, on the reverse strand, counting down.
AGTGCTTTAAACTTGAGAGGGACGCGTTGAAAAAACATACGCCTAACCTTCCAGTAACAACAAATCTAATGGGTACGTATAAAGAGCTGGATTATTTTAAATGGGGTAAGGAAATGGATGTCGTGTCATGGGACAACTACCCTGCGTATGATACGCCTGTAAGCTTTACGGCGATGGCTCACGATCTTATGAGAGGCTTAAAAAGCGGACAGCCATTTATGCTGATGGAGCAGACGCCAAGCCAGCAAAATTGGCAGCCTTATAATTCGTTGAAACGCCCGGGTGTGATGCGCTTATGGAGCTATCAAGCGGTGGCCCGTGGGGCAGATACAGTGATGTTTTTTCAATTGAGGCGATCGGTTGGAGCTTGTGAAAAATACCATGGAGCCGTCATCGAGCATGTGGGTCATGAGAATACAAGGGTATTCCGAGAGACAGCTGCACTTGGCAAGGAGTTGGGCAACCTTTCCGATGCATTGCTCGATGCACGTGTGCAAGCGAAGGTGGCGATCGTGTTTGACTGGGAAAACCGCTGGGCGACGGAGCTATCAAGCGGCCCATCCAAGGCATTGGATTATGTAAAAGAAGTTCACAACTATTACGCCGCCTTATTTGATGAAAATATCCCGGTCGACATGATTGGAGTCGATGAGGATTTAAGCAAGTATGAAATTGTCATTGCTCCTGTATTGTATATGGTGAAATCAGGGTATGCCGATCGTGTAAAAGAGTTTGTTCAAAATGGGGGAACGTTTGTGACAACGTTCTTTAGTGGAATCGTGAATGAGCATGATCTTGTCACTCTTGGCGGTTATCCAGGCGAACTAAGAGATCTCCTTGGAATATGGGTAGAGGAAATCGATGCTCTGCCACCTGAAGTAAAAAATCAGATTGTGATAACAAACGATACCGGTAGGCTAACAGGTACCTATGAGTGCCGGTTGTTATTTGATATTATTCATTCAGAGGGTGCAGACGTGCTGGCTGAATATGGCTCTGATTTTTATGCAGGTACACCCGTCATTACGCGTCATGCTTATGGAAAAGGAAAAGCGTATTACGTAGGAACATGCCCTGATCAAGCCTTTTTAACGGATTTCATGAAGACGGTTTGTGCCGAAAAGGAAATCGCTCCATTATTGAATGTTCCAAAAGGCGTGGAAGTGACGGAGAGACGAAAGGACGGCGCTTCTTACTTTTTTATCATGAACCACAATGCATCTACAGTAGAATTGGAAATAGGCGAAGGAACTGACCTGTTAACAGGGAAGGAATTAACAGGGGCTACCTCATTGGAGGCTTATGGAGTCATGATCGTAAAACGGTAGCCAAATCGAAAACCTAATGTAGAAAGCGGGGGTCGTATGTTGGACATACGGCCCTATTTCTATTTCATTGAACTTCTCTATTTATCATGCAAAGAAAGCAGCTCTTTCAAAAAGACGGTGTTTTTTTCTACGTGTTATCCCACCTTATGAAAAGGGACCTCTACAATGTAATGTGGAAATATTGGTTTTTTAGATGTTTTTAAACTTCCTTTAATATCACCTTTATATCTGTTCTGTACGCTAAAGGAACAAACGATAAGGAGTGATCTTTTATGATGAAGCGAACCCTTTCCTTTTTTGTCGCCGTAGTAATGGTCATCACTATGTTCACTGTCCCTACAGTCTCAGCCCAGACGAACCCCAACTCTAAAGGAGATCAACAAAAAATGATCAACATTGCTCATCGTGGAGCTTCCGGACATGCCCCGGAGAACACCATGGCTGCCTTTCAAAAAGGGTTTGACATGAAGGCAGACTACATTGAATTTGACGTCCATATGACAAAGGATGGCGAGCTTGTTCTCATGCATGACTTGACGGTTGATCGCACGACAAATGGTCATGGCTATGTAAGTGACCTGACGTTGGACGAGATTAACCAACTTGATGCGGGAAGCTGGTTTCATGAAGATTTTGCAGGGGAGAAGGTGCCTTCATTTGAAGAAACGTTAGATGCTTTTCGCGGGAAGGTGGGGCTTTTAATCGAGTTAAAATCGCCTGAGCGGTATCCGGGTATGGAGGAGAAGGTAGCGGAAGCCTTAAAGGAGCGCAAGATGGATCGGAGTAGTAACCATAAAGTGATTATTCAATCCTTCAACCATGAATCGATGAAAAAATCGAAGGAGCTTTTGCCGCACATTCCTCATGGAGTGTTAGCAGGACCTAGCTGGGCGAATGTGACCGATGAACAGCTGGAGGAATTTTCGACCTATGCCGATTATTTTAATCCGAACATGACGATCGTAACACCTGAGCTAGTGAGTCGTATTCACGCAGTCGGCATGAAGATCTTCCCTTACACATCCAGAACGCAAGAGCAAGCGAACCGGTTGTTTGAACTAAAAGTCGATGGCATAATTACGGATTTTCCAGAGCATGTGTACTTTCACCCTGTGAAAAATCAATAGGAGTTAAAAAAGTAAAAGTTGGCCGCGTGAATAATGAACTCCCGTTCCCCTTTGGATACTATCTCTAAAGGGGGTTTTTCATGTCATTCATGAATGCTGAGATGAAAGAGGCTATTCGCTATCGCATAGAAGGTAACGACATACTACAACAATTCCTGTCTGATGAGACCGGTTTAATTGGTCAAGTAGGTTGGAATAAATTCATCCGGTTTCGAATAAAAAATAGGGCCATTTCACGAAAGGAAGAAATACAATTCGTTATGGAAAACGGCAAACGCATTATAGGCCCTGTGTTTATGCGAGGGACATTTCTCTATACATATGGGGAAGATGGGATTTATAAAAAATGGTGAGGGAATGTCCTTAAAGAATCAGAACGGATACAAAAAATGGTTATTACGTGTTAAAGTAATAAGAAAACGATTCAATGGCTATGGGAGGGATAACATGAAAAAAATGGTGGCATTAATGGTAGTGATGATGGTGCTCCTGATTGGGTGTTCCAACGAAGAAGTGATGAACTATCAATACACGTTTACAGGAGAAGGGACGTATTGGCAAGCTGAATACGTCTATGAGGGGACTGAAACAAGGGAGAAAGAAGACGGACGGACTACTTATTCGAATGAAGACAGCGATGAAATGAGACTAACGTACAAAGGGTCCTTGGACGAGATTGAGTCAATAAAAAAGCTTGAATTTTCGTACGTTACTAGTGTTGGAAGCGGTGGTGGTGTTAGGGAATTCGATGCCCCGCCGAATGATCTTACATTTACGTTGAGTGGTGGTAGCACAGGTGCAAAAGTAAAAGAAGACGAGATCATACAAGTCGTTGTAACATGGGACGATTTTGAGGAGTCATTTGAACTAACGAATGAAAAGAAATAGCAAGCAGAAGAGTATAAGAGAAGAGAAGGTGTTCTAGTGAGGGAAGAAAAAGAAACTCCAGAGCGACGAAGAGAAAGATTAAAACAAGAGGAATTAAGAAGAAATCCAACTGGCGGTATGAATGATGCTTTTAATCGAGCCAGCAGTGGGGGTCTTACGGATTTAGTAGGGAGTTTAGGATGGAAAGGAACAGGGATTCTTATTTTTTTGATGGGTTTGTCAAATAAAGTGTGTAAGTTGGGATCACACACTTAGATATATTTGAGAACTCTATCCTTTAATCGGTCATCCATTAATAGCTGGTTCATGGCTAGTGACCAGTTACGGACATGACCACCTTCCCATTTGGTTTCTAATTCTTTAACTCGTAAATAAAGAACTTTAAGTAGGGCATTCTCGTTGGGGAATGCTCCTTTTTTCGTTACTTTTCTAAAGCTAGAGTGGATGCTTTCCACTGCGTTTGTCGTGTACATAATTCTGCGAACTGCACTACCAAAGTCATATAATTGTTCCACGTGGTCAAAATTGCGTTCCCAAACATCAATAGCTCCTGGGTAGGCAGACCATTGTTGTTTGAAGGATTCAAATGTACTTTGACAAGCCTTAAGGCTTTGAGCTCCGTAAACCTTTCTTAAAGAGGCTGTAAATGCCTTATAGTCCTTGCTTGGTACGTATTTAATGGAGTTGCGAATTAAGTGTACAATGCATCGTTGAACGATGACGTCAGGAAATATGGAGCGAGCACCTTCCGCCAAACCCGATACGCCATCCATGGAAATAAAGAAGATGTCTTCTACTCCTCTAGCCTTTATTTCATCAAAGATTTGCATCCATTTATGCTTACTTTCTGTTTCATTTAGCCACAGACCTAGGATGTCTTTTTTGCCTTCCATGGTATAACCCAAAATGGTATACACTGCATACTTCTTTGTCTCATATTGATTGCGAATGGTTGTGTACATGCAGTCCACAAAAACAAACGGATAACAGTCATTTAACGGACGAGATTGCCATTCTTCTAAGTCGGGCAGCACAGTATCTGTGATATCAGAAACCATTTCATGAGATACAGAAAAGCCATAAATGTCCTCAATTGTAGAAGAAATGTCTCGTTGAGACATACCACGTGCATACATGGCAATTACCTTATCCTCTATTTCAGAAACATCCTTTTTACGTTTAGGAATGATTTTCGGTTCAAAAGAGCCATCACGATCTCTTGGCACCTCAATATCTACTTCTCCAGCACTAGTATTTAGCGTTTTCTTTCCATATCCATTTCTTCTATTATTTGTGTTCTTTTCCCCTTTATCATTGGAGTTGTAGCCCAAATGATGATTCATTTCTCCTTTTAACATCGTTTCAAACATAGGACCAAATATATCTTTTAGTGCATTCTGCATGTCTTGTACGGATTCTGGTTGATATTGTTCTATAATTCTATTAGCTAACTCTACTGCTTTTGGATCACGCTTAGATTTCGCCATTATAAACAACTCCCCAATTTATATATATAAGTTGAATTAAAGGATTACAATTACTCTCTGTTGAAATATAAGGGTAACACTTACCAATGAACGGAGAGGAACGAGATGACCCATTCACGTCAACATGAAATCGAAACCTTGCTTACAGCGATGAAAACGACCAAAGATAAACGAATGTATGAACGTTATCAAGCGATTTACTTTTATTTACAAGGCTATTCTAAAAAAGAAATCACAACCATGATTGGGCGTTCCGAAAAAACTATCTATAACTATGTGAATGCCTACAAAGAAAAGGGACTAGATGGCTTAACCATGGGACAATCACCTGGAGCGCCACGCAAATTAACACCCGAACAAGAACAGGAATTGGCTCAAGTGATTGCGACCAAACTTCCCGTAGATGTTGGCTTCCCAGCTAAGTATAATTGGACGTTAAAGATCATTGCTTCATTTATCGAGAAAAAATGGAACCAACCGTATACTCTTCGTGGTGTCTCTCGACTTTTACACGATTTAGGCCTTAGTTATACCAAACCGACTTATACGCTGGCAAAAGCTGACCCGTTGAAACAAAAAGAGTTTGTGGAAGAGACGTTCCCTGCCTATAAAAAAACTCTTAAATGAGGAGATTGACCATCTTCTCTTTCAAGATGAGTCGATGATTCGGGATTACCAAGCTCTTCAATACACATGGTTTTTAAAAGGCAAGCAACGAATCATTCCGACTTATGGAAAGCACCAGGGTGTCAAACTCATCGGTACACTTAATTATGAAACGGGAGATGTGCTTTGTGTAGAAGAAGAACGATACGATGCCGAAGCGTTTCTTCGTTTTCTTCAAAAGGTATTGAAACACTATCCGACCGGTAAGATTGTCATGGTGTTAGATAATGCCCGTATTCATCATGCGAAGCTGATTGAACCTTTTTTGCGTAACCACCAACATCGTTTAGAATTGGTTTTTTTACCACCTTACAGCCCTGAGTTAAATCTCATTGAAGGGTTATGGAAATGGCTCAAATCAGACGTAATTAATAACCTTTTTTATTCCTCTGTTAAAGAGATTCGAAGAAATGTGCAAGCTTTTATTCGTGAGTTAAATGACTCACCTAGAAAAGTTATTGATCGATTGTGCATTCGATTGTAAAAGATAAATTCAACTTATATAGTTATAGTGTAACAATAAAAAAATAAACTGCGAAGTAAGAGCCGTACGCTCTCTTACTTACACAGTTTATATTACACCCCCTTTTTGATCGTAATCGGTGTTATCATCGCTTCCTTTTTCTTTAACTAATGGGGCAAGTTAGGATTTCGCGTTTCAAACTGACTGCACGATCCTATGGGATGGCGGTAGATTCGTCATTTTAGACTAAACAAAAAAACCGCCGGAACCTCCAGCGGTCAGCTACTCCTATTTATTTTTTTTTACTAGCATGATCAGGTTTGCCTTTTTCGCCTGCATGTGGCGGTGGCCCCGGTTGTCCTGCGTGGTCAGGGCGCCCTTTTGCCTTTCCGCCACCTTTCCCAGGGTGTCCATCATGAGGGTTTTCTTGAAAATCTCCTCCTACTCGGATGATGACGGCGGTTAAAGGGTCGATCGTGATCTCGTTCGGTGTCAGATCAAACCCGCTTGGATCTGATACTGCTACAATCCCAGCTTCATCGCTATCCACAATCACGACTCCCTCCGTCAGATCATCCGTTAACGAAAGCGTGCGTTCCTTCGTATCTGCGTTCACAAATACATAGTAGGTACCCGTGTTGTCAGTGGATGTGGCTCGATAGCCAATCACTAAATCTGTTTCACTGATTTCAGGAATGTCGAGCAAGCGGACATTTGCCTGCACATCCACTAATGTTCCATGGGTGAAGGCATTTGTCGAACGGCGAAGCTCAATTAAGCCGGCGGTGTACGTCCTTGTTAAATGGTGAATCGGGTATTTCTCCTTGTTTGTCGCTTTTCCCCAATCGAATTTATTGATCGCATCTGAGGAGTCATAGGAATCATGGATAAAATAAGGGTAAACAAATGGCTTCCCGTTTTCATCCGTCATATACGTTGACTTGTAAGGAGCTTGCCCCCCGGTGTCGGCTCGAAATTGTTTGGTCCGACCAAACTCTTGGCCTGCATGGAGGAAGGCCGTGCCTTGGGCGGTTAACACCATTGTATTTCCAAGCCGGATCCGCTTATGGATTTCTTCTTGATGGTACTCCGGATCTTTTCTGATAGACTGGGCGATCACATCATGGAGCGTCAGATTGTCGTGGGCTTCGATATAAGGCACCACATCTCCTGGGTTCGTGGCTGTGAAGTTATGCGGCTGAGCCGTTAGATTATCGAAAATTTGCTCGATATTTCGCGCTCCACCTGTAATGAATCTCGGCTGTCCTTCGCTACCGAAGCCAGACTTTAACTCATTGCGAAATTCGTCAGAGAACACCCCGACACTTTCCGTATGCTGCATCCAATCTTGGTCGGCTGGCATGATGTCACCACCGTGCTCATCCCCGACGTAGGTTCGCCAGCCTTCCCCGATCATGACAATATTCGGATTTAGTTCCTTTGCCCGGTCGTAAGCGATCTGGATCGTTTCGGCATCGTGATCTCCCATCATGTCAAACCGGAAGCCATCCACCTTATATTCTTCCACCCAGTAGGTGATCGAATCGACGAGAATTCGCCGTGACATCTTATGGGTTGTACCGAGTCTTCCGCCACCAAAGCTTGTTCTCGGTGTGCCATCTGCATCCATGAAGTGATAGTAGTTTGGCATGAGATCCTCAAAAATTTCAACAGCTGCTGTATGGTTATAGACGACATCTAGAATCACGCCCATGCCCCGGCGATGAATTTCATCAATGAGGTGCTTAAATTCTTTAATCCTTAATTCCGGATCTTCCGGATTCTCAGAGTACATGCCGGAAAGCGAAAAGTAACTATGCGGATCATACCCCCAGTTGTAGTTGTTTCCCGACGAGGAATACGCTAGCTCTCTCTCATGGTTAGCGAGCTCATCGCCCCAATAGTAGCTCATGACCGGAAGGAGCTGAATGTGGGTCACGCCTAGGTCTTCAATATAATCCAATTTGTCGACGAACGAAGCAAAGGTCCCGAACTGGGCGGTTAATTCCTCTTCAATTCCCGGATCGGACGTAAAGTCGCGCACATGTACTTCGTAAATAATCGCGTCTTCTCGTTTTTCAAAGCCTTCAATCTCTGCAAAATCTAGTTCTGGGCCAATGGAAGAAGGGTCAACAATGGCTGCTTTCCCAATTGAGTAACTGCCTTCATTGTTCCATGCGGCCATGGATTTCGCATACGGATCGAGGCCGAGCTTCGTGTCTCCATCCCTTTCAATCTTATAGTGATAATAGTAGCCTGCCAGGTTGTCCAACCCCGTATTTTCTGAATGAAGGGTGACTTGCCAGACCCCTTGATCGTCCTTCGTCATGTCAATGTCGTCCTTGATTATGCGATACTGATCGTCCTTATCGTATAAAACGACGGATACATGGTCTGCAAGGGGCGACCAAAATGTCAACGTGCTCGAACCGTCTTCGTGGAGAACGGCTCCTAGCTCTCCGTCATACCCGTACAATGCATCGATTAGTCTCCAGCCGGCACGGGCAACGACGGTTTTGTCAGCAAACGCCACATGGTATGGAGCAAGCTCAGCGTCGAACGATCCATGAAGAATCACCGTTTTTTCGTCGTGAATCGTCACGTGATCAAAAGCGACAGAGGCCCCGTTTGTATCCGTTAGGTGAATCTGCTCGGCTAAATCGTCCTCTGAAAGCCAGATGGTAGACGTAAAGCGCAATTCCATTTCTGTAAGGGAGATCAGTTCTCCTGACACGAGACCTTCAATGGTTTGATAATAAGGGTTCGTATATACTGTATCGTCCCCTTGGCGAATAAATAATTGTGGATGGTTGGCTAAATCAGCGAATGTTTTATCATCTCCGTCTTTATCCCCGTTTTCTCGATTGACCACGAGAAATCCGATCTCGTTCGCATCGTCAGCCAATTCGACATCGAGATAAGCACCGTACCGACTCGTTTGCTCATCTGAAAAAGGGTTTGCCCCAGACGGCCAATGTTCAGAGGGGGATGCTACGTCCTTCCATGTCCATAAGCCCCAATGATGATAGCTCTGGTCTGAGCGCTCATAATGAATTCTTACGGTATGGTCAGGAAGATCGACTGGCTCATAGAGAAACACGTCATCGGAGCCTTCTTTTATCCAGATTTCCTTCATTTCGGGCGAGAGGAGCTGGACGTGTTTGTCGTTCCCGTCTTTATCCCCTGTTGCGGTATTTAAGACAAGAAATCCGATGTTTTCTGCGTTTTCTTTTAGTTCAATGTCAACATAAGCGCCGTAATCGGTCATCTTCTCTGGCTCGAAAGGGGTCCCTCCAGATGGCCAATTTTCCGACGGATAACGGACATCCCCCCACAGCCATAGGCCTAAGTTTTCAAACTGTTGATCGCTGCGCTGGTAGTGGATGCGTAAGGTGTCCGCTTCGATATCTGCATTCGCCTCATGCATTGGCATGATCGGTGTAAACAGACTAAGGACCAATAGAACGATCATAAATAGAACTGACACTTTGCTTGCTTTGTTTTTTCGCATTCATCTTCCTCCTTTTTTCAATCATTTTTGTGCAATCGTTTGCACAAACAAAAATAAAAAAGAGCATAGACGTGAGGGGCTTCTGATATGGGAGCGCTTTCTTTATTTTATTGTAAATGCAATTCTTTTGTTAATCAAATGTCATTTGTCATGACGGTTATAGGTATTTTTGCCCTCTTTTTCGATAATAGGGCATATAACTATTTTAATCGATGATTGCGAATAGGCACGGCAAAAGGGCGATTTCTCTAGCTAATCGACTTATTCTTACAATTTGAGCTAATTTTGAAGATTGATGATAAAGATTCCTACCATGTAAAATAAAAATAGGATACTCTATCTTTTTGTTCCACTTTAATAAATGCCCTTTGGAAAAGAAAGTGTACAAGAAAAAACGATCGCTTCCGCCATTTGGTGAGAAGCTAAATTTTTCTAATAAGTAAAGAAAGTATAACCAGAGATGTCTAGCACAAAGCGCCAAAAACGAGGCGGCTTAGGGAGCGCCCTACGATAAGTCATCATCGGTTCGCAAGCTCACCGTGATTCCTTTATCTCCGTTGCTTCGGTCCAGTCGTTCGTTTTCTAGCCAGCGCTTTTCTAACGATCAAGAAAGGTTGGTGTGCGGTGGTGGGAAATGTTGCGAGCAGCGAAGTGATCAATCAGCTCGAAGCTTGGTATCAGGCGATAAAACGTCTCCAGCTTGCAGAAGCGACAACAATGAAACACGAAGTAATGCAAGCCATCGATGGGATGGATCAAGATCGAAATGTGTTTCTGTATTACCATTTAATTGATTCAAGATACCATCTATTAATTAATCAATGGGACTATGCAGGTGCTATCTTAAAAGGTCTTAAAGGTCAAGTCGAATTGAATGAGACGGACAAGCTCCTTCGGTATTATTATTATTTTTTTAATGGTCTTTATGAATTCCACACAAAGCAGTACATAGAAGCCATCCATTTTTATCGGTTGGCGGAAAGTTTGCTAAAGGACATTCCTGATGAAATTGAGCAAGCCGAGTTCAACTATCAGCTAGCTGTCGCTTATTATGAGATCGATCAACACTTTGTATCGATGGACCATGCCGAAAAAGCGTTAGAACTTTATTTGCAACACGACCAATACAAGAACAGAGTTGCCACCACGCAAATGATCGTCGCTGCCAATCAATTAGATCTCTATCAATTTGCATCGGCTGAAGCGTTATACAAGGACGCAATCGACCTTGCTTCTGACGTGCAGGACTTTTTCGTAAAAGGGATGGGCTACTATAATTTAGGTGTTTGTTATGATCGACAAGATAAGCTTGATATGGCTCGGGAATGCTTTGAATCGGCTCTCTACGTGGATCTCCCGAAAAGTCAGTATCAAGGAGTGATGGTCGGAACGAAATATATGCTGGCACGTGTCTTGTTCAAACAAGGGATTCTCGAAGAAGGGATGCACTGGTTTGAGGAGGCGAAAGCTTTGGCAGATGAAATGAAAGATGCGTCCTATCAGGCGAAGCTCTCGACCATTCATTCGATTTACAAGGAGCGAGATGAGTTAGAAATCGATGATGGACTACGCGTGTTGAAGGAAGGCAAACTGTGGTCCGATGTTTTTGAGCTAGCGATCAACGCTGCCCGTCACTTTCAAGAAAAAGAAGAGTATTTGTTAGCCGCTAAATATTTTGACGAAGGCTTAGTGGCAAAGGATCAAATCAAAGCGTGGAAAGAGGACGCAGCTTCAACTTAAGAAGCTTTTACAGGGGGGAGAGGTTGCTCGCCCCTGTAATTTGTTGTTTTACAGTTTAATTCCCTTTCGCTCGATAGCAGATGAGACCAATCATGGTCATGCTCGTAGCTATCTTCCATCATCCAAGCACCTTACCGACCTTCTCCCTCTTTCACAGAATGACAAACCATTCTTCACATGGTTCGATAATCCTTTGTTTGTGCAATAAAAGCAGTCTCACGATGGGACGAGCTTATGTTATGATGATTTGCTTTGACTGTGGCGACGTTTGCGAGACAGACTGCTTCCAATCACAAAAGCTCCGACGGCAATGAGGGCGACGGTGATCTTTTTCACATCGATTCCACCTTTCCATTAACAGCATTTCCTTTATTGCAACACTTCTAAAGAGTAAGAACCATCGAAAAACCTTAAACCAACCTTACGATTTTGTAAGTAGATGAGCTAAAAAATAAACAAGCGATCCTTTGCACTAAAGGATCGCTGGAAAATAGTTAGTCCTTTCGCTCAATTTGATCGAGCTTTGCTGCCAATTCATCCACCTTTTGAATAAGGAGGGCATCATGCTCATTTTTCGTGCGCATGAAGCGAAGGATATTTATCATGAAATAAATTCCAAATCCTAGTAATGCTAACCAAAGCAATAAAGGTAAAAGAGCAAATGCTGAATACATTCAATAAACCACCTTTGCGAGTGTGAGTTTTCCTTCCAATTGTTAAAAAAGGAATTCTAATAAAAAGAATAGCATAAAATGGAGGGTCGTGAGCTGACCATAAATAAAAAATGCAATGATAAGTGACTTTTCACCATGGGGACCGAAAATTGCCGTAAAAGAGAGGAGCTTGGTCATAGAGTGATGTAAGCATACGCAGAGCAGTGTATGACTGGGTATTAAATTCTAAAACGAGGTGCTGTTGTTGAATACTTACAAGCTTGAACCGGTAACAAAAGAACGTGTGCACGAACTTGATATCATACGAGGGTTTGCATTAGTAGGGATTTTATTGGCGAATATGATGTACTTCGCAACTCCAGGTATCTATGTACAAATGGCAGGTTCGCCGTCTTGGGCGGGAGCATTAGATCAAGCAGCCTATTCGTTCATCACCTTCTTTGCTAGCGGTAAGTTTTTTCCGATGTTTTCATTTTTGTTTGGGCTTGGGTTCGTTGTCTTTTTCCAGAGAGCTATGCAGCGTTCGGATCGACCGTATTCACTCTATCTTCGGCGTATTTTCTTTTTGTTTGTGTTCGGGATCATCCATGCTTTCGGTATTTGGTATGGGGATATTCTATTGATCTATGCTTTGCTTGCACCGATTTTGTTGCTTTTTTACAATCGGAAAGGAAAGACTATTCTTCGTTGGGCGTTTGCGATTTTACTCGTTCCTACCTTTTTATTATTCCTAGGGATGATGGCGCTTCTCTTGGGGGATGAAGCGAGCATGATGTATGGGCAAGAGGAAGTACAGTTCGCCAATGAGATGATGGAGCAATCGCTAGCAGTCTACGGATCAGGTACGGTGCTGGAAATCTTTCAGCAGCGCGCGCTCGATTATTCATTTGCTTTTCAAGGATACCTCTTTATGATCCCAACGATTTTATTTATGTTTTTGCTTGGCGTTTATGTTGCGAAAACGGAGCGGTATCGCAACCTTCAACAGCAAAAGCCGTTTCTAAAAAAAGTTTGGTTCACAAGCCTTGCGATTGGGCTGCCATTTAATCTTCTTTTCTTTTATAGTAGTACGCAGTCAGAATTACTTCTGTCTATGTTTGCTTATGGGATCGGCGTCATGCTTGGTGGACCTGCGCTTTGTTTGTTTTATATCACATCGATCGGACTTCTGTGTCAATCCAACGTATGGGCAAAAATGTTATCACCGCTCAGGGCTGTGGGTCGACTCGCGTTAAGTAATTATTTGCTGCAATCCCTCGTATGTACGACGATCTTTTACAGCTATGGGTTCGGCCTTTTTGGTCAAGTGGGGCCTCTTATGTGGGTCATGATCGCACTATTCCTATTCACTAGCCAAGTGATCCTTAGCAATATATGGATCAGGCGCTTTCGCTTCGGCCCTGCCGAATGGCTATGGCGTTCACTAACGTATGGAAAGCGGCAGCCGCTGTTGAAAAAATAACTGTCGGCATAACCTAGGGGTTCTGACAGCAGGTCCATCCCCTAGGTGCGCCCCTCATGGCTTTTTTGCAGAGGGCATTTGGCTCTTTATCGTTAAATTTAAAAGTTAACACAACGGGAGAAGAGGCGCTATGGGCGTCTTTTTTTCAAAAGAGAAAGTATAAACTTTCGTATGGAAGCCATGCGAGCCGTTTTTCAGCAAGGCATGGACGGAATATTTACCGATTTCCCTCAACTGGCCAGTCTTCTCCGTGACACGCTTATTCCTTAAAAAGAGTGCTCTTAATTTTAATGGCACTCTAAGCTTAGAGAAACGGTTCAATCATGCTTTCTCTACTTCTTTTTAAAAACGAATCGTACTTTTTTATCGATTTACTTGTCATGGAAGGGTACGCTTCATTCCTTCCAAAACGTACCTTTACAAAGGGGACAAAAAAATCCTTGAAATCGAAAACGTTTTCATGTAATCTATGGATAACATTATCCGAAACGTTTTGGAGGCTCCCATTGACGACGATTAAAGACATTGCCAAAGTAGCTGGTGTATCTGTCACCACGGTTTCCCGTGCATTAAACGGGTACAGTGATGTAAACGAAAAAACAAGAAAAAAAATTAAAGACATCGCAAATGAATTAAAGTACAGTCCGAACGTTATGGCCCGAAGCCTCGTGATGAATCGCTCCAAAACCATTGGATTGCTCGTTTCGGAAATCAGTCGTGAAGGGGCTAAAGACAATTTTACGTTTGAAGTGTTGTGTGGAATTAACGACCGAGCGTCCGAATCCGATTATGATATCATTTTGTTTAACACAAATACATCGAAACAAAAGCTTAAAAGCTACACACAGCTTTGTCGAGAACGATGTGTAGATGGTGTTATTCTGCAAGGGATTAAGAAAGAAGATCCATATTTGGAGGAAGTTATTGAAAGCGACGTCCCATGTGTTATGGTGGACATTCCGATCACTGGAGAAAGTGTCTCTTATGTGACGACAGACAATGTGGATGGGGCCAAAAAAGCGGTTCAGACCCTCATTAACTTTGGTCACAGGAAAATTGCGATGATGAATGGCCATGAGCGAGCTTATGTGAGTGGGAAACGAAAGCTTGGTTATGAGCAAGCGTTACAGGAAGCGGGCATCCCTTTTCAAGAAGAATGGGTGCTTAATGGGGAGTTTTCAGAACAAGTAGCTGAAAAAGAAGCGTATCAATTTATTCAGCAGCATTCAGACGTAACCGCTTTCTTCTGTGCCAGTGATTTGATGGCGTTAGGGGTTATGAAAGCGGCTAAGCAGCTAAACCTTCGCTTACCGGAGCAGTTATCCGTCATCGGATTCGATGATATTTTACTTGCCCAATATACATCGCCATCTTTGACAACGGTTGCACAAAACAAATACCAAATGGGGTATGCCGCAGCTGGACTACTCATCGACCGGTTAAGGATGAAGGAGGTACCACCTTTTCACATGCTAGACAATGAGTTGATCATTAGAGAGTCAGTGGCGAAGGCGCCATAGACTTCTCTTTACACCGAAAAACCGAAACGTTTTGGATTCGAGAAGAGAAGCGTAGAAATTGTTTTTAAGTTCCGTATTGACTAAAAACTCGATCCAATGGGTTTCTTTTAACAAAAGATCCAAAACGTTTCGGATGGAAACAGATATTACATACAGAGAGGAAGTTGCTTTATGGATTATCGAGTGATTAAAGAAAACGATGTGTTTTTGCTAACAGATGAGAAAGGAAACATTCCGGAAAATCACTCATACGGAGCTGGTTTATACACAAAAGACACGCGCTTTTTAAGCAAGTTGGATTTAAGAATTAACGGTAAAGAGCCGATTTTGCTCTCATCAGAAGCCCAAAATGCTTACATGGCCTCTATCCTGTTAACCAATCCTCATATGGAGAAGGACGGAGATTTGATTCTTTGGAGAGAATCGGTGGAGCTTGAGAGAAAACGTTTTATCGCCAATGACGTGGTGTACGAAAAGATTCGAGCAAAAAACTATTTTCCTAAACCGGTTACGCTCACCGTCAATCTTCACTTTGATTGCGATTTTCAAGATATGTTTGTCGTCCGTGGTTTTCAGCATGGAGATGTAGGAAAACGTACAGGTCAGAGTGTAACCGATAACGAAATGCGCTTTCACTATGAAGGAGCAGATGAGATTCAACGAACAACTTTAATCTCATGGGACCAAACGGCGCAAACTGTTTCAGACGAAGGGTATCTAGACTTTACTTGCACATTAGGCCATGAAGAGTCGCAGGAAATCGTCCTCACCATTGCACCGATTCTAAACGGAGAGGAACCGACCATCCTGCCGTTTGACGTAGCCCTTGAGCAAGTGAAAGAATCGTACCGCGCTTGGAATGAAGGGGTGACGAAAGTCAAAACGGATCACCCGAGGCTTCAGCGCTTACTCGATCAAGGGATTACCGATCTACGAGTCTTGTTAACCGATCTTGGTTATGGTTCGTTCCCAGTAGCTGGATTACCGTGGTTTGCGGTTCCGTTTGGACGAGATAGTTTAATCGCAGCCCTTCAAATGCTTCCATTCCAGCCCGAGGTTGCAAAAGGAACGATTCGTACGATGGCTGCCTATCAAGGGACAAAAAGGGATCCATGGCGAGATGAAGAGCCAGGAAAAATCATGCATGAACTCCGATCTGGGGAGCTCGCCAACACGAAGCAAGTTCCATTCAGTCCTTACTATGGAACGATTGATGCAACGCCTCTCTATTTAATGCTCATTGTGGAGTACGTCAAGTGGACAGGAGATACGGCTCTATTAGAAGAATTAGACTCATCCATTGAGGCCGCTCTTCGCTGGATTGATGAATTCGGAGATCGAGATGGAGACGGGTTTGTTGAATACTATCAAGAGGCTGCCAAAGGGATTGCCAATCAAGGATGGAAGGATTCAGGGGATTCTATCGTTCATCGAAATGGAGACTACGCCAAAACACCGATTGCCTTAGCGGAGGTTCAAGGCTATGTGTATCAAGCGAAGACGGGATTAGCTGAACTTTATGAAGGTTTAAACCGAATAGACCTTGCTCGCAAGCTTTCAGAAGAAGCTCAGCAATTAAGCGAACGATTTGAACAGGCGTTTTGGATGGAGGATGTAGGGTTTTATGCCATTGCACTCGATCAAGAAAAGAAGCAGGTTGGGACAATAACCTCCAATCCAGGACATTTGTTGTTCTCCAACATGCTATCAAAAGAGCGTGCGAAGCAAGTAAGCGACCAGCTCGTATCGAATAAATTGTTCTCTGGTTATCGATTGTTCAATTTGCCTCGTGGTATTATCTCTTACAGAAAGGAGACCCGGGGAAAACGAGTGCCTTTTTGTTTTTAGCCCCTTTTTTCGGTGTCTTATCTGGCTGGGCCCTTTTAGATGAGATGTTGTCATTTTCAATTGTCGTGGGCGGCTTGTTCATCATAAGTGGAATCTATCTAGTGAATAGAAATGTTCATCAGAAAAAGAACCTGAGGGAAGGGAATGTAAAAAAAGTAGTTGGGAACTAAGCATATTCGGTTTAGCCATGAATATTCTTTGATCCATAGGGGAGGGGGGAATAACAAAGGTGTTCTCGATCTTAAAATCACTTTACGAAAGCTTAGAAAGTTATGTATTAGAAAGATCATCAATCGCTTGAATAGCTAGTTCCAATGCTTTTATTCTTCGTTCTAAAAGGGTTCTTTGAGGACTACCTGCCTTTGAATTAGCATAACTTTTCTCAATGGATGGTAATAAGCCAGTAAGAACATGGCGCGCTTCCGCTAAATCTTCCTTGGTGTAATGATGAGGTCTTTGATTCCATACGTCGTTTTCTAGTATAGCTAAGCCGATAGAAATAGCGTTGAGTCGTTTTTTTACTAGGGTAGTATTTGCACCTTTCTGAGTCATCTGGGACAGGGCATTTTCGAGTTTAATGCTTGTCGATTGTAAAGAATTTATTGATTCCAATTTATTTGCATTTGATACATTTTCCATGGGAGTGCTGTCCTTCCTTGTGAACCCTTCCCTGTTTACAAAAGATAAACCGAGGATTCGTTTTTAGATTTTTTACGATGTCGTTTAGGTTCGTTGGTTGAAGGTGCGAGGTGTTGTAGAAGTAACGCTCGTCAATACCTTTGCTTTCAAATTCTTCTACCAATTCTAAGCAACGCTCTCCCATCTGTTCGTCCTTTTTCCTTAAAGCATCTCTTCTTAATAATTCCTCGCGATTCGTCCATAAAATAATATAGCGAATTTCAACGTCATCCACTTTAGCTTGAACGGTTTGAGCGAGCGCTTCGACTTCGTCAGGAAACGCGATGTAATCAAGGACGACATCGTTTTGAGCAAGAAGAAAATTAACGGTTAAGTCGGTGATGTTTTTCCACGTTAAGGCTAACAATTCATCGCTTTCCCATGGCGGACGGTATCCGCCAACTACCATATGATTAATGTTATCCCCTTCAATGTAAGCACTGTTGTCTAGCTGGGCCGCTAATCTTTTGCAGGTCGTTGATTTTCCCACCCCAGCGGGTCCAGTGATGATGTAGAGTTTTTTCATGGCAATCGACTCCCGTTTTGTTTTCAATCGCTACTTATATAGAGGAGCTTCAAATAATCTCCGTGACCTCAATAACTGTCTCATTTAATCAATTGTGTTGATCAAAGGCATAACTAAAGTGGATGTGTACGACTTTATCATGGAGGTGATAAAATGACATGTTTAAGTTCTGATCATGATCGACATAACCTATCTCGTAAATGTCCTGTTCACGATCTGTATATGTATAATAATCTTCCCCATACGATGCAAAGACTTCGTCAATCGGGGTGCCTATCGTGATTCCTTTCGAAGTGGCCGAACGATTGTTATCTTCAAGGGGGCTAATGGATAAAATTTCTTTCGTTTCTTTATCAACCCACAACAGGATTTGTTTATTCCAGTATAATTGATAGTTCTCATTAGGGGCATCTGGTGGAACGTCATCATTGTCGGGGTGAACAGTAAAATGTCCGTGTTCTTGGATAAACTCAGCATCGCTCAGAACCATTCCTGGCTTTATAGCATCAATATGCTCATCGGATAAATCCGTTGATAGGGCTTCTTTCATCGCGTCTTCTTGCTGCTCTACTTCACACCCAGAGAGAGTAAGTAAAGCGACTAGAATGAGAGACATGAAGTATTGTACATGCTTACTGCGATATTTTGTATCCACAAATAGGATTCCTCACTTTTCTATGACAATTGTTTTATTCATTTTGTACTTCTTTATATTTAAACACACGAATCAAATAGTCTTCTTCGGGAAAGTTGCCGATCGATTCGAAGCCGTGACGTACATAAAAGTCCTCTAATCTCTCATTGCCGGACCAACAATCTAAATATAGAGGCTTGTTTGTTTTGCTTGCTAAGGAGGAGGCAAAGTGAATAATCGCGGAGCCAAGGCTTTTCCCTTGATACTTTGGTAAAATGGCGATTTGCGATAAATAGAGACTGCCTGCTTCTACCGGTTGCCCTCCAATCAATTCGATTGTCTCTAAGCAAAAGGTTCCGATGATGTCTCCATGGATAACGAAAGCATAGGCTGTATTATTCTTGATTTGGTTTACAAGCCTATGCTCATTCCAAGGGTATTTCCATTGAGAAATTCCTTTCTTGTGAAGATCTAGCGTCGTTTCATTTAATATGATCAACAATCGCTCAGCGTCTTTTATTTGTGCAAGGCGAATTTCTTGCATTCGTTCACTCCTTAAAAAGTAGTCAAGTTGCTCACTTCATTTGTTGCAAGGATGACACTTCCTTTATGTCTCGGTTTCGGTTGAATCTTTCGTGCCTAATACATCTGTATTTGGCGGTACATGTCCTAATTGGCGCAACATCACGACAATTTGCCCTTTATGGTGAAATTCATGGGTCATCGTATGGGTAAGTAATTTCCGCGGCGTCATGGAGATGGGATCTCCGCCTTCTCTCCAAGGAATGGTACGCTCGATTGGTTGGTCTAATTGATCCCCAAGTAGACGGAACACTTCCTCCACGTAAACATCCGCTTGGTTGAATCGTTCGATGCAATCATGTATTGTCATCTTTTGCCGAGCTTCCTTCGAGGTAATGGGCGACTTCGTTTTAAATAATAGAAAGGAGCCGAGCCAAGCATGATAACAATCGGCCATGTGTACCAATGTGTCTCGGACACTTTGCAACCCGTACCCGTTTTGAACCGTCCACTCATCAGCTGATAATTTCTCGCAAGCATCTAGTAAGGTTTTTCGTGTTTGCTGGATCCAACGATAATCGACTACATTCAAATGAGCCACCTACTTTCTGGGCATTGCCTATTAGATTCGCGTTTGACTTTTTGATTTCCTTTTATCATTTCTCTTTTTCGCTATGTCTCGCTCCGAATTTCCATACTTTTCTTCCTTTCTCCCTCTTTTCCGACAACATTTCAATAGTATATTTCCTATTATTTTACTTATAGGAAAATTTTAAAATTAGTTATCTTTAATATGCTATACTGTTATTTTAAGGTAAAATATGAATTTAAAAACCGATTCCCCTTAGCAAAAAGGAAAATCGGCTTTCAACTTCCGTTTACGGTGCGAACACCGCGAAAGGCGAACATGCTTCCCATCATAATGACAAACGCGATGCAGCTTGCAGCGAAAAATGGCAGCATGGGCGGGAGCATGAAAAAAAGTAAGGCGATTGCGAGAAATCCAGCGACGCTTATGATCAACGTGAGTGGGTGGGAAAACGGTAAAAACACAGCCACATAAATCGATGCCTTCAAGGATAAATCATAATGGACGTAGACAGGAAAAATGTACACGAAGGCGATGACAAACAGAATGCTGGCAATGGTCGTCCCGACGAGTGAGATGGTGTGAAGCGGGCCTTCAAGCTGCTGCATCGTCAAAAGATTCAGCCCGATGATGCAGCCGGCGCCAGCAAAGATAGCGAAAAGCAGATTGCCGCGAACAAAGGCCTGCTTCCATGTTTTCCAGAAGTACGAAAACAAAGGAGGAGGGCTTTTTTTCTGCAGCAACATTCGGATGTACCCGTACATAGCGATGGTCGCTGGGAAAAGCCCAAACACGATGCCGCCAGCAAGGGTGAATACCGCCCACAAAAAGTTCAAGTAGGCGAGTGTCGTGATCCATTCACATGCTCTGTAAAAACCATTAGATAGCCAGGCAAGCGACATCGGAAATCCTCCAATCTTCTCTCTTAGATTATTGATCTAGTTCTTTATAGCGAAAGTAATCAAAATCGGCTGGCTTTTTCGTTCCGCTCAAGTCTTGCGTAGCCATGCCGACAAATGTGCCGGTAAATCGAACTTGCTTCGCTGAATCGTCGGACATGTAGGTCACATCAATCGTTGGCCCCACAGGCTGCCATTCCGCTTCTCCCTCTTGTTTGAAATAGAGGTGCATCGTTTCACGGTGAATGCGCCCCTTCAAATAAACCGCCTTTTCTTCTGCCAGTGGGATCGGTGACGCAAGCAATTCGTCATAGTTTCCGCCCTTTGTCTGTATGATTTGTAGACATTTACCCTTTTCCTCGTGCCAGGTTACGTGCAAATAGACATGATCTTCTGTGTCATAGTAAATGACAAGCCCAGCCATATGTTGAAACGATTCTGGCTGATACTCTAGCTTTGTCTCAACTTCGCAGTGGAAGGACTGCTGCCTGCGGGCGACTAAACTTTGCGAGTGGACGGAAGTGAGGGACTCCATCCCGCGCAGTCGTAAATGGCCCGGACGTTCCTCGAGCGAGCACCATGATGGGTCGGCAGGGATGCGCAGCGTGTTCCATTGATGGTGCAGCTGGGGGGCGTCAAAATCATCGAGCTCGGGTTCTTTTTCGAATGGGTGCTCTGGCAGGTCAGGTGCCGTCACTTCACGCAACGGGTGATTGCCGCCATCCTCGATGCGCAGCCAGCCATCCTCGGTCCAGTTTACTTTTTGAATGGCTGTTTCCCTGCCGAGTGTGCAGTACTTTCCTTTTAATGGGCGACCGCACAAGTGAGCGAGATACCATTCGCCGTTCTGGGTTTCTACGAGGCTACCGTGTCCGGCCTTTTGCAGCGCCAATTCCGGCTGGCCAGTCGATGTGACGAGCGGATAATTCGGGTCGGTCTCATAGGGTCCGTCAATTGACTGTGAGCGGGCGAGGGTCGCGGCGTGTTCGTATTCCGTCCCTCCTTCGGCGACAAGTAAATAATAATAACCATCTTTCTTATAGAGGTGCGGTCCCTCCGTTAGCTGAATGTCGGTCCCTTTATAGATGGTTTTCACAGGGCCAACAAGTTTTTGCTCTGCTTCTGAGTATTCTTGCAAAATAATTCCGGCAAAAGGATGGTTTCCTTTGCGGTAGTCCCAGATCATGTTAACGAGCCATTTTCGGCCATCGTCATCGTGAAACAGGGACGGGTCAAAGCCGCTACTGTTTAAGTAAATCGGGTCCGACCACGGCCCTTCAATGTTTTGTGCCGTCACTAAATAGTTGTGCGCGTCTTTGAAGGCACCGTGCCATTGCTTCACATCGGTATAGATCAAATAAAAGGTTCCGTCATGATAGCTTAGGCATGGCGCCCATATCCCGCCGGAGTTCATATTCCCTTTCATGTCTAGTTGGGAAGTGCGGGTCAGCGGACTAGATACAAAGCGCCAATGTTTTAAATCCCGAGAATGGTGGATGCGCACCCCAGGAAACCATTCAAATGTAGAGGTGGCGATATAGTAATCATCACCAACACGGACAATGGATGGGTCTGGATGAAACCCTGGCAAAATAGGATTTTGGATACGATTGACCATCAAATCACTCCTTCGATTCTATTGATTAACCTTTCACAGAGCCGGCTGTGATCCCTTCCACAATCCGGTTGCTTAAGAAAATAAACGCAAGCAAAATCGGGAGGATGCTAATGACAAGGGTAGCACCGATCGCCCCCCAATCCGTCGAATATTGGCCGATAAAATTTTGAATACCAACGGTTAACGTTTTATATTTGTCAGAGCTAATAAACGTGTTGACAAAGACAAACTCATTCCAGTTATAGATCATATTAATGATCGCCGTTGTCGCAACAACAGGGGCGGTCATCGGCAAAATAATTTGGAAAAATAGCCGATGGATGGAGCAACCGTCCATGATTGCTGCCTCTTCTAGCTCTCGTGGGAGCGTGTAATAAAAGCCGAGCAAAATCATGATCGTCAGTGGTAGATTGAACGCCGTATACGTCAAAATGATCGCAAGGGGATGATCCATTAACCCGACGTTTAAAAAGAAATTAAACAACGGAATGAGCGTCGAGTGGACAGGGATCATCAAACCGACCATAAATAAGCCAAGAACGAGCTTGCTCAGCTTCCAGTGCATTCTCGTCAGGGCGAATGTGACGAAGCTCGCTAAAAGAACCGTAAGAATGACGGCAGAGCCGGTCACGATTACGCTGTTCAAAAAGTAGAGGCCGATGTTTCCTTCCGTCCAAACCTTGGCGTAGTTTTCCCATTTTGGGTCGGTCGGCAAGGCAAGCGGCGGGAGGTTAAACACCTCTTGATTGTCCTTTAAGGAGAAGAGGAGCAACCATACTAAAGGAAGAAGCTGAATGATGGCCACCCCGATGAGCACGATGTACAAAAGGATGCGGATGATTGAAAGTTTGCGAGGCCGTGTGTTCGCTAGGATAGCCGGGCTCGCATTAGGTGTGGTTGTCTTCATCAACGTTCCCCCCTTTAATATTGGACGCCATCTTCTTTTGAAGTGGTCCCTTTTCGAATGAAATAAGTGATGATTAAAATTAAGATGAGCAAGAAGAAGCCGATCGCGCTCCCGTATCCGAAGTCGTTCGTACGAAACGCAAGCTTGTACATGTAAGAGGCCATCACTTCACTCGCCCCGTTCGGTCCACCGTCCGTCATGACATAGATCAAGTCAAAATATTTCAGTGAGCCGATGACGGCGAGAACGACCGTAACTTTGATGACACCAGCAATTAACGGCAGCTTTACTTTGTAAGCAATTTGCAGCGGTGTGGCACCGTCGATTTGCGCCGCTTCTACTAACTCATTCGGTACATTTCGCAAGGCAGCATAATAGATTAAAATGTAAAAGCCCGCATACTGCCAAAGAATCGGGATGAAGATAGCGAACAAGACGATATTTGTGTCGGAAAGCCATAATGGCGGATTCTCAATCCCGAGCGATGTGAGAAACCGATTAAACACACCGTTAGTCGGATGATAGATTCTCATCCATAGTTGAGCAATAGCAACCGATGAAAGGAGCATAGGAATCAGGAAAATTTTCCGGAAAAGGTCAGCTCCTTTAATATTTCCCGTTAGTACGAGAGAGATCGCCAAATAAATGACGAGACTAAGCACGGAGAAAATAGCTAACAACAGCGAATGATAGGCGCTGCTCCAAAACATTTTATCCACAAGTAAATTTGCGTAGTTTTCTAAGCCGATAAACGTCATCGGTCCGATGCCATCCCAATCCATTAGCCCGTAGTAGCCTGTCAATACAATCGGAATATAAATAAGGACAAGAATTAACAGGAGGGCGGGAAGGACATACAGAGCGATCACTTTTTTGTCTGACATGATTCGGTCCATGAGTGACTCTCCTTTCGAGGTAAAAGGTCAAAAGAAAGGGGGGATCTTCAGAGGAAGATCGCCCTTTTCCATACTTAATCTTCTGCTGAGAGCGCTTTTTCGTGTTCCTCAGCGAATGCCTCTGGTGTGACCTCATGACCGAAAAGGGATTGAATCATATTCAAATGCGTCTCTGCAACGCTCGCACTCATTTGCACATCTGCAAACAGTGTAATGTCAGAGGCGTGGTTTAATTCATCGAGCACGTCGATAAAGAGATCAGGGAGATCCACCTCATCGGTATTGACTTGGGTACCAGGAATAACGCCTGCATCCTCGACTGAATATTTACCCCACTCTTCGATAAAGTATTTGACAAATTGTTTGGCTTCTTCTTTCACATCGGAGTTTTCAGCGACAAACAATCCAACCCCAGGACCACCGACCCAGCTGTTAATGTCTCCTTCTCCACCGTCAATGGTCGGAAATTTAAAGAAGCTAATACCGTCACGGAATTCTTGTGGTACTTCCTCATTTGTTGTATAGTTCGGCAAATCCCATGAGCCGATTAAATACATGGCAGCCCCGCCATTCATAAATTCAGCTTTCGCTTCCTGATCAGATAAGCCGTTGAATCCACGGATGAATGCGTCGCGATCAATTAACTCTTGAATGTGCGCCGCTGCGTCGATTAGCCGCTCATCTTCAAAGGACCCGCTTCGGTCGATCGCAGAATTTAACGCATCTGCGCCCCCGATCCGTTCGGCCATGTACATATACCATAGGGACCCTGTCCAGCGGTCACGGTTTCCTAGAGCAATCGGGGTCACCCCGTTTTCCACAAGGGTATCCACAACGTGTATAAATTCTTCGTACGTTTCAGGTGCTTCAAGTCCATACTCATCAAAAATCGCCTTGTTGTAAAACACAGGGGCGATGTTTAATTCAAGTGGAAGAGCGTAGGCTTGACCGTCGATTTCATAGGCTTCGACCGTCCCTGCGACAAATTGCTCTCGCAACCCATCTTCAAGAATATCGTCAAGCGGAGTGAACAACTTCCCGTTTACATAAGGCTCTAGGAATCCGGCAGGCCAAGTCATCCCAACGTCAGGAAGTTGATTGGAGGATGAAATGACTTGCAGCTTGTTTTTATATTGTTCGTTTTCTAACACTTCTAGCTCGACGGTAATATGAGGATTGTCCGCCTCAAATTCGCTAATGATTTGGTTGACGATTCGGTTATGATCCGGAGAGCTTCCTTGTGGCCAAAGATGCATGAAATTAATCGTCACGTCCTCTTCAGTAGAAGTATCTGGCCCGCTTGCTTCGTCATTTCCACCGCCGCAGCCAGCAAGAAGCATGACGGAAGCAAAAGCGAGCGCGACCCAACTTGTAAGCGTTTTCCTTTTCACTTTTTGTTTCCCCCTTTGTTTATTCATTGTCTTAAGTATAGCAACGGAGGACGAAGGGGATAAGGTCACAATGATTGTCCAAAATACCACTATTTTAAGGTGTTCCTATTCGGTCCCTTTTCGATATTGAGTTGGCGTCATTCCTTCGTGTTCCTTGAAAATTTTGATGAAATATTTGGCCGTTTGGTAGCCGCATTTCTCCGCAATGTCACTAATGGGCCGGTCGGTTGAGACGAGGAGGTGCTTGGCGTGCTGCAGCCGTTTTCGCGTGAGATACTCACTGAACGTCATGTTTGTTTTTTCTTTAAAAAGAGCGCTCAAATAGCTCGGGTTTAAATGAACGCTCTTCGCTACATCCTTCAGGCCAATTTTTTGATCGAGATGGGCATCGATGTAGTGCAGCGCTTCATGGATCGAGTCCGAGGAGCTAAGTCGTTCCTTTTCAATCGCATCGATTTTCTCGTCCCACACTTTTTCCACCTGACCGAAGCGATCTTGTTCTTTCTTCATTTGCAGGGCGCTTTCCACTGCTTCGATCAGCTTTTCTTTTTTGACAGGTTTCAGCAAATAATGACGCACTCCTAATTCGAGGGCGGTATGGGCATATTCGAACTCTGAGTAGGCGGAAATGACGATGCAGACCGGTTTCGGATTTTGCTCCTGAAGGGCTTTGACTAAATGCAATCCAGACATTTCTGGCATGCGAATATCGGTAATTAACAGGTCAATCGTTTCTTCATTTAATCGTGTTATCGCCTCTTTCGCGCTTGCTGCTGTTTGGACGTTTAACAGCTTAGGAGACCATGCTTCGAGCGTCCGTTTTAATCCCCTGCGCGAACGAGGTTCATCATCTACGATCAGGACCGTTTGTTGCTTCATCCGAAGGCGCCTCCTTTTTCGGAATGGTAAAAGTGACTGTTGTTCCTACCCCATGACGACTCGTCAACTCAATGCTCGTGTGAGGATCGGATGCATAGCACAAATCCAATCGCTGCCTAATGTTGACGAGGGCAATCCCGCTCCGCTTTTCCGGATGGCCGACCCGTGTTTCCAAGGAGTGCTCAAGCTTCTGCTTCGTCTTTTCATCCATTCCTTGTCCATCATCTCGGACAGTGATGTTGACATAGCCTTGTTTTACGCTAGTGTAGGCACTCACTTGTACTTTTCCTCCGTCCACTTTGTTGCCAATCCCGTGGATGATCGCATTTTCAACGACAGGCTGAATGAGGAGCTTCGGGATTTGCACCTCACGCAGTAAAGGGTCAAGCTCAATTTCCCAGGTTAACCGGTGATCATAGCGCAGCTTCATGATGTGTAAATAACGTTCGATATGATCAAATTCCTCGTGTAATGCAACCCAGTCGTCTCCCTTGACGTCAGAGATCGTGTAACGAAATAGCTCGGCTAAGGCAATGACGACCTCGGCTTGCTCTTCATCTTTTTCTTCAAGTGACCAGTACAGCGCCTCAAGTGTGTTAAATAGGAAGTGGGGGTTGATTTGGGATTGAAGCGCTTTCAGTTCGGCGCGACTTTGTGTTAGCTCTTGCTCGTATACGACTTTGATTAAATAGTTCGTCGTCTCGACCATTCGGTTATACGTATCGTTTAGTTCATTTAGCTCAACAGTCGAAGCGATCGAAGGGCTCTCTTTTAATGCCCCGAGTGTTCCGAATCGCATCGCGTGTGTGAGGCGCTGGATCGGATTTGTGATTAATGATGAGAGGAAATAGGTTGAGATCGTAAAAATAAGCAAACCAATCCCACCAGCGACAAGAATCGCGGTTCCGATACCGGTAATCCCATGAGCGAGCGAGTGGACAGGCGTATATATGAGTAGAGACCATCCGGTTTTATTCGAAGCTGCTTCTACACGTACATAGTCGGTTCCATCCATCGTGACGACTTGTTTATCTGTCTTTGGCGCAATCTGATCGTGCCATTCTTCTGGCATATTTGTCGTAATGAACTGTCCTTGTTGGTCAAAGAGGGCAACATACTGGTTGTCCATGTCAAGTTGACCATTTTCTTGTCGAAGTTCAAAGTAGTTTGTATTGACTTTGCTGACTAAATAGCCACCGTGTGAAAAGTCTTGATCTAGTAAGTTTACTTTTTTGAGTGTGAGAAAGGAGTCGGCATCAAGAGGGTCGATCCCTGACCAGACCACTCGCCCATTTTCCTCTAGGGCCATCTCAATCCATTCATAGCGAATCCTTGATGGCAACGGCAGTTCATTGAGCGGAAACAACCGGCGATAATCTGTAAAGTAAAGCTCAAAGGACGTGATGCCCGTAATGTATGCCTGGTAACTATTAATCACTTGATTCATCGATTGACGTTGCTCAAATGTGGTCGGGTGGCCGTTGGCTTCATTGTAGAGAAGCTGTTGGATAGACCCGTTCGTCGCAATTTGACTCATAATCATTTCAATGGCCTCAAATTGAGAATCGACGCGATGGAGAGTTTCGATGGCCGTTTGTTCCATTTGTTTCTCCGCATTCCCTTTTAAAATATCCATGACCAAATTGAAGGTGATAAAGCCTACGAAGAGAAGGACGACGACCATCACAGAAATAAAGTTTATAAAAATTTGATTGCGCAACGTGTTCCACTTTTTTCGTTTTCCTAGCAAATGAAACACCTCTCGATTAAAAAGATGTATAGACATGTTGCTCGCTCGTTCTTTATTAGTCTACCAAACATACAGGAGGTGTCATAGGTATTTTTTCGTGTTTGTCTAACAAAAAGGTAAGATATTTCCAATATAGATGAACATTATATACGGGAAAACTGTATCCTTAAGCACTAACTTTGTTTTACCATTAAACAAAGTTGATTGCAAGGAAAGAGGGGGCGAAGCTATCATATAGGAATTTACATGAAGGAGGGTTTCATTCACGACAATAGAGGAAAGCGAATGAAGATAAGGAATCACGGCAAGAACAGTTTTGAAAGGGAATTGTTTTCGCATCCATCATCAGGATCATGTTTTTTTCTACACGTACCCACAACCGCCGAAGACAGTTGGTTACACTCAGAATGGACTGAAAGGGAGTCGGGTGTTGATAAACGTCACTCATCCCATCAGAACAGTATGATGGGATGATCGGAATCCATGAAGTAACCCTGGCAATGTTTCTATCTTACGACGGCAGTGACTAAAAGCCATCGATTCTCTTTATTTATCCCCGTGTTTAATAAAAGGGACGAGATATTCCGCATCTCGACCAACTCCACAAACGAGGGCGGAGCCACGCTGATATTGCCACGGCAACCCTAAAAAATAAAGCCCGCGTATGTTTGTGATCCCTCGGTTGTGTATCGGCCAGCCGTTGGTTGCAATGACGCCGTCGATGTCAATCCATTCGTACGAGGGAGAGAATCCAGTGGACCAGATGATGCGATCAAATGACAGCCGGCTATGGTCTGCAAATTCAACTTCTTTCCCTTGAACGTTCACGACTCTAGGCTTTAGATGGATCTGGTCTTTTTTGATCAATGATTTCAGTTCTTTTCCGAAGATCGGATCTTTCTGTTTTTTAAACCATCGTCCTCTTGTGGTATCAACCCCTGCATACAACAATCCGCCCCATTCCAGCCAACTAAACATGCTTTTGCCTAAGAGCTTGAGTGGTAAAAAACGAAAGGGATGACTGATCGCCATCGTTACGTTTTGCTCTTTTGCTAATTCTACTGCTATTTGAGCTCCCGAGTTTCCTCCTCCTACAACTAATACGGATTTCCCGGGGATTTGTGCAGGATTACGATACGCTGATGAATGAACTTGACTCATTTCGTCGTTTGCTGAATCCAGCACTGGAGGGAGGTATGGCTTTTGAAATGCCCCTGTTGCGATGACCACTTTTTCTGCTTCTATCCATCCGTTATTTGTCTTTAGGTGAAACCGCCCATTTTGTTGCCGAGTGACCTTATCGACCTTTGTGTGATGTCGCATGGGAAGGTTGAAATGGCTTGCATATTGTTGCAAATAGGATGCCATTTCATCTTTGGTTGGAAATCCATTTGGGGCACCATCCATTGGGAAGCCAGGTAGCTGACTATATGTTCGTGGTGTAAATAAAACTAAGGAATCATAACGGTTTCTCCACGAATCACCCACTTGCTCGTTGGCATCTAGAATCATGAACGGAACCTTTTCTTTTACGAGATAATATCCCATTGCTATTCCGGCTTGGCCTCCGCCGACAATCACCACTTTAATAGATTCCATGTTATAACCCCTCTCGAACAATATTCAAATATTCATTTGAATATTATTATATATAAAAGAGACAACAAACGAATTAAGTTTACTCTGACACGAATTGGATGATGGTGAGAAAGAAGAAATGTTGAGCGCCACTTTTTGTTGAAAGTGGGAGAAAGATATTATTTCACTGGATATGAAATTTAATTTCACTTACCGTTGATTATTTGTAGTTATTTAATATTATTTAATCAATATTTATATAAAATAACTAGTCGTTTTATCCTTAATAAAATCCGTAAAAAAATATGGAAAAATGTAAATTTAGAACCTTCTGTTTATTTTCTGGTCCTAATTATAAAAATTAGGAGGATTTATCTATATATAGAGCATTCCTGTAATGAAAGAATTTGAGGTTTGAAACAGAAAGAGCCCTCCTGTACGATACGAGGTATCAGTAGCTACTGATCCTTAATTAGTACGAAGGAGGACTCAAGATGAAGTATAACCAAAATCACAAAATCAAGCAAATCACCGAATCAACACTCGTTATTGGCGTGGATATCGCCAAGGAGAACCATGTGGCTAGAGCTCAAGATGCCAGAGGAATTGAATTTGGCAAGCCAATGAACATTGAAAACAGCAGAGCCGGATTTCAACGATTTCGTTTGTGGATGAAGAGCCTCATGCGAGAACATGCCAAACCGGATGTCATTGTAGGTTTTGAGCCCACAGGGCATTACTGGATGGCATTTGCCCAGTTTCTGCGCCATGAAGGGATTAAGTATGTTGTCGTCAATCCGATGCATGTGAAGAAGAGCAAGGAATTAGATGACAATTCGCCCACCAAAAATGATGTAAAGGATGCCCGAGTCATCGCTCAATTGGTCAAAGACGGACGGTACTCTGAACCCCAAGTCCCCACTGGCATATATGCTGAATTACGTAATGGGATGAACCTGCGAGACCGTCTACAAGAAGACTTACAACGCGTTCGGGGGCGTATTCTCAACTGGCTGGATCGCTTTTTCCCTGAATTTCATGAGGTGTTTAAGATTTGGGAAGGAAAGGCTGCACTGATGACGCTAGAGGCGTTTCCTCTCCCGCAAGAAATCATCAATCTGGGTGCGGAAAAGATCCTAAGACACTGGAAGCAAGAAGTGAAACGAGCCATAGGGATCAAGCGAGCCAATGCGCTTGTGGCGGCCGCCAAGCGTTCTGTTGGTCTTACGGAAGGTCTGTCAATGGCTAGGCAAGAACTCCAAAGCTTGATGGAACAATACCAGTGTTTGTGTGGACAAATGGAACAGCTCATGCAAGATGTAGAAGCATTACTAGAGCAGATTCCAGCTGTGCCCTACATGATGAGTATTCCAGGCGTGGGACTAGTGACAGTGGCTGGCTTCCTGGCTGAGGTTGGCGATCTGTCCAACTACACGCACCCACGACAGGTTCAAAAACTGGCAGGATTCAATCTGCGAGAAAATACCTCAGGCAAGTTCAGAGGTCAAACCCGCATTACCAAGCGGGGACGCCCCAAACTGAGATCCCTGTTGTATGCAGCGATACGCCCCATGGTGGCGAAGAATCGGGAGTTCAAGCAAATGCATGAGTACTTAACGACACGCTCCGAGAATCCGTTGAAAAAACAACAATCCATGATCGCGTTGTGCTGTAAGTTGATTCGCGTGTTATTTAGCTTAGGACACAAGCGTGTGTCTTACAATGGAGAAAAATGTCTCGGACACATCCGCTTGCAACAAATACAGAATGCTGCTTAGTCATGTTGAAGAAACACAAATATCTTTAAATATCTAGGTGTGCAGATCCTTGAAAAGCGAAGCACGGAGAAGCCTGTTGATTAATTTCACCATTCGGGCATAGACCCTGCAAAGGAGCTTTTACAGGCCTCCACCTCTGGTTAGGTTGGACGAAGGAATGTGCGGGCAAAGACCCTGAGAGAAATGGGAGGGTAACCCCCAGAGAAATGTGGAGATCCACTGGTGCGATCATATTTTTAAAGCGAGAAAGCATGATCTCTACCAGGATGGCATTCATATTTCCAACAAATGCATGAAATGCAAGTGTCATCTAATCAGAGGATAACAAAAGGCAATGAAATTCTAAGATATTTAAAGCATTTTGAAGAAAATCTTAATTTATAGAGGGAGAGTAAAATTTGTAACATATTGTCTAATTGTGTAATTGGACAATGAATATGTTGTGGAAAGGAGTCGTTCGAGAGAGAATTCTGGATACATTTTGAAAAAATGGAGGGAGAATCATTGAGGAAGAGGATCATAGTCAACACTTTTAAACAGTATCTCACGCTTTTCATGGTCTTTTTAATTGTTAGCAGTGGCATACTGCCAATGTATCCTGCACCTCTCTACGCAGAGGGGAACCATCGGAAGACGAATGGATCCTATCCAAAGAGGTGGAGGGGCAAACGAGTAAAGAAGTTGGGAAAGAAGAAGAATTCAGCTATGATATCAATCTCAAGGTTCCCGATGATCTCGAAGAATTTGAGAATCTAACGGTTATCGATGAGATAGATTCACGTTTAACCATCCAACAAGTCAAAGTCGTGGTTGATAATGAAGTCGAATCGATTCCATCTGACCTTGACGGGCAGAAGGTGTCAGTCGAATTTTTAGGGGATCAACTCAAGAATCTAGTTGGAAAAACAGTGACCGTTTAAGTGACGGTACAACTGAATGACGATGTCGAAGCTGGTGAGCAGATTGAGAATATTGCTGAAGTGATTGGCGATGGAACTTCTCTAGTAGAGTCAAACAACGTCACTGTGACGATTATGGGAGATGAAGAACAACAAGTAGAAGAAGAGGAGGCTGAGTCAGAGTCTAAGCTTGAACTAGAACAACAAGAGGAAGCCTCTGAAGAGGAAGAGACTGTTGTTGGCATTAACAATGTTGAAGCCAATAATGTCTTAGAAATAAATGATGTAGATTCGTATGGCATTTCTATTAATATTTTGGATGGCTCTCTTTCTCAAATTCGCCAATTTGACGGTAATAATTTTAATGCAGATCCTAAAGCAATTGTAATGGTTACGGGAATTCCAGGGAATGTGCTGGTTAGTAACGGGTTAGCTGTCCACCCGACTGAAAATGCGTTTTATGCTTATGGCGCATCACCTGAAATCCCACATGGACTGTATCGAATTACGCCAGATGGATCAGCCGAGTATGTTGGAAATTTAGACGGCGTTGCTGCTAATGGAGTCATTTCGCAAGATGGCAACATTTTTCCCGTCTGTATATTGCCTACAATCGTTGGTATAACAATGATGTAAGAGCAATATAGAAAGGAATAAAGCATAATAGGTTGAAGGATCGTTTCTCTTTATACTTTAATGTTCTTCAGTAAGGTTTGTGTTTTGCTTTCATTTTTGCTAACCTAAAGTACCTAATTTATTGGGAGGTGGGAGGATGCGCTATTTCAAGCCAAAGGAAATTGCCGATGAGCTACATATTAGTACAAGTGCATTAAGACACTATGAATCGTGGGGAGTTGTCCCAGCACCTGAGCGTGCCGAGAATGGGTACCGTCTCTACACGAAGGTTCATCTTGCCTATTTTCGTTGTTTACGATCCATGGTTCCTGGCTTTGGCTATCAACTGACCTATGACGTGCTTCGACACATCCAAAAGAAAGAGATGAATGAGGCGTTTTGGCTCGTTAATGAGGAACAAGCGAAATTGCATGAGGAAAAACGGCTAGCGGATCAAACGTTGGCGATGCTGCAAGAACCCGATGTTACCGCCTTGAACAATAGGCGTATTAAAAATAAAATGACAATCGGTGAGGCTGCGGAATTGACTAATGTCCAGACGTCAGCCATCCGTCATTGGGAAAAGGAAGGCCTTCTCTCACCAGAGCGGAATCTCGAGAACGGGTATAGATTATATACACCTGTCCATATACGACAAATTTTATTGATTCGGACGTTAAGAAAAACGGTCTACTTTCTAGATAAGTTGAAGGAAGTCGTTGATGCGGTTGAACATCAAAGCATTGAAAAAGCAAAAAAGATTACAGAAGAGGCACTTGTGAGTATCCACCAGCGCAATCGTCAACAATTTAACGGGGTTCATCAAATGATCGAGCTGTGCATTGAAGTAGGTATGATGGAATATAACGATCCGTCTCTGTTGTATTTGCCTTATCAATATGAAAATCATAAGTGAAACAGCCACACCTTTATGGGCGCGGCTGTTCGTTTATTCATAACGTAATGCATCTACTGGCTGTAAATTCGATGCTTTAAAGGATGGCAAGAAGCCAAAGATGATTCCGACGATCATCGAGAACAATAAACCACCGATGACAGCTGGAAGGGAAATAATAAAAGGCATACCGATGAAGGAGGAAATCACTTTCGCTCCGCCAAGCCCAAGCAAAATTCCGAGCGCTCCTCCTAAGCTTGTAAGGACAACGGCTTCCGTCAAAAACTGAAGGAGAATAACGTGTCGTTTTGCTCCGAGCGCTTTTTTAATTCCGATTTCCCGTGTTCGTTCTGTGACGGACACGAGCATAATGTTCATCACCCCGATGCCGCCAACTAATAAGGAAATGCTGGCGATTCCACCGAGTAACAATGCAAATGCTCGGTTAAATTCGGCCATTTCTTCTGCAATAGCTTCCATGTCTGCAACTGTATACTGAGCGGCTTCCATTTCGTATGGACTTAAATCACTGTTTAAATGGATGGCCGCTAGTTCTCCTGCTTCCTGAATATGATCGGAAGAGGTGGCCTGCACTGCGATTTGCGTGGGGCTATCAAAACCTTCAAGTAATGGCCAAACCCCTTTTGGTACATAAATCTTTGGCTGTGACCAACCACCGTAAAGCCAGTCAACTTCCGTTCGTTCTGAGAAGACACCGACGACACGAAATGGAATACCAGACAAATCGACAAGTTGATTCACAGCGTCTCCATTAGGGAATAGCTCATCTCTTGCGCCTTCACTTATAAGGATGATTTGGTTTTTCGAGTCAAACTCGCCTGGTCTGAACGTCCGCCCTTCGACCATATAGATCGGAAAAAGCTCTAAAAATGTCTCGTCCACACCGAACATTTGTGGGTAGGATGAGTTCGTCATATGATAAGCCTGTGTATTCCACGATTCATGGTAAAGGGATATCTGATTCACCATTGGATAGGAACGAATCGCTTCGACCGTCTCCTCCTCAATTGGAGGTGCTGCCATGTACGAGGTCGTTTCGTAATAATAGTGATCTTCACCCCTGCCGCGGATCATGTCCGTACTTTCATAAACAACATTAATCGTATTGTTCCCTAAACCAATCATAGAACTTTTCAATGCTTCACTTTGTCCTTCAATAATGGACACAATCGCAATAATGGCAGCGATCCCAATAATGACTCCTAACATCGTAAGAGCGGAGCGAAGCTTATGAGCAAAGATCGATTGAAACGATATGCGAATATGTTCAAACATGAGCAGTCTCCTCCTCCGTGAGTAGTTCGCCGTCACGAATGAAGATCGTACGCTCTGCCTTTTTTGCAACGTCGTGGTCATGTGTAATCATCACGACAGTCTTTCCTTCTTGATGAAGAGAAGAAAATAGCTCTAATACTTGTTCGCTTGACCGAGAGTCTAAGGCGCCCGTCGGCTCATCGGCTAAAATAAATCGAGGATTGGTGACTAACGCACGAGCGATAGCCACGCGTTGTTTTTGTCCTCCAGAAAGCTGTGTGGGCTTAAAGCGCACCCGGTCCTCAAGACCTACTTTTTTTAATGCGTCTAGCGCTCGCTCACGCCGTTCTTGTTTTTTCGCCTTTGCGTAGACAAGAGGCAATTCGACATTTTGTAGCGCCGTTTGCCGAGGTAACAGGTGGAACTGTTGAAAGACAAAGCCGATCGAGCGGTTGCGAATGTCTGCAAGTAAGCCGTCTTTTCGCGTTAATAAATCTTGCCCATCGAGTAAGTAATGACCTGTCGAAGGCCGATCGAGGCAGCCGAGAATGTTCATGAGTGTCGATTTCCCAGACCCAGAAGGGCCCATAATGGCGACAAACTCGCCTTCCTTAATCGATAGGGAGATGTTTTTTAAAATTGGGACTTCCTCTTTTCCTAGCTTGTACGACTTTGAAATGTTATTCAAGGAAATCATCATACATCATAACCTCTCTTCCTTCTTCGAGCGAAGGACTAGGGCCTACGATAATATCATCTTCCGTTAAGCCGTCAACGATTTCAATTGTAAAGTTTTCAGGATCACTAGCTCCTGTTTCAACAAATCGTTTGGCGGTTAACAAGTTTTCATCAGCTACCCATACAAAAGCTTGTCCATCGTCATCGAACTGTACATATTCTTCAAAAAGGACGACCGTTCCGCCCTCTTCATCATGAAGCACTGGTTCGATGTTGACATGAAAGCCAATTTCAAGCCCTTCATGTTCATCGATTCGAACAGTGAACGGATAATTTGAAGATTGAGGATTTGAATCGTACATGTCGTACCCCATGTCGTCCTGATCACTGCCAACAGGAATTTTACCGATATCGGTAATCACACCGACCCATTCCTCGTCTCCACCTGTTTTCTTTGTGATTTTTACTGGCATGTCCACTTCGAGTGTATCAAGAATAAATTCATTAACTTGGCTTTTTACAAGATAAGAGCCCGTTGAGACGACTTGAATAAACGGTGAATTCATCGCTTCACCTTGCATCCCTTCAACTAAATCTTGATTGATTGACTGCACGATCCCGCTGCTTTTACTCATCACGATCGCTTCTTCCTCAGCCGGCACGAGACGGTCGAGTTGTTTCTTTGTTTGCGCAGCTTCTAAATTAAGCTGGCGTAACTCAAAATCTAGCTGTGCGCGCTCCTCTTCAAGCATTTCCTTTTCTTCATCATCCACTGCATTTTTAATTGATTTGTCTAGCTTCTGTTTCTTTTTCTCTGACTCGTTGATTTGCAAGTATGCTAGATCTAATTGGAGCTGGAGTTGATCTCGCTCATCATCGATATCCTCGTTTAATTCGTATTCAAAAAGAGGTGTCTCCTCATCAATTTCATCGCCTTCCTCGACGAACACTTCTTTTATTGCTCCTTTTTCGGGATCATAGTAGATGTTTTCATTCTTTTCCGGTTCTACTTTCCCTGAGAAAAGTCCGTGAGACTCTTGAACCATCATTAAATCTCCTACTCTTTCTCCGAAAATCTCGCCGTCATCCATGAAATCTGATGACGCAAATTGAGCGGGTAGCAGGTAGCGGTAGCCGACAAAGCCAATTGCAATGAGGGCTACAAGGGAGATTGAAACAATAAGCACAACTTTTTTCTTCATTCGATAATTGACCCCTTCCGAATTATTACTGTCATTATTATGAAGTAAATTCCTTAAACTAGCAACAGAAAAATTCTTAATTTAATCTTAAATTTTTGGTTGGTTTTTTTATAGGAAAATATACTTATTTTAAATGAATTAAGGCTAGGATAGTCCAAGGATGGGAGCCTATTGTCTCTATCTTTCTAATATTTCATAAAAATTGGAACATAAAATCAAAGAAATGCCCTTAAGTCTTAAGAAATTTGACCGATATTATTAGCGATGATTGAAAAACTTAAGGAGGTACTCCATGAAAGGATCATCCACATTAAAAAAAGTAGTGATTTCATCGACTTTTGCCACGGGTCTTTTTCTTGCGACTCAATATGACACGGCTGATGCCGCGTTAGGGGATCAAACACTTCGAAAAGGCCAATCTCATCCGGATGTGAAAGAACTGCAAGAGGCTTTGAAGAAGAAAGGTTTTTTTAACTATCACACTTCTACTGGGTACTTTGGTTCTATTACAGAGGACGCTGTTCGTGAATTTCAAATGAAGCACGGCTTGCAGGTTGATGGAATTGCGGGACCACAGACACTGAATGCGTTGCTCTCCCAAATGAATGGGAATAATGGGGGACAGCAAACGTCTAGTTCTACGCCTAGCTCCACATCGAATTCTACGATTCTACGTTTCGGCTCCAGTGGACAAGCGGTTCGAGATTTGCAGGAAAAGCTGAAAGCGAAAGGCTTTTATAATCACTCGATCACGGGTCAATATGGACGTATCACAACGGAGGCTGTTAGAGAGTTTCAACGGGCGAATCGTTTATCAGTTGATGGAATTGCAGGGCCACAGACGTTAGCTGCGTTGACGAATCAAGCACCGGCTGCATCTGCCCCGCAGTACAATGCCCCGGTACAGCAAACGACCGTTCTCCGTCAAGGATCTAGAGGTGATGCTGTCCGTGACTTGCAGCGGTCATTAAAAGATCTAGGTTATTATAGGATGTCTGTTGATGGTATTTTTGGTGCAGGGACGACAACAGCGGTTCGTGAGTTTCAGCGAAAAATGGGGTTGACCGTCGATGGAATTGCAGGGCCGCAAACGTTAAATGCGTTAAATGTCAATCCGAGGCCAAATACATCCAATGGGCAGTCTTCCTCATCTGGAGGCAATACAGCGCCGTCAGGAAATCGAGGGGCGACCATTACAAATATCGTGGCCAATGCAAGTGAGCTCATTGGGACACCTTATGTTTGGGGAGGAACGACACCGAGGGGCTTTGATTGTAGCGGCTTTGTTCAATATGTGTTTGCGCAACAAGGCGTTTCCATTCCTCGAACCGTCGCACAAATGTGGAATGCTGGGACTTCTGTTTCACAACCAAGCGTGGGGGATATCGTCTTTTTCGATACGACGGGTGGACCGTCACATAACGGTATTTATATTGGAAACAACCAGTTCATCCACAGCGGTTCCTCAACGGGTGTCACCATTGCGAGCATGAATAATAGTTATTGGGCATCTCGCTATCTTGGAGCTAAACGACTCTATTAATCATGTTTCTGCTAGTGATGAAAGACATAGATGGAATAAAAAGAGTCTCAAGAAGCTGCTTGCTTCAAGAGACTCATTCTTTTTGGCTCTACAATAAATGTTGGGGTTTTTGCACAAAAGAGGGCAAAAAAAATGCACGCAGGCTCCTTTATCCATTATCCTTGAATTGCCTAGAAACAAAGAAAGGATAGGAGCTGCGTGTACGATGAATTTTACCATGGATTTGCCCGGATTAAAAGGTGTGAAGGTCACAAAGATGGAGGAACGAGAGGACTTTATCGCGCTCCATGTAGAAATGCCGCGAACGCCTCATCGTTGCCCATCCTGCGGGGAGAGAACCGAGAGAATCCATGATTACCGCATCCAAAAAGTTCAACATCTCAAGCTCTTTGAACGGTGGGTGTATCTATTCTATCGAAAGCGCCGGTACGCGTGCAGATGCGGGAAGCGGTTTGCGGAGAAAGCCTGTTTTGTAGAGCGATATCAGCGTCAGACAGTGGAATGGAATCAAGCGTTTCGCTTACGGCTCATTCAAGGGAAGAACTTTACGGACACAGCGAATCAATTCCAAACGTCCGTGACAACTGCCATGCGCCGGTTTGATCAATTGGCGGCCCCCCTCGTGAAGAAGGTGGATCACCTTCCTCCTCGGATTGCGATTGATGATTACAAAGGGGATACGAATGCGGGGAAATATCAAGTGATCATTGCGGATGCAGATACACGGAAGCCACTGGATATCTTACCGGATCGTAAAGCCGATACGCTTAAACGATATCTTCAAGAGAAGGGTCATCATGTGAAAACAGTCGTGATGGATCTCAGTTATACCTTCAAGTCGGCTGTTCAAAAGGCCTTAGGCCACCCGCTCATCATTGGGGATCCGTTCCATTTCTGTCGTTACATCTACTGGGCTCTGGAAGGGGTTCGCCGCCGAGTGCAAAAAGCGTTCCATCCGTATCATCGAAAACGATGTAAACGGATCAAACATCTGTTTCAGAAAGAGAGAGAAGGACTGGATGATAAGCAAAAGAAGAAGGTGGAGCGGTACTTAGAGCTATCCCCTGATTTAAGGGAAGCGTATGAGCTAAAAGAACATTTTCGTCAGTGGTATCAAGAAGCGAAGATGCAAGGAAGGGAAGGACGAATGAGCGAGGTGAAGCAAGGGCTCTACGCCTTTTACCGAAGAGTGGAGGCGAGCCCGTTAAAGGAGTTCCACCGAGCCATTCAGACGCTGAAGAACTGGCAGACCGAGATCTTGAATAGCCTCGCGTTTGGCTTAAACAATGGTTTTATTGAAGGACTGAATAATCAAACGAAGGTGATTAAGAGAAATGCCTTTGGTTTTCGGCGTTATGATCGCTTGCGAAACCGTATTCTCTTGCATCATCAATTCAAACATCAAACATTCGGGGTAGGATAAGAGGGGCTCGCCCTCCTATGCCACCCCAACATTTGACTAAGAACCTTCTTTTTGCCATAGGCGGCTTATGACAATTCTAAATGGGACTTTAATTCTCCTTGGACTCGAGCGATCTCTTCCTGAGGGATGATCAAATAGTAAATATTGTTGATTCTTGTCCCTTCACCAGTGATTT
Source organism: Halalkalibacterium halodurans (assembly GCF_005671335.1). NCBI lineage: Bacteria > Bacillati > Bacillota > Bacilli > Caryophanales > Bacillaceae > Halalkalibacterium (ex Joshi et al. 2022) > Halalkalibacterium halodurans. The sequence continues at coordinate 3,834,724 of NZ_CP040441.1, read as the reverse complement.
CGAGATGCTCGATATTTTTGGCAGCGCCTCGATAGTTCGATTGAAGTTCCCACATGCCATCAAGCTGCAAGTCTGTTCTTACCGATTCACCGACTGCATCTAAAATGGCACCTGCTTTTGTAATAGAAGAAAATTGTGCGCCTTGCTTAATGACAGCTTCAACGATTTGACGCTGGCGATCGTTACGACCAAAATCACCGCGATTGTCCTGTTTTCTCATCCGTGCATAGGCAAGTGCTTCGTCACCTGTTTCAAGGAAAATTTCTCCTTCCTCGAACTGGTAACCGTTTTGTGAAAAGGCAAACGCGTTTTCGACGGAAACACCGCCTAGTGCGTCAACCAGCTGAGTAAATCCATCCATATTGATGCTTACATAATGATCAATCGGAATGTCTAAAAAGTTCTCAACGGTATCAATGGTCATTTGGGCGCCACCAAAAGCATACGCGTGATTGATCTTGTCATCAGTCCCGCGTCCAACGATTTCCGTTCGAGTATCCCGAGGGATGCTTAACATTTTAATCGATTCTTCCTTCGGGTTAACGGTGAGAACGATCAACGTATCCGACCGCCCAGCGTGTGTGTCTTCTCTGGAATCTACACCAGCGATTAAGATCGAAAACGGATCTTGAGCACTTATATCAAATGCCGCATCGCGTTTGTCCGATTTATCTCCTCGGTCTAGAGGTTCATGCATTTCGCCAGCTGTATTTTGAATACTTGAATATAAGTAAATACCGTACCCGATAATTGCTACAGTAATCGTTCCTAAAATCAGTCCGATGGCAATCAAGGCCTTTTTCATTTGTCATCCTCGCTCTCTATATGCGTAAAAAATTGTCACATCTTGCAGAAGTGTACGAAATTATTATAAGATTTATGGAGGACTTTTACAATCGAATTTTTGTAAGTAGCCGCTCTGATCATATGATATAATCGAAGAGTTAGTGAAGAGAGCGTCACAATCTTGTAGGAGGATTAGTATAAATGGAAGAAACTATTAGTTTAAAGGAAATGTTCCATACGATTATGAGAAGGCTCAAGCTTATCATCGCTTTACCTGTGCTTGCAGTCTGTCTTGCGGGGTTCGTCAGCTTTTTTTTGTTGACGCCAATCTATCAAAGTTCTACGCAAATTCTTGTCAATCATTCAAATGATAATCAATCATTTAACTCTCAAGATATCCGCACAAATATTGATTTAATTAATACGTACAGTGTCATTATAAAGAGCCCGGCCATTTTAGATAAAGTTATTGATAATTTACAATTGGAAGATACATATAGCCAGTTGAATGAACGCTTACAGATCAATAGTGAAAATAACTCTCAAGTTGTCAACATTACTGTTAAGCATGAGGAGCCAGCAATGGCTGTCGCCATTGCCAATGAAATCGCCCTCGTTTTTCAAAACGAAATCGTTGAGATAATGAATGTAGATAATGTGAGCATCCTCTCTACAGCAGAGCTAGGAGATTCGCCATCACCAGTTAGTCCGAGCCCGATGTTGAACATGGCGATCGCTTTTGTTGTAGGTCTAATGGGGGCAGTTGGAATTGCCTTTTTATTAGATTATTTAGATACGACGATTAAGGATGAGAAAGAAGTCGAGGATGTACTGGAATTACCAGTGTTAGGTGTCATCCCGAACTTTGAAAAATCAGAAGAAAAAAAACTTATTGTTTAGTTAGATAAAAGGGGTGTACACCTTGTTAGGAAAAGGATCTAAGCAAAAAAATGGAAGTGAGCAACGAGAGCTTATTACTCACATTAAAAAAAATTCGCCCATTTCCGAGCAATATCGAACCATTCGGACAAACATTGAGTTTGCCGCAGTTGATCGAGAACTAAAAACAATCGTTGTTACATCTTCTGGGCCAGGAGAGGGTAAGTCTACAACGTCAGCCAACCTCGCTGTCGTTATGGCTCAAAACGGTCACAACGTATTGTTTGTTGACGCGGATTTGCGGAAGCCAACAGCTCATTATACATTTCGAGCAGTGAATACTCGTGGATTAACGAGAGTGTTAATGAGACAAGAAACGCTAGAGGAAGCGATACAAGAGACAAAAGTTGAAAACTTGTCCCTACTTACAAGTGGACCGATTCCTCCGAATCCCGCAGAACTTCTTAACTCTAAAATGATGGAGCTTATTATAAAAGAAGTAAGAGATCGATTTGATATCGTGATTATCGACTCACCTCCTTTAAATGCTGTAACCGATGCACAAATTTTAAGCAGCAAATGCGACGGAACGGTTCTCGTCATTTCAAGTGGGAAGACGCAAAAAGAGGAAGCGTTAAAAGCGAAAGATTTGTTAGATAAATCGAATGCCAACCTTCTCGGTGTTGTATTAAACAACAAAGAATTACGAAATAGTAACATGTATTATTACTACGGGGAAAGTGACCGGTAGCACTCAATATTTAGGTGGTGTGTTTGGATGATCGATATCCACTGTCATATCTTGCCCGAGATTGATGATGGACCCTCATCACTGGAGGAAAGCCTCGTCATGGCTCGGGAAGCAGTCAAGGAAGGGATTACGAAAATAATTGCAACACCGCACCATTTACATCCGAATTATCACAATGAAGCGGCCGTTGTAAAAGAAAAAGTACGCAAATTAAATGAGGCTATTCAGAAGGAAAACATTCCTCTTGAAATTCTACCAGGGCAGGAGGTTCGCATATCCGGTGATGTGATGGATGGTCTTCTGTCAGGCGACATCTTGACGTTGGCTGATCAAGGGAAGTATTTGTTTGTTGAGTTTTCATCAAATCATGTCTCTCGTTATGCAGACAAGCTGTTCTTTCAATTGCTGTCTCAGGACATTATTCCGATCATCGTTCATCCAGAACGGAATCACGAGTTTTTAAAAAACCCTGGGCTTTTGTACGATCTTGTCAATGGGGGAGCTTTGACACAAATAACTACGTCCAGCCTTACAGGTCATCTTGGCAAAAAAATTAAGAAATTTACCGAGCAGATCATTGAAGCTGACCTTACGCATTTTTTGGCATCGGATGCACATAACGTAACGGAGCGAACGTTTCGGATTCGTGAGGCGTTTGCGCTAGTCGAAAAAAACTATGGTTCTAGTAAAGCCTATGAATTCCAAGAGAATGCGGAACTTCTCATTAAGAATCAGCATGTTATGGGGCCGCCGCCTCAGCCGATCGTAAAGAAGAAGCTACTAGGGATTTTTTAACATGGATTGAAAGTGAAGAAAAGGAGCTGAAAGAAGCGTTCACTTAGGGATTGAAGAAAAACTTAACTGAACAGCTTCAAGCGGAGGCAAAAAGGCCAGCCATACTCAAGCATATGTACTTGAAGTGGCTGGTCTTTGTCTTCCGTTATTTTACTGTAATTCATTTTCAGACATTTTTTCTGCTTGTTCAATAATTAATTTAACTGCATCTGCTTGTTTATCAGGTGGATACTTATATTTACGTAGAAGCCGCTTAACGGTAATGCGCATCTGAGCACGTACACTTTCACGTACATCCCAGTCAACTTTCATGCTATTTCGTATATTAATTGTTAGTTCTTTTGCAATTTGCTTCAGCACATCATTTTCATAGAATTCTCTGGCGGATTCATTTTCAGATATAGCATCATAAAATGCTAACTCATCATCAGATAAACCTAGTTCTTCACCTCTTTTATGAAGACTATTTAAATCTTTTGCCATTTCGATAAGCGTCTTTATAACTTCAGCAGTTTCGATTGACCGTTTAGCATACTTATTAACTGATGCTTCTAGCATTTCTGAGAATTTTTTAGCTTGAACAACGTTTTTTCTAGAAATCGCCTTAATTCTACCATCAAGCAATCTTCGTAATAGTTCTAATGCTAAGTTTTTTTGCGGAAGCCCTTTAACTTCCTCTAAAAATTCATCAGAAAGTATGGATATATCTGGTAGATTTAAGCCTACCGCTGCAAGAATATCTACTATCTCTTCTGAAATAACAGATTTTGAAACTAGTTGTTCTATTTCATATTCAACTTGATCTTTTGTTTTCTTAGGTTTACCCTTGGGTAACAATTTTATTATTCCGGCTTTGACCGCTTTAAAAAAACTTATCTCAAGGTTAATTTCTTGTGCTTTTTCTGATGTGGCGCACAGAGCATATGCTTTTCCTATCTCAACTACAAAGTTTAGAAAGTCTTTTTTTTCTTCTTCTTTTTTTCCAAGAATGAAGTCTACACATCTAACTATACAATCTATTCTTTGAGATGCTGTACCATCTAAGTAACAGCTATAATCGAATCCGTATAACAAACCTTTTATTTGCTCATATTTTTCCATCATTAAATCTACTGCAACCTGAGGATCAATACCAGTTGTTTTTCTATCAGAAGGGGTATATTGTGCAAGGGCACTTCGAAGATTATCAGCTATACCGATGTAATCTACAACTAATCCACCAGGTTTATCTTTAAACACACGATTGACTCGCGCTATAGCTTGCATTAGGTTATGCCCGCTCATAGGTTTATCAATATACATAGTATGCAAACACGGAACATCGAAACCTGTTAGCCACATATCACAAACAATCACAACCTTTAACTCATCATGCGGGTCTTTCATCCTTTTTGCAAGAATTTTTTTCTGAGCAGAAGTAGTTGAGTGCATCTGGAATTCTGGTGGATCTGACGCAGCAGATGTCATAATAACTTTGATTGTTCCTTTATCCACTTCAGAATTATGCCATTCTGGACGATATTTAATAATTTTTGAGTATAGTTTAACAGCTATGTTTCTAGACATTGTTACAAACATAGCTTTGCCACTGAGTGCATTCTGTCTCAGATCATAATGGTGTAAAAAATCCTTTGCAATAACATCAAGACGAGTATCGGTTCCTACAAGAGCTTCAAGTCTAGCCCACTTTTTTTGTTGATTGATTACATATGTTTCTTCTTGTTCTTTTACAATTTCTGCATATTCAATATCTATTTTAGGCTTGAACTCCTGAGGAATATCAAGCTTAGCAATTCGGCTTTCATAATATATAGGAACGGTTGTTCTATCTTTGACTGCCTGCGTTAAATCATAGATATCAATATAATCTCCAAATAATGCAGGTGTGTTTTTGTCACTCAATTCTACTGGAGTACCAGTAAAACCTATAAAAGAGGCATTTGGTAAAGCATCGCGCATATATTTAGCAAATCCAAAAGATACCTTGCCATCCTTCTCTTTTGCTTCTAGTCCATATTGGCTACGATGTGCTTCATCTGCAATTACTATTACGTTACGACGATTTGTTAGTGCTTCATTACTTTGATCACTTTCATCAGGCAGAAATTTCTGGATAGTAGTAAATATAACTCCACCAGATTCAACACTTAATAAATCTCTTAATTGTTTTCGGTTTTCTGCTTGCTTTGGAATTTGACGTAGGTAGTGAGCACTTTTGGCAAATGTTCCGTAAAGCTGATCATCTAGATCGTTTCTATCTGTAATAATAACTATCGTAGGATTGCTTAGCTCAAGAACTAATTGTCGGGCATACATTAGCATGGAAAAGCTTTTTCCACTTCCTTGTGTATGCCAAATAACACCTACTTTTCTATCTCCATTTTCTGCAGCAGCAATATGTGTTTTATATAATGCTTTTTTTACTGCAAAATACTGGTGATAACCAGCAAGTATCTTAAAAGATTTATCCTCTTCATGAACAAAAAACGTGTAATTAGATATTATGTCCAAAATACGTTTTTTGTCCATCATTCCTTGTAGCATTACTTTCAATTGAGGCGAAGATTCTGGTGCTTCACCGTTTCCATCAACAGTTCGCCAAAACATAAAACGATCAAAATCTGAAGAAATTGTTCCTACCTTTGCGTTTATTCCATCACTTGTAACTAAGAAGGCATTGTAATTGAAAATAGTAGGAATATCTTTTTTATATGTTTGTAATTGATTGAAGCCTTCAACAATACCAATATCTTCATTGGACGCATTCTTCAATTCAATGATTGCAAGCGGTATACCGTTTATAAAGACAACAACATCGGGACGACGTTCTTTACCATTCTCGATAATTGTATACTGATTTACAGCTAAAAATTCATTATTATCAATGTCTGTTAAATCGAAAATATAGGCTTTTTCAGTTTTTACATTTCCATCTTTTTTTCGTATTTCTACGTCGATCCCGTCAGTTATCATTTTAAAAAATGCGACATTGTTCTGTGTGATAGACATACTTTGATGGCGCGTTATTTTTTTTACCAAATCATCAATTACCTTATCAGGGTACTGTCGGTTAACTCTCTTGAGGGCACTGTGCAGACGATCATACAAGACAACATCTCCAAAACTCTCCCGTTCAGAAAAACTGCCGCCAGGTGAGATATCTGGGCCATAAATTGTTTGGTAGCCTAAATCTTGAAACCATTCCATTACTGCTTGCTCAAGATGGTATTCAATAAAATTTGACATATCACTCACCTACCTTTATGTGATGTTTGCTTTTTATGTATGAAGTCTGATGTTCAAGCTCTGGATACACAAAAGCTTCATTAATACCTATAATATCTAGTTCTTTAAGTATCGATTGTTTGTGCTCTTGCGGAATAACCAATGAGCGTGGAATGCCATCGCCAAAGTCTTTAATAAGCTGATCCTTTAAATTAAATGTGTTCTTAAGAAAATAATCTGGTTTTTCAATGTCTATACCCAGTAGTAAGAAAGCTCCATTTTGCCTTTTAATTCGTTCGTTATTTTTGGGGGCAACAACAGGAATATATTTTGTTCTAAATATGTTCTCAAGTTTTTCATTCTTTTCTTTATAATCTAAAGCATTATTTATTAAACCTTTTTGAACAAAATAGTCGACAAAAGCTTCAATGCTTTTTCCATCATATTCAGCAAGTGCAGCAAAATACTGTACTTGTTTTTCTGTTGGACGCTGTAATGATTCTATAAGAATAAGTATTTCGCCATCTTTATCTTCGCAAGTTTTATCAGAGCAGGCAAAATATAAAGCTATAAGAGGATTTGTTGTAACATCAATTAACCTTGTTGGAAGCCCATAATGCTGCATTTTCACGAGCTGCTCAAAATCAGTCATGTGATTACCAAACTCATATGGTTCTTGCAAAATCAAGTCATTAATTAATGCTGTCTCTTTACTAATCATGTTATTGCGAAAAATACTAGCATCCATTGGAAAGTCAATGTTTGCTTGCCCTCTAAATAGCAAAGTGCCTGTTATGTTATTTTCAATAATTGTGCTATTGTATCTTGAAATTTTGTCGAATAAGTGTCCAACACTAAAAACTGTAGTTTTCTCTTCGAATGCTTCTTCTACATATTCTTCATAATCAGTCATTGTGCCTCACCTACTTCCACTGGTAATTCGCCGCTTATAAGCTTTGGTAAAAGAGTATCTCTTATTTCAGCCAAAACATCATTTTCCTCTTTTAGTTTTGCTATTTTCTGCTCTATAGGTTTTGCTATTTCTTCAAATCGCAACTGAAGTTCCATTGGGGGTACGATTATATCAAACATTTTAAATGCTTCAAACGGAAAATTCTGGCGAGTTGTACCTATAGCATGGTGCTTGATATTTTCTAAAAACATAGGCTGTTTCATATAATAGTAGAAAAAAGTTGGGGTTATGGTTTCTTTCAATTCGAAGACAACATATATTGGGCTTACTAACCCAACATCAAAATCAGTCAGCATAGCAATGGAACCAATATTTGCTCTAGCAGGATTGTATGCCACTTGATTTCGTCTAACAATTTTGTAATTGGTAGTTTTTTTGCTGTATACCTGTTTGGTAAAAACATCATCAGAAAGTTTAAATTCACCTTCTTTTACAACTGAAAGCACCGGGTAATTTAAATTATCAATATTTTTTTCGCGAATTTCATTGATATTATTAAAAACATTAGAATAAACCCAACCATTAGGAATACCTTCTCTATGTTGATCAATATCCTTTGAAAAATTAAAGTCAATAAACCAATCCTTATAAATCGCCTGTATTAATTCCTCAAGGATTCTAATGTAATATTTATTCTTTGATATCTTTTTTTGTAAAGATGTAATTTTATTAGCAATATTCTTTTGAACCGAAAGTGGTGGTATTATTAAGTCAATTTTTTTTAATAATTTTATTGGTAGTTGCGGTTGTGCACTACCAGTTTTTATTGAATGAATCTGATTTTGAACAAATTTAGATTGTAATAAATAGTATAAATATTCATTACAATACTCGTTCTTAGTGTTTCTTAGAATAACCATTCCTGAGTTGATTCTAATATTATCATAAGGAACATTTTCATCATAAATGGCAACATTCCCCACAGTTCCTCTCGTAGTTAGAACAATGTCTCCCCTTGTTAGCTTTCCTTTGCGTAGTAACTCATCATGCTCTTGAGTAATAAAAATAGTATTTTGAAAATCAAATCCTGAAACAGTCACATTTTTTGCATTCAAAAATAAACAATACCCCTTGTCATAGAAATCGGTCTGCTTTGGATAATTTTTACCACGATCTCCATCGATTATTTCTATTGAGGTATTCTCAATAGGTACAATATCAAACATGAATTATACCTCCTCTATTGCCCAACCTATGCTACTAAGTTGATTTTTTATTTCTTTATCCAACTCTAGAGACTCAGACATAACCTTAGAAAGTTGATTTATCAATCTATCCATTTTCTTTTCGAAAGGCTCTCCATCTTCCTCAATTGGAGCAACACCTACATAACTAGCAGGAGTAAGATTATAGTCTTTATCTCTAACTTCATTTAAAGTAGCTATTTTCCAATAACCCTGCTTATCTTCATAGGTTATCTCTGTACCATCTGCCTTAGTGGCTTTCTTATCATGATTTCGAAAAGCGTGATAAATTGATGTAATATCATCTATGGTTTTGTCTGTTAATTTTCGTTGTGTACGACTATCTTCTAGTGGTTCAGTTTCCATATTGCGTGCATCAATAAAGAGTATTTCACCATGTCTGTCACGATGCCCATTTTTTAATTTGTTTCTTGTTATAAACCAAAGGCATACAGGAATAGAAGTGGTTGAGAACAATCCACCAGGCAAGGTTACAATACAATCTATTTTGTCATCTTCTATTAAATTTTTACGAATTGTATATTCACTAATAGTAGAAGATGATAGGGAACCATTAGCAAGAACAAATCCCGCTGTACCACTTGGAGCCAAGTGATATAACATATGTAGAATCCAAGCATAGTTAGCGTTGCCAGCAGGAGGAATTCCATATTTTCCCCATCGTGGATCATCAATTAAACGCTCGCCTCCCCAATCGCTTATATTAAATGGGGGATTTGCCATGATGTAGTCCGCTTTAAGATTTTTGTGTTGATCGTTGTGGAATGAATCGGCATTCTGCTGACCTAAGTTCGCATCTATACCACGAATGGCAAGATTCATTTTACAAAGTCTCCATGTATTATAATTGGACTCCTGTCCATAAATTGCAAGTTGACCGTCGATTCGTCCTTGCCTGTCTTTGACAAACTTTTCGCTTTGAACAAACATTCCTCCAGAGCCGCAGCAAGGGTCATATACTCTTCCATCATGTGGCTCAATCATGTTTACGATTAGTTCAACAACACTTCTAGGAGTATAGAATTCGCCTCCTAGTTTACCTTCAGCCCTAGCAAATTTACCTAGAAAATACTCGTAAACTGTTCCGAGAGTATCTTTGTTTGGGTCATTCCCAATTTCAATATTTGCAAGTAAATCAACAAGCTCACCTAAGGCAGTTTTGTCTAGAGAAGCACGAGCAAAATCTTTAGGAAGAACTCCTCTTAATGATGGATTTTCTTTTTCAATTGTATACATTGCATTATCAATTACTTGACCAATTTCTGGTGTTTTAGCTCTTGCAACAATATTATCCCAGCGGGCTTCTTGGGGCACCCAGAAAACATTCTTAGCAGTATATTCATCTTTATCTTCAGGATCTGCATACTCATCTTGTGAAATTTCTGCATATGCTTTGACAAAACTGTCAGAAATATATTTTAAAAATATAAGTCCTAAACAAATATGTTTATATTCAGCAGAATCCATATTATTTCTAAGTTTATCAGCCATTATCCATAAATCTTCTTTTCTTAACTCAGCCATTATAAAACTCCTCCATTACTAATGATGTTAAATGCTAAACATGGTTTTCATGAATTACATACCAAACTGATAGCAATTATATGTCGACACCTTCTTGCTCTTTTAACCTTATATATCTTTCATATGAAATAACAACAGCCTGCGGTTTATTCTGCTTGTTAACAATTACTATCTTGTCTTTTTCATTAACCTCTCTGAATATTCGAGATGCCTGTCCTTTTAAAAATTCAGTAATAGAATGATATTCTGGTATTGGATTTCCTTTTTCATTTACCACATGGACACCTCCTTAAGACAGCCATTTTGAATAATTATATCATTTAATCATTATAATTGTAAATACCTTTGACTAGATAAAAGTAATGACTTTTGATATGTTATATATTTCTTAAATTTCATTTTGCATAGGTGACTCTGAATCAAACTTTTAGACAAAAAAGTCGGAAAGTCTAATTGAAAAATCCAAAACTACAGCATTCAGCCTCCTTAAACTTAATACCACTTTCGCTCAAATTTGAGCAAAAGCATAAGCATTTCAGCCGTCTTTATCGGAAAAAAGACAGGCTGTTTTTTATTTTAGAGGTTCGAATCAATAGAATTCTTCGCTTATGGATGAGGAAGAAAATTATTTTTAGAAAATCCTCAACTAATGTATTCTACCAAGGCTATAAGGTGAGAGGAAAAATAATCCCCATTAGCTTCCAAGTTAAAAATTAATGAGGCACATAGCTAAGGGGTTAATAATTTCGGCTATTAGTAGAGGAAAGCAATTCACAGAAATATTTGTTCCTGTACTCAAACTGCAGGCTTGTGTCTTGTGCATGATGAGAGGAAATTGCCTTAAAAATACTCTGTGGATTTGCCTTTCTCATGGACAATCAATGAAAGCATAGTTTTTCTCTCACTGCTCCTTGACAACTGAATACCTCGAAATGCAAGAGATACTTCAAGCAGAATATGCCATGACGATAATTCCGAGCGTAATCCTTGAAAGATAACGAGGTTGTGTCAAACAAGTCAAACCCTCTGGAACAGTAGCGTTTCGGGTCATTTATAAAAGGCAAGGAGGTGAAATAACTGAAAACAAAATATGATAACTTGCCACAGAAGCTTAAAGATAAGCCACAGTTTTGCTGTTGGAAATATGAAGAGCGAAGTGGTAGAAAAACCAAAGTTCCCTATAACCCGATAACAGGAAAAAGGGCAAAACCAAATCAACGTGGTACATTTAAAGATTTTAGTTCGGCGGTAGCTGCTATAAGTGATTATGACGGTATCGGATTTTTGGTGGGTAATGACATATGTGTTATCGACTTAGATGATTGCTTTGATAGCAGCGGTAAGCTTAAGCCTGTTGCCCAAAATGTTGTAGAGGCTTTTAGGGGTTGCTATATGGAACACAGTCCGTCTGGAAAAGGGTTGCATATTTTCTTTAAGGCCACAGGCTTTAACTTTGACAAAACAAAATACTATATCAACAACAGAAAGCTGGGAGTTGAGGTCTATGTGGCTGGAGCAACAAACCGCTTTGTTACCGTAACGGGAAATATGTTTGCAAATGGTGATATAGCGGAGAAATCGAATGAGCTTCAGATGATACTAGACAAGTATATGTTGCGTCCTACCCCTGTGAAGCAAATTCTGGATACAGAAAGCCAATCCTATCTGTCTGACAAGTCTGTTATTGAGAAGGCTTCTAAATCAGTAAACGGAGAAAGGTTCAAAGCATTATGGCAGGGTGATACATCAGGCTATGCTTCTGCCAGTGAAGCTGATTTGGCACTTTGCGGTATGCTGGCATTTTGGTGTGGCAGGGATATTGGACAGATGGACAGACTTTTCCGGCAGAGCGGCCTAATGCGAGATAAATGGAATAGACCACAGTCCGGCAGTACTTATGGAATGATAACCATAGAAAAAGCTATCGCAAATGCTACTGAAATATATAAACCAGGTGGTATACATTCATCAGCTACAGAAGATTTTGGTGAATGTTCCCTTGCTGATTTTAAGCCTGAGAGTAACGATCGCTACCCTTGGACGGATATTGGGGCAAGCAGGCTGTTTGCTGATTATTATAAATTTTTTGCCCGCTATGTTCCTGAAAGGAAAATGTGGTTTTGCTATGCGAATGGCATTTGGATTCCTGATGTCGGTAATCTAAAAGTAATGGAAATGTGTAAATCATTGGCTAACCAACTGCTAACCTATGCTTTGACTATTCAGGATGAACATCAAAGAAAGGCATACATTGACTATTGCCGAAAGTGGCAGTCAAGAAGATACCGAGAAACGGTGCTTAAGGATGCACAGAGCGTATATCCCATATCAATGGCTGAATTCGACCAAGACCCGCAGGTACTCAACTGTGCCAATGGAACATTGTTTTTAACATCCATGGATTTTTGTCCCCACAACAGCGAGGACAGACTTACTAAGATATCTGGTGTTAAATATGACCCGGAAGCAAAAAGCGAGCGATGGGATAGATTTATTCATGAGATTATGAGCGGAGATGAGGAAAAGGCAAAATTCCTCCAAAAAGCCTTTGGCTACAGTATCAGCGGAGACACTCGGTATGAATGCCTGTTTGTTCTCTATGGTGCTACAACTCGAAACGGTAAAGGTACGCTATGTGAGAGCGTTCTTAAGGTATTAGGCAGTTATGGCTGTACCGCAAGGCCGGAGACTATCAGTCTGAAAAAGAACAATAATAGTTCAAGTCCAAGTGAAGATATTGCCCGGCTTGCAGGAGTACGCTTTGTGAATATCTCCGAACCTAGCAGAGGACTTGTCTTAAATGCTGCACAGGTAAAAAGCATGACGGGTGGTGACACCATCAACGCAAGGTTTCTACATGAGAATTCTTTTGACTTTTCGCCAAAGTTTAAGCTGTATATCAACACCAATTATCTGCCAGTCATTACGGATATGACGTTGTTTTCTAGTGGTAGAGTGGTAATTATCCCTTTTGAACGACACTTTGATGAAAACGAGCAGGATAAAAGCTTAAAACGTGAATTTGCCAAACCGAAGAATCAGAGTGCTATCCTCAACTGGCTAATTGAAGGCTATCAGCTGTTAAAGAAGGAAGGCTTGACTTTACCTGATTCTGTTAAGACAGCAACGGAGGCTTATAAGCGTGACAGCGACAAAATAGCATTATTTTTCGAGGATGCCTTGGAGGAAAGTCCTAATAGTGAGGTGCGGACATCCGAAGTGTATGCCCGGTATCAGCGTTGGTGCAGTGCCAATGGATGTTATTCGGAGAATGCAAGAAACTTCAAACAGGCATTAACAGCTATCGCCCGTGTAGAAAGGAAACGACCACGTTCTGGTGGTGGAATGACCACAATGCTTATCGGATATAAGCTGACAGAAGAAGAGTTTTTTCTTATTTAAACACAGTGTAGCAGCTTGTAGCAAGAAAAACAGGTTATATAAAAAATCACTCTCGTATAGAGAGTTTAGTTTTTACCTGCTACATCTTGCTACAAAGCTTAAAACCACTAAAACACTGGATATGACTCCATGTGTTGATACCTACCCCTAGGGGCAGGTCAAATCTCCACATCTGTTTATTTGTGTAACGGGCGTGGGGCAATGCGTAAAAAAAACGCGGTTTCAAACAGGGTATATACCCCACAATCGAATTAAATTTAGGAGGTAAACGATTATGGCAACATCAACAACTTATAATAGAGCGTTTTGGAACGTTATGAAAGGAAAAGACGAAAATTATCAGAATCTGAACGAGGGGTACGATAATGTCGGAGCATATGTCGCACCAGATGAGTTCAGGGAAGGTTTTAACACTGCTTTGGCAAAGGAGAATATATTCCGCAGATTTGCCACTGTTATCAATCTATCTTCTGCAGAAGGTAAAATTCAAGCGGTATCCTCAACGGGTACAGCAGATTGGGTTGAAGACGGGGATCCAATCCCCGAAAGCGCCGATACATTTACACAGTTTCTGGTGAAATCATACAAGCTGGCATCTCTTGTCAAGCTAAACCGCTCATTTGTCACCGATATGAACTTTAATCTTGAAAAATATCTGATGGGTGATTTTGCGAAGCGTTTTGGCAAGGCTGAGGAAAATGCATTGCTTAATGGAAATGGCACAACACAGCCAACAGGTATCCTTACAGCAGATGCAGATGTAACTACAGCAGACAATAGTACCATCTCTTTTGACGAGATTATCTCTCTGTATTTTTCATTAAAAGATGAATACCGAAATAACGCTGTGTTTATCATGCACGATAATACATCCATGCTTCTTAGAACCCTTAAAGATACAAATGGCAGTTATCTATGGAATACTTCAGATAACACCATCTTCGGAAAGCCTGTAGTTACCTCTCCATATATGCCTACAGTATCAGCAGGAGCAAAAAGCATTGTATTCGGAGATCTATCGTATTACTGGCTGATTGAGCGTCAGCCAATAACAATAAAGAAATTAAGTGAGTTATATGCATTGCAGGGGCAAATTGGATTTTCTGCTTACGAAAGATTGGATGGCAAGCTAATTCAACCAGATGCTCTGAAAATATTACAAATAAAAGCTTAAATAATGGATTAGGCACTGAGTCATCAATTCGGCTCAGTGCCAGTTCCATCAAAACATCGGACAGGAGGTCACGATATGGAAAATCAAAGTAACAGCCGCACAACCAAATCCGATATCGGAGGTACGGTCTATGTGGTGGAATCACGAGTAAGTGATTCAGCAAAGGAAAGTGCATATTCCAAGCTGAAACGACTGATTACAGTCAACGCAAAAAACCTTTCAAAGTTATCAAATAGTTCAAATAAATCCACGGAAATCAACTCGACTTCTTCAAGGTAGTACGGTAATATACATAGTGCTAAACCGCTTGAAGACTGTCGGAAATGGAGGATAAAAATGAATAGACAGTCAACATTTAGCACTATACGTAAATCAACATTAGCATTTGAAGAAGCAAAAATTACTGCTCTTTACTGCAGGCTTTCCCGTGATGATGAGCTTGCAGGGGACAGCAACAGTATAGTAAACCAGAAGGCAATTCTAAAGAAATATGCTGAGGACAACGGTTTTCGTAACATCGAATTTTATGTGGATGATGGGGTCAGCGGTACAACTTTTGATAGACCAGACTTTAACCGCATGATTGCAGATGTAGAGTCCGGTAGAATCGGAACGATTATCATCAAGGATATGTCCCGCTTCGGCAGGGATTACCTCAAAGTAGGTTATTATACCGAGATTATGTTTCCTGAAGCAGATGTACGATTTATTGCTATTAACAACGGTATTGATAGTGCAAACCAAGCAGACAGTGACTTTACACCGTTTCTTAACATTATTAATGAATGGTACGCTAAGGATACTAGCAAGAAAATCCGTGCTGTGTTCAAATCCAAGGGACAGTCAGGCAAGCCACTCTGCACCAATCCGCCTTACGGTTATATTAAAGACCCTGAAGACAAGTTGCACTGGATTATAGATGAGAAAGCCGCCGAAGTGGTCAGAGATATTTTCCGACTGTGCATGGCTGGCTTTGGACCCACGCAGATAGCAAAGCAACTTGAAAAGCGATGCATTGATACGCCTACGGTTCATCTACGCAAAATGGGTATTAACACTCCAGCAAGACCACCTGAAAACCCATATGCTTGGTCGGCTCGTACCGTAGCAGATATTCTGGCTAAAATGGAATATCTAGGTCACACGGTGAATTTCAAGACTTCTAAAAAATCCTACAAGAGCAAAGTCAAGATATTGAACAATCCAGAAGATTGGATGGTTTTCAAAAATACCCATGAAGCAATTATCGATGAGGGCACTTGGGAAACAGTGCAGAAAATCAGAGATGGCAAGCGAAGACCATCACGATTAGGTGAAATGGGAATGCTTTCAGGTATGATGTTCTGTGCCGACTGTGGGGCGAAGCTGTATCAGGTTAGAGGAAAGGGATGGTCACGCGATAAGGAATACTTCGTTTGTGCTACTTACCGCAAGAAAAAGGGGATGTGCAGTTCACACCAGATACGCAATGTTGTGGTGGAACAGCTTTTGCTGGAGGACTTAAGACGTGTAACCTCCTTTGCCAAAGACCATGAACAGGAATTCATCCGTATAGTTATGAATAATTCAGAAAAGGAGCTTGCCAAAGAACTCCGCCAAAGTCAAAAGGAGTACGAACAAGCACAGGCTCGTATTGCTGACATAGACAAAATCATTCGAAAGCTATATGAAGACAATGTGATGGGCAAAATTCCCGAAGAGCGTTTTTACAAGATGTCGACTGAATATGAAGCCGAGCAGAAGACACTGTAAGAAAGGATAACCAAATTAAAACATACCATTGATACTGTAAATGAACAGTCCCTCAATACCGACCGCTTTTTGGCACTGGTTAAAAAGTACACAGAAATTACAGAATTGGATGCAGAGATTATCCGAGAGTTCATTGACAAAATTATTGTATTTAAGGCTGAAAAGGTAGATGGCCGCAGAACTCAGCGGATTCAAATTTTCTATAACTGCATTGGCGCTATCGACTTACCAAACTAAACGAAAAAACGGCATAGCCGCAAATCAACGACTATGCCGAATTTTTCAGGAATTATAAATCCCTATCTGACCGCTCCTAACGTGGCTCCTTTTTTGCTCGTCCCAAAAGGGTACGCTCTCATTTGGTGGAAGTGCTAGAGCCCCTCATAACTATGACAAGCGGAGAGAGAGTCTTGTATTGGAGATTCCTGCTTGAAAAAACACCCCAATTTTGTACTGGAGTAACTGTACATTGAGAGGTGCTTTAGTAATTGCTTACTCATTTGTCGTTAAATAGTCAACCATAAAATCAGCCCACACTTGATGGCCATCTTTGTTCGGTCTACCGCTCTCTAAAAAGTCTTCAAGGCCCCCGTCTTCCGTGCTTGGCCATGCCTCCCAATGATCGGCATACGAAAAGTTGTGATTGTTCGCAAAAGCCTTCAACATCTCGATTTGACTTAAATAGTAGCTTGCCCCGTAAATTGGGTTCGCAGGAAGGAGGATCACGTGAGTATCTGGTAAGTCACTTTCAAATTGAATTAATAACTGTTCCAACACATAGAGTGTATCTTCAGGTAATACTTGTCCGTTATCGTTTAACATAAACGGCTCAATCAACAATATATCAGGGTTGCTGTCGATCACTTGGTTCGCATAATCTCCTTGGATGACATCGGTCGATATGGTTCGGCCAACATCGACGATGGAAAGGGTGACTGCACCTGTCCCAAATTGGTCATTCATTTGATCGATCATGACATTCGGCCATGCCTCATCATTAGAGTCTACGCTGCTCGTTAATGAGGTAGAGCCAAATGCCGTAATTGTAATTGAATCTTTCTCTTGTAACAGCTGTCCAATGAGTCCGTCCGCTTCTGGCTGTTGCGTTGAGTTGCCATCTTCCTTACGATTCACTGAGTGACGATCTCCATGGCTAGTTAAGGGGGAGGCCTCAATTTGTTCGTGAGCATCATTTGCGATCGTTTTTAATTTTGCGTTGTAATGCACATAACCGATAGATAATATGACAATACAAACAAGCATCCCTATTAAAAATAAATAGTTTTTCACATGTGTTCCTCCAATCTAAAAAGACAAAGCCAATAATAAATAGAATAATGGCGAAAAATTGTGAAATGACACGAAATAAGTCTTGTATATTATAGCGAATGATAGAAGTGATGTAAATGTGAACCATGGTAAGGTATTAGGTTTTTTGAAGAAAACAGGAAAAGGAGATTACTTAACAGAGAAAATTAATATGTAAAGTAAAAAACGATGGGTAGTAGACCCCATCGTTTTAATTAAAGTGTTTAATGGTACCGTTCAAAATCCCTTCTGCAGCCGAATCTAAGAAACTAGCACTTTTCATTCGGTTGGCTTCTGTTGGATTTGTTAAAAAACCAACCTCAACCAGTACGGAAGGAATTCTCGTGTGGCGAATGACTTGGAAATTCGCTTCTTTAACACCTCGGTTATTTGTGTTAATGGCCCGAACCAGTTCTTGTTGAATGTTTGTTGCTAAACTACGACTACTTGTAGCCGCATGAGCTGAGTTCCAGTATGTTTCAGTTCCGTTAGCAGATGTAGAGGTAGCAGCATTTAAGTGGATACTAATAAAAGCATCAGCGCCTGATGAATTTGCAATATTGACTCGATCTGTTAAGGATGGGTATACATCTGTTGAGCGCGTCATGATAACAGTTGCACCTTGCGCTTTTAGCTTCGTTTCTAAACGCTTTGAAATATCCAGTGCTACTACTTTTTCTTGTAAACCGTTTGCTATGGCACCAGGGTCTGAACCACCGTGCCCAGGGTCAACAACGATTGTTCTACCTGAGAGAGCCTTATTGCTTGGTAGGGTTGTCCCATTTAACAAAACTTCATCAAGCTTGGAGTAAGTGGCTGAACCGACGATGCCATCCGCAGTAAGCCCGTAAGCCCGTTGAAAAGCCTTGACTTGGGATTCGGTGACTGATCCGAAGTACTCCGTCGGGCTACCTGATACCGGGAACCCTACTTCAGCTAAATCTTTTTTAAGCTGAATGACATACGGATGTCTGTCACCAAAACGAAGGGTGGCAGGTCTTCCAGTTCCGTTCTTTAAAACTTCATCAAGCTTTGCGTAAGTAGCAGAACCGACGATACCATCGACAGTAAGCCCATAAGCTCGTTGGAAAGCCTTGACTTGAGATTCAGTGACTGATCCGAAGTACTCGGTCGGGCTACCTGATACCGGGAACCCAGCTTCAGCTAAATCTTTTTTAAGCTGAATGACGTAAGGATGACGGTCGCCGAAGCGAAGCGTGGCAGGTCTAGAGTTCCCGTTTAAAACCTCATCAAGCTTGGAGTAAGTGGCTGAACCGACGATGCCATCCGCAGTAAGCCCGTAAGCCCGTTGGAAAGCCTTGACTTGGGATTCGGTGACTGATCCGAAGTACTGTGTCGGGCTATCGGAAACAGGGAACCCTGCTTCAGCTAAATCTTTTTTAAGCTGAATGACATACGGATGTCGGTCGCCAAAGCGAAGCGTGGCAGGTCTGGAGTTCCCGTTTAAAACCTCATCAAGCTTTGCGTAAGTAGCAGATCCGACAATGCCATCTGCAGTAAGCCCGTAAGCCCGTTGGAAAGCCTTGACTTGGGATTCGGTGACTGATCCGAAGTACTGTGTCGGGCTATCGGAAACAGGGAACCCTGCTTCAGCTAAATCTTTTTTAAGCTGAATGACATACGGATGTCGGTCGCCAAAGCGAAGGGTCGAGGGTCTAACCGTTCCTCTTACGACCTCATCAAGCTTCGAAAGTGTAGCAGGGCCAGCAATTCCATCAACGGTGAGCCCATAAGTTTGCTGAAACTCTTTCACCCTTTGTTCGGTCGTAGGACCGAAATAAGTGGTTGGATTATCCGATACTTTAAACCCAGCCTTTTCAAGGTCAATCTTAAGCTGAATAACAGCTGTATCGTATGTACCGAGCTTTAACACTTGGGCTTGTGCGGTTTCATTTGACCAAAGCACACAGCTTAATAATAAAGCGATACAAAAAACTATGAACTTGTGAAATCTCAAAATCTCCTCATCCCTCCTCTAAGTTAGTCAAGTCTATTCTATAATAATTAGCAATAAATTACTACAATGAGAAAATCGAATCATGTTAGAAGAAGTAGAAAAAAGTAAAATAAACTCGAGATAGAGACGATTTTTGATAACCTTTGTATAATATTCTTTTTAGAGATACTATTATGGAGGATGTATAAATAAAGGTTTGTTTAAATTGAAGTGAAGAAAGGCTGTCCATAATGGGAAAAATAAACGTATTGTTTTTTATTTATCAAATGGGGGGCGGGGGAGCAGCCCGCACTTTATTAAACATCATGAACAATTTAGATCGAGAGCGCTTTTCTGTTACCCTTGTCACTCTTAACTTTGATGGTTCCTATGAGGGGGAAGTGGAGAAGGATATCCGTTTTATTAAGCTACAAACGAAACGGCTGAGCCGGTCTATTTTTTCATTAGCAAGGATCATTAAACAAGAAAACATTGATCTCGTGTTTAGTACAATTCCGAGAGTGAATACGATTGCCATCGTGGCAAATAGATTGTCACTCTCGAAGGCGAAAAATGTCGTCCGAGAGGCGGATAATCTCGGGGGGAGTTTTGTCGTAAACCTCCAGCTTCTAGGATTCGGGGTGGTTTACAAGTTTGCTCATCAAATCGTCTCCTTATCAGAAGGAGTGAAAGAAAACCTTGTCCGCCGTTATAAAATTCGTGGCTCACGGATTCAAGTCATTTATAACCCAGTTGATTTACAGCGAATAGCCGATAAGATGGACCATGGGATAATGGAGCCAAAGCATGAGGAACTGTTTCATACCGGTGATAGGGTGATCATTACAGCTGGACGATTAGTGCCGCAAAAGGATCAGCGGACATTGCTTCAGGCGTTTGCTAAGGTAAATGAGCAAACGAAAAGTAAGCTCATTCTTTTAGGAGAAGGCCCGTTAAAGGAAGAATTACAGCAGGAAGCTGCAAGGTTAGAGGTGGCGGACCGTGTTCATTTTTTAGGTTTTCAGAGCAACCCTTATGTTTATTTTAAACATGCAGACGTATTTGTCCTGTCTTCCATTCACGAAGGGTTCAGTCATGTAATAGCGGAGGCATTAGCCACAGGAACTCCAGTTGTATCAACAAACTGTAAATCTGGTCCAGAGGAAGTGTTGGACAAAGGGAAATATGGGTTCCTTTGTGAAGTCGGAGACGTAGACGAAATGGCGAGCAAGATTCAACATGTCCTTACGCTCTCTCCGGAGCAACGAGCTTCCTTGATTGAACGGGGGCTAGAGCGCGTTCAAGACTTTGATGCAAAACAGATCGTAAAGCAGTACGAAACATTATTTTTACACACATTGAAAAGATCGTAAAAGCAGCGTTCATTGAGGAGTTGTAGCTTTTATGTGTTCGAAAGAAAAAAAGGCGGTTGTCCATATCACGACGGTGCATCATCCGTTAGATCCGAGGATTTATTATAAACAATGCCAATCGTTACAACGTGCGGGGTACGATGTCACCTTGCTTGCTCCAGATGCGGAAAAGGTCATCCCATCAAGCATTGTCAATATAAAATCGATCAACAGACGAAACAATCGTTTACTGCGAATCGGAATTTCTACGTTGGAAGCCTATTGGAAGGCAAGAAAATTAAAGGCCGATATTTATCAAATACATGACCCGGAGTTACTTCCAGTCGCATGGTTGCTTAAGAAGAAAAGCAACGTCGTCATTTATGATATTCATGAAGACTACGAAACCGCAATGATGGAAAGAGAATATTTACCGAAGCCTGTTAGGCGTTTTTGTGCCAAAGCGTATCGGCTCGTTGAACGGCTTTTTTCACGAAAGCTAGAGCTTTGTTTAGCTGAAAAATATTACCGAGAAAAATATCCGAACGGAAAATGTATTTTAAATTACCCTTTAGTAAACGAAAAGCTTGTTCACCATAATCGTACAGATAAGCCAATCGAAGATAAATTACTATACACTGGAAATGTAAGGGTTGATCGAGGGGCTTTTCAGCATGCGAAGCTTCCATTGGTTGATGAAAACATTTCCGTTCATTTAATTGGTCAATGTCCAGGAAACCTTGCGGAGCAAATGGAGCATTTAGCAGGAGAAGCGAAGGATCGCTTACACATGGAGGGTGTCGATCGCTACATTCCGAAAACAGATATCGATGAATCCTATGTGAAGCACCGCTGGCTAGCAGGAGTCGCCTTATTTCCCCCATCAGATCACTTTAAAAAGAAGGAATTAACGAAGTTTTTTGAGTACATGAGTGCTGGTATTCCTATCTTATGTTCTGACTTTCCTGCTTGGAAAGCATTTGTCGAAAAGCACCGCTGTGGCATGGCGGTCAATCCCGAAGATGAACAGGAAATAAAAGCAGCCATTGATTACTTACGAAACAATGAGCAGGAAGCATTAAAAATGGGAGAGAACGGACGGCGGGCTGTTCTTGAAACATTAAATTGGGAAGTGGAAGAGCAGAAGTTAGTGGAATGGTATGACACGCTATGGAGAAAAAACGAGAAGACTTCTTGATGGTGATATAAATGGAAAGAATAAATGTAGATGGTCCAGTCGTTTCAATTATAACCCCTTGCTATAATGCGGAGATGTTTATTCGAGACACCATCGAATCTGTTTTAAACCAAACATTTTCGAATTGGGAAATGGTCATTGTGGACGATGGTTCCACCGATCGAACCGTTCAAATCGTTGAGAGTTATGCGTCTCAAGACGAACGGATTAGGTTGATTCAATTAGAAAAAAATAGCGGGCCTGCGGTAAGTAGAAATACAGCGATTCAACATGCGCGCGGCCGTTATTTAGCTTTTTTAGATAGTGATGATCAGTGGCTACCTGAAAAACTCGAACGGCAGCTTGAATTTATGCAAAAACGAAATGTGGCGTTTTCTTTTACAAGTTACAAGACAATGACAGAAGATGGATCTGAAACGGGTAAGGTTGTGAACGTACCGGAAAACGTTGATTACCATGAGTTATTAAAGCAAAATGTTATCGGTTGCCTGACGGTCATGCTTGATCAAGAAAAAACGGGTCATGTCCAAATGGTGAATATGCGGTCCCGGCAAGATTATGCGCTATGGTTACATTTATGCAAGCGAGGATTTATTGCCTATGGCTTACAGGATGTATTAGCGAAGTATCGGGTGGTGCACAATTCGGTTTCACATAATAAGTGGAAAATGGCGAAGCAAAATTGGCGCCTGTATCGTGAAAATGAAAAGCTAAGCTTTGTAAAGAGTGGATGGTACTTCATGCACTATGTCTGGCGATCGTTAAAAAAGTATTTATCGAAATGATTAATGATTGTCAAAAACTTTTACCTAGACATCTGCTGTCAGTGTGTGATAATGGGGTATGGTGAACGGAAATCTTCCGTTCTTTCTTACATCTTTAAGAAAATTTACTCTCTTTAGTAGGTTGGAAGGATAAGAAAAACGATAGCTTCCATGAACAATGTTTTTCTAGTGTAGTTGTTTAGGTTGATGAATGAAGAATGGCGGTGGAGAAACACTTATGCGTGAATATATAAATGAATTATTAAAACGTAAAGATCTTTTAGTTTACCTTGTAAAATCAGGGCTGAAAGCGGAGCATCGGAATAGTTACTTAGGGTACTTCTGGTGGTTATTAGATCCGCTCCTTAACGTAGTGATCTATTACTTCCTTATTGGCGTGCTGCTAGGTCGTGGTGGGGATGATTTTGCCGTTTTCTTAGTGATTGGATTAGTTGGTTGGCGCTGGATAAATACAACTGTCAATACATCAGCAAAGTCGATTACGAAATATTCATCGATCATTAATCAAGTTTATTTACCAAAGTCCATTTTTCCTCTTGCGATGACGGCGACTCAAACCTTTAACTTTTTGTTTGGTCTTATTATCATTGCGATCTTTTTATTAGTGTTTCAAGTCACTCCTGGCTGGCAAGTGGTCTATTTGCCGCTTATTATTTTAGTACAGCTGTTGTTTTTAGTCGCAATCAGTTTGTTCGTTGCCTATATTTGTGTATTTGTTCGCGACATCGATAACATATTAGGTCATATTTTGCGGATTTTCTTTTACGGATCTGCCATCATCTTTAATCGAGACTTTGGGCAATATAGCTGGATCTTTGATATTAACCCAGTCGCCGTTATTATCTATTCGTATCGATCTGTTCTCTTGTGGCATGAAAGCCCACCATTTTTCAGCCTGTCCATTATTGCCATAACATCGATCGTTGCCATCATATTGCTTATTCGCTATTACAGTCGAAACGAACATAAAATCATTAAAGCTTTATAAAAAGAGGTTTTTCTAATGACTTTATCTATGACGAATCAAGACAAACAAATAAAAGAAGCAAATGAAGTCGTGATTCAGGCGACTAACCTCGGTGTCTCTTTTCATTCAGGCTACCGTACCGATGACTATAAGTCGCATATTTTTAATTGGTTTAGTCGAAAAAGCAAGACAAACGAGGGCCAAGAAGAAAGCAAAATCGTTTGGCCGCTGCGCAACCTTGATTTTACTGGGTACAAAGGTGAAATCCTTGGAATCATCGGTTCAAATGGTGCGGGGAAAACAACGCTTTGTAAAATGCTCTCAGGGATATTGAAGCCTGATGAAGGAGAGCTTTATGTGGACGGGCGTGTTTCTGCTCTATTTTCTTTAGGAATGGGGTTTAAAAAGGAACTCACAGGACGAGAAAACGCGTATTTAAATGGAATGATGCTCGGAATTGAAAAAGATCAAATTGACCAATTTATTGATGAAATTCATGAATTTTCTGGTCTCGGTTCATTTATTGACCAACCGATGAAATATTATTCGAGCGGGATGAAGGCCCGACTAGGGTTTAGCGTAGCTGCGTTTCTCGAACCAGAAATCCTCATCCTCGATGAAGCGTTAAATACGGGGGACGCAGCTTTCGGTAAAAAAGCTGCGGCAAAAATGAAAGAGCTTGTCTCAAAGGCAAAGATGGTCATCCTCGTGACTCATAGTTTACGCTATGCGAGGAAAAATTGTGATCGCCTCCTTTGGCTTGATCGAGGTGAAATCCGTGCGATTGGTGAGCCGGCAGAGGTCATCGAAAAATACAAAGAAACGATTCCAGTGAAAGTACGAAGACCTCGAAAACGTCTGGAATTAAAAAAGACCGAGGCGAACGTGAAAGAGCGAACGGTGGTTAAAGCTGAAAATATAGGGATGTCTTTCAATTTTAAAAATGAAACGTTTTGGGCGCTTAAAAATGTTAGTTTTGATATTAAGGAAGGGGAGGTCGTCGCAATTATCGGTCATAATGGAGCCGGAAAAAGCACGTTGTGTAAACTACTGACGAAGATTCTGACACCTGATGAGGGCGAACTCGAGCTTTCTGGTGAAACGACGTCCCTTCTTAGTTATGGTACTGGATTTAATGCACAATTATCGGGTAAGGACAATGTTTATTTAAACGGTATGTTATTAGGGATACCAAAGGAAAGAGTGGCACAAGAGTACCCGAATATTGTCGCTTTCTCAGAGTTGGAGAAACATATGGATAAGCCTGTGAAATCATACTCAAGTGGGATGAAATCGCGGCTTGGCTTTAGTATCGCTGCAACGCTTCAACCTGATATTTTTATTATTGATGAGGCTCTTTCCACTGGAGATGTAGCCTTCCAGCAAAAGGCGAGTGAGAAGATTCAAGAAATGATGGAGCGGGCAAAGGCGGTTATTATTGTCTCCCATAGTATGAAGTTTGTAGAGTCAGTGTGTACCCGGGCCATTTGGTTAGAAAAAGGTCAGGTTCGTTTCGACGGAGATCCAGAAGAAGCGGTAAAGCTATACAAGGGGCCTGAAAAAGAAGAAAAAAAGAAAACAAAACGTCGTGTTGTGAGGACGAAGAAAAAGGCAGCGACAGAGGATTCAATTAACGATTAAGTTGGCGGTGGTACAAATGCTACGATTAGTAAAAAAGAGTGTGATTGGGCTTGTAGATTGGTTCTTATATAAAGCCTTAAAAACAAGTCAAAAACAGTTTCTTTCTAGCTTGCTAACGGAAAAGCAAAAACAAGCGATCAAACGTGTTATTAAGCCTGGGAAGAAACAGACACAGTTGCGAAAAATTGAACGGTTGAAATATCGGTTATACAATCTAGGGTTTACTAATCGAGCTTTGGAGGACCTCCAGCTCATTTGTCGTGAAAGCGGCGAGCCTTACTTGAAGCGTCTGGCTGCCTGGGAGTTAGCGTTATGGCATGCCAACCAGTATACGACGGAAGATGCAAAAGCTTGCCTCCGTTATCTTGACATTGCTACTACCGGTGTAAAAGATCGTGATGATTTGCGTGCTGTAGCTATTGTTAAGGCTGAGTGCTATGACCTTTTAGGAGAGAGAGAGCAAGGAAAAGAACTAGTGCAACAAATGATCGAGACTCAACCCCACCCTGATCTTTATTTAGCTGCAGCCAATCTTGAAACAACGGTCGCACAACGAATGAAATGGATTAACAAAGTCTTTGCGCACTATGGGACGGAACCGTTGGAGTTGACCGAGCAGGCAGACGAAAAAAGCCCGTATGATGCACTGGGAGTTAATGGTATTGATGAAAGCAGCGAGAATGATGAGCAACCAAAGGTAACGGTTATCATTCCGGCTTTTAATGCTGAGAGTGTGATTCAAACCTCAATTGAATCCATGCAAAAACAAACATGGACGAACCTTGAAATTTTTGTCGTCGATGACTGTAGTACGGATGAAACGGCATCGATTGTCCATCAATATGCGGAGCAAGATCATCGAGTCCATTATTTAAAAACAGAAACAAACAGTGGTGCTTATGTGGCAAGAAATATAGCATTACAGCATGCAACAGGGGATTTTGTCACGATTAATGATGCAGACGATTGGTCCCATTCGCGAAAAATTGAAATTCAAGTGCGACACTTGTTAAAGCACCCGAATATCATTGGGAATTTTTCGCAGCAAGCACGTGCGACCAATGATTTAAAATTTTACCGTCGCGGCAAGCCAGGCTTATACATTTTTGCGAACATGTCATCGTTCATGTTTCGTCGGAAGCCTGCGATGGACAAGCTGGGCTACTGGGATTGTGTCCGCTTTGCCGGAGACTCAGAGTTTGTAAAACGCATCAAGCTCGCATTTGGAGAAAAGGCTGTGGTTGAACTACCTACAGCTCCATTATCTTTTCAACGTCAGTCAGGGGAATCGTTGACGAGCCATTCTGCCTTTGGTTTTCCGGGTTATTTTATGGGGGCGCGCCGAGAGTATGCGGAGGCGCATGATCATTTTCATAGAACGAGTCAAGAGGGGCTTCGATATTCCTTTCCACAAAAAGAGCGTCCATTTCCTGTACCGGAGCCGATGCTTCCCAACCGTCAGCCAAAATCGGCGGGGCGGCGGCATTTTGATGTCATTTTAGCATCAGAGTTCCGCTTGTTAGGCGGGACGAATATGTCGAATGTGGAAGAAATCAAAGCGCAAAGAGAGATGGGGCTCCGCACAGGCTTAATTCAGTTATCTCGCTATGATCTTAATTCGGTTGAAGCGATCAATCCTAATGTTCGGGAGTTAATTGATGGCGATCAAGTGCAAATGATCGTCTACGGAGAGCAGGTAAGTTGTGATGTGCTCATTGTTCGCCACCCTCCGATTCTGCAGGAATGGCAGCGTTATGTGCCAAATGTAGAGGCAAAAAGTGTGCACGTGATTGTGAACCAACCGCCACAGCGAGACTATGGTGACAACGGTAGTGTTTTATATGAGCTTCCTCGCTGTATCGATCACCTACAAGCCTATTTTGGCAAAAAAGGCATTTGGTACCCGATTGGACCGAATGTACGGGAAGCTTTATACGAGCACCACCATAAGGATTTGCAAGCGATTCCTTTCTCAGATCAAGATTGGGTCAATATTATTAATGTGAAAGAATGGAAGAGAGTTACACGTCGAGAAAAGGACGGGAAAATAAAAATCGGGCGCCACTCTCGGGATCAATATGTAAAATGGCCAAAGGATCGAGCAACCATGCTGCAAATTTATCCGGACAAGGAGCCTTTTGAAGTTCATATACTCGGTGGTGCTAAGTCACCTACTAAGGTTCTAGGGTCTTTGCCAGCCAATTGGCATGTCCGAGAATTTGGTGAGGTTCATCCGCGTGAGTTTTTAGCAGAATTGGACGTGTTCGTTTATTTTACACACCCTGATTGGGTTGAAGCTTTCGGTCGAGTTGTATTTGAAGCAATGGCTGCTGGCGTTCCAGTCATTGTGCCGCATGAATACGAAAAGCTGTTTGGTGAGGCTGCCATTTATGCTGAAATCAATGAAGTACAAGAGAAAGTAATGGAGCTCATGGCAGATGATGAATATTATCAAAACCAGGTAGAAAAAGCGCTCATCTATGTTGAAAACCAATTTGGTTATTCTCAACATGCTGCAAGATTGGAGACGTTTTTACATGAAGATGAACGAGCAGAAGTTTGAATTAGAGGGTAGAAAAAGAAAAAATGAACAGCTGCTTTCGGAAATACAGCAGCTAGAACTAGAGATCTCTAATATGGAGAAAGAGAATGAACGAGAGCGCCGCAAATTGCGAGCGCTCGAAACTTACTACTATGGAATAAAAAACAGCTGGCCAGTTGCTTTTCTAAGACAAGTGAAAAAGTTGCTTAAAATGATCGTTCAACTTGTCACGAGAAAAAAAAGTTGGAGACAGCTGTTTAGTTCATCGTGGAAAAAGAAAAAAGCCCAGCAGCGGATAAAGAAACTGAAATATAGCTTGTATGAACTAGGGTTTACCAAGAGAGCTTTGGCTGATTTAAGGGGACTACTGAAAACGGACAATCGTTACTTAAGGCAGCTTGCCGCTTGGGAGCTAGCTTTATGGCATGCAAATCAATATACGCGCACAGATGCTCGGGAATGTTTAACGTATTTGCAACAAGCAACTGCAGGCAAAGCGGAGCGTTCGTTTCTACGGCGTGCAGCGATCATTGAGGCTGAGTGCTATAAATTGCTTGACGAGATTGAAAAAGGGAAGCAACGAATAGCCGATAAAATAAAAGAGTATCCACATCCAGATTTGTATTTAGCGGCAGCCAACTTAGAAGAGCACCCTTTAGATCGGGTCAAATGGATTAATAAAGCTTTAGCACATTTTAATATTGCCCCTATTAGGCTAAAGCAAACGGGCGAAAAAGAACGAACACCGTACGATTCGATTGATGTGGCAGCAAAAGCAACTAACGTTAAACCTAATATGGAGCCGAAAGTAACGGTGATCATCCCTGCGTACAATTCAGAGGATGGGATTGCTACGTCCATTGAGTCGATCTTGCAGCAAACTTGGACAAATATAGAGATTTTGGTTGTTGACGACTGCAGCACTGACGGTACAACTGCTTTGATCAAGCGTTATGCAGCGAGCGATGATCGAGTGAAGTATTTGAAAACGGAGATCAATAGCGGTGCTTATGTGGCAAGAAATATAGCATTACAGCAAGCGGCAGGCGAGTTTGTCACGATTAATGATGCTGATGATTGGTCCCACCCAGCAAAGATTGAAACGCAAGTTAACCATTTGCTGGAACATCCTCAGGTGATTGCCAACACTTCTCAGCAAGCAAGGATGACAGAAGAACTAACGTTTTTTCGAAGAGGGAAGCCAGGAGAATATATTTTTGCAAACATGTCTTCACTTATGTTTCGCAAGAATCCTGTTATGGAGAATCTTGGTTTTTGGGACAGTGTACGGTTTGGAGCTGATGGTGAATTTAAACGCCGCCTAAAAAAAGTGTTTGGTGAAAAAGCTGTTGTTGACTTAGCGTCAGGCCCATATTCCTTTCAAAGACAGACCAAGGGATCTTTGACCGGAAATCATGTATTTGGCTTTCACGGATATTTTATGGGTGTGCGTAAAGAGTATTTTGACAGTTACTCGAACTATCATCGAGTGGCAGAGTCCCTCCGCTATGATTTCCCGCAGGAACCCCGTTTATTTGCTGTGCCGGAGCCTATGTGGCCACAGCGGGAGAAAAAAACAGCTGATGGGCGGCGCCATTTTGATGTAATCATTGCTTCCGAGTTTCGCCTACTAGGCGGGACCAATATGTCGAATGTGGAAGAAATTAAGGCGCAGAAACAAAAAGGGCTTCGGACGGGTCTTATGCAAATGTCGCGGTATGACTTTCAATCACGTAAAGAAATGAACCCTCACATCCGCGAGCTTCTCGATGGGGATCTTGTACAAATGGTTGTCTATGGTGAGGAAATTAGCTGTGATTTATTGATTATCCGTCACCCCCCAGTTTTACAGGAGTGGCAAAAATATTTACCTAATGTAAAAGCAAAGCGTGTGAATGTCATCGTAAATCAGCCGCCGAAGCGGGATTATAGCAAAAAAGGAAATACATTGTATACGATTCCTGATTGTGCGAAACGTATGAAGGAATATTTCGGGACGACAGGTACATGGTATCCGATTGGGCCACTTGTCCGCGAAGCTTTGCTAACACATCATAGCCATGAACTGCATCCGATTTCCTTAGCCAGTGAGGACTGGGTCAATATTATCGATGTACAAGAATGGAAAAGGGCATCCCGTCCGCTTCGATCAGAGAAGATCAAAATTGGTCGGCATTCTCGTGACCAGTATGTGAAGTGGCCTATCGATCGAACGGAACTTTTTAAAGTTTACCCAGAGTCTGCCCCATTTGAAGTCCATGTTCTTGGCGGTGCAGCAGCACCAATGAAGGTAGTCGGTGAGTTACCTGCAAACTGGTATGTCTATGAATTTGGGGAAATGCATCCAAAGGAGTTTCTAGCTACACTTGATGTATTCGTCTACTATACGCATCCCGATTGGATTGAAGCGTTTGGGCGAGTCATTTTCGAGGCGATGGCGGTAGGGGTACCTGTCGTTATTCCACCAATCTATGAGCAGTTGTTTGGCGATGCTGCACTTTATGCTGAACCAGATGATGTTCAGGAAACAATAGTACAACTAATGGACAACCCGGATTTTTACGAATCTCAAGTAGAAAAAGCGCAAGCATATGTAGAGGCAAACTTCGGTTACACAAAGCACATTTCAAGAATTGAATCGTTCATTTTTGATCGGACAAACCATTCATAAATAGCAGAAGGAGGTGGTCACGTTGAGCAAAACGTATCCGTCAAAAGAAGGAATTCAGAGTGAATTACAGCACGAAAAGGAAAGGGAACACGAGCTGCAAATCTTATTTATGAAGCATGAAGCGAAGAAGCGAGAGTTACAGAATGAGCAGAAAAAGCTGCGGAGGGACCAAAAGAAAATTGAACAAAGCCGGTTATGGAAATATACCGCTGTTTGGCGGAAAACAATAACTGTTTGTAAAAGTATCAAAACGGCTTTTTTAGGAAAAGCCAAGCAAGAATTAATTCAAGAAAATGAGCAACTTCATCTTGAACTTAGGGAACTTCGTCAACAATTAATGAATGTCGAACAAAAGCTAATAAACGAAACACACAAAGCGAATGATCGGCTGATTGCACTAGGGAAGATGGATCGTGACCATCTCCTACACTCGGTGAAACGGGCGAAAGAGCAAGGTCAAATGGTGGAATACTTGAGGCGTTTGATCGAGTCAAAGACCTCAATACAAAATGCTTATCGTGAGGCTTTGTTTCTTTCCGCGAGACACTATCAAAATGAGAAGCAAGATGTGAAAGCGCCAATTTTTCGGGAAGCTTTGTCTGGGTTGCATGCTGAAGAAGTACCAGAATTTATTGTAAGAGAAGTAGATGAGAAAGAAACGATTTCTCTAAAATCAATCGCTTCCTTTCGAGCGAATTTAAGTATAAGATTAAGGAAGAAACAATTCGGGACCATCTTACCAGAATGGCTACTCGATCAAAAAAAAGTTGCCTATCGTTTCATGGATTCCCTTCATATTGATAGGCCTTGGGTCTCTGATGACACGTACACGATCTCAACGATACCTAAAAAGGAACGGATTGTGATCAAACCTCAAGATGGTGCGGGTTCCCGCGGCGTATACCTTGTGTTTACTGAGGGGAATATTCTTGATGTCAAACGCTCGAAAACCTTAAATAGCTGGGAATCTCTTGTAGAGAGTATGAAAGAAGATCTGGACTCTTGTTCGGTTAAGGAAGACTCATGGATGATCGAGGAGCTCCTGTTAGAAGATAAAGACACATTTCGACCAGCACGAGATTTGAAATTTTATTGCTTTTATGGGAAGGTTGCTATCATTCTTGAGGTGCAACGATTTCCAGAGCTTTCGTACTGTTGGTGGACAGCTGATGGTAAACAAATTACGACTGGAAAATATGATGGAGACCTGTTCAAAGGTGACGGAGCGTCCGAACAAGAAGTCCAATTAGCGGCTTCTATTAGCTCTGAAATTCCTGTACCTTTCATTCGAATCGATTTTCTGAAAACGAGTCGAGGGCTTGTATTTGGTGAATTTACCCCGAAGCCTGGGAATTATGACGAATTTAATCGTGAAACGGATCGGTGGCTTGGGGATGAATTTTTAGCAGCAGAAGAACGTTTAATTTCAGATTTATTAAATGGCAAGTCATTTGAATCATTTAAAAACTTACTTGATGCAAGACTTAATTAGCATGTGTTGGAGGAAACTCTCTATGGAACAAATTAATCACCAATGGTTACCGCATCTGTCGAAAGAAATCGTTGAAGATGCAAGGGGGCCAGAATTTGATGCATATTTAGTAGCCTTAGAAGGATGGCGACGAGGCTTGACCCTTCGGTGGCATACAAAGGACTCTGAAGCTTTTCGTGAGATCAAAACGTGGTTCGTTGATCGACCAGGAAAGCTGTTTTCTCTTCGATCAGAAGAGAAAACCCATTATTTCTTTAGAACTCGTGGGGATAAAGTAACGAATGAAGCTGTTGCGATTGGAGCCGATAAAGAGAAAACAAAAGAATATCTCGCAAAGGCTGGCATTCCGATACCAGAAGGAAGGCGTTTTGTAGCGGAGATTGAAGACGATGAAATTATCTCATATGCAGCGGAGATCGGCTATCCGCTTGTCGTAAAACCGACAGATGGAAGCTTCGGTCGAGGCGTTGTGACAAACATTGAAGACGAAGTAACATTTGCTGAACAGCTTCGTCACGTTCGGCATGTCCTCAATTATAAAGATGTCATCGTTGAGCGTCATGTGGCAGGAAAAGATTATCGGTTGTACGTTGTTGGAGATAAGGTTGTAGCGGCTATAGAGCGCATTCCTGCCAATGTTGTTGGAAATGGAAAACAGACAATTCAAGAATTAATAGAGGCTAAAAACGAAGAGCGTCAAAAGAACCCTCGGTTGATTAGCTGTCCCATTAAGCTAGATCAAGAGATGAAAAATCACTTAGCCATTCAAGGGTACGGTTTGGATACGATCCCGGAAGACGGCGAGATGGTTTTTTTAACAAATAAGAGCAACATTTCAATCGGTGGAGATCCTGTTGACCAACTAGATAGCTTGCCTGAGGAGGTCAAACAGCTAGCGGTACAAGCCTTGCAGGCAGTCCCGCAGTTACCTCATGGGGCCGTCGATATCCTTTATGATGACGAACAACCAGTGGAAGAAGGGGCTGTTGTATTAGAGTTAAATCCGACGGCACAAATTGGCTCGCTCGTATTTCCGATGAAAGGCATCGCTCGAGATGTCCCGGCGGCTATCATTGATTATTACTTCCCAGAAACAAAAGGGATGAACGGTCAAAAATCTAGGTTTTACTTTGATTTTTCAGACGTGTTGGAACCATTGGTGACAAAAACAGCCTCAGTGACGACGGTATCTGCAGCTCCTTTAGGTGAAGTTTATGGCAAGAAATATACAGTAACCGGTGATGTCCAAGGAATTGATTATCATCGAGGCTTGAGAAAACAAGCCTTTGAACGAAAGCTAAGTGGTTTTGTAAAAAACCTTGAAAATGGAAACATCGAAGTCATTGTCATGGGTACTGATTCAGAAAGCGTCAATGACTTTAAACAAGCTATCTTCGAAGATCCAGAGCGTTCAGATGTTGTTGATGTTTTTGAAGAGTCATGGGAAGAGCCAGTAAAGGTCGGGTTTGAAGTTAAAGCAGATTTAAAAATGCAAGTGGATCAATTAAAGAAGATGAAGCTTGAATTGGAGACAGTGCAGAAAGAGTTACGACGTGCAGAGCGGCGTTACCGAGCATATAGTCGAAGCATTTCTTGGCAGCTTACGTTACCCTTTCGAAAGATAGCGGACATAGTAAAATGGGTCGGTCGATTGTTTGAAAAATAAGGTCGGATGTAGGAAGATTCCAAAATCAAGATTTAGATATAAACCATTGAGGGAAATTAGGGGAGGTCGTTATAATGAAGAGTAATCCTTCAATTTGTCTCCCTCACCTTACCAATGACATTGTAACCAGCGCAAGAAAAACAAAGCTGTGTGCATACTCTGTAGCACTGGAAGGGTGGAGACGTGGCTTAACGTTAAAATGGCATACTGTTGACCATGAGAAATATCAAGAAATGATTACCTTTGGGGTGAATCCTCCAGGTCGATTATTTTCACTAAGTTCTAAAGAAAGGACTCACTACTTTTTTAGGACTAGAGGAGATAAAGTAACCAATGAAGCCGTAAGAATTGGTTCCGATAAAGATGAAACAAAGGTATGGTTAGCTAAAGCTGGCGTTCCTGTACCAGAAGGACGAAAATTTGAGGCGTCTTCAACAGATGAGGAAATTATTCAATATGCATTGGAAATCAACTTCCCACTTGTTTTAAAGCCAACCAATGCTAGCTTAGGAAACGGTGTCGTAACCAATATTAAGGACGTAAAATCTTTGCAAAAGGCTTTAATTTATGTACGCTCTGATTTAAATTATCCGGAAGTTATATTAGAACGTTATGTATCAGGGGAGGAATACCGAGTATACGTCGTTGAAGATCAAGTCATTGCGGCTTATAACAGATTGCCAGCAAATATTATTGGGGATGGCTATCATACAATTACCGAATTAATTGACTTAAAAAATCGGCAGCGGAAGAAAAATGCACGTTTGTTTAGCTGTTTAATTGAAATTGATAACGAGGTATTGGATTTTATCCAATCGTCTGGCTATACATTGGAAAGTATCCCGAATAAAGGGGAGAAAATTTTGCTAAGGGAAAAAACCAATGTATCAGCAGGGGGAGACCCAATCGATGTGACCGATGAGCTACCTGATGAACTCAAACAGATTGCAATAGATGCTATTAAAGCAATTCCTGGCTTACATCACGGCGGTGTTGATATTATTGCTGATCTAAACCAATCCATATCAACAGCTGTCGTCATTGAGTTAAATCCAACTGCTCAAATTGGAGGAATTTTATTTCCAATGGAAGGGAAGGCACGCGACATTCCTTCTGCTATCATTGATTATTACTTTCCAGAAACGAAAGGGAGCCAAAACAAAAAATCTAGAATATATTTTGACTTTAATACAGTACTAGAGCCATTATCTAGCCGTTCATCTGTAGAAGTAGAAGTCTCACCAGCTCCCATTGGCAAGTTATATGCGAAAAAATATACAGTTTCTGGTTTTGTGCAAAGAGTAAGCTACCATCAATGGTTACGTATTCAAGCGTTGGAAAGAGGACTGAATGGTTACATTAACAACCTTTCTAATGGGGATATTGACGTTGTAGTTGCAGGAACAGATAAAAAAGAGGTTAATGCATTTAAGGAGATCTTTACTGCTGCACCTAATAAGGCCGAAGTAAAAAAGATAAAGGAGGAGGCTTGGAAATCTCCTGTAAAGGTTGGTTTCGATATAAGTGAAGGTTACAACCCGACAAGTTTACGATCGGTAGAAACGGCAATAAAGAAAATGGAAAAAGAATTACGTCGCTTAGAAAAAGAAAAAAATCGATTAGAAAAAGAGACGTCAAAAATTCAGCAAAGCCGCTTCTGGAAATCAACTGCGTGGATTAGAAAATTAAGCAATTATGCAAAGAGTTTAATAAAACCACAAGCAAATGGATAGGCCACGTTCTACGATCGGCCTTCACCGTTAAAGTAAAAGAAGTAACAGATATTAGGATATATTTCTGTGTCAACAACAATAATTCCATTATAAAAAGGAAGTAGCTAGAGGTTTTTCGAGAATGATACATGCAGTTGTGAAAAAAACAAACTTATTGGATATAATCCATGAGGTTTCTAGGGGGTATTCATTTGGCTAATAAAAGCAGGAAAATAACGTTGGCGGCGACTGGTGATGTGTTATTACATGAGCGGTTATATAGAAAAGCGAAAATTAAAGATGGTTCTGGTTATAATTTTGATGAACTCCTTAAGGATGCAGAGCCTTTATTTGAAAAAGGAGATTTAAAAATTGTTAATCAAGAATCCATTATAGCTGGTGAAGAATTAGGTTTGTCAGACTTCCCACATTTTAATAGCCCAGTTGAAATTGGCTATAAACTGAAAGAATTAGGCGTGGACATAGCCAATTTAGCAAATAACCATGTATTGGATAAAGGAGAAAAAGGGATCCTTAAATCGATCGAGAATTGGGAGAAAATCGGGATCCCTTATGTGGGAGCTTATAAAAATAAAAAAGATCAGGAAACACTCAGAATCTTTCATAAAAATGGCCTAAGAGTGTGCTTCTTATCCTATACTAAAAGAATGGCAGGAGTGAAAATTCCTAAAAATAAAGATTATCTTGTTGATAGCTTTGAAGACGCAAATGTGGGAAAAATTAAAAAAAGAATTCAACAAGTGAAAAGCAATGATCTAGCAGATGTGATTGTATTATCAATCCATTATGGTAAAGAATATCATCTGCTCCCTACTTCAGACCAAATTGAAATTTCAAACACGCTCTCAGATGCGGGTGCAGATATCATCTTAGGGCATCATCCCCATGTATTACAGCCTCCTGCTTATATACTTAATTCCAGAGGAAAAGAGACATTCTGTATATACTCTTTAGGTAACTTTTTTTCTGGACAAAAAGGGATTTATCGGCAAATTGGGGCTTACATGACCATCGATATTGAAAAGCCTACACCTGATAAAAATGCATTACTAAAAATAGATAATCCAACGATAAAATTGACCTACGTAGATAGCTGTGACAAGAGAACTTATAAGTTACATTTATTGGAGGATGTTGTTAAGAATCAAGAGTTTATTAAGACTCATATGGGAGTATTTAAATCTCAGGAAGTGTATGACAGAATTATTACACATATGAGAAAGTGGATCACAGATTTAAATATTTCATAACATGTCTCTTTGTATTGGAACATTTAGTGGGTAGAGATTCATAAAAATCTTTGAATTTTTCACTATTATAAAGGATGGTATGAATGAATCAAAAGAAAAATAATTGGTTACCTCATTTAGAAGAATCAATACCGGAAGACGCTCAAGGTTATACAGTAAGTTTGTATAGCGTTGCGTTAGAAGGTTGGAGACGAGGAATGACACTAAAATTTATTAATGAAAATAGAAGGAAATCAGAAATAATTTTTTCGCTAAAATGGAGAGATAAAGAGCACCGCTTTTCAGTATCTCGTGGGGATCTTGTCCCGAAAGAAGCGATAAGAATTTGCATCGATAAACCTTCCACTAAAAAGTATCTATTAGACGCTGGTGTTCCCACTCCTTTAGGTAAAGCATTTGAAGAGGATGTAGCAGATGAAGAAATAGTAAACTACGCTAATTCTTTAGGGTATCCATTAGTAGTTAAACCTTCGAATGGAACTGGAGGGGGAGGCGTTATTGCTAACATAAAAAATGAGGGAGAATTCCGAGAGGCACTAGCTTATGTAAAGTATGATCTAAAGTATCCAGAATTAATTGTAGAAAAATATTTTGCTGGTCAAGATTATCGCGTATACGTTATAGGTGATAAGGTGATTGGAGCGATTGCGAGAATTCCGCCTAATGTTGTCGGAGACGGTGTGAATACTATTCAACAGCTATTAAAGGTTCGCCAAAAGGAACGGGATAAAAATCCAGCTCTTTTTAATCGGAAAATTAAGATTGATAAAGAGATGGAAAATATGCTTCAAACACAAGGCTATACATTAGATAGTGTTCCCAAGAAAGGGGAAAGAGTTTTCTTAAAAACGAAAAATAATGTATCAGCCGGTGGAGATTCTATCGATGCTACTGAAGATTTAACGCCTGAAATAAAAGAAATAGCTATTAATGCAGCCAAAGCCATACCGGGGTTAATTCAGTGTGGTGTA
Source organism: Halalkalibacterium halodurans (assembly GCF_005671335.1). Taxonomy (NCBI): domain Bacteria; kingdom Bacillati; phylum Bacillota; class Bacilli; order Caryophanales; family Bacillaceae; genus Halalkalibacterium (ex Joshi et al. 2022); species Halalkalibacterium halodurans. The sequence goes on along the minus strand of NZ_CP040441.1, from coordinate 3,796,725 downwards.
GATATGATGGTAGACAAGGAAAGAAATAAAGCAGTAATTCTAGAGATTAATTCTAGACCCCATATAACGGCGCATCTTTTTCCGATGGAGGGACAAGCAAGAGACATTCCTAAAGCTATCATTGACTATTATTTCCCTAATACAAAAAGTGATTATGATAAAGATCAACCATTGCTTAATTTTGATTTCAAGCACGTATATGAAACGTTTCAAGCTGGGATTGCAAAAGAAATTACTATCCCCAATATACCTACAGGTAAAATGATATCTAGGCAATTTGAAATCAATGGGGATGGTTTAGATTTAAATTTTGAAAAATGGGTGCGAAAACAATCGAAAGATCTTAAATTAAGTGGTTTTATTGAACGAATAGGCAAGGAAAAGAGTTCGGTTGTTGTCACTGGAACTGAAAAAGCAGTTCAGAAAATAAAAGATATTTTATTAAATGTTGATTCAGATAATTATGTAATAATAAAGATAGATGAGAAAGAGTGGAATAAACCAGTTAAAATAGGTTTTGAAATTAAGTCTGATGAAAGTAGGTGGAGTAAAATTAACAAGAATGAAAAAGGAGCATTACAGGACGGATATTATCCAGTTCATTTAAAACAGCCAGCAACTAAAACAACTAAAGTGAAAAAAAGGAATAAGAAACAAGTAAAAGACGATAACTATTATAAAAAGAAATATTATGCTGTTATAAATAGTACGTCATGGAAAGTGACGAAACCTTTACGTAAAATGGCGAACTTAATGAAGCGTATTTTCAAAGGTGGAAAGTAGTATTTTCTAAACACCTTAATTTGGAGCAATCGACCCATTCTTATTCAATTAAGCTGATAGAAAACAGTGTGTATCTCATGAGGATCACACTATTTTTTTAGCGGAGGAGAAGAGCTATACTTTTAATAAGTAGAAAATGATTTTATCGTATATTATAATGGGTGCTGGATAAATACATTAAGAAAGGGAAGAAAATCAAATGCATGTAAAAAAAGCCATCATCCCTGCGGCAGGTCTAGGGACAAGATTTCTCCCAGCAACGAAAGCGCAACCGAAAGAAATGTTACCGATCGTTGATAAGCCAACGATTCAATATATTATCGAAGAAGCGATTGAATCGGGAATTGAAGATATTATCGTTGTGACTGGTAGAGGGAAGCGTGCGATTGAAGATCACTTCGATAAATCCTTTGAGTTAGAAGAAACACTAGAAAAGAAAAACAAGTCTAAATTGCTAGAAGAAGTAAAGGCGATCTCGAGCATGACGAATATTCATTACATCCGTCAAAAAGAGGCCAATGGGTTAGGGCATGCGATTTGGTGTGCTCGCAAATTTATAGGAAATGAACCGTTTGCCGTTCTACTAGGAGACGATATTGTCCAGTCGGATGTTCCGTGCTTAAAGCAGCTAATTGATGTTTTTGACCGCTATCATTCGTCGGTTGTTGGGGTTCAGGAAGTGCCTAATGAAGATGTCTCCAAGTATGGTATTGTTTCTCCGAAAGGGTCAGAGATTGAAGCGAACGTTATTCACGCCGCTGGCTTTGTCGAAAAGCCAAAGCTAGAAGAGGCGCCTTCCAATTATGCGATTATGGGAAGGTATGTGCTTCGCCCGGAAATTTTTGATATTCTAGAGAACCTACCTCCAGGTGCTGGCGGCGAAATTCAGTTAACCGATGCGATAAAGGTCTTGAATGAATCTCAGGTCGTGTTAGCCTACAATTTTGAAGGTGTTCGTTATGACGTGGGGGACAAGTTTGGCTTTATTAAAGCAACGATAGATTTAGCATTGCAACGGGATGATTTGTCAGAAGATGTAGCTCAGTATATTAAGGACATTTATGAAAAACAAGTGGGTCAGTTAAAGCAATAAATGACGTCTGGATAAAACCCTTCTCTTAAGCAGATAATGAGCAAGAGAGGGGTTTTTTATACATTAAGAGAAGGATCAATGTTTAGCAGTAAAGACCACTCTAGAATTGAGTATAAGGGCAACTACGGCTTTGCTGTCGTCTAAAAGCTCGGCAATCACCTAATGTTCTTGACCTTGTTGAAAATTGTCATTAATTTTTTTGTTTTCAACAGTAGCGATCTTTAGTATAGTAAGTAGTGATTGTTGCTTCATGTCGAAAGGCTACGGTGATATTTTTACAAAGTAAACTGTTTTTGATTTTAAAAGGGAGAGGTATTTCCTATGCCTTATATTAATGAATTAAGAAACCATAAATTTCTCATCATCCTTGTGGATTTATTATGTATTTTAGCTGCTTACATCGCTGCTTTCTATATTCGCTATCAAGGGTTTCCTGCGAAAAACTGGGAGTCCTTTGTTTCACTATTGCCGTGGATATTGCTCATCGGTTTATTCTTTATTTCTGTTTATGAACTTTATGCGCTGGATCGGAAGAATACCCTTTGGGATATTTTGGTTAAAATTTTTGTAGCTGTGACGTTTATGGCGTTCCTTACAATGGCGGCCTCCTACTTTTTCCGGGAATTCGCACTCCCACGTTCCATCTTATTCATTGCTAGTGTGTTTACAATAGTCCTTTTAGCGACGTGGAAGTATATCTTTTTAAAACTAACACGGCGGAACGTAGTAGGAAAAGTATTGTTTATCGGTGATGATGACAATACAGAGCGAATGATTTCGAAAATCAAACATCCGATGTTAAAGGGAACGAGCATTAAACAAGTCCATCCAAATATACCGATGGATAAGATTAATCACTACATGCGTCATGCAGATTACATCATTTTATGTACAAGCATTCAAAAAGAAAAGAAATCAATGATTATTTATCATGCGATGGAATGTAATAAGCTTGTATATGTGGTACCAACCCTTTATGAATTACTGTTGCAACGCTCATCGGTCACACCTTTGGATGATACGATGTTAATGTCGGTTAAGCCGTTTGGGCTTACGTGGGATCAAGCGTTTATTAAGAGAGCGTTTGATGTGGTCACATCGGCATTTACCCTCATCTGTACTTCGCCGCTGCTTCTATTAGTTGCAATTTTAATTAAGCTTGAGGATCCGAAAGGAAGTATTATTTACAAGCAAGAGCGGCTTGGGAAAGATAACAAGCCATTTATGATTTATAAATTCCGTTCTATGGTGGAAGGGGCCGAAAAGAAAACAGGTCCTGTTTTAGCCACACAAAACGATGATCGAATTACAAAGGTCGGAAAATTTATACGAGCTACGAGGTTAGACGAACTGCCACAGCTTTTTAATGTGTTGAAGGGAGATATGTCTCTCGTTGGCCCTCGACCTGAGCGAAGCTTCTTTATTGAGCAGCTATCAAAAGAGCACTTAGACTATGCGTATCGAAATACGGTTCAGCCAGGAATTACAGGTTATGCTCAAATTATGGGGAAGTATAGCACGGAAGCTGAAGATAAATTACGGTTTGACCTTTATTACATTCGCAACTATACGTTTTGGCTTGATATCGTGATTATGTTGAAAACATTTACGGTATTGCTTGATAAAACAAAGGCAGAAGGAACGGATTCAAAAAAAAAATGGAAACGGGCCTCGAAAAACAAAGATGGTAACGTAACGGCTTGATTTTTGTGTCTTAGAGAAAGGATTAAACCATGGGAAAAGTGTTAGTGACAGGGGGAGCTGGCTTCATCGGCTCCCATTTAGTTGATCTTTTAATCGCTGAAGGAACAGAAGTGGTCATTGTCGACAATTTAAGTTCGGGAAGCCTTAAACATGTTCATCCTTCTAGTCACCTTTTCAAATTAGATATTTTGGATGAGCGAGTGGCGGATGTTTTTCAGGAACATCCTGATATTGATCGGATTGTTCACTTAGCCGCTCAAAGCAAGGTAGGTCCATCCGTGCTTAACCCTACTTATGATGCACAAGTGAATATTCAAGGAACGATCCGCTTGTTAGAGTTTAGCCGGAAATATGGAGTGAAGCAATTTGTTTTTGCATCCTCAGCAGCAATCTACGGCCCGTCTCACACTTTACCGATTCGAGAGGAGTTCCCAGCACTACCGCTATCTCCGTATGGGACCTCTAAATATGCGGCAGAAGCCTATGTGAAAACATACGGGCGCCTGTATGGACTAAATGTTCATGTATTACGATTTGCAAACGTTTATGGACCGAGGCAAACAGCTGAGACAGAGGCCGGAGTTATTTCGATTTTTATCGAAAAGCTGTTGAAAAATGAGCAACCGATTATTTTCGGTGATGGTAAGCAGACGAGGGACTTTATTTTCGTATTGGATGTCGTGAATGCCATTCGTTCCTGCTTAGAAGCAGAAACGAATCAAGAGGTAGACCCAGTTTATAATGTTAGCACAGGTTTGCAAACGAGCGTGGAAGATCTATTAAAGGAGTTGTGCGCTCAATTAAATGTAACCTATGCACCTGCCTTTGAACAGGAACGGTCCGGAGACATTAAGCATAGCTGTTTGGATCAACAAAAGCTACAGAAACATTTGACATGGAATCCTCGAATTGCGCTCAATGAAGGTTTAGCTAAAACGATTGCTTATTACCAAACACGGGAGTGAATTTTTTTAAAATCCCGATGTGAATTATATATTCCATCGGGATTTTTAAGTGTGAAATTATAAACTCTTGAATCTTTCCACTCCCTCTATCTCTGTTTGTATGATAGATATTTTTGGTGAAAAAATTAAAAAATCATGATCCCCTAAACCCTTTGGTTGCTTCTTACGATACTATAATTAGACAGTCATAATAGATTTTTAAAGGAGAATTAACTATGGCAAAAAAAAGGCATACGGTTTTAAGTGGTATGACTGCAACGATGATGGTTTTATCCCCCATTGCTCCTACTTATGCTCAAGCGATCGATTTGACAGAAGTAAAACAAGAAGAGTTTGAAACTTTGAAACTAGGAGTCGATCATCAAAATGTTCTAGTTTTAAAACAAGTACTCTATTCATTGGAGTATTTGGAATCAGATGATCCAGAATCATTTACAACTTATTTTGATCCCGATCTAGAACAAGTAATTGTCGATCTTCAGGAAATGTTTCAATTTGAACCATCGGGAGAAGTAACATTTGATTTTTTTGAGTTACTTGTCCAATTGGCAAATGAAGAACAAGACGAAGATGAACAAAAGAGTACGGATGTTGCAGAAGAGGAAAAAAATGAAGAGGTCTCATTGGCTGAAGAAGATTTAGAAAGAGAAGAGAATGAAACGAAGCTCAATGAAACAGCTGAAACATTCTCTGCGATGTCTACATTCTCCTCAGATTCTACCGCTGATTCAAGTGTCCTATTTCAAGTTGGAGACCGTGATCCAGAGATTATTACAATCAAGCTTCACCTTGAAATTTTAGGATTTAAAGTTTCCAATAACCCGACTTCTTATTACGGTATACAGACTGAAGAAATGGTACGTGCATTCCAATCGCAATATCAGCTTCCTGTTACAGGAAAAGTCGATCAAGAAACGAGAAACTTATTATCTCAACGAGCAACAGGGCCGTTGAGATTGGGGATGTATCGAGAAGATGTAATCCAGCTAAAAATTAATTTGGAGAAAGTAGGATTTCCTGTTTCTTCAAACCCTAATACGTACTTTGGACCAACGACTGATCGACAAGTTCGTGCTTTTCAACAATCGCAAGGCTTAACTGCCGATGGGATTGTTGGTTCATCAACAATAAAGGCGTTAGAAGAAGCATTGAGTGGGGTGCTTTTTTTAGGTGTTCGTGATTCAAAAGTGATTGATTTAAAGAAAATGCTTGCGGATCTGGGTTATGGTGTTTCAGATAATCCTACTACGTATTTTGGTCCTGTTACAGAAGAGCAAGTAAAGAGATTTCAGAACGATTTTGGACGTCCTGTTACGGGTGTTGTTGACCGAGCAACTTTTGAATTTATCCAAAAAATGGTCGAAGAAGGGTTTGTGTTACGCCCAGGGATGAACCATCCAGAGGTTCTAAAGTTAAAAGAATATTTAGCCATCCTTGGTTACCGTGTTTCTAATACTCCAAATGACTTTTTCGGTAGCGTAACTGAAGCTAAAGTGCGTGAATACCAATATGACAATGGACTTCAACAAACCGGTATTGTGACAAAACAACTGTTAACCGAACTTGAAAAGCAGGCGACAGGTCCTTTAAAAATGGGAATGTACCGTGAAGATGCTATTACATTAAAAGAACAGCTAGCTGTGCTAGGCTATGTCATCTCGAATAATCCAACGAACTATTATGGCCCTTCTACGGAAGCAACGGTCAAACAGTTCCAAAAAGATCACGGTCTACAAGTTAACGGAATAGCAGATAGCTTAACTCTAAAGAAAATACAAGAGCTGTTAAATCAAACATTATATTTTGGAGTCAGAAACGAGAAGGTAGTGGAATTAAAGTTAGAACTTGAGCGGCTTGGCCTGTCTGTTTCTAGCAGTCCAACTACATATTTTGGTTCTGTGACGGAGGAGATGGTCAGAGAATTTCAAAGACGCGCCAATCTTCCGGTTACCGGAGTTGTCAATGATGAACAATTAAAGTTTATGAAGGATATTGTTTATATGGAAGGAATGAGAGCTTCAGGGATCATTACATTAAAAGAGCATTTAGCAATTCTTGGTTTTAGAGTCTCAGACAATCCGACAACACTATATGGGGCAGTAACAACAGAACAAGTAAGGCAGTTCCAACAAAAATATGGATTATCTAGTACGGGAATAGCGGACCAAAAAACAGTCGATCAGTTAAGGGCACTTGCGACTCGACCACTACAGTTAGGGATGTACCATCCTGATGTTGTCCAACTGAAAAAGGATCTTGCGAAAGCAGGCTATTTCGTTTCTAATAATCCTAATGATTATTTTGGACCGACAACGACAACAAAACTTAAAGAATTTCAAACAGACCACAACCTACCCGCGACTGGTATCGCAGATCGACAAACGTTGAATAAATTAAAAGAAGTCGTTCAGGCGATTGGTGTACAATACGTTTTTCAAGGCAAAAGGCAATTCGGCCATGGAGTCGGTATGACCCAATGGGGGGCCTATGGGATGTCTCAGCAAGGCTTTACTTATCGGCAAATCCTCACTTATTACTACACGAATGTCACGGTAAGTAGCTCAAGTAGTTATCGTAATACGAATGTTCGCGTTATGATTGGAGATGAGCAAATTAATTCAGCTACATTCTCTAGTACGGGGACATATAGCGTCCAAAACATTTCAACCGGTCAGTTTTTATTTACAAACGTGACAGGAAATACAACAGTAACGTATGGATCTGGAGGGGATGGTACGTTTAGAATTACAAACGGTGGAACGACAAGAACCACACAATCGGAAGTTCGAATCGTTCCTAACAATAGTGCGACCATTCGATATGTTGGAAACAATAAAAATCAGGTAGGGCAACACTATCGAGGAGCTTTACATCTAACAAAGTCAAGGATCAATAATTTGCAAAGTAATTTTGTTATGGATGTAATTAACCACGTTGACATTGACACATATCTTGAAGGTGTTGTTCCTTACGAAATGATCCCAAGCTGGGCACAATTGAATGCCTTTAAAGCACAGGCGGTAGCCGCCAGAACCTATGCATTCAGAAACCGAGTTCCAACAAGACATTTTGATATGTATGATGACACAAGGTCTCAAGTCTATCATGGTGTGCCACAAGGGGATCGTAATAATGCGCTAGTGAATCAAGCGATTCATGAAACAAGCGGGGAAGTCATTCTCCATAACAACAGTTTGATTGATGCGGTGTATTCAGCTTCTGCTAGTGGTCATACTGTCGATGCGAGAGATGTATGGGGGAACGACATCGCCTACCTAAAAGGAAAGCGAGATCCTTACGATAACTCGCAATACACTCAAGTATCTTGGACAGGTACTTTTACGTTAGACGATTTATCGAACATTTCAGAGTTTAAGAATAGAGGGCTTGGTAAAGTCGTAGATCTTAAAATTGAAGCCAGATCTGAACGAATTATAAGTGCTCAAGTTATCTTTGAACGAGGGTCGGTCACTTACAGTGGTAGTGCGTTTGCTTCACATATCGGTGCACCGTCTCGGATTATGACCTACACTATTAAATAACAGAAAACGGTTTTTCACCATTGGTGAAAAACCGTTTTTTATTAATTATAAAACACTTCATTACTTTCCTCGTTTGGTTGTTCAACAGGTTGCTGCTGTTCATTAGGATTCCACATATCTGGTTCAGGTTGGACTTCATCCAGTCCATCATTCGTATGACCATCGATCTCTAAATGTTTCTTTAAGCGCGTTTGAATTTCGAAAAGGGAACCTTGATCGAGCTCATAATAATAAATGCCGTTTAGCATTAAGTCAGTCCCTTGCAACTGCAAGGTTTCAATCTCGCTTATGGATGATGCATATGAATGTAGGGCGACCAAGTTGTTAAACGTGAAGTTCATCTGAATGTTTTCACCCAGGGCGTCTAACACATCGTCAAAGCGAGTAATGGAAGAAAAGCTTGCTGCTTTTTTAATGATGCCTTCAATCACTTGCTGCTGCCGTTGGCCACGCCCTAAGTCTCCTCCACCTTGAGGGTGCTTTCTCATCCGCGCGAATGCTAATGCTTCTTCTCCATCTAGGGTGTGTAACCCTTCTTGGAATTGAATCCAATCGTTATTCGTATCCTTTTCTTCAAAATCAAATGGCACCTCAACTTCAATTCCGCCTAAAGCATCTACGATATCTATAAGTCCTTGGAAACGAACAATTCCATAATAATCGATAGGAATATCAAGGAGGTGTTCCACTGTATCAATCGTCATGTCAATACCGCCATAAGCGTGGGCATGATTGATTTTATCCAAATGTCCGCGGCCTACGATTTCTACGCGAGAATCACGTGGAATGCTTGTCAAAATAATCGATTGATCTTCTTTATTGAACGTAGCAACTAGCATGGCATCGGTTCTTGCTCGTGCTTCGCCAGGGCGTGAGTCGTCTCCGAGAAGGAGAACGGAAAAGTTATCTTTGCTCGGGTCGACTGCTTCAATTCGCTTTTCAGATTTATCGCCGCGCTCTAAGTCCACTGTTGATTCAGATGCAACGCTTGAGACTTTAAAGTAAACGTAAACGCCAAGGCATGTAAACGCGAGCAAGGCAAGTAGGGTCATGGTCATGAATATTTTTAGAAAACGTACAGCTTTTCTCTTTTTTCGTTGTACCTTTCGGCTTGGAGGCATTTGTTTCATTAAAAGGTTCCCCGTTTCTTCTATAAAATTTCTCCTCATTCGATTTTATCGAACAAGCTCATTCAAGTAAAGACATATCGACGAACTTTGACAATCTTATGGGAATTTCTTGGGGGCTTGACACTGATATTTTTATCTAGAACCTCCCCAGTATAGAACGAAAAAAGTTCTGATTTTGTTTCAGGAATCATAATGTGAAACAAAAATAATTTTTGTCCAACAATCGTTTGTTGGTGAGGGGGCATGATTGATGCCGGATGTTGTTTTAGAGTTAGACAAGTTACGGACTCATTTTTTTACAGATCAAGGTGAAGTACCGGCAGTAGATGGCGTGAGTTTGCGGCTGCATCAAGGGGAAATCATTGGAATCGTTGGTGAATCGGGCTGCGGGAAAAGTGTGACCTCCCTCTCGATCATGCAACTCGTGCCGAATCCGCCAGGAAAAATTATGTCGGGTCACGTTTATTTTAAAGGAGAAGACTTGGTACAAGTTTCACCGAAGCGTATGAAACAAATTCGTGGAAATGACATTGCGATGATTTTCCAAGAGCCGATGACTTCATTGAATCCATTGTTTACAATCGGAAATCAGCTCATCGAAGCGATTCGCAACCACCGTAAAATGACCAAGCAGGAAGCAAGAAAACAAGCCGTGACGATGCTCGAACGGGTCGGTATCCCAAGAGCAGATGAGATTGCCTCGGAGTATCCTCACCAATTGTCAGGCGGCATGCGGCAACGTGTCATGATTGCGATGGCGATGTGCTGTGATCCAAAAGTGCTTATTGCAGATGAACCGACGACCGCTTTGGATGTAACCATTCAAGCGCAAATTCTTGATTTAATGCGCCATTTGAATGAAGTGCATGATACCGCCATCTTGTTAATTACACACGACCTAGGGGTAGTGGCTGAGTTATGCAACCGTGTGGTTGTTATGTATGCAGGACAAGTCGTTGAAGAAGGGGATGTCAGGATGATTTTAAAACATCCTAAACATCCATATACAAAAGGGTTGCTCAAGTCATTACCGAAAATTCATGAACAGTCGAAGCGACTCTACTCAATTCCTGGAGTGGTCCCTAAGCCTGGAACCGTCGGACACGGCTGTCGGTTTGCGGCGCGCTGTGAAGTGGCTTTTGAGCGCTGCAAGACGACTGCACCGCAGCTGCAGCAAGTAGCTACAGGTCACCAATGTCGTTGCTTCCTTTATGAAGAGAGGGGGGATGAGGTTGGGTAAGCCTTTGTTAGAAGTGAAAAACCTGACGAAGTCCTTTGATATCAATGGCGGTTTTTTCAGCCGAAAAGTGGGCGAGGTACGGGCTGTTGATAATCTCTCCTTTTCTGTATATGAAGGGGAAGTGCTCGGCATTGTTGGCGAATCGGGATGCGGAAAATCAACGACTGGGAAGGCCATTTTACGATTGATTGAGCCATCGAGCGGTGAGGTTTACTTTGCTGGTACGGAGATCACTGCCTTATCTGAAGGTGACATGCGAAAACGACGCCGTGACATGCAAATCATTTTTCAAGATCCTTACGCTTCGCTAAACCCCCGTCATACCATTGAAAAAATCATTCGTGAGCCGTTGATCGTTCATCAGATCGGTACGAAGAAAGAACAACTTGAAAGGGTTGAAGAACTTCTCGAAACCGTTGGCTTGAGCTCGGATCACGCTACTCGTTACCCCCATCAATTCAGCGGGGGACAGAGACAACGAATTGGAATTGCCCGTGCATTAGCCGTTCATCCGAAGCTTGTCATTTGTGATGAGCCTGTTTCTGCACTTGATGTCTCGGTGCAATCGCAAATTTTAAACTTAATGGCCGATCTCAAAGAGACATTTGCACTAACATACATTTTTATTGCCCATGATTTGAGTGTCGTTAAGCATATAAGCGACCGTGTGGCTGTGATGTACCTCGGTCGAATGGTAGAGATGGCGACGAAAGATCAATTATTTGAAAATCCAAAGCATCCGTATACACGTGCTCTTTTATCGGCGGTTCCCGTACCTGATCCAGATACAGCAAAAGAAAAAATCCTTTTAAAAGGAGATGTACCGAGCCCGTCTAATCCGCCGGAGGGGTGTGCTTTCCATACGCGCTGTCCTGACTGTATGGACGTATGCAAGATAAAACGACCAAGCTTGCACGAGAAGGAAAAAGGTCATTATGTTGCTTGCCATTTGTACGAATAGCGTCGGGCTATGGCAGATGGCATGAAACATTAAGAAAAAGGGGGATCTTTCATGAAAGGGATGCATTTAAGGTGGCTCTTCGTCATGATTGCGTCATTACTCGTCGTTGTGAGTGCGTGCAGCAGCAAGGATGACGCTTCTCAAGAGGAGCCGGGGCAAGTGGATGAAGAGGAGATGTCAGAGGAAGGGATTGAGCAAGGGCTTGCTGAAGATCAAACGTTGATTTTCGCACGAGGAGGCGATTCGGTCAGTCTCGATTATGCAAGTGTAACCGATGGGGAGTCGTCTCGCGTCACGAAGCAAATTTTTGAAACGTTGATTGAATTTGAACGAGATTCTTTTGAAATTGGGCCAGGTTTAGCTCATAGCTGGGATATGTCGGAGGACGGTCTTCGTTATACGTTTTATTTGGAGGAAGGAGTCACCTTCCATGATGGGACGCCATTCAATGCAGAAGCAGTAAAAGTAAACTTTGAACGTTGGGCAGATCCAGACCACCCGTACGCTTATGTAGATGAAGGCTACAACTATAGTGTGTATGGGACTCAATTTGGTGGGTTTAAAGGCGACCCAGGTCATGTCATTGAAGAAATCAATGTTGTCAATGAGTATGAGATTGAGTTTGTTTTAAGCGAGCCTCTCGGGTCCTTTTTACAAAACATGGGGATGAGCTATTTTGCGATGACGTCACCAGCTGCTTTTGAAGAATATGGTGCGGCCATAAATGAAAATCCAGTCGGTACAGGGCCATTTAAGTTCGTTAGCTGGACGAGGGATGATTCGATTGTGTTAGAGAAGAACGAAGAGTACTGGAAAGAGGGTCATCCGAAGCTAGACAAAATCATATTTCAAGTGATTCCTGACAATTCTGCACGTCTTACAGCCTTACGATCAGGACAAATCGATATTATGGACGGTCTCAATCCTGATGATGTGGCACAGGTGGAGGGAGACGACTCAATTGTTCTGTTTGAGCGGGCGACGAACAATATTGGCTATTTAGGCTTTCACGTTGAAAAAGAACCATTTGATGATCCGCTTGTAAGGCAGGCGATTAATCATGCGATCGACAAGGATTCTTTGATCACAGCCCTTTATAACGGGTTAGCAGAGCCAGCAAAAAATCCAGTTCCACCTGGCTACTTAGGCTACAATGAGGCGATCGATCCTTATGCATATGATCCAGAGAGAGCCCGTGAGCTATTAGCCGAAGCAGGCTATGAGGAAGGATTTGAATTCGAATTATGGACAATGCCGGTGGCTAGACCGTACATGCCAGATCCGCAGCGTGCAGCAGAAGCAATTCAATCAAATTTGGCCGATGTAGGGATTACAGCCAAAATCGAAACGAGAGATTGGGCGACCTATTTAGAGGAGACGGAAAAAGGAGCGCATGACATGTTTATGCTCGGTTGGTCTGGAGTGAATGGTGACCCTGACTACTTCTTATCAAACTTACTGCACGGGGATGCCATTCCTGGTGGAAATCGTTCGTTCTATGATGAAGGGGATGTCAATGAGATTTTGAATCAGGCGAAAAAGACGGTAGATCCTAATGAGCGGGAAGTACTCTATTTTGAAGCATTAGAAATGATTCATGAGGATGCAGTAATGGTACCGCTCGTTCACTCGATTCCTGTTTTAGCAGGGAGTTCTCGCGTGGTCAATTACATTCCGCATCCATCTACAAGCGAAACGTTGGATGAAGTGCAGCTACTCGAGTAATGTGTCGGAGGGCGTAGAGGGAATTTCCTCTACACCCTTTTTCCTGAAAGAAAGGGGTTGATCTAGTGTGGACGTATGTGTTGCATAGGGTGATGTTGCTCATTCCTGTACTCATAGGCATGACCATCATTACGTTCTCTATTGTTCATTTGATTCCAGGAAATCCGGCGCAAACGATATTAGGCGAGCAAGCAAGTCCCCAAGCGGTAGCAGAGCTGGAGGAACGACTTGGATTAAATGAGCCATACCTCGTGCAGTACGGGTATTATGTACGGGATTTGCTAACAGGTGATCTTGGCACATCTTTAAGGACACGGGCTCCAATTTCCGAGGAAATCGTTCCTTATCTAGGGGCAACGTTGGAGTTGACGTTTTTTGCCATGCTCTTCGCAGTCGTTGTCGGTGTCAATGCAGGAATCATAAGCGCATGGAAACAGCATTCATTTTTTGATTATGCCTGCATGCTCGTTGCTCTGCTCGGGGTGTCGATGCCGATTTTCTGGTTAGCGCTCATGCAACAATGGATTTTTGCTCAGGAACTCGGGTGGTTCCCTGCTTTTGGTCGAGACAACCCCCGTGATCCGATCCAATCGATTACCGGTCTATATGTGCTGGATGCCATTCTTCATTGGCGGTGGGATCACGTGCATGTAGCATTAAAACACCTTGTACTGCCTGCCATCGCCCTCGGAACGATTCCGATGGCAATCATTGCCCGAATGACAAGGTCTAGCATGCTAGAAGTACTTCGTTCAGACTACATTCGGACCGTTCATGCGAAAGGGTCAAGTCAGTTTGTGGTCATTTATAAGCATGCGTTAAAAAATGCGATGATTCCTGTGCTTACTGTTGCTGGCTTGCAAACGGGTGTCTTGCTTGGTGGGGCTATTTTAACAGAAACGATTTTCAGTTGGCCGGGCATTGGACGTTACATTTATGAAGCGATCACGTATCGCGATTATCCTGTCATTCAATCAGGCATCTTAGTCGTGGCCATTATGTTTGTCGTCATTAACTTAATTGTCGATTTACTGTACTCCTATATTGACCCGAGAATTAAATATTGAAGGGGGAGTGACTATGGAACGAAAAACCACTCTTCGCTTAGCGATGACACCCTCTCAAAAACCACCAGACGAGCAAAGTGCGAAAGGGGAGGCTATATCTCCTTGGCGTGATGCCTTTAGGCAGCTAAGAAAAAACAAATTAGCTATGACCGGTATCGTGATCGTTTGCTTCTTTCTTTTCATTGCCTTGTTTGCGCCTCTGCTCACGACGCATTCCTTTGACGGATATGATGCAGCCAGTCGCTTACAGTCTCCCTCTGCTGAACATTGGTTTGGTACCGATGATTTAGGGAGAGACGTGTTTACGAGAATTGCATATGGCGCACAGCTGTCGCTACAAGTAGGATTTTTCGCAGTGGCCGGAGCCTTGTTGGTTGGGACGCTGCTTGGTGTACTTGCCGGATATTATGGACGATGGCTTGACATGCTTATCTCTCGTATCTTTGATATCATGCTGGCTTTTCCTAGTATCCTATTAGCCATTGCTATTGTAGCCATTTTAGGTCCATCCCTTCATAACGCAATGGTCGCCATAGCAATCGTGAATATCCCGATTTTCGGCAGGCTTGTTCGCTCAAAAGTCATTAGCTTACGGGCGGAAGAATTTATAATGGCGGCTCGAGCCCAAGGAATGAAAAACAGCCGAATTTTATTTCACCACATTCTTCCGAATAGTTTGTCGCCGATTATCGTTCAAGCGACGCTCGGTTTCGGTACAGCCATATTAGAAGCTGCTGCATTAGGGTTTCTTGGACTTGGTGCACAGGCACCTTTAGCAGAATGGGGGAAAATGCTAGCAGATTCTAGAGCTTACATTCAAACCGCTCCATGGGTAGCGATATTCCCTGGAATGTCAATTATGCTTGTCGTCCTTGGCTTTAATATGATCGGTGAT
Organism: Halalkalibacterium halodurans; assembly: GCF_005671335.1. Classification (NCBI taxonomy): domain Bacteria; kingdom Bacillati; phylum Bacillota; class Bacilli; order Caryophanales; family Bacillaceae; genus Halalkalibacterium (ex Joshi et al. 2022); species Halalkalibacterium halodurans. The sequence goes on along the minus strand of NZ_CP040441.1, from coordinate 3,781,620 downwards.
GGATTACGGGATGCGCTAGATCCAAAAATGAAAAACTAGCTTATAGTCGTATCGAACGCGCTTCGGTACGGCTTTTTGTTTCAATTTCCTGTTAGGACAGAATAACGAGATGGAACGAAAATGGGAATTTACACTTGTTAAACGGCAAGTCTACTTGATTTTGGGGGAGATGAAAGGTAAAAGAAATAGACTTTCTACATATGAAGGGAATAGGACTATGGGGTGGTGGGGGATTATGTAGCGGAATGAAAAAGAGACGTTTCTCTGATTCTTCCATTTTTGTTCCTAAATATATGACCTAAGGACTTAGTTGAAGTTTGGGATTGATTTAAAAAAGCCTTCATCTCATCAAAGAGGTAAAGAAATATAGTAGAAAAGTATTTTTTCTAACATGATCAATTGATTGTAATACGAAATAATTAATTATTTCGTAAAAAAATGAATCAATTTAAACGAAAATAAGTTAGTTTTGACATGATATGACCTTATTCTACAATGTAAGCGCTTTACTATTGGGTTGTACATGTGAGATAATTTAGCAAAGAAAAATTATTTTAAAAAGAAAGAATATTGAAATCGGAAAATGGATGGCTTATAATAGCGATAACAATTTACGAATTTTACAAAAAATAATGTGAAAATGACGCTAAAACGTCAAAAAAATTAAATATCCTAGTTGATTCTACAAAACAAGGGGAATGCAGATGGTTAAACTTGATGATGTGGATATGTCAATTTTACAGCTTCTTCAAGACAACGGAAAACGTTCGTATACAGATATTGCTAAGAGGATCAATGTTAGTGAAGGGACAGTTCGGACGCGAATTAATCGAATGCTTAAAGAAAGAGTATTTGAGTTCATCATTCATATGGATCCAAACAAAATCGGCTTAAACGTGCAGGCGATTATCGGGATAAAAACACAATTAGGAAAACAAGAGACAATTGCAACGAAGTTAAATGAATATCCTGAAGTACGGTTTGTCGGTGCCTTTTCCGGTCGCCATGATCTTATTTTACAAGCATATTTTAAAAATAACGAAGATTTAGTCAATTTTGTTAACAAAGAATTATCGAAAATTGATGGAATTCTTGCTGCCGATGTGAGCATTGAACTAAAACAGTACAAGGATTCCTTCTCGTATATTAACAACCAAGAATAGTGGGCAGTGGCAAGATCTAATCCGATAAGGCTTTAAAGCCATCGCGCAAAAGAAGTCGAAATCGCGAAAAAGGTCTCGTAGGAAATAACGAATCTCGTAGCGAAGTTAACGTATTGAGACAAAGGAAAACATAAATACCGTTTAACATTTTTACTACTTTTAAAAAAGCAGGGTGAGAACGTTGAGCAAAAAAGCATTGTTGCAAATCCGCAACTTAACCACTGCGTTTCAAATTAAAGATGACTTTTATGCAGCGGTTGATAATGTCACATTAAATGTGAATAAAAATGAAGTCTTGGCGATTGTTGGGGAATCAGGTTCGGGAAAAAGTGCGTTAGCAAATACGATCATGGGCTTACATAACCCTGAACGAACAAAAATTGAAGGCGAAATTAACTTTAAAGGTGAAAACCTCGTCAAACTACCGGTTTCTAAGTTGAATAAAATTCGTGGCGACAAACTGAGCATGATTTTCCAAGATCCTCTTACCGCTCTAAACCCACTGATGATTATTGGGGAGCAAATCGGTGAGGCGCTTTTGCTTCATCGGTCGCTTACGAAAGCGGAACGGAAGAAAAAAGTCATTGACCTATTAAATCTTGTTGGTATCCCTAGACCTGAATCAACTTATGAACAATATCCCCATGAGCTTTCAGGAGGGATGCGACAACGTGTCATGATCGCTGCTGCGATTGCATGCGAGCCCGAATTTTTGATTGCCGACGAACCAACAACGGCATTGGATGTCACGATTCAGGCGCAGATTTTAGACTTGATCCGTGATTTGAAAGAAAAGATACATGCTGGAATTATTTTAATTACGCATGACCTCGGTGTGGTGGCCGAGATGGCGGATCGGGTCGCAGTCATGTATGCGGGTCAAATTGTTGAAATTGCAGATGTCTTCACGCTGTTCGAGCGTCCGCTGCATCCGTATACACGATCGTTGTTATATTCAGTACCATCAGAATCAAACGATCAAGAAAAGCTTCACGTTATTCAAGGGATCGTACCAGCTTTGCAAAACTTGCCGCGAAAAGGCTGCCGCTTTAAGGATCGAATTCCATGGCTAAGTGAATCAGTACATGAGGATCATCCGGAGCTTCATGAAGTTGAGCCAGGCCATTTCGTTCGTTGTACATGTTATAAGCATTTTTACTTCCCAAAGGCAGAAGAGGGGGTGGAAGTAAATGGGGTTTCTTAAAGTAGAAGACTTAAAAGTTCACTTCCCGATCAAAGGAGGCGTCATTCCGCATACGGTTGGTTACAACAAAGCGGTTGATGGTGTTTCTCTAGAGTTAGAGGAAGGACAGACTTATGGTTTAGTAGGAGAGTCGGGATCGGGGAAGACGACAACGGGGCGTGCGATCATTGGGCTGAATAAATTGACGGCTGGTCACATTTTATTTGATGGCCAGGATATAACGAAGCAGCTAAAAAAGAAGAAAAATGACATTCGCCGCAACATACAAATGATTTTTCAAGATCCGTATTCTTCACTTAATCCAAAAAAGAGAGTACTCGATATTATCGCGGAGCCGCTCCGGAATTTTGAGAACCTATCAAAACTTGAGGAGCGTAAAAGAGTCGAAGAATTGCTTGAAATTGTCGGCTTAAGCCGAGAAAGCATCTTCAAGTACCCGCATGAGTTTTCTGGGGGACAGCGGCAAAGAATTGGAATTGCGCGGGCGATTGCGTTAAAGCCGAAGCTCATTATTGCTGATGAACCTGTGTCAGCCCTTGATGTTTCTGTTCAAGCACAGGTTCTGAACTTTATGAAGGACATTCAGAAAGAGTTTAATTTAACGTATTTATTTATCAGCCATGATCTAGGCATCATCCGCCATATGTGTGATCGCATTGGGATTATGTATCGAGGACGTCTTGTAGAAGAGGGCGTACGAGATGATATTTATGAATCACCGCAGCACATTTATACGAAGCGGTTGATCGCAGCCATTCCAGACATGGATCCAAAAAACCGCGATAAGCACACACAGCTTCGGGCAGAGGTTAAGGAAGAGTTCCAGTCGAACGCCTCTAACTATTTTGATGATGAAGGTCTTGCATATGCCTTAAAGCCAATTTCCGATACACACAAGGTGGCCCTACCTTAGAAAGGTTGAAGAGACATGTGGAAATTAATTATTCGAAGATGTTTTATCATGATTCCCCAGTTGTTTTTGCTCAGCGTCATTGTGTTTATGATCGCACAAGCGATGCCGGGGGATCCGTTAACTGGTTTTTATCAATCGAATCCGAATATTAGTCAAGAAGTCATCGATGCCCAGCGGGAGCGGTATGGGTTGAATGACCCGTGGTATGTGCAATACGTACGTTGGGTAGGAAATGCACTGCAAGGAGACTTTGGTGACTCGTATCAGCAGCGGATTCCGGTGACAGAGGTCATTGATAACCGAATATGGAATACGATTTGGCTCTCATTATTAACGTTGATTATGACGTATATGATCGCGATCCCGCTTGGTCTTTTAAGTGGACGGTATAACGATACACTGTTGGATCGTGCCATTACGGGATATACATACGTCGGGTTTGCTGCGCCCGTTTTTATTACATCATTATTAATGCTCTTTCTTTTCGGATTTCAGCTCGGTTGGTTTCCGACTGGTGGTTCAGTTAGTCCACACGCACAGCCGGGAACGTTTGGTTATGTGTTAAGTAAAATCAATCATATGCTGCTGCCTGCCTTTTCCCTTGCCATCATTACAACCGTATCTACGGTCCAATATTTGCGCAGCGAATTAATTGACCAAAAGCAGAGTGATTACGTTCGAACGGCTAGAGCAAGAGGAGCGTCAGAGCGGCGAATTTACTTGAAGCATTTGCCGCGAAACTCGCTATTACCGATCGCAGCGTTTTTCGGCTATGAGCTGACAGGGTTAATTGGCGGAACGATCTTTGTAGAGATGATTTTCAGTTATCCAGGGATGGGACAGCTATTTTTGTCTTCGATTATGCAGCGTGATTACAGTGTCGTGACGACGATGGTGCTCTTGTTCGGGGTGGCCTCAATTCTTGGTGCGCTCTTATCTGACATTATCCTAAGCATTGTCGATCCACGGATTAAGATCAAATAGGGCAGAAATGAGGTGAACAACTGTGCAAAATGTACCAGAACAAGGCGTGCAACAACAACCAACTTATGAAAAGAGCCCATCTGGCTTATCGATTCTTTGGCGGGAATTAGTCCGGGATAAAGTGGCATTAGGGTCGCTCATCTTTCTTGGGTTAATTATGGCTTTTGTGTACGGCATTTCCCTCTTTCTCGATCAAAACGAGATCGTTAAGGTTGATTTATTTGAGATCCATCAGCCACCTTCCTCAGATTTTTGGCTCGGGACAGATTATGGGGGTCGTGATGTGTTCGGTCAGTTAATTATTGGAACGCGAAATTCGATCACAATCGGTCTTCTTGTCACATTGATGAGCGGAACGATTGGCATCTTAATTGGTCTTATTTCAGGTTATTACGGGGGAACGATCGATAACATTTTTATGCGTGCGGTTGACTTCTTTATGATTTTGCCAAACTTAATGATTATTATCGTATTCGTTGCCCTCGTGCCGAAATATAGCATTGTATCCTTCTCGTTGATCATGACGCTGTTTCTCTGGATGGGGATTGCGAGGATGATCCGCTCAAAGGCACTTAGAGAGCGGGAACTCGATTACGTCCAAGCTTCGAAAACGTTAGGGTCATCTGATTTAAAAATTATGTTTACCCAAGTGTTACCTAACTTAAGTTCATTAATCATCGTGACGATGACGCTTAATTTGGCAGCCAACATTGGGATTGAATCAGGTCTTTCATTTTTAGGGTTCGGGTTTCCTGAAAGCACACCAAGCTTAGGGACGTTGATCAGCTATGCGACGAACCCACAAACGTTAGAGCATCGATGGTGGATTTGGTTACCAGCAGCAATACTCATTTTTGTATTGATGTTGAGTATAAATAATGTCGGTCAAGCGCTTAAGCGTGCGACGGACGCAAGACAAAGACGAGGATAAAAAAGGGAGGTAATACTGATGGGGAAATTTCCTAAAGCGCTACTAGCAATGCTTCTCGTATTTCTACTAGCGCTCGTGGCGGCTTGCAGTAGCGATGATGCAACGACTGAGCCAGATGCAGATGGTGAAACAGAAGATGTGGAAACAGACGATGGAGAAGCAGCAGGTAGTGAAGACGGTCTCTATTCGATTGATGATTTTACAAATGTAAAAGCGGCAGATGGTGAAGAAATTTTAGATGGGGGTTCGATCACGTTTGGGATCGTGTTAGACTCACCGTTTGAAGGGATTTTAAACTATAACTTTTATCAATCCAATCCCGATTATCAAGTTTTGCGGTGGTTTGATGATGCGTTAATCGATTGGGATGAAAACTATGTTATGACTCAGGACGGTGCAGCGACCTATGAGATTTTCGAGGACGGCCGTACGTTCACGTTCACGATTCGTGATAACGTTAATTGGCATGACGGTGAGCCGGTTACGGCGGAAGACTGGGCGTTTGCTCACGAAGTCATTGCTCATCCGAACTATGACGGTATCCGCTTTGATGATACACTTCGCAACGTAGAAGGAATTGAAGAGTATCATAACGGGGAAGCCGATCATATTTCCGGAATTGAAGTGGTTGACGAAAAAACGTTGAAAATTACGTACAAAGAAGCAACGCCGTCTCTCATGACTGGTGGTGTTTGGTACTATCCATTAGCAAAGCATATTTTTGGTGATATGGACATTGAAGACATTTCTTCCTCTCCAGAGGTTCGTCAAAACCCGATTGGCTTCGGCGCGTTTAAAGTAGAAAACGTTGTCCCAGGAGAGTCTGTCGTTTATTCAAAAAATGAAGATTATTGGCGTGGGGAGCCAAATCTCGATGAAGTTGTCGTAAAAATAGTGAGTCCGAACGTTGTCATGCAGGCACTTCGCAGCGGAGAAGTTGATCTCGTTCATAGCTTCCCAGCCGACCAATTCCCAGACAATGCCGACACGTCGAACTTAGATTGGCTCGGAGTGGTGGATCGTGCGTATACGTACATTGGCTTTAAGCTTGGGACGTGGGAAGATGGTGAAGTGAAGACAGATCCAGATGCAAAAATGGCGGACGTAAACTTACGTCGTGCGATGTGGCATGCGATCGACAACGATGCGGTAGGTGAGCGTTTCTATCATGGCTTACGTTGGGCCGGAACGACATTAATTCCGCCGTCACATCCAGAATTTCACGATGACACGAATCCAGGTCGCGCATATGACCCAGAGTTAGCGAAACAATTGTTAGATGAAGCTGGTTATGAAGATGTGAATGGTGATGGCTTCCGTGAAGATCTGGAGGGGAATGAGCTTGTCATTAACTTCGCAGCCATGTCTGGTGGAGACATTGCCGAGCCAATAGCGCAATATTACATTCAAGCGTGGGAGCAAGTCGGTTTGAAAGTTCAATTGCTTGACGGACGACTTCATGAGTTCAATGCTTTCTACGATCGAATTGAAGAGGATGATCCAGACATTGATATTTATCAGGCGGCTTGGGGTGTCGGTATTGATGTTGATCCGAGCGGTCTTTATGGACGCCGGGCACCGTTTAACTACACTCGTTGGTCAAGTGAAGAAAACGACCGTCTTCTAGCGGAGGCTCTATCCGAAGAAGCATTTGACGTAGAAAAGCGTCAAGAGATTTACAAAGAGTGGCAACAGCTAATGGTCGATGAAGTCCCTGTCATTCCAACTCTTTACCGTTCTGAGATTGTTCCAGTGAACAAACGGATCGTGAATTGGGCGATCGGCGATGGACACGGTGTGTATCGCCATGAATTAGGTATTACGCAAGAAGAGCCGGTTGTCGCTGAGTAACATGTTTGATAAGGCCCCTTTCTTCCCTCCATGAGAGGAAGAGAGGGGTTTTGTGTTGAACATTTTGGCTCTACAATAAATGTTGGGGTTTTTGCACAAAAGAGGGCAAAAAAAATGCACGCAGGCTCCTTTATCCATTATCCTTGAATTGTCGAGAAACAAAGAAAGGATAGGAGCTGCGTGTACGATGAATTTTACCATGGATTTGCCCGGATTAAAAGGTGTGAAGGTCACAAAGATGGAGGAACGAGAGGGCTTTATCGCGCTCCATGTAGAAATGCCGCGAACGCCTCATCGTTGCCCATCCTGCGGGGAGAGAACCGAGAGAATCCATGATGACCGCATCCAAAAAGTTCAACATCTCAAGCTCTTTGAACGGTGGGTGTATCTATTCTATCGAAAGCGCCGGTACGCGTGCAGATGCGGGAAGCGGTTTGCGGAGAAAGCCTGTTTTGTAGAGCGATATCAGCGTCAGACAGTGGAATGGAATCAAGCGTTTCGCTTACGGCTCATTCAAGGGAAGAACTTTACGGACACAGCGAATCAATTCCAAACGTCCGTGACAACTGCCATGCGCCGGTTTGATCAATTGGCGGCCCCCCTCGTGAAGAAGGTGGATCACCTTCCTCCTCGGATTGCGATTGATGATTACAAAGGGGATACGAATGCGGGGAAATATCAAGTGATCATTGCGGATGCAGATACACGGAAGCCACTGGATATCTTACCGGATCGTAAAGCCGATACGCTTAAACGATATCTTCAAGAGAAGGGTCATCATGTGAAAACAGTCGTGATGGATCTAAGTTATACCTTCAAGTCGGCTGTTCAAAAGGCCTTAGGCCACCCGCTCATCATTGGGGATCCGTTCCATTTCTGTCGTTACATCTACTGGGCTCTGGAAGGGGTTCGCCGCCGAGTGCAAAAAGCGTTCCATCCGTATCATCGAAAACGATGTAAACGGATCAAACATCTGTTTCAGAAAGAGAGAGAAGGACTGGATGATAAGGAAAAGAAGAAGGTGGAGCGGTACTTAGAGCTATCCCCTGATTTAAGGGAAGCGTATGAGCTAAAAGAACATTTTCGTCAGTGGTATCAAGAAGCGAAGATGCAAGGAAGGGAAGGACGAATGAGCGAGGTGAAACAAGGGCTCTACGCCTTTTACCGAAGAGTGGAGGCGAGCCCGTTAAAGGAGTTCCACCGAGCCATTCAGACGCTGAAGAACTGGCAGACCGAGATCTTGAATAGCCTCGCGTTTGGCTTAAACAATGGTTTTATTGAAGGACTGAATAATCAAACGAAGGTGATTAAGAGAAATGCCTTTGGTTTTCGGCGTTATGATCGCTTGCGAAACCGTATTCTCTTGCATCATCCATTCAAACATCAGACATTCGGGGTAGGATAAGAGGGGCTCGCCCTCCTATGCCACCCCAACATTTGACTAAGAACCAACATTTTTAGAAAAGGGTCATGTTTAAAGAAAACTACTATCACTTAGCCAAATAGTATGGCTATTCAGCAGCTAGCTTTATCGCTAATAGAAAAGGTTAACATTTTCTAGAAAATATAAAAAGGAGGGAGAAAAATGTCATACATACAATCCGTTCAACGGGCAATTGACTATATCGAAACACACCTTCATGAGCCCATATCGTTGGAGAAAGTAGCGGCCCATGCATCTTATTCTTATTTTCATTTTCACCGATTGTTTAAGGCAACTGTTGGCTGTACGATGAGCGAGTATATCAAACGTCGGCGGTTAACAAAGGCGGCCTATGCCTTGCTAGAGACGAAAGCGTCAATCATTGATATCGCATTTGAATACGGATATGAGAGTCAAGAGGCGTTTACCCGTGCGTTCAAGCAATGGTTTAATGTTTTGCCGGGGAAATATCGTCAAGCCCGTCCGCCCGTCCAATTGATCGACCCTTATTGGGCGGTGAAGACGTTTCCAGTTAACGCCACAAGTAATCACAAGCCTTATATTGTGACGCGACAGCCTTTACAAGTTGTGGGGTTACAGCTAGAAGGATTGAGTTTACCAGGAGGATCTGACCGTGAACAATCGACACTGGTGGCTATTCCTACCTTGTGGCATCAATTTGAAGCTCGCATTCATGAAATTGAACGAAGAGTCGACCCATTTGTCAGTTATGGCATTAGTTCTCCATCAAGCGATGGGTCTCATTTTACCTATATGGCTTGCGTTGAAGTCGAGGCCAGCGATGTGAACATTCCACAAGGCTTTATACAAAAAGAAATAAAAGGGGGGACATATGCTAGCTTCCACTATAAAGGGGCTGCGAACCAGCTTTCGGCTTTGACAAATTATATTTACGGTTCATGGCTACCCTCTAGCCCGTATCAGTCTCATTTTGGCGTAGAAATGGAAGTGTACGATGAACGGGAACCTAAAGAGGATGACGAAGTGGTAGTTGAAATTTGGACGCCCATCAAAAAGAGGGACAAGCAATCATCGCAAAAATAATCAAAACGAACAAGGAAAAAGGAGGTAGAGTCATTGTAGATGATAAGAGGAGGTTGCATTTACAATGAACACAAATGAGCTTTTGCCTTTTACGATTGTCGAACAGAATGAACGAAAAATGATAGGTTTTAAGTTGGAAGGCCCTTACGCTCGTATGAATGAGATTGGAATGCTATGGGAAACGTTCAATCAACGAGTGTCTGAGATTGATCATCTTGTGCAAGACGATTTATCATTTGGAATCGTTCAAGACCGAGAGCGTGATTTTACGTATTATGCAGCAGTTGAAGTCTCTTCCTTTACAAAGGTTCCAGAGGGGATGGCAACGATTATTTTGCCGACCTGCCGCTATGCAGTGTTCACCCATAAAGGGCCACAAAATAAGTTTAGCGAAACGGTGGTTGCCGCGCTGAAATCACTGAAAGAGTCGGGATATGAGAAAGACTCGGATAACTACTGGCTTGAAGGATATGACGATCACCGCTTTAGTCCGGAATTAGACAATTCTGAGTGTGATATCTATTTTCCGTTAAAAGCTAACTGATAATTTTCCCACTCGTGTGTAAGGTTTTTAACGGTTAATACGTTTATTGAATGATCCTTATTTTATAACGGGTCTAATCGGTGAGGAGGTGTTCGATTGGGTTTTGAGAAAACGGGTGAGTTAATCGAAAAGTCAAGAGAGCTACAAGAAGTGTATCAACAGCTTGTAGAGGATGTGGGATCTGATTTATGGCGGTTTTGTCGTTATTTGACTGGGTCGCCATGGGACGGGGAAGATCTTTATCAAGAGGCGTTGGTGAAGGCGTTTGGTAGCTTATATCAACGGTGGCAACCAACAAATCCGAAAGCCTATTTATTTCGAATTGCGACCAATACGTGGATCGATCAGTGTCGCAAGGCGAAGCGGATTGTCGGTACTGTGGATGAGATGGAAGGCCCAGTTGAGGAGTTTTCGTACGATTTAGAGCTTGAGCAAGCATTTACTCGGCTTTTCACCCTCTTTCCCCCTAGGCAGGTCGCTGTTTTTCTATTAAAAGATGTATTTGCATTTACAGCGGAAGAAGTGGCGAGTATGGTGCGGTCCACGCCGAACGGAGTATACGCCACATCAAGTCGCGTACGAAAAAAATTAAAGGAAACCTCCTCTCTAGAGGAGCTTTCTTCCAATGGGCGGCCATTGCCTGAGCAAAGCGAAGTGATTCAACAATATGTGCAAGCATTTAATGCAGGGGATCTTAGCCAATTATTTGATTTGATGAGTGATGAGGTCCATATCGATGCTTCCCTTGGATTCCAAGAATATTCGAAGGAAGAAATGAAGAAAGGGTCGATGCAGCACGGCCTTCCAGGCTTCCGAGCTGTGCCCTTTTTCCTTTGGGGAAAACCAGTCCTTGTGGTGTTAGTCGATCGTGAAGCTGGCCCACTCATTCACGATATTCAGTTTCAAGAGATTGAAAACGGAAAAATTGTCTACCATAAGAGCTACTATTTTTGTAAGGAATTGCTTATAGAAGCAGCAAAGGAGCTGCAACTTCAAGTGCAGCTAGATAAAGCGGCTGTGCATTGGCGCCATTCTTTAGACGAGGGAGAATAATAGATGGGTAACATAATCCTTTTGACAGGCTTTCAACCATTTCTCGATTATTCTATCAATCCGACAGAAGCCATTGTGAAGGAATTGGACGGAAGAAAAATTGGAGAATACGAAGTGAGAGGGGCCATCCTACCTGTCTCATTTCGGGAGAGTGGGGACTTGCTACTGCACCATTTTCAGACCGTACAGCCGACTGCAGTGGTCATGCTCGGATTGGCTGCTGGACGAAGCAAGATCACGCCAGAGCGGGTAGCGATCAACATTAATAGTGGCCCCGAGGATCGCGACGGGATCGCTCCTGTCGATGAACCGATCCGCCAGGGAGGCCCCGCTGCTTATTTTTCAACCTTGCCAGTTCGTCGGCTTATTCAGCGATTAAATGAAGAGGGCTTCCCTGCGGAAATTTCCAACTCAGCAGGGACGTACGTATGCAACCATGTCATGTATCAAATGCTTGATTATTTGCATGAAAAAGGGAGCGAACAATGGCTGCAGGCTTTGTCCATGTGCCGGCCAGCAAGGAATTAGCCGCACAGCACCACTCGCTTCCTTCTATGGATCTAAAGGAGCTCACTCGTGCGGTTACACTTATGATCAAAGAGTTGTAGGAAACAGGCTGATCATCGATTGTGATCAGCCTGTTTAACCTTTCTTATCATTGTAAGAGATAAGCCATAAGTCCCCGTTGGCGACAAGTGAAGTTTTTCTAAGGATTCGGGACGTCTTCCTCTAAATATTCAATCGCTCCATGGGTAAATGCTGCCTGTCCGTTTGTCAGGTTCGTCATCCATTCGCAATAGGATTCAACCTCTGCTTCAAGTACATATGTTTGAACGTCTACATTTTCTAGGTAACTAATTTCTTTTAATAGATAGTGAGATTGTCTAAGCTCGTTTTCAACTTTTCCAAGCCAATGATAGTCAATGCTCGTATGGATTACTTGCATTCGTTTCCGCTCGACGACCCCAATGGCATTTAGACCTTCACTTACTGCAGAACCATATGCACGAATGAGACCACCAGCCCCTAATTTAACCCCGCCAAAATAACGTGTGACGACAGCGACCGTATCTTTTAACCGGCGCTTTTTTAATACTTCTAGCATTGGTACTCCGGCTGTACCGCTCGGTTCTCCATCATCGTTTGCTTTTTGGACTTGATCGTTTTCACCAATTAAATAAGCAGAGCAATTGTGAGTCGCATTCCAGTGCTCTTTTTTAATTTGTTCGATGAATTCGATGGCTTCCTCTTCAGAGGTAGCTCTTGAAAGATGAGCGATAAACCTAGACTTTTGGATCGAAATTTCGTGTATTCCTGATTCCTTCACTGTATAATAAGATGTTAGCATCAGAATCTCCTCCAAATTTCACAGTTTTACAAATGGCAGAAATAATGGTGTAATATTGTCGTGATAAGCTGAAGCTGTTCATTTGATAGTGTAAATAGACTATACTATCTTTAGGTGACTAAAAGGCAAGCGGGACGCCATAAGAAAAGTGGACGATTTTGCATGGTGACCATTACCTATTATCGTGTCTTTCGTGTAAACTTAATGATAGCGAAATCCGTAGGCTTAGGCAAATTCGTGGATGTCGAAGGATTCATTTATAAAAATGAGAAAAAAAGAAGGGAATTTTTTTCTTGCTCGCGAAAGATAACATGGGAAAACGAATGCCTTTTTCATCTCCATGCCTTTTAAAGGTTGGTGGTTCAAGTGGCTGATCCTCAAACATTAGATAAGATTATTGATAAAACGCTAGATACTGTAGGGAAAAGTAGAGAACAGATCTTTGAAATTAGTGAGCAATCTAGAAATGAGTACGTCTCTCTAGAACAAGAACTGCAAGAAGTCCGCATGAAAGTTGCAGAGATTATAGACCAATCGGACCGGGCGGAAGTACACGCTCGATTTGCACGCAATCGATTGGCTGAAGTGAGTAAGCAATTTCATAGATATTCAAATGAAGAGATACGTAAAGTGTACGAGCAAGCCAATGAGCTCCAAGTGAAGCTAGCATTGCTCCAGCAAGAAGAACAGCAGCTTCGGGATCGAAGAGATGCAATTGAACGCCGATTGTTGAATCTAAAAGATACCATCGAGCGTGCGGAAGAATTAGTTGGGCAGATGACCGTTGTCTACAACTTTCTTACAGGAGATCTTCGTCAAGTTGGAGAAGCACTTGAGGATGCAAGGGAAAAGCAGGCGTTTGGTCTACAAATTATTCAAGCTCAAGAGGAAGAACGTCGAAAGCTTTCCCGGGAAATTCATGACGGACCTGCTCAAATGATGGCGAATGTTCTATTGCGCTCAGAACTGGTTGAGCGCATTTATCACGACAAAGGCATTGATGAAGCGTTAAAGGAAATTCGTGATTTGCGCAAGATGGTGAAGTCTTCTCTTGCTGAAGTCCGGCGAATTATCTATGATTTACGGCCGATGGCCCTTGATGACCTTGGACTCATTCCAACATTGAAGAAGTATGTAAAAACCTTTGAAGAACATACGGGAATATTTGTTGATTTTAAACACATAGGAAAAGGAGAGCGCTTCCCAGAGCATGTGGAGATCGCACTATTTCGCCTTGTTCAGGAAGCGTTACAAAACACACGAAAGCATGCAAAAGCTTCACATGTCCATGTGAAAATCGAAGAGCAGAAAACGAAATTCACTGTCGTGATAAAAGATAATGGAAAAGGATTCGATCAAACCGAGAAAAAGGAAGGGTCATTTGGTTTAGTTGGAATGAAAGAGAGGGTCAACATGTTGAAAGGCCAGCTTGTCATTCGAACGAAGCCAAACGATGGAACAACGATCATCATTTCCATTCCTATCACAACCGAAGAATAGACTGCGTAGGTGCAAAAATTGGAGGGTGATTTAATTGAACGAGCAAGTAAACGAAAACAAAATTCAAATTGTCATCATTGATGACCATCAACTATTCCGTGAAGGGGTTAAACGGATCCTAGCCATGGAGCCAGAATTTGAGGTTGTGGCTGATGGAGAAGACGGCGAAAACGCTGTTGAACTAGTAGAAAAATATAATCCAGATGTTATCCTTATGGATATTAACATGCCAAAGGTGAATGGTGTTGAAGCGACAAGAGATTTAATTCAAAGGTACCCTGACGTAAAGGTATTGGTTCTCTCGATTCACGACGATGAGTCCTATGTCACTCATGTATTAAAAACGGGAGCTTCCGGTTATCTATTAAAAGAAATGGACGCCGACGCTCTAATTGAAGCAGTAAAAGTCGTAGCGCAAGGCGGGGCGTACATTCATCCGAAGGTGACACATAATCTCATCAAGGAATACCGTCGTCTAGTAAATGAAGATGAACAAGAAAGCTCTGAAATCGGCTTTAAAGAAGTCGAATATCGCAAGCCGTTGCACATTTTAACTCGTCGTGAATGTGAAGTGCTACAGCTCATGACTGACGGTTATAGCAACCGAATGATTGGTGAAGCTCTATACATTAGTGAGAAAACAGTCAAAAATCATGTTTCAAATATTTTGCAAAAGATGAATGTAAACGATCGAACACAAGCGGTAGTAGAATCGATCAAAAACGGTTGGGTAAAAGTACGTTAATCCAAAAAGCGATCGCTTCATTACGCCCTCTTGAAAGGTCTTTCAATTAAAGGTACAGTAAAAAAGACAAGATCGCCCCCCTACATTTTTATGTAGGGCGGTCAGAGAATCGATAAAGTGAGGATTCGTGATGACAAAAATAGCGATTGTAACGGATAGTACAGCCTATTTAGGCCCAAAAAGAGCAAAAGAATTAGGAGTCAAGGTCGTTCCGCTTAGCGTTGTCTTTGGTGAAGAAGCTTACCAAGAGGAAGTGGAGCTATCTAGCGCGGACTTCTATGAAAAGCTGAAGCATGAGGAGAAGCTTCCAACCACTTCCCAACCAGCTGTCGGTCTGTTTGTTGAGACGTTTGAACGGCTGGCGAAAGAAGGGTTTGAAGTCGTTATTTCGATTCATCTTTCCAGTAAAATTAGTGGAACGTATCAATCCGCTTTAACGGCAGGAAGCATGGTAGAAGGCATCGAGGTTATCGGCTATGATTCTGGTATCAGCTGCGAGCCTCAAGCCAATTTTGTCGCAGAGGCAGCCAAGCTCGTGAAAGAAGGAGCAGATCCACAAACGATCATCGACCATTTAGATGAGGTGAAGAAACGGACGAATGCGCTATTCGTTGTGCATGATTTAAGCCATCTTCATCGCGGTGGTCGATTAAATGCAGCCCAGCTTGTTGTTGGGAGCTTGTTGAAAATCAAGCCAATTCTTCACTTCGAAGACGGTTCTATCGTGCCGCTAGAAAAAGTACGCACTGAGAAAAAAGCATGGGCAAGAGTGAAAGAACTATTTGCTGAAGAAGCGTCTTCTGCCTCATCAGTTAAAGCGACTGTTATTCATGCGAATCGATTGGACGGAGCAGAAAAGCTGGCGGATGAGATCAGAAGTCAATTTACCCATGTAGATGTAAGCATTAGCCATTTCGGACCAGTGATCGGTACCCACCTCGGTGAAGGTAGTATAGGGCTATCTTGGTATATTGAAAAATAACGTAGAAAACACTCCCACTCAGTCATCACACAAGGTGGGAGTGTTTTTTATTTTCCACCATTCGTTACAATGAGAAAAAGGAGGATTTTGATTGACTGAACAAGTCACCCCGCAAGCTTTCCTCGCAGGTCGCCTTCTTCTTGAATCAGAAGTCCCCTCTGAATTCCTTACAAACAAAGACGTAATCACGGAACCTTCTATCATCACAGAAAATGGACGCTATCATTGCAGGCGCTGTTGCAACGAACATCGTGAGTTATTTGCCACCGCCCCTTGCGCTTGGTGCGGGAACAGTCATTGTATTTATTGCCGCAACTGTCTCATGCTCGGTCGGGTGACCGCTTGTCGAAAGCTCGTTCGCTGGAAAGGGGAGCCTTACGCATTTCCTTCGCATTCGAATGTTTTGCAGTGGAAAGGAACGCTTTCGCATGGGCAGCGGCACGCCTCACTGCAAGCTGTGCGGTACTGGAAACAGAAAGAGGATCACATTATCTGGGCTGTTTGCGGATCTGGAAAGACAGAAATTGTGTTTGACGCAGTGGCTCAATCGCTAGCTACTGGTGAACGGATTTTACTTGCGACTCCGCGAGTGGACGTCGTAAAAGAGCTATATCCTAGGTTCAAACAAGCATTCCCATCTATAACCATCACCGCATTATATGGTGATAGTCCATCGGTGTTTCATCCCGCCCAGCTCGTTATCGCCACGACCCATCAAACCTTCCGTTTTAAAAAAGCCTTTGATTTTGTCATCGTTGACGAAGTGGATGCTTTCCCTTTCTCTTGTGATCAATCACTTCAGCTAAGTGTGAACGAAGCTCGCAGGCCTCTTGCTCCTATCCTTTATCTTTCCGCTACCCCATCCCGCTCCTTGCTCGAGCAAAAAAATAGGAGAATCACCAAAGTATCGACTCGATATCATGGTCATCCACTGCCACTGCCCTCTTTTGTTTGGGTAGGAAATTGGCGAAAAAAGGTTATGCGACGGAAGTTACCATCTAAATTGGTTGCTTGGCTTGAAAAGCACCACCGTAAGCCTGTGTTTTTATTCGTTCCTTCCATTCCAGTTCTCGAACAAGTAAGTGTTGCCTTGAAACAGCTTGGCTACATTCATGATGCTGTGCATGCGGAAGATCCACATCGGCATGAAAAGGTTACTCGCTTTCGTAATGGAGTGACCAAGCTTCTCGTGACGACGACGATTCTTGAACGTGGTGTTACGGTACCGCGTGTTCAAGTGGCTGTACTTGGAGCAGAGCATTCGGTTTTTTCAGAAGCTGCGCTCGTGCAAATCAGTGGCCGAGTGGGGCGCAGTCATCAACATCCCACTGGCGATATTGCTTTTTTTCATTACGGTGTCTCGAAGGCAATGAAGCGTTGCAGACAGCAGCTACAACAAATGAATCGGGAGGGGTTTTAACATGCCGCGCTGTCTCATTTGCCATCAGCCGTTTTTTGAAAACGTTAGTTGGTCAACCATGTTCTTTTCAGGTGAAGCCGACGTTATTTGTCAAGAATGTGAAGGCAAATTTCAGCCTATTTCAAAACCCATTTGCTCTATATGTGGACGCTCGATGAAAAAAACAGTTGAGGGAGATCATTGTCTAGATTGCAAACGCTGGCTCCCTGAGATGCAGACAATCGAAAAAAACCGCGCTCTTTTCGAGTACAATCCTTTTTTAAAAAACGTCTTAACTCAACTTAAATTCCGTGGGGATGTGAAGCTAGCAGAGGCTTTCCATCCATTGCTAAAAAAACTTTATCAAAAAGAGTTTAAATTTGATGTCATTGTGCCGATTCCATTAAGTAAAGACCGTCTAATCGAGCGAGGGTTTAACCAAGTGGAAGCTTTGTTGGCAAAATGGTGCACGTACGAGGATGTACTCGCTAGAAAGCCAGGGAGAAAACAGAGCAAAAAAAGTCGAATCGAGCGAATTCAGCAAAGAACCACACCGTTTATGTTAAAAGGAGAAGCTGAAGTTGTAAAAGGTCGCTCCATTGTTTTGGTTGATGACGTTTACACAACGGGAGCTACCATTCGTCAAGCTGCGACTGTTTTGCAAGCTCACGGTGCTGCACGGGTACGTTCGATGACAATCGCTAGATAGGACAATGAAGGGCCAATGTTCTCGTTCAATGAGAATGAATCATGGAGAGGGGTAAAGTCATGAAAAACAATTTAGCTAATTGCCCAGTTTGCGGAGAGTTGTTTGTTAAAGCGCTTCGACCAATTTGTAACAAATGCTTTCGAAAAAGAGAAGAGAATTATGAAAAGGTATCTACTTTTTTACGAAAAAAATCCAATCGGATGGCAACGGTGACAGAAGTGTATGAAAAAACAGGAGTTTCGATTCAAGACATCGAACAGTTTATACGCGAGGGACGAATTCAATTAAAGCAGTTTCCCAACCTGGGGTATCCGTGTGAATCGTGTGGTGCAACAATTCGGGAGGGGCGACTATGTCATGGGTGTGCAGACAATTTAAAAGCAGGATTGGATGCAGGAGAAAAGGAAAAGCAGTTCCAGCAAAGGAAGCAAGCAAATGAAAAAGCCAAAGAAAAAAATCTGACGTATCACTCTCTCCAAGATCGCTTGAAAAGGGATTAAGGTTCAGAATTGTTCAGACCTCACGTATTCTCACGGGTGAGGTCTTTTCTACTCATCTTTCCCGATAGAGTGAGGGGAGGAAGTACAAATTAGTAAAAAAGAAGCGAATCGACATAGTCATAAAAATTGCTATTCACACCTTTTTATCCTGTGCAGAAAACGTTACCAGTTCAAGGGATCTTTAGCGATAGTATACTAAATAAAAGGCCCCTTTGGTGTCTATCATGACGTTTGCGAAAAGATGCTCTCTTTCTCTCTATTTACTAAAGCGTGTCTTTAGACCTGCCGTTCAAGGAGAAAATTATGTGGCTTAGGAACGTGGTTCGTGCTGAGGAGTAAGGTAACTGTTAAGCCTAACCGTTTTTTTGGATTGCAAAAAGGCTAAACGATTTTCGTGGATGGACCGATATTAGGAGTAACCAATAGCGAACAAATGATGGTGTGATAGAAATTGAGGTGAAGATGAATGAAAGTTAATCCGTATACAGCGATCTCCCAACAGCTTTATCGTCAACAAGTAGAAAAAGCCGAGACCGTTAAGGGAAAACCACAGAAACGAGATCAACTTGAAATTTCAAAAGAGGCGCAGGAAATGCAAAAAGGCTCTCCAATTGAAGTAGAACGAGAGAAGAAGATAGAAGAAATCAAACAGAAGATTGAAAAAGGCGAGTACAGCGTGGACTCACGGGCGGTTGCCGACAAGCTTTATGACTTCTGGAACAAGTAATGAGAGGGGGCTCCTTATGTCAGCTAAGCAAGTGATAGGCTCATTGACAGAGCTATTACACATCCATGAAGAGCTGCTAACGTGTGCGAAAGAAAAAGCAGCAGCGATTAAGAACAATGACATGGTCTCCCTCGAAAAGCTCGTTCGCGCTGAAACCGCATTGATTCATAAAGGGCAAGTGCAAGAAAAAATTCGTAGCAAAGAGGTAGCTGCTTTTTTTGATCGATGCGGTCAGGCTCCGGATGAATTAACCGTTCGGGCGATGCTTCCGCACGTAACAAAAGAGGAGCAAGCGGAATTAGAAGGGACGCAATCGGCCCTTATTGACACCATTATGGCATTACAAGTTGAGAATGAGCGAAACCAGTTATTAATCCAAGAATCCCTAAGCTTCGTGAACATGTCTCTTGATTTGCTGTTGCCAAGCGCAGAACATACGAGTTATCAGCCACCGCAACAGAAGGAGCGACATGGATACGAAGAAGGCTACTCCACTTTTGATTCGAAAGCATAACAACTGTTTAATGAAACGGAGGAACACGATTCATGGCTACATCCACTTTTCACGGGCTTGAAACAGCACGCCGCGGGATGATGACCCAGCAAGCTGCGTTAAGGACTGTCGGACACAATATAGCAAATGCAAACACACCTGGTTACACGAGACAACGGGTAAACTTCGTACAGACTCAAGCGTATCCTGGTGTCGGTCGAAATGCACCGAGCATTCCAGGTCAAGTAGGAACAGGCGTTATGGCAGGCTCCATTCAAAGGATTCGTGACGCATTTTTAGATTTGCAATACCGTCAGCACAATACGCAAAATGGGTATTGGGACGCCCGTGCCGATGCTCTCATTCGAATGGAAGAAATTTTGAACGATTTAGATTCGAACGGGTTGGCGAACCAGATTGATCAGTTTTGGAGCAAATTACAAGACTTAAGTGCAGACCCAGAGGATACGGCTGTTCGCTACGTATTACGGGAGCAAGCTGTATCGTTAGCCGATTCTTTTAATGAGCAATATATGCTCCTAGAGCAAGTTCGCGACGATTATGGGAATGAAATAGGTGTCGTTACCGACCATTTAAACTCGCTACTTTCACAGCTAAATGAAATCAATGCACAAATTCGCAAGGTTGAGCCGAGTGGTTACGTGACAAATGATTTATACGATGAGCAAGATCGTCTCCTTGATCAAATTTCGGCGATTATCCCGATTGAGGTTCAGCGTGTGAAAAGTGGTGGGAACCCAAACCCAGTCGCTGAAGGAGCAGTTACGGTGACGCTTAAAGGGACGGGGATTACGCTTGTCAATGGAGCGGACAAGAATGCGTTGCAGCAATTTGAAGTGGCAAAAACTGAGAATAGTCTTGGAGATGAATATGTGTCTGGGATCTCAATTTCAAATGGAACGGATACCGTCAACCTAAATGTTCAAGAGCTGCCTCAAGGTGGATTAAAGGGCTTAATTGAAGCATTTGGCTATTATCAAGACCCAACCGACATTGACAACAGTGAAGTCAATGGCCTCTATCCTAACATGCTGGCCGAGCTCAATGTGATGGTCAGAACATTTGTCGAAGCTTTGAATAGTGCCCACCGAATTGGGTATACACTTGAAGACCCGCTCACAGGGGAAGTGAGTCTAGGCGGAGACTTTTTCGTATTCGATGAGAATAAGCCTGCTGGCACGTTAAAAGTATCAGACGATATTTTAAATAATGCAAACAACATTGCCGCGGCGCGTGTCAACCTTGATGGTTTAACCGACGATGCAAGACAGCAATATCAAACGTTGTTAGCGGCAAAAGATTTTGCAGCGATTCGTACGTTGCTTGAAGACGAAAACAGCTTTAAACCTGGAGCCAAGCGTGCTTTTGCAGGTGACGGTCAAAACGCCTTGCTCTTATCAGAAATTAAGGACATTCGTCTGAATTTCAATGGCACGGCTTCCACGTTCAGTAACTATTATCGTGGTGTGATGGGAAGAGCAGCAGTCGAGACGAGCGAAGCTGTTTCAAAGAGGGATAGCTATGAGGTTTTACGTGATAACGTTCAATTCGAACGGAACTCTGTCAGCCAAGTGTCCTTGGATGAAGAGATGACCTTAATGATCCAATTCCAACATGCGTACAATGCGGCAGCTCGAAATATTACACAAATTGACGAAATGCTCGATCGTATCATTAATGGTATGGGCATCGTTGGCCGTTAAATGAGGAGGAAAATCTAGAATGAGAGTGACTCAAGGCATGCTTGCTGGCAATTCGTTACGCCATATTTCTCAAGGTTATATGCGCCTAGGCGAGTTGCAAGACCAGCTATCCACAGGGAAGCGGATTACTCGTGCTTCACAAGATCCAGTTGTGGCGATGAAGGGGATACGGTACCGGACGCAAGTGGCAGAGGTTGAACAATTTAAACGTAATCTTCGTGAGGTTTATAACTGGATGGATACGGCTGATGCAGCACTTGGAGAAGCGACAGATGCATTAGCCCGCATTCATGAGTTGGCAACTCAGGCGGCGAACGATACGTACGAAGAAACACAGCGTGCGAACATCGCAAAGGAAATTCGCCAGCTTTATGAGCATTTGCAATCTATCGCCAATACGAAAAACAGCGGTAAATATATTTTTAACGGAACGAATACGACCAATCCACCAATCGTGGCTCCGGAAAGAATGGATCTAGGGTTTGCCCATTTATTGGAACCGGGAACGGACTTACAGACTGTCGAAATTGTGTATGACGGACAAACGTATCACTATGTTGGAGAAAATGCCGATGGCCATCTCGTGTTTCAGGATGTGAGACAAATGAACAGTCTCCCATTTGATGAAACGGATAGCGATGAATTTAATGAAAAGGCGTTTCAACTTGTGATTGATCCAGATTTGGGCCGTATTACGTCGTCACAGCCAAACGTAAATACAGGGGCAGCTGAGACAAAAAATGTCCGTTTGAATGATGTCGTTGTGGCTGATCGTGAAGCGGTCTCCTTTAACACGCAACGTGTTGAAATTGAGCTATTAAAAGGGGTAAAAATTCCAGTAAACACAAACCCGACCAACGTGTTTAACAACGCATTATTTGGTGATATTCTTCGTTTGGAAAAAGCACTTGAAGACCCGAGCGTCTCTGGTGCTGAACTCACAGCGTACATCGATAATTTTACCAAGCATATTGATCAAGTGACTGCAGAGCGTGCAGAATTAGGAGCGCGTGTCAATCGGGTCGAAATGCTAGAAAGTCGCATCCTCCAACAAGAAATAACGGCCAAACGTATTATGTCAGATAATGAGGATGTGGACTTAGAAAAGGTCATTATCGATTTAACGATCCAAGAAAGCGTCCATCGAGCGGCATTAGCTGTAGGAGCTCGCATTATGCAGCCAACGTTAATGGACTTTTTACGATAGTACGTAAAAGAAAGGGTGGGCATTTTGCAGTTGCCATATCTTAACATACAGACAACGAATGCAAAAACTGGACGCCATTCTGAACGCCCGCCTCTTACAATTAAACAACATGCCCCAGACTTACAAATATATCAACAGCATGTTGATTTGATTCACATTAGCCAGCGAGCGGCTAAGTTATATATTGATCAGCAACAGGCTTTTGCTGAGTCTAATTTGCAAACGCCCCTTCGCCTAACGGGAGAAATCGTGGCGGAAGCGAAGCGCAAATATATGGATCATTTAGCGAAACGCCGGCAACAAGGGGATCAAATGATGAAAATTGAAAATGGTAGAGGGGGTAAGGTGCTGTCTCATTTAGCTAAAGTGAACAGTGAATCTCCTCCGAAACAGCTTGTGACGGTTAATATGCCCCGTTCGGCCTTTAGCATCAAGTTTCACTACGAACCTGGTGAGTTAACTTTCTCTGTCCCATCTAATACGATTGATATCCATGTAACCCGACGTGAACCTGAAATTACGATCCCACGCTGGGAAACGAAAGCTTATGTCAAACAAAAGGAAAGCATTCGCTTTCAAGCCGTCGGAGTTTCAGTGAATAAAGAGCTATAAGCAGCTGCTTTTTTGCGGCTGCTCTTTCTATGATAAAATGACTGTAGACTTATTAAAGTGTGGTGACATTTGACATGAAAGTAATTGAAACCAAATACAACGGTAAATTGGAAGTGGCTGAGGATAGGCTCATTGCTTTTGATCAAGGAATTCCTGCGTTTGAAGATGAAAAGGAGTTTGTCCTTCTGCCATTTGAAGAGGCAACCCCATACTATACCCTTCAATCGACAAAAACAGTGGATTTAGCGTTTATCATCGTGAACCCATTTTCATTTTTTCCAGAGTATCGTGTGAAATTGCCAGAGGCAACGATTGCTCAGCTCAACATAACGAATGAGAACGATGTGGCCATTTTTTCGTTGCTAACAGTTAAGGAGCCTTTCTCGGAAACAACGGTAAATTTGCAAGCTCCGATCGTGATCAATGCGAATAAACAAATGGGAAAACAGCTAGTGCTTGGGGATACAGCTTACGACCGGAAACAACCTCTTTTTCAAAAAGAGCTTGTGCTGGTAAAGGAGGCGAAGTAAATGCTTGTCCTCTCACGGAAGTCGAACGAGTCGATCCAAATCGGAGATAACATTGAAATCTCCATTATTTCGATCGACGGTGACCAAGTAAAGCTAGGGATTAACGCCCCGCGTCATATTGATATTCACCGAAAAGAAGTGTATTTGGCGATACAACAAGAGAACAGCGAAGCGGCCAAAACCGTGCCATTAACCCAATTAAAAGGATTATTGAACCAACAAGGCTAGATCGACGGATCTGGTCTTTTTTTGTTTACACTCGCGTTACGCTCTTTCTGTTGTTCGTATTGCTTCTTTTGGAGTCCCCCGGTTACAAGAAAAAAATCATAAAAAATTTTAAAAAGGACTAAACTCCTGTGAAATCGTGTCGATATTATTAGTGTACCGGAAAAGGAAAAGGCGGCCGACTTTGTTCCTTTTCGCGGATTAAGTTTACACCAACCACAAGGATGTGGGCGGAAAACACATTTCAAGGAGGAAATTTTAATGATTATCAATCACAATTTACCAGCAATGAATGCGCATCGTAACATGGGTATCAACCTAGGTGAAGGGCAAAAAGCGATGGAGAAGCTTTCTTCAGGTCTTCGCATCAACCGTGCAGGGGATGACGCTGCAGGTCTTGCCATCTCTGAAAAAATGCGTGCGCAAATCCGTGGTTTGGATCAAGCGTCTCGTAATGCTCAAGACGGTATCTCGTTAATTCAAACAGCTGAAGGAGCAATGAATGAAAGCCATGCAATCCTTCAACGTATGCGTGAGCTAGCGGTTCAAGCTGCAAACGATACAAATGATGATGCTAATGATCGCGCAGCACTACAACTAGAGATTGAAGAACTTATCCTTGAGCTTGACCGAATCAACACAGATACGAAGTTCAATAATAAAGATATGTTTGGAGAGAGCTTTACTCTTCATATTGGTCCGGATTCAACTTCAGAAACATTAGTTGTTGCTATTGATGCAATCGACTCAGCTACTTTAGGAGTTGATGGTGTAGATATTAGCACTCAAGGTGGAGCTTCTGGTGCAATTGATACTATCAATGATGCAATTAATACTCTTTCAACTTCAAGAGCGCAATTAGGTGCTTGGCAAAACCGCCTAGAGCATACAATTAAAAACCTTGATAATGCTTCAGAAAACCTACAAGCTGCTGAGTCTCGTATCCGTGACGTAGACATGGCGAAAGAAATGATGGAGTTCACAAGAACAAACATCTTAAACCAAGCGTCTCAAGCGATGCTTGCTCAAGCAAACCAACAGCCACAAGCTGTATTACAATTACTTCGTTAATTTGCTTTCATTTAAAGATCTGGATTTATTCCAGGTCTTTTTTATTTTTCGCTCAACCGTTACTTTGTTGATAGGTTGTTAAAGTTTAGGAATGAGATACCGATATAATAGATATGAAAACTTTTACGTGGAAGGGAGTTCTCCAATGGAAATAAATTTATCAAAAAGTCAGTATGCAGGACAAGCAGGAGTTCAAGTAGCTAAAACAGTTGTTAAAGCACAGGAGACGGTTCAATTAGAAGAGTATGAGCCAAGTAAGCGTGACGTTCAACATAAAATTGATGACATCAATAAAGTCATCGAAACATTGAATACAGGGGTTCGATTTGCCTTACATGAAGATTTGAATGAGTACTACGTAACCATTGTTGATAAAATAACCAATGAAGTGGTTAAGGAGATTCCCCCTAAGAAGTTATTGGATATTTATGCAGCGATGAAGGAAACGATTAGCGTCTTTTTTGATAAAAAAATTTAGCGAAAGGTGGGCTTAAGACATGAGAATCGGCGGCATTGCGAGTGGAATTGATACGGAAAGCATGATTAAACAGTTAATGCAAGTTGAAAGAATCCCATTAAATAAATTTACGCAGAGGAAGATCACGTTAGAATGGCAACGAGATGCCTATCGTGAAGTAAACCTTTTATTAAAAAAGCTAGATGATGCAGCCGCTAATATTCGTTTACGTTCCTCTTTAAATACGAAAGAAGCTTCAACGACAAGCAAAGCCTTTACGGCTCAGCCAAATGCACAGGTGCGTAATGGATCGTACCAGTTGAAAGTGAATCAAATTGCGACCCAATCAAGAAATATAAGCTCAGAGGCGATTTCAAATGGCAGTACGAAAATAAGTACGACACGGGCGTTAAATGAACAAAATGTATACGCTGACGGGGTGAACATTGAAGATTATCATGGACAAACGTTTACCATCACTACTTATAATAGTAGTGGAGCAGCTGTAGAAAAGTCGTTTACGATTGATACGTCCAAGTCACTTGATAGCTTATTTAAAGACATTAACTCTGCCGGTCTTGGTGTAAGAATGTCCTACAATTCCACCTATGATAAAGTGATAATTGAGCGTACGGAAACGGGAGCCTTTAACGCGGCGGATGGATCAAATGACTATCAAATCGTATTCGGTGGCGACACAGGCTTTTTAAATGATGTGTTAAAGCTGGATCAAGCGAATGAAGTTAGTGGTACAAATGCAGAAGTGGAATTTATTGATCCAATCATGTCCAGTGAACCGATTGTCGTAAGCGATTCTCGTACTAACCGGATAACGGTTGGTGGAATCACCTTTAACCTAACCGGGACGACAGAAGGTTTTGAAACGTTAAACGTCTCATCAAACACAGATGCAGCCTTCGAAAAAGTTATGGAGTTTGTTGATACGTACAATACTACAATTACAGAATTAAGATCCCTTTTATCGGAACCAAGAAACCGTGATTATCCACCGTTAACAGAGGAACAAAGAAGAGAGCTTTCCGAACGAGAAGCAGAGCTTTGGGATGAAAAAGCAAAAAGTGGTTTGTTGCGAAATGATTCGATGTTGAATTCCCTTTTATCGCAAATGAGAGCAGATTTGTATACACCTGTGCAAACAAATGGGCAGTTTTCGTTAATTACACAGATCGGTATTACGACGAGCAGTGATTACCGATTGGGCGGCCTTCTTGAAGTCGATGAAGATAAATTGCGAGCGGCCTTAGAGGCTGATCCAGATTCTGTACACCAGCTTTTAAACGGGACAGCTAACTCATCGTTAACGTCTATTCCTGCGAAGGATCGTACCTCTCAACAACGCTCAGAGATTTATAGTCAAACAGGGCTAGTGGGGCGTATTCGTAGCTCCTTATCGTCAACGATGAATGATATTGTTGCTCGTGCAGGGAATGAAAATAGAACAGCGCACCAATTCATTATCGGAAGACAAATATTGGATGTGGATAAACAAATTGATCGTTTTCAGCAAAGATTAACTCAAATTGAAAATCGTTATTGGGCGCAATTTTCGCGGATGGAACAAATGGTGAATCAGGCGAACGCGCAATATGCTTCTCTCCAACAATTTTTTGTTACTTAATGGATTTTGATCATAGCCTCGTAAATGGAAAGGATGTAAATCAACATGGCCATGAAAAACCCGTATCAAACTTATCAAACGAACAAGGTTGAAACTTCATCACCAGCAGAACTAACGTTAATGTTGTACAATGGCTGCTTAAAATTTATTTCACAAGCTCAGCATGCTATTGAGAATAACGAAATTGAAGAAAAAAATACCCATTTACAAAAAGCACAAAACATTATTCGTGAGTTGATGGTGACATTAAAAGGTGATACGGAATTAGGGAAAAATATGCTAGCACTCTATGATTTTATTTTAAATCGTCTAACTGAAGCGAACCTGGAAAACAACCTAACGAAACTTTCGGAAGCGGAAGACTTAGTAAAGCAATTCCGCGATACTTGGAAGGAAGCATTACAAATTGATCGGAAAAAGAGACACGGTAATGGTGGAGAAGCATAATGAGCTCTCTGGAACAGTTGTCACAGCTAACAAACGATCTGTATGCTAAAGTCCATGCTCCTCTTGATTCTAACCATGATCTAAGGGAGAAGCAGATGGAAAACATAGAACAGCTGCTAAAAGAACGAGCTTTAGTAATGGAAATGGGGTTGGAGCGACCAAAAGATCAAAAAAGTAAGCAAATCGTTCGCGAGATTTTGATAAAAAGTCAGGCCATCCAGGAAAAGTTAGCGGAGATGAGTGGATTGATTCATCAGGAAATTAATCAATTTAAACAAAAGAAACAGATGAATCGAAAATATGATCTCCCTTATGATGGACCAACTGTGGAAGGTGTGTTTTTCGACAAACGTGAATAAGGAAAAGGGGCTGTCTCAAAAGCCCTTAAAAAGAAAAGCCTGAAGTGACATTTATAAGTCGCTTCAGGCTTTTTGTCTCCGATGATCGGTTTATCTCTTCCTGAAACAGGCGGATGGTCTTCGCCTGTTTCAGGAAGTTGTGGGCGATTGCGATCAGCCCAAACTCAATGTTCACCTTGTCAAGGCCACGAAGGTGAAAACGACGGAACGACCGATTGCCCTTGATATGACCGAACACGCTTTCGACCTCTGTTTTCCGTTTTCGATAGGTCTTTGCGCCTTCTTCCGTATCAAGGGCTCGTTTCATTTTTGATTTTCCTTCTTCATATACCGGATTATAGTGAATCTGGCGATTGCCTTTCGCTTTTGTACAATCCGTCTTGAATGGACACCCGGTACAGTCTTCACATTCATATATTTTGAAGTCTCGTTCGTATCCGTAGGCATCCGTTCGTTTGCGGTAGTATCGAAAAGTCACTCTCCGGTTATTTGGGCATATATAGGTATCATCATGTTCCAAATACGTCCAGTTCTGTACCTTCCATGGGTCGTTCCGATAGACCCGGCTTTCTTCTTTTCTCATCGTATGATAAGGGATGAGGGCATCCCATTCGTTTTCAGCGATATATAAATAGTTGGGCTCACTTCCATAACCAGCGTCTGCGATTAGCTTCTTTGGAAAGGGGAGTTGGCGTTCTTCAAGCATACGAAGGTGTGGAATCAAACAACGAGTATCTGTTGGGCGTTGATGAATGGAATAACCGACAATGAATTGATTTTCGGTCCCTGCCTGTACATTATATCCGGGTTTCAGTTGACCGTTTTTCATATGATCTTCCTTCATACGCATAAATGTGGCATCTCGATCGGTTTTGGAGAAACTATTTCGATCACCGAATGTCGCTAATTGATCTTCGTATCTTTCTAAGCGTGGCAGATAGTCTGTGTTTAACTTCTTATGTAATTGGCGCCAGTGACGAGCTTCCGCTTTTTTCTCTTTTTTCAGAACCGGATCTTGTTCGTCATGAAGGGCTTGTTCCGCTTGATTCGCCTGTTTTTCCACTTGAGTGACAGCTTCACGTAACTGTTCAGAAGTCACACGCTTGTTTTCCCCTTGATCATTCTCTACCTGCTGGTTATCGGAATCAATCGTCTCTTCAATGTGGGCGAATAATTCTTCGAGCTTGTCCTGTAGCCGCTCCTTATACTTCTGGACGGACTTTTTCCAAACAAACGTATATCGATTGGCATTCGCCTCGATTTTGGTTCCATCGAGAAAGTAGTTGTCCATGGTGATGTAGTTTTGGTCGAGCAGTAACTGAATGAGGGACGTAAACAATGGCTCAATGATGTCTTTCATTCGTTCCGAGCGAAAACGATTAATGGTGCGGAAATCTGGTGTTTGACGAGCGGCCAACCACATCATCGGAAGATGTTCACGCAGGGACTTGGCAATGTCGCGACACGAATATAATTTTTGCGTGTAGGCATACAAAATGATTTTCGTCATCATCTTTGGGTGGTAGGCACTCCGGCCGCCACCTTTGTATGGGGCGTAGAAGAGATCTTCATCCACCATTTCCACCATGTCATTCACCACACGCGCCACATGGTCTTCGGCGATGAGATCGCTAAAATCCATTGGAAGGACTAATTGGTCCATGTTATAATGAATGAAAGTAGCTATAGAGTTACTCAAAAGAATCGCCTCCGTTTTCTTATTTTGTTTGTGTGGGTACTTACATTATAACGAACGGGGCGATTTTTTTGTATTCAAAAGGGCTGCCCATAAGTCAATCATTTTGACTTATGGGACAGCCCCTTTAATTATATACAGAGTTTCATTTAAGCTGCATCGTCTTCAGCTTCTTCTTCCTCTAATTCAGGTAGTTCAATTTCTTCCATTTCGCTAAGGTCAAAGTCAAATTCTTCGGCAGATTCAACAACCTCTGCTGGAATTTCAATTGGATCGACCTCATTGAAATTAGAAAACGTTCCAGTAGATGTTTGCTGAATGGACATGGACTCCTCTTCCATTTCCATTGTCATCGTCATTTTCATTGACATCGATTGCTGTAAAAACGTTTCTTTGTCAATGTTGACCGTATATTCTACATCTGATAATGACATCATCTGAAATAACTCTTCCATGCCTTCCATCGTCCCACCAGTCATCCCCATGATGGAATCGATGAGACTTTGTAAATTTTGATCTGAGCCAGAAATGGTTAATACGTAATGATCACCGTCTTCGTCAAGGGACAGCTCGTCACCGAATGCTTTTAACATTTCAAGCTGCTCTTCTGGAGCTACTTGTGCATTCGCTAGCTCTTGGAAGTCATCTGAGTATTTAATCCATCCTTCATAACCTGGGGCTTGCATAAACATGCCTTCTTCTGTGTAGTAAGATTCTGTAGAAACTGTTT
Source organism: Halalkalibacterium halodurans (assembly GCF_005671335.1). NCBI lineage: Bacteria > Bacillati > Bacillota > Bacilli > Caryophanales > Bacillaceae > Halalkalibacterium (ex Joshi et al. 2022) > Halalkalibacterium halodurans. The sequence goes on along the minus strand of NZ_CP040441.1, from coordinate 3,751,389 downwards.
GATTAGCCTCTGGCACGTTCATATCCATAACTTGATAAAAGGCGAGCGGGTTTAAGGTAGCGTCCATTTTGATAGAGCTATGGGTTTCCATTTCCTCGTCGTCAAGGTTGATCACTTGGTGTAGCTCCATCTCAGTTGTGAAACTTTCAACTTCACTCATAGCTTCAGTCGAACGAGCCAACACGTCCTCAGCTGTTAATTCCTCGTTATGTTCTTCGTTTTGCCCTTCATTCTGTTCTTCTGTTTCTTCCACATCTGTACCTTCTTCCGGTACCTCCGTGCTACTTTCTTCATTACAAGCAGCTAACAAAAGGACACCAGACAGCAAAAGGCCTAACCACGCTTTTTTTCTCATCTGTATCTTCTCCTTCTCCCTAAAATGTACAGAACGTTTCCCATTTTACTACAAATTGGGTGATTTGAATAGTGGGAAGAAATAAAACCAAAAACATACATAAATTGCTTTCCGTTATTCAAGCGAAACTTCGTGCAAACGGGTGGAGAAAGGAAGGAAGCAAACCATTCGATTGTTTGCCTATCGAGTAATGATGAGCAACATTATGAAAGCAAATCGCTGCTTCTTTTACCTCATCAGGAACGACAGTTGTCTCAATTTCATAGGTTTGGACACTAATTGTTTACTCGTCAGCAAAACCCCTTCTTTCTTAACCATCATCTTGATGGATCGCCCAATTAAGTCCAATAATTTTTATGTAAACATAATTAGGTCTAATGGCTTACCCGCTGTCGTTTAAAATGTTTATGATTGAGCATTCGTTCATAAAATGGATGCCCCTATTATATTGTATAAAGGTATTCTTTTCTAAATTGGATGGTATGGGTTATTTTGAATTACAGTTATTGATGGGCTTTTTGGTACTTACTGCAACAAAAAAGTGAATAGGGCAGGACCCGAATAAAGCCATTGGTTTTGTTGAAAATAAAAAGAAATAGATGTTGAGTGCAGGTATAAAGGCTTATTCTTTTGAAATTTTTTTGGTCAGCATGAATAAAATCGTGGGGAACTTTCAAAAATATGTCTAGAATGGTCGAAACATCGGGGACAACAATATTTGACTTTGTGTATCGACACTGTTATAGTAAAAGTGTGGAAATTAATCCACGCATGATTTAACTTACGAAGGGAATGTGAAAGTATGCAAGGAAAAGTAAAATGGTTTAACGCAGAAAAAGGTTTCGGTTTTATCGAGCGCGAAGATGGTGACGATGTATTTGTTCATTTCTCTGCCATTAACACAGACGGTTTCAAAACATTAGACGAAGGTCAATCTGTTGAGTTTGATATCGTTGAAGGAGCTCGCGGACCTCAAGCTGCGAACGTCACTAAGCTTTAATTCACATTCCTAGGTTAAGGATTTGTAATTATAGCTTGATCAAAGCCCTCTCCTTATAGGAGATGGGCTTTTTTGTACTGAGGCTGTCCCAAAAGTACCTAAAAACATAAAATCGGGAGAACCGTTTGATGCGGTTCTCCCGATTTTTGTGTGGATGTGTTTTCGTTGGTTGCTTCGTGCGACGAGCCACATCATCGAAAGGTGTTCGGTCAAAGCCTTGGCGATCGCACGACACGAAAACCACTTTTGGATGTACCCTTACAATAGGATTTTCGTCATCATCTTCGGGTGATACGCAGGACGACCGCCCCCTTTGGACACCTCGTCTAATAGCTGATCATTCAACGGTTCGCCCATGTCAATTACCACACGTGCCACATGGTTCTCTGGAATGAGATCGGAAAAATCGATAGGAAGCACGAGTTGATTCATGGTATACGGCTGATAAGTAGCCGTTTGCGCAAAAAAATCGCCTTCTTTCGTTTGAATTTCGGTAGTGGTACTTTTAAACGATCGGGCAATTTTTTTTATGTTCACTCGCGCGTTAATGGGGTTCGAACGAGCGACAGGCGGCGACTCCAGCGAGAAAAGCAACAGCGAAAGATACCGAGAGTGGGGTTCTCGAGGAAGCAGGAGCGTTGCCCGTGGAAAGCGTCCGCCAAGTCGCCATTTCGAACGAATAAGCAAAGAAGCTGCCTCAAAAGATAGACTTTTGGGACCACCCGTTTTCTGTGCTTTAAGAAACTTCACTATAACCGCCTTTGGCTTTTAAAATGAGTCTCCTATTGATAAGAATAGGAAAAAGTTAGCGAACATATATAATGGAAAGAACAAATGAAAAAGAAGGTTACGACGGCAAGTTCGATATTTCGACAAAATTTAACGAAATTTACCTCTGATTAAAGACGTTTAAAAAGGATTTACAAATGGGTATGTAGAATATATAGAGTATGAAAGGAGTTGGTCATATGATCTTCAATGTACGTGGTGAAAACTTGGAAGTAACTCCGGCTTTAAGAGAATATGTCGAAAAAAAGGTGGGGAAGCTTGAGCGATATTTTGACACGACTCCAGTTGCGGATGTGAATGTTAGAATGCAAGTACTGAATAATCTACACATCATTGAAGTAACGATTCCAATGTCTAGGTTGCTGCTAAGGGCGGAAGAAAAGCATAGTGACATGTATGCAGCGATTGACCTTGTGATTGAAAAACTTGAAAGACAAATTCGCAAACATAAAACAAAGGTGAATCGAAAATTTCGCCAAGAAGGCAGTTTAAAATATATGTTTAAAAATGATTTAGAGCCAATGGACGGCATGCGCGAAGAGATATTGCTTGAGGAGGAAGATGATCTTCAAGTCGTACGTAAGAAACGATTTAATTTGAAGCCGATGGATACAGAAGAAGCGATTTTGCAAATGGACATGTTAGGCCATAACTTCTTTGTCTTTTCAAACGCAATTAGTGGTGATACGAATGTAGTTTATCGCCGCAAAGACGGAAAATACGGGCTAATTGAACCTGAATAAGCCGACTGTTGGGAGGGGCCTTGAAGCCCCTCTTTTTTACACTCTTCCTAGTGTTCAATGGCATTTTTGTCACTCCCGAAAAGGATGGCTAGTAGGCTAGCCTTTTGCTGAATACACCTCTTTGTTAGGGGACGTAATGATGTATTAGCATGATAAGACCTCGGTTCGCCACGTTTGATCATTCGAATAGATTAAGTAATCAGCCTTTTTCGTACGGATGCAACTATACGCTTTTGTGCCATTGGGATCTCCAATTCGTATAACAGGCTTTTCGTGTGAAGTAGGGTTATGTAAATCAACAATTTCAATAATATCGGCTACTGGGATACGGATCGTTGCCATACACCAGTGAATGACGATGTGATCATGTAAGAGTTGAATGTTCGGTTGAATCATACCGTTACCCCTTCCAGTGAGACAAATGTCTTTCTCTATTACACAATACGTAGAAACGAACAAAATTGTTTCATTTTTCTTCATAAAAGTTTACATTTTCTATTGTAAACAGGGTGAAACACAAGTAAGGAAGCATACGTACATAAAATGGAAGATCCTATAGCCTTGTCTTGTTATTAGGACAAGGAGTTGGTAAAATGAAGGGTAAGTTTGTATTATCCATCGTTTAATAATAACGAAGAAAGATAGACATGAATTTATTGTTAACGCGAATGAAAAGCGGCGGCTTTCGCATTTGGACTTGGTGACTGGCCAAGTTTTTGTAAGGAGAAAAGAAAAGTGAGGCGAATGTCATGTTAGGGTTACTAAAAAAGGTTGTTGGCGATCCAAGTCAGCGCCAGTTGAAAAAAAATCAAAAAATCGCCGACCAAGTAGAAGCGTTAAGTGACGAAATGAAGTCACTTTCCGATGATGGGTTGCGTCAAAAGACAGAGGAATTTAAAAAGAGGTATAAGAACGGGGAATCTCTCGATGACTTGCTTCCAGAAGCATACGCTGTTGTAAGAGAGGCAGCAACACGTGTGTTAAATATGACTCCATATCCTGTTCAAATTCTTGGAGCGATCGCCCTTCACCAAGGAAATATCGCTGAGATGAAAACTGGGGAAGGTAAGACGCTTGTTGGGACGATGCCTGTTTATTTAAATGCCCTTGCCGGTAAAGGTGTTCATGTAGTGACGGTCAACGATTATTTGGCACGTCGTGATAGCGAACAAATGGGCGCGATGTTCGAGTTTCTTGGGTTAACGGTAGGTTTGAACGTGCCAGGGCTCTCCAAGGAAGAGAAAAAGGAGGCTTATCAGGCCGATATTACGTATGGAACAAACAATGAATTTGGGTTCGATTACTTGCGGGATAACATGGTGCTCTATAAGGAGCAAATGGTGCAGCGGTCCCTAAATTTCGCTCTTGTTGATGAGGTCGATTCCATTCTTATTGACGAAGCGCGTACGCCGCTCATCATCTCTGGTTCTGTTGAGCGTTCCACAAAGCTATATTCACAAGCGAACTCATTCGTACGTGTATTGAAAAATGAAGAGGACTACACGCTTGATGAAAAAACAAAGTCTGTTCAGCTAACAGAAGAAGGTGTGAACAAGGCGGAGCGTGCGTTTAATATCGATAACTTGTTTGATCAACGGCATGTACAACTTCTTCATCACATTAACCAAGCATTAAAAGCCCATGTAGTCATGCATCGTGATGCGGACTACGTAGTTGAAAACGGAGAAATTGTCATTGTCGATCAGTTTACAGGACGTTTGATGAAAGGGCGTCGCTATAGTGATGGTCTTCATCAGGCGATTGAGGCTAAAGAAGGTTTGCAGATTCAGCGTGAGAGCATGACCCTTGCTTCGATTACATTCCAAAACTATTTCCGGATGTATCAAAAGCTTGCAGGGATGACTGGTACGGCAAAAACAGAAGAAGAGGAATTCCGTAACATTTATGGCATGGATGTTATGGTGATTCCGACAAACAAGCCGGTCATTCGTGATGACCGACCAGATTTGATTTTCAAAACAATGGACGCAAAATTCAAAGCCGTTGTCAACGAAATTGAAGAGCTTTATAAAAAGGGACAGCCTGTCCTCGTAGGTACAGTAAGTGTTGAAACGTCAGAGCTTGTTTCTACATTGCTGAAAAAGCGTCGGATCCCTCACCATGTGTTAAATGCGAAAAATCACGAGAAGGAAGCAGAAATTATTGAAAATGCTGGGCACCGTGGTGCTGTGACCATTGCGACGAACATGGCGGGTCGGGGAACCGATATTAAATTAGGCGAAGGTGTACGTGAGCTTGGCGGTCTTCACGTCTTAGGAACCGAGCGCCATGAAAGCCGTCGAATTGACAACCAGCTTCGTGGACGTTCTGGTCGTCAAGGAGATCCAGGGTCTTCGCAATTTTATTTATCAATGGAAGACGAACTTATGCGTCGCTTCGGCTCAGATAATATGCGGGCGATGATGGATAAGCTTGGAATGGAAGAAGATCAGCCGATTGAAAGTAAGCTTGTGTCTCGTGCGGTCGAAACAGCGCAAAAACGAGTGGAAGGAAACAACTTCGATGCCCGGAAGCAAATTTTACAATATGACGATGTCATGCGTGAGCAACGGGAGATTATTTATAAACAGCGGATGGAAGTGTTAGAATCCGATAATTTACGTGAGATTGTGGAGAAAATGATTTTATCTGTAATCGAACGGAACGTCCAGCTCCATACACCGGAGAGCGAAGTACCAGAGGATTGGGATTACGGTGCGATTGTTAACTTCATGAAAGCCAATCTTTTAAATGAAGACGATCTAACAGAAAAAGACATCTGGGGTAAAGACCCAGAGGAAATTGTCGAGATCATTTATGACAAAGTAATCGAGAGATACAATAAAAAAGAAGAGGAATTCACACCAGAGCATATGCGTGAGTTCGAAAAAGTAATTATGTTGCGGACCGTTGATCGTAAGTGGATGAACCACATTGATCAAATGGATCAGCTGCGCCAAGGGATTCATCTACGTGCCTATGGGCAAAACGATCCGCTAAGGGAATATCGCTTTGAAGGGTTTGAAATGTTTGAAGCCATGGTCGCCTCGATTGAAGAAGAAGTGGCGATGTATGTGATGAAAGCACAAGTTCAGCAAAACCTTCAACGTGAAAAGGTAGCAGAGGGACAAGCGGTTCAACCGAGGCCAACAGACGGTGACTCTAAGGCCAAGCGTCAGCCGGTTCGAAAAAAAGAAACGGTTGGTAGAAACGAGCCGTGCCCATGTGGTAGCGGGAAAAAATACAAAAATTGCTGTGGGCAATAATGTCCGTAGTAATGAGGAACAATCTCCTTGAGGTGATGGTATGGAATTAGTGGAAGTAAAGCAAGAATTAACAACGATGGCTAAGCGATTAGCGGACTTTAGGGGGTCTCTTTGACCTCGAAACAAAGCAAGCGCGAATTGCTGAGTTAGAAGAAAAAATGACAGCAGCTGATTTTTGGAATGATCAAGCAGCTGCGCAAAAAGTCATTGATGAGGCAAACGCTCTAAAGGATACCGTCCATACATTTTTAAGGATTGAAGAGACTTATGAGGACTTGGAAGTCTCCTATGAGCTTTGTAAGGAAGAAACGGATGCAGACTTACAACAGGAATTAGAGCAAGGTCTAAAAGATTTAGTGAAAGAATTAAATGAGTTTGAATTGCAGTTGCTGTTAAATGAGCCTTACGATAAAAACAATGCCATTTTAGAGCTTCACCCAGGTGCGGGAGGAACAGAATCTCAAGACTGGGCTTCCATGCTGTTAAGAATGTACACCCGTTGGGCAGAAAACAAAGGCTATAAAGTGGAGACATTGGATTATTTACCGGGGGATGAAGCTGGGGTCAAAAGTGTTACGTTATTAATTAAAGGACATAACGCTTATGGCTATTTGAAAGCGGAGAAAGGTGTACATCGTCTTGTGCGGATCTCTCCTTTTGATTCGTCCGGACGGCGACATACGTCGTTTGTTTCATGTGAAGTAATGCCGGAGCTTGACGGTAGTGTCGAGATTGAAATCTCAACGGAAGATTTAAAAATTGATACGTATCGTTCTAGCGGTGCCGGTGGGCAGCATGTCAATACGACTGATTCAGCTGTGAGAATTACCCACCTTCCGACAAATACGGTTGTCACATGCCAAAGTGAACGTTCACAGATTAAAAACCGCGAACGAGCGATGAAAATGTTACAGGCCAAATTGTTGCAGTTAAAGCTGGAGGAGCAGCAAAAAGAGTTGGCTGAAATCCGCGGGGAACAAAAAGAAATCGGTTGGGGAAGTCAAATTCGTTCATACGTATTCCATCCATATAGTATGGTAAAAGATCACCGTACGAATGTGGAAGTTGGGAATACGAATGCGGTGATGGATGGAGAGATTGATTCCTTCATCGACGCTTACCTTCGCTGGAATGTCTCATAATGAAAAGCAAAAAAGCCTTTTTCCACAATGTGGGGAAGGGCTTTTTCTGCGCTTACCATTAAGGATGGGCAGTAAGTTAATAACCGGAGCAAATGATGTTCCAAATGCTTTATCCACAAAAGAAATCAAAAAAAGAACGAAAAACACGCACACTTGTTCACGTATGTGGATAAAAATGATGATAATTGTTGATATATTAAAAACATCTGTGAATAAGTATGTGTATATTGTGGATTGTTCTTTTTATATGTGGATAAATAGTGTACTTTACTGCGGCATTACGTTACTTAGTTTGCATTTACAGTCGTCTTAGCCGGTGATATACTCTTCCAGTGGATTGAACGCACGAAAATAAGATAGAATATGGGAGAGGGAGCGTGAATCAGTTGCGTACAGTAAAACACCGTAGACAACCACATTCCCCTGTTAGGCAAGGGGTCATTGATTATACATATGTGCTGATTGGATCAGCTTTTGTAGCGTTAGCATTTAATTTGTTTTTATTACCGAACCAAGTGGCATCTGGAGGCGTAAGCGGGATTAGTATCCTCATTAATTATACATTAGGTCTTGAACCAGCCTATGTTCAATGGGCGTTTAACATTCCGCTTTTTCTGTTAGGGGTATGGCTATTGGGAGGATTGAAGTATGGGATCAAAGCGTTAATCGGAACCTCCTTTCTTCCATTGGTTGTCCTGTTGACGAAAGATCTGCCCCCTGCAACATTAGACCCTTTGCTCGGTGCTATTTTTGGAGGAATGGGCGTCGGTTTAGGATTAGGGATTGTTTTTCGAGCGCGGGCAAGTACAGGCGGAACGGATTTAGCCGCTCAAATTGTCCATAAGTACACAGGCCTATCTGTCGGCATGTGCGTGTTTATGATCGACGGTCTGATCGTCATGTCCGCGGCCTTTTTGTTTGGCATAGAATATGCGCTTTACGCATTAATTGCTCTTTTTGTAACAGGAAAGACGATTGATCTTGTTCAGATTGGGGTAGGATATGCGAAGGTAGCTCTAATTATCTCAAATCAGCAAGAAGAAGTGCGTAAAGGCATTCTCCAAGACATTGATCGTGGTGTTACCAAGTTGGTCGGCTATGGTGGGTACACAAACCAAGAACGTCCAGTTCTCATGTGTGTCGTAGGACAAAGTGAAGTCACCAAGTTGAAGCAAATCGTGCAATCCATTGATCCCCAGGCTTTTGTAATTGTAACAAGTGCAACAGAAGTCCTTGGAGAAGGGTTTAAGCGTGCGTAGCCTTGAAAAACTAGAGCTATTGTGAACGAACACTATTTCATGACTTCAAGGAGGAATTGCAATGAAAAAATGTTTGTTTGCCCTAAGTGGTCTTATGGTCTTAGGTTCTCTGGTGGCATGTGGTGGAGCTGGTGAAGATGTGGAAGAAACACCAGCAGATACGGAAGAAGTAGTTGGAGATTTTGATGCGACGATGGCCCGTGAAACATACGAAGCAGCTTGTATCGCTTGTCATGGAGGAAATCTTGAAGGAGGCGCAGGTCCGCAATTGACTGATGGTGCCTATTCTTATGAAGAAATTATCCATGCGATTGAACACGGTAAAGGGGCAATGCCTCCACAAAATGTAGACCAAGAAGAAGCGGAAAACTTAGCAAAGTGGATTGAGGCACAGTGATCGCAAATAACATTAGTGGAGTCGTGGAGTGTGAAAGAGGCTCTTCTACTCAAAAAGGACGTATCATCTATTTACCCAAGCTCTAGTGTGAAGGCATCTAGAGCTTTTTGTCCTTTTTAAAAGTGATTATTTTTTATAAAGGACTAAAGGAAAAAACTTCTCTTAATAAACTTGGCGGAACGCCGAGTTTTTCTAATGAAAAAAAGGAATAAATGTGAAGAGAATTGGATTTTATTGGTTTATACTATAATGATATAGATTCAGAAGGGAATGTAACCATAATAGGAAAATGAGACCTGTTACATGGTATAAAAAGTAATTTCCTATAATTCTTTTTTACATATCAAATGAGAGACGGGTCGGAAAACCGCTAGTTTACAGGGGGTTTCAGAATGGTAGTAGAATATGACAAGCTTTGAAATTAAATTGTAATATCACCGTTAAACAATTGATGTTATAATGTGTTGGGTGGAACAACCGACATAAGTTGATAGGATTTTGTGTCTATCGACATGTTTTTCAGGAAGTTCTAGCGGGAGAGAATGAATCTGCGCAAGAACATGGGGAAGTGATTGAATTTGATTAAAATGAAAGATGTTTGGAAGGCTTATCCGAACGGTGTTAAAGCGATTAATGGAATCAATATAAATATCGAAAAAGGTGAGTTCGTTTATATCGTTGGACCTAGTGGTGCTGGGAAATCAACATTCATTAAAATGATTTATCGTGAGGAAAGACCTACTAAAGGGGAGATTGTCATCAACAATACAAATCTTTCCTCCTTAAAGGAACGGCAAATACCATACCTCCGACGAAACATTGGTGTCGTTTTCCAAGATTTTAAACTATTAACCTCACAATCTGTTTACGAGAATGTTGCCTTCGCTTTAGAGGTTATTGAAGAATCCCCTGAGGCGATTAAGAAAAAAGTAATGGATGTTCTTGACATTGTCCGCTTGAAGAACAAGGCACGCTTTTTACCGAGTGAACTCTCAGGGGGAGAACAGCAGCGTGTAGCGATTGCACGAGCTATCGTTAATCAGCCGGATGTGTTGATTGCGGACGAGCCAACTGGGAATTTAGACCCCGACACAGCGTGGGGAATCATGGACACCTTAGAAGAAATTAACCGTCTCGGCACGACTGTTGTTATGGCAACTCACAATAAGGAGATCGTTAACACGATTAAGAGAAGAGTCATTGCAATTGAAAATGGACGAGTCGTTCGGGATGAAGCAAGGGGGAACTATGGGTATGAAATTTAGAACCCTGTCTCGTCACGTTCGCGAAGGAACAAAAAACCTAGGGCGAAATGGTTGGATGACATTCGCTTCGATCAGCGCCGTTGCTGTTATGTTGTTTGTGGTTGGTGCCTTTATTCTCATGATCATGAATATGAACCAAGTGGCAACCACGGTCGAGGACGATGTAGAGATAAATGTATACATAGAGCTAACAGCTGATAAAACACAACAGGAAGCTCTTGAAGCCGAAATTCAAACAATCCCTAACATTGAGAGTGTTACATACGTTTCTCGTGATGAAGGGTTGGATCAACTCATTGGTAGTTTAGATGAGGAGACTGCTCCAGTATTTGAGTCTCTCCGTGAGGAAAACCCGTTAAATGACAAGTTTGTTGTCCGTGCGACTAATCCGCAATTAACGGAGCAAATTGCCGATCAAATCGAAGCGATGAACCATGTTGAATCTGTTCATTTCGGACGTGATGTGGTCAACCGACTCTTTACGATCACGAACTTTGTTCGCACAGGTGGGCTCGTCTTGATCATTGGAATGATGCTCACAGCGATGTTTCTGATTTCGAACACGATCAAGTTAACCATCTTTGCTAGAAAACGAGAGATTCAAATTATGAAACTCGTTGGAGCCACAAATGGTTTCATCCGCTGGCCATTTTTTATCGAAGGAATTTTACTCGGTGTCATCGGAGCTCTCATACCGATTGCGATACTATGGGGCGGATACTACTATGTGTACAACAATTTTGGTGGACAAGTTCAAAGCTTTTTGTTCTCGATGACCCCTGTAACACCATCGATCTTGCAAGTAGCTGTGGTATTGATCGCTGTTGGGGCGTTTATCGGAATGTGGGGAAGCATTATGTCTGTTCGCAAGTTTCTTAAAGTTTAAAGAACAAGTGCTTATGAGGAGGAAAGGGAGTTCATGAACCGTAAAATCAGTCTAGTAGCGGCCGCAGGATTACTCACATTTAGTATCTTATTCTCTCAATCTAGTATTGAAGATGCAAAGGCAAATTCATCTCTTCAAAATCAAATTTCTGATGTCCAAAAGGAACGTCAAGAAAAACAACAGCAAAAACAAAAGACGGAAGCTGAGCTTAAGGAAGTTGAAAAGGAACTTGGCGAAGTAAATGCCGAGATTGAGCGCCTCGATAAAGAGGTAGAAGAAACGAGCAGAAAGATTCGTGACAAGCGCGAAGAAATTGAAGAAGTACAAGCTGAGATTGAAGAGTTAAAAGAGCAAATTGAGATTTTAGAAGAGCGAATCGCTGAGCGGGATGAACTGTTAAAGGAACGGGCTCGCGCCATGTATCAAAACGGTGGTTCCGTTGACTATTTAGAGGTTATTTTAGGAGCGAAAAGCTTCGGAGATTTTCTTGACCGAGTGAGTGCCCTATCGGTTATTGCTGAACAAGATCGTAGCATTCTAGAGGCACATATTGAAGATCATCGCCTACTAGAAGAAGCGAAGGCGCAAGTAGAAGAAAAATTAGAGACGCTAGAAGGTCACTTGGTCGAGCTGGAAAATCTTATGGCTCAGCTAGAAGAGCAACAAAAAGAAAAAGAAGCGGTGATGGCTGAGCTTGCAAGCCGTGAAGGCGATCTGCATGATGATTTAGAGTCACTTGAAAACGATGAAGCGCTTCTACGTCAACAAGAAAAAGCATTGCAAGAAGAGTATGAGCTTTGGAAAAAGCAAGAAGAAGAACGTAAAGCTGCCGAAAAAGCGGCAGTTCAGCAGTCTTCTTCATCAGAAGGCTCAAATTCTGGTACAACTTCACGCTCTAATGGCGGTAGCAGTGGCGGGGGTGGTGGAGAAACAGGTTCTATGCCATCCTCGTCCGGCTCTGGATTTATGAGACCAGCCACTGGAGATATCTCATCTCCATTTGGTTATCGTACACATCCGGTTACCGGACAAAGAAAACTTCATGCTGGTATTGATATTCGTAGAGGTAATAGAAGTAATGTCCCTGTTGTTGCTGCCTATGATGGGACGGTCGTTCAATCGACTTACAGTAGTGGTGGATATGGAAACATGGTCATCATTGCCCACAGCTACAACGGAAGACAAGTGACAACTTTGTATGCACACCTTGAGACTCGCAGCGTTTCTGCTGGACAGCGCGTATCCAAAGGACAAACGATTGGAATTATGGGGAACACAGGGCTCTCAACAGGACCACACCTTCATTTTGAAGTTCATGAAGGGTCTTATAGAGGAAGTTCTAGTGCTGTAAACCCAATGAATTATATTAATTAAATGTAAGACAATCTCATAACCTTATAAAGGAGGCATTGCTATGATATGCAATGTCTTCTTTTCTTTCTTTTTCCTAGTGGGGAAGTTCGATAGAGATTCTTTTTCGGAATTAGGGGAAACGGTGGATGACGAATAGGCAGTAAAACGTTAAACTAAGAAGAGGAGTATGATTAGGTGATGCAGGATGTTGAAAGAGGTGGAACAACGTGAAAGGAAATCGTATGCTCGTTATGGTTGTTGTGATTGCAGCCATTGTTGGAGCGGTCGCTTACTTATCAAACTTTGGGTTGGCCGGTGATAACGTTAGCTCACCCCAAGAGGAAACGGCTAGTTCTGAATCAAGCCCTCCCGCAACGTTATCGGATGAGGAGGCTTTTGCCAAGTTTCAGCAAGCGTTCCAGCTCATTCAGGATCGTTACGTAGATGAAGTGGATGAGGAAAAGCTCCTACAAGGCGCGATTGAAGGAATGTTAGGCACATTGGATGATCCTTACTCTGTTTATATGGATCCAGAAACGGCAGCAGAATTTGTCCAGTCTTTAGACTCCCATTTCGAAGGGATTGGCGCTGAGGTAAGTATGACCAATGGATATGTCACAATCGTGGCTCCATTTCGCGAATCTCCAGCAGAAAAAGCGGGACTACAGCCAAATGACCGGATTTTAGAAATTGATGGAGAATCGACCGAAGGCCTTTCTCTTTATGAAGCGGTTCTTAAAATCAGGGGAGAAAAAGGGACGACAGTTGATTTGACGATCGAACGTCCTGGTGCGTCAAATGTCGTTAATATAACAGTAGAGCGGGACGAAATTCCAATTGAAACAGTTCATGTTCATCGCTTTGAACGAAACGGACTGACCATTGGAATGCTTGAAATTACCTCTTTCTCAGAAGATACAGCTGATCGTTTTGAAGAAGGTCTTGCCCAGTTAGAAGGCGAAGGGATCGACGGGTTAATTATTGATGTTAGAGGAAATCCTGGTGGTTATTTAAACGCCGTGGAAGATATCGGTAGTCTCATTATTCCAGAAGGGGAACCGATTGTGCAGATTCAAAACCGAGACGGGGAGAAAATGCGCTACTTATCCACGCTAAAAGAGGAAAAGCCATACCCAATTGTCGGATTGACTGATCGAGGAAGTGCATCAGCTTCAGAAATACTAGCCGCCGCACTCAAGGAGGCAGGTCATTATGATGTGGTCGGGGAAACGACGTTCGGTAAAGGGACTGTACAACAGTCAATAGAGCTAGGGGATGGTAGCGAGATTAAGCTATCTCTGTTTCGCTGGTTAACGTCTGATGGAAATGATATTAATGGTGTCGGAGTGGAGCCGACAGTTGAAGTCTTGCAACCTGACTATTTTTACACTGCACCCTTAAGCGTGGAAGAACCATTAGAGCTTGATATGTTGAACGACCAAATCGAACATGCACAAATGATGCTGAAGGGATTAGGATTTGAACCTGGGCGAACAGATGGCTACTTTGGAGAACAGACGGAAAAAGCTGTTCGTGCCTTCCAAGATTCTCAGGAGCTTGAGACAACAGGTGTCTTGGATGAAGAAACAGCAATAGCTTTACAACAAAGCATTGTTGACTTAGTTCGTGATCAAGAAAATGATCAACAATTGCGTGTCGCCTTAGATTTAATTGTAGAGCAGGCTCAATGATTAAAAGAAGGAATCATGTAAAGCGCGTCGAATCTGAGAGGAGTGCACAAACAGTGTACTCCTTCTTTCGTATGAGAGAGATGTGGACCGCAAAGCATTGCAACGAGTGAGTCTTCAACTTTCACTATTGGGCAAGAATTAAAGGAAATACCCAAAAGGTCCATGACGAAACGATAATTTCACGATAAGATAGTAAGAGAGAGTTGAGCGAAGGGGGAGCATTTGTCGATGGTTGGAGCAATCATACTAAGCATCATCATAGGAATTGCTGCTTTTTTTATCCATCCTTTACTATACATCGGACTAGCCTTGATGGGCCTTATCGGTTGGCAGCGAGTCCGACGGGAACGAGAACATTTCCACACGAGAGTGCTTCGCATACGTGCGGACTACGTGGTCCCATTTCTTCCAGGGTTGATCGCAGGGAGTCTTCTTTCCCTTGTAACCATAGTCATTGGCTTAACGGTTTCAATTGATTGGCTATGGCTGTTATTGATTGTTTATCTTTTAACTATCGTGACAATGAATATTCGTTGGATTAGTCCTGCCTATGTAGGGGCATTCATGATTGGTGTTGTTTTATTGGCACCTTTTGTTACAACCGGTTGGCCGTGGTTTGACGAACGACTTCAATCGGCAAGTCAGATCCCTGTTTTAGTGATCATGTACTTGACCGTGCTGTTGCTTTCAGCTGAAGGGATGCTGATCGCGAAACGAGGTGGTAGCTTTTCGTCTCCAGTTGTTGTGAGGAGCAAACGCGGCAAGTGGGTCGGTTTCCACCGGGTGAAAAGGCTGTGGCTTTTGCCTGTCGTCTTGTTCATTCCGGAGGGAGCGATCCCGACCTTTTCCTTTTGGCCTATATTAACGGTTGCAGGAGTATCACTTCAGCCGCTAGTGGTTCCGTTTTTAATCGGTACTGATTTTAAGATTTGGTCTTCATTGCCAAAAGTGGTTTCACGAAAGGTAGGTAATCAAGTTCTAGGGTTAGCCCTTACCCTTGCGCTGATCGTATGTATTACTTGGTATGTTCCTTGGCTATCTGTTCTTTTTGCCATTGTGGCGATTGTCGGACGAGAAGGTATTCATTTAATGGCAAAAATAAAGGATCGCTCAAGTACAAGCCTGTTTACCAATCAAGGGACAGGTTGTAAAGTACTTGGTATTTTACCTGGTAGCCCGGCTGAGAAAATGGGGATAAAAATAGGAGAGACGATTTTACGAGTGAATGGGAAAATGGTTAATAACGAGTATTCGTTTTATGAGGCGCTTCAAGAGAATTCTGCATTTTGTCGACTTGAGGTTATCGATAAAGCAGGGGAAGTCCGTTTTGCCCAAGGAGCGCTTTATGATGGAGAACATCATCAGCTTGGTGTACTATTAGTAAAAGAAGATCATGAGTTACAAGATTCCGTTATTTAACGTCAACTTGTAACTTTTGTCCACTATCGTATTTGCATTAAAAGGAGATTACATATAGATGATGGATGTTTTCCTTGCACTCGTTTTGCCAATCCTCCTTATGGTCGGTGTGACACGAGTAACGTTTCACCTACTAGGAGCAACGATTGTATCCTTTATGGTTTTGTTTGCGTGGTTTCGTTTGCATGAAAAGCCATGGTATGTTATTGCCATTGCCCTGATCTCACTGCTTGCAGGCTGGCATTTCGGTAAACGAGTATTGAAAAAAAAACCAGGAATGTAGAAAGGAGCCGCAGCTGCGGCTCCTTTCTCGTGGTTAACGTAATGTGATATTTCCTGATTACTGATTGTACGGCTCGGCGTAAATAATATATCGTTCGGGCGCACTCCCTATGAAATTGAAAGGGTAGCATGTCGAGAGGGTCAGCACTTCGTCTGGGGCCGTCGAACGTATAACCGATGTATCATTAGCATCGACAATCTCCGTATCAACAATCCGATACGTGTAACTTCCGTAAGGCATATGGACGGTCAAGTCATCCCCTATTTCCAATTTTCCCATATCGCGAAAAACGGTATCGCGATGACCTGATAGTAAGATCTGGTCGTTTTGCCCTGGCAGGACGGTGCTTGTATAATGACCGACCCCCCGATCGAGTTCGTCTTCATCGGTTCCGGAAACGATCGGTAGCTCTGCCTCTAGCTTCGTGATCTCCAGTATTCCAATCACATCTCCCATGTTGGCTTGAAAATCTTCTGGGCTGCTAACCTGTTCCCCGGTAATCTCTCGCGCCTCTGTCAACGATTGCTTCTGTAGAGACGATGTTAAAAATAGTTGCCATCCTCCATAGATGAGGCAAGCTAACCCGATGAACATAATGAAAATAGCGAGCTTTTTTCCCATGGTTTCCTCCTCTAATTCGATCCTACTACAAGTTCTGAATAACAAAATTATACCATCAAATATTCACTAACGGTTTCTTAAATGTTTTTCCATGATCAAAACGTAAATAACAAAACAAATGTTCGTAAAATTTGTGTGTTTCCAGTAAAACTATGATATAATGTTCACACTTGAAATGATCGTAGAGGAGGTCCTGTCACTGTGAGTCAGTCATTTGAACTTGTCTCTCAATACAAGCCCCAAGGAGATCAACCGAACGCCATTCGGCAGCTTGTAGCAGGGATTAATGAAGGAAAAAAACATCAGACGTTGCTTGGTGCAACAGGTACTGGGAAAACGTTTACGATGTCTAATGTCATCCAGCAAGTCAATAAGCCGACACTTGTGATTGCACATAACAAGACGTTGGCGGGACAACTTTATAGTGAATTTAAGGAGTTTTTCCCGAACAATGCTGTCGAGTATTTTGTGAGTTACTATGATTATTATCAACCGGAAGCGTATGTGCCCCAGTCCGATACGTATATCGAAAAAGATGCAAGTATCAACGATGAAATAGATAAGCTTAGACATTCAGCGACAAGTGCTTTATTTGAACGAAACGATGTTATTATCGTAGCGAGCGTTTCTTGTATTTATGGTTTAGGTTCACCTGAAGAATATAAAGAACTCGTCTGTTCATTACGGACGGGCATGGAGATTGAACGCAATGATTTATTGCGCCAGCTCGTAGACATTCAATATGATCGTAACGATGTGAACTTTACCCGTGGGACGTTCCGTGTTCGAGGAGACGTTGTCGAAATTTTCCCAGCTTCACGGGACGAGCAATGCATCCGTGTGGAGTTTTTTGGTGATGAAATTGATCGCATCACGGAAGTTGACGCTCTGACAGGTGAAATTAAAGGTGAGCGGAACCATGTCGCCATCTTTCCAGCTTCTCACTTCGTTACCCGCGAAGAAAAATTAAAGCGAGCGACCAAGTCAATTGAGGCAGAATTGGAAGAGCGGCTGAAAGAACTACATGATCAAGGAAAATTGTTGGAAGCTCAGCGGCTTGAGCAACGGACCCGCTATGACCTAGAAATGATTCACGAGATGGGATTCTGTTCAGGGATCGAAAACTACTCCCGCCATTTAACGTTACGTAAAGCGGGAGAAACTCCTTATACGTTGCTCGACTTTTTTCCCGATGATTTTCTTATCATCATCGACGAGTCGCACGTGACGATTCCACAAATCCGTGCCATGTATAACGGGGACCAAGCGCGAAAAGGTGTTCTTGTGGATCATGGATTTCGCTTGCCATCAGCGTTAGACAACCGTCCCCTTAAGTTTGAGGAGTTTGAACATAAAGTTCATCAAGCGGTATTTGTTTCGGCTACTCCTGGTCCATATGAACTTGAGCACACCCCAGAAATGGTTGAACAAATCATCCGACCGACTGGCTTGCTTGATCCGGTGATAGAGGTTCGGCCAATCGAAGGTCAAATTGATGATTTAATTGGAGAAATCAACGAGCGAGTGGCGAAAAACGAGCGGGTGCTTGTGACAACATTGACGAAAAAAATGGCCGAGGATTTAACCGATTACTTAAAAGAAGTTGGCATTAAAGTTCGCTACCTCCATTCTGAAGTGAAGACGTTAGAGCGAATCGAAATCATCCGGCAGTTACGGCTTGGTACGTTTAATGTTCTTGTAGGGATTAACTTACTTCGTGAGGGATTAGACATACCTGAGGTCTCACTAGTGGCTATTTTAGACGCAGACAAGGAAGGTTTTTTACGTGCTGAGCGCTCTTTAATTCAGACGATCGGACGGGCAGCGCGGAACGCCAATGGCTACGTCATTATGTATGCGGATCGTATGACGAAGTCGATGCAGATTGCCATTGATGAAACAAAGCGGAGACGCTCGATCCAAGAAGAGTACAACCGAAAGCATGGCATTACGCCGAAGACGATCGAAAAGCGGATTCCAGATGTGATTAAAGCAACGGCGATGGTGGCAGAAGACGGAGAAGAATATACGAGTCATGCACCAAAACAAAAAATGAGCAAAAAAGAACGAGAAGCGGTCATCGAGCGGATGGAAGCGGAAATGAAAGAAGCTGCAAAAACGCTCAACTTTGAACGGGCTGCTGAGCTAAGAGATCTCATTCTTGAGTTGAAAGCGGAAGGGTGAAAAAAAATGGGGTTAGATAACATTGTTGTAAAAGGAGCACGCTCCCACAACTTAAAAAACATAGATGTAACCATTCCTCGAGATAAGCTCGTCGTGTTAACCGGGCTTTCGGGCTCTGGGAAGTCATCTTTGGCTTTTGATACGATTTATGCTGAAGGACAGCGGCGATATGTAGAGTCCCTTTCTGCTTATGCACGTCAGTTCCTCGGACAAATGGATAAGCCTGATGTGGACTCGATTGAAGGCTTGTCGCCGGCCATTTCAATCGATCAAAAAACGACAAGTCGAAATCCCCGTTCAACTGTAGGAACGGTGACAGAGATTTTTGATTATTTGCGCCTTCTCTATGCGCGTATCGGAAAACCTGTCTGTCCGAAGCATGGAATTGAAATTTCCTCGCAAACAGTACAGCAAATGGTGGATCGGATACTTTTTTATGAAGAACGGACAAAGCTGCAAATTCTCGCCCCTCTTGTATCTGGACGAAAAGGGACACACGTGAAAGTACTAGAGGATATTAAAAAGCAAGGGTTTGTTCGGGTGCGCATAGATGGGGAAATGCGTGAGGTAGCGGAAGAAATAGAGCTAGACAAAAACAAGAAGCATACGATTGAAGTCGTGATTGACCGAATTGTCGTAAAAGAAGGCATTGAAACTCGTTTAGCGGATTCTCTTGAAACAGCGTTGCAATTGGCCGATGGGCGAGTTGTTGTCGATATTATTGGCAAAGAGGAATTGCTGTTTAGCCAGCACCATGCGTGCCCCCAATGTGGCTTCTCTATTCCTGAGCTTGAGCCGCGAATGTTCTCTTTTAACAGCCCTTTTGGCGCTTGTCCGACGTGTGATGGGCTAGGGGTAAAGCTAGAGGTTGACCTTGAACTTGTAATTCCTGATCGATCTCGAACGTTAAGTGAGAACGCCATTGCACCGTGGGAGCCGATTAGCTCGCAATACTATCCGCAAATGCTGGAAGCGGTTTGCAACCATTACGGAATTGATATGGATACACCAGTGGAACAGCTACCCGACCATCAGCTTGAGAAAATTTTGTATGGCAGTGGCCATGAAAAAATCTTTTTCCGGTATGAAAATGACCTAGGGCAAGTGCGGGAAAATGAGATCCTTTTTGAAGGGGTCATCCCGAATGTGAAACGTCGTTATCACGAAACGTCATCGGATTACATTCGCGATCAACTTGAAGCGTATATGGCGCAAAAGGCTTGTCCAACGTGTAAAGGTCATCGCTTGAAAAAAGAAGCGTTAGCTGTTTTAATTGGCGGTAAACATTTAGGAGAAGTGACGAAGCTATCGATAAAAGAAGCTAAAACATTTTTTGAGTCGTTAGAGCTGTCCAAAAAAGATTTTTCGATTGCGAGGTTAATCTTAAAAGAAATAAATGACCGCCTTGGCTTTCTTATGAATGTCGGTCTGGATTATTTAACGTTAAGCCGCTCTGCTGGCACTTTATCTGGAGGAGAAGCCCAGCGCATTCGCCTCGCGACACAAATCGGATCTTCGCTCATGGGCGTTCTCTACATCTTAGACGAGCCGTCCATTGGCCTTCATCAGCGGGATAACGACCGACTCATTTCGACTCTTGCTCATATGCGTGACTTAGGGAACACGTTGATTGTCGTGGAACATGACGAAGATACGATGCTAGCGGCTGACTATATTATCGATATTGGACCAGGAGCTGGTGTTCATGGCGGTCAAGTCACAGCTGCAGGTAGTCCTGAGGAAATTATGAATGATGCCGAGTCGCTTACCGGGCAGTATTTGTCGGGGAAAAAGTTTATCCCGATTCCAAGTGAGCGTCGCCAGCCGAACGGAAATTCATTTACCGTCAAGGGAGCGAGTGAGAACAACTTAAAACAAGTGAATGTGGAATTTCCCCTCGGTGTGTTTATTGCTGTAACTGGGGTGTCAGGATCGGGGAAAAGTACGCTTATTAACGAAATCGTCCATAAAGCCCTTGCGCAAAAGTTACACAGAGCGAAAGACAAGCCAGGAAAACATAAAGAGATCGTCGGTATTGAGCATGTGGACAAAGTAATTGATATTGATCAATCGCCGATCGGTCGGACGCCACGCTCCAATCCAGCAACGTACACAGGGGTGTTTGACGACATCCGCGATGTGTTTGCGATGACAAATGAAGCGAAGGTCCGCGGCTATAAAAAAGGGCGCTTCTCCTTTAACGTTAAAGGTGGTCGGTGTGAGGCTTGTCGCGGTGATGGCATCATCAAGATCGAGATGCACTTTTTACCAGACGTCTATGTTCCTTGTGAAGTGTGTCATGGAAAACGTTACAACCGGGAAACGCTTGACATTACGTATAAAGGAAAAACGATTGCCGATGTTTTAGACATGACGGTGGAGGAAGCATTAGAATTTTTCACGAACATCCCGCGGATCAAGCGAAAAATTCAAACGTTAGTCGATGTCGGTTTAGGGTATATTAAGCTTGGTCAACCTGCCACCACCCTTTCTGGAGGTGAGGCGCAGCGCGTGAAGCTTGCTTCTCAGCTTCATAAGCGAGCAACAGGGAAAACTCTCTACATTTTAGATGAACCGACGACAGGGCTCCATGTGGATGATATTGACCGGCTCCTTAAAGTATTGCAACGAATTGTAGATAATGGTGACACCGTGCTTGTCATCGAACATAATCTAGATGTGATTAAAACGGTTGATCATATTATTGATCTTGGTCCGGAAGGTGGCGACAAAGGGGGAACGATTGTTGCTCAAGGAACCCCTGAAGAAGTAGTTGAAGTAGAAGGGTCCTATACAGGTAAGTATTTGCGTCCGATTTTAGAGCGAGATCGTAAGCGGATGGACTCTCGTATTCGCGAGCATGAATTGCAGCGTAGTTGACAAACTGCCCTACAATAAAATAGAATGAAACTTTTTCTCGGTATGAACGTAAACTCCAGTAGTGCAAAAAATCGCAAGGAGGAGTCAAAACGATGGAAGAGCGGAAAATGATTTTAAAAATGATCGAAGAGGGCAAGATTACCGCAGAAGAAGGCGTTAAGCTGTTAGAGGCGATGGGCACGAAGGAGGAGGAAAAGGCATCTACAGCCGTTTCCACGTCGGTTGATTGGGATCATAGTGAACAGAAGCAGGAAAGACGGAAGGAGCGGGAGCGTGAGTGGGGGTTTAACCCAAGCAAGTTAACAGAGTTTGTCGAGTCAGCGATCCAGAAAATTAAAGACTTTGACCTTGACTTTAACTTTGGCTCCTTTGTAACGGTTGACCACATTTTCCAACACCGAAATGTGTCCCCTGCTTCTCTGGATATCTCACTTGAAAACGGGCCTGTAACCTTGATTCCATGGGATGAGCCCGACGTTCGAATTGAGTGTAATGCCAAGGTCTATCGGGTAAAGGATACGGAAGAAGCAAGAAAGCTCTTCTTGCAAGAGGCAACCTTCCGAGTCGATGAACGGAAGTTGTTGTTCCATACGAGAGTAAAGACGATCAAAGTAGAGACAAAGGTCTTTGTGCCAAAGCGTTCATTTGAAACGGTAAAGATTTACTCCTTTAATGGCGAAATCAAGGGAGATCCAGTAAAGGCGGATACGCTTGATATGAACACTCTCAATGGACCGATTACATTTGAAAAAGCAGAGGCGAAAAAACTAATGGCGGAAACGGTCAATGGAGGCATTGAATTACGAGGACTTTCTGCTGATGTTGTAGATATGAAGACCATTAATGGCGGCATAACCGTAACGGGCGCGATGCAAGACTTAGATGCTGAAACGGTGAACGGGTCGATCGTCTATGAACTAGAAAAACTAAACGAATCGGGATTTGCTGAGCTCAAGGCGACTACCGGAAGCATTGAAGTATCCGTACCTACAAGCCTGCGCGTTGAAGGAAAGCTTAAGACGAACGTTGGCGGATATTCTTGCAGGCTTTCTTCCTTTGAGATCCTTGAGGAGCGGAAAGACTTTGCCCATAAAGTCATGAGCTTTGTAGGCAATCAGGAACAATCGCCGCGCTTAAAAATCACAGCACTCACGAACACAGGGTCTGTTGTGGTGAAAGACCGGTAAGAAAGAGGTGATGAATAATGAGACGGTTATTTCGAGCCCAATATGATCGCCAGCTTGCTGGTGTCTGTGGAGGAATTGGCCAATACTTTAATATTGACCCGACGCTCGTACGTATCGGTGTCGTCGTTCTTGCGTTAGTAACAGCTTTTTTCCCTGTGCTGATTGGCTACATCATTGCCGCAGCTATCGTCCCAAATGAGGAGGATCTAGATTAATTATGGGCTGGCTCGCAGGAATTCTCGTTAACACCATCGTATTGGTGGTGATAGCTGGCTATTTTCAAGGGTTTTATTTATCTGGTATAGGGGCCGCGGTCATCGCTAGTATCATTTTATCGGTGCTAAACATTATCGTTCGCCCCATCCTCATTCTTTTAACATTACCTGTAACGATTTTAACCCTTGGCCTCTTCATGTTCGTCATTAATGCGATTACGTTAATGCTAGCAGCAGGTCTCATGGGGAATGCGTTCCAAATTGATGGGTTTGGCATGGCCCTCCTTGCAGCTGTCTTAATCGCCATTTTAAATGCGCTTATTCAAACATTCGTCATTAAGCCGCTTCAAGAAAAACGTTAATCCGTAAACAGATAAGGGTCGTCCTTATCTGTTTTTAATAGGGAAATACGAAGATTACTATTGGGAAGGGATCTCCCATCGTCTGAAACCTCGCAAATCGGTGAGGTTTTATTTCGTTCAATTTGTTTTCTTTCTATCCTATCCTATTTAATATAGCAAACGAATGAATGGATTTATGTAGAAACGTGGTAAAATGGAAAGGTGAGTGTGAGATTCATGTTTTGAAATAGAGAGTATGGTAAGATGAGATGGGGGTTTTGAGAAATGGCAAAAGTAACAGCAAACGACTTGCTTGAACGGTTTCAACTTGAATTGCTTTCAGGAGAAGAAGGTATTCATCGCTCGATTACGACGAGTGATATCTCACGACCTGGGATTGAAATGGCTGGTTTTTTTACGTATTATCCGGCGAAGCGTCTTCAGTTGTTAGGGAGAACAGAGCTTTCTTTTTATAAGCAGCTGTCACCAGTAGATAAAGAAGAGCGAATGTCGAAGCTTTGTACGTATGATACACCTGGGATTATTATTTCGCGTGGACTTGAGGTTCCACCTGAATTATTGAAGGCGTCGGAAAAAGTGGGCGTTCCTGTCCTGCGTTCCAACATCACGACCACGCGGCTAAGTAGTATGTTAACGAACTTCTTAGAGAGTCAGCTTGCCCCGACAACCGCCGTTCACGGTGTCCTTGTCGATATTTATGGAATTGGCGTGCTCATTACAGGAAGCAGCGGGGTCGGTAAAAGTGAAACGGCTCTCGATCTCGTTCGACGTGGACATCGGTTAGTGGCGGATGATTCGGTCGAAATTAGACGTGAGCATGAAGACACACTCGTTGGGCGTTCACCTGAATTAATCCAACATTTACTTGAGATCCGCGGTCTAGGGATTATCAATGTTATGACTCTATTTGGGGCAGGTGCTGTTCGACCTTTTAAACGAATTGCCCTCTGCGTCAACCTTGAGCTGTGGGATCAGAAGAAAGTTTATGATCGCCTCGGATTAAGTGAAGATTACTTGCGAATTATGAATGTTGATATTCCGAAGTTGACCATCCCGGTCCGACCAGGTCGGAACTTAGCGGTTATTATCGAAGTAGCGGCGATGAATTTCCGGTTAAAACGTTTAGGCATAAATGCAGCACAGCAATTTTCTGATCGCTTAAATGATGTGATTGAAGAAGGAGAGCAAGAATTTTAATAGGCTTTGAGGTGAAACCATGGAGGAAATGATTGAACCACTTGATCGTGTTTTTTTACAGCTCGGTCCGTTTACAATTTATTGGTACGGAGTCCTTATTGGCCTTGGGGTCATTATTGGGTATGTGATGGCGTCGCGGGAATCGGTGAGACGAGGAATGCCAAAAGATACATTCTCTGACTTTGTCATGTACGTCATTCCAGTGGCGATTATCTTCGCGCGGCTTTACTATGTGATTTTCCGTTGGGAACAATTTGCTGATGATCCGATTCGAGTCTTTTATATTTGGGAAGGCGGTCTTGCCATTCATGGAGCTCTAATTGGTGGGGTCTTAACGGCGTATATCTTAACGAAAAAGCGCCAGCTCTCGTTTTGGCAGCTTATGGATGTGGCTGCACCAAGTATATTAATCGGGCAAGCGATCGGCCGTTGGGGAAACTTCATGAACCAAGAAGTATACGGTGGACCGGTCACACGCGAGTTCCTTGAAGGGCTCATGCTACCCGAATTTATTATTAACCAAATGTACATTAACGGAACGTATTACCATCCGACCTTTTTGTATGAGTCTATTTGGAACTTTATCGGTGTCGTGGTTTTACTCTTGTTGCGACGAGTTAATTTGCGCCGAGGGGAATTATTTTTCTCCTATCTCATTTGGTACTCGATCGGACGGTTTTTCATTGAAGGGATGCGCTTAGATAATTTAATGATCGGCGATTCGCTTCGAACGGCGCAAATTGTTTCGATCCTACTCATTGTCGGTGCCCTGTTATTATGGTGGTATCGGCGAGCAAAGGGTCTTGCGACAGAGCGGTATTTAGACCCCCATCAACCAGCCCGGACGAATGGTAACAAGAAAAAGACAAAGAAGAAAAAGAAAAAGTAGTCTGGATTTGGGGAAGGAGAGAAAGGAATGAATACGCTGAAAAAAGGGCTCCTCGTCGGACTACAGACGACGTGGACATTAGGGAAAGTCATTTTTCCTGTTACGTTAATTGTCACGATTCTTGGACATACACCTGTCCTTGATTGGCTTGCGGCCTTCCTTGCACCGGCGATGGGCTATATTGGCCTACGCGGGGAAGCCGCCATTCCTCTCGTGTTAGGAAATGCCTTGAATTTATACGCAGGAATCGGTGCGATTTTAACGATGGAACTAACGGTCAAGGAAGTGTTTATCCTTGCGGTGATGCTATCCTTCTCCCATAACTTGTTTATCGAGTC
Source organism: Halalkalibacterium halodurans (assembly GCF_005671335.1). Lineage (NCBI taxonomy): Bacteria > Bacillati > Bacillota > Bacilli > Caryophanales > Bacillaceae > Halalkalibacterium (ex Joshi et al. 2022) > Halalkalibacterium halodurans. Next base: position 3,725,668 of record NZ_CP040441.1, on the reverse strand, counting down.
AGCGGTGGCGACGAAGGTGGGGATTCGCATGTCCGTTATTCTCGCCGTCCGTCTCGGACTTGCTTTCGGTTCGGCCTTTTTGATTCACTTGTTTTGGTCTGGTGGTCAAGAGATCGCTCAATATGGTTTTGTTTCCAGTTCCGCAGGACCGGAAATACACGGCTGGCTAAACATGGTGGGCGACGGATTATGGACAGCTGCTGCTGGGGTTGCTCAGTTGGCACTGATCGTCATTCCGCTCATGATTTTGGTACAGGTGATGAAAGACTTAAATTGGCTTCAGACGTTTTCAAAATGGATGTCACCCTTTACAAAAGTGCTAGGCATTCGTGAAAATACATCGACGACGCTCGCCTCTGGACTCCTATTCGGACTGGCATTCGGTGCAGGCGTCATGATACAGGCAATCAAAGAGGACGGTGTCAAGAAAAAGGATCTGTACCTTGTGTTCATTTTTCTCGTCGCATGCCATGCGGTTATTGAAGATACGCTCATTTTCATTCCGCTCGGCATCCCGGTATGGCCATTGCTGATCATTCGGGTTGTAACCGCTGTACTTCTCACAATTGCAGTCGCTTATATTTGGAATCGTCTGGAGAAGCAGGAAGCCTTGAAACGAAAGGAAGCAACATATGGAAATTAATACAGTGCTATTTGATTTAGACGGAACGTTAATCAACACAAATGAGCTGATCATTTCGTCGTTTTTACACACCTTCGAGACGTATTATCCAGGGAAATATGGCAGAAAAGATGCGATTGAATGCATCGGTCCTCCGTTAACGGACAGCTTCAAGCGTCTAGACCCTGAACGAGTCGAAGAGATGGTCGCTACGTATCGCAAGCATAATCATGCTCATCACGACAAGCTTGTTGAACCTTATGAAGGGGTGTACGAAACAGTCAAAACATTGCATGAGCAAGGCTTTAAGCTTGCGATCGTTACAACGAAAATTCGGGAAACGGCGATGAAAGGACTCAAATTGTTTGGCTTAGATGAGTTTTTCGATGTAATCGTCGCCTTGGACGATGTGGAGAACGTAAAGCCTAACCCTGAACCACTCGAAAAAGCGATGAACGCCCTCGGGGCAAAAAAAGAAGAAACGATCATGGTCGGAGATAACTCTCACGATATCCTAGGCGGTAAAAATGCTGGTGTCAAAACAGCGGTCGTCGGCTACGCGATTCGAGGGGAAGACTATGTTCGTCAATTTGATCCGGATTATGTCCTGCGCTCAATGCCCGACTTGCTCGACATCGTTGGAGTGAAAGCAAGATGAGTCGAGACACAGAGCGTTATCCGGTGAAACACGCCAATTCGCTCTGGCAAATTTATAAAACCGTTCCGTTTTGGAAAGTGGTTAAAAACTTCGTGGTGATCCAACTCGCTCGCTATACGCCGTTTGTCAGCGTGAAAAATTGGCTGTATCGCACGTTTCTAAAAATGGATGTAGGAGAAAAAACAGCCTTTGCTCTTATGGTTATGCCTGATATTATGTTTCCAGAGCGCATCTCTGTTGGACGTAATTCCATCATCGGCTACAACACGACGATTCTTGCCCATGAATATTTAATTGAGGAATATCGCCTCGGTGATGTGATCATTGGCGATGAAGTGATGGTTGGCGCAAATACAACGATTTTACCTGGGGTAACGATCGGCGACCGTGCCATTATCGCTGCTGGAACTGTTGTTCACAAAAATGTCCCACCAGGTGCATTTGTTGGTGGGAACCCGATGCAGGTCATTAAACAAAATCGTGACGATAAAGACTAGCCTTTGCTATTGGAAGGGCTAGTCTTTTTGATTTTTGCCCCTGTTTGTCCATGAAGTTTCGCATCAAGCTGAGGATTTAGTGTAAGGATACGATAGAAAAGATGCGCACCTAATTGTTGACGAAATTCAAAAAACTCGGTAAACTACTACTAATCCTTTATCTTGTTAGTATATTAGCGAACTAAAGTATCTGTTTGTTGATCCTAAAGCTAGGAGTGTGGAGAATGTCAAAGCCGTTTATGTTTGAGAAACCATTTGGCATGCGGGATACCCTTCCTGAATGGTATAAGACGAAAAAGAATATTTGTGATCAAATGACCGAAGAAATCAACCTTTGGGGTTACGATATGATAGAAACACCAACGCTTGAGTATTATGAGACGGTGGGAGTTGTATCGGCCATTTTAGATCAGCAGTTGTTTAAGCTGTTGGATCAACAAGGGAATACCCTTGTGCTCAGACCTGACATGACCGCTCCAATTGCGCGCCTTGTTGCCTCCAGCTTAAAAGATCGGGCGTATCCATTACGACTTGCCTATCAGTCCAATGTTTACCGAGCGCAACAAAACGAAGGGGGCAAGCCAGCAGAATTTGAGCAATTAGGTGTTGAATTAATTGGTGACGGGACGGCGAGTGCTGATGGGGAAGTGATCGCTCTCATGATCGCCGCATTAAAACGGGCGGGTCTATCCGAATTTAAGGTGGCGATTGGCCATGTAGGTTATGTGAATGCTTTGCTGATGGATGTGGTCGGTAATGAGCAACGGGCGGATCGTTTGCGTCGGTTTTTATATGAGAAAAATTATGTAGGCTACCGTGAGCATGTGAAAAGTTTAAACCTGTCCACTATTGATAAAAGCAGACTCATGAACTTACTGTCATTACGCGGGGGGCGGGCTGCGATCGAAGAGGCGAGAGGGCTGATCCAAACGGAAAAAGGAAAAACGGCCCTTGCGGAAATGACGAAACTTTATGAGGTGTTGGAGAGTTACGGTGCGAGCGAATATGTAAAATTTGATCTAACCCTCGTTCTCCATATGAGCTACTATACGGGCGTCGTGTTTGAAGGATATGGCAACCGGCTCGGTGTGCCGTTATGTAGTGGCGGCCGGTATGATGAGTTGTTATCGAAATTCCATCGTCCAGCTCAGGCAACTGGATTCGGTGTGCGCATCGATTTACTGGTGGAAGCATTGAATGGAGAAATCATATCAAATGGACATGAGCAAACATGTATTTTGTTTAGTAATGAGCGTCGGTTTGAAGCAATTGAACTGGCGAGAAAGAAGCGAGCAAACGGAGAAGCGGTCGTCCTACAAGATTTAGCTGGCGTGACAGATGTAGATGCAATGTCGTCAAACTATCAAGATGTGATTTACTGTATTGGAACAGCAGGTAGAGGGGGCGAGGACGCATGAGCATGTTAACGGTAGCGATGCCGAAAGGGCGAATTTTCGATGAAGCTGTCGGGTTATTGAGAAAAGCAGGCTACAACTTGCCAGCTGAGTTCGAGGCTTCGCGAAAGCTCATTGTCGACGTTCCTGAGGAGAATATGCGCTTCATCTTAGCCAAACCGATGGATGTTCCAACCTATGTCGAGCACGGGGTTGCTGACGTAGGGGTTGCAGGAAAAGACGTGATGCTTGAAGAAGAACGGGATGTTTATGAAGTGCTTGACTTGAAGATTAGTGAATGCTACTTAGCGGTTGCCGGGTTACCGAATTATGAGAAAAAGCACGATCTGAATCCAAAAGTGGCGTCGAAATATCCTCATTTGGCGACCCGTTATTTTAAGGAGCAAGGAGAGCAGGTGGAAATCATTAAGCTCAATGGTTCGATTGAGCTTGCCCCACTGATTGGTCTAGCCGATCGAATCGTTGACATTGTGTCGACAGGTCGAACGTTGCGGGAAAATGGACTTGTGGAACTAGAAAAAATGATGACGATCACCTCGCGTCTCATCGTCAACCCGGTAAGTTATCGCATGAAGGATGAGCGCATAGATGAAATGGTTGAACGATTGTTGCAAGTAGTAGAGGGGGATGGCGCATGAAGATCGTAACAATAAATGATTCGGTTAGCTTAAAACGAGATTTAGATACGGGGACGGATATGCAGCAAGATGCCGTCCATTCAATTATTGCCCAAGTACGCGAACAGGGAGATCAAGCCCTTTTTACATTAACCAAGCAATTTGATGGTGCCGACTTGACAACTTTACGTGTGCAGCAAGCCGAGATCGAAGCAGCGTACCGAGAAATGGAGGAGCCTGTACTTCAAGCGATCGGCGAGGCGATTGAAAACATTCGCGATTTTCATGAACGGCAAAAAAGAAATTCATGGATGACGACAAAGCCGGACGGAACGATTCTCGGACAAAAAATAACCCCCCTTGATTCTGTCGGTCTTTACGTTCCAGGTGGTAAAGCAGCCTATCCATCTTCGATCATGATGAATGTCATCCCAGCCCAAGTGGCGGGAGTACAAAACATTGTGATCGTTTCACCACCGCAAAAAGATGGCTCCATCCCGGCCGGTGTTCTTGTAACTGCGGCTGAGTTAGGAGTTAAGACGATTTTAAAAGTTGGGGGTGCTCAGGCGATCGCTGCCTTAGCCTATGGTACTGAATCAGTCCCTGCCGTTGATAAAATTACGGGCCCTGGTAACATTTATGTCGCTTTAGCAAAACGGGCTGTTTTTGGTCATGTGGACATTGACATGATCGCAGGTCCATCGGAGATTGTTGTGTTGGCTGACGAACGAGCGAATCCGCGCTACATTGCAGCTGATTTATTGTCTCAGGCCGAGCATGATGAACGTGCCTCCGCCATTCTCGTCACGCCATCAAGAGCGTTAGCCGAAGAGGTGGCAGTAGAAGTGGATCAACAGCTCACAACTTTACCGAAGCGGGAAATTGCGGCTGCTTCCATTCGTGATTACGGGGCAATCTACGTAACGGAAACGTTGGAGGAAGCCGTATCTGTTGTAAATGAGCTTGCGCCAGAGCATCTAGAAATTTTAGCAGAAGAGCCAATGTCCTTCTTGGGAAAAATCCGGCATGCAGGGGCGATCTTTTTAGGTCCATACAGCTCGGAGCCTGTAGGTGATTACTTTGCCGGACCGAATCACGTACTTCCAACGAATGGGACGGCTCGGTTTTCAAGTCCATTAAATGTGGACGATTTCGTGAAAAAATCAAGCATTATTTCCTATAGCAAAGCAGCTCTATTGGAGAACGGTGCAAAAATTTCTGCACTTGCCCGGCTAGAAGGACTGGAAGCTCACGCTCGAGCAATTGACATTCGATTGGAGGATGAACGATGAGAAAGGCAACAATTGAGCGAAAGACTGGAGAGACGCAAATTTCACTCATATTTGCGGTTGACGGCGAAGGCCAATCGAATCTAACAACTGGAGTTCCATTCATGACCCATATGCTCGATTTGTTTACGAAGCACGGTCATTTCAATTTGACGATCGATGCAAAAGGAGATACCGAAGTGGATGACCACCATACAACCGAGGATCTTGGCATTTGCCTTGGTCTAGCGCTTAAGGAGGCACTCGCTGATAAAAAAGGGATTCGTCGGTACGGTAGCGCTTTTGTCCCAATGGACGAAACGCTTGCTCAAGTCGTTGTCGATTTAAGTAACCGTCCCCATCTAGAGTTTCGTGCGGACATGCCGAGTGAGAAAGTGGGCACATTCGATACAGAGCTCGTGCACGAATTTTTATGGAAGCTAGCGCTTGAGGCGAGAATGAATCTTCATGTCATCGTGCACTATGGCGAAAACACACACCATATCATTGAGGCGATTTTTAAGGCGCTTGCTCGCGCCCTCGATGAAGCCACGACGATCGATCCACGTGTCAAAGGTGTACCTTCTACGAAAGGAATGTTATAAATGCTCGGCATCATTGATTATGGTATGGGAAACTTGCACAGCGTCAGTAAAGCACTTGAACGATTATCATGGTCGTATATCGTCTCCGAACAGCCTGAGGAATTGCAAAAGGCAGACGGCTTAATTTTGCCAGGAGTAGGGTCGTTTCATGACGCGATGTCCATTTTAAATGAGACGGGGCTTACGGCCTTTATAAAAGATTGGGTAGACGAAGGAAAACCGCTGTTAGGCATTTGCCTAGGGATGCAGCTGTTGTTTGAAGAGAGTGAAGAAAATAAACGGACGAAAGGGTTGTCGTTGCTGCCAGGTCGCGTCATACGCTTTCCAGGTGTTGCAACGGACGGTTCAACGTATAAAGTGCCGCATATGGGGTGGAATCAGTTAACCTTTCGAAAGCCGAACCACCCGTTATTAACGGATGTTGAAGAGGGGCATGTTTATTTTGTTCACTCTTATGTCGTAAAGACGGATGCGGACGATGTTCTGCTTGCGACGAGTCATTATTATGAAACGGTGCCAGCGGTCGTTGGGCGTGGGAACATTCTTGGGACTCAATTTCATCCAGAGAAAAGCAGCAACGTTGGGATGAGTATTTTACGCAATTACGGAGCAATGGTGGAAAAGGGAGTGAAGGCGCGTGGCTAAGTTTATCATTTACCCGGCGATTGATATGCGCGACGGCAAATGTGTTCGTCTCGTCCAAGGCGACTACAATCAAGAGACCGTTTATGGGGATTCTCCGTTTACCATGGCAAAGTCGTTTGCCGAACAAGGTGCTGAATGGATTCATATGGTCGATTTAGATGGAGCTAAGGCAAAAGAACGTATGAACCACGAGCACGTCGTTAAGGTCGCAACAGAGCTCGATGTGAACGTTCAAGTTGGGGGCGGAATCCGAACGGCAGAGGACATCGCGTATTACCTAGACCGGGGAATCAGTCGGGTGATTTTAGGGAGTGTGGCCGTGAACAATCCTGCGTTTACGAAAGAAATGTTGCAGAAATATGGCGGAGAAAAAATCGCCATCGGCTTAGATGCGCGCGACGGGTACGTGGCAACGGAAGGCTGGCTGGAAACGTCCTCGGTAAAAGCGGAAACGCTTGGGCAAGAGCTCGCCCGGCATGGGGCAGAAGTCTTTATTTTTACTGATATTTCTCGCGATGGCATGCTGTCGGGCCCGAATACGGAGGCGATTGTTCAGCTAGCGAAGGCGACAGGAAAACAGGTGATCGCATCAGGAGGGGTTAGCTCCTTACAAGACCTCGATGCTCTCAGAAACGAAAAGCAGAACGGAATCGCAGGGGCTATTGTCGGTAAAGCCTTGTACACGAATCAATTTACGCTGGAAGATGCGTTAAAGGAGGAGAGCTAATGCTCACAAAGCGGATCATTCCATGCTTAGATGTGAAGGATGGCCGGGTCGTCAAAGGGGTGCAATTCGTTGACTTACGTGATGCTGGTGACCCTGTAGAGCTTGCTGCCTTTTACGATGAACAAGGAGCAGATGAACTGGTATTTCTTGATATTTCAGCCTCCCACGAAGGGCGTGAGACGATGATTGATGTGGTCGAAAAAGTGGCAGGAACGCTGGCGATTCCGTTTACCGTTGGAGGAGGGATCAACTCCCTGGAGGACATGAAGCGCGTGCTGCGTGCAGGAGCAGATAAAGTATCGTTAAATACAGCAGCGGTTACGCGTCCAGAGCTTATTACTGAAGGTGCCGACTATTTTGGCTCCCAGTGTATCGTCGTTGCGATTGATGCAAAATTCGATGTAGCCCTTGGATCTTGGCGTATTTACACCCATGGAGGACGGACACCGACAGAATGGGAAGTGTGTGACTGGGCGAGAGAAGCAGTCCGTCGCGGAGCTGGGGAAATTTTGCTCACAAGCATGGATCAAGATGGTGCGAAGACGGGCTTTGACCTTGCCTTGACGACCAAGGTGAGTGAAGCCGTGAGCGTTCCAGTGATTGCCTCAGGTGGTGCCGGAGCAAAGGAAGATTTTGTGGACGTTTTTATGAATGCTTATGCGGATGCCGCTTTGGCCGCTTCCATTTTCCATTATAAAGAAACATCAGTTGCTGAAGTGAAAACGCATTTGCGTGAAGAAGGGGTGGCGGTACGATGAACGTGGATGATCTAACATTTGACGACAAGGGGCTCATTCCGGCTGTTGTCCAAGATGCGCAAAGCAAGGAAGTTGTAACGCTCGCTTATATGAATCGTGAATCGTTCGAAAAAACGGTGGAAACAGGAGAAACTTGGTTTTACAGCAGATCGCGACAAGAGCTTTGGCATAAAGGGGCAACGTCTGGTCATACACAAAAAGTGGTCGACATTCGTTACGATTGCGACGGCGATGCATTAGTCGTTCTAGTCGAACTGAAAGGGCCAGCATGTCATACAGGGAAGTATTCCTGCTTTTTTGAATCGGTTTTCGGCAAAAAAATATATGGAGCTAGCGATCGATTTGGAATCATAGCAACGCTTGAAGCACTTATTGCTGAGCGAGAAGCTGAAATGCCTGAAGGGGCCTATACGACCTATTTATTTGAAAAAGGTGTAGACAAAATATTGAAAAAGGTCGGAGAAGAGGCAACAGAAGTAGTCATTGCTGCAAAAAATCGCGATGCCGAAGAGCTGAAGTGGGAAGTGGCTGACTTGCTTTATCATTTGCTCGTCCTTCTTCGTGAACAGAAGCTTCCCCTCGATGAGGTGCTAGCCGTACTTGAAGAAAGGCATCGCCCAAAAGAGGAGTGACGGATGTGAACGACTTTGCTTAGCTCGTGCAAGGTCGTTTTCTTTTGTAAGGGACAGGGATAAATAAACAATGACTCCCCTGTAGGACTGGCAACAAGCCAAGACTCTCTCACATTAAAACTTAATGGTCAAATCAAGCTTGTTGAAACAAATCGTAGAAGGTCATTTTGCTTAAATGAAGACTTGATTTTCAATAAAAAAACGACGATGATAGAAAAGGAACAATTTATGAGAAACGGTGTGATTTTGTGCCACAAACGATGTTACTTGCGAAAATAGAACAGGAATTAGCTTCTTTTCCAGCGGCGGAGACGAAGGTTGCAAACTATGTCCTGAAACATCCGGAGCTTGTCCCAACGATGACGACAAAGCAGTTGGCGGAGCAAGCCAATGCCAGCCAATCAAGCATTGTCCGATTTTGTAAGCGCTTAGGTTTAGAAAGCTTCCCGAAACTGAAGCTGGCGCTAGCGAAAGAACTAACCCGAAAAGAAGCTTACATTAACAGTGCCTCCCTTTTAGAAACCGATGATTCCCCACCGATCTTATTTCAAAAGGTCTCGTCGTTGAATCAAATGGCTTTAGATATGGCAACAAAAGCGATGAATGAACAGGCATTTACGGAAGCGGTTGAGCAAATGGTGAAAGCCAAAAAAATAGCCTTTTTTGGTGTTGGTGGCTCATTTACGTCATGTATCGACGGTCAGTATAAATTTATGCGTTTAGGCTTTCACTCACTTGCCTCAGGTGACTATCATCAGATGATCCCATTTATTACGATGATGGATGAGCAGGATGTGGTGATCTGTATGAGTACGTCTGGAAATACGAAGGAAGTACTCGACATAGCAGACTATGCAAAGGAGCGAAACGTTAAGCTTATTGGAATTACAGCGTCATCCCGTTCTGCTCTTACCCGTAAAGCGGCTGTTTCATTACTCATCCCTGATATTGAAGTACAGCAGCGGATCGGAAGCATTGCTTCAAGGACGAGCCAATTAAATGTGATCGACGCTCTCTACGTTTCTGTTTTCCACCGAATCGGAAGCGACCTTCTTGATGCGTTTGATGCATCGCGAAAGAAAACAGAAGAAAAACGAAAGTGAGGCTGGGACAAAACTAGCCAGACGAAAAAAGTTCGGATCATCAAAATAAAATGGTCAGAACTTTTTTCTGTTCATTCATGTATAAACGTAAACCCTGAATCATTTTAATACTAGTGAAGCATTCCAAGTATTATTGATTCTAGCCCCTATTGTATATCCTATTACTTTTAAACCAAGTAGGCTGTATTCTTAGTAGAGTCCAGAGTATGTATTGTATTATATAATAAATTTAAAAGAGGTGATTGCTTTGGGAAGGGTCAATAAAAAGATCATTGGAATGAGCATGATTATCCCTTTGTTACATGTCGTTTTTTTTCCACCAAGTAGAATAAGTTCAACAGGTATTTCAGAGTATGCTATGGGATTTCCTTTTCACTTTATCTGGTATAGAGATTTTGATGGGTTTGTGTCGAATAAGCTTTTATTATTTACGCCAACTGAGTTTTTAAAAACAGAAATCAATCTGGTATATTATTTTTTATCTATTGTTCTTATCTATCTTGTTCTCTATTTATGCTTCAAATTATCTAGACGAATAACTCCATTTAATATAAAAGCACAAAAACACTAGACCTTCGGATGTAAAATCAGGACCTCGATTAGCTGAATCCTTGCCCGCAGCAAGCGAGTGTTTTTGAAACAATCAACCCTGTATAAAATAACAGCTGAAAAATAAGAGTGGTACTCCGGCGGTGAGTGCACTCTTATTAACTATGTTCTAGCCACCTTTCATGGCATTTTTCTAAGCACTTAAAACGTCGATAAAGGATGGAAGAATAAAAAATGATCGCATCCGCCAATTGGTATCTAATAAAGGAGCACGGGACATTATTTTGTGTTCTTGAGAATGAAGCGGATTCTTATTGACATAAAATGAAACTAAATTTCATATAAAACTATTAATAGGTTGATTTTTAATTTTATAATCTAGTATAATGAAAGCGAATACAAAAGGAGGCGAAAGGACTGAAACGTCATGCTAGATAAACTAACTACGGAATTGCGCAACGAAAAGACGATGAATCTTGATGAGATGAATACGATTGAAATCTTAACAGCAATGAACGAAGAGGATCACCGCGTTCCGCAGCAAATTGCACAAGCTCTTCCGGCGATCGCCCCGCTTGTAGAAGAAACAATCAAAGCAATGAAGCAAGGAGGACGGCTTATCTATGTAGGGGCAGGAACGAGTGGGAGACTAGGCGTCTTAGATGCGGCAGAATGTCCGCCGACGTTTGGGGTCGCACCAGATCGAGTGATTGGCTTAATTGCTGGCGGGGAAAAAGCTTTTATTGAAGCGAAAGAGGGAGCTGAGGATGATGAAGGTCTAGGAGAGGCGGACCTGAAAAAGATCCAACTGACCGTTCGGGATGTGGTTGTTGGCATAGCTGCAAGTGGCCGAACACCTTATGTCATTGGTGCACTGAAGTATGCGAATCAAGTTGGTGCGGTGACTGGAAGTTTAGCTTGTAACCGAGGAGCGGCAATCTCAAGAATAGCGACTTATCCAATTGAGGTGGAAACAGGAAGTGAAGTATTAACGGGTTCGACCAGATTGAAGGCGGGAACAGCGCAAAAACTCGTTCTCAATATGATTTCAACGACGGTGATGATTGGTTTAGGAAAAGCATATAAAAACTTAATGGTAGATTTAAAGCCCACGAATGAAAAGCTTCGTGAGCGCTCAAAGCGCATCATTATGGAAGCGACTGACGTGGAAGCTGCAGTTGCTGAGAAGCATTTACGGGAAGCAGGTGGTGTTGTCAAAGTTGCGATTATCACGATATTAACTGGTTGTTCGGTAGACCAGGCACAAATGACGCTTGACCGCAACGGTGGTTTTATCCGAAAAGCGGTTCACGAGCTTAATTAACGGATAAAAAGGGGGATCAACATGAAAAAAGAAGAAAGGCTGGCCAAAGAGATATTAGAACACGTAGGCGGCGTGGAAAACATTAAACGATTAGCTCATTGTATGACGCGAATTCGTTTAGACCTTCACGATGATAAGCTGGTAGACATCGCGCAATTAAAAAACATTGATGGTGTGATGGGCGTTGTGGAGGATGACACGCTACAAATTGTTGTCGGTCCAGGAACGGTCAATAGAGTAGCAGCCAAGATGTGTGAGCAAACAGGGTTATCGTTAAATGAAGTAGACGACCCCGACCATGTCGCAGAGGATACGAAGCAAGCGATTAAAAAGAAAAACAATACGCCGATTAAAAACTTTTTGAAGCGAATAGGGAGTATCTTTATTCCGCTTATTCCAGCGCTCGTTGCTTCAGGATTAATTAATGGCGGAGCGAACTTTGCTCAAAATGCAGGCGTCTCCCCTGACACGACATGGCTACAAATATTGCTCGTCATTGGTAGTGGAATTTTCACCTTCCTAGCGATTCTCGTCGGCTGGAATACGGCGAAAGAGTTTGGCGGCACACCAGCCCTTGGCGCGATAGCTGGTATTTTAATCATTAACCCTGCGTTGGAAAACGTGACCCTTTTTGGTGAGCAGCTCGTCCCAGGTCGAGGTGGGATCTTTGCTGTCTTGTTAGCCGGTTGGCTTATGGCCGTCGTTGAAAAGCAAATACGAAAAGGTGTCCCTTCAGCTGTTGATATCATTTTGACCCCATTTTTAACGGTTCTTATCGTCGGTGTAAGTACAATCGTCGTTCTTCAGCCTGTTGGTGGCTGGATTGCAGAAGGAGTGACAGCAGGAATTAACGGAGTCCTCGACATTGGGGGGGCAGTGGCAGGAGCGATTTTAGCAGGAACGTTCCTACCTCTTGTCATGGTCGGGATGCATCACGGGCTAACCCCGATTCACCTCGAGTTTATTAATAGTCAAGGGGTGACCCCGCTTTTAACGATTTTAGCGATGGCAGGGGCAGGTCAAGTAGGCGCCGCGATTGCCGTCTTCGTCAAAACAAAAAATCAGCGTTTGAAAAATACTGTAAAAGGGGCATTGCCTGTTGGTTTCCTTGGCATTGGAGAACCGCTACTTTACGGGGTAACACTCCCACTCGGGCGTCCATTTATTACAGCATGTTGTGGTGCGGCAGTCGGTGGAGCCTTCCAAGCGGTCATGTCAACAGCGGCAGTCGGTATTGGTGTATCCGGTCTCTCCTTAATTCCACTCATTGCTGAAAATAAATATTTCATTTATTTCTTAGGATTGGTCGTTTCGTACACGTTCGGATTTTTGTTTACGTATTTGTTTGGATACAAAGAAGAAATGGCAGAAAATATCGGTTAAATGGAAGGTGAACGGTAATGGAACGAGGCTTCTCTCTGTTTTTAGGAAACAGTGGATACCGTACAGATCAGACACAATATATACGTAGAATGAGCGAGGCTCGGTTTACCTTCGTGTTTACGTCTCTTCATATTCCAGAGGAGGATGCCGCCCTCTATGTAGAGCGACTCGATCAACTTGTAAGAGAGGCGCATAGGTGTGGATTGCGTGTAATCGTCGATGTGTCCCCTTCTTCTTTACCTTATGTGGCCTCTCTTGACGAGTCCGTAGATGGCCTAAGGTTGGATTATGGTTTTTCAGCAGAGGCGATCATGGAGTTGGCAAAAACGTATCAGATCGCTTTCAATGCAAGCACGTTGACAGAAACGTTTTTACATGAACTTGTCAATCAAGGACTCTCGTTGAAAAACGTGGAGGCGTGGCACAATTATTACCCTAGACCAGAGACAGGGCTTAGCTTGGAATGGATCAAACGTAGGAATCAATGGCTTCACACCCAAGGCTTAAAAACCGTTGCCTTTGTTAGTGGGGATGGGCAAAAACGTGGTCCGCTCTACCGAGGGTTGCCGACCGCTGAAGCCCATCGAGAGGTTTCTCCTTATGGTGCTGCGAGGGATTTGCATGATCAGTTACACACGGATGCCATCGTCATTGGGGATCAGGATCTCTCTCCTTATTCCCTTATGACATTTCGTGAAAATGAGGCGCGGCTCCGCGTAAGTGTACGGGAAGATATTCAAGAAGCTGAGTTAGCATTATTACAGCTTCCCCATCGGCAACGCTTTGACCCTGCAAGAGATGTCATTCGCTCAGAGACATCGAGGCCGTACGCTCGCAAAGGGGAATTTGCTATCCGTGCGAAAGAGACCCAGACGCCTAGCTCTCGACTGAAGGGTACGGTGACAATTGATAATGAAACATATGGTCGCTATGAAGGGGAACTTCAGATTATGAAAAAAGAATTGCCTTTTGATGAAAAAGTAAATGTTGTCGCCAACGTGAGGGAGGAAGATATGATTCTACTAGACATCCTTCGTCCTGGAGAACCGTTTCGATTGGTCACCGATGAGTAATGATAGGCAGCTTATCCGGAGAAGCAAGGGGAAAACCTTGTTTCTCCTTGCTATTTCTTAACACATGATGGTTCTATAAGAGAAATCCTCGGTTTTCTTCATTTCTCTTACTTTTTCTTCATTCTTCTAGCGATTTTCTCTTTTATTCGCGGACTTCCGACAATTTACCTAAAATCTCCCACCACTATGACGAAAAATGTTGTATAATGCAAGGAGATGTTTGAGAGGGTTGGAGGGAATCGAACTTCATGGATGTATCGATAGAATCAGGAAAAAAGAAGATCATCCCCTTTATTCAAAGTGGAGATTACTTCTTTCGTCGCGGTGTGATTGCTTTTCGCAAAAATCATTTGTCTCGCGCTGTAAAGCTGTTAGAACGGGCGGTTAAATTAACAGAACAGGAGCCTGTTTTTCATATACAGCTAGCTGCAGTCCTTTCAGAGCTAGGTCACTACGAACGCTCCAATGACATTCTCGAATCGGTTGTGCAAAACTTAGATCCAGGCCATAGTGAGTGCCATTTTTTTATGGCTAATAACTATGCTTATTTAGGACTGTTCGAAAAAGCAGAGCATTGTGCGATAGCTTATTTAAGTGATCAGCCTGACGGTGAGTTTGCCAAGGATGCTCATGATTTGTTGGACCTTCTTCGTTTTGAAAAGGAGGAGGAAGGGGATGAGTGGGAAAATGAGCTCACACCAACCGATCAATTTTTGTTAGAACATGAAAAGGCCTGTCAACTTCTTGAAGAGGGGCAGCTGAAAGAGGCCATTGTCCTCCTTGAAAAGTTAATGGATGAAGAGCCTTCCTATTGGACAGCTTACAATCAATACGCCCAAGCGTTGTTTCGCTTAGGGAATGTTGAAAAGGCATTTGAGGTGTGCGAGCACATCCTTGAAGAAGATCAGGGAAACCTGTTTGCCCTTTGCAACATGGCGTTATTTTATAAGAAACAAGGTCAGCAACAACAAGCGGAATCACTGATTCAAGCCTTATCTGCGGTTCATCCAATGGACCGAGCCCATCGTTTTAAAGTGGCGCAAGTTTTGTGCGCTGTCGGTGCGTATGAACAAGCCTATGATCGTTTAAAGGAATTAGAGTGGACGTCGATTAGTAGTGACCCTGAGTGGCATTTTTGTATTGGTGTTGCAGCGTATCACCTTGGCCAAGAAGAAATAGCGCTTCGATATTGGAAAAAAGCAGCCACTCTTGGTGTCCAACAAGCAGCTGACTATTATGCCATGAGTATCGTCGATATTTTGCAAAAAGAGGACGTTACGTATGAAGGGTGGCATGTGAAGCAAAAAAGTAGACAGAACAGCTGATCATTTTTTACGATAAACAGAGGAAGCACTGATCATACTAAGGGCATGGGATTACGATAAGGAGAGTGTATAGGAATGGGTGAAGAACAAAAAGTATACGATGTGGTGATTGCCGGGGCTGGTCCAGCAGGGATGACAGCCGCTGTTTATACGTCACGGGCTAATTTAAGCACCGTCATGGTTGAACGTGGAGTCCCAGGGGGGCAAATGGCCAACACGGAAGATGTAGAAAACTATCCCGGCTTCGACCATATTTTAGGACCGGAGCTTTCAACAAAAATGTTTGAGCATGCGAAAAAATTCGGTGCAGAATATGCATATGGTGATATTAAAGAAATTATCGATCAAGGCGATTTGAAGCTAGTGAAAGCAGGAAATAAGGAATATAAAGCTCGTGCGGTCATCGTGGCAACAGGAGCTGAGTATAAAAAGCTAGGTGTCCCAGGAGAAAAAGAATTAAGCGGGCGCGGTGTTTCTTACTGTGCGGTTTGTGACGGTGCTTTTTTCAAAGGTAAAGAGCTTGTCGTCGTTGGTGGTGGTGACTCTGCGGTTGAAGAGGCGGTCTACCTCACCCGTTTTGCGTCAAAGGTTACGATCATTCACCGTCGCGATCAATTGCGAGCGCAAAAGATATTACAGCAACGGGCGTTTGACAATGACAAGATTGAGTTTATTTGGGATCATGTCGTCAAACAAATCAACGGGACGGACGGAAAAGTGAGCAGCGTAACGATCGAGCATGCGAAAACAGGGGAACAGCAAGATTTTAAAACAGATGGTGTGTTCATTTACATTGGAATGCTTCCGTTAAATGAAGCGGTTAAAAACTTAAACATTTTGAATGACGAAGGGTACATTGTGACAAACGAAGAGATGGAAACGAGCGTACCAGGTATTTTCGCTGCTGGTGATGTTCGCGAAAAATCGCTTCGACAAATTGTTACAGCAACGGGGGACGGGAGCTTAGCGGCGCAAAATGTACAACACTACATTGAAGAGTTGGCTGAAAAAGTAAAAAATTAATAGTGAATAATGGAAAACGTAACTCCATTTTAATCCGGTTGTAACAGCTGTGAAATAAAGAGAGCGTATGATAAAGGTAAGTAATTGACCCCCTTTTTTATATATTTTTTGCACGGACCTTGTGTCCGTGCCCTTTTTTTATCTATTCACAATCAGATTAATCGGCTCTACAATAAATGTTGGGGTTTTTGCACAAAAGAGGGCAAAAAAAATGCACGCAGGCTCCTTTATCCATTATCCTTGAATTGTCGAGAAACAAAGAAAGGATAGGAGCTGCGTGTACGATGAATTTTACCATGGATTTGCCCGGATTAAAAGGTGTGAAGGTCACAAAGATGGAGGAACGAGAGGGCTTTATCGCGCTCCATGTAGAAATGCCGCGAACGCCTCATCGTTGCCCATCCTGCGGGGAGAGAACCGAGAGAATCCATGATTACCGCATCCAAAAAGTTCAACATCTCAAGCTCTTTGAACGGTGGGTGTATCTATTCTATCGAAAGCGCCGGTACGCGTGCAGATGCGGGAAGCGGTTTGCGGAGAAAGCCTGTTTTGTAGAGCGATATCAGCGTCAGACAGTGGAATGGAATCAAGCGTTTCGCTTACGGCTCATTCAAGGGAAGAACTTTACGGACACAGCGAATCAATTCCAAACGTCCGTGACAACTGCCATGCGCCGGTTTGATCAATTGGCGGCCCCCCTCGTGAAGAAGGTGGATCACCTTCCTCCTCGGATTGCGATTGATGATTACAAAGGGGATACGAATGCGGGGAAATATCAAGTGATCATTGCGGATGCAGATACACGGAAGCCACTGGATATCTTACCGGATCGTAAAGCCGATACGCTTAAACGATATCTTCAAGAGAAGGGTCATCATGTGAAAACAGTCGTGATGGATCTAAGTTATACCTTCAAGTCGGCTGTTCAAAAGGCCTTAGGCCACCCGCTCATCATTGGGGATCCGTTCCATTTCTGTCGTTACATCTACTGGGCTCTGGAAGGGGTTCGCCGCCGAGTGCAAAAAGCGTTCCATCCGTATCATCGAAAACGATGTAAACGGATCAAACATCTGTTTCAGAAAGAGAGAGAAGGACTGGATGATAAGCAAAAGAAGAAGGTGGAGCGGTACTTAGAGCTATCCCCTGATTTAAGGGAAGCGTATGAGCTAAAAGAACATTTTCGTCAGTGGTATCAAGAAGCGAAGATGCAAGGAAGGGAAGGACGAATGAGCGAGGTGAAACAAGGGCTCTACGCCTTTTACCGAAGAGTGGAGGCGAGCCCGTTAAAGGAGTTCCACCGAGCCATTCAGACGCTGAAGAACTGGCAGACCGAGATCTTGAATAGCCTCGCGTTTGGCTTAAACAATGGTTTTATTGAAGGACTGAATAATCAAACGAAGGTGATTAAGAGAAATGCCTTTGGTTTTCGGCGTTATGATCGCTTGCGAAACCGTATTCTCTTGCATCATCAATTCAAACATCAAACATTCGGGGTAGGATAAGAGGGGCTCGCCCTCCTATGCCACCCCAACATTTGACTAAGAACCGATTAATCGACACGATCCTCATCAAGTGATCAACACCGTTCCCTATGCGATGACAAAAAGCGTTGTAACATCCTTTGCTGTTTACATCAGAACAATTGTGACGCCTTATAAATGAAGGTATAATGGAAGTGGACGAGAACGTGAGGTGAAGTCGTTGCAACGTGTAACTAATTGTATTGTCGTTGATCATGATCAAGTATTATTATTGCAAAAACCTAGACGTGGCTGGTGGGTCGCTCCTGGAGGGAAAATGGAGGCAGGAGAATCCATTCTTGAGACAGTCAAGCGTGAATATTGGGAGGAAACGGGCATTACCGTTAAAAACCCTGAATTGAAGGGGATTTTTTCAATGGTGATCTTCGATGAAGGGAAGATTGTTTCCGAATGGATGCTCTTTACGTTTAAGGCAACTAAGTATGAGGGCGAAATGCTTAAACAATCTCCGGAAGGAAAGCTCGAGTGGAAAAAGAAGGATGAGGTTCTTGAACTCCCAATGGCTGCAGGGGATAAATGGATTTTTAAGCATGTCCTTCATTCTGATCGCCTCTTGTATGGCACCTTTCACTATACACCAGATTTTGAGCTATTATCGTATCGGTTAGACCCAGAACCACAAATGAAAAAGGGGGTCTGAAAGATGAACGTAAAGGAAGAAATCGATATTGTCATTATTACAGGAATGTCTGGAGCAGGGAAAACCGTTGCCGTACAAAGCCTCGAAGATTTAGGATACTTCTGTGTAGATAATCTGCCCCCAGCGCTCATTCCTAAGTTTATTGAGTTAATTGAAAGTTCTAGCGGGAAAATGAATAAGCTGGCCCTTGTGATCGACCTACGTGGACAAACGTTTTTCGATCAGCTGTTTGAGTCGATTGATCTTCTTGACCAATCATCACTGTCAAAGTATAACATTCAAATTTTATTCTTGGATGCAAAGGATGCCAAGCTTGTTCAACGCTATAAAGAGACACGCAGGTCTCATCCGCTTGCGAAGCACGGTTTGCCTCTCGATGGCATAAAAAAGGAAAGAGAACTATTAGAGGATTTAAAAGGGCGAGCACAACAAATTATTGATACAACCGACTTAAAGCCCATCCAATTGCGGGAGAAAATTATTCAACGTTTTTCATGTGAAGAGCATCATTCATTCACCGTAAATATGATGTCATTTGGGTTTAAGTATGGGATACCGATTGACGCAGATTTAGTATTTGATGTTCGGTTTTTACCGAATCCCCATTATGTCGATCACTTGCGCCCGAAAACAGGGCTGGAGGAAGAAGTGTCCTCCTATGTTTTAAAATGGACGGAAACACAGCAGTTTATCGAGAAGCTGGAAGATTTACTTTCCTTCATGCTCCCACAGTATAAGCGGGAAGGGAAAAGCCAGGTTGTGATTGGAATCGGTTGTACAGGAGGAAAACACCGCTCCGTCACATTAGCAGAACATTTTGCCAAGGTGTTTGCTAATGAATACATGATGCACGTCAGCCATCGAGACGTGGAAAAGGGGAAGGAACGTTAACGTGAGAAAAAAGAATGTAGTCGTCTTTGGTGGGGGAACAGGGTTATCAGTCCTGTTGCGAGGGTTGAAAACCTTTCCTGTTTCCATCACGGCGATCGTTACCGTAGCAGATGATGGGGGGAGCTCCGGTCGTCTTCGGAAAGAGCTAGACATTCCACCGCCAGGCGATGTGCGCAATGTGCTTGTCGCGCTATCAGAAGTCGAACCGTTACTCGAGCAATTGTTTCAGCACCGGTTTGAAAATGGCAATGGGCTGTCTGGACATTCGCTGGGAAATTTACTTCTTGCAGGAATGACATCGATTACAGGCGACTTTGCCCGTGGTATTTCTGAAATGAGTAAGGTCCTTAATGTTCGAGGGAAAGTGTTACCCGCTTCGAACCGGAGTATTATTTTGCATGGAGAGATGGAGGATGGGACGATCGTAACAGGCGAATCGTCCATTCCGAAAGCAGGAAAAAAGATTAAACGTGTATTTTTAACGCCAAAAGATACGAAGCCGTTGCGAGAGGGGCTCGAAGCCATTCGAAAGGCAGATGTGATTGTCATCGGACCTGGAAGTCTTTATACGAGTGTTCTGCCCAATTTGCTCGTTCCGGGCATTTGTGAGGCGATTAAGCAATCAAGCGCACGAAAAGTATATATATGCAATGTTATGACACAAAATGGAGAGACCGATGGCTATACGGCAAGTGACCATTTGCAAGCGATAATTGATCATTGCGGTGTGGGAATTGTCGATGATATTCTCGTGCATGGCGAGCCAATTTCTGATACGGTTAAAGCAAAGTATGCAAAAGAGAAAGCAGAGCCTGTCATCGTCGATGAACATAAATTAAAGGCATTAGGCGTAGGAACGATAAGTGATTACTTTGTACTTGAACAAGATGATGTTCTCCGTCATAATGCTAGTAAAGTTTCAGAGGCGATTCTTGAGGGAAAGCCAAGAACCTCGTCATCTATTCAATGAGTGTAGTGAAAGCGAAATCAAGGTTGCGACAGGCTACACGTAACATATAAAGGGGTGAGGTGCGTGTCTTTCGCAGCCACGACAAAGAAAGAGTTAACCCAGTTGGAAACGGATTTATGTTGTTCAAAGGCAGAGCTTGCCGCTCTCATTCGCATGAACGGATCCCTTTCCTTTGTAAATAAACAATTAGGGCTTGATGTGACGACAGAAAATGCAGCGATTGCGAGACGGATCTACACACTCATTAAAAAAGTATTTCCGATGATGTTCGTTGAACTTCTTGTGCGAAAAAAAATGAGATTGAAGAAAAACAATGTCTATCTTGTCCGCTTGAAGCAGGAAACGGAGACATTGCTCAAAGAACTAAAAATTATCGGAGAAGGATTTCAAATCCACCGGACGATCTCCACTGACATTGTTAGCGCCACATGCTGTCGTCGAGCCTATTTGCGGGGAGCGTTTCTCGCTGGAGGTTCGATTAACCACCCTGAAACCTCTTCGTACCACCTTGAGATATTCTCACTATATGAGGAACATAACGAGTCTCTTTGTGAATTAATGAACTCTTTTCAATTAAACGCAAAAAAATTGGAACGTAAAAAAGGGTTTATTACGTATATTAAGGAAAGTGAAAAGATCACTGAGTTTTTAAATATTATTGGTGCCCACCAAGCGCTGCTCTATTTTGAAGACGTTCGCATTATGAAGGATATGCGGAATTCAGTCAATCGCCTGGTGAACTGTGAGACGGCCAACTTAAATAAAACAGTGGGAGCCGCCTTACGTCAAGTCGAGAACATAAAGTTTCTTGATCAAGAAATTGGGTTAGATGCTCTACCGACAAAACTTCGAGAAATTGCCGAATTACGTTTAAAACACCAAGACGTCACCTTAAAGGAACTCGGGGAAATGGTCGAAAGTGGGAAAGTGAGCAAATCGGGTGTGAATCACCGACTGCGAAAAATCGACGAACTCGCTGAAAAACTACGTGCTGGTGTTCCTGCTGAATCATCATCGTCCCGATGACACATACCATTTTAGTTTAATTAGATTGGAGGAGATTGGATTGGTTGAAAAACAAGTAGAAGTGAAGCTGAAAACAGGATTACAAGCTCGCCCTGCTGCTCTCTTTGTTCAGGAAGCGAATCGCTTCATCTCAGAAATCTTCATTGAGAAGGATGGAAAGAAAGTAAATGCCAAAAGCATCATGGGTCTCATGAGCTTGGCCATTGGCTCCGGATCAACGATCACATTGATCACAGAAGGAAATGATGAACAGGAAGCGATGGAGGCTCTTATCGCATTCATCGAAAAGGAATAACGTACGTAAATAAAAAGAGGCTGGGACAAATCTAACTAAGAAGTAATTGTAGAAAGGGCCGACCATCAAAATAAGATGTTTGGACCCTTTTTAGTTGTATTTTTGGTCATCTGTTGTCCTATTAACTGCTCATGGCGGTGTACTTTCTCAAGTTCACCGCCATGAATGCAAAACCTAATTCATTTTTTACCTTCTCTTTTCCTCTCACTGACATACGAGTGAAACCCAAATTAGCCTTCAAAAATCCGAAGACTGGTTCCACATCAATCTTACGTTTACCGTAGATTTCGCCCGTTTTCTCTTCTGAAAGCTTTTGTCTGATGGATTCCTTTTGCTGTTCCCATTTTTCATTGTAGTGTATTTTTCGATTATGGCCTTCTTTAGCCTTGGTGCATTGGGAACGGAATGGGCAACCTGAACAATCCTCACACTCGTAGACTTTAAATGCTCGTGTAAAACCACTTTTATCTTTCCGATTCGATAGGTAACGGAACGTCAACTTTTGCCCGTTTGGACATGTAAAAGAATCTGTTTCCTCGTCATATTCCCAATTGGCAGAGTGAAAGTCGTTATTTTTATATCTTTTTTTCTTCTCCTTACGGTACATATTATACGTGATAAGTGGAGTGCACTCCCGATTCATTACATCTTCATAATTCTGTTCACTACCATACCCTGCATCAGCGACAATGTACTGGGGCAGCTTAAAGAAGTGTTCCTCAATCTTATCCAGAAAAGGAATAAGCGTGCGTGTATCTGTTGGATTTGCGAAGACATCAAATGCAAGCGTATATTGCCCTTCTGTCGCAATTTGCACATTATATCCTGCTTTTAGCTGGCCGTTCTTCATGTAATCATCTTTCATTCGCATAAAAGTGGCATCCGGATCCGTCTTGGAATAACTGTTACGCTCTCCGAATATGGACATGTCGTTTTGGTATTTTTGTTTGCGGGCCAAAAAATCTTTGAACTGTTTGAGGTACTGTTTCGATCTTTTGCGTTCCGAACGTAGTTGTTTACGTTCCTCTACTTCTGCACTTTCTTTAATTTTTTTATCAAATTCCTCCACTTTCTCGTCAAGCTTTTGCACGACCTCGTGGAGTTCTTTAGGAGATAGTTCTTCCTGATCTTCCCGTTCTATTACCGGAATAATTTCCTTTTCCAGCAATTCATCATACATTTGATTGGATTTCTCCACCAAAGCTGCACTGTATTTTTCCGTCGCTTTGCGCCAAACAAACGTAAATTTATTGGCGTTCGCTTCGATCTTCGTCCCGTCAATAAAGATAGCTTCTTCCTCTATCAATTTTTCCTGCACAAGCTGGCAACGAAATTGGACGAAGCACTGACGTAGTAGTTCTTTTACGTCTTCGTGGACACGAAAGCGATTGATGGTACGGTAACTCGGTTCGTATCCTTGAGCCAGCCACATCATACGAATACTATCCTTGAGTAATGCTTCCATTTTTCTTCCGGAGAAAACAGATTGTGTGTAAGCACATAAAATCACTTTCATCATCATTCGTGGATGGTAAGCAGGGCTGCCCGTGTCACGCAAAAAACTGGCGAAGGCTTCATCAGGAATCTGTTCCACGAGGTCATTTACAGTGTAGGCAATATCCTTTTCCTGAAGCTTTACTTCTAAATCTAACGGCAAAATCACTTGATCCATGTTATAATATTTAAACATAAGGACACCCCCGGTAAGTTATTGTGTGGTTACTTTAATTTTACCAGAAGGTGTCCTTTAGGTTTCAACAAATTAGTTGATTGTAGCGAAAGGAGCGAGACGCCTTCGGGAAAAGCATTCGGCGAAGATCCCGCAGGGCGGTTTTCCCGAGGAAGCTGAGGCAATGCCCGAGGCAAGCGAGCATCCTGTAGCGAAAATCAACAACAAAGTTTAGCAGAGCATAAAAAGGAAAGAGAGACACCCACCCAAACTTATTGGGATGAGTGCCTCTCTATTTTTTATTTACCGGGTTTTGTCCCAGCCTCTTTTTATTTTGTTGTTTCAATCACTTTGTCGATGAGCCCATACTCGCGAGCTTTTTCGGCTGTCATGAAATTGTCGCGGTCAGTATCCTTCGCGATTTGCTCAAGCGGTTGGCCTGTGCGCTCTGCTAAAATGCGATTCAATGTTTCACGCATTTCAAGAATTCGGCGTGTATGGATTTCGATATCGGATGCTTGCCCACGTGTTCCGCCAAGCGGTTGATGAATCATCACTTCACTGTTAGGTAAAGCAAACCGTTTCCCTTTTGCACCAGCCGCAAGTAAGAAGGCTCCCATTGAAGCGGCCATCCCGATGCAAATGGTTGAGACGTTTGGTTTAATGTACTGCATCGTGTCGTAGATTGCCATTCCCGCAGTAATTGAGCCACCTGGGCTGTTAATATAAAGAGAGATATCTTTATCAGGGTCTTCCGCTTGTAAGAACAGCAATTGGGCGACAATGGAATTGGCTACATTGTCGTCAATCGCAGTACCGAGCATAATAATCCGGTCTTTCAGTAGTCGAGAATAAATGTCATACGCGCGTTCGCCGCGGTTTGTTTGTTCAATGACAGTAGGAATTAAATTCATAGATACTGCCTCCTTTATTTTTTTAACTCAGATGATGAAGCCTTACTCATCGCTTCTATGTACATATTACCTAAAAGGTCAAAGAAGGTCAAATGAAAAGTCTTAACCTGGATAAATTCATATTCACCTTCCTTCGGATAAATCCCTGCTTACCATCGTTACCTTTTTTGAAATGAATTAAACATTTATTCAGGACAAGTTGAAGGTAAGTAAAGTTTTTCTATTAGTGCATGATCTCGATCCTCATGTATAATATGTAGTAGAGTGTTAAAAGATCTGCCAAAATAAATTTTACCGTAAGCGCTTACAATCGTCAGCGGTTAGACGTTTATATGCTATGATGAAAACAAGTGAGGAGGATCGACATGGAATTTGGTCTTTTCCAACAGCAGACGACAAGTCTTGTCATGACAAATGAATTACGTCAGGCGATCTCCTTATTACAATATTCAACAGTAGACTTGGCAGCGTTTATTGAGGAACAAGCTCTTGAAAACCCGTTAATCGAGCTAAAAGATCGGTCAGATCGTGTCCTATCTGAACATATCAGAATGATGAGGGAAGAGCGCCCAGAAGGAGAAGGGACATTAGATTGGAGCCAATCATCTCCTTTTGACTATTTACATGTTGAACGACTGAATTTAAGTGACTATTTAATTCAACAAGCGAGAGATTTGCCTTTAAATAAAAATGAGTTTGAATGGCTTTGTTATTTTATTTATAGTTTGCGTGATGACGGCTATTTATCGAGAAGTCTTCATAGCCTTCAAGCGGATCTTGGTCTAACCGATCAAGAGGCGGAAAAAACACTGTATCATTTACAACATTTAGAGCCTGCTGGGATCGGAGCTAGGTCTCTTCAAGAATGCCTTCTGCTTCAACTTCAACGGAAAAAGCAGCGAGACCCATTGGCTGAGACGATCGTCGAACATTATATGGAACTATTAGCGGAGAAAAGGTGGAAGATGATTGCTGATGACTTACAAATTTCATTAGCAGATGTGCAGCGTGTGTATGATTGCATTCAGCAGCTTGACCCGAGACCGGGCAGTCAAATAGGGGGAGAGCCGACAAACTACCTTGTTCCAGATGTGACGATCGATTGGGTTGAAGGTGAGCTAACGATTTTATTGCAGGATGACTATTTACCGAAAATTACGCTGAACCGGCAATACCAGACGTTGTTAACGGATGGAGAAGGGGAAGCGGCGCAATATGCGAAGGAAAAGTATCATCAGATGCAATGGCTCGTGAAAAGCATTCAGCAGCGCCAGCAGACGCTTTTAAAGGTAACAGAAGCGATCTTGCGTAAGCAGCGAGCGTTCTTTGAAGAGAAAGAAGGTGCTCTTCAGCCGCTCACCTTGCGTGAGGTGGCAGAAGAAATTGGCGTCCATGAGTCTACGGTCAGCCGAGCAACGACCAATAAGTATGCGCAAACACCACGAGGGCTTCTGGAATTAAAAAGCTTTTTCGTCTCGTCGATTTCGAGTCGGTTTGGTGAAAAGGGGCCTTCTAGTGACTCAGTGAAGAAGCTTGTTCGAAAACTAGTTGAAGAGGAGAACAAAGCGAAGCCATTATCAGACCAAAAGATTGCCCATCTTTTAAAGGATCAATACAACGTTGAGGCTTCAAGACGAGTGATCGCAAAATACCGTGATGAGCTTGGGATCCCATCGTCCACAAAGCGAAAACGTTATGGATAGAGAGGATAGCGATAATGTTGAAGGTGACGTTCTATTCAAAGGAGCAGTGCCCTTTATGTGATAAAGGGCTAGCTAAAATGAAACGATTAAAAGACGAATTTTCGTTTGATCTAGAAGTTGTTGATATTTACGAAGATGATGAATTGCTTGAAAAATATCAGCTTATGATCCCTGTCGTGGCCATTAACGGTGAACAGGTTGATTACGGAATGATTGACGAACAAAAAGTGAAAACGTGGTTTCTTGAAAAAATAAACTAATATCGCTTGTGAAGTGACCGTATCCTTGATAGAATAAAAATGAAGATAAGGATATGGTCTTTATTTTTTGGCTTAATCGGGACGTAAAATGTCTATGAGGGTCAAAAAACGTCCCGGATAGGTTGGGTTTGCGTACAAAGGAGAGTTTGTTGTTATGGATCAACTAATTGACATCCAACGTAAGCTAGCGCCAGACGTTCTAGACATCATGATCAAGCGCTATCGAATCTTGCAATACATACGACTCATGCAACCGATTGGCCGGCGAAGCTTATCTTCAAGTTTAGCGATTTCTGAGCGAGTGTTACGCGGGGAAGTAACGTTTCTGAAGGATCAAGGGTTACTCATGTTTGCACCGACGGGCATGTATGTGACAGCGGAAGGCGAGAAGCTCTATGAACAGCTAGAAGGGGTGATGAAGGAGCTGCTCGGTTTACGCGATCTAGAAGCGAATTTAAGGTCACGTCTAGGTGTAAAAGAAGCGATTGTCGTTCCAGGAGATAGTGATGCCTTTACTTGGGTGAAGCGCGAGTTAGGACGAGCGTGTATCGCCCGTATGAAGGAAGCGGTCAAGCCTCATGATGTCATTGCTGTAATGGGGGGGACGACTCTGGCGGCGGTAGCGGAAATGATGACGCCCGATCCGAACATGGAAACGGTCACGTTTGTCCCGGCAAGAGGGGGCCTTGGCGAGCAAGTAGAAAACCAGGCGAACACCATTAGCGCGCAAATGGCTGGGAAAGCTGGGGCCAATTATAAGTTGCTTCACGTTCCAGACCAGCTCAGTGAAGAAACGTACGCTTCACTCATCGCCGAACCAGGTGTGCGAGATATTCTTGAAAAAATCAAGTCAGCGAGCATGGTGATTCATGGAATTGGGGAAGCTAATACTATGGCTTTGCGTCGAGGTTCTAGTGAAGAGTTCTTACACAAGCTTACAGAGGAGCAAGTAGTGGCTGAGGCTTTTGGTTATTATTTTGATAAAAAGGGAACTGTCCGTTATAAGCAGCGCACGATCGGACTTCAGCTCGACACGCTAGATGATTCGAAGCTGGTGATTTCAGTGGCTGGTGGGGCGTCAAAAGCAGAGGCCATTTCCGCTTACATGAATTATCGCCCAAGCGATGTGTTAATCACAGATGAGGAAGCTGCCAAACGGTTGCTCTCAATGTAATGGTTCAAGTCACTTAGTATTTTTTGCTAAGTAACTATAAAACATTTTTTCACCAAACACGAGGAGGAGTTTTTTATGGCTACAAAGATTGGAATTAACGGTTTTGGACGTATCGGTCGTAACGTGTTCCGTGCAGCACTTAATAACCCAAATGTGGAAGTCGTGGCAATCAACGACTTAACAGATGCAAACATGCTTGCACATCTTCTCAAGTACGATTCTGTTCATGGCAAGCTTGACGCTGAAGTGAAAGTGGATGGAGATAGCCTTGTTATTAACGGTCATTCTGTAAAAGTTAAAGCAGAGCGCGACCCAGCACAACTAGGTTGGGGAGATCTTGGCGTAGAGGTTGTTGTAGAATCAACAGGCCGTTTCACAAACCGTGAAGATGCAGCGAAGCATCTAGAAGCTGGTGCGAAGAAGGTCATTATCTCTGCTCCTGCGAAAGATGAAGACATTACCGTCGTTATGGGTGTTAACGAAAATAAATATGACCCAGCGAACCATCATGTCCTTTCAAATGCTTCTTGTACAACAAACTGCTTAGCACCATTTGCAAAAGTACTTAACGATAAATTCGGCATTCGTCGCGGAATGATGACGACTGTTCACTCTTATACAAACGATCAGCAAATTCTTGATTTACCACACAAAGATTACCGTCGTGCTCGTGCGGCTGCTGAAAATATCATTCCAACGACAACAGGAGCAGCAAAAGCCGTTGCCCTCGTCCTACCTGAATTAAAAGGGAAACTTAACGGTGGAGCGATGCGCGTACCAACACCTAACGTATCTTTAGTCGACCTAGTAGCTGAGCTTGATAAAGAGGTAACAGCTGAAGAAGTAAACGCAGCTCTTAAAGAAGCAGCTGAAGGCGATCTTAAAGGAATTCTTGCATACAGCGAGGAGCCGCTTGTTTCTGGCGACTACAACGGAAACCCTGCGTCTTCTACAATTGATGCCCTTTCAACGATGGTGATGGAAGGCAACATGGTCAAAGTCATTTCTTGGTATGATAACGAGTCTGGTTACTCTCACCGTGTTGTAGATCTCGTTGATTATATCGCAAAACAAGGCCTATAATAGAGTTGCGTTTGACAACGTGAAAGAGGAGGAAGAGAAAACGATCTTTTCTCCTCTTTCGATTGTCTACATATCGGATATTACGGTGCGTATAAAGGAGGCTCACAATGAACAAACAATCTGTTCGTGATGTGGAATTACAAGGGAAAAAAGTGTTTTGTCGCGTTGATTTTAACGTGCCGATGAAAGATGGGGTCGTGACAGATGATACGAGAATTCGTGCCGCGTTACCAACGATTCAATTGTTAGCAGAAAAAGGCGCACGCATCATTCTCGCAAGCCATCTCGGTCGTCCGAAAGGAGAAGTTGTAGAGGAACTTAGACTCGATCCAGTTGCTGCTAGACTGCAAGAGCTTCTTGGAAAGCCTGTAGCGAAAGTCAATGTCGCCCACGGACCAGAGGCAGAGCAAGCGGCGAACGAACTGAAAGATGGCGATGTGCTTTTGCTTGAAAATGTTCGTTTTTACCCTGGGGAAGAAAAAAATGATCCAGAGCTAGCAAAAGCTTTTGCGTCTTTAGCGGATGTCTATGTGAACGACGCCTTCGGTGCAGCACACCGTGCCCACGCGTCAACGGAAGGTATTGCACACCATGTTACGGCTGTTGCAGGCTTGCTCATGGAAAAGGAGCTTGAGGTGCTTGGCAAGGCTCTTTCCAACCCTGAGCGCCCATTTACAGCGATCATTGGTGGAGCAAAAGTGAAAGATAAAATTGGTGTCATTGAAAACCTTTTAGATAAAGTTGATAACTTAATTATTGGCGGCGGACTTGCGTACACATTCATCAAAGCGCAAGGACATGAGATCGGCAAATCTCTTTTAGAAGCAGACAAAATGGATTTGGCTCTTTCCTTCATGGAAAAGGCGAAAGAAAAAGGAGTCAACTTCTACGTACCACAAGATGCGATTGTAGCCGATGATTTCTCGAATGATGCGAATACGAAAGCGGTGGACATTGATCGAATCCCAGCCGATTGGGAAGCGCTCGATATCGGTCCAAAAACGCGCGAGACCTACCGCAATGTCATTCAATCCTCAAAGCTCGTCATTTGGAACGGGCCAATGGGTGTATTTGAGCTGGATGCTTTTGCTGGTGGCACGAAAGCTGTTGCTGAAGCGCTTGCTGATGCAAACGATACGTATTCTGTCATCGGCGGTGGAGATTCGGCGGCCGCTGTAGAAAAGTTCGGTTTAGCTAACCAGATGAGCCATATCTCAACAGGTGGTGGAGCATCTCTTGAGTTTATGGAAGGGAAAGCTTTACCTGGCGTTGTAGCGTTAAACGATAAATAAAGGGACGAGAGGTGAGCCACAATGAGAAAACCGATCATTGCAGGAAACTGGAAGATGAATAAAACCGTAGGTGAGGCAAAAGCATTCGTGGAAGAAGTAAAAGGGGCGATCCCTTCAAGCGATAAAGTCGATTCCGTCGTTTGTTCACCAGCTTTATTCCTCGAAGGACTTGTACAAAAAGCAGAAGGAACAGAGCTTCGCATCGGTGCGCAAAACATGCATTTTGAAGAAAGTGGAGCGTTTACTGGCGAAATTAGCCCTGTCGCCCTATCTGACATGAAAGTAGACTATGTGATTCTTGGACATTCCGAGCGTCGTGACATGTTTGCTGAAACGGATGAGCTCGTAAATAAAAAGACGCATGCTGCGTTTGCCCATGGCTTAACGCCGATCGTATGTGTTGGTGAGACGCTAGAAGAGCGCGAGGCGAATCAAACATATGATGTCGTAAAAACCCAAGTGGAAAAAGGCTTGGAAGGCTTAACAGACGAGCAAGTAAAAGCAACTGTGATCGCATATGAGCCTGTTTGGGCGATCGGAACAGGAAAGTCGTCTTCCGCTGAGGATGCAAATGATGTTTGCTCGTACATTCGTAAAGTTGTGACAGAGAAGTTCTCCCAAGAAGCCGCTGACGCAGTTCGCATTCAATACGGAGGAAGTGTAAAACCAGCAAACATTGCTGAATACATGGCCCAATCAGATATTGATGGCGCCCTTGTAGGTGGTGCTAGCTTAGACCCGCAATCATTCCTTCAACTGTTGGAGGCTGTAAAATGAGCAAGAAACCCGTTGCATTGATCATTTTAGATGGCTTTGCGATGCGCGACGAGGCGAAAGGAAACGCGGTGGCTCAAGCGAATAAGCCGAACTTTGATCGCTATTGGAATCAGTATCCACACGCATTATTAAAGGCCGATGGTGAAGCGGTCGGCTTACCGGAAGGGCAAATGGGGAACTCCGAAGTCGGTCACTTAAACATCGGTGCCGGCCGGATTGTTTACCAAAGCTTAACTCGTGTCAACCTTTCCATCCGCGAAGGCGAATTTTTCGAAAATGAAACGTTTTTAAATGCGATGAACCACGTGAAGGAAAAAGGGTCTAGTCTTCACATTTATGGCCTTGTGTCAGATGGAGGCATTCATAGTCACATTAACCATTTATATGCACTGCTTGAACTTGCGAAAAGAGAGCAGGTGGAACGGGTGTACATCCATGGTTTCTTAGATGGTCGTGATGTTGGTCCAACCTCAGCAGAAACGTATCTCGTTGACCTAGAAGCGAAAATGAAGGAGCTCGGTGTCGGTGAGCTTGCCACTCTACATGGCCGTTATTATGCGATGGATCGCGACAAGCGCTGGGATCGTGTGGAAAAATCGTATCGGGCGATGGTATATGGCGAAGGACCAGCTTATTCATCAGCTCTTGACGTCATTAAGGACAGCTATGAAAACTCGATTCACGATGAGTTTGTTATCCCTTCTGTCATTACGAACGAAGATGGCTCTCCAGTAGCGACGATTGAAGATGATGATGCAATTATTTTCTTCAACTTTCGTCCAGACCGGGCCATCCAAATGTCACAAGTGTTTACGAATAAAGATTTCCGTGGATTTGATCGTGGTGAAAAACTTCCGCAAAATGTATACTATGTATGTCTGACTCATTTCAGCGAGACGGTTCAAGGAGACGTGGCATTTAAGCCGACCAACTTGGATAATACGCTTGGTGAAGTGTTGGCCCAGCAAAATTACAAACAACTGCGGATTGCGGAAACGGAAAAATATCCGCACGTCACCTTCTTCTTTAGCGGTGGACGAGAGGAGCCGTTCCCAGGAGAAGAGCGAATTTTAATCGATTCTCCGAAAGTGGCAACCTATGACTTAAAACCGGAAATGAGTGCCTATGAAGTGACGGACGCTTTGTTAAACGAAATTGAGGCGGACAAGCACGATGTAATCATTTTAAACTTTGCGAATCCTGATATGGTTGGACATTCTGGTATGCTTGAGCCGACAATTAAAGCGGTAGAAGCAGTCGATGAGTGCTTAGGGAAGGTCGTGGACGCGATTCTAGCTAAAGGTGGTGCAGCTGTCATTACCGCTGATCACGGAAACGCAGACGAGGTCGTCACATTGGAAGGGAAGCCCATGACGGCGCACACGACCAACAAAGTGCCGGTCATCGTAACAGAGGAAGGATTGAACTTGCGTGAAGATGGGATTTTAGCCGATCTTTCTCCCACGGTTCTCCACCTCCTTGGCGGAAAACAACCAGCCGAAATGACAGGAAAAACATTAATTAAGTAAACGTTTGTTTAAGGTTCGATCAAGGGGCAGGGTTTCCATCCCGTAACCTTGTATGATTAATAAAGAAGAATAGCAAAAAGGAGATGGATTTGAGATGACAATCATTACTGATGTATACGCTCGTGAAGTATTAGATTCCCGTGGAAACCCGACGGTTGAAGTGGAGGTTTACTTAGAATCTGGTGCAATGGGACGTGCCCTTGTCCCAAGTGGTGCTTCGACTGGTGAGTACGAAGCTGTTGAGCTTCGCGATGGTGGAGAGCGCTTTTTAGGAAAAGGTGTCTTAAAAGCCGTTGAGAACGTGAACGAGGTCATTGCACCTGAACTTATTGGCTTCGACGCTCTTGATCAAATCGGGATCGATCAACATATGATTGAGCTTGATGGAACAGAAAATAAAGGAAAACTTGGCGCGAATGCCATTCTTGGAGTATCCATGGCGGTTGCTCGTGCGGCAGCGAATGCTCTCGACCTTCCGCTTTATGTATACCTCGGCGGATTTAACGCAAAACAGCTTCCTGTGCCAATGATGAACATCATCAATGGTGGAGAGCACGCAGATAACAACGTCGATATTCAAGAATTTATGATCATGCCAGTCGGTGCGGAAAGCTTTAAAGAAGCGCTTCGTACAGGGACGGAAATTTTCCACAGCTTGAAAAAAGTTCTTAAGTCAAAAGGCTACAACACAGCTGTTGGTGACGAAGGTGGTTTCGCGCCAAACCTTTCTTCGAATGAAGAAGCGTTGCAAACGATCATCGAAGCGATCGAGCAAGCTGGTTACACTCCAGGAGAGCAAGTGAAGCTTGCAATGGACGTTGCCTCTTCTGAGCTTTACAACAAAGAAGATGGAAAGTACCACCTTTCTGGCGAAGGAAAAGTTCTTTCTTCTGAAGAAATGGTTGCCTTCTATGAAGAGCTTGTTGCTAAATATCCAATCATCTCCATCGAAGACGGCCTTGATGAGAACGATTGGGAAGGACATAAAATGCTTACAGACCGTCTTGGCGACAAAGTCCAGCTTGTCGGTGACGACTTGTTCGTAACAAACACGAAAAAGCTTGCCCAAGGAATCGAGCAAGGGGTCGGCAACTCGATCCTAATCAAAGTGAACCAAATCGGTACATTAACGGAAACGTTCGATGCGATTGAAATGGCAAAACGCGCGGGCTACACAGCTGTTATCTCTCACCGCTCTGGTGAAACAGAAGATAGCACGATCGCTGACATTGCTGTTGCGACAAACGCAGGCCAAATCAAAACAGGTGCTCCGTCCCGTACAGACCGTGTGGCGAAGTACAATCAACTTCTACGCATTGAAGATGAGCTTGGCAATTTAGCACAATTTAACGGTCTTCAATCGTTCTACAACCTGAAAAAGTAATAACGTTTAAAGCGAGAACCATCTGCCACAAAGCGGGTGGTTTTTCGTTTGACTCTCGCCCTTTTGGTCAAGGTGTCTCACCGCTGGCTTACCGTCAGTTTTGACTCATGTAAAGAAGCTGTTTGTCAATTCTAACCCTTTGTGGTACATTTATAGAAGCGCATATGTGCTTGTGGAGGTGTGTAAAAGGTGCAAACGGTCGCGTTTGTTTTATTGATTATTGTCTCGATCTCACTAATTGCTGTAGTGTTGTTGCAGTCAGGAAGAAGTGCCGGATTATCTGGCGCCATTTCCGGGGGAGCAGAGCAATTAGTAGGGAAACAGAAGGCACGCGGGATTGATGCATTTCTTGCTCGTGCTACGGTCGTGCTAGCGGTGTTGTTTTTCGTGCTAACCATTGCAGTTGCATACTTTATGTAATTTAAAGCAGTAGGTTGCTAAGCCTACTGCTTTCTTCATGGATTTTGTACAGGTAAAATAGGGTACATGGACCACGTTTTACCGACGGTCTTTTGTGGAAACCTAATAAACAATGACATCTGAGAATAGAGAAAGGAAGATGGAGATGAAGCTCGTCGCACCAAAGCCATTTACATTTGAAGGAGGAACGCGTGCCGTCCTTTTATTGCACGGATTTACAGGCACAACCGCCGATGTCCGCATGCTTGGTCGCTATTTGCAAGAAAAAGGCTACACGTGTCATGCTCCTTTATATAAAGGACATGGAGTGCCACCAGAAGAGCTCATTCAAACCGGACCTAATGATTGGTGGAAAGATGTTGAAGCAGGCTACCAACACTTAAAGGAACAAGGATATGAAGAAATTGCTGTATGCGGTCTTTCACTTGGTGGAGTGTTTTCATTGAAAATTGGATACACTCTACCAGTGAAGGGGATTGTCCCAATGTGTGCTCCCATGCGACCTAAAACCGATGATGCTATCTATAAAGGTGTGCTTGAGTATGCAGAGGAATACAAACGACGGGAAAAAAAGAGCGATGAGCAAATTGAGGAGGAAATGCAGCGATTCAAGTCAGCACCCCAGACGACATTATTTGGCTTGAAGCAGCTCATTGAGGATGTAAGAGATCACCTCGATCACATCTATGCCCCTGTGTTCGTCGTCCAAGCACGTCATGATGAAATGATCGATGTTGAAAGCGCCAATGTGATCCACGATACTGTGGAATCGGACGAGAAGTCTCTCAAATGGTATGAGGACTCAACGCATGTAATTACGTTAGATAAAGAAAAAGAACAGCTACATGAAGATGTGTATCGCTTTTTAGAAGGGCTGAATTGGTCCGAGTAAAGGGCTATAGACGGATAGAAGAAGCTTCACATCAAGCTGTTATAGAAAGAAAGGAGATTTGCTATGAATGAACAAAAAGCGCAGCAACTGTTGACGTTCTTTCGTGAACAAGCTGAGAAGCCGCTATCTGTCAACGAGCTAGAAGAAGCGTTAAACTTAGAAGACGCTCAAGAGTTTAAAGAGTTAGTACAGGTTTTAAATGAAATGGAGGAAAAAGGTCTCCTCGTTCGAACGAGGAGCAATCGCTACGGTGTCCCTGAAAAGATGAATTTACTTAGAGGAGTCGTCCAAGGGCATGCTAAAGGATTTGCGTTCGTCATCCCAGAAGAAGAAGGACACTCCGATGTTTACGTCTCGCATGTGGATTTAGAAAGTGCCATGAATGGGGACCGAGTGATCGTGCGCCTTCATCCTCATTCAACAGGAACCCGCCCTGAGGGAAAGGTGATCCGCATTTTAGAGCGGGGCGTAAGCGAAGTGATCGGTACGTATGTTGACCACCAAACGTACGGCCTTGTCGTAGCCGACGACAAACGGATTCCGAACGACATTTTAATTGTAAACCCTGAAGCGCAAGGCCTTGTGGACGGTCACAAAGTCATTGTGAAGATTACGAAATATCCAGAGGGGCGCATGAGTGCCGAAGGGGAAGTTATCAGCATTCTCGGTCATAAAAATGACCCTGGCATGGATATTTTATCGATCATTTATAAATATGGCATCCCGCAAGCATTCCCGGAAGAGGTGCTACAACAAGCGCAAAACATCCCTGACGAAATTGACGAGAATGAGATTAAAAACCGCCGCGATTTACGTGACGAGCCGCTTGTGACGATCGATGGTGCTGATGCGAAAGATTTGGATGATGCTGTTCATGTGAGCCGGTTAGAAAACGGCAATTTTAAGCTAGGTGTTCACATTGCCGATGTGAGCTATTATGTGAAAGAAAAGTCACCGATCGATCTAGAAGCGGCTGAGCGAGGGACGAGTGTCTATCTTGTGGACCGTGTCATTCCGATGATTCCGCACCGATTGTCTAACGGGATTTGTAGTTTAAATCCCCAGGTCGATCGTCTCACCTTGTCATGCGAGATGGAAATCACCCGTGATGGGCAAGTCGTCAATCACGAAATATTTCAAAGCGTGATTCGCACAAATGAACGAATGACGTACCATGATGTAAACAAGATTCTCGTTGAAAAAGAGGAGGAGCTTCGCAACCGCTACGAGCCGCTCGTCCCTATGTTTGAGGACATGGAGGAGCTTGCCGCGATCTTACGTAAAAAGCGGTTCGGCCGTGGGGCGATCGATTTTGACTTTAAAGAAGCAAAAGTGCTAGTGGATGAAGAAGGAAAACCATCAGATGTCGTCATTAGAGAGCGCGGCGTAGCGGAAAAGCTCATTGAAGAGTTCATGCTTGCAGCAAACGAGACGGTTGCTGAACATTTCCATTGGCTCAAGCTGCCGTTTATGTATCGAATTCATGAAGATCCAGATAGCGAAAAGCTAGGGCGCTTCCTTGAGTTCATTACGAATTTCGGATATGTTGTCAGAGGAACGGCAAATACGGTTCACCCTCGGGCACTGCAAAAGCTGTTAGAAGAAGTTCGCGGCGAACCAGAGGAGCAAGTCATTAGCACAGTCATGCTCCGCTCAATGCAGCAAGCAAAATACGATCCGACAAGCCTTGGCCATTTTGGACTTTCAACCGAGTTTTATACTCACTTTACGTCGCCTATTCGCCGTTACCCTGACTTGATCGTCCATCGCCTCATCCGAGAATATTTAATCAAAGGGAATGTGGACGAAGAAACGCAAGAGAAATGGCGTGAAAGGCTTCCTGAGATTGCCCGTCATTGTTCAGAAATGGAACGACGAGCCGTCGATGCTGAGCGAGAAACAGACGATGTGAAAAAGGCGCAATTCATGGAAGATAAAATCGGTGAAACCTTTACGGGTATTATTAGCGGAGTGACGAATTTCGGAATTTTCGTGGAGCTGGAAAATACGATTGAAGGGCTCGTTCACGTAAGCTATTTGACCGATGATTATTACCGTTACGATGAAAAGCATTATGCGATGATCGGTGAACGTTCCGGCAATGTGTTTCGGATCGGGGATGAAATCGAGGTCCGTGTCATTAATGTCAACGTTGAGGAAGCCTCGATTGATTTTGAAATCGTCGGCATGAAGCCGCGCAAACAGCGTCCTGACAAAAGTCGTCCAAAAGTCATCGAAGGCGGAAAGCGTAAGAAAAAAGAGAACCGAGGAGCCTTAGCTCTCGATGGCAGCAAGCCGAAAAAGAAAAAGAAGAAAAAAGCATTTTATGAAAATGCTCCAAGCGCCAAGCGGAAAAAAGGAAAAAAGCGCAAACGCTAAAGAACAAGAGGTTGACAGGCGGACGGTTCTGCCATTGTTGACCTCTTGTTGGTTGATTTCATCCCCCACGCTTGCTATGATAAAGTAATGAGATGGAAAGGCAAAAAGGTGTGAATGTCATGGGTGAAACGGAAGGAAAAGTAATCGCGCAAAATAAAAAGGCGCGCCACGATTATTTCATTGAGGAAACGTTTGAAGCTGGCATGGTGCTACAAGGAACGGAAATTAAGTCCATTCGTGCGGGTCGTGCGAACTTAAAAGACTCGTTTGCACGAGTGTCGAACGGAGAAGTGTACTTACACAACTGCCACATTAGTGAATACGAACAGGGCAACCGTTATAACCATGAACCGACAAGAGCGCGGAAGCTACTGTTGCACAAAAAGCAGATTGATACGTTGATTGGTCAGACGCAGCAAAAAGGATACACGATTGTGCCATTAAAAATCTATATTAAAAATGGGTTTGCCAAATGTTTAATCGGCCTCGGCAAAGGAAAGAAAACCTTCGACAAGCGCGAAACGCTAAGACGCCGGGATGCAAAACGTGAAGTCGAGCGCGCGTTAAAAGAAAAAAATCGCTAGTCCCTCTTGAAATTGTTTGTACGCATGTTATAATAAGAAGTCCAGAGCAAAATGCTCTTTTTTTAACTTGGGGACGTTCTGGATTCGACAGGAATAGGTCGAGCTTAAGTGGCGAGCCGAGGTGGCGAACTCGTTAAAACGCCATCGCCAATAACTGGCAAAGAAAACAACAACTTCGCATTAGCTGCCTAAGCTAGCAAATGCGGTTCCGCCCTCCATCGCCCATGTGGTAGGTGTCGGGACTCACTTTTAGTGGGCTACGCCTCTCACCCTCCGTCTGTGGGTGAAGGAAGAGATTTATCAGACTAGCCTTACGGAAGCCTGTCGCTGGGCTGAAGTAACGGCGAAATGCGAATACAGTGACTACGCTCGTAGAAGCTTAAGTACTCGTTATTTCTGGACGTGGGTTCGATTCCCACCGTCTCCATCTATTACGGAGAAACATTGATTTCACGGGGTTTTTTAAACCGTGGTAACATACGTGGTAACATTAAGCCTGTTTAAATTGAATAATGTCAGCATACTTGAAGTCGTCCTCCATTTTAGTGACGGCTTCTTTTTCTGTGCTCGGATACAGATGGCTGTAAGTGTTTAATGTTGTACCTACATCTTTATGTCCAAGTCTTTTTGCTACAACAGAAGGAATTGTGTTTTTGTTGATCAAGTAACTTGCGTGTGAGTGACGGAAATCATGCAATCGTATTTTTTTGACACCTGATGCTTTTACATACTCCTCATACTTTCGGTCTAGCGTTGTGGTCGGAATATGATCATTAAACTCACCGAACACAACATAAGTCATTTTAGGATTGTTTTCTGATTTCAGTTGAGAGAGCAATCTCATTACGTGTTTTGGCATCATGATTTTTCGAATGGAAGATGTTGTTTTGGGTTTGGTGACGATTCGATTATAAACCGTTTTATCTATGTTGATCGTATTATTATCAAAATCAATGTCGCCCCATGTAAGTGCTAAAAGCTCACCTTTTCGCATTCCGCTATAATATAGAGTCATAAACAGAGCATAATATAACGGTTTGTCCACATTTTTGATAAAAGATTTGAACTCATCCAACGTCCAATAATTTATGTGTTTTTCTTCCTCGATGTCCACGTTGCCTGCTAATCTTGCAGGGTTGTCTTTAGTGTATTCCTGCTTAATTGCAAAGTTAAAAATAGCCGATAACACTTGATGTATCTTTTTAACATGAGAGACAGCAAACTGATCAAGTAGATCATTTTGAAACCTCATTATGTCACGGGATCGGATACTGTTCAGCTTCTTAGTCCCGAATTTAGGGATCAAGTGGGTTTCAATTATACTACTTGTTTTTAGGTAGGATGATGCTTTTCTTCTCTTTTTATACCAAGCAAGATACTCTTTGGCCATAAAATCAAATGTGGGATCTTCTTCTTCATATTCGTCAGCACTCGCGATAATTATAGCTTCTGCTTTTTTTGCTTCTGCTTTTGATTTAAATCCCCTTCGTTTAACTTGGCGTGTCCCTCCACCGCTCTTAGGCACTCGAGTGATAAAATAATATGTCCCTCTTTCCTCATCTTTATAAATCGCCAAATGATTAGCCTCCTTTTTGGTGTAAATTTAAAAGGTTAGTAAAATTGTGATCTTCGTTCACCTCCTTAGTAGAATGTACGTTCGCGTTCGGAGTTAAAAATTTTTTATAACTTCATACGGCACACCGTATTCATGTATCACTTCTGACGATGTTAAAGTTTTATCGTAAAACAGAAGTTCAGCTGCAAAGTAGTTCGCTTCTTGCTCAATTCGATCCGTAGAATAAAGCGTATGCCTCTTTAAGAAGGGTGTGTTTGCTTCAGGGTGTAAGATGGCGTGTCCAAGCTCATGAGCACATATAAAAAGGCGCTCTTTTTCTGTCGTATCTTCATTGATGTAGATCATTTGGATGCGAAATTGTTGCGTGTAGTAGCCCATAATGTTACCTAACGATTCGTAATTAATGTGAATATCTCTGCAAGTTGCGATTTTAAATGGATTACTTGTCTCGTATTTTTTAATTAATTCATTGACCTTACCTTTTACATGTCGCACAAAAGCCTTCACTCCTTGTCTCTATATTTATGTGGAGTAAATTTTTTCTTTGCCATCCGCTTAGCAAATCGGAGTGAATTCTCCAATGATGCGATCAGCAACTCCTTATCTTCATCGTCCAAGTCAGCAATATCTTGACCATCAAATGCAGCATAGGATCCACTATTGATTCCCTCGATGATCTTGTTGAGTTCCTTTTCAATATCTCGTTCGTCTTTTTCAGTTAGGTCATAATATCTTTTTTTGTCAGTACGACCAAGCAGGTAGTCAGTTGAGACATCGAAATAATCAGCGACTTTTTGTAAAGCTTCTGATTTCGGACTTTGTTTTTTCCACTTATAAAATGCATTTTCGCTGAATCCAAGTTTTTGAGCCACCGTTTTTAGGCTTTCTCCTCGTTGTTCGGATAATTCTTTAACTCTGTCAAATAGCATAATATCAACCTTTCTGGCTACTTACAGAAAATAAATTATACAATTGGATAATTTATTGTTGACTAAGGTATCCAATTGTATTATTATGATCACATAAGCTATTTACTTAGCTAAAAAGACAATGAAAAACATGACCTAGCAAAACACAGTTTTGGCGTTGGGGAACGGTTAAAACGTGTTAATTACAGGCTTTCTTAAGTCTTATTTAGCTATGGCTAAATAGTATACTATTGGATACTTTATGTCAACAGTTTTAGCTAATTTTATAGCTTAAAAATTAACAAAGGTGGTGGAATTATTTAGGTAAGTTCACTTAACTATTTCGTCTATTCTTTCTAGAACTTAATTGATGCTTGAAAGGAGGAAAGTCAAGTGCAAGAGGAATTAGCGTTGAAAGTTAGATCCGAATTATTCAAGCGCAAAATGAGCCAGAAAGAATTAGCTAGTATGATTGGCATTTCAAGTGTATATCTCTCTGACATCATACACGGTCGTAAAAATGGTCCGAAAGCCCAAGAACATATCAAACACATTTGTAAAATCCTGAACATTTAAGTGAGGCTACAGAATGAATCACAAACTTTATGTTGCAAGGAGAGAGAAGAGACTTAAGCAAAAAGATGTCGCTCAGAAGATCGGAATTCACCCTGTGACATATCAGCACAAGGAGTCCGGTAAAACAGAGTTTACTATGGGTGAAGCTAAGTTGCTATGTAAAATCTTTGGTTGCACCCTAGATGATTTATTTTGGGAGGAAGCTAAGGAGTAATACAAGGAAGTCCTTAGCAGCACACTAATCCTAAAAAAAGGTGGTTTTATGGACAACCCAAAAAAAATAAATGTAAATCTGTTAATTCAAATTCCTTTTGATTTGGTGGTGATAACTAAGGTTGAGTTAGAGGAGTTAAAACTGCATCAATTGTTTGGTGTGTATTGGAACATGAAGGATTTGGAGAAAAGAGTTAGTCGGAAAGTCAATTTCATCACCTCCTCTCAAGGGGGATTATACCAAAAAAGGAGGCATAGCCATGACAATCCAAGTGCATCCGGTTCACCGTCGCTTAGCCGAACTCACGTTAAAAGCCCATCACCTAGGCGGTTATCGAAATTTAAGTACTGAGGAGCTATCAGAAATCGACCATTGTTTGCAAGCTAGCGCCATGCTGATTGTGCGGTTGGATGAGCTGAAAAGCTTATCGTTTATCGCATACGAGACACGGGATCACAAGTGGCAGCATGAGATATGCAACCAAATAGATGAGATCGCTAAGAGTTGGAGGTGAAAGAAGGCCTACAGGAGCATAAACTCACGGCTTATGCCCTGATAAACGGCATTGAAATTAAGCTGTTAAAGTCCAAGTTTGTTCTTAATAACTGCTGTTGCTGTAGCACTAAGAATTGAAATAGATGCTGTGCCAACACTACTAGAAACTTTTTCTTTTGCTTTAGACCAAACAGAATCATCTTTAATATTTTTTAGAAATTCGTGACCAGACCACGTGATTTCTTTAAATATAAAGTCGAAAGGTACACGAAGTGCTTTGAATTCTCTAATTTCTATGTACCCAGCTGAATCTAATTGTTTAAAAGAGTAGAGTATATCTTCAACAGTGTAGCATTGTAGTTTTTCATGTTCTATGAAGAATTTCGCTGATGGTTTCTCATCGAAACCAAGGTCTTCACATGTCAACAAAACGTCTCTAACACAATCATAGTTAAGTTTCATTATTAGTCACTCCTTTCTATGAAAATGTTACCACAGATTAGTGAATTAATTAAAGGAGGTGAGGAAATTGTCAGCAGTACCAGGTATGTATGACTACCCATCTATGAGCGCCTATCTGCATCTCGTAAACTATGAAGCTTTTACTCTTCAGATTGCAGGGCTCCACAAGCAAAATGGCTTTCTTGATGAGGCTAGAGCCGTTTTGAGAGTGAGGAATGAAATCCGAATCAAACGGATCTGCATGAAAGCAGCGTTAGATCAAAAAGAAAAAGCCGATCGTGCGGCAACACAATCGGCAAATCAAGAAAACAATTTATCACTCACAGTATAGCACAACTAAAAGGAGGAAGTAAAAATCATGAATATAAACGTAACCATCGGAGTCACACCTGAATTAGCAAAGCTGCTTGGAGGGCTGACAAAAGCCGTTCAGGAGATCACATCTACAGAGGAACAAGCACCAACACAGCAATCAGCACAAAATACTCAACCGCAGGCTGTTACGACTCAACCGTCGCAACCAGTACCGACAGTACAGGCATCTTCTACTCCTCAACAACTGCCGCAACAGCAATCAACACCGCAAACAGGAGCTGTGCCGACAACAGAAACCACTTATACCATGGAGCAACTGGGGGTTGCTGCTGGCCCACTCGTCGATTCCGGTAAAGGGCCGGAACTGACCGCTTGGCTCAATCAACGTGGGGCTCAGGCACTCTCGCATCTCGATAAAGCGTACTATGGAGAGTTCGCAACGTACTTACGTAGCCTGGGGGCCAAAATATGACGCAAGCTACACACGCAGAAAGAGAGCACGCGCTATTGTCAGCTTCAGGTGCGCACCGGTGGCTCATTTGCCCACCGAGTGCGCGCCTTGAAGAGACTCTTCCCGACACTACCAGCGACGCGGCAAAAACCGGAACTTTGGCCCATGAGCTAGCAGAATTGAAATTACGAAAGTATTTTGTTGAGCCGATGGGGCCACAGAAGTTTGCTGCTCAGAAACGTAAGTTCAAAAAGAGTGAGTACTGGGAAGATGACATGGACGCAAATACAGATGCCTATCTGGAGTATGTTCAGTCCGTTGTACATGAGTATAGTTCACCGCCCCATATTGTGATTGAGCGTAAAGTGGATTACAGCCACTATGCGCCTGAGGGTTTCGGTACGGCTGATTGCATTGTTATCGGCGGATCGACTATGCACGTGATCGATTATAAAAACGGAAAAGGTAAGCCGGTTGAAGCTGAAAACAATCCACAAATGAAACTATACGCGCTTGGCGCGCTGAGCGCCTACGGCTTATTGTACCCGATCGAGACTGTGCATATGGCGATCGTACAGCCAAGAGTGTGGGAGCAACCATCTGAATGGACCCTATCCACGCGTGATTTACTTGCTTGGGGCGAATCGATCAAACCCATTGCAAAGCAAGCCTTTGAAGGAAAAGGTGAATATGTATCTGGTGAGCATTGTGGTTTCTGCCGGGCAAAAGAAACTTGCCGTGCTCGAGTAGAACAGCTTCTTTCGGCTGGAGAAAAAGCACCTTTGAAGCCGCCTCTGATCAGTTGGGAAGAAGCTGGGGAAGTGCTGAAAAAAGCGGAAGGGATTGTCAGCTGGTACAACAGTTTAAAAAAGTTGGTTCTGGCTGAGGTCTTGAAGGGCGGAGAAGTACCAGGTTGGAAAGCCGTGGAGGGACGAGGAAGCCGGCAATATGTCGATTTGGATAAAACCTTTGAGTACTTGCAGAAAAACGGCATTGATGAAGCTGTCCTATACGAGCGTGTGCCGTTAACCCCCGCACAGTTGGAAAAGCAACTGAAGAAAAAGAAATATCGTGAATTATTAGAGGAACCCGGATATGTCATCAAAACTCCAGGTGCACCGACACTTGCACCAGACGATGATAAACGGCCTGCGTATCAACCAGAAATCAATCCGGAACAAGTGTTTGGGAAAAGAGAAGAGTGAAGGCAATGGGTGGCATAGCAGATTACCATGTAGATCAATATAGCTCCGGAAGATGGGGGCAACACATAAAAAAGGGAGAAGTGATAGTATGACTAATCAACAATCAACTAACGTAACGACTGGTGAAGTGAGACTAAGTTATGTGAATCTTTTTCAACCGCGAGCGAATCAGCCAGGACAAGAGCCAAAATACAGCACTACTATTTTGATTCCGAAGTCAGACACAGCCACGATGCAACGGATCCAAGCAGCTATTGCTGCAGCTGTCGAGAAGGGAAAGGCAGGCGTTTGGAATGGTGCAGCTCCAGCCCAGCCGCGCACTCCCATTCATGATGGGGATGGGGTACGTCCAAACGGGGAGCCGTTTGGTGAGGAATGTAAAGGGCATTGGGTGCTAACCGCTAGTTCTAAGCAACAACAAGCCATCGTCGATGAACAATTAAACCCGATCATTAACCAAACAGATGT
Source organism: Halalkalibacterium halodurans (assembly GCF_005671335.1). Taxonomy (NCBI): domain Bacteria; kingdom Bacillati; phylum Bacillota; class Bacilli; order Caryophanales; family Bacillaceae; genus Halalkalibacterium (ex Joshi et al. 2022); species Halalkalibacterium halodurans. Next base: position 3,681,351 of record NZ_CP040441.1, on the reverse strand, counting down.
ATACAGCGGCATGTATGGTCGTGTGAACCTTAACTTTTTCCCGTACAGCAACAGCGGGAATAAAGGGATTGGTGCAGGCTTAGGGCCTGTTCAAAAAACTCGGGATGGTGAACCATTAGGCGGTCGTGTTACAGCTGAGCAAGCATTTGGTGGTGCTGGTTTCACTCAGCCACCACAGCAGCAGTATGCTCCGCAACAACCGCCGCAAGGCTATGAGCAGCCACCACAACAATGGTCTGGTCAACCAGTGCAATCTCAAGGATATGGAATGCAACAACCACCACAAGGTCAACAGGCTCCAACTCAAGGGCAACAACCTCAAATCGATCCAATCACAGGTAAGCCACAAAACGGTGGCGTGTGGGGTATATGAAACACCTGTCTATCGACATTGAAACTTATAGCAGTGTAGACATCAAAAAATCGGGACTCTACAAGTACGTGGAGTCCCCAGATTTTGAAATATTGCTTTTTGCGTACTCTAGGGACGGGAGTGAGCCGCAGATCATAGACCTTGCACAAGGTGAAGAGATTCCGTTTTTTGTTGTTGACGCCCTTACTGACAAAAGTGTCATAAAGCACGCCTATAATGCCGCGTTTGAATGGTATTGCTTAAGCAAATTCTTAGGGATTGATCCTGTTGGTTGGCTCAATCAATGGCGTTGCACGATGGTCCATGGGCTTTATAACGGTTACCCGGGGGGCCTTGCGGCCATCGGGGAGGCGATCGGGCTTCCTCAAGATAAGCGCAAAATGGGAGTCGGCAGTTCACTCATTCGGACGTTTTGTGTTCCTTGCAAACCAACGAAGAAAAATGGTCACCGCACCCGTACGCTGCCACACCATGAGCCAGAAAAATGGGAGTTGTTCAAACAATACTGCTGCGGTGACGTTGTGGCTGAAATGGAAATCCTTCAGCGATTAAATTCCTTTCCGTTGCCTTATCAGGAACAAGAACTGTGGGTCCTAGATCAAATGATCAATGCCCGTGGTATAAACGTGGATCTGGATATGGTCGAGGGCGCGTTAGCGGTTGATGAACAGGTTACTGGAGAGTTACGCCAGGAAGCCGTAGCCCTGACAGGTTTAGAAAATCCGAAATCTGTCCAGCAGATGAGCAAGTGGCTGGAAGAGCAGACTGGTGAAAAAGTGGAGAACTTGCAGAAAGGCACAGTCAGCAAAATGATTGATCAATTGGACGAAGGGAAAGCAAAACGTGTGCTAGAGATTCGTCAGGAATTATCCAAAACTAGCACTAAAAAGTACGAAGCAATGCGACAAGCGGCATGCAAAGACCATCGTGTTCGGGGATTACTGCAATTCTATGGCGCGAATCGGACGGGTCGCTGGGCAGGGAGGCTTGTACAGGTACAGAATCTACCGCGTAACTACTTGAACACTTTAAAGTACGCTAGGCAACTAGTGACTAATCGAAACGTTGAAATGCTGAGGCTCATGTATGGCAATATCCCAGATACCCTCTCACAGCTGATCCGAACAGCATTCGTGCCGTCAGAAGGGAATACGTTGATCGTGTCAGATTTCTCGGCCATTGAGGCCCGTGTTATCGCCTGGTTGGCAGGGGAACAGTGGAGACTGGATGTCTTTCAGACTCACGGCAAGATTTACGAAGCATCGGCTAGTCAGATGTTTGGTGTGCCGATTGAGCAAATTGATAAAGGGTCTGATTTACGCCAAAAGGGGAAAGTGGCAGAGTTAGCTCTAGGCTATCAAGGTAGTAAAGGCGCTTTGATCAGTATGGGGGCTTTAGACCAGGGGCTAACAGAAGAGGAGCTTCCCGAGATCGTCACGCGCTGGCGGAATGCAAACCGGCGAATTGTAGATTTGTGGTACAGCCTTGAAGGGGCAGCGATGCATGTTATGGAGGCAGGGGAACCAGTAGGTGTACGCGGGGTGCTCATGCAACGTGAAAGCCACTACGAAACCCAGCAAGATTACTTTACCATTACACTTCCATCTGGTCGTAAGTTGTACTATGCGAAACCCTTTCTGCGTGAAAATGATTTTGGTAAGCCAGCGCTCCATTACTGGGGTGTTGATCAAACAAAGAAAAAATGGACGGTGCTGAACACGTACGGCGGAAAGTTAACGGAGAACATTGTTCAAGCCATTGCGAGGGACTGCTTGGCGGTGAATTTAGCACGTTTGGCAAACCAGCAAATTGTCATGCATGTTCATGATGAAATTGTCTTAGAAGCTCCAAAGGATCAGGCAGAGGAAATGCTGGGTTATGTAACAGAGGTTATGGGTCAGCCGATCAGTTGGGCCTCTGGGTTACCTCTTACAGCTGATGGCTTTGTCACCGATTACTATATGAAGGATTGAGGTGAGTCGGTTGAAAGGAATGGCTCGCGTAGAAATTGTTAAAAGGATTAATGATTTAGAGGATCAGCACTGTGAGACGTGTGATCGGCCAAAGCGAAAACTTAGCAATTACTGTGCTACTCAATGTGAAGTAGGGAAGAAGATAAAAGTTTTAGGAGATCACCTTCTTGAAAAAACAAATTCCGAACGTAAAAAGAAAGCAGAAAGGGTGAAAAAAGTGAGTCAAGCAGCTGTGAATGTTGAGGTGTCAAAGGAGAAGTATCTGAGTTTAAAAGAGTTGGAGCTTTCAGATTATAAGATTGCTTCAAAGTTTGGGATTACCCCTGCAAAGCTCAGTTCATATAAAAAGGGTTGGGGGTTAGAGGGGTTCTCTCTCAAGAAAGGCAAGAAGCAAGAGGCACTGAGTCAAGAACCTAACTCTTCCTTTCAGGAATTAAAAAGCAAACTATCACAGATCATGGATGAAAACGAGAGCCTAAAGCAAGAAGTAGAAACGTTGAGATCGAAGGAAGTAGAACTCCTTGATCAAATTGGTTCACTTCGAAGTGATAAGGAGTCCAACACTCAAAAAGTTGCAAACGTAAAACAGCAGCTGGCTGAAGAGTACGAAGAAGAAATGGCTAAGGTTGAGGGAGAACTGCAAAAATATAAGGAACTTTATAAAACTCTTGCAGCCGCGTTTACTGCTCATTTAGTTCACGAACCTCGGTGATGGCCACTATGTCTCGTAAACGAAAGTCAAGATGATACTTGCTTTACCGACGTGAAGGCTGTGAGAGGGTCTATCTCTACGAGCCCTTGAGAAAGTACGAGATCAAAAGCCGAATGGAGAAAGGATGGAAGGTGATGGGCAGATGATCGGAGTTAGCGCGGAGCGACAAAAACCATGTGAGAAATGTGGATCTAAGCAAGATGTGTTCAGGATAAGGATAAGCGGCAGGCACGCCCACACGTCTTGCCTTTGTCAGAGTTGTATCGGAGAGTTCCTTGTAAGTCTGAAAAATAGATTCAAAGCATTAGACGAAAGAAAATCCACTGTTGAGTAGGTGTCATTATGCAACATGATAGACAACTTACCATTTCATCTGCCGGGAACCGCCACTCGATCAACTGGCAGCCGCAGACCATATGGTGGTCAGAGTTAATTGATAGGCTGCGAACTGTGGTACGTGGCACGGAGACCTTGCAGGAGTATCTACGAATGCCAAAAGGACAACAAGATGACCTGAAAGACGTGGGCGGTTTTGTCGGAGGTACCTTATCTGGAGGGCGCCGTAAGGCAAGCAGCGTGACTGGTAGAGACTTAATTACGCTTGACCTAGATAATATTCCGGCAGGAGGTACCACAGGCGTGCTACGCCGCTTGGATGGTCTGGGATGTGCCTATGTGGTTTATTCCACACGCAAGCATGAGGAGGCAGGACCGCGGTTGCGCGCGCTCCTGCCGATAGATCGGATGGTTAACGCAGACGAATATGAGCCTCTGGCTCGAAAAATGGCGGAGATCATTGGGATAGAACTGGCCGATCCGACCACGTTTCAAGCATCTAGATTGATGTATTGGCCATCTTGCTGTTCAGACAGTCAGTACGTTTTCCATTTCGGGGACAAACCATTGTTGTCGGCGGACGGAGTATTGGCAATGTACAACGATTGGCGCAACTGGCAAGAATGGCCTCAGGTGCCCGGTGCTCAACAATCGCACACTCGCATGGCCACCAAGCAAGGAGATCCAACTACAAAGCCGGGTGTTGTAGGGGCATTCTGCCGTGTTTATGACGTGATCGCTGCTATGGACACCTTTTTACCGGGTATCTATGAGCCAAGCGATGACGGTCGGTATACGTACACCGGCGGTAGTACATCTGGTGGTGCGATCGTTTATGACGAGGGTGCGTTTTTATACAGCCACCATGCTACTGACCCGTGTAGTGGCCGACTTGTTAATGCGTTTGACCTGGTACGGCTGCACAAGTTTGGTGATCAGGATGACGAGGCCAAACCAGGCACTCCAACCAATCGGCTACCTAGTTATTCGGCGATGTGTGCCTTTGCGATGGAACAAGAGCCGGTTTCAAAACTCCTTATGCAGGAACGATATGAGAAGGCTGTACAAAGTTTTGACAACACGCCAGAAATCGAACAACCAGATGACCTAAGCTGGATCAAGCTATTGGAGATCAACAGCAACGGAACGCCGTTGAAGTCGAGTAAAAATGTACGAATCGTGCTTGAAAACGACGCTAACCTGAAAGAACGGATACGAATGGACATATTTTCCAATAGGATCATGGGGCTAGCTCCACTGCCGTGGCCCCCTAGAAACGACGAAGATGGAATTTTTCAATGGCGAGACGATGATGACGCAGGACTGCGGGAATACATCCACGGTGTTCTTGGGTTTCGAACAGAAGGTATTATTCAGGATGGACTTGTGCTTTATGCCCGTAAGAATCAATACAACCCTGTGGTTTCATACCTTAATGGCCTTGAATGGGACGGCACCTCTCGCCTTGATACGTTGTTTATTGATTACTTGGGGGCAGCAGACACGCCGTATACGAGGGCTGTAACGCGAAAATCATTCACGGCAGCTGTAGCACGAGCGATGCAACCAGGACTGAAATACGACACGATGCCTGTACTGACAGGGGCGCAGGGGATCGGGAAAACGACGTTAATTCAAAAGCTAGGCAAGGATTGGTTTAGCAACTCGATAGAAAGCTTCGAAGGCAAAGAGGCTGCAGAGCTTTTACAAGGCGTCTGGATTGTAGAAGTGGGCGAAATGGGAGCCTATACGAAGTCCGATGTTCGAACGATCAAGAGTTTCCTGTCACGGACGGAAGACAGTTACAGAGCTGCGTACGCCCGAAAGTCTGAGAAACACCCACGCCGATGTGTGTTTTTTGGGACGTCAAATGATGATCAATATCTAAAAGACCCAACAGGTGGCCGCAGATTTTGGCCGATTGATTGCGGCAAACAGCCACCTACAAAGGTTGTGTTTCGTGATTTGGACGATGAGATTGATCAGATATGGGCGGAAGGGGTTATGCGTTGGAAGATGGGAGAGCCGCTAATTTTACCAGATGAGCTAGAAGCTGAAGCTAAACGGCAGCAGGAGCTACATCGAGAAGTGGATCCATGGGAGGGAGTAGTGGCGGAATTTGCCGAACGCTTGGTACCTCCAGATTGGAACAAGAGAAGTCTTTCAGACCGAAAATTATATTGGTCAGGAGAATTCGGGAAATACGAAGGGGAGCTTGTGCCAAGGGATCGTATATGCGCCCAAGAAGTATGGATAGAAGCCTTGAACGGGGACGTTCGGGGGTTGCGGCGTCCGGAGGCTATAAGGATCAACAGCATACTAGATCAATTAGACGGGTGGAAAAAATACAACAATGTGTATCGATTTGGGCCACACGGGAAGATCAAAGGAGGCTATATTCGTGAATGATTTTGTCAACTTTGAATGTCAACTTTGAGCCGTTTTGTCAACCTTCTAAATTTTGGGTATGTCAACCTTGTCAACTTTGAAAAATGCCAAAGTTGACAGGTAAAGTTGACGAAAAAACCCTTATATACTATGTGTTTAGATATTATTGTCAACCTTGTCAACTTTAAAATATATAGAAGTAAAAAATAGAGAGAATAGAGAAAATAGAGAGATATATAACCCCTCTATACGCCTAATTTTTAAAAAGTTACGCGCACGGACGCGCACGTGTATACCATTTTATGCGGAGGTTTGTCAAGATGAGAGAGCGAGAAATCGAAAGCTATCTTCGAGATCGAGTGAAAGCAGCAGGCGGAATTGCGTATAAATGGGTGTCGCCTGGGAACAGTGGCGTGCCTGACAGGATTGTTATGTTGCCAGGTGCGCCGGATATCTTTATTGAGTTAAAAGCGCCGGGTGGAAAACCGACTAAGTTACAACTGAATCAGCACAGGAAAATTAGAGCTCTTGGCCGACACGTAACGGTGATTGACAGCAAAGAGTTGGTAAATGAATTACTGGACCATTACGAAGACGGACTGATGGAGTATTATCTACAGGAGTTGACCCAGCCATGAGTACGGCAGTACCAGCATTGCAGCATTTCAAACCTTGGGACTATCAACGATATTGCATTAATCGTTTGTTAGTAGATGAAGCGCTTGGACTTTTTCTGGATCTAGGACTTGGAAAAACCGTAATCACACTAACAGCCGTGAATGATTTGAAGTATAACCGATTTGCGATTCGCCGGTGCTTGGTCGTTGCCCCTAAAAAGGTGGCAGAGGCTACTTGGACCAATGAGGCTGCAAAATGGGGGCACTTGAAGCATATGCGAATTGTAACCGTTCTAGGGAGTCAAAGGCAGCGAATACGGGCGCTAAATACACCAGGAGACGTATACGTAATCAACAGAGATAACGTGGCTTGGCTTGTAGACTACTACCGCAATGCTTGGCCATTTGACATGGTGGTGCTGGATGAACTGTCATCGTTCAAGAACCATCAGGCGAAACGCTTTAAAGCCCTAACCTGGGTTCGGCCGCATATCAAACGGATCGTCGGTTTGACAGGAACTCCGGCCCCAAACGGCTTGTTGGATTTGTGGCCACAAATGTATTTGCTGGATGGCGGTGAACGCTTGGAGAAATACATCACACATTATCGCAACCGGTATTTTGAAAAGAATTATAACGGACATGGATATACAGCTAAGCCGGGCGCGGATGACGCTATTCAGCAAAAAATTTCCGATATTTGCATTAGCATGAAAGCTGAAGACTATCTTGAATTACCAGGAGAGGTGGTTAACGTCATTCCGGTACAACTGGACGAAAAGGCACAAAAACAGTATGAACGTATGGAAAAAGAACTTTTGCTAGAGGTTGAAGATACCGAGATCACGGCAACAAGTGCAGCGGTATTGACAGGGAAGTTGCTTCAGCTATGCAACGGCGCACTCTATGACGAAGAAAGAAACGTACACGAACTCCACAACAACAAGATCGATGCCTTTTTGGAACTGATCGAACAACTAAATGGCAAACCGGCACTTGTGTTTTATAGCTTTCAGCATGATCTGACCCGTATTAAAAAAGCACTTGAGAAATCAGACCTTCGCATCCGCGAGCTGAAAACACCACAAGATCAACTAGACTGGAACGCGGGAGAGGTTGATGTTTTGCTTGCACACCCGGCCAGTGCGGCGTATGGGCTTAACTTACAGGACGGAGGGAATCACGTTGTGTGGTTCGGACTCAATTGGTCGCTAGAGCTGTACCAGCAGGCAAATGGACGTCTGCATAGACAAGGACAGACGCAAAAAGTCATTTTGCACCATCTGGTTGTCCAAGGCGGTGCAGATGAGGAAGTGATGACAGCGCTGGAAGGGAAAGCCGCTACGCAGGATAAATTACTAGAAGCCCTAAAAGCAAGAATTGAAAGGGCACAGGAGGGGATACCTAGCGATGACAAGCGTAATTAAACCAACCAAAATCACTTTCAAAAAGACAGAGGCTGAATGGTACAACTACCACCAAACGCTGAAAGAGATTGCTAAACTTCGGGCGGAAATTATGAACCCGTTCAACGAAGAGGTCAATGACCCGACGGTTGTAGCGGGGGCTAACAGCGTAAAACCATCAGGGAAGCCGACAGAACGTATGGCGATACGGTTAACGACAAGCAAGCAATTGTCCTTTCTCACGGAGATCGCTGAGGCAATCGAACACGTGTATAACTCGTTGCCAGATAACTACAAACAACTGGTAAGAGTCAGGTATTGGAGCGGACGAAGCTTTACGTGGGAAGGGATAGCGGCAGAGTGCAATGTTAGCAAAAGACAAGCAATGAGATGGAGAGATGACATCGTTTTAGCAACTGTCGAGTTGTTAGGGTGGAGATGATGCCACTATGATGTCACTTTTGAGGTCTAAATCCGTGCTATTATGATAACGTGGTGAAATTCTCATTATTTTTTTTGCACTGATCGCTTTTAGCGGTTGGTGCCTTTTATACTTTGTTTTGTATGGAATAATACGCCCTGTAGTGGTAATATTTACTTAGCACTATACGGGAGTGATTTAGAATGAAAAAGCTATTATGTTTGATTTTAAGTTTGATTATTCTTGCCGGTTGCGGCGCAAAAGTAGATGAAGAAGCTTTGAATAAACTCAGCGAAGGGCTAGAGAAACGATGGGAGTACACAGAACAACTGTCTGACGAGATTTCTATTGAAGACCTTGAAAATGCTGTTCAGATTGAATTAGACGGACTTGAAAAATATGAAGCTGACGATTTTAAAGATACTAGCTTGTATGTGCTTTATGATGATTATAGAAGGGGTCTAGATTTTATTAAAACTCTTATGATGGGTGAAAGTATTAACTCCCCTACCTTCCAAGAAAGCTGGCACGAGCACATGGAAAAAAGGGCTAAAACGTTATATGATTTAAATGCTAATTATGATCTTAATATAGCAGACGAGTATAAAGACACTTTCGAAGATGTTTTGTCTGGTGCTAAGTATTTAGTGGAAGCTGAGAAAGTAGAAGAAGGTTTATCAGATATAAAAGCGTTATCTGATATAGAAATAGCGGTAGACGAAAAATCTGTATCTATCACCTTTCGAACCGAAAGTGCATTGAGTGCAGATTCCTTTGTAGCGAGTAAAACAGGGTATCCAGATAAAGCGATAGAAATTCTAAATACAGTGAAAGACTATGATTATGAAAATATTGTAATATCTACTACTAATCAAGACACGATCGCTGTCTCTTCCTACTTCACAAGAGACTCACTTGATAAGATTGATTTTGATAAGTGGAAAGAGTTGGATAGCTTAGACGCTTATAAGTTTTACAGTATGGCAGATGCCTATCACATAAGGATGGGGATATGGGAAAGCCTTGATGGCGAAACTCAGCGAATGATTGGAGACATGAATAAGGAAACCTCTAATCCATTTTGGAAAGAGTACGGCTTTACACATTGATAACACTCAAGGCACTCTGGCGTGAGCGATTTTCAGTTTAGGTCAATAGTTGGAGGAAATTATCTCTTTTTATCGAATTGTGTAAGATGAAGGGAGGTGTGGATATGGAGCTGTATAAAGAAAGTAGACTAGAAGGTGAGTCTGAAGGTTTTGACGGTGAGACAATCTTTGAATTGACTAATGGTCAAAAGTGGAAACAAGTAGAATATTATTATAAATATAGATACAAATTCAGACCAAAAGTAAAAATATATAAAGATGGCATGAGATATTATCTTGAATTGGAAAATATCGATAGAAAAATTAGGGTTGAAAGAATAGATTAACAGTTTTTAAGCACCGCTTGTGGTGCTTTTTCTTATTTGCAAAATAAACTCGAATACCTCTGGGGGTGGGTGATGATGTAGTGGCTGATAAACATATTCAAGCCGAAAAAGATTATGTCAAGGGCATGAAATACAAAGAGATTGCAGAGAAATACGATGTATCTCTTAACACGGTGAAGTCCTGGAAGCAACGTCATGGATGGTCCAGAAATAAGGGTGCACCCTCTGAAAAAAGTGTGCGCACAAAAAGTAAAGGTGGGCAGCCTGGTAATAAGAACGCAAAGGGTAATCGGGGCGGGGCTGCACCTAAAGGCAATCAGAACGCCAAGACGCACGGGTTGTTTGCTAAATACCTACCGCCGGAAACGTTAGAAATCGTGAACGACATGGATGCACTGGATCCGCTTGATATACTCTGGATGAGCATACAGATGAAGTTTGCCTCCATCATGCGAGCTCAGCAGATCATGCACGTTACGGGCAAGGACGATCTAACAAAAGAACTGAAAAAAGAAAAACACAGCAGTTCTGATTCCGGAAGTAGTTGGGAAGAGGAATATGAACTTCAATTCGCTTGGGATAAACAGGCGAATTTTTTAAATTCTCAAAGCAGAGCCATGTCTGAGCTAAGGAATATGCTTAAGCAATTCGTTGAAATGGCTGACTATAACGATTATAGATTATTGGAGATTAAAAAGATGCAGGGATCCATCGATAAGACGAAAGCCGAGATTGCCAAGGTCGAAGCAGAAGCTGCAATCGCTAAAAATAAAGCAGATAAGCTGACAGCTAAAGGTCAAGTGAACGATTTATTGAAGTCCCTTCTAGATGTGAAGTCTGGTGGTGATGGCAGTGGCTCAACTGGCGTTCAGTCCGAAACAGATAGAGAACATTAATCAAGACATCACAGGTATAACCTTTGAACTGAACGAGGGCACGCCCCGATCAGGTAAAACCACTTCTGACGCATTCAAAATGGCTGATTTCTATTTGCGTACGCCGGATCAAAACCATTTAGTGTCTGCATACAACCAGGAACAAGCTTTCCGAATGTTTATGGATGGTGACGGCCTAGGACTAATGCATATCTTTGATGGGTGTTCAGATATCAGACATGACGAACACGGTGACCACTTGCTGATTTATACGCCCACTGGCGATAAAAAGATTTACTACAAAGGCGGAGGGAAAGCAAATAGCGTGGGGGCCATTACAGGCATGTCTTTAGGATCCGTTACGTTTCTGGAATTTAATTTGTTGCATAAAGATTTTATTCAGGAATCGTTTAGGCGTACCTTTGCCGCAAAATGGCGGTATCACCTGGGCGAGCAAAACCCACCAGCTCCTAACCATCCTAACCTTGAAGAGCTGGATCGATTTATTAAATCGGGGAGATTCTTATTTCGTCACTGGACACCCCATGACAATCCAGCGCTTACAGAGGAGCGGAAAAAGGAATTATATGACGAGCTATCATCCAGTGAATACTTGCTAGATCGTGATTGGCACGGGAAGCGTGTTATGCCGGAGGGTGTCATATACGCAATGTTTAACCAGGATAAACATTTGGCCAAGACGATGAAAGGCAGAGTACTCGAAACGTTCTTTGTTGCAGATGGCGGCCAGGGGGACGCTACGTCATGCGGGTTTTATGCCGTATCATTTGATGAGGGTAAGTACTATCTCACTAGGCTTGCCAACTACTATCACAGCGGATCAGAGACAGGGCAAGTCAAAGCTATGTCTGTTTATGCGAAAGAAATTAAGCTGTTTATCGAGTGGTGCTACAATAAATGGGATTTTCCACGGTGGAACTATTTCTTCGTGGATCCAGCGTGTAAGAGCTTAAGAGAGGAGCTCCACCTGTTGGGCGTCATGACGGATAAAGCGGATAACAACAGCAGAGATCGAGTAACTAGCAATGGGCTAAAAATCGAGGTTGGGATTGAAAGAGTACAGAACGCCTTAACGAAAGGGGTTCTTTTTTTATTGGACATCGAGGGTGAGTACGATCACTATAACCTGATTAAAGAGATCGGAATGTATGTCAGAAATGATGCGGGCTATCCGGTGGATAAATACAACCACGCATGTGACGAACTTAGATACGCGGTGAACTATTTTACAAAAACATACCTAGTGTAAAAGGGGTGAGGTGATGTTTGAAAGGATCAAAAATTTCTTTCGGAAAGGAGGCGCTAAAATCGGCATGGTACAAAGTCTACAGAAGATTACGGATCACCCTAAAATTGCAGTCCCTCAAGAAGAGTACCAACGGATTGAAGAGAACATACAACTTTATCGCAGCCAGTTTGATGATGTTGAGTATGTTAATAGCGAGGGAGAGCTTGCAGAGCGGCCGTTCCATTCGCTGAATGTACCCAAGGTTGTCTCGAAAAAGCTTGCGAAGCTGGTGTTTAACGAAGGCTGTGCCATTGAAATGGAAAACGATACGTCAAATGATTTTTTACAGGATGTATTCAACCATAATAAATTCCGTAAAAATTTCGGCGAACAGCTTGAAGCTGGTTACGCAATAGGCGGTTTGGTGTTAAGGCCCTATGTAGACACCGAGTCTAAGCGAATTAAAATCTCACATTGTTTGGCAGACGCCTTCTATCCATTGCAGTCAAACACTAGTGATGTTAGCGAAGCGGCTATTGCTACAGTTACCAGAGAGACGGAAGGGAAAAAGACGATCTACTACACGCTTCTTGAGTTTCATGAATGGAGAAATAGTGAGTATTGGATTAGAAACGAGCTTTATAGATCCGAACGAAAAGAAGTAGTAGGCGTTCAAGTTCCTCTAGACAGTTTGGATAAATATAAGGACCTTGAAGCAGAGGTACAGATGAAAAACTTTAGCAGGCCACTGTTTATATACATTAAGCTTGCTGGCAAAAACAATGTCAATCTAAGTAGTCCGCTTAGCTTGGGTGTGATCGATAACGCGAAGCGGCAGATTAAGGATATAAACGAAAAATACGATGAATTCATGTGGGAAATTGAAGAAGCTAGACGGAAAATTCTAGCCTCAGATCATTTCTTTAAAGTCCGATTTGACGAAAAGGGAAAACCGGTTCGACGATTCGATTCAAAGACATCTGTGTATCAAAAGCTTAAAACGGACGAGCCGTTCATTGATGAGTTCGTCCCATCTTTGAGGGCAAAAGAATTTATTGAGTCTATTAATTTTATTCTAAGGACCATCGAATTGCAGACCGGTTTTAGTGCCGGCACTTTTAGTTTTGACGGCCATTCTGTTAAAACTGCTACTGAGATCATTTCGGAAAACTCTGAGACGTTTTCTACCAGATCAGACAACGTGCTTATTGTTAGCGAGGCCTTAAAGGAACTTGTCATAACGATCTTTGAGCTGGCCGCAGCTTACGGGCTACATCCAATGCCGCAAGATTTGAAGGTCGTTATTGATTTTGATGACGGGGTGTTTGAAAGCCAAGACAGTAAACTAAATTATTACGGCAAAGCTGTAACCCTGAAACTAATGCCCCAAGTCGAAGCGATTCAAAGGATGTTCGGATTAAGTGAAGAAACTGCACAAAAGTGGGTAAAGCTCATTCGAGCCGATGAGTTGGGGATGGATCCATCAAAGTTAGATGAATTGGCATCGAAAAAGCTCTTTGGCGATTTGGAGTGATTGAATGGTTAAACCAAAGATCACACCGTATCAATTAGATTTATGGTCTGCCAACATGGGCGATCTGTACGACAGTCTTGAGGGCGAGATTATCCGTATTATGATTAGGCGACTTAGTAAAGGTTCAAGAGATATCCCTACGTGGGAAGCTCAAAAAATGGCTGAACTAAGGGTGTTTAATCGTGAAGTTGTTAAATTACTATCCGAGGTTACTCCGGTTGCTGAGTCTGAAATCAAGCGTATGTTTGAGGTAGCTGGGAGGCAAATTGTCCAGGATGTGGATAAGGAATTGCCTTTTGACCCTAAGCCGCTACCTAACAACCTCGACAACGTGATGAGAGCTTACCATAACCAAGTGTGGAGCGATATCGATAACTACGTCAACCAGACGCTGATCACAACAAACTACGGTATAGGCACTGCCCAGTTGACCTATCAAAATGTGCTAAATCGGACAACAGCCATGTTTAATACAGGTATCTATACGTTTGAGGATGCGCTTGAACTGGCTATTACCGAGTTAGCGCAAAAAGGGATCCGTACGATCCTAGTTGACCGCGGTGGCCATACATGGAGCCTAGAGAGATATGTCAGGACGGTCCTGAAGTCAACATTAGGTAACTCCTATGATCAACTCAGAAAAGAACGCATGGCTGAGTATGGCGTGCATACGGTGGTTGTGACAAGTCATGTCGGGGCAAGGAAGGCGTGCTCTAAAATTCAGGGGCATGTCGTAGACTTGAGACAGCCTAGTGAGATACCAGAGGATAGCGAGTACAAGTCCATATATGATCCGTACTGGCAAGCTGAGTATGGTACCCCTGGCGGCCATCGAGGCGTTAACTGTAGGCATATTCATATACCTTTTATTCCAGGCGTTAACACAAACAATCAGCCAAAATATGACGCTGAACTAAATGCTGAAGTGGCTAAAGCCCAGGACACGCAAAGACGGATTGAACGTGAAATCGTGAAGTACAAGAAAAACTTGATGGTGGCCGAGGAATTAGGCAGCCCTAAAGCCGACCATTGGCGAAAGATGGTTAGAAGAAGACAGGCTGCCATAAGGGAACTGATCAACGAGAATAGCGAGTACTTGAGCCGAAATTATAAGCGTGAAAAAGTGTACACGCCGTTAGACGCTCTACTTAAAGATTTTCCGTTTGTGTCATAGCGTATTGACCTGAGCAAGTCATTAAAAGGCTTATTTTTTATACTCGCAGCTATGCGTTAAATGGCTAATCCATCGCGGACAATACCGCGTCAACAAATGTAGGAGGAATGAAGTATGAATAGAGAAGAGTTGAAAGCTTTAGGTTTAACAGATGAACAAATTGATAAAGTGATGGCTAGTCATGGGAAAGTAGTCAACTCGATCAAGGAGAAGGCTGACAAGGTGGATGCTCTTGAAAGTCAGATTAACGATTATAAGCAACAAATCGCTGACCGTGATACACAGCTTGCTGATCTTGGTGAAAAGGTGAAAGACAATGAGGAATTGACTGCCGAGATTGAACGTTTGAAAGGAGAAAACGCAACAACTAAGAGTGAGTTAGAAAAGAAGTTGGAGCAACAAGCGTTTGATCACAAGCTTGAAACGGCTCTAGCTGGTGCAAAAGTTAAAAATACTAAAGCTGTTAAAGCACTATTAGACATGGACATGATCAAGCTCGATGGAGACACGCTGAAAGGTCTTGATGATCAGCTAAGCAAACTGAAAGAGTCTGATGATTATTTGTTTGAATCCGAAACAGATAGCCAAACGCCGCAAATCGTAACTCCCGGTAATCCCAACGGAGGGAGCAATAGTAGCGGGGATGATCCGTTTGTTGCGAAATTGGCTAAATATCAAAATTAAAAGAAAGAGGTAGAGAAAATGAACAAGCGTTTACCAATTAATTTGCAATTCTTTGCTGAGGGTACAGCAAATCAAAACTTAGCAGCACGCAGTTATCAAAAACAATTTAGAGAGCTGCTTCAAGCAGTATTCCGTACGCAGGCTTACTTCCGCGACTTTTTCGGCGGGGAAATCGAAGCATTGGACGGAGTTCAGCACAACGAGACAGCTTTTTACGTTAAAACAAGCGACATTCCGGTGGTTGTAGGAACTGAATACAATAAGGACGCTAACACTGCCTTTGGAACAGGTACAGGTAATAGCACACGCTTTGGTCCACGTACAGAAATCATTTATCAAGATACACCAGTGCCGTACCGCTGGGAATGGGTATATCACGAGGGGATTGACCGGCACACGGTTAATAATGATTTTCAGGCTGCTGTCGCCGACCGGTTGGATTTGCAGGCACAAGCTAAAATCAAAAAGTTTAACGCTCAGCACAGCGCATTTATTTCAAGTGTTGCTGAACATGAAGAATCATTAGGAGATTACACCGCTGATAGCGTGCTTGCCTTATTTAACGCTCTATCTGAGTACTATGTGAACATCGAAGCTGTTGGAACAAAAGTAGCCAAAGTAAATGCAAAGTTATATAACGCTATTGTGGATCACCCTTTGACTACTAGTGCTAAAAGCTCATCTGCAAATATTGACCAAAACAATATTTTAACTTTTAAAGGTTTTGCAATCGAAGAAATTCCAGATGCGATGCTGCAAGATGGCGAAGTCGCCTATACCTACATCACAGGCATCGGTAAAGCCTTCACAGGCATTAACACGGCCCGCACTATCGAATCTGAGGACTTTGACGGTGTAGCGTTGCAGGGTGCCGGTAAAGCAGGAGAGTTTATCCTAGATGACAATAAAAAAGCAGTAGCTAAAGTTGTATCAGGCGATTCGGGGGAGTAACAGGCCCCGTCGTTGACAGCGTAACGCCAACGACAGATGGGGCGACTATTGATTTATCATGATATAGAGGAGGGGTATAATGCCTTTTAAAATCTATCGAGGTGAAACTGTGATAGCCGAGGGGGAAAGCCCTTTAACAATTAGAGGCGTCGCGCCAAATACGACAGTGGCAGCAGGGGAGTATCAGGCGGTACGTGTTGAAGATGGCAAGGAGTCCGTTAGAGTGGATATTCCGGCATTTACCATGTTGCCGATTGCTGTAACAGGAGTAACGTTGTCGCCTAAAACATCGACAGCTGAAGCTGGGACAGCAGGCAGCCGTCAATTGACAGCAACTATTGAGCCTACTAACGCAACGAATAAAGGCGTGACTTATTCCATCTCGCCAACAACAGGGCTTACTGTAAGCAATAGCGGGCTAATCGAGTGGACAGAAGACGTGCCTGCTGGCCAATACACAACAACTGTGACAACGGATGATGGCGGAAAGACGGACACGCACACTTTAACATTGACGGAGCCACCAGAGCCTGATCCGGAGGATTAAACAAAATGGCATATCTCACATATGAAGAATTTGAGGACTTGACTGAAGGTAGCACTAAGGTAACAGAAGAGGAGTTTAAAAAGTTGTTGCCGAAAGCTTCTGCCACCCTTGATAACATCACTAGTCATTTTTACCACCGACACGACATTAAAAAGGACAATGAGTGGCGGGTGCGTCAGTTTAAGCGCGGGCTGTGTAGCCAGATCGAGTATTTCAATGTGCTTGGAGCCACAACATTTGAGGAAATCAACAACGCGCCTCAGACCTTCCAGGCAGGGCGTACGAGTGTATCAAATGCTAGTAGGTATAATCCGTCTGGCGCAAACGAAAGCAAGCCGCTAGTCGCTGAGGACGTGTTTATCTACTTGGAGGGCACGGGCTTACTTTATAGCGGGGTGAGGTCATGGTAATGCCAAAACCCCCGCTTGATTTTCTGATTGACTCCTTTGAGTACCATGAATACATCGGTGATAATAAGTGGTCTGAGCCTCAATACGCTAAACCTGTGTTAATTGAACATTGCCGTATAGATCGAGGTGCAGAGTACAGTTCAAACTCATCCGGTAAGCAACTGCTATATAATGCGGTTGTTTTTTGTTATGGGGGCATGACAACACCGCTACTAGAGTTTAAAACACAGTCTATCCTTGTGTTTGATGGACAAGATCATGTCGTAACTAAAGTGATACCCATTTATGAGGCATACAGTACCACCATATATTCTTACGAATTAGAGGTGGTCTGATGGTACAGGTTAGCGTTAGCTTAACTGGTGCCAAAAAGAAACTTAGCCATGAAAACGTAAGACGTGGAAGGTATGCTGCTGCTAATCAAATGCTTGCAGATATGAACCAGTTTGTCCCTATGCGAGAAGGAATCTTAAGAGGTACGGGGCATACTACTGCAAATGCCGACGCGCTCATCTGGAATACGCCGTATGCTGCCCGTTTGTTTTATATCTACATGTACAACTACACGACACCAGGTACTGGTCCAAGATGGGATATGCGTGCAAAGGGCATGTTTATGAGTGATTGGATCAATGCGTTTTTGAAGGGAGCTGATTGGTAATGGATTTTGTTGATAGGCTCTGTGACAGAATAAATGAAATCCCAGGGCTCCCTGTCACTTGCAAGCTTGGATACCTAGGGACAGAAGAGTCTCTTGTACTGTACCCGTTGCCCGGATCAAGGATAACAGCTAAGTATATGGACGGCACTAGCGATCAGCAGCTTAATTATGAGATTGCTATGAAGTCAAAGTTACAAAGCAAGATTAGTAGTGTTTTATGGCTAGTACAAAACGAACTGGAAGCATTGGAGGAGTTGGAAAGCCAAGATGGTAGTTTTGAGTTTGACGAGCTGGTCATAACAAACAAACCATTTATTAATCAGATTGATGATCAAGGATGGTTTGTTTTTTTACTAGATGTACAAGCGAACATTACAGTTTTTAAGGAGGATGCATAGGAATGGCAAGAAATAAAAACGCATTGCGTGGACATTTTGTGCAAGCTTACGAACCAGGACAAACAGAACCGGGAGAAGAGTGGTTGGAATTGGCGAAGTGGATCTCTACCATTGGTGACGATACCCAAGAAGAAACGGAAGATACCGCGTTTTATGACGGGGATGGCACGCCAGAGACAGATGTAGTATCTGTAGCTGGTGCTTACACACCTGAAGGCTTTTACGATCCGGAAGATCCAGCACAGGCATTGATTGCTAGCCTCAAGTACAAAACGGGCGAAGGTCGCAAAATCTGGCACAAAGTTGTTTCGGCAGACGGAACGAAAGAATGGGTAGGACGGGCAACAGTATCGTCAATTGTCGCAGGAGCTGGTGACGCAAGTGCCTACGAAACGTTCAGCTGCAACATTCGATTTGACTCCATCCCGGAAGAGACTGATCTGTCGGGGGAGTAGATCCCCCATCTGTTGAAAATGTTGACCCTACGACAGATGGGGCGACTGTAACGCTCGTATAATAACAGAGGCACTCTTTGTGGAGTGTCTCTTTTTAGAGGAGGGGAAACAATGTCAATACAAATTAACATAGACCGGACAGGGTTTCCGGTTAAGATCGGAACCGTTGAACTGTGGTTCGACAGCTCGCTTGAGAATCTTAGACGTTTTTTTAACGTGGAAGAAATTGCTAATCAAAAACTAAAAGAAGCGCAGGAAAAAGCGAAACACATTCATTTTCCAGAAGAGATTGACGTTGAAAGCATCGACGTTAAAACGATCGACGCCGCATTTGACGTGAATAAAGAGTTTATCGCAGCACAATATGACATTATCTTTGGGAAAGGTGCGTTCAAGGAGATCTATAAAAAGTACCCGGACATCGTGGCGCTAGAGCAGGCGTTGGATGACGTTGGTGCCGCAATTGCTAAACGGATTGAGGAATTAGAAGAAGAACGTGTGAAAAAAGCCGAATCCAAGAAAAATGAGTACTTAAACAAAAAAGCCTCAAAAAAGAAGTAGGTGACAGCTGTGAGGCTGAACGATCCTCTTGTCACTAGCTTTGAATTTGAAGGTAAGGAATACTCTATCGATCTAGCGTTTGATAACGTACTGGACGTGTTTGACGTCCTCAAAGACCCGAACCTCAGAGATTATGAGAAAGCTGACACTGCTCTTGCCCTCTTGTTGTGCGATTACGAGAAGGAGAAGGTATACGAGCTGTGGCAGTATGTGTACGAAGCTTTTATCCATATCGAAAACAAACAACCGATCGAATATGACAGAAAGGGCAACCCTATGCCAGCCGTAGAGGAGGACCAAGAGAAGCTAATTGACTTGGAACAGGATGCAAAGTATATCTTCGCATCGTTTAAACAAGCATATGACATCAACCTGTTTGACGAGCAAGGGCGATTACATTGGCAGGAATTTCAGGCACTTTTGCACGGTTTGCCTGACGACACGATACTAAAGCGTATCATCAACATCAGGAGTTGGAAACCAAGCAAAGGAGATTCTGCGGAGTATAAGGAATCCATGCGTAAATTACAAAAGATTTACGCACTTAAGGCTGACAGGGAGGAGGTGGACTAATTGTCAGATGGATCGATTAAAATATCGATTGAGGTTGACGGGAAACAGGTCACAGTAGCATCAAAAGAATTAGACAGATTAGAAGATACAGCTCTTAAATCCGGCAAAGGCATTAAAGCTGCAGAGAACAGCATGGATAGTCTTAGCGACAGCAGCGCGAAAGCTGGATCAAGTGTCAAGGGCGCTAAGGATGCGGTTGATAGTCTCGGTGATAGTGGGTCAAAAGCTAGCAAGGACTTAAAAGGTGTAGACGGTGCTATAGATGGAGTAGCAGATAGTAGTGCAGACGCCGCGTCTAGCGTTAAAGGGGCAAAAGACGCGATCGATAACCTTGGCGGTAGCGGGTCCCAAACAGCGAAGGATTTGAGGGGTGTAGATGGTGCCATTGACGGCTTGTCGGACAGTAGCGCGGATGCGGCATCTAGCGTTAAAGGTGTCTCTGATAGCCTGAGCGGTATGTCGGACAGCGCGAATGAAGCGGCAAGTAATGCTAGAAAGGCCAAGGAAGAGGCAGCAGGCGTAGGGCAGGAAACCGGCAAAGCGTCAATTAGTATTAAAAGTCTAGCTGTATCTCTGGGGCTTGTTGCTATCGCATCTGCAGCATTTAACACACTAAAGTCATCTATGGATGCCGCAATCTCTCGTTTCGATACACTTAACGCCTTTCCCAAGGTATTGCAGGCGTTGGGCGTGTCAGCTGAAGACTCTCAAAGAGCCATGGACAAATTGTCTGAGGGAATTGACGGCTTACCTACGACGCTTAACGATATAGCTGCCAGCGCACAGCGCATGTACACGTCATTTAACGACATGGACAAGGCCGCTGATACAGCGATAGCTTTGAATAATGCCTTATTAGGTAGCGGATCCTCTGCTGAGCAAGCGAAGCGTGGAACAGAGCAGTATATAAAAGCGCTCCAAACAGGGCAGATGAACATGGACATCTGGAACACTTTAAGCGAGACGATGGATGTAGGGTTGATAAAAATCGCCGAATCATTTGGTTATGCAGGAAAAAGCGCTAAGGATGATTTATATAAAGCTTTACAAGATGGGACCATCACACTTGATGAGTTTAACGACAAGTTAATTGAAGTGGGTACCGGAACAGGCATCATGGCGCAACTAGCAAAGGAAAACAGCCTTGGAATTGCCACGTCGATCGGCAACTTAAGAAACGCTGCTGCTAGAGGAGTAGCGAATATTATAGACTCCTTTAACAGGCTATCGAAAGAAGTGACTGGGAAAGACATTGCACAAAACATTGATAGCTTAAAAAACATTGTCAATGCATCGTTTAAAGTGATAGGTTCAGCAATCGAAGGGGCATCACCTTATGTAAAAGCATTTGCGTCAGCGGTACAATCGGTTATGCCAGTTGTGCAGGCTTTGACCCCAGCGCTAATCGGCATGGCTACAGCTTATGCTATGCATCAAGTGATTAATCTGACCACTACTGCCATTAAAACCAACACCGCGGTGATTGCCACCGCGACCGCGATTAAAAACGCCTATGCAATAGCCACCAACCGTGTCGCACTAGCGATAGCTTTGCATGGGGCTAAGCTTAAGCTCACAACAGTTGCTCTTGTGGCGTATAACAAGGTTGTCGCCATTGCGACCGCTGTCCAAGCTGCACTCGCGTCAGGTATGACGCTTGCATCCGTTGCAACGATTGGGTTGAGCGGAGCTATCCATGTGTTAAATGTCGCTATCAAAGTGCTGTTGGGTCCTGTCGGATGGGTGACGCTTGCCATTGGTGCTTTAGTGGGTGCTGTTGTCGGACTAGTCAAGTGGTTCAAAAGAACAAGTCCTGAAGCCGAAAAGCTTAACGCAGAAACGGAAGAGCTAGGAAAATCAACAAATGCATTAAATGATTCATTGAATAGTTCATCTGAAGCCTATAAGAAAAATCAAAGCGAAATTAACGCTAGTGCAAAGGCAAACGGAGAACTTGCAAATAAAATTGAAGAACTAGCTGCTAAGGAAAATAAATCAGCCCAGGAAAAAGCGCTACTCAATTCCTATATTGAGGAGTTGAACGGGTCTGTAGAGGGGCTGAACCTTGCTTACAACGAAGAGGCCGATGCACTGAGTATGTCGTCTGAACAGTTGCAGGCACGCATCGATTTAATGAAAGAGCAAGAGGTAGCCCAGGAAGCGCAATCTAGGCTTACGGAAATTTTAAAAGAGCAGGCCGAAGTTGAAGAAAAGCTCGCTGAAACAAATCAGTTGAGGGAAGAGTGGAACAAAAAGCTCGAAGAAGGGTCTGTAAAAGCTGGTGATCACAAAGAAGCTATCGCTGAACTGGATGAACAGAACGTGTTACTTGAAGAAACTCAGATTAGATTAAGAGACGAATATACGCAAACTGAACAACAACTGACTTCTTCTATCAATGCGATTACGGAAGCTACCGAAAACGGGGTTAATAATCAAATAATAGCTTTCGAGGACTTATCAGAATCGCAGCAAGCAACAGTCGAATCTATGAAATCCGCATGGGAAGACTATAAAGACGCTGCCACTGATATGTTTGACACATTAAGTGATGAAGTAACTGTCACTGTAGCCGAAATGGAAGAAAATCTGTTAGAGAATCAACGTGTTATGAGCGAATGGGCTGATAATATCGCAATCCTAGCAGAACGTGGAATTGATGAGGGGTTACTGGAAGAGATGCGTCGAGCTGGTCCAGAGTCAGCTGGACACGTTAAAGCGATGGTAGAAGCATCAGATGAAGAACTAGCAGCTCTAAGCGAAGCCTTCGCTGGAGCTGGAAGTACAGCAACGGAAGTTTTGGGTAAATCGTTAGGCATCGAAGAATCAGGTGTAATGGAAGCTGTTGGCCACTTAGTAACTGACACGGAACAAACACTAGCCCAACAAATAGAATCTGCTGATTTCAAGTCAATCGGAAATGCTATCCCGGATGGCCTGGCTGATGGGATTGAAACTGGTGCGCCTCAAGCAGAACAAGCGTCTAAACAAATGGCTGATGATACAACAGATGCTGCGAAACAGGCGTTTGAAATTAATAGTCCGTCGAGAGTCTTCAAAAGAATGGGAGAAGGTCTTCCTGAAGGTCTAGCCTTAGGCATTAACAATGGCACGAATAAGGTTATACAAGCTGTACAGCAAATGTTTAATCGCGTGATACAAGGGAGCCAACAAGGATTTAATTCGATTGCTAATAACTATCAGTCCGGTGTGCAGTCTATCCAAAATGCGTTAAGTAAGTTAGGGCCTATTACGAAAAATGCGATGACACAGAGCACTAACGCTATACTAGCTGGAGCTAAGCAACAAGTAACAACATTGCAACGCTTAGCGCGGGATCAAGTAGCAGCATTTAAACAAACCCCACAACAGCTTAGACAAGTTGCGCAATCGGCGATGCGATATATGCTGATGGAGCTGCAAAACGGTGGTCGCCAACAGGTTACATTGATGCGTAATTTAGCAAGAGATAAAGTAACTGCTCTAAGACAAACCCCGCAACAATTAAGGCAGATTGCTAAAACGGCAATGCAATTTATGCTGACTGAGTTGGGTAATGGCGCGAACCGACAAGTACACCAAATGCGTGGATTAGCAAGAAACCTGACTGGTGCATTTAGTTCAACACCATCACAATTTAGACAGATCGGGCTTAACGCCATGTCCGGGTTAAATGCTGGATTAAACGCTGGCAGGGGTAGAGTGATGTCAACAGCCAGAGGCATCGCAAACCAAGTTGCTAGTACAATGAAAAATGCATTAAAAATCCATTCACCCTCACGACTAATGAGGGATGATGTCGGAAAGTGGATCCCAGAAGGGATTGCATTAGGGATTAGAGAAAATGCTAAATCGGTCTTTAAAGAACTGGATAATCTATCTGGAAAAATGGTGTTGGCATCAACTCCTGAAGCTGCCTTGGGAGCATCTAGAATGGGACACACAAGCCCAGGGGATCTGATGCTGAACACATTAAGAAACTTTAAATGGCCTACTGACAATAGTAGCAAAGGCGGTCCATCCGAAAAGCAGCCGGCAACCATCAACGTGTACGTGGGCAATAAAAAGCTTGCAAGTGAGTTAGTCGACGATATTACGGAACTACAGGAACGAAAGAACTATCGGAAAAGAAGAAACGGGGTGAGGGTGACATGATCTATAACGGCATAAAAAAAGACTATGTGCGGGTCAACATGGATTTGTATCGCCCGCCAACTCCCCCGATTGAATTTATTACAGCAGAAAAGCCAAAGGGCGGGGACAGAGTACGCCGCAAGCGGTATAGAGGGATGGAACTAAACGTACCCATCACCATCCGAAGTGACAGACGAATAGAGGAGTTAAAACAAGAACTATCCGAATGGCTTGTGCATGATGAACCGAAAAAACTTGAGTTTTTAGACATGCCCGATCGATATTACCTAGCTTACTATCAGGGTATGGAACTAAATGAACATTATAAATACGCAAAAGGGGTTATCTCTTTTTATTTGCCTGAGGGCTATAGATTCGGAGCGGATAATGAAATCAATGTCACTGCGTCTTACACAGCTCACATCATAAAAGGCCAAGATCAAACCCCTTGGACGACTTACACGCGGTTTACAGCGCCACATTCACAATACACGCTTGAGACAAACAAAGGCCTGTATGTGCTGCTTAATTACAGCTTTATTGAGGGTGACATCTTACGCATTGATTACAGTAAGCGAGAGGTTACGCTCAATAATAAGGACTTGGCTGTGTCCGTAAGTTTGAACACTAATTGGACAATGTTGCAACCAGGTGCGGTACAGGTTAGGGCAAGTGAGCCAACGACAGTCACCTATACGGAGAGATACTATTAGTAGAAAGGAGGAAGTCCGTGGCAGAGTTATATATTTTTGATCAAGATGATAAATTATTAACCATCATTAATGAAGAAACAGGGCTACTCAGTACCCAGTTTCGCGAAGAACTGAACCATATTCCTGACACACCTTTTGTCTTTTCAGTCGAAGCTGATATCCCTAAAGCAAAATATATTGTTGAAGAAAATCAGGTCGTCTTTCGTGATACGGAGGGCGACTTGAGACTTTTTAGAATCAAAGAAATTGACGATCAGGACAACATCGACGGCCCTGTCACAACAGCAACTTGTGAGCCTGCCTGCATGGAGCTCAATGATCATATTATTGTTGATCGTAGGTTTGTAGATAAGCAAGCACAAGAAGCGATAGATGCTGCCCTTGAAGGCACCAGATGGACAGGAACGGTAGAAGTTGAACTAAGCACAGCTACCACAAACTTTTACTATATCAGCTCAATTGAAGGCATCTGGAACATATTGCAGGTTTGGGGCGGCGATTTTAAGGATGTAGTCACATTCGATAGCCAAAACAATATTACGTCACGACAAATCAGGATCAAACAACGCTTAGGTGCCGATCATGGCAAGAGATTTGAGATCGACCATAACACGACTGAGATTGGTCGCACGGTCTTGTCATACCCTGTCACAGCTTTGTATGGACGTGGCGCATCTTTGCCTATTGAGGATGACGAGGGCGAGCACACAGGTGGATACACTCGTTATATTGATTTTGCTGATGTTGTGTGGAGTAAAGCAAATGGCGATCCTGTTGACAAGCCTAAAGGCCAGCGCTGGGTGGGGGATCCAAACGCACTCAAACAGTACGGTTATTTACAAAATGGTAAAAGGTTACACCGTTATGGTATTTGGCAGAACCAAGACATCGAAGATCCTGCCGAGTTGCTAAGGGCTACATGGGAGCAGTTAGAAACGGCTCAAAAGCCAGAAGTTAACTATAGGCTGTCAGTAGACTTGTTTGATCAAAAAGTGAGCTTAGGCGACACAGCCCGTGCCATCGATCGGCAGTTTGCCAGACCAATAGAAATACAGGCTCGTGTGGTCGCCGTTGAGTACGATCTGCTAGACGTAGAGGGTACGATGGTCGTTGAGATGGGACAGCTCCTTAACCTTGATGATGATCGCCTTGATCGGGTGATAGAGACGATCAATCGCAATCAAGGAAAGTGGGACAGTGGTGGCACGATTACAAGAGGCAGGTTTCCTGATATTAAGCCATCAAAGCCAGCCAACTTACGAGCAGAAGGCGGCTTTGAAGCGATCCAATTGTATTGGGATTACGCGGATGAGCTTTACATTGATAATTACGAGGTTTACGGTTCGCAAGTTAAGGATTTTGTGCCGGACAGCCAGCACTTGTTGTGGAGAGGAAAAGTATCTGCCTTTGCCCATTGGGTTGAGCGGGATCAGGTGTGGTATTACCGAGTGAGAGCTGTTAACTATCACGGCCGCCCATCCGATTGGTCGGATCAAGTATCCGCATCCACTCACCGCGTCATTAGCGATGACATTTTATTTGGTCCCGACCTTGCGGAGAGGTTAAGAGAATTAAACCGTATCAGTGACATTATCGGCGTAGAAGGGGTAAGGTTTGAAAACATTTCTCAACATGCCCGTGATCTATTAGAGCAAGAAGCACGCCGGTACACCGATACGGAAATAAGGGCGGTAGAGGAGCAAATTAACGCAGAGCTTGCTGAAAAAGCGGGGCTAGACTACGTTAACGGTAAATTTTCGTTTATCGATTACGATATTGATCTGATAAATAGCAACATCGCGCAGATTAATGTAAATGTGGATAGTATATCAACGCGAGTGTCGTCATTGCAGTCAAGTTTTGACGGGTTGGAGATCGGCGGACGGAATCTTCTAAGAAATAGCGGGTTTGAAGAGGGAACAGACCATTGGAGTGTCACTGGAAACATTAATATTCCCATTACTGATGGGTATATAGGATTAAAAGGGGCGGTTAACGAAAGACGAAATTATGATGGGAATGATCGACGTTTTTTAAGACAAACCAACACTAGCAATTTAGTTTTACTTGCTGGAGAAACATATACACTCTCAGGTTGGTTTTATATTGACTCATCGGTAACTTTTGACTCTACGAATAGTTCCATATTTGTTCGAAAGTATCAAGCAGGTAGTTCAGGCACATTCCATGACCTGATTAATGTTCCAGTAAGATTGGTAGATTATGATTATGACACTTGGCATTACTTTGAGAGCACAGGGACGGTTCGTGAAGATTATTCAGGGATGGAACAAATAGCTTTTGCTCTAGGAAAAAACGGTAGAGTCATCATAAGTGGATGGAAATTGGAAAAGGGGAATAAAGCTACAGACTGGACACCAGCCCCAGAAGACACCATTGATCGGTTAGTGAAAGCAGAAACGCGCATTGATCAAAATGCTCATGCTATTAGCCTAAAGGCGGAGAAAACACAAGTAGACGCGATTGAAGGCGAGATTACCAACGTTGCGTACGATCTAAGTCAGTTAACCATAGGTGTAAACGGGATACAGTCACAAGTATTGTCGTTGAGATCGGACTTAGATAACTTAGAGATCGGTGGGCGTAACTACATCCGAAACAGTGAGGGAAATGGATGGATAGCCATCCGCGCAGGTGTAAGTAGCGACATCACAACTGGCGTTAAAGTCGAGGAATGGGGAGCGTCTAACGCTGTACGTATGCGTCTTTGGGGAGTGCCGTCTACTTCGCAAGTTGTCAAAGCGACCGGACGGATTGATGGCGGTGTATCCGGCGAGACATACACCTTTTCACAATGGATTTGGAATGTAGGCTCAAATCCAATGAGAATAAACATAAATGGCTTGAATGGAGTAGGCTCGGAAACAATAGCACCGGGTGAAATGAAGCGTGTCGTGCACACGGGGACGTGGCGTTTCCACGAAACCGCATCGCATTGGATTCAGGCGCAGTACAGCACGATGCCGAACCAAGAAGAAGACGAAATTGAGTTTGTTATTTGGCGGGCTCAACTCGAAAAGGGAAATCATGCTTCAGACTGGTCCCCCGCTCCCGAAGATGCAGAAGCTCGTATTACCCGCGCTGAAACGCTCATCGATCAAAACGCGCAACAGATTGCGCTTAGGGCGACGAAAACGGAAGTAAACTCCTTAGCTGGCCGCATGACACAAGCCGAGGCGGAATTGGTGGTATTAGCGGACGAAATAAACCTCAAAGTTGATGTGGATGGCATTGTATCAGCTATTAACTTGTCGCAAGAGGGCATTCGCATTAAGGGGAGCTTGATCCACCTTGACGGATTAACACTGATCGACAGTGGGATCATCAAAACCGCACACATTGACAACGCTGCTATTACAAGAGCCAAACTAGATACAGCTGTTATTGGGACAGCACAGATTGAGGATCTGGCTGTCACATCTGCCAAGATTGCAAGTGTCAACGCTGACAAAATTAATGCTGCCAGTCTATCAGCAATCTCAGCTAACTTGGGTACTGTGACGGCGGGTATTTTAAGGTCGAATAATAACACAACAACGTTTAACTTAAACACAGGAAATCTGAGCATGACAAATGCAGATTTTACACTAGGTAATGGAGCTAAAATAGTTTTCACTAACGTCGGTAACACGATCTCTTTCAGCCAACTCGGACCTAACAACTTTTATCGGACCGCCGGGTTAGGTATAGGGTCGGCTTTAGGTGGAGATGTCCCTTTTGCGTATCTAGGTACAACACCAGGGGGGTCGCTAGATAGCTTACATGATAGTTTCACCGGATTTATTACAAACACCGCTTACCGTATTAGCAATAACAACTCGTCCAACTCTGTTGTGGGTAATAGGTTCAGGATTCGAGATATGGCATATGATAAGGGGCTTGTGTTTGATTGGTTCGGCACGCCAACTATCACTCTAATCAATGGTTCTACTCACAATTATGAGCTAGGCAGCCAAAACGGCAGGTTTAATCGATTCTTTTGTGATGAGATTCGTGGAGCCCAAGCGTTCAACATAAGAAACTATTTTAACGGGCTAAGCGGCTGGTTAATCGAAACTAATTACAGTGGAGGTGGTAGCGACATTACGTTTAGGGGGTTAAATGGTGGATCGTATAACTATCAGATCGGCGGTAGTGCAGATAATCACAGGATACGTAACATTTATCTCAGAAACAGCCCGGATGTTCGGTCGGACGAAAGGTTAAAAGAAGATATAACGAATAACCCGCTTGGTTTAAGTTTTATTCGTAGTGTGGAGACAAAACGATTTAGATTAAAGCATTCACCTGCTGATCAATCAAAAAATCTATTACAGTTTGGGGTTGTAGCTCAACAGCTTATACAAACACTCGAAGATGAGGATTTAGAGCTAGAAGAGTACAGCATTATAAGCAGGGGCGAAGACGGCATGTACGGTGTCCAGTATGAACAGCTTATCGCGCCTACAATAAAAGCCGTGCAAGAGCTAGATACAAAACTAGAAAATGAAGTGAATTGGCTCAAAGTTGAGAACCAGCTATTACGAGTTGAAATAAAACAATTAAAGGAGAAGATAGCATGATCAAAATTCCAAACAAACATCTAAAAGACGTGTCAGAGTTTTTGCGAAAGCTATCCCTAAAAGGCAAAAAATCCGTTCACCGTATGCGTATTGTTAAGGTTTTGGAAGAACAAAACAAAAAGCTTGGAGAAGAGGAGGTGGAGCTTTTAAAGGAATACGTTGAAACAGATGAAAAGGGCGAATTTATATATGAAAATGAAAAACTCAAATTTAAGAACGATGCCAGAGAGTTTAAAAAACAGCAGGAGGAACTGTATAACGAAGATTTCGTTATCAATGACAAGAATTTAGAAAGTGCCCTCAAAACGTTGGAAGAAATCGTGAACGACTATAACAAAGAACTATCCGAAAAAGATGCAGAAGCTCATTTTGTCCTAGTCGAAGCTTTTGAGAGAGGAGCCGAGTAATGGTGGGACTTATCGAAAAATTAGAAATCAGAGTTAGTGGCACTCGGTTTTTGGATAATGGAAACGTAAGAGTTGAGTTTCGAGGGTTGGATGCAAAAGGAGAAATCAATTTAAGTGGATTTACACCTGATGTAACAAAGGAAGAGTTTTTTGCTTGCTCGTCCGAAACTGACCTGCAAGAGGTAGTTAGACAAAAGATCATTGCACGTCTCGAAAGTCAGGATGATGAAAATACAGAAGAGCCAGAGGAAGGAGCCGAGTAAGGCTTTTTTATTTTGTTTGAAATGAGCCGACTGTGATGGTTGGCTCATTTAATTTTGTTGAAAAGTAGGTGATGTTTTGTCTATCGAATTTGGCGTTTTAGTTGCTATCGGTGGTTTGGTGATAAGTTATTTGGCTTATCAGTTTAACCGCACAAAAGATGTTAAGTCAGATGCTACAGAATCGGCTGTCGTGCGTACAAAACTTGATGCAATTGGTCAAGGTGTTGAGAGCATTAGGATTGATCTAAAGGCTAATGAAATGAGGATGTCAGAGATTTCAGAGCGGGTAACAAGGGTTGAAGAATCAACAAAGTCCGCACATCGGCGAATTGACCAATTAAAAGGAGAGGGTAAAAAATGATGTTCGATACAGGAAGCATTGCACGGTTTTTTGGTTTGATTGCTGCACTATTGGCGTATTTCGGGGTTAATGTGCCGGGGGATTTAACAGAGGCGGTTACTAGTTTTGTGGTTGCCGCTCTAGCAGTTTACGCTGCATGGAAAAACAACTATATCAGCAAAAAAGGGCATGAACAAAAGAAAGTTTTAGAGGAAGCTGGTCTAAAGAAAGGGAAGATCGAGTAATGGGATATAGATTCGAGAAACTTTCACAGTTATCCGATCAACGGAACCGATTAAGAAAAAAGGGGAATTATTCAAAACGTACACAGCCTATCACTGTTCGTGCTTGGCATCATTCTTTGACTAAAAAACATTCTGCAGGTTCGACCGCTGCCGGATTTGCAAATTATCATGTGGGGTCTTTAGGATGGCCTGGTATTGGCTATACGTTTGTGATCGAACCACAAAATATAGTAAATACACCAAACGGTAAGCGGGCAAGAATTGTATATTGCCATGACATTGATCGTCGTACTTATCATGTTGGTAACAGCAACTCATTTGCATTAGGTATTTGTGTTGCAGGCGACTATCGAACTGAACAGCTAGATCAACCGACCTTAGCGTCAATTGCAGATTTACACTCGGCGTTAGTAGCCGACAAGATCGGAAGTAGTGACAAATCACACCACGAATTTCCGGGATACGCTTGGAAACAGTGTTGCACATTTGATTATAAAAAGGCATTTAAGGCACAGTCGCCGTCTGATCAAACCAACACAAAACCTCCAGCCACTGTACTTTCAACGTACACGATTCAAGAAGGAGATACATTCTGGAGCATCGCCCATAAAAATAGCGCAACTGGAGTAACAGTGGAAGGTTTGATTAAAGCCAACCCTGGAGTTGATCCAACTAAACTTAAAGTTGGCCAAGTCATCAATTTTAATACAAAAGCTAGTAAGTCAAACAACGAACACAAACAACCCCAATCTGGTGCTTCTAAGGCTAAACCAAGTAGTGACCCATATGTACGTAATATCCAACAGTTTGTAAACAGCTATGGATTCAGCATTGCGGTTGACGGGATCGCGGGACCGCAAACGATGAGAGGATTAGTTAAGGTGCTGCAAACCGAGCTCAATAAACAGTTTGGCCGAGGATTAAAGATAGATGGTATTCCTGGACCGCGAACACGGGCTGCACTCATCAATTTACAAGCAGGGACCCGTGGTAATCTTACCCGCGTGCTGCAAGCCATTCTCTATATTAGAGGGTTTAATCCAGGACCATTTGACGGGGTTTTCGGAGCTATGACTACCGCGGCTGTTCGGTCGTTTCAACGGGCTAGACGTTTAAGCGTGGATGGGATTGCGGGTCCTCAAACTTGGGGAGCGCTATTGGGATAACAAAAACTCCTCTCCGAAAATCTAATTAATCGGAGAGAGGAGTTTTTACTTTTTCTGAAGTATGAAATTGACCCTTATCAAACTTTTCTTGTCCAGAATACATTGGGTTAAAATATTTAAAGAACTCCCAGAAACCTCGTATCTCATTTCGGTTGTAGTTATAGTTGAATTTGAATATTACCCATAGGAAGTAACCAAAAATAAAAAGGAAAGCACACATAAGGGCAAGACTTAATGAACTTAAGGAAAAATTAAAATTAAAAACTGCCTTAAGTTCTTTTTCATAGTCGAAGAAATATTGGGTAATTCCTAATACAAATATGTAAGTTAGTATAAAGAAACCGATGACAACCAGGGGGTGTTTTTGAAAAGAATTATGGTTACATTTATCATTAGTCGAACACCCACAACTTCTTATATTAAAGTCGGTCAGTTTAGAGATACTATTTATAAGTAGAAAAAGCAATAAAAGCATTGCGCCAATTGACATGCTTCCGAAAACCATCAATTTCCCAGTAGAAACCTCCACTATGTTTCTAAAAATACTAGAACCAATTTCAAAACCACCGAAACTAGCAAAAATAATAGTGGTAAAAATCCCAAGCACCACGATAAATTCTGCGTAGAGCCTTGAACTGAAGTTTGATAGTTTTTCTTCTGTATCTTCCCATTTCTTTGTAGTTTGGCTCACGATTTGGTTAGTTGATTCTATTTTATCTGTCAGTTTTTTTTGATTTATGTGGAACCTAACACGCTCCTTATTAAAATGATCTATAACATTTGCTTGGATTTGTTCGTAGTACCTTTTTTGATTGATTGTAAGTTGAATATGGTCTTGCATCTTGTGGAGTTTTTTCTTTAGATCGTCGTCTTTTTCATGCTCAATTAGATACAGTAAATTCTCATCTAACATTTCAGCATCTTCCTCGTGAAACACAAAGAAAACAAGTTGGGTTAATTCTGCATAATAATGCCTTTGGTATTTACTATAAAGCGCCTTGAAACGAGAAAGATAGGACTCCCTGTCAAGAGAGTCCCGAGGGGTTTCTTTAGCTAAGTCATTTAATATATCAAGAAACGCCTGCTGACCCTGCTCCTTCATTTAATCCACCTCAATCAATAGTTCAGGATTAGCACGGAAATAATGACGCATCTCATCTTTATCGTATTCTAAATCTCTTACTCCTGATAAAATTTGATTTTCGTCCTTTTTCCATAATGTATGCTCATGCGTTTTATGAACTAAATCGTAAGGATCGGATGAGTTATATTTATCAAAAACATCTTTAATAATCTGTTTATCATTATCATCAATTCTTTCAATCACGTCATCATCATTAGGCTTAGAATTAATAAACTCCATTTTTTCAAAATCAAATAATACTTCACTTTTTGTAGGAATGTGAGTAATATTTCTTGAACCAAAAGTTTTATACTCGTGATAAACTTCAGGAACTACAGGACCGAGTTTCCATTTTTGCATTGAACCTTCGAAAAGAGGTTCATTACTTATGAGAGAATAATGGGCCTCAGCAAAGTAAAGTAATTTTTGCAATTTTAAATGTGAAAGAGGACTACCTTGTTGCAAAGCCAAATGGACAAAGTAGTTAGCGACATCGATAGCTTTATTATTTGGCATACGGTTTTACCCCCTTCTTCTTTAGTAACCATATTATATCATATAAAATGAAATTTGTTTTGTTTAGACTAATTTATCTGAATTTAATCTTAATTATCTCGATTTTTCTTTTAGTCATGCTCAATTAAACATCCTATGTGATTAAAGAATTTATTTTTTTATTTAAACACTATACAAAAGTTTATAGATTTGTTATAATATAATCAAGGAGGTGATGAAGTGGATGTGAAAGAGTTAATCGCTTTGATCGGGGTTTTAGCAGGAGCTTTTAAAGCCATCACGTCGGGCTTGAAGGACTTGCAAGAACTCAAGGAAAAGCAAAAACGGCGTCCTCGCCAAAGGAAACGCCGTTAACCACCACGGGAGGGGAAACCCTCCCTACTAAATAAAGTATAACACATCCACATCAAATTATGCTAAAACAGTTTGGATACACTAATGTAATGATATTAGTTTTGCTAGGGCTGTGTATTTATTTAGCGGTTGATTTCAATGACTTAGGAGTAATGGATTGGATCATCCTTTCATTAGCTGGACTTACTGTACTCATTCATTTGGCGAGAATTATTATGATTCTTAGTATGAAGAGAGATGAAAAGAAATGAAGTACATTTTAGAAAACAGAGAGCAGGTTGAGGAATTTATCAGGAATGAAGTCCTCACCACACAAGAAGCAATTGCTCTATTAGGCATTTCAAAAGGAAGAATGACGCAGCTCTTAAAAAGCGGAGCAGTTAAGCCGGTTAAAGAACTGCCAAGAGGGAGCCTGTTTCTAAGGCATGACATTGAAGAAAAGAAAAAAGAGCTTGAGCAGCTGCGCAAAAAATACCGCCCTTATGATGAATAGGGGCGGCCTTTATTTTATTACACTCCTCATCACCTTCAAGCGCCCATTTTCAAGCGATAACCATCCTCTTTCACATAAATCATCAACCATCTTACGGATCTCCTCTTCACTTCTTCCTGTACGCAGACTAATAACTGGAAGGGAAAGTGGCTTTCCTGCATTGATCATATGGAATAAAATAATCATCAATTTGCGTTCCGCGTCTGTTAAGTCTCTTGCTGTCTCCAAATTGCTCACCTCTAACTTAATTTTATGCGAATATTTGTTCGTATTCAAGGTAAAAAAGAACAGCATTTAGCTGCTCTTTTGTGGTAACGTTTTTGGTAACAAACTGCTTAAAATATTCACTAACTTTCTTTATAGGAGATTTGCAAAAACGCCTATAAATTAGGATATTCGCTAAAAAGTTAGTCTAGATAAAATGTAGTGACAAGATTCCCACCGTCTCCATCGAATTCAACAAAATGGTACGGAACATACTATAAAGCATAAGTTGCCGTTGAGGTTAACTTATGCTTTATTTTTTGTCCATACCCCTCCTGAAGGAGCAACATTTTCCTCATGAGGGGTTTTAGTTTGCACTTAAACGATCAGAATAACTATTTTGCTTTAGAAAAAATAGAGCAAAAATGGTTAAGACCGAATGTTTGTTTGCTGTTATAGTGGATGTAGGGTAGGTGAAGGGGAATGGATTATGTGGTTTGTATCCAACGAACGCTTGATTACATTGAAGAAAACCTTCAGGAACAAATGACTCTGGAGCAATTAGCAAAGATCGCTTGCTTTTCACCGTTTCATTATCATCGTGTCTTCCAGGCAATAGTGGGAGAATCTGTGATGTATTATATTAGAAAGCGAAGGCTGACTTGTGCAGCAGAACGCTTATTCTATACAGATGAAAAGGTGATAACGATTGCAATTGAGGTTGGGTTTCAATACCAAGAGTCGTTTAATCGGGCGTTCAAGAAGATCTATGGCGTTTCACCGAGACAATACCGAAACGCAAAAAGAATATCCGGCCCCCTTCGTGGAAAAGCCTGTCTCGATAAAAAACTTTGGCTAGGAGGTCATAAGATGGAACCGAAATTTGTCACGAAACCTGCTTTTCACATCATTGGATACGAACTTAAAACGAAAAATGCAGACGGTCAAAACAATAAAGACATTCCTGAATTTTGGCAGCATTATTTGAAAAATAAATTAGGCTGCACTATTCCGAATCCGCTACACAAACATGTGGAACTCGGCATTTGCACGGAGTTTAATCCTGAGACAGGTGAGTTCGTGTATGTAATCGGAATGGAAGTAGAGAAGGGAACAAAAGCACCTGAAGGGATGGTGTATAAAAGTTTTCCCGAACTGGAGTATGCAGTGTTCACTACACCGAAGGCAAATGAGGAATCGTTTACTTCTTCCATTCAGTCCACATGGAATTATATTTTTACAGAATGGTTTCCACAATCGGATTATGAACACAATGGAGTAGTGGAATTCGAGCTGTATGACGAAAGGTGCCATGGAACAGAGAACATAGAGATGGACATCTACATCCCTGTAAAAAAAACGAAGCGGTGAGAAATAAGAGCTATTATCTTATTAGGCTCAACTTAACGGATTGTTGACAACAGTTGCAGAAACACCCGATTATTTTTACTTACCCACCTGCGATGCAGAAGAAGGATCTAAAACGGTTATCATAGACAGCTTAGCAAAAATAGCCTATCCGACAGATGAGGAATTAAAAGATTATTTATTTAGCTACGACGGAAAAATTAAAAATTGACCGATGCTGATAAGAGATTGGCCAGAATGATGTTATAGCTAGCCATTTATTTTGAAGAGCGGCTTACGTGGGGGCTTTCGGTCTAGTACGGATTGGTTTTCTGCTTGACATGGAGCCTTGGGGGGCATGATTACTAGCGACATAACGGTCTGCTAAGTCTAGCATGCCCACATCTCCACGTAAAGCCTTCTTCGTTTATTTGGAGCAATTCTCATTTGCACAAAAGAATCTATACTCTCAATTTATACTGCTTTAGACGTATCTGACACGACCTTTCCGTCCTCCAACTGGATGATTCTATCACAATAATCCGCAACAAAAGGATCATGAGTAACAATGATCACTGTTTTTCCTTCCTTGTGTAGTTTGTTTAATATTTCCATAATTTCTTTTGATGTCTTTTGGTCCAATGCTCCTGTCGGTTCATCTGCCAAAATTAACCTTGGTTCATTAATTAATGCTCTACCAATGGCGACACGCTGTTTTTGTCCACCAGACAACAGGGCTGTTCTTTCTTTTTCCTTATGAGCTATCCCAAGTTTGGAAAGTAATTCTTCTATCTTTTGTTGGCGCTCTTTCTTCTTTTTATTTCCTCTCACATACATTAACGGCAACATTACATTTTGTTTCACCGTATAATGTTCTACCAATGCAAAGTCCTGTAATACAAACCCAATCATTTCATTACGTAGTAGTGCTTTTTTCGTTTTATTATACTGACTAACATCTTCCCCTGTTAGCGAATACTTGCCACTCGTTGGATCATCTAAGCAGCCAAGGATATTTAACAATGTCGTTTTGCCAGAACCAGATGTTCCAGTGATCGCTACAAACTCTCCTTCCTTAATAGATAGCGACACATTATTTAGCGCCTGAAACGAAACAGCGTTCGTATTAAATGTTTTTGTTATCCCTTCTAACTGAATCATCTGTTTTTCCACCTCAACACTGTACTTAGTCCCAATCGCTGTATTTTTACAAGTGGGATGATCACTACTATAGTTCCTAAAAGTATGCTTGCTAATAGTGTAATAAAAGTTGACAACACGGATGTGTCTATAAAGAAGCTAGCCATATTACCAATAATAATAAAAGGTAATGTATGGAAAATTATTCGCGTCATGACATGCTTATTTTCAGCTCCGGTGAGATAATGTACACCGAATTCATATTGATTTTTATCAATAAATTGTAAAAGAGAAACGATTAATGAAATCAGCGTGAACAATGTCACTAATGACAACAGAAACAATTGCATCTGGATCCATGTTTGTTTATCTTTAATAACATGCTTTACTTGTTCACTTAAACGTTTATATACCAACGTATAGGTTTCCAATTGAGCAGCATAATCAATAATTTCCCTCATCATTGATTCATCTTGTGGGACAATATACGCACTTGGGATGATTTCATCAAAGTCCGGTACACTTTGCAAGTTACTTTCATTAACCGGTAATAAAATCATTGAATCCAATCGATAAATTTCTCGAGAGGACATAATATTGATATATGTTGCCCCTTTTTCTAGGATTCCTATCACTTCATATTCATTGTCAAATACATCAGTGAAAGTCTCACCGACATTCCATATATGTGCAAAATGTTGACCAATAACGACCGGGGTGACCTCCGTTTTTTCGATGTAATCTTCTGTATTGAATCGTCGTCCTTCAGCAATATTCACTTCGAAATAGTTGAAAAATTCTTCTGATGTCAATACATACTCAACTTCACTTGAACCATCCTCATTGTTATAGAATACTCCCTTTATTCCGCGTAAATGAGGGTTTTCTAAAAACATGAAATTTGAATATAAAGTAAAAGCTGAAAAAGACTCGTTATGAAAAATATAGTTATACAACGCACGCATATCTGGAACTTTGCCATCATCATTTACAAGCCTCATAATATCGTCATTACTTGTCAAATCCATCAGCGCATAAATCTCTTTATCCTTTGACAATCGTGATACTTCCTCTTTCATTTGCTGTAAATCAAGAAAAGAAAGAACTGATAGATGAATCAAAACGAGGACAAGTGTTACCTGAATCAACAAAATGAGTGAATGCCACTTTTTTCGCCACAAATCTTTTAATGCTAATATAAATTGATTCTCTATCATGATGCTCCCTTTCTAATGATTCCTTTTTTTATTTGACTGAACCATGAGGCAATGATAAGTGTCGATGTACCAATTGTTAAGCAAAATGCGAGTGATGTCATAAGACCACGTCCATCAAATACAGTGACTACTTTGTCAAATGCATTAACTGAGACCAACAGAAGAGCGCATATAGCACCTATAGTAAAGCTTCCAGTCAGCACAATCAGGTATTCTCTGAGGAGCCACCACTGTATATCTTTAAACCGTGCACCAACCAAGTAACGAGCAAATATTTCATCGCGTCTAGAATCAATCCAAGCGGAAGTTATTCCAATTGTACTCATCCCAATGAAACTAATCGTGACAATCAATATGATGATGACTATGAATTGATCTTCTAGGACATATTCTATTCGCTCTTTCATTGTAGGCTGTAGCGGATTGATTTCAAATAATAACGCCGGTACTTCTTCCTGTAATGACATTAATGCCTGATTGACAGTATTCGGGGATAATCCATCAATGTTATACACTCCCGCTATATTTGTTGTTGGATCAAGTGAAATGAAAAATGACCTTTCTAATTCCATGACGTGGTTCTTAGGTGTAAATAGATCGATTACTTCATAGTCTTGATTGTTATAACGGAAGTATTTCTTCTCGCCTTTTTCAATTATATTGTGTTTCATTGCATGGTCTAGTACGGCAACAGGTTGATCTTCATAGGCTTGCATCCAATCTACTTTACTTACTGGTAGGTCACGTTGTTGTAAATAAAAGAACTTTCCATAGGCCATATCAACATCTTTATACAGTAAAAAAGGTTGATCACCTTGAGACATTAACTGTTCAATGAATTGATCGGTTGTTAGCAGTTCTTTATCGGCTTCTTCTAAGTAAATGGTAATTCGCAAACTGTCAGGGCTTAAGCCATCAGGTAATGTTGCTGTTTGTTCATACGAATCAATTAAAGAAGAAAAGGCTAGGCAAGAAAAAGTAGCAACAACGATATAGTAAGCAATAATATATAGAGACTTTTTTAGTAATGTCATGATTATCCTTCCTAATATATAGCGGTACCTGCTGCAACTGAAGCAGGTACCATACTAAAATCTTAGCAAGAAATTTACAAATTAAAAATAACGCCAACCATAATTGGCTTTCATTGTTTTAGCCGGGTTGTTTGTTTT
The DNA here is from genome assembly GCF_005671335.1 of Halalkalibacterium halodurans. Classification (NCBI taxonomy): domain Bacteria; kingdom Bacillati; phylum Bacillota; class Bacilli; order Caryophanales; family Bacillaceae; genus Halalkalibacterium (ex Joshi et al. 2022); species Halalkalibacterium halodurans. The sequence continues at coordinate 3,642,201 of NZ_CP040441.1, read as the reverse complement.
AGTTATAGACCTGCTATATTCCTTATTTTCAGTTTTACTCTTGGCTGTAGATGTCCATTTCCTCCCAGAGTCATAATCCCCTTCCGTAATACGGACATACGATTGTTTCACGTGCTTACCCTTTTCCATACCATAACTATTATCTGTTTCCCAACTCGGGTTAAACCAAATCTTGGCCGTCTTTTTAAGTGTACCTGTTACATAAAAGCCATTATGTTTATGGCAGAATAAAAATGTAGGTTATGGCATTCCTTTTATGCAGGCCCCCCGCGGGGGGCCTGCATAAAAAAAGCCACTTGCTAACACCCCAAAAATTCAATACACTTCCTGTTGGACCCAATAATCTGGCAGGAGGTAGTTTTAGGAGATGTTACAAGTGGACGAAATTAAGTATATCAGAAATGAAGTTAACTCAAAAGGGTATTCGTACTCAGATGTTGCGAGAAGAACAAACACGGATTTCCGCACAGTCAAAAAGTATGCCGATATGGACAATTTCCAACCGGAAAAGAAGAAGAAGAAAGCTCAGCCGGCTCCAGTAATGGATCCAGTCAAAGACATAGTTGATCAATGGTTGAGAGAGGATATGAAGAAGAAAAAGAAGTATCGAAGGACTGCCAAACGTATTTGGCAATTACTTAAAGATGAAGTAAGTTTCAAAGGTTCAGAGCGAACTGTACGCGGGTATGTCTCCAAACGGAAAAAGGAGTTATTGGAAGAAAGCGATGACGCTGCTCTTCCGTTGGAATCCAAGCCAGGAGACGCTCAAGTAGATTTTGGGGAAGCCCCTTTTAAAGTAAAGGGAAAGGTTATAGACCTGCCGTATTTGGTGCTTTCTTTTCCATACAGTAACGCATTCTTAGTTCAGGTGTTTGAAGCTGAAAATCAGGAATGTTTCCTGGAGGGCTTAAAACGGTTCTTCCATCATCTGCAAGGAGTGCCAAAAAGGATTCGTTTTGATAATTTATCCCCCGCAGTAAAAAAGGTTTTACCACAAGGAAAACGCGAGCTTACTGAGGGTTTCAAGCGCTTCGCTTTGCACTACGGGTTTGAGTATGAATTTTGTAATCCGGGTGCCGGCAATGAAAAAGGACATGTAGAAGCGATGGTTAAATATGCGAGGAATAATTTCTTCCTTCCGGAACGAACGGTATATCAGCTGGATAATTTGAATGATCGGTTATGGGAGGAGGCAGAAAAGGATCGAAACCGTCCTCATTATGAAAAGAAACAAGAAATTGCCAGGCTGTTTGAAGAGGACAAAGAAGCGTTAATGTATTTACCGCCGGAAGAATACTCTTGTGTACGCTATGAAACTCTCAAAGCAGACAAGTACGGCTATATCTTAGTAGATACGAAAAGGTATTCTACTTCCCCGCGCTTTGCCAATCAAAAGGTATTGGCTGGCATCACTTATAACAGGATAGATATCCTTTCGGACAACTATGAAGTGATTGTGAGCCATGAACGACTGTATGGAGAAGAATCAAAGTCGATGAAATGGCAGCCTTATCTGTACCTAATGGCTAAAAGGCCGACGGCGCTAAAATATACAACTTTCTATGATCAACTGCCCTTTAAATGGCAAACTTATCTGGAGGAATGTACTCTGGAAGAAAAGAAAAAGGCGCTTCAGTTACTCTCAGACCTTCTTAAAGACCATAGTCTGGAGACAGCTACAGAGGCCCTGGAAATTGCATCCGAGCGATGTCATCCATCCACAGAAACAATAAAGCAAGTCTTTCATCAGCTCATTCATGGCAGAGGCTCCAGAGAGACAGTAAGGCTAAAAAGTACAGTTCCAGTAATGCCAATAGCTGAACGAGGTATGAATCAATACGATGTCTTCTTCCAGCAGGAAAGGAGGAAGGCCTAATGCAGGAACAGATCCAAGAATATGCCAAGCGCTTAAAGCTAAGCTGGATTCGAGAGAACTACCGAGAGGTAGAAGCGGCGAACACAGAAGAATATTTACTGAAGCTCTTTGAAAAAGAAATAGAACAGCGTGAAGAACGAAAAATTAATCTTTTGTTCAAGGCGGCAACCCTGCCGAACGTATCCGGCAAACCTTTTGACTGGAAGGATATTCAGCTGGGGCAGGGGTTAAGTCAACAATCTCTCCTGGACGGTGAATTTATTGAATCAAAAGAAAACATGGTGTTTTATGGCGGCGTTGGTGCAGGAAAAACCTACCTTTCCACCCTCATTGGCATGAATGCGATACAAAAATATGGGAAACGAGTAAAGTTTTATACCATTGCTTCTCTAGCCAATGAGTTATTAGAGGCGAATGACAAAGGAAATCTCAATAAGCTGTTTAAGAAAATCGAGAAGCTTGATCTTTTAATTCTGGATGAGCTGGGATATATACCGCTTCACAAACATGGGGCCGAGCTACTCTTCCAGGTCATCTCCTTGTGTTATGAAAAGCGGAGTATTATCATCACTACAAATCTGCAGTTTGGGCAATGGAATCATGTATTTGGCGACCCTATTTTAACGGAAGCCGTGGTAGATCGCCTGATTCACCACTCTCATTTAGTGATTTTCGGAGGAGATAGTAACCGAATGAAAGAGTCATTCCTTTTGAACAATATGTAAGGAATAAGTGTTATTAAGTGGCTGCAAAAAGGCTTGCCGTTTTATGCATTTTTCTCTTGCCAAATACAAGCCATTATGAGTTTTACTATCAACATACATTGCTCCTACCGTTCCTACGCCAAAAACTAGCCCAAAAGCTAGACCCCAAACTACTAAAGATTTTGTAACCTTTTTCATAGCTCTTATACTCCTTTGAATAGATTTCCTTTGCATATGTTTTGAGGGGTGAATGGGATTTAACCCCAATATATGGATAGCGATATCCATTATGTTGAAATTAACAATTACCATATTAATCTAATAAAATGAAATATCAACCATTTCGACAAAAATAGACAAAAACTAAACAGCATTAAAAAGCATCCATTCTCCAATCAAATATGCATATGACATCCGGCGAGGCTTTAAAAAATAGATTCATGTTGGATAAAATCATTATTTTGATAGTTGAGTATAAAAGAGTGGAACCTTTTTCTCCTGTTACTCGTAAAAAAATAAGACATTTTTACATAAGGTGGAATCTAGCGAAAATGTCGGATTGTACTTGAGATGGCTCTATTATGAATGCAATTTTATATCCGCATATTTGACCATCGCAAGCACAATAGGTTTACATTTTATTTGTTTAAGGAGGAGATTGGTTTGACGGTTGTGACGTTTCTTGCTTTTTTAATCCCCATTCTTGTGCTTGCAGCCATTGGCGGAGTGGTTTGGTGGTTCTGGATGAAGCTTCGCTACAAAACGGCGAGGTCGAACGAAGCGCTCATTATTGCAGGGCCGAAGTTAGGTGATCCAAAGAAGGAAACGAATATTTTTACGGATAATGAAGGGCGGTCCATTAAAATCATTCGTGGCGGAGGACACCTTCTTAAGATGCACCAAACGGCAACCCCTGTTGATTTAACATCGTTTCAATTAAAATTAACGACGCCACGTGTCTTTACAAATGGTGGTGTTCCGATCATTGCTGATGCGGTTGCGATGGTGACGGTATCCGATACGTTAAAAGGAATCGCCATTTATGCTGAGCAATTTTTAGGCAAGGAACAAAAGGAAATCGAAAGTGAAATCTCAGAAGTGCTGAATGCAAATTTACGCGCGATTTTATCGAAAATGACGGTGGAACAAATCAATGAAGATCGCGAAGGCTTTAACTTACAAGTGACCGAAGTGGCGCAAAAGCAATTAGATAGCATGGGCTTCAAAATTACGTCATTAGGGTTACAAGATTTACGAGATGCCGATAAAGAAAACGGTTATTTAGAAAATTTAGGTCGCCCACGTATTGCGGAAGTCCGCAAAAGGGCCGAAATTGCTGAGTCGAATAGTGATAAAGAAACTCGAATTCATAAAGCGAATAATGATAAAGAAGCGAAAGAACAAGAGTTTCAACGGAAAATTGAAATTGCTGCGGCGTTAAAGGAAAAAGACTTGAAAGACGCAGCGATTAAAGAAGAAACGGAACGGGCGAGAGCAAAAGCAGAACAATCCTATTTGTTAGAGAAAGCGAAGTTGGATAAAGAGGTACAAGAAGAGGAATTGCAGCTCCTTGCTCGGAAAAAAGAAGAAGAATTGCGTATTAAGCATCTTGAACGGGAACGCGCGGTAAAGCTAGAGGAAGAAGAAGCAAAAGTGCGTAGAGCAAAAGCAGATGCCGATTTCTATGAGACGACGAGAAAGGCGGAAGCAGACGCGGAAAAAGCTCGGATTGAAGGGGAAACGAAAGCAAGAATCAAGCGAGAAGAAGGTTTGGCAGAAGCGGAAGTTATCCGTAAACGCGGGGAAGCGGAAGCCGAAGCGAAGCGATTACTTGCGGAGGCGATTGCAAAACATGGTGAAGTCATTATCATTGAAAAGCTAATCGAAATGTTACCGCATTTTGCTGAATCGATTTCAAAACCTTTATCGAATATTGAATCGGTCAAAATTATCGATACAGGCAATGGAAACGGCGTATCCTCCTATAGCAAGAGCATTACGAACACGATGGCCCAAATCCAAGAGCCATTAAAAGAGTTAACAGGGCTTGATGTCTCTAAGCTGTTAACCGATCTTGTGAACCGAGGAAATACTCACACGGTCGTTCGCACAGAAGCTGTGCCAACTGATCATTACGAGAGTCCCGTAGCGGCATCAACGGAAACGGAAGAGCCAGTAGAAGATCAGCCGCTTGAGAACAGTGACAGTGAGGAAAAATAAATTTATAGGTGCTGGGACAAAACCCAGTTAATAAGAGTGGCACTCGGACGGTGAGTGCCACTCTTAAATTGTTTCAACTTCAGCTAATCGGGGGAAAGCGCCCCGATGGATCTACTTCTCTTGCTTTTCCCGCAGGTGTCTCATGATTTTGACCAATTAACATAGAAACGTCCGTCTAATTATGCGTATACACAAAAAAGATACCTTGACAGTATTCGTACTGAATATTCGGTAAAAGACCTTCTTTCCCGGAATACCTTAATGTGTGGATGACCAGGCCTTTCTCTTTTGCCAATTGGCTTATAATAATGATTCATGCTCAATAAAAAATTGATCTTTTTAGTGGAAGCTTATATGTTATTTTTTATCCTAATGATTTGAGCCGTGATATCCTTAAGGTGATAAATGATGCCGAGTAACTTAATAGTAATAACGTCAATCGGTCAACAATTTGACGACAAATTTGCGGTTCGTCCTCGGTCTGTCAAACTCACAAAAATAAACCCCTTGCCACGTGCCGAGGACGAGTCTTCCCTCGGAAATGATCAATGTTTGTGCATGTCCTACTGTGCTCGTTTTTAAATGAGCGGCGGTGTTTCCTTCCATATGGCGGTCGTTTTCGTGATGCCATGGATAGACTTCATCAAGACGCATGATCATATCCCGCTTGACATCAGGGTCCGCATTTTCGTTGACCGTAATGCCCGCTGTCGTATGCAATGAGGAAACAATCGCGACCCCGTTGGTTACACCCGTTTCGCGAATCCATGTTTCAATCTGTGACGTAATATCGACCATCTCATCTCGAGATTGGGTCGTAAGATGGAAGGTTTTCATCATAAGGACCACCCTTTCTAATCAAGTTCATATATTTAGATTTAGCAAATATGTGCCGTTCGATCAATGATTTTTTGGTGGGATTCTGTAGTATAATGGTGGAGGAGAGAGGAAGTAGTATGGAGAGAAAAGGGGGCGACAAATGGAAAGACAAGAGAAAAGAGGTCATGACCTTCTGACGTGGCTGAAACAGCATGGCACGCCCTATTACCAGATCGCTTCTTTTTATGTAGAAGAAAAAGAGATTCCCTTATTATTTGCAAAAATACTAATTGAATTAGATCGCCATTCGTCACAACCGTTTTCCCATGAGCAGCTTGTTAAGGCCATTTATCGGCATGTTCATCGGAAAAAGAAGGGGAGGATGGAAGCCGAATTAAAAGGGCTTACGAAAGATGTCATCGTTCTTTCCTATATCGCAAAGCTGCCCGTAGAGACGATTAGTCGAATGGTCAATGTTAAACGTGAACGAGTACTAAACGAAAAGTTCGCAGGTCTTGTGACGTTAGGCGCTCGGTCAGGGAAGGAACATGATTCGTGCTCGCTTTCGGGCCGGATTATGTTCGAATATATGGATGGACACTTAAATTTCCTTGAAAAACACAAGGTCAAAGAGCACTTAGCTTCATGCGGGTCGTGTCGTGAAAAGGAACGAGCGTTTAAACAGGCAATTGAAAGCTTTCAACGAGATGTCAGTACGCGGCAGCCATCTGATCAATTTTTTGAAGAGCTAGAGCAATGGATCGATTGGTACATGAGAAAAAAACAACGGGCTCGAAAAAGGCGACTGACGTTGGCGGGTGGTTTAGCCGCGGTTCTCCTCCTCGGTGTCGGTTTATCGATGACCCCTGCGGGTAGTGAGCGGCTTCATCAATGGTGGTCTATGTTCAAGGGGTATGCCATGTATGTGACCGCGGAGGACAGCGGGGTGCGCTTTGCCATCACCGATGTTGTGGCAGATGAAATGCAAACGTATCTCTATTACGAAGTGAAAAACGTGAAGGGAAACACAACATTGTTCCCAGAATATGGTCGACAGGTGATGTTTGAAAGTGAAAGTGGGCAGCTGAAGCCTCTTATTAAAAGAGGGGATAGCATGCGGATTGAACCATTGACATTTGATGAGAATGTAAGCACAGGAATTATTATTTTACCACCGATTCCTGAAAAGAAAGGTATGATTCATGTAGAGCTCCAGCGCCTGTATCCTGTCCAGCTAAAAGAGGAGAATCCAGTTGAGCAAGTTGGGGAATGGTCGGTTAGTGTCGAGGTGGAGCGTGAACCTGTTACGGTCGTCGATGTGAATGAGACATCAACTCTAGATGGATGGGAATTAACGTTAAAATCGTTAACCTTCGCACCGACAGCCACGATCGCTGATTTCGCGGTTCGTGATCCTGAATATCGGTTCGGATACGAGATTAGTTATTCCTTGCATGAGCTTATGATCAACGATAAATACCGTGTTCGTAATCAGAACAGCCTTTCGTTTCATATGAATACCGAGGGGGAGGAAACGCAGTTTAAAGTCGCTTTTCAACCGATGGAGCCTGTCGATGTGACATCTGTTGAACTGATCGACCCGACCGTCGTTGAGAATGTGGAATATTATCAAGAGATTCCGCTCGATTTTAACGGCCAGAATTACGCCACCGTTTACTATCTCGGTTCACCGATAACGTTTATTCGCGAGCGAAAAAATGGCGAATGGACCTTTCGTATGAGGGAGGATCGTTCCGCGGACCGGCCTTATGACGCCCTTCATTTCGTCCTTGAGACGGGGCAAGGTCAAGAGGTGTTTCCTTATGATTTTGAACAACAGTTTGTTTATGTGGATCGAGATGGATCAGTGGTAGAAAAAAACGGGCCTCATCTTTTAAGAATAGCAGGGCATCGCTACTTACCATATGAATCCACGTTTTCCTTATCCGATACAGAAGCGAATGGTACCCTTTTAATGAAAATTTACGGTCACCGTCAGACGAAGGTGATTAAAGGTGCAACCCGTTTTGAACTAAAAGAGGAATAAAAGCAAAGTCAGCCTGAATTATCCTTGGCTGACTTTTTGCATTCGGCGTTTTTAACGATCAAAATGGATTCTTCTTTATATTAAATGAGTAGGAACCGAGTACACGACTATCCTAAGATAACGACGATTTGCGCAATGTGACTACTGACAGGCTGGTGAAAAACACACTGAGCAGCAAAAGCCATGAGAAGTGAGACGCGCCTTTTTCACTAAAGCCTAAGAAAAATGGATGCAAGACGTCACGGACCGGTGGAAAAATGAGGAGTAGCAAAACGAGAGCACAGAAAAGGTACGTTCCTACTCGGCCGAATCGGTACGAAATGCTTGCGACGAAAAACGATACGGTTAGTAAGGTGAGCATAATTGTTGCGTCTACCCAAATGCTCGTTAGAAAATTAGACTGGGACAGCAGTAATATGGCGAAGGTATCAATCGTAATCGTCAAGGCGAATTGGTTAATGATGAAATGGGTGATCACGTGAACCATTGCATTGATGAACGACATGACGATGGCAAGAATAACGAAAAATGCAAAAGCCACATACGTAAAATGTGTTCTTGATTTTCCCATATGGACAAGAAAGGCAAAGTCCTGCTTCACCATTAAAAATCCTGTAATGGTTACAAAAATATAGCTAGGGAAACTGACATAAAAAATAATGTTCGTTTCTGTTAAAAACAAACTTAAGGCAAAGCTTAATACGATAAATCCGAATAAAATCGACCAGAAAATAAGAAAAGATCGTCCTGTATCGTAGGTTTGTAACCGAAGCTGGGTGAGAGAATGGTACATTTGATAACCCTCCTAATTCTATTTTGTCACTTGAACCATAAAGTCTTGTAACGATAGAGGCTGTTTCTGTATTGACGCTGGAATCGACTGGAGCGTCCCATGTTCATCGAGTACTGTCAATGTCCGTTTTCCCATGAAGCGCTGCTCATCGAGAACCTGTACCCCTTGAAGGAAATCAAAGTCATTCTCTTTGCCTGTCAGTTTAAAGGCATGATTTCGAAGGGAATCAACCTCTTGGTCAACAATCATTTTTCCTTTTCGAATGACGGTAATCCGTTCAAAAACGCTAGCAATTTCATCGATTAAATGGGTGGAAATGATAATGGTCCGTGGATGCTCTGCATAATCTTCGACCAACCGATCGTAAAACAGCTGACGATTAGCCGCATCCATCCCGATATAAGGCTCATCAAAAATCGTCACAGGTGCCCTAGAGCCTAAACCGACCGTAATGCCCAGTGCCGATTCCATCCCTTTTGAAAAAGTTGATATTCGTTTATGACGGGGCAACTCAAAGCGATCGAGTAATTCGTCTACAAGCTGATCGTCCCAATTTGGAAAAAAGCTCGGAATGTTTTTTATCAGCTGGTTGACAGTTAAGCCCTTTAAAAAGTTGCCGTTTTCCTTAATGAAGCAAAGGTGCATCTGTGCTTTTTCGTTATTGAATGGATCTTCTCCATTGAGGCGTATTGAACCTGATGTAGGCAGCAGCTGTCCTGTTAATAGCTTCATAAATGTTGTTTTTCCTGCACCGTTACGCCCAAGCAAGCCGTAGATTTTGTTTTCCTCAAACGTACATGAAATGGAGGAAAGAATCTCTTCTCCTTTGATGGTCATTGAGACATGATCACATGTGATCGTCGCTGTCATCGTTAGCTCCCCCTCTTTTAATCAGGTCTAAAATCATTTCCTCTGACAAATGAAGTGTTTTTGCTTCGTTTAAAAGTGGAACGATAAAATCAGAATAAAAAGTCTCTCGCCGTTGTTCCAACAATTGATCTCGTGCCCCCTTTGCTACGAACATGCCAACCCCTCGCTTTTTAAATAAAATGCCTTGGCCTACTAATAAATGAAAGCCTTTCGCCACCGTAGCAGGGTTGATCTGATGATGCTTAGCAAATTGATTGGTGGATGGGACCTGCTCCCCCTCTTTAATGACGTTGTGAATGATGTCATTCGCAATTGCATCGGCCACTTGTTGAAAGAGAGGACGGCTGTCATCAAACGTATAGTTCATCACAACCTCCTTGGTTCGTTACTTATGTAACTAACCATATAACGTGGCGGTAAAAATGTCAAACATATTTTTGACTATGGTATAATGACGGAAACAATTGGCAGGGAGTGTTTTAATTGGACGAAAAATTAAAAGAGCAATTGGACGGATTGGTGGAGAAATATGCAGAGCTTCTCGTTGGGGATACAAGTGAGGAGATGAAAGAAAAAATTCGTGCCTACGCCATCTATTCTCATATTTCAAAAACGATGCCACCTCTCGCAAAACACTGGAGCAGTCAATACCCTGATGCGAAAGAAGGAATGAAAGCTCTATTCCTCGACATCCAGCAACTAAATAAAAAGCAACGAGAAAATAAACAGTAAACAAAAACCTAGGATTTTCCCTAGGCTTTTGTTTGTATCTTTTTAGTGATACGGAAGCTGATTCATGTAACCGGAAAATTGTTGGTACGCTTCTTGTAATTTTTGCTCAGGAGCTGCTTCTAAGCTGTACCACCCTTTCTTAAACATCAGTTCATACAGTTGACGTTGACAATCTTGTGCTTCTTGACAGGCGGTAAAAATATCTTGGTACAGCTGTTGGTGGCTCGCTTCGTTCATTGCAATGCTGTAAGAAGAAGTGATGTACTTCTCCGTTGCTAGTTGATCATTGATGAAATCCCGATCGGACATTTGCGTGTTCTTCTGAACAGGTGTTTCTGGATTCTGGATTTTTTGCTGCTGATTCATGTAAAAAGCCTCCTTTATTGAACCGTTGCCATGTTTTGCTGGTTTTGTAAGTGGCCAAGAAGCATCGTGTAGTGGCGTTGGTGCATTTGCCCCGCTTGTTCAAGTGCCTGCTTCACTTCAGGATCTTGACACTGCTGGGCGAAGAAATGAGCCTTTTTACAAGCCAATAAATTCCATGACAGCATATCCGTAATGTACAGTTGGTCTTTCACCGTGATCACCTGTGGTGGTTGCGGCATGACACCTTGCTGTTGTCCAGATTGCATGAATGATTGTTGCTGCATGAGTGAGCCTCCTTTTTACAGTAGTGCACCTATTTCCGGTACAATGTTAGTTTTGTAAAACAAGGAGGAAATATGACTGGAAACCGCTTTATACATTGGAAAGTAAAATGGTTCGGCAAAATTTTCAGAAATCCCTTGCGTGAATATGAAAAATTAGGTATAGTGAATATAGAAAATTTGAAATCATTGCAAGAAGCACTTTTTTTTGAACAAAAAATGAATGAGTATTCATTCGTTTGAAGGGGGAAAACAATGGCTCGTCAAATTCGCAAAGTTGCCGTCATTGGATCAGGAGTTATGGGCTCTGGAATTGCTGCTCATCTAGCCAATGTTGGCATCCCATCACTTTTGCTTGATATCGTGCCAAACCAGTTGACGGAGGAAGAACAAAGAAAAGGGCTAACGCTTGAAGATCGAGCGGTTCGCAACCGTTTGGCCACATTAGCTCTGAAAAAATTGCAGAAGCAAAAGCCAGCACCACTTTCACGGAAAAGTCATGTCCATTACATTCAGCCAGGTAACTTGGAAGATGATGTGGAAAAGCTTGCCGAGGTCGATTGGATCATTGAAGTAGTCGTCGAAAATTTAGACGTTAAAAAACAGCTATTTGAAAAGGTAGATCAATACCGGAAGCAAGGAACGCTCGTAAGCTCAAATACATCAGGAATTTCAATCGAAGCAATGGCGAAAGGGCGGTCTGAGGACTTCCAAGCGCACTTTTTAGGGACACACTTTTTCAACCCGCCGAGATACTTAAAGTTATTAGAGATTATTCCAACGAAAAAAACAAAGCCAGAAGTTACAGCATTTATGAAAGCGTTTGCCGAGGACGTGTTAGGTAAAGGGGTCGTCGAAGGGAAGGACACACCTAACTTCATTGCCAACCGAATTGGTACTTACGGCTTGCTTGTAACCGTGCAGAAAATGCTGGAAGGTGGGTATTCTGTAGGTGAAGTAGACTCAGTGACAGGTCCGCTCATCGGTAGACCGAAAAGTGCAACGTTTCGAACGCTAGATGTTGTTGGCCTTGATACCTTTTTACACGTGGCGAAAAATGTTCACGATGTGGTGGACGGTGAAGAAAAAGATGTGTTTGATCCACCAGTCTTTATGAAAAAAATGGCGGAAAACGGCTGGATCGGTAGCAAATCGGGGCAAGGGTTTTTCCTAAAGCAAAAAGGGGAAAACGGCTCAGAAATTTTAGAGATCAACCCAAACACCCTCGAATATGAGAAACGCAAAAAAATGAAAGCGCCTTCGATTGAACAAGCGAAACAGGCAAAATCGTTAAATGAAAAGCTCTCGATTTTGATTCAAGCGAACGATCGAGCAGGACAATTACTTTGGAATTTAATGAAGCCGGTGTTTATTTACTCAGCAGAAAAAGTATACGAAATTGCCGGTGACATTAAGGCCGTAGATGACGCGATGAAATGGGGCTTCGGCTGGGAGCAAGGACCATTTGAAATGTGGGATGCGATCGGCGTAGCCTCCTCTGTCCAGCGGATGGAAGAAGAAGGAGCAACCGTTCCTTCTTGGGTGAAAGAGATGTTAACGAGCGGCCGAGAGCGTTTTTATCAAGACGGTACGTTCTATCACCATGGTGAGGCGAAAGTGATTCCGATAAATGGGAAAATCATTCACTTGAAGGCTCTGAAACCAGAGCGTGTCATTACGAAAAACTCTGGTGCTAGCTTAATTGACCTCGGTGATGATGTGGCCTTGTTAGAATTCCATTCGCCGAACAACTCGATCGGGTTTGATGTCGTCCAAATGATTAATAAAGCAGTCGATGAAGTTGAAGCGAACTACAAAGGGCTCGTCATTGGCAACCAAGGGAAGAACTTTTGTGTTGGTGCGAACTTGATGATGATCCTTATGGAAGCGCAGGATGATAACTTTTTTGAAATCGATATGGTCGTGCGTCAATTCCAGCAAGCCATGGCTAAAATCCGTTATTCACAAAAGCCTGTCGTTTCAGCACCGTTTGCCATGACTCTTGGTGGTGGTACGGAAATCTGCCTTCCGACAGCAAGCATTCAAGCGTCATTAGAGACGTACATGGGGCTTGTAGAAGTTGGAGTCGGGGTTATTCCTGGAGGTGGCGGTAACAAAGAGCTTTATTTACGTCATCTTGAACGGTTGCCTGAAGGGGCGAACATTGACTTGCAAAGTATCGCCAATAAGACCTTTGAAACGATTGCGATGGCGAAGGTTTCGACTTCCGCCCATGAAGCGATGGAAAACGGCTTCTTGAGCGAACGTGACGGTGTTGTCATGAACGGAGATCATTTACTTTATCAAGCGAAACAGCAGGTGATCCATCTTCATGATGCTGGCTATCGTCCACCAGCGCGCAAAAAGATCCCAGTCGTTGGTGAAACTGGGTATGCGACGATGCTCCTTGGTGCAAAGTCCATGAAATTCGGTGGAATGATTTCCGAGCACGATTTAAAAATTGCTGAGAAATTAGCGTTTGTGATCGCGGGCGGACGGGTAGCGAAAGGGACGCTCGTCGATGAACAATATTTGCTTGACCTTGAACGGGAGGCGTTTTTAAGTCTTGTAGGAGAACCGAAATCTCAACAACGCATGCAGCATATGTTAATGAAAGGGAAGCCGCTGCGCAATTAATTTCAGAGGAGGGGAAGACGTTGAGAGAAGCCGTTATCGTCGCTGGTGCGCGAACACCAGTGGGAAAGGCGAAAAAAGGAACGCTCGCCAATGTTCGGCCAGATGATTTAGGAGCGTTAACCGTAAAAGAAACGTTAAAACGAGCTGGTGACTTTGATCCCGCACGAATCGATGATGTCATTATTGGCTGCGCTATGCCAGAAGCAGAGCAAGGCATGAATATGGCACGAAACATTGCAGCCCTCGCTGGAATGCCTCATACTGTTCCGGCAATTACGATCAATCGTTACTGTTCATCAGGGCTGCAAAGTATCGCCTACGGGGCAGAACGAATTATGCTCGGCCAAGGGGAAGCGATTGTCGCCGGTGGAGCCGAATCGATGAGCCTCATTCCGATGGGGGGGCATGTGATCGCCCCGAACCCGACGCTTGTGGAGAACCAGCCTGAATATTACATGGGAATGGGACATACAGCCGAGGAAGTGGCCAGTCGTTTTGGAGTCTCACGAGAAGATCAGGATGCCTTTGCCGTTGAGAGCCATAAGCGAGCGGCAAAAGCGATTGAGGAAGGGAAATTTGCAGACGAAATCGTTCCAGTTGATGTGACGCTTCGTCACGTTGATGACAACCATAAACTTGTAGAAAAACATGTCACGTTCTCCGTCGATGAAGGAGTTAGGCCTGAAACGAACATGGAGACCCTTTCTGCCTTGCGCCCAGCATTCCATGCAAAAGGTACGGTAACGGCTGGAAATGCTTCACAAATGAGTGACGGAGCGGCCGCTGTCTTGCTTATGGATCGAGAGGTTGCTGAACGTGAAGGCTTAACACCACTCGTAAAGTTTCGTTCATTTGCTGTGGCAGGTGTCGCGCCAGAAATTATGGGTGTTGGACCAGTAGAAGCGATTCCGAAGGCTGTTAAAATGGCAGGGCTCGATTTATCGGATATTGGTTTATTTGAATTAAATGAAGCGTTTGCGTCGCAAGCCATTCAAGTGATCCGTGGGTTAAATCTTGATCATGACAAAGTGAATGTCAATGGTGGAGCCATTGCTCTTGGACACCCACTAGGATGTACAGGAACGAAACTAACGCTTTCACTTATTCATGAAATGAAACGTCGCGGCGAACAGTTTGGCGTTGTGACGATGTGTATCGGCGGCGGTATGGGCGCTGCTGGCGTATTTGAATTAATTTAAGAGGAGGGACAAATTTATGGGAAACACTGCAGAACAAACAGTAAAAGGCGGAAGCTTTCTACTCGACGAAATTGACGCAGATAAAGTGTTTACACCAGAAGATTTTACAGAAGAGCATGAGATGATCGGAAAAACGACAGAAGAGTTTGTTGTAAATGAAGTTGTTCCAGTTCTTGATGAAATTGAAAACCACCAATTCGATATCTCTCGGCGTTTGCTGACACAAGCAGGGGAGCTCGGCCTTCTTGGTGCAGATGTACCAGAGGAATACGGTGGTCTCGGGCTAGATAAAATTAGCTCCTCGATTATTACAGAAAAGTTTTCACGAGCGGGTGGTTTCTCCTTAAGCTATGGAGCCCATGTAGGCATTGGGTCATTACCGATCGTATTTTTCGGGAACGAGGATCAGAAGAAAAAATATCTTCCAGACCTTGCAACAGGGGCGCGAATTGCCGCCTACGCTCTCACAGAACCAAGCTCAGGTTCAGATGCTCTTGGTGCAAAAACGACGGCGGTTCTAAATGAAGCTGGGACTCATTATGTGCTGAACGGTGAAAAACAATGGATTACGAACTCTGCCTTCGCTGACGTTTTCATCGTTTATGCGAAAATCGACGGAGAGCATTTTAGCGCCTTTATTGTAGAAAAAGACTTTGAAGGAGTCTCTACAGGACCAGAAGAAAAGAAAATGGGGATTAAAGGATCCTCTACGCGCACGTTAATTTTAGAAGATGCCCTTGTACCGAAAGAAAATCTCCTCGGTGAAGTTGGGAAAGGACATGTGATCGCGTTTAACATTTTAAATGTAGGGCGTTACAAGCTTGGGGTCGGTTGTATTGGCGGCTCTAAGCGTGGAATTGAATTAGCAGCTAAATATGCGAACGAACGAAAGCAGTTTAAACAGCCAATTGCAAAGTTCACTCTTATTCAGGAAAAATTAGCCAATATGGCTGTCACTACTTATGCGGCAGAAAGCTCCATTTACCGCACAGGTGGACTGTTTGAGGATCGCCTTGGCGGACTGTCTGAAGAACAGCAAAAAGATGGTCGTGAAGTCGCCAAAGCGATTGCAGAGTATGCGATTGAGTGCTCCTTAAATAAAGTTGTCGGGTCAGAAGCGCTTGATTTTGTTGCAGATGAAGCGGTGCAAATTCACGGCGGCTATGGATTCATGGCTGAATACGAAGTGGAGCGGATGTATCGTGACTCTCGGATCAACCGTATTTTTGAAGGAACGAATGAAATTAACCGCCTTCTCGTTCCAGGAACCATTTTACGAAAAGCAATGAAAGGCGAGCTTCCTTTCCTTGAAAAGGCAACAGCCTTGCAAGAGGAATTGATGATGCTCATGCCGCAAGAAGTTGGAGATGAACCCCTTGAACAAGAAAAATATCTACTGTCGATGGCGAAGAAAGTTTTCTTAATGATCGCCGGAACAGGAGCGCAAACGTACGGTGAAAAGCTTCAGCAGGAACAAGAACTTCTTGCAAACGTTGCAGATATTGTCAGCGACATTTTCTCGATGGAATCAGTCATTTTGCGTACAGAAAAAGCGATTCGCAGAAACGGCCTAGAAAAGGCAGAGCAAAAACTCGCACTTACGCAAGTCTTTTGCCAAGAAGCATTCAACCGTATCGAAGCCCATGCAAAAGAATCATTGGTTGCCATGCAATCAGGTGATACGTTGCGTACGATGACGTCTATTTTACGTAAGCTTACGCGCCATACACCAATCAATGTGATTGCGAAAAAGCGGGAAATTGCAGGGCGTATTTTAGAAGCTGAGCGTTACGTTGTGTAAACTTGTTTTTCAATTTGGGAGGAGAACTTCTCCTCCCAATAAAATAAATACCTCCTTTCTTATGAAGCATTCTCCTCTCTCGTGTGAAACAGTCCTACTGCGGTAGGGCTGTTTCGCCATTTCAAAACGTAAGCAGAAAAGTTGTGAAAGTGGTGCAAATCGTCAATAATAAAAGGACGTATGGAATGAAAGGAGGGAAGATTTGTGGCATTAACGTTTTACCAATATCCGAAGTGTGGTACATGCCAAAAAGCGAAAAAATGGTTAGATCAGCACGGAATTGAAGTAGATAGCGTACATATTGTAGAACACCCACCGTCAAAAGAGGAATTGAAGCGATTATATGATCAGAGCGACCTTGAGCTAAAAAAATTTTTTAATACGAGTGGAAAGAAATACCGTGAGCTTGGATTAAAGGATAAAGTGAAGGAAGCGTCTGAGGATGAGTTGCTCGAAACCCTTGCATCGGACGGGATGTTGATTAAACGCCCGATTTTAACCGACGGTGATAAAGTGACGGTAGGATTTAAGGAAGCGGAGTACGAAGAAACGTGGAAAAAGTAAGTTTTGCCTTCGGGAAAAAGAAGGTATACTATTGTAAGGGATGAAAGATTTACTAAGGAGGTCACTCAAGGTGTCAAATTTACCAAACGAGTTAAAGTATTCAGAAGAGCATGAGTGGGTAAAAGTTGAGGGAGACAAAGTTCGTATCGGAATTACGGATTTTGCTCAATCAGAGCTAGGTGATATTGTCTTTGTAGAGCTTCCAGAAGTTGGTGATGAAGTGGAAGCGGACGAGCCTTTTGGCAGCGTAGAATCAGTAAAGACAGTCTCTGAACTGTACGCTCCTGTTTCCGGAAAAGTAGTAGAAGTCAACGAAGAGCTTGACGATAACCCTGAGTACGTTAACGAATCTCCATACGAAAAAGCATGGATGATTGTCGTTGAACCATCAGACGCCTCTCAAGTGGAAGAGCTCATGAGCGCTGACGAATACAAGGAAATGATCAGCGAAGAATAAGAGGACGAAAATAAGAAGGGGCTGTCCCATAAGTCAAAATGATTGACTTATGGGCAGCCCTTTTGAATACAAAAAAATCGCCCCGTTCGTTATAATGTAAGTACCCACACAAACAAAATAAGAAAACGGAGGCGATTCTTTTGAGTAACTCTATAGCTACTTTCATTCATTATAACATGGACCAATTAGTCCTTCCAATGGATTTTAGCGATCTCATCCCCGAAGACCATGTGGCGCGTGTGGTGAATGACATGGTGGAAATGGTGGATGAAGATCTCTTCTACGCCCCATATAAAGGTGGCGGCCGGAGTGCCTACCACCCAAAGATGATGACGAAAATCATTTTGTATGCCTACACGCAAAAATTATATTCGTGTCGCGACATTGCCAAGTCCCTGCGTGAACATCTTCCGATGATGTGGTTGGCCGCTCGTCAAACACCAGATTTCCGCACCATTAATCGTTTTCGCTCGGAACGAATGAAAGACATCATTGAGCCATTGTTTACGTCCCTCATTCAGTTACTGCTCGACCAAAACTACATCACCATGGACAACTACTTTCTCGATGGAACCAAAATCGAGGCGAATGCCAATCGATATACGTTTGTTTGGAAAAAGTCCGTCCAGAAGTATAAGGAGCGGCTACAGGACAAGCTCGAAGAATTATTCGCCCACATTGAAGAGACGATTGATTCCGATAACCAGCAGGTAGAGAATGATCAAGGGGAAAACAAGCGTGTGACTTCTGAACAGTTACGTGAAGCTGTCACTCAAGTGGAAAAACAGGCGAATCAAGCGGAACAAGCCCTTCATGACGAACAAGATCCGGTTCTGAAAAAAGAGAAAAAAGCGGAAGCTCGTCACTGGCGCCAATTACATAAGAAGTTAAACACAGACTATCTGCCACGCTTAGAAAGATACGAAGATCAATTAGCGACATTCGGTGATCGAAATAGTTTCTCCAAAACCGATCGAGATGCCACATTTATGCGTATGAAGGAAGATCATATGAAAAACGGTCAACTGAAACCCGGATATAATGTACAGGCAGGGACCGAAAATCAATTCATTGTCGGTTATTCCATTCATCAACGCCCAACAGATACTCGTTGTTTGATTCCACACCTTCGTATGCTTGAAGAACGCCAACTCCCCTTTCCAAAGAAGCTAATCGCAGACGCTGGTTATGGAAGTGAGCCCAACTATTTATATATCGCTGAAAACGAATGGGATGCCCTCATCCCTTATCATACGATGAGAAAAGAAGAAAGCCGGGTCTATCGGAACGACCCATGGAAGGTACAGAACTGGACGTATTTGGAACATGATGATACCTATATATGCCCAAATAACCGGAGAGTGACTTTTCGATACTACCGCAAACGAACGGATGCCTACGGATACGAACGAGACTTCAAAATATATGAATGTGAAGACTGTACCGGGTGTCCATTCAAGACGGATTGTACAAAAGCGAAAGGCAATCGCCAGATTCACTATAATCCGGTATATGAAGAAGGAAAATCAAAAATGAAACGAGCCCTTGATACGGAAGAAGGCGCAAAGACCTATCGAAAACGGAAAACAGAGGTCGAAAGCGTGTTCGGTCATATCAAGGGCAATCGGTCGTTCCGTCGTTTTCACCTTCGTGGCCTTGACAAGGTGAACATTGAGTTTGGGCTGATCGCAATCGCCCACAACTTCCTGAAACAGGCGAAGACCATCCGCCTGTTTCAGGAAGAGATAAACCGATCATCGGAGACAAAAAGCCTGAAGCGACTTATAAATGTCACTTCAGGCTTTTCTTTTTAAGGGCTTTTGAGACAGCCCCTTTTGGCCATTATTTGCATAGCATTGGCTTTCGGCCTTCTGTCTACACTATGAATACCTCTTAGACAAAAGGAGGAGAGGGCCCGGATGGATCAGATGAAAGTCGATGTGACAAGCAAGGTTCATGGGAAGTTGGAGAACGGTCATCTCAACCTATATATCGATCGTGCGAAAATTGGTCGTATTATTGAGACGAATGCTGGATTGCAATATGAAATGGCAGAAGGCTTTGATTTTCGCGATGATAAAGTGTTTCAATATGAAAACCCAGCACCAAATCAAGTGAAGTCTTATGTTGAGGGATGTGACCAGGGCTGGTGCTAAAAAGCTGTAACCCAAGCGAGAACAAGCTCGTTTGGGTTTCTTTAGTGGGGCAAAAAATTCATAGCCCTATTCGCTTCCTATTTCATGAAATTTCTACTAAACTATTTAGGGGTACGAAATTCTTTTGATGAGGAGAAGTGAGATGAGTCGTTTTATTCGTGAGTGGCACCAACAATGTAAAGGGTTTAATCGCAATGTACGCCACTTTTTTGTCTCCTCCCTTTTGTCTAACATCGGTTTAGGGATCTTCATGGTCATTTACAATTATTATATTCGGGAATTAGGATACGATGAACAAGTCAATGGACGCGTGATTGCAATGCAAGCAATGGCCACCGCGATTGCGCTACTACCTGCTGGTTTCATTAGCGATCAAAAAGGGCGAAAAAAGATGATCTTTATTGGTGCCTTGTTGACTGCGATTAGCTTACTGCTGCGTTCAATTTTTGCCGGTGAATCCCTCTTGCTGATGACCGCTTTTATGACAGGTTTTTTTCTCGCGTTTATTCAAGTGTCAGCCATTCCCCTTTTAGCGGAAAACTCATCGGAGAAAGAGCGAGTCCATTTGTTTAGCTTCAACTTTGCTTTAATTATGATCGCTAACGTCATTGGTAATTTACTAGGTGGGATACTGACAGATGCCTGGAATGTATTATGGGGAGTTTCGATGCTTAGTAGTGTTCGTCTGACATTGCTGATTGGTACCGCATGTTTTTTTGCCGCTTTATGGCCAGTGCTGCAAATAGAAGAGCGCTCTAAACAAGCAAATGCTCATCATGAGGACACTTCGCTTATTCAACAAATGAAACAACACCGCTCAAGCCTTAAACTGATCGGCTTATTTGCGATTGCCAATGTGTTAATTGGCTTTGGTTCAGGCCTCGTTATCCCCTATTTAAATTTATATTTTACCGATCGATTCGACATGAGCACGTCCCTAGTTGGCATTGTCCTCTCCATGGGTCAGGCGATGACTGCTATTGCTCTCATGGTCGGGCCGATGGTTGCCCATAAGTATGGCGAAGTACGAGCTGTTGTTTACTTGCAGCTCGCCTCTTTACCCTTTTTGCTCGTGGCCGCTTTTACGATGAACCCTTGGCTGGCCGTCCTAGCCTTTCTTTTCAGGCAAGCATTAATGAATGCTGGTAATCCGATTCAAATGGCGCTGATGATGAGAAGCGTGCATCCGGCGATGAAAGGATTGGCGAATTCAGTTGGACAAATGGTGTTCCAGCTCGGGTGGGCTGTCATGGGTCCTGTTTCTGCTGGAATCGTTGTCGTTTATGGGCCCTATACAGGGTATGCGATCGCCTTTTCAATGACGGCTATCTTATATTTGATCGGATCTGCCTACTTCTTTCTTGTGTTTCAAAGAGTGAATTAAACGAAAATTTAAACTATTTTACTATTGTTGACAAGGACTTTTTACCGTGATATTATTCTGACAATGAACATGCGAATAGTGTAAGAAAATCTCTTACGAATAGTAAGAAAACTCTTATCATGAGAGGTGGAGGGACTGGCCCGATGAAGCCCAGCAACCGCCAAGCAGCAAATCGCTTGGAAAAGGTGCTAATTCCTGCAAAGCGATGCTTTGAGAGATGAGAGAAGGGAAGACGTAAAACATTCCTTTCTGCTCATGGCGGAAAGGTTTTTTTGTTCTATTATGCAGTTTGATTCACGGAATTGTACTTTCTTACGATAATGATTTGCGTGCTCCTTGAGACGAAATTTGCGAGAGTGAGAGTTTTTGCTCTCGTACTGACTTTCGTTAAATTGGTAACGCGTAGACGAACTGATATATTTTTAGAAAAGAGGGCTTAACATGATATCGCTAGACGGCATAAGAAAAGTCTTTAAAGCGAAAACGGGATCGGTTACCGCTGTCGATGGCGTAAATTTAAAAATAAATGAAGGGGAAATCTTCGGTGTCATTGGCTATAGTGGTGCCGGTAAGAGTACCTTGATTCGAATGCTCAACATGTTAGAGCGTCCAACAGAAGGAAGCGTCATTGTGGCGGGGAAGGATCTTTCGAAGCTTTCCGATCGGGACCTTCGGATCGAACGGCAAAAAATCGGGATGATTTTTCAGCATTTTAACCTGCTATGGTCACGAACGGTCAGAAAAAACATTGCATTTCCACTTGAGATTGCAGGGGTTCCGAAAAAGGAGCGAGAAAAGCGAGTCGATGAGCTGATCAATCTTGTCGGTTTGGAAGGTCGAGAAGAGGCGTATCCGTCACAATTAAGTGGCGGACAAAAGCAACGTGTCGGAATTGCGCGAGCGCTTGCCAATAACCCGAAGGTGCTGTTGTGTGACGAAGCAACTTCTGCCCTTGATCCAAAAACGACGGATTCGATCCTCGATCTCCTGGTGGACATTAACGAAAAGCTCGGTCTTACGATTGTGTTAATTACACATGAAATGCATGTCATTCGAAAGATTTGCCATCGGGTCGCCGTCATGGAAGCGGGAAAAGTGGTTGAGGAAGGTCCAGTCCTCGATGTTTTCCGTAAACCGAAGGAGCATATAACAAAAGAGTTTGTAAAACAAGTAACAGAGCCGGAAGAGACGGTTCAGCATTTGCTCAATGAGGTGAAATCAGGACGCATCGTCCAACTAACCTTTGTCGGGGAGTCGGCTGAAAAGCCCCTCATTACAAATCTCATTCGCACCTTTGCAGTCGACGTCAACATTTTGCAAGGGAAAATTTCAAAAACACAAGAAGGTTCGTATGGAACGTTGTTTATCCACCTCGATGGACCGAAGGACGAAATTGAAAAGGCGATTACCTATATGCATGAGCAGCAACTAGAATTGGAGGTGATTGCCGGTGCTTGAGAATTTTAAGTGGGACGCTTTATGGGAAGCGACGAAGGAAACGATTTACATGACGTCCGTATCTGTTGTGGCGACCTTTGTCATCGGAATCATTCTCGGTTTAATTCTGTTTTTAACGAGCAAAGGAAACATGTGGCAAAATGTTGCCATTCATACGGTGTTCAGTGCGATAGTTAACATTTTTCGCTCCATCCCGTTCATTATTTTAATTGTTCTTTTAATTCCATTTACCCGAGCGCTGTTCGGTTCCATGTTAGGAGCCAATGCGGCGTTACCTGCGTTAATTATCGGTGCTGCTCCCTTTTACGCCCGGATGGTCGAAATTGCCTTGCGTGAGATCGATAAAGGGGTGATTGAAGCGGCACAGGCGATGGGGGCCGGCCATTTTCGAATTATTTGCCGTGTCCTTATTCCTGAATCATTCCCAGCGCTTATTTCAGGAATAACCGTAACGGCGATCGCTCTTGTGAGCTATACAGCGATGGCCGGTGTCATTGGTGCCGGTGGATTAGGACACTTTGCCTTTCTTGAAGGGTTTCAACGAAACAACCCTGAGATTACATTGGTGGCAACAATCACGATCCTTTTTCTCGTTTTTATCATCCAATGGATCGGCGATTTTTTCACAAATATAACAGACAAACGATAAGGGGGATTTTTTCAAATGAAAAAGTTTTTAAGCATTATTGGCGCGGCGACGCTTTCGTTATCACTTGTTGCTTGCGGTGGAACTAGTGAAGAGGACACGCAAGGGACTGAAGAAGCAGAAGGAGAAGCATCAGTGGATGAGCCTGTAACGATTAAAATCGGGGCTTCTG
This sequence comes from Halalkalibacterium halodurans, assembly GCF_005671335.1. Lineage (NCBI taxonomy): Bacteria > Bacillati > Bacillota > Bacilli > Caryophanales > Bacillaceae > Halalkalibacterium (ex Joshi et al. 2022) > Halalkalibacterium halodurans. The sequence goes on along the minus strand of NZ_CP040441.1, from coordinate 3,619,019 downwards.
CTGTTCCGCATACTGAAGTGCTTGAATTTGCGGCACCTCTACTTGAAGAACGGGGGATTACGCTCGAAATTGAAACATTTACTGATTACATTTTACCTAATACAGCGTTAAGAGATGGAGATATTGATGTGAACTATTTCCAAACGCCAGGGTATTTGGCTCAGCAAATTGAAGAATATGACTATGATTTCGTAAGCCTAGGTGAAGTTCATGCCGAACCGATTGGAATTTATTCAAAAGAGTATAGCAGCCTTGAAGAGCTTCCAGAAGGAGCAGAGATTATTTTCAGTGACTCGATTAGCGACCATGGAAGAATCCTTCCGATCTTTGAACGAGCTGGACTGATTGAGCTTGACGTAGAAGAAGGGGAGCTTGCGACAATTGATGATATCTCTTCCAACCCGAAAAATCTCGTATTTGGCTCACAGCAAGTAGAGGCACGTTTCCTTGCGCCATCTTTTGAAAATGGTGAAGGAGATGCTGTGGCGATCAATACGAACTATGCATTAGAGGGTGGCGTCGACATCGAGCAATATGGAATTGCTTTTGAGTCAGAAGATGTCTTACAGCCAAACTTAATTGTTGTTCGTGCAGAGGATCAAGATCGCCCTGAGTTCCAAGTACTTGTTGAAGTTCTTCAATCTGAAGAAGTTCGTCAGTTTATCGAAGAGCAGTACAATGGCGCGGTCATTCCGATGGGGTAATCGATAAGGACCAGTGATGATAATCGCTGGTCTTTTCTTTGTAAATGAAGAAAGGGAGGCGTAGCTGTCTGGTGCATGGCCTCAAAAGCGAGGCAACTTTCCGAAAGGCAGTAATAAGTCATCACCTTTTTTTGTAGTACACCGTGATTTATTTATCTCTGTTACTTCTCAAGCAGGGGTTTTTCTTACGTTATGGGAGGCGCTCAGTTCGATTCAGGAATATTCGAAAACTGGGAAAAATTATGTCAGAAAAGAATGAAAATATTTGAAGGAACTTACAATAAAGCGTCGAAATTGTAACAATATCGAAAGGGCAGAATTTTTTCGTGCGATTAGTGGGAGTGTTATCATCATGAACCGTCCATTTTTTAAAAGCTGGCTGCAAAGAAAGACAAAGCCAAAAGAAAAAAAGAAATCATATCAAGAGCGTCTGAGTGAGATCGGAAATGATTATAAGGATGGAAATGAGAATTATCATGCAGCTATCGGAAAAATGGCGGCATTTTTTGCTCATGAAATAAGAAATCCTCTAACCTCGATTATCGGTTTTACTCAATACCTTGAGCAAAATGAAACGATTCGCTCTGATCCCACGATTGCCCAATATACGTCTATCATTAAAGATGAAGCTATTCGTATGGAGGCGCTCATTCAAGAGTTATTAACGTTCGCCAAAGCCCATCTTGACGAGGAAAACTTGTCATTGATTGATGTTAAGCGTAGCATTGAAAAGGTTATTCTCATTCAGAAAATGAAGCAAGACAAGAAAGAGATCCGGTTTCGCACAGATTTGGCAGAAGGCTTATATATTTCAGGTAATGTAACCCGCTTTGAGCAAGTACTTATTAATCTTATTAAAAACGCTGTTGAAGCAATAGAGGAAGAAGGAACCATTTCCATCAAGCTTTCCAATGATCAGGACGCAGTGATTCTTGTCATTCATGACGATGGACCAGGAATTGCTGAGGATCAATTAGAGAACATTTTTTATCCTTTTTTTACGACGAAGGATGAGGGAACAGGCTTAGGATTGCCCATATGCAAAACCATTATAGAAGCCATGGAGGGAACGCTTGAGATCAAGAACCATCCAAAAAGAGGTGTGGTTGTCACATTAACCATTCCAAAAGGGAAAAACATGATGATTTAAATCTTTCAGAATGATAGGGGAGAATCACGTATGTATCACATTTTAACCTTCCTAATATCCATTTTGGAATGGAGCGCCCTCTTATCGTTTCCCGTTCTATTATTTGGTTATACGTTCCGCCGCTATCGTTTATCAATTGTAGCGATTGGTACGTTATTAAGTCTTTTATCGATTTTTGTGTTACGAATGGTCCCCCATTTGCACTTGCCGATTGTGATTTTCATTCAAATGACCGTTTTGTATATCCTTGTCAGATGGTTATTTCGATTTAATTCATTAGAGTCGTTAGTCGTGACGAGCAGTGGATATGGGTTTTATATCTTTACCCAATTAATCATTGTCGAAGCGATTACCGCCATGTCCTCTTACAGTTATTGGGACGTCTTGCTGTCTTATACCGATGTAACGTTGCTGATTCAAAGCGGTACGTTCCTCCTTGTAACAACAGCCTCTTACGGCATTTACCGAGGGAGCTATCAGCTAAACGAATTTCGCGGACATATTGAAGGAGATTTGCTTTCGACGAAGGAAAAACGCGTTATATTTGTAAGTGCGTTTATGATGTTTCTGTTCATTTGCTTCGCATCTTATGTGATGACGACAAGTGCAGTGTTAAACAAACATTTATTTGTTCTCTTCATTATCGTATTGCTTTTCCTTGTATTATCTACGTACTACGTTCTTCACTCCACCTTTCAAGCAAAGCGGATGATGGAGGCAAAGAAATTTTATCTAGATCAAGAGCAGCAACTATCAAGTATTGTCGAAACGATTCAAAATGAATACAGCATCCATTCCAATGCGATTTTAAAGCTTTGTGAAAAAGAGTCGGCGCCACTAATTCGTGAGTATGTAGAAAAGAAAGTCGCGATAAAAAAACTACCTAGTTTTAGTGTGAAAGATGAGAGCTATCATTTGTTCAAATCTGAAGATGAAGTGATGTATGCCTTTCTCATCAATAAGAAAAAGCTATCACGGTTATTAGGTGTCGAGTTTAAAGTGTCAGCGACTCTTGAGCACGTTCGCCCAACGTCTTTGTGGCAAATTCGTTATTTAAGTCGGATATTGGACGAGGTGTTCGTTGCATTGTACCGAACAGGTATGTCCGAGTTGTTTGTTAGGCTGCAGATTAACATGACAGATAGTACGTTAGAGTATCGCATATCGAGCAACCTAGAGCTTTCAGAGCAAGATGTGACAACACTTAAGATTGTCGATGATCTTATGTACTTTCAGCAAAATAACGCGAAAGTTGATTCACAAATTCGCCCGCTAGAATGTAGCATCCGCTTTATAAGAAAATAGGGGGGGTTTGATGCTTGAACGTCTTGCTTTAACGTTGGCACATCAAGTGAAGGCATTGAATGTAGAAGAAACAGAATCGGTTGAAGTTCTAACGTTCGGATTCACGATCATTCTCCACTATCTCTTTACTTTATTGCTCGTCTTAGCGGTTGGCCTTCTCCACGGAGAGATTTGGCTGTTTCTCCAAATCGCACTGTCCTTCACGTTCATGAGGGTGTTGACGGGAGGTGCTCACCTTGATCATTCTATTGGCTGTACTTTGCTGTCCGTTCTGTTCATCACGGCAATTTCCTGGGTTCCGTTTGCAAATCATGCTTGGATTCTTTATGGAATTAGCGGGGGACTGTTGATTTGGAAATACGCTCCATACTATGAGGCTCATCAAGTAGTACATACAGAGCATTGGGAGCGGCAGAAGAAACGGATAGCTTACATCCTCATCGTTCTTTTTATCATTCTTGCAATGTTTATGTCGGCTCAAGGCCTCGTTCTCGGGGTTCTATTACAAGGGGTGCTCCTTACGCCTATTGGCCTAAAGGTCACGAGGCAGCTCAATCGGTTCATCTTGAAAGGAGGTGAAACGAATGAAGAGAACAGCTAAAGTCATTTCAAAAGCGACTCTTGGAATCTCAAAAGCGTTTGTCAATGCGTCTAGCCCGCTCATATATGCGCCAAAGATTCCTAATAGCTTAAAGAAACAAAAATAATGTAAAGAAAAGACGATCGAACGCCCATTTCGGTCGTCTTTTCCTATGCTGTTCCCATCATTTCTTTCACCTTTTTTCACGATAAAGGTTTTTTTCTTGTTTTGCAAGGATGCTTTTGAATCATTATTCGAATGAATTATGTAGTTCGATCTCATACTAAAGACGTTGAAAAGCAAAGGAGGTTGTACGATGGATCAACAACAAATGAACCCGATGGAAATGGCACTAATGGATTATAAAGAAGGGCTTGGCACCTTTCAACAGAAGATGCCGGAGATTGCAGAAAAGTACAATGCGTTTACTGAAGCTTGCTTCGCAAAAGGGGAGCTTTCGCAAAAACAGAAACAGTTGATCGCCCTAGGTGTTAGCGTTTTTGCCCAAGATGAATATTGCATCATTTATCATACAAAAGGATGCATGGACCAAGATTGCTCAGAAGAAGAGATTCTGGAAGCGATTGGAGTGACTGCTGCTTTTGGTGGAGGGGCCGCCATGAGCCAGGCCGTCACGCTCGTTCAAGAAGCCATGAATGAGTTCGGACAAAATAATGGAGAACAAGGTCAACAAGATCAACAAGACAGTCAAAACGGTCAAAACCAAAAGCAAGGTCAAAACCAAAATATGAAGCATTAATGGGTCGGATCGCGTAATTGTAAGCGTAAATCATCTGACATTGCGTAGCCCCTTATGATTAGAAGGAATCGCGTGAGACTCTCGGTGACTAGCATTGGTTCCCTTCGTTTTGTATGTTACGCTATTCGTGAAACGAAAACGAAGGAAGGATGATTTCTATCCATTTATCTAAGCTCAATGTAACAACTGAGATGGAGAAGGCGATGCACCAATCTCATGGCATGAGCTATGCTGAATACAGTCAGGATTTAGAGAAGCGGATCGATGTGGAAAAAGAAAGAGAGAGGGAATATAAACAAGCATTTCGGTTGACTGGGGTTGTGAGACGGTCAGCATAAAAATCATAACGAGCAGAGAGGCAGTATTTTAGCTTCTCTGTTTTTTTCTTCTATAGATAATTAATACGGGTCATTTTCCCGAAAGTCGAAAAGTTTTCCAACAATTTTATTTAATATTTATCGTTTCATCGTTCATTCACCTTGGAATCGTAATTCAACTAAGTTAGAATAGGATATAGCAAACGAGGGGAGGTTTATTTTCAGGGAAGTTTACGATCGATTCATTGTCACTTTAGTCAGACTAGATGAAAATTACATATAGGGGATGGGGGTCATGAAGTGAAGAAATTTGTTGGAGCTCGCTTTCTAGACAGCCTCTTTTCTTTGTGAAAGATTAAACGAGTTGTCTTGAAGTTTAATTGGATATATTATAAGATTGTAATGAGAATAAATTGAGAATGATTTTTTAGGCGAGAGCCCCTATCTGTGTGCTCAGCTTCGCCGTTAACAAATATTTATTGGAGGTTATGTTCATGTCAGCACCTAGTTTAAAAATCGAAAATCTTCATGTTACGATTGAAGGAAAAGAAATTTTAAAGGATTTTAGCCTTGAAGTAAATGGTGGCGAAATTCATGCCATCATGGGGCCAAACGGAACAGGTAAATCAACCCTCGCTTCGGCGATTATGGGACACCCTAAATATGAAATCACAAGCGGAAGCGTCACGCTAAACGGCGAAGACGTGCTTGAAATGGAAGTGGACGAGCGTGCGAAAGCAGGTATGTTCTTAGCCATGCAGTACCCAAGTGAAATTAGCGGGGTGACAAACTCAGACTTTTTACGTTCTGCCATTAATGCACAGCGTGAAGAAGGCGATGAAATTTCATTAATGAAGTTTATTCGTCAGCTTGATGAAAAGATGGATCTACTTGATATGGACGAATCATTTGCTCATCGTTACTTAAACGAAGGATTCTCTGGCGGTGAAAAGAAACGTAATGAAATTCTTCAACTCATGATGCTTGAGCCGAAAATTGCGATTCTTGACGAAATCGACTCTGGTCTTGATATCGATGCATTGAAAGTCGTTTCTCAAGGTGTTAACGCCATGCGTGGATCTGAATTTGGCTGTCTCATCATTACCCACTATCAGCGTCTCTTGAACTACATCACTCCAGACAAAGTTCACGTCATGATGCAAGGACGAATCGTAAAATCAGGTGGCCCTGAACTTGCGCAACGTCTTGAAGCAGAAGGTTATGACTGGATTAAGGAAGAGCTTGGAATTGAAGATGAGCGTGTAAGTGAAGGTCAAGAAGCGTAAGCAATCCGTTTTTAGTAAACAGAATCAACGAAAAAGGGTGGGTTAGTATGTCAGTCGAGACGAAATTAACGATCGATAAAGAGTATGTCCAATCGTTTTCAGATGCACGTAATGAACCACAATGGTTCAAGGACATTCGCCTAAAAGGGTTTGAGCTTGTAGAAACACTCGAGCTGCCAAAACCAGATAAAACGAAAATTACTTCGTGGAACTTCACGAATTTTGATCACAAACTTCCAGAAGTGAGCCCAGTTGCTTCCATTGATGAGCTTCGCGATGAAGTTAAGGGACTAATCGGAGAAGCGTCCGATACGCAAAATCTTCTCGTTCAACGCGATGCGACCGTTGTTTATAGCAAACTAGATGAAGCATTGAAGGCAAAGGGTGTCATCTTTACTGATCTTCTTACAGCAGTTAAAGAGCACGGAGACCTGGTGGAGAAATATTACATGAAAGATGCGGTAAAAGTTGATGAAAATCGCCTAACCGCTCTTCATGCAGCCCTTGTCAACGGTGGAACGTTCATCTATGTTCCTCGCAATGTGGAAATTGAAGTGCCGTTGCAATCTGTATTCTGGTTTGATACGGAGAAAGCAGGACTGTTCAACCATGTGATCATCGTGGCGGAAGACAATAGCTCCATCACTTATGTGGAAAACTACGCATCATTCGGATCGGAAGAAGCAGTAGCTAACATTGTGGTTGAAGTATTCGCCGGTGCGAACGCCAAAGTCTCATTTGGCGCTGTTGACAATTTAGCAGCGGGAGTAACAACGTACGTGGTACGTCGTGCTCATGTCGGTCGCGATAGCCGTGTGGAATGGGCGTTAGGGCAAATGAACGATGGAAACACCGTGTCTGAAAACACAACTCACTTGCTTGGCGACAACTCTTGGGCTGATACGAAAACGGTCTCTGTCGGCCGCGGCGAACAAAAGCAAAACTTCACTACGCAAATTTTCCACCATGGTAAGCATTCAGAAGGCTATATCTTAAAGCATGGTGTTATGCGTGAAGCAGCGACGTCCATTTTTAACGGGATTTCTAAAATCGAGCATGGGGCAACAAAGTCTCACGGAGAGCAAACAGAGCGTGTGCTCATGCTCAGCGAAAAAGCTCGTGGCGATGCCAACCCGATTTTGCTCATCGATGAAGATGACGTTACGGCCGGTCACGCAGCTTCAGTCGGAAAAATCGATCCTATTCAAATGTTCTATTTAATGAGTCGAGGCATTTCACGTGCTGAAGCCGAACGCCTTGTCATTCATGGCTTCCTAGCACCGGTCGTTGGTCAGCTTCCGATTGAATCGGTAAAAGAACGACTAGTGGAAGCGATCGAAAGGAAAGTTAAATAATGAATGCTCATGAGATTAAAAAGCTGTTTCCCGTTCTCGATCAAGAAGTGAATGGAAGTCCCCTTGTTTATTTGGACAGTGCAGCTACGTCTCAAAAGCCGATCGCTGTCATCGAAGCATTAGATGATTATTATCGGCGTTACAACTCCAATGTTCATCGCGGCGTCCATACGTTAGGGACGCTGGCGACGGACGGGTATGAAGGTGCAAGAGAAAAGATCCGTCGTTTCATTCACGCCTCGTCTACAGAGGAGATCATTTTTACGCGGGGAACGACGACGGCGATTAACCTTGTAGCTGCAAGCTATGGCCGTGCGAACTTAGGAGAGGGCGACGAAATCGTCATTACCCCGATGGAACACCATAGCAACATTATCCCTTGGCAGCAAGTAGCAAAGGCAACGGGGGCGACTTTAACCTATCTTCCACTCCAAAAAGATGGTACCATTAAGATAGAGGACGTTGAAAAAACGATCTCTGAAAAAACAAAAATAGTCGCGATTATGCATGTTTCCAACGTATTAGGAACCATCAATCCGGTGAAGGAAATTGCGGAAATCGCCCATCGTCACGGTGCAATCATGCTCGTCGATGGTGCGCAAAGTGCCCCTCACATGAAAATAGATGTCCAGGAGTTGGGGTGTGATTTCTTCGCATTCTCAGGCCATAAGATGGCAGGTCCGACAGGGATCGGTGTTCTCTACGGAAAGAAAGCTCTATTGGAGAAGATGGAGCCGGTGGAATTTGGTGGTGAAATGATTGATTTCGTTGGCCTTTATGATTCCACATGGAAGGAGCTTCCGTGGAAGTTTGAAGGAGGAACTCCGATTATTGCTGGTGCCATCGGTCTTGGAGCGGCGATTGACTTCCTTGAAGACATCGGCTTGGATGAAATCGAAAAGCATGAGCACGAGCTCGCTCAATATGCGCTTGACCGTCTTTCAGAGCTTGAAGGTATGACGGTATATGGCCCACAAAAACGAGCAGGACTCGTCACGTTCAACATTGAAGACGTCCATCCGCATGATGTGGCTACGGTGTTAGATGCAGATGGAATCGCGGTACGCGCAGGTCACCATTGCGCCCAACCGTTAATGAAATGGTTGGATGTAACAGCAACGGCGCGGGCTAGCTTCTATTTATACAATACGAAGGAAGACATCGATGCATTAGCAAAAGGGCTAGAAAAAACAAAGGAGTACTTCGGTCATGTCTTTTAGTAACCTTGATACACTTTATCGACAAGTGATCATGGATCATTATAAAAACCCGCGGAACCGTGGAACGATTGAAGATGACACGTTAAGTGTAAACATGAATAATCCCACATGTGGTGACCGCATTCAGTTGCAGATGAAGCTTCAAGATGGCAAAGTGGTCGAAGCTAAGTTCATTGGTGAAGGGTGCTCCATTAGCTTAGCCTCCGCGTCGATGATGACGCAGGCGGTCAAAGGTTTAAAGGTTGACGAAGCTTTAGCATTATCGGATATTTTTTCGGATATGATGTTAGGGAACGATTATGATGATAAACGGTTTGATTTAGGAGACATTGAGGCCCTTCAAGGCGTAACTAAGTTTCCAGCGCGGATTAAATGCGCCACGCTTGCTTGGAAGGCGCTCGAGAAAGGTCTAAACGAAGGACAGGAATAGTGGTCCTTGTGTAATGAATAAAAGGAGGGTTTTTCCCATGGCAAAGAAAATGCCTGAAATCGGCGAATACAAATATGGGTTTTCTGATCGGGACGTGTCGATTTTCCGTTCGAAGCGCGGATTAACTCGGGAAATCGTAGAGGAAATCTCCCGCATGAAACAGGAGCCACAATGGATGCTCGATTTCCGCTTAAAGTCGCTTGAGCAATTTTACAAAATGCCAATGCCACAATGGGGCGGAGACTTAACAGAGCTTGATTTTGACGACATCACGTATTACGTTAAGCCATCTGAAAAATCTGAGCGTTCTTGGGATGAAGTACCTGAAGAAATCAAAAACACATTCGATAAGCTTGGAATTCCAGAAGCAGAGCAAAAATATCTTGCAGGGGTTTCCGCTCAGTACGAATCTGAAGTGGTTTACCACAACATGAAAGAGGATCTTGAAGAGCTAGGAATTATCTTCAAAGATACAGACTCTGCTCTGAAAGAAAACGAAGATATTTTTAAAGAATACTTCGGTACGATCATTCCACCAACCGACAACAAATTTGCCGCGTTAAACTCGGCTGTATGGTCTGGGGGATCGTTCATTTACGTACCAAAAGGCGTAAAAACGGAGACGCCATTGCAAGCGTACTTCCGTATTAACTCAGAAAACATGGGACAATTCGAGCGTACGCTTATCATTGCCGATGAAGACAGCTCTGTTCACTATGTAGAAGGCTGTACAGCTCCTGTGTACACAACAAACTCCTTGCATAGTGCGGTTGTTGAAATCATTGTCAAAAAGGACGCGTACTGCCGTTATACGACGATCCAAAACTGGGCGCCGAACGTGTATAACCTCGTAACCAAGCGTGCGGTCGCATACGAAAACGCGACAATGGAATGGATCGATGGAAACATCGGCTCCAAGCTAACGATGAAGTACCCAGCGGTCATCATGAAAGGGGAAGGGGCGAAAGGGACGATTCTTTCCATCGCGATCGCAGGAAAAGGGCAGCACCAAGACGCAGGAGCGAAAGTGCTTCACTTGGCACCAAACTGTTCCTCAACGATCGTGTCGAAGTCCATTTCCAAGCAGGGCGGAAAAGTATCTTACCGCGGAATTGCCCACTTCGGCCGTAAATCACAAGGATCGAAATCAAAAATTGAGTGCGATACGCTGATCATGGATAACGAATCCACTTCAGATACGATCCCGTACAACGAAATTTTAAACAACGACATTACGTTGGAGCATGAAGCGACTGTTTCTAAAGTATCGGAAGATCAGCTCTTCTACTTGATGAGTCGCGGAATCTCTGAAGAAGAAGCAACGGAAATGATCGTCATGGGCTTCATTGAGCCATTCACAAAAGAACTTCCAATGGAATACGCGGTTGAAATGAACCGTCTAATCAAGTTCGAAATGGAAGGATCGATTGGATAATAAACAAAAAACCTTGGTATAATGGGGGTTATGCCGGGGTTTGAATTATAAAGAATCTGGCACGTGCCGATTTTGTGCCGATTCAGATTTTCTGCTAGTGTAGGAGGCGAACTTTTTGAGTTCGTCTTCTTCTATTTTCTCCGTAATATCTAGGTAAGTGTCAGCAGTAGTTTTAATTGTTTTGTGTCCCAACCGCTTAGATACGAATTTAATGCTTGCTCCTGACTCAAGAAGCAAAACGGCATGTGTATGTCGGAAGCCGTGAGTACCTTTATATTCTACACCTGCTTTTTTGCAGTATTTGATTATCGATTCACGTACAGTAGATTACCTAAGTAGTTTTGAAACATGATTCCTTCTTCATTTTTTTGAAACCGCTTGTCACTTAAAATTAGCTCGTTTTGCTTTAATTTAAACTTCTTCAATTCGCGTAACAGATCATCGTTTAGTCTTATGATTCTGTAAGATGAAGTGTTTTTTAAAGTGGTTAGTTTCAATCTGTTGTTATTATCCCTGCTTGTTTGTCGTTCAACCGTCACTTTATTCCCTTCAATATCCGTCCATCTTTATGCTAAAGCTTCGCTAATTCGTAATCCTGTTTGGCTCAAAAAATACATAAGCATGTAATAAAGTTGGTATCCTTCAAAACGTTGAAGTTTATAATTTTTCATAAAGTCGAGTAGTTGGTTTAGTTCCTCTAAGGAATAATATTTTACATCATCTTGAATCTCAGTTTTGTCTTTTGCTCGATTTCACCGTGTGGAAGTCATCCATGGTGGAGAGAATGAGGAAAGTCATCGCATGAAAAACCGGAAAAGCATTTTTTCAGCAGAAGTGTAAAAAGGAAACGAGCAAAAAGTGTAAAATTCAACTTGACGTCTACACGCTATCCGTTAGGATGCTAATTCGCATATTAATTAAATAAAAAGAAATATCAACCATTTCGACAATACTAGACAAATTATTGCCGGTTAATGTCCCAAGAATTAGCAAGTACCTAAATCAGCGGTGCTTTTAAAAACTTGGGGAAATAAGGATATTTTTTATTTAATCTATTCCGTTTTACAAATAGGTATACTATAATGAAGTCAAGGAGGTGATGAAGTGGATGTGAAAGAATTGCTTAGCGGTTTGGATTGACGCTCATGATCCATGTATTAAGGCTATTTATGATCGTGAAAGGAATGGGGAAAAGTTGAAGTATCAATTCCACTCTACACAAGAGCTATCGGATTTCTTAAAAGACCAACTGTTATCAGCTTCAGAAACAGCGGAGATCCTTGAGGTGTCTACGAATAGGGTTGGTCATATGGTCAGGGATGGAAAACTTGATACCGTTAAAGAACAGCCTAAAATGTTTTTGAAAGAGGTTGTTTTAGAAAAGAAAAAAGAGCTTGAGCAGCTGCGCAAAAAATACCGCCCTTATGATGAGTAGGGGCGGTATTCCTGCTTTTTTATTTTCCCTTTTCTTTTAGTGACATGACTAATTTGCGATCTTTACGTCTTTAGGTGATGTAGGCTTAATTTTAAATGATAATATTCCTGCTATCATTAAAAACACAAAAGCAAAAATAAAGAATAACCCGTTAACAAATAAGCCATATATACTTATTGCAATTAAACTAATCCCCCCAATTTTTTTAAATTTCCAAGATAAAAACCCCAATATGATTGCTAAAAAAGATAACCAAAATACTGTCGCTCCGTCATTTGCCATACTTTCTTCCCCGAAGATGCTGCCCCCTAATGTTACAAGAAAACCACTAACTACACCGGCTATTCCTCCTAATATAGATAGAACAGCTACCCAAGTTTTCATATAATGTGTCCCTCCTGTAATTAATGAAAAGTTTTTCCTGTTTATTATACAAGAATCTCGGCAGTATTTCACTATTTTTTGTCATAATCCCTATTTGTCCCATTTTGTGGAGGGGACAAAATTAGCACTTTTTATGATAAAAAAATCACTCTCACAAAAAAAGTAAGAGTGATAGGAGTTGTTTATTCAAAAGTCACGTTAACTTCTGCTTGTTCTTGAAAGTCGTAATCATCCCATGAGAACACGTGTAAAAGCATTTCAAAGTCTTCTTCAAGTTCTGGCAAGTCTCCCCCTTCGTAATCTTGGATCGTTAGGACAGCTTTCGCAGATTTGCCGCTTGCTACTTCGGTGCTCATTGTAAGCAACATTTCATCAACCATACGCCCGTCAATGGAAACTTCGCGTGCCTGAAATTCGATTGTATCATCACGTTTGTTTTCTACGTCAAACACGACCTCGATTTTTTCTTCATCCCATGTCTCGTCGTAGATGCGTTCAATGCTTACGAGAGTGGCTTTGAAACTATCGTTATCCGCAATCTCTTGGTTAAGCTCGATAACGCCTTCCTCAGCGTCAGACTCTTCTGCTTCCTCTTCGGCAGCCTCGTCGGTTGTTTCTTCAGCTTGTCCCTCAGCAGACTCCTCTTCTGTGGTAGCTGCTTCCCCACAGGCAGTAAGGACCCCGACTAATAAAATAGAGATCCCTAATAGTTTAAGTTTTTTCATGGCAATAAATACCCCCTTCTTTTAGTTACATGACTAAAATACCATAAACGGTAATAATAATAAAGGAAAAAATGGATATAGCGGAATGTCTATCTAACAACTCTTAACAATATTATTGGTAGGTAGATAGATGTGGTGCTCCCCTTACCAATATTTCGTATATACAGAATATTTAAGGAATCGCTTGGTTCTTAATCTGTATCAGACACGTATTTTATATTTGCTTCAGCTTAGAGTAAATGAAGTGCATGAGAATGACGAAGAGCTTGAGGAATAATACGGGGAGGTTAGCACGTTTACATATTTCTTTAAAGGCCTTATGCTAAGTTTCTTCGTCCTTGGTAAAGAATTGTGAAGTAAAGTGCTTCTAAGCCTCGATGAAATCTATAAATAGAAAAGTACCCCAAATGCTGGGCTAGGATTAAAATTTTGGGCACACGTTTGATGAATGATTCAATTAGTAAGCTTTAGTTTTAGTACTTGCCTTCACTATATTCTTCAAAACGGCTTTTCTGCAATAGCTACAACCTCTCCATCTTGATCGACAAACTCAATGGTATGAACATCCGATAAGTCACTTTCTAATGTATCCATGACAATTAACTCATTCTCTAAAAAACAACTTTCTAGTCATTTTTGATCTTTCTGATCGTAATAGACAGCAGAAGCAATCCTATGAGAATTGTATACGTCTATGACTTTGTTTGCGGTAACTCTTGACTTTTATTTCGCAATATACAATAGCGGAATTGTATACATCTTGCTTTAAGGTAGGTACTGTCTATTGATAGATAAAGAATTTTATGAATTAGCTTTATTTTTAAAGAAAATTAGGCCACTAAATATAGTAATAACTACAAACAATATAGATAAATAGAATATTATCGAATCTCCAGACATATTTAGCTCATCTACGATTACACCTGACTGAAATAACAAAACCAATCCGATAACAGTAAAGAATATTGAATTTATAAAAACGTAAATACTTGATTTAACTTTTTCTCTTAATAAAGTCAAATACAAATAATTACACACCAAAAATAATGTTATTAAATAATAGACAGGTCTTAAAAAATCAAATGTTTCCATCACTTGTACAACACTCCATTCTTATCTAGTCAATTAAAATTATACCAAAAAAAACCGTTGATAAAAAAAACTCAGTAAATGGTATTTTTTTAAATTAAATTCCTCAATACATTCTAAACACACTCGCCGTATACGGACCCGTACGTACGGTGGTGTGAGAGGTCGGAGGCTAACCGCCTCCTCCTACTCGAATGGAATGTTACTTTTTACACAACAAGTTATCAAATTGATAAAAAGCAAAACAGATGTATTGACCCTGACATGATGTCATACTTTACTATAAAATTACAGTTTTTGAGGAGGGGCTGAGGTTGAAAATTAGTGAACTATCGAAAAAAACAGGTGTCAGCATTCGTTCCTTACGTTATTACGAACAGAAACGGTTGCTTCATCCTACTCGTTTGAAAAATGGCTATCGTGAATATGATGAGTCTGACATTGAAAAAGTAAAAACGGTCCAATCTTAAAGCATCGATGACAAACTTTAACTTCTTTTTATTGAACTTCTTACCTCCATATCCGTAATCTTATAATCGTTTTAACTTTTTCGTTAATACTGTTTGTTGATCCAAAAGAACAAAAAACAAGGGCCTTCTTGGCTCTTTTTCTAACCTATTAATTAATATGATTGAACATTTTTTGAACTTTGCTAAAGGCTAAGTACATCATCAATAGAATAATAAGACCACGTACAGTTATACCAATGATCTATCCAAATAGGCCAATGTCCTCGTTTAAAAATTTCCTTGTGTAGTAATACACCGTAGATGCAACCAAGAAATAGAACATAAACCCTAAATGCTTCATGATGTGTTTCTCCTCTAGTTTTTTCATAAAATAGAACAATCCTAGTCATGTTTTGTTTCCGAATTTCTTATCTGTCATAAAATAAAGTCCAGTTATGCTAAATGAGATCAAATAGTATTGATGCCACATCAATTCCCCATCTTTAATGCCCCAAAGCACTTGAGTTAGAAAAATTGAGACGAATAAAAAGGTGTAGAAGAAGTACTTATGGATAGACTTCATATCAATCCCTCTCTTCCTTCTCTAGTTATATCATTTAAGTGCATAGATGGGAATGATATTGATCGTTTTATGAGTAATCACGCCCAAATCGTTATACTCCACATGATATGATAATAAATAAAAAGATGAAGAACGGTTCTCACAGCAAAGCCCCTCATGCTCAAGAAGCGTGAGGGGCGTTTTGCTCCATGCAATGGTTAGCTTACCACCAGCTAAATGGTCTTCTTGGTCTAGGTGCTGGAGCAACAAAATCTTGTCTGGTGGCAGTGCGGACGTCGGATGTTGTATGAGGGAATGAATGAACAAATTGGAAGTTCGTATTTAGGAATCGGGTTGTATGGCTTGGATGAACGACTGGAACTACTACATTTTGATTGAAAAATTGAGAAAACTTCCGAGTTGGTGCAAATTGTGCTGGCAACGTTTTTGTAGGTAATTGGTGGACAGGTGGTCTACGATGACAAGGAAACATGCTAAAATCTCTCCTTTCTTTCAGTGAGGATGATGCTTACATATTATTCAAATTGTTACTGGAGGTCTGGACTCCGTTGTGAAAAAGGCGAATAACGAGGAATGTCCACGAGATCTCTTTTATTTTTTGGAATGGATCGGTTGAGGGTGTTGTGCTGCAAATCCTCATATGAAAAAAGGGAAATTGAAATCCTCCTCGATTGATTCGATCGAGAGCTTCAATTGAATAAATAGGGAAAGATACGAAGGCAAGTATGTAATCAAAAATTTTTTCTTCATGATTCTGATATCGTTCGTAGGTTATCATCCAAAGTTTACCACGTCCAAGAGAGAGGAAGCGTGCGTTATGATATGAACACATGATATGATGGAAGTGAAGGATGATAGATAAAAGGTGAATGGAATGATTTACATCGGATTAACCGGGTGGGGGGACCATGATGAGTTGTATACGATGGGAACCAAACCGAGTGAAAAACTTTATACATATGGGAGCCACTTTCCGACGGTGGAAGTCGACTCGTCGTTTTATGCGATACAGCCAAAAAGGAATATGGAAAAATGGGCAAGTGACACCCCTGATTGCTTTCGTTTTGTCGTGAAAGCCTATCAAGGATTAACAGGCCATCAACGGGGGGAGATACCGTTCTCTTCCAAGGAGGACATGTTTGCCGCCTTCGTAGAGTCCCTTCAGCCGCTTCTTGAGTCGAACAAACTGGCCATGGTCTTATTTCAATTCCCGCCATGGTTTGATTGTACGAAAGAGCATGTTCGTTATTTACGCTATTGTAAGCAGCAGATGGGCAAGCTCCCGGTGGCGTTGGAATTTCGCCATCAATCGTGGTTCCGGCCCAGTGTCCGAGAGCGAACCCTCTCGTTTATGCGCGAGGAAGGGTGGATTCATAGCATTTGTGACGAGCCGCAAGGGGGGGAGGGCTCTGTTCCAACCGTTTTAGTGCCATCGAACGAAGAAAACGTCCTCGTTCGCTTTCATGGGCGCAATGTGGAAGGGTGGCGCAGGCCTCAGGAAGGGAACTGGCGTGAGGTTCGTTACTTGTACCGTTATTCGAAAGAAGAATTAGCTGAGTGGGCAGAGCATTTGAAGCAGCTTGCAGCCCAAGTAAAGGATGTCTATGTCCTGTTTAACAACAACTCTGGGGGCGACGCAGCAGCGAATGCGAAGCAAATGCTAGAGCTCTTAGAAATCGAATACCATGGGCTCACACCGAAGCAGTTGAATTTGTTTGAATAGCAGTTCTGTAGGAGGAATTTTCGTTGGAGTGGTTCATTTTAGTTTGTGTCGGTCTCTTAGCCGGGACAATCGGTAGTTTAATGGGGCTTGGTGGCGGCATTATCGTTGTCCCGGCCCTTCTTTGGTTAGGGGGTACTGCACTTTTATCGGAGGCGGTGACCCCGCAAGTAGCGGTTGGGACGTCGCTCTTGATTATGATTTTTACGGGACTGTCATCCACGTTTGCCTATATGAAAAAAGGGACGGTGGACTATAAGAGTGGCTTGATTTTTTTCATCGGTAGCGGTCCAGGAGCGCTAGTCGGGGTGTGGCTTAATCAAGGGTTACAAGTCCAACAGTTTCAAATTTATTTCGGGCTATTTGTCATTCTTATGTCGTTTTTGTTGATGATTCGTCATCGCTTAAAGCCGATGGAAATAAAGAAAAAGGGGATTCGTCGGGTGTACGTTGATCCTGAGGGACAGCGCTATGATTATGGATTTCAAGCATGGCTTGGCATACTCATTGCTTTTTTTGTCGGCCTTCTCTCAGGGTTATTCGGAATTGGTGGGGGCACCTTGCTCGTGCCGGCGATGATTTTACTTTTTGCGTTCCCGCCCCATGTGGCAGTTGCCACATCGATGTTTATGATCATTTTTACGGCGTTGCTAAGTTCCCTTTCCCATTTTGCACTAGGGAATGTGAATTGGCTGTTTGCTGCAGCGCTCGTCCCAGGGGCTTGGATTGGTGCGAAGCTAGGTGCAGTTTTAAACACGCGCCTGAAAAGTGATACGATTGTGTTTGTGTTTCGCTTGTTTTTATTGTTTGTTGGCCTCCGTCTTATTTATGAAGGCTGGCTCGGTTAAATTGTTACATATGGGAGGGCATCTTCTTGGCAACGATACCATTAACGATTTATCATATGAATGATCTTCATAGCCATTTTACGTATTGGCCACAGATTGTCTCCTACATGAAAAAAGAACGGGAAAAAACAGAATCTTACCTGTTGCTCGATTTAGGAGACCATGCGGACCGAAGTCATGTTATAACAGAAGCGACGATGGGGAAAGCAAATGTTGCTCTTTTAAATGAGTTAGGGATTGATTATGCGACGATTGGAAATAACGAAGGAATCACTTTCTCGAAAGAAGCTTTAAATGAATTATATGCTCATGCCTCCTTCCCTGTGGTCGTCGCCAACTTATTTGACGAGGATGGAATGCGGCCAGCATGGGCGACTCCTTATGTCCTTCATACGGTATCGGAGCAGCTCACGATTGGAATGATTGGTGTAACGGCTCCCTTTACCCCATTCTACCGCGAGTTAGGCTGGGATGTTCGCCGTCATGAAGAGGTGTTGCCGCAGCTACTTGAAGAGGTTAAGGGGCAAGCCGATGTTGTGGTTTTGCTGTCCCATCTTGGGCTGTTTCGAGATGAAGAAATAGCCGAGCAGTATGAAGGAATTGACCTTATTTGTGGGGCTCATACCCATCACGTTCTCCCAGAAGGAAAGCGATTGTATGGCACGCTTATTACCCAGGCAGGCAGGGGTGGCAAATGGCTTGGTAAGGTAGAGCTTACGTATGATACGGAAGCCCGCTGTATTGCGGAAAGCAACGCGCAACTGATCGATATGGAAAAAGAAGCCCCAGATCAAACGACTCATCTTCAGCTAGAACATTTAAATAGGGAGGCAAAGCAGCATTTATCACAAGAGGTTGCCTACCTTTCGCAGCAACTGACCGTCGACTGGTTTATCCCTACAGAAGGGGCCCAGCTATTATGTGATGGGATTACAGAATGGTGCGGGGCGGATATTGGGATGATGAATGCAGGTGTACTGCTTGAATCGATTGGCCCTAACATCGTAACCGTAGGTGACATTCACCGCATTTGTCCACACCCAATTAATCCGTGCCTCGTCAAAATGACAGGTGATGCCCTTTTAGAGACGATCAGGCGTGCCCACACTAGGGAAATCATTGAGCTTGAACTAAAAGGATTTGGCTTTCGTGGCAAAGTACTCGGAACGATGCTTTTTACAGGCATCGACATCAGCCTCAGTGAAGAACGAGACGGAACGTTGGAAGTGACGGAAGTGAAAATTGCAGGCGAACCTGTTGTCAAAGAGCAGCTTTACGAGCTTGCCACCCTAGACATGTATACGTTCGGTTATTTGTTTCCGAAAATTGCAGAATCTCAGGAGAAGCGGTATTTCATGCCGGAAATGCTTCGTGATGTGTTGGCGTGGCAGCTGAAAAAAATCGAACACCGGTAGTATGTGCACTTCTTTCATCGAACTCCCATATTCTATAAAGGAATGAGATGAAGAAGGAGTGACGAAGGTGTTAGAAATGAATCCGATTGACATTGAAGGTCACACGTTTCTTGCTGTCACCTTGAAGCTTCCAAAAACGAACTTTATGGCGGTCACGTCAGAGAAAGGGTACATTATGTGTGGGGCGCTCGATGTAGCATTATTAAATGAAAAGTTAGCAGAACGAAAAATTATCGCTGGGCGTGCAGTCGGTGTTCGCACCATCGATCAATTGCTCGACGCTCCCCTTGAATCGGTCACATTGGAGGCAGAAGCTTGTGGGATTACGGAAGGAATGAAAGGGCGAGACGCTCTCTTGAAAATGGTATAAAACTAGGAAAAGCGGTCACGCTGAAGCAAGTGGGCCGCTTTTGCTTTTTATACGTACCTCCTAACAGTAAATCATGTATAATACGTGTTAGGTTAGACGAATACATAGGAGTGATCGTGTATGGAACAATATTTAGAGCTTTGCCGCCACGTTCTCGAGCATGGAACCGAGCGATCAGATCGGACAGGAACAGGGACGATCAGCGTTTTTGGCTATCAAATGAGATTTGATCTCCAAGAAGGATTTCCCGTTGTTACGACGAAAAAACTGCACCTGCGGTCGATCATCCATGAACTGCTTTGGTTTTTAAAAGGAGAGACTAACATCGCCTACTTGCAAGAGAATGGTGTGCGAATTTGGAACGAGTGGGCTGATGAAAATGGGGAACTCGGTCCTGTATATGGTAAACAGTGGCGCTCATGGGAAGGCGCGAATGGGAAAACGATCGACCAAATTTTTCAAGTCGTAGAAGCGATTAAACATCAACCGGATTCAAGACGATTGATCGTAAGTGCTTGGAATGCAGCGGAGATTGAAGATATGGCTTTAGCTCCATGTCATTGCCTATTCCAATTTTATGTGCAAGACGGAAAGCTATCGTGTCAGCTCTATCAGCGAAGTGCAGATATTTTCCTAGGCGTTCCTTTCAACATCGCTTCATACGCCTTGTTAACAAAAATGATCGCCCAAGTATGCGATTTAGAAGAAGGAGAGTTTGTTCACACGTTCGGTGACGCTCACATTTACTTAAATCATATCGAACAAGTAAAATTACAGTTAACGCGAGAGCCAAGACCATTACCGGAGATGCGTTTGAACCCAGAGGTTCGTTCATTGTTCGACTTCACGTTCGATGATTTTGAGCTTGTCGGTTATGACCCGCACCCTCATATAAAAGGAGAAGTGTCTGTATGATTTCGTTTATTGTTGCGATGGACAAGCATCGGCTCATTGGAAAAGAGAATGACCTTCCGTGGCGACTCCCTGCCGATTTAGCCCATTTTAAACGGGTAACTTCGGGACATACGGTGATCATGGGACGGAAAACGTATGAGTCGATCGGCAAACCGTTACCAAATCGCCGAAACGTCGTCGTCACAAGATCGCAAGCATACACAGCCGAAGGGGTTGACATCGTCCATTCTATCGATGAAGCTATAAGGCTCACAGAACATGAAAACGAAACGTTTGTCATTGGCGGTAGTGAACTGTTTAAAGCTTTTTGGCCCCACGCGGATCGGATGTATGTGACCTACATTGATGAGGTTTTTGACGGTGATACGTATTTTCCAGAGATTGATGGACAGGAG
This sequence comes from Halalkalibacterium halodurans, assembly GCF_005671335.1. Taxonomy (NCBI): domain Bacteria; kingdom Bacillati; phylum Bacillota; class Bacilli; order Caryophanales; family Bacillaceae; genus Halalkalibacterium (ex Joshi et al. 2022); species Halalkalibacterium halodurans. The sequence goes on along the minus strand of NZ_CP040441.1, from coordinate 3,598,149 downwards.
TGGGAGCTTGTGTCCATTGAGGCGGGCACTGTCGATGAAAAGAATGTCTATCCTCATGAGTTCAGAGTATATGAGCGTCAAGCGAAAAACTAGCGAATATTTACATTGCGACATGAAATATATTATGGTAGAATAACTCACGATTAATTGAATAGATGGTGTGCCTCATCCACAAGATGGGGTAGAGGAGCGGGTTTTAAGAGTAAGCGCTTGGAGGATGACAACGAGGATAAGCGCCGAAAGGAAAACTCGCCGAAGCGGAAGGTGAGTCAAGCGCCTTCTTGCTGGGGTTGCATTGAATAAATGTAACACTGTCACAGCTTGTTTTGCTGTGGAGAACTACTAACGTTGTGATGGGGTTTCCTTGTGCGGATAAAAGGGCAATGGGAGAGATCAATCTCATCATTGCTCTTTTTTTGTGCCCTTGGTAATAGATATAGAAGAAGGGATTCGCTGAAAAGCGTGATTCCATTACGACGAAGAATGGAGGAACGAATATGGAAGGGAGCATTTGGTCATTGATCCCACCGCTCCTTGCGTTGGTGATGGTGATTTTGACAAGGCGTGTGCTGCTGTCGCTCGGGATTGGGATCATTGTCGGTGCGATCATGCTTAATGATTTTGCGATACTTGAGAGCATTAAGCATGTAGCAGAACTCGTCGGCGCCATTTTTGTAACTGAAGGAGCCATCAATGACTGGGAATTGTTCATTATCTTTTTCTTGCTTTTGTTAGGTATGATGGCTGCCCTTATGACACGCTCAGGTGGAACGCGGGCGTTTGGTGAATGGGCTGTTCGTAAGGTGAAAACTCGCGTGGGCGCACAACTGCTAGCGTTTTGGTTAGGGATTATTGTATTCATTGACGATTATTTCAATAGTTTAACCGTAGGTAATGTGAGTCGCCCGCTTACGGACCGTCATCGGGTTTCACGTGCGAAGCTGGCTTACATTGTTGACTCAACGTCAGCGCCAATCTGTGTCATCTCGCCGATTTCTAGCTGGGGAGCGTACATTATTACGATCATCGCTGGGATATTGGCGACACATGGAGTGACGCAATACGGTGGATTGCAGGCGTTTGTCATGATGGTGCCAATGAACCTTTACGCTATCGTTGCCATCGGTCTTGTATTTGCAGTTGCATGGTACAACTTAGATGTTGGCGCGATGAAGATTCATGAAACCAAAGCTGTGGAGACGGGAGAGCTTTTAGATGCAGCGAAAGGCCCAGCTCCTGGTGAACAGGATCAAGTGAAAGTGGTTAAGCAAGGACGGGTGTCCGACTTGATTTTGCCGATTGTTGCCCTTGTGATCGGGACCGTTACATTTATGATTACGACCGGAATTCAAGGAACAGAGGGAACGGTCACTATTCTTTCGATTTTTGAAAACACGGATGTGGCGAGAGCTCTCGTGTATGGTGGGCTCATCGGGTTTATCGTGGCGTTGGTGCTCAATTTAGTTAAAGGTGCAAATGGGTTAGGCGGCTCTCTCTGGGCTGGAATAAAATCGATGCTTCCGGCAATTTATATTTTGATTTTTGCTTGGACATTAATTGGGATTATCGATGGTCTCGGGACTGGAGGCTATTTAGCGTCCCTCGTTGATGGGAGAATTCCACCGATGCTGCTTCCTGCGATCCTATTTTTGATTGCTGGTGTGACTGCCTTTTCCACAGGTACATCGTGGGGGACATTCGGTATTTTATTGCCGATTGCTGGTGAAATGGCGGCCGTAATCGATGTGACGATGATTTTGCCAATGTTAGCGGCTGTGTTGGCTGGGGCCATCTTTGGTGACCATTGCTCACCGATCTCTGATACGACAATCTTGTCGTCCACAGGGGCGGGAAGTCACCATATTGATCACGTGATTACCCAGTTGCCATACGCGATCCTTAGTGCAGTTATTAGCTTTATCGCGTTCCTCGCCCTCGGCATGACAAACAGTGTGCTAATAGGTCTCGCTGTAGCGATTGGATTGCTCGTTCTCTCCGTGATCATTTTGAAAAGAATTGCAGCGGATAAGCAACCAGTTTCATCTTAAAGAAAAAAACGAACTAGCCAAACGTAATCAAAAAGGTTCGGATCATCAAAATAAAATGATCCGAACCTTTTTGTGTATACGTATAACGAGACGGACGTTTCTAGGTTGATGGTCTAAATCATGAGACGCCTGCGGGAAAAGCAAGAGCTGAAGATCCATCGGGGCGCTTTCTCCTGATGCTATCGAGTGTATTTTGAAACAATCAATCCCATAGCAATTGACCAAAAATAAAGAAGGACATTTGATCTAGATAGATACGAATGATGATCTAGTTGAATGATATAATCTTAGTAGATCGTCTAATGGCAAATGATCGGTAACTGATTTTTTGAAAGGGGTTTCATGGGATGAAAAAGCTGTTGCTTGTCTATGTAGCACTTATTGGGCTGTTTATGCTGTATGTATATCATGCTCACTTTAAGGAACCAGTTGCCAACCCTTGGGATACTCGCGGGTTACAAGGGGATCTGAATGAAACGTATATGATGATCACCTTTCAATCCGGGATGGATTATTGGAAAAGGTGTTTAAAGGGCTTTGAAGATGCGGCCCAAGCATTAAATGTGACGGTTGAGTATCGGGGAGCTGCCCAATATGATATTCAAGAGCAAATTACTGTATTAGAGCAAGCGATTGCCAAAAATCCTGCGGGTATTGCCATTTCAGCAATTGACCCAGTGGAGCTTACGGATACGATCAATAAAGCTGTCGATGCAGGTATTCCGATCGTGTTGTTTGATTCAGGTGCCCCTGACAGTCACGCTCATTCCTTTTTAGGGACGAATAATTATAATGCAGGAATGAATGCGGCCTATAAAATGGCTGAACTGTTAGATGGAGAAGGTGAAGTAGCGGTCATTACTCTTCCGAATCAATTGAATCATCAAGAACGTACGACTGGGTTTAAGGAGACGTTGGAAGCGGAATTCCCTGCAATAGAAGTGGTTGCAGTTGAAGATGGTAGGGGAGATAGTCTTCACTCTCGAAGGGTGGCCCATCAATTGCTAGAGGATTATCCGAATCTGGTAGGTATCTTTGCCACTGAGGCTAACGGGGGCGTTGGAGTTGGTGATGCGGTTCGTCTAGAAAGTAGAGCCGGAGAAATTCAAATTATTAGTTTTGATACGGATAAGGGAACGCTTGATTTAGTTGACGAAGGCATTATCTCTGCCACTCTGGCACAAGGCACGTGGAACATGGGATATTGGTCGTTAACCTATTTATTTCACCTCCATCATGGGCTTACAGAACCGCAAATTCTCCAGACACGAGAGGAAGCCCCATTACCGTTATATGTGGATACTGGTATTACGATCGTGACAGATGAAAATGTTGATTACTATTATGCGGATTAGGTGAAGCAGTATGATGCATAAACTAGCAAAACTAAATAGCTTACCGATACGTTTTAAGCTTGTGATTCACTTTTTACTTATTAGTATATTACCTTCTCTATTATTAGCGGTGCTCGTTGGCTGGGCAGTTGATCGGATTATTGAACAGCAGGTAAACGAAAATACATTACAGCTTATTGATAAAGTAAACAGCACGATTGAAGCACACATTGAAAACGTCCAAAATATGACGTATTTTATTTCGCTTCACTCCAATATTCAACAGTTTCTCGATGGAACGCTAGAACACTTAGGACCAGACGAAGAATATGAGATATCTAAATTTTTGCAAAACTTTACGACCTTATATCCTGAAATCGCAGGTATTTTAGTAGTCAATCAACAAGGAGACTATTTAAGCAATGAGCTATATACAAGGTCATCCTTTAATTTGAATCAAGAAAGCTGGTATCGCCAAGCCGTTGAAAATAAAGGGATTGCTAAATTAATTGGCAAGCCACAAGGGAGACGAATTACATCACATGTTCATTATCGTGAAGATGAAGTAGTGACAGTCGTACGTGCCATTATCGATTCAACTACTGGTGAAGAAAAAGGCGTCATTTTAATTGATTTGAAGCTTCGAGTGATCGAGGAAGCTGTTCGTGATGTGCGGTTAGGGAAATCAGGCTATTTAATGGTGGTGGATCAAAAGGGTGATCCTATTTATTCTCCTGCGCCATCAATCATGTATGAACAATCTTTTGATCACCGTTTTTCACAAAACTATGGAATTTTCACTGAGGAAGTAGAAGGAGAACGTTATCAATTAATGTATCAGCAATCAGCGTTTACGGGATGGACGTTGATTGGTGTTTTTTCAACAGATCAATCGGTAGAAGAAGTACAGCAAATTTTATTCTATGTCGTTACGTTCGTTTTTTTTGTCTGCTTTGTCGGAATTACTGCTTCCTACTTTTTATCTTATACGATCTCTCGCCCGATTAATCAATTGATGCTTGCGATGCAAAAGGCAGAATCGGGGGACTTAACGAGTCGATATGAAGGGGAGGAGCAAGATGAGGTTGGCCGTCTGGGCCGTAGTTTTAACACGATGATTGAGCAAATTGGTAAGCTAATTTCCTTAACAGAACGCCAAGAACGGAAAAAGCGTGAGGCGGAGCTGCACAGTCTCCAAGCGAACATTATACCGCATTTTCTGTACAACACACTGGATACGATTCAATGGATGGCACGCAAAAAAAATGCTTCAGATGTAGCCGATCTAGTCGGAGCACTCTCGAAATTATTTCGAATTGGCTTAAGTAAGGGGGGGACGATTATCCCGTTAGTTGATGAAATCGAGCATATTAAAAATTACCTGCAAATTCAGTCGGTCCGCTACAAAAATAAACTGAACTATTCGTTAGTTATGCCAAGTAATATGGAGCATTTGTCCATTTTAAAAATCGTTTTACAGCCGATCGTAGAAAATGCTATTTACCATGGGATTAAAGAAAGACGTGGCCCTGGCTTGATCACGATTGAAGCTGAACGGGAAAACGATATGCTCATCATTCGTATTCGAGATAACGGAAAAGGAATCAAGCCAGAAACGTTGCAGCAATTAAGGACAAATGTAAACCTCTTTTTGGAGAAAGGGGATAAGGAGGGTGGACAGCGGTTAACGAAGGGGTATGGGTTAATTAATGTTCATGCGCGCTTAAGGTTGACGTTCGGTGAACCGTACGGCGTAAAAATTGACAGTGTGTTTAATGAAGGGACAGTTGTTACAATTTTCCACCCGATCCTTGAGGGTGGAGTAGAGACAAAGAGGGCATAAAAAGGGGGAGCATGATGGATTCATGGAACGTATTGATTGCGGACGATGAAATCATTATACGGGAAGGAATAAGAGATGCGATTAATTGGAGCGAGCTTCAGTTAACCGTTGTCGCTGAAGCGGAGGACGGAGAAGAAGCACTAGAGCTCGCACTTGAACACCAAGTCGACATCTTACTTGCAGACTTGAATATGCCAATTATGAATGGTCTTACATTAATAAAACAGCTTCGGACCGCTTTGCCTCATTGCAAAGTGATCATTATTACAGGACATGATGAGTTTGTGTATGCCCAAGAGGCGATTCGCTTAAGTGTTGTTGACTATATCATTAAACCTGTAGACGCGGATCAGCTTTATGAAGTGTTAAAAAAGGTATGCATTGAGTTAACAGAGGGGCAAAATCGAAAAAGGGAAGAGACCTTTACAGCAAAACAGTTAGAGAAAAACATCACGCTGCTTAGGGAGCAATTTTGTTCTAATTGGGTGATGGGGGCCTTAACGAACGAAGAGGTGGCTGAACAGTTGTCGTTTTTACAGCTACCCGATACATTGCCTTCTTTTATTGGCGTTATCCGCTGTCCAGAGTTACAGCCGGCTCAATCCTTTATGTCTGACCTTGAGGGACAAGAGCTATTCCGTGCCTTCGAGCAAGAGGTTGTACGTTTTTTCAACGGTTCTTCTTATGTGAAAGCGTCAAATCAAGTGGAGGGTTTCATCTATTTTATTTTATGGGGAGAGGTAGAGGAGGAGCTGTTTACACAATTGGAACAAAAGGTTCAAGAAACCTTACAGCTGATGGTCGTCCAATCTTATGAGCGCTTAACGGGAGAGCTTTGTGACCTTCCCCAATCATTTCAACGCTGCAAAGAAAAAGTATACAACTTAGTTGAGGTTTCACAAATTGTGAAAAGAGCCGAACAATATATGAATGCCCATTTTTATCAATCCAGTTTAAGTCTTGAAACAGTGGCTGACTCTTTGCAAGTATCGTCCGCCTATTTAAGTCGGTTGTTTAAAGAACAATTAGGGATTACCTTTACACATGCTTTAACGAAACTAAGGATAAAGCGTGCAATTCAATTATTGCATTCCACCAATTTAACAATCAATGAAATATCGGAAAAGGTAGGCTACGAAACGCAGCATTACTTCAGTACAGCGTTCAAGAAGGTGATGGGCGTTTCCCCTAACAGGTATCGAAAAGGAAAGGTTGTCTCCCGGCAGAAGTAGGCTTTAGCAGTAATATAACTGTTTCAAGAGCGGCTGGGACAACTATAAAAAAAGGTTCGGACTTTCAAAACAAAAGGATCCGAACCTTTTTTTGTTGTATACGCATAACGAGACGCCTGCGACAAGCGAGTGTATTTTGAACAATCACCCCCATTATGAACTGTATTTTGTCCCATTCACAGGAACGATAAGTTAAAGAAGTTATAAAAATTTAAAAAATATTGCAAAGATTTATGACAGCGCTTTCATTAGAATGACCATATACGAAAGATTCCAATTTCTAAGGGGGAAACGTACATGAAGAAGAAATGGCTATGGGGCTCCATTCTTTACCTTACTGTATTAGTACTCACGGCGTGTGGCGGTGAAGGAGCTAGTGGAGACGGTAGTGGAACCGTTGGGATATCTATGCCTACACAGTCTTCAGAACGATGGATTGCTGATGGAAACAACATGGTAGAGCAATTTGAAGCGTTAGGGTACGAAACCAACTTGCAGTACGGGGAAGATGTGATCGAAAATCAGATCGATCAAATTGAAAATATGATCACAAGGGGTGTAGATGCTCTCGTCATTGCTGCAATCGATGGAGAATCATTAACCGAGGTGCTTGAGTTAGCTCATTCTATGGAAATTCCCGTCATCTCGTACGACCGCTTGATTCGTAATAGTGAGCATGTAAGTTACTATGCTACGTTTGATAATTACCAAGTAGGCGTTTTAAAAGGGGAGTACATTGAAGGGTATCTAGGTCTTGATGAAGGAGAAGGTCCGTTTAACATTGAGTTGTTTGCCGGTTCACCTGATGATAACAACGCGTATTTCTTCTTTGATGGTGCCATGTCTGTACTCCAGCCGTACATTGACAACGGACAGCTCGTTGTCCAAAGTGGGCAGACCGATTTTCAACAAGTGGCCACTTTAAGATGGGACGGATCTCTCGCCCAAGAGCGTATGGATAATTTACTAAGCGGCTTCTATACAGACAAAACATTAGATGCTGTTTTATCTCCATACGACGGTATTAGCATAGGCATTATTTCCTCGTTAAAAGGAGTCGGTTATGGCTCAGGAGATTTGCCAATGCCAGTCGTTACAGGTCAGGATGCGGAACGTCCATCGATTGCTTCCATTATTGCAGGGGAGCAAACACAGACGATTTTTAAAGATACACGTGAGCTGGCAGGAAAAGCGGTAGAGATGGTGGATGCTGTATTAAAAGGGGAAGAGCCTGAGGTGAATGATACGGAAACCTACGAAAACGGGATAAAAGTTGTACCATCGTATCTGCTAGAACCTATTTCAGTTGACATTAACAACTACAAAGAAGTGTTAGTCGGCAGCGGGTACTATGATGAGAGTGATTTTGAAGAGTGAAGAGTGAAGATCGGAGCGATTTAGTGGTAGTTAAGTCTATCACTAAATCGTTGTTTCACGATCTGTGATATGAAAACAGCCAAGGAAGTAGGTGATGAACATGCCTAATTGTTTGTTGGAAATGCGGAACATAACGAAAGCCTTTCCTGGTGTGAAGGCACTAAATAACGTTAATCTGAAAGTCGAACAAGGGGAGATTCATGCATTAGTAGGTGAAAACGGAGCGGGAAAGTCTACGTTAATGAAAGTACTTAGCGGTGTTTATCCCCATGGGACGTACGAGGGCGATATTTTATTTGAAGGTAGAGTTTGTCAATTTAAGGATATTAAAGAAAGCGAACAGCTCGGAATCGTTATTATTCACCAGGAGCTAGCCTTAGTTCCCGAATTATCGATCGCAGAAAATATTTTTTTAGGGAATGAACTAGCGAAGAATGGAGTGATTGACTGGAATCAAACGATTACTGAGGCAGCGAAACTGCTAAAAAAAGTCGGATTATCTGATTCGCCGAGAACGTTAGCAATGAACATCGGGGTCGGTAAGCAACAGCTTGTGGAAATTGCTAAAGCATTGTCTAAGAAAGTGAAGCTACTCATTCTTGATGAACCGACCGCCGCCTTGAATGAAGAAGATAGTCAAAATTTATTACATTTGCTGCTGGAGTTTAAGAAGCAAGGAATGACGTCGATCATCATTTCTCATAAGTTAAATGAAATATTGTATGTGGCAGATCATTTAACGATTTTGAGAGACGGTCAATCGATTGAAACACTGTCGCTACAGAGCGGAGAAGTAACAGAGGATCGGATCATTAAAGGAATGGTCGGACGAGACCTCGAGAACCGGTTTCCGCCGCGGGAGCCAAAGATTGGCGACGTGATTTTCGAAGTGAACCATTGGCACGTGGACGACCCGCTCCATCCAGATCGGTCGCTAATCAAAGATGTTAACCTTTACTTGAAACGAGGGGAAATTGTTGGGGTTGCAGGTTTAATGGGGGCTGGAAGGACCGAGCTAGCGATGAGCATCTTTGGTAAATCTTATGGAAAGAACATTCGCGGTCAGCTGATAAAGGATGGAAAAGAAATAACGGTCCATTCAGTAAAGGATGCCATTGATCACGGTCTCGCCTATGTAACCGAGGATCGTAAAACCTATGGATTGATTTTAATCGATGATATTAAACACAATATTTCCTTAACGAGCTTAGAGAAGCTATCAAAAAACGGTGTCGTTGATAAAACACGAGAAGTAAAAGAAGCTGAGGACTTCCGAAAAAAAATGAACATCCGTACCCCTAGCATTGACCAGAAAACGGGAAATTTAAGTGGTGGCAACCAACAAAAGGTCGTTTTAAGTAAATGGATCTTATCAGGGCCTGACATTTTGATATTGGATGAGCCCACTCGGGGAATCGATGTAGGGGCGAAATACGAGATTTATAGTGTCATTCATGAGTTGGCTGCCCAAGGCAAAGCCGTTCTGGTTATTTCTTCAGAGCTTCCGGAGCTACTCGGTTTAAGCGATCGGATTTACGCACTATGTGAAGGTCGAATAACTGGGGAGGTTACTCGAGAAGAGGCCAATCAAGAGATCTTAATGAAGTACATGACGAGGACAGGAGGAAATGGGCATGAAGTTAGCTGAACTTTTAAAAAATAATATGCGTTCCTATGGGATGATCGTCGCGCTTATGTTTATCATTTTGTTATTCAGCGTGTTGTCCGACGGAATTTTGTTACGCCCACTAAATGTAACAAATTTAATTTTGCAAAACAGTTATATTTTAGTTCTTGCGATCGGTATGGTGATGGTGATTATTGCGGGGCATATCGATTTGTCCGTTGGTTCCGTCTGTGCTTTTGTTGGGGCAATTGCGGCCATTTTAATGATTGATATGCAGCTTCCTACAGCTCTTGCTGTACTAATCTGCTTATTGCTGGGTGCTCTTATCGGTGCATGGCACGGATTTTTTATTGCTTACTTAAAAATGCCGTCTTTTATCGTCACATTGGCCGGCATGCTTCTATTTAGAGGGCTGACGATGGTCGTGTTAGGCGGTCAATCAAAGTCCCCCTATCCACCTGAATTTATCTTGATTAGTTCAGGATTCCTACCTGATATCCCTTTTTTAGGATTGGCCTCTTATCATACATTAACGATGTTGATCGGTGTGGTGCTTTCTCTGTTTGTTATCTTTAGCGAGCTTAAAGAACGACGAGTCCAGATAAACAATCAATTTATGGTACTTCCCAAAGGGTTTTTTATCGCAAAATTGATCGGAATGGTAGCGATTATTAACATTTTTACGTTTGTCTTAGCTTCTTATAGAGGGATTCCAAATATTCTTGTGATTCTTTTTGTGCTTATTGTTCTCTTTTCGTTTGTCATGAATAAAACGGTGATCGGACGCCACATTTATGCAACAGGAGGAAATCAAAAAGCCGCAGAGTTATCCGGTGTCAAGACGAAGCGAGTGACGTTTTGGGTTTTTGTTAACATGGGTTTTTTATCGGCCATGGCAGGATTAATTTACGCCGCCCGCCTAAACTCAGCAACCCCGAGAGCCGGTACGATGTTTGAGCTTGATGCGATTGCTGCTGCTTTTATCGGTGGAGCTTCAATGGCCGGAGGAGTCGGGACGATTGTCGGTGCTGTTGTTGGGGGGCTCGTAATGGGGGTTATGAACAACGGAATGTCATTACTTGGGGTTAGTATAGACTGGCAACAAGCCATTAAAGGACTCGTTCTGCTAGCTGCGGTCGGTTTTGACATTTATAATCGAAACAAAGCAAAATGACGTAAACAAAGCTCTTGTCGTTATGTGCGATAAGAGCTTCTTTAACTTTTATTGTTTCAAGGAAGAGTAGTGACTGTGTCGAGGCCCTCTGTTATCAACTTTTACCCCATAATGCCATCAAAATTGGATGATTAATACCGGATGATTAGGACAAACAAACTATTTGGATATATATAAATTTTCGAAAAATACCTTTACAACTGATCTTTTTAGACATTATAATAAGATAGCCCGTCAATCAAGAACAAAGAAGGGGTGAGAAAGGACAAGCTCTGGATAATTTAAAGGCTCTGCTACAAAGGGATCTAACTTGTAAGGGCAGAAGAAAATTATCCTAGCATATACTAACGGTTGAATTTTCTGAATATACTTATTTTTGAAAGAATAATATTTCTGTTACGAAAGGAGTAAAGAAAATGAGAGAACAATGGGGAACAAGAGCCGGGTTTATCTTGGCTGCTGTTGGATCCGCTGTCGGATTAGGAAACATTTGGCGCTTTCCTTATGTTGCCTATGAAAACGGCGGTGGGGCATTTTTCATACCTTATTTATTTGCATTGTTAACAGCAGGGATTCCATTACTAATCATGGAGTTTACGATTGGACAAAAATACCGCGGTTCAGCGCCATTATCATATGCGCGCATGAACAAAAAAGCAGAATGGATCGGGTGGTGGCAAGTCGCGATTTCCTTTGTCATTGCCACATATTATGCCGTCATTATCGCTTGGGCAATGTCCTATTCTGTCTTTGCCATCAACTTAAGCTGGGGCGAGGATACAGGTGGATTTTTGTTTGGTGAGTATTTGAAGCTCGACGTTGATCCAGGACAGATCGGATCGTTAGTACCGGGCGTCTTCATCCCGTTAGTATTAGTCTGGATTGTTGCATTAGGTGTATTATTTGCCGGGGTTAAGAAAGGGATCGAGCTGGCTAACCGGATTTTTATTCCAACATTGGTCATTATGTTTTTAATTATCGTCATTCGTGCAGTTACCCTTGAAGGAGCCGCTATCGGATTAGACGCTTTCTTCAAACCAGATTGGTCAGAAATTCTCTCACCTGGGGTGTGGGTCGCAGCATACGGGCAAATTTTCTTTAGCTTGTCGATCGCCTTTGCGATTATGATTACGTACTCCAGCTATTTACCACGAAAGGCTGACGTCAACAACAACGCGTTCATTGCTGGTTTTAGTAACTCTGGGTTTGAATTGTTAGCAGGTATTGGGGTTTTTGCCGTGTTAGGATTTATGGCCACTCAAGCAGGAACGACTGTTGGAGAAGTAGCCGCAGGAGGGATCGGGCTAGCCTTTGTGGTCTTCCCGCAAATCATTAACTCCTTGCCTGGACTAAATGGACTTTTCGGATTTTTGTTCTTTGCATCACTAGTCTTTGCCGGGTTATCATCGCTAATTTCGATTGTTGAAACGTTTGTATCGGCGCTGCAAGATAAATTTAAGATTTCACGGACAAAGGCGGTTCTTTTTGGTGGAGGGTTGTCCGCGCTAATCTCCCTTCTCTTTGCGACACAAGGTGGACTTTTCCTACTTGATGCTGCAGATCACTTCATTAACAGCTTTGGTGTGGCGTTAGCAGGTCTTGTATCGGTTGTTGCTGTTTCGTGGTTCTTCAAGCAGCTTAATCCGCTACAAAAGCACGGAAACGAAGTGTCTGATCTTCGCACAGGTACATGGTGGAAGGTTTGCTTAGGGGTCATCACACCGATCGTGCTTGGCTATATGGCGGTGCAAAACATCATTAATTCCATTAGCGAAAATTATGAAGGTTATCCGACGAGCTTCCTCCTTTATAGTGGTTGGGGTGTAGCGGTAGGCGCGATCATTGTCGGCTTCATCCTTTCATTAACGAAATGGAAAGCTGGTGATCTGGAGGTTCCATCTGAAGATCAAGAAAAAGGAGCTGATTTTTCATGAGTGTGAGCGCCATTATTATGATGATTACCGGTATGGTCATCATTTGGGGAGGATTGGCCCTTAGCATTTTACATGCAAGAAAAGCATCACGGGCAAAATAACAGACGTTTTTAGCAACAAAGGGCTGTTCCAAAAGCACCTTAAAACATAAAATCGGGAGAACCGTTTGATGCGGTTCTCCTAATTTTTGTGTTGATGTGTTTTAGTTGGTTCCTTCTGGTCTGTCGATCTGTTCGTCTCTTTTGGTGAGTTCCTGTTCCACGGATCTGACGCCGGCTTGAAACGTTTCACTGGAGATACGCTTTTTTTTCTCTTCATACTTTTGGAACTCTTTTTCCAAACAAATGTATCCTTATTGGCGTTCGCTTCGATTTTCGTCCCATCCAGAAAGTACGATGATCCATCGACGTAGCCTTCCGTGATCAAAAGATGCGTCAATCCCGAAAACAATGTGTTAATCAACGGTTTCAATCGCTCCGAGCGAAATGATTAATCGTCCGGAAGTCGGGTGTCTGTCTGGCGGCGAGCCACATCATCGAAAGGTGTTCAGTCAAAGCCTTGGCGATCGCACGACACGAAAACTACTTTGCTGTACTCATACAATTGGATTTTCGTCATCATTTTCGGGTGATACGCAGGACGACCGCCCCCTTTGTACACCTCGTCCAATAGCTGATCATCCAACGGTTCGACCATGTCATTTACCACACGTGCCATATGGTTCTCTTGAATGTGATCGGAAAAATCCACAGGAAGCACGAGTTGATCATGGTATGTTGCTGATAAGTAGCCGTTTGGTTACGCAAAAAAATCGCCTTCTTTCGTTTGAATTTTGGTAGAGGTACCTTCATTTTAAACGATCGGGCGACTTATTTTATATGTTCTTTCGCGCGTTAATGGGAGTCGAACGAGCGACAGGCGGCGACTCCTGCGGGAAAAGCAACAGCGGAAGATCGCCGAGAGTGGGGTTCTCGAGGAAGCTGGAGCGTTGCCCGCGGCAAAGAAAACACGACGAATGCAAACAAAGTGTGCGTGAGTCGATGTTGCACTTGTGCCTGTGGTGAAAGCGTCCGCCAAGTCGCCATTTCGAACAAATAAGCAAAGGAGCTGCTTCAAAAGTCTATCTTTTGAGGCAGTCCTTTGTCAATATAATAAAGAAAAGCAACGTCGGTTTTCGCGAGCTCATCGTATTCCTTTCTCTTCGTTGCTTCAGTCCAATCTCCCTATGTTTTTAAACCGGCGCTTATTTCTTCTTTTTTCGTTCCTGATACGCCTTCCGTTCCCAACTCTTTAAGGAAGGATAAGGGTCAAAGGACCATTCAGTATATCCGTTGTCTCGGTACATGCCGTAGTGCAAATGTGGCGGGAACTTGCCTTGAGTACCTGGTTTTCCATAGCCAGAGCTTCCGACATATCCTATAACATCCCCAGGAGCAACCACTGTTCCTTTTTCCACCCCTTTTTCGAATCCACTGAGGTGGGCGTAATAATGGTAGACGTTATCCAAGTCACGAACTCCAATTCGCCATCCACCGTATTTGTTCCATCCCTTAATCTCGACAATTCCATATGCGGTTGCCATGACGGGAACGTTGTAGTTGGCAAAAATATCGGTACCTTCATGGATACGTCGGCCACCCCAGCCCCGCCGATCACCCCAAGTGCTTCGATAGCTGTAATTATGATGAAGGGGAAGGGGGAATGTATGGTCATCTAAATCCAATGTTTTAAACGTTTTGTACACATTTGCGTGACCGTAAATAATATTTACCGATTGCTCTCGCTGATAATATTCCCATAGAGCGATGCGAAAGTCTTCCTCTTTGAAGCCGTATGATTCTAAATAGCGAGCAAAGGTATATAGCACGTCTTCATCATTGTTACGATCTGCGACTCCATCACCATTTCCGTCTAAGCCCACCCCATTAAACATGCTGATTGAGAGTGGATTCGTATCTTCTAAATCTGGATTTAGCGGGCCAACCCATTGCTGTGGTGAGAAATAAATAGCGATAAGACCTTCTTCAGCAGGTCGGTCTTTTTGGGCGCGGCGTAACCCCCGTTCATATGTGTCAACGGCGGCAAGATAATACCAGGGCACATTTGTAATAGCCTCCATTTTTTCATAAAGCGTAAGCCGTTGTTCATATTTTTGCTCGAGGGACAATTCGTTCGATGCCTTTGCCAATCCTTCGGGAACGTGCTGAACGAAGAGGATTGACGTTAACGTGAGCAAAATAATTGCGATTCTTTTCATCCTACGGTAAGCTCCTTTCTAGATTCCACCATTCCCGTTCTATTGGTCAAATTCATGGTCCTTTCTAGTTTGGAACGATTTTGCTGGAATGATGGGCGTAAATTGCTGGCAATTTGTGCGGGTATTTGGTGTTCTTGTACTATTCGTGATACAGTATATAGAGATCCCATGGGCTGATTTCCGAAGTGCGGTCTTTTTTCACTTTAAGAAAGTTGAGCTTTTGTAATGGACGAAAGGATAAAGAAAAACAAGAGCTTCCGCCATGAAGACTTGGGGTAAAAGCCGTGTTTTTCCAATCACGCCCGAAAACTTGGAGATGGAGTGAAGAAATAATGGCGAAGAAAGAAGAGTATGTACGCAAGCCGGATTGGCTAAAGATAAAGCTCAATACGAATGAGACGTATACAGGCCTGAAAAAAATGATGCGCGAGAAAAATTTACATACGGTTTGTGAAGAAGCGAAATGTCCAAACATTCATGAGTGCTGGGCTGTGCGGAAAACGGCCACTTTTATGATTCTTGGGGATGTATGCACGCGCGCATGTCGATTCTGCGCTGTTAAAACAGGGCTTCCGAACGAACTTGATCTACAGGAACCAGAGCGCGTAGCAGAATCGGTTGAAATTATGGGCTTAAAGCACGCCGTCATTACTGCTGTGGCTCGTGATGATTTGAAGGATGGTGGAGCAGGTGTATTCGCGGAAACCGTTCGCGCGGTTCGCCGTCGTAATCCATTTTGTACGATTGAAGTGCTTCCATCAGATATGATGGGGAATGACGATAACTTAAAAACATTAATGGACGCAAGACCGAACATTTTAAACCATAACATTGAAACGGTTCGCCGTTTGACTCCAAGGGTTCGTGCAAGAGCAACCTATGAGCGCTCCTTAGAATTTTTACGTCGCGCAAAGGAAATGCAACCTGATATTCCGACAAAGTCAAGTCTCATGATTGGCCTTGGGGAAACGAAGGACGAGATTATTGAGACGATGGATGACCTTCGTGCGAACAATGTGGATATTATGACAATCGGTCAATATTTACAGCCGACGAAAAAGCATTTGAAGGTACAGAAATATTACCATCCAGACGAATTCGCTGAGTTGAAGGAAATTGCGTTAAGCAAAGGATTTAGTCATTGTGAAGCGGGTCCGCTCGTACGCTCTTCTTACCATGCCGATGAGCAAGTGAATGAAGCACAAGTGCGTGAGGAAGCGCGCAAGGCAGCGGCGAAATCATAACAGGAAGGCATACACAGCCTAGATTTGGTGCACGAAAATAAGAGACGGCTCTACTGGCCGTCTCTTTTCTGCCTTTTGCTTACGTTAATCATTCTTACGAGAATTACCTTGTTTCAAGAGACGCTGGTGCTTTTTCTTCATATAGTCCATATTGTCATCCTTATCGCCTTCATACCAGCCTTGAGGCGATTGTTTCATCTTCTCGATCGTTTGCTCAATCGTGTTTTCGATGTTTGGAGAATTGCTTTGTAATCCTTGGAAACGTTCAATGTCTTGGAAGTGCTCATGGTCATCGGAAATGTAGACATCATAATATCTTGGCGCGACAGATAAAGCCGTACGCTTCACCTGATCGGCCACATAGTCACGATTGTCTGCATTGGTCGTATAAGTCACAAGGATGTGCTCATCAGTCACTAGAGTTGCGGCTTCGTCAACCGTCTCGTTTGTTAATACGAGACGAGTGATTCCATCGGCCAGACGATCGCGGTCAATGACAGGAGTGACTGTTTGCTGGCCATTTTCTTGATGTACTTGAACCCGTTCATACCGTCTATAACCGAGCGCTAAAGGTCCTGCATCGGTTCGGTCGCCTTGGTTTAAAACATTATAACCTTCTCCATCGACTTGCTGATTGTAATAAGAATTGCGGCTGTTTACTTCAGGCTGACCTACCTCAGGTGCTCGACAGCCAACGGTGAAGCACAGCCCAAAAATCATCACGTAAATCATAAGCTTTTTCATCATCTTTCCCTCCTCTTTTTAAAGAATGACCCAACATGTACCGATTTACTGATTGAAAAAGATGGATATTTTCTAAGAAGAGAGGATGGACGTTTCCGAACAATGTGATACAATATAGGTGTTTAGAATCAAGAGAAATAAGAGCAAAGGTCTCTGTTTCGTAAGAGAGGTGGGCCAGGATGGTTCGCATTTCAAACATGCAATTTGAAGTGATTGAAAACGTAAAAGACGGGTGGAATGAAGAGGCATTTGTTGAGCGATACAGCGATGTGCTCAATAAGTATGATTACATTGTCGGTGATTGGGGATACAATCAATTGCGGCTTCGTGGCTTCTTCGATGATCAAAATAAGAAATCAACATACGATAAAAAAATTAGTACTCTTCAAGATTACTTGTACGAGTACTGTAATTTCGGATGTGCTTATTTTGTCGTCAAACGAGTAAAAACGGAATCTTGATATACTTAACAGCCGAACAAATCGTTCGGCTGTTATTAGTATGAAGAAAAATTTTTAATCAGATGACTTCATATAAAAAGCTGCGAAGCTCAGCGGCAGTTTCTTCATCAAGCTTGTACACATGCTCTAAATAGCCAGGCTCCGCTAGATCGTCTTCGCCAATGATAGCAAATCGATTAGATTGCATATCAAGGACGAGCTTTTTGCCGTAATGTCGCTCCGTGTAAGTAATCGCTAAATCAAAGCGTTGGTTCTCCCCCATGAAGCTCACAAACCGAGTGTCTGTTTTCTCCGTATCATCGTATAAAAAAAAGCGTTCACTCATTCGTTGTTTCCTCCTCAGAACATTCTGCCTTTAGCTTATCATATTTATAGAAAGTCATTGCCTGTTTCCTAAGAAAGATTAGGTATGCTAACAGAAAAAAGGTTCGGATCATCAAAACAAAATGATTCGAACCTTTTTTATTGCGTTTGGCTAGTTTTGTCCAAGCCTCAGTCGTTAATTATTAAATGGGGTTTGTGATCAAGGCGATGGTGGGCTTTGATGTATCGAACGGTACGAGTTTTTGCTCGCATGACAATGGAGTCTGTTTCCACTAAATCCCCACCGAGAAAGCGCACCCCTTCTAAAAGCTCACCAGAGGATACCCCTGTGGCAGCAAAAATCGCATCATCTCCGCGGACTAAATCATCCAAGCTCAGTACTTGACGTGGATCTTCAAGCCCCATTCGTTTACAGCGTTCAAATTCTTCGTCGTTCATTGGAACGAGTCGTGCTTGCATGTCGCCACCAAGTGCTTTAATGGCTGCCGCGGAAATGACACCTTCTGGAGCACCAC
Source organism: Halalkalibacterium halodurans (assembly GCF_005671335.1). Taxonomy (NCBI): domain Bacteria; kingdom Bacillati; phylum Bacillota; class Bacilli; order Caryophanales; family Bacillaceae; genus Halalkalibacterium (ex Joshi et al. 2022); species Halalkalibacterium halodurans. Next base: position 3,580,035 of record NZ_CP040441.1, on the reverse strand, counting down.
CTGTGCCGATAAACAAATCGATCCCCGTTTGTGGTAGGGCAGTTGCAATAGCTGCGCCCACATCTCCGTCACCAAAAAGTTTAACCCGTGCGCCTTTGTTTCGAATCCGTTCGATCAATTCGTCATGGCGCTCTCGCTCTTGGATAATGACGGTGACATCGCGAACACGTTTATTGGTCATTTTTGCCACAATGTCGATCGTTTTTTCAATCGGGTCATCCAAGCGAATCAATCCGGCGGCTTTAGGACCGACAGCAATTTTTTCCATGTACATATCTGGGGCATGAAGCAATGTACCTTTATCGGCGACGGCGATCACGGCCATTGCATTTGGATGTCCTTTCGCGACGATATTCGTTCCTTCCAACGGATCAACGGCAATATCGACTTCAGGACCGTGGCCGCTCCCTACTTCTTCACCGATATAAAGCATGGGAGCTTCGTCTAGCTCCCCTTCACCAATGACGACCGTTCCTTTACAGTTAACTGAATCAAACATCGTTCGCATCGCTGTGGTGGCTGCATCATCTGCTTCATTCTTCTTCCCGCGTCCTAACCATTGAGCAGACGAAAGGGCGGCTGCTTCGGTTACACGAACAATTTCTAATGCTAATTCCCGATCCAAATGATTCTCCTCCAGTATGCTTGCTTTTTTGCCAAACACGAGATACAATCCCGTTGCAGGCGTTACGATACTACAAAAATATACATGTTTAATCATAACAAAAATCACGTTTAAGATGAAATATTTTTTCGTTATGTTCTTCTTTTTCCTGTTGTTTTTATCATTGTGTTATACTAATTCATACGAAGAAGGTGTTATGCATGTACTTTGTTGATCGAAAAACCATTGAAAAAACGTTAAGGCATATGGAAAAACTTGTCGATCACTTTTGTTCTCAATCAGAGTGGACGTCTGAAACGGAGCGGTTAGCTTTGGAGCGCATCGCCCATCTCGTGATTGAATCGGTCATTGATGTAGGGAACAGCATGATCGATGGGTTTATTATGAGGGACCCTGGGAGTTATGAAGATATTGTGGACATTTTGATAGACGAAAACGTCGTGGATGAAGCAGACGGCCAATCGCTAAAAGCACTTATCGCTTGCCGCAAGTTAGTCGTACAAGCCTATACTGCTATCGATCATCAGCAACTTAAACAAACGTTTGATCAACATGTAGAAGCGGTGAAACGATTTCCGGAGCGAGTCCGAACGTATTTGGAGAAAGAGCTTGGACCGGTCTCTGCCTTTTTACCAGAAACTGATAGACATGCTTGAAAATTTACAACAGGACAAAGTTGGCTTACAATAGAAGGGGAAGGATGGTGATGAAATGCTTTGTAATGAAACCACCTCCACTCGTGATTTAATCTTGCTCGGGCTAAAACGGCACGGGGAGCGGAGTGTTGGCGAAATGGCCAAGGAGCTTGAAATAACGGAAATGGCTGTTCGTCGGCACATTCAAGCCCTTGAAAAAGACGGATTTGTGCAAACAAAGCTCGTCAGGCAAGCCATGGGTCGTCCAACGACAAAGTATTTGTTAACGGAAAAGGGCGAGGAACGATTTCCACGTAATTATTTACCTCTCACCCTTGGTTTTTTAAAGGATATTGAGGAGTTATCTGGAATCGATATGATTCACGTTCTATTTGAGAAACGGAAAGAGCGTCTGCTCGCTGAATATGCCAATCAAATGAAGGGATGTTCATTTTCTGAGCGTGTAGAGGTGTTAGCACAGATTCAAAACGATAACGGCTATATGGTTGAATGGAAAAAAATTGATGATGACACATATCAATTTATTGAATACAACTGTCCAATCTCACAAGTCGCTAAAGCTTATCCAGTTGCTTGTGCTTGCGAGAAAAAGCTTTTTAAGGAGTTATTGCAAACGGAAGCGGTCGTTGATAACTGTTGTGCCGCTAAGGATGAAGCGGGCTATTGTAGCTATACGTTAAAAAAACCATCTGTTGATGGATAAATGAAGTAAGGTACTTTCGGGGTTATAAAAGTGAAGAAAGGATAGATGGACAAGGGGAAAAAGCTTCATCTATCCTCTTTTTTATGTGCATTTAATTGGTGAACCAAAACACTTAACCTTGGTTCATCCCTCTACCGTCATTCGGATTTGATAGGCCTTGTAACTTCCTAAGATAAAGGATAAAACGACCTAACAGGAAGCATTAAGAATGTGGGAGCAGAAAGAAAGGGATGATGTGAGATGAAACGTTACAGCGGCTTTCTGATTGATTTGGATGGTACGATGTACAGAGGGTCAGAAGTGATCACAGAAGCAGTGGCCTTCGTAAAGCAGTTGGAGAAGCAATCAGCTTCTTATTTGTTTGTTACAAATAATTCAACAAAGTCTCCTAAAACTGTAGCGACTTTGCTTAAGTCGATGGATGTCCCTGCGACAAAAGAGCATGTCTTTACGTCCAGTATGGCAATGGCAAGCTATTTAACGCGGACAAAGGAGTTCGTTCGCGCGTTTGTTATTGGTGAAGAAGGCTTGTTAGAAAGTTTAAAGGAAAGCGGAATGATGGTCTCAGAAGACGAGCAGCCTGATTATGTTGTTATGGGACTAGACCGAGCGATTTCCTATGAAAAACTGGCAAAGGCAGCTACATATGTCCGCCAAGGCGCCAAATTTTTTATTACGAATGGAGATGCGGCATTGCCGACTGAAAAAGGGCTAATGCCAGGGAACGGTTCGTTAGCTGCTGTCGTGGCTACGACAACGGGAGTGAAGCCGTTTGTTGTAGGAAAACCGTCCCCGATTATAATAGAAGAAGCGTTAAAGCGACTTGGGACAACGAAAGAAGAGACGCTTCTCATTGGTGATAACTACGATACAGATATTTTAGCTGGGATCCATGCAGGAATAGATACACTTCTGGTCCATACAGGTGTGACAACAAAAGAGGCGCTTAAACAAAAAGAAGCGCAGCCGACCTATACGTGCGAGTCTTTGGCAGACTGGCAGAGATCCATTGAAGAGTAAGAAAAAAGCGAGGAAGAAACTCCCTCGCTTTTTTCTTCTGGGTAGCACACAAACGATCTTACGCGCTTTGCTTTGGCGTCAAGTTCTGGGATTCTTTTCTCTTTGTCAGCTTCCAAGGTAGCGTCCAATGCGTAAAGGCTCGTAGCAACCATTCAAAAGGTCCGCTTTTTCTAGTCTTCAAATAATAGGTGCTTCCGATTAATTGAAGGGAGAATAGGACGATCCCTAGCAAAATTCCAAAGAATACTCCGAGTCGACTGAACAAGCCAAGGCCGTATCCGTAAAAGATAAATGTACAAACAACGGTTTGGAGCAAATAATTTGTCAACGATAGTTTCCCGACGTTGGCAGCTGCTCTAAACAACGGATGGCTGCGCCATTTCGCAAAACAATAAGCAATTAGAAAAATATAACCGAATGCCAATACATATGATCCAGGGAGGGAGAGTACACCTAGCACCGGTATTCCTGAAAATAATAGGGGCAATGCCTTTAATGTAACTCCCACTGGAATAAACAGCAGGCCTTTCCTGTAGCGACCCTGTTCTTGTGTCGGATGAACAAACCATTTTCGTTTTGCCGCATACATCCCATACAAGAACATAGGTGTAATTAACACGATAGCAAAGACAGAAATGAAGAGGAAGGCTTCCTTAGGCATATCAAGGAGATCACCTGGATCAGAAGTGTTTCGATGTGTCTTAATGTCTAGGTATGTTCCGGTCTGATAGACGTGATTTGTCGTCTTAATATAAGAAGTCACCTCTTCATCACTATCCGCTGCGATCTCAGCTCCTAAGCCGAACAAGCTGGAGAGAACAAGGAGTATCGTCGCCCAGATTAGGATCGTCTTCTTTTTTCGAGCGACAAACAGTAACAGAATAAAGCCGATCATCCCATAAGTAAGTAATATGTCGCCTTCCCATAAGAAGGTGCTATGAAGGTAGCCTAGAAAAAGGATAAAAAGAAAGCGGCGAGCAAGCTTTCGCTTCGGTTTTCCGTCACGCTCCATGCTCCGTTCTCTCATAATCACCATTCCGTAACCGAATAAAAAGGCAAAAATCGGCATGAAGCTCGCTTCTATAAAAAGTTTCACGGCATAATAGCTCATTGTGTCAAAAGGTGACAAGGAGAAGAGCGAAATTTCATCTTTCCCCCAGATCCCGTATTGAAAAATGAGCAAATTTGCTTGTAAGATTCCGAATAAGCATAATCCTCGTAGTACATCAATCGTTTGAATTCGTTCGTTCATTTGAATAGCCTCTTTTCCTCATTCAATTTTCTACAACTCTAAGAATAAGGTCCGATATTTAATTGTAGAGAAACACTTCCTTACAAAGAGTTAACATCCGTAGAAAGATTGGTAAGGTTCTCTTAAGCTAGCTATGCTAACATGAGGAATAGAGGTGGGGAAAGAATGGAAGAGCGAAGCATTCTCATTGTAGATGATGAAAAGGCGATTGTGAAAATGCTCGAAACCGTTTTGCGCAAGGAAGGGTTTTCGACGATCTATACTGCATATAACGCAGAAGAAGCTTTTCATTACGTAAAAAACTATACATTGGACGTGATTTTGCTTGATGTTATGTTGCCAGATCGGAGCGGATTTGACCTTTGTCCACAAATTCGAGGGTTAACGCAAGCATACATTTTATTTTTAACCGCAAAAGTTTCAGATTTAGACAAGCTGACTGGCTTTGCGATTGGCGCTGATGACTATGTAACGAAGCCATTTAACCCATTGGAAATTGTGGCGCGGATTAACGCACGATTAAGGCGAGAGGTCAATAGTGTTGCAAAAGAACAGGTGGCTACAACCTCGATGACTAAGGGAATCTTTACGTTTGATCGATTTACGGTGAACGAATTAGCCGGTGAACTTTTAGTTGATGGACGGAAGGTCCCTTGTCCGGCTCAAGTTTTTTTATTGCTATGCTACTTTTGTAAGCATCCAAATCGTATTTTATCGAAGGAGCAATTGTTAGAAGCTGTTTGGGGAATGGACAGCTTTGTCGATGACAACACAGTTATGGTTCATATTAGACGAATTCGAGAAAGAATCGAAATCGATCCGAGCCACCCACGTTATCTTGTAACGGTTCGAGGCCTAGGCTACAAGCTAGTGAAGGAGCCTGAGGCATGAGTTCGATCAAGCGGCGCATCGCCTTGCAGTTCTCATTTCAATTTATTGTTTTTTGTTTAATCGGCATGATTACCTTTTGCATCGTTATTTTTCTAATTTTAGATATATTAACGAAAGAAGAGTTAAAGCGAAACTTTACCGTTGGTGCTCTTGATCTGATTGTGACAGAGACCGTCATTTTGGATGGGGAAATCAGCTTTAATTCGCTTTGGGAGCAAGAGCTAGAGAACCATCATATGTGGCTACAAATACTTGATGAAAAGGGAACGGTCATCTACACAGTGAACGGTGAAGATGATTTGCCATCTAAGTATACCTTCACTGAATTATTACAAATCGAAGAAAGGCAACAATATAAGGATTATTTTATTACACGTCAGCTAGACTCTTCCTATGATACACCGTACCTCTTCCTGTTAGGATTTAAAAATGACCACCAAGAGCTACTCCATGATTGGAGGACGTTGTATAACGATCAAGGACTTGTTGGAGAGGCGTATGTTCAAGAGGTTGAAAGCCAGCTTTCTAAGCTACGCGGTTCCTTGATTATATTCAATGAAGTAGGAGATGTTATGCAAACGCTCGGTCAAGCAATTCATGAGCGAGTCGATCCCGTGTCAATTTTAGCGAGAAAGATCGAGCCTGGTAGCGAGACATTGTCAATCGACCGTGATGAAGTGACCGATTATACGTGGGTTTTAACAACTGCGCGGGATACGAACCCAAGTGCGTCAAGTTCATATATTCAAGTAGTGATCATTACGCTAAGCGTTGTTGGCGCCTTTGTCCTCTTATTAGGAGTTGCTTTTACGTCATGGCACGCTTTTCGTTACGGGCAGCCATTACTTTTGTTTGTCGGTTGGCTAGAAAAGTTAGAAGCAGGAAACTATGACGACCTGCTCATGGAACAAGAAAAGCAGAAGATTCTCAATCATCGCGGAAAGGTGCGTATGAGGTATCGTCTCTACGAAGCAGTTATTACAGCGTTTTACTCTGTTGCACAAAAACTAAAGCATTCAGAGAATGAAAAAAAACGGCTAGAAAAAGTTCGAGAAGAATGGCTTGCAGCAATGTCGCATGATTTACGGACGCCGCTATCCTCTATACAGGGATACGGACAGTTGCTTGAAAGTGGACAGTATCAATGGTCAGAAGAAGAGCTTCAAGAGATGGGCGAGGTCATTAGTGAAAAAGGCGCCTATATGCTTCAGCTTATCAAAGACTTTTCGCTCACGTTTGAGCTCAAGAACCGAGATTTTACTCATACGTTTACTAAGGTCGATCTCGCGGATTTAGCTGAACGCACAGTTTTGAAGTTTCGCCACGATGCGACCTTAAAAGAAGCGGTGTTTGCATTTGAAATCAAAGGTGAGAAGCCAACACACTTGTACGGAAACAGTCGTTTCCTTGAGCGATTGCTGGATAATTTACTTATCAATGCAATCAATCATAATCCCGTCGGTACACATATAGCAGTATCCGTCGAACAGCGATTAGACCAATTAAGGTTGTGTGTAGTGGATAATGGTGTAGGGATGGATGAGGAAACGCGGGCAAATTTATTTGAGCGCTACTATCGCGGAACCAATACAGAGGAGAGAACAGATGGATCGGGCCTTGGCATGAGCATTGCCAAAGCGATTGTGGACGTTCATAAAGGGACGATTGATGTTCAGTCGTCACATCAAAATGGAACGAAAATCACGATTCATTTTCCGTTAGACAGCCAAGATGTTTCAGAAACTGACCGTGTGTCTTAAACATTTCGTAAAAGCAGGACGAGTAGGAATTGTTTCCCCTCGTCCTTTTTCATTATTTGGAAGTCAACTTTCTAAAATCGATAGCTTTCATCATCCAAGGCTTGCAGCAGTGAGGTGCGTTTTCTACTGATCGTTTTAATCATCATCAAAGTCTTCATCCTCATGAGCGAATGAATGGGCTAAACGACTGGACGCGGCGGCAGCGATTGCACCTACAATATCATCTAAAAAAGTATGGCACTGACCATTTGATTTGTCATTAAGGTCTTTCAAAATACCTGGTTTTTGTTTGTCAATATAACCATAATTAGTAAATCCGATAGACCCATAGATGTTGACGATCGAAAGGGCGATGATTTCATCGATTCCGTATAGACCTTCATCTCGTCTCACCATGTTGGCTAACGGTTCTTCTAACGCATTTTTTTCAGCAAGCACATCAATTTGAATCCCAGTTAATATAGCATTTTGCACTTCTCGCTTTTTCAGGACACGCTCTACATTTTCTTTGCAAACCGATAACTTCAAATCAGAGTGGTACGGGCCTTGTAAAAAATGAACTAATTCAGCAATATCATCAACCGTTACCCCGCGCTGCTTTAACCATTCCAGGGCTTTGCGTTCAACCACGTTATCACGTTTCATTCTGTCACCTCTCCATTGCTTAACGAATTGGTCAAGCTCTTTGCTTTGTTTAGTCTACGAGCGAAGAACACTTTTTATGCGAATGGGTCATAGACTATGTTATGAACTGGTACGTGAGGGAGTGATTCCATGTTTGAACGAAACGTGTATGACTCATTTCAGCTTTATTGTGATTCACGGTTTCGAACGGGGCGGTTTCAAGGATTCTATGCACAGGGTCAGCCGTATTTACTCGTGCCTCGGGAGCAGATTGAGCCTGATGAAGAAGCCGCCATATTGGAGATGGGGGAGTACTTACAACGGGCTGGTGATGGAACAGTACTAAAATTAATTAAGGCAAAAACTGGACCGCTGCACGCTAAAATTGACGGGCAAGATGTCTACCTATTTCAAATTCCCTATGAATATGAACGATTTGGAATGCTGCAAACAGACGAGGACATTGGCCGGCACTTAGCGACGTTTCATCAGGCAGGTGCGCAGTATGTAGGCACGGCTTATCAGAAGGGGGCCTATGGTAAGTGGCCGCAATTGTGGGAAAAACGATTGGAGCAGTTAGAGGAATGGCACCAACGGTTATTGGCACAAGGACCGAGGACACTTGTGGATGAGCAGTTTTTGTTTACGTTTCCTTACTATTTGGGGATGACGGAAAATGCTATTCAGTTTGCCGTGGATGCTCATTACGATGAAGGTGGAATCGAACGTGAGCGAGGGACTATTTGCCATAAACGATTTCATAACGATACATGGATTCGCCTTGAAAATGGAAGATTAAAGGTACCGACTGAATTTGTGTACGACCATCCGAGCCGAGATTTAGCGGAATGGCTCCGCTCAAAAGAATTAGAGATCGCACGTCCTGAAGATCGTGCCCTGGCGATTCAATCCTTTTTGCATGCGTATGGACAGCACGCTCCATTATCTCGTCTTTGCCGGCGATTCATTTTTGCTCGGTTGCTTTTTCCTGTTCACTATTTCCAAACCATTGAAGACTACTATTCCTGTCAAATCGAAGAAAAACGTCGCACGCTTGAAAAAGAGGTGTTGCACTTATTTGAAAAAGAGACTACCCACGAACAATTTTTACGAATGGTTCAACAACAATTGTTTCCAAATCCTCATGAGCTACCGATGGTCGATTGGCTTTTGGCAGAGCCTCTTCCAACTCCCTTTGCCACCCGTTAAGCGAAGGGAGTTTTTAGCAAGGGAATGCAGGGGACAAGCCTGTAGAGCATCGCAGTGGAAAGATGGGTGTGAAAGGTTAAGAAAAATCAAATTTTTCCCTTGTCATGGAAAAAGAAGAACGTTATAATGTCCTTTATAGGTAAACATTTGTTTTTATTAAAAGAACATGATCACCTGTGGTATGGTTAGGAGTGGAGAGAATGAGCGAGGTCTTGAAGGTAGGCCTATTAGGGCTTGGGACGGTTGGCAGTGGTGTGGTGAAACTGATTGAAAATCACCAACAAGAGCTTAGGCATCAAATTGGCTTGCCTGTTCAAGTCGAAAAGGTACTTGTTCGTGATCGATCGAAAGCTCGAGATGTAGTCCTCTCAGAGGAGTCGGTAACGCTTTACGGAGAAGAGATTGTAGAGAATGCTAACATTGATGTTGTCATAGAGGTCATGGGCGGCATTACGTTAGCGAAGGAATATATTGTACGTGCCCTTAAGAACGGAAAGCACGTCGTAACGGCAAACAAAGATTTAATGGCTGTTCACGGAGCAGAGCTTTTATCTCTTGCTGCAGAGAACGGCTGTGATTTGTTTTATGAGGCGAGCGTAGCTGGAGGGATTCCAATCATTCGCAGTTTAACGGATGGTCTTGCAGCTGATCGGATTACGAAAATGATGGGGATTGTGAATGGAACAACAAATTACATCCTAACGAAAATGACAAAAGAAGGCCTAGACTATGAAGAAGTGCTCGCACAAGCACAAGCGTTAGGATTTGCTGAGAGTGATCCGACGGCTGATGTAGAAGGATTGGATGCGGCGCGGAAAATGGCGATCCTTGCTACACTTGGGTTTTCGATGGATGTGGAGCTAGATGATGTGGTCGTTCGTGGGATCTCGTCGGTGACAAAAACGGACTTAGAATATTGTGAACAGCTTGGCTACACGATGAAGCTGATCGGCTTAGCAGACCGAGATGGGAATCGCGTGGAAGTGAGCGTCCAACCGACATTGCTTCCAAAGGAGCACCCTTTAGCTGCTGTGAACGATGAATATAATGCGGTTTATGTCTATGGGGAAGCTGTAGGTGAGACGATGTTTTATGGGCCAGGAGCAGGGTCATTGCCAACCGCAACAGCGGTCGTGTCAGATCTTGTTTCCGTTTTAAAAAATATGCGATATCGCGTAAACGGTCATCGCGGCGCGAAGCCGCTACACAAGAAGACGTTAAAAGCAGACAATGAAGTGTTTGCGAAATACTTTTTTCGCTTAAAAGTATTAGATAAAGCGGGGACATTCTCAGCGATTACATCTCTTTTTGCTGAAAAGGATGTAAGCTTTGAGAAATTACTTCAGCTTCCGATTAAAGGGGAGGCAGCAGCAGAAATTATCATCATTACGCACACGACGGACAAGGAAACGTACGAGTATTTGCATCGCACACTTGCAGCCCTTGATGTCGTTCAATCGGTAGAAAGCAGCTACCGAGTAGAGGGAGGAAAATAAGATGAGTCAGTGGAGAGGCTTACTACAAGAATATAAAGAATTTTTACCAGTAACAGAAGAAACCCCATTACTTACTCTAGGGGAAGGAAATACACCTTTAATTCCGTTGGAGAACCTTTCAAAGGAATGGGGAGTCAAAGCGTACGTCAAGTACGAAGGCGCCAATCCAACGGGTTCCTTTAAAGATCGTGGAATGGTCATGGCGGTTGCTAAAGCCAAAGAAGAAGGCAGTCAAACGATCATTTGCGCCTCAACAGGAAATACGTCGGCAGCCGCTGCTGCTTACGGTGCTCGTGCAGGGTTACGTTGCATCGTCGTGATTCCAGAAGGGAAAATCGCCCTCGGAAAGCTGGCGCAGGCGGTTATGTATGGAGCGGAAGTGTTAGAGATTAAAGGGAACTTTGATCATGCCCTTGATATCGTCCGTTCCATTAGCGAAAAAGAACCGATTACCCTCGTAAACTCTGTGAATCCTTATCGAATCGAAGGCCAAAAAACATCCGCATTTGAAATCTGTGACGCCCTCGGGCAAGCACCTGATGTGCTCGCGATTCCTGTAGGAAATGCTGGGAACATTACAGCCTACTGGAAAGGCTTTAAAGAATACCACGAGAAGAAAGGGACTGGACTCCCGCAAATGCGCGGATTTGAAGCGGAAGGTGCTGCAGCCATCGTCCGCAATCAAGTGATTGAAGAGCCAGAAACCATTGCAACCGCCATTCGCATTGGGAATCCAGCGAGCTGGACCTATGCAGTAGAGGCGGCTGCCGAATCAAACGGGAAAATCGATGAGGTAACAGACGATGAAATCTTGGGAGCCTATCAGTTATTAGCGCAAAAAGAAGGTGTGTTCGCTGAGCCTGCATCATGTGCTTCCATCGCTGGTCTAAAAAAACAGATTGCATCAGGAGAAATAAAAAAAGGAAGTACCGTCGTTTGTGTGTTAACAGGAAACGGTTTGAAAGATCCAAATACGGCTATGAGCACAATTGACGTCAATCCTGCCGTCTTGCCAAATGATGAACAGGCATTCTTGGATCATATTAAAGGAGGCGTTCCTAAATGACCCTCCCCTTCCAGATTACCGTTCCTGGAAGCTCCGCCAACTTAGGGCCAGGGTTTGATTCGGTTGGTCTTGCCGTCAACCGTTATTTGACGCTCACTGTGGCGGAAGGGAGCGAATGGCACTTTTCGACTCAGTCAGCGGATCTTGTTGGAATTCCATCAGGCAAAGAGAATCTCGTTTACCAAGTGGCTGAGCATGTGGCATCAAAGCTTGAGAAAACTCTTCCGCCTTGCCATGTGCAAATGAAGAGCAACATCCCATTAGCCCGTGGACTTGGGAGCAGTGCCGCAGCGATTGTAGCAGGAATTGAACTAGCCAATCAACTGTTAGGTCAGCCGTTAGCTGCCGAAGATAAAGTGCGGTTTGGGAGTCTGTGGGAAGGTCATCCAGATAACATTGCCCCATCCGTCTATGGTGGACTGGTCATTGGGACCCATTTATCGACAGAAACCCATGTCATTCATGGAGGTGTGCCAGACCTTGATTTAGTCCTTCTCGTGCCAAAGGAGGAGTTACTAACAAAAAAAGCTCGTGGCATCTTACCAGAGTCCTTGAGCTATAAGGAAGCGGTCCGTGGGAGCAGTGTCAGCAACGTATTAGTGGCAGCCTTATTAAAGGAAAATTGGGAGATGGTTGGTGAAATGATGGTGCGCGATGTGTTCCACCACCCTTATCGCCTAGGGTTAGTCCCTCATTTACAAGAGGTGATCCGATACGTAAAAGAGGAGACAGAGGCTTATGGGGCAGCACTTAGTGGTGCTGGGCCGACCATGCTCTGCCTTTCGCCAAAAGGAAGAGGCGATTGGGTTCAAAAGCAGTTGCAAAAACAGTACCCTCAGTTCGAGGTAGACGTCCTAAAGCCAGATGATCAAGGAATTCAGGTTCATCGCGTCTTGTCCAATCAACAACAGCTACCGATCGGATAAAAATGAAGCCATCTCATGCACAGAGGTGGCTTTTCTTTTGTGAAAAATTAAATAGATGCTGGTAAGTCAATAAAGGAGAGGCACTTTTTTTAAGCACTACACTTCTTTTTAGTGCATTCAGTCGACTGTTGAGTAGATACTTTACCAAATTGGATGGAACAAGGCTAAATCTATCGATATGTTTAAATTGGAGATTTGTGGCTGCTACATTCGAGATAAAGCCAATAAATATAAGACAATTAGATGGGCAGGATAGAAAATATAGAAAAAATATTTCAAACCAACCCCTCTACTACCGTTGTAGAGCAATAAAAATGGGAGTGCAAAAATCATCATCCATTGATATCCTGCAAAAGGGAAAAAATAGGTATGAATGACTGGATTTGAATAGCCGTTTAACTTTAAAGAAAGTATGTAAAAGCAGAAGGAGAATGAACTATATAAAATGATTAGGCCAGTTCGATTAGAGATCGTAAGGTAAAAGATTACCCCGAGAAAAACTCCTAAAAAACTTCCCTCTATAAAAAGGATATTACCAAATACTGAACCCCAAAAATAATATGTTCCTTCTAAATAATTTAGCCCTAATATCTCATATTTTTCTACTAAAATGAAACATAAAATAAGGGTGGATACTTGCCAAGTAATAAAGAAAAATAAATGTTTTGCTTTAAAGTTATCTAGTAATAATATCACTGTGGCAACCACAAATAAAGAACTGAAAAAGTTATTCCAAAGATAAAAATAGGTATGATTGAATAGCTGGTTAAGTGACATATTTACAACCGCCATACCTAATGAAAAAAAGTATATACGAATAATATATTTCCTTTTATCGGTAGTATGTTTAAGTCCGAGAACAACACAGTAGATAAAAATAGGAGCGGCTATTCTTCCAATCCAATTAAACCATTCCGGCATTTCGGGAAAGAATTGTCCGATGTGATCAATGAACATTGCACATAAAGCGATCATTTTTAGTTTCGTATTCGACATCGTTTTATCTCCTAGTGGTGAAGTCATTATATTAACTTTATACTACATAAAATTTCTATTATCAACAAGAATATATATTATATACATATAATTATAAAATTAAGAAAATATTGACAATGGGTTGTTTTTAATACATTCTCTAGTTGTGTAAAGATTCCAAATAAACTATAAAGGGGTTTTTAATTTGAGAAAAATATTGAGTTATATTAGTGCAATTGTTTTAAGTATTCTTATTACAATTGGATCAGCAGATGCCAAAGACTTAGAAGAGGTTACCGTATCAAATAACATTGATGAAAAGGAAGTTGTATCTTTGGTAAAGAGCGTTGAAGATGAAATTACTATTTTAGGTCTTTATGCACCGCCTAAAAGTGCAGTGGTTGACTTAACTAGTAGTAACTTAACTTTTGCAGGGAAAGCAGAGGTTTCTACCCTTTATACTAATAGTAATTTTAAAGGAAAGAAAAGAGTAACATATTCTATCAAAAATTCTAGTTCAAGTACTTTAACAGTAACGCTCCACAAAAAAGGTTCTCTATTCAGTCTGAGGTCATTTACAGTAAGTCCAGGCACTACAAAGACTGGGGACCTATATCCAAGTGGTAATTTAGATGCTTCTGCATTATATTATCTCAGTTTTTCAGCCCCAAGTGATTTCTCAGGAAGACTATACTAATATATCATTTACTAAGAGGATAACAGTTGTAAAAGATTTTATTCTTGGAATATGCTAATCTAGATAATAGATATAAAACGATGCTGGGATAACAGTATGTTAGTCAAAGAATAATTCGATCTATGATTCAAGAATTCGAATCAGTTCGGGTTTTTCCTTTTAGTAACTTCCTTATCATATAATTGTTCGTCTTTAGGACAGGAAGTTTAAGCTATGTCCCATCCCCGTTATGATTAAAAATGCCTTTCAATCAAGAATGAAATAATAACTTGAATATCAAATTCACAGATCCCATCGCAGCAATCCTTTCTTTACTCCTAGACAAATCGAGAATAATGGAGAAAGGAGTCTGTGTGCATTTTTTGTCCTCTTTTGTCCCCAAACATTTTATAGAGCCAAAAAAGAAAACGGAGCTCAAGACAAGAGCTCCGTACTTTTTAAGATGAAATTAAAAGACTTGTTCGATTTCTTTTACGCCTGGAACTTCCTCAAGAAGCGCGCGTTCGATACCAGCTTTTAACGTAATCGTTGAACTTGGGCAAGAGCCGCATGCACCAAGAAGGCGTACTTTTACGATACCATCTTCAACGTCAACAAGTTCAACGTCTCCTCCATCACGGAGTAAGAACGGACGAAGTTTATCTAACACTTCTTTTACTTGCTCATGCATTTCAGTGCTTGTTTCCATGTGAAAACAACTCCTTTCTTTACCTCTCATTATAATATCCATTACGCAAAAAATCCATGAATGTGCCTCAATTTTCAATGATTTAAGGCGCTAACTCTTGAGGAAAAGGGCGCTACCTTGTAAGATCAAACTAGGACAACACGTGAGGAGAGGGAAGAGCTGTGGGACAATTAATTGAAGTGACCGTGTTTGGAGCAGAAGAAAAGTGTGGCAGCTGCATACATTTACCAAGTGCGAAAGAAACGATGGAGTGGCTGGAAGCAGCGGTTAAGCGTAAGTATCCTGAGCACAATTTTCGATTTCGTTATGTGGATATTAACAAAGTGGTCGAGAAGAAGGATCAAGCTTATGCGGATGCCATTTTAAGCGATGAATATATGTATCCCCTCGTGGTTATAGAGGATGAAGTTGTAGCGGAGGGGAACCCTCGTCTGAAGGACGTATACGCGAAAATTGACGCCATGTAAAAGGTTCCATAATTAAGAAATAAACCCGTACCGCCTTTGTTAAGGTGATACGGGTTTTGGTGTAATCGATCATCCTGAATGATACTTATACATCCAAAGGACACCGCTTTTTAAGACGCGTGGGACACGACCGATCAACGTACGCTCGCCCATTAACCCGAAGCCATGCTTTTTCCCAAGGGAGCCTAGAACTCCTTTTAATTTAATACGCGGAAACTCGTCCGGAAGCGATTCATTGTTCCACCGCTTTTTAAGAACGGTGACAATTTGCTCTGCTTGCCCCTCTGCTAGCTGTGCGCTTGGAGCATGAGGCAAGCTCGCACAGTCACCAACAACAAACACATCTTCGTCTGTTGGCAAATGATGATGAGGTGTGAGTACGACCCGACCTTGTTGGTCTTTTTCCACATCAAGATTGCGAACGACGACATTTGGTTGGATTCCGGCCGTCCAAATAATCGCGTCCGATTCTATCCGTTCATCATGATTGTAGACAGCGCCTTCCTCCACCTTTGTTACATTCGACTTGTTAATAATGTCGACCCCGTGGTCAATGAACCAGTTTTGCACGTAATTGCTCAAGCGACGTGGGAACATCGAAAGGATGATGTCGCCACGGTCAAGCAGCTTGATTGTTAAATCTGGTCGGCTTTCCCGTAGTTCACTCGCCAATTCGACCCCACTTAATCCAGCCCCGACGATTGTCACAACTCCTTCTGGACGGACGTTGTTGAGCGCCTCGTACGTTCTCCGTGTGGCTTCCATGCTTTGAATGCTGTACGTATGCTCTTTTGCCCCTGGTACCCCGTGATATTTGTCTTCACAGCCAAGTCCAATAATGAGTGTGTCGTAAGTGAGCGGTTCTCCTTCTTCAAAAAGAACGGTCTTTGAAGCGAGATCGATGGAGGATACGGAACCGTACCTAGTCGATAAGCGCGGGTCTTCAGGAAAGCTCACACGCAAATGATGGTCAGATGCAGTTCCTGCCGCCAGTGCGTAATATTCTGTTTTTAAACAGTGGTACGGCAGCCTGTCTACGAGTGTAATTTCCCAATCAGACGGTAAGTCATTTGGAAGGAGGCGCTGTAAAATCCGCATACCGCCGTAGCCCCCTCCTAAAACAACAAGTTTTTTCATAGCAGAATTTCCCCTTTTCTGAATAATGGCTGATAAGCTTTCTTCTAATAAAGGCATGACTTTCGCTAGGAGCTGTGCCTTTGTCGGTGCAAGATGAGACATCTGCAATCCATAGCAAACATGGCTGTGAATAATGTGGCTCCATACGTGAATCGGAAAATCTTCGCTAAGTTCTCCGCGCTCTTTGGCCTCCTCTAAGAGCACAACCCAATGGGAAAGAATCATTTCCTCGAATTCAACCACATGCCGCCAAATTTGCACTGTCAGTTTCGGATGGGAATCGTATTCTTCAAGCAAATAGGACAAATAGGTGCGAATCTTTTTTAGAATTGGCAGCGATTGAATATGCCTCTGTTCCATATAAACGGAAACAGAGTGAAGGCGATCTTCGGCAAGAGATCTCATAATCGACTCTTTCGTAGGGAAATAATTAAAAAAAGTGCCTTTTGCCACTTGGGCCTTTGCCGTAATTTCTTGGACGGTGGTCGAATCGTACCCTTGCTCACGAAACAGAGAGAGCGCCGCCTCTTCAATGCGCTTTTTTGTTAACGCTTTCTTCGACTGTCCTTTCATATTCGGCTCCTCTCCATACCTGAACTCAGTCAAAAAATGACCACGGTCATATTCCAGTTCTGATTATAACGATAATGTGGCAAAATCACAACAATTTTTCGAAAGGTTTCTGAACAAATGACGTTTCTGAATTAAAATTGACTTCTTTGCTCGCAACGATTAGGATATCAACATAGAGAGGTGAGAAACCATGCGCCCAATTATTGAGTTTTGTTTAAGCAATTTAGCAAGCGGTACACAGAAAGCGATGGAAGAGTTAGAAAAAGATCCGAATCTTGATATTATTGAGTACGGATGTTTAAGCCATTGCGGTAGCTGTGCCAACGATAAATTTGCGCTTGTAAATGGGGAATATGTGTCCGGCGAAACCAATGAACAATTGGTGGAAAATATTTATCATTATTTGGATGAAAACCCAATGTTTTAATCGTGTAAGCAGATGCTAAAGATTAGTATCTGCTTTTCTACTGTTCTTTATCGGTAAACGGTGTATAATGACGGTAAATCACAGAAAAAAGTGGTGGACGTTATGGATGTAATCCCATTTGAAAACACATGGCCGTATGAGCGGATGTCAGGTGATATTTATTTCGATGAGTGCCCGTTTTGTGGCGAAAGGCATGTCCTAACGTCGATGAGCCTTGAGGCGTTAGAGCTTGCAAAAGAAGGTGTAAAAGTATCGATCAATCTTCCTTGTTGTCGGGGGAGATTAACAGTATTGGAAGCTGATGACGATTACTTGTGGACGAATCAAGCGTTGCGAAAGTGAGGAAGACGATGAAATTTACGAAAATGCACGGGCTTGGAAATAGTTACATTTACGTTGATTGCTTTAAAGAGACGTTAAAAGAAGAAGAGCTTCCCGCTTTAGCGGTGGCTGTTGCCGATAAAAATAAAGGAATTGGCTCTGACGGAATGATCCTCATTTGCCCCTCAGACCGTGCCCCTGTGAAAATGAGAGTCTTTAACAATGATGGTTCAGAAGCAAAAAATTGCGGAAATGGTCTTAGATGTGTCGCAAAATTTGCATTTGAACACGGGTATGTAAAGGAAACGTCCTTCGACGTGGAAACATTAGGAGGTCTCGTGAAAGCCATTGTGCATCCGAATGACAACGGGTTGGTAGACACGGTGACCGTGAATATGGGGGAGCCAAGGCTACGCCGTGCTCAAATCCCAATGCTTGGTGAAGAGGCGGCAGAAGTTGTGGCTGAACCATTTACAATTGGTGAAAGGGAATACAGATTGACCGCTGTATCGATGGGCAATCCGCACGCGATCCTGTTTGTCGATACGATTGAAGACGCTCCAGTGGAACAAGTAGGGCCGCTCTTAGAGAAGCATGAAGCTTTCCCGGATTGGGTAAACGTAGAATTTGTTCAAGTGGTTAGTCCTACAGAAATTCATTTTCGTGTTTGGGAACGGGGATCTGGTATTACTCAAGCATGTGGAACGGGGGCGTGCGCTGCCGTAGTGGCAAGCGTACTCAATGGATTTACGCAGAAAGGCAAAGAGGTCATCGTTCATTTGTTAGGCGGTGATTTAACGATCAGTTGGTTAGAAAATGGCGATGTGCTTATGACTGGTGCAGCGGAAACAATCTGTGAAGGCACGTATGTAAAAGGTTTATCATATTAGAAAATTAGAAAAGCCGATTTCCTTAAAGGATCGGCTTTTTTTTTGCAAAAGACTAATAACATGTAAAGAAAGCATAACTAGAAATGTCTAGCGCAATCTGCCAAAAATGAGGCGACTTGTCGAGAGCGCCTACGAATGCATTAGTACGGTCGCTACGTTTTTAACAATGGTTTGCGCTTTTTATAATTAATACGTCTTAATGATATTATAAAATGTATCCCGTTCGACAGGAGTTTTATTCGCGCTTTTGATTAAGTGGATCAGCTCATCACGGGTAATCCCCTGTGACGTTAATGCACCAACAGAGTGAGAAATGCGTTCCTCGATAAGGGTACCGTGAATGTCATCAGATCCGAAGGTGAGCGCCATTTGTGTCAGTTGCACGCCAATGTTAATCCAATACGCTTTAATGTGATCGATATTGTCAAGCATTAGACGACTAATGGCAATCGTGCGCATATCATCAAATGCAGAGGTGCGTCGTTTAAGTCCAGCCTTGACACTACGTGGTTGCATCGCTAATGGGATGAAGACCATGTAGCCGTTTGTCTTATCTTGAAGCTGACGAACGCGGTCCATATGGATCAAGCGCTCTTCATTCGATTCGATCGATCCATACAGCATCGTGGCATGGGTTTTTAACCCTAGCCCATGGGCAATTTCGTGAGCTTCTAGCCATTGGTCAGTTGAAGCTTTATCAGGGCTCATTTTTGCTCGGTATCGCTCGGTTAAAATTTCCGCTCCCCCGCCAGGCAGAGTATCAAGACCGGCTTTGATTAACTCTTCTAGCACTTCCTTCATACTAATTCCCGCCAAGCGTGAGAAAAATTCAATTTCTGCCCCTGTATACGCTTTAACTGTTACTTGTGGAAAATTCTTTTTTAGAGTGCGAATCGTATCCAAATAATAATCGAACGGAACATCTGTGTTATGGCCGCCGACAATGTGAAACTCGCGAATGTTATCGTTCCAGCGCTCTTCTACATAGCGTAACAGGGTTTCGCTATCCATCGTGTAAGCACCTTCTTGGCCGGGTTTGCGCTTAAATCCACAGAATGAACAGTTTGCTTCACAGACATTTGTCGGGTTGATGTACATATTTTCAATAAAGTACACATGATCGCCGTTTTTTTCACTGTTTACCTTATTGGCTAGCTGGGCTACTCCTAGCAGGTCTGAGGTTTCATATAAGTATAGACCATCCTCAATCGTTAACCGTTCACCGTGCTCTACTTTCTCTTGGATTTCCTGGAGCTTCGTATCCGTTAATATAATTCCCATCTTGCACCTCCATGACGAAAACTCGTTCTGTACTTCTATCTATTCAAACATCGCTTTCCATAACATAGGAAAAGGCATTCTCCTATTATACTATCAGAGAAAAGAGAAAAAAAGAAAGAGGATGCTATCTTTCCACCTATAAAAAAGATAAGGAGATGAATGGTCGATCGGCCGAAAAACTGTATCACTTGCCAAAAAAAACCGAATAACAGTATAATGTTAAACTGAGAGTGCGTAATTTAGCCTCTTTACATAATAAACGACTTTTTTATCCGTTAATGAAATGCAGGCATAAGGATTGCATGTACAAACAATATTGGGTAAAATATTTTATATATACAGACATTGGAAAACATTTGGTGGAGAAATAGGGGGTGAGGGATGTGTCAAGAACTTTAACAGCAGATGCCTGTATTCAGAAAATAGAATATCTGCGGGAGAAGATGATGGATGCAGCTAAGAAGTATGGGCTCAATCACCCCCTTGTGTTACAATATAGTCAGGAGTTAGACCAAGCCCATAACATTATGTTACGACTTGATGGAAAGAATATAGATTATTGGGAATCCCATTCATTATAATCGTTTATGAGCAGGTTTCTTGTGAGGCGAGCTAAAAAGAGGGTATACTGACTGTGATGCAACTTCATTGAATGATTCATCCTGTTTCGTTAGGAGGGAACGTGATGATTAAAATTACTGATGCGGCAGTCAATCGCATTAAAGAAATGATGAAAGAAGAAGGCGAAGAAGGCCTTAAGCTACGTGTAGGTGTAAAAGGTGGAGGCTGTAGCGGTCTTTCCTATGGCATGGGGTTTGATAATGAACAGACAGAAGATGACACGCTCCACGAAATTAATGGCTTGTCTGTTTTAATTGATAATGAAAGTGGACCCATATTAAAAGATGTTGTCATTGATTACAAACAAAACATGATGGGTGGCGGATTTACGATTGATAATCCGAACGCCATTGCTACATGTGGTTGTGGCACATCATTCCGAACAGCTACCAACGCAGGAACGCCTGAAGATTGCTAAATAAAATCCCCCTTCCTTCAATGGGAAAGGGGATTTTTGTCTTATTAAAACAAGCTTGTGCTGTGACCAGGGAAAACACGGGCGGTTGGATCAATAAAGGCTTTAGCATTGTTGATGGCGGTAGGTGCTTCTCCAAAGCCGGTCGCAATCAGCTTTACTTTCCCAGGATACGTGCATATATCACCAGCTGCATAAATACCCGGAATGTTTGTCTCCATTTTTGTGTTGACAACGATGGAGTTCTTTTCGATTTCTAAGCCCCATCCTTTAATTGGGCCCAATGAGGAAACGAAACCGAAATTGACAATGACCTCATCAACATCGAGTGTTTCAACAGCATCACCTTTTACTTCTTGAATCGTCACGTGATGAATCTTTTCGCCGTCACCTGAGAGCTCAGAAATAGCAAAAGGGGTTAAAATGTTGACGGAAGATTTTTGCAGGAGTTCGACGCTATGCTCATGTGCACGGAATTTATCGCGTCTGTGAATTAGTGTCACATTTTTCGCGACAGGTTCAAGCATGAGAGCCCAGTCTACGGCTGAGTCGCCACCACCAGAAATGAGCACGTTTTTACCTGCATATGCATTTAAATCATTTACAAAGTATTGAAGATTCTTTCCTTCATATTGCTTGGCACCTTCCACCTCCAGTCTTCGTGGTTGGAAAGCCCCTGCCCCTGCTGTAATGATAATCGCTTTCGAGTAATGTGTTTCTTTGTCTGTTTTGATTGTGAAAGTATCGTCGGTTTCTTTCGTCACATTCTGAACGGACTGCTCAAGAGCAATGGTTGGATTAAATTGTTCTGCTTGTCTTTTTAAGTCATTTACGAGGTCCTGTGCTTTTACTTTTGGAAAACCGGCTACATCGTATATGTACTTTTCCGGATAAAGAGCAGCAAGCTGACCACCTAGCTGAGGCATGCTCTCGATAATCTTCACCTTCGCCTGCCTCATTCCGCCATAAAATGCAGCAAATAATCCTGTCGGTCCCCCGCCGATAATCGTAATATCATACAATTCTTCTTTTCTTGACATCTTGGCACCTCCGCGACACATTTTCCATTTCATTATAGATTTACACAAATGAAAATGAAAGGAAAAGGCGCTTTTATTATCGGAAAATTTAGAATTTCACAAAGGGAGTGTAAATAAATCTGTCATACCAACGGTTTCGGTAAGCGTTTTCTAAGATCGGTAATCATTTTTTAAAAAATGCTTGAAAATTAAAGGCAAAACTTCTATTATTATAGATGTATTTTGCGACAATTTTACGACAATCTACAGATATCATACAATGTCACTTTTTTTGCCATTATACGTGAAATGAATCACAATCTTTTTGTCAAATGGTGTCGAAAATCTTGAAATGGAAGTGATGATTTTGAATAAGCCAAACATCGTTATTCTCGGAGCAGGTTATGGTGGAATAATCACCGCATCCCGCTTGTCAAAGCAGCTTGGACACAATGACGCGAACATTACGCTTGTGAATAAGCACAGTTATCATTATCAAACCACTTGGTTGCACGAACCGGCAGCAGGGACGATTCCTGCAGAAAAAGCAAGAGTGCCGATCAAAGATGTACTCGACTTGAATAAGGTCAACTTTGTTCAAGACACAGCAGTAGAAATTGACAGAGATGCGAAGAAAGTCGTCCTTGAAAATGGAGAATTGGAGTATGATTATTTAGTCGTTGCTCTAGGCTCTGTCGCTGAAACATTTGGCGTACCGGGCGTGTTTGAGCACGCATTTAGCAAGTGGACTGTCAATGGTGCTCGCCAAGTAAAAGAGCATATTGAGTATATGTTTGCAACATACAACAACCTAGAAGAGAAGAAGGACGAGCTCTTAACATTTATCGTGGCTGGTGCTGGTTTTACAGGGATTGAATTTGTAGGAGAGCTTTCGAAACGTGTTCCTGAACTTTGCGCAACGTATGACGTACCTCGTGAAAAAGTGAAAATGTACGTCATTGAAGCTGCACCAACAGCTCTTCCTGGTTTTGATCCAGAGCTTGTAGAGTACGCGATGAACCTTCTTGAAAGCCGCGGAGTTGAATTCAAGATCAATTGCCCAATCAAAGAAGTCGTTAAAGATGGCGTCATTTTAGCGAATGGTGATGAAATTAAATCCAACACAGTCGTTTGGGCGACAGGTGTTCGTGGACCGGAAATTATTGAAAAATCTGGATTTGAAGCGATGCGAGGTCGTATCAAAGTTGAATCTGATCTCCGTGCACCAGGTCATGAGGAAATTTTTGTCATCGGTGACTGCGCATTGATCATCAACGAAGAAATTAATCGTCCGTATCCGCCAACTGCACAAATTGCGATTCAAATGGCAGAAACCTGTGCACATAACTTGGCAACGCTCGTAAAAGGCGGTAGTGAGTTGAAAAACTTCAAGCCAGAGATTAAAGGTACTGTTGCTTCCCTTGGAGGAAAAGAAGCGATTGGTGTTGTTGGCACCCGAAAATTGTTTGGGAGCTCAGCAAGCTTCATGAAAAAGGTTATTGATAATCGCTCTCTCTTCTTAATTGGTGGTCCTGGGCTTCTATTGAAGAAAGGTAAAAACCCGCTATAAGCCGAAAGAGCGCATGCATACAACACAACCCTAACGATAGAGAAAAGGTTAGCTCAAATATGAGAGCTAGCCTTTTTTTATCCTGTTTAACTGGGGCTAAGATTCCACAGTGTGAACCGGAAAAACATTGAATGGGAGACCAAAGGGAACCACAACTGCTGAAGTTTCACTTACTATTTTAAACTTCACTTTTATTGACATTGTATCGATGAAAACGTTAGAAAATTCAAAGAATTCGTAGATAGAGTCAATTGATTACGCTTACATGTGAGAATACCTCGCAATTGTCATGTTTATTTGTATTGAAAATTCTGATAATATAAATGAAATGATTGCTAGGGGGAGAACGCTCGTGAGAAAGAGAGAACAGACAAAAACAACGAGTTGTCCGTACTGCAAGGGTCGTGGCTATTTTCAATTAATCCTAGGCGGTACGGAAACATGTGATTATTGTAGTGGAGCAGGAACTTTACAAGAAGTGAAGCCGGAAAGCATCGTCTCATGACGGTGCTTTCTACTTTTAAGAACATTTATTTTGTAGCAATTAAGGTGGCAGTCAGATGCTGACACAAAGCTGTCAAGATGACTTGCTTGACTGTGCTGCTTCCATTGAGTAAACTAGCAAGTGAACATGGGGGTGCACAGATGAGTTTACCGCAATTGCTCATTTCGATGCTATTATTTTTAATTTTATTTTTCGGCATAGGCTTTCTGTTAAATATGGTGTTACGGTCTACTTGGATTATGGCCGTTTTTTATCCGCTTATTGTTATTTTTATAGTTGATCATGTCCCGTTTTATCAATATTTCACATCGCCTGCTACCTCATTCTCTAGGTTGTGGGACGATCTGATGGCGTTGCAGCTTGTGGACCATTTGATCCTTACGAGCGGTTTTATCGGTGCAATTATTTCAGGGATTGTCATACGAATGTTACGTGTCCGCGGATACCAAATGTTTTAACGATCATGAAACGCTCTTCCTTCGGGTTGGGTGTTTTTTTTTTGCTTGTATGTGTAGGATAAAAGGTAGGAAAGCCGGTCATGCTAAAAGTGAATTTGAATTGTTGTCGATAACTTTCTAAATTTTCCCGCGTTTTTTTGTATAATCTTACTTCTCTTTGGAGATGATGACTTCTGAGAGGAGTGAGAGGATGGAAGCAGCTAAAAAATATGGACGTCGTTCATTGATGACGATCCTCGTACTTGCTGCCTTTTTGTCAACTTTTCACACGGTTTCAGGAGTTAACGCTCAACACATTGAGCGATGGTTATTGGATCAAAGGGAATCCTCGGATACAGTGGAACCTTTAGAAGCGAACGATAATGCAAGCTATTCGTTATTTGATAGGGAAAAACGCAGCTTGCCAACGATTAAAACGGAAGAAAAAGCGAAGTCCTTACAGGCTGTCGAATCAGATCCTGTTCCATTGGAAGAAGCGGTTGATTGGAGTCAGTACCCATCGAAAAAAGTAGTGGCTACGGGCTACACGGCAGGGGTGGAATCGACAGGAAAACGGCCTGGAGATGCATCCTATGGGATTACGTTCTCTGGTGTTGAAGTAAGACGTGATCTCTATTCCACGATTGCGGCAGATCCCCGTGTGTTCCCAATAGGAACAGTTTTATTCATACCAGGGTACGGGTACGGTGTTGTAACCGATACGGGATCAGCGATAAAAGGCAATAAAATTGATTTGTACTATGAAACCGTAGAAGATGTGTTTAATCAGTGGGGCCGAAAAGAAGTGGAAGTGTACATCGTGGAAGAGGGAGACGGCACATTTACAGATGAAGAGCTAAAAGCTTTAAATGAAAATGAAGCTGTACAGGTCTTCCGAGAACAAATCAATCGTTAGCTGAAAAAAATCGAACCACATTTGTTGCGGGTTCGATTTTTTTCACGTTACAAAGGACACTTTTTTAATTGACTTTAGTCGTCCAGGTTATGATCCCATAACGGATCCTTCCCATCATTTGCAGGGAAGTGAGAAGGGTGAAGCAGAGCAGCAAGCTTTTTCAAACCGAGGAGTAACCGAGGAGAAGGGCGACAATAGAGGGGCTCTTCTAATGCGTGCACCTTTCCTTCTTGAAGAGCCGCCATCTGCTCCCAGTTTGGTCGCTTCCAAAGCAGTTCAGGCTTAACTTTATCAGCGGCAATGCCGACCCAAGCAAGGCAAATATGATCCGGTTGCTTGTTAAGGACATCGTCCCAGTCGGTCTTCACACTAGGAATGGATGTATCACCGTAGACATTTATACCCCCGGCTAATGCGCTAATCTCGGTTAACCAATTCGTTCCCCCAGGAGTGAAAACTGGCTTAGGCCACCATTCCCAATAAAGGCGGACAGGCTCCACTTTGGCTGCCAAAGAACGATAGTGCTCAATGATTCCCTCGTACCGCTCGATTGCTACAGTAGCTTCTGCTGTCGCACCTGTACGTTTGGCTAAGTCTTTTAAGCATTCGCCAATTTCTTTTAAGGAATGTGGGTTATACACGACGTGGGGAATGTCTCTTTTTTGCAATTCCTCTACATTTCGCTCCATTCCTGGAACGCTGAGGGAAGCGACGACAAGATCAGGCTGTAGCGCTTCAACTTTATCCATGTCAATTCGTAAATCGGGTCCTAGCCGGGGAAGAGAGCGAGTGACTGTCGGCCAGTCGGAAAAATCATCCACGCCAACGAGCTGATCGGCAAGTCCAAGGTAGGCTATTTTTTCGGTATTGCTAGGACAGATGGAGACGAGTCTCATGGGAAAGAGCCTCCTTTACTAATAAATGACGACGTACAGTATGAAGGCAAGAAGAATGCCAAGCAAGGCGCCAAAAAACACCTCGATTGGTTGATGCCCAAGAAGTTCTTTCAGTTCCTTCCGTTTTTCCATTTCTTCTTTCTTCGGCCAGCTTTTCAATTCAGAAACAAGTTTGTTAAAATCACCGACAAGTTGATTCAAAACAGTCGCATGGTACCCGGCATGGCGTCTGACACCTGTCGCGTCAAACATGACAATAATACCAAAAACAGCTGAGATTGCGAACAACGGGGAATCTAGTCCATCTTCAAGAGCGATGGCTGTTGCCAAAGCGGTGACGGCAGCGGAGTGGGAACTCGGCATTCCCCCCGTACTCGTTAACAGAGTCCAATCCATTTTTCGGTCTGGAAGATAAGCAAGTGGTACTTTAACAAACTGAGCAACACCGATCGCAATCAACGCTGCCCATAGCGGGAAATTATGAAACAATTCCATGTTGTTCAACGTCCTTTCTCCATCTACATACAAATGCGAACAGCTTCATGGGACTATATAAAATAAAATGGTGTGAAGTTCACCTCATCACATGATATAGTAGGGAAAATCATCGTTCGATTGTGTAAAGATGCTTGTCAATTATACCATAAGAAGGCGATTTCTTACCATGAAACCATTGCGGTTATCTGTTTTTCTCTTTCCCTATATTCTATTCTGTTAATCGCTTGTCTAGTCTGAAAAACCTATCCAAGAAAAAAGACGCTGGGTAAGGAGGAGCGTATGCTGTATTTTCAAAATACTTTCAGTTTAAGGGGAACTCACGATGCGATCATTGTCGCAGTATTTGAAGGTCATGAGCCTTTTGTCGCAGAACTAAAACAATTAGATGAAACACTAAATGGCCATTTATCAACGCTTGTGAAACAAAAGCAGTTAAAAACGGAAGCAGGAAAGATAACCGAGTTTTATACGTTTGGTTTAATTGAAGTCAAATGGGTGCTAGCCGTAGGACTTGGAAAGCGGTCGGTTGCAAGTGCCGATACCCTTCGCGCAGGATTTGCAGCGGTCGGAGAAAGAGTAAAGGAAAAACGAATGACGAATGTAGCGGTGGTGCTACCTTCGTTCGTATCAGAGAGGGTAAGTGAACAAGAGGTTGCTCGGTTGTTCGGCGAGTCATTCACGATGGGCTATTCAACTATTGACGACTACAAAGAAAGAACGAACCTCGTCGATAAATCGCTGGACTCAGTGACGGTTTTTCATGGACATCGTCCTATCGAGACATCGGTACGTGAAGGAATAACATATGGAAATGGGTCTGTTTATGCGGAGCGGCTCATGAGTATACCGCGTACGTTGTTATCACCGACAGAGCTCGTGACAGAGGCGCAGGCATTAGCGAGCCGCCATGGATTTGACATGGAGACGTTAGGACAAAAAGAGATGGAAAAGCTAGGCATGGGTGGACTTCTAGCTGCAAGTGGCCCTGCTGAAAATGCAACGATGCTCGTGCTTAAGAACAAAGGGAAGCGTGAAGAACAGGAGGCTATTGGCTTAGTTGGCGCAGGGGGAAACGGAATTTTTAGCCCATGGATGGGCGGGGCTGCTGCTGTACTTGGCGCGATGGACATTATCGGGAGCTTACATAGTCAAAAGAATGTATTAGCAATTCTGCCGATCGTGGAACAAGAACATGGTCAGCAGAATCCGGCACCTGGAGATGTCATTCGTTCGTATTCAGGGAAAACCATTGAAGCGGATCATATAGAAGCAATAGGGGCATTGCTATTAGCCGACGGTATCACATATGCAAAAGAGTTAGGAGTCCATTCACTCGTGACAGTTGCCCCGTTAGCAGAAGAGCTACGGAGTATACTAGGTGATGAAATCACGGCCGCTGTTACAAACGACAAGTCCTGGTGGAAGAAAATGCAAGAAGCGTCTCTGAAAACAGGAGAACCAATCTGGGCACTCCCGTATTATCGACCTTATACGAAACGGCTACAGGAAGAATCGGTTGCTGATTTAAGGCTAACAATTGGTCGCTTTGCTAATTGTATGGCTACTGCCCTATTTGTTGGCGAGTTTGCAGAAAATGATCCATGGGTTCATCTTGATATTGCCGGCACAGTGGCGCGAGCCCGCGGCGTCATGGCACGGACTCTTGCCACTTTTGTATTGAATAATGGGGAGAGGGAACTCCGCTAACGAAGCGGGGGTTTCCTTTTTCACGTGAAAATCATTAACCGAATGTATTAGGAATTCCTCGAAAAATGGCGAATCTTTTTTGGTTTATGATGATCATAAAATGGTATAATTTTCTTTAGGATTCATGATCCGAATAATGAAGGGAAGGAGTGAGAGAATGCAATTTTTAATTTTAGTGAAGCAAACATTGGAAAATAAAATGATGCCTCTCGCTCATCAAGATTTAAAGGAAGTACGATGGATCATTTAACAATTCTACAGTTTCTTTATTCCGTTCTTATCTGATGGGTGCGTGGATTGAAATTATTTCGAATTTTTCCTTAAAGAAAGCCTTATCGGGTCGCACTCTTCATGGGTGCGCTGACCATTATTATTTTCCATTTAATGCTTCAAAACATTAAATGGGGGAATGTTTATGATGAAGCTAAGCACCATGAAAAAAGTAGTTGCTACCGTTGATAAAAAATGGAGAAGTCCGTTAGCTGAGTTCATTTTAGAGCGATGGGGTTTTGACCGTCATTCTGTTTTTTACTGGAGAGCAAGCGCCAACTTCATATTTATGTTTCAACATCATGGGAAAAAGTATTATTTACGGTTTAAT
The DNA here is from genome assembly GCF_005671335.1 of Halalkalibacterium halodurans. Taxonomy (NCBI): domain Bacteria; kingdom Bacillati; phylum Bacillota; class Bacilli; order Caryophanales; family Bacillaceae; genus Halalkalibacterium (ex Joshi et al. 2022); species Halalkalibacterium halodurans. The sequence continues at coordinate 3,551,166 of NZ_CP040441.1, read as the reverse complement.
GATTCTTGTGAAAGAAATCTTACAATGATTAAAGAAGAGCTAAAACTAGTTCAATACCTTGGGAGTCAAGCTTTAGCAGTCGCTCAGCCAGTTTTATCAAAAAATAACAACTTAGTAGAGGTTGTAATAACTCCTATAGGTACATTCTATGCTGTCGTTTTTGAAGCTCTTGACGGGGAGCATCTTTCGTTTGAGGAAATGAATGAAGAGCAACTTTTTGTATGGGGAGAAATGCTAGGCACGATACATGAGAATCTAAAGAATGTACCGAATGATTTGGCCATAAAAAGGCCTAGCTGGAAAGATGATTTAGAAAAAGTAAAAGAATGGCTCCCACCTAACGAAATAGCGGCAATGAAAGAGCTAGAGATGATTTCTGAATGGGCTAATCAATTGCCCATTACAAAAGAGAACTTTGGAATCATCCATTACGATTTTGAACTGGACAATGTACGATTTAACGAGATAACCATAAGTGCTCTTGATTTTGATGATTGCGCCTATTATTGGTATGTAGCAGATATCGTTTATGCGCTTAGGGACGCTGGGAAATTCCGTGTAACAACCCCTGCTATAAAGACGTTCATGAAAGGGTACAAATCATCAACTTTTTTAGACGAGGAGTTACTCGAAGAAGCGAATGGCTTTGAGCGATTGCATCATTTAGTCTCCTTTGCACGATTACTACGCTCAGTTGACAAGGATTACTCGAAAGAGGAACCGGGTTATCAGATGGATCTTAGCAAAAATTTAGTTTCTCTCATAAATAACTATCGCTTATCTTTTGAACAGAATCATAAATAAACGTAAATCCCATAATGGCGAGATACAACTATACCTTACGAATGATGGAGCCTCCGCAAAGCGGGGGCTTTTGAATGACTGTTTCTTTGACATGTTGCTTTTTTTGTCCGTTTCCTATGAAGCGCTTTCATTATACACTAGAGGTGGAAAACGAAGCAAAACGAAGGAGGCGTTTGGACGATGAAGAAAATTCTCAACGATCCGCAAAACGTTTTGGATGAAATGCTCGATGGATTTGTATATGCCAATGGACATCTTGTCGAACGAGTAGCGGAGACAGGTGTGATTCGCCGGACATATGTAGACAAAGGCAAAGTGGCGTTAGTTAGTGGAGGCGGTAGCGGACATGAACCGAGTCATGCTGGTTTTGTCGGACAAGGAATGCTGGCGGCCGCCGTTTGCGGAGAAGTGTTTACGTCGCCAACGCCGGATCAAATTTTTGAAGGAATTAAAGCGGCAGATCAAGGAGGCGGCGTTCTTCTGATCATCAAAAACTACACAGGTGATGTGATGAATTTTGAAATGGCAGGAGAAATGGCTGAAGCAGAAGGAATAACTGTTGATCACATCATTGTGAATGATGATATTGCGGTGGAGGATAGCTCATTTACAGCTGGAAGACGCGGGGTCGCAGGGACGATTATTGTCCACAAAATTGTAGGAGCTGCCGCTGAAGCTGGTCTATCGCTACAAAGCTTAAAAGTGCTAGGTGAAACAGTCATTGAGAACACGAAGACGATCGGTGTGTCGATCTTGCCTGCAACCGTGCCAGCTGTTGGGAAGCCAGGATTTGAACTGGGAGACGACGAAATGGAATATGGTGTTGGGATTCACGGGGAGCCAGGTTATCGTAAAGAAAAGCTGAAATCGTCCAAGGAAATAGCCGAAGAGTTGATCCTCAAATTAAAAGAAGCGTTTGGCTGGAGCAAAGGAGATAAATACGGTGTGTTAGTCAATGGGCTTGGAGCTACACCTCTTATGGAGCAGTATGTGTTTATGAATGATGTAGCGAACAAGCTAACAGAGGAAGGGCTTAACATCCAATTTAAAAAAGTGGGCTCTTTTATGACGTCTATCGACATGGCCGGTGTTTCTCTTACTCTTATAAAAATCGTGGAAGAAAAATGGCTTGATTATTGGAATCATGAAGTGAAAACGGTGGACTGGGCGTAAAGAGGAGGTAGGCTGGGATGTTTACAGTGGAAAATACAACGAAATGGCTACATGCTTTTCACGAAAAGGTTCAGGCGAATCAATCGTATTTAAGTGAATTAGACAGCGCGATCGGAGATGGGGACCATGGGACAAACATGGCTCGTGGGCTAGCAGAAGTCGAGCGAAAGCTAAAGGAGAATTCTTTTGAATCTCCACAGGAAGTGCTGAAGATGGCAGCAATGGCGCTCATTAGTAAAACGGGTGGTGCTTCAGGCCCGCTCTACGGGACAGCGTTGTTAGAAATGTCAAAGCAAGTGGCGATCGATCCCGATCATATTGGTAAGACAGTCGAAGCAGGATTAAACGGAATTTTAAAGAGGGGCAAGGCGACAACGGGGGAAAAAACGATGGTAGACGTATGGAAGCCAGTAGTTGAAAGCCTCATGGCGGAGCAGCAGCTAAGCAAAGAGAGGATTCACCAATTTGTGAGCGAAACGAAAGAGATGAAAGCGACAAAAGGTCGTGCCTCCTATCTAGGTGAACGTTCTCTCGGTCATCTTGATCCTGGAGCTGTATCGAGCGGGTATTTGTTTGAAGCGATGATCGATGGAGGGATTCTGTCATGACAACAAAGCCGTTTGGCATTGTCATCTCCTCCCACGTTCCTGCATTAGCGGAAGGAATCGTCACGCTATTAAAAGAGGTGGCCAAGGATGTGTCCATCACTTATGCGGGTGGAACGGACGACGATCAGGTGGGAGCCAGCTTTGAGAAAATTCAGCAGGCGGTCATGGACAACGAGGCTGATGAACTGTTTGTGTTTTATGATTTAGGTAGTGCAAAAATGAATGTCGAGATGGTGATTGAGCTAAGCGAAAAGACGATTCATCTCATGGATGTGGCCCTTGTAGAAGGCGCTTATACGGCCGCTGCTCTTACGCAAGGTGGTGCTTCTTTTGAGACCATCACGGAGCAACTACAGCCGCTTACGATCAAATCACGTGGCTGAATCTTTCAGGCAGTAACTCATCATTTTACGGGCACGGTGCTTCATCGTGCCCATTATCCATTTCCGATTTTTACGTTTCGGTCAGCTAAAGGAGCAACGGCATGACAAATTCGATCATTACGAAAAAAGTGATTGCCAAAGCGTTCAAAGATTTGATGGAAGTACAGCCGTTTTCAAAAATCTCGGTCAGTGATATTATGAGCCGTGCTAACATGCGAAGGCAAACGTTCTACTATCATTTCCAAGATAAATTTGAACTTTTACACTGGATTTATAAGCAAGAGACGAAAGAACACAGTATTGATTTTTTAGCCTATGATGATATCCAAACCATTTTTCGCCATCTGCTGCATTACTTTTATGAAAACCAAACATTTTATCAAAGGGCGATGGACGTGAACGGGCAAAATGGGTTTTCCGACTATTTGTACGAACATATCCAAACCCTTTATCTCAATGAAATCGATAGACTTTCGCAAAAAGATCGCGAATTTATTTCGTCGTTTTATAGCTATGGTGTTGTCGGTATAATTCATCAATGGCTACAAGCACACTGCCCACAAGAACCAGATGTGATCGCTGACCATTTGTATCATTTGATACACAAACCATGGCAATGGTCGATTCAACAAGAGTCAGAAAGCTCAGGTGAGGAATCATGAAAAAAATCATGAACGGACCAGAAAAGATCGTTGATCAAATGCTTCAGGGCTTTGCTTTTGCTCGAGCGGACAAAGTCGAGTACGATCCGTTGCATCGCGTCATCTATCAAAAAACCTTCGATCCCAAAAGTGTGCCAATTATCAGTGGAGGCGGTAGCGGACACGAACCTGGACATTTAGGGTATGTAGGGGAAGGGATGCTTGCGGCCGCTGTTCAAGGAGACGTGTTCGTTCCGCCGTCAGCTCAACAAGTTCTCGCTGCGATTCGTCAAATGGATCAAGGGAAAGGTGTTCTGTTGATTATCAAAAATTTTGTTGCAGATTTAGCGACGTTTTTGTCAGCAGAAGTTCAAGCCCGAGCCGAGGGAAGAGATGTTGCGCATGTGATCGTAAACGACGATGTATCCGTGGAAAGCGATGCATCCTTTGAGAAACGGAGGCGTGGAGTGGCAGGAGCCGTTCTCGTCCATAAAATTATCGGAGCTGCAGCCAAGGAAGGCTATTCACTAGAAGCGTTACAAGAGATTGGTGAACAGGTTGTAAAAAATCTTGCCACTTTAGGTGTGGCTCTCACCCATGCAGATTTACCGGAGAGACGTGAGCCCCAATTTCTGTTGGAGGAGGGGGAAGTGTACTTCGGGGTTGGAATTCACGGTGAGCAAGGGTACCGGAAAGAAAAGCTTGTGTCGTCTGAACTGCTGGCCGTCGAACTAGTGAATAAGTTAAAGAGCCTTTATCGCTGGGATAAAAATGATCAATATGCAGTTCTCATTAATGGCCTTGGTGGCACCCCGTTAATTGAACAATATGTGTTTGCTAATGACGTTCGCCGGTTATTAGCGATTGAAAATTTACACGTTTCCTTTGTGAAGGTAGGAACTCAACTGACTTCCCTGAATATGAAAGGTATTTCATTGACTATGCTGAAAATCTGTGACGAGCAGTGGGTAAAATGGCTGTACGCGCCAGTTGATGTTGCCCACTGGGCCTAATTTCTATTAACCACTCCTCCAACACGAGGGGTGGTTCTTTTTTCGGAAAATGCACTAGCGATTTCGTCGGATTGAGGAGGATATGAGACGATCTGCGAGGATAACGTTAGGAATGTTATGTGATAGTTTCTCATATAAGAATAGGAGGGCTGAACCACTATTAGCCAATATTATGCCGTTTGAGGCGCCAGTATTTTTCCAGTATGCTTTTAATATCCGTATGATCTCATATTATTTTACGAGGTTTTTGATAAAATTGTATATTCTTGTAATTTTATAGTTTTTACTGACAACTTCATAGAAAGGAGGAAACGCTTGTGACATTCGTTTCTCGCTCACTAAAATTGCTTGATCGCGCGATTATGAAGCTAGAAGAGATCATTTTGAGCTGGTCGATTATTATGATTGCCGTCATGATTGTCGGTAATGTGCTAAGTCGGACGTTTTTTGGCACAAGCTGGTCGTTTCATCAGGAAGTGAGCCAGTTTGCCGTCATTATTGCAACATTTATGGGAATCAGCTATGCCGCTCGGAAAGGGAGACACATAAGCATGTCTGCTTTCTATGATCTAGCTCCATTTAAAATTCGCAAGGCCTTATCCATTTTTATTCCGGCCTTAACGGCTATTATCTTGTTCACTTTCGCCTATTTTGCTTATCACTATATGATATCGGTTTATCATACGAGCCGAGTAACGACAGCATTACAAGTTCCAGCTTACCTGATGTCTGTATTTATTCCTGTTGGCTTCACTCTTGGTGGGATTCAATTTTTACGGAACATGTGGATCAACATAAAGGAAAAGGATGTCTATTTAGCAATGGATCGGAAGGATTATACATAGAGAGTAAGTATCCTAATAGGAGATGGGGAACATTCACGAAAAAAAACGAAAAATTCATAAGACTGTGAGGAACCGAAAATGATTGCAGTGATGTTAGTCATCATGTTTGTTTTACTTGCGCTTGGTTTCCCGATGATGATTCCTATGCTGGCAGCTTCGGCGATCGTGCTCTTTCTCTTTTTTTCTCACGTGGATCCGATGATCTTGATCCAGCAAATGATGGAAGGGATCTCATCGTTTGTGCTATTAGCGGTTCCGCTGTTTATCTTTGCAGCTGACATTATGTCAAAAGGAAAAACATCGAAACGGCTATTAGACTTTGTTGGAGCTTTCGTCGGTCATATCCGCGGGGGCTATGCGGTGACGACCGCGATTACTTGCGCCCTGTTCGGCTCCATTTCTGGTTCGACGCAGGCGACGGTTGTTGCCATCGGGAAACCGATGCGGGAGCGGCTCTTATCATTAGGTTATAAAGACTCAAAAGCGATTGCGCTAATCATAAATGCTAGTGACGTTGCCTTACTCATTCCACCGAGCATCGGCATGATTATCTATGGACTTGCAGCACCTAACGTATCGGTTGGTGACTTGTTTATTGCCGGCATTGGTCCAGGGCTTCTCGTCATGTTCATGTTTGCTGCGTATAGTTACTACCATGCGAAAAAGAATAACATTCCCCTTGCCGAACGGTTTTCGTGGGCAGCACGAGGACGGGCAACGGCAAAAGCGCTGTTACCCCTCGGATTTCCGATCATTATTATCGGAGGTATTTATGCGGGGATCTTTAGCCCAACTGAAGCGGCTGGGATATCCGTGCTCTATGCACTAATTCTTGAGGTTATCATTTATCGCTCGATTAAACTAAAAGAAATCCCGAGCATCGCTCTATCGACAGGACTTGTGACGGCGGCTGTTTTTATTCTTGTCGCCGCAGGTCAAGCGTTCTCTTGGCTCATTTCCTTTGCTGACATTCCGCGCACGTTCACGGACGTTGTCTTCAGCAATGACCCATCAGCCTTGTATGTTCTGTTGATTGTTGCCCTGTTTTTCTTTATCGGTTGTATGTTTGTCGATCCCATCGTCGTCATCTTAATATTGACACCGATTTTTTATCCGGTGGCTATGCAAGCAGGGGTCGATCCAATTCACTTAGGGGTCGTCATCGTTTTCCAAGCGGCGCTCGGCTCTGCGACACCACCATTTGGAGTTGATATTTTTACTGCAAGCGCGGTGTTTAATAAATCGTACTTAGACGTTATTCGGGGAACACCACCGTATATTGTGATGCTGATTATTGCTTCAATATTAATTATCGTGTTTGAGGAGATTTCCTTATTTTTGTTGTAAGGAATCCTTAAAACAATAGATGTTTCAAAAAAGTATAGGGGGTATTAGATGTTTTTTAAAACAAAACCGTGGAAGGCTCTTGCAGTAACGGGAGCACTAGCCATGGCACTTACGGCTTGTGGAAGTGAAGAGACAGGATCTGCCAATGGGGAAGAGGAGTACAGTTGGCAGTTTGTCACGGAGGAAACACCAGGCCAAGTACAGTATGAGTACGCCGTCGAGTTCGCAGAGCTTTTGGAAGAAAAGACGGATGGACGTGTATCGATGAACGTTCGTGACTTCGGATCTCTCGGAAGTGAAGTTGATCAGGTCGAACAGCTTCAACAAGGCATCCTTGAGTTCGGCATTATTTCTCCAGGGTTTACAGGAGGACTTGTACCTGAAGGACAAGTGTTTTCTTTGCAATTTTTCTTCCCAGATGATCAAGAGGTCACCCAGCAAATTTTGAATGAAAGTGTAGCACTAAATGAAAAATTAGCGGCCTTCTATGAAGCGCAAAACATTAAACCGTTAGCCTTTATGTCGGAAGGGGCAATGCAGTGGACAGGAAATTCACCGCTCCGCTCACCAGATGATTTCAATGGATTTAAGATGCGCACCCAAGAGTCACCGCTCATGCTACAAACGTACGGTGCTTATGGCGCAGATCCACAGGCGCTTAGCTGGAGTGAGCTGTATACATCTCTGGACCGGAGCGTGGTTGACGGACAGGAAAATCCAATTTTCTTTATTCAAGACGCTTCATTCCATGAAGTGCAAGATCATATGACGATCTCCAATCACAATACGTATGTGGCGATGGTGACGGTAAATAACGACTTATATGAAAGCTTACCGGAAGATATTCAAGCAGCAATTCACGAAACCATTGATGAAATGCGTCCGCGCGGCTTTGAAATCCAACAACAGTTGAATGCCGATTTACTAGATGAGATCAAAAATGATGAGGCGAACCCGACCGAGGTTTACGAATTAACGGAAGAAGAGCGAGCAGCTTTCCGTGAAATTCAAGAGCCGATCCATCAATTTTTCCGTGATGAAATTGTTGGGGACGAAGGTCGAGAAATGTTTGATCTTCTCGTAGAGGAAATTGCTGAATATCAAGAATAAAAAGGCGAGGACAGAACTAGCCAAACAAATTATAAAGGTTCCGATCATCTGTTTTTGATGATTGGAACCTTTTTTTGGAGATTGTTTTCCATGCTTTCTAGCCTGAGAGTGCGAATCCCGCACTCTTTTTTAGTCTTCAAAAACCGAACGCACTTTAGGAACAACATATTTACTGCCCCCGCGATCTTCAACGTCTTCTATCATCATAAGAACGAGCATGTCTTCATCCATCGCCACAAACCATCCATCTTCTTTGCCTTCCTCTTCTTGACTTTCTTTATATTCTGTCGTTCCTGTTTTCCCGGCTAACGGGCGATCGTCCATATAGGCTCCATGCCCAGTTCCACTTGAATCTCGAACGACTTCCTTTAAGTCATCTAAAAGAAGCTTGGCATGTTCTTCACTTATGAGGTTCTCTTTCCACATGTCAGGTTCATCGCCTGCAAGTAACAATGGGGTAGGTATAGTACCGTTGTTCATAATACTTGCATACATAAGGGAAAGATGGAGGGGGGTGACGAGCATTTCCCCTTGTCCGTAGGCCGTGTTCGCGAGCAGAACACTAGAGTCCAATCCGTCATTGGCAAGGGAAGAGGCAGGCATGCCATAAGCGAAAGGAATGTCCTCCCCGAACCCGAATGCTTCAAAGCCTTCTGTCAGTACATCAGCTCCGATCTCTAATGCGATTTGGGCAAAATAAATATTATCTGAATAAATAAGGGCATCCCGCAAATCAACTGGGCCATCGGTGACGTTTACACGTTTGACGGTATAATTGCCCCAAGAATCATCATCTGGCTGCCAGCGGTCTCCCGTGATCGTTCGGCCCTCAGTGGGATCAAGACCGTGTTCAAGGGCAACCGCTGCCGTAATCGGCTTTATGGAAGACCCTGGTGCAAATCGCTTCGTAAAGCGATTCAGTAGTGGATTTCGTTCATCCTCTTGCAGCTCTTCGTAACGGGTCGACGTAATCCCGACGACAAATTCGTTTGGATCATAAGAGGGTGAGCTCACAAGGGCAAGAACTTCACCAGACGTTGGATGCAAGCTAACACCTAAGCCCCCTTCGTCCGCCAGCGAATCATAGATCGAGCGCTGGACGTCGGCATCGATCGTCAGCTGAACCGTCTCCCCATCAACTGCTTCTTTTTCTAAAAGGGTCTCTTTCAGCTCCCCATCGGCTGTACGGATAAAAATGCGTCCGCCCGTTTCTCCTCGCAACCGTGGTTCGAGAATGCTTTCGAGCCCTGTTTTCCCGATGGTGGATTGTGCATGATAGCCTTCCTCTTTCCGTTCTTCTAATTCTTCTGCTGTGATCGCCCCGACGTATCCAATTAAATGGGCAAAGCTTTCAGCAAATGGATATTCCCTCGCTCCAATTTCCCGATAGGTTACACCTGGGATGTCCATCAGGGCATCGCGAAAGGAAGTATCACTACTTGAAATGGTGCGCACTGGAACAAATGTGTCATCCTGTACCCAAGATTGATTTAACAATTCGTCAAGTCGCTCTTCACTTACACCAAGATCCTCACTCACGCGTGCAAACGTATCGTCGTGATCTTCAATACGCTCTGGGACAAGACCGATTTCATAGGCAACACCGTTGATCGCCAGTTCGACACCGTTACGGTCGACGATTTCTCCCCGTGCCGGTGCCAACGTTTCATAGTGAACCGTGTCTCCTTCTTCAAGCGAAGGAAGAATCATCGAAGGTTCCCATTCGATCGACCAAAACGGCTCTTCCTCGTCCTCCACATATGTAAGCGATGCTGTCATTCGCTCTTCCGTTATCGTTCCGGCAAAGGTGTCTAGCGAAAAACGGTAGTCGATCTCCGCCGTCAGCTCATCACTCGATTCATCGGTAGCAGCTTCTTCCTCATTTTCATCAATGATCATTTCAATCACAAGGTTGTTGGCTGAAATTCCGCCATAGATCGTTTCATAGCGCTCAACGAATGTCTCTTCTGATAACTCCTCTTTCACTTGTTCACTAAGCATATGATACATTTGCCCGTAGTCTTCATTTTTCCAATGGTCAGCAAATGTAGTAAATGCTTCTTCAGGACTTGGCTCATTTTGAGCACATCCGGAAAGGTAAAGTAATGTTAGTAAGATCGTTGCAAAAAACCAATTTGCTTGTTTCATTGTCATCCCCTTTCGCATGTGTTACGTTATCAAGCTAAAAGCTAGGCTTTATTTCCCATTATACTAGAATTGAGAGGACGGAGCCAAAAATGTTAAACGATAGAAAAGGGATTTTTGATTTTTTAAGAAACCGTGCAGCATTAAAGTTTTTGTGTGTGAGATTTAATTGTTTTAGTACCCCCAACTTCTAGGGATAGGATTCGCTTCAAGGCTGATAGATAATGGAGAAAGGAAAAGTGTAAGGAGGAAAATCAATGAGAGAGGACATCGTAGTCATTGGGGGATATGGTCAAGTGGGTCGCGCAATTTGTCGCCTACTTGCAAGGCGGTATGCAGGCCGGGTGTATGCTGCGGGGAGAAATTTTGAAAAGGCGAATCGTTTTTCACTAGAGACAGATGGGGAGGTACAGCCGCTCCAAGTGGACATCCATCAGCCGAAGAAAGCATTTGAAGCGCTGAACCAACCAAAATTAGTGATCGTTTGCATCGATCAAGACCATACAGAGTTTGCTAGATTGTGTGCCAAAAACGGAATTGATTATTTGGACATTACGGCTAATGGAAAGTTCTTGAAAGAGCTAGGAGGGTTAAATCGAGGCGCTGTGAAGCATACAGGTGTTATTAGTGTCGGGCTCGCACCTGGGATAACTAACTTATTGGTGGAGCAAGCGGTTCGTATGTTTGAACAGGTGCATCAAGTGGACATCTCCATATTACTCGGTCTTGGTGATGAGCATGGAGAGGGTGCGATGGAATGGACGTTTCAACAGATTAATCAATCATTTGACGTGATGGTCCAAAACGACTGGCGTCAAGTTAAAAGCTTTACAGACCGTAAACAGGTTTCGTTCGGTAAGGCGATCGGCAATCATTCGGTCTATCGATTCCCATTCTCCGATCAGCAAACTCTTGCAAGAACATTACACCTGCCGACCGTTTCAACACGGTTATGTTTTGATTCGCGGCTGGTGACAGCTGTCGTGGCAACGATGCGACGACTACACATTACGAAGCTATTATCGTTGCCAGCCGTTCGGAAGGTATTAACCACCTTGCTTAACGTCTTTCCCTATGGCTCTGAACAGTATGGAGTAAGGGTCGAGGTAAAAGGTGTACGAAAGGATGAGAAGGAGGAAGTTTACTCGCTGTTCACAGGGGAAAATGAAGCGTTAATGACAGCGCATGTAGCATCAGCCGTAGCTTTTGCTCTTTACGAACACCCTTGTCCGAAAGGGGTGTTTCATATTGAGGAACTTTTTGAGCTAGTATTTATCGATCAGCATATCTCATTAACGTTAAAAGGAACGGAATTTTCCTATCCACTACCTACTCCTAAGCAATTTGTGCAAAATGAGACTAGCATCTGTTCGCAGAATCATTCATAATAGGAATGTATGTTCCACATTAAGAAATGATAACGTTTTTGCAGTAGACAAAATGTTTAGAAGTTATATAAATGAACTAAGACTCGGCTGACACTTAAAGCCTTGGCTATTGCCGAGTTTCTTTCCACTATAGAGTGCTTAACTTCGATTTCAGGAATAAAAGATAAGCAAAACAATGATTTTCGCTATAGGACTTGGCGGTATGCCAAGTTTTTCTAATGATTTGGAAAAGGAGATTGGTTATGGGAGCGGTTGTTGTCATTGCAGAAAAGCCAGATCAAGGAATGAAGCTAGCGGCTCCATTTCCTCATCGTAATAAGCGTGGCTATGTAGAGGTCGCCCCATGTGATCAGTTTCCAGCAGGCGCTTTTTTTACGTGGGCGGTGGGTCATTTGTGTGAGCTTTGTCCCCCAGAACAGTACGATCCGTCTTGGAAAAAGTGGACGCTTGAGGCGCTGCCATTGATTCCGCAATCATTTGTCCACAGGGTCTCTAGAGGGAAAAAAGATCAATTTCAGGTGATTCGCTCCCTCGTCCATCGCAAGGAGGTAACAGAAATTGTTATGGCTGGTGATGCGGGGCGTGAAGGGGAACTGATCGTTCGTCTCATCTTAAAACAATGCAGGGTAAAGAAGAAGACGAGCCGTTTGTGGCTGTCATCGTTAACGAAGCAGGCTGTGGTTAGTGGATTTCACCAATTAAAATCAGCTGAATCAACAGAACCACTTTATCATGAAGCCCTTAGTCGTTCGTGCGCAGATTGGTTAATTGGGATGAATGTGACGCGTGCTTATACCCTTTTATTAAAGAAAAAAGGCGTCGATAGTCTTTTTTCAACAGGGCGTGTACAGACACCGACCCTTGCGCTGATTGTTAAACGGGAGAAAGAAATTGAAGCGTTCGAGTCAAAGCCGTTTTGGGAAGTGAAAGCGACGTTTCGCGTCCAAGGACATGAGTATGAAGGCATTTGGCATAAAGACAGGGAGACGCGTTTATTTGATCAGCCAATGGCTGAGGCAATTGCCGCCTTCTGTCGTGGAAAACAGGGAAAGGTAACAAAGGTTAAAAAGGAAACGAAAACGCTCAAACCACCTTACTTGTTCAATCTTTCAAGTTTGCAAGCAACAGCAAATAAACGATTTACCTTTTCTCCGAAAAAAACCCTCGATGTGGCGCAAAAATTATATGTTAAAGGTCATATTTCCTATCCCCGGACCGACTCTAGCTTTTTAACAGCCGAAGAAGGGAAGGCAGCTAAGCGAATTGTGCAGCTACTCAAACAGGAGGACGCATACGCCTCCCTATTCCCACTCGATCGGGATAACTTGCTTCAAGATCGGCGGTACGTGAACCAGAGTAAAGTGACGGATCACTATGCGATCATACCGACAGATGATGTCCCAAAAGTTCAAACGTTAGCCAAGGATGAACAACTCCTCTATGATTTGATCGTTCGCCAATTTCTTGCAGCCCACATGCGAGAAGCGAAGATCGCATACACGGAAGTGGAAACCCTCGTTGACGAGAGAGCGACCTTTTTAACGAAAGGAAAGCAACTCCTCGACCAAGGATGGAAACAAATCATCGGTTTATCAAAGCATGACAAGGATGAGGATATTCCCCCATTAGAGGAAGGGTGGACGGGTGATGTGAAGCACGCTGACGTACGTGAGGGCAAAACGAAGCCACCGAGCCGGTATACGGAAGGTCAGCTGATCACATTAATGAAGACGGTCGGAAAGCATGTGGAAGATGATGAACTTGAGAAAGTGTTGATGCGAACAGAAGGACTCGGGACAGAGGCGACAAGGGCAGGGATTATTACATTGCTCAAAGACCGGCAGTACATTGAAATCAAAAAAAATGTCGTCTATGCAACAGAGAAAGGGAAGCTACTCATCGAAGCTTTGGGCCCTAGCCTGCTTGCGTCACCAGAAATGACAGCAAAATGGGAACAGCGCCTTTTTGAGATCGGCCGTGGTCAAGCAGATGCTCACGCCTTTATGGAGCAAGTAAAAAAGCTTTCCGATCATTTGGTTAAAGAGGCGCATCAGCGCGCGAATACGTGGGATTTTTCATCCTTTGATCAAGAAGCGCTCGCGGAGAAAACGAAAAAGAGGAAAAAAAGGGGACCGACATATGTAGGATCATGCCTTGCCTGCGATGGAAAACTTCTAGATCGGGGAGAGTTTTATGGCTGTACGAATTATGAGGCAAAGAGCTGCCGGTTCACGATTAGTAAAACAATCCTAGGCAAACGTCTATCACAAGCCAATGTCAAAAAGCTGCTCCAAGGTGAAACGACGAACGTGATCAAAGGACTGAAAAAGGGGAGTGATACCTTTGATGCGAAGCTGTATTGGGATAAAGAAAAGAAGAAACTAGGGTTTCAGCCTGTGGAGTCATAAAAAGCATCCCCCTTGGAGGAGGATGCTTTTACGTGTTCCTTAATCCTTTCATTAATACGTCAATGACCTCAGGGCGACTAAATTCCGGTGGTGGCTTTACTCCGGATCTCAGCATTTCACGAACCTTTGTCCCTGATAAATGGAGGTGATGTTCTTTTTTGTGCGGACACGTTTTCGCGCTCGCCATGCTTCCACACTTTTTACAGTAGAAGCTATGCTCGAACGGAAGAATGTGAATCCCAAGTTCAGCTTGAGGAAATTGAGTGAAAACTTGTTGAGCATCATAGGTGCCATAATAATCACCAACCCCGGCGTGATCGCGTCCAACAATAAAGTGGGTGCAGCCGTAATTTTTTCGGACAATGGCATGAAAAACAGCTTCTCTCGGCCCCGCATATCGCATGGCTGCCGGGAACACCGATAAATAAACGCGATCTTTCGCATAATAATGTTTCAACAACACGTCATAGCTTTCCATCCGAATGGCAGCAGGGATGTCATCCTTTTTCGTATCACCGACAAGTGGATGCAACAAGAGACCATCGACGCTTTCAAGGGCACATTTTTGAATATATTCATGGGCTCTATGGACCGGATTTCGCGTTTGAAAGCCAACGACGGTGTTCCATTGACGTCTTGAAAACTCAGCTCGTGTCTCTTTTGGGGAACGATAATAATGTGCCCATTGATCGTTTCGCGCTGGATGTTGGATAAGGTGAATCGGTCCAGCAGCGTAAACATCTCCGCGTTTAAACAACCGTTGAACACCAGGATGGTCGTGATCGGTCGTTTGAAATACGTGCATGGCTTCCGATGTTTTATCTGGAACATAAAGCTCCTTTAGGTATAAGACTCCGTAGTCAGCCTGATTGTAGGTAAGCTTTACCTGATCGCCGATACGTAAGGACTCAGCCGTTTCTTCCGTTATTGGTAATGTGATCGGTAGGCTCCAAACAGTTCCATCGGCTAAGCGCATAGTCTTCACCACAGACTCGTAATCTTTTTTATTCATAAACCCTGTTAGCGGGCTATAGGCTCCGTTTGCGAGGAGCTCTAAATCGGAGAAAGCGATCGAATCTAATTCAATCTCTGCTGAAAGTGAAGACAAATCAAGGGACGTTACCGTGCGATCAATTAATGATCCACCGTGGGGAATGCTCAGTGTCACTGCTTTCCCTCCTTCCACGCGATTTTTTCTAATATAATCGGCAGAATGATTTGCATTGATTGTTCCACCGTACGATCTGTCGTATCGATACAAATGTCAGGGTTTTTCGGTTCTTCATATGGCTGATGAATCCCTGTAAATTGAGGGATTTCCCCTTTACGCGCCTTTTTGTAAAGTCCTTTAGGATCACGCTTTTCACACTCTTGCAATGTACAGCTGACATACACTTCAAGGAATTCGTCCTCTGCAAAACGTGATCGTGCCCGTTGCCGCTCCTCTTCTACTGGTGAAATGAGCGCGGCCAGAACGACCAGACCCGCATCAACGAAAAGTTTGCCTACTTCTGCTGTTCGGCGAATATTTTCTTTTCGATCTTCCATAGAGAAGGAAAGGTTGGCATTTATTCCGTGACGGAGATTGTCTCCGTCCAACACATACACTTGAATGCCTCGTTTAAATAGCTCAGATTGTAGGGCATTGGCAATTGTTGATTTACCTGATCCGGATAATCCGGTAAACCAAATCATCATACTTTTATGACCATTTGATTGGTTTCGAGCTTTTTTCGTCACGAGCTGTGGATGCCAAACGATATTGGCAGCATCTTGGCTGTTTGATTTCATGTAAGTCACTCCTTTTGATCATGTTACATCAGCCATTTATACATACTTAATCCGATCGTCACGATCATACATAAAATGGTGAGGGGCAAGCCGACCTTTACATAGTCTGTAAATTTATACCCTCCAGGACCATAGACGAGAAGGTTAGTTTGATAGCCGATCGGAGAAAGAAAGCTGCATGAAGCAGCAATCGCGGTCACCATGGCAAGCATGCTCGGATCAAGCTGTAGCTGTAAGGAAATAGAGTAGCCAATTGGAAACATAAACGCTGCTGTGGCTAAGTTACTAATGATTTCTGTCAAAATGAGCGTAACAATAAAGAACATGACAAGGATTCCTGCTAAACCTACCGCTGTTTGCACGAAAGAAATACCCCCGGCAAGGAGCGTTGCCAAGCCTGTTTTTTCGACGGCGGTTCCGATACCGATGGAGCTGCCCATAAGAATGATAACGTTCCAATTGATCGCTTTTTTAACATCAGCCATTGTTAAAACGTTAGAGAAGATTAAGATCGCGACACCGATGAGACATAGTTTGAAAATGGACAGCAATTGAAAGGCAGAGCCAAGGACGATCATTAGCAACACTCCGATCACGATCCTGCGCTCATAAACGGGACGAACGGCTATTTTTTTTATTGGCGATAAGACATAAAAATCATCTGAATCGGACCACCTGGATAAGAAGTGTTTGCCTGTCAGAAGTAAAAGAGTATCTCCAGGTTTGATGACAACATCACCGATTCTTGAGCGGATTTTTTTATGTTTTCGTTGTACGGCCACAATGGCTGCCTCATATTTTTCACGGAAATTCGTCTCATTGATTTTTTTCGAGACAAGGGATGATGTGCTGGAGACCACAACCTCCACTAGGGCATGGTTTTCCGGTAACGACGGGTATTTCCCATCGGATAATAACGATAAGCCAGGAATCATTTTTAATTGGATTAACCCGTCGGCACTTCCTGAAAAAATTAGAATATCTTCGGGATGGATCGGTTCGTCATTAGGGGCAGGAACGATCCGTTTTCCTTCGCGAATAACCTGAATAAGAAAGAGCTGATCGAGGTTTCGTAACATGCCTTCTTTGATTGTTTTCCCGATTAATGGTGACGACGTTTCAACGATGAATTGGAACATGTAGCTTCGTTCCGTATCCTGAAGTTCGGCGACATGGTGCTCTCGATCTGGTAAAAAGCGATGCCCCAGTAGCACCATGTAAAGAATGCCTACGATCGTTAAAGGAATGCCGAAATAAGCAAAATCAAACATGGAAAAGCCGTCAATCCCTTTATCGAGCATGAGTCCGTGGATTACTAGGTTACCTGAGGTCCCAATTAATGTGATTGTTCCCCCTAAGATGGCGGCATAGGACAAGGGGATAAGAAGCTTTGATGGCTGAATCTTATTGGAAATCGCCCACTGTTGTACGGTCGGAATAAGCATGGTCACGATCGGTGTGTTGTTCATAAACGCTGATAGACTACTGACGGGAATCATCAATCGGCACAGAATCGTTGAAAGGTTCGTTGTTTGATGCAACACACACTTCATTAACTGATGAAGTACATCACTTTTGGAAACAGCGGCAGCAATGACGAACAGCAACGCCACCGTATGAACCCCGGTATTCGCAAATCCATTCAGCGCTTCTCCAGGAGTTAAAACATTGAACAACACTAAAGAGGATAAAGCAAAAAAAACCGTTAATTCCGGTACGAACCACTCTTTAATTAACGCAACAAACATCGTGATAATGACACAACAGAGCAAAAGAATGTCAACATTTAGCACGGGCCTCTCTCCTGGTTAGCATTCACCTAATAAAAGTCATACTAGTCTATGAAAAACATGGTGGTTTGTACATAATAGTCGCCTTGTTTTCACCCTTTTGGGCGTCAGTAGAAGATACCGAAGAGAAAGGAGAGGTACATAAAAAAAGAAAGAGGGGATGTGATGTTTCCCCTCTTAAGAAAATGATTACACATTGATATTAAAAATCGTTGCAACATTATACGGCTCGCGGCACTCTCTTAAGTTCTCACGACACTCTGCTCTTGCCGCACGCGCGTCCGCAAGCCCTTGACGACACTGACGTAATTGGTTTCTTCGTTGTCTCAACTGTTCACGGCATTCACGTAATTCTGGATTCATGAAGTTCCTCCTTTCCTGAAAAAGGATTATGAAGATTGTGTTTGTTGTCGACATTCGCTTAAGGCTTCACGACATTGTCTTAAATCAGCACGAACTTCGGCACGTAACGTGCGACATAATCTGATGCTTTGTGCAGTGCGTCGGATATTTTGTCGACATGCATGTAGTCTCGTATGAGCCATAAAAATGATCTCCCCCCTTTTATACAGAGATAAAAAGGAAATTAGATCCTTCTTCACTTTTTATATTCATCCTTTAAATAAAAGGGGTGGACTCGTATAGGAGATCAGGACAAAAAAATTAATTTAGTGCTATAGTCCAATGAACTGAAGCATCTGCTGAAAATGATCCCGATACAACTCAGGGCTAAAATGTTCATGGACATAATTTCGTGCATTGGATGTTAATTGATTTTGAAATTGTTTATCCCTTAACAATCGCAGTGCTTTATTGACAGAGGCGGGAACGTTGTTGTGAGGAATAATTAAACCTGTTTGTTCATCGATGACGAAGCTTTTAATTCCATCTGAATCGGTACATACTACTGGGCATTTGCAGCACATTGCTTCAAGAACGGCATACCCAAAGCCTTCTTTTTTGGAGGTAGAACAAAGAAAGCCACCGGAACGACCGATTAAAGAATAAAATTCAGCCATTCGTTCATAAGGAACATTCTGTAGTGAACGCATATGACTTCTTAGCTTTAATTTTTTCACCACACTGTGAAAATGCTTTTTTTCGCTCGGGTTTGCTGCTTTAGGATCTTCAAATATCCAAAGCTCTAGCGATGGATCCTCTTTAAGCAATTTCTCACCGATTTGTAAGAAGTATCTCCAGTTTTTATTTTCTTCGATTCGGCCTACCCAACCGATAATCGTTCGTTTTGGCTGTGGCTGTGGCTTATAGGTAAACATAGAGAATGTCATGCAGTTGTGAAAATGAAAGGCTGGGATTGAGGGAAAGTGGTTTGCGATTAACTGCTCTAAATGGGGTGTTTTAGGTGACAAGATCGCATCTACTTCCCCTGTAATATGATCGTTCGCTTTATCGAATAATTCTTTGATGCCCGTGCCAAACCCTTGCACATCGAAAATAATTTTCCCTTTATATCCGAGGCGACGTAATCTGTTCACAAACAAAAAATCTAACGTAACGACAATGACATCGTATTGTTTCCCATAGAGGAGTGCCTTAATGTCTTCATCATCATTTGTTACATAAGTTCTCGCATCGCCCATTGTATTTAGTCCTGAGCCGTTTTTTAAATATAAAAAATGACACTCACAATCATCACTTTGTAAAGCATGATATCGATGGCGGTTTAAAGTAACGACACCACCGGTTGCGAGGTAAAAGGTGAATAGGATTTTCATATGGCTTACCTCCAATTGGAGTTTAGAAACATCTATAAATCATCATATGCCTGTGGAATTGTTTGTTAACTGCTTAAGATTTTCTAAGTGGAGGAAATTAACTAGGGGTTGATAGTGTACTTGAAGTGAATTAAGCCTATGTAATCCCCTTACAAATAACTAATTATTTCAATAATATAGGTTGGCCTAAGCAATTAAATGTTCCATGCATAGTGTAAAAATAAATGAGTGTCAAAGGATTATCTATATTACACCAAAAAGAGGGATCATGATGAAAGTAATGACTATTTTAGGAACGAGACCAGAGATTATCCGACTAAGCCTGCTTATAAAACAATTGGATAAGTATGCAGAAAAACATCTATTAGTACACACTGGTCAAAATTTCACACCATCTTTAAGTCATATTTTTTTTGAACAATTACGGGTAAGGGCACCTGACTATGTTTTATTTAATGAACAACAAACCTTAGGGCAACAACTTTCAACCATGTTTAAAAAACTAGAGGACATTATTATGTCGGAGAACCCGGATAGAGTATTAGTTTTAGGTGATACAAATAGTGGTTTGAGTGCAATTTTAGCTGAAAGAATGGGAATCCCAGTTTTTCATATGGAAGCTGGAAATCGATGTTTTGATTTAGAAGTGCCTGAAGAAAAAAACCGTCGAATTATTGATACCATTTCAAGTATCAATTTACCTTACACACCACAAAGCAAAGAAAACTTAGTGAAAGAGGGAATCCCCTCAAATCGTATCATTATTTCTGGAAATCCGATTTATGAAGTATTGGAACATTATAAGACAGACATTAACAAAAGTGAGATTCTAAGTAAGTTGAACTTGAAGCCCAAAAACTATTTCTTATTAACTGTACATCGCGCGGAAAATGTAGATCATAACGAACGGTTAATGGAGATTATAAAAGGAATAAACCAGGTTGCAGAAACCTTTAAAAGGAGAGTAATATGTAGCATCCATCCACGGACACGGTCAAAGATAGAGGCAAATTCTAAAATAAGGGTTCATTCGCTCGTCGAATTTTACGAACCTTTTGGTTTTTTTGATTTTGTGAAATTAGAGCGAAATGCCTTTTGTGTTTTAACAGATAGTGGAACAGTACAAGAAGAATGCTGTTTATTTCATGTCCCAACTGTTACGATCCGTAAAACAACAGAAAGACCAGAAACGATTGAATGTGGAAGCAATATGTTATCAGGAATTAATGCAAAACAAATTTTGAATGCTGTACAGGTCATGGTTAATCAAGAAAAAAATTGGTCTTTCCCTGATGGATATGATCAAAAAAACGTCTCTGATAAAGTATTGAAAATAGTATTGGGAGGAATGCAGTTTGTTTAAAGATAAAACGGTGTTAGTTACTGGTGGAACTGGATCATGGGGGTATGAATTAGTTCGTCAGTTGCTAAAGCAGGAACCAAAAGAAATTCGCATCTTTTCTCGAAATGAATCGAATCAATTTGTTATGCGTCAAGAATTTGACAATCACCCAAAGTTAAAATTTATTATAGGTGATATTAAAGAAAAAGACTCGCTACTTGAGGCTTGCCATGAGGTAGAGTACATTTACCATTTAGCAGCGCTAAAGCATGTACCGGTTTGCGAGGATCAACCGATCGAGGCTTTAAAAACAAATGTTATTGGAACACAGAATGTCATTGATGCAGCTATTAAATTTAATGTTCACAAAGTCATTTACATTTCAACAGACAAGGCATCTAGCCCTTCAAACTTTTATGGTTTGACTAAAGCAATGGGGGAAAAGCTAATCATCCATGCAAACACATTAAAGACGAAAACAAGATTTGTTTGTATACGTGGGGGAAATGTGCTGGGCACGAATGGGAGTGTCATCCACGTATTTAAAAAGCAAATAAGAGATAAAGGAACGATTGGAATAACTGATTTAAATATGACAAGATTCTTTTTAACGATTGAGGATGCAATTAAGCTAGTATTTAAAGCAACAACAGAAAGCAGAGGTGGTGAAACGTTTGTTATGAAAATGCCATCCGTAAAAATTGTTGATTTTGCTTATGTATTGGCTGAGGCCGCAAATATGAAAAACATAGAAATAAAAACTTTAGGGGTACGACCAGGTGAAAAAATTCATGAATTACTTTTATCAGAATATGAAAGTAAAAATACCATCATATATGATGAGCAATACTTTGTTATTTTACCAACAATTCATATAGAAGGATTAAAAGAGCATTATTTGGAATATAAACCTGCCAATTTATTTAACTATAACTCTAATAAGGAACTTATGAGTAGATCAGAGATTAGAGAGATGCTTAAGAAAGGTGGGTTTATTTAATGAGGTTGCTTATCCTTGGGGGAAAGGGGATGGCAGGACACGTAATAACGAAGTACTTTACAGAAAAGAAAGGGTTTCAAGTATTTTATACAAGTAGAGATAAAGAAGATGAAAACGGAATTTTTTTAGATGTTAGGGAGGGCACAAAAGTTGAAGAGCTCATAGAGCGAATGAAACCGGACGTTACAATTAATTGTACGGGGATTTTGAATCAACATGCTGCGAATAATCCCCTGCAGGCGTTCCAAGTGAATAGTGTTTTACCTCACCAATTAGATAAATTAACAAAGCGTTATCAAGGGAAGTTAATTCAGATTAGTACAGACTGTGTCTTTTCAGGAAAAAAGGGTGATTACACGGAATTCGATATTCCTGATGGTTCTTCAGTCTATTCACAATCGAAACAACTAGGGGAGATTATCAGCACCCAACATTTAACTATTAGGACCTCTATTATTGGTCCAGAACTAAAAGAGAATGGAATTGGTTTATTTTCATGGTTTATGAAACAACAGGGAGAAATAAAAGGTTACAAACATGCACTATGGAATGGTGTTACAACGCTAGAGCTCGCAAAAGCCATTGAGGTAATGATTAGGAAAGACGTAACAGGTCTTTATCATTTAGGGGCACAAGTGAAGACATCAAAATATGATTTATTAAAATTGATACAAGATATTTTTAATAAGCAGGATGTAACGATTATTCCAGATCACAAGGTTAAACTTGATCGAACGATTATGAGTACTAGGACTGATTTTCAATACTATGTTCCAAGTTATAAAAAAATGCTAGAAGAATTAAAAGATTGGATGTTTCACAATGAGAGAGAGGCGTAAAATCTTAATAACTGGAGCAGGTGGTTTTACAGGTCAACATGCATGTAATTACTTTAATGAAAAAGGGTACGATGTAATAGCAGTAACTCGAAAAAGTCCATTATCGACTAAAAATGTTGAGATGGAAGCTTGTGATTTGACGGACCAGAAAGCAGTTATAAATTTAATAAATCTTACGAAACCACATTTTCTCCTCCATTTAGCAGGACAGAACCACGTAGGGACTTCATGGCATAATCCTACTTCTTCTTTTAAAGCAAATGTCTTATCATCCTTACATTTAATTGAAGCTGTACGTTATGCAGCGCCTAATTGTAAAATCGTAATTGTTGGTTCTGCATTAGAATGCAATTTAGGGGATCTCGTGTCCCTTACAAACCCGTATAGTTTGGAAAAAACACTCCAAGTGCTAATAGCAAAAGCATGGGTTCATTTGTACGGTTTAAATATTGTTATTGTTAAACCTTCAAATTTAATTGGACCAGGCCCAGCAAACGGGGTATGTTCAATTTTTGCGAGAAAAATTGTTCATATGGAAAAAAATAAATTAGATAAAGTTCTTGAAATTAACAACTTATATGCACAACGTGACTACATTGATGTGAGAGATGCAGTTCGAGCTTATGAATTGGCCTTACTAAAGGGACATTCTGGAGAGGTATATGAAATAGCTTCAGGGATTAGTCGAAGTTTGGAAGAAGTTATTCATGTAATGAAATCTTTAACTGTAATCGACTTTGAAGTGAAATCTGATGGTCAGCATCAAGTTGAAAAACCATTTAATATCTCTATCGATAAAATAGCTGCTCTTGGTTGGAAGCCAACGATTTCATTTAAAACATCGATTAACGATATTTTGATGTATTACCGTAAAAGAGAATAGAGGTGTAAAATGGATAAAGTTTCAATTATTATTCCATTTTATAATTGTCGCTATATCTCTGAAGCAATTGAGAGTGCTTTTAATCAAACATACTCTAATTTAGAAATCATAGTAGTAAATGATGGATCAACAAAATTCGTTCAAAAGTTACAACCATATATAGATCAGGTTATATATATTGAGAAAGTAAATGGAGGTACAGCTTCTGCCTTAAACAAGGGAATAAGTCATGCTTCAGGACAATATATATCATGGCTAAGTTCTGATGATGTATATCATCCTGAAAAAATTTCTACACAAATTAACTTGATGAAAGAACATGACTCAAGTATTTCTTATAGCTCTTATAAAAAAATAAATAAAAATGGAACACTATTAACAGATGATATTGATGGCAGATTTCATTTTAAGGATCGAGCAACATTTTATAAAAAGCTTAAAAAAGACTGTTTTATAAATGGTTCTACGGTCATGATTGAAAAGGAAATTTTTAAAAAAATAGGGCTATTTAACGAAGAATTAAAATACGCGCATGATTATGATTTATGGTTACGGATAAGCCAGCGATACCAATTCCTCTATATTGATCAGCCTCTTGTATCATACAGAATTCATCAGGAAATGGGGACAAAAAGAAACTGGAGGTTATTGGTCAAGGAGTTCTCAAAAATTAAGAAAAAATACAAGAATTATTAAGTATAATATTATAACTGAAAAACACCTCTCCACCGAGTTTAGCTTCGGAGGAGAGGTGTTTATTTTAATAAATATGAGTTCATTAAGAGTAAAGGGAGGGTTTCTTAAAAAAAGCTTCAGTAGAGGGGTCCAATCTATAGCCGGGAATTAATTGAAATTTATTCCATGGAGAAGGTATACGTTTCAGCTAACCCATCAATTATATCCGTTTTCGGATGCCACTTTAATAACTGCTTAGCTTTATGATTATTCAGGCAACTGTGTTTAATGTCACCAGTTCGTTCTTTTGTATAAATCGTTTTAAATTTACTTTTATGAATCTTGGATAAAGTGTTTAAAATTTGGTTTACCGATGTCCGTATCCCGGTACTAACATTAAAAGTTTCCTGATGCCCTTGCTCTATTGCTGCTATATTTGCCTGAACAACATCTTTAACGTAAACAAAATCCCTTGTTTGTTCGCCATCACCGTGAATGCTTAAAGGCAACTGATTCTTTATTTTATCTAAAAATACCGCTATAACGCCACCTTCCCCTTTGGCTGTTTGTCTTGGGCCATATACATTACCATAACGAAGAATTGTATATGGGAGGTTATGAAGCTGATAAAACAAACGAATGTATGACTCGGCTGTTAGTTTTGATAAACCGTAATAGGAGATTGGGATGGCAGGATCTTCTTCTGAGATCAACGCTTTTTGAAGATTTCCATAAACCCCTGAGGTCGAAGAAAAAATTAGTTTTTTAACTTTAGCTTCGCTGCAAGCTTGAAGGATATTGATTGTGCCATTAATATTAACATCTGCATCATATTCAGGACGTTGAATTGAGCGATTGACGTCTGCTTGAGCGGCCAAATGAAAGACATAATCAGGAGTCACTTGTAAAATAATCTCTTTTGCCTGGTGGCTACATATATCGACAGTATGGAGAGATGATTGAGGGTTTACATATTTTGGATTACCAGAAACGAGGTTATCGAGTACATGTACTTTTGCACCGTTAACAATAAGTGCATCAACAAGGTGAGAGCCAATAAAACCAGCACCTCCTGTTACAACAACTTTCATACTCATTCTCCTTTTTCATTTTTATTATGGTGTTACATAAAATTATCTAGATAGGATTCTAACAAAAAAGAGTGTAAAAGTTTTTAGAGGTTAGGAAGTTTCTCGGTGTTCTTAGTGGTTCTTTTGGTTTTCGTGGTAAGAGTTTATTTCAGCTTTAAATAATGACAGCAACGAGTTACACATTTTAAATAACTTAACTTAAATAGCGCTGAAGCTGTTTCTGTTCACATTTAGATAGTGCGTTTATTTTCTCATTAAAAAGTTGTTTGGCTAACTTATATAGTTCTATATCTAATTGGTTGTACTTTTCAATTAAACAAATTGTGCTAAGTGGTAACTCTTGTTTTATTAGTCGTTTCTGTGTCACATTCAATCTTTTATACCCTAAATTAGTCCATTGCAGTTCTTGCTTTATTAAAAAAACAGATTCATCAAACCTTTCTGTTAACCCAACCACCTTACAATTTTTCAAATTTTCTTTTGCTTTCTTGAGACTCTTTTCTGGCGGGAGACCGCTCAATAAGAAAGTTTGTAAATTCTGGGCCTCTGGATGTGTTTGTACGAATTGTTCTAATGTCATTTCTTTTACATATTCATAGCCCTTGAAATCTCTTAGAAAGTAATAGGATGAGATAACACGATCTACAGGCTCACGTAACATCGTAATATATTTTGAAGGCTGTGGAAAAGCTGATGAATCCCATAAGAATGATGGCCACACACTGCTTTAAGCTGTCTTTTTTCTTCTTCTGTTATTTCCTGAAAACTTCGCTTTGTTCCTTTCAATAGCCCATGATCGTAAATTTTTTCGCTGTCATATTGTTTTCTTAATATTGAACTTAAGGTTGTTCCTCCGGTTTTTGGAATGTGAAGAAATATGGTCAAATGATGATTATTCATAGTTCCCTCCTTATAATAGTTAGGTTTAAGCTTTTTGTGGATGTTTCGTTAACATGAATCCAAAACAAAAAGTATTCTTAAAATACTTTTGCTTTTTTTCAAAATCCCCCAAACAAACCACTTTCAAGTACATATATATGTTATGAAAGTAAAAGGAATTTTGCTTAGATAGTTGCACAAGCATTGTTTTTTCTACAAAATTGGACGCGTTTTTAGCGATTTAAGAAAAAATGTAGGGAGATTGTCTAATGAATCCAAAAGTTTCGATTATTGTTCCGTTTTTTAACTGTTCATTTATAGATCAAGCACTTAATAGTGCTTTAAATCAAACATATACAAATATAGAAATTATTGTAGTTGATGATGGATCGACACTTCATGTTGAGAGGTTAGAGCCTTTCCTAAAAAACATTAGGTACATTGAAAAAGAAAACGGAGGAACTGCTACAGCTTTAAATCTTGGGATTCAGAATGCCTCAGGAGAGTATATTGCTTGGCTAAGCTCAGATGATTATTTTCTTTCCGAAAAGATATCTAAGCAACTAACGTTTATGTTAGAAAATCATGCAGATGCCAGCTTTACTAACTATGATTATGTAGATAAAGATAATCATGTATTACTCCCATTTATAGGGAAGAGATTTTCTGACATAAATGAATTGTATAAAGCTATGCTAGAAATGAATCCAATCAATGGGTGTACTGTGATGATGAAAAAATCAATATTTAATAATATTGGCTATTTTAACCCTAACCTACGATACACTCAAGATTATGACATGTGGTTTCGCTTATTACTTCATGGGTATAAGGTATTATATTTAGACGAAGTTTTAACCAAATACAGAGCTCATGAAAATTCAGGCACGAATAAAAATCAACCTGAATTAAAAAGGGAAATAAAGATTGTTAGAAACTACTATCTTCCAAAATTCAAACGAAAGTTTAATATAGATTGAGTGAAATAGACTATATTTTAACGGCAATTATGATTAAAAATGAAAAGTTGATAATGGTTTCCTGTACAATCCAAAGCGGCAAAAGAGCATAAAATAGATGGAAAAAGTGGAGCGAAGGTGGTCGGTATGGAGCGTTATTATGTTATTGGAGCAAAACAAAAAAATCAAGTTCTAAAAGATTGGGAACAGTATGAAAGAGGTTTAATTCTAGACGTTTTTCCAGAAAAAAAATTAGTGAAAAAGTGTGTGGATTATCAATCACCCCCTGAAGTTTGTCCAGCTGTAAATCCCTCTCACTCATTTACAGCTGGGTCAATAAGAAATAATCATTTATACGTAGGTACTCACACAGAGGTCATAAAGTATAGACTTCCTGAATTTGTGATTGAAAAAACCATCAGCCTTCCTTGTTTTAATGATATTCATCACGTTAAGCCATTAGATGATGGAAACCTGCTAGTTGTAAATACTGGTTTAGATATGGTCATTAAACTGTCTGAAAACGGAGAAGTGTTAAATGAGTGGAATGTCATGGGTGAACAACCATGGGATAGATTTTCACGTAAGACGGATTATCGAAAAGTCCCGACAACCAAGCCCCACCATTCGCATCCAAACTATGCATTTACGGTAGGTGAAGATCTTTGGGTTACCCGTTGCTTACAAAAGGATGCGATATGTTTATCAAACAATAAAAGAATTGATATCGGTAGACAGCTTGTTCACGATGGTGTGGTTTTCGGTGATTCCATATACTTTACCCAAGTTGATGGTTCGATTGTGATTGTCGATAGCCAGAATTACAAAGTGAAAAAAGTGCACAATTTAAACAAGTTAACACGTACTAATTCGCCATTAGGTTGGTGTAGAGGAATAAAAGTAATAAGTCATGATAAAGTCATAGTCGGTTTTACAAGAATTCGACCATCTAAAAAGGTGTTACCTAATGGGAAAACTAAATGGGAAGGTCAGTATGGAGTTTTACCTACAAGAATTGCTTGCTTTGATTTAAAGAGAGAAGAAAAGTTGTGGGAACAAGAACTTGAGGATGTAGGTTTAAATGCAATTTACTCTATTCATAGTATTTCTAACTAACAGATAATCACCTTTTAATATCTCTGGTGAGGAAGGGGGGCAGGGTTGATTGTCCGAACAACAGAAATTTAATGAAATTATAAATAAGATAAAACAAAAAATTCCTCGAGATTATTCCATTCCAGATCCAAAAATAGTGAAAGTTTTAAAATATAACAAAAAAGAAGACTAGGCATTTGGTTGAAAAGCAATGATTTCTTGGCGATGCAAACAAAAGGTTTGACTATTTTCACAAGGAGTTCTTATATATGAAAATCCTAATTGTTTCATATTATCCGAACCCTGCTCTTGGCGGAGTTTGGAGAATTGTTTCACAGCTAAAGGTGATGCTAGAGGATTTAGGGCATGAAGTGGATATTCTTAGCCAAGATCCTAATGTTACTAAGTATCGAATTTTTGGACGGAAGCTTGAAGTTTCAAAATCTGAACTATCTCCTATGATCGAAAAAGTATTAAAGAGCTATCCTGTTTTACAGTCAAACTCTTGGTTGTTTAATGCAGAAATCAATCGGTATTGTTTAGAGTTGTCTGCTTTGTATTACACTATTGACCACTATGATTTAATACACACCCAAGATGTAATAGCTGCCCGTTCAATTAATAGGATTAAGCCAAAGCACATCCCGTTGATAACTAGTATACATGGGTATCTTTCAGGAGCCATATTTTATCATTTGAAAACTATGCATCGACAGAAAACGGAAGAGCAAATTAAAAAGCTAGTGGAGTATAAATATCATCGAGCTTTGGAGCATATTGGAATTCACTCGAGCGATTTTATTCATACAGACTCTAAGTGGATGCGAAACCTATTGATTGATCAATATGGAGTTTCTCCTCAAAAGATTTTTACGTTTCCGTATGGGATGGATGTCGACCAGTTTACAAGTCAGACTGGAGAGGTGACGGTAACTAAAAATAAAAAAGTTATTTTGTTTACTGGGAGGCTTGTTTATCTTAAAGGAGTAGAATTACTCATTGATGCATTAGCGAAATTAAGGCAAGAAAGAAGTGATTGGGAATGTTGGATACTTGGGGAAGGTCCACTTCAAAAAGAGCTTCAAGAAAAGTGCAAGAGGTTATATTTAACAGATGATGTTAAATTTTTAGGAGTCGCTCATAATGTGGTTGATTACCTTAAACAAGCAGATCTCTTCATCCATCCGAGCTTACAGGATAATCAGCCGTATTCGGTAATGGAGGCAGAGCTTTTAGGGGTACCTGTTATAGTAAGTGACGCTTCCGGGTTGCCGGAAATGGTTATAGATGGAAAAACGGGTTTCATTATTCCTTCTGGGAATAGCGAACAAATTTATAATAAAATTAAGTACCTTTTGGAAAATGAAGAAAAAAGAAAAGAGATGGCAAAACATGCAAAAGAATGGGCTATTGAGCAGTGGCAAGTGAATAAAATGCGAAATAAATACTTGGATATGTATAACCAAGTTCTGGAGAAAAACAAATAGAATGAAAGTATTGAAAAGGGGTTGGTCAAACGGAATTGTTGATCAACCCTCTTACTGCTGATGAATAGACTTTTTCTTGAAATGATGTGTAGGCCCCAAAAATTTTCGACAATGTCGTCGAGCTCATTCCTTATCCCGAGTGTTTGAATTAGTGATTTCATTCATGTCAATTCCAAGAGAGGCAAGCATGTTTATAAAATTATGGGCATATTGATCTGGAGAAAAATGTTCTTTCACATGTTTAAGTGCATTTGTACGAATATGATCTCTTAGGGATTGATTGTTCATTAATTCATTCGCTTCTTTGACGGCTGTAGCAATATTTCCTATAGGATAGTATTTTCCGGTCTGATTATGGATAATTGAACTTCGAACACCATCAGAGTCGGTGGTTAATACTGGACATTTACAGCTCATTGCTTCTAGTATTGAGTACGGAGCCCCTTCTACTTTAGAGGTAGAGCAGAGAAATCCGCCTGAATCCCCAATAATGGACATGTGTTTAGCCATTTCATCATTAGAGACATTTGCTTTAAGAGAAAGGTTCTTCTCTAAATTTAAATGCTGTATTAAACGATTGAATTTATTTCTTTCTTCTGGAATACTGATCGTCGGATCTTCAAACATGAGTAATTGAATATCTGGGTTATGCTTTGTTATAAGTTGATTTCCTATTCTAATAAATTCACGCCAATTTTTATTATCTTCAATTCTACCAATCCAAGCAATAATAGGGTGTTTGCTACATGGTAATGATCGGTAAGTGAATTTATTTGAATCAAAACAATTATTAAAACTAAATTTAGGAATTGACAGATAGAATTCGGAAAAAAACTGCTCAATATGGGGAGTCTTTGGGTTTAATAGGCCATCTGCGTATTTGGTGACAGTCGGAACCGCTTTTTGTAATACTGTCCTTGCCACATCCTTTGGGCCGTAGCCCTGGATTTCAATAATTATTTTCCCTTGGTATCCCAATGATCTTAGCCTGGGAGCAGCAGAAAAGTCAGAAACAACAATAATAGCGCTATAATTTCCCTGCTCTAGTATTTTTTTAATTTCATCATCTTCGTTTGTTATAAATACAGGTGCGTGGTGTTCGTTAATTAGTTGTCTGCGCTTTTCGTAATAAAGGAAGTGAGAATGGATATTCCACTTTTTAAGTGCAAGGCTTCTTTGTCGATTTAGAGTCTCAACTCCTCCACTAGGAACGTAATAAACAAATAGTACATTCATGTTTCCCCTTCTTTCCTAAATTGTAAATTTTATTAGGCATTTATATTAAGTTATATGCTGTTGTAAGGTGAATCGTTCTAACTCTTTTTTACTCACAGAATCTAGGGAATGAAGCTGCCTCTGCAATCGGTCTTTTGCGTAATCATACAGCGCAAGGTCCAGCTCATTTCGTTTACGAATGGTGGCAATGGTTTCTTGTGAAAAGTCCTCTTGTTTTAATCGGTGTTTTGTCTTGTTTTTCTTTGTGTACTGGACGTTTTTCCAACCGAATCGTTGGCTCATTAAGAAAATGGATTGTGCGTACATGTCCGTAATCCCGACGATAGAAAAATGTTGGTTTAAATGCTTTTTGGCAAGGGCTAGATGCGGGATTGGTTTCCCTGAAATGAGACGGGTTTGATGGTTACTAACGACCGGGAGATCACTAGCAACAAATTGTTCGAAGCTCATCTGCTTCACCTGATGGTGCAGGCGATTTTGCGGGTTTTGTAAAACAAAATAGTACGTGGAGATAACTCGTTCCACGGGGTTACGCAGCATGGTAATGTAAGTAAACGGTTGGTGAAGTGTGGAATGAATGCCATAGCCAAAATGACCGTACACGCATCTTAAGGATGTTAATTTTCTTTTAGGGAGTGAATGGAAGCGTGCTGGTTGTAACCTCGGGTACTTCAATCGCTCATCTTTAGAGTATTGATCCTCAATAATCCCCCGTAGCGTGAGACCGCCTGTTTTTGGGATGTGCAAAAAAAGAACCGTTTCTAAGTTTGATGGCACGGTGGTAACACCTCCTCTTAACCAAGCTATTCCTCTCATATGACTTCCGATCTAGTTAGTTTTCTTATTTTGTGGTGCGGCACAAATGATCCACGTCTGCCGTTCGCAAGTATCTAGCTTTCTTCATAAAATAATCGAGTGAAGTAGTGGAGGTGTGATTGTGCCTGATTTTGCAAAGCAAGGTCCTATTGTCATTGGTGGTGTTGGTGGGAGCGGGACGAGGCTCATTGCCGAAATTGTAATGGATATGGGTTTTTATCTCGGGGACATGCTAAATCAATCAAAGGATTTGTTGTATTTTAGTTTGTTATTTAAGCGACCGATTTGGTTTTCGAAGGTTGTAAACTCGAATGAACATGAAATTTTTCGCGGACTTAAAGTTTTAGAAAACAGGCTAACCACTCAAAAAAAATTAACCGGTAACGACATTAAATTTATTGAAAAGGTTGCACAGACTTATCGGAATGGAGATTTGTTAGCACAAAAAATAAAAAATACCATGCTATCCCCGAACCCGATAAACAGGCAACTCTATCAGGGATGGGGGTGGAAAGAGCCAAATGCTCACCTATATTTGCCTTACATTCATCGCTATTTTCCCAATGTAAGGTACATTCATGTGATCCGAAATGGATTAAATATGGCTTTTAGTAAAAATCAACAGCAGTTATTCAATTGGGGGCCATTATTTGGTGTAACGATTCCAAACAATCCTATGATGATCCCTAATGCATCACTAACGTATTGGATTAAGGCAAACGAACGAGCGGTTATGTATGGAACGAAACAGATGAAAGACCGGTTTTTGCTTATTCATTTTGACCAGCTTTGTGTCAATCCAACACCACAGTTGCAGAAATTGGCTGAATTTTTAGCAGTAGACGATGGCGCATTCGATGAATGGAGCGAGAAAATCGATCCGGCAGCAGCGACGTTGAAATATAAAGAAGCTGATTTAAGGAAGTTTCATCCAAACGATTTAGAAAAGGTACGGACGTTGGGCTTTAAAGCGATCTAACCGATACACGTGGAGCGGTGAAAATCATACGATAAAGGTATGAACAATCATCGCTTAAAGAAGGTGTCCTCACATGGCAAAAGTTACGGTTATTTTGACGAGTTACAATAAGCCAAATACAGTCGGCGCTGCGATTGAAAGCGTGCTGTCTCAGTCTTTTCAAGATTGGGAACTGTGGATTATGGATGATGCTTCAAATGAAGAGACGCAGCAAGTGATCGACTCTTATATGCTCTATCCGAACGTTTATTATTATAACAGCCAAGTTAAGGATGAAGAACGGCACAAGTCGACTCGGTATGCTACATTGATTAATGAAGCCATTCCACGCTCTACAGGTGACTATCTTTGCTATTTAACTGATGATAATTACTATTTGCCAGAGCGCTTGCAGAAAATGGTTCAATATTTAGACCGGTATCCGAGTGTCGATGTCGTTTACTCAAAGCAGCTGGTGAGAACGGTAGATAATCAGTTGATCACCCAAGCGGAACGTATTCGTCCGACGAAAGGAACAATTCGGTATGCAGAAAATATAGTGGATCACTGTTCGGTCATGCACAGGCGAAGTTTGGCCGAGAAGGTGTACGAAACGTACGGAAGTTATTGGAATGATGATCCGATCTGTTGGCATAATGGAGATGCATTCTTCTGGAACCGACTTTCGGCATTCGCATTATTTTATCCGATCAATGAGGTTCTCGATGTATGTTTAAAAAGCCCAACATCTTTTCAAGCATTAAACGCATTTCTTCCTGAGTACCTACCTTCTGGTACGTTAGTGAAAGGATTAGGAGCGGATGTTTACTTAATAGAAGATAACCACCGACGAGCCATTACACCTACTATGTTTCAACAATTACACTATCGTGAAGAAAATGTTGTTCATATTCCTGATCCTGTTTTGTTCAAATATAAGGAAGGGCCAGCTATTGACGAGCACATTTGGGAGCAGGGGAAGCTTTTTCCGAACCATCGATTAATCAAAGCCTCCCAAGAGCCTCACATCTATTACGTTGAAAACCATCGGAAGCGTCACATTTTGACCCATAAAGAGTTTCGGTTGTATAAATTCCGTACGAGTGAGGTGGTGGAGGTAAGCCGTTCCTTTTTAGATTCTATTCCTACAGGCCCCCCCATTTCAGCTCATGTTAACAATCAGCATCCGTTACCTGAAGGTCTTCTTGTTCGCTGTGGCTTTAAGTTCTATCTTAGTGGAAACAACCGGCTATACCCGATTAAATCAAGAGTAATGAAGAAGCTAAATTTGCAAATAAAGAACGCCGTCTTTTTAGATAGCCGTGCCATCGGTAGGTACGAGCAAGGCGAGACCATTGAATGGAAAACGAACAAGTGTCAGCCACGATTTAACACTTCATCATAAGATTTTTCTTTTTGTTCATGAACCCTAGCGATTTATGTTAATTTAATAAAAAAGGAAGATGAACAACATCCGTGGGATGATGCGTTTGCTGTTCTTAGCTGCCGAAGGAGAAATGAGGAATGAACATGGATTTAAAAGAAATTGTGCAAGCTGGCGCGTTTGATTTGCATATTCATACGACAGCCTCCGATGGGGAATATTCGCCGACAGCTATCGTAAAGAAAGCCAAGGAGATCGGGTTACGGACAATCGCGATTACAGACCATGATACACTTGATGGGATTGAGGAAGCGGTTATTGCTGGCAAGCGCCACGGTATTAACGTCATTCCTGCGATTGAACTCACTACAAAATACAAAGGAACAAATGTTGACATTCTCGGGTATAACGTTAAAGCGAGTGAGAAATTACAAGCAATCCTTGTCCAGTTAAAAAAGCATCGAGAAGGACGGGCGATGCAAATCATTGAAAAATTTAATGACATTGGGTTTACAATTACCCTCGATGAAGTGAAACAATTTAGTGAGGATGGAGTCATCGCAAGACCTCACATTGCGAAAGCAATCGTCAAAAAAGGGTATGTTCTAGATTATCAGACTGTTTTTGATGAGTATTTGGCAGATGGTAAGCCATGTGCTATCGACAAAATGATCTTGACTCCAGAAGAAGGGATCAAGCTGATACACGAAGCAGGTGGAAAAGCTATATTGGCCCATCCGGTTTATTTAGAAGATACGCTAGTCCGGGAATTGTTAGCCCTTGATTTTGATGGTATCGAAGTGTGGCATCGGAATCATGACGAGACCGACCAGGAGAAGTATAAAATGTTAGCGACAGAATTTGCACTTATAAAGACAGGTGGATCTGATTTCCATACGGATGAACATTCGTTAGGACAGTTTGGATGGAAGGCGGATGAAGAATGACAGGAGAGAACCGTTCTTGTTGAAACGGTGCTGCACCCCAAGTGTTAGAGCATAAATCTAACACTTGGGGTATTTTGTATTTCAACGTTAGTCGCTAACGCCTCTCTTCCCGCTGATACCCATTCATAACGTTGAAGCAGATCATTAATCGGTATGCCTAGAACGATCTTGTTTTTTGAACAATATACTAATGGTAAAGACTGCTGATTGGAGTGTTCTTATGAAACACGAATCAACCAAAATCCCACTTGTTATTTTTATGCACATACCAAAAACGGGTGGGATCACGTTACGGAATATTCTTGATCAACAATACCGATCTGAGCACATTTTAAGGCTGCCTCAAAAGAATAAGCTGGACAATTTACTACAGAAAAAAGGCGCAAACATAAAGAAGCTCCAATGTGTGTATGGTCATCATCGCTTTGGGGTACACGAATATTTTCAACAGCCCTTCACGTATATCACGATGCTTCGACATCCAGTTGAACGGATCATATCGACTTATTATTTCATCTTACAAAATGAGAGAAATCGGATGCATCAAAAAGTGAAACCACTCACCTTTGAACAGTTTGTGCAGTCGACAGATCCAGACTTGCAAGTGCCACTAACAAATCATCAAACGAGGTATCTATCTGGTGAAAGGAAGCCTAATTTAAACAAAGCGTTACAACATATGGACACACACTTTTCTGTCGTCGGAATCACAGAGCTTTATAATGAATCATTATTTATCATGAAGAAGAAATTAGGATGGGATCATATTTCCTATCAAAAAAAGAATGTAACGAAGAAAAGGAAACGACAAACAGACATAGGATTAGATACCATCGAAATCATTAAACGAAAGAATCCATTGGACCTTCATCTTTATGAAACAGCAAAGGAAAAGCTACAGGAACACATCAAACGATTAGATTCAGGTGCAAGGAAAGAACTGCAACAGTTTTTACAAGATCAAAATGGATTTGGTCCACATGGATAACCGAAATCATTCAGCAAACGTACTCATCCATCTCCATATGCCGAAAACAGGTGGAACAACTTTAAAAAAAATTATCAAGAGAAATTATGATAGCCGCAAAAGTGTGGATGTCTACGAGGAGCATCATAAATTACCTGGGATTTTCAAAGGTTTATCAAAACAAAACATTGAATGTGTTCAGGGACATTTGCCGTTCGGGGTACATGAATATTTCAACCGTCCCACGACCTATATTACAATGTTGCGTGATCCGGTCGATCGAGTCATTTCAGAGTACTATTTTATTCGCAATATCGAATGGCATAATTTACATGAGTCGGTCATGAAGATGAGTTTAGAAGAATATCAGGGACTTCCGAAGAATCGTAATTTGCAAACGCGATATATTTTAGGGGGGCAGCTGACGTCCGTGACGGAAGTTAATCGGGCAAAGAACATTTTAAAAAATCACTTTGCCGTTGTAGGCTTAACCGAAAAGTTTGACACTTCGCTCTTTTTAATGAAGGAGATGTTCAACTGGAAGCAGGTCGCTTATCAAAAATACAACGTGACGAAAAAACGGCGATCAAAGGAGGAAATCTCCCCTAAGCTACTGGAGAAAATCGCTAAAAATAATGAAGCTGACCTTGAACTTTACGCGTTCGCAAAGGAATTATTGGCCAAACGGATTCGAGCGTTGGACCCATTGTCTGCCTATCGATTAAAACGTTTTGAGCGTAAACATCAACAAGGATTCCATGGAAAGCGGGATAGATAATCTATTTCGCTTTTTTGCTTTTCTCTTAGAAATCGGGAACAACATGTACACACGAAAAACATTCGCTTCACATAAAGGTATAAAAAGAGGAAAGGGGGGAGAGATGATACGATCAAAACTGTTCCTTATTTTGACGCTGCATCGATCAGGCTCAAGTGCAACTGCAGGGGTTTTGTATCATTTAGGTGTTCATATGGGACAACACCTACTAAAGGAAAATGAATGGAACCCTAAGGGGCATTTTGAGAACGAAGAATTTGTTGCGGTAAATGATCGGATTTTACACACTATCGGTGGGAGTTGGAAAAAACCGCCTTCTCCTGAACTTATTAAACAATTAAAAATACCGAGAAGGCAGGTAAAGACTTTTTTATTACAGCATGCCAAACCTGCATGGGGCATAAAAGATCCACGGATGTTGTTAACTTTTGACCTGTGGAAAGGGCCAATGGAAAGAGTGGCTGACATCACATATATTATTGTCCATCGTCCAATAAAAGAATCGATTGCATCGTTGGTTAGACGAAATGATATGACAGAATTAGAGGCGCAACAAATTTTGCTACCATACCTAGGAAATAAACAGCGCATTCGCGAGCAGCTTGTAGAGGAAGGAGCGGATATCATTGACGTTCACTTCAGCGATCTATTGCAGCATCCAGACGAGTTGGTAGCAGCAGTGAATCAACGGTTAGGGCGAGCGCCAAAGAAGCGTCTAGATGATGTACGTCTGTTTTTGGATCATTCGTTAAAGCATTTTTAAAAGTTTTCAAGATAAGCTGCGAGCTGATTAAGATTAATGGACCATTCAGTGTTACTAGGAGATTTGTTTTGTTTATGTTCAGTTCCTGCAAAATAATAAAGCAACCCATTTGTAGACGTGTTGATCAACAGATCGCTCATTTTGATGAATTTTTCATAGGTCAGTAGCAATTTTTTTGTTGGTTTTGTTTGAAAAACACAATTGTACATCGCTGAACCGAGGGGACCAGCGATCACTTGAGCATGACGAAAAAGATTGATTTGTTCTTTGATTGTCAGCTCCTGAGGATGAATGATCTGAAATCCATTGCGGCTAAAGAGACGCTCAACATCGGTCTCATTTATCAAGCGTCTTCGGTTTGATTTAAGCCGGGACCTTGACACATAAATTTTGTCGGGTACCTGTTGGCTACCTGTATCATAATAGTCACCGATTGTTTTCCAAACTTTGTGTGCAAAAGAAGATGTATAACGGCGTAGAGAAAAAGATTGAACCGGAATATGAAGCCGTTCACAAACGGTAGGTTGATGCAAAGGAACGATTTGCGGCTTCTTAATGCCAAAAGGTTTCAATAAATCAAGCTGCCATTGCTTTCGATCGGTTGGGTTCATTAAAATGGGAAGCGATTGAATCTGAATAAAGTCTGTAATCCATAATCTCGAGAGAATTTCTAAAAGAAAATGACCATACTCCCCTGAAAATTCGCCGCTAAGGAAAAGGCTATCCCCCGGAAGCCAGCGAGTCGTCTCCTCCAACCTTTTGATCCGATACTGCTTAGTTTTTAGATCATAGTGAAGGGCTTGATGGAAGTCATCTCGTGTTTCATGCCGGAAGCTATCAGGTAATAAAGATGTTTGTTTGTATAGGATCACTTGGTGTTTGACACACATTGGCTGTTTAATACTTGCGAGATAAAAAGGTTTCGTTTCACAATGTGACGGTATGCTTTGATTGGGGAAAGGGCGTATTGGAGGCTTGATTTTCACTGTCTCTGGGGAGCCGGCGAAATAGAGATAATTCCTTTGAATAGGACCGAGGGTAAAATCTTGTATTTCTTTTTGTTCGCAAATGTTTTCATAAGCCGTTATGCTTAACGCTGTTCCTTGAGATAGGCTTACCATGTTATCACCTGACTTTTTGTGATGAAATCTTCCGAAAACTCGTACAGATCCCTATACCGATTCACATTGTTTTCATACCATATGAATAGCTGTGACAGAAAAGATCGAAGAAAGTAGGGGAACCATGTTAAAAATAAGCTGTATTCTAACAAGTTATAATCGTCCTAACGGCGTAAAGGAGGCCATTTCCAGTGTACAGAAACAAACATACCCTCACTGGGAACTCATCATTGTCGATGATCACTCGAACGAACAAACGCGGCAACTGTTAAGGCAAATCGCCAATCATGATCCACGGATTACCCTCATTCAATCAAGCGTGAGCGATAAAGACCGTTATAAAACGGCACGCTACGCAACCTGTATTAACTTAGCAATCCCCCAGATTACTGGTGATCTTGTCACCTACTTAACCGATGATGATTTGTATTATCCTGCACGCTTTCAAAGTATGGTCAAAGTATTTAAACGGAATCCGCGCATTCATGTCGTCTATGGACGGCAACGCGTGTTCAAGTACAATAAACGTGGGCAAGTGATCAAGACATTCGTACGACCTCTTGTAGGAGTAACAAAGCATCCTATGGGAAAAGTCGACCACAATTCTTTTATGCATCGAGCGTCTCTCAGGCGTATATCGCTCGGTCAGCTGAGCGCTGGATTGCTTGACACCTATATCCTCGCCAAAAAAAAAGTAAAAAATTGGGATGACCATCCGTCGCTTTGGCCGAATGCTGATGCTGGGTTTTTTAGAAAGCTAGTGAAATATTGGAGCTTTCATCCGGTTAATGTGATTACAGATGAGCATCGAATCCATCCGAAAGGCGTTCAAGCGAAAATGGCTAGTGGAAAAAAACCATGGGTTGAAAAAGATACAGAATAACGTTACCGATGCTTTGTCGTCCAATCGAAGTTAATCGATGGATCATCCCATGCCAGTCTTTTTTCGTCAGGTGACTCACGATTATAAGATTTTGTTGTAAAATAAATAATCGTCGCGGGCTTCCCACCTAACACGCGGTACCCATGGGCTACTCCCTTCGGTATGAGCAATAGGATCGGATTTTCCTCCCCCATATAATAGACATCTGTAATCCCAGCTGTTTTCGAGTTGGGGCGCAAATCGTGAAGGACGACTTGGGCATTTCCAGAAGGAAAATACCAAAGATCATCTTGCTCGTCGTGATAATGGAAGGCTTTAATCACACCAGGGTAGCTCATTGAAACCGAGGCTTGCCCAAAGTGTTCAAGCAAATGTTCATCATCACGTACAAGCTCAGCAAAAAAACCGCGATCGTCACAATACTTTGTTAGTCTTTTTACTTTGACACCTTCAATCATGACATGTCTCCTCCTGTATAAACTCTTTTAGAGCCAGCTCCCATTCCCTTGGGGGTTGCAAACCTGCTAACTCCAGCTGTTGATGGCTCATGACCGAATATTTCGGACGGCGGGCTTTTGCTGCAAAGGCTTTCGTTGTTGTCGCCCTAATTAAGCTTGGATCATAACCTGCATTTTTAGCAATCGCTCTAGCAAACTCAAACCAACTGCATGACCCGCGGTTACTAATATGATAGATTCCGCTAGGTTTTTCCATTAACGCAAATAAATAATAAACAAGATCGTTCACATAGGTTGGACAGCCGACTTGGTCTGCTACGACTTCGATCGGTTCTCCTTTACGTAAGAGGCGAAGCATGGTTTTGACGAAATTGCCTCCGTAGTGGCCATATAACCAAGAGGTTCGGGCGATTGTACACGTTTTTACATATTTTTGGATGAGCCGTTCCCCTAGCCACTTACTATTTCCATACACATTCAATGGGTTTGGCAGGTCACACGTTTCATAGGGACTGTTTTTGTTCCCGTCAAAGACGTAGTCGGTGCTAATATAAATTAATTTCGCTCCCGTTTCCCGTGCAGCTCTGGCCACATTCGCAGCACCTAGCCCGTTCACGTGATAGGCTTTGCGTTGTTCGTCCTCACATTGGTCAACAGCGGTAAAAGCCGCTGCATGAATAATCCAATCCGGGTTCACGCCTTTAATCTTGTTCATCACCGTGTTTCGATCAAGTATATTTAACTCTTGCTTCGTAAGAGCCGTTACTTGAAAATGCTGCTTCCCCTGTTTGCTTAATTCCATGCCTACTTGGCCATTGGCTCCCGTGATGAGAAGATGTGTCATTAATGACCTCCTTGTGCCAATCGAGATTTGTAC
The DNA here is from genome assembly GCF_005671335.1 of Halalkalibacterium halodurans. NCBI lineage: Bacteria > Bacillati > Bacillota > Bacilli > Caryophanales > Bacillaceae > Halalkalibacterium (ex Joshi et al. 2022) > Halalkalibacterium halodurans. The sequence continues at coordinate 3,510,546 of NZ_CP040441.1, read as the reverse complement.
CATTGAACGGTTTCGGCTAGCCCATCCTCAAAGGCAACCATCGGTCTCCACCCGAGCTGTTTATGAATCTTTCCCCAATTAATCGCATAACGCCTGTCATGACCTTTACGATCCTCCACATGGTTAATTAGGTCGTGATCCTTTCCGAGAATATTGAGGATCTGTTTGGTGATTTCAAGGTTTGTGCGTTCGTTTCCACCACCAATGTTGTATATCTCACCAATTTCACCATGTTCCATAATGGTGGTTAAGGCCCGACAGTGATCGGTGACGTAAAGCCAATCGCGGATTTGCAAGCCGTCTCCGTATAGGGGGATTTTTTTATTGGTGAGAGCGTTCGCGATAATTTTTGGAATGAGTTTTTCCTTGTCCTGCCTCGGTCCGTAGTTGTTGCTACAGCGGGTAATGATCACAGGAGCTTGGTACGTTTTGTAAAAGGAACGAGCCAATAAGTCTCCTCCTGCTTTACTAGCCGAATACGGATTATTTGCTGCTAACGGAGACTGTTCTGTGAAAGGGACGTCCTTCATACCTAATGAACCGTAGACTTCATCGGTAGAAATGTAAAGGATTTTCTTAGCGTAGCCTTTTAAAACGGCGAGGAGTAAATTGTGCGTTCCAAGAATATTCGTTTCTAAGAAAACCATTGGATTGTGAATGCTTCGATCCACATGGGTTTCTGCAGCAAAGTGAACAATCACATCATAGGTGCGATCAAATGCCTCAAGGAGCTGGTCGGCATCCCCGATGTCAGCTGAAATAAAACGGTAATTCGGATGATCAGTAAATCCCGCCATATTTTCCAGCTTTCCAGCGTACGTCAAAACATCGACATTTGTGATGTGATACGTTGGTTTATGCTGCAACAATGCCTCGATAAAATGTGAACCGATAAACCCAGCGCCTCCGGTTACGAGTATTTGCTTACTCATGACTCTCCTCCCGCTAAATCTAATGTTTGATTCATATAGCAATTTGCTTTAAATAACGATTCGTGAGTACCGGCGTCAATCCACCAGTCGGGCAAAATGTTAAATCCCATCGTTCCTTGATCAATATAAAAATTGTTCACGTCTGTAATTTCTAATTCACCTCTGGCTGAAGGAGCAATCTGCTCAATAAATGAAAAAACGGTTCGGTCATACATATAAATGCCTGTGACACAATAGGCAGACCCTTGCATATTTGGTTTTTCAACGATCTTCTTTATTTTTTGTTTCGTTTTATCAAGAAACGCAATCCCGTATCTTGTTGGATCGCGGACTTCTTTTAAAAGAACGAAAGCACCCTCCTTTTGCCTCTCGTATTGTTGAACATAGGCGGTGAGTGGATCAGCAAACAGGTTATCTCCTAATAATACGAGAAATTTTTCATCTCCAACGAAATGTTCAGCTAAAGAAAGGGCACTTGCAATTCCATCCGCTTGATCTTGGATCGTATAATGGAGATGCACCCCTAAATCTTTTCCATCACCTAATAGTTGAATGAAGGCGGCTAAATGTTCTCGTGAAGTTAAGATCAGGATTTCGTGAAGGCCGGCTTCCTTTGCTTTTAAAATCGACCAATAAATCATCGGATAGGAGCCAACGGGGAGTAGGTGCTTATTAATCACTCGGGTGATTGGAGATAGACGTGACCCCGTCCCTCCAGCTAAGATGACTGCCTTCCTCATGTTTTCACCCCCTTGTGGACGATAGAGAAGATGCTAAATTATCCTATACGTTGTCAATCATTTTTGTTCCAAATGTGGCCGTTTGGATGTTTGTGATTTCCGCAAAAGTCTTTATACATTATGTAAACGATGTTCATTTGGTACATTTTTGGTGATCGAGATCTTTCAATAAAGATAAAGCTAAAAAAGAAAACCATTTTCGTGTGTGCATCGTTTATAAAGTAAGGAGGTGAAGATGTGGAGTCGTTACCAGGGAAAATAGGAGAAATCGAAACGGCAGAAATGCGGGAACATCAACTAATTGCTTGGATGGAAGAGTACGGCACAGCGATTCTCCGTGTTGTTTATTCTTACGTTAAAGATAAACAAATAGCGGAAGACTTAACGCAAGAGGTTTTTGTTAGAGCGTTTCAGTCTTACCATACATATCAAACGCGATCCTCTGCCAAAGCGTGGCTGTACCGAATCGCCATTAATCGAAGTAAGGACTTTTTGAAAAGCTGGCACGCAAAGCATGTTTATCCGTCGGAAGTGGCGGAGGAAATCGAAACAACAGAACAAACACCAGAATACGAAGTTTTGTTGAAAAGTGATGAAGAGCGATTAGCAGCTGCTGTTTTTTCGTTGCCCCTTTCGTACCGAGAAGTCATTTATTTCTACTATTACGAGGAACTGTCGGTTAAGGAAGTGGCAAGCTTTACAGGACTTAACGAAAATACAGTTAAGACACGGTTAAGAAAAGGACGGTTGCTTTTGAAAAATTTGCTCGAAAAGGAGGACGAAACATGATGGACGATGAGCTTCGGAAAAAAATGAAACAGTCACTCGATACATCGATGTTTCAAAACTGGTCTTTCACAGAACGTGGACAGGACGCTGTCCGTAAAAAGCTAAAGCTGCAAACGCTCGTGCGACCAAATGACTTGCTCGAGATCCTGGCCTCTTTGCAGCATGAAGAAAAGACGGGATATCAATTGCTCACGAACCTAGAGCAAAAAGGGTGTCATACCTTTTATGGTCAGGAGGGAGTCCTTTATCCATACTTACACAGGCTAGAAATGGAATGTTTTGTGAAAAGTCGGTGGGTGATGAGGGATGGAGAAGAAGTAAAGATTTATCAAACAACATCCAAGGGGCGGGATGTACTAACAAGAACAGTAGAACAAGAGGCGAAGCTAACGTTTAAGGGGGTGTTGGGCTTTGAAAATGGATGACTTTCTTGCAAGGGTTTTAGGTCAAATGAAATCAAAAGCAGGGCGAGAACTAGTGGAAAAAGAGCTTCGTCATCATCTGAATGAGAGCTCGAAAGCCTATAAAAAAGCAGGTTATACGGAGGAAGAGGCGAGTGCAAAAGCGGTCCAAGACATGGGGGATCCTGACGATTTAGGATTGAAAATGAACCGCTTGCACCGTCCTGTGATGGATTGGCCACTTTTGATCGTTGCTGGGCTGCTGCTAGCCATTAGTATGCTACCGGTGTTTCTCGTAAAGAACGAAATCGGAGGAATCATGACATACCAATGGCTATCTTTATTTGCTTCTAGTATTGTTCTCGTTGGATGCATGCTCTTTCCTTATGAAAAACTGCTTTCATGGTGGAAAATATGGCTGGCAATGGGAATGGGGATATTGCTACTCACGTTAATGCCGATATTTTCGCTAACAGTTAACGGGAAAGTGTATTTTTCTCCACTAGGTGGAACGATGGATATGATGGTCGTCAACTTTCTTCTCTTACTCGGCTGGATTGGCTACTTATTGATTGCAAAACGAAAGCCTCTTCCGTTGACAATCCTACTCGTATGGCTTCCTGTCATGTTTTTAACGTTTTTAACACATTATATTGCTGCATTTGCGTATTTTTCATTAAGTCTTTTTACGTATTTTTTGAAAAGCAGTAAACAGAGGGAAAAAATAACCTTTCTTTTGGTGAATGTCTGTCTCCTCGTAATCGCGGTAACGTTTTACATCTCGATAGCGCCGCAGCATCAGATTGACCGGGTTCTCGGTTGGCTTCGAACCGAGCAATATTCTTCTAGCTTTGGTTATATACCGTTCATCAATCAAGATTTGCTACAGCATTCGGTATTTTTCGGGAGAGGAAGCTCACAATTTGCACAAACGATGGTAGAGCTTCGCTACAATACGGATTTAGTGCTTTTGTTTTTGATACATGAAATTGGTTGGGTTCCTGCATTGAGCATTTTAGCTCTGTTTGTCTATGCTATCGTTCGCTTTGTTCGCACAAGCCGCCGAACCCCTGACCTGAAAGGAAGCGTTCTTGTGATCGGGGCAACGACACTCATAGTAGTGCCGCTCATGATGGGGGTATTTATGAACATTGGCTGGCTCCCCATTATCAAACATTCCGTACCAATGCTGAGCTTCGGTATAGGACAGCAAATGTATTACAGTGGATTAATAGGGATCATTTTAAATGTTTATCGCCATCAATATGTTGTGATCGATCGTGGTTTGAAGGGGGCTGGGACAAAAGCACCTTAAAACATAAAATCGAGGCGGGGACAAAACCCGGTAAAAAAATAGAGAGGCACTCATCCCAATGTTTGGGTGGGTGTCTCTCTTTCCTTTTTATGCTCTGCTAAACTTTGTTGTTGATTTTCGCTACAGGATGCTCGCTTGCCTCGGGCATTGCCTCAGCTTCCTCGGGAAAACCGCCCTGCGGGTCTTCGCCGAATGCTTTTCCCGAAGGCGTCTCGCTCCTTTCGCTACAATCAACTAATTTGTTGAAACCTAAAGGACACCTTCTGGTAAAATCAAGGATAACAGAAAACTCCCCTTGCACACCCTCCTCTTTTGTCTTCACTTCAGGGATTGCGCTATGTGGGGGTTTTGTTGCAACATGTTTTAGAGATTGTAAAAAGCATTACTGAATCGCGGTTAACCATTATTTTCATCTGTGATATTATAAAAATTGTTAAAATATTAAGAAGGTGGAACATCATCCCCACTACAGAGAAATAAATTTAGAGGAATGACTTGTAGGGCAGGAGTTTAAAAGAATAGGAAAATGAGTCATGGACTATTCATCCAAAATCAGAGAGCTGAACAGTGAAATCAATCGTTTGAACGGCGTTATCAGCGAAGCTGCGAGCAGTTGGGAAGAACTTGTTTATGCTCGAAACCGTCTATTAAACAAAAAATCAGATGTATCGTCTGATGCCAGGTGGGTCCACGAACCAGAGAACGATCATGACTTGTCACGAAGTACTAATGCATCTGAACATGACGATGCTCGTGATTCGATTGATGGGGTTTACGACGAAATGCCTAAACAAGTCCAAGAGATGATTGAGGCGATCGATGAAGAAAGAAGCCGTCTCAGTAGAGAAGTTAGTTCGGCTCGAACCTCTGTCGCATCAAGAAGAGATCGCATCACAACTCTAAAAGCAAAACAGCGATTACATGATCAAAGGGGGATGGTCTGATGGAAATTAAGGTTAACGTGGCAGAAGTCTCTGCCCTGCTTCAAGTGGTTGGTGAAGTTGCAGGAAGTTTTAACACTCAACCGACTAAAGAGACTGAAGACCTAGACATGATGGCTACGTTTGGTGATATAAAAAACGAGCTAGATGATTGTCTCACCACTTATATGCGTGCGGCAGCAGGCATGCAGGAACTATTGCAAAGCCAAATCCAAACGTATGACAAAGTGGACCAAGCCTTGGCCACTAAAATAGGCAGTAATTAAGGAGGGGAAGGAACTTGACGAAACATCTTGACGTAGCACAATGCCTGCAGATCATCGACGGCACGAACACAGCATTAAAATCTTATATGGACCACTTCGATCTTATGGAAGCGGCCATTTCTCGTGTGCTTGAATTAGAAGGCTCCCTCAAAGGGAAAGGTGGCGAAGCTCTATTGCGAAATTATCAAGAGCTGCAATTGCCTGCCATCCGTGCTGGACGTGCACTTATAAGCAGTATGATGGATAAGGGTGAGAAGCTACAGTCATTGATCTTGGCGTTTGAACCATCAGAAAATGGAATGGTTTCTGAGGATTTTTATGCAAATCAAATCCCTAGAGGTTACGATCGTTTTGAAAACTTCATGGAACAAAACAAATCAGAGATTGATTCCATCGCAGCATCTGTCAGCCATATCATTGATCTTGGGAAGTTAGACATCAGCCATGTCCAAGACCGAGTTGATGATGCCCGAAAACATGCAAAGGATGTAGTCGAAGGGCTGTATGAACTTGATCATGAAGGCATGACCTTGATGCGAGAGCTTCAAAGAGAAATGAACGAACTAAAAGCCATATTAAAGCAAGTAATCGAGTGGACTACTAACGGAGGCCCTCTTCTAAACGGTGTTAATATTCAGGATGTGAGATCATACTTTCAAGATATGACCCTACATACCAAAGCATCGGAAATTGATTTGGAGACTTTGGATGCTCATGCGCTTCGAGACATTCTTCAAGATGGAGCCCTTATCAAACCGATTGTACAAAAATTTGCTGCCGGCGAAGCTTTAACGTATACAGAAAGGGAACTTCTCTATTTCTTCTTACAGCACATTTTCCTCGGTGCTGAAAAGCGGAAAGAAATTGAAAGCATTGCCGAAAAGATCAGTGAAGATCGGATCGATGAATTAGTTTATCGCCTCAATCATACCGTACTTACATCTGAAACTACCCTTGATGACGAAATCGCCCTTATACAGGCTTATTTGTTTAGTGGGAATCATCAAACTGAGATGCAACTAAGTCTGGAAGAAGAGGTTCCACTAAAAAAGCTTCGGGCGTATTCAGCATTGCTCGATAATTATAAGATCGCTTTTGGGGAAAGTAAACGTCTACATGGCACGACGAACGTCTGGGCACGAGTCGAATGGATTTCTTATAAATACACTCCATATAATGGAGATTTCCAAACTTATACACTTCAAACAGCTATACAAATGACACCTATAGTGAATGAGTATAGCCCTCAAACACGAAAAGAGTTTTTGGCACAGGAGACTCATCAATTAGACGGATGGGCTGACGTTTCAAAGGTGACGTATTTTGCAGGACGAGATATCGCTTCACAGTTAAGAAAAATTGAGGAAGAGAAATTACAAGAGAAATACAATAATTATACTTTTGATTTTTTAAAAAAAGAAGTGATCAATGTTCAATCCCCTATCAAAAGTACTAGTGCGCTTGGAAAAGTTGTTGGGATAGCCGATTTAGGTCGGAAGTATCATAAAGGAAAAGAGGATTTAGAAAGAAGGTTATCAAAGTCTCAAATAGAGGGGGTTTCAGATAGGTTAATTGCAGAATTTCTAGTAGTTGAACGACCAAAACGGTACAATAACAATCGCTTTGAAGCAGAGGTGTTCCCTACCGTAGATACTTATAACCTTGTGAACCGATGGAAAAAAGTATACAGCATTAATCCAAATATTCCTTATCCTGAACAAGCAATTATTCAACAGGACTGGTATGAGATTAGTGAATACCTTAGTACCCATGGCGAAGAGATTAAAAATATCCATACTGATTTATACAACTATATAACTGGTGGATCAAAGAGAGACTTTCAAACAGTGGAAGATATCGCCAATGGACATGAGTAGAGTCGATACTAGATCGGAGTGAAAGCGATGAAAAGATCAAATAAAAAACGACTAATCGTCATCATACTGGTTATCGCAGGGGCTATCTTTGGGATTCATTTACATAACGAAAAGAAACATGCTGATCAAGAGGCGGAGATGGACTGGAGAAGGATTGACTTCATTGTAAGTGACTTTTGGCTTGATGTTAAGTATGCGAGCGCAGACCTGAATGATGCTGAATTTTTTCCAACCGAGGACACAGATCGGATGATGGAAAGGTGGAAAGCGGTGACCGAGCTGTATCCAGAAGCAAACTACCCAGAAGAAGCAGTAGAACGAGAAGATTGGTTCGAGGTAAGCCGAATTTTTAATGAAGTAGATTTTAGTGAAATACAACAGAAAATGATTGAAGACACCGGTGCTTTACCTGAGGGGCAGAGGGTATCTTACGGAAGCTTAGAGAATTATATTATGTCTAGAGGGTTCGAATTAGAGCCAGTTTTAATTGAGTTAGGGCTTGAAGAAGAGGATCATTAGTCATTGGGTGGTGGATCTATGTCGAAGAAGTGGAAAATCGTTTTCGTTCTAGTTGTTGTGTTGTTCGTCGGTGGTTATGTCATGGCGAATATAACACAGGACGAGGCACAGGAGATAGAAAAGGAAGTAAATCGAGTACATGGCGATTATGCGAGAGTAGAAATATACCATGTTGAAGATATAGGTTCTGGCCAAATTCTGATATTTTATCATTGGGGAAAAGGAGCACAAAGGTTTGGAGTGGCAGAATTAAAGAAAACCTTATTCAGTTGGAACTATAAAAGTGGGTTTTCAATAGACTTCAGAAATAAAAGACGTTACTCTGCATTAAATGAGCTTGGAGTAATGGTTGGCCGTGTGTACTCCGATGATTTTCATGAAATAAAGATTGAAACAGCAAGTGGTGATATTCATGCAGCCAGTATTATTGTAAATGAAAGTGGTAAGAAAACATATTGGTTCTATGTAGTGGAAGAAGAAAGTGAATTTGAAGAGATATTTAATGCGTCGGTTTATATGGTAACAGAAGATGGAGAAGTGATTGAAGAGATCGAGAAACCTGACAATGAGCCGTTGTATTGAAAAGCGAGATGAAAATTTGGAAGGTTCGTAGTTATAGTTAGATTTAAATAGCCTTAGCTCCTCGTTCGGTGGGCTAAGGCCTTTATGATTGTTCTAGCGTTTATCTTATATTCTGAATGCATTAGAAACGCTAGTGTTTGGAAATTAGAAAGCTCAGGCAGGTGGAGAACAATGAAAGGATCAACGAAAAAGAGGCTAATCGTCATCATCCTGGTCATCGCAGGGAGTATTCTTGGTATTTATTTGCATAACGAAAAGAAAAGTGCTGATCAAGAGTTGAATCTAGCATGGTACAGGATTGAGGAAACTGCAAAAATGTTCTGGCTTGATGTTAAACATACAGGTAAAAACCCGAATGATGTTGAATTTTTTCCAAGCCAGGATACAGAGCGGATGATGGAACGGTGGAAGGCGGTGACCGAGCTATACCCAGAGGCAGGCTATCCAGAAGAAGCAGTAGAACGAGATGATTGGTTCGAAGTAAGACAAATTTTCTGGGGGATAAATTTTCGTGAAATACAACAGAAAATGATCGAAGATATTGGTGTTTTACCAGAAGGACAGAGGATAGGCGAAAGTAGCCTAAGGGATTATATTATTCATAGAAGTCTCTATAGTTTAGGCCCAGTCTTAGTGGAGTTAGGGCTTGAAGAAGAGGATCATTAGTCATTGGATGGGGGTGGATCTATGTCAAATAAATGGAAGGTTATTTTAGGTTTGATCGTTTTGCTATCAGTCGGTGGTTATGTGATGACAAACATAACCACGGATGAAGCACAGAAAATAGAAGAGGAAGTGAATAGCGTACACACAGACTCTGTGACACTCATTCATATTGAAAAGATAGATCAAAACCATGTTCTCGTGTTTTATGAGTGGGGTGGTGCTTGGGAGAGGGGAGGAAAACTTGCAGTTGCTGAATTAAAGAAGAACTTGCTAGGTTGGACTTTTGAGAGCAGCCTTTCAATAGGTGGTAGAGAAGAGAGACGATCCTTAGTTTTTAATGAGTATGCTGTAATAGTTGGTCTGGCGCTCTATTCTATAGATTTTCATGAAATCAAAATTGAAACAGCAGATGGTGAGATACATACAGCCAGGATCATCGAAAATGAAGATAGCCGTGGACGCTATTGGTTCTATATAGCAAGTGAAGAAGAATCTGAAGAGATATTTAATGCGGCGGTTTATATGGTAACAGAAGATGGAGAAGTGATTGAGGAGATCGAGAAACCTGACAATGATCCGTTGTATTGAAAAGTGAGATGAAGATAGAGTGGGTCTGTAGTTACAGTTAGATTCAAATAGCCTTAGCTCCTCGTTCGGTGGGCTAAGGCCTTTATGATTGTTCTAGCGTTTATCTTATATTCTGAATGCATTAGAAACGCTAGTGTTTGGAAATTAGAAAGCTCAGGCAGGTGGAGAACGATGAAAAGATCAAATAAAAAGCGATTAATCGTCATCATCCTGGTCATCGCAGGTGTTATTCTTGGGATTCATTTGCATAACGAAAAGAAACATGCCGACCAAGAGGCGGAGATGGACTGGAGAAGGATTGACTTCATTGTAAGTGACTTTTGGCTCGATGTGAAGTATGCGAGCACAGACCCGAATGATGCTGAATTTTTTCCGACCGAGGATACATATCGGATGATGGAGCGGTGGAAGGCGGTCACAGAGCTATATCCAGAGGCAGGTTATCCTGACGAAGTGGTAGAGCGAGAAGATTGGTTAGAAGTAAGTCGAATTTTTTTGGGGACCGCTTTTCATGAAATACAAGAGGACATGATTGAAGATACCGGTGCTTTACCAGAGGGGGAGAGGATACCTGAAAGTAGCCTAGAGGATTATATTATTCATAGGAGTCTCTATAGTTTAGGACCTGTCTTGGTGGAGTTAGGGCTTGAAGAAGAGGATCATTAGTCATTGGGTGGTGGATCTATGTCGAAGAAGTGGAAGATTATTTTAGGTCTAGTTGCTGTGTTGTTCATCGGTGGTTATGTCATGACGAATATAACACAGGACGAGGCACAGGTGATAGAAAGAGAAGTAAACCGTGTACATGGAGAATTTGCGACTGTAATGATCCTTCATGTCGAAAAGGTAGATCGTGATCGAATTCTGGTTTTCTATGAATCAGATCTAGGAAAGAGAAGGTTTGCGGTTGCTGAATTAAAGAAAACCTTACTCAGTTGGAGGTATGAGAATGGATTTTCATTAAGTACAAGAGATAAAAAACGACGTTACTCCGTATCAAATGAACTTGCAGTCATGACTGGTCCAGCATTCCATTATGATGATTTTCACGAAATTAAAATTGAGACGGCAAATGGTGATGCCCATACAGCTACGATTATTGAAGGCGATGGAGGCATAAAATTATATTGGTTCTATGTAGTGGAAGAAGAGAGTAAATTTGAAGAAATAAACGATGCTGCTGTGTACACAGTAACAGAAGATGGAGAAGTGATTGAGGAGATCGAGAAACCTGACAATGATCCGTTGTATTGAAAAGTGAGATGAAGATTTGGTGTGTCTGTAGTTACAGTTAGATTCAAATAGCCTTAGCTCCTCGTATTGGTGGGCTAAGGCCTTTATAATAGCTCTGGCGTTTATCTTATAGAAACGCTAGTGTTTGGAAATTAGTAAACTCAGGCAGGTGGAGAACGATGAAAAGATCAATTAAAAAGCGACTAATCGTCATCATCCTAGTCATCGCAGGTGTTATTCTTGGGATTCATTTGCATAACGAAAAGAAAAATGCTGACCAAGAAGCAGACGAAGACTGGAGAAATGTTCACAAAGTCATGATAACTTTACCTTCGGATGCGGTGGAGATAAAGGTTAGAGAAGGTAAAAAGCCGTAATTTATGTATAGGGAGGTGTTCTGCTCTGTTGGATTTTATCGATATTGCAAAACTTTTCTTTGTATCGCTCATAATGACTTTCATAATACTTTATTTCTATAAAAAAGACCTCAAATTAAAGGTGTTCCTAATCAATTTCTCATTCATGTTTTTTGTACTGTTGCTTTTTGGATATGTAAAAAGTTTGTTATCTTAGAAAGGCGGCTTTCTTGAAGGAGCTGCTTTTTTGTTTGCTCAATTTACAGGTTGGAACTATGGGTATGGGTTTTAAACAAATATTGGAGATGAGAGTCGTAACTCTTTATGAAGGGACTGTTTAGCGAATGAGTGACCTAGTCAGAGATATTTTAGTCTGCCTCGGTATTGCCTTATGCTATGTGATTTTCGATAAAAACAAATTTTCAATTAAACTTTTTTCTATGCTTCTGTATTTCTGCTTGGATTAATGTTGGTGTGGCGTCTAATTAAATTTGTATTTGGTTTAGCGCTTTAAATTATAGGTAAATTTTCAAGCAAATGATAGACACTGGCATACAGTCCAGTGTCTTATTTTTCTCTGTAAAAATAAATATCTTTATTAATGACGGAGCATTTTGAATATTTTACTAGGATTGTAGGTGTTATGTTAGTATTCTTTTACAAAAACGATCAATGTTGAGGATTGATGGAAATGTTGTGTACCAATTATGATAAAAGTAGGAAAAACTATTGTCGAATAAAGGGAGGGGTACCGATGACTGAAAAATTAGCTAGTAGCGAAGTAGCCAATAGGCTAAATGAATGGTATGACGCCATCAAGAGACACGACATAAATGCATCTACCAAACTGAAGACCGAAGTCCGAAAAGCCCTCGATGATATGGAGGAAAACCAAAATGTATTGCTGTACTATAACCTTATTGACTCAAGGTACAGACAAGTAATCGAGCAATTTGATGAGTCAAAAAACATACTAGAAAGTGTCAAAGAACAAACCGAGCATACTGAAACGGATCAATTGCTTAAATACTACTATTACTTCTTTAGTGGTCTTTATGAGTACTACAGACGGAACTACATAAAGGCCATCCGCTTCTATCGTCAGGCAGAAACTTTCCTTGATAGTATTCCAGATGAAATTGAACATGCGGAATTTCACCTTCAGATTGCTAGCGCATACTATGGAATCGATCAGCACTTTTTCTCGTTAAGTCATGCTGATAAGTCTCTTGATATTTATAAAAGGCACGAGAACTACGTTAACCGCCAGGTCTCCTCAACCATGCTGATTGCCGCAAATAAATTTGAGCTCAATCAGCACGAATCGGCTATTTCTCTACATCAAGAAGCTATTGAGTTAGCGTCTAAAAATAATCACACCTTTTCAGAAGTGATAGGACATTTCAATTTAGGCGTCTGTCACGAGTATTTAGATAACCTCGATGTAGCAAGAGAGCACTTCGAGTCTGCCCTCGATATCGACTGCAATCAAGATGACAAAAAAGATACCTACTTAGCGATTAAGTATATGTTGGCAAGAGTTCTATTTAAAATGGACCTCCTAGAAGAGGGGAAAGAGTGGATGGAAGCTGCTAAGTCTCTTGCAGAAGAGACGAGCGAAGAGACTTACAAAACTAAGATATCAATCCTCAACTACATCTACCTAGAAGCGAACGACTCACTTCTCGACGAAGAGATTGAAACATTGAGGATAAGAAAGCTATGGCATGACGTCTCCGATTCCACAGCAAATGCAGCGAGACATTTCAAAAAGAAGGAGATGTATAAGTTGGCGACGAAGTACTTTAACGAGGCTTTGTTGGCAAAAGAAAATATTCCATCATTACATGAGGAGGCTGAGAGAACATGAAGAGTGTTATGCTATCACTCATTGCAGCAGGTTTAATCTTTGGTTTTGTTAATCCTCAAGAATTGAATCAGCACAGTTCAGGAGATGGATTCACAATTCAAGAGAAGCAGCGCACCGGAGCATAGTAACAGTGACCCCGTATATTTTTACGGGGTTGTCTTAATGTACGACAAAAGCCCTCACCGGGTTGTAGTGTACTTGTCGATTTCCCCGGGCCTTCGTACACTCCGGAACGGGCGACTCACACTCATTGCTTTAAAATCCCGTGTGCACCCGTACGGATCGGTCCGCTTGGTGTATCGTTTAAAAGAGACTTTCCGCTGATTTGGACACCAATACAAATCGTCCGTCTCATCATACCTCCAGATGTAGGGAGGAAAGCGTTTCTTTGCAAAAGACGTTTCATTCTTGACGGAACGTATGGGAGGGAATGAACGTCTAAAACGGTTCGTCTACCATCGTGGCGTAATTGGATTAATCCATCGACGTAGTCGAGTTGATTCATGGTATACGGCTGATATGTAGCAGTTTGGTTACGGAAAAAAATCGCCTTCTTTCGTTTGAATTTTGGTAGTGGTACCTTCCTGTTAAACGATCGGCCGACTTTTTTCATATGTTCTTTCGCGTTAATGGGAGTCGAACGAGCGACAAGGCGGCGACTCCTGCGGGAAAAGCAACAGCGGAAGGTCGCCGAGAGTGGGGTTCTCGAGGAAGCTGGAGCGTTGCCCGCGGAAAGCGTCCGCCAAGTCGCGATTTAGAACAAATCAGAAAAGCTGCCTCAAAAGATAGACTTTTGAGACAGCTTCGTTTTGCATTCTAGGAAAGTTAACTTCACTAAATGATTAAAAGGTAAGAGAAGCTCGAAAAGCAGCATGTCCGATGGTGTTTTTTACCTGACATCGGTTATCTTGACAACCAGAGTTTCATATTTTAGTATATTAGTGATTTAATAAACTAAAGTATTTGTTGTCGTGGAGAGGATGTTTTTTATGAATGCCGTCTTGCTTGCGGTCATTGTTATGTTAGTTTTAAGCTTACTTCGTGTTCACGTTGTCCTTGCCCTTTCGATTGGGGCTATCGTCGGTGGAGTAGTAGGCGGTCTCGGGTTTTTAGAGACGATCGAAGTGTTCAGTGAAGGGCTTGGAGGGAATGCGACTGTTGCATTGAGCTATGCGTTGCTCGGTGCCTTTGCGGTGGCGATTTCAAAGACGGGGTTGCCGGATGTCATGGTGAATGTCGTGCTTCGGCTAGTAGGGAAAGAAGGGGAAAATCGAAGAAAAACGTTATCAAAGGCATTATTATTTTTCGTTATTCTCATCATTTCTTGTTTTTCTCAAAATGTAATTCCCATTCACATTGCGTTTATCCCAATTTTAATTCCACCGATTTTAAAAATTTTAAATGAATTAGAAGTGGATCGTCGGTTAATCGCGACGATTTTAACGTTTGGCTTAACAGCGCCTTACATTTTCTTGCCATATGGGTTCGGGCAAATCTTCCACGGGATTATTCAGTCGAACATTGCCGATAATGGTCTTGAGGTGACGATGGCAGAGATTCCGACGGCGATGGCACTGCCAACGATAGGCTTAGTCGTAGGGTTGCTTTTTGCCGTATTTGTAACATACCGAAGACCAAGAAGCTATGAAAATCGTGAAATTAATGCAGAATTTAAGCAGGAAGAGACCAGCTATTCGAACTGGACCATCGCCTGTGCCGTAGTGGCCATTGTTGTCACATTGGTCGTACAATATTATTCTGAATCGATGATTATTGCTGGTTTGGCCGGGTTGATGATTTTATTTTTGTCAGGATCTTTTAATCGTAGGGAAGCGGATCAAGCGGTGACAGAAGGGATGAAGATGATGGCGTTCATCGGCTTTGTCATGCTCACAGCTGCAGGCTTTGCCGCCGTCATCCGTGAAACAGGTCATGTGGAGCTACTTGTTGAACAAGTGGCCGCTGTCATTGGGCAGCAACGAGGGCTGGCGGCTATGCTCATGCTCGTCGTTGGCTTGTTTATTACGATGGGGATCGGCTCGTCCTTTTCGACGATTCCGATTATCGCTACATTGTTCGTTCCGTTAGGGTTGGCTGTTGGTTTTAGTCCAATGGCGATTATCGTCCTAATTGGAACTGCTGGAGCGTTAGGGGATGCCGGAGCTCCCGCTTCAGACAGTACGCTTGGGCCGACGGCAGGATTGAACGCAGATGGTCAACATAATCACATTTGGGATACATGTGTGCCGACCTTTCTTCACTTTAATATTCCACTCTTACTTTTTGGTTGGATTGCGGCGATGATGCTGTAAATAAATGATCGAACGAGGAGCGAGTCCTCGTTCTTTTTTTGCTTGAAAAACATTACCTCCTAAGGTAAGGATCGAATACAGGATTTATTTCGTGAAAGCGAATGGACGACAAAATCGCAAAGTCTTTTACTTATCTGAGAAAACTTGTTCTAAAGGTACGATACAATTCGTCCGTAAACATACGTTTAACCATTTATCAACAAGAACTCTCTATCCTGGAATGCATAAACTGACCATTATCGTTAACGGTGAAGAAAAGGCAGAAGTCGATTTTATGTTACACCCCTCTAACCCAATCAGGACCATCTTTCAATGAAAAATAAAAGGTCGCTTCTCCATTAGAGAGCAGACCTTTTTCTTGCATAAAGGATTAACTTGCTTGCTGTAAATGATTCGGTCGGTGTTTCCGGACAGTGCCGTAAATACGGTGGGCAACTACCGCAGCAGCGATTGTGACGATGACATCCTTTATGAAAGGCGCGATCATCCAAGCCCAGGCCATTGAATAGGTGAAGCCTTCAGGGGCTTCTGCAATGGTGATATAAGCAAAATACATATAATTCGTCCCAACGACATAGTTAATAATAAGTCCGATAAAGCATGCAATAACGAATGTGAAGAAAGATTTACTTTCACTCTTTTCGATGATTTTCCCTGTCACATACGCAACGAGAATGAAGGAAATTAGGAACCCGAATGTTGGGCTAACAAATGTGCTCAAGCCTCCCTTGAATTGGGCAAAGACTGGAAAGCCAACGAGCCCGACAAGTAAATAGAGGGACATAGCAAACGCGCCAAGTCGACTTCCTAGAAGTGCGCCTGCGAGGATGGAAAACAGCGTTTGTAGGGTGATGGGTACGCCGCCAATGACAAGAAAAGATGTAACGTTAGCACCGATGCCCATCAAGGCTGCAAACATTGGTACTAACACAAGATCTATGGTGCGAAACGATTTTGTTGCCATGAATGTTTACCTCCGAAGTGAATTAGTTAACATAATCGTAAGTAAATGAGGTGACTTTGTCAACTGTCTACATAAATATGTTGACATAATAAGAGTCAAAAGGCATGAGTCTGTGAAAACTCTTTTTGTCTTCAATCGATAATTAAGTGAGTAAATTTCATAAATCTCAGACCTTTTGTTTCAAGGGTTCCTAGGCACAAAAAAGGAAGTACCTCCCCAAATCCAGTATAATGGTAGTCGACGAAAACATCCCAAAAAGACTGGAGGAGTACTTCCTATGACCATTATACGACAAATGAGTTTATTTAGCATGCAAGAATTATATGAGATGGAACCTACCCAACGTTATGACGCGATTTTTTCCGCTATTGATCTGTCTTCCATTGTCCACGAGGTGACGAAAAAATCTCACCTTGGGGCACCAGAAGCATTGAATTATCCAGCGATGGTTATTTCTATATTGATCCGTCTTGTCGAAGGAATTCCAACGATGAAGCACCTAATTAAGCGTTTGAACGAAGACCTAGCCTTTAAGAGAAATTGTGGTTTTCTTGTATCCGATTCAGTTCCATCTGAAGCATCCTATTCTCGACTTTTAACGAAGCTTGAGAACTCTAACATTTTAGCTGAAGTTCAGGAAAAAGTGATCCTCCAAGCGATCGCTGAAGGGTTTATTACCGATGACACGGTAGCGATTGATGCCACACATTTTGAAGCGCGTGATCAGGCTCCACCAAAGGAAGAAAAACCAAAAGAAGAACCTCAAAAACGTGGTCGTAAAACAAAGAAAGAACGTGAACAATGGCTCATCGAACAGGCAGAAAAAGAAGCGAATCTCCCGTTATTCGAAAAGAAAATCGAAGCACAATTAGAAGTCTCATTAGCCCAATTACGTCGGGAGATCCCGCAAGATCCTAAATGGGGTATAAAAAAGAACAGCGAAGGAAAGAACGTCTTCTGGTATGGCTACAAGGGCCATTTAGCCGTTGGAACCTCGAGCCAATATATTCTCCAATCGCTTTTTTCATCGGGAAACTTAAACGATGGCAAAGCCGCGATTCCTCTATTAAAAGGAATCCATGAACGACTACCTTTGAACTCTCTTCGTTATCAAACGATGGATGCTGGTTATGATTTTGAACCCATTTATGAACAGGTCTATCGTATGGGACAACAGTCCGTCATTGCCTACAATAAGCGTAATGAGAGAGAAAGAGTTGGTTTTGACGAGCATTTCGCGCCGACCTGTGTCAGGGAACATTCTTATCGGTACGATAGCTTTGACCCCAAGTACGAAACGTTAAAATATACACGACCGAAAGAGTGTCACGACTGTCCTTTAGCCAATGATGGACTCTGTCAAAAGGTATATAAAGTCAAAATCACGACCGACCTTCGCAAATACACAGCACCTGCGAGAGGTTCAAATGTTTGGAAATCCATCTTTAAACAACGCACCGCAGTTGAACGAGTTAATGCTTATTTAAAAGAGCTTTTTCAACTGAACAATGTTCGACATCGCTCAGGGAAACGAGCCAAAGTTCACTTTGATCTCGTCACCTTAGTTTACAATGCTTCTAAACTCGCTGTTGATCGTATTCGTACTAGCCATCAGCAACAACAAGCTGCTTAAATTTTTAAAAATGAAATTTTATAAATTCTGCCCGTCTCAAAATTTATAAATTAAGCAATTATGAAATTGATTCAAGTAGTAGAAAAGGGGATTTCAAGAAAAAAGATTGTCGATTGCATGATTAAACACTAAAATGGGAATGAACGTAAAACCAAGAAAGGATGATCAAATGTGGTTAGTAACCCAGCAGGATTTTGGATTCGCTTAGGAGCTGGTCTCCTAGATGGCATCATTATAGGTATTCCTCTCGCGATCATTACGCTTATTTTAGGTTTGGAAGAGCCGATGACTTCTATTTTTCAAGGCGGGGTCAACCTAGTCTATGGATTATTACTGCCTGTTTTATGGCTAGGCTACACGATTGGAAAAAAGATTTGTGGTGTACGAATTGTAAAAATGGACGGAGAAAATGTAGGGATCGGAACAATGTTGCTGCGAACGATTGTGGCAGGTTTTGTTTATCTTATTACTTTTGGTATTGCCGTCATTGTCAGCGCCTTTATGGTTGGATTGCGCGAAGACAAGAGAAGCTTGCATGATTTAATTGCTGGAACCTATGTTACGTATGACGCACCAGGGCAAACACCTGAGGCTGAATAGGTTAAAGAAGACAGAACTTATTTCATTGATCCTACTCGTAGACCAAGAAGGGGCTGTCTCAAAAGCCCTTAAAAAGAAAAGCCTGAAGTGACATTTATAAGTCGCTTCAGGCTTTTTGTCTCCGATGATCGGTTTATCTCTTCCTGAAACAGGCGGATGGTCTTCGCCTGTTTCAGGAAGTTGTGGGCGATTGCGATCAGCCCAAACTCAATGTTCACCTTGTCAAGGCCACGAAGGTGAAAACGACGGAACGACCGATTGCCCTTGATATGACCGAACACGCTTTCGACCTCTGTTTTCCGTTTTCGATAGGTCTTTGCGCCTTCTTCCGTATCAAGGGCTCGTTTCATTTTTGATTTTCCTTCTTCATATACCGGATTATAGTGAATCTGGCGATTGCCTTTCGCTTTTGTACAATCCGTCTTGAATGGACACCCGGTACAGTCTTCACATTCATATATTTTGAAGTCTCGTTCGTATCCGTAGGCATCCGTTCGTTTGCGGTAGTATCGAAAAGTCACTCTCCGGTTATTTGGGCATATATAGGTATCATCATGTTCCAAATACGTCCAGTTCTGTACCTTCCATGGGTCGTTCCGATAGACCCGGCTTTCTTCTTTTCTCATCGTATGATAAGGGATGAGGGCATCCCATTCGTTTTCAGCGATATATAAATAGTTGGGCTCACTTCCATAACCAGCGTCTGCGATTAGCTTCTTTGGAAAGGGGAGTTGGCGTTCTTCAAGCATACGAAGGTGTGGAATCAAACAACGAGTATCTGTTGGGCGTTGATGAATGGAATAACCGACAATGAATTGATTTTCGGTCCCTGCCTGTACATTATATCCGGGTTTCAGTTGACCGTTTTTCATATGATCTTCCTTCATACGCATAAATGTGGCATCTCGATCGGTTTTGGAGAAACTATTTCGATCACCGAATGTCGCTAATTGATCTTCGTATCTTTCTAAGCGTGGCAGATAGTCTGTGTTTAACTTCTTATGTAATTGGCGCCAGTGACGAGCTTCCGCTTTTTTCTCTTTTTTCAGAACCGGATCTTGTTCGTCATGAAGGGCTTGTTCCGCTTGATTCGCCTGTTTTTCCACTTGAGTGACAGCTTCACGTAACTGTTCAGAAGTCACACGCTTGTTTTCCCCTTGATCATTCTCTACCTGCTGGTTATCGGAATCAATCGTCTCTTCAATGTGGGCGAATAATTCTTCGAGCTTGTCCTGTAGCCGCTCCTTATACTTCTGGACGGACTTTTTCCAAACAAACGTATATCGATTGGCATTCGCCTCGATTTTGGTTCCATCGAGAAAGTAGTTGTCCATGGTGATGTAGTTTTGGTCGAGCAGTAACTGAATGAGGGACGTAAACAATGGCTCAATGATGTCTTTCATTCGTTCCGAGCGAAAACGATTAATGGTGCGGAAATCTGGTGTTTGACGAGCGGCCAACCACATCATCGGAAGATGTTCACGCAGGGACTTGGCAATGTCGCGACACGAATATAATTTTTGCGTGTAGGCATACAAAATGATTTTCGTCATCATCTTTGGGTGGTAGGCACTCCGGCCGCCACCTTTATATGGGGCGTAGAAGAGATCTTCATCCACCATTTCCACCATGTCATTCACCACACGCGCCACATGGTCTTCGGGGATGAGATCGCTAAAATCCATTGGAAGGACTAATTGGTCCATGTTATAATGAATGAAAGTAGCTATAGAGTTACTCAAAAGAATCGCCTCCGTTTTCTTATTTTGTTTGTGTGGGTACTTACATTATAACGAACGGGGCGATTTTTTTGTATTCAAAAGGGCTGCCCATAAGTCAATCATTTTGACTTATGGGACAGCCCCTTCTGTTACTTCACTGCATCTTTCAGCTGCTTTCCCGCTTTGAACGCTGGTGTTTTTGTTGCGGCAATGTCAATTTCCTCTCCAGTCTGTGGATTTCTACCTTTTCGTGCGGCACGTTCACGCACTTCAAAGTTTCCGAACCCGATCAGTTGTACAGAGTCACCTTGGGCAAGGGATTCAGCAATGACATCAAATACAGTGTTAACAACTTCACCAGCATCTTTTTTTGACATCTGTGTACGTTCTGCCACTTGATGGATAAGTTCTGTTTTATTCATGTTTACTCCTCCTAATCTCGCATGTTTTACGAGTGCTGGTACCATCATTGCCAGTTTTATTAAGTTTATACACAGAAAGCGGAGAATTTTTGCAATTTTAGACGTTTATCCACTAGAAAGGATCAAACTATAAGAAAACGATTGTTTCGATTATTAAAACTTCAAGTTTTCTATCTTTACTGTTGCTGCTTCAATCGATAGGTGGCAGCGTTGACCTCACCACCAATGATGAGCATAAGGCTGCTGAGAAAAAACCAAAGCATGAGCACGATCACCCCTCCTAGACTTCCATACGTGGCAGAGAAATTCCCGAAATTGCTTACATAAGCAGAGAAGCCGTATGAAATAAGCTGCCAGCCAATTGTTGCGACAACCGCACCTGTTACGACATCTTTTAATTTTAAAGACGTGTTCGGTGCGAGGAGATAGATAACAATGAGGATAATGGTCATTAAACAAATACCAACGATCCAGCGCAAGGCATTTAGCACCGAAGCGGTCCCTTCAGGAACAATAAATAACCAATCTAGCAATTGGATGATTAAATGTCCGAAAACAGGGAGTAACAGCGTTGTAACAAAAACGAGCATCATGCCGATTGTTAACATGATGGAAAGAAACCGCAAATTATAAAGACTTCGCGTTTCTTCGACCGCATAGCAACGATTTACGGCTCGAATGAGGGCATTCATGCCGTTAGAAGCCGTCCATATGGCGGCAAGAGCACCGAATGATACTAGGCCACCTTGAGGTCTGCTTACAACATCTAAAATCACTGAGGTAAAGACGTCTGCCAAATCCTCAGGCAAATAATCGACAATGATTTGGTAGAGGTACTGTTGATCAATTGAAAAATATGGAATGAGCGCTAGGATAAAAATGATGAGTGGAAAGATGGATAGCATAAAATAGTACGCAAGGGTTGCTGACCAGTCCGGGATTGGATCGGTTTTCAATTGTTTAAAGAATTGATAGAAAAATGTGTTTTTGCCCATGTGTGCTTCTCCCTTCCTTTCCACAAGTTTTTGGTCCAACAAGCCGTTAAACTTGTGTATAATGGTAGTTGATTGCCAAGGGTGTAGATGCTTTTGTCCACAGGCACGCTTCCTATAGGACGGTAGGCTAGCATATGGAAAGGGACGATTGATCAATGAACGTATATACTGCATCGGAAGGAAAGATGATTTGGCTAGCTCTCGCTTTGCTGACACTTTTAAATAGTATCATTCTGGAAGGAAGGTGGACGTTCCTCCTGTATCTTCCGTTTTTGCTGTTTGTATTGCTCTCTTTTATCCGTTATCGGTTTCAGATCAAAGGGGATGTGATTTCATTTACGATTTCCCTCTCTTCTGCTCAGTTGTTATCTCGTGAGATAAGAGCCGAACAAATAAAAGAAGCGTATTTCATCAAAACAACTCGTAGTCATGTGGTCGTGTTTTTCTTAAAAAAAGGGTTTCGTTTGAAGTTCAGTCGCTTTCAACCCGAATCGTTTCATGAAGATCTGTATGCATTCGCCGAGAGGCAGGAGATCTTGATTAAACATCTTAACCATTATGAGCCATCTTCAATCAAAAAAGAAGATGAATCTTAACAGAGTACGATTGTTCCTTTATACTGAAAGGACAAAAGGAAAGAGGAGGAGGAAGTAGTATGCCAACAGTTGAAAGCTTTGAGCTTGACCATACGATTGTAAAAGCGCCATTCGTCCGTCCGTGTGGTACACACAAAGTCGGGACTAACGGAGAGGTGAACAAGTTTGACATTCGTTTTTTTCAACCAAATAAACAGGCGATGAAGCCTGATGTGATTCATACACTAGAGCATTTACTTGCCTTGAATATTCGCAAATTTGCTGAAGCATATGATCACTTTGATGTCATTGATCTTTCCCCGATGGGATGCCAAACAGGCTTTTATTTAATTATGAGCGGTAAGCCAACGGTGGAGGAAATCATCGATGTTCTCGAACAAACGATGAAGTATTCTCTTGAGCTAGAGGAAGTACCGGCTGCTAACGAGAAGCAGTGTGGGCAAGCAAAGCTCCACGATTTAGACGGCGCAAAAAAACTCATGACCTACTGGTTGTCTCATGAGAAAGATTCGTTAACAAAAGTATTTGAATCGTAAAAAAAGCGAGTGATCCAGCTCGCTTTTTACATTTTCGATGGAAATACAAGACTGAGGTGAAACGATGGCTATGGACGAAACAGACGGTTCAAGAATGCGGACAGCCCCTTCTCATCTTTTT
Source organism: Halalkalibacterium halodurans (assembly GCF_005671335.1). NCBI lineage: Bacteria > Bacillati > Bacillota > Bacilli > Caryophanales > Bacillaceae > Halalkalibacterium (ex Joshi et al. 2022) > Halalkalibacterium halodurans. Next base: position 3,487,571 of record NZ_CP040441.1, on the reverse strand, counting down.
CCAAATCGTCTTTCTCCGTGTGTTCCTCGATAAAAATATCCTCTTTGTCGATCGCATGATCATGGGCAAGAACGAGACCAATATCTGTCTCTTTCTCTTGATTTGAGACCACAAGATAGTCAATGGAGAGTTGGTCTGCTATTTGAATGTAATCCCGTAAATATTTAAAATCGAGGGAGCCGTTTAAATAGAGCTTGGCCTCCCGATTACGACTCATAAGCTCCTCCACTTCTTTGTACGTTCCTTGTTCTCTTACTTGTGATTGGGTAAGGGCGACAATGATCCGTTCTCGAAACGTTCCAAGGAATGTTCGCTTTTCTTCTGGATTAATTTCCTTCTGACCGTAAATTCCTTTTTTGAGGTAATCATCAACAGTAGGTTTTTCCAACGTAATCGACCCTTTCTCTCATGTTATTTGCGCAGCTAGACTAGTCGATGCTTTAAGAACCGATTCCATTAAATGAAGAGGCTCGTCGTTTAGTATTACCATGAATTGTATCAATCTTTTACTGGGAAAAGCAATGAACAGAACAGGTCATTTTCGTGAATAAAAAAGTAACATTTTTCACGGAAAGGGACAGTGGATTGTGGTATGATATACGAAACGAATTTGATGGTTTTGTTGACGAAAGGGGAAGACACATCGTGGAGAGAAAAGAGCTTGATGTGCTGCACATTCTTGAGGAAAACGGCCGTGTGCCAATACCGACTTTAGCAAAAATGATTGATGCCACTGAAGAAGAAGTGACAGCGATCATTAAAAAGCTTGAAAATGACCATGTGATTTTATCCTACTCAGCGGTGATTGACTGGAGCAAAGTGAAGGAAGTCGAGACGGTAACTGCCATGATTGATGTTAAAGTTACGCCACAGCGCGGGGTTGGCTTTGATGAGGTAGCTGAACGTATTTACCGCTTCCCAGAAGTAAAAGCGCTTTATTTAATGTCGGGGGCTTATGACCTCTCCGTCGTCATTGAAGGGAAGACCATGTCGGAGGTCGCTCGGTTTGTCTCAGAAAAACTATCAACGATTGATACGGTTCTTTCAACAACGACCCACTTTCAACTAAAAAAATATAAGCATGATGGGGTTGTTTTTAAAAAGGACGAAGACGATAAACGAATTGTGGTGACGCCATAATGACTTCTTCTACATCTCAACGGACACGGTTATCGACGAGAGTACAATCGATTCAACCTTCGGGTATTCGCCGTTTTTTTGATCTCGCTTCAAAAATGGAAAATATTATTTCTCTTGGTGTTGGTGAACCTGATTTTGTCACGCCGTGGAATGTCAGGGAAGCGAGCATCTCTTCGATGGAGCGTGGTTTTACTGCGTATTCAGCAAATGCTGGAATCATTGAGCTTCGGGAAGCGATCTCCCGTTATTTGTACGAGCGGTTTCACATAGGTTACGATCCTGAATCGGAAATTCTTGTGACGGTTGGTGCGAGTGAAGCGATTGACATCGGGATGCGCGCGATCATCGACGAAGGGGATGAAGTGATCGTTGTCGAACCAAGCTTTGTTTCGTATGCGCCACTTGTTACGATGGCAGGAGGCGTCCCGGTTCCGGTTGGTACGCATATCGATACCGATTTCCAAGTAACACCGGCGCAAATAGAGGCTGCGATTACCCCAAGAACAAAAGCGATTATTCTTTGTTTTCCAAATAATCCGACGGGGTCGATTATGGGGAAAGAAGAGTTAGAGGCAGTGGCTAAGGTGATTTCTGGAAACGACCTCATTGTGTTTTCGGATGAAATCTATGCAGAACTTACGTATGATGGGACCCATGTTTCATTAGCTTCGATGGACGGAATGCGAGAACGAACCGTTCTTATCTCTGGTTTTTCGAAGGCTTTTGCGATGACGGGTTGGCGGCTTGGGTATGTCTGTGCACCAGATGATATTTTGAGCGCGATGCTAAAAATCCATCAATACAGCCTTATGTGTGCACCGACAATGGCGCAGCACGGTGCGTTGGAAGCATTAGAAACAGGAATGGACGATGTGCATCGCATGGTTCAATCCTACAGACAACGACGCAATTTTGTCGTCAAAACATTCACCGAAATTGGCTTAACTTGTCCAATGCCTGGCGGAGCTTTCTATGCGTTTCCGTCTGTTAAAGAAACCGGACTTACCTCTGAGGAATTTGCGGAACGACTTCTCATGGAGGAGCATGTGGCGGTTGTTCCGGGGAATGTGTTCGGAGAAGGTGGCGAAGGGCACATCCGTTGTTCATATGCCACATCTATGGAACATTTAGAAACGGCACTCGAACGAATTGGCCGTTTTGTGCAAAAATGCAAACAATAGAGGCTGGGAAAAACTAGCCCAACGTAATAAAAAGGTTCGGACCATCAAAATAAAAGGATCCGAACCTTTTTTCTGGTGATTCATGGGGGCGTCTGTTGTTTGATTTTCGTAAGTTCACAGTCATGAAGGCAAATCCTCATTCATTTCTGGTATTCTCGTTACCCCTTACGGCAGTCGAGTAAAACGTAAATGAGCCTTCAGGTAGTATACGTCCCCCTTTCATACGCATAACTAGACGGACGTTTCCAAGCAAATTGTCAAAATCACGAGACGCCTGCGGGGAAAGCAAGGGCTGAAAAGCCATCGGGGCGATTTTCCCCGACTAGCTGAAGCCTTGCCCGCAGCAAGTTTTTGAAACAATCAACTCCGTACTGTGCTTTGTCCCAAGCGCTTTTTTATGAAAACGTTTGGTGACTAAAATAAAAAAATCAACGCAGCTAATGCTACGTTGATTAAAAAAGGGGGAATACATCTACCAATAGAATGCCCAAGTTGTTCTAAAGCTATACATAACTTTCTGAAAAAAGTGACGTTTGTCATTCGAAGAAAAAACGAGTAAAATTTTCAACAAATGAAGGGTGAGGAAAGGATCGGTGATTGAATGAGCATTGAGATGCTACGCAAAAGTAATCCTCTCATTCATTGTATGACGAATGTGGTCGTAACAAATTTTACAGCGAACGGACTACTTGCCGTTGGCGCGTCTCCAGTCATGGCTTATGCGAAAGAAGAAGTAGCGGACATGGCGAAGGTAGCAAATGCACTCCTTCTGAACATAGGCACACTATCGGCAGAAAGCATTGACAATATGATTATCGCAGGAAAAGCAGCTAATAAAGCTGGTACTCCTGTCGTGTTAGATCCTGTAGGGGCAGGGGCAACAGCGTTTCGTACCGAGAGTTGTAAGCGAATCTTGAAGGAAGTAGACGTTACGATCGTACGGGGAAACGGGGGCGAAATTGCAGCTCTATCCGATCAAGCAGGAACGGTCAAAGGGGTCGACGGTTCCATTGATTCAGACCCAGTTGAATTGGCAAAGCATGCGGCAAACGTACTGAATAGCGCAGTTGTTGTAACCGGCGAAGTGGATGTTGTTACCGATGGTACGGGAACGGTTCGTGGCTACAATGGCCATCCATGGCTAACGAAAGTCGTCGGTACAGGCTGCTTATCTGGGGCAATCGTCGCGGCGTTTGCTAGCCTAAAAACGGATGACCTTTTGGAAGTGATCGGTTATGGGCTCGTCGCTTATGGGGTCGCAGCCGAAAAAGCTTATGAAGAGACGAAAGCCAAAGGATACGGATCGTTCCAAACGGCTTTTCTCAATCAGCTAGGTCGTTTGACCGATGAAGATGTAAAACAGCATGGACGCTTTGAACGATCATAAAAGATAGGAGAAACGACGAAATGAATCAGTTTCAGCAGTGGCCAATTGGAGAACCATTTCTAGAGGCTCTTACAAACCAAGGGATTACAGAACCTACGGAAATTCAGCAACAAGTAATTCCGGAAGCATTGGATGGGCAAAATCTAATCGTCCATTCACAAACAGGGACAGGGAAAACGTTAGCGTATTTGCTTCCGTTGCTAACGAAAACGGAAGAACTACCAGAGCAGACGCAAGCACTTATATTGGCACCGACACAGGAGCTCGCCATGCAAATCGTCGAGGTGGCAAAACAACTAACCGCTACCACTTCAATCACGGTGCTCCCGCTCATCGGTGGAGCAAATATAAAACGTCAGGTCGAGAAATTAAAAAAGAAAAAACCTCATGTGGCGGTTGGGACACCCGGACGTATTCTCGAATTAATGGAGATGAAAAAGCTAAAAGTGACCCATGTCAAAATGATCGTAGTCGATGAGGCAGACCGAATGATGGAAGAAACGAGCGCATGGAACGCCTTTGAGAATGTGGCAAAACGGATCGGGAATGAAGCGCAATATCTGTTTGTTTCTGCTACCTTTGCTTCTCGGTTTACCGAGCTTGTTGCTCCGTATGTCCCTTTTATAGAAACGGTGTCAGCCCAAGGAAACACTGTTCAGCAGGCAGTAAACCATTGGTTCATTCGCTGTGAAAAACGAGAGCGTATGGATGTGGTACGAAAGCTGATTCACCATGAGAACATTCAGCGCGGCATTGTGTTTGTGAACCGTTTAGAACATGTAGCTGAAACAACAGCCAAGTTACAATTCAAAGGAATTAAAGCAGTCGCCTTGTCATCTGACCAAACAAAACAGGAAAGAGAGCGAGCATTGCACCAATTGAAAACAAGTGAAGCGCAAGTGCTCATTGCTTCCGATGTAGCAGCTCGCGGTCTTGATGTGGATGATGTCAGCCATGTGATCCAACTGGAGCCACCTACGACGAGTGAAGCGTACGTTCATCGCGCAGGACGAACTGGACGAATGGGTAAAGAAGGGACCGTGATCACATTAACGAGTGAACGGGAAATGTATAAGCTGGAAAAAATCGAAAAAGGCCTAAATCTTTCCTTTGAAGAGCGGGTACTGTCCCATGGTAAACTCCATGCTAAGAATAATGGTTTAAAAGGGCATAACAAAAGGAAAAAATGACAACATCACCATCTCCTTCTAGTCGAAATGTGCTTTGCGTATTACGACAACCTGTGTTAAAATTAACAAGTTAATAAATAGTTAGGAGATGTTTTTGGATGTCAAATTATGAAGTAGGCAGCATTGTAGAAGGAAAAGTCACAGGAATCAAGCCCTTCGGTGCATTCGTTGCGATCGACGATCAGAAGCAAGGATTGGTTCACATTTCTGAAGTAGCGCATGGTTTTGTGAAAGACATCAATGATGTTCTTTCCGTAGGTGACGAAGTGAAGGTGAAAATTTTATCTGTAGACGAAGAAAGTGGAAAAATTTCTCTTTCCATCCGTGCAACACAAGAGGCTCCTGAGCGTCCAGCTCGCGCGCCAAAACCACGCCCAGCTGGTGGTGGTGGACGTAAACCACAAAAAGGGCAAAGCCAAGGACAAGGCTTTAATACATTAGAAGATAAACTAAAAGAATGGTTAAAGCAATCAAACGAAATTCAAGCAGACCTAAACAAACGTGCCAAAAAATAGTAACGATCAAAGGAAGCTCCCTAAGTGAAGGGGGCTTCTTTTTTACATTCGTCTATTAATATGGCTCTACAATAAATGTTGGGGTTTTTGCACAAAAGAGGGCAAAAAAAATGCACGCAGGCTCCTTTATCCATTATCCTTGAATTGTCCAGAAACAAAGAAAGGATAGGAGCTGCGTGTACGATGAATTTTACCATGGATTTGCCCGGATTAAAAGGTGTGAAGGTCACAAAGATGGAGGAACGAGAGGGCTTTATCGCGCTCCATGTAGAAATGCCGCGAACGCCTCATCGTTGCCCATCCTGCGGGGAGAGAACCGAGAGAACCCATGATTACCGCATCCAAAAAGTTCAACATCTCAAGCTCTTTGAACGGTGGGTGTATCTATTCTATCGAAAGCGCCGGTACGCGTGCAGATGCGGGAAGCGGTTTGCGGAGAAAGCCTGTTTTGTAGAGCGATATCAGCGTCAGACAGTAGAATGGAATCAAGCGTTTCGCTTACGGCTCATTCAAGGGAAGAACTTTACGGACACAGCGAATCAATTCCAAACGTCCGTGACAACTGCCATGCGCCGGTTTGATCAATTGGCGGCCCCCCTCGTGAAGAAGGTGGATCACCTTCCTCCTCGGATTACGATTGATGATTACAAAGGGGATACGAATGCGGGGAAATATCAAGTGATCATTGCGGATGCAGATACACGGAAGCCACTGGATATCTTACCGGATCGTAAAGCCGATACGCTTAAACGATATCTTCAAGAGAAGGGTCATCATGTGAAAACAGTCGTGATGGATCTCAGTTATACCTTCAAGTCGGCTGTTCAAAAGGCCTTAGGCCACCCGCTCATCATTGGGGATCCGTTCCATTTCTGTCGTTACATCTACTGGGCTCTGGAAGGGGTTCGCCGCCGAGTGCAAAAAGCGTTCCATCCGTATCATCGAAAACGATGTAAACGGATCAAACATCTGTTTCAGAAAGAGAGAGAAGGACTGGATGATAAGCAAAAGAAGAAGGTGGAGCGGTACTTAGAGCTATCCCCTGATTTAAGGGAAGCGTATGAGCTAAAAGAACATTTTCGTCAGTGGTATCAAGAAGCGAAGATGCAAGGAAGGGAAGGACGAATGAGCGAGGTGAAACAAGGGCTCTACGCCTTTTACCGAAGAGTGGAGGCGAGCCCGTTAAAGGAGTTCCACCGAGCCATTCAGACGCTGAAGAACTGGCAGACCGAGATCTTGAATAGCTTCGCGTTTGGCTTAAACAATGGTTTTATTGAAGGACTGAATAATCAAACGAAGGTGATTAAGAGAAATGCCTTTGGTTTTCGGCGTTATGATCGCTTGCGAAGCCGTATTCTCTTGCATCATCAATTCAAACATCAAACATTCGGGGTAGGATAAGAGGGGCTCGCCCTCCTATGCCACCCCAACATTTGACTAAGAACCATTAATATTTGGCGGTAAACCCTTTTTTAAATTCATTTCGGAAAAGAAGAATTATCAATCGGTGAGTTACGAGTAAAAGCAGGAGATCCATCACCGATATGGAATGAATGGATAGGGGGGAGATAGATGAAAAATCAAATCGCTTTACAGCTTTATACGGTTCGAAAGCCATTAGAGGAAGATTTTGAAGGGACGTTACGGAAAGTGGCGAGCATTGGCTTTCAAGGTGTGGAACTAGCCGATGATTGGGGAGGGAAATCCCCAGAAGCGCTAAAGGCCATTTTACAATCGGTTGGCTTAGTGCCTGTTAGCAGTCATGTTGCTTTAGAACGGTTAGAAAACCAGCTTGATGACGTCATTGATCAGCATTTACGGTTAGGGTGTCACACCATTTATTGCCCGTACCTTGAGGAAGAGCGACAAACAGCTACAGGTTATAAGGAACTTATCACGTCATTAAAGGAAATTCAGAAAAAACTAGAAAAGAAAGGGATCTCGTTCGGTTATCATCATCATGATTTTGAGCTGTACAGCAATCAGCTAGAGGCGATATTATCCATTCCATCGTTACTTGCTGAGCTTGATGTTTATTGGCTGCAAAAAGCCGGTCAAGACCCTGTAGAGTGGGTGTCTCGTTACAAACATAAAGTCCGACATGTTCATTTAAAGGATATGACAAACGATGATCGGTCGGCACAGGGAAAATCAACATTGATGCCATTTTGGAATCAAGTACCTCGTTTGTTGAATGGTGGATTGTCGAACAGGATGACGGAGAAGGTGACCCACTTGTTTGGATAGAGAAAAGCTATACGTATGTCAACGAAAGGTTATAAAAGGAAAAAGGGAATGATGCCGAATCATTCCCTTTGTAAAGCCATCGATTATCATGCTTCTAACGTTGTGGCTCTGGAGAACGTTGAAGCTCTTCATCTGGTTTAAACAAGATAGAGATACAATATAATCCAGCAAGACCAACTAGTGCATAAATGACACGTGAGAAGGCTGCTGCTTGACCGCCGAAGATTGCTGCAATGAGGTCAAAACGGAAAAATCCGATTAGTCCCCAGTTAATTGCACCAATGATCGCTAGGACAAGGGCAGTACGTTGAATACCGCTCACACCTATCACCTCCGTTCTCTGGAATCACACATTCTTTTTGTTGAAAGAGTGTGCTTCTTGTTTAGATTGAGAAGAGAGCGGCTGAATTATACATGAACAGGTACGTAAGCAGATTGATTTACAAATTGATTTTCCATCGTTCATACTGAAAGAGGAAAAAGAAAAGGGAGGCTGTACATAGTATGAATCCGTTTATGTTTAAAAATCCAACAAAGCTCGTGTTTGGTGTTGATCAAACGAACCAATTAGAACATGAATTAACTCATGTTGGGAAAAACGTATTGCTCGTGTACGGCGGAGGAAGTATAAAACGGAACGGTCTATACGACCGAGTGTTGGAACAGCTTGAGCGTGCAGGGAAAGCAGTGATAGAGCTTTCTGGAGTTGAACCGAACCCACGGTTAACGACGGTACAAAAGGGAATTGATCTCTGCAAAGCACAAAATATTGAGTTTATTTTAGCAGTCGGTGGCGGAAGTGTGATTGATGCGACAAAAGCGATTGCTGCTGGGGCTAAATATGATGGTGATGTCTGGGATATTATTACGAAAAAAACAACCGCGGAAGATGCATTGCCGTTTGGGACGATTTTAACGCTAGCAGCGACAGGATCGGAAATGAATGCCAATTCGGTCATCACAAACTGGGAGACAAACCAGAAGATCGGCTGGAGTAGTTCTCATGTTTATCCGATGTTTTCAATTCTCGATCCGAAAAATACGGTAACCGTGCCGAAAGATCAAACGATCTATGGGATCGTTGATATGATGAGTCATGTCCTAGAATCATACTTTCATCCCGTCAGCAACACACCGCTACAAGATCGCATGTGTGAAGCTGTCCTGCAAACAGTGATCGAAACAGGTCCGAAGCTTGTAAATGATTTAGAGAGCCTTGAGTATCGTGAAACGATCTTGTATTGCGGTACGATGGCACTCAACGGTGTGTTATCCATGGGTGCGCGTGGTGATTGGGCGACTCACAATATTGAACACGCAGTTTCTGCTGTTTATGATATTCCTCATGCGGGGGGACTTGCCATCCTTTTCCCTCACTGGCTGACATACAGCCTTGATCAAAAAATTGATCGTCATGTCCAATTAGCGACGCGTGTCTTTGGCGTTGATCCATCAGGGAAAAGCGAGGAAGCGATTGCTCACGAAGGCATTGAGCGCCTTTCTGCCTTTTGGACCGAACTTGGTGCGCCAAACCGTCTAGCCGACTATGACATCGATGACAGTCAAGTGGAGCGGATGGCTGAAATTGCGACTGAACAAGGAGAACTAGGCAATTTTAAATTGTTAAAGAAACAAGATGTGGCGAACATTTTGACGGCGGCCCTTTAAGCCAAAAATAAGCTCTTAAGTTTGACAACTTGAGGGCTTTTTCTTTTTTGTAGCGTTTACAATTAGACCGCGTCTTGATTCTCAGTCGGGAATTTAATAAAGTGAAGAAGAAGAATTAGAAGGAGGCTGAAAAGTATGAGTGGAAAGGTTTGCTTTGATTATTCAAAGGCACTCGATTTTATACAAGAACATGAACTCGACAATCTTCAAGATCAAGTTCATGCAGCACATCGTGCCCTACATGATGGAACAGGGGCGGGTAACGATTTTTTAGGCTGGATTGACCTGCCGGTGAACTATGATCGTGAAGAGTTCAGCCGGATTCAAAAAGCAGCAGAGAAAATTCGAAACGATTCCGACGTGTTATTAGTGATTGGAATTGGTGGCTCATACCTTGGAGCAAAAGCGACGCTTGAAGCGCTTAACCATTCGTTTTACAACATAGTGGATAAAAGCGAACGGAAAGGTCCACAAATTTTCTTTGTTGGTCACCACATTAGCTCTACATACGTACAAGAATTGTTTGACGTTTTGGAAGGAAAAGATGTGTCGATCAATGTCATTTCGAAATCAGGTACAACGACCGAGCCAGCGATCGCGTTCCGTATTTTCCGAGATTATTTAGAAAAGAAATACGGAAAAGAAGAGTCACGCAAACGGATTTATGCAACGACCGACCGAGAGCGCGGCGCTCTAAAAACACTTGCCAATGAGGAAGGCTATGAGTCGTTCATTATTCCAGACGATGTCGGTGGACGCTTCTCTGTGTTAACAGCAGTAGGCTTATTGCCGATCGCTGCAAGCGGTCTTGACATCGAAGCGATGATGAAAGGAGCTGCAGACGCCCGAGACGCATTTCGTAACTCAGATCTAAAAGAAAATCCAGCGTACCAGTATGCTGTTGTTCGTAACGCTCTCTACAACAAAGGAAAAACCATTGAACTTATGGTCAATTATGAACCAGCGCTTCAATATTTTTCAGAGTGGTGGAAACAGCTTTATGGTGAGAGTGAAGGGAAAGATGGCAAAGGAATTTTCCCAGCTTCAGTTAACTTCTCTACAGATCTTCATTCCATGGGGCAATATGTACAAGATGGGCGACGTGACTTGTTTGAAACGATCATTCAAGTCGAAAAGCCGAAGAAGAACATGACGATTGAGAAAGCGGATCAAGACCTTGACGGATTGAATTATTTAGCTGGCGAAACAATGGATTTTGTCAACAAAAAGGCATTTGAAGGAACATTGCTTGCCCATGTGGACGGCGGCGTTCCAAACCTTGTTGTTAGTGTCCCAGAGCTTGACGAATATTATATGGGTTACTTAATGTATTTCTTCGAGAAGGCTTGTGGATTAAGCGGATATTTATTAGGAGTGAATCCGTTTGATCAACCAGGGGTTGAAGCTTACAAGAAAAACATGTTTGCTCTTCTTGGCAAGCCAGGGTTTGAAGAACAAAAGGCAGCGCTAGAAAAACGGTTAAAATAACAAAAAACGTCTCCTTTGTAGGGGACGTTTTTTATCGTTGAACGATTAAATATGGATTTGAATTTGCCCGATCGTTCGCATCACTTGATCAATCGATTCTTGCGTATCAGCTGTATGAACATTTTGCTGGACCGCATGCTTTGCATGTTCAAGGGCATGCTGAGCATCTTCAATTTGCTTGAGGAGGGTAGAATGGGCATCTTGCTGTTGAATGTGTTGATATGCCTCCTGAAGCTGACTCTGCGCCTGTTCAAAATGACGGTAAGCCGCTTGAGGGTCTTGGTTTCGTCCAGAGCCTTGGGCGACAGCTTCGCGCGCTTGCTCTATCGCTTGATGTGCTTCCGGTTGGTTCATTTAAATTCCTCCTTTTCATAAACAGAAAAAATCCATATCCTAGTATGGCCGGAAATGAAAGGAGTATGTATGGGGGAATATACTAATCAAACGTTTGTTTAAGCTCACATAATTGCCTTGTATGTGGTCAAACTACAAACAAATGGCACTGTTGAAAGGACGACCGTACATGATTGAACTACAATCACAAGTGGAAAACAAGATCATTTCATTGAAAGAGCTGAAAAACAAATTGGAGCCCCTCGGATATTCCATCGGTGGCGGGTGGGAGTATGACCACGGATATTTTGATTATAAAATCGACGAAGATGGCGGCGGCTACACATTTTTACGAGTACCGTTTCAAGCGGTGGACGGTGACTTGGAACAGCGCCGCGTACAAGTGCGCTTAGGGCGACCATTTTTACTTAACCATAAATATGAGGAAGGTTTTGATGAAGAGCCGAATCCGTTCAATGGTTTAGTCGGGATGAATACAGCGGGCTTGTTTAATCAGTTTACAAAGCCTGTCGATAAAGATGCCCAAGTAGATGCCAAGTTTTTCCCTGTCGCACAAAACCTCATTCAAGAGCTAGAGATGGCTCTCAGTTCGAACTAGGAGAGCCACCTCATCTCCGCTCAGTAGTAGCATATTTTTAGGGGGATAAAGGTGAATGCGATCGACGCGTTTTAACCCAATCGCTAAACCTTCATCGCTTTCATAAAGTGATTGAAAGTAGTCATCAAATGTTTTTCCGATCATCCCTTCAGGTATGGGATAGAAGAAAAGCTGCTTTTTCTCACCTTCCGTCAATAGCCGATCTAAAATTTTACTCATGTTATGGTGAAGCAAACCGTTGGTGAGAACGGCACCCGTTAAGGCGGTGGATTCAACTACTTCATCCGCACCTGCTCGAGTGGCGTTGACGATCTGCCCTTCGGTTAATATTTCAACGACCGTATAAACATGAGGGTTGATACTTTTGACGGCTAACGTCGTTAAAATCGATCGAGAATCTGCGGAAAACTCACTTCCTTGATGCTTGGCTGTAATGAGAACACTAGCAGCCTCCCGTACATTTGCTTGCTGCAAAATAGCATCCTCTGTGCTATTGCCGCGGACAAAGTGAACACGGCGATAAGTGGACGGCAATTCTTCCAGCGTTTCATCGATCAATACGATCGTTGTATTCTCATTTGCTTCAAGCAGCCGGTCAATCGCATGACGGCTTCGCTCGTTCCAGCCAATAATGATATGATGGTCCTTATCTGTCATATGAAGCTTCCCCTCTAAGTAGGCATTTCGCGATTTAATGGTCGTTGCTGCTAAAGTAGTCACATAAAATGTCATAAAACCAACGCCTGACATAATTAACACAATTCCTAAGAGTCGTCCGATGAGAGTATAGGGAACAAAGTCCCCGTAACCAACCGTTGATATCGTGACGATCGCCCACCAAATACCATCAAATAGAGTTGGAAAAACCTCTGGTTCCAGCGCATGAATGACAATCCCAATCACGAACACAATAACAAAAATAATGAATAAGAGCCGAACGAGCAATGGGGTTTTTCCGACGATTCCCTTAATGGCTAAAGGATTCACCATCCGCATCTTCCTCCTCTTTAACCTCAGTATAGACAAACCCTTGCCGAAACAATCAGGGCTTGGTAAGATGAGGAGGATGATCATAAAGGGGGATGCTGTGTGATCGCCGATGCCGTCCTTTTTGCAGTCGCCATCTTTTGTGGCTGGCTCATTTTCGACACCGTTAAACAGAAAAAAATCACCATGGAAACCGTGATGAGTTCTCTTATTTTAGGAGCGATTGCGGGAGTTGGTTGGTTTCTTCTCGACCTTCTTTTTTAAATCATATTGTCAAAAGTGTGACTTTTCGTTATAATAAAGAATGTCGAATTCAGGGGCATTAGCTCAGCTGGGAGAGCGCTTCGCTGGCAGCGAAGAGGTCAGCGGTTCGAGCCCGCTATGCTCCACCATACATATTGTTAGCAACGACACGGTCTTTCGCAGCAAGCGAGGGGTTGTGTCGTTTTTTAATTTTTTTAGTTGACCGACAAAGGATGAGAGAAAAGAGTATGGAAAATTTTCTAGGGTTGGTTTTTGGGGCTACTACATATTATCTAATAGTAAAATTTTTAGGGAAACACGAAAAGAAATGGAAAGATTTATTGAAGGTCTCTTTCCATTTCACTATCTTGGTTACAGCACTTACCCTCATAACTGAAGGGCTCATTCCTTTTGTGAAAGATCACTGGGAAACGCGGCATGTTGAACATACGCAAATGAGCGGAGATGCTGTTTATTATGAAGGGTTAGAGGTGCAAAGTAGTGGCACCATTCCTCTAAATGGCTATGAAATAAACTACGCTAATGATAATGGGGACATTATAGTGTTCCGTGATCATCCAGATCTTGCGTATTATACGCATGAGATTACGAGCGGAAAAGAAACTTGGGGAAAAGCTGAACTATCAATTTGGCAAAAAATTGTTGGTACATTGATTTATGGCAGAGGAACAAAACAATTGGCTGTATTCATTAGTGATGATGGCGGCGAAAGCTGGACAGGAAAGATCACGTTTACTCTGAACGAAAAAGGTAATGTAGGCATCCGTACGACAGATTCTTCGGATGTTTCTTTAGAACACGGATTAGAGACAGACTCAACAAGTCGTGATAAGTATACTGAAATGAAAGGTCATGAAGTGTTTCTTTTGCTCTTTTTCAAAATTTTTATAGGCTTCGTTTTCGTATTTTATGTGAACGCTTTTTCCAAAATAGATGCGAGTATGAAATGGGTGGTAAGACTTGGGACAATAGGGGGCTGTCTATTTGTTGTCGTCAAATGGGCCTTGGCGAATTGGATAATCGTCTAAACCATAACAAATCCTCAAGTCTCTAAGATGAATGATCTACGTTAAGGAATTGGTCTATTCAAGGCTTGAGTGGCTAAATTACGTCAACTCGTGCCACTTTCCTCTGGAGCATCTTTATATTTGTTGTCTCTTTCCTTATCTAGCTCATCATGTGTCTCATGGGCAGCAGGGTCATGTCTTGGTAGGTCTTGATGAAGGTTGCGGTTTTCGTACGCCAAATTGCTATAAAATTGTTGCCCCTCTTCCCAAGGGGTACTTTTATTTTCCACGGGCTTTGTTTTCCCGCGAGGAGAGCCATAAGGACCTTCTGGGTACTCCTCAGCTGCTAAAAAATCTCGTTGCGTTTCTACGTTTGAAAAGTCAGTATATTTTTGTTTATTTTTCTCGCTCATCGTTCAGCCACCTTTTTGTCAAATTTCTTGCCCTTAGTATGCTTTCCTTGGGCGAGATTATGAACGTGAAATGATCCCGTGGGTTTCTTGTTGAAAATCAAAGGCCCGTGACGAATAAAGTGGACTCGTCATGGGCTGTTCTCAGGTAGGAATAGGGGAATACGAGTGTCTCTAATATTGTCTCGAATGTCTAGTCATTTCGTCCATCTTTTGATTGCTCATCTTCAGGCACCGAATCTAATTCAGAACTAAATTCTGTCTGTAATTGGTTTTGGGAAAGCGGTTTTCGCTCTACTTGTTCTTCAGCGCGTGGGTCAAAAATTTTTCGTTGCATGTAGCGATGGAAGAACAGTTCGCCAAAGGCTATGAGACCAGCTGAAAGAATCGAAGCCGTTCCGATTGGTAACAGCTGTGGAAACAAGTAAGTGCTTAGCGCCCAAACCCCAAACCATGCGAGTCCAAAATCAGCGATCGTTGCCAATGCATTACTGACGAATGGCAATAGGAACACATCGCCAATGAATGAGAAGCCTGTAATAAGGATGCCGATCGTAAAAACATGGCTAAAAGGAATTCCATAAAAAGCACCTAAAACGAACGATAGAATGGCGGTGATCATGATAAACTTAATGAGCAAAGCTACGGCATAATCCCTCATGCTCATCCTCCTTTTCATCGTTAGCTTTTTCTTTTTTCAGCTTCTTATCCACTAATGTTACTGAAACCATAAACAAGCGTGTGTTTCAGGAGCACCTCCAATTCGTTAAATTAAAAAATGGCCCTATCCTCTAAAGGGAGGATGGGACCGGAACAAGATTTGTTTTACTCTTTTACCACTTCAAGTAAATCACGAATGATCTCTTTTTGATTGGATTCTAATCCGTCATAGGCACGAATGACTAAGCCTTCTGGATTGACGAGAAAAAAGCGAGTACTGTGCATGATATCGTTGCTTTCCTCCACTTGTTCAACAGGTGATTTGAAGGCTTCTAGCGACAGCTCTTGAATCTCTTCAAACTCATAGCCCGTGAGAAAATGCCAGTATGAATGATCTGCTCCGACATTTTCACTGTAGGTCTTCAGGTGGTCAGGAGTGTCTGTTTCAGGGTCAACAGTAAACATAACGAATTTCATCTCGATCCCCTTTGCGATCATCTCATCTTGAAGGTTTTTCATATTTGGAATCATAGTTGGACAAACGGAGGGGCAGTTCGTAAACGCCATGGTCGCAAGCCAGTATTGCCCGTCCAACTGTGGACTGCCGAAACGCTCGCCAAGCTGGTTTGTAAACTCAAAATCCGGTACGGTGAGACCAGCACTTGAAAGATCAAAATCGTTAGCGTTTGAGCTATTTCCCGTTGAATACATCCAGTTACAGCCGCTGAGAATGAACATAAATAGGACGATTCCTAACATTTGTTTCATCTCTCTCAACCTTTCTATTTTTATCTTAGTACAGACCTTAATGCGTGTGCACCATTAGCTTACAAACAAAATGTGAAATCGAGGTGAAGAGAGGCTGAACATTTGAATTTGTCAATGATTGTTCAGAAGCAAAACATTTTTATTGATTGGTCAACAATTTATTTGAATTTATTGTCATAAAAAGAGAGCATCCGAACTATAGTGATTATGGCGACTGTAGAGAGAACGTTTTATCATTTCCTACATCAGCCTTTCTAAATTAAATTACTTTACCAAGGGAGTGGGTAGACTGTTGTTGAACAAGTTAGGGATGTGGTTCGCTGGATTGATCTTAGTAGTTAGTCTATTGGTTGGAGGGAACGAAGCGAAAGCAAATGAAGTGGTGAATGCAAGGGATTTTGGCGCGACTCCAGGGGTAGCAACCTCACAAACAAATGCGCTTCATGCGGCGATGCGTCATTTTTATGATCGCGGCGTGCAAGGAACCGTCTATATTCCGGCGGGAACTTATTCAATTGACGAAGCGCTCAGGTTTCACTCAGGTGTTAACATTGTTGGTGATGGGATGGGAAGGACGATTTTAAAGAAGACAGGAAACAGTAACAATTATGTGATTGGCAATCCCATTATGAGAGGATCGAACAACCTCAATGTGACGGTTTCTAATTTAACGATTGATGCCGATCGAACGAACCGGGCGCAGCGGGGATTAGGGCAAGTCGGGGGCATGAATCTTGATGCGGATGTGAGCAATTTAACGTTAGAGCGTGTCGAAGTACGTGATGCCACGATCGGGCTTTTATTAAGACGGTTAAAAAACTCGGTTGTTAGAGATAGTGTGATCGACAATACGACTGGTCATGGGATCGCATTTGGTCATGAAAATCATCCGATTGGAGATGTTCGCAACAACCTTATTACAGGAAACCGAGTTACAAATTCTACTGGCGGTAGTGGGATTAACCTGTCACGGGCCACGTATACGACTGTTACCCATAACCAAGTGATAAATGATCGACAACAGGATGACTCGTATGGTGGCATTCGAATTCCAAATGGTGGGGAGCATAATACGGTTGAATATAATACGATTCGAAACTATCCACGAGGAATCTTTGTATTAAGCGGTGCAAGGCATAACCAAATCAATCATAACACCGTCATTGATTCGAGAATTCATGGAGTGTTGATCCAGGCTGATCATAACACGCTTCGTGAAAACCGGATTCAGCAGCTTAACAGCTCGTTAAATCCGGAGGCGGTGATTCGCATCGCCCCGGGAAGCAATAATTCCATTCTCAATAACAACATCCAAACCCATTCCAACTTTCGAAATATCGGCATTCGGGTGACGGGGGATTCGAACAACAATGTGATTCGCAATAACCGAATCGGCACCCAAGGCACACTCGTAAGTATAGAAGGTGGGCGTAACAATGTGAATGAAGGGAACGTACGACAATAACCTGCACGTCAAAAAGATTCCAAAGGCTGTTGCTTTTGGAATCTTTACTGTTTTTCCACTAGTCCATAAAAAAAGAGGTGCAGAAGCTCGTCGATTTGCCGGGAAATGTCGTCATTATCTTCTTCCTGAAAGCATCGAGTAAGCTCGTTCATATACATGGAAAAGTAGCGCTGCATCGTGGAAACGGAATAAGCTGTTGCAATATAGCCTTCTTGTTTCCCTATTTCAATCACCTTCAAGAAAAACGTTTGAACTTTCTCTTCGCTGCTCTCCAATATCATTTGCCAAGGGCTAGCATCGACTCCATTTTTCGCGGACGTATGATGAGCAAATGCTTTTAACTGCTTTGCTTCTCGAACGAAAATGTCCGCTACTTTTTCAGGGAAAGGTCGGTCAGAGTATAACACTTCCTCGTAGGCGGAAAGCTGTTGCTCTATCCAATGGTCCAATGTGGCCTTATAAAGCTTCTCTTTTGTTCCAAAGTAGTTAAAAATGGTCGCAGGGGAAACACGAGCCTCTGTTGCAATTTCATTGATGCTCACTTTGGCATAGCCGTATGTCGCCATGAGCGAAAAGGCTGCTGTGAAAATTTGCTCCATTTTCTTCTGTTTTCTTCGTTCAAACCCATCCATCATCGTCACCTCTACACTTAAGTATAAAATTAATTTTATAGTGTTTCAATAAAATAAGTATAAAACTATTGCGGTTAATTTTATAGTAATTATATAATTATGATATAAAACTATAAATGAGGTGAAGGAATGGGGCATGTGAACGTACCTACATTTTTACACGATGTGTTTGGAGAAAAGCCACAGCGCGGTGAAATCATCTTCACGTTAGCGTTTGGGGGAGTCCTTACGACCGCTTTATTTTTAGCTTATCCAGATATTTATGAGGGCCTTCCATTTTGGCGTAGCTTCGTTGCCTTTCTTCTAATGTTCGATATTTTCTCAGGATGCATTGCCAATTTTACGCGATCAACAAGTAACTATTATGCAATCGATCACAAGAAACGTATAGTGTTTCTTGTGATTCATGTACATTTAATTGTTGTCGCCCTTTTAATTGATGTCCCACTCTGGCCAGCGGTCGTCGTATGGGCTTACACGATAGGTGGTGCATTTATAGTCAATGGGCTAGACAAGAGACATCAATTATTTGTCGCTGGTAGCTTAACAGCTGCTGGGCTTGGGGGGATTCCACTATTTTTACCGTTGGAGACATATATGCTCGTGGTGAGTGTTTTATTTATGGTCAAAGTATTACTCTCATTCAGCGTTGATCATTACGGAGAGACGAAGGAAAACCATCGCTATGGCTGAGTCCATTCGTCCATTAACAAAAAATGATCGCCAGCAATTTGTCACGGTCATGACGAAAGTCTTCGCCAAGGACCCGTTGTTTCTCTTTATCTTTGGGGATTTGTATAATGATCACCGTGCACAACGAAGAGCGCGTACATTCATGGGCTTTATTTTTGATAAAAGCATGGAGCGTCAGGCGGAGGCAGTATGGGGATTATTTGACAAGGATACATTGCTCGGTACCTATGTAGTTGAATCGTGTCCAGCAGAAACGAACCATTCATTCGCTGAGTTGTATCGCTTAATGATTCTCATTTTTCGACTTAGTTTACAATTGCCACCGAAAATGACTTGGCAATTAAATCGTTACATGAGGGTGACTCGCGCCCACGCACCAGGCATTCCCCACCATTACTTGACCATAATAGGAGTTAGAAAAGAAGCTCAAGGGGCTGGGAGAGGAAGAAACTTACTCGAACATATTTTTGGCACCATTGGCTCTGTGGAACTTTCTTTAGATACGGAAAAGAAAGAAAACGTTACGCTCTATAAAAAATTTGGTTTTGTGCTAACAGATGTGGTGAAGTGTGGCCCTATCAACGTTTATTGTATGAGGAAAACGATTCGGCCTCGGCAGAAAAACTGACCAAAGATGTAGTATCGGTTGTACGAACGATTTATAATGAGTAATGTTATGGTCGAAGGATGGTTAAAGGAGCTGGGGTCATGGATTATGTAAAATTTCAGCAGCTGTTGTACGTCGTTCTTTTGTTTCTCTTGGTTGGGGGCTGTTCACCCGTTCAAGAAGAACAGCCATTAGGTGAAGACGAAAAAAACGTGATTACCGTTTCGGCTGCTGCTAGTTTAACAGATGCTCTCGCAGAGATAAAAGATGTGTTTGAAGGGGCGCACCCACAGGTTGAAGTCGTTTATAACTTTGGTAGCTCGGGCTCGCTCCAACAACAAATTATACAGGGGGCTCCTGTCGATTTATTTTTTTCAGCAGCAGAGGATAAGTTCGCTGAATTGCTTGATCGAGGCTTAGTGACAGAGTACGTCAATGTTGTAGGCAATCAGCTCGTATTGATTGCATCGGGGAATCACCTCAATTCAATAGAAGACTTACATCGTGTAGGTACAGTTGCCATTGGTACACCGGAAACCGTTCCAGCAGGTATGTATGCAAAAGAGTGGCTTCAGGCGGCCGGTGTATGGGAGGAGCTAGAGAATCAGCTTGTTTTTGCTCAAGATGTGCGACAAGTGTTGACATATGTGGAGACAGGAAATGCGGAGGCGGGCATTGTTTTTTATACAGACGCTCTTAGCTCATCAGCTGTAACGATTGTAGACACGGCCGAGGAAGGGATGCATACTCCAGTTAAGTATCCATTAGGAATAGTAAATGGAAGCTCGCAGCGAGAGGAAGCGATGCTTTACTATGATTTCCTACAAACAGAAGAGGCGACAGCGATTTTAACAAAATACGGTTTTACGGATTTGGTTCCATGATGAACGAGCAGTTTTGGAGCCCGGTCAAGCTTTCAATAGAAGTTGCTTCACTCTCCTTACTAATTGTTTTCGTTCTTGGGATTGGCATTGCAAGACTGACAGCAAATCGACGTTTTAAAGGTCAGTCGCTCATGGACACCGTTTTGTTGTTGCCTCTTGTGCTACCGCCCTCTGTTGTAGGCTTTTTATTGATCATCATATTCGGCAGGCAATCACCTATCGGCCAAGGGATCGAATGGGTGTTTCACCAGCCTATCATGTTCACTTGGTGGGCGGCGGTGATCGCCGCAACCGTTGTCGCCTTTCCCCTTATGTACCAGTCCGCTAAGTCAGGATTTGAAACGATCGACCGAGAGATTGAGGATGCCTCCCGGGTAGACGGGGCAAATGAACGGCAAGTATTTTTGCTCGTAACGGTTCCTTTAGCCTCTCGAGCAATTGTGACAGGTGCGATTTTAAGCTTTGCTCGTGCCTTGGGGGAATTTGGTGCTACTTTAATGTTTGCAGGGAATATCCCTGGTCGGACGCAGACGATCCCAACTGCCATTTATATCGCTATGGATGCTGGAAATATGGAGCTTGCTTGGCTTTGGGTCCTCACGATTCTCGTGATTTCCTTTACGATGCTACTCGTGTTAAATGTATTTAAAAAACAAGGGTGAGGGCGGAAAAGCTCTTGCTCTTTTGTGATGGCTACTTTTTTTAACGAGTTAGGTTAATCCCTTGGTTCAGTACGATGATGGAAGACACTGTCGCGGGTATGTCATGGGTAATGGCGCTCAACATATTAGCTGTCGCTGCTGGAGCACCACCGTTGCTATCCGCCTTGCTCCTCGGTTTCTTCAGCAATTTGTTCTCTTGTACTATCCATTATGGTTCAGGTCCAGCACCTGTTTTTTTCGGGACGGGCTATGTAGACCAGAAAAAATGGTGGTCAATTGGATTCTTCATCTCAATCATTCATATCGTCGTCTGGTTAGGGATTGGTGGCGCGTGGTGGAAAGTGTTAGGCCTTTGGTAAAAGCAAATTGAGTTTTCCGCACGTTACGGTCTGAAGAAGAAAGACGTTCGCTCTAGGGTTTGGCAATAAGTCGAGTTTTCCTACACGTACGCATACTGGTGCAGCTCAAGGGGGAATCAATGCGGCGATGGCTTACCGAGACCGGTTAGATTCTCCTACGAGGCGCTTTAAAGAAACGGTTTTTGTTCATTAAGGAAATCTAGTAATAAAAGATTAAGCGATGCATCGCGATAATTCACTGTACTTTGAAAGCGTTTTTAGTAAAATAAACCTTGAGGGACACTGACAGAATGGAGGACTGAGCAATGCCACTAATAGACATGCCGTTAACCGAATTAAAAGAGTACATGGGACGTAATCCAAAGCCAGATGACTTTACTGAGTATTGGGATCGTGCTTTACAAGAGATGAGAAAGGTAAATCCAAACGTAGAGCTCATACCGAGTGATTTTCAAACCACGTATGCAGAATGCTTCCACCTATATTTTACAGGGGTTAGGGGTGCTAGAATTCACGCAAAATACGTGCGCCCAAGACACACGAGCGGGACACACCCGGCGGTTATTCATTTTCACGGATATACGATGAATGCGGGGGAATGGACGGGTTTACTTCATTACGCAGCCCTCGGATATTCTGTTCTTGCAATGGACGTTCGCGGGCAAGGAGGCTTGTCTGAAGACACAGGAGGCGTGAAGGGGAATACTCATTCCGGTCATATAATACGCGGACTCGATGATAATGCTGATCAATTATTGTTCCGTCATGTGTTTCTTGATACGGCTCAGCTTGCCAACATTGTGATGAACCTTCCTGAAGTCGATGAAGAGCGCGTGGCAGTGACAGGTTGGTCACAAGGAGGGGCCTTAGCGATTGCTTGTGCGGCTTTGGAACCGAAAATTAAAAAGGTAGCTCCTGTTTATCCTTTCCTTAGCGATTACCAACGCGTATGGGAGATGGATTTAGCCGAGAAAGCTTATGACGAATTGCAAACGTATTTTCGTCGCTTTGATCCACAGCACCGACGTGAGGCTGAAATCTTTACGAAGCTAGGCTATATTGATATTCAGCATCTTGCTCCACTCGTAAAGGGAGAAGTCTTACTTGCTGTTGGGTTAATGGATACGGTTTGCCCGCCGTCTACACAATTTGCCATGTATAACAAACTCACGACGACAAAAAGTATCGAGTTATATCCAGACTTTGCTCACGAAGATTTGCCAGGCCATCGTGATCGGATTTTTCAATTTTTATCTGATCTCTAAATCTCTATAAAGAACGAAGGCACCTTCTACATACATGAGGTGCCTTTTGAGCCTCTAAGCTAGGCCTTTTTTTGTATTTTTTTATGTTCCTCTTGCCAAGAATGACCATTCATCATTAGTAGTTTCATATTTTAACCTTTACTTAACCTAGCTTTATTATCAATCTATTGAGGGTCATTTACCATTTAACATACTCATTAAAGATTTTATCATTATATAAGTCAGCACCATCTACATTGGAACTTTTAAAAACGGGAGGTTCAAAACCTTGTTGGACTAATAGATGCAACGTTTCAACAATGAGAGCCTGTGCTAAAAAACATCCAATAGAATCAGAAGTAGCTCCAGAATAGATTTCGGAGTTTGCAATTTGGAAGCCTGCATCCCCGACTGGAGCTCCATTATCTAATACAACATCAGCGTATTCATAAAGTTTTTTGCCACTTTTATGTCTTGACGTAACCTTTTGAGAATGCTTCATACTGGTCATGGCAATAATCTTTGCACCAATATTACGGGATTCAATGGCCATCTCTACAGGAACGGTATTTCTCCCTGAGTTTGAAATAATCATGATTACATCCTTGTTGGTCACTTGGTGCAATTTTAGATATGATTTACTCAGTCCCTCGATTCTCTCGAGGTAGGTGCTTTTATTGGGACGTTCATGAAGCATCAGTTCAGGAGGTAAAATAGCTGTAACTAACGCGAGTCCACCCGCACGATTATAGATTTCTTCTGCAATCATATGGGAGTGCCCTGATCCAAAAACATAAAACCTTCCACCATTCATAACAGCCTCGGATACAAGGTGAGCTCCCTTTATAATGGCCTGTTCTTGAGTTTCTTGCACTTCAGACAGAATACGGTTAAAGAACTTACAATAATCAGTAAATGATGATGTCATTGCAACCTTCCTCCTTTAGAGTTTTTCTTTCAACTTTTTGTTTTATCCTTAATTACCATCCATAACGGTGGGGGCCCCAATTTTTTTCAATAAGGGTTTGTTTGTTATACAATAAGGTTTTGGATGGTACATCTTTCTCTACTGCAACTCCAGATCCAATGACACAATTACTACCTACTTTAATTCCAGGCATATATAGGCTCAAAATACCTGTACGGGTAAAATCCCCAAGGTAAACGGCATTTCCAAATTCTTCGGGAAATTCTTTACGATTGTTAACAATTTGGGTTTGAGGCTGATCATCAAAACGAGTAATGCCTACAGTGACTCCAGCAGCTATATCCGTTGATTCCCCAATGATTCCGAAAACTTCACCGAAATGTATGAAACTAACGTTATCAAAAGTAACACCTCTGAATTCAGCACAATGTCCAATCCGATTTTTATTTCCAATGACGCTATCTGGTCCAATTCTACAATAATTTTCTATACGACAATCGGAACCAATAACGACATTTCCTTCAATGATCACACCGTTATCAATTTTGGTGTAATCACCAATAACGGCATTTCCTTTAATCGTTACATATTTTCCTATCTTTACATGCTTGCCAAGCTTAACATGTCCTTGGATGTCGGCGGTCGGATCAATTTCACAAGTCTCATGTATTTCATTATTATTAAGTGCATGTGTCATCTCAGATACGGCTAGATGATTTGCCTGCATAAGGTGCCATGGTTTGTCCATATCGATTACTCCGTCGGTAACTGGATAAGACGAAACATTATATCCGACTTCAACTAACCATTGCAAACATTGCTCTAACTCAACTTCTTGCTGTGGCATAACCCCAGTAGGTACACTTTTCATGAATCCTGGATTATGGTTCAGCATTTTTTTTAAGACGTTAGTATTTAAAGCAAATGCCCCCATCACTCTTTCCTGTACATAATGGGGACGAGGATGACCAAAAATATTTTCTACACGGTTATCCTTCCCAACTTTGATTCCAAACCAATCTTGGGCGTGCTCGTTTTCTATTGGCTTAGATAAAATAACGGCATCCATCGTTTCACGTTGTTTTTCATAAGCTTCAATAAAACTGCTTAATCGTTCTCGGGTAATAAATATGTCTCCATATAAAATAAAAAGGTTACTATCTTGAAGGTCATACACAACCTTTTCTAATGTGTCTGCTGTTCCTTCTGTAGCAGAAAGTTCAATGATTTCAACACCTTCAACATCGTATATAAGAGATTTAATTCTCCGACTTAAATAACATGTGGTAATAATAATTCGTTCAAATGCCAAACTTTTAAGATGATTTACTAAATGAACAATGTTTCCTTGGTTTCCTATTGGTAAAGCAGCTTTTGGCCAATAATCGTTATATGGCCACATTTTTTTGCCTTTACCAGCTGCTAGTATAATGGCTGTTTTCACATTAATCACTCCATGTTCGATTCGTTAGCGTATAGCAATAGTAACCGTCCATAATAACTGATCAGAATAACTTTTATTTTATATTTCGGATTATCAAACATTTTAACGACCATTCACAATGATATGGAAATCATTACAATCAAAACTTAGAAATTTTTGACGAAGTCTATTCCGTTTCATGACTATGCCAAATATGTACATACCTCCTTTTATAATTGATATATACCAATTCGCTTTAAATATTATAAACTTTTGGTTATAATGTCAATAGAATAAGTTTAAATTAAAGGAATGTGAATGAATTGAATGTTAAAAAAAGACCTTTATATAAACAGCTTAAACAGGAATTAATTCAAAAAATTGAAAGAGGAGAGTTAAAACCAGGTGATGTATTACCTCCTGAAAGAGAACTTGCAAAGATATTTAATATGAGTCGTATGACGGTTAGACAAGCGATTTCTGAACTTGTTAATGAATACGTTCTTATTAGGCGACATGGTAGTGGAACATATGTGGCTGAACATAAAATTCCACAAGGGAAAAAATTAAAAAGCTTTAGTGAAGAGATGCGTTTAAGAGGAATGTTGCCTGGGTCTAAACTTTGTGAGAAAAAAATTGTTTTAAGTCCTTCAGCGAATATGGCGGCTGAACTAAAATCAGAGGGAAAGCTATTCATGTTAAAACGTTTACGGTTAGCAGATCTCGAGCCTATGGCGATAGAGACAAGTTTGCTTCCAATTAATAGATTCCCTAGCCTTGAAAATAGAAATTTTGAAAATGAGTCACTCTATGAAATATTAGAGGAAGAATACAATATTAAAATGACAAAGGCTCAACAAAAAATTGAAGTGAGAATGCCGACACCTCAGGAATCAGAATTACTTGATATAAATTACACGATACCAGTTTTTCATTTTAAACAGGTAACTTTTGATCAAAATGATACTATTTTTGAGGTTGCCCATTCAGTTTATAGGGGGGACCGATATGAAATAGAGACGGAAATCTATCGCTGAGCCTCTTTTAATAGACGGATTCATTGTTTAATCCGTCTGTTTTTTGACAAAACAGCAGTATATAGACTTATCACAAATTGATAAATACCAATTTTTATATTGGTATACTCGTTAATTTTGGAGGTGAGTTCATATGACTAATGAAAGAGCAATTATTTAATAAATCAAAACCAATTCCAGAGTTTTATTCCGCCTTTCATCAAGATGATGCTTCATACGAAACCCTATTGGGTATATTCAAACGTGCAAGAAAGAGCCCAATAGAAATGATGTGTGAGCCAGGTTTCGTTAACGAACAACTGTTAGGTCTTAGTTCATATAATTTTCTACGAATCCGAGAATTTTCTATCATAATTGACCGCAAGAAAATAGCTGCAGTTTATGAGTACGAAATTCAGTTGAAATTCTTCAAGATATTATTATAATCATCTTCCGTTTATTGGACAGATGGACCCGAAAACGACGAAGGCAACCTTTACCCTAGTAGAGGGAATGAACGAGCTTAAATTTTTTTGGTTTGTTCAGCTTGTTATTCTTTACATACTACTCCTGTTTTCGATATGATAATAGAGTGCTAAATCATAGCAAGTCCTCTAATAATCTTGATTTATTAACAAAAATCCTTAAAAACGCGCAACGTTCTCCTAAAAGATGCAACGATTGACAATGTGAAGAACTGTTGATCGTTGTGTGATAGTCTCTGACAACCCCTGCATTTTTGTCTCATTCTCTCGTTTTTTATTACACTCACATTACTACTGTTTCAAATTGATAAGGGTTCGTTTAAAACGCCTCTGTTTCCATTGAATC
This sequence comes from Halalkalibacterium halodurans, assembly GCF_005671335.1. NCBI lineage: Bacteria > Bacillati > Bacillota > Bacilli > Caryophanales > Bacillaceae > Halalkalibacterium (ex Joshi et al. 2022) > Halalkalibacterium halodurans. Next base: position 3,460,963 of record NZ_CP040441.1, on the reverse strand, counting down.
GTAGGTTGTAGGCTGATACGATTCAAAGCGTGGAAACACAAAGGAGGTTTTTCAACATGAACAATAAACGTTCATCGAGTGTTTTACGAACAATGGGAGTGACTGTCGCTACAGCAGGTTTTGTCTTGTTTGCTGCGCCTCACGTCTCGAGTGCAGCAGAAAAAGGACCGGTCTTACTGCATGAAGGTGTAGAATCAGAGAGCGTAACGGAGCTTCAGAAACTATTAGAAACAGAAGGATACTTAGACGATTTCGAAAAAGGGGTTTTCCATACAGAAACGGAAGAAGCCGTTAAGCAATTTCAAAAGGACCATGAATTGGTCGTTGATGGAATTGCTGGGCCGCAAACTCTCGGAGCGCTTCTCGTCCTTCGAGAAGGGGATGAACATGAAGTTGTCGTCGATTTGAAGGCGAAGCTAGAAGAGTTAAAGCTTTTTGAAGGAACGTTGGATCAACAATATGATGAGGATACAACTGAAGCGGTTCGCGAGTTCCAAGAAAAGCTGGACCTTCAAGTGGATGGGGTCGCTGGTCCTGAGACATTTGGACAGTTGTTCTATTCTTACTTGAAAGATGATGAGATTACGACAGAACCACCAGTGTCAACAGAGCCAGCCGGTGAAGAAGCGCGGGAAACAGAAGAAGGAACGGAAACAGTCGAACAAGTGGCTCATGAAGAGGAGGCCGCAAGCACATCAGGAGATACTGTCATCGAAATGGAAGCAACAGCATATACGGCCGATTGTGAAGGCTGCTCAGGCGTAACCGCTACAGGGATGGATTTACGTAATAATCGTGAGGCCAAAGTAGTTGCTGTAGATCCGTCTGTCATTCCGCTCGGTACGCGGGTCCATGTAGAAGGCTATGGAGAAGCAGTAGCCGCTGATGTGGGTGGAAGCATTCAAGGAAATAAAATCGATTTGCATATGGCAACAAAAGAAGATGCGATTAACTTTGGTCGCCAAAACGTAACAGTTACCATTTTGGATTAATCATATAAAGGCTCTCTCCCTTCGGGTGGAGGGTCTTTTTGCTACGTTTAATGACGGATCAAAAAGGAAATAGAAACGAAAGAGTAAAAATAGTCAACGCTCTTTCAGGATTTTTAACAAGTTAAGCGCATTAGTGAATTTGACAGACGTATGATAAGGGAGTAGAGTCAAAGTCAAAGGAACATTTGACAACAAATGAAGAAAGTGGTGGTGAACATGAAAAAAGTCGTCAGCATTGTTGGAAGTCCAGCCATTACATCAAGAACCTCAATTTTGACTCGATATGTAGAGAAAGCATTACGGGGAGCGGGCGTTGACGTTGAGACGATCTATGTTCGCGATCTCCCGCCAGAGGATTTACTTCATGTCAATTTTCAAAGTGAACCGTTAAAGCGTACCCATAGTATGGTAGCTGCAGCAGACGGTGTGATTGTCGCTTCTCCTGTCTATAAGGCTTCCTACACAGGGATTTTGAAAACCTATTTAGATTTGTTACCGCAAGATGGTTTGCGAAATAAAGCGGTTTTGCCGCTGATGAGTGGTGGAACATTCGGTCACTTGTTAGCGATTGATTATGGAATGAAACCGGTGCTAAATTCATTAGGAGCCCGTCACATTTTAGGTGGTGTGTACGCTTTGGACACACAGCTTGAATGGCAAGATAAAGATGCTGGGACATTCCGAATCGCGGAAGAAATTAAGCTTCGGCTAGACAAGGCAACGAAGGACTTAATGACTGCAATGAAAGGATAGTGCTTCTTTTCAAACAGAAGCGAGGCCTTTTACAAAAGGTCTCGCTTTTAAAAAGCTATAAGGGATTAACGTATAAGAACGATGGCTTTCTAGAGGGCATCATGTCACATGATCCGATTCCCATTGATAGGAGTAAAACTGCTCCAAATGCAACCATTTTAATGCTTCGGGATCTTGCGCTGTCCACTTCGGTTCCATGTCTTTTAGCATCCAAGCCGTCTGTGAAATATGGGCACGGATCGCTGCTTTTTTCTGCTCGGCTACAGGAGAAATGTCAAACACAATATCAGGATCTCCTAGCTCTTCCTGATGTCCATTAGAAAAGGCAACACCATATAGTTTCGGACGCATGCTTTTCTCTAATCTTCTTACAGCTCGGACGACTGCCCGTCCTGTCGCTTCATGATCCGGGTGTACTGAATAGCCGGGATAAAACGTAATGATCAAGCTTGGGTTCAGTTCGGCCATTAAGTCGCTCACCATATCGGTTAATTTTGTTTCGTCTTCAAACTCAATCGTTTTGTCGCGATATCCGAGCATCCGTAAGTCTTCAATTCCCATCGCTTCCGCCGATTTGATCAGCTCTTTTTTGCGAATGTCGGGCAGCGACTCCCTTGTAGCAAACGGTGGATTGCCAAGGTTTCGCCCCATCTCTCCAAGTGTGAGGCACGCATAGGTGACGGGAACCCCTTGCTTGCGAAATAAAGCAATCGTTCCCGAAACGCCGAAGGCTTCATCATCAGGGTGGGGGAAAATGACAAGTACATGACGCTCCTGATTCATTCCTATCACTCTCCTAATCAAATGGGGTCCTACTTATTTCAAGGGCAACGGCAAGCTTCCCATCATGGCCATGACCTGCTAAAAGAAGTCGGCCTTGCGTATCCAATTCGGCATGGGTTAATCCCTCTGTATACACCCAACCGATGGAAAGCTTTAATCCTACACGATACGGGCCGTTCCCAACGATTTTTCCGTGCTCATATTGAATTTTCACATTGCGAAGAAATGCTCCAGCAGAAAAAAAGGTTTGATCGAAATGAGAAGCGTAAGCACCATTTGTTGTTTCCACATGGAGATATACGTCCTCTTTCGCAAACTGGTCAATCCACTGTTGCACCTGTTGCGTTTGAATGGGTTCCACGATACCCCCCCTTACCTTCAATTGCGTTATTTTCACTTTACGAAAGTTTACCTTCTATACAGGATGAAAGTATAAGAAAAACGCTCGCTTCCGCCACTTGCCGAGAAGCCGAGTTTTTCTGATGTTCTCATTATATCGAAACAGTGCCATTTGTACCAATAAAGCGCCTATGGCTAAGTATCTCTTTACGGGATTAGCCTTACAAAAAAACCACCTACCCTATGCAAGAGGGGGGTGGTCATCCTAGTTTAAGCCGAATATGTCGAGTCATCGTGGGCTTTCAGGATTTTTTTGTCGAGAATAAAAGGTCCGAATGGGAGAACAGAAGCGAGAAGTGCGAGCAATGAGTGAGAGATTTTCCACCATTGATTGGAACCGTGCATAAACATAATCGCTAATACGTAGATAATAAACAGCACTCCATGGATGGCACCGACGATGGTCACAGCTAGAGGGATGTCAAACATATATTTCAATGGCATCGCAATTCCTAAAAGCAAGATAAACGAGATTCCTTCTGCATACCCAATGAGGCGGAAACGTTGAACCGAGGATGAAAACATCACATTCACTCCATTTCATTCAATCACTGTTACTAGTATAGCAGGGTTCTTTTTTAAGATTCCATGACGATTCCGTGAACAGACTCCAAGATTTTACGAATGTTTGCTAAGCGGGAGATTGATATAATACGAGAGAGCTATTTAGAGAAGGGGAAATGAAACGGGTGGAATTAATCGAAGCATTAAAAACGACTTTGGAAGAAAAAGAACTTCCAGCATTGGCCTATCAATATGTGATTTGGAATGAAGCGAGAGGCTATCAAACCCAAAGCTTTTCTTGGTTTCAGGCAAACATTGAACTCCTCTGTTCGCTTGAGGCAATCGACCAAGAGAGCGCTGTCCATAAAGCGTGTCAATCTTTTACCCACATAGGTGCGATGGCGAATGTCATAAGGGATCAAGAGGAGTTTCAAGACTTTTGCACATTTATGAATGTCATTCCATTTGCATAGTGGATACATTGTGAATTCGATAGAGGGAGCTTACAATAGAAACTGACAGCGAGAAGGAAAACAAGAAGACACTTCTATAAGGGGTGAGTGAATGTTTCGCGGAAAGCTATATATTGATGGGACGTGGACTGGTGATCTTTTAGACACATTTGACGTGAAGAACCCAGCAACCGGTGAGGTTGTCGGGGTAATGCCGAACGGAGGAAAGGCGGAAGCTACTGCAGCGATTGAAGCAGCCCAGCGCGCTTTTCCTAAATGGCGTAAGTACACGGCCGCAGAGCGTGCAAACTTTTTGATGACATGGCATGATTTATTGCTACAACAAAAAGAAGAGATAGCTGAAATGTTAACGATGGAGATGGGGAAGCCGCTAGCTGAAGCAAGAGGTGAGATTGAATACTCAGCTTCGTTCATTCGCTGGTTTGCAGAAGAAGGAAAGCGAGTCTACGGACGGACAGTCCCTGCTTCAGCTGAAAATAAGCGAATTCACGTGCAAAAGCAGCCTGTCGGGGTCGTCGCTGCGATTACACCTTGGAACTTTCCAGCTGCAATGATCGTTCGAAAAATGGCTCCTGCATTAGCGGCTGGCTGCACATTTGTCGGTAAACCAGCAGAGCTTACCCCGCTAACAGCGGTAAAAATAGTTGAGCTGTGTGAAGAGGCTGGGTTTCCAAAAGGGGTCGTCAATCTTGTATGTGGAGATGCAAAAGAAATAGGGGAAGAAATGACGAGCCATGAGCATGTCCGAAAGTTAACGTTCACCGGATCGACGGCTGTTGGAAAATTGTTGATGAAACAAAGTGCTGGACGAATGTTAAATTTGTCCTTGGAATTAGGTGGTCAAGCACCGATGATCATTTGTGACGATGCCGACCTTGATAAAGCCGTGGCAGGTGTCGTTGCCTCGAAATATCGAAATGCAGGACAAACGTGCGTTTGCGGAAATCGGATTTACGTCCAGGAAACGATCGTAGATGAATTTGTTAAGAGGCTAACCGATAAGGTAGTACAGCTCAAGGTTGGGAATGGTCTAGAAGAGGGAGTACATATCGGGCCACTCATCGAGAAGAAAGGTTATGAAAAAGTGAAAGCTCATGTAGACGATGCGGTTGCAAAAGGGGCTCGTGTCGTGATTGGGGGGAAAGGACAAGAAGGAAACGATAGCTATTTCTATGACCCAACCATTTTGACCGATGTTCATGATGAAATGCTCGTTATGCAAGAGGAAACCTTTGGTCCGGTGGCGCCCATTCAAACATTTGCAACAGACGAAGACGTGATTGAAAAAGCGAATGGAACACGCTATGGACTAGCGGCATATTTCTTTACAGAAAATTATGCACGAGGGATTCGCTTATCCGAAGCGTTAGATTTTGGGATTGTTGGTTGGAACGATGGAGCACCATCCATAGCTCAAGCACCGTTCGGTGGGATGAAGGAAAGCGGACTTGGGCGTGAAGGTGGCCAGGAAGGAATTGAGGCATTTCTGGAAACAAAGTTTGTCTCTATTGGTCTATAGTCAATTGATTGGCGGTACGACGACATGTCACCGCCAATTCTCACACACGAAAAAAGAATGAACATTCATTCATTTTTCTGGTACAATAAATAAAAAAGGGAAGGGAGAATTTTATGACTGTTTATGAACAACTGCTAGCACTTGCTGAAAAGGTTAATGACAATCCCATACATATTCAAGGGGAGAAGGATCGTGCTTTTGAATTTAGAATTACAGGTGAGTCTCCCATGCAATTAGTGTTTGAGCAAGGACAGATGATCGTCCGTGAAGGTACACCATTGGAACCAGAGCTTGTTCTTTCGATGTCTCCTGACCATTTTCAAAAGCTACTCACGGGGTCGTTAAATACGACCATGGCATTTATGACTGGTGGATTGAAAGTAGACGGGAAAATGGGGCTAGCATTAAAGCTACAAGACATCTTAAAAAAATACTCCTAATCATAGGACACCCTCTTTCCCTTTTAGTGAAAGAGGGGTTTTTTTGTGCGAGCGCTCATTCTGACGTAGAGGCTATTTTGTACTACAATAATGAGGAAGGAGGAGATGATTGGTGAGGCTATTGTTTACACGTGCTCTTGATCCAGAGTGGATTGAACCGCTCAAAGATGAGCATGACATTCGCATGTGGACGGAAGAAAATATTCCGATGCCGCGGGAGCTTTTTTTAAAAGAGCTTGAAGAAGCCGACGGTGTATTTACGAATTTAACGGATCGTTTTGATGTAGAAGCATTTGAGCGGGCGAAACGACTTAAAGTCGTAAGTACGATGGCTGTTGGGTACGATAATATTGACATCAAAGAAGCGACAAAACGCGGGGTTTCTGTTGGACATACGCCGGGGGTTTTAACCGAGGCTACGGCTGATTTAACGTTTGCTCTCCTTATGGCCACAGGTCGTCGATTGCGCGAAAGCATCGATTATGTGCGAAATGACCAATGGAAGAGCTGGGGCCCCTTTATGTTAACGGGTCAGGCCATTTATGGAACGACATTGGGGATCATTGGAATGGGGCGAATTGGCCAAGCGGTAGCCAAACGGGCGAAGGGCTTCAATATGACGCTCCTCTATCATAATCGGAGCCGAAATGAACAGGCTGAAAAAGAGCTTGGCGCAACGTATTGCTCCCTTGATCACCTGTTAGCCAGATCTGATTACGTCGTCTTGTTGGCTCCTTCGACGGATGAAACGTGGAAGATGATGGGGCCAGCGCAATTTCAAAAAATGAAGTCGACCGCTCACTTCATCAATACATCAAGAGGAACAAATGTAGATGAACACGCCCTATACCGTGCATTGACGGAAGGGTGGATCGCAGGAGCTGGTCTTGATGTGTATGAAAAAGAGCCAATTTCAGCCGATCATCCTCTCGTACAATTGCCGAATGTTGTGGCATTGCCCCACATCGGTAGCGCCGAAGTAGGCACGAGGCGAGAGATGGTGCGCTTAGCCATTGAAAATTTGCTTCTTGGGATCAAAGGAAAATCGTTAACCCATATAGCCAATCCAGAAGTACATGAAAAATAAAAGGGATTCTTTTAAAAAGATTGAATAGGTTAGGGGTTATGTTTTGCCCTTGAGACTGTTTCAATCTTAGGAAGAAAGGAGCGGAAATTTGTTGATCTCACGAACAGTCTTTGATCAAGTCATTGAACGAAAACAGACAGCCTCCGCCAAGTGGGACGCTGTAGATCAGTTATTTCAAGGAGAAGATCTCTTGCCTATGTGGGTGGCGGATATGGATTTTCGTGCACCACAGCCTGTGATCGATGCGTTAAAAGAACGAGTAGAGCATGGGGTTTTTGGCTATCCTGTTCATTCCCCGTCTGTTGACGCAGCCGTTAAACATTGGGTGAAACGTCACTATGATTGGGAGATTCGAGAATCAGATATTGTGTACACTTCAGGTGTCGTGCCGACGATTAGTTACATCATTGAAGCGTTCACAGCGGTAGGAGACGAAATCGTAATCCAAACCCCAGTGTATTACCCATTTTATCAATTAGTGAACAATAATGAGCGGACGCTCGTGAAAAATCCCCTTCGTTTTGATGGTGAAACCTATACGATGGATCTAGAGCATTTATCATCGGTCATCTCTGAAAAAGCGAAGATGCTCATTCTATGCAACCCACATAATCCAGTCGGGCGTGTTTGGCGGAAAGAAGAATTAGAGAAGATTGCCGAGCTTTGCGTGAAACATGATTTGCTTCTCGTATCAGATGAAATTCATGCAGATTTGGTCTTTGAAGGGAAGAAACATATCCCAATTGCTTCATTATCAGCAGAGGTCGCGAGTCGCACATTTACATGTCTTGCCCCAAGTAAGACATTCAATTTGGCTGGCCTGCAAACATCCTATTGTGTCATTCGTAACGATAAGTACAGAGCTAGACTGCAAAAATATTTAAAAAAGCGGTTTATGGGTATGTCGAACTCGTTTGCGGAGCTTGTCACGGAAGTTGCGTATAACCAAGGCGATGAATGGCTGTTAGCTTTACGGAAATACGTGTGGGACAATTATTTATATGTGAAGGACACGCTTGAGACTTCAATGCCAAGACTTTCCGTCCTTGAGCCAGAAGGAACGTACTTGTTGTGGATTGATTGTTCACGATTAGGGCTAACGGCAAGTGAACGAAAGAAATGGTTGGTAGATGAAGCGAAAGTAGCGATGAATCACGGTGAAATTTTCGGTGTAGAAGGGCAGTCGTTTGAACGGATGAATATTGCTTGTCCACGAGTAACGGTTGAAGAAGCCATGCGTCGACTAAAAAGAGCCTATGATGCTTTAACGTTTGACTCGTAAAGGGGAGTATAGAGACAAGATTATTTGATTACATGTGTGTGGAGGAAAGGTAAGAATGGATAACATTCATGATGATGTATTGATTGAAGCTTACGTTCGGGCTAAAGAGCTTAATTTAAAGCAAGATTTCATTGAATTATTAATGAACGAAATGGTACGTAGATGTTTGCCTTTTCAGGAAGAGGGAATTGTAAGAATATAAAAAAAATTCTTTATACAAGAAAGGGTTTTCAGCAGTAGATCACGAATCTTTATTTAAGAAATTCGCGCGATGTTCATTTGTCTTAGCAAGTCAGGTTAAAAGGAGACATGATCATGATGAGGCAAGAACTAACAAAGAGTTTAGTGGACGAGTGTCAAAGTAAACTTGATCGTGAGCTGACAAACAAAGAGCTGGAACTCATACAATGGATATCGGAACGTCAATTAGAACTACAATTTTCGCAAAAAAGTTCGTGATAAAAAGCTAAGCTCATTTTCCTAAACGAAGATGAGCTCTTTTTTTCACTTTAAAAACGTTAACTTCTCATAAAGGAAAACGGTCGTTCTCGCCATTAAGAGTTGCTGACACTTTAAGAAAAATAAACGAAGGTATTTAGCGCAGGGCGAAGGCTTTCTCATATAGTGGTCTACGTTCAGTCATTAGCGGTTCGCTAAGCTCACCGGGAATCCTCTTGCTTTTGTTGCTTTAAGCTTTGTTACGATTTAGCATGAGGGCATGGCGGACGTAAAATAAGCCGAATTTTTTGGACAGGGATTGTGGACATATGGTTTAATTGGAGTAACGAAAAGGAGGGCTTCCATGAAAACGTTTAAGCTTTATTCGCTTCATGTATGGAAAGAAGAGGGCGATGAGATTAAACATGTGGACGTATCCATTGAAGATGGGCTCATTATTAACATGGAAAACAAGAAAAAAATGTGGCTCATCGATGCGGTTATGTCACAAGAGCAAGCGGCCTTTTTCCAAGAAATCAAACAGCAGGATCGGGATGTCATCGTTGAAGTTGTGATTACGAGTAAGAACAACTATCCGGCCACGATGATCACCCATGTCCGGAAAATGACACCATTAAAAGAGCAAGTGAGCGTTCTTTTAGAAGGGAAGTTATTACTGCAAAAAGAAGACGTCGTCGAGCATATGTTAAAAGAGCTCATCGATGAAGGGTATATGGGCCAGGAATTAATTGATGAATTTAAAACAAGACAAGGCTCTCAACAGACCCAATCGAATATCGTGTCAAACGGATTGTACCGTTCCTTAAAAGAGAGCGATCACTATCGGTTATGATTTTGTAGACAAAAACGTCAGCGTCCATTTTAAAAGGAATGGACGCTTTTGCACTTTTACTAATCATGCATAGAACGCTTTAATGCCCCCATACTAACGATGTAGTGATTATGAAACAACGGAAAAGAGGAGAGCAGTTGATGAAGGACAAGAAAACATGGGCGCTTATGTCATTAGCTTCAATTCCTCTTGTGATGACGCTCGGTAACTCCATGTTGATCCCCGTGCTTCCTATCATAGAACGTGAGCTCGACATAAGCTCATTGCAAGTGAGCTTGTTGATCACAGTTTACTCAGTCGTCGCCATTATCTTCATTCCTATCGCTGGTTATTTGTCAGACATCATCGGGCGAAAGAAGGTCATTATTCCGAGTTTAATCCTTGCTGCAATCGGAGGTGTTATCTCTGGCTTTGCTGCATGGAAGTCTTCTTCGCCTTATACGATGATCCTTGTCGGAAGACTGTTGCAAGGAATCGGTGCTGCAGGGGCTGCCCCAATCGTCATGCCGTTAGTCGGTGACTTGTTTCAACAAGAAAAAGAAGTCAGCCGAGGGCTCGGAATTATTGAAACATCAAATACATTGGGAAAAGTATTAAGCCCGATTTTAGGCGCATATTTAGCGACGATTGTATGGTATCTTCCGTTTTGGGCGATTCCTCTTTTTTGCCTGTTCTCTATTTTACTTATGCTCTTTCTTGTGAAAACGGAAAAAGAGACGAAGGAGCCTGTTCCTTTTCAGACGTTTATTCAAACGATTAAAACGATTTTTAAGCGAGAAGGTCGCTGGTTGTACGCAGTGTTTGTTGTCGGCTGTATTTGCATGTTTTTCTTATTTGGCATTCTTTTTTATTTGTCGACGATGCTGGAAGAGCGCTATCAAATTGAAGGTGTCAAAAAGGGGATTGTTTTAGCAATTCCGTTGGCCGCTCTTTGTATAGCGTCGCTGGCAACAGGGCGCTGGATTGAAGAGGATAAAGCGAAGATGAAATGGATGAGCGTGTTAGGTTTAGCATTACTAACCGCATCGACCGCGTGGATTATTTTTTCTGAGAGTATCTATGTATTGCTCGCAGGGCTTTTTATTAGCGGAATCGGAATCGGGATGACGCTTCCTAGTCTGGATGCTCTCGTGACAGAAGGAATTCACAAAGAACAGAGGGGAACGATCACTTCCTTATACAACAGCATGCGATTTGTTGGTGTTGCGTTTGGCCCGCCGCTTTTTGCCTTACTCATGAAAACATCCCATAGTATCACATTTATGGTCAATGCGATCACTGCTTTTCTTACGATGCTTCTCATTTTATGGGCGATTCGGCCGGAGGAAGGGGTCAAGCCTACATGGAGCTAAGGGAATAGTCAAATCTAAACGAATTCGCTATACTTATAGACAGCTACTTAGACGCAAGGAGCGTGTCTCATGGACGTATTCAACGATTATTACGGTTATCCCGTACGGCTTGCCTTTGATTCGACTCCTTTTTCGATAAATCCCCGACACGTTTGGGTCATCTGTCACATGGATGGTCAATGGTTACTAACGAATCATAAAAAACGTGGATTGGAGTTCCCAGGCGGAAAAGTCGAACATGGAGAAACACCAGAAGCCGCGGCTATACGAGAAGTAAAAGAAGAGACGGGAGCGACCGTTCGTTCTCTTACTTTTCTCGGTCAGTATGAGGTGACCCTTCCTAGCGAGCGGATCGTAAAAAACATTTATGCTGCGGACGTGCAAGTCCTTAGCAACCGGAACTCTTACTATGAAACAAACGGTCCGGTAAAGATAGCTGAGCTACCAGAAGCGATCGAAAAAGATCCCTCCTTCAGCTTTATTATGAAAGACCTTGTGCTAAGAAAAACACTAGATTACTTAAAACGAAAGCAGCTGTTTTAACAGGTGCTTTTTTCATCTTTCTATAAAATGTTCTAAATAAAAGGTCTTGCCCTTGACGTTACGTCAACAAGTAAGGTGGAGGGTGAAAGGAGGAACGTACGTATGAGTGAGAAAACCTATACCGTTGGAGAATTTGCTAAATTAACAGGCGTGACGGAACGTACGCTTCGTTACTATGATCAGAAAGGGCTATTAAAGCCGCAACGGGATAAACAGAGCGATCATCGCTACTATCAGATGAAAGATCTTATCCCATTGCAACGCATTTTAACCTTGAAATCACTCGATTTTTCATTGTCTGAAATTAAAAAGATGATGAAAGAGGAATATTCCATTCACGAAACATTTCAAAAGCAACAGCAATTGCTACAATGTAAACGAGATCATCTCAATCACTTAATTAAATGTCTTGAACGGATGTTAAAGTTATCAAAAATCGAAGAGTCCATCGATGAGACTTTTTATTTAGCTTTTATTCATTCACTTCTTTATGAACAAGACCAGAAGCAGCTTTTTCGTGAATATTTTTCAGAAGAGATCATCAAAAAAATGTTTCTTGAAGAGATGGATGAAACGAAACGGTTTGAATTTGAACAACAGTTTTATCAGTTATGTACCGTCTTGAAAACAATGTTTCATCAAAAATTACCGCCTGAGCATGAAAAAGTAGTCGAGACGGGCCATCAATTGATTGAGATGATTCAGCGATCTCTAGGAATGAACATCTTTCATGAAATGATGAAAAATCAAGATGTGTTAGACGAAGAGGCTCTTTCTGCTTCAGTCTTTATGCCGTTTACAGACGAAGAATTAGAGTATATTGGCACTGTCTTGGCAAAGGTGATGGAAGGTGAGGAAGAGCATTGAACGACAACAAGAAGCAAACGATTAGGTGAATGGTTTGGAAGGTTGAAAAAAATTTTGTATGATAACAGTGAATATAATTGAGGAAAGGACGACACCATTGACAAAGTTACTCAAAAAGCAGTTCGTTCCGTCTCCCAGTCCCCATATCCGTCTATCCCTTATTTCGTATGAGGTGGGAGGACTAATTGTAAAAGGATATATGGCAGAGCCAAAGACAGAAGAACCACTGCCTGGTTTGTTGTATTTACGAGGGGGGATTAAGCGAGTCGGGATGGTTCGACCAGCACGTATGATTCAGTGGGCAATGGAAGGGTTTATTGTCGTCGCTCCTTTTTATCGAGGAAATTGGGGTGGGGAAGGTCAGGAGGACTTTGCTGGAGTGGATCGAGAAGATGCCTTTGCTGCGTTTGACCTGCTAGCAGAACATCCGAATGTGATCCCGTCACAAATTCATGTTTTCGGTTTTTCTCGTGGCGGAGTGATGGCTCTCCTTTGTGGCATTTACCGACCGGTAGCCTCTGTCACAACATGGAATGGTGTATCTGATATGGTTCTTACGTATGAGGAGCGGGTTGATTTAAGGCGGATGATGAAACGTGTCATTGGCGGTACCCCTGGGAAAAAGCCCGCTGCTTATGCGGCGCGAACACCGTTACATGAAATCGCTCTTATCACTGCTCCTGTATTAATTGTTCACGGGAAGTTAGACGAGCATGTATCGTTTGAGCATGCGAGACGGTTGGAAGCACGGCTAATAGAAGAAGGGAAGCCGTATGAAGCTTGGTATTTCCCAGCATACTCGCATCAATTTCCCGCCCAAGAACATCGAAAAATATTGACGAAAGCCGCGAATTGGATGAAGCAGCATAATACACAACCAACGAGACCTTCTTAACAAGAGGTCTCGTTGCTTTAAATAAGAAAATGATTAGGAGGCATCTACAAGTAGACGAATATGATTGCCTGAAGGATCGATCACCCATTCTTCACCATGCTTCCGTTCGACTTGAAACCCGATCGTTTCTAGTCGATTGACCGTTTTTGCCCTAACCTCTTCACTCGGATACGTAAGTGAAAACCACTTCAGGCCAACGCTATGTTCAGGAGGCGTAGGGGCACCTACACCGTTCCACGTGTTTAAGCCTATATGGTGATGATAGTTGCCGGTCGAAATGAACAAAGCTTGATTCCCTAATCGGGCAACAACGTTAAACCCTAATCCTTCAATGTAAAAAGTTTCAGCCTCGAACAAATTTGCCACGTGGAGATGAATATGCCCCAAGATTGTTTCAGGGGGGAGTGCCGTCCAAGGCTCATCTTTGCCTTCGGCTAGTAAGTTCTCCGCATGGATTGGTTCGGTACTCATCTTGACTTCCCCGTTGCTCCAATCCCATGATGAAGACGGCCGATCGGCATACACTTCAACTCCATTCCCATCCGGATCAGCAAAATAAATCGCTTCGCTCACAAGGTGGTCAGATGCCCCTTGCAATGGGTACCCTGATTGTAGCAAATGGTTAAGAAATCTCCCTAAATCAGCACGGCTCGGCAATAATAGGGCAAAGTGATAAAGTCCTGTGGTTCGTGGTTGTTTTGCAATCACCGGATCTGGTTGCTCTATAACTAAAAGAGGCGTACGACCGTTTGCTGTAAGGGTAGCCGATCGCTCCGAGCGCTCTAACACTTGAAAGCCAATGATTTCTTGATAAAACGTTAACGCACGTGATAAATCACTTACCTTAATGTTCACTAGATCGACAAAGGTGTTTGGCTGACGGTGGAACTCCATCATAAGTGCCTCCAGTCTTTTTTTTTGCTAATTTTTTGGATGTAAAAAGAATGTTATCCAATGCTAAAGGAGCCGTTTTTGCGAGTGCAAAATAAACAGAAATGGCGAGCAAGGCAACATCTAGTTCATATCCACCTAAGAATCCTGCAGGCCATTTGACCGTCGCAATCGCGCCAACCATAATGATAGCGAATAAAATGGAAACATATTTTGTCCCAACACCTAATAGAACGGCTAATCCCCCGACAAGCTCTACAATTGCTACCACATAGGCAAGAAAGCCAGGAATTCCGATGCTATCAAAAAATCCTACCGTCTGACCGATCCCGTCTTGAAATTTCACGAGACCGTGAATGAAAAATGTGACTCCTAAAAATAAACGTAAAAGTAGTACGCCGATTTCTTCTTTTGTTAGCATATGATTGTATTCCTCCTATGAAATTAAAGTTAATTAATTACTTTATGTAAGTAAGTATATAATCATAATTAAATGACGTCAAGTACATTTCGTTAAATTTGTAATCAGCTTTAGTATGGGATAAGATAACAGTAGAGGTGAGTTAAAATGAATCAGTCGAACTTGTGTCCGCGATTTGAAAAAGCGATTACGATTCTAAGTCAACGGTGGACGGGCTTGATCATTTATCAATTACTATCAGGGCCACAGCGCTTCAGGTCAATTGAGTCGTCTCTTCCGATAAGCGGTCGAGTGCTTTCCGAAAGATTGAAGGATTTGGAGCAGCACGGGATTGTTAAACGTGACGTATATCCGGAGACGCCTGTTCGGATTGAATATTCCTTAACGGAAAAAGGTTTAGCGCTGGAACCGGTCTTAAAAAAAGTCGAAGCATGGTCTCAAGAATGGCTAGATGTAGAGGAGCCCTCATAAACACTCCTTTGACTGTCTTATAGATGAACATTACCGCTATACGCTTTGCTTTTATATAAAAACCACCTGTCAAATGACCGACAGGTGGTATTACCTTTTAAAAAAAATAAAAATTAATAATTGCCATACTTTGAAATTTCACGGTTTATCATATACAATCGATTTAAAATGTAACGTTATTTCAACATCATAATAAATTAGAAAAACAAGGATAAAAAAGCCTTCTAGATTTCCGTTACTAACATGCACCCTATCTGCCACGCTAACCTTGATTTCCTTTGTTTCCACTTATCATTCAACAAACATCATATTCCGTTATTAGGGAGGGGCTTTAATGTTAGGAGTAAATAAAGGAAAAGTAAAGTTGGTAGCTTATTCGCCAAAATGGAAAGAACTATTTGTTGAAGAGAAAGAAATGTTAGAATCCATCATTGGAGAAAACATCAAGGACATTCAGCATTTCGGAAGTACAGCTATTGAAGGTATTAATGCAAAACCTATCATCGACATACTCGTTGGAGTGGAATCTTTAAATGAAGTTGAGAAATTCGATAAAGAGAGATTAAAAGAAAGTGGATATTACCATTTGCGGAGAGTACGTCTTGAAGGAAAAGTAGTTTTTGCTAAATTCTCTAACTTAGAAAACCTAACGAAGACACATATAATGCACATAGTTGAACATAACGGTACTTGGTGGAAAGAGCATACCTCTTTTAGAGATTATCTTAATGAGAATCCAGAAAAAGCAAGAGAATACGAAACATTAAAAAAGAGGTTGGCATTAAAATATCCTAATGATGAACGTTTATACACCGATGAAAAGAAGAAGTTTGTTGATGGTATACTAAGTAAATTATAAAGTTTCTTCTTCAACAGACAGATGAAAATAATCAAGTCTGAAAATATGCAAGTTTTTATTCATTTTTTATAAACAAAGCCTAGTTATTTTTAATAGGATGAATGAAAGAAATATAGAGCATTAAAAGAAACCATTAGAGCCAATCCCTTTTAAGGACAAGGTTTTAGCTGTCAACATGGTTCTGGAATAGAAGGACCTGTCGTTTCGCTTGAATGACCTCGGCAACTAATGTTTGCCGAGGTCATTCTGTAATGGCTAAATACTTGGTCCTGCTTTTTGAATCGCTTCACTTACGTTCGTGAACCGTTTAAAATTTTCGATAAATTGCTTTGCGAGCTCCTGTGCTTTTTTGTCATACTTTTCTTTGTCGTCCCATGTGTTTCGAGGCTGGAGGACAAAGTCTGGTACCCCAGGACAACGCGTTGGGATATGCAGGCCAAATACCGAATCGGTGATCGTTTCAACCGTATTTAATTCCCCTTGAAGAGCTGCTTGAACCATCGCCCGTGTGTAGCTGAGCTTCATGCGTTGACCGACACCGTAAGGTCCTCCTGACCAACCGGTATTGACGAGGAACACTTGAACTTCGTATTGGGCTATTTTCTCCCCTAGCATCTCCGCATATCGAGCTGCTGGTAATGGTAAAAACGGTGCCCCAAAGCAAGTGGAGAATGTCGCTTCAGGTGACGTGACCCCTCGTTCCGTTCCAGCAAGCTTGCTCGTGTATCCTGATAAGAAATGGTACATCGCTTGTTCAGGAGTAAGTTTGCTTATTGGAGGCAGCACGCCAAAGGCATCAGCCGTCAAAAAAATAATCGTGTTCGGATGACCTGCGACGCTTGGGATCACACTGTTTGGAATCGCTTCAAGAGAATAAGCTGCCCGTGTATTTTCGGTTAACGATGTATCGTTGTAATCCGGTAGCCCTGTTTTTTCGTCAACGATGACATTTTCAAGAACGGAGCCAAAGCGGATCGCATTCCAAATTTGCGGTTCTTTTTCGTAGGATAGGTTAACACATTTGGCGTAGCAGCCGCCTTCAATGTTAAAAACGCCACGCTCCGACCAGCCATGCTCATCATCACCGATGAGTTTGCGGTTTGGATCAGCTGATAGGGTTGTTTTTCCTGTACCCGACAACCCGAAAAATAGAGCGACATCACCTTCTACCCCAACATTGGCTGAACAATGCATCGATAAGACATCTTGCTTTGGAAGGAGGTAGTTCATAACAGAAAAAATCGACTTTTTCATTTCTCCTGCGTATTCCGTTCCACCAATGAGGACGATACGCTCTTCAAACGAGATGATCACAAATGCTTCCGATCGTGTGCCATCTACCGACGGATCAGCTTTAAAACCTGGCGCTGAGACGATTGTAAACTCAGGTGTATGTTGCGTTAACTCTTCAGTTGTTGGCTGAATGAACAGCTGTTGAGCGAATAAATTGTGCCATGCAAATTCGTTTACGACTTGAAGGGGAAGACGATACGTCTTGTCAGCCCCTGCAAAACCGCGAAATTCAAACAATTCATCTTTATCAGCTAAGTACGTAAGAACTTTTTCGTATAAATGTAGAAACGTTTCCTTTTCAATGGCTTGGTTGACTTGTCCCCATTCGATTTTTTCATGGACAGAAGTCTCATCCACGATAAATTTATCTTTTGGTGAGCGTCCTGTATAAGCCCCTGTAGCTACTGTTAACGCACCAGTATCAGTCAGCCTTCCTTCGCCACGAAGCAATGATTTCTCCACTAAAGTAGAAGCTGGTGCATTTTTTAAGACGTGCTGGTCGCCCAGCAATTGTTCAAGACGTGTTGTAGTTGATATCGTATTCATGCAAGCAGACCCCTCTTCCTAAAAAGAATGTCATGATTTTTATTTAGTATAACACATTTAAATTAATAGTCTATACTATTATTAAAAAATGATAAATGTGACACTTTTTAAATAAAATTAGCTATACATCTTAAGGGAAGTAATGTTCTGCCATTAAGGCTTAGCTTTAGCTAAGTTTTCCTAAAAGGTTCCCCTTTAAGTGAGAGATGCATACGATACAGAAGCATCGGCTTAAGGAGGCTTTTAGCATGCAGGATGTATTTATTCTCGACATTGCAACAATAGCCGCGGTGGTGGCAGCCCTTGTGACCGTCGTCGGCAATGCGGTGAATATGGATAAAAATTATCGTTCGCTGCTTGCTGTTGCAATTGCTTCGGTTCTTTGGTTTTTGCCGAAAGAATGGGGAGAGCAGGTCATTATTGCACTAATCATCGGGTTAACTGCTAGCGGGGTGTACAGCCAAGTAAAACCGAGGGATAATGCAAATGAATTATTACGACTGCAAATGCGAGAAGAAATCCGGCAAGAGATGGAAGAGCATAAGAGTCGTGAGGACCGTCTCCATTCAGAAGAAGAAAATTCACAGCAAACTCGAAAAGAATAGTTGACCATTTTTTCGTCATGAATAACAAGACAAAAGAATGAACATTTTAATAAACAATGATTACCATATTGACACAGTGCCCAATCTACGTTATGATATGTCGCGAACGGATACTCTTATCCAGAGTTGGTGGAGGGACAGGCCCGAAGAAACCCCAGCAACCAACACCTGTTAAACAAAGGTGAAAAGGTGCTAACCTGCAAGGCGTTGCCTTGAAAGATAAGAGGCGAAAGGTATGTTAATTAACCCTTTTCCTCATAATGGAAAAGGGTTTTCCTCATTTTTATACTTTTGCAAGTGTGCTGTGGAGAATGAGTGCCGTATCATGTTTTGCGCAGCCTGCCGTTGGTAAGGGTGTGCTTAAGGGAGGATATTCGTAAATGGCAGATACAAGAAGTCGTCGCTTATTTACATCAGAGTCTGTTACAGAAGGACATCCTGATAAAATTTGTGACCAAATTTCTGATTCCATTCTTGACGAAATTTTAAAGGAAGATCCGAACGCTCGTGTGGCATGTGAAACATCTGTTACGACTGGTTTGGTTCTCGTTGCTGGAGAAATTACGACGAGCACATACGTCGATATTCCTAAAGTCGTACGTGACACCATTAGAAATATAGGATACACTCGTGCAAAATATGGCTTTGATTCGGAGACGTGCGCGGTGTTAACGTCAATCGATGAACAATCACCAGATATTGCTCAAGGTGTTAACCAAGCGCTTGAAGCCCGTGAAGGTCAAATGACCGATGCTGAGATTGAAGCGATTGGCGCAGGTGATCAAGGGTTGATGTTCGGTTATGCGAACAATGAAACGCCTGAACTCATGCCACTACCTATTTCTTTAAGTCATAAACTAGCTCGCCGTTTATCAGAGGCACGGAAAGATGAAATCCTTCCATACTTACGTCCAGACGGAAAAACGCAAGTCACAGTTGAGTACGATGAAAACGATCAGCCTGTTCGCATTGATACCATTGTGATTTCAACACAACACCATCCGGAAGTGACGCTGGAGCAAATTGAAAGCGACCTAAAACAGCATGTCATTCGTTCGGTTGTCCCAGAAGAGCTGATCGATGAAGAAACGAAATACTTTATTAACCCAACAGGCCGGTTTGTGATCGGTGGCCCTCAGGGAGATGCTGGTTTAACGGGACGTAAAATTATCGTTGATACGTATGGTGGATATGCTCGTCACGGCGGTGGTGCGTTTTCTGGAAAGGACCCAACGAAAGTCGACCGTTCTGGAGCATATGCGGCTCGATATGTAGCAAAAAATATTGTAGCCGCTGGTTTAGCTGACAAGTGTGAAGTCCAGTTAGCTTATGCGATCGGGGTTGCCAAGCCAGTGTCGATTTCGATTGATACATTTGGAACTGGTCAAGTGTCAGAGGCACGTTTAGTAGAGCTTGTACGGGAACACTTTGACCTTCGCCCAGCGGGGATTATTAAAATGTTAGATCTTCGTCGTCCAATCTACAAACAAACAGCGGCATACGGTCACTTTGGGCGAACCGATGTTGAGTTGCCGTGGGAGCAAACAGATAAAGCTGAAATTTTACGCCAACAAGCGTAGGGGAGAAGATGACTTCATGATGAGTGGAGTCATCTTTTTTCTTTTATGAAGAAGGGAAGGAAAGCAATTGTGAACACTAGTTTTCTTCAAATCGATCAAAAACTGTGTAAAAAGAAAGAAAAAAACGCACTTCCTAATTGACAATGATTATCATTGTGAGCTACTATTAATTCGTACCAAAACATGACACATAAAGGTGATCGTTGCCATGGGGGTGATGATATCAAAGGATTTAAACAATAAAATATGGGGAAGGGCGCTTTTTTTAAAGTATCAGGTGAGAATGATTATCATGTTCACTTATTTATCACCTGTGTTCGACACCGATCGTTTTATTTTTTTGCGATTGAGTGAGAATAATAATCAATTTCATCAATTATTTTTTCATTGATTGAAAGGAGAAAGGCAATGAAGGGGATTTTATCAAGGTTTCAATGGTTTTTATCCGTTTTTTTAGTTACTAGCTTTATTTCATGGACACTACTTTCGAGCGGTGCCCATGCGCAGAATCTGGCGGATGGTACATACACAATCCAATATACGGTTCTGCATGCCGATAACGATTCGGCTTCAATGGCGAATGATTATTGGGAAAAACCTGCGCGCTTGACGGTTAACGGTGGCAACATGACCATGCAAATGACGATTAACCATAGTTCATGGGTAACAGAATTTAAAGTGCCGAGCAATGGTGGCTTCCGTGATGTAACGGTTGTCAGTACGGACGAAGCAGCGGATAAGCGGGTCGTTGAATTTCCAATTTCAGATCTATCAACTCCGTTAGAGTCAAAGATTCACGTGACGGTGGAAGATATCGACTATGACCATGATTATACGATTCGTCTTTCCTTTGATACGAGCAGTATCCAAGAAGTAAATGTAGCAAGCACAAATGACGAAAAACAGGAAGAAAACGGAACATCTACTAAAGACAGCAACAAAAACGATACGACTGATACGAAGAAAACAGATAATCCGCAAACAGGGGATACCGATATTGTGTTGTGGGGTGCAGTGTTGGTCGTAGCTTTATCCGCTCTCATCTTTACGCGTTTCAAATGGCAAAGCCAATAGAGTTATGAAATCCAAGGGAGAAAGGGGAAATACGCAGTGAAGAGAAAATGGCAAAAGCTGCTGAGCATTCTGTCCGTTTGGATGATTCTTTTTGCCTCATTTGCGCCGTCTATCGCTGGAGCTGCTGAAGCGAATTCACTAGCCAATGGCGAGTATACGATAGATTTTAAAGTATTGAAAGATGGTACAAATGAAACGTCTGTTATGAACGGCTATACAGCGAAACCGGCAACAGTGTTTATTAACGGAAATGACACATACGTTGAAGTGACGTTAACTCAGAGTGATTGGATTAAAGTATTTCAGACGAGGCAAAACGGAACGTTCGTCGATGCCGAAGTCGTGTCAGAAGATCCTGAGGCAAACACACGTATCGTACGTTTTCCAGTAGAGGATTTAGCTACGAAGCTGGATGCGTATACACATGTTGTCATCCCGATGATTAACTATGACAACTGGTATACTGTCCAATTTCAATTTGATGAAACTAGCTTAACCCCAGTCAATGTGGAACAACCAGGTGAAGAGGAAAACGGTCAGCCGGAGGAAGAAGTAACGGAGCCAGGTGAAGGGGAATCTGGGCAACCGGAGGAAGAAATAACGGAGCCAGGTGAAGGAGAGTCTGGCCAACCGGAAGAGGAAGTAACGGAGCCAGGTGAAGGAGAGTCTGGCCAACCGGAAGAGGAAGTAACGGAGCCAGGTGAAGGAGAGTCTGGCCAACCGGAAGAGGAAGTAACGGAGCCAGGTGAAGAAGAATCTAGCCAACCAGAAGAGGAGGCTACAGAGCCAGGTGAAGGTGAAGAAGAGTCTAAGCAACCAGAATCACCTGAACTAGAAGATGGAACATACACGATCGACTTCAGGGCACTACGGGCAGACAATGATAACCTATCATCTATGGACGGCTATTTAGGAAAGCCAGCATTGCTAGAAGTAGAAGGTGGGAAAATGTTCGTATCGCTTACGATTAACGAACGGGAAGGTCAATTCCTTACAGATGTGCGTTTAGACACTAACGGAGAGTGGACGAGTGGCACGGTAGTAAGTGAAGATCCAGAGAACTTATCACGTGTAGTGAAATACGAAGTTGCGAACATCGCGGCGGTTATTGATGCGGAAGTGGATATGTATGTTCCACGAGCGAACTACCGTAATACGCAAAAGTTCCGCTTAGCGTTTGATATGGACAGCATCACAGAAGTAGAGGAAGAACAACCAGAGGAGCCAACAGAGCCAGGACAGCCAGAGAAGCCGGAACAACCAAGTGACGAAACCGAATTAGCGGTCGGGGAATATACGATCGATTTTACGGTTTTAAAAGATGGAACGAATGATACGTCCGTTATGGACGGCTATACAGAAAAGCCAGCTCGGCTTACTGTTAAAAAGGACGAAATCTTTGTGGATTTAACCTTGACGAATAGTGACTGGATTAAGCAATTCCAAACGAAGCAAAACGGGGCATTCGTCGATGCGGAAGTCGTTTTAGAGGATGCAGAGGCAAATACGAGAGTGGTTCGCTTCCCAATTGACGATATCAATGAAAAGCTTGACGCGTACACGCATGTCGTCATCCCGATGATCAACTATGATAACTACTACACCGTGCAGCTTTTGTTTGATGTTAATAGCTTGAAGCCAGCAGATAATGAATCCGAAACACCCGAAGTCCCTGAGGTTATTCCACCAAAGGTTGTTGAGGGTGACGGTGGTAAGTTTTCACTCGTCATTCAAGATGTTCGCAACTTCACTTATGACTCAGGAAAAAAACGTTATGAAATTGGTCACCGTAATGTGACAGCCTATGAAATTAGTTCAGAGATTTTCGCTCAATTGAACCACGACGCTTCCGTATCATTTGCTATTGGCGATGATGTGACAGCAATTTTCCCAGTCGGCTTCTTGCAATCACAATTTGCCGGTGAGGAAAGCATTACGTTTTCATTTCACGAAGTGACAGATGCGAAAATAACGGAAGGTGCGGTAAGTAAGGTTTATGACTTCAACGTTTACATGGGGGATAAAGAAATCACGCAATTTGCCGATCCCGTTACCCTTAACTTTGCTGTCGATGGCCAGCTCGTCAATAAATGGGATCAACTTCAAGTCGTTTATATCAATGATGCAGGTGAAAAAGCCGAGTTCATTAATCCTACTAACATTGATTCAAATGGACAAACGGTAACGGCTCACGTCTCACACTTTAGTACATTTGGCGTTTTTGAAACAGCCTCTGAGGAAGAAGAGGAAACACCAACAACAGGCTTACCTAATGGCACATATACGATTGATTTTACAGTGCTAAAGCATAACACCGACGAAGTTTCCGTGATGGATAACTATACAGAAAAACCAGCAACACTCGTTGTTCAAGACGGACAACAAACGATTGATTTAACGTTGACGAATAGCGATTGGATTAAGCTGTTCCAAACGAAGCAAAATGGTGAGTATGTCGATGCCGAAGTTGTTTCAGCAGATACAGCAGCCAATAAGCGAGTCGTTCGGTTTGACGTTCAAGACCTTTCAGCCAAGCAGTCTGCGTATACCCATGTGGTCATTCCAGAGTTTCAATACGATAACTTCTATGAGGTGCACATTCGTTTTGATACGAATAGCATTCGGGACGAGGATGGTAACATTGTAACGCCAAATCCGAATCCAAATCCAGCACAGCCGGGTCCTACTGTTCCATCTCAACCTAGTCCAACAACCCCAACAAATCCGTCAAATCCGGGCGGAGGACAGCTTCCTGAAGAAGGGTTGAAGGATGGAGAGTATACCATTGACTTTACGGTCTTGAAAAATAACACAAACGAAGTCTCTGTAATGGATGATTACACCGTAAAGCCAGCGATTTTGTCTGTAGAAAATCAAGAAACGTATGTTACTGTGACTTTAAAGAATAGTGAATGGATTAAAGTGTTCCAAACTGAGCAAGACGGGACATATGTTGATGCAGAAATCGTCTCAGTCAATGCAGCGGAAGATACACGTGATGTGCGCTTCTATGTTGAAGATCTAGAGGCACTGGTTCATGCATACACGGAAGTTTATTTTGAAGAGCCAATCTTATATGACGGCAAGTATTTTGTTCAATTTGACTTTGATGTTCATAGCATTACACCGCTCGGAGAAGGCGGTATCGGTTCTGGAAACAATGAAAAGGGATCAGGAAATGGCACCGGCTCTGCTGAGGAGGACAACCTTTCGTTTACCCGTGACCACGGAGGAAGTCAGCCTACGACAGCAGAAAGAGTGACGAACTCGAAGACAGCTGATACAGCGATGATTGGTTTGCTTATCCTCCTGTTAGCAGGGTCTGCATTCTGGCTCATTCGTAAGTATCGTCTTGGGACATTATAACAACAGGAAAGTCTTGATACACTGATTGCGGTGTATCAAGGCTTCTTGTCTTCATAAGCCCAGAAGGACCAATTTTTCAAAGGAGGAAATCTTAAAACATGAATCGATTTCTTCACGGCTTTTTCTTATGTATGTTGTTTCTCCTTTTTGTCGGCTGTTCTGAAAATGAGGCCGTTAATGCTAGCAATGACACAACAAATGTAGAGACGGAAACGATAGAAAACGAACAATCGAAAGATGACCGGATCGTTTCGACAACCGTTGCAGCAACGGAAATCTTTGATGCTTTAGAGTTAGACCTTGTAGGAATTCCTACAAGCTATAAAGAGCTACCTGAACGCTATGAGGGAGTCCAAGAAGTAGGGAATCCGATGAGCCCAGATATGGAGCTTGTCAAATCACTAAACCCGACGGATGTCATTTCAGTGACGACATTACAGACTGACTTAGAACCAGTGTTTGAGAGAGTTCAGCTTGATGCAACCTTTTTAAACTTGCAAAGCTTAGATCACATGCTTTCGGAGATTGAAGCGTTAGGTGAAAAATATAACCGAACGGAGCAAGCAGAAGCTCTCGTGTCATCAATTAAAACGAGATTAGCTGAAGTTGAGTCTCAGGTAGAAGGAAAGGAATCACCAACGGTCTTAATCTTGCTCGGTGTTCCGGGAAGCTATCTAGTAGCTACAGAGCATTCCTATATCGGCGATCTTGTCAAGCGTGCTGGTGGCGTGAATATTGTGCAAGGGGAAGAGGTGGAATATTTAGCCTCTAACACGGAATATTTGCAGCAGGCGAATCCAGATGTCATATTACGAGCAGCTCATGGAATGCCTGAAGAGGTGATCGAAATGTTCGATCAAGAGTTTCAAACGAATGACATTTGGAAACATTTTAACGCAGTGAAAAATCGACGGGTCTATGATTTGGATGAGTTGATTTTTCCGACAACAGGAAACTTAGCCGTTGTAGAGGCGATGGATGAATTAGTCAAAATGCTCTATCCGTAGGTGGCATTTGGAAGAAGGGTTTATACATGACGAAAAAATTAGTAAGCTTTATTGTTGTTTTGCTGTTACTTATTTTTGTTGCTAGTTATTCTGCTGTGACGGGAAGTATTCAAGTGAGCATTGGGGAGTTAATTCAAGGATTAATCAGCGGAACGAATGAGGAAGTCCAGGTCGTAAAAGATTTACGGTTACCGCGAATCATCATTTCCATGTTTGCCGGTGCAGCTTTAGCTGTATCGGGAGTTTTGTTGCAAGCAGTGTTAAGAAATCCATTAGCGGAGGCTGGAATCATTGGGATTTCGTCAGGAGCTGGCTTTACGTCGATTTTACTAGTTAGTATCTTTCCGACCCTTTATTTCTGGTCACCATTGTTTGCTTTTATTGGAGGGGCTCTTGCGTGTTTTCTCGTCTATAGTTTTTCTTGGCGCTCTGGCCTGAGTCCGATTAAGATGATTCTCGTAGGGGTGGCTCTAAATGCTGTATTCAGTGGCTTAAGTGATACGTTTAACTATCGTGGCAGCTATACGGTGACGAGCATTAGCCCAACGACGACATCCACATTGTCGATGAAAACATGGACCGATGTTGAAATAATGGTTACGTTTGCTTCCGTGGGGCTTATTCTAGCCGTCTTTTTCTTCTCATCATGCAACTTGCTTGTCTTACAAGATAAAACAGCGAAAAATTTAGGGGTTGCCGTTATGCGTTCACGCCTTACCGTTTCAGCAATTGCCGTTCTACTAGCAGCTGTATCTACCGCTGTTGCGGGGATGATTGCCTTTATCGGATTACTTATTCCTCACATCGCACGGCAGCTTGTTGGCTCTGATCATAAATGGTTAATTCCGTTTTCAGCAGTCGCAGGTGCTCTTCTGCTATTAGTAGCGGATACGTTAGGGCGATCCATCATTGCACCAAACGAGATCCCTGCGTCCATTATTATGTCGATCATCGGTGGACCATTTCTCATTTTCCTCATAAGAAAGGGGGAAAAAACCAATGGACATTCGTGAGCTCACGTTTTCTTATAATCAAAAGGTATGGCACTTAGACAAGGTAACCGCAACGGTTAAACCTGGGAAAGTGACGACGATTATTGGACCAAACGGATCAGGAAAATCCACTTTACTACAGGCAATGTCTCGAAACCTAACGCCAGATGGGGGACAAATCATTGTGGATGGTCAAGCGATTTGTGACTACTCGCCAAAGGCGTTTGCAAAAAAAATCGCCGTTGTACATCAACAAAACATCGCACCTGCCGATATTACTGTCGAAAAGCTCGTAAGCTATGGCCGGATTCCTCATAAACGGTTGTTTCAAAACAAAAAAGAGGAAGATCAGGTAGCGATTGATTGGGCCCTTTCTTGTACGCAGTTGACGGAAAAGCGGGAAACGCTAGTGCACCAGCTTTCCGGAGGAGAGCGACAACGGGTATGGATCGCGATGGCTCTTGCCCAAAAAACACCGATCCTTTTTTTAGATGAACCGACAACTTATTTAGATATGTATCATCAATTTGAAATTTTGGAGCTGGTTCAAACACTTAATCGGAAGCACCAAATGACGATCGTCATGGTGTTACACGATTTGAATCAAGCGATACGGTACAGCGATCACCTTCTTGTGATGAAGCAGGGAAAACTGTTCATGCAAGGAACTCCGAAAGATGTTATCTGTGAACGGTCTGTGAAGGAGATTTATGATGTGGACGTTGTCGTGAAAGAGGATAGCCATACGGGACTGTACATTGTCCCTGTAGGTATATAACGCAAGACGGAATAGGGGAACTTAGGGATGAAACAGCAAGCAAGAAAAAGTGTGTTGAAACGAATCGTGCACCGATCGATTACATTGGTTTGCTTAGGGGTATTTAGTTATTCTCTCTATCAATTAGCTGTGATTTTTATTGATTATTGGCAGAATGATAAAGTACTAAGTGAAATCCAACAGGTCTATGTGTATGAATCGATTGACCAAACAAATGAGGGCGAGATTCGAGAATCGTTCGACCCGCTTTTAGCCATAAATGAAGATATTGTCGGTTGGATAACCGTTAACAATACGAAAATTGACTACCCAATCTTGCAGGCAGATGATAACGACTATTATTTGGACCGTAATTATCGCCATGAACATACGAGAGCTGGTAGCATCTTTATGGATTTTCGCAATGACATTCAAGCTAATGATCCTCATACGATTTTATATGGTCATAGAATGAGAGACGGCTCCATGTTTGCTCAGTTAGCCCAATTTCTTGAGCAGGATTTTGTTGATCATCATGAAGGATTTTATTATGACACTCTTTATGATCGCTATGATGTCGAGGTATTTTCTGCATATGTGACGACCACTGATTTTTATTATATCGAGACAGAATTTCCTTCAAAAGATGACTACAAAGCCTTTCTTAACGAATTGAAAAAGCGGTCCGTCGTTCAGACGAATGTAGAGGTGAGGGAAGAGGATCAAATCATCACCTTGTCCACGTGTGATTATCGCTTAGATCGGGATAGGGGGCGTCTCGTCGTCCATGGGAAGTTAATCCCTCGTACTTAACGAGGGATTCTTTGTATAGATGTAATGATAGGAAAAGAGGAGTGACCCCCTTTCCAAGGGTGCACTCCTCTTTGGTCGTTATTGTGCTTGAGCTTGTGAGTCATTGCCGGCTTCAGCGGCAGTAAGCGGCCCTCTGACTACCTTAACTTCATAAAACGATATTTTGTTTTCTAAAATGTATTCAGGAACTTCACGCTTTGAATGAGCATCTCTAAAGGCGCTGCTCTTCGTCCAGTTTTTAAAGTCATCCTTCGTGTTCCAACGAGTAACGACAGTAACTTCGTCGAAATCTTTCGTATTTTCGGTTAACAATACTTCTAATCCAAGAAAGCCTTCCATAAACTCGACTTTCCCTACTTTGTTAAAACGTTCAATTAATTTCTCACCGTTTCCCTTTGTAATTTTTGATGTGTTTGTCACGATAACCATCAGACATTCCTCCCTAAAAAAGTTATATTATTTATGTTCAACGTTATGGAACACACACTGTGTTTAAGAGGCCGTGCGTTTAGTAGGCACGATCAGAGGATAGTGGTCTTCAAAAATCACCTTGGCCTCAATTTGATAAACATCCTTTAAAAAGCTGGACGTCAGCAATTGCTTCGGTTCCCCCTCAGCTACGACTGCCCCTTTTTTCATCGCGATTAAATGATCGCAATAAGCTGCAGCTTGCTGAAGCTCATGGAGAACCATAACGACTGTTATACTATATTTTTCGTTAATCTCCTCGAGCATCTCCATCACGTCAAGCTGATGGGCAATGTCTAAATACGTTGTCGGTTCGTCAAGAAGAAGAATATCGGTTTTTTGTGCAAGGGCTAAGGCGATACGAACTTTCTGTTGTTCGCCACCAGATAGCGTATGAAACATACGATTCGCATGCTTTTTCGTACCAGTCACCGTCATCGCCCACTCGATGATGCTTTGATCTTCTTCGCTTTTTTTCGCTTGAAACCACTTTTGATAAGGAGAACGACCATATGCGATCAGCTCCTCTACCGTAAGATTGGGCAATGCTTGTTTCGATTGGGGCATCATGGCAAGCTTTTGCGCGAAATCTTTCGGCTGCATGTTTGCCGTAGACATCGCTTCAATACGAACGTCTCCAACATCTTGCTTTAGTAATCTTGAAATGATTTTGAGCAACGTTGATTTACCAGAGCCGTTTGGCCCGACGATCGCTGTAATTTTCCCCTTAGGAATGGCGATTTCAAGATGATCGAGTTGAAAAGAACCGACCTGCAAGCCGAGTTGTTCAGTTATAATCGCATATTTCATGACATCAACCCTCGCTTTTTCAGGAGATATAAAAAGAAAGGAGCACCGAGAGCCGCCAGCAATATACCAACAGGAAGCTCAATTGGATCAAACCAAGAGCGGGCCACTGTATCGGCTAAAACGACTAAAATCGCGCCACCAAAGGCGGAAAGTGGTAGCAAGTACCGATAATCCTCTCCAATCAACAGACGAATGGCGTGAGGGACGACTAGCCCGACAAAGCCGATCAGTCCGGCAACACTCACAGCGGCACCAGCTAAAAACGCAGCAAGAGAAATGAGCAAAAAGCGTTGTAACTCTACTTTTTGTCCTAAAAGCTTCGCTGAATCATCTCCAAGCTGAAGGAGGTTCGCCGGTTTAATCGCAAGAATGGATAATGCTAAACCGACTAAAGCGTATGGAGCCATAAATTCAAGATGATACCAGCTACGCCCATTTAATCCCCCAGAAAGCCATGGAATGACCGATTGGACACGATCGCTAAAAATAACCATTATCCCATTTTGTACAGCACCTAGAAGGGCATTGATGGCGACTCCAGCAAGGATGATTTTCAGCGGTGAAGCTCCTTTATCCCAGGCGAGAAAGTAGATAACCATTGCTGTAACGAAAGCTCCGATAAATGCCGAGATTGGCAGCAGATAACTAAACTGCGGGAGGATGAGCATGGTGGTGCTAGCCATTAGCCCACCACCTGCAGTGACACCAATAATTCCAGGATCTGCCAGAGGATTTTTCATCACTCCTTGGAGCAAAGCGCCAGCGACAGCTAAGCAAGCTCCGACAAGTAGACCGATCAACATTCGCGGGAGACGTAAGTCAAGAATGATCGTTTGGTGGACGGACTGCTCTGTGCCCGTGAACACGTTCCATATTTCCGTTAATGTGATCGGTACTGATCCATACGTGAGTCCAAAAAATGAAACGAAGAGAAGAAGGGGAGGGACTGCTAGGATGACCCATTTTCTTCGCTTCGACCGTTGCTCAATGTTCATGATTTATCATGCACCGATTCAAATAAGTCTACGAGCACATCAAGAGCTTCCGTTACCCGGGTGCCGGGGTTCGTACCGAACAAATCGGACGGTAGCACGTCAATTCTTCCTGCTTGCACAGCCTCTAATTGATTCCAAGCGGCATTTTGCTCCATTTCCTTCATAAAGCCTGCTTTCACTTCTTCATAGTTTCCATGACTCATTAAGAGGATGAGGTGAGGATCGGCTTCCACGACTCGCTCCGTGTTTAATTGAGCGTATTGCGGATAGGCTTCTAAACTTGGAAAATCACTTGCAATGTTTTCTCCCCCCGCTAGTTCTAGCAAGTTACCGCTAAGAGAGTTAGGCAGTGCAGCCATATATGTACCTGGTGCTCCGTACACGAGGAGAACACGCACTTGTTTATCGGTTCGTTCACTCTGAATCTCTGACACTTTTTGATTGATCATCTCGACGATTTCGGCTGCTTTTTCTTGATTTTGTAGCATTTCACCGAATAAGGTAATCTGAGCTTTAATATCATCGACGGATTGAGCGTTCGTCAGTACCATTTGTGCGCCGAGCCCTTGGACGGTCGGAACATCCTTTATATTCATTTGTGAATTTCCGAGAACGACCTCTGGCTGAACATACGTTAATTTCTCAAGATCGAGCTCGTGGGTGGAACCAATTTGCTCCACATCTTCTGCTTCGGGGACGACGGACGGTCCATTGGACGTAGGCCTGCCGACAAGTGTTCCTCCAAGGGCATAAATAATATCCATATCTCCGTTGCTTAACGCAGCGATCCGTTCTGGTACGTGGTCAAATGTGATCGTTTGCTCAGCGAAATCGGTAATCGAATATTGGGTTTCAGAGGTGTCGGTTGCAGCAGGTGCATTCGATTGATCGTTATCGCTACAGGCTGTCAGCAAACTTAAAGCAATTATGCTTATCGTCAATAGGTGTTTTTTCATCTAAACCTCTCCTACA
Source organism: Halalkalibacterium halodurans (assembly GCF_005671335.1). Classification (NCBI taxonomy): domain Bacteria; kingdom Bacillati; phylum Bacillota; class Bacilli; order Caryophanales; family Bacillaceae; genus Halalkalibacterium (ex Joshi et al. 2022); species Halalkalibacterium halodurans. The sequence goes on along the minus strand of NZ_CP040441.1, from coordinate 3,429,863 downwards.
ATTACAAATGATAATGAATATCAATATCAATTTAAATGATAATGAATATCATTATTAAAGTCAACAATTTATTGAAAGTTTTTCCTCGTCTGCAATGTCTTTTATAATGGTGAAAAGGATGATCATGGAAAAAGTGAGAATTATAGATGAAGCTAGCACAACAATTGTTGATCCGTGCATTTTAGTATGCCTAGAAAAACAGTCCTCACGTTTAAAGGTTGAAGAGGAAATAACCCTTCAAATGTTGAAAGATACAAAGATGAGACGAAAAGAGAGGAAGTTTATGTCTAAGAAAAGTTTAACCGTCGCTCTTTTTTTCGGTTTAGTGGTCGTTCTTATTGGATGCACGCAAACAGAAGAGAGTTGGCAAGAGAGTGCGTTATTCACATCTGGTTCCTATACGATGATTGGCGAATAAGGAAAAATTTATTTTATTTTTGACGATGATGAAGCGACGAGATTTTACCCAAATAAAGAGAATAATTACATCTGGCACTTTTGGGGAGAACCTGATGAATTGACAGGTGGTTTCAAGGTGATTGGTACCCATGAAAGCAATCAAGCTGACGAAAAATCATTGTATGAGAGAATGATGGTATAGGAGGAGCACACAATGGGGCAGATGCCCATATCCCTTCTAACCTTTCATTGCCTGAAAGTGGTTAGTGGAAATTAGACGCTTATTTCGGGGACCGCTATTTCGGAACGATTTACGTTCAAGTTCATGAAGAACAATCGTGATGCCAAGCGAACAATCTAGGGCTAACCGTCTGGCTACCGCGAACAGATGCTAATCATGAGTTTGTGTAAGGTGCTGCCTAAAAGAACAAGGGACAGCACCTTACACAAAAATTATGAGCGATACTCTTGCTGCACTTGTTTATAATATTGTCCTTTTTCTACGTACTCTCTTCGAATTCGAGCCATGTCTTTTCGGTCTTCTTCCGTTAACGTACGAACAACTTTAGCAGGTCGTCCGAAAGCAAGCGAATTTGCTGGGATTTTCTTGCCTTGAGGGACTAAGCTTCCTGCGCCGATAAACGCCCCTTCGCCGACTTCGGCTCCATCTAAAATGATCGAGCCCATGCCGATCAAGGCTTCTTTGCGAATCGTGCAACTATGTAGGATCACTTGGTGTCCAACAGTAACGTCGTCTTCAATCACTAAAGGGGTGCGAGGGCTTTGGTGAAGAACGGAATTGTCTTGTATGTTCACGCGTTCTCCAATAAAGGTTGGTGATACGTCTCCGCGAATAACCGTATTATACCAAATGCTTGAATCTGCCCCAATGGTGACGTCTCCCGTGATGGTGACATAATCAGCAAGGAATACACTTTCTGCGATCTTAGGTTTTTTGTCTTTGTATGGATACAACATGATCGAGTCAACTCCTTTTCGTTTTCCCTAAAAATGATTATACTATGTTTAACGACAGTATGTGGAAGGCTCTTAACGACGCCTGGTACATAAGGGAGGTTGTCATCCATGTGGAAATGGGAAGTTGCTGAGCCGCGTGGGGTGGTCGTCGTCATTCATGGGGCGGGAGAACACCATGGGCGTTATCAATGGCTCGCAAAAAAGTTTAATAGCATCGGATTATCTGTAGTGATGGGTGATTTGCCTGGCCAGGGAAGGACAAGAGGGAAGCGCGGTCACATTCAGTCGTTCCAACAGTACATTGATGTTGTCTTGGAATGGGTGGAAGCAGCTAAGTTGGAGCACGTGCCAATCTTCTTGTTTGGCCACAGCATGGGCGGACTTGTAGCCGTTCGCACGATGATTGAAGGAGGCACATTGCCAGTGCGTGCTGTCATTCTTTCATCACCATGCTTTGATTTATATCAGTCACCTGGGAAAGGAAAAGAATTGGCTTCGAAAATGTTGCACCGAGTAACGCCTACTTTCTCGCATCATTCAGGCATTCGTTCCGATTTAGTTACTCGAAATGAAGAGATTCGTGAAGCCTACTTGAAGGATGAGCTTAGAGTAACAAAAGTGTCCACGAAATGGTATTATGAGTTATCGAAGGCGATGCGAGATACCCGTCGTTATCCTGAAAAGTTCCCGAACGTACCATTGCTTGTTATGCAGGCGGGAGAAGATTATATCACGGATAGAAAAGCGGCGTGGGAATGGTTTAATTCGGTTCAAGTAACGGAAAAGGCCTATAAAGAGTGGAATGGACTCTATCATGAAATTTTTAATGAGCCTGAGCGGGAGGCTGTGTTTCAATACACCTGTTTTTTTATCGAACAGCAATTATCATAAGTGGATTACAGGAGGCGATGCTCTTGAATGAGTATCGCCTTTTCACAAGCTACCGGCTTTTCTTAAGATGTCAAAGAGTGTTCATTGAGGTGGATCGCGCTTTATGCTATTGTGTTTAATGTTGGAAGGAATGTATAGGACAATCCAATGGCGTTGCCATGTACATAAAAAAGGTTTCCAGTGCTTTGTTGAAGGAGGACGGTAAAGTGAGTGCACCAACGTGGCCGCTGCCGTTATTAAAGGCGGTATATCAAGAGGTTTTACCAGCGGTACATCAAAAGCTGGAGAAGTTGAAGGAAAGAGCAGCGACGATACCAGATGAAACGCTGCGCTTCCACGCCCTTGACGCTTTAACGAGAAAGGCGTTCCATTGTGAAGGTGGAGGGGTATTCGGTTTAATTGAACGGACTTGTTTTGATGAGTTTTTAACGTTTTTAATTCATTATCAGCAAATGTGTGATTATTTGGATAATCTTTGTGATCAGAGTGATTCTCTCGATCCTAACGACTTTCGCACGTTACACAATGCGTTGCTTGCTGCTATTAATGATGAAGCTCCATTGGAAAATTATTATCGCTTTCGTGAGATGCAGGACGATGGTGGTTACTTACATGACATGATTCACATCTGTCGCAGCGCCCTACAAAAACTGCCCTCATTTTCTATCGTACAGCCATACATGTTAAAGCTATGCCAATACTATTGTGATTTCCAAACTTACAAGCACGTGAAAAAAGAAGATCGTGTGCCCATGTTAGAAGCGTGGTTTGAACGTCACCGTGACGAGGTACCAGCCATGAGCTGGTATGAGTTTGCCTGCTGTACAGGCTCGACTCTTGGGATTTATACGTTAACGGTATACGGGGGGAAACAAGGGTTTACTGATCGACAAGCGCGACAATTAATGGACGGTTATTTTCCTTATGTTCAAGGCGTTCATCTTTTGCTCGACTACTTCATTGATCAAGAGGAGGATATTGCCGATGACGAGCTCAACTTTCTTTTCCATTATCAAAATGAGGAGGAGATGATTGAGCGGTTTCGCTATTTTTTAGCACGAGCGGAAGAAACGATGGCCGAACTACCAGATCCGAAGTTTCATCGGATGATTCATCGAGGGTTGATCGCCATTTATTTATCAGACGATAAAGTACAAAAACACCCGAAATACAAAAGGCAATCGAAGCGAATGATAAAAATGGGCGGTTTGCCTACGTTTCTTTTTTACTTAAATAGCTGGATGTTCCGCAGAAAATCTGGTGAGCAACCAGCGATGGATTCGATGTAAAAGGGCGCGGCCATGTGGCTGTGCTCTTATTGTTGGCTCGGTTTTGCTGCTTGAACGATGTCATAGCCGTTTTCCACAACATCAAGCTTCCCCGTCTTAGGACAAATGACGAGGGCATGTACAGGCACGTCATGCGGAATAAGCGGATGGGTGCGAACGACATTTGCACTATGTTTTACACTATCTTCGACCTTATCGAAACCGGATAAAAACTGATTCACATCTACACCTTGGGCTAGCAAGCGTTCTAACGCTTCTTCAGATACACCGTATTTTTTTGCCTTTTCTAAAACAGACTCTGCCTGTAGCCCTGCCATCCCACAGCCGTGGTGCCCGACAATGTAAACTTCTTTTGCTTTAAGCTCATATAAGGCAACAATGATGCTCCGCATAATACTGCCGTATGGATGGGTAATCACAGCTCCTGCATTTTTAATAATTTTCGCATCTCCGTTTTTAATGTTCATTGCGTGTGGGAGAAGCTGGGAAAGGCGTGTATCCATACACGTGAGCACAACCATCTTTTGGTCAGGGAATTTTGATGTTTGAAAAGGTTCGTACGCTTTCTTTTCCACAAATGATTGATTATAAGTCAAGATCGAGCCTAACAATGACACTAAAATCGCCCCCCGGTGATGATTTGTAATTTATCAAAAAGCAATACTATGTGAAGAAAGATGACCTACCTCATGAAGGTCATCTTTTTTCGATCGCAATGATAAAAGGTGGATCATTCACTTGGTTGATAAATTCATAGCGCAGAACATGGACCGTTGTTTGATCCAGGTCTGTAACAAACGATTCGAGCGCTGTTTTTTCTATTTTTCCTTCCTCGTGACCGTGGTAAATGACAAGCACAATGAGCGCACCAGAAGGCATGATGGAAAGAAGTTTTTTGATTGCGGTGATGGTTGATTCAGGTTTTGTGACAATCGTCTTGTCGCTTCCTGGCAAATACCCAAGATTAAAAATGGCGGCTTTTATGTTTGGGTGTTGGTCTGGCGGGATAAGGGTAGCCACTTGTTCATGACTGGCATGAAACAGAGTGACTCGCTCAGGAAATCCTAATTCTTTCACCCGCTTATTTGTTTGGTGTATCGCTTGATCTTGGACGTCAAAGCCATACACATGACCAGTTTCCCCGACTAGCTTGGCGAGAAACACTGTATCATGTCCGTTTCCGGTTGTCCCATCTACAGCGATAGAACCGGGGGTGAGGACGTTTTGTAATAAAAACCGGGCAAAAGGGAGGACGCCAAGAAGGTTCATTGGACCTCCACCTGCGCTCGGTAATGCTTCCCTTGCCAGCTGTCGCGGCGCTCTAACTCTGCTTCAATCGCGTTCAAAACTTCCCATTTTTTCATGCTCCACATCGGACCAATCATTAAGTCACCCGGTCCATCTCCCATCAAGCGATGGATAATCATGTGCGGTGGTAACACTTCTAATTGATCGACCACGAGGTTCACATATTCTTCCAAACTCATGAATTCGACAAGCCCTTTTTCATATTGTTTCACCATTGGCGTTCGTTTAAGCAAGTGAAGTGAGTGGATTTTAATTCCTTGTACATCCAATTTGGCAACTTCTTTGGCCGTCTCCATCATCATTTGATGATTTTCAAGAGGGAGTCCATTAATGATGTGAGAACAGACACGAATGCCGTGCTTTCTTAGCTTGTTTACACCGTCAACATAACACTGATAATCATGGGCGCGGTTAATGAGAAGGGCGGTTCGTTCATGGACCGTTTGTAACCCGAGCTCCACCCATAAATACGTCCGCTTATTTAATTCGGCTAAGTATTCCACCACGTCATCAGGTAAACAGTCTGGACGTGTGGCAATCGCTAGACCGACCACCCCTTCTTGTTCTAAAATCACTTCATAATATTCTCGCAAGGTTTCTACAGGTGCATACGTATTTGTATACGCTTGAAAATAGCCAATGTACTTGCCGCTCGTCCATTTTTTATGCATCCGCTCCTTGATCGTATGAAATTGTGTCACTAAATCATCTTTCCGATCTCCAGCGAAATCCCCCGAACCGCGCTCACTGCAAAACGTACATCCCCCGCTCGCTACATTCCCATCCCGGTTCGGACAGTCAAATCCCGCATCGAGGGGTACCTTAAATACTTTCTCCCCAAATTGCTCACGCAAATGCTGATTCCAAGAGTAATATCGTTTATCTCCATACCGCATGGGGACGGGCTGGAGGTTGCTTTCCACGTTGTTTTCCATGATGTTTCACCTTCCTACTATAAGCTCATTAAAATCGTGTGGAGCAATGCCCGTCGCATCTCATCGGTAGCGGTCCTCAGTATAGAAAGATAGACGCTACGGTGCGAGCTGCTTGGACCTAGCCGTCCTCCTTTTTGAACCCAAAAAAAGGCGGGGGCGTTCAAAGCTTGTGGAAGCGGTGCTCACCTTTAGCTAAGACACTGCTCCATTTTGCGTCACTTGTTCATGAAACAAGCGAGGAAAGAACAGTCAATGTTTGCATGACATCGTCCTTAGATACGTCTTTATGGGTGACAAACCGAACAATGTATGGATCAAAGGCAACGGCTCGCACGCCGCGCTCTTTTAACGCCTCTACAAATGTATCACTCGTATGGCCTGTTTTTTCTACGTCAACGAGAATGATATTTGTTTCAACTTTGTGAATGACGGTTAATCCATGCAACCCGTGAATACCGTCTGCGAGTATTTTAGCATGCTCGTGGTCTTCCGCCAAACGCTCGACCATTGTATTTAAGGCGAGAAGGGCAGGTGCAGCTAACACACCGGCTTGTCGCCACCCGCCACCAAGGCGTTTTCGCCATTTTCTTGCCCGTTTAATAAATGAAGCATCACCGGCAAGAATGGAGCCTACTGGCGCCCCAAGCCCTTTCGAAAGGCACAGTTGAACGGTGTCCGTGTACTGAGTGAAGGAGGATAGTGGCTGACCTAGGGCAACAGCCGCGTGAAATAGGCGCGCTCCATCTAGATGAACAGGTACATTGTACGCCTTTGCCACGTCGTAGACATCCTTCATCTGTTCTGGTGAAATAACGGCTCCTCCCGCTCGATTATGCGTGTTTTCTAAACAGATTAAACCCGTCTCAGGATCGTGGTCGTCTTCTGGACGTATAGCTCTCCTTACTTGCTCGGCAGAGAACATTCCGTTTGTCCCTTTAATCGCGTATGTTTGTACACCAGCAAAAGCGGAAGCTGCACCACCTTCATATAGGAACAGATGGGCATCCGCTTCTAAAATGATTTCTTGGCCAGGGACGCAGTGTGTCGCAACTGCCACCTGATTTCCTTGTGTTCCACTCGTTACGAACAGCGCTGCTTCTTTTCCTGTTAATTCCGCTGCTCGTTTTTCTAATGCGCGAACACTTGGGTCCTCTTGGTATACATCATCCCCTACTTCTGCTGAAGCCATCGCTTGTCTCATGGCCTCAGTTGGCTTCGTTACGGTATCACTCCGCAAGTCAATCATGGCATTCCCCTCCTGAAAAATGGCATTTAAACATGTTTCCATCCTATCATAAATGTGTACTTTTAAAGCTTACGATATTTTACATAAAATTAGTTGCAAAACGCCAATTCCTTTTTTAATATAATTAGGGGGACGAAATAATTCACTAGAAAGAAGGAGCGAGTCTATGCCGAAACCACTGTGGCTACTAGTGATCGGAATGGTCATTAACGTGACAGCGGCATCCTTTTTATGGCCGCTCAACACGATCTATATGAGTCAAGAGCTCGGTCAATCGCTCGCAATTGCGGGACTTGTTTTAATGTGTAATGCTGGCGCTGGTGTCATAGGGAACCTCATTGGTGGGATGATGTTCGATCGTATAGGCGCCTATCGTACGATCATCCTGTCCATTTGGATCACGATCATCAGCGCCTTTATTCTGGCCTACAATCATACATTTTTTTATTATGCTACACTAATGGTCGGCTTAGGTTTTGGTTCCGGAATGATGTTTCCTGCCATGTACGCATTAGCGGGAAAGGTATGGCCTGAGGGAGGACGAAAATCATTTAATGCTATGTATGTGGCGCAAAATGTCGGGGTAGCGGTCGGCACAGCATTAGCTGGAATCGTAGCCTCCATATCATTTGATTGGATCTTTCTTGCCAATGGCCTAGTCTACGTCGGATTATTACTATTTGTTATGACTACTTTTCGGTCATTTGCTTCTTCTCGAGAGAAGAGTGGCGCAACTACAAATGTATTTGAACAAAATCTAGCGATCCGATCGAAGCGACCGCTGATTGCCCTACTTATTTTATGTGTCGGCTTTTTTATCTGTTGGGTCGCCTATGTCCAATGGCAATCGACGATCTCGGTTCACACTCAAAACCTAGGCATTGACTTAAAGCAATATAGCGTTCTATGGACAGTGAATGGGGCGATGATTGTCCTTTGTCAACCGTTCATCGCGTTTATCGTTAAACGCTGGGTTCCAACGTTAAAGGTCCAGATATATGTAGGCTTGGCCGTTTTTATGATTGCTTATTTTGTCCTAACACAAGCAACGATTTTTTCCATGTTTTTAATAGCCATGATCATATTAACGATTGGAGAAATGTTTGTTTGGCCAGCGATCCCAACGGTCGCGCATCAGCTTGCCCCTGAAGGAAAAGCTGGATTCTACCAAGGTATTGTCAATAGTGTGGCGACAGGTGGGCGGATGTTTGGGCCATTTATTGGGGGCGTCCTTGCTGATGCGTACGGAATGGAGACGTTGTTTTACGTCCTTGGCTCCATGTTTGTCCTAGCCTTTGTGACGACCGCTTTCTATGATCGCGTTCTATTAACGAAACGATCAGAAATGTTTGCCAGTAAGGGAATGATGTAAGGGAATGGTGGCAAAAATGGTGTCAAGATCAACATCAAAACTTGACAGATAGTGAGTGTATTTTTACAATTACATTATTCATTGTCGTCTTTTTAATGGAACGGTTTGGGACGAATGCATATCATGAATGAAAAAACAGTGACGAGGAGTAGTAGTGGGCCCCTGCTTGCGCCTAGAGAATTGACGGTTGGTGGAAGTCAATCGCAGCAGCCATGAACTCGCCTTGAAGTTGCATTGGTGAACAGGAAGTAGCCAATGACGTTGCCCGCGTTAAGGGACACGAGTGAGCCTTTAAAGGAGCAAGGTTAACGAGGGTGGTACCGCGGGTCGTTTGTTATACAAACCTCTCGTCCCTTTTTGGGATGGGAGGTTTTTTACACTTTTTTAGGCTCTACAATAAATGTTGGGGTTTTTGCACAAAAGAGGGCAAAAAAAATGCACGCAGGCTCCTTTATCCATTATCCTTGAATTGCCTAGAAACAAAGAAAGGATAGGAGCTGCGTGTACGATGAATTTTACCATGGATTTGCCCGGATTAAAAGGTGTGAAGGTCACAAAGATGGAGGAACGAGAGGACTTTATCGCGCTCCATGTAGAAATGCCGCGAACGCCTCATCGTTGCCCATCCTGCGGGGAGAGAACCGAGAGAATCCATGATTACCGCATCCAAAAAGTTCAACATCTCAAGCTCTTTGAACGGTGGGTGTATCTATTCTATCGAAAGCGCCGGTACGCGTGCAGATGCGGGAAGCGGTTTGCGGAGAAAGCCTGTTTTGTAGAGCGATATCAGCGTCAGACAGTGGAATGGAATCAAGCGTTTCGCTTACGGCTCATTCAAGGGAAGAACTTTACGGACACAGCGAATCAATTCCAAACGTCCGTGACAACTGCCATGCGCCGGTTTGATCAATTGGCGGCCCCCCTCGTGAAGAAGGTGGATCACCTTCCTCCTCGGATTGCGATTGATGATTACAAAGGGGATACGAATGCGGGGAAATATCAAGTGATCATTGCGGATGCAGATACACGGAAGCCACTGGATATCTTACCGGATCGTAAAGCCGATACGCTTCAAGAGAAGGGTCATCATGTGAAAACAGTCGTGATGGATCTCAGTTATACCTTCAAGTCGGCTGTTCAAAAGGCCTTAGGCCACCCGCTCATCATTGGGGATCCGTTCCATTTCTGTCGTTACATCTACTGGGCTCTGGAAGGGGTTCGCCGCCGAGTGCAAAAAGCGTTCCATCCGTATCATCGAAAACGATGTAAACGGATCAAACATCTGTTTCAGAAAGAGAGAGAAGGACTGGATGATAAGCAAAAGAAGAAGGTGGAGCGGTACTTAGAGCTATCCCCTGATTTAAGGGAAGCGTATGAGCTAAAAGAACATTTTCGTCAGTGGTATCAAGAAGCGAAGATGCAAGGAAGGGAAGGACGAATGAGCGAGGTGAAGCAAGGGCTCTACGCCTTTTACCGAAGAGTGGAGGCGAGCCCGTTAAAGGAGTTCCACCGAGCCATTCAGACGCTGAAGAACTGGCAGACCGAGATCTTGAATAGCCTCGCGTTTGGCTTAAACAATGGTTTTATTGAAGGACTGAATAATCAAACGAAGGTGATTAAGAGAAATGCCTTTGGTTTTCGGCGTTATGATCGCTTGCGAAACCGTATTCTCTTGCATCATCAATTCAAACATCAAACATTCGGGGTAGGATAAGAGGGGCTCGCCCTCCTATGCCACCCCAACATTTGACTAAGAACCCTTTTTTAAGAGAGTTTAACTTTTGAAAAAGGACTAAAGTATAAGAAAAACAACGGCTTTCGCTATAAGACTTGGCGACAAGCCAAGTTTTTCTAACATACTGACATCGGTTTGTTAAGAAAAAGGAGGTCGCAACGATCATGTCATACTCACACCGAGAGATTGAATCGAAATGGCAAAAGTATTGGGAAGAGAACAAAACGTTTAAAACGGAAGAAGATGAAACGAGGGAAAAGTTTTATGCCCTTGATATGTTCCCATACCCATCAGGCGCGGGACTTCATGTCGGTCATCCGGAAGGTTACACGGCAACCGATATTTTATCGCGGATGAAACGAATGCAAGGGTACAATGTGCTTCATCCGATGGGGTGGGATGCGTTTGGCCTTCCAGCTGAGCAATATGCGATTGATACGGGGAACAGCCCAGCCGAGTTTACGGAAAAGAACATTAATACGTTCCGCAGACAAATAAAATCCCTCGGTTTTTCGTATGATTGGGATCGGGAAGTGAATACAACAGATCCTGATTACTATAAATGGACTCAATGGATTTTCATTCAGCTTTACAACAAAGGACTAGCGTACATCGACGAAGTGGCAGTAAATTGGTGCCCAGCCCTTGGAACCGTATTAGCGAATGAAGAGGTCATTGATGGCAAGAGTGAGCGTGGTGGACACCCAGTTGAGCGTCGTCCGATGAAGCAATGGATGCTGAAAATCACCGAGTATGCTGATCGCTTACTGGAGGATTTAGAAGAGCTCGATTGGCCAGAAAGCATTAAAGATATGCAGCGCAATTGGATCGGTCGTTCGGAAGGAGCAGAAGTGACGTTTTCGGTCGACGGGCATGATGATACGATTACTGTCTTTACGACTCGTCCAGATACGTTGTTTGGCGCCACTTATATGGTGTTAGCACCTGAGCATAAGCTCGTGGATGCGATTACAACTAGCGAGCAAAAACAAGCGGTCGAATCGTATAAGAAAGAAGTCGCAACAAAGAGCGACTTGGAACGGACAGAGCTGGCGAAGGAAAAAACCGGAGTTTTTACTGGTGCGTACGCTATCAATCCGGTGAATGGCGAGAAGGTGCCAATTTGGATCGCTGACTACGTTCTCGTTAGCTACGGGACTGGTGCAATTATGGCTGTTCCGGCTCACGACGAACGGGACTATGAGTTTGCAAAAACATTTGATTTGCCTATCAAGGAAGTAGTATCAGGCGGCGTCATAGAACAGGAGGCTTATACAGGGGACGGTCCTCATGTGAACTCTGAATTTTTGAACGGTCTCAGCAAAGAAGAGGCGATTGAGAAAATGATTCAGTGGCTTGAAGCTGAGAAAAAAGGAACGAAGAAAGTCACATACCGTTTACGTGACTGGCTGTTCAGTCGGCAGCGTTATTGGGGAGAGCCGATCCCAGTGATTCATTGGGAAGACGGAACAATGTCCACTGTTCCTGAAGATGAGCTACCACTAGAACTTCCGAAAATGTCGGAAATCAAACCTTCTGGGACAGGTGAATCACCACTCGCGAACGCAACGGATTGGCTTGAAGTGGTGGACCCGGTCACAGGGAAAAAAGGTCGCCGTGAAACGAACACGATGCCGCAATGGGCTGGAAGCTGCTGGTATTACCTTCGTTACATCGACCCTGATAATGAGCGGATGATCGCCGACCCTGAAAAGCTGAAAAAATGGCTTCCTGTCGATATTTATATCGGTGGTGCTGAACACGCAGTGCTTCACTTGTTATATGCCCGGTTCTGGCATAAAGTGTTGTACGATCTAGGGGTCGTACCGACGAAGGAGCCGTTCCAAAAGCTTTACAACCAAGGAATGATCCTTGGTGAAAACAATGAAAAAATGAGTAAATCAAAGGGAAATGTCGTCAACCCTGATGATATTATAGACAGTCACGGAGCCGATACGCTTCGCTTATATGAAATGTTCATGGGACCGCTCGATGCTTCGATTGCATGGTCGACAACTGGATTAGATGGAGCGCGTCGTTTCCTTGATCGTGTATGGCGTTTGCTTGTAGACGAAAATACGGAAGACAAAAGCAGCAAAATTGTAAACGGAGAAGGCTCTCCAGAGCTTAAGCGCGTCTATCATCAAACGGTGAAAAAGGTGACGGAAGACTTTGAAGAGCTACGGTTTAATGTAGGAATCTCTCAGTTGATGGTGTATGTGAATGAAGCATACAAGCAAGAAGAGCTTCCGCAAGATCAGGCGGAAGGATTCGTGAAGCTATTATCCCCTGTTGCACCACATCTTGCCGAAGAGCTTTGGAGCAAGCTCGGTCATGAGGGAACAATCGCCTATGAACCGTGGCCAACGTACGACGAAGCCTTTCTAGTGGAAGATGAGGTGGAAATCGTCGTTCAGCATAACGGAAAAGTCCGAGCCAAAGTTGTTGTGGCAAAAGATGCGACGAAAGAGCAGATGGAAGAGGCGGCACTTGCCAACGAACGGGTGAAAGAATCGATCGACGGAAAGACCGTACGAAAAGTGATCGTTGTTCCAGGTAAGCTTGTCAATATTGTCGCTAACTAAACGAAACGCACGAATGTTGTGATTGAACAGCATTCGTGCGCTTTTGCTTTTATGAGGTCAAGTCTAATTGAATTTCTGAAAGGCGATGTCGTAAAACCAATTGGGCCTTTCGCGCCTCATCCTGTAATCCAACAAGATCTTCTGTCTGCTCCACCCATGATAAATCCGTTTCCTGCTCTAGTTTCTTTACTTCAGCATCGAACCAAGGCTGATATGTTTTATAGAGGGAAATCGCTACTTGCTCATGTTGAAATTCCTCTGGGGTAGAGTAGTGCAAACGAGAGAACCAAAGTTGGAAATCGATTTCTCCGTACGTGGTGAGCCTTTTTTCAAAAGCGGAAATCACCTTCTGTCTCAAGCCACGGTCAAAACCATACTCCACCATTTTCCGTTCAATATTCTCTAAAGTAATCAAATGTAGATTCCCTTTTGTCATCCAGAGAACATGGTTGAACAGCTTCTGAAAATGCAGCAAAAGCCATCACCTCCATCTCTTTTTACGTATCAGCGGCTCGATCCGTTTCACACCGTCACATAGTTCAAGACTTATGATGAACATACTCCGCGGCTCCTTTTCCCGCTGTATAGCCGGTTGAGAAGGCACACGTAATATTGTATCCGCCTGTATATCCGTGAATATCTAAAACTTCTCCACAAAAAAATAGCCCCGCTTTTTTCTTTGAGTGCATCGTTTTTGGTTCAATTTCTTTGACCGATACACCCCCACCTGTGACGAACGCTTTCTCGATGGAAAGAGTGCCGTTCACGTGAAAGGAAAAGCTTTTTAGTTGTTGCACGATCTCACGGATCACCTCATGGCGCACACTTGCGCAAGGCAAATTAGAATCAATGCGAAGGCGCTCATATACGTACTGGAGGAATCGTTCCGGGGCGATTCCTCTTAATACTGTTTTTAAAGCTTTTTTTGGCTCGGCTTTTATGTTTTGAATCGTTTCTTGGAAAAGAGCTTCTGCTGGGATGGTTGGACGTAAATCAATTCTCATTTCAATGGTCGGCTGTTTATATTTTTTTAAAGCTTTGACGACATATTGACTGCACCTTAGAGCCGCAGGACCAGATAGACCAAAATGGGTGAAAATCATATCGCCGTCATGGGTCTTGATCTGTTTTCCATTTGGTGCATAAACAGAGAGCTCAATGTCTCGTAACGATAGTCCTTGGAGTTTCTTTTCTTGAATAAAAGGTTCAGCAGACGTGATCGGAACCTCTGTCGGATACAGCTCGGTAATCGTATGTCCTGCAGCCTTTGCCCACGGATAGGCATCTCCCGTACTTCCTGTATGAGGAACCGATTGACCTCCAGTCGCTACAATCACTGTTTTCGTTTTAAGTCGTTCACCGTTTTTAAGCTGAACCATAGCGATTCGACCATCGTCATATTCAAGGGAAGCAACCGCTGTATTGGTTCGAACCGTCACGCCTAGGTCGTTGATTCGTTTCAACAATGTTTGTACAACGGTGGTCGCCTTGTCACTCACCGGAAACATTCGTCCTCGGTCCTCTTCCTTGAGTGCAATTCCTAATCGTTCAAAAAAACGGATAATGTCTTCATTGTTAAATACAGAAAACGGGCTGTACATAAACCGACCATTGCCTGGGATGTGAGCAATTAATTCATCGAGAGGCATCCGATTCGTTACGTTACAGCGACCTCCTCCTGAGATGGCTAGTTTTCGCCCGAGTTTATCACCTTTGTCGAGAAGAAGCACGCGAGCACCGTGCTCCGCTGCGGAAACAGAAGCCATTAGTCCAGCAGGCCCTCCACCAATCACAATCACTTCATGCATGAGATTCACCCTTTATGATCTATGTATAGTTCCATTTGATTCTTTTTACCTAAGGTCAATAGACCTGATTGGGAACGACGTTCACTTAGCAAGAATCGTCTATTATCATATCACTTGTCGGTTTTCTCGACTATTATCTTTTCATACACAGGTAGCGTCATTTAAAAAGAGAACAAGATTTGCTGAAAAATGCTTATTTTCAACGAAAGATCGCTATGGTAAGCTGAAGGTGTGAAATATTTACATTTTGCTGGTCATAAGAAGGGGATTTTTTGAAAAAAGAACTAAACGCCACCATTCGTGGATTAGTAAGAGGACATCTCCTAGCTAGTCTGATGTTTTCGCTTACGTTTTATGCGCTTTATCGTTATTGGGAGATGGAATTAAGCGTCGTTACGTTTTTCCCGTATGCGCTGCTCATTTTTATTTTGTTGCAAGGATGTTATTTTTGGTATTATTACTCGAAAAAAATCGCTAAACGACCGTTGGATTATACGTTCAATCAGACCATCTTTAAACTATTCAGATTGGTCAACGGATTGCTTTTCTTAGCATACGGCATTTATTTGATTAGTGGAAATGACAAGCTATCAACCATTCATGTCATTGCGGTCACATTTTATTCTCTTTTTTCCTTAGTCGAGTATATCAATTTGTACTATATCCGTTTGTCTTACACGAAGGCTCAAGACATAAAACGGTTGGTCCAATTCAAATTGCTCAAGCCGACTCGCTTAAGACGAGAGTTTTTTCTAAAAAGATAAACCGTGTTTGTTCCCTTGCCATTATGGTAGGGGATTTCTTAATGGAATAGTTGAACTACAGCAAAAAAGGTTCTCTTTTTTCCTCGAAAAAGAGTTGTGCTACAATGCAAGAAGTGAAAAATTTGTTTTGATCGATACAGGAGGCAGAAATGGGGAATTCCAAGTTAGTGCGCGGGACGATGGTGTTAACAGCCGCGACGCTCATCTCGAAAATCTTAGGGTTTATCTATGTCATTCCATTTACTGCATTGGTAGGAACGACGGGGATCGCCCTTTATCAGTTCGGTTATATTCAATACGTTATCTTGCTGAGTTTATCGACAATGGGTGTCCCTCTTGCTGTCTCAAAGTTTGTCGCTAAATATCAGTCCTTGGGCGATTATGAAACGGGATATCGCCTGTTTAGATCGGGCGTCGTCTTAATGACGATCACAGGTACGTTATCGTTTCTCGTCTTGTTTTTTGCCGCACCGTTCTTAGCGAATGTCATGAATCCTGGGGAGGAAGATTTGACACAAGCAGAGGTCGTCCTTTCAATTCGGATGGTGAGTGTTGCCTTAATCGTCGTTCCGGCGATGTCGATCATCCGTGGCTATTTTCAAGGCTATCAATCGATGGGGCCAACCGCTGTCTCTCAGGTTGTTGAACAGATTGTGCGGATCGTTTTTATTCTCGGAGCCGCGTTTACGGTCTTAAATGTACTGAACGGTGATATGGCAACCGCTGTTGGCTTTGCCACCTTTGCGGCCTTTGTCGGTGCTCTCGGAGGACTTGCCGTTCTCGCGTACTATTGGTTTAAACGGCGTAAAGGCATCTTGGAGCAGGTCGAGAATAGCACCGTGCGTCACAATTTAACGTTGAAGGATATGTATAAGGAGCTTATTCTTTACGCATTGCCCTTGTCATTTGTCGGCTTGGCGATTCCTCTGTTTCAATTTGTTGATACGTACACGATTAAAGGTGCGTTGATTGGAACAGAATTCGAGTCGATATCGACTGACTTTATTGGGGTATTAACCCAAGCGGTTCATAAAGTGGTACTTATCCCTATGGCGTTGGCTACAGCTTTATCAGTAACGCTTATTCCAACGATTACTCGCTCGTTTACAGATGGAGACATGAAAAAACTCCAACAGCAAACGACACAAACGTTTCAAATTATTTTGTTTATCGCAATTCCGGCTGCGGTTGGGATGGCGGTTCTTGCTTACCCTATTTACGGGGCGCTCTACTTTGAAAATCTGGAACTTGGCGGAAATGTCATGCGCTATTACGGACCGATCACCCTTTGTTTTTCGCTATTTGCCGTTTCAGCAGCCTTATTACAAGGAATTAACCGCCAACGGATGGCTGTAATTGCCCTTATAGTCGGGTTGTTGATTAAGCTTGTGACGAACGTTCCGTTTTTGCATTGGTTCGGGCCAAATGGGGTAATCTTTTCCTCATATTTAGGGAATGTCGTTGCGATTGGAATCAACATATGGGCAATCGCTAAATATGGACAGTTTGATTTCCGGCTTGTAGCGAAACGGACGTTACTTATTACGGTCTTTGCTTTGATTATGGGCGGGGCGGTTTATATCGTGACCCACTTGCTATCCTATGTGATTAACGCTACGTCGCGCGGAGATTATTTCATTCTGACGTTTGTTGGAGTAACAGTCGGTGCGGCCGTTTACCTCTATCTATCGTACCGATCCAACTTGGCAGGACGTGTATTAGGCGAGCGATTCTCTATTTTAAAACGAAAAGGAAAAAGTCAAGGGTAGAAGTAGAAAGGATTGCCAAAGTCTCTTTTTCTCCCAAACAGCGTTTGCTATAATAGAACAAGCATCAAGTATAAACATCAAGTAAGGACGTGTTTGCAGATGGGAGGCGGCAATGAAATATTCTTTTACAAAAGATAATGATTGGGTGTTAATTATCACCACGTTTCTTCTTGCTGCCTTTGGCTTAGTGATGATCTTCAGTGCAAGCTATGCGCTCGCATTGAGAGAGTACGGTGATTTTTATTACTTTCTTAAACGACAATCGATGTGGTTAGGAATAGGGACAGTAGCGTTTTTATTCTTAATGCATTTTCCTTACCGCTTCTATAAAAAGCTCATGATTCCGATTCTCATCGTCTCGTTCGCTTTATTAGTGCTTGTCATCTATTTCGGGGTTGAAGGAAACGGAGCACAACGGTGGCTCATCATTGGTCCGTTTACGTTGCAGCCGTCCGAATTTGTAAAACTAGGGATCATTGTTTATCTAGCGGCTGTTTATTCTAAAAAACAAGCCTACATTAACAAGTTCATTACAGGGGTTATGCCCCCGTTAGTTGTCGTTGGTCTTGTATTCGTCCTAATTATGCGTCAGCCCGATTTAGGTACCGCTACATCGATTTTAATTGTGACTGCGCTGATCGTCTTTTTTTCAGGAGCGAAATGGCGCCACTTGATTGCTTTAGGTGTGGTAGGGGTGACGCTCTTTGTCCAATATGCGACGTCAGAACAGTACCGTTTAGCTCGGTTAACCGCGTTCGTCAATCCTTTTAGCGATCAGTCTGGGACAGGCTATCAGCTCATCCAGTCTTACCTAGCGATTGCTAATGGGGGATTAACAGGAACGGGGCTTGGCCAAAGCATTCAGAAGCTAGCGTACCTTCCTGAAGCCCATACGGATTTTATTTTAGCCATTATCGCCGAGGAGCTAGGATTTTTCGGTGTGGCGTTCGTTTTCCTCTGCTACGCTATGATTCTATTTCGAGGCGTTGTGATCGGCACTCGCTGCAAAAGTCCTTTTGGTAGCTTGCTCGCTTTCGGTATCGTGTTTCAGCTGGCCGTCCAAGTTGTGTTTAACATCGGGGCTGTCACTGGATTATTGCCTATTACCGGGATTCCGCTCCCTCTTGTCAGCAATGGTGGCTCGTCGTTACTTGTAACGCTTATGTCGCTCGCCATCTTAGCGAACATTTCGCGAAACAACATTCGCCAGCGCCGGAAAGAAGAACAAGGGGAAGAGGAAGCGTTGCATGCTTCGTAACAGAGAAGATACAGGTTAGAGCATTCACCGACAGGGAATGCTCTTTTACACTTTTATGTACTTTACCCTCTGTAACAAGTTTTAACCGTCATATGAGCGTCTCGCTTTCAAAAACAAGTCACATTCCATCAAGGAAAACAGATGAAACACCGCGGAAAGTGCGCTAAAATAGAATTATTGTTCACAGGTATAGTTGGAGGACTTTTCTCTGTTTATATAAGGGGCTGTAGTTACTAGATCCCTTACTTTCCCATATTTGTGCTAGGATGTTTCTGCTATAATAATGAAGTGCGTTTAGTTTACGTTTGAAAGGAACAGGTCCAATGAACCAACAGAAAACACCATTTCAGCAAATCGACTATACGCTAATCTTTTTAGTTTTTTTGTTGATGTGTATTAGCTTTTTAGCGATATATAGCGGGACAACAGAGCAATATGTCGATTACGAAGAGATGGGTCGAGACTTCTTTTTAAAAAAACAAATAGTATATTATGTCATCGGATTCATTGTCATGGTTGCCATCATGACGTTTGATTACGAACTTCTGAAGAATTTCTCGATTCCTTTTTATGTTATCGGCCTGTTGCTGTTAATTTATGTGGAGTTTAACGGAATTGTTCAAAATGGTTCACAGCGATGGATGAAACTATTCGGGGTAGGACCAGCCTTCCAGCCATCGGAATTTATGAAGTTCTTTCTAATTATTGCTTTAGCCCATATGCTCTATCTACTGACCACCAATCGAACAGATAAAAGTCTAAAAGGTGACTTAGTGTTACTCGGGAAAATCCTAGCTGTCGGCATGCCGCCGTTTCTTTTGATTTTAAAGCAGCCCGATTTAGGAACAGCCTTAGTCATCGGCAGCGTCATCGCAACGATGATTCTCGTTGCTGGTATTTCATGGCGGCTAATCTTTTTATGCTTATTAGCCGTTGTTGGAGGAATTGTGACGCTTGTCTATTTACACAATTTCCATTACGAGTTTTTCTCATCGAACCTTATAAAAGCCCATCAGTTGGATCGGATTTATGGCTGGCTCAACCCGGACGAATACGCGGGGTCCTTTGCATATCAAACGACTCAAGCGATTCTCGGTATCGGAGCGGGGCAGCTGTTCGGTTCAGGCTTTATGAATAGTGTTCAAGCGCAAAGCGCAGCCGTTCCAGAATTGCACACTGACTTTATTTTTGCGGTCATCGGAGAGGAGTTCGGGTTTCTCGGTGCAACGGTCTTACTCGTCGTCTTTTTCCTCATGTTTTACCGAATGGTCATTATTGCTTTAACGTGCAACAACTTGTTTGGTACTTATTTAGTATCAGGGATTATCGGCTTGTTAGTGTTCCAAGTGGTTCAAAACATCGGGATGACCGTCGGATTGTTTCCGGTCACTGGATTAGCATTGCCGTTTATTAGTTACGGAGGAACAGCATTGGTCACAAACATGATTGCAATCGGAATTGTATTAAATGTAGGGATGAGAACGAAAAATTACATGTTTCAGGCAGAGCAACAAGCATAACTGGAGGAGAGCCTATGATTCTCTTTCTTGGATCAGGGCGGCTGACGGCCGCTCTTGTTTCTTTTTTAAAGCCACGGGAAGTGAGAACAGTTGGACTATATAGTCGAAACGACCAAACTGCAAAGGAATTGGTCGATCGGTATTCATGGATACATACGGTGACGCCAGAAGCTTTCCCAC
This sequence comes from Halalkalibacterium halodurans, assembly GCF_005671335.1. NCBI lineage: Bacteria > Bacillati > Bacillota > Bacilli > Caryophanales > Bacillaceae > Halalkalibacterium (ex Joshi et al. 2022) > Halalkalibacterium halodurans. Next base: position 3,409,826 of record NZ_CP040441.1, on the reverse strand, counting down.
AAGCAACAGATGTATTTGTCTGTTTGCCGAAGGGAGCATATGAAGCGTTTTTTGCTCAATATGGAGGCTGTTTTTCGTCCAACACACGCTTTTATTGTTTAGCGACCGCGCTTTTGAAAAAGGAGGCTCGCTCTATCATACCGACAGGAACGATCATTCTATGTAAGGTCGTTGGTCATGCACGGCAAATGATTGAGGATGAACATGCCTTGATCGTTGTTGAGAAAGAGGAGCCAACGCTCAAGCTCTGGTTTAATGAAAAAGTCACGATCACAGTAGGGGATGAAAAGGACGTCCTTCGCGCCAATACTCTTGCCACGAAGGAGACGTTGGTGTGGATTGCTTCTTTTCGGCAACAATTGCAGAAGCAACAAATTCCGGCGGATTGGCATGACCATATTTTAGAGCAAACGGTCCGTGGAGTCATTAAAGCGTATGTAAACGATGATTTAGGGGATTTTGCTAAGAACACGATGAAACAAAAGGAGTCAGACGATGAGAATCGATAAGTTACTAGCGAATATGGGGTTCGGCTCAAGAAAAGACGTAAAAAAGCTGTTGAAAACAGGGGCTGTGCGCGTGCAAGGACAGCCGATTAAAGACCCTTCCACCCATGTGGAACCAGAATCCGAGAGCATTACCGTATATGGAGAGGAAGTAGAGTACAAACCGTATGTATACTTAATGATGAACAAGCCTAAAGGGGTCATATGTGCGACGGAAGATCTGGAACACGAAACCGTCATTGACTTGCTAGGAGAAGAAGAGCGTCATTATGAACCATCTCCAGTTGGCCGATTAGATAAAGATACGGTCGGGTTGCTACTCATTACAAATGACGGGAAATTCAACCACTGGCTCATGTCACCAAAGCACCATGTGCCGAAAACGTATCGAGCGCTTGTGGAGGGACACGTGACAGAAGAAGATGTGGGGGCTTTTTCGCACGGGGTAGTGTTAGGCGATGGCTATGTGACAAAATCGGCGACCCTTCACATTTTAGAGGCTGGGGCTCGGTCTCACATTGAACTCATTCTGACGGAAGGGAAGTTTCACCAAGTGAAGCGGATGTTTCAAGCCGTCGGCAAGCGGGTACTCGAGTTGGAACGGATAAAGATCGGAAACCTCCTTTTAGATCCTGAGCTTGCCCGAGGCGAGTACCGTGAATTGACAAAGGAGGAGATTGCTCTCTTGTTGGAGAAAAATGAATAAAGGAGGAGTGGGGTATCGATATTAAGCGTTTTCAAAAACCAATAAAAAGACGATGCCTCATCTCATGGCTCCGTCTTTTGAAAACGTTCGTTTATCATTTAAGAAACTCTGATTTTTTTATTCGTTGTTGTCCACTTTCCTCGAGAAGGACTTTCCACCAAGTCATTATACTCTAGTACATTTAAGTCTCGCTGAATCGTTCGTTGGGTGATGCCAAATTCTTCAACTAATTCATTCGTCGTGACGGTCCCCCTTTGGTGAATGTACAAATAGATGGACTTGATCCGAGTCAACATACGATCAGTTGAAGCTTTCAAAAAACCACTCCTTATACATATGTGAATGTCCTATGGTTCATTCATTGTCGAATGACAATGACATACCATATGTAGGGTTTAGAGATGCCATGGCGGTCATTGAAATGAATAACCTAGGCAACTGTTGTGTGAACATAAGAGTGTATAGCGGATATTCAATGTGTCCATGTGGTTTTGTCTACATCGGCATACTTCATTAAAAACCCTATGTAGTACCATTGTACAATAATTCAAAGAAATACGCAAAGCATCGAAACGTTTTGTCAAGAGAAAAGAAAGAGAAATGAGTGATAAAATGGAAATTAATTGGCTGAAAGAAGTGAAAAATAGGCGTGATGAGATTGTTTATGAACTGCGCGAATTTTTGCAATATGACAGCGTTTATGACGAAAAAACGAGAAAAGCTGGAGCTCCATTTGGGACAAAAATTGAGGCAGCTTTGTTACATTTATTAAACTTAGGTAAAAAGGCAAACTTTTCTGTGAAAAATCTTGAAGGCTATGCAGGTTACATCGAAATGGGACAAGGTGAAGAATCGGTTGGGATTCTTTGTCACATTGACGTCGTTCCTCCGGGAGAAGGGTGGTCGTCACCTCCTTTTGCGGCGGAGATTCAAAATGATCGAATCGTGGCAAGAGGCGCTCTTGACGATAAAGGTCCGACGATTGCCGCTTTTTTTGCGATGCGGATCATCCATGAGCTGAATTTATCGATCAAGCGCCGTGTTCGTTTAATCATCGGCACTGACGAAGAACGGAATTGGGAGTGTGTCGATTTTTATTTTCGTCATGAAGAAATGCCAACAGTAGGGATTGTCCCAGATGCTGATTTTCCGATTATCGTTGCAGAAAAAGGGGTTCTCGATGTCGAAGTCTCGATCCCCTTCCATGATACGAGTGAGCATCCGGTTCGCTTGCAAACATTTTATGCAGGAGAGCGGCTAAATATGGTACCGGATCGAGCGATTGCTTCGCTCATCTGCTCACATGAATCGACAGAAGCGATCAAGGCGAGCTTCGATCATTTTATAGAGGAACATCAATTAGAGGGAAAGACGAAAGCTGAGAATGGATTGCTTATGCTAACTTTAGAAGGAAAGTCAGCTCATGGCTCCACACCTGAGAAAGGGATTAACGCAGCCGTAAAGCTCGCCCAATTTCTACATCACGTGAATGGATTATCCGATCCGTTTATTCAGTTTATTAGCGAACATCTAAGGGAGACGAACGGCGCCGGCCTGTCCATCGCTTGTTCTGATGACGTTTCCGGCCCGCTCACGATGAATGCGGGTAGATTCGCCTATACATATGGGGAAACAGGGACGATCGGCGTGAACATACGCTATCCGGTAACAGTGGATGTCGAGACTTTTTTGGCTGGATTACAAGCCCATAACCATAGGATCATGAACCATCTGAAGCCTAGCTATGTGGAGAAGGATCACCCATTGATTCGAACATTGCAGACTGTCTATAAGCGACAAACGGGAGAAGAAGCGACATTATTGGCCATTGGAGGCGGGACGTATGCGCGCGCATTAAAAACGGGTGTCGCATTTGGACCACTATTTCCAGGCGAGGAAGATACGGCCCATCAAAAAGATGAATCAATCAGCATCGATCAATTGCTACGGGCGACGGCTTTATATGCTGAAGCGATCTATGAATTGGCAAGTCAATAATGTGAAACTTCATTCAACGGGGATTTTCTTCTTTCATCGTCACAGGAAGTTAGCCTAAGCGGGCACGCTGTAGGTCACATAGACGTACCCGAGGGCGTAATGGCTTTGGTTCGCAGTTCCCCACAAAGTCGCCGTCTTAAAGTGAAAGTCTAAGGACCGGTTATACAAAATAAAAACTCGCCAACTGGCGAGCGAATCGAGGAGACAAGGGCAACTGTGCCTATATCTCCTGTCTTTATTGACTTTCAAAATCAAACAGGTCGGTAGATAAATAACGTTCCCCAGTATCACACGCGATACAGACAACGACCTCATCTGGAGCTAAGCGCTCGGCCACCTTCATCGCCGCATAGCAAGCCGCACCTGATGAAGGACCGACTAAGATTCCTTCCAGGCGAGCAAGATTTCGCGCAGCTTCATATGCATCTTCATCCTTGATTTTATCAATCACATCATAAACGTCTTGGTTTAAAATCGGAGGTACAAATCCGGGGCTCGTCCCAACTAGTTTATGTGGACCTGGCTTTCCTCCTGAGAGAACGGGGGATCCGAACGGCTCAACGACATGGATCTCTACGTTTGGATAAAACTTTTTCAACTCTTCTCCTGTTCCCGTAATCGTACCACCCGTACCAGAGGCGGCAACAAAGGCGCTTAACTTTTTACCGATGGAATCAAGGGCTTTCTTGATTTCCACAGCGGTCGTGAAACGGTGAGCATCAGGGTTTGCCGAATTCTCAAATTGCATCGGCATAAAACTATTCGGGATTTCTCTTACTAATTCATGGGCTTTTTCGATAGCCCCCGGCATTTTCTTTTCTCCTTCGGTCAGTACAACCTCTGCCCCGTAGGCCTTTAATAGGTTGATCCGCTCCTCTGACATTGTATCAGGCATGGTAAGAATGGCCCGATAGCCTCTCGCCGCAGCATTCATTGCAAGACCAATGCCTGTGTTTCCACTTGTCGGTTCAATGATCGTGGAACCTGGCTTAAGATAGCCGTCCTTTTCCGCTTGAACAATCATTTGATAGGCTGCTCGATCTTTTACGCTCCCACTTGGGTTAAACATCTCCATTTTCAAATAAACGGCAGCTCCCTTTGGGTTTGGCAAGCGATTAAGCCGAACCAAAGGTGTGTCACCGATGAGCTCGGCAATATTATTTACGATCTTCATGTTGTGTCCCTTCCTTCTTACACCTTTTTCTTTCCTAAGTGTATCATAGACGAATCGGTTATTCCCACTGATTGGATAGGAATAGTTGAAACAAAACGCCCCTTTTTTGATGGGAAAGGGGTATAATAAGTCATGAATCTTAAGTAGACAACAGGTGATGTTATGACTCACACGCACTATTTTCTAGCGATTTCATTGCCAGACGAAATAAAGAAACAATTGGATACGTTTGTACAGAGGCACAAGCAAAGCCTTCCGTTTAAAAAGTGGACTCACCTTGAAGATTACCATATTACACTCGTGTTTCTTGGCGCTCAGCCTCATGATCGTCTCGAACGCCTTGTCACTGCTTGCCAAAAGCTTGGTGAACATATTACTTCGTTCCCGATTCAGCTCGAAGGTCTTTCGACGTTTGGTCAAGAGGAGAGACCTAGAATTTTTTGGGCGGGGGTGCGTGATTCGGCTGAGCTGTCTGCCTTCCAGCAGTCGGTCAAAACGTGCTGTCAGCAGGAAGAAATTTCGGTAGAGCGGCGCCCATATCGCCCCCATGTAACGCTGGCGAAAAAGTGGATAGGTAAGGGAAGCTTTAAAGAAGTAGCAAGCGAGGTGTCTCAACCACCTGCTCGTCTGCTTCATGTGACATCTTTTCACCTCTATCGCTCCCACATAGGAAAAACCCCTTCGTATGAAATCATCGAGAGCTTTCCATTAAGGGGGCAATGAGCAGATGAGGTTGGTACACATCCTACTTCAAGTAGGAATACTTTATGGCTTTTATCTTGTTGGCTCATGGATTCAGAAATCCTTTGAACTGATCGTTCCAGGGAGCATAATCGGGATGGTTTTACTTCTTATCGCCTTAGCCATTAAGGCGATTTCTCCAAAGTGGATCGAGCAAGGGAGCATGCAACTGTTGCTCTTGATGCCGATGCTGTTTCTTCCAGTAACGGTAGGGATTGTGGAATACTGGCACATGTTCCATGGAAGCGGATTTTGGCTACTTATCATCGCATTTGTGAGCACGATTCTTGTTTTTATCATATCCGGTTGGATAACACAATGGCTCATTGTATGGAAGACAAAGGGGATCGATAAACATGATCACCTCTAGTTTTGGAATCATTGTTACCGTGATTATTTATTTTCTTACCGTGAAGTTACACAAAAAAGTAAACAACCCGTTGACATTGCCGATATTAGTAGCGACGGGATGCATCATTGCGTTATTACTTTTGACCGATATTTCGTATAAAACGTATTACAGTAGTGCGAAATGGATTGAACATTTACTAGGTCCAGCTGTCGTTGCCTTAGCTTTCCCGTTATACAAACAGTTCAAACGCTTAAAATCGTATTTTGTCCCGATTACGATTGGGATTTTCATCGGTGCTATCGTTGGCGTTGGCTCGGGGGTTCTAATGGCCAAACTGCTTGGCTTTGACGAGCAACTGATTGCTTCCGTTGCCCCAAAGTCGATTACGACTCCTGTTGCGATGGAAGTGGCTCAATCCTTAGGTGGCATTCCGCCAATTGCTGCCCTATTTGTAATGGTAGCAGGGATTGGTGGTGCGGTTTTATGTACCGTTCTCTCAAAGATCAGTGGAATTCATCATCATATAGCAAAAGGGGTGTCCATTGGCACAGCCTCACATGCCATTGGCACAGCGAAAGCAATGGAAGATCACCCTCAAGAAGGAGCCGCTAGCACGTTGGCGATGAGTATAAGTGCCATGCTAGTAGCAGGCTTACTCCCGTTACTTCAAATACTGCTAGCAAACTGAAAAATTCGTAACCAGAGTGGAGGTGGGCTGGTGGCTCAGCTAATCAAACTAGATGAATACGCATCTCGGTATGAGTATGATTTGAAGCGATATACGAGTCAGTTTACCCGGTTAAAGCGCGAAAAATGGTACTACCTAGAAAATGAGTGGAGACATCGTCAGCTCGTAGAAAGTGAACCGAACGACGAGCTAGATGACGAGGATACTGACTGGTTCGCAACGGAACCGAATAAGTTTGTCCAACTGTTTCAAAAAATGAAGCGAAAAATGTATACGAAAGAGGCGGAACTGCTTGAGGAGGACTTGGATGAAGAAGAGAAGCAACTCCCTTCATTTCCAGCTACTCTCGAAGCATTGAAGCAGCAATTTTTGGAGGAAACATTTCATTCCCAATTGCGCTGGGCTAGCACCTCTTTACTTGAAGAATCACGCATGCATCCAAAATACAAATGGGACGAATGGCTTCGAACGTTCGTAACGCAAATTCCGGACAATTATCTCCTCATGTACAAGCCTGTTTTTTTTATTAAAAATGCGCCGATCCAACTTGATATCGTACTGTTAAGTCCGACTGAAGTATATTGTATTACGTTGCTAGAAGGGACGAAAAATAGCGTATTTTCCGTAAGCTCTGAACGCTTTTGGCTCGAGTATATCGAGAAAAAGCAGAAAAAAAGACTAAGTCCTCTCATCACCTTGAATCGAACGACTAGTGTGGTTGGTCCCATACTAAAAAAAGCGGGGAGCACTCTACCGGTCAAAAAGGTCGTACTGGCTACTGATGGATTTTTTGACCTTCAAGCCCAAGGCCATTCGGTTGAGTATATCGATAAACGCCGGATTGCCTCATGGATGGAGAAGCTAAAGCGTCATTCGTCCCCATTGAAAAAAAATCAAGTCATGGCGGCAGAAGCTCTACTGGCTCACTGCCAGACGGTTGCGATTCCTAGAGAGCCAGATGAAGAGATTCTTATCGATGAGGAGCCATTGAAATAGCACAGGAAAATCAGTATAATGGGTAAGGCTGTATAGTAGAAAAACAATGAGAGAACAACTGAGGGGATATGAATGGCCGACACTCGTTTAACACCTTTGGGTGGATTAGGACCTGATGCGTTTTCATGGAGAATTTCCCGCCCTTTTGATTGGTCTGGTAGCCAAGGGTATACGATCGAGCTAGAAGAACTTGAGGGCTGCCTTAGCTATGGTTCCACGATCCGTGAAGCGAAAAAAGGACTGACGGAAGCACTTGGTGGTTGGGTCCGAAAGCACGGAGAAAGGGCGTTACCAGAAGTCGAAGATGGGGCGCAAATCATTTATTTGGAGCCACCTATGTCGATTGAAGAATTTGATTGGATAAATGATGAATTACGTGTATTTGCTGAAAAAACGATCCGTGGATAACGCAGGATCGTTTTTTTTACCTCTGTAACGGAGAAGGGATGTCCACTTCCATGACAAAAGCCCGCCTTTTGCATGCAAAAGGCAGGCTCGACTAATCACGAAAACACAACTGTTTTGTTGCTATAAACGATAATTTTATCTTCGAGGTACCAATTGACCGCACGGGCCAGCACCACACGTTCAACGTTACGACCAGCCACTCTTAATTGGGGAACGGAGTAACGATGATTGACACGAAGAACATCCTGCTCAATAATTGGCCCCTCGTCCAAATCATCTGTCACAAAGTGAGCTGTGGCTCCTATTAGCTTTACGCCCCGCTCAAACGCCTTTGCATATGGATTGGCTCCGATAAAAGCGGGCAAGAATGAATGGTGAATATTAATGATTTTATCTTTAAACGTATCGACAAAATGCGATGAAATGATTTGCATATAGCGCGCCAAAACGATGACATCAATATTATATTGATGAAGAAGCTCAATTTGTTTTTGTTCGGCTTCTGCTTTTCTTTCCTTCGAAACCGGAATATGATAATAAGGGATTCCATAACCTTCAACAACATCTCGTAATTCATCGTGGTTGCTAATGACGAGTGGAATGTCACAGATGAGCTCATTTGAGTGCCATTTCCATAATAGCTCAAGTAAGCAGTGGTCTTCTTTTGAGACGAAGATCGCCATACGTTTTTTTCTTGATGCTTGTTCCATGCGCCAGTTCATTTTATATTCGGCAGCAACATCCGTAAAGGCTGTTTTTAACGCTTCAAATGTAATCGAATCGTTATTTTGATCAAATTCAACCCTCATAAAAAAACGTCCGCCTTCAGGATCGGTAGAATATTGATCGGATTGCACAATGTTGGCACCGTGATGGTTTAAAAATGTTGAAATCGCCGCAACAATTCCTGGCTGATCATGACAAGAAATGAGTAGGCGAATACGCTTTTTCATAACACTTTCCATAAAAAACATCCTCCTATGAACTTGTAAAACAATCTAACGTATTCTTTCTAGGTAACGACTGAGGTTGAGCCTAGAACGAAAGGTGGCTTTCTACATTGAAGCAAATTGAAGAGCAGGCTGTCAAATGTCTTTTTTATTCAGCAGAGATTGTAACGCTCCACACGGTGATGATTCACTTTACCGTAACGAAAGAACAGGTTTGCCCATTTGTCGTTGAGAAAGAAGGAACGACAGTCCCGTTCTCTATCAAGAGTTGGCAGGAGTGGGAAAGGGGAGCTATTGCGTTCATTCAATTCGATGATCCACTTGAGCTTGGTGTTGAATATAAGCTACGTCAGAAAAATCATGAACAAACCCATTTAATTAAAGTGGGGCGAGTCGTTCGTACGGAAGCATTTGATCAGCAGTATGTTTATAACGGAGAGCTAGGGGCTCTTTATTCACATGAACGAACCGTGTTTGCTGTGTGGACTCCGGTTGCCACAGAGGTTTCTCTATTGCTCTATGAAAACTGGCATACACTCGAAGCGATTGAATATCAAATGAAGCGCTCGCCTAACGGCGTTTGGTCCGTCAGCTTAGATGGAGACTTACATCAATATTGTTACTTGTATCGAGCGAAGGTAAATGGCAAATGGAAAACGACGGTCGATCCGTATGCAAAAAGTGTGACCGTGAATGGAGAAAAAGGGGTCATTTTTGATCTAAAGCGGACCGATCCAGCCTCTTGGCCAACGGTTCACCCGATCCCGCCAGAACATACAATTATTTATGAGTTGCACATTCGTGATGCGACCGTTTATCCAGGGAGTGGTCATCATAAGAAAGGAACCTATCTATCCTTGGCCGAACAAAATACGTGCGGTCCATGGGGGGAGTCGACCGGTCTATCGTATATACGCGAACTAGGTGTTACCCATTTAGAGCTTTTACCGGTTGCTGACTATGGAAGTGTGGATGAAGCCAATCGGGAAAAAGAATACAATTGGGGCTATGATGTTGTTCATTATTTCGCCCCAGAGGGGAGCTATGCTTCTGATCCTTACGATGGTGTGACGCGAGTAAAGGAATTGAAACAATTGATTGCACAATGCCAGCGAATGGACCTTAGAGTCATTTTAGATGTTGTGTTTAACCATGTGTACGTGATGAAAGAGTCTCCGTTTGAAAAGCTCGTTCCAGGTTACTATTTTCGCTATGATGGGGAAGGAAATTTGGCAGATGGTACCGGGGTAGGAAATGACATTGCCAGCGAGCGGCTAATGGTCCGTAAATTCATCGTTGATTGTGTTACTTATTGGGCTAGCGAATACCGGGTTGACGGATTTCGCTTTGACTTAATGGGAATTATTGATCAAATGACGATGAAGGAAGTGAAGCGTGCCCTTGCCCCAATCAATCGTCAGATTTTGCTGTTAGGTGAAGGTTGGGATCTTGAGACACCGTTGGAAAATGATCAAAAAACAACGCTGGCACAAGCAAGGGCAGTCCCTTTTTTACACTTTTTTCATGATACGTTTCGCGATGCGGTAAAAGGAAGTACGTTTGATCTTAATAAGGGGGGCTTTTGTGCAGGAAACATAGAGTTGAAAGAGACGCTAATTGCTAGTATGCTCGGGCATGAAGCTCAGTTTGACAGACCAAGTCAGGCGATTCAATATGTGGAGGCCCATGATAATCATACACTTTGGGATAAGCTCCAATTTGTCTTCCCTGATGAAGAGGAGGAAGTGCTTAGAGCATGTCACCGGTTAGCAACAGCTATCGTTTTAACCTCTCAGGGCATTCCGTTTCTTCATGGGGGACAAGAGTTTTTTCGGACGAAACATGGTGAAGGAAATAGTTACAATTCTCCGGATTGGATCAATCAATTAGATTGGTCAAGAAGGGCTATTTATGCGGCGGATGTAGAGTATGTGAAAGGGCTCATCGCATTACGGAAGGCCCACCGCGCCTTTTGCTTCTCAACATTTTCTGAGGTGAACACGCACATGTGTCCTTTGAAAACTCCATCCGAAGTGATCGGATTCCATTATCACCACATCGCTAAATGGGGGCCTTGGGATGAGATGGTTGTCCTCCATAATGGTGGAGGAGATAAGGTAGACATACGACTACCAGCAAGTGGTGAGTGGGAAGTCATCGTTGACGGAAAGAAGGCAGGTTTGGTACCATTGTATACGTTCAATGGTCATACGGTAAGTGTACAAAGTCGATCATCCATGGTTTTGTATCGACTTAACGAATAGGAAAGCAGGCAGAGTTGTTGTTTGCAGCTCTGTTTTCTTTTTTTTGCATCATCAAAAAGCTGAAAATTCCTTTGCAGAAATTACTAAGGCTTTCGCGATAGGGCTTGATGATAACTTACGTTTTTCTAATGGCGATGGAAAGCTAATAATTTACTATGGGTATTTCTTGCAAACTGCGTTATACTTAAGAATACGATAACGAGATCCACAAAGGTTTGAGGGTGAAACGGTTGAACATGTTTTTAGGAGAAGGATGGCAGGTTAAGCCTGCTGGAGGTGCGACTGGGGAAGCGTATATCGCAGAGCAAGGTGAGCAGAGGCTTTTCTTAAAGCGGAACTCGTCACCTTTTTTAGCTGTGCTCTCGGCTGAGGGCATCGTCCCTAAGCTCCTTTGGACGAAAAGGCTGGAAAATGGAGATGTGATTACGGCCCAACGATGGGTATACGGGCGTGAATTAAAAGCCTTTGAAATGAAAGAGCCGAATGTTGCGCATCTTTTAGCAAAAATTCATCATTCAGTCGAATTGTTGGACATGTTTAAGCGAATGGGAAATGATATGTTAACCCCTCAACGGATCATTGATGATCTAAAAGCCTCTATGAAGAGGCATGAGTGTGACGACCTTCTTTTTCAAAAAGGTCTAAAGTTTTTACAAACACAGCAAGAGGCTGTGAATCAAGAACAGTATGTTGTTTGTCATTGCGACATTAATCATAATAATTGGATGATGAGTGATGCTGGGGAGCTCTATTTAATTGATTGGGATGGAGCCACTGTTGCAGATCCGGCTTTGGACCTAGGTTTATTATTGTATTCCTATGTTCCTCGGCATGAATGGAAGACATGGTTAGCCAATTACGGCTTAGAAATGTCGGATCATCTATTGCTTCGCATGCACTGGTATGTCGTCTCACAAACCATTTCCGTTATGCTTTCGAATATGGATCGTGGGAAGCATGCAGAGGCTGAAACATGGCAGGACTTTTTAAAGACGTTGCTTGATGATTCATTTTAATGAGGATGGGACATGAGTAGGAAAACGTAATAAAAAAGGTTCGATCATTTCATTTTATTTTGATGATCCGAACCTTTTTTCTGTTGAATTCATGGGATCGTTAGTCGTTTGATTGCCGTTTATGGACGTGTACTTTCATAAATTTACGGCTATAAAGGCAAGCCCATACGGACATTCGAGTGAAACATAAATGAGCCTTCAAGTATCCAAGAACTCGTTCTGCATTCCTTTTAGGCTGACTATAGATTTTCCTCGATTACCCATCTGGAACCATCTGTAGGATCTTTTTCTTTATAGCGTCCTTCTTGCTTGGTGCATTACGTCCGTAATGGGAAACCTGAACAAGCTTCACATTCATATCCAGAGAATGTTCGTGTAAAGCCATGACGATCTGTGCCATAGCTAGACAGACGTTTCTAAGTTGATTGTTAAAATCACGAGACGTCTGCGGGGAAAGCAAGTGTTTTTGAAACAATTCACTCTCTATAAAATAAACACTTGCAAAATAAAAGTGGCTTACAATTTCCCTAGGAAATGACATCCTGTTGATTATTTCCTGGGGAATAGGAGCAATCGCTGTCGAAGTTACTGATGATCTAGCTCGGATAGCCATTGTTCAACATCGCTTGCTAAAAAAGGACTCGTATTATGCTCTAATTTCGACTGAATCGATTCAAGTGTCGCTTGTACGTCTGCTGAAAGGTTTGGGTCATTCATCATCGCCAATGTTAATTCATCAATTTGGCGCGCTTGATCAAGAGTCATATATTGATCAGCATCTTGCCCTTGAAGTAAATCCTTTAATAAACCAAGTTTATGAGTGTTGTTTAGCATTGAAATATTCCACCTTTTTATACATAGGGTAAGCAGTCAAAGATAGAATATACAGTCTCCGTTTACAAACGATCTATTTTTGAAAAAAGATACGCTCTATACATTTTAACTCGTTATGACTATAATGACGTTGGTGATAGAAAGTATAAAAAGGAGTGGTTACCGTGCGGTTACGGAATAAACCATGGGCAAGAGATGCCATCGCACAAAACCCTGATCTTGTGATTCAACAGCCTGCTACATGGAAAGGAAATTGGCATAGATGCTTCGGGCGTCAAGCTCCACTTTACATTGAAGTTGGTACTGGTAAGGGACAGTTTTTAACAGGAATGGCCAAGCATCATCCAGAGATTAATTTCATTGGGATTGAACGCTATGAAAGCGTGCTTGTAACCGCTATGGAGCGAGCAAAAGAGGCAGAATTGACAAACCTTAAATTTTTATCGGAGGATGTCTACGATTTATTGGACTTTTTTGCGGATGGTGAAGTATCCCGTTTGTTTATAAACTTTACAGATCCTTGGCCAAAAAAGCGTCATGAAAAACGTCGCTTAACGTATAAAGACTTTTTAGCTAAGTATGAGATCGTGTTAAAGGAGAAAGGGGACATACATTTCAAAACCGATAATCAAGGACTGTTCGAGTATTCGTTGCACAGCTTTTCTAAATACGGCATGATTCTCCATAACGTGAGCTTAGATTTACACAACAGTGATTTTGAGGGAAACATTATGACCGAATACGAAGAAAAGTTTGCGAAAAAAGGAATGCGAATTTACCGCTGTGAGGCCCAATTTCGCACGAATGATGAAAGCCATAACCTTTAAAGGTGTGGCTTATTTTTATATGCGTAAAAAACTCCCTCTAAGGGGCTATATGCTAATGATGAGCGACTGTTCATTCTTGTCGTCTGTGCTACAATGAAAGAGATGATTTTTGGGGAGGGGATGGAAATGGAAAAATTGACCGTTGGCAAGATGACGATTACGTGGTTGCGTGGAGGCGTGACTCATATGGATGGAGGTGCCATGTTCGGTGTTGTCCCAAAACCGCTATGGAGCCGAAAGTATCCTTCTAACGAAAAAAATCAAATTGAACTACGCACCGACCCGTTTCTTATTCAACTGGATGGTCAAAACATTTTAGTGGAATCAGGAATTGGAAACGGACGTTTTACCGACAAGCAGAAGCGGAATTATGGCATTAGTGAAGAGTCGTTTCTGGAGGATGATTTGCAATCATTGGGCCTTACAGTTGCCGACATTGACGCTGTGCTAATGACACATCTTCATTTTGATCATGCAAGCGGTCTTGCAAAACAAAAAGAAGGAGAATGGGTATCAACTTTTGAAAACGCTGTCATTTATGCGTCGGCAAGAGAATGGGCTGAGATGCGAGAACCAAACATTCGCTCTCAAAATACATACTGGGAGCAAAATTGGCGTCCAGTGGAACAGCAAGTGGTCACTTTTGAAAAGGAGCAAGAAATTATTCCAGGAATTCGAATGATTCATACAGGGGGCCATTCTGACGGACATTCCATCATAGTCATTGAGCATGAAGGAGAAACGTTCATACATTTAGCAGATATTATGCCTACCCATGCTCATCAGAACGTTCTTTGGGTGCTCGCTTATGATGACTATCCGATGGACTCGATTTTCGCTAAGCAAAAATGGCAAGCCTTTGCCTCTGAACAGGAGGCGTGGTATTTGTTCTATCATGACTACAAATATCGTGCCATTAAGTGGAACGATGAAGGAGAGATCGTTGCATCCATCGAGCGGACGCCAACTTCTTATAAGTAATATTCTACTCTTTTGAAAAGCTCGAAACATTGTTTACGATCCGCTATAATAAAATACATCATGAGAACATTGAAAGCGAGTGGAACGTATGGGACGTAAATGGAACAACATTAAAGAGAAAAAAGCAGCAAAAGATAAAAATACGAGCCGGATCTATGCTAAATTTGGCCGAGAGATTTATGTTGCTGCAAAGCAAGGGGAACCAGATCCTGAGTTAAACCAGGCATTAAAATTTGTCCTTGAACGTGCGAAAACGTACAACGTACCAAAAGCGATCATTGAACGAGCCATTGAAAAGGCAAAAGGTGGTTCAGATGAAACCTTTGATGAACTTCGATATGAAGGCTTTGGTCCGAGTGGCTCGATGGTTATTGTCGATGCGTTAACAAACAATGTAAACCGGACAGCTTCTGAAGTTCGCGCGGCATTTGGGAAGAATGGTGGGAATATGGGGGTGAGCGGATCTGTCGCTTACATGTTTGACCAAACCGCTATCATCGGTGTCCAAGGGAAGACTGAGGAAGAAGTGCTTGAATTGTTAATGGAAGCAGATCTGGATGTTCGTGACCTAGTGCAGGAAGATGAGGTGACGATCGTTTATGCTGAACCGGATCAATTCCATGCGGTGCAGGAAGCGTTTAAACAGACTGGCGTCGAAGAGTTTGTGGTAGCCGAAATTTCGATGATCCCACAAACAGAAGTGAGTTTATCACAGGAAGATCAAGAGCAGTTTGAGAAGTTAATTGATGTACTTGAGGATCTAGAGGATGTCCAGCAAGTGTATCACAATGTTGATTTAGGAGAATAATCGCCGGAAGTCCTTTGCCATTAGCAAAGGACTTCTACCATCTATTTGGTTCTTTATAGCTTATTGTCAAAGGATCGGATCAAAGAATAAAAAAAGCTCGTCAGCTAGAGCTCACTACCTTGACGAACTTTTTTGTATTCTAGGTTGGGGGATTTCCTGTCCACTTTGTTTTTCCCCTCAGCATAATCGCCTTAGTTATGTTTCATTCACTTCTAAAACCGTCCCTGTATTCGCGTCAATCAAAAATTCAAATTGCGTCATGTCGTCTTCGTTTGAGGAGGAGATTCCTCCACGATAAACGGTATAGGATAAATGATCTTTCTCCAATGTTTCAGGAATCATGTGAATCCACGAACCTGTAATATTCATGTTGGGTGCAAAGGTTCTTTTTGCTAATTTTAACGCTCGTTCCGGTGAAAGCTTGTCTTTTCTAAGCGAAGAGGTGAGGAAAATCCCAGCCGCAAGCCCGAGTCCGACACCAAGTGCGAACCGTTTCATTCCCATGAAGTAACCATCCTTTCCTTTATGTGAACCATCCTTACAATTTATTATACCCAACTGGTAAGAGCGTTTTCAATCTAGGGGGTGGAGATTGATTGAACAGTTGGTAAGCTTTCGCTAGAATATAGAGGGTACATAAGATTCGGATTTCGAAAGGAGTGGCTCTTTTTGAATCAAGAGACACAGTCGTTATTTAAAACATTGACAGAGCTTCAGGGGGCTTCTGGTTTTGAACATCACATCAGGCGCTTCGTTCGCGGTGAGTTGGAGAAATATACAAATGAAATCGTCCAGGACCGTCTTGGCAGTATTTTCGGTGTGAAGCGAGGAAACGAACAAGGGCCTAAAGTGATGGTTGCAGGTCATATGGATGAAGTCGGTTTTATGGTAACATCCATCAATGAAAAAGGTCTGATCCGTTTTCAGACGTTAGGTGGCTGGTGGAGCCAAGTGTTACTAGCCCAGCGCGTGCAAATTATGACGGACGAAGGACCAGTGATCGGTGTGATTGGATCGACCCCACCGCATCTGCTGGAAGAAGCGCAGCGGAAAAAGCCGATGGACGTAAAGAATATGTATATCGATATTGGGGCTGATGATAAGGAAGATGCTCAGAAGCTAGGAATTAAACCTGGGCAACAAATTGTGCCAATTTGTCCGTTTACCCCTCTTGCCAATGAAAAGAAAATTATGGCGAAGGCGTGGGACAACCGGTATGGTGTTGGGTTAGCTATTGAATTGTTACAAGAACTACAAGGTGAAACAACGCCAAACATTTTATACTCTGGGGCAACTGTTCAAGAAGAAGTTGGCCTACGTGGGGCTGCCACATCGGCGCAAATGATCGAGCCTGATATTTTTTATGCCTTGGATGCCAGCCCAGCCAATGATGCGACTGGAGGGAAAGATGCGTTCGGTCAGCTCGGAAAAGGAGCGCTCGTTCGAATTTATGATCGGACGATGGTAACACATCGAGGGATTCGAGATTTTGTCCTCGATACAGCCGAGACTGAGAATATTCCGTACCAATTTTTCATTTCCCAGGGCGGGACTGACGCAGGTCGTGTTCATCTATCGGGTAACGGTGTTCCTTCTGCTGTTATCGGGATTTGTTCTCGCTATATCCATACGGCAGCTTCCATCATCCATGTGGATGATTATGCTGCGGCAAAAGCATTGTTAGTGAAGCTTGTTAAAACGACAGATAAAGCGGCAGTGGAGACCATTTTAGCCAATGGGTAGATAAGCTTGTTAAGATTCTCGCCATTCGGGAACTTCTTTTTAAAAAAGATAGATAAACAATGGCTTTCACTATAAGACTTGGCGCTAAGCCGATTTTTCTCAAGCAGGGAAAGGATGAAGCAGATGTGGACGATCATGATCGGTTCGAAAAATCGCGCGAAAGTACATGCTTTGCAAGAAGTGGTCATTCGTGACAAAATCATCGTTCGCTCTGAGGCCGTTCCTTCAGACGTAGCTAGCCAACCGTTCTCTGATCAAGAAACGATTCAAGGGGCAATCAACCGAGCCAACCATTGTTTGTCCTTTGACGGTGTTGATTACGGGGTTGGTCTTGAAGGCGGTGTTGTAAGGAGTGAGTACGGTTTGTTTTTATGTAATTGGGGAGCACTTGTCAGCCAAACGGGCGATCAATGGGTTGCTGGCGGTGCTAGGGTTCCTCTTCCACAAGAAGTGGCTCACGAACTAGAAGGAGGCAAAGAGCTTGGCGATATTATGGAGTCGCTCACTAAAAATCCCGATGTTCGCATGACAGATGGGGCCATTGGCTATTTAACAGGTGGTGAAATCTCGAGAAAAGCGATGTTTCAGCATGTCGTCCATTTGTTAATTGGACAAGCTCGGCGGGACGGGCATTTGCTCCGAACGGTAACCCACTAATTTGAATGAAGACGGACAATGGCGGGTGAGGCCACTGTCCGTTTTTTCGTTTTAGCGTCAAGCTTCAATGATGTACTTTAACGCTTGAAGGGCTTGATCAGGTGTCTCTACTACCACTTGCGCTTTGTTTGCAAGTTCTTTTAACGGGTGATGCAATTCTTTTGGGCGGATGAGGATAAGTGGTTTTTGTAAGGCAAGCGCACTTGCCGCATCCATTGCGGTGTTCCATTGTTTATATTGGAGCCCAAATAATGCAATGACTACATCGGCTTTATTAAGCAAAATCGTTGTCCGTAAGTTGTTAATGCTGGAGGCAGCATCATCCTTTAGCACAGGGTCTGGTTGCTTTCCTAAAATTTCTTCACCGATGTTATCAGAACGGGCGTGATCTTCCATCGGTCCGAGAAAAACGAAAGGCAAATCCTGCTTTTTGGCAGCTTCTTTGATTTGTTGTCGCCAGTTAGAATGAATTTCGCCTGCTAGGTAAATCATTAATTCCATGATGTTTCCTCCTCACACAAGGTTTGGATCTATTGTACCGTGATCCTGTCACGAGGAGCAAACGACTAATCCTCACAAGAAATGTGTCTTGTCATGTGTAAAAAAATTCAGTATGATGAGTTCATCTTATGACACGGTTTGCAGCGTAGAAGGAGGAACGATCGTGATTGAATTTTTGAAGAAAAAAGGGGTCTCCCTTTCGTTAAAAACGTATTTTGTAACAGCTTTAAGCTTTATGGCACTCGGACTGTTTTCATCATTAATCATTGGTCTTATTATTCGAACCATTGGGGATGTAACTCAATTTGAACTCATGCATAATATCGGTGTGCTCGCGATGAGCTTAATGGGACCGGCCATTGGTGTGGCGGTAGCGTATGGGCTTCAGGCGCCAAGACTCGTCCTGTTTTCCGCCTTAATCGCAGGGGCAGCAGGTGCAGAGCTTGGAGGTCCTGCTGGTAGCTTTGTTGCTGCATTACTTGCGACAGAAGTAGGGAAGGTCGTCGCAGGAGAGACGAAAATCGATATTATCGTGACACCGTTTGTCACTGTCATCGTAGGCTTTCTCACTGCGCAATTTATCGGACCCGTGATACAATCAGGGATGAGCGGTCTCGGCGCAACGATTATGTGGGCGACAGAACAGCGCCCAATTATTATGGGGATTGTTGTTGCCACGCTAATGGGACTTGCGTTAACGGCACCGATTTCTAGCGCAGCCTTGGCCATTATGTTAGAGTTATCAGGGATTGCTGCAGGTGCAGCGACTGTTGGGTGTGCAGCACAAATGGTCGGCTTCGCGGTTAGTAGCTACCGAGAAAATGGCTGGGCTGGATTTTTCTCTCTCGGAATTGGAACGTCCATGCTACAAGTCCCGAACATTGTCAAAAATCCCCTCATCATTTTGCCGCCGACAATTGCTGGTGCGGTCCTTGCTCCGTTAGCGACCACAGTCTTTTTGATGACCAACAATGAAGCGGGAGCTGGAATGGGGACGAGTGGTCTTGTTGGTCAGATCATGACCTTTACCGATATGGGGTTTAGCGGAAATGTCGTGCTAGCTATTCTATTGTTACATTTCATTGGTCCTGCTCTTATTAGCTTAAGTTTGTCAGAGTGGTTCCGGAAGCGAGGGTGGATTCGACCAGGGGATATGAAAATTGAACAATCATAAACGAAAGGATGAACGAAATGGAGCAAATTAAAACATTAGAACAGTTTCAACAGGTGAAAAATCAAGAGAATGTCGTCTTTTTATTTTCTGCTGATTGGTGCCCTGATTGCCGAGTGATTGAACCGTTTTTGCCAGAGCTGGAACAGACGTATGACGAGTATCAGTTTTATTATGTGAATCGTGATGATTTCATTGAGCTTTGTCAGGAGTTAGACATCTTTGGCATACCAAGCTTCTTGTTTTACTCAAATGGTGAAGAGCGATCCCGTTTTGTAAGCAAAGACCGTAAAACAAAAGAAGAAATTGAGCGTTTCCTAACAGAAGCGAAACAGGCGTGAGACTTTACCTCCGCCTTTTTTTATGCTCATGTGAACAGATGATGGGAAACTGAATGATGAAATCTTGAGCCTATTGAACAAGTCCCTCTCTTTTGTCCTCATGTTCTAGACATGATACTATTAGAAAGATCATTTTATTATCAACTCGGATCGTGACCGTAGGAGGGTCGTAGATGGAAGTAAGGGAAATACGGAAGCAATTAGAAGAGAAATTAAATCGTCCTGAGTGGACACTTTCATATGATCATAAGGAAGCAAAACTGCGGATTGAAGATAAAGAGCTAAAAAAAGGAATGACGATCGCGCTTAAACCGCTGCTTGCAAAAGTTGAGCGCCTAGGAGACCGAGCGATTTCTGAAATGGTTCATTATGTCCAGACAGGGATGGCGGCTTTTAAAAAACAAACAACGATTAAAGGGAATGAGAAACGTATATTTCCTGTCATTCGCGCAACGTCCTTTCCTGAAGAAAATCGCGATGGTCATCGTTTATTATTTGATGAGCATACGGCGGAGACAAGAGTTTACTATTCGCTTGATTTAGGCGATTCTTATACCCTTCTCCACGAGCAACAATTGAGCAGAGAAGAGATGTCTGCTAAGGAAATTCGTGAAATGGCCCTGTTTAATTTACGCTCATTGTCTGAACCGTTAAAAGCAGACAAAGTAGCAGGAAATACGTTTTATTTTTTAAACTCAAATGATGGATACGATGCAAGCCGCATCTTAAATGAATCTCTTCTTGAGAAAATGAGTCAAAAGGTCGAGGGTCAACTAGCGGTTGCTGCTCCCCATCAAGACGTGTTGATTTTTGCCGATATTGTAAATGAACGAGGCTATGACGTATTAGCACAAGTAACGATGCAGTTTTATGCACAAGGGAGAATCCCGATTACTGCGTTACCGTTTCTTTATGAGGATGGAGAATTAGAGCCGACCTTTATCCTGGCTCAGCGTAAGCCAAAAGAGTGATAGCAAACCGAAAAAGCTATGTTACAATAAAAGGGATCAAACATTATTACTGTTCGTTAAAGGAGTCGAAGCATGAACGTTTTTTACAATGAAAAAGGTATTGGAGATACGATCTTAATCGTAATAGATGAAGTGGAGCCTGCAAATCGTGCGTATGAGCGCCAAGGCGATGTGGTCCGCATTTATCACTTAGCGACCGGGAAAACGACAGGCTACAACTTATTCCACGCAAGCAAATACGGTGAATTCAATGGTCAAGGATTGCTAGAGTTAACCGATTCACTCGTAGCAACACTAGAGCAGGCCTTTCAAAAAAACGGAGTCAATTGGACGCTTGAAGTGGACCTGTCTCCAAAATTTGTCGTTGGTTTCGTTCAATCCAAGGACAAGCATCCAAACGCTGATAAGCTGAGCATCTGTAAGGTGGATGTAGGGAGCGATACACTGCAAATTGTATGCGGAGCACCGAATGTAGAGGCAGGTCAGAAAGTAGTTGTCGCGTTAGAAGGTGCGGTCATGCCATCTGGATTAGTGATCAAGCCAACATCACTCAGAGGTGTTTCATCAACGGGTATGATTTGTTCTGCAAAAGAACTCGCACTGCCTGATGCACCTGAAGAAAAAGGAATTTTAGTCCTTGATGATTCGTATGAAGTCGGAACATCCTTTTTCTAGAGTTTTCAGCAGACACGACCTTTCAAATTGAACCACTAGTCCTGCTAGTGGTTTTTCTGATCAAGCCTAAGATAGTGTAGAAAGCAGGTGAATGTAGTTGTGAGTCGATTTCAACGTTGGATGGAGCAGATTTTGCGGTTGTTTACAGGCGACGAGGCTGATCAAGAAAGCTACACGCCTTCTCGTTCCTCTGACCGGAAACGCTACGGACGCGTATTAAGAGATGAACGAAGAGTAGAATCGAGAGTTGTTCACAAATATCCTAAGCCTGGAAAGTTTCGGTTTCCAGTCATCGATGATGAACCAAAAAACATTCGCGATGAGTGGGAACCTTCACAAAAGTCATCGTTGATAGAAGTTGAGGTGGAAGAATCATCAACAAAAGGAAATTCAAAACGATTTGATAATCCTGGCTTCAAGCCGACACATATTCCATCTCCTGTCCATGGGTTTCGCTCGGCTCCTTCTAAGGAGGAGGTCAGTGGAACCGAAGAGCAGACGATCCCGTATGGTGAAGATGAGGCTGCCCATGATGCGTACGAAGGGGGCGTTGTAGTCCCATTTCGCTTTTTAAAAAAAGAGGAAAAGAAAAGCGGAGAGGTAAAACCACCACCACAGCGTACATATCATGAGATCGACCCAAAAATATCTGTCCCTACCTTTATGCGAGCAAAAAAGGTGGGCTCACTATCGTTAAAGAAAGAGGACGCTCGTGACATTGCTGAAACAGAAAAGTCAGTGGAATCAACTAAAGTGGATCAGCATAATAGAACTTTTAACGATGAGAGAGAACAAGAAAAAAACCATAGGGATAAGATAGCGTCGACGTTGGAAACAGAGAACGATGCCTATACAGCTCGAGAAACGGAAGTAGAAGGGGAGACATTAGACGCTGTCATCGAGGAAAGGGTAGATGAAAAACTAGATTTAGCGCTAGCAGAGGAAGTGCTAGAAGCTAAACGGGGGAAAGAGTCGGTTTCGGCTATGGGAGAAAACGTTGAACAAGAGGTGCAGCCTTTAGAGATAGAAGAAGAACCGTTAGGGGAAGAAGGAACACCAATTATCGAGGAAAGCTTTCATGAGGCGGCAGAAGAAAATCGAGAGCAAATGGTAGATGAGAGCTCGAAAGAAGAAACGGAGCTTCCCTCAACAGCAACAATGGATCAAAACTCATCAACTGAAGCAGAGGTAGTACCAAGCATGGAGGGAGGTTTGCAAGAGGAAACTCTGTCTGAATCAGACAAAGCCTTTTCATTACAAGGAGAAGAGGTAGAGCAGGTTGAGTCTACATTTCAGTCAGGGCTTCTCGCGGAACGAGAACCTAGTGCCCAACAAGAGGAAGAGAGTGATGAGAGAGAGGCTCATTCCTCCCAAGAGCATGACCATACCTCTGCTTCAGCAAAAGAGCGCGAACAAGAAGAGGAAAACAAGTCTGCATCAGAGAAGGGCAGGCAGCCGCGAAAACGGACCGTTCCGTTTAATGTGATGATGCTCCCGCAAGACCGTGCAAAGCAAGCGCATGTGGCCAAACGTAAAGAAAAAGAAGGGCCGACATCAAGCTATACATTCCCGAGCATTCAGCTCCTCGCCAATCCCCCGAAAGTGGAGGAGGATAATGAGGACTGGTTAACGAGCCAAGCGGAGTTACTCGAAGAAACCCTCCAAAGTTTCAACGTCGATGCAAAGGTTGTACACGTAACGAAAGGGCCGTCTGTCACAAGGTTCGAAATCCAGCCAGCTCGCGGTGTAAAAGTAAACAAAGTGACGGCATTGGTCGATGACATTAAGTTATCGTTAGCAGCAAAAGATATCCGTATAGAGGCTCCAATTCCAGGGAAAAACACGATCGGTATTGAAGTCCCTAATCAAATGTCCAAGCCAGTATTTTTGCGGGAAATTTTACGTCGGGATGTGTTTCGCCAGTCGCCATCGCCATTGACGGTCGCTTTAGGGCTAGACATCTCAGGTCAACCAGTCGTAACGGATTTGAACAAAATGCCGCACGGTCTCGTTGCGGGGGCAACAGGCTCAGGGAAAAGTGTGTGCATCAACTCGATTCTTGTCAGTTTGCTTTATAAGGCTTCACCTGATGAAGTGAAACTGATGTTGATTGACCCGAAAATGGTTGAGCTTGCACCGTACAATGACCTCCCCCATCTCGTTACGCCGGTCATTACCGATGCAAAGCAAGCGACTGCTGCATTGAAGTGGGTTGTCGGGGAAATGGAGCGGCGCTACGAGCTATTCAGCCAACAAGGGGTGCGTGACTTGGCACGTTACAACGATCTTTATTCTGAGTCACCTGATAAACCAGCTCTTCCGTATATTTTAGTAGTAATCGATGAACTAGCCGACTTAATGATGGTTTCACCGCAGGAGGTGGAGGATTCGATCTGCAGAATCGCGCAAAAGGCGAGAGCGTGCGGTATTCATTTGCTGCTTGCGACACAACGTCCGTCGGTGGATGTCATCACAGGCTTAATAAAGGCGAACATTCCGACACGAGTGGCCTTTTCAGTGTCGTCTCAAACCGATTCGCGGACGATTCTTGACACTAACGGGGCGGAGAGGTTACTCGGGCGCGGGGATATGCTGTTTCATGCGAATGGCTCGTCAAAGCCGGTTCGTGTACAAGGGACATTTGTCTCCGATGAAGAAATTGAAGATGTCATCGCCCATGTGAAAAAACAACGTCCTGCTGATTATTTGCTAGAACAAGACCAGCTTATAAAAGTACAGGAGCAGTTTGATCAAGAAGATGACCTGTTTGAAGAAGCGTGTTTGTTTGTCATCGAACAAGGAGCGGCTTCGGCTTCAAGCTTACAGCGCCGTTTCCGCATCGGCTATAATCGCGCGGCTCGTCTAATTGATATGATGGAAGGACAAGGGGTCGTTTCAGAAGCAATGGGAAGCAAGCCTCGCCATGTGCTCATGGATGAATACGAGTTTCAAGAGCGAATGAATACCCAAGATTAACGGGTATTGTGACGCTTGTTTTCCAAGCAAAGGTTTTATATGATAGATGGTAGATTGTCAAATGATCACATAGACCTAGAGAAAAAGAGCTCGTTCCGGTCTCCTGAGAGGAGAAGACACAAGGGATGATGGCAAGGGAGTTAAATTGGTTATGAAAGAAATCGAACAAAAAATGCAAGGTAAGATTAAACGCTTGACCAATAAAACCTTCAAATTTGATGAGCGGGTGCGGGACGGATGGTTTTCCGCTGTCTATTTTTTAAAAACGAGAAACATTGTTGAAAAATATCGTTCGAACAATACGGTGACGATGCAATTTTTTCAAAAAGAGCATGCGATTTTGTGCGGAACGGATGAGGTCATTGCTCTCATTAAGACATTCGCAAAAAATCCGGACGAGCTTGAGATTCGTTCACTGAAAGATGGGGACAAAATAACCCCGTTCGAAACAGTGCTAACCGTAACAGGCCCATATCAAAATTTTGGCTACTTAGAAGGAATTATTGATGGCATTTTTGCGAGGCGAACATCGGTTGCGACGAACGTATACAATGTCGTAAAAGCAGCGCGTCTCTCTGGTAAACAAAAGCCAGTCATTTTTATGGGGGATCGTGACGACCATTTTACCCAACAGTCTGGTGATGGATACGCTGCTTACATCGGTGGATCAACGGCACAAGCGACCCATGCGATGAACGAATGGTGGGGGAAAAAAGGGATGGGGACGATGCCGCATGCCTTAATTCAGCTGTTTGAAGGCGATGTTGTCGCAGCAACTCAAGCTTATTATGAAACGTACCCTACGGATGAATTAACAGCACTTGTAGACTATAATAATGATGTGATTACCGACTCATTAAAGGTGGCTAGAGCTTTTGGCGAGAAGCTAAAAGGAGTTCGAGTCGATACGTCACGGACGATGGTCGATCAGTACTTTTGTCGCAATCCACAAGTAATGGGGTCGTTCGACCCTCGAGGGGTGAATCCTCCACTACTTTTCGCTCTTCGTGAAGCGTTGGACAAAGAAGGTTTTCAACATGTGAAAATCATCGCAACTGGAGGATTCAATGCGGAGAGAATTGCAGCATATGAAAAACAACAAGTGCCGGTAGATATTTACGGTGTTGGTAGTAGTCTGTTAAAAATACATATCGGATTTACTGGTGACAACGTAATTCTGAACGGAAAAGAGCAAGCAAAAGCAGGACGAAAATATCGCGACAACCCTCGCCTTGAAGTTGTAGAATAAAGAACGTATCTTTAGCCTGCCGCTTTGCGACAGGCTACTATATGCTTAAGGTCCCTCTGGAATGGAGGGGAAATCTGTGCTTTTCCTGTTACTCACACATATATATTGAATTGATTATATTGTATCAAGGATAATGTTTAAAGTGGAAATGGCATGTTTCTATGATGTGTGGTACTGGAAAAGAATGTTCACTCGGTCGATTGGTGTTAAGGTTAAAGTTTGTTATAATAATTCAATAATTATTGGATACAGATGATACCTTTATTATGGACGCGGTTGAAACCACAAACATATGGAGGTTCCCCCATGACAACTTTTCATTTTATCGGAATTAAAGGATCGGGTATGAGTGCTTTGGCACAAGTCCTACATGACATGAACTATCAGGTCCAAGGTTCCGATGTCGAAAAACGGTTTTTTACACAAAAGCCCTTAGAGGAAAAAGGGATTCCTATTTTTCCTTTTCAGAAAGAAAACATAAAAGAAGGACAACAGGTAGTTGTTTCTGCTGCTTACTCAGACGAACATGAAGAAGTGGTAGCAGCGAAAGAGCAAGGCTTAGAGATCCAGTCCTATCCAACGTTTTTAGGTGAATTTATCCAGCGGTTTACAAGCATTGCTGTTACGGGTTCCCATGGAAAAACGTCTACGACTGGTTTACTTTCTCACGTGCTAGGCTCTCATTGTCCAACATCTTTTTTAATCGGTGATGGAACTGGTAAAGGAGCGGCAGATAGTCATTACTTTGTATTTGAAGCTTGCGAATATCGTCGTCACTTCCTAAACTACCGACCAGACTACTGTATTATGACGAACATTGATTTTGACCATCCTGATTATTTTGACGATATTAACGATGTTTTTTCGGCTTTTCAAGAGATGGCGATGCAAGTGAAAAAAGCAATTGTCGCTTGCGGGGATGACGAGCAGCTCCAAGGCATTCATGCGAATGTACCAGTGGTTTATTATGGATTCAATGAAGACAACGATTTTCAAGCCCGAAACATCGAAGTTACATCTGAGGGTACGCATTTTCAAGTGTTCGTTCGCAACAATCATTATGGGGATTTTACAATTCCTAGATTCGGGAAACACAATGTCCTGAATTCGTTAGCGGTTATCGCTCTTTGCCATTATGAAAACATTCCGGTTGAGGTATTAGCGCGCGAACTGAAAACGTTTGAAGGTGTGAAACGGCGCTTTACGGAAAAAACGCTGGGCGGTCAAATCCTTATTGATGACTATGCCCACCATCCGACAGAAATTTCTGCAACGATTGAGGCCGCAAAGCAAAAATACCCAGATCGGCCGGTAGTTGCGATTTTTCAGCCCCACACATTTTCACGGACAAAAGCGTTTTTACATGAGTTTGCGAAAGCTTTAAAGCAAGCCGATCACGTCTACCTTTGTGATATTTTTGGGTCAGCTAGGGAAAACAAAGGCTCGTTGTCGATTGAAGATTTGCAAGCGTTAATTCCTGGTGCTCACTTGTTGTCAGAAAATGACCTAGCTCCGTTGCAAGATCATCGAAGCGGTGTTCTTCTTTTTATGGGAGCCGGGGACATTCAAAAGTTTCAACAGGCGTATGAGCACGTCTTAACAACGTAACGGAAAAATAAAAAAGCAGCTACTCCTCAAAATGAGGAAGCTGCTTTTTATACTTTTTATAGAAAAACGACGCTACCGCCATTTAACACTCTGCGGTAGCTAAATCATACGCTCCTGTCGTTATTTTAAGTTTTCTGGATTAAGTCCTTGTAGTTCGTCAATGACAAATCGGCCATCTTTCCGGATAAGCTGATCATCAAAATAAATTTCTCCCCCGCCGTATTCAGGGCGTTGAATCATGACAATATCCCAATGGATGGTGGAGTGGTTTCCATTGAAGGCATCGTCATAGCATTGTCCCGGCGTAAAATGAAAACTCCCGTCGATTTTTTCGTCGAAGAGGATGTCTTTCATCGGGTGAAGAATGTATGGATTTACACCGATGGCAAATTCTCCAATGTATCGAGCGCCTTCATCCGAGTCAAGAATTCGGTTGATTCGCTCAGTATCGTTGGCAGTCGCTTCGATAATCTTTCCATCTTTAAAAGTAAAGGATACTTGTTCAAAGGTGAACCCTTGATATGGGGTAGGTGTATTATAGCTGATCGTTCCATTCACCGAATCTCGAACAGGGGCGGTATATACCTCACCATCTGGAATGTTCATTTCTCCTGCGCACTTGACTGCAGGAATCCCTTTAATCGAGAAGGTTAAATCAGTACCAGGACCTTTAATTTGAACTTTGTCTGTCCGGTTCATGAGCGCAACAAGGGCATCCATCGCGTGACTCATTTTTCCATAGTCTAGATTACAGACGTTAAAATAAAAATCCTCGAAGCCTGCTGTGCTCATGTTTGCGAGCTGGGCCATAGAATGGTTCGGGTAGCGAAGGACAACCCACTTTTTCTTAGGTACACGGATTTCTCGATGAACCTTTGTACCAACAGTTTTACCCCATAAAGCCAACTTATCTCCAGGGACATCGGAAAGCTCAGATATGTTATCTCCAGAGCGCAAACCGATGTATGCGTCCACTTTCTCCATCATCGTCGCTTCTACATGGGCTATCAGTTCTAATTGCTCTTCCTGTGCTCCTAGAAGAAGTGAGCGATCCACTTGGTAATCTTTTAATAGGACAAATGGGTAACCACCTGCTTCATAGGCCTTTTCCACAAGGGCTGTTACTAAATCACGCTGTAAGCCAAAATTTTCGATTAATACTTTTTCGCCTGGTTGAAGCCTAATCGAGTAGTTAATTAGGTTATCTGCTAGCTCTGTTATTCTTGGATCTCTCATTCACGGTCCCTCCTTTTATCGTCACTACCTTATTGTAAACGATATGCCGTTTAGTTCCTAGTTACTTGAAAAAAGTTGAAGGAGATTAGAAAAAAACTGCGAAAACGTTTATAATGAAGGGTAACGCTAGTTTAATGAATGGCCAAATTGGGTACACCCATCTATGTAAGGAGGTGTCATATGGAAGGCTTATTATACATAAGCGCCATGATCGTTGCCCTTGCTTTTGCAATTTTAGTGATTTTCGTTATTCGTACGCTCCGTTCCGCGACAAAGACGTTGGATCATGTTGCAAACACAATGGCAGGGCTCGAAAAGCAAATGACAGGGATTACGAAAGAAACGGAACAATTGCTGCATCGGACCAATCAGTTGGCTGATGACCTCCAGCAAAAATCAGAGTCGTTAAATACGGTTTTCGATTCTGTTAAGGATATGGGACAAGCCGTCCAACAGGTGAATCAATCCGTTCGTCATGTCGCTGACCGGGTCGCTACAGAAACTGAACGACAATCAGGTCAGATTGCACAAGTGGTTCAATGGGGCAATGTTGCCATTGATCTATACAAACGCTTTAAAGAAAGAACGAAAGTGAAAGATGTAAACCAAACCAAGGAGGAGTTATAATGGCAGAAATGAACACGAAGGACTTTCTAATCGGTACGCTGATCGGTGGAATTGTTGGAGCTTCCGCCGCTCTATTATTAGCACCTAAGTCGGGAAAAGAACTTCGAAGCGATATAAGTGATCAAGCACAAATCGCCCGTGAAAAAACAAGCCAGTTTACATCTTCAGCCTACGAAAAAGGAAATGAGTGGGCGTCGATTGCAAAAGAAAAATCAACAAATTTAGCAAAAACGGTTAGTGATCAATCGAACCAAGTCATGGATAAGGTGAAGGAGCTTACGAACAAAGGATACGATGAAGCGAAACAGCTTACCGATGAATTGACATCGGAAGTGCAGCAATCGGTTGAAGTGGTAACTGAGGAAGCGAAAAAAGAAGCAGCAGACCTCGAACAGAAAGTCGAGGAAGAAGCAAAAAGCTAAGCCTTCATGGCTTAGCTTTTTGCTCGTTCTTCTAATTGAATGTATAATTGATCGCCATCTCTAATCTGCGTTTGCAATTCAATTTCATGATCATTTCGCAGCAAACGTACCGAACGGTAACGGGAAGGGGAGAGGTCAATATCGATGACAGAAAAGAGATCTTGAAATGTAAATGGCTGTATTTCCTTTTTCTTTAGAATGATCGACTGATGGGATCGAAGCGGCTCGTTAGGATCTAAGCACCTGTCGTTCTCCCAAAACGCCATCGTCTTTTTTTCCAATGTTACGGGTTGTCCATTAACGGTGACCGTGATCGTCATTGTAGGTTGAAGGTTCAGCTTTTCCCATAATGAATTAATTGTATATGGCTTTGTCACTTTATGAATGTAATCAATTTTGTCGAAAGCCTTCAAAGGTGTCTCCCCTGTTACCGGGATACCATTCTTTAGCAACCTTCCTTCTTCATCTGTCCATTCTATCTTTTGGCCATCTACAAAAACAGTGAATGGTTTTGGCTCAGAAAAGGAAATCCCTAACTGATCAAACGCTTCAGCAATCGTTTGTGGGAGCATGACATCGATAACATCCCGTTCTTCAACGGCCGCCTCTAAAGAAGTAGGTTTTCCGTTTTTTGTAATTACTCCTGTTATTTGCTTTGCTTCTCCGTTAATTTCAATCGATAAAGTAGGCACCTCATCAAGCAAATCGCTTATTTTGGGTGAAGCCTTTTTTCCATCCTGCCCAGGTATTACTTCGATTCGATCCTCTGCTTTTAACGGTTCATCAAGGCTCGTTGCTTCTCCATTTTTCATAAGCATCGGAGGTTCCCCATGCTCTCCTGGGATCGTAATGAGTCGACCTTGGAGAGTCATCATGACAGCTAAACCTGGTTTTCCATATAATTTTGCAATGTCGATCCCAGCAGCGATTAATCCATCTCCAACCGTTAACGTTTTCACATCAAACAACCGTAGTGTTCGGCCGTTTACCGTGATGCTTATATATTCAATCGGATTTTCTTTCGCTGCAATGGCAATGCCGATCGGTGTCACCAATTCTGGACCTTTATATTCTTCAGATACTTGTTTTAAATCTTTAATGGCATCGATGCCTCGAACAGCGACTCGATTGTCTGGAAGCTGGAGACAACGGGCTAAATGTTGCGGGAGCTCTGGTGTTAAGCTTCCCCCTCCAACGAGCATTACGGCCTTTGGTGCTTTACCATTTAAGTTGAGAATTTCATTGGCAATCCCATGGGCTAACGTTTGAACCGATGGCCGTATAGCACTTAGCACATCTTCTTTTGCTAAAGTGGTTTCCATCCCTAATATATCTTGAATGGTGACCTCATCATGAACCGTTATCTCTCGTTTCATTCGCTCGGCATCGGGAAAATCAAGAAGAAATTGATCGCTTAAAGCCTCTGTCATTTCATCTCCAGCCACCGGGACCATCCCATAAGCGGTAACAGTTCCTTCCTCTGTAATCGCAATATCGGATGTGCCTGCTCCAATATCGACAAGAGCCACATTTAACCGCCGCATAGAAGGAGGAATGAGGACGTTAATGGCTGCGATAGGCTCCAGCGTCAGCGCTTCGAGTGACAAGTCAGTTCTGGATAATGCGGCCATTAATGATTCCACAACGACTTTTGGCAAAAAGGTGGCAATGACCTCTACAGCGGCCGTTTGTCCTGTCTGATCGAGAAGGCTTCCGATCTCTTCATCATCTAGCTTATAATGCAATACTGAATAGCCAACGCAATAATAGTTCCTAGAAGCTTCATCTTTCTTATCCTGAGCGAGGGCAAACTGGGCTTTTTGCACAGCACTCAACTCGAGATGGAGCAGATCGTCTCTCGTTAGCATGGGCTTTCCGTCAATGTTCATATCAAAGGCAGCTTTTTGGGTTCGTAATGAACGACCAGCAGCTGCAACACATACTTTTGATAAGGGTCCATGCCGTTCTTCTAACGTTGACTTGACTTTACCAATGACTTGGGCGACGGCAGGCACGTTATGGATTTGACCGTCAAGCATGGAGCGTTCCGCATGCTCCATGACTTCCATATCGAGCAATTCATAGCCGTTGTTCTCCTCTTTTAATAGAAGACCAACGACTGTACGCGTTCCAATATCAAGAGCGAAAACAGGCGAAGCGGTATTCTGTGTCATGGATCGATCACCTACTTGTTCGAAATAAAGGCGGCAAACGTATACCGCTTCTTCTATTCTAGCGAAATTTACCTTGGGCGTCATCCTTTCGTACTATTTTTACTTTAGTGCTTAAAAGCGTCTAATTAATAAAGAAAAAGTTCGTGACATTTGAAAAAGGATCGTTTATAATAGTCCGTAATCGATAGAAGCCAAGCAAAACGAAGGAGTGGAGAATAGTGAGCAATGAGCAGCTAGATTTGTTAAGAGATAAGTTAGATGAGGTAAACTTAAAGCTTCTTGAATTGATTAATGAGCGCGCGCAACTCGTGCAGGAAATCGGTCAGCTAAAGAGCAAGCAAGGCGTTAATCGTTTTGACCCTGTTCGCGAGCGAAATATGTTGAACCATATCGCAGAAAACAATAAAGGGCCGTTTGAAACATCGACCCTCCAACATATTTTTAAGGAAATTTTCAAAGCAAGCCTCGAACTTCAAGAAGATGATAACCGTAAAGCGCTACTTGTTTCACGGAAAAAACACCCTGAGAACACGATTGTCAACGTGAAAGGGGAAACAGTTGGCGATGGCGAGCAACGTCTTATTATGGGACCTTGTGCAGTTGAAAGCTACGAGCAAGTAGCGGCTGTAGCAAAGGAAGTAAAAGCAAGAGGACTTAAACTATTGCGTGGTGGTGCATACAAGCCAAGAACATCGCCTTACGACTTCCAAGGATTAGGACTTGAAGGGTTAAAAATTTTAAAACGTGTGGCAGATGAGTTCGACTTAGCGGTCATTAGTGAAATTGTAACGCCAGCGGACCTTGAAGAAGCAATCGATTATATCGATGTGATTCAAATTGGAGCCCGTAACATGCAAAACTTTGAACTGTTGAAAGCTGCCGGATCTGTGAACAAACCTGTTCTATTAAAACGAGGTCTATCAGCAACGATTTCTGAATTCATTCACGCGGCAGAGTATATCGTTTCAAAAGGAAATGGGCAGATCATGCTATGTGAGCGTGGCATTCGCACTTACGAAAAAGCAACGAGAAACACACTCGATATTTCAGCGGTACCAATCTTGAAGCAAGAAACGCATTTACCGGTTCTAGTAGATGTGACTCACTCTACTGGCCGACGTGATCTGCTTCTCCCGACAGCAAAGGCAGCTCTTGCTATCGGCGCCGATGCGGTAATGGCTGAAGTGCATCCAGATCCTGCTGTTGCTTTGTCAGACTCAGCACAACAAATGGACATCGGGCAATTCCATGCATTTGTCGATGATCTTATTGCATCAGGACTATACAAAGATGCAACGAAAACTCCTCAATAATGAGGAGTTTTTCGCTGTTATCTGATAACGATCGGCTATGGCCAAAAAATACATTTACATAGAGTGGATAAGCTAAAAAATGGGAAAGGTATAAATAGGAGTAGGTTCGTGTTGAAATAGGGCGAGTTACGATCAAAAAGAACTCGCCTTTTATGAAAAAATGTTGAAAGTTTTTTCATTAATGTCGATATAAGTAGAGTAAGACATTGCGGACCTCCTCATAGTATCGTATGATAACAATACATTCATATGAAAAATTATTCCTTTAGATAGAGGAGGATCACATTGAATACTACGATTTATGATGTTGCACGTGAAGCAGGGGTATCTATGGCAACGGTATCCCGGGTGGTCAATGGCAATCCAAATGTAAAACCAGCGACGCGAAAAAAGGTGCTGGAAGCCATCGAACGACTTGGGTATAGACCAAATGCTGTAGCAAGAGGATTGGCGAGTAAGCGGACGACGACAGTTGGGGTGGTTATTCCAGATATCTCAAGTATCTTCTTTGCAGAACTTGCACGGGGGATTGAAGATATCGCGACGATGTACAAGTATAACATCATTCTTTGTAACTCTGATCAAAACAAAGAAAAGGAAATCCATCTCATCAACACTCTTTTAGAGAAACAAGTGGATGGTATTGTCTTCATGGGTGGAGAAATTACAAATGAGCATGCAGAAGAATTCAAGCGGGCGCATGTTCCAGTTGTATTAGCAGCAACTTTAGATGCAGAAAAAGAAATCCCATCTGTAAACATCGATTACAAACAAGCTGCTTTCGATGCTGTCACCTATTTAATTGAAAAAGGACATACTTCCATTGGCATGGTTTCTGGATCGTTAGAGGATCCTGTAAATGGCTATCAAAAATATGCAGGCTACCGGGAAGCGTTGGAAGAGAGAGGCGTTGCATTCGATGAATCGATGGTCGTCATTGGCGATTATACATATGATTCAGGGATTGATGCGATGAACGTCTTTACGAAGCTAGAGAAAAGACCGACCGCGATCTTTGTAGCAACCGATGAAATGGCGTTAGGTATTATTCATGGGGCTCAGGATCATGGACTTAATATCCCGGATGATATTGAAGTCATCGGTTTTGACAATACCCGCCTAGCGACAATGGTTCGCCCAACCCTTTCAACAGTAGTCCAGCCTATTTATGATATAGGGGCTGTTTCCATGCGGTTATTGACTAAGTATATGAACAAAGAAGAGGTAAGTGAGCATATCGTCGAACTTCCGCACCGCATTGAGTTTCGCCAATCGACAAGACCCTAGCTCTCCGTGACATCTAGATTCATCACGTGATAGGCAGGGAGAGGGATATGAAAAAATTTGATATTTTAACACCTGTGGGTCTTTTTCTTGGAATTACAGTTCTATTATTAGCTGTGTTCTCAAACTCTGGTCCTTCAGGAATCGTCTTCTTCATCCAGATTTCCTCCGTTCTTATCGTTATTGGAGGAATCGTATCGGCACTCGTTATTACCTTTTCTTTTACCGAGTTAAAACAAGTGCCAAGAGTACTAATGGAGGCCTTTCGAACGCAAGATCACGATTTGGGGAAACTTGTACAGACATTCGTGAATCTGTCAGGAAAGGCAAGAAGAGAAGGGCTACTAGCATTAGAAGCCGGTCTTGATGAAGAGGTGGAAGATCCGTTTATTCGGAAAGGGATCCTTCTTGCTGTCGATGGTATTGAACCAGATGTGATTAAAGACATTATGATGGCTGAAGTGACCGCGATGGAAGAGCGGCATACAAAGAGCCGAGCGCTGATTGATAAGGCGGCAGAGTATGCGCCAGCCTGGGGAATGATCGGTACATTAATCGGACTCGTGTTAATGTTGCAAAACTTAAATGATCCATCAACTCTTGGACCAAACATGGCGGTGGCTTTGTTGACAACTCTCTATGGAACGGTGTTAGCAAACCTTGTCTTCTTACCGATGTCCACCAAGCTCATGAACAAAACAGACAGCGAAGTGTTTGTGAAGCAGATTATTATTGAAGGAGTAATCGGTGTTCAGTCAGGTCAGAACCCGAAAATCCTTGAAGAGAAACTAAGCGCATTTATTACGAAGAAAGATAAGGAAGCAGACGAAGAAACGGGGGACGAAGCGAATGAAGCGTAGAAAACGTCAGCCAGAAAAAGGAGCACCAAGATGGATGGTTACTTTTTCTGATTTGATGACGCTCATTCTCGTCTTTTTCATCCTCTTGTTCTCCATGTCTGTAGTTGATGCGCAAAAGTTTCGAGCCATTGCAGAGTCGTTTCAACAGCGACAAGTATTTGAATTCCTTCCCTCTGCAATCGATTTTGAAAGTCCAAAAGAAGATCGGGGAGAAGAGCGGAAAGAACCGTTCGATGAAGGAGAGTATGGCGATGAGCAAAAGGATGAAGTGGATCTTGATGAACTGCTAGCTGAGGTGGAAGAGTTCTTAGAAGAGAATGAATTGACAGAACAAATTTCTGCCACCCGGGATGATCGAGGGGTTGTTCTCATTTTGCAAGAACAAGCTCTCTTTGAGACAGGAGAAGCTGAGGTTTTACCAGGAGCAAGACCATTTCTTGATAAGGTCGGAACCTTAGTAGAATTAATTCCGAATATCGTCAAAGTGGAAGGTCATACCGATAACCGGCCGATCTCGACGTACCGTTACCCTTCAAATTGGGAATTATCAGGTGCGAGAGCGAGCAGTGTCATTCGTTATATTATCGATCATCATAATGTTGACCCTAGTAGGTTTATCGCTACAGGCTTCGGTGATACAAGGCCTGTTGTCCCGAACACAACAGAAGAAAATCTGCAGCAAAACCGTAGGGTTATTATCGTTATCTCAGACCCTACCACAAATCCAGATGATACGTTTTAATGCAGCAACTTAACAATCCTCTTGCATGAGGGTTGTTTTTTTCTACAATCTAGGAAGCACATGGATAATGGCAGAGGATTGACTTGTGACATACTAACGGTGGCAATCTGTTGTTTGACAAAGAAATGATTACTTATTTTCCAAAGGGGGAAGAAAAGACCATGAAAACAATTGGTCTCATTGGCGCAATGAAGGAAGAACTAGCATTAATAAAAGAGCAAATGGATGTCATCAGCGAGTCGACTTTAGCGACCGTTTGTTTTTATGAAGGGACCATTCATGGGGCACGAGTCGTACTCGTTAAATCAGGTGTGGGTAAAGTGAACGCCGCGATGACAACCCAATTATTAATTGACCACTTTCATGTAGACGCCATCATTTTTACTGGGGTTGCTGGAGCTTTATCTCCTTCACTTGAAGTTGCAGACCTTGTCATCTCTACATCACTTCAGCATCATGACATGGATGGCACCCCTCTTGGATTCAAGCGAGGAGAAATTCCGATGTTTGAACGATCATCTGACTTTTTAGCAGATGAATGGCTTGCATCTGTAGCTTATGATGTAGCGACAAACGAGACGGGACGAAAGGTTGTTAAGGGACGAATTGTGAGCGGTGACCAATTTATTGCTGATCGCCATAGGGTGAGAGAGCTTGCTGAGAAATTTGATGCTGTTTGTGTTGAGATGGAAGGGGCAGCTGTTGCTCAAGTGGCAGCGCTGAATCAGATTCCGTTTGTCGTAATTCGTTCGATTTCTGATAAAGCGAACGAGGAAGCGAATATATCCTTTGCTGAATTTACGAAAATCGCCAGTGAGCAATCACAATTAATTGTAAGTGGGATGCTCAAAAAGCTTACATAGGAACGAGAGACTGGAGTGCCAAGTTTATCTCCAGTCTCTCGGCACATATACGACAACTAGACATGTTTTCATAAACTGTCTATGTTTGCGTTTTCAATTCTGTGTAAATGTGATATAATGCCTTCTCGACAATTTTCTTGTTTTTCTCTGTAATTTCATCACGGCGCGGAATGGTAGGTAACTCTTCATTTTCATCTTCCCAATGTGAAGGCAAAGGATGCTGAGCATATGTGGTCCATTTACTGAGCCATCGCTCAGGTAACGGCCCGTTAGCTTTTTGCAATTGATCGGTCATCTCAAGCCATATCATAGCCCATGCCCGTGGAACCACTCGCCAAATATCATAGCCGCCACCACCGACAGCAATCCATCGGCCCTCACAATATTCATGGGCAAGGGCGTGAGCAAGCTGAGGGATGTAGCGGAACGTTCGCATTGAGGCGCAAAGGTGTGTTAACGGATCATGGAAGTGAGCGTCAGCCCCGTTTTGCGTTAAAATGACGTCTGGTTTAAAAAATTTCACGACGTTTGTAACGGCCTGTTCGTAGGCGAATAAAAAGGAGTCATCCTCCGTAAACGCATCGAGAGGAATGTTAATCGAATAACCATATCCTTCGCCTTGCCCTTTTTCATTAAAGTTCCCTGTTCCTGGGAAAAGGTAGCGACCGGTTTCGTGAATGCTCAATGTACAAACATCGTCCTCCTCATAAAACGCCCATTGGACACCATCACCATGATGGGCATCTGTATCAATGTAAAGAACACGTGCACCAAATTTGCGTCTCATATATTCGATCGCGATTGAGCTATCATTGTAAACGCAGAAGCCTGAAGCTTTCCCACGAAACCCGTGATGTAAGCCGCCGCCTAGGTGGCAGGCGTGCTCGGCATGACCTTCCATCACTTGATCGACAGCAGTTAGCGTGCCCCCGACAAGAAGGGCCGCGGCTTCATGCATGTTTTTAAATATCGGAGTGTCTTCCGTTCCGAGACCATAGTTCAATGCGACCCCATCGCTTAACGTTCCATTACCGGCAGCCTTCACTGCATCGATAAACGCTTGATCGTGAATGAGGCGGAGTTCAGCCTCTGTGGCTACACGAGGGGCTACAATTTCTGAATCATCCAAAGCGTTCATGCTTTTTAACAGATCATAAGTTAATCGCAAACGTTGATGGTTAAAGGGGTGGGTCGAGTGAAATTGATACGACAGCTGGTTTTCTGAGTAAACAAAGCTTGCTTTTTTCATGTGGCGATCCCTGGAATGTTGGGCCACAGCACGTGATACCCTTTTGATTGGAGGTCACTAATTGTTCCCCTTGGATCCATCGATTGAATGCGAAAAGCTAAAATTTTATAACGTTCATCTTCCCTATCTGGGTAGACGAGGACGCTTGCGATATTCATTTGCCGCTGTTTCATAATTGCTGCTACATCTGCTAATTGGCCAGCTTTATTTTCCACGCGCACATAAATTTGTGAACTCGGCTGGTGAGCTCCCATCAATTCTACGAGCGTATGCAGAACATCCGTGTCTGTTACGATCCCGACAAGCTGCTCCCCTTCTGTCACTGGCAGACAACTAATGCGATTTTCATAAAGAAGTCTCGCGGTCTCTGCGACTGAATTTAGAGGATGGACGGTAATCACATCCTTTGTCATGATGGAAGATACGGGTTTCTGCAAGTCCTCTTGATGTTCATCCTGATGGAATATGGACGGGCTAGCATCACGTATATCTTGATCTGTTACGATGCCGATAACGTCCTTTGATTTGGTAATGACAGGGAGGTGGCGGAATTTTTCTTGAATCATCGTCTGATAAGCTTCTTTGATCGTTGTTTGTTCATGGATTGTGACGACGTTACGTTTCATAATCTCTTCGATGAGCATGAAAACGATCACCTCTTTTGAGTGTCTTATAGAGTAGAATTAGTACATAAACCGGTTTTGGAAGCGCAGCTGATCGAACGCCTGAATCGACTCTGGGGCCACTCTTTTCCCGATTCGGGCCATCAAGCAGTTAGCCGGATGGGAGCATATTTCAGGGTCATCAGTCGCATACCATTCCAGACCGCCAGCGCTCATCATTTTTTCCATCACTTTTCGGTATTCCCATACATTGAGACCACTCCCTTTTAAGTCCCAATGCCAGTAATACTCCGTTGTAATAATGATGTAATCCTCCATTGCATCGTCTTTCATCGATAGTCTGAGAAGGTTTTTTCCAACCTGAGCTCCGCGATATTCAGGGGCAATTTCGATCGCACCAAGCTCAATTAAATTTTCAATTTGTCCTTGTGACCAACGTTCCAGCGGATCTGGGTACACAAAGGTCACATAGCCGACGATCATTTGCTCATGACGGACAATATTCACTCGGCCCTCGGGTAAATCGGCTATTTCAATTAAGGCCTTTCTCTGTTCCTTAGGTGGACGAAAAGCGACGAGCCCTTCATGAAAGTCGAGCTCCGAAAGCTGTTTTCCTGATAAAGGACCTTCAAGGACGAGGGGAAATCCGTTGGCTTCGTGCTTTACCGCATAGTACGTTTTTTTATGAATCATCACTTGAACCACCTTTAATGATCGAAGCGCTCGTATTTACGCTCGGCGCTTTTTTCTGTTTCCTTGGTTGTATATCTATTCATAGTATACATGATGTTGCCCCAAATTGTTGTTTGTTCTGCGGATTGCCACATGATTATTTTCTCATAAGTAAAACCAATACACAATTTGAAATTGAAAAAATTTTCTAACTGTACTATAATAGTACGAGAATTTGAAAATAAGAGAGGGAGATGAGGTTGATGAACTTGCAAGCGCTTCCAGCAAAAGAGGGGAACCATAATCTAAAAGATTACAATGAAGCTGTCTCTACCTTTGATTGGTCTTCTGTTGAAAAACAGTTTTCATGGTATGAGACAGGGAAAGTGAATCTCGCCTATGAAGCCATTGACCGTCATGCAGAATCAAACAGACAAGATAAAGTGGCTCTTTATTATAGTGACGCAACAAGGGATGAGCAGTATACATTTGCTGATATGAAGAAGTATACAGATAAAGCTGGCAACGTTCTTCGCGATGCTGGAGTCAGCAAAGGGGATCGGGTCTTTATTTTCATGCCACGCTCACCTGAACTTTATTTTGCATTGCTTGGCGCAGTGAAGGTTGGTGCGATCGTTGGACCTCTTTTTGAAGCCTTTATGGAAGGGGCAGTCAGAGATCGCTTAGAAGATAGTGAAGCAAAAGTTCTCATCACAACTCCAGATCTGTTACAACGTGTACCAGTCGACCAATTGCCACATTTGGAAACGGTATTTATCGTCGGTGATCATGTTGAAGAAGAAGGGCCTTATCGTGATTTTCTCTCTAGGTTAACTCAAGCATCGGACGACTTAGAGATTGAATGGGTGGACCGTGAAGACGGCTTGATTTTACACTATACTTCAGGATCTACTGGGAAGCCAAAAGGAGTATTGCACGTCCACAATGCGATGATTCAACACTACCAAACAGGAAAATGGGTGTTAGATTTAAAAGAGGATGATGTCTATTGGTGTACTGCTGATCCTGGCTGGGTAACAGGGACGTCGTACGGGATTTTTGCCCCGTGGTTATGTGGAGCGACAAATGTAATTCGCGGTGGTCGCTTTAGCCCAGCAGATTGGTATGAGACATTGCAAAAATATAAGGCAACCGTATGGTACAGTGCACCAACCGCGTTCCGAATGTTAATGAGCGCCGGGGATGAGCTCGTGAAAAAGTACGATCTATCGTCTTTGCGCCACATCTTAAGCGTGGGTGAACCATTAAATCCAGAAGTTGTCCGCTGGGGGATGAAAGTGTTTGATTTGCGTATTCATGATACGTGGTGGATGACAGAAACAGGAGCGCAATTAATTTGTAACTATCCATCAATGGACATTCGCCCAGGCTCAATGGGAAAACCGTTGCCAGGAATTAAAGCGGCCATCATCGATGATCAAGGGAATGAGCTACCACCGAATCGGATGGGGAATTTAGCGATCCGCAAAGGCTGGCCTTCGATGATGCGTGCCATATGGAAAAATGAAGAAAAGTATAACAGCTATTTTGAAATTGATGGCTGGTACGTTTCTGGTGATTCGGCTTATATGGATGAAGATGGCTATTTCTGGTTCCAAGGCCGAATTGATGATGTCATTATGACCTCAGGGGAACGAGTCGGTCCATTTGAGGTAGAAAGCAAGCTAGTAGAGCATCCTGCTGTAGCTGAAGCGGGAGTTATCGGAAAGCCTGATCCAGTTCGTGGCGAAATTATCAAGGCATTTGTCTCCCTTCGCGATGGATATGAACTCACCGACGAGTTAAAAGAAGATATTCGCACATTTGTGAAGGAAGGTCTTGCTGCCCATGCCGCTCCAAGAGAGATCGAGTTTAAGGATAAGCTACCAAAAACACGCAGCGGTAAAATTATGCGTCGTGTGTTAAAAGCATGGGAGCTAGACTTACCTACGGGAGACCTTTCGACAATGGAAGATTAAAAGCATCCAGCCCCTATGGAACCAATCCTGTAGGGGCTTTATTTTAGCACTTAATCAAATGTTGAGGTAGTGAATGAGGCAAAATTGTTTATTGAGAAAAGAATCGTTACAAAAAGTAGCATAAATCGAATTCTCCGATATTTGGCTATTTCAGTTGATTTTGGGGGATTTTACCCTCGGAAAATAATATTTTTTTCTACGCGCTGTATGATAACCTGACTTTTTGCAGTTAATAGAAAAAGTAGTGAAAAAGATTGAATTTATTTAAGATTCATTTATAATAGGATTGAAAGCGCTTTCTAAAATTCCGAATTTTTTAAAGTTGTTACCGAAAAAGTAACAACAAATTTTTCGCTGTTTACTAACACGCGTTAGTTAACGGATAGTAACAAAATGATCCCTATAAGGAGGATGGAAGATGGTAAAAAGTAAATATTTAGTTTTCATTTCTGTTTTTTCTTTGTTGTTTGGAGTATTTGTTGTTGGGTTTAGTCATCAAGGGGTAAAAGCTGAAGAAGAGAGGCCAATGGGAACAGCGTTTTATGAGTCGTTTGATGCTTTTGATGACGAACGTTGGTCTAAAGCAGGCGTCTGGACAAATGGCCAGATGTTCAATGCAACATGGTATCCAGAACAGGTGACGTTGTCTGACGGTCTAATGAGACTTA
Source organism: Halalkalibacterium halodurans (assembly GCF_005671335.1). Lineage (NCBI taxonomy): Bacteria > Bacillati > Bacillota > Bacilli > Caryophanales > Bacillaceae > Halalkalibacterium (ex Joshi et al. 2022) > Halalkalibacterium halodurans. The sequence goes on along the minus strand of NZ_CP040441.1, from coordinate 3,367,973 downwards.
CTATTGACAAAGAAGACGAACAAGTGCTAGAAAATGATGAACAAGCACCTCCCTATAAAGCAGGAGAGCTTCGTACCAATGATTTCTATCATTATGGACTCTTTGAAGTGAGTATGAAGCCTGCGAAGGTAGAAGGGACCGTGTCATCCTTTTTTACCTACACAGGGGAATGGGATTGGGATGGAGATCCTTGGGATGAAATTGATATTGAGTTCTTAGGAAAGGACACGACGAGAATACAATTTAATTACTTTACAAATGGAGTAGGAGGAAATGAATTTTACTATGATTTAGGGTTTGATGCATCAGAGTCATTTAATACGTATGCCTTTGAATGGAGAGAGGATTCCATTACCTGGTATGTTAATGGAGAAGCGGTTCATACAGCGACAGAAAACATTCCACAGACCCCGCAGAAGATCATGATGAATTTATGGCCGGGCGTGGGAGTAGATGGATGGACAGGTGTATTCGATGGCGATAATACGCCTGTATATTCATACTATGATTGGGTGAGGTATACACCACTTTCAGAATTATCAGATCCACCAGTAACACCAGAACCACCAATTGAAGAGCCGACAGAAGAACCAATTGAAGAACCAATCGAAAAACCAATTGAAGAGCCTATCGAGAAAATCGAAATAGATGAGAACGACGAAACGAAAGAAAACGTAAACGACTTAAAGGAATCTGGAGGTGAAAGATTACCTAATACGGCGACCTCAATGTATCATTATTTACTATTTGGACTTCTAGCTTTTGCAATAGGAGTAATGGTTTACTTAAGGGCTAGAGTAACAGAAAAGTAGGCTTTCAAGTATTAAGAAATTACTGATTATCGTAAAATACATTTTTTGTGGGAGTGATCACAATTAAAATTTACAAAACGATCAGTGTCTTTGTCTTGATCTTTTTAATACTGGTGTCATTTAAAGCTGTGACGTTTGCACATAACCCAGTAACAGAAAGTCCACTTTATCATTCGTTTCAAAGTCATGATGAGCGAAACTGGCAGATTTCGGATGGTTGGAGAAATAATGATCCCTTTTTTGGATGTCATTGGAGTCGGAATAGGGTTAATTTTAGTGGTGGTGAAATGGAGCTGTCTATTCGTCCAAATCATTCCTACGCAGCACCGTATAACTATGAGTGTGCTGAATATTCAACGAACCATTTTTACGGTTATGGTTGTATGAAGTATCGATGAAGCTATCAAATGTATCGGGGGTTATTTCTTCTTTCTTCACATACACAGGTCCCTCTCATAATGGAGCACCTTGGGATGAAATTGATATTGAATTCTTAGGTAATGACACGACTAAGGTTCAATTTAATTACTACACGAATGGTAGAGGGGGAAATGAAATCCTTTATGATTTAGGCTTTGATGTTGCAAATAGTTTTAATACGTATGCGTTTGATTGGCAAGAACATTACATTAACTGGTATGTCAATGGAGAGTTGGTTGCAACAGCAACAGAAAATATCCCTAGAAATCCAAGTAAAATGCTGATGAACATTTGGAATACGTATGGTATTGATGAATGGGCAGGAGCATATTGGGGACAAAATGCTATTGCCTCCTATGAATGGGTGCGCTATACACCGAACAACGGGGGTACGATAGCTTCTGATTTCCAGTTGCATGCATGCGAGTATAGTGGTGCAAGTGGAGTAACCTCATGGCATTGTGGGGTGGGAAGCTTTTACCCTGGTAGTTGGATAAAGTTTGATAACGTCAATTTATCGACAGGGTATAATGCATTTGCTGTAAGCTATGCTTCAACACAAAGTGGAAGCTTTGACATTAGACTAGGTAGTCCTAATGGTCGACTGATTGGCACGGTCAATTATGGCTCGACAGCTGGTTGGGAGAATTATCAATGGAGTGGGACTCCTGCGTTAGATGCAACAGCTCAAGGCGTTCATGATATATATATCGTATCTCGTGCTGGGGCCGCTAACTTAAGAGAATTTTGGTTTAAAAATGAATAATGACAGGGAATAAATGACAACTAACGAAAGATTTTTTGTGAAGGCTGTCCAGAAGGCAATTGTCCTTTTGAAACAGCCTTTTGCTATAATAAAAAAAACGATTAAGGATAGGGTGTATGATCATTATGCGAAGCGAGGATCTTGCAAAGCTTATTGGCGTTTCTAGAAGCACAATCACTCGAGTCATAAATAATTATCCAGATATCCCTCAAGCAACTAGAGAGAAAGTATGGAAAGCAATTGAAAAATATAATTATGCGCCTAATGCTTCAGCAAGAAAGCTAGCAGGTGCAAAAAATAAAATGATTGCCATCGTTGTATTAGATGTGAAGAACGATGGCACACATCATCTCAAAACGACTGACGATACATTAATCTACAACAACCCCTTTTTTGCTCCGGTTATTAATGCAGTAAGTGATCAAGCCAACAAATTAGATTATTATGTCATCATATCGATTGTTTATTCGAAAGAGGACTTAAAGAAGGTCGAGAGTATTTTCAATCAAAAAATGATTGAAGGTGCCATTTTTGTTGGAACACAAGAAGATGAAAATGAGTTTATTTTTAAGCTCATTAAACAAGGATATAAGATTGCCATGATTGATACAAGCGAAGTATATAGTAAAGAACATAATGCTATTTATATTAATCCAGATAACTATGAGGGTAGTGCGAAAGCAGTCAATCATTTAGTTGAACTCGGACATAAAAAAATTGGGATTATAACAGGGAATCTAAATAAAGTATCTGCTAAAGAAAGACTAGATGGATTTAAAGAGACATTAAGTTATCATGGATTAAAGCTTAGTGAAGACCATATTTTTCAAGGAGATTTCACTGAAGATAGCGGGTACGAAGGGATAAAGTCTATACTCAATGGATCAAATAAGCCCACGGCCATTTTTGTCAGTAACGACACAATGGCTATTGGAGCTTACAAAGCAATGACAGAGCTAGGATTGAACATTCCAGAGGACATTTCGATTGTAGGTTTTGATAATTCGTTTTTTGCCTCATATTTATCGCCTCCTTTGACAACGATAGATATTTCATTTGCAGACATAGCAAAGAGAGCAACAACACTTCTCATTAAATCGATTGAAGAAAAAGAACAGCTTGGTATTGTAGAAAAAATAAATGCGACTTTAATCAATAGAGGGTCGTGCAAAAGGATTCAAGGCAAGTTTTGAAGATAGAGATGATAATCGTGAAATAGATTATTGGATAAAGCGGCCTCTTGTAAAGGAGATATGTCTTTTAGAAGTGAGTGAGCGTTTTATAACAGACAGATGATTCTAGCAAAACCGTAAAAAGCATCCTATGGAGAAAAAGAGTCTGAAAAAGGTTGATTTTTAACTTTGTCACAGGCTCTAGGAAAAAGGGGAAAATGCATTCTAAAGGTTAGGTTTACGCCTAAGAGACCGCGTTGAAAATGATCTTCTACCCATGCCCCTCTAAATGTAAGTGTATAAAAATACCTATAGATGAACACTCTTTTTCAGGTTCTTAGTCAAATGTTGGGGTGGCATAGGAGGGCGAGCCCCTCTTATCCTACCCCGAATGTTTGATGTTTGAATTGATGATGCAAGAGAATACGGTTTCGCAAGCGATCATAACGCCGAAAACCAAAGGCATTTCTCTTAATCACCTTCGTTTGATTATTCAGTCCTTCAATAAAACCATTGTTTAAGCCAAACGCGAGGCTATTCAAGATCTCGGTCTGCCAGTTCTTCAGCGTCTGAATGGCTCGGTGGAACTCCTTTAACCGGCTCGCCTCCACTCTTCGGTAAAAGGCGTAGAGCCCTTGCTTCACCTCGCTCATTCGTCCTTCCCTTCCTTGCATCTTCGCTTCTTGATACCACTGACGAAAATGTTCTTTTAGCTCATACGCTTCCCTTAAATCAGGGGATAGCTCTAAGTACCGCTCCACCTTCTTCTTTTGCTTATCATCCAGTCCTTCTCTCTCTTTCTGAAACAGATGTTTGATCCGTTTACATCGTTTTCGATGATACGGATGGAACGCTTTTTGCACTCGGCGGCGAACCCCTTCCAGAGCCCAGTAGATGTAACGACAGAAATGGAACGGATCCCCAATGATGAGCGGGTGGCCTAAGGCCTTTTGAACAGCCGACTTGAAGGTATAACTAAGATCCATCACGACTGTTTTCAGATGATGACCTTTCTCTTGAAGATATCGTTTAAGCGTATCGGCTTTACGATCCGGTAAGATATCCAGTGGCTTCCGTGTATCTGCATCCGCAATGATCACTTGATATTTCCCCGCATTCGTATCCCCTTTGTAATCATCAATCGCAATCCGAGGAGGAAGGTGATCCACCTTCTTCACGAGGGGGGCCGCCAATTGATCAAACCGGCGCATGGCAGTTGTCACGGACGTTTGGAATTGATTCGCTGTGTCCGTAAAGTTCTTCCCTTGAATGAGCCGTAAGCGAAACGCTTGATTCCATTCCACTGTCTGACGCTGATATCGCTCTACAAAACAGGCTTTCTCCGCAAACCGCTTCCCGCATCTGCACGCGTACCGGCGCTTTCGATAGAATAGATACACCCACCGTTCAAAGAGCTTGAGATGTTGAACTTTTTGGATGCGGTAATCATGGATTCTCTCGGTTCTCTCCCCGCAGGATGGGCAACGATGAGGCGTTCGCGGCATTTCTACATGGAGCGCGATAAAGCCCTCTCGTTCCTCCATCTTTGTGACCTTCACACCTTTTAATCCGGGCAAATCCATGGTAAAATTCATCGTACACGCAGCTCCTATCCTTTCTTTGTTTCTCAACAATTCAAGGATAATGGATAAAGGAGCCTGCGTGCATTTTTTTTGCCCTCTTTTGTGCAAAAACCCCAACATTTATTGTAGAGCCCTTTTTCAAGTGTCCTATCTATAGGTATCATATTAATTAAGGGTCCCTATCGTATTCCTAACGGTCATCGTCAGAAGAAGAATCATCATCCCCATCGTCGGATCCTCCGTCGTCATCTGGTTTATCGTCTTCGCGTTTGTTGTTTTGCTCGTTCTCCTGCTTCTTCTTATCGTCTTTCTTTTCCTCATTCTTTTCTTCCTTCTTCTCTTCTTTTTTCTTCTCCTCTTTCTTTTCATCTGAGGATGTCTGGCTACTCTTTGATGAGACGCTCGCAGTTTTTCCTTGAACGGCTGAGGAGCGGCTAGATTCACGACCAACCGAATCAACGGCTGTTACATAATAAGAATGGTTACCGTTGCTGACGTTATAAGATGTCGTTTCGTTTCCTTTAACAGAGCCAACCCGTTCTGTCGAGCCACCATTCACTCGATAGATTCGATACCCGACAATGTCACCTGCTGTATGTTTATCCCATTGAAGCGTCGTGCCGTTTAAGCGGATATTTGAGACAGGACCAGGCGTTTTTCCGTTATTCGGTGCTTTTTTGTCAGGAATTAATCCTTTTAGGTTATCTGGCAAATATTGACCTATGTTGTCCATGTTCCAAGCCCCTGATGATAGCCGTAGCCCAGCTTCTGTGAACTCTTGTGGCGTAGAATCAAGAGCTAAATAGTTTTTTCCATTAATCGTGACGTAACGAGCAGATTCTAAACCATCATCTCCAGATTTCGGCAAGAACTTTGCGTTGAACAAATCGGATGTCACAAGCCCTGCTTGCTCACACGCTTTTGATGGTGCGGTTCCTGTGATGCTACAAACGGATCGACGGACGATTCCTTCAGGCATTTCGAACGACTGATTCGGTGCCATCAGCTCAGGATTTTCATCATAAGCAGCATTGGCAATTCGCGCCCAAATTTGTTGCGTACGCGGCCCGTAGCGTAAGCCATTCCATGGGCTTTGAATCGTTTTCGGTGTATCATAACCGATCCATACGCCCAAGGTGACGTTCGGATTTAGTCCAACGAACCAAGAATCCTTAACCTCACTTGATGTTCCTGTTTTTCCTGCCCAATCGGCAGAAAATTTCAGTCGTCCTGGTAAAGAATTCGCTGTTCCGACACCGCGGAGCACGTCGCGCATCATATCGATCATTAAGTACGATGTCTGTGGGGTGAACACGTCAACTGACTTTGATTTATGCTCATAAATTACGGTTCCGTCTGCTGTTTCAATTTTTTCGATCATATAGGATTCGACGTATTGACCACCGTTTGCAAACGTAGCAAATGCGTTCGTGTTTTGCTCTACTGTGACGTTGTGATCGGTTGCTCCTAACGCTGCTGCAGGGTACGGTTCTCCGTCGTTTAGCTGAAAACCAAGCTTACGCATCGTTTCCCGTGATTGTTCATGTGGCACCTGTAAAAAGGCACGCACGGCAGGAACGTTACGAGAGCGGGCAAGCGATTCACGAACAGAGATGAGTCCCATATGCGTACGATCAAAGTTGTTAATAGGTGTTGAAGTGCCTGGATACGTTGCAGGTGTATCAGGAATGACGAAACCTGGTTGAGCGGCACCAATCTCCATCGCTGGACCGTAAGCTAAAAGCGGCTTCATCGTTGATCCGTTTGGACGATACGCTTGCGTCGCGTGGTTGTATTGGTCTTCTGCACTTCCTTCATCGCGACCAGCAACGAACCCTTTGATCGCCCCTGTCGAATTTTCCAGTAAGAGAGCACCGACTTGTTCTTGTTCCCCTGCAATCGTTGGTCCGAAAAGGGAGTCGTCCTTGACTGCATTATTCATCGCTTCATAAATGTTTTTGTCAATGGTCGTATGAATGCGGTAGCCATTATGGCGTAATTCATGTTTCGCTTCTTCTCTAAGATTGTTTAAAAGTGATTGCCGTTCTTCTTCCTCTAACTCATCTAAATCAACGTCAAGCTCTTTTAATTTTAAGTTGTAGAGGATTTCTTCTCCACGTTTCATCACTTCATAGGTTAAGTATGGATACTTTTCAATAGGCGATTTTTTACGGTTTGTTAAGTTTTCACGTATGTCATAGTCTAGCGCTTCCTCTAGCTCACTTTCCGTAATGTATCCATTGATGTAAAGACGGTTTAAAACGGTTTTCATCCGTCTAAGTCCAGGCTCTAGATCTTCCTTTACTTCCCCTGTGCTCGTAAACGGTGTATAGCCGAATGGGCTTTGCGGAAGACCAGCAATAAAAGCAGCTTGCGGCAAGTTTAAATCTTTGGCGTCAACGCCGAAAATGCCTTTTGCCGCTGCTTGAGCACCTGCGACCTGCCTGCCTGAGGCGTTCCGTCCAAATGGTACAACATTTAAGTAAGCTTCAAGAATTTCTTCTTTTTCGAGAAAATGTTCAAGGCGCATGGCGAGAAGAATTTCAGTCGCTTTTCGGTCAAAAGAAACGTCACTCGTTAGAATTTGGTTTTTGATCAACTGTTGAGTAAGCGTGCTTCCTCCCGTTTGGACAGAAGAGCCAGCAAATTCTTGATAGGTTGCGCGTAGGATGGCTTTTGGAACGATGCCATCATGCTCGTAGAAGTATTCATCCTCGGTGGCGATAATCGCGTGTATGAGATGTTCTGAGATGTCGTCGAGGGCAACGTAATGGCGTTCTACTTCTGCGGGAAGTTCCCCGAGATAGACATTGTTTGCAAAGAACACTTGACTCGTTTCTTCATAATCAAAAATATCCTGCCTCATCTCATCTGCCGAGCGGAGAGGCTCATCCCGGACGAGAGAAGCAAAATAGCCAGCGCCTGCACTTCCGATAAACACGAAAAGGACAAGGGCGCCAACGAGAAAGACAAGGGTTAAGTTCCAAGCAACTAAATAGGTTACGCCAATCCCTCGAAAGATCTTCTTCTCTCGCAATATGGTAATAATCGATTGAATGCGAGAACGGATTTGCGAAAGGGCGTTCTTCATGTTCAGCCTCCTTTTGTGAACGAAGAAGGGATAATATCATGAGTCATTATAGCACAAACTGTCGAATGTCGATATGATTTCGTAAAGCTTGTCTAAAGGCGATTCTTGACTTTTATGAGGCAGTATGATAAAAACGAATGGAATCAATATTGAGCGTTGAAGAGTGACAGTAGCGAACGTCTCCCTGTAAAAAGAGAGCTGGTGGTTGGTGCAAATCAGTACAAAGGCGACTCGTGAAGTACAGCTTGGAGCTTTTTCTTTGCTATTTTGGTGAAGAAACGGGGCATGCCGTTATCATGTTGGAGTTGGGAGAAATGCTACTATTTCTCCAAAAAGGGTGGTACCGCGAGTAAGCTCGTCCCTTATGTGGGAGGGGTTTTTTATTTTTTTATAAACGATCTAACATTCAATACAGGAGGAATGTACCGTGGAGGAAAAAGCGTTAACGCCAGAGCAAACCCAAGAGGTGGAGCGACAGCTTGAAATTCTAAAGCGTGGGGTAGTGGAAATTGTCCCTGAAGAAGCTTTACGAGAAAAAATTGAAAAGTCGGTTCGGACAGGTAAGCCGTTAAAAGTAAAGCTAGGGATGGACCCGTCAGCCCCTGATGTTCATATCGGTCATACGGTTGTCCTTCATAAGCTGCGACAATTCCAAGATCTTGGCCATGAGGTGCAAATGTTGATCGGGGATTTTACCGGGCGAATTGGGGATCCATCTGGTAAATCTGAGACGAGAAAGCAGTTAACCGATGAGCAAGTGAAAGCGAATGCTCGGACGTATGTGGAGCAGTACGGAAAAATTTTAGATATGGAAAAAGCAACGTTACATTATAATTCAAAATGGTTAAGCGCGCTTAACTTTGAAGATGTCATTAAGCTTGCGAGTCAAATGACCGTCGCTCGGATGCTTGAACGGGATGACTTTGAAAAGCGATACAAGTCAGGTCAGCCTATTTCCATCCATGAGTTTTTCTACCCGCTCATGCAAGGGTATGACTCGGTAGCGTTAGAGTCGGATATTGAAATAGGCGGAACGGATCAAAAGTTCAACCTGTTGATGGGGCGCATGCTTCAAGAAGCTTATGGAAACGATAAGCAAGTTGCGATCACGATGCCGTTAATCGAAGGATTGGATGGAGAACGAAAAATGTCTAAATCCTTAAACAATTACATTGGTATTGATGAGGCGCCAAATGAAATTTTTGGAAAGGCCATGTCGATTCCAGATGAGCTCATGGTGAAATACTATGAGTTAGCGACCGATTTATCAATGGATGAAGTAAAAGCGATCGCAAAAGGCCTAGAAGATGGAAGTGTCCATCCACGCGATGCGAAAATGAAGCTTGGCGCTACGCTTGTTCGAATGTATCATGGCGAAAAGGAAGCTGAAGAAGCCGTAAATTACTTTAAAACGGTCTTCCAAAAGCGAGATTTGCCAACGGACATTCCAGAAGTGAAGTGGGATGGCGAATCCCCTGTTTGGATTGTGGACTTGCTTGTGACCCTCGATTTATTGCCATCAAAAGGTGAAGCACGGCGAATGGTGCAAAATGGCGGAGTGAAGCTTAACGGTGAAAAAGTCGAAGACGTCCAGTTACAAGTGGAAATAGAGGATGGCCTCATCGTACAAGTGGGCAAACGGAAATTTAAAAAGCTTGTTCGGTAAAAAGAAAGGGGACATTTGCTTCCCTTCTTCTACCGATGTCAGAACAATATGAATGTTTTTGGTAAGTGGAAAATATAGAAATAGAAAAGCCTTTCATGGAGAGAGGCAGAAAAGCTTACGCTATGGTAAGGGACAGGGGAAGAGAAACGTTTTTCGCTTAATCAATAGAGGAGGGAATGGAGCATGAAGCTTATTCTCAAGTTACTTGCAGGAATCATTGTCGGAATTATCGTCGGTCTCCTAGGAGTTGATTGGATCACACGGATCTTTTTAACCGTTGAGGTGATTCTCGGTCAGTTTATTCGCTTTATGATCCCGCTCATTATTTTGTTTTTTATTGCTTCAGGGGTGACGAAGTTAGGAAATGGTTCAGGGAAGATGGTTGGTCTTACGGTAGGAACAGCTTATGTATCTACACTACTAGCGGGCACGTTAGCATTCTTTGTGGCCTCATTTGTCATGCCGTATGTCGCAAAAGATGGAGGCGTTCCAGAGGAAGGGGCTAGTCTGGCAAGTTTTATTGATTTTGAAATTGCACCGATCATGGGTGTAGTGACTGCATTAGTTTTAGCATTTGCTTTCGGTATAAGTATGACGATGTTGAAAAGCGATACCTTGATCCGTTTTTTTGATGAAGGAAAAGCAGTTGTTGAGTTAATCATTGTGAAAGCGATCATTCCGTTATTGCCTTTTTACATCGCTGGTATTTTTGCAGGGATTGCGGCAGAAGGAACCGTCTTTGCCACATTGCAAGTATTTGGCGTCGTGTTAGTGGTCGCGATTCTCACTCATTGGGTCTGGATTACGATTCAATATGTCGCGGCTGGTTCCTATATTGGCCGAAATCCATTCGCTCTGTTGAAAACAATGCTCCCAGCTTATTTTACCGGCTTAGGTACGATGAGTAGTGCGGCTACGATTCCAGTTACATTAAGGCAAGCAAAACAAAATGGGATCAAAGAAGATATTGCCAACTTCTCGATCCCGTTATGTGCAACGATTCATTTATCAGGGAGTACGATTACGATCGTCAGCTGCTCATTAGCAGTCATGATGGTGATGGAGGGGCTTGCGACACCAACTTATTTCACAATGCTCCCCGTCATCGCAATGCTAGGAGTCATCATGATCGCAGCACCAGGCGTTCCTGGAGGAGCTGTAATGGCCGCCACGGGAGTGTTAGCCTCGATGCTCGGCTTTAGTGAGGCAGCTATCGGTTTAATGATTGCTCTTTATATGGCCCAAGATAGCTTTGGCACAGCAACCAATGTGACAGGAGATGGCGCGATCGCCTTGTTTATCGATAAAATATCCAATAAAGGGTAAAGAGAGCTGGAGGAATGCAATCCTCCGGCTTTTCGCCTATTGACAGGTAAAATATCTTCATGTAGTCTATGAGTTGTAAAAAATTTCATAAATGTCTTCGTTAGGTGAGGCTCCTGTGCTGGAGATACGCTGCTGCCCAAAAACGTCCAAAGACGCCAATGGGTCAACAGAAATCATCGACATAAGGTGATTTTTAATGTAGCTGGATGATTCCTATGCCGCACAGTGCTAAAGCTCTACGAATGGGGGACAACAGTGGCCATTGCCATCGCTATGCCCGATAAAGGGGCATCTTTACGATTATAGTGTGCGTTTCTTATGATCGTCTTGGCATCAGGCTTTCGTTTTTTGAACAATGGAAACATGACGTAATCACCTTCATTCGTATGAGGGTGATTTTTATTTTGAGCTATCCCTTTCTTAGAAGCAGTGGAGGTGGTAAGAGATGGACAGTGAGTCACATGATCAAGGGAACATGTTTATCTCAATTGGCGCAACGGTAACCATCGCTGCCTTTTCGATGATAGCGGACAAGTAAATACGTACAACCACTTCGTTAGGTGAGGCTCCTGTATGGAGATATGCTGCTGCCCAAAAACGTCCAGAGACGCCAATGGGTCAACAGAAATCATCGACATAAGGTGATTTTTAATGTAGCTGGCAATGTCCTATGCCATACAGTGCTAAAGCTCTACGAATGAAGGGAATCTCGCTCATAGAAGATGAGTGTGTTTGGGGAGCCTACCTTTATTTGTAGAAGGTAGGCTTTTTGCACTTTAAGGAAGTTTAGCTTTTGTGACGAACAACGGTTTTTGCTATAAAACATTTTTCTAACCATAAGTGAGGAAAGCAGGTGAACGAAATGACAGAACTGTTAATGAAATTAAGCATCGCATTATTTTTCGGATTATTGATTGGTATTGACCGTCAGTTAAAGCACAAACCTTTAGGATTAAAGACGAGCATGGTCATTTGTGTTGCCAGCTGTCTAGTAACGATCGTGTCGGTCGAATCGTTTCACAGGTTTGCGACCCCGATGTTTAATAATATGGATCCAATGCGCTTAGCGGCGCAAATTGTGAGCGGTGTCGGTTTTTTAGGGGCGGGAGTTATTTTAAGAAAACGAAATGATGTCATTTCCGGTCTGACGACAGCTGCAATGATTTGGGCAGCGTCAGGATTAGGAATTGCTGTTGGCGCAGGCTTCTACATTGAAGCAGGGTATATGGTAGTCCTTTTAATGCTAGCGATAAATGTCTTTCCTCAACTCGTGAAAAAAGTGGGGCCTTCTTCTCTTCGGCAACGAGATGTGGCGGTCAAGATGGTCATGGAGCCGAATATGAGAATGACGGAACTAATCCAATCGATTGAACGAAAAACGAGCATGGCTAAAAAAGGGAGCGACATCCGCATTCGCCATCTGAAATTAAAAGATTTAGAGAACGGTAATCAGCAAGTGGAACTGATTTTATCGGCTCCAGAAAAACAATATACGACGGAAATTTATTACCTCATCAAAAAGATCGACCATGTTCTCACCGTTGATGTGGAACATTTGTAAAAGGAAAGGAGGATTTCTCATGATGATGCTGGACTTCAAAAACAGAGAAGAGTATACCTTTTACTTACACATGTATTTAAAAGAACAAGAACGAGAAAAATTTCGCGATGATTTTCTTGCATTACATCCTATTGATCAAGTGGAGATTTTCTCGGAGTTGAACGTTCAAAAGCGGAAGCGAGTGTATGAATGGATTGGGCCGAAAGAGTTTGCTCCTATATTTAGAGGGATGGAACGGAACCAACAAAAACAGATTGTCACAGAGCTGAAAGAGTCTTACACGATTAAAATGTTCGAAGAAATGGCACCAGACGATATGACCGACTTTTTTGAGGAGATTCCTAATCATTTGACCGGCTATTTTTTAGATCGTATGGATGAACAGGAGGCCCATGCCATCAAGCGTTTAATGTCTTATGAGAAAAAGACAGCTGGTTCCTTGATGACGACTGAATATTTGACCATTCAGCAAGAAAAAACGGTGGCAGATGTATTCGAAACGCTTCGCGCCGAGGGCAAAGATGCCGAAATGATCTACTACCTTTATGTTGTAAACGAGAACAATCAACTGATGGGTGTCCTCTCGTTAAAAGATGTCTTAACCTCTTCATTACATGAAACGGTCCGACAGCTAATGAAAAAGCACGTGATCTCTGTTTTTCCCCATACAGATCAGCGGGAGGTTGTACAACTGATACGTGACTATGACATTGTCGCGATCCCCGTCACAACAGAGACCAATCAAATGATCGGGATCGTGACAGTAGATGATGTCATGGACGTTGTGGAGGATGAAGTAACCGGAGATTTTGAGGAACTGGCAGGGGCAAAGGGTTCGATCAATCTAGAAGTTCATCCAATCAAAGCAGCAATGAAACGTTTACCTTGGCTTCTTCTATTAATGGTTTTTGGGATGGCGACTGCAAGCGTCGTTCAACACTTTGAAGACACACTTGCCCAGCTTGCGTTACTTGCCATTTTCATCCCACTCATAACCGATATGGGAGGGAATACAGGGACGCAGTCATTAGCGGTTGTCGTCAGGCAGTTAACCTTAGAAAAGCTGAAACATCCAACGTGTCGACGAATGATTAAACGAGAGCTGTTGACCGGGCTTATTATGGGGATCGTGTGCGGACTCTTTGCCGCGTTGCTAGCTCAATTTTATGGCTTTGGCAACATGGCTCTTGGGCTGATCGTTGGAACAGCGCTTTTTGGCACGGTCGTCATCTCAACAATGACGGGCACAATCATCCCGATCATTATTCATAAATTACGTATAGATCCTACCGTTGCTTCAGGCCCATTCATTACAACGATTAATGACATAGTCGGTCTACTCCTCTATTTTGCGATTGCTTCATCGCTAGCAACCTATCTATAGAACGAACAACGGGGAATCCCCTCTTGTTCGTTTATATGAAAAAACAATATTTACATCAGATGGGATTGTTATGTTGCCGTGATAACACTAGCCATTGTGCTCATAAGCAAGATGTACGGGAGAGATAAAAACATTCGGTATGGCCAGATGGCACTGTACGTATCCGTCCTTGGACCACTGCTCATTTTCGTCCTTTTATTTCATATTGGGTATGTTGTTAGTGATTTCTTATATTGAATCAAAAACCAGGTGGATCTTTTACCTGGTTTTTCATTTACTAGAAGCTCCATATAGATTACAACCACTTTATTTCTTATAATGAGAGAAGATTCGAACAGAAAGCAGGGAAATCTCATGCCCAAGAGCGAACAAAACAAGCATTGCCCGATTTGTGGCAAAGGAAACAACTGCGGATATGGTGATTGCTGGTGCAATGACGAAGTGTTTCCGAATGGAATCTTTCTTTTAGTTCCACCAGAGCATGTAGGGAAATCATGCATTTGTAGAGAGTGTGTCATACAATTTAGAAAATCAAAAAACAAAGAATAAGTGCCTTTAAAAAAATGATGGAATGGGTGAGGCAGAAATGAGAGATGAACAGGAGCCTCTTGATGAGTCGAAGTTTGAGAAAAAAGTCTCCCCATTTTTTTATGAGATGAAATGGTATTGTAAGCGGTTAACTCATAATAAATGGGAGTCTGAGGACTTATTTCAGGATAGCCTTATAAAAATCTACCTAGCGATGAAACAGCAACCTGATCGAAAAATGACGAAAACCTTCTTCTATCGAATCATTAAACATACGTGGATTGATAGAAAACGTAAAAGGCAGCTACAGGTTGAACCAATAGACGATGTGATGCAGGAGCTACACTTTCACGAAGAATATGAGAGTCGAGAGCTTTTAGAAGTGCTCGCGGAGTATTTAACAATAAAACAATTCGTTGCTCTTTTACTATCTAACGTATTTGCTTTTACCGCGAAAGAGACGGCGACCTTAATGAATGAATCTGAGTCGAACGTGTATACGACGTTGCATCGTGCGAAGAAAAAGCTCCAGCGTTATTTACAAGTTCGCTCTTATTCAGATATGGAACCGCAGATCGGTCCATCGGTTCGTGCTGAAAAAATCGATTCCACGATGTTCGAACAATTCCTCAAAGGGTTTCGTACAAAAAACCCGAGACTTATCTATGAATCCTATTGCGCCCTAAGCCGGGCGGGGATTGAAGTAAGAAAAGGGCGTTCGATTGGTTACACCCTTTGTTTTCAAGTGATTGATCCAGACGGTCATGTGCTAATGATTTGTACATAATTTTTTTACCATGTGGTGTAAGGTATTGCTTCATCCCTTCGTTTATATGAGTAGAACGGAAAAAAGGAGGGGCTTATGAACATAGACTTACTTTACGGTGTCGGCATTTTCATACCTGTGCGTCACTTAGCAAAAGCAACGGATTGGTACAAAGAGATGCTAGGCTTTGAAATGATTCACGAGGATAGCCCAGCTGCCAATGTGTTAAAAGTGGGCGATGGGACAGTGACGTTTTGTCTCGTGACATGTGAAGACATCGAACAACCTAAGTTTCCGCAGAACGATTATGAGGTGAATGTCTATTTTAACTTTCATACGAATGATGTAGAAAAGGCTCACCAACTTCTTTCCTCAAAAGGTGCCAATGTTGGCGAGATTCACGATTATGGAAAGGTTCGCGGCTTCGATCTAATCGATTTAGATGGAAATCATTTTGGGGTCGTCACATGATCGAAGAAAGGGGACACGAAAAAAGATGTCAAGAAAAGCACTAGACATTCCAGTGATCCAATTGCCTGTTTCCAATCTTGAAAAAGCAGTCGAATGGTATCAATCGATGCTTGGTTTGGCGTTTACTTTTCCATTTCAAGAAGGCGACGATGAAGCATGGTTGAACGTGAATGGTAGCATTGGGCTAGGGTTAATTCGTTGCGACGACGTCCCCAATCTGTCGTTTCGAAATAAGAATGGGGAACTGAAGGCGGTGTTAACGTTTCGCGTCGACGACATTCATGCCTTTTATACGGACCTAAAAGATAAAGGCGTACCCGTTGGGGAAATGGTTTATAAAGAAGGGGGAGGTTATAGCTTTATCGTGAAAGATTTAGATGGACATCGGTCTTATATTTGGGAAGGCTGGCCGAAGGAATAAAAAAGGAGAGGTGCTGCTGATGAGAATTGGTGCTGTGTTCGTACCGGTCGTTCATTTGCAAAAGTCGATTGCGTTTTATCGAGATGTGCTCGAGTTAAATCATGTGGGAACTTGGCCAGAGGAGATGGGAGCAGACTTTTATTTTGAGGAGCATAAGCAATATGTAAGTTTAGTGACGGTGAAAGAGAAACAACCACTTGAATTTACGGTAACGGATACGTACAAAAACAGCTACTACAATTTTACTACGGACGATTTAGTAGCTTATCATCAATCCTTAAAGGACAAAGGTGTTGAGGTCACTGACATATATGAGCATGGGCCGATTGAAGGCTTTGATTTTTTCGATGTGGATGGCAATCGGTTTGGGGTGATCGTCGATAAGTGATCCGAAGGGGGAAGTTCTATGCTACAACAGATCATCTATGGGATCGTCCCAGTCAAGTCGATGGATCGGGCGATTCGTTGGTATACGGATGTGCTAGGTATGGAATTCATTTGGCATAGTGAAGATGAGGACTTGGCTCAAATGAACCTCCCTTCTGGGCAAATGGTCTTTTTGCGCGAAACAAGCCATGACACGACCGCTACTTTTTCCTATAACTACAAGCCTCATGGGGTGATTGGCTTTCAAACGGATGACATTTATAAGCTATACGGTCACTTAAAGAAGCATGATGTTCAAGTGGAAGAGATTCATGAAGATGGGGAAGGGAATGCTTTTTTAGATTTTTACGATCTAGATGGGAATTTATTTAATGTTCAATGTGATGTAAAGGTGGGAGAAGGATGAACCCTCAACTAAAATCAATCGATGCTTTTACGGTTATAGGATATCAATTGAAAGCTAATTTACAAGAAATTGAGGAACAGCAGCTCGGGAAAAAGACGTTACACCGATTGCTTGAAAATCAATCATTGGTTCAGCAACGGGTAGGGGAAGAAATCTATTTGATTCAGCTTTATGACATGAAGCCAAACTTTAATCCGAATGTGGATCGTTTTACGCAAGTGATCGGCTATAAAGTGGCAGAACCGAAAGAAGTACCAGCGGAAATGATCGTACATACGGTTCCGAGCCACCAATATGTAATGGCGACCCACCGAGGGCTGGAAGCTGAACTTTACAAAACGTATGATGCACTCTATGGAACATGGATGGGAAAACAGCCATACCAACCAGCTGGCTATGATTTTGAAGTGTGGGATGAACGGTACAAGCCTGACGAAGCGACGAACGAAATTGACGTGTATGTGGCTATTCGTTGATTGTCATGATGAATCTAGCCTCCCTAGCAGTAACAGGGAGGCTTTTCGTAGTTTACTCGTTTTTAATCTCGACTATAAATGTCTCTGGGCCTGTAGGGGTGTGGCTGCCACCTTTCGGTTCAACACTTGCTTTGATTAATTTCAGTGTTTCCACATCCATCCCGTGCATAAAAAATCTAGATGAACCTTCTTGAATCGGGATGATCGCTCCTTGAACATTGTTGTCGGTAAAAATAATCCACAGTTGATGGTCTTGGTTTTGCAGCTCTGATAACCCATCGATTTCTACGAAGATTTCATGGGTAACATCATTAACCCACACATACCCATTTAGATCTGGTTGATAAGACAGTGGTTCAATATCTAATTGTTGAGTGTGAGGATTTTGTTGAAAATTCAACCGTTCTTGCTCTTCGAATGGAGCGATTTGCACGGCATCATGGTCCATGCCTTTGTTCAACGAGGCAAGGGCAACCACTAGCATGAGGATTGCCGTCAGGCTGCTGATGCTGAACACAAAGCGAGGAGTGATTTTTCGTCTCGGTTTTGTCCGTTTGGTATCGAGGTTTTTCCAAACAAGATCCATCTTCTCGGCAGATGGGGGCACTGGAATGGAAGATTCACTCGTTATTATCTTCTCCCAATGGATGAGCGTTCGTTTGCATGCTGAACAAGTGGTGGTATGTTGAGAAACGATGGCGCGCTCTTCGTCAGATAATTCGCCTAAAACATAATCGATCAATTGCTGTTCAGTTAGATGGTTTGATTTAACCATTTTTCTTCTTCCCTCCCTCTGATTCTACCCAATTCAAAAGGGATTTCTGCTTTCGCAAATTATTTAAGCCATAGCGAATCAGTGACTTAATGGAGCCTAATGGTTTGTCCATAGTCGTAGCAATTTCAGAATGAGTTTCTCCCCGGAAATAAGAGCGGATGATCGCTTCTCTTTGCTCGGTTGGGATTTGTTTTAGGGCATCGACAATAAGATGTCTTTGTAATTCGGAAAGAAATTGAAGATCGGCTCCTTTTTCTTCGTCTTTCAGTAGATATTCTAATCGATTAATTAGCAGAGGTCTTTTTTTTCGAAGGCGGTCTAAGGAACGACTTTTCGTCATAACCGCTAACCAAGATCTGACACTCCCTTTCGTAGCATCATAGTGTTCAATCTTTTGAAAAACTTCAAGGAACACATCGTGTGAAACATCTTCGGCTTCGCTATGGTCTTTTAAAATGTTCAAAGAAATGTTGAACACGAGCGGATAATGCATTTTGTAAAACGTATCAAAAGCTAGGCGAGAGCCATTTTGTATTTTTTGCAATAACTGTAAGCTTTCTTGATTGGTACCCATTGTAATCGCCCCTGCTCCATAGATTCTAAAACAATCATACAAAATTTTTTTTCAAATACAAATCCAAAATAATGTTCCGTCCGTATCAAAAGTGAAACGATTAGATAGGGGGATGTAGACCATGTTCGGACGGAAAGTTTTATCCTTTCTCATGATAATTATTTTATTAGGGACGATGCTGCAAGTAAACCAAGCGTATGCTTTGGAAAGTGTGACACTATTTACGCCACATACAGGTACGTCCGCCGCACCAGGAGATACAATACACTATAACGTAGATGTGATGAATAACGGCTCTTCGATTCAAAGCATGTCATTTGCAATGGAAGGGTTACCTAAAGGATGGGATTATAATATAAAGTCTGACGAAGCAGACGTTCGTGAGCTATCCGTAAAAGGGAATAGTGAAGCTTCCATAACTGCTGAAATCTCCGTTCCTCTAGATGCAGATAAAGGGGAATACCAGTTTGCATTAGTCGCTACAGATGGCAACAGTCAATCGACTTTAGATTTAGCGGTTTCTGTGACAGAGCAAGGGTCATTTGAAACAGAACTAACGACAAAACAAGGGAACCTAGAAGGGCATGCAGACTCTACTTTTTCTTATACGGTGACGTTAAGCAATAAAACGGCAGAGGCACAAAATTATGCGTTAAGCAATTCTGCCGATGATGGATGGGGAGTTCGTTTTTTATCTGAAGGGAATTCGGTTACATCTCTATCATTAGACCCGAATACCTCGACAGATTTAACCGTTGAAGTAACTCCACCTGAAAATGTGGAAGCGGGCACCTATGAGATTCCGATTACAGCCTCGACGACAGATTCGAACTCAGAGCTCGTGTTAGAAGCAGTTGTGACGGGATCTTATGGGATTGAAGTGACGACACCGACGGGTGTATTAAATACAGATATGACTGCTGGAGATGATCAGACTATTGAATTAGTTATCACCAATACTGGAACCGCTCCATTGACAGATATTAACCTTTCAGTAGACGCACCTTCAGAGTGGGAGGTTGAATTTGACGAAAATACCATTGCTGATCTTGAACCAGGTGATTCGAAAACAGTAAAAGCAACTGTCACGGCACCAAAAGACGCAATTGCTGGTGACTATGTTGCAACCTTCACGGCATCAACAGATGAAACATCTTCAGATGCTACATTTCGAATTTCAGTGGGGACCTCCACAGTTTGGGGAATTGTTTCGATCGCCATTATTTTAGGAGTAGTGGGTGGACTGTATTCCATCATTCGGAAATTTGGGAGGAGATAAAGGTGGAAGAAGCGATTATTAAGCTGAATGAGATTACAAAACGGTACGATGATCATTATGCTGTTGACCATCTGTCTCTCTCGATTAGGAAAGGTGAAATTTTCGGGCTTCTTGGACCGAACGGGGCTGGAAAAACGACAAGTATTTTGATGATGCTCGGGCTCAGTGAGCCAACCTCAGGAACTGTTCAGGTGGCCGGTATTGATTCAACAAAATATCCGATTGAGGTAAAGCGGAAAGTGGGCTATCTGCCAGATAACGTCGGATTTTATCCAGATATGACCGGCATGGAAAACTTGCTCTATACGGCTAGTTTGAATGGGATTCAAAAAATTGAAGCCATTGAGCGGGCGAATACACTTCTAGAAAAAGTGGGGCTAACGGAGGCAGCGAAGAAAAAGACTGGGCAATATTCAAGAGGTATGAAGCAAAGACTCGGACTAGCAGATGTTCTCATGAAAGGTCCAGAGATTATTATTTTAGATGAACCAACACTAGGAATAGATCCTGAAGGGGTGCGTGACTTTTTACACTTAATCAGAAACCTAAATCAAAACGAAAACCTTACAGTGTTGCTATGCTCCCATCATTTGCATCAAGTTCAGCAAGTGTGTGACCGTGTTGGAATATTTGTCGATGGGAAGTTATTGGCCTATGGTGATCTTGATCAGTTAGTGAAACGGTTGTTTAAGCATGAGAGTGTTGTGATTCATGTGGCAGCATCACCAATTGATGAAAGTCTATTAAATCAGCTCAAAACGATTGAACAGGTAAAAAACGTGGATGTAATTCAAGAGGACAGGCTCGACATTTATTGCCGTGAAGATGCCTCAGCGACGATTAGCAAATTAATTGTGGAATCGGGTTCAAACCTTTATCACTTATACAAAAAACATTTCGGACTTGATGAAATTTACCATCGCTATTTTGAAGGACGTGAAGCAAATGAAGCTGGCTAAAATTCAACAGGCTATAGCCGGTTTTGCCAGACAAAAGACGTCAAAACAGATGAAAGAGACGATAACGAAAAAAGTGTTTTGGGCTATCGTCCGCAAAGAATTTACCGATTTCCTTTCAAGCTGGAGAATCATTATCTTGTTAGGAATCATCTTGCTCACGTGTGTAGGTTCGCTGTATACGGCAGTGACCACAATTCAAGACGCCATTAACTCCTACCAGGATGGGGGCCGAATTGGTAGAAATTCATACTTGTTTTTGCAAATGTTTACAATTTCGGATGGGAATTTACCTTCGTTTCTCTCGTTTGTCAGTTTTCTTGGGCCATTGTTAGGAATCGCTCTAGGCTTTGATGCGATTAACTCCGAGCGAAGCAAAGGGACGTTGAGCCGACTAATGGCCCAACCGATTCCAAGGGATTATGTGATTAATGCTAAGTTTGTTGCTGCTTTATTCATTAATATAGTTCTCTTTATTGCTTTAGGCATGCTCGTAATGGCTTTCGGTATTCTCATTTTAGGAATACCACCGAGTATCGATGAGTTTCTAAGGGTGATCAGCTTCTTATTCTTGATCCTTATCTACATCGCTTTTTGGATCAATTTGGCTATCCTTTTTTCGGTAATTTTCCGGCAGCAAGCGACTTCAGCATTATCAAGCATGGCTCTTTGGTTGTTTTTCCTTGTGTTCTACTCGATGATTGTCAAATTACTTACAAACTCTTATTTAGAGGAAGCAGGTTCAACGAATGAATATGTGTCCAGATACAATGCGGTTTTAAACATTTATCGGTTCTCACCAAACTATTTGTTTCAAGAATCGACCACAGTTCTCCTTTCCCCTACAGTGAGAAGTACCGGGTTAATGACGATGGAGCAGGTAACTGGTTCAATTGCAAGTCCGCTTGTTTTAAAGGAAAGCTTATTGTTAATTTGGCCACAGCTAACAGGCTTAATTGCGGCGACCCTCGTTTGCTTTGCCATTGCTTATGTTTTATTCATGCGACAAGAAATTCGTTCTAATTAATGAAACCATTCGTTTCCGCCAAAGGCGGGAGCGAATGGTTTTTGTTTGACAGCACTTTATTTGTTTAATAAAATTATAACAACATTAAGTTTTGAAAATATTGAACAAAGGGGCTGGTGCTTTTGTATAAAATCGAAATAGATTATTCCCCTGCTTATGAACTTATTACAAGCCTGTACACTTATTTAGATTCTTCTAACAGGCAAATTTCTGAGCTTGGGACAAAGTGGGTGAAACAAGTGGAAAAAAGCATTAACGCTGACTTTGCAAACGAGTTGAAAGATCAAAAATTAGAAGTGTTGCATCGCTTAAGTTTGCTTGTATGGCAATGTCCACACAAGGAGACCATTACGGGTTTTTTATATTGGCTTGAACAGCTTCCGTCCGAAAAAGTTTATGAATTACTTGTGCCATGGGTGCAGCAAATATCTAAGGATATGATCCAGATTCAAACGTACTTTGTATCGTTGTTAAGAAGGTGGAACGAACAATATTTTTGTCATTTATCAGAAGATATTTTAGAGATGCTCCAAAAAGATGCGTTAAAAAAAACGGTTCTCGCTTCACAGATAGACCCGGTGGACCTTGTGGAGCAATGTACGAATGGAATGCACATTATGGCTGAGAATGTTGACACGCTACTATTAGTTCCTCAGTTTCATCAATCCCCATTTAGTGTGATTGATTATTTTGATGGATTGATTACATGCTTATATCCTGTTGACCAAGAGTTGAAAGGAGAGCCTCCTAAAAAACTTGAAAGACAAATGAAAAGTTTAGCTGATGAGAGGAGATTAAAGATCCTTCGTTATTTGCAGGAGAAACCAAGAACGTTTTCCGAAATCCAACAGTTTACAGGCTTGGCAAAAGGAAATGTCCATTACCACATAAAATTGTTACGGACCGCTGGATTTATTCGCGCTCATCACAATAGCAAAAGAGTGGAAAAATATAGTCTGAGAGATGAGTCATTGGTTCAATTACAAGACGTTCTTTTTAGGTATGTAAAAGGGGACTAGCTCATGCGAATACGAAACAGGTTTACAGAATTTCATCCAATCGTATATTCGATGATTTTTGGAAGTGTTTGCATGAACATTGGCTTCGGAATGGTTGTCCCATATTTCGCGATTTATCTAGGGACGTATACAGGTTTAGACCCTGTCTCGATCGGCTTAATTGTAGGCACCACATCTATTGGCTCTTTGGTGGGCGGTTTTTTAGGAGGAACATTATCAGACCAATTTCGAAGAAAAAAGATCATGCTCGTGTCTCTTGTTGTTGCTTCTGCCATTTATGCTGGGTTTATGCTCCAAGATTATGCCCTTCTACTAGTATGCTTAACGTTAGTGATGGGCTTCTGTACTTTTTTTTGAACCTTGCGCAAAAGCACTAATGGCAGATTTTACAGAGAGTAAAAAGCGAATGAAAGCATTCTCTTTACGTTACATTGGAGCCAACATCGGTTTTGCGATTGGTCCATTGATTGGTATAGTAGCTGGCGTGACGGCAAGTAGTAGACTACCTTTTATCGTTATGTCGACGATTCTCCTTGCTTACGCTCTTTTTCTACAATGGTTATTCCGTGCCTTTGGCGTCCAAGAGATCTCGATCGGGGAAAAAGAGCATGTGAATTTAGCCGGTGCTTTCAAAGCGATTCAAAGTGATCGTGTGCTGCTCTTATTTTTATTCGGTGGCTTACTAGCGACAGTTGTTCATGGTCAATTTTCAGTTATTTTATCTCAATATTTTGAATTGGAATTTCAAAGTGGTTTAGCTTATTTAATGCTGCTTTGGTCTGTCCATTCGGGAGTAATTGTTATTTGTGGAATCCCATTGGTTAAAGTGATGGAACGTTTATCGCCGTTACGAGCAATTGTAATTGGGAGTCTTTTTTTTGCTGTAGGGGTAATTGGTTTTGCGTCTTCGTTCAACTTTATGACCTTTTGCTTAGCAATGATCGTATTTACAATTGGGGAGATGTTCCTTATTCCCGCAGAATACTCGATTGTAGATGAAATCACGCCCAATCATATGCGCGGCACATATTACGGATCACTCAATTTTACATCGCTCGGTTAATTTATCGGACCATGGCTATCAGGAATACTCCTTGTTCATTTCGGTGGCAAATTCATGTTTATAGGATTAGCGTTGATTTGTGCGTTAAGTTTGTTTTTTTTCATCGCTGGTCATCTAAAGCGAAGAGCCTATACAGTTGGAGAAGCTGTTCGCGAGGCAGAAAGAGGATTGTGAAAGTGTTTTTAGAAAAGCAAAGGGGGGTTCAAAAAGAAGTTCGATTGCCATACGGAATTGGGACAAAACACATCTAAATAGCTCTTTCATGAAACGCGCGATTAGTTGTTTCATATGTTTCTTCTAACATAATCCTTTACAAAAAAGGCGCGCTAATGTGTAATTTATGTATACGAAAAATACAATTGAATTGGAGGAAAGTGGTTTGTCTGTCTATTATTTTGCAGGTGCTTCCATCGTTGCTGCACTTTGTATTATGATCGTTTTCAAAATTCATGTAGATAAGCTAAAGCATAGTCCAGAACAAATGGGTGCAATACTAACAAAATTTTCTATCGGGGTGGCCTTTTGTGAAGTTGTTCCGATTTTATTATTAGTTGCTGGATTTGCTACGATGCAGACGGGGTTAGAATTCAATAATCTTCTTCTCCCTCTCGTTTGTACCTTTTTTTCAATGATCATTGCCGCTGTCTTTATCTTTTTACAAACAAAAGTGGATGTTACGCAAGAGATGAGGGGCAAGGTCTACACCTTTGCTATGATAGGATTGTCAATAGCAATAAGTATACCATTTTTCTCATTATTTGGCCTATTGATCCAAATGCAATAGTAGACGGGGAAGAGCCTGAATTGGAAGGTTCCTTGAAGGGGAAGGGCGTAGAGGCTCTGTTCAGAAATCAAAGCTGAAAGAAAACAAAAACCCTGAAATCCTTGATTTAACAAGGTTTCTAGGGTTTTTAAGACTGTTAAAGAATTAACGTGAGTAGAACTCGACGATTAACGCTTCTGTAATTTCCGCTGGAAGCTCAGAACGCTCAGGGAAACGAGAGTATGTTCCTTCTAGCTTATCAGCGTCGAATGTCACGTATGCTGGTACGAAGTCGTTGGATTCAAGAGATTCTTTGATCACTTGAAGGTTGCGAGATTTTTCGCGAACACCGATCACTTGACCAGGTTTTACACGGTAAGATGGAATGTCTACACGTTGACCATCTACTGTGATGTGACCGTGGTTGACAAGCTGACGAGCTGCACGACGAGTGCGAGCAAGACCCATGCGGTATACAAGGTTGTCAAGGCGAGATTCAAGCAAGATCATGAAGTTCTCACCGTGGATTCCAGCCATTTTTCCAGCATCGTTGAAAATGCGACGGAATTGACGCTCGTTTACTCCGTACATGTGACGAAGCTTTTGTTTCTCTTGAAGCTGTAATCCGTATTCAGACAATTTCTTGCGTTGGTTTGGTCCATGTTGACCAGGTGCATAAGGGCGTTTTTGTAATTCTTTACCTGTTCCGCTAAGAGAGATTCCTAAGCGGCGAGAGATTTTCCAAGTTGGTCCAGTATAACGAGCCATAAAATCGACTCCTCCTTTGTTATTTTGAATGATGCAAAATAACAACAGTTTGGCAATCCTTTAACATGCTCATTTTGTTGTTCTGTACCTTCGCCTCGACAGCTAGAGGTTACGTGGTACACCTCAAAACAAGTTCAGCCGCTGGTTTGAGGAACAAAATGCCGAAGGGTGTACATGTTAAGTTCACCTTGGCTGTCTTATTTCACACAGAGTCCATTATAACCTCCACAAACAATTGAAGTCAAGGAGATATCCCTGGCTACTTAAGGTTTTTCGATAGCACGTCGACAAACGATTCGAGCAGTGCCTGTTCCTCTTCGCTAAAACGGTTTAAGGATGGGCTATCAATGTCGAGCACACCATAGAGTACTCCGTTTTGGAACAGAGGAATGACAATTTCCGAGCGGGAGGCGGCATCGCAGGCGATGTGACCAGGGAATTGATGGACATCTTCCACTCGCACGGTCTGCTCTTCTTTCGCCGCGGTTCCACATACCCCGCGACCAATTGGGATGCGGACGCACGCTGGTAAGCCTTGAAACGGCCCAAGTACCAGCTCTCCTTCTTTCATTAAATAAAAGCCAACCCAGTTAACCTCTTCTAAAAAGTGATATAACAAGGCTGACGCATTCGCTAAGTTGGCGATGGCATCAGACTCTCCTTTGAGCAAGGCTGCCAATTGTTTCGTGACGAGACTATACTTTTCCTCTAATGTTCCTTGGTAAGATTCGGGTTGAAACATCATCATTCTCCTTTCGCTCTTTCCCATTTTAGCGATTGATGGCGTGTTTTGTAAAATCATTTTGCTTCATTGTCGAGCGGTTTTCAGAGGAGGCAGGTATGCCCATCACGAAAAGAGTTGTTGAGGGAAGTCGTACCGTCAGTAGAATTGTGTCTGGAAAGGGGAGTGTACGATGGGCGTAGTTTCTTCATCCTCAAAGGAAAAAGTGCTAGAGGCGGCGATTACATTGTTTCAAGTCAAAGGGTTTCACGGGACATCGGTGCGTGATATTGCACTTAAGGCCAATGTGAATGTTGCGTTAGTCTCTTATTATTTTGGCGGTAAACAGGGATTATTGGAACAGTTAAATGTTCAGTTTTTAGAAGGATATATTCAGGCAATGGAACAGGCGACTGAGGAACGATTGGGTCAATCGAGTCACGAGAAGTTGCTCGCTGTCATGGAGCAAGTCTTGCTTTATGAACAGCAAGCCCCTTCGCTCGCTCGCCTTGTTCTCCGAGAAATGACCCTTGATTCCACTTTGGTGCGGGAAATTATGAGCACCTATATGAGAAAGGAAAAACATTTGCTAGAAACGATTCTTCGTCAAGGCATGGGGAATCAGGAGTTTCGCAAGCAACCACTTGATTTACTATTGCTTCACATTCGGACGATGATGACAATGCCATTTTTACAACCTCACTATTTAAGAGAACTGTACCAGCTATCGGTGAACGATCCATCTTTTATTAAGCGCTATATGGTTCATGTGAACGACTGGATGGCTGCATGCTTACTGAAAAAACCAATAGCCTCGTCCAGGCTTGTTATTCACCTTGACTCTTGAGCGTTGCGTTCATTTGTTCCCATCCGGTTGCAAGTGCCTTTGCTTGGTGGGCGTCAGACCCATAGATAAGCGGGATGCCTAAAGCGACGGCTTCTTTTGCAATGGATTCAGGTGGATAAGATTCACCGCATAATGGTTTAATAAAGCCAGCCCCGTTATAATCAAGACTGTAGCCGTGCTTTTTTACTAAATGGAGGATCTCGAGCTGGCTTTTTTTCTGGTGTTCCGTAGAAGGCGCTGGAAATTTTTTTTGAAATTTGTTCACCAGGGTCATATGACCAATTCGCTTTGGCTTGTACGGTCCAAGTTCTGAAGTAATCGAACGCTCCAATGTACGGTAGTAGGCATCATAAACCGCTTGGATTGATCCGAACGTTCGGATGGCCACTGCAAACACATCAGGACTATAATCAATGCAAAAATATCGATCAGAATGCTTCAAAAAATGAACCGAGAGCAAACTATCATCGAGCAATGGACCATATTCATTTAAAAACGTGCAAATCTCCTCTTCAAATCCCTCAATAAAATCCACTTCCAAACCGATATAAATCGTTAGCTGGTCCCGATAAGCTTTTTTTATTGACGATAGTGTATGAATATAATCATCCAACTCATTCCACCCGATACTGCTGTCTTGCGCAGGGGTCGGGTCTGTAAATCCTTTAGGCAAAGGGGCATGCTCGGTGAAAGACAGGCTCGTAAACCCAAGAGAAATGGCCCGCTCGCAATAAGCATCGAATGAATCCTTCGTACCATGTGGACAAAAAGGGGTATGGACATGCCCGTCATGCTTTCCCAACTTTCGACACCCTCTCGTTAACTTTGTTCGAATTGATCGCGAATAAAACGATACAAAATACACATTTTCATGGTATCATATGACATAGATCGATTTGTGAAAAATAGATAAAATTTTGTTGAATAACAAAGGATTTTCGCCTTGATCTATTGAAATAAATTACTATCGTTATAGTATACACAATACATAGAGAAGAAACAGCCCAAGGAGAACAGGTTGCTACATAATCAACTTTTCAAGTAGCACAGAAAAAAGGGGCCTTCAGATTGTTAAGAAGAAGGGAGACCCAAACATGTGGATCGTAGTTTTTAGCTTGCTTGTGCTTACCGTTACATTCTTTGTTTACGGAGCTTTAAGGAGAAAGGCCTTTTATAAACGGGTAGACAAGTTGGAAGATTGGAAAAATGACATTTTACAGCGTCCAATACCTGATGAGATTGGTAAGGTAAAGGGGCTCACCATGTCGGGAGAAACCGAGGAAAAATTTGAGGTGTGGCGTAGTGACTGGGACGACATCGTTGGTGTCATTTTACCGAATGTAGAGGAACAATTATTTGACGTTGAGGATTTCGCAAATAAATATCGCTTTCAAAAAGCGAAAGCGTTACTGGATACGATCGAACAGCGACTGCATAGCATTGAAGAACAGTTAAAGATCATGGTCGATGACATTCAGGTCCTCGTTCAAAGTGAAGAGCAAAATCGTACGGAAATCGGATCTGTACGAGAATTGCAGCAAAAGCTGATCAAGGAAGCCATTACGAGAAGAGGCTCCCTTTCGAGCAGTGCAAAAGTGTTTGACGAAAAGCTTGAAAAAGCGAACGAGCTTTTGCAAGCGTTTGATGAACGTACAGAGAAAGGAAATTATATTCAAGCTTCAGAAGTGTTAGAGGAGGCGAAAGAATTATTAGGACAAATCGAGCATTTGCTTAAAATTGTCCCAGGCTTGTTCGTTGAATTACAGACAAATATCCCGGCGGAACTGACCAATTTAAAAAATGGTTTACGAGATATGGAGGAAGCTGGCTTCTTCCTTGAGACTTTTGCCATCGATTCACAAATGGAACGGTTGGAAGAGAAGCGTGTTGAATTGCTCGAACAATTAACCGTGCTCGAATGTAATGGAATGGAAGAGGAGATTAATTTCATAGAAGAGAGCATGGAGCAAATGTTTGAACTGCTCGAGAAGGAAGTTGAAGCGAAAAACGAAATTACGATCCTTCTGCCAAACCTGCGAGAGGATTTAACAAAGACAGAAGAAAAATTAACTCATTTAAAGGAAGAGACCGAATCAGTGCAGCTCAGTTACCGGCTGGCGGAGGAAGAACTCGTTTTCCAACAAAAGCTAGGAAAAGAACTGAAAGAGTTAAGGCAACAGCTTCAGGTTATTGATGAGGTAACAGAAGAACAAAAACAAACGTTCTCCTCCGTGCGTTCTATGCTTGAGGAATGGCGTGAAGGGTTAACAGCTTGTCAGAATAAAATCAAACAAGCCCAAGAATCATTAAACTCATTAAGGAAAGACGAGCTCAAGGCGAAAGAGGAATTGAAACAGCTTAAAGAAAAGCTGTTAGAAGATAAGCGCCTTGTGCAAAAAAGCAACATACCAGGCTTACCTGAGACTCTTCTTCATCGGTTAGAAGATGGAGAGCAAAAGCTGGCACAAGCGATTGCCAAGCTAAGTGACGTTCCTTTGGAAATGGGAAGGGTGACTGCCCTTGTGGATGAAGCTCAAGCGTTAATCCACGAAAACAGCAGTATTCTTCATGAAACGATCGAGAAGGCACGTTTAGCTGAGCATGTCATTCAATATGGCAACCGATATCGAAGCCGCTCCGCTGAAGTAAAAAAGCGCTTATCTAATGCAGAAGAGTTATTTCGCGCCTTTGAATATGATGAGGCGATTGAAATGGCTGTGCAGGCGATCGAACCATTTGAAAAAGACGTACTTGAAAAGGTTCAGCACCTTGCAGGCTAACAAGAGGGCTAACGGTAGGGAGAATTCCCAACCGTTGGCCTTTTTACTTTACTATTTGTTACCACACGACGCTAGTGGGTAGTTATATGAATGTAGGTCGTTACGGCCAAAAAGTGGGAAACAAGAAAACAAAAAGTTTTTTCATTTTCTTACCACACGAGGTATGCTAAGATTATGTGATGCACAATGAGTAGAGAAAAGGTGAGGACGGATGATTTATTTGGACAATAGTGCAACAACGCGTCCGTTTATGGAAGTAGTTGATTCCTACACGAAAGCCTCGCTGACGTTTTTCGGAAACCCTTCTTCCCTTCATCGAATGGGAACGGAAGCGGAGCAGCTTCTCCTTAAAACGAAAGAGCAGATAGCGGGGATTTTAGGAATAAGTTCTTCAGAGATTATTTATACATCTGGGGGAACGGAAGGCAACAATTTGGCCATCAAAGGAACGGCCTACCAGTTAAAAGGTAGAGGAACTCATTTGATTACAACTGCCGTAGAGCATGCGTCTACAATAGAAGCTTTTCGGTCACTTGAAGCAGAAGGTTTTAAGGTGACGTATTTAAAACCAGGTCCGACTGGACAGGTAACCGCAGAGCAGGTGAAAGCAGCGTTAACGAATCAGACGATTCTTGTTTCCATCATCCATGTGAACAATGAGACGGGAATCATCATGCCTGTTGAAGGGATTGGCGAGCTGCTTAAAGGTTATCCAAAGGTACGCTTTCACATTGACCATGTGCAAGGCGCTACAAAGGTTCCGCTCCGTTTGGCACACGGCTTGATAGATCTTGTGACCTTTTCCTCCCATAAATTTCATGGCTTAAAAGGAACGGGTTTTATATATAAAAAAGACGGGCTTCGTTTGACACCCCTTTTCCATGGCGGCGGACAAGAAGGAGCGCTTCGTTCAGGAACGGAAAATGTAGCTGGTGCGGTTGCTACGGCAAAGGCATTGCGTATGGCGATGGAACTGTATGAGGAAAGGCACGACAAGCTTCTACAATTAAGAAATCAATTGCTTGAAGGATTAAGTGAAATCGAGGGTGTTGTAATTAATACACCAAAGGAGTTGGCCGCACCTCATATCGTTAATTTCTCGATCCCCAAGATGAAGCCAGAAGTGATCATTCAAGCTTTGTCGAAGCGAGATATCCATGTTTCCACAAAATCGGCTTGTTCCACGAAACGTTCGGAGCCTAGCCATGTTTTGCTTGCAATGGGAGTAGGGAAAGAGCGGGCGAACAGCGCGATTCGCCTTAGCTTATCGTATTTAACAACGGAGGACGAAGTGTCCAAAACGTTGCAGGAGTTGCAACATTTAATCCCTGAATTATTGGAGGTTGTACAATAGGACCATGTTAACTTTTGACCATATTTTAATACGCTATGGTGAGCTCGCCTTAAAAGGAAAAAACCGTCATATGTTTGAAAAACAGTTAGTGCAAAATATTCGCTCGGTGCTAAAGCCGTCGTTTCCTCGGTTGACGTATCATCGGACGTTCGGGAGAATTTTACTCGGACTAAACGGCGAAGATCCAGTGCCAATTAAAGACAAGCTACGGAAAATTTTTGGGATTCACTCCTTTAGCTTAGCCATTCGCGTTACGAACGAACTGGACAAGATGAAACAGGCCGCTCTTCACGCGTTACAAGCGAGCGAAGGAGAGGTACGAACGTTTAAAATTAATGCGAGACGAGCTTATAAGCCATTTCCGATTTCCTCTTCTGAGTTGAATCATCATTTAGGCGGCTTTGTCCTGGCGAACACGGAGCAAATTTCCGTCGATGTGCATTCACCTGATGTGGAAATTAAGGTGGAAGTACGGGAGAGTGGGACATACATTATGACAGGTGAATTTAAAGGACTTGGCGGCTTGCCAGTTGGGACAAGTGGAAAAGTCTTATTAATGCTTTCGGGTGGAATTGATAGTCCAGTGGCAGGCTATTATTTGCTGAAGCGCGGGGTTACTCTTGAAGCGATTCATTTTCATAGCCCGCCTTTTACGAATGAAAAGGCCAAGCAAAAAGTGGTGGATTTAGCGGCAAAACTAACGAATTTCGGGGGACAAGTGAAGCTGCATATCGTTCCATTCACAGAACTGCAAAAGCACATTCATGAAAAGGTGCCATCGAATATGGAGATGACGATTATGCGGCGGATGATGTTGCGAATCAGTGAAGGCATTGCGAAAAAGACAGATGCGCTTGCGATTGCAACAGGAGAAAGTCTAGGACAGGTTGCAAGTCAAACGTTGCACAGCATGAATACGATCAATGAAGTAACCACCACTCCTGTGCTTCGGCCTCTCCTTACGATGGA
Source organism: Halalkalibacterium halodurans (assembly GCF_005671335.1). Taxonomy (NCBI): domain Bacteria; kingdom Bacillati; phylum Bacillota; class Bacilli; order Caryophanales; family Bacillaceae; genus Halalkalibacterium (ex Joshi et al. 2022); species Halalkalibacterium halodurans. The sequence continues at coordinate 3,335,842 of NZ_CP040441.1, read as the reverse complement.
TAAAGAAGAAGTCATTACGGTTGCGAAAGAAATCGACACCTTTAATATTTCCATTTTACCGTATGAAGATTGCTGTACGATTTTTCTTCCTCCAGATTCAAAGACGAAGCCGACGCGTCAACAAGCGAAGAAATTTGAACAGTTCGTTGAAACAGAAGCGTACGTTCAAGCAGCCATTGAGGGAACAGAAACCATGGTGATTAAAAGCGAAGCAGCAGTCTCAAAAACAGAGATGGATGAGCTACTCTAGCGACCCTTTGATAATCTCATTAATTACCAGTTCGTTGTTTGCATGTTTTTCACCTTTGAGAATCATTCTATAGGTACAAAGGAGGTGAGACACATGGCAAGATCAAACAACTCTAACCAATTAGTGGTTCCTGGTGTTCAACAAGCACTTGATCAAATGAAAACAGAAATTTCACAAGAGTTTGGCGTACAGCTTGGTGCTGACACAACTTCTCGTGCGAACGGTTCAGTTGGTGGTGAGATCACAAAGCGTCTCGTAGCTATGGCTGAACAACAAATGGGTGGGTTCCAACAACAATAACAAAATATATGGCTTAAAAAGGGAGCGGGACACCGCTCCCTTTCACGTATCTAACCCTTTCATGTCCTATTTATTTTTGTATAAAATATTCAAAATAAAAAATGAATTCAGTATAATAATAAGGAAGTGGAATGAAAAGGGGGAGCGCTATGAGAGTGGAACACATGGCACCGGAAGAATACAATCTGACGGAGGAACTTGACGTATTTGCAAGGGACGTAAACCGGCTCGCAATTCGATTTTTAGATGATAAGGGTCATCGGAAAGACATTTCGTATGCCGAGTTAATGAATACCGTTCATCAATATGCGAATGCGTTAACCAAGTGCGGACTTAAGCGGGGAGACAAAGTGCTTGTGGTGGTACCAAGAATTCCAGAAGCGTATTATTGCTATTTAGCCTGTTTAAAGGCGGGAATTGTTATTATTCCTTGTTCCAACATGCTTCGGGCCAACGATTTTGTTTATCGAATTCAACATTCAGAAGCAAAAGCCATCATCGCCCATGTTCAAGCAACCGATGAAATTGACAGCATGAGTGTTCCTCTTCCTTCACTACAGTACAAATGGGTTATTTCAGGCGCAAAATCAGGATGGGAATCTCTAGAAGATGTTGCAAGGAATGAAAGCGTTTCCTTTGAGGGTGTGAAAACAAGACGGGACGAAATGGCGTTTTTGCCTTACACCTCGGGAACAACAGGTAATCCAAAAGGGGTTGTCCATACCCACGGTTGGGCTTATGCTCATTTGCAAACAGCAGCGAAACATTGGCTTGGCGTCCGTGAAGGGGATCTCGTCTGGGCAACGGCTGCTCCTGGATGGCAAAAATGGGTGTGGAGCCCGTTTTTATCAACGATCGGTCTAGGGGCAACCGCGTTTGTCTACAATGGTCCTTTTGATCCGAACGAGTATTTAGCCTTGTTAGAGAAAGAAAACATCAATGTTCTATGCTGTACGCCAACAGAATATCGTTTTATGGCGAAAGTAGACAATCTCAATCGCTACCGTTTTCCCCATTTGCACAGCGCGGTGTCCGCGGGAGAGCCGCTGAATCGAAAGGTCATTGAGACGTTCCGAGACACGTTTGGGATCAACGTAAGGGACGGTTATGGGCAGACCGAGAACACGCTTTTAGTCGGGACGATGATTGGCATGGAACAGCGACCAGGATCGATGGGGAAGCCAACACTTGAAGGGCAAGTCGTCATCGTGAATGAGGATGGTCAGCCTGTGGCCCCTCACGAAGTCGGAGAGATTGCCGTACATAAGGATGCGGCTGCTTTATTCAAGGAATATTATCGGGAGCCTGAGCGGACCGCTCAAGCGTTTCGTGGAGACTACTACATTACAGGGGATCTAGCAAGAATGGATGAGGATGGCTTTTTCTGGTTTGAGGGGCGCAGTGACGATATTATTATTAGTTCAGGTTATACGATCGGACCGTTTGAAGTAGAGGATGCTTTGACGAAACATCCAGCGGTAAAGGAATGTGCGGTTGTCGCGAGTCCCGATGAAGATCGCGGAGCCGTTGTGAAAGCGTATATCGTTCTGAATGATTCCACGAATCTAGATAAGGAAGCGCTCAGCAAAGAGTTGCAAGATCATGTGAAAGCGCACACCGCTCCATACAAATACCCAAGAAAAGTGGAGTTTGTCGAGTCGCTACCGAAGACTATTTCCGGAAAAATTAGGCGTATCGAATTAAGACAACAAGAGCAATTGAGGGCACAGTAACAACGAAAAAGGTTGATGCCTAAAGAGTGGGCACAACCTTTTTCACTTTTTAGATAGATACTTTCTTTAGAACAGTGATTTCTATCACTAATGGCTGTTCAGTCAGTGGTACATTTAACAGGTCTATGCCCAGAGAGAAAGGCGCGAGGATCTCTGCCTGCCTTTAGCTTGTCAATCGGCCAGTTGTTTTGGCAAGATAAAGGAAGATAGAACGCTGATAAAGGAAAGGAATGCAGGCGATGGGGACTCTTTGGTGGAATGGTACTTTTTTTACTATGGTGCATGAAGGCGATCAAGTGGAGGCCGTTTTTACAGAAGACGGAAAAATTGTCGCGATAGGAACAGCTGAAGAATTACGGCAGAAATATCGCACACGCATCAATCAGGAGATGAATTGTGATGGGGCTTACGTATATCCCGGATTTGTTGACAGCCATCTCCACATGATCGGTCATGGGGAAAAGCTTTTACGTTTAGATTTGTCGACAGTAATGAACGCAGAAGACATGCGTGAAAAGCTAATGGAGCGAGTGGCCCTCACAGAAGAGGGAGACTGGGTAACAGCAGAAGGATGGAATGAGAATAACTTTCCTGATCAGAAAATTTTTCATCGTAACGAGTTAGACGAGATCGCACCGAATCATCCGATGATTTTGACACGAGTCTGTCGCCACGCGATTCTCGTCAATTCGAAAGCGCTGCAGCTAGCAGGGATTTCGAAGGATACAGCAGATCCTCCGGGAGGCCGAATCGTCCGAGATGAGCTCGGTGAACCGACTGGGTATTTCCTTGACACGGCCCAAGAGCTCGTCAAGCGAGTAGCGCCATCTGTTTCAGCAGCTTACTTAGAACGAGCGTTGGCAGCAGCGGTAGATGATATGGTGGCAAAAGGATTAGTTGGAGGACATACGGAGGATTTAGGCTATTACCTTGGATTCAATCAAACCTTTGCAACCTTTCAGAGAGTAATTGATGGAAATACGAGACGATTTCGAGCTCATTTGCTCGTTCATCATGAAGTGATTGATGACATGATAAAAGCGGGATATTGCAAAGGGCCTGTAGGTGAATGGTTAGAGTTTGGAGCGATGAAAATTTTTGCCGATGGAGCCTTTGGTGGTCGGACGGCTCTTTTAAGCGAGCCATATTGTGATGCCCCAACAACTTCAGGTGTCGCTATTCATACGCAGGAGCAATTAACGAACCTTATCAAAAAAGCACGCCAATACAAACTTCCTGTAGCGATTCATACGATAGGGGATGAGGCGCTCAGAATGGCCATCACATCCATCGAAGCCCACCCTGTCACCGAAGGACGAGATCGATTGATTCATACACAGGTCACTCCTCCGTCTTTGGTTGAGCGAATGAAAAAACTAAAGGTCATCTTAGATATTCAGCCAGCTTTTGTTCCAGCCGACTTTCCTTGGGTCGAAGAAAGGCTCGGCAATGAGAGGCTTTCGTACTCATTTGCTTGGAAAACGTTGCTGAGGTCAGGGATGGCACTAGCAGGAGGATCGGACGCGCCGATCGAAGAGGTGGATCCTCTTTATGGAATTTATGCCGCTGTGGCACGAAAAAAGGCGACCGATCAACATGAAGGATACTTGCCGGAGGAGAAGTTGACACGTTATGAGGCGTTACAGCTTTATACGACAGGAAGCGCTTATGCAATTGAGCGGGAACATGAGCGCGGAAACATTCGGCCTGGCTATGTCGCTGATTTTACGATGTTAAACCGAAACTTGTTCACGTGCAGGGAGGAAGAACTTTTAACGACACGAGTAGAAAAGACGGTTATCGGTGAGGCGATTGTCTTTCAGGCATAGGATAAAGGGAGCCATTCGATCCGAGTGGCTCCCTCTCAGTCATTATAAGAAGTTTCGCTGCACTTTGTGCCAGAATGTATTGTCTTTCAGCTTCAACACTTTTACTTGCTTGTCCGAAAGGCGAATTTTAATATCCTCTGCGTGACGGATGCTCAAGGCTTCATTGTCGGCTCCGATAATCGGGAAATCATTGCCGTCTTGAACCACTTTCAAGCGGAGTGTTCGGTCTCCACTTAGAAGAAACGATGTCCCGAGCGTTCGATACGTATTGTTATTTAAGGAAGCGATTTCGCTTACTTGTAAGGATGGAAGTCGTGGATCAACAACTGCTCCCCGTACCGATTTGTTGTATGCGGTGCTTCCAGTTGGTGTGGATACAATCATCCCGTCGCCGCGGAACGTCTCAAAATGCATGTCATCAATGAATACTTCTAAGACAAACGTTTTAATCACGTTGGAGCGAATCGAGCATTCATTTAAGCAGTAGAACGGTTTTTCATCGTCAATGGTAACCTCAAGCGTTGAAAGTCTTTTCACTTCTATATTTTGATTTTCAAATGCTTCAAACATTTTATCTATTTCATTGATCGTAAAATCGGGATAAAATCCTTCACGATCTGTGCTCACGCCTACATAAAGGCAATCGGAACGAAAATTCGTTTTACGTGTTGCTTGCAAAAAGGCATTATTTCCACCAACACTGACGATAATATTCGCTTTTTGAACATCATCGACAACGTTCAATCCTTGAGAGGTGGCGAGTTGTTTGAGCGGCTCCACCGCTTCTTGCATCGACTTGGTGTGTTTGTAAAAAAAGTAGATGTTGTTTCTGTCTTCCATCCTCATCGTTCCCTTCCAAGAATAAATTCCTCCCTTACATCATAACCTGCTTGGAGACATTCATCCAATGATAAGTGTCTTATTTTTCTATTTATGTTATGATTACCGTTGAAATAGCAGTACGGTGAGGAGTGAAACGTCATGATGAGTCGAAAAAGGTGGTTAGCTTTAATTGCGGCGGCGATGTTATTTGTCGCGTCGGTAGCCATAAGTTTAGTCTCGAGTCCAGCGGTGGACGTCGACGAGTGGGTAGGAACAGGTACGTCGTATAAGCAGACAATCGTTGAGACAGGTACAGATTTTGGAAAGTCCATCGCGATTTTGGAGTTATCGGGAGTCATTCAAGATACGGGATCAGCTCCTTCCCTACTTAATACTGGGGTATATCACCATCGCGACTTTTTAAAGCAGCTAGAAAAAGCAGGCAAAGATCCAAATATAGCAGGAATCATTTTGCAAGTGAATACCCCAGGTGGTGGTGTGCTAGAAAGCGCAGAAATTCATAAGCAGGTTGAGGAAATTGTTCAGGACAGTGAGAAGCCGGTATATGTATCAATGGGAAATATGGCAGCGTCAGGCGGTTACTACATATCGGCACCAGCTACAAAAATCTACGCCCATCCACAAACCATTACAGGTTCCATCGGTGTGATCATGCAGTCGATCGACATTTCAGGTTTAGCTGAAAACCTCGGAATCGAATTCAACACGTTTAAAAGTGGGCCATATAAGGATATTCTATCGCAAACACGTGAGGTAACAGACGAGGAAGAAGACATTTTACAGACGCTTGTCGATGAAATGTACGATGAGTTTGTACGAGTGATCGTAGATGGCCGCGGAATGTCTGAAACAGAAGTTCGGGAATTGGCAGATGGTCGAATTTATACGGGTAGTCAAGCGGTGGCTACAGGTTTAGTAGATGAGCTTGGCGGTTTGGATGATGTCATTGAGTCGATGAAAGAAGATCTTGGCGCGGATTATAATGTCATCAGGTACGAGCATTCTCTCGGCTTGTACGACTTCTTCTCGATGTCAACGAATCGATTTTTGTCACCAAGCTATGAACTCCAAAGCATCGAGCGGCTATTGAACCAATCGAATACGCCGACTCTACAATATTTATACGCAGAATAGGGGGAGAATAATGGATCAAGCTATTCCGAGACGACGGTTTTCGCTTCGTCATCAGAAAAAAGAAGAGGCTGTTCAAGAGCAATCTTCCCCACCAGAAGAGATTCAAATGGATGAACAAGAACCACAGGTTCGTTATGCGGGCTTCTGGATGCGTTTCTGGGCTTTTCTTCTTGACCTTGTGGTGATTTTCAGTATTAATGCTATTGTCGTATATCCGACCTTTCGTTGGTTTGGGCTGAACATTCAACTGTCTGTCTGGTCCTTGGAAGTTATTTTAGCCTCTTTGATCGGTTATGCTTATTATGTCATTATGACCAAAGAATATGGTCAAACCGTTGGGAAGATGGTTTTTGGGTTGAAGGTTGTGAATCAACAAGGAGGCCCCCTTTCATGGGGAGAGGTGCTGTTCCGTGAAGTCGTTGGGCGCTTTCTTCATCAAGTATTCGCACTGTTTATCCTCCTTTACCTAGTGGTGGCGTTTACGAGGAAAAAACAAGGGATTCATGATATGATCGCTGACACGTATGTTGTCCATGAAGAATCATAACAGAAGCCTGCTCCTTTTATAGAGGGAGCAGGTTTATTTTTCCTTTGTTCGTATATACTAAGGGCGACCTGAGAAGGGAAGAGGAAGCGGGGTGGACATTTTGAGTTGGCTTGTTTGGCTAGGCATCATTCTCTTTCTTATTGGACTGTTCATTGCGATAACAAAAATTAATGTGACGATCCGTTATCATCATGATGGTGATGATGATTTACTAGAGGTACATATGTCTGCCTGGAGAGTGTTTACCTATACGATTTCAGCCCCTTTGATTAAAGTGGATGTCTCGTCCGGTTCTTTTATTGTGGAAGAGGATCAAAAGATGGGGGAAGCTACCACTTCGAGTGAGAAAGGGAAAATACGCTTTGAAACGATCCTAAAAGATATCCAGGAATTCCAAGATTTCGTTCGACATGTGGCCGGTTTTTACCGTATTGTTCGTCGTTTTTTGCGCCGGATTCGTGTACATCAGTTGGAATGGTCGAGTGAAATTGGAGTTGGTGATGCAGTATGGACCGGAATGCTTCTTGGTGTCGTTTGGACATTTAAAGGGACACTCTGCGGGTTTATTGGGAATTTCATGCGTCTACAAACGATGCCAAAATTAGCGGTATTCCCCCATTATCAGCACAAGGTGTCCAAAACAAAGTTTGTGTGCATGTTCTCCTTTCGCCTCGGGCATGCTATAGGCACAGGCTTGTTGGTCTTGAAGCATTGGAAGAAGCGCCCTTCTGTCAGACTGTTTCAATCCCGTGAATCAATGACCGGATAAAAAAGAAGTAAATGCATCTAAAGGAGGTTTCCCATGTCAGATCATCCGATTCAAGGGCTTATGAAAACGGCAATGGAAAATTTAAAAGAAATGGTGGACGTGAATACCATTGTTGGCGATCCAGTCGAAACACCAGATGGCAGTGTCATCATGCCTGTCTCTAAAGTAGGATTCGGATTTGCCGCGGGTGGTAGTGAATTTATGGTGGATCAAATCGGTGATCAGCACCCGGCTTCTCACCCGTTTGGTGGAGGAAGCGGTGGAGGAGTATCGATTACACCGATTGCCTTCTTAGTCGTCAATAGCCATGGCATTAAGATGGTTCATATTGATGGCAGCACTCACCTATATGAGAAGCTTGTCGATTTCGCTCCTCAAGTAATTGAAAAAATTCAACAAATGCTTGGGCAGAACAGAGGAAACGCAGGCAACAATTATACGAATAATATGTATAATCAGCAACAACCGCCAGTATAAAAGAAGGATGGGAGGGTTCCCATTCTTTTTTCATTTTTGGAATGTAAACTTCAATTGCAGTAATTAAGACTTGGCGAGAAGCCGCTACCCTGTAAATTCTAATTTTTCGCTCCAGTTGGCGCCATTTTTATTGATCCGGGCAAAGGGACAAGGTAAGATGAAAGAGAAGCTTTTACTAAGGAGGAGAATCGATGGCGTCTATCACATTTAAAGGAAATCCAATGACATTACTAGGTAACGAAGTAAAGGTAGGAGACAAAGCCCCAAACTTTACGGTTCTTGCAAATGATTTATCACCTGTGACTCTTGACGACTCAAAAGGAAAGGTACGTTTAATTAGTGTCGTTCCGTCTATTGATACAGGAGTATGTGATGCGCAAACACGCAAATTTAACGAAGAAGCAGCAAATCTTGACGGCGTTGAAGTATTGACCGTTAGTGTGGATCTTCCATTTGCACAAAAACGTTGGTGCGCAACGGCCGGCTTAGAGCAGGCGAAGACGCTATCAGATCATCGGGATTTATCGTTCGGAAAAGCATACGGTGTCGCGATTGAAGAGCTACGCTTATTGGCTCGTGCCGTATTTGTCATCAATGCCAATGATGAAGTAACATATGTTGAATATGTATCAGAAGCGACAAACCACCCAGATTACGAAAAAGCCATTGAAGCTGCAAAAGCAGCCCTTTAAGCATTCTAGGAAAGCGTCTCGTTTGGAGGCGCTTTTTCTTTCACTTTAAAGAAGGTAAACCTCGATAAGAGAAGCGTCGCTTCCACCAATAAGACTAGGCGGTAAGTTTCGTTTTTCTAATATCGTCCGTTTCTCTTTTCAACCTTTCTCAGATTGGTTACAATGGCATAATGATAGGTTGCAGTACGTAGGGAGGACAAGTACATATGGAAGCACAAACAGTGATTGAAAAGCTATATACTGCGCTTGATGAAGGAACGACGGTGCTTGCCAAAGAGCAGGATGTCACTTACTTAGAGGCTCTTGCCGAGATGGGAAACAATATTTTTTATCAAGAGGTGCGCCAGGAGGTTAGTGAAGTTAGCCTAGCTTCTTTAGAGAAAAAAGTGCAAGAGGCTGCGACTCTTGAATTGCAAGCGGAGACCGTGCGCAAAGCATTTCAGTTAGCGGTTTTAAAAGGAATGCGCGAGGCTACCCAGCCTCATCACGCCATGACTCCAGATGCCGTTTGTGGATTTATGAGCTATTTACTTAATAAAGTGACCGCTTCTTATCCGAAGGGGTATACGATTTTAGATCTAGCCGTTGGTTCTGGAAACTTATTGACAGCTCTTTTAAATCAGTCCATGCAACCGGCAAACGGATTAGGTTTTGAAGTGGATGAGACGCTTCTTAAGCTTGCTTTCGTGAATGCAAATTTGCAGGAGCGTCAATTGGAATTATTTCATCAGGACAGTTTGCAAGTTTCAAAACAAGGGACAGTCGATATTGTCGCGACAGATTTACCCGTGGGCTACTACCCTCGAGATGATGTAGCAGAACGGTTTTCATTAAAAGCAGCAGATGGACATTCGTACATTCATCACTTAATGATTGAACATGGAATTCGGCAAGTGAGAGAAGCTGGGTATTTGCTGTTTGTTGTTCCGAATGGATTATTTAATAGTCCTTACGCCCAAGATTTGCATGCTTTTTTAAAGGAAGAGACCGTTATTTTGGGGCTGCTCCAATTACCGAAATCAATGTTTAAGGCTGAACAACACGAAAAGAGCCTTTTATTGTTACAGAAAAAAGGAGAAGGGGTCCGCCCTCCACAGCAAGCGTTATTGGCAGAGCTACCGTCCTTTACGAAGCGGGAAGCTCTTGCAGATATGGTCCAACAAATCAATAAATGGTTTGATGAACAGCTTGGGCTGTAGGGATAGCGCGGGGAGAGAATCGTTCCTCGCGTTTTTTCGTTTTTTTGACAGCGAAATTTTATTCAATGATTTCTTCTACATCCCCACAGAATTCTAATCCTACATGTTGTGAGTCTTCGTTAACTTTAGCAATGAAGATCATTCATTCAAGGCTCCGTAATCGCCAAGTTTTCCTTTATTGATTCTTTACAAAGTGAGAGTATTAGCACGAGTTAAATCGGATAAAGAATGAAAGAACAAAAGGGACGATCACTTTGCCATTAAAATTTGCCGATTCTAACGCTTTTGATAGAAGCGTCAAGGGGATTTTCCCATCAATTCATATCTAGCCAATACATGGAATTTAGAAAAAGCGGTTTCAAGTCAGAAAATAAAGAATTTGAAAGTTTACGTTAGAAAATCGGCGATTTTACTTGAAAACTGAAGATTCTGGTGCTTAAATGGGTAAGGTAATAAAAAAGGGTCAACGTGAGGATTCATCAAAAAAGGAGCTGTCATAAAACATGGCCAAAATTATGGCGATTAATGCTGGAAGTTCTTCTTTGAAGTTTCAGCTGTTAAATATGCCGGAAGAAGAACTAGTCACAAAGGGCGTCGTGGAACGGATCGGTTTAGGTGATGGAATTTTCACCATTGAAGTGAAGGGCGAAAAAGTAACAGAAACATTCGATATTCCCGATCATGCTTTTGCCGTGAAAACCCTTCTGGAAAAGCTAACGTCCCATGAAATCATTCAATCGTTAGATGAGATTGAAGGCATCGGTCACCGTGTCGTTCATGGTGGTGAAAAGTTTAACGATTCGGTTTTGATCACTGATGAGGTCATTCAAGGAATCGAAGAATGTAACGAACTAGCGCCGCTCCATAATCCAGCAAATATTGTTGGCATACGAGCGTTTAAAGAAGTGTTACCAAATGTTCCAGCTGTCGCTGTGTTTGATACGGCGTTTCACCAAACAATGCCGGAAAGTTCATTTTTATACAGTTTGCCTTATGACTATTATAAAGAGTTCGGAATTCGTAAATATGGATTCCACGGAACGTCTCATAAATACGTGTCTCAACGTGCGGCAGAGCTGCTTGGCCGCCCAATTGAGCAATTGCGTCTTCTTTCCTGCCACCTCGGAAATGGTGCGAGTATCGCAGCGATTGACGGGGGAAAGTCAATTGATACGTCGATGGGCTTTACGCCACTAGCGGGTGTGACGATGGGAACACGTTCGGGTAACATTGACCCTGCACTAATTCCGTTTATTATGGAAAAAACAGGACAAACGGCAAATGAAGTGATCAATACGCTGAATAAGAAAAGCGGTCTTCTCGGCGTGTCTGGTTTCTCTAGTGATTTGCGAGATATTGAAGAACAAGCTGGAGAGGGGAATGATCGAGCTGAATTAGCCCTTGAAGTATTCACCTCCCGCATTCACAAATATATCGGTTCCTATGCTGCGCGTATGAGCGGTGTTGATGCGATCATCTTTACGGCAGGGATCGGGGAGAATAGTACGGTCATTCGTGAACGAGTGTTACGGGGACTTGAGTTTATGGGTGTATACTGGGACCCTTCCCTCAATCAGGTTCGCGGGAAAGAAGCATTTATTAACTATCCACATTCACCTGTAAAAGTACTCGTCATCCCAACAAATGAAGAAGTGATGATTGCAAGAGACACTGTACGATTAGCGCAGTAACGAAAGGGGCTCCACGAGTGGGGCCTCTTTTTTACGGGAAAAAAGAGGTATCGTTCTAAGCACATGTGTTTACGGTTTTATACGACATTGGTCGCTTTGCTTTTCCCTTTCGCTTGCCCTAGAATAAGAAGAGAAGAAAGGAAACGAGGGATGACTGTTGACACGTTTTCAAGACCGTCAAGAGGGGGAGCGCGTCGTTGATTTTTACATGATTCGTGATCGTGAAGTGAAGCGGGCCTCGAATGGGACGGATTATTTGAACTTAACGCTTGAGCGAAAGTTGGAATACATTCCTGCCCGGTTATGGGATGCGACGGAACAGCATAAGCAGGCGTTAATTCGCCGCGCTGTCGTGAAGGTAGACGGCGTTGTCACGGTTTATCGTCAGCAAAAGCAATTGAACATTCAGCGAATCCGTCTGGCCACAGACGAAGATCCAGTGACCGTAGCAGAGCTTATCTCAAAGCCTGGACTTTCGAGGGAAGAGCTTTGGCATGAACTGCGAATGATCATTGAAGAAATCCAAGATGAAACGTTGCTCAAACTAGTGAAAACGATGCTAGGAAAAAAGGAGATTCGCGAACGTTTTACGACGATTCCTGCGTCGAAAGCAACACATCACCCGTATTATGCTGGCCTTTTGGAGCATGTGGTGGAAGTATGTCAAAGCATTTTGCAGCTTAGCCTAATCTATGGAACGATCAATCGGGATGTGGTCATTGCGGCAGCGATCTTACACGACATTGGCAAGGTAGCAGCACTCCATGATCCATTTGCACCTGAATACACCGATGAAGGAGAAATGATCGGTCATGTTGTGCTTGGGGTTGAACTCATTAACCAGACAGCGCAGGAACTAGGTATTTCTATGGATGAGCCGATCCTTCTTGCCGTAAAGCATTGTATTCTCAGTCAGCGTGAGCAAGACGAAGGCGCGACAAGCTTTGTCTATGGTCCTAAAACGAAGGAAGCGATCTTATTAGCAGCTCTCGATCAACTAAATGGAAGATTGAACAGTTTTGAGTTAATGGCGTCACATGCGGAGGAGCGCTGGACGTATTCACCACTGTTTAAACGAAAAATGTTTACGCCTGACAATGATTGAACGACGAATGAAAAGTGGGGATGGCAATGAAAATGAACAAAGATGAGCAAGCGCTTTGGACGGAAATTGAACGATGGGAAGATGCGTTTTTTGCCCATGAGACAACCGACTTGGAAAAATCTTATCAAAATTGGATTGATAAAAGTTTCGCCCAATTGGGGGAAGAAAAGCAGCAACAATTGTTAGAAAAAGTCGATGCTGTCTTGTTTCAGCTCCATGCAGTCTTACAAAATAGTCGATCATTAGATGATTTTCGTGAGCGGACGCTGCTTCATGCAAAAGTATTTCAATCAGACATTGAAACGATTGAAGAGATGAAAGAACTTTCCGTGAATGAACTTCGTTTTCTAGCTGAACAACATATGGCAAAGCAACGATTGCTTGCTCTTGGACAAGGGGGGCTAGCAGGGATGGGCGGAGCCTTATTATTGGCACTAGATTTACCGGCTTTAATGGCATTACAGCTCCGTTCGTTGCAACAGCTTGCCCTTACATATGGATATGAAGTCAAGCATCCGTTAGAAATGATGCTCATTTTAAAGCTGTTTCATGTTGCAACCCTCCCGAAGGCTTATCAAGAACCTGCATGGTATGGATTGTTTCGTGAGATCGAACGAACCGATGAATACACTCCTCATTTTTACGGGAGTGGTCAACAAATTATCGCGTCGCCTTGGACACAGCAGTTGATTCGTCAAATTGGGAAAAGTGTTGTCATTTCCATGTTAAAGAAAAAAACGATTCAAGGGGTTCCGCTTATTGGAATGGCCTTTGGTGCAGGAATCAATTACCGAAACACACGTCAAGTATTAGAGATCGGCCACCGTTTTTATCAAAAACGTCTGTTGCTCGAAAAATATTTGTAACGAACGCAAAACGGAGCTGTCTCAAAAGTCTATCTTTTGAGGCAGCTTTTCTGATTTGTTCTAAATCGCGACTTGGCGGACGCTTTCACCACAGGCACAAGTGCAACATCGACTCACGCACACTTTGTTTGCATTCGTCGTGTTTTCTTTGCCGCGGGCAACGCTCCAGCTTCCTCGAGAACCCCACTCTCGGTGATCTTCCGCTGTCGCTTTTCCCGCAGGAGTCGCCACCTTGTCGCTCGTTCGACTCCCATTAACGCGCGAAAGAACATACAAAAAATCGCCCAATCGTTTAAAAATGAAGGTACCACTACCAAAATTCAAACGAAAGAAGGCGATTTTTTTGCGTAACCAAACGGCTACTTATCTGCAGTATACCATGAATCAACTCGTGCTTCCTATGGATTTTTCCGATCTCATTCCAGAGAACCATGTGGCACGTGTGGTGAATGACATGGTCGAATCGTTGGATGATCAGCTATATGACGAGGTGTACTGTTTGTCTAAAAGGTCAGCTATGCATGCGTTCAGGCATCGTTTGATTAGCACGGAACCAGATCCATAGATCATTAATGACAGAGGCAAGCTCAGCAATTTGTCGGTTCAGTTCACAGGAACGGTTAAAATCTTCTTCCACTTCAAGCTGCTGTTGATAGAGGTTAATTTGCTGCTCAATTTCTTTCACACGATCAGGGATGACGCCACGAATTTGTTCCCACTCAACTAAAATCGCATCTTGGAGAGCAGGTGCATACTGCTCCCATTCATGAGAAAGTACGGGCAAGGCAATACCGAGACGAGAGTCATATTCAAACCGGTAATCCATCAAGCATCCCTCCTTTTATAAGTATTGTAACCAAAAAAACGGACAGGTAGAAGAAAAAAAGAAAAGAAGCGAGAAATCCCCTTGTCAAAATCGATAATCGTTGGTAAAGTAATGAATATTAATAAGTGTAGTTGATAGTTTTATACAGCCCTTTTTTATGCAAGTGGATGTATAAAAATAATAACAAGAGTATGAATATTCACTTTGGAGGGATTGTTAGCATGAGCAAAAAGAAAGTTGTCTTAGCGTATTCTGGGGGATTAGATACATCTGTAGCCATTAAGTGGCTTAGCGATAAAGGATATGATGTCATTGCCGTTGGCCTTGATGTCGGTGAAGGAAAGGATCTTGAATTTGTAAAGGAAAAAGCATTGAAAGTAGGCGCGATCGAATCGTATACAATTGATGCGAAAAAAGAATTTGCGGAAGAATTTGTTTTGCCGGCATTGCAAGCACATGCGTTGTATGAACAAAAATACCCGCTTGTTTCCGCCCTATCTCGTCCATTGATTTCGAAAAAGCTTGTAGAAATCGCGGAACAAACAGGCGCACAGGCAGTAGCCCACGGTTGTACCGGAAAAGGAAACGATCAAGTGCGCTTTGAGGTATCGATTCAAGCATTAAATCCAAACTTAGAAGTTTTAGCCCCTGTACGTGAGTGGGCATGGTCTCGTGATGAAGAGATTGAGTACGCTAAGAAAAACAACATTCCAATTCCGATTGATTTAGATAATCCGTACTCTGTCGATCAAAACCTATGGGGACGTAGCAACGAGTGCGGAATTTTAGAAGATCCGTGGGCAACACCTCCAGAAGGTGCTTATGAGTTAACAGTCGCAATCGAGGATGCTCCCGATCAACCAGAAATTGTGGAAATTGGATTTGAAAAAGGAATCCCTGTTACGTTGAACGGGAAAAGCTATCCAGTCCATGAATTGATCCTAGAGTTGAATCAAATCGCAGGTAAGCATGGAGTTGGACGAATTGATCACGTAGAAAATCGCTTGGTCGGTATTAAGTCTCGTGAAGTGTACGAATGTCCTGGAGCGATGACACTCATTAAAGCTCATAAAGAGTTGGAGGATTTAACGTTAACAAAAGAAGTGGCCCATTTTAAACCAGTTGTAGAGAAAAAAATAGCAGAGCTCATTTATGAAGGTCTTTGGTTCTCACCACTTCAACCCGCTTTGTCTGCCTTCTTAAAGGAAACTCAATCCACAGTGACTGGGGTTGTACGGGTAAAACTGTTTAAAGGGCACGCCATTGTAGAAGGACGTAAATCAGAGTATTCCCTTTATAATGAAAAGCTAGCCACTTACACACCAGATGACGAATTTGATCATAATGCAGCGGTAGGCTTCATCTCCTTATGGGGACTACCAACGAAAGTGTACAGTATGGTGAACAAGGAAATGAAGGAAAAGCAAGAGAAGAAGGAGGTTACATCGTGACAAAGCTTTGGGGAGGCCGATTCACGAAAACAGCAGAAGCTTGGGTTGATGAATTCGGTGCATCGATCGGCTTTGACCAGCAACTTGTGGAAGAAGACATCGAAGGAAGCCTCGCCCATGTGACGATGCTTGAAAAGTCTGGAATTCTCGCCAATGAAGAAGTGGAGCAAATTAAAAAAGGCCTTCACATTTTATTGGAAAAGGCAAAAAAAGGTGAACTGAACTATTCCGTTGCCAATGAGGACATACATTTAAATATTGAAAAGCTTTTGATCGACGAAATCGGACCGGTGGGGGGGAAGCTTCATACAGGACGGAGCCGGAACGACCAAGTGGCGACCGATATGCATCTTTATTTACGCAAACAAACGAAGGAGATTTTACAGCTAGTCAAGAATGTTCAAGCGGCCCTTGTGGAGCAGGCGAAGCAGCACGTAGAAACGTTAATTCCAGGCTACACGCATCTTCAGCGCGCCCAGCCAATTTCCTTCGCTCATCATTTGCTTGCTTATTTTTGGATGCTTGAACGCGATTATGGTCGTTACGAAGATAGCTTAAAACGATTGAATGTCTCACCGCTCGGGGCAGGTGCCCTTGCTGGGACGACGTTTCCGATTGACCGGGAGTATACGGCTGAGCTGCTCGGATTTGATGGCATTTATGAGAACAGCCTCGATGCGGTCAGTGATCGGGATTTTATCGTTGAATTTTTAAGTGCGTCTTCACTCTTAATGACTCATTTATCACGTCTTTGCGAAGAGTTGATTCTCTGGTCTTCACAGGAATTTCAATTCGTTGAGATGGACGATGCTTTCGCGACAGGTAGCAGCATCATGCCGCAAAAGAAAAATCCTGATATGGCGGAGCTGATCCGAGGAAAGACGGGGCGTGTTTACGGGAGTCTCTTCTCGCTATTAACGGTGCTAAAAGGATTGCCTTTAGCTTACAACAAAGATATGCAAGAGGACAAAGAGGGGATGTTTGATGCCGTGAAGACGGTGAAAGGCTCGCTTGCCATCTTTGCTGGGATGATCCAAACGATGAAGGTGAAGGAAGAAACGATGACGAAGGCTGTCCATCAAGACTTCTCAAATGCGACAGAGCTCGCCGATTATTTAGCGACAAAAGGTATGCCATTCCGAGAAGCCCATGAAGTAGTAGGTAAGCTCGTGCTTCTTTGCATCGAAAAAGGCATCTATTTGCTAGATTTGCCGTTAAGTGATTATAAGGCAGCATCTGATTTGTTTGATGAGGATATTTACGACGTATTGCAACCGAAAACTGTGGTGGCTCGTCGAACGAGTGCTGGCGGCACAGGCTTTACAGAAGTAAAGAAAGCAATTGCCAAGGCCGAAAAGATTTTAGCCAATTAGTGGCAAAGAGGGCTATGAAGGTTACACACCTTTGTAGCCTTTTCAATTGCTTTTACTAGCGGCTACGGTGCTGTTGGGCCAGTGAAAAATGAGACGATTCCGATTAAGGCAAAAAAGGAAAAGAGTGCTACCAACGAAAAAAGAATCATGAGAATGGTTTTCTTTGTTGACATTGAATCACCCCCTACATATTTCCTCATAAAACGGCCCGTTACTTACAAGTTCAATTATATACCAAGAAGGACTATTACAAGAGGAAGAATAAAATAAAACAGTTAAGAAAAAACGTTTGTTAACATGAAAAAAGTATATGTTTAAAGTAGAAAAGGAGCTGTCTCAAAAGTCTATTTTTTGAGGCAGCTTTTCTGATTTGTTCTAAATCGCGACTTGGCGGACGCTTTCACCACAGGCACAAGTGCAACATCGACTCACGCACACTTTGTTTGCATTCGTCGTGTTTTCTTTGCCGCGGGCAACGCTCCAGCTTCCTCGAGAACCCCACTCTCGGCGATCCTCCGCTGTTGCTTTTCCCGCAGGAGTCGCCGCCTGTCGCTCGTTCGACTCCCATTAACGCTCGAAAGAACATACAAAAAAATCGCCCAATCGTTTAACATGAAGGTACCACTACCAAAATTCAAACGAAAGAAGGCGATTTTTTACGTAACCAAACGGCTACTTATCAGCAGTAGACCATGAATCAACTCGTGCTTCCTATGGATTTTTCGATCCATTCCACAGAACCATGCGGCACGTGTGGTGAATGACATGATCGAACAGTGTCCAAATCAGCGGAAAGTCTCTTTTAAACGATACACCAAGCGAATCGATACGTATGGTTATACACGGGATTTTAAAGTGTATGAGTGTGAGTCATGTGAAGGATGTCTGTTCAAGTACGGGGAGTCCCGGGAAATCGACAGATACACTACAACCCGTTGTATGAGGAACTCAAAGCGAAGCAACATCAAAAACTGAAAAGCGAAGAAGGCTGAACGCTCTTCCAAAAAAGAAAAACGGATGTGGAGAGCGTATTTGGTCATGTCAAACAAAACCTCGGATTCCAAAGGATACCATCTTCGCGGCAAAGAAAACGTGCACATCGAGCTCGGGCTTGTGGCTCTTGCCCACAACCTAAGGAAACGAGCGACGGTGGATCGTCGCTCGAAGGAACCAAAGAACACAAATCAACACAAAAATCGGGAGAACCGCATCAAACGGTTCTCCCGATTTTATGTTTTAAGGTGCTTTTGGGACAGCCCCAGAAAAGGACCACCGCTACTAGCGGCAGTCCTTTTATTGCATTAATTAAGTTCTGTTTATATGCGGCTAAAGTAGAAGAAAAGCAATCATTTCACCATGTAGATTTGGCGATCAAGTATTTCGATCATGATTGATCTTGGTCGTTACGAACGATAAGCACATCGCATTTAGCGTGACGAGCCACCGATTCAGATACGCTTCCCATCAAAAAGCGTTCAACTGCATTTAAGCCCGTAGCACCAGTGATAATTAAATCAATATCGTATTTTTGGGCAATTGTTTTAGAGATGTTTGCTTTAGGGCTACCGAAATCAAGGATGGTATGCACTTTGTCCACGCCAGCCTTCTCGGCCTCCTCACTATAACGCTGCAACAGCTTTTTGCCATCCAATTCAGCTGATCCGACGACGGTGCGATCATATTGTTCAACTGTAGCAAACGAACGACTGTCAATTACGTGGCAGATGAACAAATCGGCTTTAAACTCTTTGGCATAGTTAAACGCTTTATATAATGCTCGCTTCGCCTGAGGGGATCCATCCACTGCGACAAGAATATGGTTGTACATCGAACTCACCTCTTTTCTCTACTCATTATTCTATTCCCGAAAGGTTGGATATGGAAACCATTTCAGTAGGAAAACGTGGCTTACCGCCAATCTTAATAGCAAAAATATTCGTTTTCCTACCTTTTTTAGAAACTAAAGTGTAAAAAAAAGCGATGGAGGGATTCTAAAGGTGATTTGAAAGGAGGGTAGATGATGAGAGATGATAACAGAACGAAAGAAAACCGAGTGGACCGATCATTTACCGCTCGTGACCGCGTTCGGGTGGATGTAGACAAACGCCATGAAGATGAAGAAGTTCATCAAGCGAAACGAATGAATGATGAACTCACACATGTAGACGAAACTAATTAATAAGGAAAAGTTCGGTGTCTCTAGCGTATGTTTTTACTATGGCTTTTAATCATAGTATGATTTACATGAGAAAGTGGCCATGATTTGAAGGAGGAGAATGGATGCGACATGCGCTAGTAACATCGGGTACTAAAGGGCTTGGAGTTCAAGTAACAAAAGCCCTGCTTAAAAAAGGATACACGGTGACCGTTAGCTATCGAACGGAAGACGAAGCGATGAAGCAGTTGGAAACGACGTGGGGCCATCTTAAAGATCGAATTCAACTAGTTCAAGTCGATGTAACGAAAAAAGAGGATATTTACCGTCTAGTGGACGGGGCTTATGATCGCTTTGGTCGAATCGATGTTGTCGTGAATAACGCAGGGCCTTATATTTTCGAACGTAAAAAGCTTTTTGACTATGAAGAGCATGAATGGCAGACGATGGTGAATGGGAATTTAAGCGCTGCCTTTTATATGTTCAAAAAGGTTCTCCCCATCATGCGCAACCAACAGTTTGGACGGATTATTTTATACGGATTTCAGGGGGCAAATACAGCTCCTGCTTGGCTCTATCGGTCAGCGTATGCTGCGGCAAAAGTAGGTCTTGTCTCATTAATGAAAACAGTCGCTGTGGAAGAGGCAGAGTACGGAATTACCGTGAATATGGTCTGCCCGGGAAATATAGTAGGGGAAATGAAAGAAGCTACAATTGAGGAGTCACGTAAACAAAAAGACCCTGACACCCCGATTGGTCGTTCAGGAACGGGTGAAGATATTGCTCGGACAGTGGCCTTTTTATGTGAGGATGACTCGGATATGGTAACAGGTTCGGTTATAGAGGTCACAGGTGCTGTCGATGTATTGCATCGTTATCGGTAAGAGATGAATAACGATCCATTTTTTCACACATTCTAACGACGAGGTGAGATGAGTGAAAAGATGGGTCGTTTTTTTATTGATCAGTAGTTTTGTGGTGCTAGGTGTCCATTCATTAGCGGAAGCAAGTGGATTAATGGGCAACTATTCAGTGCGTATCAAAGTATGGCAAGGAGACACTTTACATGAGTGGGAATATGACAATCCGAATCACTTTGAATATGAAGTCGGAACAAAGGTAATTAAGGGAGAAGAAGCAAAGAAAGCCGTCCGAGAAATCGTAAAAGTCGCTGGCATCCATGAGCAGGCAGAAGCAGAAGAAATGGTAAAGCGAATCAAACAAAAATTTCCCGACCTGACTCGCTTTGAGGCTCGGTATATGAACGAGAAAGGAAAGCTGTTTACATGGGTGTGGAAAAAGGAATCAAATGAATAAAAGGAGGGATGAGCAAAATGAA
Organism: Halalkalibacterium halodurans; assembly: GCF_005671335.1. Lineage (NCBI taxonomy): Bacteria > Bacillati > Bacillota > Bacilli > Caryophanales > Bacillaceae > Halalkalibacterium (ex Joshi et al. 2022) > Halalkalibacterium halodurans. The sequence goes on along the minus strand of NZ_CP040441.1, from coordinate 3,315,263 downwards.
AATCGGCGTGCCAACGGAAGTGAAGAACAATGAAAATCGAGTCGCGATCACACCTGCTGGAGTCATGACTTTAACGCAGCATGGACATGAGGTAATCGTACAAAAAGGGGCAGGAGAAGGTTCTGGTTTTACGGATGAACAATTTGTCATAGCAGGAGCGAAGATCGTCGATACGGCAGACGAAGTATGGCAGATGGAGATGGTCATGAAAGTAAAGGAACCACTCCCCGAAGAATATGGTTTTTTTCGTGAAGGATTGATTTTGTTCACGTATCTTCATCTTGCTCCTGAACTCAAGCTAACGGATGCTCTTCTTGAGAAAAAAGTGATCGGAATCGCTTATGAAACCGTGCAGCTTGCAAACGGGGCGCTGCCGCTTTTAACACCGATGAGCGAGGTGGCTGGTCGGATGGCTTCACAAATCGGGGCACAATTTTTAGAGAAGACGCAAGGTGGTAAAGGAGTCCTGCTTTCGGGTCTTCCCGGTGTGAAGCGAGGAAAGGTGGCCGTCATCGGTGGAGGGGTCGTCGGGACGAACGCTGCCAAGATCGCTGTCGGCTTAGGGGCAGATGTGACCATATTAGACTTAAATCCTGACAGACTCCGTCAGCTTGACGATTTGTTTGGGGAGTCGATCAATACGCTTATGTCAAATCCGCTTAACATCGCCGAAACCGTCAAAGAATCAGACCTCGTTATTGGCGCAGTGCTCATTCCAGGGGCAAAAGCACCGAAGCTTGTGACCGAAGAAATGGTGGCGTCCATGCAACAGGGCTCCGTTATCGTCGATGTGGCAATTGACCAAGGGGGAATTGTTGCGACATCGGATCGTATCACCACTCATAGTAATCCAACCTATGAGAAGCATGGTGTGCTACATTATGCTGTTGCCAACATGCCAGGAGCCGTTCCACGCACATCTACGATCGGTTTGACGAATGTGACGATTCCATATGCGCTCGCCATCGCGAATAAAGGGTACGTTCAAGCGTGTCTGGATGACCCAGCGTTACGCAAAGGATTAAATACTTTAGCTGGCCATATCGTATATGAAGCTGTCGCAGTCTCACAAAACAAACCGTATAAGGATGTTATGGACCTACTTGCTTAATCAGGAGAAGGTAGAGAAACGGATGAACGACCTTGTCTCGTTCATCCGTTTTTCTAACGAAATTTTGTTTAATAACATAAGTTGGTAAATCAATTGTGTTTGCTGAGGAAATGAATTATACACGATGTATGTATCCCACTTTAAGCACTTGTAAGCGTTGAAAAGGTCCACATCTTTCATCTACGTAATGATTTGCAAGTTTTTCGGATAGTTTGTCAAGGTTTGATATCCGTCTTCTGTAATAACGACATCATCCTCAATTCGAACACCACCAATACTAGGAAGGTAGATACCGGGCTCGATCGTAAACACCATGCCTTTTTGAAGGCGATCGGTATTCGTCTCGTTTAACGATGGAAGCTCGTGAACTTCCATGCCTAAGCCGTGTCCGATCCGGTGTGGGAAATAGTCTCCATAGCCTGCCTCTGTAATGATCGTTCGCGCGATCTGATCAAGAGTGCGAATCTCAACTCCTGGCCGACATGCATCCAGTGCTGCTTGCTGGGCTTTTCGTACGGTTTCATAAATGTCCTGTTGCTGATCGGTCACATGGTGAAACGCGACAGTCCGGGTAATGTCTGAGCAATACCCGTCCAACACAACACCTAAATCGAACAGTACAAAATCTCCTTTTTTGATCGTACGTTTGCCGGGATTGCCGTGTGGATTGGCTGACTGATCCCCAGAGAGGACAAGGGTACCAAACGACATGTCACGAACCCCTTTTCTCTTTAATTCATATTCAATGAGAGCAAGAATCTCTATTTCGGAACGACCTTCTTGGATCGCCTGTACCCCTACCTCGACGCCGTAGTCGGCTAAGGCTGCCGCTTCTTTTAGCGTCGTTAATTCTTTGGCTGACTTCTGCTTTCGTAACTCCATTAAGAATGGTTCCCCGTCAATTAACTTAATCGCCGGAAAGGCGTCTTGCAATGCTTGCACCCGTGCATAGGTCAGCCTTGGAGCTTCTACAATACAGGAAGTGAGCACAGCGTTCCGTTTTTCAACTGCTTGCCGTACGAGTAGCCACGGATCTTCAATGTCAGAATAGCCAAGAATTTCTCCTGTCCAGCCTGCCTCTTTAACAAGGGAAGTTTCCATGTTAGGGCAGATAAGGCATGGCTCTGCTTCTGGAAAAAGTAGCAAGGAAACGAGCCGTTCATGGGGGTCGCAGTAAAATCCGGTTAAATAAAAAATCGACGTTTTGTCTTGAATAAAGGCCATCGAGTGGTCATTGTCTTTAAGCCATTCGATTACGCGTTTGATTCGTTCCATTTTTTATCGCTTCCTTTCTCTAGGCTTCAAAACGAAACCTGCATTCTTCCTTTTTACCGTACCATCTTATGTTAAAATTAGAAAGGAAATCGATAGGTATTCCAACCACGTGTTGATGTAGGAGGAGGGGACCATCCAAAGCCATAAAACAACAGATGTTTAAACAATGGGAGACCAGGAAAGAAGGACACTAGAGACGATTGATGATTGAAAGGGAGTTGAGTGCAATGAAAGTAAGCTATCATGGGCATTCTGTTGTCAAAATTGAAACAGAAGGAAAGACGATCCTGATAGATCCATTCATTACAGGAAATGGGCTGACAGACCTATCAGTCGATGACTTGAAGGTAGATGTGATTTTGTTAACTCATGGTCATAATGATCACGTCGGCGACACTCTCCAACTCGCAAAGCAAAATGACGCTCTTGTGATCGCTCCATTTGAATTAGCTACATATCTTAGCTGGAAAGGAGTCAAGGTTCATGAGATGCACATTGGCGGAGCCCATCAGTTTGAGTTCGGCCATGTAAAATTAACGCAAGCATTTCACGGATCTTCTTACACAGAGGAAAACCAAACCATTGTCTATACCGGGATGCCAAGTGGAATTCTTTTTACGGCAGAAGGAAAAACAATCTTCCATGCAGGCGATACAGCGCTATTTTCTGACATGAAGTTAATCGGTGAGCGGAACACCATTGATGTAGCATTTTTACCAATTGGCGATAACTTTACAATGGGGCCTGAAGATGCAGCAGTCGCCGCAGAGTGGTTACAAGCCAAAACAGTAGTTCCGATCCACTACAACACATTCCCTGTCATTGAGCAAGACCCTGTCGCATTTGCAGAGTCACTGTCAGGGAAAAAAGGAAGAGCATTAGCCGTTGGCGAGGTAATTGAATTATAAAGTGAAACGTAAAAGGGGCTTAATCTTTTTTATAGGTTAAAGCCTCTTCCTGTTTGAGCTAGCATAAATGTTTTCATCAATTGGTAGCAAGGGTAATCGAAAGAAGGAGTATGTAAAATGAGAAAATTGAAAAATAACCATATATTTAACAGGTCCATCGTTTTGTGCACGGCGTTGCTTGTTCTTTCTTTGTTAACGCTGTCGGCTAGAGCTATGAATCATAAAGAGTTAGAACAGTTAATATCTGGATGTGAGAAAGTAGGTGGAGAAGTAGAAACGATTGTTCATAATCAAATGACAAACAGCTATTCTTTTACTTGCCACTGAATACTCGTAAGGAGAGATCTCCGGAGAAGTAACGATGATTCTTTGGGGACTTTTTTGTTAGACCATCAAATACGAATGATTTTCCGTTCTCTTCCGCAGTAAGCAGCATACAATGTAACGAGCTGTACTTGTCCGAAAGGGAGATGGTCATATGAATCAGCGCTATTTGCTCTGTTTTTTATTAGGTTTGGCTCTTATAATATATGGGCTGCCACGTCTACCCCTCCATGAAACCGGCCTTGCTTATTTGTTTGCGGTCTTGTGGATGGGGTTCGCCTTACTCGTAATCGGTGGAAATGGAGCTGCACTGTTATATAAAAGAAATCAAACGAAAACAAACGCTCAATTTCAATCAAAACACAAACGGGAGGCAAAAAAGGTTAAACGCTACGTAAGATAAGGTTGAAACGCCAATTCATCACTCGTATAATTTAGTAATACAGTTATATTTTACAGACAAGTACAGATAACGAGTGAAAGCGAGGTGAAGGGATTGGCGACAAAGCATGAACAAATTTTGCAGTATATTACGAATTTAGAGGTGGGTGAAAAAATTTCGGTCCGCCGAATTGCCAAGGATCTTCAAGTGAGTGAAGGAACGGCTTATCGTGCAATTAAAGAGGCGGAAAATCAAGGACTTGTCAGCACGATTGAACGGGTTGGTACGATTCGAATCGAGAAGAAACAGAAAGAAAACATCGAAAAGCTGACTTATGCAGAAGTGGTAAACATCGTTGATGGACAAGTTCTCGGTGGTCGAGACGGTCTCCATAAAACCCTCAATCGTTTTGTCATTGGAGCGATGAAGCTAGATGCGATGATGCGGTATGTGGAGCCAGGCAACCTTTTGATTGTAGGGAACCGCTATCAGGTACACCAAATTGCCCTGGAAGCAGGCGCAGCAGTGTTAATTACCGGGGGCTTTGATACGAGTGATGAAGCGATTAAATTAGCGGATGAGCTGGATCTTCCAGTGATCTCAACGAGCTATGATACGTTTACCGTTGCGACGATGATTAACCGGGCGATTTACGATCAGTTAATTAAAAAGGAAATCACTCTTGTGGACGATATTTTAATCCCACTACAAGATACGTACTACATGACAACGGAAAATGTCGTTGGGAAGTGGCATGAATTAAATGAGAAGACAGGACATAGCCGCTACCCTGTAATTGATGAGAACATGAAGATTCAAGGGATGGTTGCTGCGAAAGATGTCCTGAACGCGAGCCGGCATACACCGATCGAAAAGGTCATGACGAAAAATCCAATCACGGTCAGTGAACGTACGTCCGTTGCTGCTGTCGCCCATGTGATGGTCTGGGAAGGGATTGAGCTCCTCCCAGTCATAGACTCTCACCGGAAGTTAATCGGTGTGGTCAGTCGTCAGGATGTGCTAAAAGCGCTACAAATGATTCAACGTCAGCCCCATGTCGGAGAGACGATTGAAGATTTGATGACAAATGGCCTGAATGAAAGTAGTTCCGACCAAGGGGATTCATATGAGGTAGAAATTACGCCGCAAATGACGAATCAATTAGGAACGATCTCGCACGGTGTCATGACGTCTCTCGTTATTGAGTCCGGTAGCCGGGTTCTTCGAAAGTATAAAAAAGGGGATCTCGTCGTCGAAAACATCACCCTTTACTTCCTCAAGCCAGTTCAGATTGACAGCCGTTTAACGATACGACCACGGGTGTTAGAAATTGGTCGTAAGCATGGGAAAATAGATGTGGAAATGTACCATGAAGGAGAAATTGTTGGGAAGGCCTTGTTTATGGCGCAAATCATCGATTAACAAAAAGAGGCTTGGGTTATCCAAGTCTCTTTTGACGCAAAAATGGTTATTGGTTTTTCAGTTGTGGTACATAATGTTGGTAGGCACGAATGCCGTGGTAGAGGATGAAACCACCGAAGCCTACGAAGACAAGCCCTACAATTAAATCGACCGTGCCGCGCAGGCCGACTAACAGGTTAATACCAAACGCGGTAAGAAATACACCGGAGGCGATGCTCGCTTTTGATTCGTGAATTCGTTTGAGCAGCGATTCGGGTGTTCTCCACGCTTTTATTTTAAAATATAAAAACAAGCCGATCGAGATAAACACAAGTGCGGTAAATAAAACAGCCATAAACATCCTCCTGCACGAAAACAATTGTGATTTGTTTTTATTCTAACGTGAAATGAAAGGAAAAGCCAGTACAGCAACTATTGACGAGAGAGAAGGGGATAGAAGATGAAGCACGACATTCTACAAGCCATTGCGGCCTATGATCAAATCATAATCCACCGTCATGAACGACCAGATCCTGATGCCATTGGCTCACAGGTTGGGCTAGCGACACTTATTCGCGAGCGATATCCAGAAAAGAACGTGTTTGTTGTCGGGGATGAAGAACCATCGCTCGGATTTTTAGCCAACATGGACGAGCTTGATGATGAAAAGTTCGAAGGGGCGCTCGTCATCGTATGTGACACAGCGAACGAGGAACGAATCAGCGATCAACGATATGCACGGGGCGACAAGCTCGTAAAGATCGACCACCACCCAAATGAGGAGCCATACGGCGATATTGTCTGGGTGGATCCATCGGCAAGCTCCACAAGCGAGATGATTGTCGACTTGTTCCTTGCCGGAAAGGAGGAAGGGTATAACTTGAGCAAAGAGAGTGCTCTTTTACTATATGCTGGAATCGTTGGTGATACGGGAAGATTCCGTTATGATAACACGACACCGAAAACGTTACGCCATGTAGCCCTTCTTCTTGAACAAGGGATCGAGACGAATGATTTTTACAGCGGACTCCATCGTCGTGAATTAAAGCAAACGAGGTTAGAAGGCTACATTCTTCAACATTTTTCCATCATTGATGGTTGTGTCGGAGTCATGAAGCTGACAAGTGAACTGTTGGCTGAATATGATGTGACGGCGAACGAATCAGCGGCTTTTGTTAACAGCTTTTCCGATGTGGAAGGGTTACTCACATGGGTATTTTTCGTTGAAGATGGAGAGACAATCCGTGTGCGCCTCCGCTCAAAAGGACCAGTAATCAATACGGTGGCGATGGAACATAACGGGGGCGGACACCCGATGGCAGCAGGAGCGAAGGCGAAGAGCTGGGAGGAAACAGATAAGATTGTAGAGAAGCTCCGGCGGGTCGCTAGCGATTTTAGACGTTAGGAAAGCTTGGCTTACCGCCAAAAAGGAAGCCACCAATGACGTTAAACTTAACTGCACGATACTAGTTTGTCGTCTGTCTTCCAGTCGTTAGACGGATACTCTAACATATGGGGGTGGCACCCACCACGGTGATGAGTGCCACTCTTATTTTATATGGCGTTGATTGTTTCAAAAACCACTCCCTTGCCGCGGACAAGGCTTTAGCTAATCGGGGAAAATCACCCCGATGGATCTTCAGTTCTTGCTTTTCCCGCAGGCGTCTCGTGATTTTGACCATCAACTTGGAAACGTCCGTCTAGTCATGCGTATACACAAAAAGGATACCTTAGCAGTATTCGTATGCTTATAAGCCTATTGACCGAACCATTTATCGGTTCCGTGTTCATCCGGAAGCTCAAGGCCTCCTCCGTGAGTGGGGAAATCTTAATCAATGAAAAATAGGAACAACAAATAAAGATTCAACAGATGCTTTCAGACGAGAAAACGGGGGGCAATCTATGGTCAGTGTAAGGTCGACGTAAAAATCGGTTTTTAGTTATCTGAAGGCTCATTTGCGTGTCACTCGAATGTCCGTCAGAGGCAACGAGAATGTCAGAAATGAATGAGGGTTTGCGTTTACGGCCATAAACGCAAATCAAACTACAGGCGATCCCACGAATCAACAGAAAAAAGGTTCGGAGCATCAAAATAAAATGATCCGAACCTTTTTATACGTTTGGCTAGTTATGTCCCAGTCTCTTTGCTACTTAGATTTACTTATGATCTTCATCCCGCTGGTTTGCTGGAATGAACCAAGAGCCAAGCTCAGTTATGTCCTCATATACGTCGTCGATCCCTAATCGTTTGAGTTCTTTGCGAATGAAATCGGATACTTCTTTGCTTTCGGCAAATGCAGAATAACCTGCCTTGATCTTTTCCACCTTTTTTAAGGCCATTTCCTTACGGTTGATGATCATTTCTTTACCGGTTACATCCATTTCATTCACTCCTTCCTTTTTACAAATCGCGTTAGTTTTCCTTTTATATAGTATACAGGATAACGGTTTGTCTTGGAAAGGAAAGGGAGAAATATTCAGAAAAACGTCATAGATCGTTATGAAGAAGCAGGGACTATTTTCGCGTAAATATGCAAGGTTGTAAATAAATAAACCTCTTCGACGTCCAGCTGGTAGCGACTATCGTTGATGGAAAATACTTTATTCTCAAGGGTCGAGATCATAAGGTCTTTCATGTTAGCAACCGTTTCAATGTCTCTCTGTTCTAAAAAGTGGAGCTCCTCTATCGCTTGCTGATGAAGCTCATAGAGGGTAAGCTGGTTTAAACGAAGGCTCCGTGCATTCGTAAAGGAAATTTCGATTTCTTGAATCGTTAATTTTTTTTGATTCTCCTCATTTTGTTCATTTTGCTTACGAACGAGATCATCAATTCGCTCTTTTAGTTGAGCGACCTCTGCCTGCTGTTTGCTCCGTTCTAAAATGAGCTCATCGTGGATCGGTCCGTACTGCAATAAGAAAAACACCCAGCCGATCAAAATTCCAATGATCAATCCGGCGAAAAAACGCTGCCAACCGGGCCGACGATAATAAGGAGGCACTCTCATAGGACATGCTGCTCCCCAACAATCCACTGCACTAACAGCGTACCTGAGTGTGCACCGCAAAGGGCGAAAAACACCATAAACAATGTTTTGAAAATATCATCATGAGCTCCGGTGAATAGTCCGCGCTCTAAGCTCGTAATCGCATCAAATGAACCTCCAATCGCAGCAACGATTGCCCAAATTTTTAAGCTTCCTGCCAGGTCATGCATGACTTGCAACGGGGGTTTGCCTATTAAATACGCTCCCATCCCCCCAATTAACGTTCCCCCAATGAGGACTCCAAAGGCGACGAAAAAATCAATCACTAATGTTGCTAAGAATTCTCTGTCCATCGTCCCTCTCTCCTTGTCGTATAAATCATTCCCGCTATGAAATGCTGTTACTATGTATAGTCGTCAGTGGACAAGAATATGCTGTCCCGAAGGTGGAAAGCTGACATAAGAGAAAAAGACATACTATAATAGAAAATAGAAACGAAACAGATAAGAAATGAGGGAAGCTTCGATGGAAAGTGTTCATATACACGTACATAGTGAATACACCCTTCTCTCAAGCATGTGTCGGATTCCAGCACTAGTAGAAAAGGCAAAAGCAGCCCAGTTTTCTGCATTGGCATTAACCGATCGCCATGTCATGTATGGGGCTGTTCCTTTTTACAAAGCTTGTAAAGAATCAGGATTGAAACCGATTATCGGGATGGAGACCACCGTTCGATTTGCAGAGGATCGAGAGAGTGACCTTCTCTTATATGCCCGCTCCAATAAAGGGTATGAGCACCTTTTGAAGCTTTCAACGATCATTCAATGCCGCGAGGAAAAAGAAAAATATGTGACGTGGGAAGAGCTTCTCGCGTATAAGGACGACTTGTTGTACGTCATTCCATATTCAGGAGGATTTGTTCGCGCTTGTCTCGAAGATGAAGCGCTAGAACGAGGAGAGCGATTTATCCAGTTTCTCAAAGATCATCTTGGAGGGGAATCCGTTTATTTAGAAATTCAAGGCACGGACCGTTCTAAAGTTGAACCGATCAATCAATTGGCGGCAAAGCTAGCGATTCCCCTTGTGTGCAGTCAGCATATTCAAGTATTAGAGCGAGAAGATTTAGACGCGTGGAAAGTGATTCAGGCGATTCGCGAAGGTGTTCTCGTAGAAGAATTAAGAATCGAACAAGAGGAGGATGTTTGCTTTTTCACGTTGACTGAGATGGAGCAAACGTTTCGAGCTTATCCAGAAGCGTTGCAAAATACGAAAAAGCTAGCCGATCGTTGCCATGTTGAACTTACGCTTGGTAAGCCAAGGTTACCGAAATTTCAAACGCCTAATGAACAATCAGCTGAGGACTACTTGCGCAAGCTTTGTGAACAAGGGGCGAAAGAGCGATATGGGGAAGAATGGACCAAAGAGAAGGCGCAACGCTTAGGAGAAGAATTGGCGGTTATTGAGAGAATGGGCTTTAGCGATTACTTTTTAATCGTGTGGGATTTTATGCGATTCGCTCGGGAAGCGTCGATTGTAACAGGGCCGGGAAGAGGTTCTGTCGCCGGCTCATTAGTGGCGTATGTGTTATTTATTACCGACGTAGACCCGCTCCACTATGATTTACTGTTTGAACGTTTCTTAAATCCAGAACGTATTTCCTTGCCTGACATCGATCTTGACTTCCCTGATCATCGCCGCGAAGAAGTGATTGTTTACGTGAAGAAAAAGTACGGGGCGAATCGAGTAGCGCAAATCCTCACATTCGGTACGTTGGCTGCAAGAGCCTCGGTACGTGATGTAGGAAAGGCACTCGCGATCCCGCCAAACGTCATTGAAAAAATTAGCAAAGAGATTTCCGGTAGACCTGGGATGACATTGGTAAAAGCTTATAATGAGAACGAACGGCTCCGACAGCTCGTGCACGCTTCCGATGAGGCGCAAAAAGTGATGAAGCTCGCGCGCAAGGTAGAGGGGCTGCCGCGGCATACGTCTACCCATGCAGCCGGGGTCGTGATCAGTGAACAGCCGTTGACAGAGGTCATTGCTTTACAGCATGGGCAAGGAGAGGTGCCTCTCACGCAAGGGACGATGGAAACAGTCGAGGATGTTGGCTTAATTAAAATGGATTTTCTTGGATTGCGTAATTTGACATTGCTAGAAATGGTCGTCAAACGAGTGAGGGAAACGTACGGCCATTCTCTCAATGTAAAGCAGCTCCCCTTAAACGATGCAAAAACATTCGCCTTACTTGCCAAGGGGGAAACGACAGGTGTCTTTCAGCTAGAATCTGGGGGAATGCGGAAAGTGCTACGTGAGTTAAAGCCAAATACTTTCGCAGATATTGTCGCTGTCAACGCCCTCTACAGACCAGGGCCGATGGAGTTTATACCTGATTACATTCAAGGAAAAGAAGGGACAAAGGAAATTACTTATCTCCATCCAGACTTAGAGCCGATTTTAAGCTCAACATATGGTGTCATTGTTTATCAGGAACAAATTATGCAAATCGCCGCAAAAATGGCTGGCTTTAGTTTAGGTGAGGCCGATTTGCTGCGACGAGCAATAAGTAAGAAAAAGGGAGAAGCGTTACGCCAGCAAGAGGAGGCATTTGTTACGGGAGCCGTCCGCCAAGGCTATGAGCAAGAGACGGCTAAAAAAATATATGAGCTGATCGTTCGTTTTGCCAACTATGGATTTAATAAAAGCCATGCAGTTGCCTACAGCATGCTTGCCTATCAGCTTGCCTATTTAAAAGCCCATTATCCTAGCTCATTTTACGCGGCGCTTGCCTCAACCATTTGGAATCAACCTGAAAAACTGGAACGGCTCCTTCAAGAGATGAAGCAACAAGGAATCCGAGTGCTTCCTCCTTCCCTTTCGAAAAGTGATATCCATTTTAGCGAAGAGGAAGAAGGGGTCCGCTTCCCACTTTTACCGTTGCGCTATGTGAGTGTTCGAGCGATCCGCGAACTTATCAAGGCACGACGTGAAGCGCCTGTTCGCAGTCTGTTCGACCTGTGCTCGCGAGTAGATGGCCGTATCGTTACTAGCCGAGTGATGGAAAGTCTGATTAAAGCAGGAGCTCTTGATGAGCTGGGGGAGCGAGCTACCCTTCTAGCCAACATTGAAGAAGCCTTTCAGTTTGCTGAACAAGTGAAAGAGTTCCAAGAAAATACTGGGGGGCTGTTTCAGCTAAGTGTAGAAGAGCCAGAGTATATAAAGGTAGAGCCCTTGACCGACTTAGAAAAGCTAGCTTATGAAAAGGAAGCAGTCGGGTTTTATCTTAGTGGTCATCCACTGCTTGCCTATACCGAATCGCTCAGGCAATATGATCGGTTAACATATTTGGAAGGGGCCGAGCGACGTTTTGTAAAATTGGCAGGCATGATCCATCGAATTCGCCGGATTCGAACAAAACGCGGTGAGGTGATGGGTTTTCTCACGATGAGCGATGAAACAGGGGAATGGGAAGCTGTTGTTTTTCCGGCCGTTTGGGCGATGTACGAATGGGGATTAAAGGAAGGCGAGCTTTATTTTGTCGAAGGAAAGATGGATCGGGGCCGCTCCGAAGAGCTGCAGCTATTAGTCGATAAAGTTTTGCCACTAAAGCATATGCTAAAAAAAGAAAAGGAAAAGCTGTTTTTAAAAATAACGGCAGACGTTGAGAAAGAAGTGGAACGGTTAAACGATATTCGGCGGTTGCTTCAAGTCCACCATGGCCCAACGCCTGTTGTCATGTACTACGAGAAACAAAGAAAAACGATTCAGCTCCCGGAAAAATATCACGTTTCCCTCTCCTTTATACTCTTACATGAACTCGAACAATTAGTCGGAAAAGAACATGTCGTTGTGAGCACATACGAGGATGAGAGCTGAATGATGGCTCAGTGAAACAAGGGTGTACAAGAAGGGCTCGTCTGTTATAATAAAAGATGTTTTTATACAGGTGGTCAGACCAGCTAAAGCCATTATATAAACTTTGTAAAATAACTACTATCTTTGAAGGAGCGTGTCTACTGTGGCGACGACAAGAGAGGAAGCTTTACACATTCACCGAGAAAATCAAGGAAAATTAGAGTCGAAGTCTAAGGTTCCCGTACGAAATGCAAGAGATTTAAGCCTTGCTTATTCACCGGGTGTTGCCGAGCCGTGCAAAGAAATTTTTGAAGATGTGGAAACGGTTTATGAATATACAATGAAGGGCAATATGGTAGCAGTAGTAAGTAACGGAACGGCGGTGCTAGGGTTAGGAAACATCGGACCGGAGGCTTCTCTTCCAGTTATGGAAGGGAAGGCTGTGTTATTTAAATCCTTCGCTGGTGTAGACGCGTTTCCGATTTGCTTGCGGACAACAGATGTCGATCAAATTGTGGAAACGGTGAAACTGCTTGAGCCTACTTTTGGTGGCGTTAACTTAGAGGATATTGCCGCACCGAGCTGCTTCGAAATTGAAGAGCGTCTAAAGAAGGAAACAAACATCCCTGTTTTTCATGATGATCAACACGGAACAGCCATCGTGACTTTGGCGGGCCTTATTAACGCGCTAAAATTAACAGGAAAGAGAATGTCGGAGATTAAAGTCGTGGCCAACGGAGCAGGTGCAGCCGGAATTGCTATTATTAAGCTGATGCAACGAATGGGTGTACGGGATATTATAATGTGTGATTCAAAAGGAGCCATCTATGACGGCCGTCCGTATGGCATGAATGACATGAAAGCAGAAGTGGCGAAGTGGACAAACCGCGACAAAATCGATGGTGGCCTTGGAGATGTGCTCAAAGGAGCCGATGTTTTTATCGGTGTTTCTGTAGCTGGAGCACTTACGAAAGAAATGATTGAAAATATGAATGATGATCCTATTATTTTTGCGATGGCTAACCCTGTGCCGGAGATTATGCCTGAAGAGGCGAAAGCAGCAGGAGCGAAAGTGATCGGAACGGGACGCTCAGACTTCCCGAATCAAGTAAATAACGTGCTTGCGTTTCCTGGTATTTTCCGCGGAGCGCTTGATGCACGGGCGACGCACATCAACGAAGAAATGAAGGTTGCTGCTGTTCATGCGATTGCTGACCTTGTAGCGGAAGAGGATTTAGATCCTGACTATGTCATTCCTGCTCCATTTGATCCGCGTGTCGCACCAGCTGTGGCGGCAGCTGTGGCGAAAACGGCGATGGAAACAGGAGTTGCTAGAAGAAAGGTTGATCCTGCTGAAGTGGAAGCAAAGACAAGGAAATTAGCCATCATTGAGTAATTTGTAAAAGTGGCTACAAGAGAGTGCAGGTGAGAAATGTTTGTCAGCTGGTGACAAAGTCTATTTAGAGGTCATTAAACAGATTAATCAAATCATACGTGCTGACCAACTTTCTGCTGGTGATAAGCTCCCCTCTGAACGGGAATTGAGCGACCGGTTACATGTAGGTCGCTCATCCGTTCGCGAGGCACTTCGAGCTTTGGAGCTCTTAGATTTGATTGAAACACGAAGGGGCGAAGGGACGTTTATTCGTCCAGCCAATAGTTATCCTCTCGTCAGCGTGATTTTATCCTTTTTATTAAAAGATCAACAAGCATTGAAGGATTTAGGGGAAACGAGGAGAATTGTAGAAATTGAGGCATTGCGTTTAGCGTGTCGTCGCATAACTGAAACAGAAATTCAGCAATTGGATGAACTCATTCTTGAATCGGAAATAGAGAAACATAGCGAGGATGACTTTCGTAAACATGATCATCGGTTTCACGAACGCATCGTTGCTGCTTGTCAAAATCGGCTTCTTTACAATATGTGGGCATCTCTCGTAGAATATCATCAAACGGCAATGACCTATGAAGTGGTACAGCGCAGGCAGCGTAAGGCGATTGTGCAGGAGCATCGCACGATTGTGGAAGCTTTAAAGAAAAAAGATGAACAGCAAGCGACGTTGACCATGGCGCTGCATTTGCAGCACTAATGGATCAAGGAAGCGATGGAAAGGCACTTCCAGTTCATTACATAGCGAAAAAAGAGGTGTCGAGTGTGCTAAAAGACTTTTTTTCTAAGAAAAAGCGATATGCAACGATCCCTTCTGAGCGGGCGAAGCATGATATACCTGAAGGGATTATGACAAAATGTCCTTCATGTCGGACGATTATGTATACAAAAGAGTTGAAAAAAAATTTATACGTATGTGATTCATGTGGCTTCCACCACCGGATGAACGCTTTCGATCGGATCGAAAGTTTGCTGGATCCAGGAACCTTTGTAGAGCTGGATAAAGGGATGACGACGGAAGATCCACTTTCGTTTCCGACGTATCGTGAAAAGGTGGAAGCGGATCGAAAGAAAACGAACTTAAATGAAGCGATTGTGACGGGAGAAGGAACGATGAACGGGTTTCCGCTCGTCATCGGTGTCATGGATGCTCGCTTCCGGATGGGGAGCATGGGATCAGTCGTTGGGGAAAAAATCACCCGTGCTATTGAGCGGGCGATCGAAAACAAGCAGCCATTCCTCCTTTTCTCTGCATCGGGCGGGGCGCGTATGCAAGAAGGGGTATTAAGCTTAATGCAAATGGCAAAAACAAGTGCTGCTCTCGAACGTCTAGACCGAGTAGGTGGTTTGTTCATTTCGGTTATGACCCATCCAACGACTGGTGGGGTATCGGCAAGCTTTGCTTCATTAGGTGACTACAATTTTGCTGAACCTGGAGCGCTCATTGGGTTTGCAGGGCGTCGAATCATTGAGCAAACCATCCGTGAGGAATTACCAAATGACTTTCAGACAGCAGAATTTTTGTTAAAGCATGGACAGCTAGATCGGGTTATTCCAAGGTCAGAGATGAAAGAAACTTTGACCAAAATCCTTGATATCCATCATGTTTCATAGGAGGTGAGGTCAATGTCAACTGAGCTTGACTTCGAGAAGCCGATTCGCGACTTGAAAGGAAAGATTGAAGAATTGCGCACATTTACAGAAGAAAAAGAGATCGATCTTTCGGATGAGATTGAAAAGCTAGAAAAACGACTTCATGCCCTTGAAGAGAATATTTACGGTAACTTGAAGCCGTGGCAACGGGTACAGATTGCTCGCCATGGCGAGAGGCCAACGACGTTGGATTATATCGAGCAATTGTTCTCGGATTTTTTAGAAATGCACGGAGATCGATTGTATGGTGATGATGAAGCGATTGTTGCTGGGATTGCGAAATACAAAGGCCAACCTGTAACCGTGATTGGCCATCAGCGGGGCAAAGATACGAAGGAGAACATTCGCCGCAACTTTGGAATGCCTCATCCTGAAGGCTACCGTAAGGCGCTACGTTTAATGAAACAGGCGGAAAAGTTCCACCGTCCAGTCATCTGTTTTATTGATACGAAGGGAGCGTACCCTGGAAAGGCGGCCGAAGAACGTGGGCAGAGTGAAGCGATTGCCCGTAACCTATTGGAAATGGCAGGATTGAAAGTTCCAATTGTTTGCATCGTGATCGGTGAAGGAGGAAGTGGAGGGGCGCTAGCGTTAGGAGTAGGGGATCGAATCCACATGCTAGAAAACTCCACCTATTCGGTTATTTCTCCTGAAGGAGCAGCCGCTTTGCTTTGGAAAGATGCATCCCAAGCACAACGGGCCGCAGAAACGATGAAAATTACAGCACCTGATTTAAAGGAGCTCCAAATTATAGATGACATTATTCCTGAAGTTAGAGGCGGTGCTCACCGTAATGTAGCCGAACAGGCCGAAGCTATTGATCAAGTGCTAGAGAAATCGTTAAAGCAATTGTCATCCCTAACGACGGAAGAACTTCTGAATGAGCGTTACGAAAAATACAAGAAAATTGGGGAGTTTTCCCATGTAAACGATGCCATAAGCGTCAATTAAAGACAAAGTGCTTTCTTCCTAAGAGGAAGCACTTTCATTATGTCTTGTCCATAGTTGTATTCAGCTCGTTAAAGTGGTATTTTTAAAAAATGAGGGTCAATGGTCACAAGTTTGTGTTCAGAATGAGCAGATCTGCTTGGTGAAGACGTTTCACGATGAGAGGAGTGGGGCGCACACGCTGTGTCCAGTGGAGTAGATGTGATGAACATTGAAGGAGGTATAGATTCAATTATGAAGCGAATTGGAGTGTTAACGAGTGGAGGGGACTCTCCTGGCATGAATGCCGCCATCCGTGCGGTTGTACGTAAGGCGATCTATCACGGAGTAGAGGTTTATGGCATTTACCAAGGGTATGCTGGTTTAATTTCAGGAGATATTCGAAAAATGGAGCTTGGTTCTGTAGGTGATATTATCCATCGCGGGGGGACCATTTTATATACGGCCCGTTGTGAAGAATTCAAGACACTTGAAGGGCAAAAAAAGGGAATTGAGCAACTGAAGAAATTTGGCATCGAAGGCCTAGTTGTTATCGGTGGGGATGGTTCATTTGCAGGTGCGCAAAAATTAACGGAGCACGGATTCCCAACAGTGGGAGTGCCAGGAACGATCGATAACGATATCCCTGGAACAGACTTTACAATTGGTTTTGACACAGCTTTGAATACGGTTATTGATGCGATTGATAAAATTCGCGATACAGCAACATCGCATGATCGTACATATGTCATCGAGGTCATGGGACGTAATGCCGGTGATTTAGCGCTTTGGTCTGGCTTAGCCGATGGAGCAGAAACCATTGTGATCCCCGAAGCTGATCATGATATTGACCAAATCATTTCCCGTCTGCAACGAGGACAAGAGCGAGGGAAAAAACATAGTATAATCGTCGTTGCTGAAGGTGTAGGAAGTGGAATGGACTTCGGAAGAGAAATTTCAGAACGAACAGGGGCTGAGACAAGGGTCACCGTGCTCGGACACATTCAACGGGGAGGCTCACCAACAGGATTTGATCGTGTTCTCGCGAGTCGTCTTGGAGCGAAAGCGGTAGACTTGCTTTTAGAAGGACAAGCAGGTGTAACGGTCGGGATTGAAAATAATAAGCTTGTCCATCATGACATTACAGAAGTATTGCAACGTAAGCATTCGATTGATTTGGATATGTATCGTTTGTCACAGGAACTGTCCATTTAACAAAGGTTCTTATAAAAGAGCTGTTGAAGGAAAACAGGGGAGGCAATGAAATGCGAAAGACAAAAATCGTTTGTACGATCGGTCCGGCGAGTGAAAGTGTAGAAAAGTTAGAACAATTAATGGAAGCAGGCATGAATGTTGCGCGGTTAAATTTTTCCCATGGGGACTTTGAAGAGCACGGTGCACGAATCAAAAACATTCGAGAAGCAGCGAAACGTATCGGAAAAACAGTTGCAATTTTACTTGATACAAAAGGACCGGAAATTCGTACCCAAACCCTTGAAGGGGGCGTGGCCGAATTAAAGGCAGGGCAAGAGCTTGTCATCTCTATGAAGGAGGTTGTAGGTACGAGTGAGCGTATTTCTGTCACATATCCGGGCCTAGTTCATGATGTTGTACCAGGTGCAAAAATTTTATTAGATGATGGGTTAATTGAGCTAGAAGTCGTTAAGGTTCGCGATCAAGAGATTTTGACAAAAGTCTTGAACAGCGGCACATTGAAAAATAAAAAAGGTGTCAATGTCCCGAACGTAAGCGTCAACCTGCCTGGAATCACAGAAAAAGACGCAGCGGATATCAAGTTTGGGATAGAGCAAGGCGTCGATTTCATTGCAGCTTCATTCGTTCGCAGAGCGCAAGATGTACTAGAAATTCGCGAATTGCTTGAGCAGCACGGGGCAGAGCATATTAAAATCATCCCTAAGATCGAGAATCAAGAAGGCGTTGATAACATCGAGGAAATTCTTGAAGTATCAGACGGTTTGATGGTGGCCCGTGGAGATCTAGGGGTAGAGATTCCCGCTGAGGAAGTTCCACTTGTGCAAAAGTCGCTTATTAAGAAATGCAACCTTGTAGCTAAACCTGTTATTACAGCGACACAGATGCTTGACTCGATGCAGCGTAACCCACGTCCAACTCGAGCCGAAGCTAGTGATGTAGCGAATGCGATTTTTGATGGAACGGATGCGATCATGCTTTCCGGTGAAACCGCAGCTGGGGATTATCCAGTCGAGGCGGTTCAGACGATGAGCCGAATTGCAGAGCGTGCAGAGCAAGCCCTAAACTATCAAGAAATCTTGTCCAAGCATACAAAAGAAGCGAGAACGACGATTACGAGTGCTATTAGTCAATCGGTTGGCCACACAGCATTCAACTTGAATGCAAGTGCAATCTTGACGGCGACTGAAAGCGGCCATACAGCTCGCGTAGTAGCGAAATACCGCCCGAAATCACCAATTGTAGCAGTTACAAGTAACGAAACAGTTGTTCGTCAACTCGCTCTCGTTTGGGGAGTGTATTCAATCCTTGGAGAAGAGGCAGAGACGACGGATGATATGCTTCAAGTGACCGTTGAGACAGCGTTAAAGTCCCAATTGGTGAAACAAGGGGATCTTGTCGTCATCACGGCAGGTGTTCCAGTGGGAGAGACAGGAACGACGAACATTATGAAAGTTCACGTCATTGGTGAAGTGGTCGCGAAAGGTCAAGGCATTGGACGCGACACGGTGAACGGCAAAGTCGTCATTGCTGCTAATGCAGAGGAAGCAAATGCAAAGGTTGAAGAAGGGTCGATTTTAGTTACTTTCAGCACGGATAAGGATATGATGCCAGCCTTTGAAAAAGCAGCCGCCGTCATTACCGAAGAAGGTGGGATTACATCCCATGCCGCAGTTGTTGGTCTAAGTCTTAATACACCTGTGATCGTCGGTGTACAAAATGCGTCTGCGCTCTTTAAAGATGGGGAAGAAATAACGGTCGATACGAGCCGCGGTGACATTTACAGAGGGCAAGCAAGTGTACTATAATGAAAAGAGAAGGGAAAATCCCTTCTCTTTTTCTCTATGATAAGGGAGATGTGCGATGTTTCGAATCTTATTGTTGCTCATTATCATTGTCCCTGCAGCTGAAATTGCCCTTTTGATTTTATTTGGCCAAGCGATTGGCCTTTGGCCTACCATTGGGTTGATTTTGCTCACAGGTGTTCTGGGAGCATGGCTTGCGAAACGAGAAGGATTACAAACGATTCGCTTAGCGCAGCTTGAGGTAGAGCAAGGCCGAGTTCCAAGTGACATGCTTCTTGACGGCATTTGTATCCTGATAGGCGGTGTTGTGTTACTTAAACCAGGATATATTACAGATGCCCTTGGGTTCTTTCTTCTGATCCCACAAACGAGAGGAATTGCGAAGGGCTTCATTCTTAAACTGTTCAATAAAATGGCTCGAAATGGTTCATTCGTCTTCATTTCAAGACGGTGATCCGTTAAAGTTAGTTGCCTTGTGCTCACTAGCAGCATAGGGCTTTTTCGCATGGTTTGACCGAGAAGCGAGGTCGTTCTGGATTTTGTTTTATGATATGTCCTAGCCGCTGAGCAAATACTATGAAACATGACAAAGCGCTTACATTTATGGTATGATGAACGAGGATTGTTTAGGAGGAAGGAAGGACAACAAAAGTTGATATCTCAAGCGACTATTTTTATGCTTGTTTTGTTAGTGATTGCACTACTAGCAAAAAATCAATCGCTACTTATTGCAGTACTTGTGCTCCTCGTCATTAAATTTATTGGCGTTGGGGACAAGGTTTTCCCATTTTTTCAGCAAAAAGGTATCAGTCTTGGTGTAACCATTATTACAATTGCTGTACTAACACCGATTGCGACGGGAGAAATCGGGTTTAAGCAAATGGGGGAAGCGATCCGTTCATCTTATGCATGGGTTGCTCTTCTTTCAGGCGTTGTCGTTGCGCTCATTGCAGCAAGTGGAATTGATTTGTTAAAGAATGACCCTCATATTACGACAGCACTCGTGCTCGGTACGATTCTTGCTGTTGCCGTATTTAATGGTGTGGCTGTAGGGCCTTTAATTGGCGCTGGGATTGCCTATTTGACAATGAAGGTTGTCCAGTGGCTCGGTTCGTTTTGGGGATAATCATGCCGTTCTGCGCAAACACCTTTATTTTAAAAGGAATTTCGCTCTTCGCTGGAGAAACCTTCTTGTCGAAAAATGCTCTTAAACATTCACAAAAGTTGAAATAATGTTTATAATAAGAATTGGTTGACTTCCTTCCTGTACAACAATAGAGGAAAATGTGATTTTGTTACGTTTTCCAAAAGCTTTTCAAAAACGGGACAGGGAAAAGATACATATCGATAAAGCCCCTGATCAATCCGTTGCATTTAAGAGTAAAAGTAATAGGAAAAGGAGAGGGTAGTATGAGTGTCACTCGTGGTCTTGAAGGCGTCGTTGCGACGACATCTAGCGTAAGTTCGATTATTGAAAGTGTATTAACGTATCAAGGATACGATATTGATGAACTTGCTGAACATGCAAGTTTTGAAGAAGTAATATACCTTCTTTGGAATGGAAAGCTCCCAAATAAAGTAGAGCTTAAAGAACTTGCAGATGAACTTGCAAATAACGCTGAAATCCCGCAAGAAGTCATTGAGCAAATGAAAGCTTATCCGTTAGATCGCGTACACCCAATGGGCGCTCTTCGCACAGCGATTTCAAGCTTAGGCTTGTATGATGAGGAAGCGGATCTTATGGATGAAGCAGCAAACAAGCGAAAGGCATTGAAGCTTCAAGCGCAAGTTTCAACGGTTGTGACAGCGTTTTCTCGCATTCGCGAAGGAAAAGAGCCTGTTGCTCCTCGTACAGATTTAAGTTTTGCGGCGAATTTCTTGTACATGCTAACAGGAGAAGAGCCTGATGAAATAGCGGTTGATGCATTTAATAAAGCACTTGTTCTGCATGCTGATCACGAGCTAAACGCCTCTACATTCACAGCACGAGTCTGTGTTGCGACTCTTTCTGACGTTTACTCTGGTATTACAGCAGCGATTGGGGCATTAAAGGGACCTCTTCACGGTGGGGCCAACGAACAGGTAATGGCCATGCTCACGGAAATCGGCGATGTTGAAAACGTTGAACCTTACATCCGCAAAGCTTTGGACAACAAACAAAAAATTATGGGCTTCGGTCACCGAGTGTATAAAAATGGCGATCCACGTGCTAAACACCTACGGGAAATGTCTAAGAAATTAACGAGCATTACGGGCGAAAGCAAGTGGTACGAGATGTCTGTGAAAATTGAAGAAATCGTAACAAATGAAAAAGGACTATTGCCAAACGTTGATTTCTATTCCGCTAGCGTTTACCATAGTCTTGGAATCAAACACGACTTATTTACACCGATTTTTGCTGTTAGCCGTATGAGCGGATGGTTGGCTCATATTTTAGAGCAATACAGCAACAACCGCTTGATTCGCCCTCGGGCAGAATATGTTGGACCGAACAAGCGACAATATGTACGTTTGGAAGAGCGCAACTAAACGAGTACAGTCGGAGGTGTGTCCTCCGTGTACATAGAAGTAAGAGAGGAAGACGAACGCATAGGAGGTAACATTCATGGCAAACGGAGAGAAAATTAAAGTAAGTGCAGGGGTACTTGAAGTACCAAACAATCCAATTATCCCATTTATCGAAGGGGATGGAACAGGTCCTGATATTTGGGCGGCTGCACATCGGGTGATCGATGCGGCTGTGGAGAAAGCGTACAACGGAGAAAAGAAAATTGTCTGGAAAGAAATTTTGGCAGGTGAGAAAGCGTTCAATCAAACAGGCCAATGGCTTCCAGATGAGACGCTTGAAACGATTCGCGAGTATACAATCGCTATTAAAGGACCGCTTACGACTCCAGTTGGAGGAGGCATTCGTTCTTTAAACGTGGCATTACGTCAAGAACTTGACCTTTATGTTTGCTTGCGTCCAGTTCGTTATTTTAATGGGGTTCCATCTCCAGTCAAACGTCCGGAAGATACGAACATGGTTATTTTCCGTGAAAACTCTGAAGACATCTACGCAGGAATTGAGTATCAGGCTGGAACGGATGAAGTGAAGAAAGTAATCAACTTCTTACGGGAAGAAATGGGCGTTAAGAAAATTCGCTTCCCTGAAACTTCTGGTATTGGCATCAAACCTGTTTCTCAAGAGGGAACAGACCGACTAGTTCGTGCAGCGATTCAATATGCGATTACAGAAGGACGTAAGAGCGTCACCCTCGTTCATAAAGGTAACATTATGAAGTTTACAGAAGGTGCGTTCAAAAACTGGGGGTACGAAGTAGCTGAGCGCGAGTTCGGTGATAAAGTATTCACGTGGGCACAGTACGACAAAATTGTTGAAGAACAAGGAAAGGAAGCTGCGGATAAAGCGCAAGCAGAGGCGGAAGCAGCAGGCAAAATTATCGTCAAAGATTCAATTGCCGATATTTTCCTCCAACAAATCTTAACGCGTCCGAAAGAGTTCGATGTTGTAGCAACAATGAACTTGAACGGTGACTATATTTCCGATGCACTCGCGGCTCAAGTAGGCGGTATCGGAATTGCGCCGGGAGCGAACATTAACTATGATACAGGTCACGCCATTTTTGAGGCCACTCACGGAACGGCGCCGAAATATGCAGGCCTCGACAAAGTGAATCCATCTTCTGTACTTTTATCTGGTGAGCTCATGCTTCGTCACCTTGGTTGGAATGAAGCTGCTGACTTAATTATGGCTTCCATGGACAAAACGATCGAAAGTAAAGTTGTCACATACGACTTTGCTCGATTAATGGATGGGGCTACAGAAGTCAAATGCTCAGAGTTTGCGAATGAATTGATCAAGAACCTTTAATCTGATCTAGGAGTGATGGAAGATGGCAATTAAACGCAGAAAGGTCTCCGTTATTGGGGCGGGTTTCACAGGTGCTACGACAGCGCTAATGGTTGCTCAAAAGGAATTAGGTGATGTCGTTCTTGTGGATATTCCGCAAATGGAAGGTCCGACTAAAGGAAAAGCGTTAGATATGCTCGAGTCAACGCCGGTTCAAGGGGTTGATGTGAACATCACAGGTACGTCTAGCTATGAAGATACGAAGGATTCTGATGTGGTTGTCATTACGGCTGGAATTGCTCGTAAGCCTGGTATGAGCCGCGATGATCTCGTATCAACAAATGCGGGAATTATGAAGGCTGTTACGAAAGAAGTGGTGAAACATTCACCAAACGCCTACATTATTGTTTTAACGAACCCAGCAGATGCGATGACCTATACCGTTTATAAAGAATCTGGTTTCCCGAAAAACCGCGTCATCGGTCAATCGGGCGTTCTAGATACGGCACGCTTCCGTACGTTCGTCGCCCAAGAGCTTAACCTATCTGTTGAAGATATTACAGGTTTTGTTCTTGGGGGGCACGGGGATGACATGGTGCCATTGATTCGTTACTCCTATGCAGGTGGGATTCCGCTTGAAAAGCTCCTTCCACAAGAGCGCATCGATGCGATTGTGGAACGTACGCGCAAAGGCGGCGGTGAAATTGTCGGCTTGCTTGGAAATGGCAGTGCTTATTATGCACCAGCCGCTTCACTTGCAGAGATGGTCGAAGCCATTCTGAAAGATAAGAAACGCGTCCTTCCAACGATTGCTTACCTTGAAGGTGAGTATGGATATGAAGATATCTATGTTGGAGTTCCGACGATTCTTGGCGGAGACGGCATTGAAAAGGTTATTGAGCTTGATCTAACCGATGAAGAGAAAGCGACCTTTGCTAAGTCCATTGAATCTGTTCGCAACGTCATGTCGGCACTACCAAAAGAATAATAGTAGCGCATAGAGAGAGGCTCCTGAAGGAAATCACTTCAGGAGTTTTTCTAGTATAAAAGATATTTTCTATAAGGTGAGAAAAGCCTTCATGGGATCGCATCTGTTTATTTGGTATACTAAGTGTTAGATAGAGGGGATTTGGGGAAACCGTTCAAATATGCTGATGGAGGATTTGAGTGAATGACACAAAGATTGTTAGTAGTAGACGATGAAGAATCAATTGTGACGTTATTGCAGTTTAATCTTGAACAGTCAGGCTACGAGGTCGTGACAGCAATGGATGGAGCTTCTGGGCTACAACTAGCTAAGAGGCAAACGTTCGATCTTATTATTTTAGACCTCATGTTACCTGAAATGGATGGACTCGATGTATGTAAACAACTCCGCCAAAGTAAAGTGATGACCCCGATCCTTATGCTGACTGCAAAAGACGACGAATTTGATAAAGTTCTTGGGCTGGAGCTAGGAGCCGATGATTATATGACAAAGCCTTTCAGTCCCCGAGAGGTTGTGGCGAGAGTGCGCGCCATTTTACGGAGAGTGGGACATGCTCAAAATAACCATGAAGACAATAGCCGTTCCACTTCAACCCTATCATTCGGCAACGTGGAAATTTACCCTGATAATTACGAAGTCTACTTAAAAGGTCAGCCTCTTGAGTTAACACCAAAAGAATTTGAACTTCTTCTTTATTTAGCGAATCATAAAGGTCGAGTGCTTACGAGGGATCAACTGCTGAATGCGGTTTGGAATTATGAATTCGTTGGTGATACTCGAATTGTGGATGTGCACATTAGTCATTTAAGAGAAAAGATTGAACCAAATACGAAAAAGCCGATTTACATTAAAACGATTCGTGGCTTAGGCTATAAGCTAGAGGAGCCGCAGTTGAATGACTAAATTTCGCTACCGTCTTGTGTTGGCTGTGCTTACCGTCACCCTTCTTGTGATGGCAGGACTAGGTCTTGTCATCGGGCAAATCTTTAAAAATGTTTATTTAGAAAATTTGACTGATCGGCTCAAAAAGGAGACGTACCTAGCAGCTTCGATGGTTGAAAATGAGGCAGTCTTATTCAATGAAGTTCAGACGCTAACAGAGGAAATTAGTCAAAAGCTAGATGCTCGTGTAACGATCATTTTAGCAGATGGTACGGTCGTTGGAGAATCAGCAGCTGACCCTGCGGAAATGGAAAACCATGCCGATCGACCGGAATTCACTGAGCTTGAGGAAGGCATTGTCCGTTACAGCACGACCGTCGAAACGGAATTATTGTTCTATGCTGTTCCGATTCAAAATGAAGCGAATGAAACCATTGGCTATGTGCGCTTAGGGCTCCCAATTGAAGCGGTGAACTCTGTTAATCGCACGCTTTGGGCCATCCTCATTGTGAGCTTTACGATCGCGTTTTTAGTGATCGTTTCTGTCACCTATCGCATTGCCAACCAAATGATTCGCCCGATTGAGAGTGCGACCGTCGTGGCCAACAAATTAGCCGAAGGGGATTACCAAGCGCGGACGTCAGAGGAAAGTCGTGATGAAGTTGGACAATTAAATCGCTCCATCAATGTGTTGGCCTATAATTTGGAGCAGTTGACGAAGCGCCATCAAGTCCAAAAAGAACGTCTAGAAACGCTCATTGAAAATATGGGAAGCGGCCTTATTCTAATTAACACGCGAGGCGATATTTCTCTAATTAACAAGACATGCCACGATATTTTCCAAGAAGATACGGATCTTTGGCTCCACCAATTGTATCATGATGTGATCAAGCATAAAGAAATCATTAAAATCGTCCAAGATATCTTTTTAACAGAAAAGCGGCAACGGCGACAAGTGAAACTGCCGATCCATCTGGAATACCGACATTTTGATGTACACGGAGCCCCCATTGTTAGGGAAAATGGAAAATTAAAAGGAATTGCTCTTGTCTTCCATGACATTACCGAATTGAAAAAGCTTGAGCAAGTTAGAAAAGACTTTGTAGCGAACGTATCTCATGAGTTAAAAACTCCAGTGACTTCCATCAAAGGATTTACGGAAACACTGCTCGATGGGGCAATGCATGATGAACAGCTCAGAGATCAGTTTCTTCACATTATTTGGAAGGAAAGTGAGCGACTTCAAAGCCTCATTCACGATTTATTAGAGCTTTCCAAAATCGAGCAAAACTATTTTCAGTTAAATTGGCAACAGACAAATTTATTCGCAGTGGTTAGTGAAGTTATGACATTGTTGAAAGGGAAAGCAGAAGAGAAAGGGATTGACATCTCCCTCTCGGCAGAGGGTTCATTTGATCTCGAAGGGGATCCCGAAAGATTAAAGCAAATTGCGATTAATTTAGTCAACAATGCGATCACTTACACATCGAATGGGGGACGAATCGATTTGGCCCTGAAAGATCATGGGGATGTGGTCGAATTTGAGGTAAACGATACAGGCATTGGCATCAGAGAGTCTGAAATTCCACGTATTTTTGAACGTTTTTATCGGGTGGACCGGGCAAGAAGTCGAAACTCTGGAGGAACTGGACTTGGACTTGCGATCGTGAAGCACCTTGTAGAAGCCCATCAAGGAAAAATCCTCGTGGAGAGCGAATTGGGAAAAGGGACAACCTTTACGATTCAGTTCCATCGCTACCGTGATGATGAAGAAAAGTCATGAGCTTTACACATTTTTTACAAGTCCTTTATGCAAGGTTAACTTTGATACCTTATGATAACCATTGAACGGTTTCATCAATGCCGTTGTAAGCTGATTGCTCTTCTCATCCCTGCAATTGGTTTACAAGCAATAACACATCCCCTTGTGTTGGGACGAAAGCACCCCCTGAAGCTTTCGTCCCTCTTTTCGCTTATAAACTTTCCTTCACAACATCACTTCTACCCCCCGGTTTTCTAAAGTTGTATTATAATAGAATTGGGAAGGCACTGGCAGCTGCTTATCATATAGGGTCCATGGTAGAAAGAAGAAGCAATTTTCACTAGTTATTAGAGATAAGGCTTTGCCACCGCCAAGTTTCCAAACATGAAACAAAGTGTTCGTTTCATACGTACATATAGAAAATGATTTTACAGGGGGGACTGCAAATGACGATTCGGCAATTAGTAGTAGGTTTTTTCTCGCTTATCGGCGCCGCGATTCTTGGGCTATTTCTCGTCACAGGTTGGTACATAGTCGATGAAACGGAACAAGCTGCTTTGATCACGTTCGGAAAAGTAGAGGAAACCATTGACGAGCCAGGACTTAAATTCAAAATGCCGTGGCCGATCCAAAAGGTCGAGATTTTACCAAGAGGAACCTTTAACTTGCAAGTCGGTTATAAAGAAGATGAAGGAGAAGTCGTTGAATTTACAGATGAGGCGAAAATGATCACTGGTGATGAAAATATCGTGTTTGCTGATTTAGCTGTTCAATGGCGAATCACAGACCCAGAGCAATACTTATATAGCACAGAGGATCCGAAAGAGCTATTATATAATGCCACATCTTCAGCTTTGCGCAGCGTTATTGGAAGTGCATCTGTTGATGAAGCATTAACCGACGAACGTCCGACCATTGAAGCTGATATTTTTGAATCGTTAGTCGAACTTATGGATCTTTATCAAATTGGCATCAGCATCTCAGATGTGAAGCTACAAGACGTAGAGCTACCGACGGAAGAAGTACGACGTGCGTTTACCGATGTAACGGATGCTCGTGAAGAACGCTTAACGAAAATTAACGAGGCGAATCGTTACCGAAATCAAGAAACGAACGAAGTTGAGGGTGAAAAAGACGCAATTATTTCAAGAGCGGAAGGGCAGAGAGCGGACCGGATCGAGACCGCCCGTGGGGATGTGGCCCGATTTAATGCTTTATACGAAGAATATTTAGTGAATCCTGACGTTACCCGTCAACGTCTCGTTCTTGAAACGTTAGAGTCCATTTTACCGGACACGGAAATTTACATTATGGATAGCAATAACGATACGATTAATTATTTGCCGATCCGCCCGTTGGAACGTCAGCAACAAGCACCTGTAGAGGAGGGGACGAACAATGAGTGATGACAAAATCATTAACTTCGATGAAAAGCGGCCACCGGTGGAGCTTCGTAAATATGTTCAACTAGGGTCTGTCGCCGTTTTGTTAATCGGGATTGTTGGAATTATCCTCTCCAACTTATTTATCGTCGAGCAGGGCGAATATAAAGTGGTGCGTCAGTTCGGAGAAGTCGTTCGCGTTGAAAGCGAGCCAGGGCTAAAATTTAAAATTCCGTTCATTCAAAGTGTCAGTACACTCCCGAAATATCAAATGATCTATGACATTCCCCCAGCGGAAATTAACACGCGTGATAAAAAACGGATGCTGGCAGATCATTACGCTCTATGGCGCATCGAGGATCCGCTCAGAATGATTTCCAATGTAGGATCTCTCCAAGGAGCGGAAGCTATTTTAGGGGAGCAAATTTTTTCAGCGATTCGGGCTGAGCTTGGACAGTTAGAGTTTGATGAGATCATTAACGAAGAGGAAAACTCTAGGGGAGACTTCAATCAGCAAGTAAAGGAACGAGTAAACAGTTCACTTGAACGCCAAGATTTAGGCATTGTCTTACTTGATGTACGTATGAAGCGAACGGACTTACCTAAGGAAAACGAAGAGGCGGTCTATCGGCGGATGATTTCGGAGCGGGAGTCCATCGCCCAAGATTACTTGTCTCAAGGGGATGCTGAAGCGAACCGGATTCGCGCAAGAACCGATCAGGAAGTAACGGAAATCTTAGCCAAGGCTAAAGCGGATGCTGAAGAAATTATCGGTGCTGGTGAGGCCGAGGCTGCAGAAATCTACAACGAATCCTTCGGACGTGATCCAGAGTTTTACCAACTGTACCGCACGTTGCTTTCCTATGAAAAAACGATCGGGGATCAGACGGTTATCGTGTTACCAGCCGATTCCCCTTACGCAAGAATCTTGATGGGGTACACAGACTGAGCTAGCGGAGATTGTTCTTTGCTAGCTTTTTTCTTTCAAATCCTTCATGTGATAAAATAAGGTGAAAACTTCATTCAGTGGGGGTTGTTGTCCCCTCACTAAATGTGACACACACGATGTGGTTACACAGAAATTTTCATAGGACGTGGAGAGTGTAGTCTGTTTTTCACTCACTTGTAACTGACGCCAGAAAGATGCTGGTTGCACAGACTGACGATCTTCGGCTTTCTTGTTGCCTCAAGGCTTGAAGCGGGAGCCTTAGCGCCAGTTAAGTGGATAAACGACTTGAACATGATCAAGAGAGGGGTACGTTTCGTTTGAAAAAACTAGTACTGATCGATGGAAATAGTATTGCGTATCGCGCATTTTTTGCATTGCCATTGCTTAATAACGATAAAGGTGTTTATACGAATGCCGTGTATGGATTTACAATGATGCTGTTAAAGGTGTTGGAAGACGAAAAGCCAACTCACATGGTTGTTGCTTTTGACGCGGGTAAGACCACATTTAGGCATGATACATATGATGCGTACAAAAGTGGAAGGCAAAAAACGCCGCCAGAGCTTTCAGAGCAATTTCCGCTCATTCGCGAGCTCTTGGATGCGTTTAACATTGCCCGTGTTGAAGTGGAAAACTTTGAAGCGGACGATCTCATCGGTACATTGGCAAAACAGGCGAGTCAAGAAAACTTTGAAGTGAAAATCTTTACCGGTGATAAAGACTTGTTGCAAATCGTGTCTGACCATGTGACGGTCGCTTTGACGAGAAAAGGAATTACACAGATTGATGTCTATGATGAAAAAGGCATTGAAGAACGATATGGAATTACACCAGAGCAGATTATTGATATGAAAGGTCTCATGGGGGATAGTTCGGATAATATTCCGGGCGTTCCAGGCATCGGAGAAAAGACAGCGCTGAAATTGTTAAAGGAATATGGTTCGGTTGAAAAAGTACTAGAGTCCATCGACGAAATTTCAGGGAAAAAGATGAAGGAGCGACTGGAAGAACATCGTGACCAAGCCCTTATGAGCAAGAAGTTGGCGACGATTTATCTGGAAGCCCCAGTGACGCTGGACGCAGATTCGTTTACGTTTGGTGAATATGATAAAAAAGAAGTTGTGAAATTGTTCAAGGAGCTTGATTTTAACTCATTGCTCGACAAAGTCGATGCAGACGGAGAAGGGATTGAAAAGGAAGAACTCCAGTCTTTGAACTATGAAACGCTTCGTGAGGTAAAAGAGGCGCATTTAGCGGATAAAGCTGCCCTTGTTGTGGAAGTGTTGGATGAGAACTACCATCAAGGCGACATTTTAGGGCTGGCGATCGCCCATAACAATGGTTGCTATTACATTCCAACAGATGAAGCTCTCAGATCGGAAGCGCTTATTCAATGGTTAAAGGATGAACGCAAGGAGAAGTGGTTGTTTGATGCGAAGCGTGCGGTCGTTGCGTTAGGCTGGAAAAACATTGAACTAGCTGGTAGTACATTTGACTTGCAAATGGCCTCCTATTTATTAGACCCGTCCACATCGTTTCATGAAGTGAGCGATGTGACGAAACATCACCGGAAAGGTCACGTGCATGAAGATGAGGCGGTTTATGGGAAAGGGGCTAAACGCCGGATTCCTGACGAGAAAGAGCTAGGAGAACACCTGGCGCGGAAAGCGGACGCGATTTTTCAATTAAAGGAGCACGTTGAAGAGAAGCTGAAAGAAAATGAGCAGCTAGGGTTGTTCAACGAATTGGAGATGCCGCTTTCGGTCATTTTAGGACGAATGGAAACAACAGGTGTAAAAGTCGATGTTGAGCAGCTTGAGCAAATGGGTGCGGACTTAAATGCTCGTCTTGAGGAGCTTGAGCAAACGATCCACGAATTAGCTGGCATATCATTCAATATAAACTCACCTAAGCAACTGGGTGAAATTTTATTTGAGAAGTTACAGCTTCCAGTCATTAAAAAGACGAAGACAGGGTATTCAACGTCTGCTGATGTGTTAGAGAAGCTAGCTGGGCAACACGAGATCATTGATCACATACTTCACTATCGGCAGCTCGGTAAGCTAAATTCTACGTATATTGACGGATTGCTGAAAGTTGTTCACAAGGGGACTGGGAAGGTTCATACCCGCTTCAATCAGGCTCTAACTCAAACCGGTCGCTTAAGCTCGACAGATCCGAATTTACAAAACATCCCGATTCGCTTAGAGGAAGGACGTAAAATTCGCAAAGCCTTCGTTCCATCGGAAAAGGACTGGTTCATTCTTGCTGCTGATTATTCGCAAATTGAATTGCGCGTCCTTGCCCATTTTGCCGAAGATGAAAAGCTTATGGAAGCGTTCCGTGAAGATATGGATGTCCACACGAAAACGGCGATGGACGTATTTCATGTTAGCCAGGAAGAAGTAACGTCCAACATGCGTCGCAGTGCGAAAGCGGTCAACTTCGGAATTGTGTATGGCATTAGCGATTATGGACTGAGCCAAAACCTTGGCATCACTAGGAAGGAAGCGGCAACGTTCATCGAGCGTTATTTTGCTAGCTACCCGAAGGTAAAGGAGTACCTCGATCACGTCATCGATGAAGCTCGAGAGAAGGGTTATGTGACAACACTGTTGAAGCGCCGCCGTTATTTGCCTGACTTAACGAGTCGCAATTTCAATCAACGTAGCTTTGCAGAGCGTACAGCCATGAACACACCGATCCAAGGAACAGCTGCTGACATTATAAAGCAAGCGATGGTTCAGATGGCGAGTCGGATGGACGAAGAAGACTTGCAAAGCCGATTACTGTTGCAAGTGCATGACGAATTAATTTTTGAGGTGCCGAAGGAAGAAGTGGCGCAAATGACAGAGCTTGTGACTTCTGTTATGGAGCAAGCTGTGGAATTACGCGTGCCCCTAAAGGTGGACGTGGCTTGCGGTGACACATGGTATGATGCAAAGTAAGTTGGAGTAAGGAGATACGAAGATGCCAGAATTACCAGAGGTGGAAACGGTGCGGCGAACCCTCGCCGAGTTAGTAATTGGGAAAACAATTGAACAAGTCGATGTCGGGTGGGCGAAAATGATCAAAAGACCTGACGATGTGGATCAATTTAAGTGGCTGCTCAAAGGGCAAACGATCCGTTCCATGGGGAGACGAGGAAAGTTTCTTCTGTTTCACTTAGATGACTATACCCTAGTGAGCCATTTGCGAATGGAAGGGCGCTACGGGTTGTATCAACAAAATGAAAGTGTAGCCAAGCATACCCACGTTCGATTCGTCTTTGGAGATGGCACCGAGCTTCGCTACCAAGATGTCCGTAAATTTGGAACGATGCACCTCTTTCAGAGCGGAAGGGAACAAATGGAGCCGCCTTTGGCCAAACTAGGAGTGGAGCCGTTCTCTGATCAGTTTTCCGCCAAGCTTCTAACCGAGCGCTTATCTAAAACATCCCGCAAAATCAAATCGGCTTTGCTCGATCAAGGAATTATTGTTGGACTGGGAAACATCTATGTGGATGAGGCGCTATTTCGGGCGCGAATTCACCCAGAACGATTAGCGAAAGATGTAACCGTTGCTGAGGTGAAGATTCTCCACCAAGCGATTTTAAATACATTGACGGAAGCGGTGAACCTTGGTGGTAGTTCGATCAAATCGTATGTCAACGGACAAGGGGAAATGGGCATGTTTCAGCAGCGACTCGATGTATACGGACGCAAGGGCGAAACTTGCCGCCAGTGCGGAACCCCAATTACGAAGACGGTCGTTGGGGGAAGAGGTACACATTTCTGTTCTGTATGCCAAAAATAACGTACCTCGGATAGGCTCCTGCCATATACTATCGTAGCTGATAGTAGTAGAGGAAGGAGCTCATGTCATGATCCATTTAGTTTCCTTGCTAGCTCTTGCATTTGCTGTTAGTTTAGACAGCTTTGGAGTCGGCTTGACATACGGTTTGAGGAAGATGAAAATCCCTTTTAAATCGTTGCTATTTATTGCTGGATGTTCCGCCGTTTCCATTTTGATTGCGATGGGCTTCGGGATGACGATTCAGCAGTATTTATCACCGGCTATAGCAGAGTCTCTCGGCGGGATCATTTTAATTTTGATCGGTTGCTGGGCGCTTTATCAAGCGTTTCGTCCTGCAAAGAACGGGCATAAAACGAAGGACGATCACGTCATTTTAAATTTTGAAATTAAAATGCTTGGTGTCGTGATTCGCATCTTACGCAAGCCGATGGTCGCAGATTTTGATAATTCAGGAGCCATTACAGGTAGAGAAGCGGTTATTTTAGGCATCGCTCTCTCTCTTGATGCCTTCGGTGCAGGAATCGGAGCGGCATTAATCGGGTTCCACCCACTGTATATGGCAGTGAGTGTAGCGGTGATGAGTGCTCTGTTCGTAAGCCTTGGCATGAAAAGTGGTTATCGCTTTGCTGATTCTTATTGGATCAAGCGCTTTTCCTTCATACCGGGTTTGTTATTAGTTCTCATTGGTGTTTTTAATCTTATGATGTAGGTGGATGTAGAAGGAGCGAATCAAGATGATGATTGGGTTGACTGGGGGCATTGCCAGTGGAAAAAGCAGTGTAGCGAAAATGATGGAGGAGTTAGGTCTTCCAATTGTCGATGCAGACCAAGTGGCTCGTGACGTTGTAGAACCAGGTATGCCAGCCTATGAGGCCATTGTCACCCATTTTGGCACAGGGGTTGTAAACGATGACGGGACGCTAAATCGCAAAGCCCTTGGATCGATTGTGTTTCAACAAGAGGAAGAGCGTCGCGTCCTAAATGAAATCGTCCACCCAGCTGTACGGAGGCAAATGCAGCAGCAAAAAGAACAGTTGATTCGTTCAGGGGAAAAGACAATCGTATTCGATATTCCCTTGCTATATGAAAGCAATTTGTTTTATCTTGTTGAAAAAGTGCTCCTTGTTTATGTAGATGAGCACACACAGTTACAGCGATTAATGAATCGAGATCAAGCGGGAAAGGACGATGCGATTCACCGGATTCGCTCACAGCGCCCCCTTGAATCAAAACGGGATCGTGCCGATGCAATCATTGATAATTCGGGCACATTGGATGCAACAAAAAGGCAGCTTATTGACATTTTAAAACGTTGGAAGGTAATCCCTGAAGATCAATAGTCTTCAGGGGTCTTTTTATTTTAAGAAAAAATTTATCTTTGGCGTCAGGTCTGATTCCTATCCTCTCTGCATTCGCCAAGTTTTAGTGGATTTCAAAAAAATTTAAAGAAATAATCGTCCTTTTCGAATAAAAGTGATATACTATTTATTATAAATGAATTATTAGTATGTCATAATAAGAGAGGGGATTTCCAATGAAAGTGAAAGTAGCGATTAATGGATTTGGTCGTATAGGCAGAATGGTATTCCGCAAAGCGGTAGAAAACAAACAGTTTGATGTGGTGGCGATTAACGCTTCCTATCCTGCTGAAACCCTCGCCCATTTAATAAAATATGACAGTGTTCATGGTCCATTCCAAGGAACCGTTGAGATTAAAAATGATGCGCTTGTTGTTAATGGCAAGGAAATAAAGCTAGTCAATTCTAGAGATCCTCGAGTACTTCCGTGGAAAGATCTAGAAGTGGACATCGTTGTTGAGGCGACTGGGAAATTTAAAACAAAAGAGACAGCAGGTTATCATCTAGAAGCAGGCGCGAAAAAAGTAATCATTACAGCTCCTGGGAAAAATGAAGATGTAACCGTTGTCGTTGGAGTAAACGAAAATGACTATAAGCCAGAAGAGCATCACGTTATATCAAATGCTTCATGTACTACGAATTGCTTGGCCCCAGTAGCAAAAGTTTTGGATGAAGCGTTTACAATTCAAAGCGGGATGATGACGACGGTTCATGCATATACGAATGATCAAAAAAACATCGACAATCCCCACAAAGATTTACGACGAGCTCGGGCATGTGGTCAATCGATAATTCCGACATCCACTGGTGCTGCTAAAGCCATCAGCAAAGTATTACCACAATTAGAAGGAAAACTAACAGGAATGGCTTTACGTGTACCGACCCCGAATGTGTCTCTTGTTGACTTAGTAGTTCAGGTGAAAGCGGACGTGACGCCAGAAAAAGTGAACCATGTGTTAAAACAAGCGGCAGCAGGTTCGATGAAAGGAATTCTCGGTTTTACAGAAGAGCCGTTAGTCTCGATTGACTTTAATGGAAACGAACACTCTGCCATTGTTGATGGTTTATCGACGATGGTGATGGAAGATACAAACCAGGTGAAGGTCCTCGCATGGTATGATAATGAATGGGGGTATTCCACACGAGTTGTCGACTTAGTCGAACTCGTCGCCAAAGAGCTTAAAAAGCCAGCAAAAGTGATCGCGTTCTAAGGCATATTCATAAAAAAAAGTGGTCATCCTATAAGTTGAATCCCAATAAGCAAAGCCTTCTCAACGGGAAAAAGTGGACGATGTCAAGTGACCGTAGAAAATGAAAAAGTTGTTATTGCAAAGAAGGATTAAACAAAGTATACTATTTTCCGTGAACATGAAACGAAAGCAAAATAGGAGTACGTTTACTACAGAAAGGGTTAGGACCTCTTTGGACTAACTTTCCCCCGTGTAATAAACGTTCCTACATGCTTGAGAAGGCATGAATTTTTTGTAAAGGGGGATTCAACTCATGGATACAATGGGACGTCACGTGATTGCTGAACTTTGGGGTTGTGACGTGGATAAGTTGAACGACTTAAGCTTCATCGAACAAGTTTTCGTTGATGCAGCTCTGAAAGCGGGAGCAGAAGTACGTGAGGTGGCCTTTCATAAGTTTGCCCCTCAAGGTGTAAGTGGTGTTGTCATCATATCAGAGTCGCATTTAACGATTCACAGCTTCCCAGAGCACGGATATGCGAGTATTGACGTTTATACGTGTGGGGATCGAATTGATCCAAACGTCGCATCGAATTATATTGCTGAGGCGTTGAAAGCTACGACGACTGAAGTAGTGGAACTGCCAAGGGGTATGGGTCCTATTCAGCTTGAAAAACCAAAAGTCAAGGTTTTATAAACGAATGCTAAGAGGTGCCGAGCGCATCTCTTTTTTATACGTTTAAAACGCCGAGCCATTTTTAAATAAGGCGTTCATAACTTGATTAAAATAAACGTACGGACAAGTTTCAATCCCATTGTTCGTCAACTTTATGGTATGATATAAACAATAATGTATAAAAAAGTTGGTGAAGAACGTGGGATTTCGTGAAACATTGAGTCAACTTGTTTCAAGTCGAACGGAGACAACCGAACATCATAGCAATCCTTCGCTGCAAACCCATTATTACAAAACAACAAAAGATAAGGCGATTGCCGCTGTTGAACGGGTGATGCAGCAATCAGGATTTACGGTAAAACGGGTAGAGCAAGAGCGCGGGGAAGTGATTGCCCAGTCCACATCTGGTCAAAAGTCACTGCTTGTCGCAACGATTGTCATGGTAAAGCCATTTCGTACGGCTGTAGACTTTTCTTGTTCTACAGACACGATCTTACCGTCTGATTTTGGACATAGTAAGAAGCGAATTCTCTCGCTTTATGAACAGCTCGACAAAGAGCTTCCTTATATTGGTTCGGGCCTTGGCGACGAGCTTCTATAGCTGAAGGATAAAGGGCCTAATCTCCTATCTTAACATAAGGAATCCTGCTCTTTTTGTTATACAAGGCTTGTCACTTTTTTTCATTTTTACTATGATTAAAAGAGATTTTCTGTAAGCACGTGTAAAAAGGAAGACTGCTAACAAGCAGTAGTGGAGATGATTCGATGCGATGTCCAGCCTGTCATCATAATGGAACAAGGGTGCTCGATTCGAGGCCAGCTCACGAAGGTCGTTCCATTCGTAGACGGCGTGAATGTGAATCGTGCAACCATCGTTTTACGACCTTTGAAATGATTGAGGAAGTTCCTCTGATCGTTGTCAAAAAGGATGGAACGAGGCAAGAATTTAGCTCAGATAAAATTTTGCGCGGTTTGATTCGCGCGTGTGAAAAGCGTCCCGTCCCATTGGAAACGTTAGAAGGGATCGTCAATGAGGTGGAGCGGGAGCTTCGTGGTCAAGGGAAAAATGAAGTCGACAGTAAAGAGATTGGCGAGTTAGTGATGGAACGGTTAGCCAATGTGGATGATGTAGCGTACGTTCGTTTCGCCTCTGTCTACCGACAATTTAAAGATATCAACGTATTTATTCAAGAGCTGAAGGAACTTATGGAACGAGACGATCGATAACGAGGAGCTTAAAGCGAATTTGCTTCAAGCTCTTTTTTGCTCTAAGGAGGTGAGTGACATGACTTGGCATTGGAAAGAGTTATTACCTGTAGACCGCTATATGGTGCGTACGGCAGACTATTTGCATGAAGTCCATCAAAAAGTGTTAACCCTTTTGTACCAACCGCTCGTCGGTTCGATCGCCTACAGCTTATATATGACGCTATGGAGTGAGTTAAAACGAGATGATTATTGGAGTGAAGAACAAACCCACCGTCAACTCATGCTTATGATGGGCGTCGATTTACCTGCTATTTTTCAAGAAAGAAAAAAGCTTGAAGCGATTGGACTTCTACGAACATTTAAAACCAAAGCCGACGGAGTGACGACATACTTATATGAGTTACAGCCTCCTATGCCGCCACAACAATTTTTTGAAAATGATGTACTGAGTGTTTATTTATTTAACAAGCTCGGAAAAACGCAATATCGTAAACTGCGGGAACGGTTTGTTGTAGATGTTATTGATAAAGAAACGTTTACCGAGACGACGTATGGGTTTGATGAAGTGTTTACTTCGCTCCATCATTCTGAAATCGTCTCAAACCATGAATCAGAAATGGTCGACTCGTTAGCCTTATATGAGCACCAACAATTTGTCTCAGAACGTAAGGGTGAATCTTTTCATTTCACCGAGAAGTCATTTGATTTTGAACTGTTGAAAAAGGACTTATCAAGCTTTATCGTGCCAGAGCATACACTTACTCCTGAAGTAAAGGAGACGATTTTACGCCTTGCATTCGTCTATCGGATTGAGCCATTGCAGATGAGCCGGATTTTACAGCAGTCGCTTGTTCATGATGATGAGGTGGATATTGGAGAGTTGCGCAAACGTACGCAAGAATGGTACAAGCTAGAGCATGGCAATGAGCCCCCAACGTTAGCGCTGCAAACTCATCCACTTAAGCATCGGACGATGGCGAACCAGCAACCTCAAACAGAAGAAGAAAAAGTAATTGCCTTATATGAAACGACGCCGCCACTCACATTGCTTGAAAGCCGATCCGATGGAGCAAAGGTACCTCTCGCCGATCTGAAAATCGTCGAAAGTTTAATTGTGGACTATCAATTGCTCCCAGGCGTCGTCAACGTGTTGCTTGACTATGTGCTCTTGCGTAACGACATGAAGCTATCCAAATCACTAATCGAAAAAATTGCGGGTCACTGGGCACGGAAAAAAGTAAAGACGGTGACAGAAGCGATGACATTGGCAAAAGAAGAGCATCGAAAGCTGGAAACATGGAAAAAGCAAGACAGTGCAAAGACATCAGGGAAAACAACGGTGAAAAAGAAAAATCCACGCCGTGATCAGCTGCCGAAATGGCTCATTGAGGAGGAGAAACGCCTACAGGAGCAACAGTCGGCGGTCCGCGAGAATCTTGGAGCAAGCACCATGGATTTAGACGAAGAGCGACGTCGTTTTGAGCGACTGATGGAAGAACGACGCCAGCGAAAACAATGGAAGGAGGAAGGGTAGATGGAATCCATTCAATCATCGCTGAAACACATGACGGGCAACCGTTCATTTGAAAAGCAGTTTACGCAACTAAAAGAGGCGGTTTTTCGCAGCCCACATGTTCAGTTGTTTCTGGAGGAACACCCTTCCTTATCCCCTATAACACTTGAGCAAGGTTTGTCTAAGCTGTATGAATACCAAAAAGAGCAAAGCCACTGCGCACATTGTCCTGGGCTTCAAAAGTGTCCAAATTTGATGAAGGGTTACCAACCGACCCTCTACGTTGAGCGTGATAGCCTTGAATTAAGCTATTCCCCTTGTCCGTTAAAAGAGGAGGAGGAGCGAGAAAAGAAAAAACGTTCTCTTATCCGGTCACTCTACATTCCGAAAGAAATTCTCGAAGCGAAGTTTGACGACGTAGAAAGCGAACCAGGACGTTCGATTGCGAGTCATCGCGCGCTCGAATTTGCACTCTCAGCGAAGCCAGGTGAAGATGGGATGGGGCTTTATCTTTATGGGAAGTTTGGGGTCGGGAAAACGTTCTTGATGGGGGCGATCGCCAACGAGCTAAAAGACCGTGGGATCGACTCAACCATCGTCTACGTTCCTGATTTTTTTCGAGAGCTAAAACAATCGATTGGAGACGGAACCTTCCAGCAAAAGCTCGATTTTGTCAAAAATGCACAAGTGCTCATTTTTGATGACATTGGAGCAGAAACGATGACAAGCTGGGTTCGTGACGATGTACTCGGTGTCATTTTACAATATCGGATCATGGAGAAGCTTCCTACACTATTCACGTCAAACTATGACTATGATGAGTTGGAGGAGCATTTAGCTTACAATGATAAAAGTGGTACGGAGTTATTAAAGGCAAAGCGTGTCATGGAGCGCATTCGTCACTACACAGTTTCTGTCATGGTTCAAGGACAAAATCGCAGGGAACATCAGTCGTGATTCTCCAGGCAAACTATGATAGTATGAAGCTAGTAGACTTTCAAAATCTGGGGGTTTTTTGATGAGTATTGACGGAATCTTGGAGCGTGCTGTGAACGGAGAACGTCTTTCAATGGAAGATGCAGTGAAGCTATATGAAAGCGATGAAGTAGAAAAAATGGGCGCAGCCGCCAATCAAATCATGTTAAAATGGCACCCCGAGCCAATAACAACGTTCGTTATCGGACGGAACGTGAACTATACAAACTTTTGCGATACGTACTGTCGCTTTTGTGCGTTCTACCGCGCACCTGGTCATAAGGAAGGCTATGTCCTTGACGATGAAGTCATTTTTAAAAAAATCCAAGAAACCATCGATGTGGGCGGGACAGAAATTCTCATGCAAGGTGGAACGAATCCTGATTTAACAATCGATTATTACACCGATTTACTTAGAAACATTAAAGAGCGATTCCCGAACATTTGGATGCATTCTTTCTCTCCTGCAGAGGTGTGGAAAATTGCAGAAGTATCGAGCATGTCCGTCGAGGAAGTCCTGCGAGAGCTACATGAGGCCGGGCTCGATAGTATGCCAGGAGGCGGGGCTGAAATTTTAACCGAAGAAACGCGCCTCCGTGTCAGCCGTCTTAAAATAACATGGGAACAATGGATCAATGCAATGAAAGCGACGAAAAAAGTCGGCATGCACGGAACCGCAACGATGGTTATCGGTTTTGGCGAATCCTTTGAAGAACGAGCGCTTCACTTACAGCGTGTTCGGGATGCCCAAGATGAAACCGAGTGCTTTACTGCCTTTATTTCATGGTTATTCCAGCCTGAAAATACGGGAATGTACAAAACGAAAAAGCTTACCCCGCGTGATTACTTAAAAAACGTGGCCATATCTCGGCTGTTTCTCGATAACATTCCGAATTTCCAATCGTCATGGGTAACGATGGGGCCAGAGGTTGGAAAACTATCGCTTCAGTATGGTTGTAACGATTTTGGCAGTACGATGATTGAAGAAAATGTCGTATCAGCTGCTGGGACGACCCATAAAGTCAATACGAACAAAATTTTGCAATTGATCCGCGAAGCGGGAAAAATTCCTGCTCAACGGACAACAAGCTATGAAATCATCCGTACGTTTGAAGACAAGGAAGCGGCAGAAAAAGATTTCGTCATGCAAAATTAACTGATAAACCTCCACCTGCATAGCAGGTGGAGGTACAGCCCCTTATGCATTAGCATGCGGGACTTAAGTGAAAGGGGCAGCTTCGGCTCGGCAATCGCAGAGTTTTCCTAACGTAAGATGGATTAAAGTATCTGGATTTCGCAATAGGATATGGCGAAAAGCTAATTTTTCCTTATCCTGAAATGAAAAGGATCTGCTTATGCTCGGTAACTGGCGTTTTAGGCCAGAACCGAGCTTTTTCCACTTTAAGGATGTTGCCTTCAAAAATAGTTCAGAAAACGATCCTTCTATCATTAAAACTACGGGCGGGATGCTATGTTTTTCTAAGGCTTCAGTGGATAGGAGAAACGATCTGATGTGGCAAGGCTGCTTCGTTCGCTAAAGAACGGCAAGAAAAGACGAAAAACAATCATCATGTTTTAAGTCCCCTGTCATAGGATGGGAGTAGAGTCTGTCTACAAGCAAAGAGTTGAGCATACGTTAACCAAAGAAGGACCGGTTGACCCTCTGAAAGCGGAGGATCTTACGAAGATGAAAGGAGGCGACCGGTAGGATCAGAGGGGAATAAGGAGGAGTCACGTTGATTTCGATTCATTTTGAAAAAGCACATGATTGTCATCAACTGTTTCAGCAGTTGCAAGGCTACTTAACAAAGTACGCGGAACTCGGGTTGAAAGGAGGAATAGAAGCGGGCGGGGATGAGACGCTCTATGTGAATTATGAAAACCAGTATGTGAACTTTTATGATTCTTTTCAACCGTTACTAGCGTCCATCTTTACCGATTATGTCATTAGCACAAAGGAAGAAGAATGGCTTCTCGACATTATCGAGAACATGTTTTATTTCACAGATGAAGAAGAGAAGGAACAAATTGTGGCGATTGCCCGCTCGATACTAGAAGGAGATTTGGAAGACATGCCATCCTTGTCCATGTTTACGAATCGCCGTGAGTATATTTATCAAGCTTTCTCCAAGCATATAGAAGAGAATATGACGTTTTACTATGATCCGTTTTTAACGTTCAGGTTACGTGAGTATGGGGAATTGCTCATTGATTGTGTCGAGCTGGCGATTGACGAATATATGATGGAGCAAGAATACCAAAGCATGGTCGAGACCCTTCGCCAATTCATTCACTCCCGTATACCAAAACGTGGCGTCATCTACGCTGTTTACGACGAGCGGTTTCATTTTTACGATGAGCACTTTCGCTTAATTTCCACGGACGAAATCGTGTATGACCTCAAGGAAGAGCTAG
Organism: Halalkalibacterium halodurans; assembly: GCF_005671335.1. Classification (NCBI taxonomy): domain Bacteria; kingdom Bacillati; phylum Bacillota; class Bacilli; order Caryophanales; family Bacillaceae; genus Halalkalibacterium (ex Joshi et al. 2022); species Halalkalibacterium halodurans. Next base: position 3,273,089 of record NZ_CP040441.1, on the reverse strand, counting down.
TATTTGAACATGGTTTAAGCGTGGAGGAGATGGTCATAAGTCCGCTCGTGAGCATGCTTCCTGAAACGGTAAAGGTGTTCACAAACGATGAAGAGCACGGCGTGATTTTAACGCTGCAGGCAATCTTTCAAGAACGCCTAAAGGTGTTTCCACTAAAGGACTCCCCTCATCAACATCGAGAGGAGTAGCTGTTACCGGTAGTATCTAGCTGTCTGTGGATCATTTCAAATAAAATGTTTGAACAGCCCTTGATTTTCTCATCATCCCTCCCTATAATACTACATATCAACAAGATAGCATTCGTTAAATGGTTATGATGAGGACATGGGTTCCATGGACGGTTTTTAGAGAGGGGAGGGTTGGTGCAACTCCCTAACTCGAAATGGTAACTTACCACCTCTGAACTGCAGCAGGGAACGATGGTCTAAGTATCTGCTGCCGGCATAAATGTCGTTATGAACAATCTTGAGCTGCAAAACGGGAATGCTTTTCGTTTTGTAGGAACAAGGGTGGAACCACGAGTAACACTCGTCCCTTTTTTGGGGATGAGTGTTTTTTGTTTCTCATCATACCTGAACGCGAAAAAATGAAAAAGGAGTTGACAAAAATGGCTGACATGATCAACATTACGTTTCCAGATGGAGCTGTGAAGGAGTTTCCTAAGGGAACGACGACCGCAGAGATTGCTGGCTCGATTAGTCCGGGATTGAAGAAAAAAGCGCTGGCGGGGATGCTTGACGGCACCTTGCTTGATTTAAATACACCGATTGAACAGGACGGAACGATTACGATTGTTACTCCAGAAAGTGACGAGGCCTTAGAGGTTTTGCGCCACAGTACAGCCCATGTGATGGCTCAAGCGCTTAAGCGTTTATTTAAAGACCGAAATGTAAAGCTCGGGGTTGGACCTGTCATAGAAGGTGGATTCTATTATGATGTTGATATGGACGAATCGCTTACACCTGAAGATTTACCGAAAATCGAAAAAGAAATGAAAAAAATCATCGGGGAAAACTTACCGATTGAACGCGTCGTTGTGAGCCGAGAGGAAGCGCTCGCTCGCTATGAGGAAGTTGGCGATCCTTACAAAATTGAACTGATTAATGATCTTCCAGAAGATGAAACGATCACCATTTATGAGCAAGGCGAGTTTTTCGACCTTTGCCGCGGTGTCCACGTGCCATCAACAGGCAAGCTTAAAGAATTCAAGCTGTTAAATCTTGCAGGCGCTTATTGGCGTGGGGATAGCAGCAATAAAATGCTGCAACGTATATACGGAACAGCTTTCTTTAAAAAGGCGGATCTTGACGAACACCTTCGCCTGCTAGAAGAAGCGAAAGAGCGGGATCATCGCAAGCTAGGAAAAGAGCTAGGCATTTTTGCGCTATCCCAAAAAGTAGGTCAAGGCTTGCCGCTATGGTTACCAAAAGGCGCAACCATTCGCCGGATTATTGAACGCTATATTGTGGATAAGGAAGAAAAGCTAGGTTATCAACATGTGTATACCCCTGTTCTTGCAAGCTCTGAGCTTTACAAAACATCAGGGCACTGGGATCACTATAAGGATGATATGTTTCCGACAATGGAAATGGAGAACGAAGAGCTCGTGCTCCGCCCGATGAACTGTCCGCATCATATGATGGTCTATAAAACAGAAATGCGCAGCTACCGCCAGTTACCGTTACGGATTGCGGAGCTTGGGCTTATGCACCGATATGAAATGTCTGGAGCTGTTTCGGGACTGCAGCGGGTGCGCGGAATGACGTTGAATGATGCCCATATTTTTTGTCGACCGGATCAGATTAAGGATGAATTTGTTCGTGTCGTTCGCTTGATTCAAGCCGTCTACGAAGATTTCGGGCTTAAGAATTATTCATTCCGCTTATCGTATCGTGACCCTGAAGATAAAGAAAAGTACTTCGACGATGACAACATGTGGAATAAAGCGCAAGGAATGTTAAAAGAAGCGATGGACGAGCTAGAATTAGATTATTTCGAAGCGGAAGGCGAGGCGGCCTTCTACGGACCAAAGCTTGACGTCCAAGTGCGCACAGCGTTAGGCAAAGATGAGACGTTGTCGACGGTCCAACTCGACTTTTTACTTCCTGAACGTTTTGATTTAACTTATGTTGGAGAAGACGGACAACCACATCGCCCAGTCGTTGTACACCGCGGCGTCGTGTCGACGATGGAACGATTTGTTGCCTTTTTGTTAGAAGAATATAAAGGGGCCTTCCCGACGTGGCTTGCACCTGTTCAAGTACAGGTCATTCCTGTTTCGCCTGAAGCTCATCTTGATTACGCGAAAAACGTACAAGAGACTTTACAGCAAGCAGGAATCCGTGTTGAAATTGATGAGCGCGATGAGAAGATCGGCTACAAAATTCGTGAAGCGCAAATGCAAAAAATCCCTTACATGCTCGTTCTCGGGGATAAGGAAGTGGAAGCAAATGGGGTAAATGTCCGGAAATATGGAGAAAAGGACTCTTCCTCTATGGGCTTGGACGAATTTGTTCGCCATGTGGCACGTGAGGCAAAAAAATAGGGGTTGCAACTGGATAAGCAATTCGATAGAATAAAACAGGTCACGCATAAAAAGATCAGTTGACACCTCTATAGGATTATGATAAAGTTAACAAGAAAATTGATACTGGACTCAAAGCAAGAAGGAGCGCCCGCTTCTCACCTGATCGACGCACAGCGCAGTTGGCAGGTCTACATGTAATAATGTCTCATGATGACAAACATGAGTGTGGGCGTCGTATGCCCACACTCTTTTGTGTTGGAGACGATGCTTTGGAGAACGTCTTTTATGGCGCTTTTCCATGCTTTGATCTCGTCCTGGAAAAACCTTTGGAGGTGGCTCATTATTAGTAAAGACATGCTGGTCAACGAAGGAATTCGCGCTCGCGAAGTGCGTCTTATTGGTGCAAATGGTGACCAAATTGGCGTCAAGTCAAAAGCAGAAGCTTTGGATATGGCTCGTAACGTGAATCTAGACTTAGTTTGTGTGGCACCGAACGCAAAGCCGCCGGTATGCCGTATTATGGATTACGGAAAATACCGCTATGAGCAGCAAAAGAAAGACAAGGAAGCTCGTAAGAAGCAAAAGACGATCAACGTGAAAGAAGTTCGTCTGAGCCCAACGATTGAAGACCATGACTTTAATACGAAGCTTCGCAATGCACGCAAGTTTCTTAGCAAGGGAGACAAGGTAAAAGCAGCGATTCGTTTCCGCGGACGTGCCATTACCCATTCCGAAATTGGGCGTAATGTTCTTGAACGCCTTGCCAAAGAATGTGAAGATATTGCGATCGTTGAGGCAAAGCCGAAAATGGAAGGTCGCAGTATGTTCTTGGTACTTGCTCCAAAGACGGACAAGTAAGCTGCGACAGAAATGATTTGAAGGAGGAAGTTCAGTTATGCCAAAAATGAAGACTCATAAAGGCGCTGCGAAGCGTTTTAAGAAAACAGGATCTGGGAAACTCAAGCGTTCCCACGCATTTACAAGCCACTTGTTCGCGAACAAGTCTCAAAAGCAGAAGCGTAAATTGCGTAAATCTGCGATCGTTCACTCTGGTGACTTCAAGCGTATTCGCGAAATGTTAACGTACAAAAAATAATTGATTCGGTTCAGATAGAAGGAGGGTTTTACGATGCCAAGAGTAAAAGGCGGTTATGTCGCTCGTCGTCGTCGTAAGAAAGTATTAAAGCTAGCAAAAGGTTATTTCGGTTCTAAACATACACTTTTCAAGTCCGCTCAAGGACAAGTAATGAAATCTTTACAATACGCTTACCGTGATCGTCGTCAGAAAAAGCGCGATTTCCGTAAGCTGTGGATTACACGTATCAATGCAGCTGCTCGTTTGAACGGTCTTTCTTACAGCCGTTTAATGCACGGGTTAAAGCTTGCAGGAATTAACGTGAACCGTAAAATGCTTGCAGATCTAGCAATCAACGACGAAAAAGCATTTGCACAACTTGCTGAAAAAGCAAAAGCAAGCTTAAACAACTAATGAATACTGGCGCAGTCAACTCGTGGCTGCGTCTTTCTTTTTCATTGGAAGAAGGAGAAACGAAGCTACATGTCTTCGTTTTCGAAGGAGGCTGTACAGCTAGTGGGAGAGTTCCTGTTCGTTTTTTTTCTCTACGTAGGCAGTTTAACGGTAATTGGCTTTGCGGTCATGGGGCTTGATAAACAGAAAGCAAGAACGGGAAGATGGCGAACCCCTGAAAAAACGCTCTGGCTCATTGCCTTGCTAGGCGGTTCGATCGGTGTCTTTGCGGGAATGAGATATTTCCGACATAAAACAAAACATGTTTCTTTTTCAGTCGGACTTCCTCTTTTAATCGTTGTCCAGCTTATGATCCTAGCCTACATCTTTTATGACACTCGTTCATAGACTAACTATGTCAAGAAAGGGGGCCCTTATGGAAGAGATGTTCGAAACATCATTGAGAGTAATTGAACAAAGTGGGTGGTTGGCCCCTGTTCTCTTTATCATGCTTCATGTGTTTAGACAAGTCTTTTTCATTCCTGTCATCATCATTTGTCTCGTAGGTGGTTATTTGTTCGGATCTTTTTACGGTTCACTATACTCCATTATCGGTTTAACAGCCACGAGTGCCCTCTTTTACGGGATTGTCCATGGTTTTCCTCGTTTCTTAGCCAAAGTGAGTCAGTTGAAAAAGCGGTTTTTAGGAGAAAAAGAGAGCTTGAGCCTGCCGCAAATGATGCTGCTTCGTATCGTGCCATTTATTCATTTTCACCTTGTGTCCCTTTATGTGATGGAGACACGTCCAACGTTTCGGGAGTATATGAAAATATCGTTCTACTTAAGTATGCCACCTGCTATCATTTATACATTGTTTGGCGATATGATTCATGAATTACCCCTTGTAGGAACGGTCGTGTTTGCGTTGTTCATTGGGTTACTCTGTTTTATGGCACGAAGAAAAGAACAGCGCTACGCATGGCAAGAGTTTTTCAAAGCGTAAAAATCCTGTGGTTCTTGCTCCACAGGATTTTTACGTTCCCTAAGGCGAAGGGGTAGGTGGTTGTTCGTCGGTCTTTTTGAGAAATTCCTTCACGGGGCTTTTCCATTCGATTCGAGCCGTCGGATAGCGTAACAAAATTTCTTCTTCAATAAAGCGGAAGTCTTGACGCTCCAATCCTTTTAGCCGATCAGTCGAGCGAGCCCATACATAAATCGATACGATTTCGAAAGAGGTTTCTGTCGTCCCTAAATACTTCTCTCCTTCAAACATGACACCTTTATAAGTAATGAGAAAATTTTTCCTTACTTCTTTTTCGTCATCATAAAAGAAAAATTGATGGCGATCATGAGCTTGCTCTAACTTTCGTTTTGGGTGAAACAAATAGCGAATCGCAGAGTAGATTAAAATGATCAAAGCGATTAAGATCAGAAGGCGAAACGCAATCACCATAGGCTGCTTCTCCTTTCGTCAGCTTTGTTTTCAAAGCCGAAAAACAAACATAGGTGCTTTTATTATAAAATATACGGATGAGCTCTGCTATGGGTTTCACTTTTTTTCAACCAAATGGCTCATGCCCTGATATAATGAAATTAATTGAATCAATGAGAGGGGATTATACGTGAACTTGAACAAACTTTTTACGCTGCAACAAACGCTTAACGAACGGATTCAAACAGAGCACGGCTTGACGGGATACGACTTGTTCCATGAGCAGCTTCTTGCTTTAAAGGTAGAGATTGGTGAACTGGCGAATGAAACACGCTGCTTCAAATACTGGAGTAAGAAGGGGCCATCCCCAACAACCGTCATCTTAGAAGAGTATGTGGATGGTCTTCATTTTGTCCTTACACTTGGACTGACGCTACGAATGACCGATGTTGAAATCAAACAGATGGATCATGAGACAAACACGTTAACCGAGCAGTTCCTCCTTGTGTTTCGCGCGATTTCAGAACTAGAGCAGTCACGAACAGAACAGGCGTTTCGAACGCTTTTTAGTCACTACATCGCTTTAGGAGAAAAACTAAACTTCTCAACGGTAGAAATAGAAAAAGCGTATTTAGATAAAAATAAAGTGAACCATCAGCGACAAGATGAGGGCTATTAATTTGATTTTAAAATAATTTGAGTCCCGAAACATTTTTCGTTTATACTAGAGAGGCAGGTGACTGCTTCTCAGACTTATACATAGGAAATCAAAGGTTAAAGGAGGAACATATTCATGGCACAATTAGACGAACGATTGCAGATGTTAAAAGAACTTACTGACGCAAACGGTATTCCAGGGAATGAACGGGAAGCACGAGATGTAATGAGGAAGCATATCGAACCATTTGCAGATGAAGTGACAACCGACAAGCTTGGTAGTTTGGTGGCAAAGAAGGTCGGGAAAGAAGACGGACCGAAAATTATGGTTGCCGGCCACCTCGATGAAATTGGCTTTATGGTGACAAGCATTGATGACAAAGGATTTCTCCGTTTTCAAACAGTCGGCGGCTGGTGGGAGCAAGTCATGCTCGCTCAACGGGTGACGGTCATGACGAAAAAAGGAAACATTCCAGGAGTCATTGGATCAAAGCCTCCACATATTTTGCCAGCGGAAGCGCGTAAAAAACCTGTCGATAAAAAGGATATGTTTATTGACATCGGTGTGGCAAGCAAGGAAGAAGCGCTCGAGTTCGGCGTCCGCCCTGGTGACTCCATCGTTCCTGTTTGTGATTTTACAGTAATGAAAAACGAGAAATACCTAATGGCCAAAGCGTGGGATAACCGCATCGGATGCGCCATTGCCATTGACGTACTTCGTGAACTAAAGGGAACTAACCATCCAAACGTCGTGTATGGTGTTGGAACGGTGCAAGAAGAGGTAGGCCTTCGCGGTGCTCGTACATCTGCTCATTACATTAAGCCTGATATCGGTTTTGGCGTGGACGTAGGAATTGCTGGTGATACCCCTGGAGTAACGGAGAAGGAAGCTCTCGCCAAAATGGGAGAAGGGCCACAGATTGTTTTATATGATGCTTCCATGGTTTCTCATAAAGGGCTTCGTGACTTTGTGACTGACATCGCCGATGAGCACAACATTCCGTACCAATTTGATGCAATGGCTGGTGGCGGCACAGACTCTGGGGCTATTCACTTAACCGCTAACGGGGTGCCTGCCCTTTCGATCACTGTTGCTACACGCTATATCCATTCTCATGCGAGTATTTTGCATCGTGATGATTACGAAAACACGGTGAAGCTGATCGTTGAAGTGATTAAAAAGCTTGATCGTGACACCGTGAACCGCATTACATTTGATTAATCAAACCAATCCTGCTTCACGTTCATGCGAGGCAGGATTTTCTTCGTAGCTGTTGAAGATAGTCAAAACGAATATTAGCTGGAGGGTTTCTTTTTATTTTTCACCGATTTTGAAATGGGGGTCTTAGTGCCAATACACAGGATAAAGGAGGTGCATAGATGAAGACGCCTAAATTACCATTAACCGATGAGGAACGGAAGAGTCTACGAAGGCAAAAGGTGAAGCTAAGCGATCTTGCCTATTTGGAAGTAGAAGCATTGGCTACATACTTACATTCGCCGGTGACACGGGCTCGATACCTTCGTGGTTTGGCCATCTTTCAAACGATTCCTTCTATCGGTCCGAAAGTGGCGCAAATGGTTGTTGATTTAGATTATTTTGACTTGGAAGCAGTTAAGTTTGAAAAAGGAGACGAGATGGTGGATCGACTAGAAAAACTTTACGGCTATTGGGTCGACCCTTGTGTAGAAGACTGCTTCCGCTGTATTGTCCATCATGCGAACGATCGAGAGAGTGAGAAACATTGGTTTGATTTTACCACAGAAAGAAAAGCGTATCGCGCCACTTTCGGTTATCCCTCTAACCGACCAACGCAACCATGGTATGCGTAGGATTTAAAGAGAATGGCGAAAAGTTTTAAAGCATCATAAAATTGCCCTCTCAGAAGCGATTACGCTCTGAGAGGGTTTTCGTTAGATCGTTTAGTGACGAAAACCGCCGGTACAGCCGTCTATTTTTTGAAATATTTAGAGTACCTATGTAAAAAAATGAAACCATTTAAACGATAATGCGTAAGTATGAGTGGGTGTTTAAACAAAGATTTATGGGGTGATCAAATGTCAGTGAATAATGAAGTAATGGAACATGAGAACGGAGCAGGTGGCGAGAAGCCATCCATTATCGGGATTTTCACGAGTCCCCTTGTCCAACTAGAACGAATCAAACAAAATCCGAAGGTGCTAGTGCCTTTATTGATTTTTATGGCGATCGGCCTAGTCTCCTCTTTACTTGTTGCGTTTGGTCTCAACATGACAGATTTAGCAACTCCCGAGGAGCTTGCCATGATGCCGGAAGGGTTTGAAGTTTTTGTTCGCATGACGGTGGTTATGGGGGGGATATTTACAATCCTATTAGTGCCACTCATCTCAGCGGCAGTTCAATTATTAATCGCCAAGCTTGCAGCAAAGGATGTCACCTTTAAGCAACTGTTTTCTATGAATCTATTTGTTGGATTTATTTCGTTAGCGGGTGGATTGTTGAATAGTGTCATCGCCTTTTTATTCGGATTGAGCCTTTTATCTACTTTTACAAGTCTAGGGACTTTTGTTGAGATGGATCACGCATTGTTTCCACTTTTAAATACGATTGAAATCTTTACAATTTGGGGATTTGTCATTTTGGCTTTCGGTTTACAAAAGGTTGCAGGCTTTGGAAAACTAGCTTCTTGGGTTATTGTCACTATATTCTTCGTGATCATGATTCTCTTAAGCTTAACGGGAACAGGGGTTTAGAGGTGTTTATATGAACAAAAAGAAGCTTCTCATTAGTCTGGCGCTCGTGCTTGGCATCGGAGCTGTAGCCACTATCGGCGTGATGAATTCGATGGGAGAAAGTGCAGCATCGGTTGAGGTGGTTTCCCCTGAAATGGAAACGATCTCGGCTGAAATTATGGTCCCTGGTACCGTTGAACTAGTCGATATGCAGCGCGTATACGCTGATGCTAGTCTAGGGAATGATTATGAAATTTTAGTAGAAGTCGGTGACGAAGTGGAGGAAGGCACACCGTTAATCGAATATTCAAGCCGTCAGCTTGAGACAGAACGATCTCAACTAGAGTTGCAAATTGAGTCGAGCTACTTGCGGATCAATCATTTGGAGAAGCAGGAAAAAGAGCTGCAAAAGAAAGAGAAAGAGCTTCGAGATGAATTGGGTAAGGAAGAGGCGGATAAAACGATCCAACCGGAAAAGGATCAGCTAGACTTTGAGAAGCGCTCCGCGAATTTAGACTTGCGTCAGCTACAAATCCAAAAGGATGGACTTGAAGAGCAGAAAAAGGATCTGGTTGTCAAAAGTCGCGGGGATGGCACGGTCATGACGGTAAACGACCACTTGCAGCAAGGGCAAGATGGCATGACAAAGCCAGTCCTCGAGATTGCCTCCGCAGGCGAACTCCAGCTTCAAGGGAAAATTTCAGAATACGACTCTCTTGTCATTTCTGAAGAGCAAGAGGTACGTATTTCCTCTGACGCACTGCCGGAAGAAGAGTGGGAAGGCACGGTAAAAGAGGTGAGCTACTTCCCGAGTGAGGCAGAGACATTAGGTAACGATGCTGGCATCGTTCAATACCCGATTACCGTTCAATTAAGCGGGGATCAATCAAAATTAAAGCCAGGCTATCAGATGATTATGCACATTGTGACAGAAGAAAAAACGGCGTTAACGGTTCCACTTGAGGCTGTTCATCAAGGAGATGAAGGCAGCTACGTATATGTGGTGGAAGACGGGAAGGCAAGACAAGTTGAAGTAGAAACAGGACTTGTGGAAAATTCGCGGATTGAAGTAATTCGCGGGTTGGAAGAAACTGATCAAGTGATTGTGAGCGATGGTGTGCTCACAGACGGAATGGACGTGGTGAGCGTTGATTAAGCTCGAACGTGTGACAAAGTCATTTCGGGTCGGTACCGAAATGGTGGAAATTTTATCGGCGATTGATCTAGAAATCGCGAGCGGAGATTTTCTGGCGATTATGGGGCCTTCAGGGTCAGGGAAATCCACGCTTATGAACATTATTGGCTGTCTCGATCAGCCGACAAGTGGGCGCTACATGTTCGATGGAAAGGATTTAACGAATTATTCAGAGCAGGAAATTGCGAAAATACGAAATCGTCACATCGGTTTCGTGTTCCAACAATTTCATTTGCTTCCGCGGCTCACCGCTTTGCAAAATGTTGAACTGCCGATGGTGTATGCAGGGATGAAGAAAAAGGAGCGAACAGAACGTGCAGCGCATGCCTTGGAGCGAGTAGGGTTAGCGGAGCGGATGACATACCTGCCTAATTCGTTATCGGGGGGACAAAAGCAACGGGTGGCGATCGCTCGCTCGATTGTTAATGAACCGAATATTATTTTAGCGGATGAACCGACGGGTGCACTAGATACGAAAACGAGTGAAACGATCATGGAACTACTCTGTTCATTAAATAACGAAGGAACGACGATTGCCCTCGTCACCCATGAACCAGAAATTGCTGAATATACGCAACAAACGGTGTTTGTCCGCGATGGTCAAATCGTGGAGACTGTAAGAAATGGTGGGGACTAGCCATGAGTATTTTTGAAAATATCCGCATGGCGCTTCATTCGATCAAAGCCCATAAAATGCGGTCAGTGCTCACGATGCTCGGCATCGTGATCGGTGTTGCAGCGGTCATTATCGTCGTGGCGATCGGCCAAGGTGGGGAAGCCCTTTTAAAATCACAAATTGCAGGTGAAGAAAGCACCGTTGACATTTACTACTCGCCGTCCGAAGAGGAAATTCAGGCAAATCCGAACGTATGGCAAGAGCCTCCCTTCAGCCAAGAAGACATTCGCGAACTAGAGAAAATCGATGAGGTCGAGCATGTGGTTGCGTTTAGCTCGGAATATGGATCGGTTCGTTTTCAAGAGGAGCAAACAGATGCTTCAATCATCGGGGTCAACCAAGCGTATTTAAATGTCTATCCGTTTAACGTCACGAAAGGGGTGGCGATTCACACCGGTGATATTTTAGGCGGTAGACGGGTTGCGCTTATTTCAGAAGGGATCGCCGAAGAACTGTTTGAGGACGAAGTGTCCCCGATCGGACAGGTGATCCGGATTGGGAATCAGCCGGTGGAAATCATCGGGCTGCTTGAACCACCGACGGGACTGTTTGCTTTTAATGTTCAAGAGGTGTACATCCCATGGGAAACGTGGCGAAACATTTACGGGAAAAGTGATTTTAGTCAAGTAACGATCAAATCAGATTCCCTCGAAAACTTGCAAATAGCGGGAGAAAAGGCGACAGAGATTTTAAATGCCCGAAATGGAACAGAAGAGGCCTATCAAGTGCTGAACATGGAAGAAATTGCAGAAGGCATCGGTCAAATCACGAGAATTATGACAATGATCATCGGTGGAATTGCAGGCATTTCTCTGTTTGTCGGCGGGATCGGTGTCATGAACATTATGCTCGTATCGGTGACGGAACGAACGCGAGAAATCGGGATTCGTAAATCACTCGGTGCGACAAGACAGCAAATTTTAATTCAATTTCTCATCGAAGCGGTAATTTTAACGCTCATTGGTGGAATTCTCGGAATCATAATCGGCTCAGGAATTGCTACATTAGTATCGACGATTGCTGGCTGGCCGTCGTTAATTTCCGTCCAAGTGATTGTTGGAGGCCTGCTGTTTTCGATGCTTATCGGTGTCATTTTCGGTCTTCTTCCGGCCAACCGAGCCGCGAAGTTAAACCCAATCGAATCGTTGCGCTATGAATGATTACATTTAGACAGGTTAAAGGGTGATTATGATCACCGCCGATTCATAATACATTGAAGCCAAGCAGAAATAGAGTGCGAAAATAAACATAATTATGAATCGATCGGTTCATGTCTAAGGTTTTCCGAAGAAACCATTCAAGCATTGCTTCGCATCAAGTGGTGGGATCTTGACATTCGTGTGATTACGGAACATTTAGATGCGATTTTATCCACTCATTTAGATATTCTAGACCGGTTGAGACGAGGGTAAACAGAAGGGGCTGATTCCATTAAGCGGATCGGCCCCTTTTCAACAGTTATACTTGTTCCTGTAACTGGCGAATGTGTGCGGTTATTTTTTCTCGTATGGTTTCCTGGCAGATCCGAATCCTCGGCGGAGCTGGGAGGTGAAATCGTTCATGGGAATGATGAATTTCTAGAAGCAATGAACCGACATGTTCGTCATGTTGATTTGCTAACACGATCCAAAAGACGCGAATGTTATGCCCAGGAGATCCCCAGTGTTCCTTCTCCATGGAATGTCTGAAATTTAAGCATCCGCCAATCAGATAATCGTCTTCCTTTGGCTCAAGAGCCGAGTAAAAATCTTGCTGCTCCACCTGCTCCCAAATGGGAGGGAGGAGCTTATCGAAATACATACCGTAGGTGGCATCCCCATGTTCAGGATAAAGCTTTTGAAGCTCATCTAGGTGTTTCTCCCATACGAACTGCCAACGGCTATCAAGCTCTCGTTGAAGAGCGGCACCTACCTCTTCAACCGTCATCTCTGGTGAGATCTTTATCGTCATTCAAACATTCCTCCTCGTTTTTTGCCTTACAACTTTAGCGTACAACATGAAAGCAAATGCTAAGGTTGCCAGATTTCACTGTTGATAAATCAAGAGATTGTAAAGTGAACATTCAGATATGCTTGAAACGCAATGAGAAGATTCTTAGGTAAAGTTTTTAATCATCCTCTAAATAGCAATCCGTGAGAAATGTCGCTCGTTGTTACATGCTACAATCACCTTGTGAAAAAAATGAATTGAAAGGATGAGTGATATGACAGTGAAGGCACAACATATCTTTGTGAATTTGCCGGTAAAAGATCTAAACAAAACAAAGGAATTTTTCACTTCCATCGGTTTTGAATTTAACGAACAATATTCGGATGACAAGGCTGCTTGTTTAGTGATCGGAGAAAACATTTATGCGATGCTGCTCTTAGAACAATTTTTTCAATCTTTTACAAACCAACCAGTGACGGATACGGAAACCTCAAGAGAAGTGATCATCGCCATTTCAGCAGATAGCCGAGTGCAGGTAGATGAGATCGTCACGAAGGCCATTGAAGCGGGTGGCAAGCCGGCCAATGATCCGATGGACCACGGTTTTATGTATAGCTGGAGCTTTCAAGATGTAGACGGTCACCTGTGGGAAGTTTTGTATATGGAGCAGAAGAACTAGAGATGTCTTAAAAAAAACTGTGACAATGGCGTTTCAAGTATTCCTGGAAGGTAAGCAGGTAAGACAAAAAGCCAAAGGCCATCGCTCTGTTGGCCTTTGGCTTCCCTAGTTAGACTGACGTAATGATCTGATCAACGATCCCATATTCTAACGCTTCTTCGGCAGACATAAAATAATCGCGATCCATATCTTTTGCGACTTTTTCAGGTGATTGTCCTGTTCGTTCTGACGTGACAGTAACGAGCTTTTCCCGTATGCCTAAAATCCGCTTTGCTGTAATGGCGAGGTCGCTCGCCTGCCCTTGGGCTCCTCCCGAAGGTTGGTGAATCATAATTTCGCTGTTCGGTAGGGCGAAGCGCTTCCCTTTCGTTCCTGCGAGAAGCAAAATGGCGGCAAAGGAAGCAGCCATACCTGTGCAAATCGTATGAATCGACGGCTTTACAAACTGCATCGTATCGTAAATGGCAAATCCTGCAGAAGTTGATCCACCGGGACTGTTGATGTAGAGATAAATATCTTTTTTCGGATTTTCCGCTTCAAGAAATAACAATTGGGCGACAATGCTGTTGGCTATCTGATCATCAATCGCGGCTCCTAGAAACACGATTCGATCCTTTAACAGCCTTGAGTAAATGTCATAGGACCGTTCGCTAAGTCCTGATTGCTCGATAACATAAGGTACATATCCATTCATGTTCAAAACCTCCATTGTCTTTTAGTCTGTTCATGTTGTAAACGACGGAGGATCACGAAAAGATACGGTGGAAAAAATATTGAGAACAGGGGTATCTTTTTTCAGTGTTGTTCGTTTACTTGTATAATGATGGTGATAAGGAGGATCGATTGATGAACGACAGAAAACACCTCAAGCAACTTCACGATACGGTTAGCCGCTATTGTTTATTTGTGACAAAATCTACTTGGGATGCCGAAGATCTAGCTCAAGAGACTTGGTTAAAAGCGATCGAGACGTTAAAAAAACAAGGGCATCAGAACCCGGAAGCTTTTTTACTACGTGTGGCCAAAAACCAATGGATTGATCAATCGCGGAGAAAGGCCGTTTTCGCGCGAATTTTGAAGCAGGAGAAACCCGAGGTGACACCGCCAGAACAAGGGCTTTTTGAAATGGAACGGGCTTTCTTCGCATTGGTAAACCACTTATCCCCTTTGCAGTTGTCGGTCTTTTTACTACGTGATGTTTTTGGCTACAGTACGTCAGAAGCAGCAAAGATGGTAGAAAAAACGGAAGGAGCGGTGAAAGCAGCTCTCCGCAGGGCGCGGAAGTCTCTTGCGCTCGTTCGAGATGATCTCGAGACAGAAAATTCGCCCCTTCCAAATGGAGAAGAAGCAAAAGCGTGGCTTCGGGCGATCGCGGTCGCTTATGAGGCTGGAGAAATTGATACAGTTATCGACCTCATCGATCAAGGAGTGTATGCTCGTACGATGGTCGTTAGTGGGCAGGAAAGAAAGGTGGCTGTTCTCCCAGATAATGGAGCGTTTCGTCGTTCAGACCCTACATGCGGCCTGCTCGCTGCATAATAACCGAAAAAGTGCACTCTCTTTGAGGAAGAGGCGCACTTTTTTTACGTTGATAAAAACTATAGAATATGGTCCTTTTCGTTTCCTATGTTTGATCAAGGGGGTTTTACAATATACTAAACCTACTTATTCTTTAAGCATCGAATCATTAAGGAGGAGTCTCCTTGCCAAAGCGATATCAAAACCTTGATGAAGTTGGAACGAATAAAACGTTGGTAGAGATATGGAAATGTTTACGGGAACGATGGAGTAAATCAAAGGATTTGAGCATCCACATTCCGAGAGCCGATGAAAGAAACGTGGAGGAGCTTAAAAAGAACCGAACAAAAACGTCCTATACGTGGATCGGTCATTCGAGCTTTTTGCTGCAAATGAAAGGGTTGAATATTTTAACCGACCCCGTCTTTGCGAAATACTTAGGATTTTCAAAGCGGTTGATTTCGCCAGGATTGTCGATCGATGAGCTTCCTGAAATCGATATCGTCGTCATTTCCCACGGTCATTACGATCATCTTGAATTTTCAACATTGCGAAGTTTAAAAGGTGAACCAATATTTTACGTGCCTGCTGGGTTAAACTTATTGTTTCAGAAGAAAGGGTTGCACCGTGTCGAAGAGGCCAATTGGTGGGATACGTTTCAGCACCAAGACCTAACAATTCACTTCGTCCCTGCTCAGCATTGGACGCGGCGGAGCCTATTTGATACGAATACGTCCCATTGGGGAGGATGGGTGCTTGAATCGGACGAAGAAACGAACTATTTTGTGGGGGATACAGGATACTTTCGCGGGTTTCAAGAGATCGGGAAAAAATTTGCGCTCGATACAGTGTTCATGCCGATCGGATCTTATGAGCCAGAGTGGTTTACATATGCTTCTCATATTAATCCAGAGGATGCAGTCAAAGCCTTCGTTGAATTACAAGCGAAAACGTTTGTGCCAATGCATTATGGCACGTATCGGCTCGCTGATGATACAGGACCAGAAGCGTTGGCGCGTTTATTGCATGAATGGAAAAGATGTCAATTACCTGAGCATCAGCTTTTTGTCATGAAAGTAGGAGAAACGGTGTTTAAGAAATAGGGACAGGGAGACGTTCGTATCGGTCTTGTGAGGTTCAAATTACCCTATCTAATAGATTCTTCAATCACTGTTGAACAGGCCTATTGCTGAAAAAAATGAATGCCGTTAGAGGATTTCACCACCTAAAGGGTGAAAGTAGAGTGGTCCACAGTTTTTTCATGAACTTGTAAAGCAGGTGACCATGTATGAAATTGGAACGGCTGCTGTCGATGATTTACATGTTGTTGAATCACGAGGTGATTTCTGCTTCTGAATTAGCTCATAAGTACAATGTATCCTTTCGATAAGATGACAGTAGAAACAATAAATATTGAGGAGGACGTTATAATGAGCAATCATGCAAAAACTCTGTATCAATACAATGTGTGGGCTAATGGGCGAATCATGGAACATTTACAAACGATATCACCTGAAAAATATGAACAGGAAATCAAGAGTGTTTTTCCTTCATTGGCAAAGGTCTGTTCTCATCTTTATTTAGTTGAGTATTTATGGCTTGATATCCTTGAGGGGAAGGACATGGGGGTGGCCCTTGAAGAGGTTTTTCAGCTTCAGCATGAAACGGATGCCCTGCCCTTAGAGGAACTGGAAGCTGCTTATCGTACATTGTCCGAACGGTTCTTGTCCTTCTTGGAAAAAGAAGAGAATTTAGAACGAAGAATTTTATTGAACAATCCTTATGTGGGAGAACGTGAAACGAGCTTAGCGGAAATTGTCCTTCATGCAGCAAACCATGGAACATATCATAGAGGAAACATATCTGCGATGTTGCATCAGCTAGGAGATGCTTCTGTCATGACTGATTTTGTATTTTACATGTATCAAGAGGATCTGTAAACATCTTAAATGAAATAGCTAGTCTAAATCGCTATCGCGTGAGACTGGCTTTTTTTTATGGGATAAAAATAAGGAAAAAGCGCCTTCACAAACGCCACCTTCCCCGTCACCTTTAATGACGAGTCGCTGGATTTCACTAACATCAAAGAGAACTTTTTGATACTTTTCAATGATTTGACTGACTTTACGTTCGTAATCTACATGCACAATGGCTTTCATAGGACAGTCTGAATGATTTTCAATTTGAATCTGGGCGGATGGAAACGGATCTACGGCTCGAAAATAAACTTTCGCCGGCTCGGAGCAGTGCTGGACGATATGCCCTGAAATATGGGAAGTAGAAGAATCCATTGGCTTATTTGTGAAAACGGTAATCTTCTGCTGAAAGCTTACTGAGTCAAAAATGTTCATTGTCTCAATACACATTTTTTCCTTAAAAGGAGCAGAGCCTGTTTTAGAACTTAATAGAATTTTCCTTTGCTTCTCTGCATCTACAATGGTATCTATGTTGATGATCACTTTGATTTGTTCTTCTTTCTCATCTTCTTGAGGACAAAACAATGCTTCACAACGGCATTGCTTTACAGAAAATGTTAACGTCACCTCTTTCGGAGCTGAAATAAGTAACTCTTTTGTCGCTGAAAAAGAGATCGGATTTGATGATAGTTGATTGGTGGTGACGACGACAAAACCACTAATCGTAATCGTCACCTGTTGAAGGAAGAGCGTTTCGCCTGTTTGAAGCTTGGTTAGTTCGAGGAGCTGCTTTCGCCGCGAAACGATTTCTTTATAGTGAATCGCATTAGTTTTCAAGGGGTCAAGACGCTGTCCCATTTCATCGGATAAATAACAGGAAAGCTCTGAAGGGGCGAAAGGCGACATGATGATCACTCCGGTTCCAATACTCTCATAGCTGTAATGTTATGATGGTAGCTATCTTTTACTTATGGTATGTGACTCATTTGGTATCTGTGCCCACTCTCCGTGCGTGAGGTCTATTTCATCGTCAACATGGAGAGAATAGACGATGAGAGGAATGGTGCCCTCTCTATAAATAAAAAGCCTCCCATGATATGCTTCATGGAGAGGCGAGAGCGCGTTACTGTAAGCCTTGACTAATTTGTTCACACAACTGGTCTTTTTGCTGCTCGTTACAGTTTTTCCAATATACTTCGAATAAGACACCGAGACCTGGGAGCATTTTTTCTTCACCACTTTGAATGGCGTCAACAATCGTTGCTTCAACCTCTTGTTCGTTACTTCCTTGAATGTTTGCCATGATTGCTTGACGTAAATTAAAATTCATTTTGATCACCTCAGCTTTATAAATGGTCGTTCGAGATTAGTATGTCTGATTGAAGTCTGGATTATAACGAAAATATTGGGTAAGATGTGGACAAACGGATAAAAAAGGAGTATAGAATGAAACAAATCGATTCACCGAAAAATGAACTAGTCAAAAAATGGAAAAAATTACATACAAAAAAAGGACGGGATCAATCAGGACAGTTTCTGATCGAAGGATATCATCTTGTGGAGGAGGCATTAAAATCCACTATTACGATTGAGACGATTTTAGTGACTGAATCGGTGACTCTCCCGACCGCTTGGCATGTAGATGAGCGGGACGTTATCCTCGTCAGCGATCGGGTCATGGCTGATTTAACAGAAACAAAAACACCACAAGGGATCGCGGCCATTTGTCACATTCCAGACGAGCCTAGCTTTCAAGAGTTAGAAGGGATGTTTCTTTGCATTGATCACGTTCAAGATCCAGGTAATGTGGGAACAATGATTCGGACGTGCGATGCGGCAGGGATGTCGGCTGTCATTGTAAGTGAGGGGAGTGTTGACATTTACAACAGCAAAGTAGTTCGCGCTTCCCAAGGTTCGATTTTTCACTTACCGGTTATTAAAGGAGATCTTCACGGGTGGGTGGATCAATTTAAAGAAGCCGGAATCCCTGTTTTCGGAACAGCCTTAGAAGGAGGAAGCACTTACACAGCGATTGAGCCGCAAGCGCGATTTGCTTTGCTAGTGGGAAATGAAGGAGAAGGTGTTGAGCCAGAGCTATTGGATAAAGCTGATCAAAACTTGTACATCCCTCTTTACGGGAAGGCTGAGTCGTTAAACGTAGCGGTGGCAACAGGAATTCTCCTTTATTATTTGCGAGATTAGGCGCCAAATGGAGTTGCAACCTCAAGTGAATTTCACTATAATAGACACATCCAAATAGTATGAAAATGCGTGGAAAGAGAGTAGTAAGCTGAACCCTACCAACCAGGGACGAGATGCCAGCGACTGAAAGCACCTCGATGGAAAGGACAGCTGAATTCGCTCTGGAGCAGGCACTGGAACACAAGCGCATAGCTTGTTAAGGTGATCCCGGCAACAGCCGTTATGGAAATGAAGAGGATGCACTCAGTTTGTGCATCAATTAGGGTGGTATCGCGAAACCTTCGTCCCTTGTTTGGGAACGAAGGTTTTTTTGCACTTGCAGAAAAGTTTAATTTCTATAAAGGATGAGCTGCCATCATTTTAAACTTGGCCTTAACGTTTGTTGCTTTAACCTAACATTCGATTGGTATTAAAGGAGGATATGGTACATGAGAGAACAATTAGAGGCGTTGCGTGATGACGCGATCAAAAAAATTGAGCAGGCACAAGAGAAAAAAGTGGTGCAAGAGATTCGTGTCAAATACCTAGGAAAAAAAGGGCCCGTAACGGAAGTGCTACGCGGCATGGGAAAGCTTTCACCAGAAGAGCGTCCAGTTATTGGCCAATTGGCAAATGACGTTCGTGAAGCGATTGGAAAGGCGATTGAGTCCAAAATGGAAGCTTTGGAGCAAGCGGAGATTCACCGTAAGCTTCAAGAGGAGACAATCGATGTCACCTTACCAGGTCGCCCAGTATTAAAAGGGGGGGCCCATCCGTTAACTGCGACGATCACAGAAGTGGAAGACTTATTCATCGGACTTGGCTTCTCTGTTGCGGAAGGACCACAAATTGAAACCGATTATTATAACTTTGAGGCGTTAAATTTACCGAAGGATCACCCGGCCCGTGATATGCAAGACTCCTTCTATTTTACGGATGAACTGCTGCTTCGTACACAAACGTCCCCTGTTCAAGCGAGAACAATGGAAAAATATAAAGGAAAAGGGCCGATTAAAATCATTTGTCCCGGGAAAGTGTTTCGCCGCGATGACGATGATGCGACACACTCTCACCAATTCATGCAAATCGAAGGTCTTTACGTCGACCATGGGGTACGTATGAGTGATTTAAAAGGAGTGCTCCAAGCCTTTGCTAAATCATTCTTCGGGGAAGAGCGCTCCATTCGTCTGCGCCCAAGCTTTTTTCCGTTCACTGAGCCGTCTGTTGAAGTGGACGTCTCTTGCGGAATTTGCCACGGGGACGGGTGCCGCTTCTGTAAGCAAACAGGTTGGATTGAAATTTTAGGCGCTGGGATGGTTCATCCGCGCGTCCTTGAAATGAGTGGCTTTAATCCGAATGAATATAGTGGTTTTGCATTTGGTATGGGAGTTGAGCGACTTTCCATGCTGAAATACGGTATCGATGATATTCGCCACTTCTATACAAATGATCGCCGGTTCTTGGCACAATTCAAGCGAGTGTAAGGGGGAAATTCAAACATGTTAGTATCCTATCAATGGTTAAAGCAATACGTCGATCTTGACGGTATTTCCGCAGAGGAAGTAGCGGAAAAGCTGACGCGCGGGGGGATTGAGGTTGACATCATTCATGACTTAAATCAAGGAGCAACAGGGGTGGTCGTCGGCCATGTCCTTGAATGTCGCCAGCACCCAAATGCAGATAAATTGAACCTATGTCAAGTAGAGATTGGGGAAGAAGAGCCTGTACAAATTGTGTGCGGTGCGCCAAACGTCGCAGCGGGTCAAAAGGTGGCTGTCGCCAAGGTTGGAGCCGTTCTCCCGGGTAATTTTAAAATTAAAAAAGCAAAGCTTCGCGGTGAGCTATCCCAAGGGATGATTTGTTCATTGCAGGAGCTTGGCGTAGAAAATAAATTTGTGCAAAAAGAATTCGCTGACGGCATCTATGTTTTTTCAGACGACGTTGAAATCGGGAGCGACGCTTTGGAAGCTCTCAATCGCTATGACCAAGTACTTGAGTTGGACTTGACGCCGAATCGTTCCGACTGTTTAAACATGTACGGAGTGGCCTATGAAGTGGCGGCGCTCTTCGACAAAGAGGTTCATTGGCCTACTGCCGAAAGTAGTGGAACTGATGGTCAAGCAAGCGATTATGTATCGGTTGAAATTGAAGATATCGAGAAGAACCCGTATTACGGGGCGACGATTATTAAAAATGTGAAAGTCGGACCATCGCCTTTATGGCTGCAAAATCGTCTCATTGCTGCTGGCATTCGTCCGATTAGCAACGTCGTCGATGTAACAAACTATGTTCTCCTTGAATACGGTCAGCCGCTTCATGCGTTTGACTACGATCGCTTAGGATCAAACAAAGTGGTCACTCGCCTTGCAAAAGAAGGAGAGAAAATGGTTACTCTAGATGATATAGAACGGACGTTACAAGCAGACCACCTGCTCATTACAAATGGACGTGATCCTGTGGCCATTGCTGGTGTCATGGGGGGAGCTACATCTGAGGTGCAGGAAGATACTACAACGGTACTCCTTGAAGCGGCTTATTTTGATCCGGCTACGGTGCGGAAAGCCTCTCGGGATCTGGGACTACGGAGTGATTCAAGCTCACGGTTTGAAAAGGGGGTTGATCCGAAACGGGTGAGGGAAGCAGCGGCAAGAGCGGCCACACTCATCGCGGAAGTAGCTGGAGGCACCGTTGTTGGTGGTGTCGTCGAAGCTGGCGAGCTTGCGATTGAAGAACCAGTCGTTTCTTTGAATCTTCCCCACATGAATCAACGTCTTGGTATGGAACTTTCTCACGATGAAGTGGCAGCGATTTTTGACAGACTCGGTTTTGCTTATACGGTTGAAAACGATACGTTCGAAGTAACAGCCCCGTCGAGACGAGGCGATATTCGAATCGAGGAAGATTTATTTGAGGAAGTGGCCCGTTTATATGGCTATGACAACATCCCGACAACGTTCCCGGTAGGAGGAACAACTCGTGGTGGTTTAACGGACTATCAACAGAAGCGTCGAAAAATTCGCCGGTATTTAGAAGGGGCAGGCTTATTTGAAGTGATGACGTATTCATTAACGAGTGAAGAAAAGGCAAAGGGACTTCAAGGGGAAAATGAAGATTACTTACCGATTCGTGTAGCCATGCCGATGAGTGAAGAGCGAAGCACCATGCGAACGAGCTTAGTGCCACATTTGCTTGATGTGGTGCAATACAACTTGAACCGAAAGCAAGAAGCGTTGTTTATTTACGAGCTCGGATCTGTGTTTTTAAGCAAGGAAGAAACGTTAACAAAACAGCCAGAGGAACGAGAAATGCTTGCAGGTGCATTGACTGGGCTTTGGACGGAGCATTTATGGCAAGGAGAGAAAAAAGCCGTCGACTTCTTTGTCGTAAAAGGCATTCTTGAAGGAATGTTCGCAGAGTTAGGCTTATCAGAAAAGGTGACGTTTGAACGTGGGGAGCAGCCAGGGATGCATCCAGGGCGAACGGCAAACGTAAAAGTAAATGGTAGAGCCGTTGGTTTTGCCGGTCAGATTCATCCTGAGCGACAAAGCGAGTTAGACTTAAAAGAAACGTACGTGTTCCAATTAGATGTAGAATCCCTGTTGACAGAGGAAGGGACTGAGGTCGCCTATGAACCACTTCCTCGCTTCCCAGCGATCTCGCGTGATATCGCCCTTGTCGTTGACGAGAACGTAACAGCGGCCCAATTGCAGCAAGTGATTGAGGCGAACGGCGGCGAATGGCTAAAACATGTTTATCTGTTTGATCTCTATGAAGGAGAGCATATGGAAGCTGGGAAGAAGTCCATTGCCTTCTCCCTCACCTACTTTGATCCGGAGCGCACATTAACGGATGAAGAGGTCACAGCGGTTCACGAGCAAATTTTAAAAGAGCTCGAAGCATCAACTGGAGCTGTTTTACGTGGATAATCATTGAGAAGGAGTCAGCCTCATTGCAGGCTGGCTTTTTTTGAAAGAATGGATACTAAATGATGAGACAAAATCGTGTTAGTCCTTTGATATATGGTATAATTTAGTAATAAAAAAGAGAAACCTAATAATATCAAGTCAGCAATTGTTTTATACAGCAACCTTCAAATTGCACACCCTCTCCCTTGATGCTGTGAACAGATCTAAATATTAGATCCTCTTACTTTGATTAATAATTATAAATGATTATGAATTATGATATTGAATAAAATTTAAATTAAAGATATAATATGGATTAATTAACAATATTAATCATATATAGGAGTTGATTGTTTTGTTGAAAGTTGGCTGTTTGTTAGATCAAGAAAAATTGGCTGACTGTATTGGGAATGGGGAATTAGAAGAATGGATGGTAAGAACATATTATGATTTTAGACGTTCTTTGCTAGATGTAACTGAGCCATATCCGTGTTATTTTGCTGTTGAAGCGGAAAAAAATGGACTTATACGTTATATTTTTGCAGAGTCAGCTTATGATGAAAAAGAGTTACATAGGGTAAAAAATGCGGTTTATGAATATATAAAAAGTTATAGATCTATTGGAAAACGTACAACACTTGTATTATTTTTCAAACCCATAGAAGGTGGAGTTTCAGAAGACTATAAAAAACAGTTCTGGAATGTAATCAATTTTTTAAATGTCAATGATCCAAGTGTCTGGCCTCCAGATATACCAAACGATCCAAACGATCCTAAATGGGAGTTTTGTTTTGCAGGCGAACCCATTTTTTTAGTTTGTCGTGCACCTTTCTATAATGATCGAAAAAGTCGTTATACACCTTATGGGTTAGAAATAACGATGCAACCCAGGGGTACTTTAGATGATATAACAGGAGATACAGCAAAGGGTAGAAAAGTAAGAGAAGTAATTCGCGAGAGATTAAAAAAGTATGATAAGATTGCTAGTCATCCCGATATCGGAGATTACGGCGACCCTGATAGCAGAGAGTGGAAACAATATGTGTTACCTGAAACAAATGAGGAAAGTGTAATGAGATGTCCAATAACAGGGAGAAAAAATAATCAATGAATCTACTAAGCTATATTGTATTAGGCCTAGCTCTTTCTATACCCGTTGGGCCAATTAATGTTGAAATGATCAAAAGGGGAATCAAAAGTGGGTTCTGGCATTCCTGGGCGGTAGGACTCGGTGGAATGTCGGCCGACGTTGTTTTAATGATCCTAATTTATATAGGAATCTCAAGCTTTCTTACGGCTCCATTAGCTCAATTTATCTTATGGGTTTTTGGATTCGCTATTTTAAGCTATCTAGGCTATGAAAGTATTAGAGATGCATTTAAAAATGTCATCATTTCAGACGGAATCCAATCAGTAAGCAAGTGGCGTTGTTTCTTATCTGGATTTTTAATTGCTATTTCTAATCCATTAAATATAGTTTTCTGGGTTGGAATTTATGGTTCGGTTTTAACCACCACTTTAACGAATGTACATTCAAGTTACGCATTGCTTTATAGTAGTTTTATTTTTATTGGAATCGCGTTGTGGGATTTAACGGTTGCCACATCTGTCCATTTCGGACGGAAATTTTTGAATCAGAAATTTATCAAATGGCTTTCGATTGGGGCGGGCCTAGTCCTAATCGGATTTGGGATCAGCTTTGCTTTCCAAGCAGTGACAGTTATATTCCAACTCATGAGCAGTGGCTAAGAAAAGGGCTAAGCGAAAGTTAAGAGTCGCTTAGCCTGTTTTTGTTGGTTTTGAAAGGTCTGGCTACCAGGGGCTCCAGAAAGCTTTTAGCATGGTAAAAAAATCCTCGCTTCATGGTAAGATCAAGAAAAGTATTGGACAAATCATTAGGGAATTGTGTGAACGAAAAGGTGGACCATACACGAAGCCAATGTGGATTTTGACCGTATCTATATGTTGATAAGTATTTCGCTATGATCCTTTCAATTTTGCTATGCTACGCCAACATTTGACAAAAAACTTTGCTTTTATAATGACTTGCTACCAAAAAATCCTTTAAACGTGCCGATATAAAACCTAAGGGAAGGGTGCTACGATTCATGACGAAGGGCCCATCCATTCTATAACATTATCAAAAAATGTCAAATCGCAAAAAAAAGGGGGCAAGAAGCTTGAAGCGACAAAGTTCTAAGGAATTTGTCACCTTTTTACAATGTCTGTTTTCATCCATAGCGCTTCGTGTTATGATAGAATGTAGATTTATTGATAGTGTGATTTGACGAATAGGAGGCTTTTCGGTGAAAGAGAGACAAAGAGAAAAGCAGCGTACCACCGTCTCGATTTATGGACAGCAGTATACGGTTGCTGGCTATGATAGTCCCGAATACATGAAAGAAGTGGCCGCTGAAATTGATGCAAAAATGCGTGAACTACGGAAGGTTAATCCGTACTTAGATACAACGAGACTAGCCGTATTAACGGCCGTAAATGTGATGGATGATTTAAAAAAATTGGAAGAGTACATTCGTTATTTAGAACAGCAGAGATTAACAGGAGACGAAAAAAATGCTTAGTGTGATTTTATTGTTTATTTTGCTATGTAGCTTTTTTATCGGAAAGCGGAGGGGATTGATTTTACAGCTCGTACATCTCCTCGGCTTCGTTGCTGCGTTTTTTGTAGCTTACAAATACTATGCTCCAGTTGCTACCTACATTCGTTTATGGATTCCATACCCTCAATTTTCACCAGACAGCCCTGTGACGATGTTGATTGAAGCGTTTAACTTTGAAAATGTCTATTATTCTGGAATTGCGTTTGCCCTTCTTTTCATTGGAACAAAGATATTATTGCACATCGTCGGCTCGATGCTTGACTTTTTAACCCATTTGCCGATATTGCGCTCGGTTAACGGGTGGCTCGGGGGCATTCTCGGATTTGTTGAAGTGTATTTAATTATGTTTGTTCTCCTCTATGTTGGTGCATTGCTGCCGATCGAGACGGTGCAAACTCATTTAAACCAGTCGTTAGTCGCACAGTTTATCATGAACCATACACCATTTTTATCTGAGTTTATTCGCAACTTGTGGATTAACAACCCAATGTAATTGGAATAGGACTTCTCTTTACGACAAAGAGAAGTTTTTTTGCACTTTAAGAAACACAACGGTTTTCACCATAGGAATTAGCCCTAACCGAGTTTTTCTAAATAAAAACTCGGATAAGTACGGAGAGCAACGTTTGATTTTGATAGGGCAAACTCGGTATCATGGAGGAGGAAAGAAAGGACGATGACGATGAACAAAAAAGATGTGATTCGCACACTCGAACGAATCGCCATTTATATGGAACTTAAAGGGGAAAACCCGTTTAAAATATCCGCCTATCGAAAAGCGGCTCTTGCACTCGAACAAGATGAACGAACATTGGATGAGATCGAGGATCCGGCTACGTTAAAAGGAATCGGAAAAGGAACGGCCGAAGTGATTCTCGACTTAAAAGAGACTGGGGAATCCTCGCTTATGCACGAATTAAAAGAAAGCGTTCCAGCTGGCCTAATCCCGCTTCTCCAGCTTCCGAGTTTGGGTGGCAAAAAAATCGCCAAACTTTATCAAGAGCTAGGGGTGATTGATCTTGCTACATTAAAGGAGGCATGTGAGCAAGGAAACGTTCGCGAATTAGCCGGATTTGGGAAGAAGTCTGAAGAAAAAATTTTAGCCGCGATTGCCGAATTATCGAACAAGCCTGAACGGTTTCCTATTGCCTTTGTCCTCCCAATTGCAGTGGAGATTGAAGCGCAGCTCAAGGAAATGGACAGCATCCATCGCTTTTCACGTGCTGGGAGCTTGCGGCGGATGAGAGAGACGGTAAAAGATTTAGATTACATCATTTCCACGGATGATCCAGAAGCCGTGCGGGAACAGCTGCTACAGCTAAAGCACATGGGCAAAACGATTGCGAGTGGTGATACAAAGGTATCGGTTGAACTGGAATATGACTATCCTATTTCCGTTGATTTCCGTCTCGTTAAGGACGAAGCCTTTGCGACGACGCTCCATCATTTTACCGGATCTAAGGAGCACAACGTGAAGATGCGGCAATTGGCGAAAGCCCGTGGAGAAAAAATTAGCGAGTACGGGGTGGAGAACACGGAGACAGGGGACGTAAAAACCTTTGCCGATGAATCGGCGTTTTTTAAACATTTTGGATTAACGTACATCCCGCCAGAAGCCCGCGAAGATCAAGGAGAGGTGGAGCTGTTTAAAGAGGCTCATGCTCTTGTCACCCTTGAAGACATTCGCGCAGACCTTCACATGCATACGACATGGAGCGATGGGGCTCATTCGATTGAGGAAATGGCCGAAGCCGCTCGACAACGAGGGTATGAATATATTGCGATCACCGATCATTCGAAATTTTTGCGGGTGGCAAATGGCTTATCGGAGGAACGTTTAAAAGAACAACACGCAAAAATTCGTGAACTAAATGAGCGATATGATGATTTTACGATTTTCACTGGGATTGAAATGGACATTTTGCCAGATGGCACCCTCGATTATGAGGATCCCATATTGGCAGAAGTAGATTTCGTCATTGCTTCCATTCATTCGTCCTTTTCCCAGCCCCGTGAAAAAATTATGGACCGACTGAAGACAGCCCTTGTGAATCATCACGTTGATCTCATTGCCCACCCAACTGGGAGACTGATCGGCCGGCGGGAAGGTTATGATGTTGATGTGGACATGCTGATCGAGCTTGCGAAAGAGACGAACACAGCCCTCGAATTAAACGCTAATCCAAATCGGTTGGATTTGAATTCTGAGGCGCTTAAAAAAGCACAAGAGCAAGGCGTTGTTATGGCTATTAATACGGATTCACATACAAAAGAAACGTTTTCTTATATGGAGTACGGTGTTGGGGTTGCCAGAAAAGGTCTTATTCGTCCAGAAACGGTCATCAACACATGGCCCCTTGAACGATTTTGCGCCTTTTTACGACGGCACCAGCCATAGGTGTACTTGAAAGGAGTAGCAACATGGAGCGTGTATTACGCGTATTAGAATATGAAAAAATGAAAAAGCAATTGCTGGAGCATGTTTCTTCTAGCCTTGGTCGGAAAAAGGTTGAACAATTAACACCGTCAACCGATTTTAATAAAGTAAAGCTCTGGCAGGCACAGACTCAAGAAGGCGCCAACATGCTACGGCTTAAAGGACATGTTCCTCTCGGTGGGATTTTTGACATTAAACCTCACCTTAAACGAGCAAAGATCGGTGGCCTACTGCATGCCTCAGAACTACTGGAAGTAGCGAGCACGATTTATGGCGGCCGGCAGTTAAAAAAATTCATCGAGACGATGATTGAGGAGGAGGAGGCCGACCTTCCCTTGCTTGGGGAGTTTGCTCGGCAAATCGTCCCACTTACGGATTTGGAACGAGCGATCAAGCAATGTATTGATGATAATGGACACGTTCTGGACTCGGCTAGTCCGACGCTGCGAACATTGCGTCATCAAATCCGTAGTTTCGAGGCCAATGTCCGCTCAAAGCTCGAGGGGATTACACGCTCCTCTAATACAGCTAAAATGCTATCCGATGCCATTGTGACGATTCGCAATGATCGCTACGTGATTCCAGTGAAACAGGAGTATCGCGGGGCATTTGGTGGGATCGTCCACGATCAATCGGCGTCAGGTGCCACATTGTTTGTTGAGCCTCAGGCGGTTGTCGAGATCAACAACCAGCTTAGGGAAGCGAAGGCAAAGGAGCAGCGAGAAATCGAGCGGATTTTATCCGAGTTATCCATGCAAGTGTCGGAGCACGTGGACGATCTGTTCGTCAATGTAGACGTTCTTGCTGAGTTGGATTTTATTATGGCACGGGCACACTATGGGAAGGCGATTCGCGCCACACAGCCCATTTTGAATAACCGAGGCTACTTGCTCATCAAGCAAGGGAGACACCCGCTCATCCCTGATGACGAAATTGTCCCAATCGATATAGAGCTCGGGCATTCTTACTCCTCCCTTGTCATTACAGGACCCAATACCGGAGGAAAGACGGTTACGCTCAAAACAATCGGACTGTTAACCCTCATGGCTCAATCTGGATTGCACGTACCGGCGGAGGAAGAATCGGAGCTTGCAGTTTTTAAACATGTGTTTGCCGATATAGGGGACGAGCAGTCGATTGAACAAAGCTTGTCCACGTTTTCCTCACACATGACGAACATCGTTGACATTTTAGGGAAGGTAGATCATGAAAGCTTAGTGCTCTTCGATGAACTTGGTGCGGGAACGGATCCGACAGAAGGAGCGGCACTCGCAATCGCTATCCTTGATGACGTGTACCGCCGCGGGGCACGTATTGTTGCCACTACCCATTATAGTGAGCTAAAAGGGTACGCCTATAATCGAGAAGGGGTCATGAACGCTAGTGTAGAATTTGACGTTGAAACGCTTTCTCCAACCTATCGTTTGCTGATTGGGGTTCCTGGGCGAAGCAATGCGTTTGCCATTTCAAAACGACTAGGATTAGAAGAGAAAATTATCGAGCAGGCGAAGGCACATATTGATGAGGATGCAAGCCAAGTGGAAAGCATGATCGCTTCTCTCGAACAAAGTCAAAAATCAGCAGAAAGCGACTGGGAAGAGGCCGAGAAAGCTTTACAGGAGGCAGAACAGCTCCGACTCGATCTTCAGAAAAAATTAGATGATCTTGAAAAGGAAAAAGAGCGAATTTTAGCTGAAGCAGAACAGCAAGCCGAGCAAGCGGTGAAAGATGCGAAAGAGGAAGCCGAAGTCATCATCTCCGAGCTCCGTGATTTGCAAAAGCAAGGAGTCTCAGTGAAGGAGCACCAAATCATCGATGCGAAAAAGCATTTGGAGGAGGCTGCGCCAAAGCTGACAAAACAGCAGAAAAAAGTGAAACGAACAGCAGAGAAGAAACGAGAATTCAAACCAGGTGACGAAGTAAAAGTGCTTAGCTTCGGCCAAAAAGGTCATATCGTGGAAAAAGTGAGTGAAGCAGAATATCAAGTGCAAATGGGGATCATGAAGATGAAGGTGGAGGCAAGTGATCTTCAACTTATTGATCGACCACAGCCTGTCGAGACGAAACCATTAGCAACGATAAGAGGAAGTGATCACCACGTCAAGCCTGAGCTTGACCTTCGCGGGGAGCGTTACGAAGAAGCGATGCTCAAGGTGGAAAAATATTTAGATGACGCGTTGTTAGCAGGATACGCATCAGTCTCCATCATTCACGGAAAAGGTACAGGTGCGTTACGAAAAGGTGTGAAGGACCTCCTGAAGCGTCATCCTCATGTCAAATCAGCAAGGGATGGCGGGGCAAATGAAGGCGGGCTCGGGAATACCGTCGTCGAATTGCGATGATCGACGAGAAAAGAGGCGAGAGGATTGGAAGGATTATTTGAACATGAGATTGTGCGGGTGGCCGGCGCATATAGCGTTGCCGTGCTCGCCCTCATCGTGTTTTTAGCCATTTTTGAATCGGTTACAAAATATAAAAACTGGGAAGAGATTAAACGGGGAAACGTGGCAGTGGCGATGGCAACTGGTGGAAAAATTTTTGGCGTGGCCAACATCTTTCGCCATTCGATAGAGCAAGCAGATACGTTACTCGTTATGCTTAGCTGGGGCACTGTAGGTTTTTTGCTTCTACTCCTTGGGTATTTTATGTTTGAGTTTTTGACCCCAAGCTTTAAAGTAGATGAAGAGATCAAAAATGGAAACAAGGCCGTCGGATTCATTGCAATGGTGCTTTCTGTCGGGCTATCGTATGTTATCGGAGCTAGCTTAGGTTAAGAGGGGAGCGAACAAACGGTGAAGTTACTAATGAAAATCCTCTATGCTTGCTGTGCGGCGTTTTTTATTGCAGGTGTCATCTATATGATCTTTTTTGCTGTATAATGAGCGGTGCTACTTTTGAAAAAGAGTCATATCAGCTCCAATTATGTAATAACAGTTAGAAAGAACGCTCTTTTGATCGATCAAAAGGGCGTTTTTCTCATGATTTAAGTATTAGGTAAATGACCTTCTCGAAGGATCTTTTTGATGATTCAACGATTTTTTCGATAGTAGATCCGGTTTTTCGTACGTTCAATTGTCCTTGGCCGCCTAAAAAAAGGCCCCTTCGAAACGAAAAGTAATGGAAATTGAAAAAATTGATTCAAAATTGTAAGCGATTACAATACAATAGAAGGAGAGGAGACTGACACATAGGGAAGGAGATTAGGAATTAAGGAGGAGGAGACAATGACAATTGATCGAGTTTGGTTGAAGAGTTATCCGAAGGAAATTCCCCATTCTATTGACTATGAGGAAAGGACGTTGCAATCGTATTTAAAGCAAGCAGCAGAGGAGTTCCCGTCACATATTGCCGTTCAGTTTCTCGGAAAGGAAATGACCTATCGTGAGCTGTATGAACAAGCGAAGCAATTTGGCAATCAGCTAAAAACGCTAGGTATCTCAAAAGGGGATCGAGTGGCGATCATGCTAGCCAACAGTCCCCAATCGATTATTAGTTACTACGGAGCGTTAATGATCGGGGCCGTCGTTGTGCAAACAAACCCCTTGTATGTTGAGCGAGAACTGGAACATCAATTAGTTGATTCAGGAGCAAAAGTCATTGTCTGTTTGGATCTCGTGTTCCCAAGAGTGTCAAAAGTAAGAAAAGCAACCCAATTAGAGTATGTCATTGTCACAAGTATTAAAGATTATTTACCATTTCCGAAAAACGTCCTTTATCCATTTGTCCAAAAAAAGCAAACAGGAATGAAAATTGACATTACGTATAATGAAAATACCCTTTCGTTTAAAAAGTTCCTCCAAGGAGGAGTGACGACGGAGCCATCTGAGGATGTCTCACCAACAGATGATTTGGCCCTGCTCCAATATACGGGAGGAACCACAGGACCAGCGAAAGGGGTTATGCTAACCCATGCCAATTTAGTCGCCAACACGATTCAAGGGCTCCATTGGATGTATAAATCGAAGCGTGCAGAAGAAGTCATACTCTGCGTCCTGCCGTTTTTCCATGTTTATGGGATGTCCGCTGGTATGAACTTAGCGATCATGAATGCGTATAAAATGGTGATTTTACCGAAATTTAACCCGAAGGACGTTCTCAAAGCAATTGAAAAGCATAAAGTCACTTTATTTCCAGGGGCACCGACGATGTATGTAGGATTAATTAACGATCCATCCATACAGGACTATAATTTAACATCTGTTGAAGCTTGTATTAGTGGCGCTGCCCCGCTTCCACTTGAAGTGCAGCAAAAATTTGAACAGTTGACTGGAGGGAAGCTAGTAGAAGGGTATGGGCTGACGGAAACGTCCCCTGTAGCGATTGCGACACCGATTTGGGGGAAACGAAAGCAACGAAGCATCGGCATCCCGTGGCCAGATACAGATGTTATGATCATTTCTGCGGAAACGGGTGAGCCTGCAGATGTCAACGAAGTAGGCGAGCTTGCCGTTCGTGGTCCGCAAGTAATGAAAGGCTATTGGAACAGACCAGAAGAGACGGCCCAAGTGTTTAAAGATGACTGGTTTTTAACAGGCGATATGGGGTATATGGACGAAGATGGTTACTTTTACATTGTCGATCGGAAAAAAGATATGATCATTGCTGGCGGCTTCAACATTTACCCTAGGGAAATTGAAGAAATTTTATATGAGCATGATGCCATTAAAGAAGCGGTTGTGATCGGTGCACCAGATGCTTATCGCGGAGAGACGGTGAAAGCATTTATCGTCTTAAAAGAAGGGAGATCGGTCTCAGAAGAAGAATTAGATGCATTTTGTCGGAAACATTTAGCGGCATACAAAGTGCCACGACTTTATGAGTTTCGTGAAGAGCTACCAAAAACCCTCGTCGGGAAAATATTACGTCGCGTCTTAGTCGAAGAGGAAAAGAAAAAGGCAGAGCAACAAAAGGTGAGCAACGAATAAAGTGACCTTTCAGCCAGTGGGCTTTGGGAGTTTCGGTCTGCACCCAGCTGCTCTAAGCATAGCCTTACTGATTACTCAAATCCCTAAAGTTTTGTAGCGTTTAAACAGATAAATGAAACTGAAAAAGAAAGGTGCGGAGTGCAGCATCTTTCTTTTTCTATATGAAAATAAAAAAATTTCAGTAAAACTATTTAAAAATGAATCATTATTCATTAGAATGGAGAAAGAGAGGAATGCTAGAAAGAGAGGGGTTGGATAAGGAGGAATCGGCTTGGTTGATGTAGAGAACCGAGAATGGTTTAACGCGTACCCGAAGGAAGTTCCCCATACGATCGACTATCCGAATCAGACGCTGCATGATTTAATAAAGGAGGCAGCGACAACATACCCTCATCACGTAGCGCTACATTTTTTAGGAAAAACGATGACGTATCAGTTGTTTTATGAGCAGGTCCAACGTTTTGCCGCTAATTTGCAACAACTAGGATTACAAAAGGGCGAGCGTGTCTCCATTATGTTGCCGAATTGCCCGCAAGCTGTGATCGCCTACTATGGAGTATTGGTAGCCGGTGGGGTTGTTGTGCAAACGAATCCGCTCTATGTGGAACGGGAGTTGAATCATCAGCTGATCGATTCTGGTGCCCGTTTTATCGTTTGTTTAGATGTCCTTTATCCACGGGTCATAAAGTCGAGAGAGGGAGCACCACTTGAACACGTAATTGTAACCGCTATCAAGGATTATTTGCCATTTCCGAAAAATATGATTTATCCGTTTATCCAAAAGCCGAAGCCAAAAGGAAAAATTGGCTATGGTAGCCATGTTCATCGTTTCGTTCCAATGGCACAATCAGGCTCAACTAATCCAACCCCTGTCCGAATTGATCCGAAGGAAGATTTAGCTTTACTACAATATACTGGAGGAACGACAGGGGTTGCCAAGGGTGTAATGCTCACCCACTACAATTTAGTAGCCAATACGATTCAGTGCCGAAAATGGATGTACAAATGGCGCGATGGGCAAGAGCGAACGTTAGCTGTATTGCCATTCTTCCATGTGTATGGCATGACAACGTCGATGAACTTGACATTGATGACAGGATCAGAGCTTCATATTGTTCCTCGATTTGACCCATTACAAGTGTTAAAAATGATTGATAAAAAGAAGATTACGATGTTCCCAGGAGCGCCAACGATGTATATCGCGCTCATTAACCACCCAGACCTGAAGAAATACGATCTTTCCTCCATTGAGGCCTGTATCAGTGGGTCTTCTTCTCTCCCAGCAGAGGTTCAACAAACGTTCGAACAGCTTACAGGAGGTCGCCTTGTGGAAGGATACGGCTTAACGGAAGCATCGCCAGTAACCAACTGCAATCTCGTATGGGGAGAGCGAAAGGACCAAAGCATTGGTGTCCCATGGCCGGATACAGACGTGCACATTCGCTCATTAGAAACCGGCGAAAGCTTACCATCAGGTGAAATCGGTGAGGTTGTCGTTAGGGGCCCGCAGGTAATGAAAGGATATTGGAATCGACCAGAAGAAACGAACGCAACCTTGCAAAACGGCTGGCTTTATACAGGCGATATGGGATATAAAGATGAAGAAGGGTATTTTTATATTGTTGACCGGAAAAAAGATATGATTATTGCCGGCGGCTTTAACATTTATCCACGGGAAGTAGAGGAGGTTCTGTACGCTCACGCCAAAGTGCAAGAAGCGGTAGTCATAGGGGTTCCAGATGAATATCGGGGGGAGACTGTTAAAGCATTTATTGTCGTCAAAGAAGGAGAAAGCGTCTCAGAAAAAGAATTAAACGACTATTGCAGAACCCATCTTGCCGCATATAAAGTCCCGCGGAAATATGAGTTTCGAGATGATCTACCGAAAACGATGGTCGGAAAAGTATTAAAACGAGTCCTTATTGAAGAGGAAACGAAAAAACAAGGGATAAAACAATCAAGTTAAAGAAGGGGCGTTGACAGATTCCAGGTCATCGATTAAAATAAGAATCATGAATGAATACTCATTCATTCTGAAAGGAAGATGACTGTGGGAAAGAAAAAAGGACCAAAATATGACCAAATAATCGATGCGGCAGTACAAGTCATTGCCGAGCATGGCTACCATCAAGCGCAAGTATCAAAAATCGCAAAAGCAGCCGGAGTAGCTGATGGCACGATTTACCTTTATTTTAACAATAAAGAAGATGTTCTCATTTCATTGTTTCAAGAAAAAATGGGAAGGTTCGTTGATAAAATTCGTTCGCAAATGAACGAAGCCACTGATGTAGAAGAAAAGTTAAAAATCCTTGTAAACATGCACTTTAAACAGCTTGCCGCTGATCATAAATTAGCCATTGTCACCCAATTGGAGCTCCGTCAATCAAATACAGAGCTTCGTTTAAAAATAAATGAAGTTCTAAAGGGTTACTTAAACCTTCTCGATGAGCTATTAATGGAAGGAAAAGAGAAGGGCTACTTTTTCCAAGAGTTAGACACTCGTCTTGCCCGCCAAATGATCTTTGGCACACTTGACGAAGTCGTCACAAACTGGGTGATGAAAGATT
This sequence comes from Halalkalibacterium halodurans, assembly GCF_005671335.1. Taxonomy (NCBI): domain Bacteria; kingdom Bacillati; phylum Bacillota; class Bacilli; order Caryophanales; family Bacillaceae; genus Halalkalibacterium (ex Joshi et al. 2022); species Halalkalibacterium halodurans. Next base: position 3,237,744 of record NZ_CP040441.1, on the reverse strand, counting down.
GCAAATATGATTTAACCGCATTAGTGAAACCTGTTCATCAACTTTTGCTAGGTGGGTTGCGCCATCGTTGAAAAGGGAGTGATAGATGTGGAACCTTTGAAGCTTGCCATTGACGAAGGCGGTGTTGCGACGATTACGATTGCACGACCGCCGGCCAATGCCCTATCTCGAAGGGTATTGGAACAGCTTGATCACATTCTCACGCAGGTGGAAAAAGACGATCACGTACGTGTTATTCTCCTCCACGGGGAAGGACGATTTTTTGCAGCAGGTGCAGACATAAAGGAATTTTTGCAGGTGAAGGATGGCTCAGAATTTGCAGAACTAGCAAAGCAGGGCCAACGTCTTTTTGATCGAATGGAAGCGTTCTCAAAACCGATTATTGCGGCAATTCATGGGGCCGCCCTTGGCGGAGGGCTTGAGCTAGCAATGGCGTGTCACATTCGGCTAGCCACGGAAGATACGAAGCTCGGCTTACCAGAGTTGCAGCTCGGATTAATCCCAGGTTTTGCTGGCAGTCAACGCTTGCCACGTCTCGTTGGCCGAGCAAAAGCGTTGGAAATGATGTTGACGAGCGAACCGATCACTGGATCTGAAGCAAAAACTTTAGGTCTTATTAATTCCCTACATTCTGAGCAAACGCTCATCGATGATGCAAAAGCATTGGCGAAAAAAATCGCAGCAAAAAGTCTAATCACGACAGCGATGGTGCTTGAACTCGTTCAATACGCTTGCGACGACAAGTTCGTAGAAGGGTCTGAACGAGAAGCGGAGCTTTTTGGTAAAGCTTTCGACTCTGCGGATGGAAAGGAAGGCATTCAAGCCTTTTTAGAAAAGCGCAAGCCGAACTTTAACGATCAATAATTACTAGGGAGGGACTCATACATGAACATTTACGTATTAATGAAGCGTACTTTTGACACAGAAGAAAAGATTTCGATTAGCAGTGGGCAAATCGATGATAGCGGTGCAGAGTTCATTATTAATCCTTATGACGAATATGCGATTGAGGAAGCAATTGTTCTTCGTGACAAGCATGGTGGAGAAGTGACAGTCGTAACGGTAGGAGAAGAAGAAGCAGAAAAAGAATTGCGTACAGCCCTTGCGATGGGGGCAGATAAGGCGGTCCTTATTGATAGTGAAGAATTAGATGAACTGGATCAATATACTACAGCTACTTTGCTAGCAGCATATTTAAAAGATCAAGAGTTTGATATTATTCTCGGTGGAAACGTAGCGGTTGATGGAGGATCAGGACAAGTGGCTCCCCGTGTCGCGGAGCTGTTAGGCATTCCACAAGTAACGACGATTACGAGCTTGGACATTGAAGATGGGAAGGCGACAATCGTTCGTGATGTAGAAGGGGACGAAGAAACCGTTGCAGCGTCATTGCCATTGCTTGTAACAGCTCAGCAAGGGCTGAACGAGCCGCGCTATCCATCGCTACCAGGCATCATGAAAGCAAAGAAGAAACCACTTGAAACATTAGATCTTGACGACCTTGACCTTGAAGAAGAAGATGTGGAAGCAAAAACGACGACGCTTGATGTATTTCTTCCGCCGGAAAAAGGAGCAGGAAAGGTGTTAGAAGGGGAAGTCGAAGCACAGGTCAAAGAATTGGTTTCATTGCTTAAATCTGAAGCGAAAGTGATTTAACTGGAGGGGATCATATGGCTAGAAAAGTACTCGTAATTGGAGAAGTGCGTGACGGGGAATTAAGGAACGTCTCTTTTGAAGCGGTGGCTGCAGGAAAAGAAGTCGCAAATGGCGGTGAAGTAGTTGGTGTCCTTTTAGGTGAAAATATAAGCGATCTCGCAAATCAGTTAATCCACTATGGAGCCGATCGAGTCGTTGCTGTGAACCATCCTGATCTCGCCCAATATACGACAGATGCTTACCAACAAGCAATTTTACAAGTGCTGGACGTGGAATCGCCAGAAGCATTGATTTTGGGGCATACATCCATCGGAAAGGATGTGGCGCCAAGAGTCGCGATGAAGCTAGGCGCTGGGTTAATTTCAGATGTAATATCAGTAGAAAAAGACGGGGACGAGATCGTCTTTACACGACCAATCTATTCAGGAAAGGCGTTTGAGAAAAAGAAAGTCAATGAAGGCATTATATTTGCCACGATTCGTCCTAACAATATTGCTCCATTAGAGCAGGATGCCTCTAAATCAGGCGATGTTTCCTCGTTAATGGTCGATATTAAGGATTTACGTACGACGATTCGTGAGGTTGTTCGCAAGGCGACTGGTGGGGTAGATCTATCGGAAGCAAAGGTAATCGTTGCAGGCGGCCGTGGGGTCAAGAGCAAGGAAGGCTTTGAGCCTTTACAAGAGCTTGCCGATGTCCTTGGAGCAGCGGTTGGTGCGTCCCGTGGGGCGTGTGATGCTGACTATTGCGACTACTCGCTACAGATTGGGCAAACAGGCAAGGTCGTCACCCCTGATCTTTATTTCGCCATCGGCATTTCCGGTGCGATTCAGCACTTGGCGGGGATGTCCAACTCAAAAGTAATCGTAGCGATTAACAAAGATCCTGAAGCGCCTATTTTTGAAGTGGCAGACTACGGTATTGTCGGCGATCTATTTGAAGTCGTACCGCTATTGACAGAAGAGCTAAAAAATGTTCTCGTATCAAGCTAAGGCTATGGAGAGCTGTCATTCGGCAGCTCTCTCTTCTTGTACCCGAAAAAAGACTCAAGCTCTGGCTGAAGTGCAAACTTCTTGAAAACATATAACAATTTCGGTAAAATGTTTGAAACACACGTTCAACGGATATGTTAAATAAGAATTTGCCGTCATGCCGTAAGCAAACTGTTCGCAAGTGATCTTCTGCGGTGGTATAATGCAAATTGTGAAGGAAAGTTGAACAACTTTGAGGAGGTTATCGAATGGCAATTGTAAATGTTACTGATCAAACGTTTGCTCAAGAAACAAGCGAAGGTCTTGTTCTTGCAGACTTCTGGGCACCGTGGTGCGGCCCTTGTAAAATGATTGCTCCAGTTCTAGAAGAACTTGATGGGGAAATGGGCGATAAAGTTAAGATTGCAAAATTGGATGTAGATGAAAATCAAGAAACAGCAAGCAAATTCAATGTAATGAGTATCCCAACGTTGATCGTTTTCAAAGACGGTCAAGTCGTGGATCAAGTGACTGGCTTCCAACCGAAGGACGCATTAGCTGAGCTTTTGAACAAACATCTTTAATTCAAAAACATCTGTCTCTCAGCATAGGGACAGATGTTTTTTCATGTTCCTATAGGAAGGGAACCCTGTTTACTTGAAAAAATACTCATTCTCCCCAACAATAAAGGGAGAGGTGGCGCTTAAATGAAAGATCATATTAAACAAAAACTCACCGTCTTGCCAGATCAGCCAGGCTGTTATTTAATGAAGGATCGTCAAGGCACGATCATCTATGTCGGAAAGGCGAAGGTGCTAAAAAATCGCGTTCGTTCTTACTTTACTGGAAGTCATGATGCGAAAACCCAACGCCTCGTCGGAGAAATTGCCGACTTTGAATACATCGTCACATCGTCGAACATCGAGGCGTTAATTTTAGAGATGAACTTGATTAAAAAACATGACCCGAAATATAACGTCATGTTAAAAGACGATAAATCGTACCCTTATTTAAAATTGACGAATGAGGAGCATCCGCGCCTAGTCACGACAAGAAAACTGAAAAAAGATGGTGGGAAGTATTTTGGTCCATATCCGAATGCGGGGGCAGCGAATGAGACGAAAAAATTGCTCGATCGATTGTACCCGCTGCGCAAATGCCGGACATTACCAGATAAAGTTTGTTTGTATTACCACATTGGTCAGTGCCTAGCTCCTTGTGTATATGAAGTCACACCTGAGCAAAATGAACAAATGGTACAAGAAATTACTCGTTTTCTCAAGTATGGTCACAAGGAAGTGAAAGTAGAGCTCGAGAAAAAAATGCACAAGGCTGCCGAAGAGTTGAACTTTGAACGGGCAAAGGAATTGCGTGACACGCTAGGCTATATGGAAGCCGTTATGGAAAAACAAACGATGATGGTGAATGATCGTGTGGACCGTGATGTGTTTGGCTACGCATACGATAAAGGCTGGATGTGTGTACAAGTCTTTTTCGTTAGACAAGGGAAGCTGATTGAACGGGACGTATCGATCTTTCCGTTTTATAAGGAAGCAGAGGAAGACTTTCTCACCTTCATTGGGCAGTTTTATTTGCAAAAGGATCATATTAAGCCAGGGGAAGTGCTTTTACCTGCTGGGACGGATGCAGCCCTCGTAGAACAACTATTAGATGTATCGGTTCACATTCCGAAGAGGGGAAAGAAAAAAGAACTTGTCGATGTGGCGATGCGAAACGCGACGATGGCCTTGAAAGAAAAATTTGCCTTAATCGAGCGAAATGAAGAGCGGACGATCAAAGCAGTCGAACAGCTCGGCGAGGCGATGGGCATTCCGACGCCGTACAGAATCGAAGCGTTTGATAACTCAAATATTCAAGGAACGGACCCGGTTTCTGCGATGGTGGCTTTTATTGACGGAAAACCGAATAAGAAAGAATACCGCAAGTATAAAATCAAGACGGTAACAGGGCCTGACGATTATGAATCGATGCGGGAAGTGGTGCGACGCCGTTACGTTCGTCTATTAAAGGAGCAACGACCGCTGCCTGACTTAATTGTTATTGATGGGGGCAAAGGGCAAATTGCTGCAGCACAAGAAATTTTGCACGATGAGTTAGGCCTGAGCATTCCAGTCTGTGGGCTTGCAAAAGATGAAAAGCATCGCACATCCCAGTTGCTACTAGGTGATCCGCCGCAAGTCGTTCCACTGAAGCGGGATAGTCACGAATTCTACTTGTTGCAACGAATTCAGGACGAAGTTCATCGATTTGCCCTCACGTTCCATAGGCAAACACGGTCGAAAACGTTTTTCCAATCGGTGCTTGACGATGTCCCTGGGATCGGAGAAAAACGGAAACGCCAACTTCTTAAACATTTCGGGTCAGTGAAAAAAATGAAGGAAGCTAGTATCGACGACTTTTTAGCCCTTAGCATTCCAAAGTCAGTAGCAGAGACGTTATACAACAAACTTCAAACTAAGTAAAAAAAAGTTCTTGTCAGATTTCCAGCCATCTGATAAGATATTAACCAATTGAATAACCGCGCTTCAATTTGAAGTGATGGTAGAGGTGCGAAAACCAAGAGTACACAGTCTGAGAGAAATGAGAATCGTTGACGACTGTTGGAAAGGGGGATTCGCCGAAGTGCAGATCGGGGCTCATTCCCATTTGCGCTGGACCTATGTTGAATAAGCATAGGGCTGTCACAACACTAGCCCCAACTAGTGCTGTGGAGAACTATCTCACGTAGCTACGGGAATGCGCACGTTTTTATTTTCGTGTACAGTACGCAATGGTGAGGAGTTTTCCTGCTGTTGCGTTTTTGTTTTCTGGCTCTACAATAAATGTTGGGGTTTTTGCACAAAAGAGGGGCAAAAAAAATGCACGCAGGCTCCTTTATCCATTATCCTTGAATTGTCCAGAAACAAAGAAAGGATAGGAGCTGCGTGTACGATGAATTTTACCATGGATTTGCCCGGATTAAAAGGTGTGAAGGTCACAAAGATGGAGGAACGAGAGGGCTTTATCGCGCTCCATGTAGAAATGCCGCGAACGCCTCATCGTTGCCCATCCTGCGGGGAGAGAACCGAGAGAATCCATGATTACCGCATCCAAAAAGTTCAACATCTCAAGCTCTTTGAACGGTGGGTGTATCTATTCTATCGAAAGCGCCGGTACGCGTGCAGATGCGGGAAGCGGTTTGCGGAGAAAGCCTGTTTTGTAGAGCGATATCAGCGTCAGACAGTGGAATGGAATCAAGCGTTTCGCTTACGGCTCATTCAAGGGAAGAACTTTACGGACACAGCGAATCAATTCCAAACGTCCGTGACAACTGCCATGCGCCGGTTTGATCAATTGGCGGCCCCCCTCGTGAAGAAGGTGGATCACCTTCCTCCTCGGATTGCGATTGATGATTACAAAGGGGATACGAATGCGGGGAAATATCAAGTGATCATTGCGGATGCAGATACACGGAAGCCACTGGATATCTTACCGGATCGTAAAGCCGATACGCTTAAACGATATCTTCAAGAGAAGGGTCATCATGTAAAAACGGTCGTGATGGATCTTAGTTATACCTTCAAGTCGGCTGTTCAAAAGGCCTTAGGCCACCCGCTCATCATTGGGGATCCGTTCCATTTCTGTCGTTACATCTACTGGGCTCTGGAAGGGGTTCGCCGCCGAGTGCAAAAAGCGTTCCATCCGTATCATCGAAAACGATGTAAACGGATCAAACATCTGTTTCAGAAAGAGAGAGAAGGACTGGATGATAAGCAAAAGAAGAAGGTGGAGCGGTACTTAGAGCTATCCCCTGATTTAAGGGAAGCGTATGAGCTAAAAGAACATTTTCGTCGGTGGTATCAAGAAGCGAAGATGCAAGGAAGGGAAGGACGAATGAGCGAGGTGAAACAAGGGCTCTACGCCTTTTACCGAAGAGTGGAGGCGAGCCCGTTAAAGGAGTTCCACCGAGCCATTCAGACGCTGAAGAACTGGCAGACCGAGATCTTGAATAGCCTCGCGTTTGGCTTAAACAATGGTTTTATTGAAGGACTGAATAATCAAACGAAGGTGATTAAGAGAAATGCCTTTGGTTTTCGGCGTTATGATCGCTTGCGAAACCGTATTCTCTTGCATCATCAATTCAAACATCAGACATTCGGGGTAGGATAAGAGGGGCTCGCCCTCCTATGCCACCCCAACATTTGACTAAGAACCTGTTTTCTTTATGCGCGATTTCCAAGCGAAGAACAGAAAGGGGAAACCTATGTCAATCATTGTACAGAAGTATGGAGGCACGTCTGTTGGCTCCGTTCAACGAATTGAACATGTAGCGAACCGGATCATCGCAACGGCTGCTTCAGGAAAGAAAGTCGTTGTTGTCGTATCAGCAATGGGAAAGACGACAGATGAGTTAGTTGGATTAGCGAGCGAAATTACAGACGAACCGCGAAAGCGTGAAATGGATATGCTCCTAGCAACAGGAGAGCAAGTGACGATTGCGCTTTTGGCGATGGCCCTACATAAACGGGGACAGGAAGCGACATCGCTTACGGGCTGGCAAGCTGGGATGATCACAGAATCACACCATGGGAACGCTCGGATTTTGGAAGTGGAGAGAGCGCGGATGGATGAATTACTAGATAAAGGCCACGTTGTGATCGTCGCAGGTTTTCAAGGAATCGATCAACAAGGAGAGATCATGACCCTCGGCAGAGGCGGATCAGATACGTCGGCAGTCGCGATTGCCGCAGCTCTCAAGGCCGAACGATGCGAAATTTATACAGATGTGACAGGTGTATTTACAACAGACCCTCGGGTCGTGAAACAAGCGCGCAAGCTTCAAACGATTTCATATGATGAGATGCTTGAAATGGCGAACCTAGGGGCAAGTGTCCTTCATCCACGAGCGGTTGAATTTGCAAAAAATTATGAGATTCTGTTACTTGTCGCCTCGAGCATGGTAGATGAGCCAGGAACAATGATAGAGGAGGAAGGAACAATGGAACAAAATTTACTAGTACGCGGCATTGCCTTTGAAAATGATGTGACAAAAGTAACGGTGCACGGGTTACCAAATGAAATCCACACACTCCCGACCCTATTCGCCCATTTGTCGGCTGCGGGGATTAATGTAGATATCATTATCCAAAATCAAACAGATTCAGGAATGGCGATTTCCTTCTCGATTACGCAAAGCTCATTAAAAGAAACACTCGCTCGCCTAGAAGAATTAAAAGGGGAACTGTCGTTTCAAGGCATCGATTATGAAGAAGAGTTGGCAAAGGTGTCAATTGTCGGCTCTGGGATGGTATCCAATCCAGGAGTAGCAGCAAAAATGTTCGAAATTCTTGCAGCCAATGACATCGCGATCAAAATGGTAAGTACATCGGAAATAAAAGTGTCTGCTGTTATTGATGAGGAGTTAATGGTGTTGGCGGTTGAAATGCTCCATGAGCAATTTAAGCTTCATGAAGAGGAGCCTGCTGTTGCTGTTGAAGTTTAAAAAAACAACCAAAGGGTGACCACATGAATGTGAGTCACCCTATTATGTTTGAACGGTACTGAAAAAAATCAAACGCTGTCTCCTTTGTCTGTATGAACGTCGATTAAAACAGAGCCTCTTTTTCGGACATATGTAGCCTCAGCGATCGTTTCCGACCAGTTTTGAACGAGTTGGGCGAGGAACCCGGCTTCTAGCTGATAGCAGCGCTGATCTGATTTTGTCATCCACGGGCCTTGGAGTTCAAACGTGTATTCTTGCCGCTTTTGTTTCAGGATTGACAATTGACCCCAATTGGCTTTCTCAAAAAAAGCAAACGTTTCTTCCATTGTTTCAATCGGATGCTTGCGAGCTAATGATTTGCCAACCCAATACAATATGGCATCGTGCTCCGAACCGAGGATCTCGCGCAAAACATCGTTACGAAGTAGATCGTAACCAAATAATTGTACAGTTTCCATGGTTGTTTCTTGTTCTTTTGTACTCATAACTAATCCCTCTCTTCTGCTCCTTATATTATAAACTACTTTGTTGCCATTCTCTATAGATCGTCTATCCTGGACATGATATACTTAAGCGCGAGTGGTCGCGGAGGGATTTTTTATGAAATCAGCATTGAATCAATTTATGACCCCATTTCGAATGATTATGGTCTCATACATCATTGCGATGTTTTTATTTAGTGTGCTTTTATTTTTGCCTATTTCACAACAACCAGGGGTCAATCTTACGTTTTCGGAAGCGCTATTTACATCGGTTAGTGCCGTGAGTGTTACGGGTCTTACGGTCGTGAATGTTTCAGAAACCTATAGCTACATTGGGATCTTGTTTTTGGCACTTGCGATTCAACTCGGCGGAATTGGAATTATGACGCTTGGAACCTTTGTCTGGATGTTATTTGGAAAAAAAATCATCCTTTCTCAACGAATGCTCATCATGGTTGACCAAAACCAAAATCAGTTTTCAGGGTTAGTCAATTTAATGCGAGGCATTCTTCTTGTCGCGTTATCCATTGAATTCATTGGTGCGCTCATTCTTGGTACATATTATATTCGCTATTTCGATACGGTTGGAGAAGCTTATTATCAAGGAGCGTTTGCCGCCTTGAGTGCGTTCACCAATGCCGGGTTTGATATAACAGGAGAGTCGCTTATCCCATTTGCGGATGATTATTACGTTCAACTCGTAACGATTTTGCTTATCTTTGCAGGAGCTATCGGGTTTCCTGTTCTCCTTGAGGTGCGCGCTTACTTTTCAAAGGAGAACCCGAACTTTACGTTCAGCCTATTTACCAAAATCACCACGACGACCTTTTTTGCCGTTTTTATTTTTGGGGTCATCGGTATTTGGGCCTTAGAAAAAAATCACTATTTCGTAGGACTTGAGTGGCATCAGCAGTTATTTACGGCTGTGTTTAATTCGGCTACGTCCCGTAGCGGTGGCTTGACGATTATGGACATTTCTGACTTAAGCTTGGCGACCTTGCTCTTCATATCAGGGTTGATGATCATTGGTGCTAGTCCATCCAGCGTGGGCGGAGGGATTCGGACGACGACACTTGCTGTCATGTTTTTGACGATCCGGAGCTTTGCTTTAGGTAAGCAGGATGTCAAAGTGTTTGGTCGTGAAATTCATCCAGAGGATCAACAAAAATCGTTCATCGTTATCTCGGTTTTTCTAGTGCTCTTATTTGCTGCAGTCATTATGATTTCAGCCTTTGAAAGAGGGAGTGCGATTCCGTTAATCGCGATTATTTTCGAAACAGCCTCAGCTTTCGGAACGTGCGGGCTCTCAATGGGGATTACAGATGAGTTGTCGCTACCGAGTCAGTTTATTTTAATGGTGCTCATGTTCATTGGGCGAGTAGGGCTCATTGCTTTCTTATTCTCGGTTCGCCGAAAAGAAACAAAAAGCTACTATAAATATCCTACGGAACGAATTATTATTGGGTAATCCGATTGGTTTTCTTAATATTAAGGACAAAAGCCGCGAAAATAAAGGAAAGTGCAGAGGATTGATAATATTCAGTCTGTATACGTTTTCTTGACGCGGCTTTTCGTTGGGAGTACAATAATTTTGTCGGAAATTTTTCAAGAAAGTTTCTAAAACGTGTCACAAAAATGGTGCTGTTTTAATGAATGAAAGTGGACATGCTTAGGAGGTTTGGTGCGATACGAGAAATACAGAGAGGATGGGAGTTCGTTTGTAGTGGTTCAGAGTGAAAATTCAGGATCAACAAAAACAGTGGGGGGAAATCGGTATGGCCGAAAATCGTGAGTTTTTCAATCGAAGACTGCATTCCTTACTAGGGGTCATTCCTATTGGAATCTTTCTAATTCAACACTTCGTCGTCAACCACTTTGCTACAGCAGGGGCAAGTGCATTTAACCAAGCAGCGCACTTCATGGAATCTTTACCGTTCCGCTATGCGCTTGAAATCTTCATCATTTTCATTCCAATTCTTTACCATGCTATTTATGGCCTTTATATAGCATTCCAAGCGAAAAATAATACAAGCCACTATGGCTACTTTAGAAACTGGATGTTCTTGCTGCAACGTATCTCCGGTGTCTTTTTGTTGATTTTTATCGCATGGCACGTTTGGGAGACTCGAATCCAAGCAGCGTTCGGTGCAGAAGTTAACTATGACATGATGGCCGACATTTTAAGCAATCCATTTATGCTTGTATTTTATATCTTAGGTGTTGTATCAGCGACATTCCACTTTGCTAACGGTCTATGGTCGTTCTTCGTCTCTTGGGGAATTACCGTATCACCACGTTCACAGCAAATCATGACATACGTAACTGTCGCCATCTTCTTCGCGCTAACATTTGTCGGAATCCGTGCAATCTTGGCGTTTATTAACCCGGACTTAGCAAACATTTAAGGAGTGAGTCGATATGAGTAAAGGAAAAGTCATCGTTGTCGGTGGAGGCCTTGCAGGTCTTATGGCAACTATTAAGGTAGCAGAGGCAGGCGTCCCGGTGGAGCTTTTTTCTCTCGTTCCTGTTAAACGGTCTCACTCTGTCTGTGCTCAAGGCGGGATAAATGGTGCTGTCAACACGAAAGGGGAAGGGGACTCTCCGTGGGAGCACTTTGACGATACTGTATATGGTGGAGATTTCTTAGCGAACCAACCACCAGTTAAAGCAATGTGTGATGCGGCGCCTGGAATCATTCACTTAATGGACCGTATGGGCGTCATGTTTAACCGAACAGCGGAAGGTTTGCTTGATTTCCGCCGGTTTGGTGGGACTCAACATCACCGTACCGCATTTGCGGGAGCAACAACTGGTCAGCAGTTGTTATATGCATTAGATGAGCAAGTACGTCGCCATGAAACATCTGGCCTCGTAACAAAGTATGAGGGCTGGGAGTTTACTTCAGCTATTATCGATGATGAAGGAATCTGTCGAGGCATCACAGCGCAAAACTTGAAAACATCTGAGTTCCAGAGTTTTTCAGCTGACGCTGTGATTATGGCAACAGGTGGTCCTGGAATCATCTTCGGAAAATCTACGAACTCTGTTATCAATACGGGGTATGCAGCAGCTAAGCTTTATGAGCAAGGTGTATATTATGCAAACGGGGAATTTATCCAAATTCACCCGACAGCGATTCCTGGGGATGATAAACTCCGCCTCATGAGTGAATCTGCTCGCGGGGAAGGTGGTCGTGTGTGGACATACAAGGACGGGAAACCGTGGTATTTCCTCGAAGAAAAATACCCGGCATACGGAAATCTTGTACCTCGTGATATCGCCACACGGGAAATCTTCCACGTTTGTGTCGACTTAAAGCTCGGAATTAATGGTGAAAACATGGTATACCTGGATCTTTCTCATAAAGACCCGAAAGAGCTCGATATTAAGCTTGGTGGAATCATTGAAATTTATGAGAAGTTCATGGGAGATGACCCACGTAAAGTACCTATGAAAATTTTCCCAGCGGTTCATTACTCAATGGGCGGCATGTGGATCGATTACGATCAAATGACAAACATTCCAGGCTTGTTTGCTGCAGGAGAGTGCGACTATTCGCAGCATGGGGCCAACCGTCTCGGAGCAAACTCTCTCTTATCAGCGATTTTTGGTGGAATGGTGGCTGGACCTAAAGCAGTTGAGTATATGAACGGTCTTGAAAAGTCTGCAGAATCCATGCCTTCGTCTTTATTTGAAGGTGAACTGAAGAAAGAACAAGAAAAATTCGATGACATCTTGAAAATGGATGGAAAAGAAAATGCGTACGTTCTCCATAAAGAGCTCGGTGAATGGATGACGGATAACGTGACGGTCGTTCGCTATAACGATAAGCTACTCAAAACGGATGAGAAGATTCAGGAGCTCATGGAACGCTATAAAAACATCAACATCAATGATACGGCGAAATGGAGCAACCAAGGGGCATCGTTCACCCGTCAGCTTGATGGTATGTTAAAGCTCGCTCGCGTGATCACGTTAGGGGCGTACAACCGTAATGAAAGCCGTGGAGCGCATTACAAGCCAGACTTCCCAGAGCGTAATGATGAGGAATTCCTCAAGACGACAAAAGCGAAATTCAACCCAGAAACGTTGGCGCCAGAGTTTGAATACGAGGAAGTGGATGTATCCTTAATCGAACCGCGTAAGCGTGACTACTCTCAAAAGAAGCAAGGAGCTGTTAAATCATGAGCGAAAACGTCGTACGTTTCATTATTACTCGTCAAGATGACCCAGATAGCAGTCCTTATGAAGAAGAGTTTCATGTCCCGTACCGTCAAAATATGAATGTCATTTCGGCTTTAATGGAGATTCGCCGAAATCCGGTAAACAGCAAGGGCGAAACGAGCACACCAGTTGCTTGGGAAATGAACTGCTTGGAAGAGGTTTGCGGAGCGTGTTCCATGGTCATTAACGGCAAGCCGCGACAATCATGTACGGCCCTAGTGGATCAACTGGAGCAGCCCATTCGCCTAGAGCCAATGAAAACATTCCCTGTGGTCCGCGACCTAGTCATTGACCGCAGCCGGATGTTTGACTCATTGAAAAAAGTAAAGGCATGGATTCCGATCGACGGAACCTACGATTTAGGTCCTGGTCCACGGATGGCAGAGTCGAAGCGTCAATGGGCGTATGAACTTTCAAAATGTATGACGTGTGGGGTTTGCTTAGAAGCATGTCCAAACGTTAACAGCAAGTCAGAATTCATTGGCCCAGCGCCGCTATCACAAGTTCGTCTTTTTAACGCCCACCCAACAGGCGAGATGAACAAAGAGGAACGACTCCAAGCGATTATGGGAGACGGCGGACTTGCGAACTGTGGAAACTCACAAAACTGCGTTCAATCATGTCCGAAAGGAATTCCGCTTACAACGTCGATTGCGGCATTAAACCGTTCGGCTACGTTGCAGTCGTTCAAAAACTTCTTTGGCAGCACAAACTAAGAAACTACTACCATGTTGGACGTTTGTAGCGAGGCTTTCCTTCCATGAGGGAGAGCCTCGCTTTTTACACCTATAAAAAGGACAAAGAAGCGATTGTTTTGCTATAAAGACTAGGTGGTTTGAAGTTGAAAGGCTTTTGACTAATCAAAGGGGGAGTAAAGTAATGAGACTTCCAGCGTATATTGAACAGTTGGATTTATGGGAAGCGGAATTTCGTTTTTCAACATCTGTAAAGGTTCGCTTTTCAGAAACAGATGCGTTCGGCCATTTAAACAATACGAAAACATTTGTGTATTTTGAAGAAGCAAGGACCGATTTTTTTAAATCTCTAGGTTTTTTTAAGCTATGGACGAACCCGGAATACGAAGGAATGATTGTTGTTGCAGACTTGCAATGTGATTATCAACGACAAGTGTTTTTCGATGATCGCTTAACGGTATGGGTAAAGCCTGCAAACATTGGTAGCTCATCTGTTGACCTCCATTATATGATCAAAAACAGCACTGGCCACATCTGTATGACTGGAAGAGGAACGGTCGTACAAGTGAGCAAAAAAACGGGAAAACCATTCCCATTGAGTGAAGAAATGAAGGATTCACTTCTCAATGCCAAGGGAGCAAACTAATTAAACAATACATACAACTTTAAAAGGGAGTCATACACGCTACTTCTAAAAAAGTTACTTACCTGGTGGTTGGGGAGACATTGACTTAACACCGAAAGAGGTGGCTGAAAAAGAAGTAAAAGAAGAGGCGGGGCTTGACGTGAGAGCACAAAGCTACTTGCTGTTTTTGACAAAGCCTGTCACCCTCATCCACCTTCCCCGTATCATGTATACAAACTGTTTATCCAATGTGAAATTACCGGGGGTGTGCCGAAGAAAGAAATTGAAACGAGTGCCATCAGCTTTTTTGCACAAGGTGAAATGCCCCCTCTTTCGGTCGTGAGAAATGCACAATCTCAACTCGACATCGCATTTAAACATTGAGTGAATCCCGACATTCCGGTATATCTTGATTAATATCTCTGACATGTGAAGGGGAGAAGCTGAGTTTTGGCTTCCCTTTTTATTTAATGTCAACATTTGCCCCTTCTTTACATATTTTCATTTGTAGCCTTCGCTCTTTTAAATGTTTGAGCATGGCAACGATTAGAAAACTAACAATAACGAGCAAGAGCCAGGAGCTTATTTTTCCGATTTTCACTAGCTCCCACTGATGCTCTTGGTTCGGGTATTGCCATGCGCCAAAGAACGTGGCAATGTTTTCAGCAATCCAGATGAAAAAGCCTATGAGGACAAACGACAATGAGAGTGGCATCGAATACGTCCGGTGATTGACGGTAAAGAAAACAAACGTGCGGAAGAAAAGAAGCAATGTCGCTACTTTTAACAACCAACGAATATCGTAGAGATAATGATTCGTGTAAAAGTTAAAATAGATCAGACCACTTAGAATGATAACTGTCCACGTCGGAGGCCAATTCGTTAACCGTAAGTCAAGTCGCTTCCACGCTTGGCACATATAACTTGCTACACTCGCATACATAAAGCCACTGTACAATGGAACGCCAAAAATCTTCGTGATAGCTTCCTCAGGATAGCTCCACGAACCCATATGAACTTTGTAAATCTCAAGTGCAAGTCCGATCAAATGAAAGACACAAATCACTTTCAATTCATCGATCGTTTCCAATTTAGAGATGATCATTACCACTTGAGTCAGAAGGCAAACAAGTAGAATGAAATCATAGCGGGGTATGAATGGGATGTCTGCCAATTTTGTAATCGCAAGAGTCAGAAAGATCACGATGGGAAAGAGACAGGCTTTTGCCTGAGCTAGACCAAAAAACCATAATTGTTTCATTATAACTCCTTATTTTGCCTTTTTTGTCTATTATGGCGAGTACCAAATCGACCTTCAAGTGATGCTTTCATCATAAGTTCATGAAAAGATTCCGTAAAATAGAAAAAGCCAAGGGATCTCTTGGCTTTCAACAACCACTTTAGGTCGTTATTGTGTGTCTAATTCTTCGGTGACAGCTGGATTAAATAAGGCATGGGGCATAGATTGATCCAAAGCTTCTATTGATTGTTCATCAGCATAGCTTTTTATCTCTTCCTCGATCTTTCGTAAGTCTTCTTTTACAAGCTCAAAAGACTGATCATCACCATTCATTTCGGCTAATTTTGTTTGTAGCATTTGCTTTGTTTCCATTAATACATGGAGATTCATCAATCTTTCGACATAGGTTAGCGAACGATGTTCCATACAACCCTCCCTAACGTGGCATGTTTTAAGTTTTCCCTTACTTGGGAGGGGTATGTATCATGTCATAAATGAATCTTGAAAAGCCTTAAAAATCAGAACAAGAACAGTGTTGAAAATGATAAACAGCTCATGTCTACTAGACAGAAGATAGCTGCACTGTCTATGCTAAAGAATAAACATCTTACTGGAGGAATGAACTGTGGGAGGAAAGTGGTTTGTTGTCAATCTATTATATAAATCAATAAAGACAGGGATACCAAACAGGGCAATAGAAGCAAACAAAAAAGATCCGATGGAAGCTGAGGTATTTGAAGAACGACATGTTTTAGTAAGAGCTGAAAGTAGGGAGCAAGCACACAGGGTAGGGGAACAATTAGGGAGAAAAGCAGAGCAACAATACCAAAATCCGTACGGTGAACAAGTTCACTGGACATTTGTAGCGCTGCTTGATAGTTACGAAGTGTTGGATGAGCTTGAACACGGAGCGGAAATTTATTCACGTTATATCGTCAGCTCGAAAGGAACGACAACTGAGGAAGTAAAGGAGCGTTATTTCCCAGAAGAGTAGTGCGACTTGATAACGAAAAAAGAGTCATAAAGAGAGATTCAATGTAGTTCTTCACTCCGCTTTTCTCTGTTTACATCGCTGCATGCCGATACTGTATGCGGTGGAAGCAAGAATAAAAAGAACGCGGTAGGGAATGAAAAAGTGCCCATAAGGACACTTTTTCAAAGATATTTATTTGGCTGCCCATGCTTCAATTTCAATTTTAATCTCTGGCCTTGCGAGAGCAGAAACGAATGCTTTCGTTGTTGTAGGAGGATAACCACCATGGAATTCGTTCCATCTCTCGGAGAAAAAGGCTTTGTCTAGATCTTCGGTCAACCAAAGGTTAATTTTGAAAAGATTCTTCAGGTCTACCCCTTCGCTATGAAGAATCGCTCTAATATTTTCTAGTGCGTTCACGAATTGTGATTCTATATCGGTTGGCAGATCGCCGTTTTTATCATTTCCAATTTGTCCAGATAGAACGACAAGCTCTGCGTCTCTCGGAATGACAGCTACATGGTGATAGTTAGCGATAGGAGCGGCAAGATTCTCTGGATTTGTCTTTTTAATCTCCATTTACGTAGGCCTCCTAATACGAGAAAAATATGAATATTGCTTTATGAGTACGCTTTGACTGTCGGTGGCTCATAAGTTGAAAATTGGTCTAGTAGCACGATAGGGTCTGTATGAACAAGCGCCATGGAACGGTACTTCTCATGCAAAAATTGTTCATTCGACATGTGATGTAATAAAGTAACAAGTGGATCGAAGTAATGATTGATATTTAAAAGGCCACATGGTTTTTGATGCAATCCAATTTGAGCCCAAGTGAAAATCTCAAAAAACTCTTCTAACGTCCCAGGTCCACCAGGCAAAGCAAGAAATCCGTCTGCTAGTTCTGCCATTTTCGCTTTCCACTTGTGCATCGTCTCAACTATAATAAGTTTGGTTAAATGAGGATGTGAAATTTCCCGTTCTTCAAGGAAACGTGGCATGACACCGATTACTTCTCCACCGGCTTCAAGGACAGAATCTGCAACAGCCCCCATGATTCCTACACTAGCTCCTCCATACACTAGGGTAATTCCTCTTCTAGCTAATTCCTTTCCAAGCTGTCGAGCCCCTTCCTTATAGACGTCAGAAGCTCCATTGCTTGATCCGCAAAAGACGGCGATTTTCATAGCGGCTCTCCTCCAAAAATGTGGTATCGTTAAATGAACCTGATATAACTCCGAGTTGTGGATCGTGTATCCACAAAAAATATACAAAGGTTTCGAGTTGGACTCAAAGCTCTGACTATAATTTTGGTTGGCATCCTGGTTTTAGTGGATATAATCGTGCAAGTGGGTACTGGTTTAGCTCTTCTAGTACAGTATCATTTACAGCTTCAGTATCATATGGTCCAGTTTCAGTCAGTATTGCGAAGGCTGGCGGGAGCGGCTATTATGTGAACGCTGATTATAATAGGTGGAGTAGACCGGCAGTTCACGGGAAATATATTGTAACAAAATATCAAGTAAAAGAATATGATGGTGCGGGACGGTTAATCAGAACATACTATGAAAATAAACCTTTAGCTAAAGATACTTATGTTAAGATAAAATATCGTTAATAAGCGTATTCATAAAAAGGCGGGAAGGTTACATCCCGCCTTTTTAGAAGAAAGGGGAATTTTTGTTGAAACAATTTTTTAATTTTGTAACTGCAGCTATTATATTTATAACTATTTTAGTTGCTTGTAATAATGAAAAGATTGCTGACCCTGTGTTAAATTGGGAGGGAGAAAACTATATAGTGACACATGAGCCAATAGAAGAAGAAGAATTAGAAAAAGAGATTGGGACTGTCATTAGTGAGACAGAAGAATTACCGGACGAACACGGAGAGGCTTTTAAACTACCAATAGGAACAAAGTTATTTAAAATAGAGGGAATAGAGGTATCGCATGATATTGACAGTGTAATAGCAGTGAAGATAGATAATGAATATACTATTGCGAGAAAAATTAGTGACATAAAATAAAATCTCGATAACAGTTTGACTTAATGCAAACCCACACCAATTATTCATGATACGGGATTTTTTAATTGTTTAGGAAATTGTAGATTGATCGTTTTTGAGTTGGTAGTTTTCTAGGGTCTGATTTGATAATTCAACTGAGTTGTCTTCTTATTTAGATTTAACATTAGAAAGATTTATTTTAATCTACCAATATAAAAACTAAACTGCGACGCAAGAGCCGTACGCTCTCTATTTACACAGTTCAGTTTACACTCCAAGACTTTAAAGCTGATTATAGCCGTAATCGGCACAGACTAGAACTAGTATCTAATAAACTTCTGTAGCCCTTTGTAAATTCCATCTCTAGAGGGCTACTTTTTTAGACGTTTTACCAACAAAAAAAGAATCCAGCCAATTAAAATGATACTACCTATGAAACCAATTTGTAAGAGAACTGCTCCTAAATCAAATTCAGCCATCTAGTACATACTCCTTTAACTTGTAGTCGGACATTAGATCATGAACTTTTTATTATGATCAATATGGCGTTGCCCATACAATAATATAACACATTGCTCCAATGAATGGTTGTACTTGTTATGTTTGTCTCTTTAACTTCTAACAATTAAACCAGCCAAAAAAATCATTCCGACTCCGATAAATTTCATCATGATATGACCGAAAGTTCCCATTTGATCAATTGTTAGTGCCAATAAGAAGGCTCCAAATAGAATGAATGGAATAGCGATAAACCATTTCAAATGATTTCCTACTTTTTTGATTATACTTATAAATTTTAGCAAAGGGGAGATGGGAATCCCACTCAATTGCCTTGAACGAATAAATATTTGAAAAAATTCTATAGGGAATGCTTTTTGTCTATATTTTGTCGGCTACGAGAATCTGTTAAAATACCGTCTAATGCTTTACCAGTAATGGGCATAAAGAAATTAAGTAGTAATCCTCCTAAACAAACGGTTACTACCGTTCCAACGCCAATAGGTCCATTGAAAAGTAATGCCATTAACAAGAATACGAGGTAAACGAGTGTTCTTGAAAAAAATAGATTCGTCCTCGTTATTTCTTGTATGATTAATGTCAAGCGATCAACTGGAATTGGCGCGATATTTGTGTGTAAATAGATTGCAGTTCCTGCCGCTACAACGACTAAACCGATTGCAAAACAAATGCTCTTGCTGTACCAAAGTTCAGGTGTTATGAAATGATGCATTAAAAAAAGCCACATATCAATTCCAATACCTACTATCAATGCTGTCAGCACTCCTAAAATTTCTGGCTTTTGCCTTTTTAATAATGAATTACAGCCGATCAACATGAAAGCGATGAGGATTTCCCAACTCCCCACAGTAAGACCAACAGTTTGCTACAAGCCTACAAGCAGCGCATCAAAAGGTGAAGTTCCTAGATCTGATTGGATTGTAAACGAGATACCAAGAGTGAATGTTAAAATTCCTATCACATAGAAAATAAATTTCATTCTACTCACCTCTTTATTATTTTTTTGTTGCATTTACAACAAATTTAAGTTAAATTTACTATAGGTGATTATTGTTGCATTTGCAATATAAAGTTGTGGAGGAGATAGCTATGAAGGAGATTCTTCGTGAGATTGGAATGATCGCAAGGGCCTTGGATTCAATAAGTAATATCGAATTTAAAGAATATGACCTTACAAAAGGGCAGTATTTGTACCTTGTACGAATTTGTGAGAGTCCAGGAATCATTCAAGAAAAGTTAGCTGAGATGATAAAAGTAGATCGAACAACAGCAGCTCGTGCGATAAAAAAACTTGAGCATAATGGCTTTATTGAAAAAAGAGATGATGAACATAATAAAAAAATTAAAAAACTCTTCCCAACAGAAAAAGGGAAAAGTGTTTATCCCATTATAAAAAGAGAAAATGACCATTCAAATAGAGTGGCATTAGCGGGATTTTCTGAAGAAGAAGTGGAAAAAATGCTCCACCTTCTTCAAAGGGTTAGAAAAAACGTAGAAGTTGATTGGGAATTTGTAAAGAAGGGAAACAAGAGACACTATTAACGATAGAGAGGAGTTGTTTCGTTACAATGACGGTGGAAATAAAAAGATGCAACAGAGAACATTTACAGATGCTTCAAGAAATCAGTATAGAAACATTTAACGATACCTTTAAAGATCAGAATTCACCTGAAAATATGAATACCTATTTGGAAAAAGCATTTAACTTAATGCAATTAGAAAAGGAATTAGCCAATCCTGCTTCACAATTCTTTTTTATTTATTTCAAAAATGAAGTTGCTGGATACTTAAAGATCAACACAGATGATGCTCAATCTGAGGAATTGGGTGAGGAGTCACTTGAAATTGAAAGGATATATATAAGAAAAGAATTTCAAGGAAAGGGCCTTGGAAAAGTTCTTATAAACAAAGCGATGGAAATAGCCTTAAGACAAAACAAGAATAAGATCTGGTTAGGAGTGTGGGAAAAGAACGAGAATGCTATTGCTTTTTATCAGAAGATGGGGTTTGTTCCAAGGGGAGCCCACTCTTTTTATATGGGAGATGAAGAACAGATAGATATGATCATGACCAAAGCACTGAGCTAGTTTTAGTAATGGAGGTGTTATTATGTATATTCCGAAATACTATAAGATCACGGATGTTAATGAGGTAAGGCATTTTATTCAAAAGAACTCTTTTGGTACGCTTGTGACAACGAATCAAGAAACACCTATTGCCACTCATTTACCCTTAGCTTTAAATAAAAGGGGCGATGGTTATTATGTAACAGGACATTTAGCGTATGGAAATCCTCAATGGCGAACGTTTGAAACTTGCCGAAAGGTGCTTGTGATGTTCCAAGGACCACATGCATACATTTCTTCTTCTTGGTATTCAGAAGAAAATGTTCCGACATGGAATTATCAGGCGGTCCATCTGTATGGTAAAGCTAGTATTTTAGAGAAAGAAGAACTAATAGAAGAATTAACATTAATGTTAGAAAAATATGAGAAACATCGAGAGAATTGTAAACGCTAGAATGAAGTTGACAGTTTTTGCTCGATAAGATTTTACACTTTTGCTCAATCAACCTACTACTTTAGTAAAATAGATAGTAATGTTATTTTACTGGGGGTTAGGGTTTTGGAGGAGAAGTTAGTGTTATATGTAAAGATCCATGAATTACGTAAGAGAAAGTTTAAAGTAGCACAAATCGCTAAGGAGCTGAAAGTTTCAAGACCGACTGTCTATAAGTATTTAGACATGACATTTGATGAAGCAAAAGCATACACTGAACAACCTTTAGGGAAGAAGAGAAAACTAGATCCCTACAAAGACTGGATCCTTGCTTGGCTAGAAGAATACCCTCACCTAAGTAGTGCTCAAATTCATGATTGGCTTTTGGAGAGATACCCCGATCTTGTCGTCGGTGGAAGTACGGTGAGAACGTATGTGAAAGATATTCGTGAGGTTTATCAGATTGAGAAGAAGGTCATGATCCGTCAATATGAAGCCGTTCCTGAACAACCAATGGGTAAACAACTTCAGGTAGACTGGGGTGAGACAAAACAGAAAACGACAGACAACAAAGAAATCAAGCTCTATTTCATTGCCTTTGTCCTCGCTCATTCCAGGCAGAAATATATGGAATGGCAGGCGCGTCCTTTTACGACAAGAGACGCGATTCGTTGTCATGAACATGCCTTTCAGTTCTATGGAGGACGAACAGAAGAAATTGTTTATGATCAGGATCACTTAATCGCAGTGAGTGAGAATGCTGGACAACTGCTTTTAACAACGGAGTTCCAACATTATGTGAATGAACGTGAGTTTAACGTTCACTTGTGCCGAAAAGCCGATCCGGAATCTAAGGGCATGATTGAGAATGTAGTGAAATACATAAAGGGCAACTTCGCAGACAGTCGAGTGTTTAGCGATATAGAAGATTGGAATAGTCGAGCACTACAATGGCTTCAGCGTACCGGGAATCATCAGGTTCATCAAACAACGAAAAAAAGACCAGCAGAAGTGTTTCTCCTCGAAAAGCAACACTTACAGCCAGTCTCTTCGTTACTTTCATATGAAAGTACCCATAACCAAAGTATAACAAGAAATGTAAGCAAGGACAACACCATCCGGTACAAGTCAAACCGTTATTCTGTCCCCCTAGGGACGTATCAAACAATGGGGGAGAATCTTGTCTGGATTGAAGTGAAAGACGAAGGTCAAAAGATGCTCGTCATTCGCAGAGAAGCAAAAGGTGAAGTCATTGCCGAGCATCTTGTGAGCTCAGAAAAAGGGAAACTCATTCAAAATCGCCACCACACTCGAGATCGCTCCAAAGGGGTTGAAGAGCTTAAGCAACGCCTCGTCTCTTGCTTTGAAGATCAAGGTCAGGCAGCTGCTTATTTAGATGAGATCAGCCAAAGATACCCGAGGTATCGTCGAGATCAATTTGCGATCCTCTATAAGATCATTCAACAGTATCCAGCATTCATTGATACTGTTTTGACAAAGTGCATGGCAGAGAAACTATATCATGCGAATGATTTTCGTGATATTGCTCATCACCTTCATACATTGCGAGATGAACCGATTGAAGAGGGACAACCCTTTTATACTAGCTCACCAAAGCATTCTCATATCAAAGCATCTACCCGTTCTCTACTTGCCTATACCAGCATTTTAGGAGGTAGAGCATGATGAACAAGACTGTGCATGAATTACAAGATCAATTTCGTCAGTTACGTTTAGCAGAGACGGCGGAGGAGCTGCCACAGCTTCTTCGCGAAGCTGAAAAAGCATCATGGACCTACCTGGAATTTTTAGAATCGATCACTCGATATGAATTAGCAAAACGTGAAGCAAAAAGCCTCGAGAAAAGAATGAAATGGGCGCGCTTCCCTTTCGTGAAGTCGTTAGATGAGTTTGAACTGAAAGGACAAAACGTTCTGACGGCTCGTCAGCTTTCTCAACTCCGAGAATTAAGCTGGCTAGAGCAGCAGTACAATTTAATCCTTCTGGGTCCCCCTGGTATAGGTAAAACACATATCGCCATTGGATTAGGACTGGAAGCTGTGTATAGAGGATTCCATGTTTACTTCGCTACAATGGGTGAGCTTGTGCAGCTTTTAAAGTCAGAAGAATACCTGAATAAATCTAAAGTTCAGCTTAAAAGAATTAGAAATGCCGACCTTGTGATTATCGATGATTTAATGTATATGGCGATGGATCAGAGAGAAGCAAACTTGTTTTTTCATTTGATTAACCATTTATACGAACGAAGTTCGATCATCCTGACTTCAAATAAGAGTCCAGAAGAATGGGGTCATTTAATTGGAGATCAAGGAATCACAACAGCTATTTTAGATCGCTTACTTCACCGTGTGGAAGTCATCCATGGTGGAGAGAATGAGGAAAGTCATCGCATGAAAAACCGGAAAAGCATTTTTTCAGCAGAAGTGTAAAAAGGAAACGAGCAAAAAGTGTAAAATTCGACTTGACGTCTACAAGAATCCAGTGTTATGGGAAAAACTTTCTCCTGAACTTTTAGAAAAGGAACTGAAGGGCATAGTGGGGTTTAAGATAGAGGTGGAAGAAATTCAGGCTGCGTATAAATTAAGTCAGAACCGAAATGAAAGGGACTACATGAACATTATTGATCATTTAAAGAGTGAAGAACCCCCGAATTCAAAACAAATGGCAAAACTGATGGAAGAAAGGTTAAAAAATCACATGTAAGCCGATGTTGAAAAGAGGGGAGGGGCAAGGGCGAAGGAAATAAATGTTTTCTCCATTACTGAAGAAGCAATGACGTCCATTCTAAAAAAGGGATTAGGGGAGAACTGAATTTATAATAAAAGGAACAAATAAAATTAAGAATAGCACCACACTTGAGGGGAGCCATTTAGGCTCACGATCAAATAAAGGCGTAAATCATGCCATAAAAAAATTCAGGTGACCTAGCTCCCAAAGGGAAAGCATAAGTCACCCGGTTCACCACAAAGCGGTGATCAA
Source organism: Halalkalibacterium halodurans (assembly GCF_005671335.1). Classification (NCBI taxonomy): domain Bacteria; kingdom Bacillati; phylum Bacillota; class Bacilli; order Caryophanales; family Bacillaceae; genus Halalkalibacterium (ex Joshi et al. 2022); species Halalkalibacterium halodurans. Next base: position 3,213,353 of record NZ_CP040441.1, on the reverse strand, counting down.
AGGGGAGCGAGTCAAAGGTAGTTACGCGACCTTAGATCTCCAGTTCCCCTAATCGGATCAGTTCGATGACCGCTTGAGAGCGCCCCTTGACCCCAAGCTTTTGCATCGTGTTGGAAATATGATTACGAACGGTTTTTTCACTGATGAAAAGTTGTTCAGCTATTTCTTTCGTCGTCTTGTCTTGAACTAACAATTCGAAGACTTCCCGCTCCCTTTTTGTGAGTAAGGGCTTTGGTCCGAATTCTGCTCCCTTCAATGGGTTCACTCCTTCTTGCACGGGCCGAAGCTACATTTGACATCTCCGTCTCATGTCTGTGTAAGAAGGGTTTTAGTCAACATAGTATATGTGATGAAAATCAGACACGTGAATAGGAACATCCCTATTGTGAAAATTATGGGGAGATAAGGGCGAGTGATTGACGCTTGGCCCTTCACTAGGTAAAATGACGATAGCTCTCATATTTAGTGTATTCGCATGGCAAGACCGTGATACGGGATGGAGGGCGATGCTTCCCTGTCGTTTGTTTTTTATTGAAAGCCCGACTTCAGTTGTGCTATAATTTCTGTTAGCTAGGTATGAAGTGGTGCAAACACGAGTGCTTACATACTTCATAAGCTACAACAATATAAAGTGCACTGAAAATACGTGTTACTGATTCGATCAGGCATAAGTAGGGAAGTGTATATGAAAAAGGTGTAGGGAATGCTAAAGGTTGTCCCTTCATTCATCATGTGCGATTCTTTACTGTGTCTTTTTTTATTGTTTCCTTGTTTGTCCTTACAGCAAAGAGAAAACGGGTACATAAACAAGGAAGGGATGAAGTGAAACTGGAATAGTTTCCATTTATTATAAAAATATTCAAGGAAAGAGGTTGTTTTCTATGGCAGAAAAAACGTTTACCATTACAGCGGAAACTGGGATTCACGCACGTCCTGCAACACAGCTTGTGAACAAAGCGGGGCAGTATTCTTCAGAGATCACTCTTGAATACAAAGGGAAAGCTGTTAACTTGAAATCCATCATGGGCGTTATGTCACTTGGTGTTGGCAAAGGTGCACAAGTGACGATCAAAGCAGAAGGTTCTGATGAAGCTGAAGCGCTTAAAGGCATTGAAGAAGTGATTAAGGAAGGATTAGGAGAATAAGCATGCATCACAAAATTACTGGCATCGCTGCGTCATCTGGCGTAGCGATCGCCAAAGCATTCATTCACCTAGAACCAAACGTTGACATAGAAAAAACGTCCATCACAGATGTTTCAACAGAGATCGAAAAATTAACAGCCGCTCTCGAAAAATCAAAAGAAGAGCTAAGAGCGATCAAAGATCAAACAGAAGCTAGTATGGGAGCTGACAAGGCTGAGATTTTTGCGGCGCATTTGCTAGTACTTGACGACCCTGAACTCGTGGATGGGATCAAAGGGAAAATCGAGAATGAGCAAATGAACGCAGAATATGCATTAAAAGAAGTATCCGATATGTTTGTCTCCATGTTTGAAAGCATGGACAATGAATATATGAAAGAACGAGCGGCCGACATTCGTGACGTTTCGAAGCGGGTGTTAGGGCATCTTATTGGCGTGGAAACTGGTTCTCTGGCAACAATTGCTGAAGAAACGGTTATTATCGCAGAGGATTTAACGCCTTCAGATACAGCTCAATTGAACAAACAATTCGTTAAAGGATTTGCGACCGATATTGGAGGACGTACGTCCCATTCGGCGATTATGTCCCGTTCACTTGAAATTCCAGCGGTTGTTGGAACGAAGGAAGTAACAGAGAAAATTCAACATGGCGATATGGTGATCGTTGACGGCATCGAGGGAATTGTGATCGTCAACCCTACTGAAGAAGAAGTGAAAGCCTATGAAGAAAAACGCGCGGCCTTTGAAAAGCAGAAGCAAGAATGGGCCAAGCTCGTAGGGGAGCCTTCAGCAACGAAGGATGGCGCTCATGTTGAATTAGCTGCAAACATTGGGACTCCAAAAGATGTTGATGGTGTTCTAGCCAATGGCGGCGAAGGCATCGGCCTTTACCGAACAGAGTTTTTATATATGGATCGCGATCAGCTTCCGACGGAAGAGGAGCAATTTGAAGCATACAAGGAAGTTGTACAGCGAATGGACGGAAAGCCTGTTGTCATTCGCACCCTAGATATTGGGGGAGATAAGGAACTTTCCTACCTACAGCTACCGAAAGAGCTTAATCCGTTCCTTGGTTTCCGGGCGATTCGTCTGTGCCTTGAAAAACAAGATATTTTCCGGACCCAACTCCGTGCCTTGCTTCGCGCAAGCACATACGGTAACTTAAAAGTGATGTTTCCAATGATCGCCACCCTTGAAGAGCTTCGCCAAGCAAAAGCGATCATGCAAGAGGAAAAAGACAAGCTTCTTAGTGAAGGAGTGGACGTATCCGATTCAATTGAAGTGGGAATCATGGTAGAAATCCCATCGACGGCGGTAGCGGCTAATCTTTTTGCAAAAGAAGTAGACTTTTTCAGTATCGGAACGAACGACTTAATTCAATATACGATGGCTGCTGACCGCATGAATGAGCGAGTCTCCTACCTGTATCAGCCATACCACCCTGCGATTTTACGCCTCGTCGATATGGTTATTAAAGCAGCTCATAGCGAAGGCAAGTGGGTCGGGATGTGCGGTGAAATGGCTGGAGATGAAGTGGCGATTCCACTCTTGCTTGGTCTTGGATTGGACGAGTTCAGCATGAGTGCAACATCGATTTTACCAGCTCGCAGCCAACTTTTGAAGCTATCGAAAGAAGAGCTTAAACCGTTTGCACAAAAAGTGTTAATGCTTGATACAGCAGAGGAAGTTGAGCAACTTGTAAAGAAAACGTACTTGAAATAATGGAAAGGGCTGCCCGTTAGGTCGGCTCTTTTCCATGTGAAAAAACTGTGTCGAACCTTGCAATTCCTATAAAAAACAGCGAAAATATAGGATAAGAGTACTTTAATCAGGAGGTTCCACAGTGGAGCGACGCCAAGTAGAGCAAATTGAAAAATCATTACGAATGGTGGCAGAAATCGTAAAACAGAAGGGGCGGGAAATATTATCCCACTTCCCGATTACGCCCCCCCAGTTTGTTGCGCTGCAATGGTTAAATGAACATGGGGATATGACGATAGGTGAATTGTCACAAAAAATGTATTTAGCTTGCAGTACAACAACCGATTTGATCGATCGGATGGAGAAAAACCATTTAGTGGAGCGAGTCAAAGATCAAAATGATCGGCGCGTCGTTCGTATTCATTTATTAGAACGTGGAAAAACAATCATTGAAGAAGTGATCCGTAAACGTCAAGAATATTTAACGGATATCTTAGAAAAGTTTTCAGACGAAGAAGTGAGCATGTTTGAAAACTATTTAAATGTCTTGTATGACGAGATGCAGGCCAAAAAAGAGGAAGAGAAAAAAAGAAATTGAGGGAAATCGATTGGATAGACCAATAGGGGTTATAGATTCAGGCCTTGGCGGGCTAACGGTCGCTAAGGAACTGATAAGACAGTTACCGAAAGAAGAGCTAATTTACATCGGGGATTCAAAGCGCTGTCCGTATGGTCCTCGTCCACCGCATGAAGTGAGGACTTACACATGGCAAATGATCGAGTATTTAACGAAGCAGGAGATTAAAATGCTCGTCATTGCCTGTAATACTGCTGCAGCAGTCGTCTTGGATGAGGTGAAGGAGAAGCTCTCTATTCCTGTCGTCGGAGTTGTCCAACCGGGAGCGATTAGCGCACTAAAAGTGACGAAGAATGAACATGTGGCCGTCATTGGGACAACAGGCACGATTCAAAGCGGGGCCTATGAGCACACGTTGAAAAAGATCAACAATCGGGTACAGGTTGAAAGTTTGGCATGCCCCCCATTTGTCCCTCTAGTGGAACGAGGGATTTTTTCAGGTCCTGAGGCATTAGAGACCTGTTCAGAAACCCTTAAGCCTTTACAAGGGAAAGGGTTCGACACGCTCATTTTAGGCTGCACCCACTACCCGTTATTAAAGCCTGTGATCCAAGAGGTGATGGGATCAGACATTCAGATCATTTCCTCGGGGGACGAAACGGCGCGAGAAGTAAGTGGATTACTTTATCATAAGCAGAGGTTGCGTACTTGTAATGAAGCACCAGAACATCATTTTTACACAACGGGTGATGCGAAAAGCTTCAAGCGATTAGCAGATGTCTGGTTAGAAATGAATGTTCCAGGGGTAGAAACGATTACCCTTGAGTCATAGAAAGAAAACGAAAATCACACTACTCCATGGTGTGATTTTTTCTTTTGTGTGAACGCTCATTCCTTTATTAGCTTACCGATATAATTCTTTTTTACGGCTCTACAATAAATGTTGGGGTTTTTGCACAAAAGAGGGGCAAAAAAAATGCACGCAGGCTCCTTTATCCATTATCCTTGAATTGTCCAGAAACAAAGAAAGGATAGGAGCTGCGTGTACGATGAATTTTACCATGGATTTGCCCGGATTAAAAGGTGTGAAGGTCACAAAGATGGAGGAACGAGAGGGCTTTATCGCGCTCCATGTAGAAATGCCGCGAACGCCTCATCGTTGCCCATCCTGCGGGGAGAGAACCGAGAGAATCCATGATTACCGCATCCAAAAAGTTCAACATCTCAAGCTCTTTGAACGGTGGGTGTATCTATTCTATCGAAAGCGCCGGTACGCGTGCAGATGCGGGAAGCGGTTTGCGGAGAAAGCCTGTTTTGTAGAGCGATATCAGCGTCAGACAGTGGAATGGAATCAAGCGTTTCGCTTACGGCTCATTCAAGGGAAGAACTTTACGGACACAGCGAATCAATTCCAAACGTCCGTGACAACTGCCATGCGCCGGTTTGATCAATTGGCGGCCCCCCTCGTGAAGAAGGTGGATCACCTTCCTCCTCGGATTGCGATTGATGATTACAAAGGGGATACGAATGCGGGGAAATATCAAGTGATCATTGCGGATGCAGATACACGGAAGCCACTGGATATCTTACCGGATCGTAAAGCCGATACGCTTAAACGATATCTTCAAGAGAAGGGTCATCATGTGAAAACAGTCGTGATGGATCTCAGTTATACCTTCAAGTCGGCTGTTCAAAAGGCCTTAGGCCACCCGCTCATCATTGGGGATCCGTTCCATTTCTGTCGTTACATCTACTGGGCTCTGGAAGGGGTTCGCCGCCGAGTGCAAAAAGCGTTCCATCCGTATCATCGAAAACGATGTAAACGGATCAAACATCTGTTTCAGAAAGAGAGAGAAGGACTGGATGATAAGCAAAAGAAGAAGGTGGAGCGGTACTTAGAGCTATCCCCTGATTTAAGGGAAGCGTATGAGCTAAAAGAACATTTTCGTCAGTGGTATCAAGAAGCGAAGATGCAAGGAAGGGAAGGACGAATGAGCGAGGTGAAACAAGGGCTCTACGCCTTTTACCGAAGAGTGGAGGCGAGCCCGTTAAAGGAGTTCCACCGAGCCATTCAGACGCTGAAGAACTGGCAGACCGAGATCTTGAATAGCCTCGCGTTTGGCTTAAACAATGGTTTTATTGAAGGACTGAATAATCAAACGAAGGTGATTAAGAGAAATGCCTTTGGTTTTCGGCGTTATGATCGCTTGCGAAACCGTATTCTCTTGCATCATCAATTCAAACATCAGACATTCGGGGTAGGATAAGAGGGGCTCGCCCTCCTATGCCACCCCAACATTTGACTAAGAACCTTTTTTACGGCTTTTCCAAGATAGATGGTCTAATTTGTGGGCAGGCTCGTATACATTTAGTACAAACATGCTGAGGAGGGAATAGGGAAATGCGCAAAATCCTAAGAAAAGGGGCGCCGTTTGTCATCATTGCGGCATCGCTTGCTGTATTTGCGGCGTGCTCTTCTGGAGCCAACGAAGCCTTAAATGAAATGGATACACCGCCTGTCAATTATGTAGAAGAAGGCGAATCATTAGAGTTAGAGGAAGAAGGGGTTCCAGAGGACGAAGGCGAGCGTGAGGAGAAAGGAGAAGAAGGGGATGAAGAATCAGCCGTAGAAGAAACAGTCAATCGTGAGCTGTATTTGCTAGATGAAAACGGCATGGTCGTCCCGCAAACGTTACCGCTGCCAAAATCCGACGGTGTGTTGAAACAATCCCTTGAATATTTAGTTGAGGGTGGCCCTGTCACGAATTTATTACCGAATGGGTTCCAAGCGGTGCTTCCTCCAGATACGGAGATGTCTGTCAATTTAGAGGACGGTGTAGCCGTTGTTGACTTCTCGAAAGAGTTTACCGAATACGATGGGGAGAAGGAACAACAAATTCTTCAATCGATTACATGGACGCTTACCCAATTTGAAAACGTAGAAAAAGTAAAACTTCAAGTGAACGGTCATGAGCTCGAGAAAATGCCGGTTAATGGAACACCGATTGGTGATGGTTATAGCCGTGCCAATGGAATTAACTTAGAATCGGGCGATGTGGTTGATGTCGTCAACAGCGAGGCGGTCACCCTTTACTTTCTTGCCCAGTCTGGAGATCAGACGTACTATGTCCCGGTCACTCGCCGGGTCAATGTGAAAGACAATTCGTTTGCGGCGGCGGTGGAGGAGCTTTTAAATGGGCCGATGGTGACGTCTCCTTTAGTCACCGATTTCCGCAATGGGGTTGAGCTATTGGACGAACCGAAATACGAAAATGGCGTCGTCACCCTGAACTTCAACGAAGCGCTTTTAAGTCAAATGCAAGCAACTGCCGTTTCGGATGAAATCATTAACATGTTAGCCTTAACGCTTACAGAGCAAGACGGTGTGGAAAAAGTAGCGATTCAAGTCAACGGAGAGACTAACATTTTAAATGAGCAAGGTGAATTTGTGGCAGAGCCTGTTTCTAGGCCAAGTCAAGTGAACACTGGGAAGTTTTAAGGCGTTTCATGAATTGGACAAATGGAGTTTTGGTTATTATAATCATAAGGACGGAGGTAGCATGAAGCGCTACCTTTTCTTTTTGCACGATTGGAAAGGATATCGTTTTTCGGAAGTCAGAAAAACGATAACTTTTGCGAGTAAAGGCTCAATGAATGAGCTAAGTTTTTCTTTTATACGAATACATAAACTAGAATGGACACGCGGATAAGGAGGAATAAGAACATGAGAATGGATGAACGAAAGGCCGATGAATTGCGGCCCATTTCAATCGAAATCAACTACTTACACCATCCTGAAGGCTCCATATTAATTTCAATAGGGAACACGAAGGTTATTTGTACGGCGAGCTTAGAGGATCGGGTTCCTCCTTTTTTACGAGGGCAAGGCAAAGGTTGGATTACCGCCGAATATTCCATGCTTCCACGTGCGACTGAGCAACGGAACATGCGTGAGTCGACAAGAGGAAAAGTAAGCGGACGGACAATGGAAATTCAACGTTTAATTGGACGAGCGCTGAGATCCATTATTGATTTAGATAAAATCGGTGAACGGACCGTGTGGATTGACTGTGATGTGATCCAGGCAGATGGGGGGACGCGGACGACGTCGATTACAGGCGCCTTTGTCGCGCTTTCGCTTGCGATGGAAAAAGCATTGGCGAATGGAGCGATCCAAGAATGGCCAATTGATGACTTTCTAGCAGCAGTTTCTGTTGGGATTGATCCGAAGCTTGGAGCGATCCTTGATTTATGCTACGCTGAAGATGCACAGGCAGAAGTGGATATGAACGTTGTCATGACAGGGAAAGGTGAGTATGTAGAACTTCAAGGAACGGGGGAAGAGGCGACCTTCTCTCACAATCAGTTGCTTACGATTTTAGCCTTGGCCGATAAAGGGATTAAGCAATTAATCGAGGAACAACGGAATGCATTAGGAGCGATTGCCAATCGTGTGGATGAAGCGAAGCAAAAAAAGAAGGAACAATCGGAAGCATGAAAGAATGGATCGTTGCAACAAAAAATAAGGGCAAGGTAGCAGAGTTCGAAGCCATTTTAGGTAAGAGAGGGTTTTCGGTCAAATCACTTCTCGATTACCCAGCAATTGAAGACATCGAAGAAACGGGAAGCACATTTAATGAAAATGCGACAATCAAGGCAGAGGCGATCGCCGAGCGTTTTCAACGGCCTGTACTTGCTGACGATTCAGGATTAATCATCGACGCCTTGGACGGACGTCCGGGCATTTTCTCTGCTCGGTATGCAGGGGAAGAAAAGGATGATCAAAAAAACATCGAAAAAGTCCTTCGCGAATTACAAGACATCCCGTGGAAAGCGCGAACTGCACGCTTCCATTGCTCCATCGCGCTCGCCCGCCCGCAGGCAGAGACAATCGTGTTTGAAGGAACGTGTGAAGGGTATATCACAACAGAGCCAAAAGGAACGGGTGGCTTTGGGTACGATCCAATTTTTTATGTACCGTCCCATGACAAAACGATGGCAGAATTGACGCAGGAAGAGAAAAACAAGCTAAGTCACCGATACCACGCGTTAAAGCAGTTGGATAAGTGGCTTGATTAATTGGGGAACAAAAAGGGTGTGATCCAGATGAAACTGTTAATTCTTAGCGATAGTCATGGCTGGAGCGATGAACTAAAGGCGGTTGCGGACAAGCATCGCCAGGAAGTGGATGCCATCATCCATTGTGGCGATTCTGAACTACCCCGAGACGATCGCGCCCTTGAAGGCATGAATATCGTTCGAGGGAATTGTGATTTTGGTGTTGATTTTCCTGAGGACTTTATAAAAACAGTAGGTGATTTTAACGTTTATGTGACACATGGCCATTTATACAACGTAAAAATGAGTTACGTCTCCCTTACGTATCGTGCAGAAGAGGTAGGGGCACAACTTGTTTGCTTCGGTCACTCCCATGTGGCCACAAGCTTCCAAGAAAACGGTATTGTTTTTGTGAATCCGGGAAGCCTTCGATTGCCGAGAAACAGGAAAGAACAAACGTATTGTCTTGCATATGTGAGAGACGATCAGATCGAACTCACATTTTTGGATCGCGACGGCCATGAAGTAACTGACCTTCAACGGACGTACCTACGTTAACCGGAATGGGAAGTTTTTTCTCCCCATTCCGGAATAAACTAGTTGACATTCATTTTATTTTTCGCTATTATAATAGAGGTCGCTGTATTATTAGAAGCCATTTTGCCTCGACGCATCAGGCTGCAAAGCATAGCAGAAGAGGAAGAGGCATGAAAAAGTAATGTTCAGAAAACCAACTTTAATGCGGGTGTAGTTTAGTGGTAAAACCTCAGCCACGAGCGACACATCTGCCGAAAAAGCTCCGAGTTGCCTCGACGCATCAGGCTGCAAAGCATAGCTAGAAGAGGAAGAGGCATGAAAAAGTAATGTTCAGAAAGCCAACTTTAATGCGGGTGTAGTTTAGTGGTAAAACCTCAGCCTTCCAAGCTGATGTCGTGAGTTCGATTCTCATCACCCGCTCCATCGAGTCCCAGTAGCTCAGCTGGATAGAGCAACGGCCTTCTAAGCCGTCGGTCGGGAGTTCGAATCTCTCCTGGGACGCCATTTAGCTACATAAAGTAACCTTTGGTAACAACAAGGGATGGAACAGATAAAGGATGCTATCACAGACTGTGAAAGCATCCTTTTTTTGATGGATAATAACGGAGGATTGAAGAATATACTGCTTTTGAAACATACAAGGAGTATGAGCAATGTCAACAGGAGTGAAAGCATTAAATTATCGCTGTGTGTTAGTGGAGGACACTGAATTGGAGGAGCCAAAAGCGATTGTTGAGACATCTAAAGAAATCGCGACAACGATCTTATCCCGTGTACCCATCAAGAAAGATAAGCATAGTGGTTTAAGCTCATTGTTTAGAAAATGTATAGGAAAAGGTTATATGATTATCGGAGAAAGTAAATGAGAAATAGTATGCCTTTTGACTTATTAATAAAAATTAGCTTAAGATAGATTTATCCTCATATTTTGACTATAATATCACAACATTCAGGTAAAAATACGAAAAATATATAAAATTATGTAGAAAATAATCAATCGTTAGGGTATAATCTTCCTGTGAAGTTTTTACTAAAATTTAATAGGGGGATGATTATGTCAAACGAAACAAAACCGAAAAAGCCATTTTATAAAAAATGGTGGGTCTGGTTAATCGCAGTTATTGTTATTTTTGCGGCTGTTTCAGGAGGAGATGATGACTCCTCAGAGACTGCACAAGAACCTGAACCAGAGGCGGAAGAAGTGTCTGCAGATCAATCAGAAAATGAATCTGAGGAGCCAGAAGAGGCTGAAGGCACAGAAGAAGATACAGAGGAAGAATCAGCAGAGGAAGAAGACCCAATTGCTGGTCTCGGTGAAGCTTTAAAAGTCGGTGATGTAGTCTTCACGGCTAATGGTACTAGCACAGCTGGTAGTGTTGGAGATGTTCTTACTGCAGAGGCGAAAGGAACTTTCCTCATTGTAGATGTAACAATCAAAAATGAAGGAAGCGACTCTATTACGGTTGATTCGTCTTTCTTTAAATTAAAAGTCGGAGATGTAGAATATGATTCTGATTCCTCTGCTGGACTTTACGCGAATGAAGGTGCTGACTTTTTCCTTACTAAGCTAAATCCTGGTTTGGAACTACCAGGTAAAGTGGTATTTGATGTTCCGCAAGACGTGCTTGATAGCGATGATATTTTGTTGAACGTACAAACCGGGTTTTTTGGAACACAGCAAGGGGAAATTAAAATTCAATAGTAAAGCTAACCGGTTCTCATTATTGGAGAACTGGTTTGTTTTTAATATAGATCTAAAACTACGTACTCTGCACTTGTGAAAATAAAACGTCTAGAAGAGTGGTCTTATGATAAAAAAAACTCCTATCGTTAGAAAAGAACTTGGTGGCCAGACCAATTTCGGTAACGAAAGGAGATCTTACTTATAAGTGACAAAATTTATTACATACAAGATGGAATTTAAAAGTACCACATCGTGATCATCCCAAGTATAGATGGAAGAGTATTTTATGTTAGTAAAAGAATTCTCAGACACTTTCACATTAAAAAATGGAGAATCATTAGTTTAGCTACATATGCCCAGTATCTTAAACATAGCAAATCGTAGCAGTTGGGCGCCAATTGTACCTTTGCAACAGTCGCTTTAGAAGCAGTACATACATTAAAACAGTCGTTAGTGAAAAACGATCGTCATTTACCAAAGTTCAGATGAAACGTAGAATCCCAACTCCAATACGTGGCATGGCACAGAGTATGTGCTTCCTCTGTTCGTCTAGTGAAATCGTGGTACGATGCGGCGGTATGACAAGTGAAACGAAAATAGGCCTGTCCATTAATGGGAGAGGCCTTTTTTCGTTTCAAACAGTGAGAAAGAAGGTTTTTGGGAAAGGAGATGATAAATGTCGTTTACTAATAGGCGCCGCCCATGCTCTGTGGCGAGGCGCTCTCGACTAAAAAATAACACATCCCACTTTCTCTTTTTTAACCGTTTCATTAATCGCTTTTCGTTCATATGGGAATGACGTTCAATGAGCGCAAGCTTAAAAGGAACGAGGGCGAAGTGAACGGGAATGCTTCCGACATGATAATTCAAGGTAGGGTACAAGTTTTCTTGAATAAGAAGCTCATAAAAGTCTGATTCTTCCTCAGTTTTACACTTCATCCGTCCATTTTCGACCAGCACTAAAGAGCCAACCTTTGTTTGCCTTAGCCGGACGATAGGGAGAGGGAATGGAAAATTTTTTGAGCGATAAGTTGTCCAAGAGAGTTTCCACATTTTACATCACCACGACTAGTTTGCCCAGTTTTTTTTATTTTATGTTTTGAAAAAATAGCAAAAAAGAGTTGTTCCATTGATGCTTGAATCCATGCGTATGTAAGCGTTGTCAAGGGGGCTGACTAATCGAAATAGTCAAATTATTTTTGTAAAAGTGGTTGACCGAAGCGGCAGATAGGCGTATTATATTCAGCAAAAGACAGAAACGAGATAAACAAATGTCCGTATATAGAGGATATTTTTTGACTATTTCGTTTTCACAAAACATAGAATAAAGCGTAACGCTTTAAAGTGGAGAGAGAGCAGAGCTTAGAGAAGATAACGAAGCAACAGTGGGAGCGATTAAAATGAGAAGTGACATGATAAAAAAAGGCATAGACCGAGCCCCCCATCGAAGTCTGCTTCGTGCCGCAGGGGTCAAAGAAGAGGAGATGGATAAACCGTTTATCGGGGTCTGTAACTCTTACATTGATATTATTCCAGGTCATATGCACTTAAACAAGTTTGCTGAAGTCGCGAAGGAAGCGATCCGAGAAGCCGGAGGAATTCCTTTTGAGTTCAACACGATTGGCGTTGATGATGGAATTGCCATGGGTCATATCGGAATGCGGTACTCCCTTCCAAGCCGTGAAATCATATGTGATGCGGCAGAAACCGTTATTAATGCACACTGGTTTGATGGAGTCTTCTTCATTCCAAACTGTGATAAAATTACGCCAGGTATGCTGATGGCATCGGTTCGAACCAATGTCCCATCTGTCTTCGTATCAGGTGGACCAATGGAAGCAGGGCGTACAAAAGACGGAAAGAACCTATCGTTAGCTTCTGTCTTTGAAGGAGTAGGCGCATTTTCGTCAGGAAAAATGACAAGGGAAGAGTTGCTCGAAATTGAGCAAACAGCCTGTCCAACCTGTGGTTCCTGTTCCGGGATGTTCACGGCAAACTCCATGAACTCGCTCATGGAAATGCTAGGGATGGCATTGCCGGGGAACGGAACGATCGTTGCAACTTCTGAGGCACGGCACCAGCTAATAAAAGACGCAGCGAAACATTTAATGAACTTAATTGAAAAAGATATCCGTCCTCGCGACATTATTACGAAAGAAACGATCGATGACGCATTCGCTCTTGATATGGCGATGGGAGGATCAACAAATACGGTTCTCCACACGCTTGCGATTGCAAATGAAGCCGAGATTGAATACGACTTAAATCGTATCAATGAAGTGGCAGAGCGAGTTCCATATTTGTGTAAGATCAGCCCAGCGTCCGATTATTCGATGGACGATGTCCACCATGCAGGCGGAGTAGCAGCGATCATTAAAGAACTTTGCGAGATCGATGGTGCGATACACCCAGATCGAATCACGATTACAGGCAAAAGCATCTATGAAAATGTAAAAGACGCTGAAATCACCGATGATGTAGTCATCAGGCGAAAAGATAATCCTTACTCCCCAGTGGGAGGTTTGTCTATCTTGTTTGGTAACCTAGCACCGAATGGAGCGGTCATTAAAGTTGGGGCCGTTGATCCTTCGATTCAAGTTTTTGAAGGTGAAGCGATCGTCTACAATTCCCAAGAAGAAGCGCAGCAAGGAATTAACAACGGGGATGTCCGTGAAGGGCATGTGGTCGTCATTCGCTACGAAGGGCCTAAAGGTGGTCCAGGAATGCCAGAAATGTTGGCGCCAACCTCAGCCATTATCGGAAGAGGTTTAGGAACAAAGGTAGCCCTCATCACGGATGGACGCTTTTCCGGAGCTTCAAGAGGAATCTCCATTGGGCATATTTCACCGGAAGCGGCAGAAGGCGGACCGATCGCGTTCATCGAAAATGGTGATAAGATTCGAATCGATTTACCGAATCGGACGATTGAGTGGCTCGTATCTGACGAAGAAATTGCTAAGCGCCAAGAGGGATGGACCGAGCCAGAGCCGAAGGTGAAAAAAGGTTATCTAGCTCGTTATTCTAAACTTGTGACGTCCGCCAACACAGGTGGCGTTATGAAGATCTAAATAGTTTTAACACGTTGAAGAGGATCAGTAATTAAAGACGATCATCTACAGAGAGCTGCTAGGAGCTGAGAGGCAGCGATGATCCTTTAATGAAGCTCACCTCGGAGTGCGACTTCGAACAATCGGGCACAGCCTGCTTTAGTAGATGTTGCCGGGTGGTTTTTCACTACACCCGTTATCAAAATGAGACGATTTGATCGTCCATGAGGTAGCATTTGTAAAAATGCTACGAATGAGGGTGGTACCGTGAAAAGAGAAATCTTTTTGCCCCTTTGCTAGAAATTCTGGCAGCGTGGGTAAAAAGATTTTTTTATTATTCCATTGTTGTTGGAGAGAGACAATCAAAGAATTAAAGGAGGAGCAAGGATGAGTACCAACTTTAAGTTGAAAAAGCGAGAGCAACCAAAGCCTGAACCACCTCAGGAAATGTCAGGGTCAAGCATGTTGATTCAAGCCTTGGCGAGGGAAGGGGTGGATGTCATCTTCGGATATCCAGGTGGGGCGATCTTGCCAACGTATGATGAGATTTATAAGACAGGGATCCGTCATATTTTAGCAAGACATGAACAAGGAGCGATCCATGCAGCAGAGGGATATGCTCGTGTATCAGGAAAGCCCGGTGTGTGTGTCGTCACATCAGGACCTGGAGCCACCAATGTTGTTACGGGAATTGCTGATGCGATGATCGACTCGTTACCACTTGTCGTCATTACGGGACAGGTAGCCACAACACTGATCGGAACGGATGCTTTCCAAGAGGCGGACATGATCGGAATTACGATGCCTATCACGAAGCATAGCTACCAAGTCCGCACAATCGAAGATTTACCGAGGATCATCAAAGAAGCGTTCCATATCGCGACGACTGGAAGGCCTGGGCCTGTACTCATCGATCTTCCAAAAGATATCTCTCTTACAACAGGCCTATTCGACTACGATAAAGAAGTGCACCTTCCAGGGTACCAACCGACAGTGATGCCAAATCGCCTGCAAATTCGGAAGCTTGTCGAAGCTGTATCACAGGCGAAAAAGCCCGTTATTCTAGCTGGTGCAGGTGTGCTTCATGCTCATGCTGCACAGGAGCTGTTTGAATATGTTGAGCAACAACAAATTCCAGTCGTCAATACACTGCTTGGACTCGGAAGCTTTCCGGCGGATCATGAACTACATTTAGGGATGGGCGGCATGCATGGAACGTACACGGCCAACATGGCGATTCATGAATCGGACTTGTTAATCAGTATCGGAGCCAGATTTGATGATCGTTTGACAGGTAACCTTGCTTTCTTCGCACCAAATGCACGCGTGGCCCACATTGACATCGATCCAGCAGAGATCGGTAAAAACATTGAAACGGAAATTCCTGTGGTCGGCTGTGCGAAGGAAGCGTTGAAAATGCTCATTGGGGAAAATGGCAAACGCGGTGATAACAGTGTGTGGCGTGCAGATTTGCAGCGAATGAAGCAAGAATATCCACTCTGGTACAAGGAAGATGGGGAGACGATCAAGCCGCAGCAGTTGATCGAAAAATTGTGTGAAGCTACAAATGGTGAGGCGATTATCACGACCGATGTCGGCCAGCACCAAATGTGGGCAGCCCAATATTATGCGTTCAATAAGCCGAATCGTTGGGTAACATCAGGCGGACTTGGCACGATGGGCTTCGGTTTCCCTGCCGCGATCGGAGCGCAAATCGCAGAGCCATCGTCAACGGTTGTAGCGGTTCTCGGCGACGCAGGATTCCAAATGACGTTGCAGGAGCTGTCCATTTTACAAGAATTAGGGCTGAAGGTAAAAGTAATTTTAGTGAACAACGCCTCGCTTGGAATGGTGCGACAATGGCAGCAACTTTTCCACGGGGAGCGCTACTCCAACTCCCTATTCCCGATTCAGCCTGACTTTGTAAAAATGGCAGAAGCCTATGACATTAAAGGGATGAAGGTGGAGAAGCTTTCCGAGGTGGATCAAGCATTAAAAGAAATGCTTGATCATGATGGTCCGGTTTTAATGGATTTCCGTGTAGCGAAAGAGGAGAATGTGTATCCGATGATTTCACCAGGGAAAGGCCAGCATGAAATGGAGGGAGTGAAGCCATGAAACGAACGATCACAGCTCTTGTGAACAACACATCAGGGGTTTTAAACCGGATCACAGGCTTATTCGCAAGACGTCATTTCAACATTGAGAGTATTACGGTCGGGGTGACAGAAAATCCGACAGTGTCACGAATGACGTTCGTCGTCATCGTTGATAACCAAAAAAACATTGAGCAAGTCATCAAGCAGCTTCACAAGCAAGTTGATGTCTTGAAAGTAAAAGACATTACCGATGAGGCGATTGTGGCGAGGGAGCTAGCTTTAATCAAGGTCGTTGCCTCACCCCAACAGCGGGGAGAAATCGCAGCAGTCGTCAATCCGTTCCGCGCCTCCATTATCGACATTGGTAGGGAGAGCATGACCGTCCAAATTACAGGCGATCATCAAAAGGTCGAAACATTTATTGACTTACTTAGACCGTATGGAATTAAGGAACTTGCTAGAACAGGGATAACGGCCTTCAAACGAGGGTCGAAAAAATACGATGTGGAAGGTAACCACATCACTCTCATTAATTAAACCCAAAAAAATAAAAAGGAAAAGGGAGAGATACGAAATGGCAAAAGTATTTTATAACGGAGATATTAACGAAGGTGTATTACAAGGAAAAACAGTAGCAATTATCGGTTATGGTTCACAAGGTCATGCGCATGCGCAAAATTTACGTGACAGCGGACAGGAAGTGATCGTTGGTCTTCGTCCAGGGAAATCTTGGGATAAAGCAGCAGAGGACGGTTTTCAAGTATATTCTGTTCGCGAAGCAGCATCACGCGCCGATGTAATCATGATTCTATTGCCTGATGAGCATCAACCTACCGTCTACAAAAATGAAATCGAGCCAGAATTATCAGAAGGAAAAACACTTGCTTTTGCTCACGGATTTAACGTTCACTTTAACCAAATCGTTCCTCCAGCAACAGTGGATGTATTCCTTGCAGCTCCGAAGGGTCCAGGACACCTCGTACGCCGCACTTATGTTGACGGTGCTGGCGTTCCAGGTCTTGTAGCCGTATACCAAGATGCGACAGGTCAAGCGAAAGACATCGCCCTTGCATACTCAAAAATGAACGGTTCTGCTCGTGCAGGTGTCATTGAGACGACATTCCAAGAAGAAACAGAAACAGATCTTTTCGGTGAGCAAGCCGTCCTTTGCGGTGGAACATCAGCACTTGTAAAAGCTGGGTTCGAAACATTAGTAGAAGCTGGCTACCAGCCAGAAGTTGCTTACTTTGAATGCTTGCACGAATTAAAATTAATCGTTGACCTTATGTACGAGGGTGGACTTGAATATATGCGTTATTCCATTTCTGATACGGCTCAATGGGGAGACTTCCAAGCAGGACCACGTGTCGTAACAGCAGAGACGAAGCAAGCGATGAAGGACATTTTATCTGATATTCAAACAGGAAAATTTGCAAAAGGTTGGATTTTAGAAAATCAAGCGAATCGCCCAGAATTTACAGCCATCAACGAACGTGAGAAAAATCATCCACTTGAAGTCGTTGGTCGTGAGCTAAGAGAAATGATGCCATTCGTAAAAGCTAAATCTAAAGGAGTGGTCGGCAGTGCGAAAAATTAGCGTCTTCGATACGACGTTGCGTGACGGTGAGCAGTCAGCCGGAGTGAACCTCAACTTTGAGGAAAAGATGGAAATCGCAAAACAGTTAGAGCGTCTCGGTGTGGATATTATTGAGGCTGGTTTTCCAGCCTCTTCCCAAGGGGATTTTCAATCGGTTAAAGCGATTGCGGAGACCGTAAAAGGAAGCTCCGTTACTGGGCTGGCCCGCTCTGTGCAAAAAGATATCGACGCAGCGTGGGAGGCGTTAAAATCGGCTGAGGAGCCACGGATTCATCTCTTTATTGCTACTTCTCCCATTCATATGGAACATAAATTACGAATGACTCCAGAACAAGTGATTGAAAAGGCTGTTGAGTCTGTGAAGTATGCAGCCAGTCGTTTCAAGCATGTTCAATGGTCAGCTGAGGATGCGAGCCGCTCGGACTTTCCGTTTTTAGCGCAAATCATTGAAGCGGTGATCCAAGCGGGAGCAACCGTTATTAATTTACCTGACACCGTTGGATATACGACGCCGCAAGAGATTAAGCGAATGTTTCAATATATGAAGCAAAACGTTCCAAGCATCGACAAAGTCAGCTTGTCTACTCATAACCATGACGACCTTGGAATGGCAGTTGCTAACTCATTAGCAGCGATTCAGGGCGGGGCCGATCAAGTGGAATGCACGATTAATGGCATTGGGGAAAGAGCCGGTAATGCCTCTCTTGAAGAGATTGCCGTCGCCCTTAATATTCGTAAAGATCATTATGAAACAGAAACTGGACTTATTTTAAAAGAAATTAAACGTACGAGTAGCCTTGTAAGCAAATTAACGGGCATGGTTGTACCAAACAATAAAGCGGTCGTAGGAGCGAATGCATTTGCTCATGAATCGGGCATTCACCAAGATGGCGTTCTAAAAAATAAACAAACATATGAAATTATTACACCTGAGATGGTCGGTGTGTCATCCAATTCGATGGTGCTTGGAAAACATTCAGGGCGCCATGCGTTCAAAACGAAAGTTCAGGAACTTGGATTTACAGGAACAGATGAGCAGCTAAACAACATTTTTAAAGCATTTAAAGACCTAGCAGATAAAAAGAAAGAAATTACCGAAGACGATCTATTTGCTTTAATGACCGAGCAGACCGTTGGAGGAGAAACGAACCATTACGAATTGCAAGCTCTTCAAGTGAATTACGGGTCCAACCTGACGAATACGGCAACGATCACGATGAAGTTACCATCAGGGGAAGTGGCGGAAGAGGCGGCCACTGGGTCTGGAAGTGTTGAGGCGATTTACAATACACTTGAGCGCCTGCTCGATGCCCCGGTGAAATTGTTAGATTATCGAATTCAGTCCATTACAGGCGGTAGGGATGCTCTGGCAGATGTCTATGTTCAAATGGATTATCAAGGAGTCGTCTCAAGTGGACGCGGCACGGCCCATGATGTGTTAGAAGCGTCAGCAAAAGCCTATTTAAACGCAGTTAATCGAACGATTAATCGAAAGAAATATGCAGAAGTTTATGAATCGAAGGTGGAGGTGTAGGGCAATGGAGAAACAAATAGCGGTTTTGCCTGGGGACGGTATTGGTCCTGAGGTGACGGACGCAGCCATAGAAGTGCTGCAGGCAGTGGCCGATCGTTTTGGGCATACGTTCTCCTATAAAAAAGCCCTATTAGGCGGATGTGCGATTGACGAGGTAGGAACGCCGCTCCCAGAAGAAACGCTAGACGTATGCCGTCATGCGGACGGAATTTTACTTGGTGCTGTCGGAGGTCCGAAGTGGGATACACTGCCCGGTCATCTTCGTCCAGAAAAAGGACTGCTCGGCTTACGGAAGGGATTAAACCTCTTTGCTAATTTACGCCCAGTCACTGTGTATGACAGTCTAGCAGATGCCTCCACTTTAAAAAACGATGTGATCGATGGGGTAGATTTATTAATTGTCCGAGAGCTGACTGGGGGGCTTTATTTCGGGGAACCACGTGAACGACGGGGTGAAGGCGAAACAGAGGAAGTCGTAGACACCCTTCTCTACACGAGAGGGGAAATGCGACGAATTATTCGCAAAGCCTTTGAGCTAGCCATGGTTCGAAATAAACATGTCACATCGGTTGACAAGGCGAACGTTCTTGAATCGAGTCGGATGTGGCGAGAAGTGGCAAACGAAGTGGCACAAGAATTTCCTGAAGTTACGCTTGAACATATGCTCGTAGATAATGCGGCAATGCAGCTCATTCGTAGACCGAAACAATTTGATGTGCTCGTGACGGAAAACCTTTTTGGTGACATTTTAAGCGACGAGGCTTCGATGGTGACAGGCTCCCTCGGAATGCTTCCGTCTGCTAGTTTAACGAGCGATGGACCGGGACTTTATGAGCCTATCCATGGATCAGCTCCTGATATTGCGGGGAAAGGGGTAGCAAACCCACTTGCGACGATTGCATCATGTGCGATGATGTTAAAATATTCCTTTGGCTTGCATGAAGAAGCGAAAACAATTGAAGATGCGATTGAAGCAGTATTAAAACAAGGGTATCGTACAGCAGATATTGCTAAGCCAGGTGAAGAATCAAGTTCAACCAAAGCGATTACGGATGCTGTAGTTGAAGCGATTCAAGCCTCTGTTGATATTTCATAAATGATGCTTTAGAAAGGAAGAAAAGCGATGGCTCCAAAAACAATTATTGAAAAAATTTGGGACGCTCATACGGTCATCGGTGAGGAAGGCAAGCCGAGCCTTCTTTATATCGACTTGCATATGGTCCATGAAGTCACCTCACCGCAAGCATTTGAGGGCTTACGCTTAGCAGGCCGCCCTGTGCGCCGGCCAGATTTGACATTTGCTACGATGGATCACAATGTTCCGACGGTTGATCGCTTTAACATTCAAGATCAAATTGCTCGGAAGCAAATTGAGACGTTAGAGGCGAACTGCAAAGAATTCGGAATTGAGATCGCTGGTTTAGATAGCCCGAATAACGGAATAGTCCACGTTATCGGACCAGAGCTCGGCTTAACGCAACCAGGAAAAACGATCGTTTGTGGTGACAGTCATACGTCCACTCATGGCGCATTTGGTGCGCTGGCTTTTGGGATCGGTACAAGTGAAGTAGAACATGTACTAGCAACGCAAGCGTTGTGGCAATCGAAGCCGAAAACGATGGAAGTTCGTGTTACAGGGGAATTAGCACCATCTGTGTCAGCAAAAGACATTATTCTTGCCGTCATTGCGAAATATGGTGTTGATTTTGGAACCGGACATGTCATCGAGTTTACGGGAGAAGCGATTCGCTCCCTATCAATGGAAGAGCGGATGACGATCTGTAATATGTCGATTGAGGCAGGAGCAAAAGCTGGTTTAATTAGTCCAGACTCTGTAACGTTTGAATACCTTCGAGGCCGACCGAATTCTCCTAAAGGTGAGGCGTTTGACGTGGCTATCCAGCAATGGGAAGCGTTAGCGACTGATGCTGGAGCTGTGTATGATCGTGTGCTCACAATGAATACGTCTGAAATTGAACCGATGGTCACGTGGGGAACAAATCCAGCCCAAGGGACAGGGGTTAGTCAGGTTGTCCCTTCACCAGACGATGCAAAAGATGAGAATGAGCGTCGGGCGATCAAACAATCGCTAGCTTACATGGGCCTTGAACCAGGAACACCGATTACTGAGATTGCGATTCAGCACGTGTTTATCGGTTCATGTACAAACTCACGTCTTAGTGACTTACGTACAGCAGCAGAATTAATAAAAGGAAGAAAAGTGGCGGATGGCGTGCGTGCACTTGTCGTACCAGGTTCTCAGCAAGTAAAGCGGGCAGCAGAGAAAGAAGGATTGGATGAAATCTTTAAGGAAGCTGGGTTTGAGTGGCGTGATTCGGGCTGTAGTATGTGCTTAGGGATGAACCCTGATACCGTTCCTGAAGGTGAGCGCTGTGCGTCTACGTCGAATCGTAACTTTGAAGGAAGACAAGGAAAAGGAGCGCGGACACACCTTGTGAGCCCACAGATGGCAGCAGCTGCTGCGATTGCAGGTCACTTTGTGGACGTTCGCACATTCCAATCCGAACCGCAGACCGTTTAATCGCGTAAAAGGAGGGGAAGACCGATGGAACCACTAAAGACACACACAGGTACGATTGCCGTCTTGGATCGGGTCAATGTAGATACAGATCAAATTATTCCGAAGCAGTTTTTAAAGCGTGTAGAGCGGACGGGATTTGGCCAATTTTTATTCTTTGACTGGCGCTTCTTGCCGAATGGAGAAGACAATCCAGATTTTGAGCTAAATCAACCTCATGCAAAACAAGGGACGATCCTTGTCGCAGGGCATAACTTCGGGTGTGGTTCTTCGCGTGAACACGCACCTTGGGCCATTAAAGATTACGGCTTCAGAGTAGTCATTGCACCAAGCTTTGCTGACATCTTCTATAATAACTGTTTCAAAAATGGTATCTTGCCTGTGAAATTAAAGCAAGAGGAAGTAACAGCTTTGGTGGAGAAGGGCAAAGATACAGCTTATAGCCTAACTGTAAATCTGGAAGCCCAAACCGTGACAAGTGAGGATGGATTCGAAGCAACGTTTGAAATTGATGGGTATTGGAAAGAAATGCTCATTAATGGATGGGATGAGATCGGACTTACCTTGCGTTACGAGGAACAAATTAAACAATTTGAGGCAAGCCGGGTTTAATGATCAAAAGAGTAGGGAATATGAATGGAAGAAACGGAAAGTAGCTGCCTGAATACTAGGCAGCTACTTTCTCTCCTCGATTTGTGTTTTCATGTGCGTCTTGGTACACTTAGGCAAAGAATCGTTCTCTCCCATTGGAGAGAAGAGTGGAGCGATACAATACCATGAGCGGGAAAAAAACGGAATCAAGCGATAACATCGTGTTATACCCAGGACTTGTCAAGCGATTGATTGAAAAGGGGATGGAGGCGCTAAAAGAAAAAGATGCGAAAAAAGCGTTAACCATGTTTGAACAAGCAGAACAATACGATGCTGAACCTTCGCAAATTCTTTTCGGTAAAGCTCTTTGTTACGTGGAATTAGGCAAGTTAGATGATGCTGTGCTATTAACCGATCAAATGTTGCGAAATGATATTGGAAACTACTATGATATCTTGCAAATTCATCTTTCGTTACTCGTCCAGTTGGGAAGATATGATGAAGTGGTCGAAATGTTAGACGTCGTTCTTGCTGAAGATAGACTCCCGGCTAAACATGCCGAATCCTTTTATCAGCTACTCCACTTTAGTCGCCAGATGGTCGAGGATTCTCCTACATACATAAAAGAGCCGCTTTCTGAAGAGCTCGATTTAAAAGAAACATATGATGATATAAATGAGCGAGATTCATTAGAACAATGGCATTTTCTACAACAGATGCGCAAGCATAACGATCCGGCCGATATTCGCACTCTGCTTTCATTCGTCGAATCTGAAAGCAATGATCCTGCTTTGAGAAGTTATGCCTTACATATGTTAACGATGCATAAAGTAGAAAAGCGTGTGAGAATTCGAAAATTTGATCAGGAAGCGGAGGTCATCCCAGCAGAGCTTAATGCGGATGAGCAACAGCGGTTTGGAAATGCGGTGGTAGAGCAGCTAGAAGCCAGATTGGCAGTCGAGAACCCGTCCCTGTTTAAAATGGCAGAGCAGCTTTGGTGGCAGTTTTTGTACGCGTTATATCCTTTTACACCGAAGCCTGAGCAGAAAGATCTATGGGCAGGAGCCGTTCATGTAGCCGTTCATGAATCAAATGGGTTACCTTTCGATGAAGAAGAAATTGCCGGGATGTACAATTGTCGGGTGCAGCAAATGCTAGAAAAAGGAGAAGAAATTCATTTTGTTGAAACCGAGACGTTTCAAGGGATTAGTGGTCATTCCTTCCGCTAACCTATCCCTTGAAATCAATCAATACTATGTTATAATAGAGTGGTTGTAAAGCAGAAGGTTCGTTTGAAAAATGTAAGTGTGAAGTTGGAGGGACTAATAAACAATGACTGCAAAATGGGAAAAGTTAGAAGGTAACGAAGGTGTCTTAACAGTTGATGTTGAATCAGCGAAAGTGGACGAAGCTTTAGACAAAGCATTTAAAAAAGTTGTAAAAAAGGTCAATGTACCTGGATTCCGTAAAGGAAAAGTACCTCGCAAAATCTTTGAACGCCAATTTGGGGTAGAAGCTCTTTATCAAGATGCACTCGATATTCTTTTACCAGAAGCGTATGCTGCGGCAATTGATGAAACAGGGATCGAGCCTGTCGACCGCCCAGAGATTGATATCGAACAAATGGAGCAAGGGAATAACTTGATTTTTAAGGCAACTGTAACAGTCAAACCAGAAGTTCAGCTTGGTGACTATAAAGGATTAGAATTTGAGGAAAAAGATACGACTGTTTCTGATGAGGATGTAGAACAAGAATTAAAGAGCTTGCAAGAGCGTCAGGCAGAGCTTGTCGTTGTTGAAGAAGAAGCTATCCAAGAAGGTGATACAGCTGTTCTTGATTTCGAAGGCTTCGTTGATGGTGAAGCTTTTGAAGGCGGAAAAGCGGAAAATTACTCTCTTGAAATTGGCTCAGGTCAATTTATCCCAGGATTTGAAGACCAACTTGTTGGCCTAAAAGCTGGGGAAGAAAAAGATGTGGAAGTCACATTCCCAGAAGAATACCATGCGGAAGAACTTGCAGGAAAGCCAGCCACTTTTAAAGTGAAAATTCATGATGTAAAACGCAAAGAGCTTCCTGAGCTTGATGATGAGTTTGCAAAAGACGTGGATGAAGAAGTAGAAAGCTTAGATGAGCTGAAAAAGAAGCTCCGTGAAAAGCTTGAAAAAGATCGCGCTCACGAAGCGGATCATGAGAAGCGGGATACGCTTATTCAAAAAGCGTCTGAAAATGCAACGATTGATATTCCTGAAGCTATGATTAATACAGAGCTTGACCGCATGACACAAGAGTTCGAGCAACGTTTGCAAATGCAAGGAATGAACCTTGAAATGTACTTCCAATTCTCAGGCCAGACACAAGAGCAACTTCGTGAACAAATGAAAGAAGATGCAGAAAAGCGTGTTCGCGTGAACTTGACACTCGAAGCGATCGCAAATCAAGAAAACTTAGAAGCATCTGATGAAGATGTTGAAAAGGAACTTGAAAAAATGGCTGAGATGTACCAACGTTCTGTGGATGAAATTAAATCCATTTTTGCAACGCAAGGTGGAACGGACGGTATTAAAGCTGACCTTAAGATTCAAAAAGCGGTTGATTTCCTAGTCGAGCACAGTAAAGCTGTCTCATAACAAAATAGTCGGTAACACCATGACATGTAAAACCAAAACAAGGCACGTGCTTCGTGCCTTGTTTTACACTATTTTTGATCCAATTAGCTTGTATGACAAAGCGTGGATTTGAGTATCCTAATGAGAAGGCGAAACATTACCACGAAAAGAAGGAATTTCTCCTTCAATTATTGAATGTATAAAAAATGCGGTCATAAATATAAAAGATAGAAGCTATCTTATGCTCGCGTGCATCCAAATGTTTCGCGCTTTTTGACTCACCTCATGTTCACGATTCGCTATTTGACAGTACATATGACTTACATACCTATTTCGTTCGTCTACATGTCACAACCGTATCACATTACACTAACAGTACATAAGTTTTTTTGTATGGCTTCAAAAGCGCTTTTACTCACATAAATGATCGTTCTATGTTACAATGTCAAAATAGCGAGGAAAGATTGAGCGGGTCAAATCCATGAGAGCTTTTCGACTACGAGAAGCTTTAACAACGTGGTACAATACTAGTTAAGGGGTGATCCGGATGTTTAAGTTTAATGATGAAAAAGGGCAATTGAAATGTTCTTTTTGTGGAAAAACACAAGATCAAGTGAGAAAATTAGTCGCTGGTCCGGGCGTTTATATATGTGATGAATGTATCGAATTGTGCACGGAGATTGTAGAAGAGGAATTAGGCACAGAAGAAGAAGTGGAGTTCCAAGAGGTGCCGAAGCCTCATGAAATTCGCGAAATTCTCGATGACTATGTGATTGGTCAAGACTTAGCAAAGAAATCGTTATCCGTTGCTGTGTACAATCACTATAAACGCATCAATTCCATGAGCAAATCGGAAGAGGTCGAGCTTTCGAAAAGTAATATCTGTATGATTGGACCTACGGGTAGTGGTAAAACGCTATTAGCTCAAACGCTCGCTCGCATTTTAAATGTACCTTTTGCGATTGCTGATGCCACTTCTTTAACGGAAGCTGGTTATGTTGGTGAAGACGTGGAAAACATCTTGCTTAAATTGATTCAAGCTGCTGACTATGATGTAGAAAAAGCGGAAAAAGGGATCATTTATATTGATGAAATTGACAAGGTTGCACGTAAATCTGAGAACCCATCGATTACGCGTGATGTTTCTGGAGAAGGGGTCCAACAAGCCTTACTAAAGATTTTAGAGGGGACAACAGCTTCCGTTCCTCCTCAAGGAGGGAGAAAGCATCCCCATCAAGAGTTCATTCAGATCGATACGACGAATATTCTCTTTATTTGTGGAGGAGCGTTTGATGGCATTGAACAAATCATTAAGCGCCGTCTCGGGAAAAAAGTCATTGGGTTTGGCTCCGAAGTTAAGCAAGACGAGTTAAAACCAGGTGAATATTTAAGCAAAGTATTGCCTGAAGACTTGCTTCGTTTCGGTCTTATCCCAGAATTCATCGGACGACTGCCTGTCATTTCGAGCTTGCAGCCTTTAGATGAAGAAGCGCTTATCGAGATTTTGACAAAGCCAAAAAACGCGCTCGTTAAACAATATAAGAAGTTGCTTGAGCTAGATGATGTGAATTTAGAATTTACTGATGAAGCGTTGCGTGAAATTGCAAGGAAAGCGATTGAGCGTAAAACAGGTGCACGTGGTTTGCGCTCAATCATTGAAGGACTAACGCTCGACGTCATGTTTGACCTACCTGCCCGCGACGACGTAGAAACGTGTATCATTCACGATAAATGCGTCACCGAGGGAGAGCCACCGATTTTAAAAATGAAAGATGGCTCAGAAGTAGCGATGACTAAACCGGAACCAAAGGAAAGTGCCTAATGGATACTAGCTGCCCTTGCGTAAAAGCAAGGGTGGTTTTTTTCGTGAAGAAAGGGTAAAAATCATTCAGCCAAGCGAAATTTTATTCGAGAGTTTGGATACGTGTAACTACGGCTATCGCTAATCATTTGGAGACAACAAGTTTTTCTATAAAACAGAAAGGTCTAGCTGAACGCCAAACGCAGGCGCTTTGCACGCTTCTTATCGTAAGCAAGCTTGGAATTGATGAGAGAAGTGCCTGCTCTAATCGGTACCGAAAAAAGAGCCTAGACGCATGTTAGTGTTTCGCAACGCGAACAGAGTAGAGGTTGTCTTCTCCCTCGTTAACCAGTGCTCCGCCAATCCATCCAAGAAACGACAGCCTGATTTCGGTGTTCACCTGATTAGGTCATTTGTTCCCGGAGATACTAAGAAAAACTTATTTAGTTCCGGGGAGGTACGCTATGAATTGGACTGGAATTCTCTTTGTCGTCCAGCTTTTTTTTGGGGTCGTCATCGGCCTCTATTTCTGGAATTTATTAAAAACCCAACGCTCTCAGCGTGTATCCATTGATCGGGAGTCACGCAAAGAAATGGATCAATTGCGAAAGCTACAATCCATTTCACTCAGTGAACCGCTTTCCGAAAAAGTCCGACCGGAAAGCTTTGAAGATATTGTTGGACAAAAGGAAGGCATTCGTGCATTAAAAGCTGCTTTATGTGGACCAAACCCGCAGCATGTCATTATTTATGGACCACCTGGAGTAGGAAAGACCGCGGCTGCGCGGCTTGTGTTGCAGGAAGCGAAGAAAAATCCGAACTCTCCGTTCGCCCATGATGCCGTATTTGTTGAACTCGATGGAACAACAGCTCGTTTTGATGAACGAGGAATTGCTGATCCGTTGATTGGCTCAGTTCATGATCCAATTTATCAAGGGGCGGGCGCTATGGGGCAAGCAGGGATTCCTCAGCCAAAGCAAGGAGCTGTCACAAAAGCCCACGGAGGCATGCTTTTTATCGATGAGATCGGTGAGCTTCACTCCATTCAAATTAACAAGCTCCTCAAGGTGTTAGAAGATCGGAAAGTCTTTTTAGAAAGTGCGTATTATAGTGAAGAAAATCAACAAATTCCTCGCCACATCCATGAAATTTTTCAACGGGGGCTCCCTGCTGATTTTCGCCTTGTCGGTGCGACGACCCGTATGCCTGAGGAAATCCCACCTGCGATTCGTTCACGCTGCTTAGAAGTTTATTTCCGTTCCTTAAAACGGGAAGAAATTGTGACAATTGCGAAAAAAGCAGTTAACCGGTTAGGGTTTAAAGCGGAAGAAGGCGTGTATGAAAAAATTTCGGCTTATGCGACCAACGGCCGAGAAACGGTCAACATCGTACAAATTGCAGCCGGTATGGCAACGACAGAAGGCCGACATGAAGTGACGGTAGCCGATGTGGAATGGGTCATTCATTCAAGTCAGCTTTCCCCACGACCAGAGCGGCAAATTCCGTCCGAGCCGAAGGTGGGCCTTGTGAACGGTCTTGCTGTGTTTGGACCGAATACAGGGGCATTGCTCGAAGTGGAGGTCGATGTCATTCCTTCCGTTGCAGAAGGTAGTGTAACAATTACAGGTATCGCGGAAGAGGAGCAAACGGGGAACCAAGCTCGCTCCATTCGCCGAAAAAGTATGGCGAAAGGTTCAGTTGAAAATGTCCTTACCGTTTTAAAGAAAATGGATTTGCCGATTGATCAATATGATATTCACATTAACTTTCCTGGCGGAGCTCCTGTAGACGGTCCTTCTGCGGGTGTAGCGATTGCAACAGGCATTTACTCCGCGATTAAAGAAGAAAAGGTCGACAATACCGTGGCAATGACAGGAGAAATTAGTATTCATGGTACAGTCAAGCCAGTAGGCGGAATCGTCGCCAAGGTGGAAGCAGCGAAAGCAAGCGGCGCAAAGACGGTTCTAATTCCAAAAGAGAATGAACAAGCGATATTGCAGGAGATCGAAGGAATTACCATTATCCCAATGAAACATCTTGATGACGTTCTTTCATATGCCTTAATCCGTGAAGAAACGGAAGAGGAAACGATTCCGGCCAATCAATCGTTTGTATCCGCACCAGCGCCAGTTTAATATTAGACAAAGGGGTATCATTAAGATAAAATTGAGATACTGAATCGCCAAAAACCCCCAATTTTTTCGCAACATTGATTGGAGTATGACGAATTCTGTCGAAGGATGAAGAATTTTTGGAGGTGTGTGCGGATGGCTGAAAGCGTGCGGCGCAATATACCACTGTTGCCGCTAAGAGGATTGCTCGTTTTTCCAACGATGGTCCTCCATCTAGATGTTGGACGAAAGAAATCTGTTGAAGCTTTAGAACATGCAATGATTGATGACCACTACATTTTACTCGCTGCGCAAAAAGAAATTTCTATAGATGAACCGATCGAAACCGACATTTATCAAATTGGGACTTATGCGAAAGTTAAGCAAATGTTAAAGCTCCCGAATGGGACGATTCGTGTACTCGTCGAAGGGCTTCAGCGAGCGAAGATCGAAAAATATGTTGCCAATGATGCATTTATCGAAGTAGAGATGCGTACCTTGCCTGAAGATGATGAAGATAACGCGACCGAAAATAAGGCTCTTATGCGCAATGTGCTGCAATTATTTGAACAATACATCAAGCTATCGAAAAAAGTGTCGGCTGAAACGTTAGCGTCTGTTTCTGATATTGCTGAGCCTGGTCGGTTGGCGGATGTTATCGCTTCTCATCTACCGTTAAAAATTGTCGAAAAGCAGCAGCTTCTTGAAACAACGTCCGTAAAAGAGCGGTTGCTGCAAGTCATTGACGTATTGAACAACGAAAAAGAAGTGATCGGGCTCGAAAAGAAAATCGGTCAACGGGTCAAAAAATCAATGGAGCGTACTCAAAAGGAGTATTACCTTCGGGAGCAAATGAAGGCGATTCAAAAAGAGCTAGGAGATAAGGAAGGAAAAACAGGGGAAGTTGCCTCATTACGTGAGCAAATAGATGAGGCGAACATGCCAGAAAACGTAGAAGAAAAAGCATTAAAAGAATTGGAACGGTATGAAAAAATGCCGGCTAGCTCCGCAGAAAGCTCTGTTCTCCGAAATTATCTTGATTGGTTGATACAGCTACCATGGGTGAAGGAAACGGAAGACATTCTTGACGTAAACCGTGCCGAACGCATCCTAGACGAAGATCATTATGGTTTAGAAAAAGTAAAAGAACGTGTCATTGAATATTTGGCGGTTCAGCAATTAACGAAAGAACTAAAAGGTCCGATTTTATGTCTGGCGGGCCCCCCTGGAGTTGGAAAGACGTCGCTCGCACGCTCTGTGGCACGAGCACTTAACCGGGAGTTTGTTCGTATATCCCTAGGCGGTGTTCGGGATGAAGCTGAGATTCGTGGTCATCGTCGTACCTATGTTGGGGCTATGCCGGGACGAATTATTCAAGGAATGAAAAAGGCAGGATCGGTCAACCCAGTATTTTTACTTGATGAAATCGATAAGATGGCAAACGACTTTAGAGGAGACCCAGCAGCGGCCCTTTTAGAAGTACTCGACCCTGAACAAAACCATACGTTCAGTGATCACTACATTGAAGAGCCCTACGACTTATCGAAAGTGATGTTTATTACAACTGCAAACAACATTATGACGATTCCAGGTCCGCTTCTTGATCGAATGGAAATTATCCAAATTGCTGGTTATACAGAGGTTGAAAAACAGCGAATAGCGTTAGACTATCTTCTGCCAAAACAAATGAAGGAACATGGCCTAACTAAAGGAACTTTTCAAGTGAAGGAAGAAGCGATTTTAAAAGTTATTCGCTATTATACCCGGGAAGCCGGTGTTCGAAGCTTGGAACGGCAAATGGCTACCCTTTGCCGCAAAGGGGCAAAAATGCTCGTATCTGGAAAGAAAAAGCGAGTGGTTGTTACTCAAAACACTATCGAAACAATGTTAGGGAAAAAGCGGTTTCGCTATGGACTTGCAGAAGAGCAAGATCAAGTGGGAGCAGCGACAGGTCTCGCCTATACTACGGCGGGAGGAGATACGCTCTCGATTGAAGTATCGGTCGTGCCTGGAAAAGGGAAGCTCATTCTTACAGGAAAGCTTGGCGATGTAATGAAAGAATCAGCTCAAGCTGCGTTTAGTTACATTCGCTCACGCTCAAAAGAGCTAGACATCGACCCGAGCTTCCATGAAAAAAACGATATCCATATTCATGTTCCTGAAGGGGCTACACCAAAAGATGGGCCGTCTGCAGGAATCACGATGGCGACAGCCCTCATTTCCGCATTAACTGGTCGTGTTGTGAAAAAAGAAGTAGGAATGACAGGGGAAATTACGCTGAGAGGCCGTGTGTTACCGATTGGCGGTTTAAAAGAAAAATCGATGAGCGCCCATCGTGCTGGACTGACGACTATCATCATCCCGAAGGAGAATGAAAAAGATTTGGAAGATATTCCAAAAAGTGTGCGTGAGGATTTAAACTATATTTTAGTTGATCACTTAGATCAAGTATTAAAGCATGCGTTGGGAGAGAAGAAATGAAAGTAACAAAAGCTGAACTAGACTGTGTAGCGGTGAAGCCAGAGCAATATCCAAACAGTCCGTTACCGGAAGTCGCACTTGCAGGTCGTTCTAATGTAGGGAAGTCATCGTTTATTAATAAAATGATCAATCGAAAAAAGCTAGCTCGCACGTCACAAAGGCCAGGGAAAACGCAAACGTTAAATTTTTATAACATCAATGACATCTTGCATTTTGTTGACGTGCCAGGGTATGGATTTGCCAAAGTGTCAAAGAAAGACCGTGAAGCTTGGGGGCGCATGATTGAGACGTACTTACAACAACGCGGTCAATTAAAAGCTGTGTTGCAAATCATTGATATTCGTCACGATCCTACGAAGGATGACCAACTGATGTATGACTGGTTAAAGCACTTTGAAATCCCAGTCATTATTATCGCGACAAAGTGTGACAAAATCCCAAAAGGGAAGTGGCCAAAACACGTGAAAAACATCGCAAGTGTGCTTGGGAAAGATGGAGGCGATCCAATTGTCATTTTTTCCTCGGAAACAGGCGTAGGAAAAGATGAGGCATGGAAAGCCATCCTCCATGCGATCTCATGATTCGAAAACACCTTCTGCTAGTTGAAGGTGTTTTTCTATTGACATGCCTTCATATTCATTTATAATAATATATATCTTATAATAATAATTCTAAATAAAAAACACTAGGGCACAACTTCGGTTTTATCATAGTTCTGACTTGATTTGGTTAAGCTAGAAGATAAGTCAGTGGCTGGATCTGAATGGATGTTTAGCAGTCGTTCAGCCTTCATTAACTGTTCACAAACTTTTTTTAACAAGCTACATTAGACATGTTATAATGTAGATAGTTTTGAATTGGACGTACACTAGAATTTTGTCATTTTTCCTGTAGGGGTGAGCGAGAGACATGCACATTTTAATGATCGGATTAAATTATAAAACAGCCCCTGTTGAAATTCGTGAAAAATTCTCCTTTCAAGATTCGGAGCTTCCTCAAGCCCTTCATCAGCTTCGTCAAATGAAGAGCATTTTAGAGTGCACGATTGTTTCAACATGTAATCGAACGGAATTATATGTCGTTGCCGATCAACTTCATACTGGGCGGCACTTCACAAAAACTTTTTTGGCTGATTGGTTCAAGCTCCCGAAAGATGAATTTACCCCGTTTTTAACGATTCGTGAAAACGATCATGCGATTGAGCACCTTTTCCGAGTGGTGACAGGATTAGATTCGATGATCCTTGGCGAAACGCAAATTTTAGGACAGGTTAGAAATAGCTTTTTCATCGCTCAAGAAGAGCAAGTCACTGGTTCGATTTTTAATCATCTGTTCAAACAAGCGATTACCTTAGCGAAGCGGGCTCACTCGGAAACGGATATTGGGCAAAATGCAGTATCTGTTAGCTATGCAGCTGTTGAACTTGGAAAGAAAATCTTTGATGATTTTAAAGGAAAGCAAGTGCTCATTCTAGGAGCAGGAAAAATGGGCGAGCTAACAGCAAAGCACCTTCATAGCAACGGTGCAGAACAAGTGACGGTCATTAATCGCACGAGAGAAAAAGCAGCAGAGCTTGCCAAGCGTTTCCTCGGTGTGGATCGTCCATATAATGAGCTGACAGAGGCGATAGTGGAGGCCGATATCCTCATTAGTTCCACTGGCGCTACAGGTTATGTCGTCACGTCAGATATGGTTTCTCACGCATTAAAGAAGCGAAAAGGTCGTCCTCTTTTTATGGTGGACATTGCAGTGCCACGAGATTTAGACCCAGCTCTTGCTTCGCATGATGACGTATACTTATACGACATTGACGATTTGCAAAACATCGTTCAAACGAACTTAGAAGAACGGAGAGCGGAAGCAGAAAAAATTGAGCTTTTGATTGAAGAAGAGCTGGTGGAATTTAAGCAATGGCTTAATACACTAGGGGTTGTCCCAATCATTACAGCCTTGCGAACAAAAGCGCTAACCGTTCAGGGGGAAACGATGGAAAGCATTGAACGGAAGCTTCCAAACCTAACGGAAAGAGAAAAGAAAGTGCTTCGCAAGCATACAAAAAGCATTGTAAATCAGTTGTTGAGAGATCCAATCACTCGTATTAAAGAGCTTGCGAACGCACCGGAGAGGGAAGAAGCACTGGACTTGTTTACAAAAATCTTTGCTCTAGAAGAAGAGTTGGCTGAGCAAGAAAAACAAGAAAAAGTAAAGCAAGCAGAGCAAGAGTGGCTTGCGAAAAAACGTCCAATCACCTGTATGGAGAAACAATCTCATGTTATGGTAAAATCTTAGTGGAAGCATTCTCCTGAGGTGGACAATATATGAATTGGATTTACCCGTTGACGATTATCATTTACAGCATTAGCTTGTTTGCTTATTTTATTGACTTTTTGCAACACAACCGGAAGGTCAATCGTTTGGCCTTCTGGTTGCTTTCTGTTGTATGGTTACTACAAACGGTCTTTTTTATCATACGTGCAATTGACCTAAATCGGCTACCGATCATTACCCCATTTGAAGGGCTATTTTTTTATGCATGGGTTGTTGTCACTCTATCGCTCATCATTAATCGTGTATTTCGCGTCGATTTTCTCGTTTTTTTCGTCAATATCATCGGCTTTGTTATGATGTCATTTAGTTTGTTTACCCCAGATGGAGACGTACCAGAATCGCTCGCCTCCTTGCTCATCTCGGAGCTATTGATCATCCACGTATCGATGATTTTGCTTTCTTATGCTGGGCTTACGCTAGCATTTGCGTTTTCCGCTTTGTATGTTCTCGAGCACCAAATGTTGAAGCGAAAAAAATGGGGAAAACGGCTGCTGCGGTTAGGGTCGTTGACTAAGTTGGATCAGTACGCGTTTCACTCGACAATGTTTGCCTTCCCGCTTTTTTTGATTGGCATTATCCTAGGATTTGTTTGGGCCTCGATTCAGTTTGGGGAACTGCCTTGGTTTGACGCAAAGGTGATCTCATCAATGATCGTCATGTGTGGTTATGCGGTTTACTTATACCAACGTGTGGTAAAGATGAAAAGAGGCTATTCTATGGCGCTGCTAAACGTGGCGTGCTTTTTACTCATACTAATCAATTATTTTCTCCCTGGTAGCCTATCTACGTTTCACTTATGGGATTAAAAGACGTTGGAACAATAGAGTTGGAGGTTGGAGAATTGCGAAAAATAATTATCGGTTCAAGACGGAGCCAATTGGCGCTTACCCAAACGGAGTGGGTGATCAGCAAATTAAAAGAGGCCGGTGCTCCTTTTGATTTTGAAATAAAAAAAATTATCACAAAAGGCGATCAAATTCTTGACGTTACCCTCTCAAAGGTAGGGGGGAAAGGGTTATTTGTTAAGGAGATCGAACAGGCGATGGCGAACAAAGAAATCGATATCGCCGTTCACAGTATGAAGGACGTTCCTTCTGTACTTCAGGAAGGATTTGCTCTAGGAGCAACAACGACTCGAGTCGACCCAAGGGATGCGCTCATTTCAAATGAAGGATATACGTTGGCCGAATTGCCAGCCGGTTCAATTGTCGGAACGAGCAGCTTACGACGCTCCGCCCAAATTTTAGCGAAGCGTCCAGACCTAGAAGTTAAGTGGATTCGTGGAAACATTGAAACACGCTTGCGAAAGCTAAAAGAGGAAGATTTCGATGCGATCATTCTTGCCGCAGCAGGTCTTGAGAGAATGGGCTGGTCCAATGAAATTGTGACCGAATATCTTGACCCAGACCTTTGTGTTCCTGCGGTTGGACAAGGAGCTTTAGGCATTGAGTGCCGAGCGGATGACGACGAAGTTCTTGAGATGTTAAAGACGATCAATGATGACACAACGGCAAAGACGGTTCTAGCGGAGCGAACATTCCTTCATCGGATGGAAGGGGGATGTCAAGTTCCGATCGCTGGATACGCCACGTTAACAGATGAAGGAGAGATTGAGCTAACCGCCCTAGTCGGCACACCAGATGGTGAGCAAATTTTTAAAGAAATTCTTCGTGGAAAAGATCCTGTTGAACTTGGTGAAACGATGGCACAGACTTTGATGGATCAAGGAGCGAAGGAAGTGCTAGAACAAGTGAAAAAAGGGTTGGAGTCGCAATGATTGCACCCGTATTAAAGGGGAAGGGTGTTCTTATTACGAGAGCAAAGGAGCAAGCCTCTTCCCTTTCTCGTTTGATTGAGGAAGCAGGGGGAGTTCCAATTGAAGTCCCACTGCTTTCGTTTATAAAAACGATGGACGTGTATGAAGAAGTAGGGGCGTCCATCCAATCATATGAATGGATTGTATTCACAAGTGCCAACGCCGTCCGTTTTTTTTTCAACACATGGCCACGGCAGGAGCTTAAAAAATTGCCTTCCATTGCGGCTGTAGGGAGCTCGACACAACGAGAGCTTTCGCGCTACGGAATCAGTGTAGACTTAATGCCGAATGAGTACGTTGCAGAGTCATTGGTTGAAACAATGGTGAAAAGATTAAAGCCGTGCCGAGTCCTGTTTCCAAAAGGGAATCTAGCTCGCCCTACCGTAAAAGTTGGACTGGAGGCAAACGGCTTTATCGTCGATGAGATGACCGTTTATGAAACGAAGCGGCCATTGGAAGCCAAAGTGATGTTATGCGAAGCGTTTCAAAAGCATAGGATTGAGATTATTACGTTTACTTCGCCCTCAGCCGTTGATCATTTTGTGACGCTTCTCGATCGAGAGTTCATACTTCACGAGCATTTATTGTATGCTTATATTGGTCCAATTGCTGCCGCTAGAGCAAAACAGCGTGGACTGCCGGTTCATATTGTAGCCAAGACGTATACAGGGGAAGGTCTTGTAAACGCGATCTGTGATTTTGTAAAGGAGGACGGATAACAATGGGACAAGATTTAACGTTTAAGCGCCATCGAAGACTTCGGCAAACGGCCGCTATTCGCAACATGGTAAGGGAAACGAAACTACATATTGATGATCTTATTTATCCAATTTTCGTGAAGGAAGGCGAAGGGGTGAGACAAGAGGTTCCATCCATGCCGAATGTCTATCAATTATCGCTCGATCAGTTGGATGCAGAAGTGGATGAAGTCGTCTCTTTAGGAATCCCAGCGATTATTCTTTTTGGGGTCCCAGCTGAAAAAGACGCTGTCGGTAGCGCTGCCTATCATGAGCATGGAATTGTCCAACAAGCGATTCGTCAAGTAAAGGAATCATATCCTGATTTAACGGTAATCGCAGATACGTGCCTTTGCCAATTCACGGATCATGGTCATTGTGGTGTCATTGAAGAAGGAAAAATTCTCAATGATCCGAGTCTTGATTTATTAGCGAGAACGGCTGTTTCCCAAGCAAAAGCTGGGGCTGATATCATTGCCCCTTCTAACATGATGGACGGGTTTGTAGCGGCCATTCGTGCTGGACTGGATTCTGCAGGGTTTACAGATGTACCCGTTATGTCGTATGCGGTAAAATATGCATCAGCATTCTATGGACCTTTCCGCGACGCAGCACATAGTTCACCTGTGTTTGGGGATCGGAAAACATACCAAATGGATCCGGCGAATCGGTTAGAAGCACTGCGAGAAGCCCGTTCTGATGTAGAGGAAGGTGCCGATTTTTTAATTGTGAAACCTGCCCTCTCTTATCTCGATATTATTCGTGAAGTAAAAAATGAAACAGGTCTTCCAGTTGTGGCTTATAACGTTTCTGGGGAATATTCGATGATTAAGGCAGCTAGCTTGCAAGGGTGGATTGATGAAAAAAGTACGGTACTTGAAAAGCTAATAAGTATGAAGCGAGCGGGAGCAGATTTAATTTTAACCTATTTTGCTAAAGATGTAGCCCGTTGGTTAAATGAAGAGAAGTGAGGGGGATGATGCTATGAAAACGTTCGAAAAATCAAGCGCAGCGTTTAATCGAGCGAAGCCGCTCATGCCAGGGGGGGTAAACAGCCCCGTCCGTGCCTTTAAGTCTGTAAACATGGACCCAGTGTTTATGGAACGAGGAAAAGGAGCGAACATTTACGATATTGATGGAAACGAGTATATTGATTATGTTCTTTCATGGGGACCGCTTATTTTAGGACATGCCGATGATCAAGTGGTTGAAAAATTAAAAGAGACGACAGAAAAAGGGACGAGTTTTGGCGCCCCAAGTGAATTAGAGACAAAGCTAGCTGAGCTTGTCATTGAGCGTGTCCCTTCGATTGAAGTGGTGCGGATGGTTAACTCAGGAACAGAGGCGACGATGAGTGCACTCCGTTTGGCTAGAGGCTATACGGGCAGAAATAAAATTTTAAAATTTGAAGGCTGCTACCACGGGCATGGTGATTCATTACTGATTAAAGCTGGATCTGGTGTGGCGACTCTCGGTCTTCCAGATAGTCCAGGAGTACCTGAAACAGTTGCCCAAAATACGTTGACGGTTCCATACAATGACCTCGAGAGCGTCCGTTATGCGTTCGAGCAATTCGGCGATGATCTAGCGGGTGTAATCGTTGAGCCAGTTGCAGGGAATATGGGAGTTGTCCCACCTGAACCAGGGTTTTTAGAAGAGTTGCGCCGTCTAACAGAAGAAAATGGTACACTTCTTATCTTTGATGAAGTGATGACAGGATTCCGTGTCGGCTACCACTGTGCGCAAGGGGCATTTGGGATTACACCTGATTTGACGTGTCTTGGAAAAGTCATTGGAGGTGGTCTTCCAGTTGGCGCCTATGGTGGAAAACGAGAGATCATGGAGCAAATCGCTCCGAGCGGCCCGATTTATCAAGCGGGGACACTATCAGGAAATCCGTTAGCGATGACAGCTGGTTATGAGACACTTGTACAATTAACGGAAGCGAATTACGAATATTTTGATCGACTAGGAGATCGATTAGCAGAAGGGCTATCAGCTGTGGCGAAGGAGTATGATATTCCACACTATACGTCCCGGGCTGGCTCAATGGTTGGCTTTTTCTTTACCGATAAGAAGGTGAAAAATTTTGCAGACGCTTCAAGCTCAGATCTAGAATTTTTCGCAAAATATTTTAAGGAGATGTTACATCTAGGAGTATCACTTCCGCCATCTCAGTTTGAAGGAATGTTCCTATCAACGAAACATACAGAGGCAGATATTGATTTTACAGTTGATGCAGCACGTCAAGCATTCAAGCGTTTAAAAAAATAGACTGAACAGCACATGTCGCTAGAGGAGGCATGTGTTGTTTTTTTATTCTCTTGTGAACGTTTTTCGCAAGTGACAATCTGCCCCTTTTAATCTAAAAAGCACAAATCCATAGGCATATGTTGCTAGGGGAACCGCATAGGATGGAAGCGAAGCAAGGAGAGAAAGACAAGCTGTGTTCAATCATAAACGATGCGGTTGTGTCATAGAGTGTATCGTACTGATCGTGAACGAGCACAGGTGAACTGAATTCCAGATGAGGAGGAATGAAAATGACGCAAGAACGACCTTCAAAGTTGTCGTTTTCCATTGAAGAAACCGTTTGGCTTAATAAAGGGCAAGAAGTAAAAGAAATATTGGCAATGTCCCTTGAGCCTGATATTCGGATCGAAGAAAAGCAGGATCATGTCTATATTAAAGGCGGCTTAAGACTTCTTGGAGAATATGTACCGACGGAAGAGGAAGCGACCCTTGATCCAACTTCGGCCATTCAAGAACAGGTGTCGTTTCGTTCAGTCGAAGAGGTGACCATTGATGACGAGGGAAAGGGGAGCATTCAACATTTTTTCCCGATTGATGTTACGATTCCTTTAAGTCGAATTCAAAAACTAGACGATATTTACGTTCAAGTTGATTCATTTGATTATGACTTGCCAGAACGAAGCTGCATTCAATTAACGGCAGATGTGTCGATTAGCGGTATGACAAGTGAGCCTCCTGTGTCAAAGCAAAAAGCACAATCGGAGCGTCCAGCAGCCATCGACCCACTCCCGAAGCCACCACAGTTAGAGCCTATCCCATCTACTTTTTCGTTTGAAGCGAAAAAACCGTTTGTGAATGAGGAGGCTGGTGCATGGAATGAGGGAGTGCAGTCTCGACAAACATTTAAATTTCAACCAGCAGATAATGAAAATAAACTAGAGGAAGATGTGGTTGTATCGAACGAAGAGCAGGCACACGAAGGGGAGTCAATAGAGGAATCAAAAGCGGATCAGGCAAAAGTGGAGGAGTCTACAGCCTCCGTTCAAAAGCAGCAAGAGGAAAATCATCAACAAGAAGTTACATCAGTTGCTAATCAGGATGAGACAGCAGAGGGGCAAGTCAACGAAGAAAATGCTATTGAACCAGCGCTGATGCGTGGAGAAGTAGACGTAGAACACTATGATTCCGAAAGTGTGGAAGAAGAAGAGAATCCTACGAAAATTCAACTTGGCGTTCAGCGAGAGGAAGTAGCAATAGACGAGGAATCACAAGAAGATCTAGGGGAAGATACAGACGAACCAAAAGGACATCGAGAAGAGAATGCCCTTTATTTAACAAAAATGATGACGAACGGTGAAGAGGAATTTTCGAAGTTAAAGATGTGCATCATTCAAGAAAATGAATCTCTCGATATGATCGCCGAGCGATATGATATTTCGACAAGTCACTTAATACGTTTCAATCGTTTAACAGAGGAACGGGTGGAAGAAGGGCAAATTCTTTACATTCCTGTCCCATCCCATCAGTCGAAAGAGGGGTAAGGAGGAGCAGTTATGGCTCTTGTCAACCACTTGAAGGAAAATTACTCATATCAGGAAGTGGTCCAGCTTTCCGAGCATCTCATTCAAACAGAGTATGGCCATAAGAGGATTGAATATTGGGACGAATTTGATTTACTTGAATGGCATGTTGCTTGGCGAGATACATGCCAGCAGCCCCCGCATGTGTTTGTTGATCGAATGATACGAACGAAAGATGGGCGAACCGCCATTCCATATGAACATCAATGGATTACCGTACATGATCATATGGAAGGAGCGGTTCCGCTTCAATTAGAAGAAAATCGGGAGGCGATATGGGGAGCGTTCATCGGGAACATGCTGGCATTTGGTGAACAAACCCCGTATAGCGCTTCAACTCAGGAACGTTTAATCGCTCCCTCTTCTGTTGAAACAGGGGGGCAATGGGCAGCACTTGTGCGAGAGGGTAAAAAACGAATTCAGCAATCTGAGCAATTAACGGCATGGTTTTCCAAGCTTGAGCCTCCAACATTACCAGCGTCACTGTCCATCGATCGTGGATACTCTTGGAACGGGTTATTTTTCTTCTGTCCAAGAAAAGAGGAACCTCAGAAGAGCTATGCTCCGTTACGAACCTTTCTTCTATTTTGGATGGAGGAGTATGGCACGGACTCATTAAAACGTCTTCTTGATGAAATGGATGATTTTCACCCTTTAACAGACGGACAAGGGTATCTACTATTAGCTGAATGTTTGAAGCCGTATGAACTTCAAGGTGTACGGGAAGGTAAAGATGTGCGAAAGGAATGGGAGAAAGCACGTAAGCTAGTGCGAGAATTAAGCGGTTGGCTTGACGAAAAAAAGAAGGTGAGTGATTATGCAACAAGCTCAACTACCTCTTGAGGCGATTTTGTATCAGTATGATTTATATCCAGAAGCGGTAGAGGACCATGGGGAGAACGTGAAGAAACTCGTCACAAAGCACGGTTTATTTGCCTTAAAAAAGACGCAAATGACGCGATCGCAAGCCGATTGGTTCGTCTACTGTATGAGAAAGCTTGATCGTTTAGGCTATCGGAAAGTGGTCCCTCTTTTACCGACAAAGTTTGGTGAATATACACTGACAGATCGAGATACGAGTTTTTATGTGATGCCATGGATTGAATCAATTCCTTACAATGCCCGTGAATCACAAGAAGAGAAGCTGGCAGATCAGCTCGGTGTCATTCATCGTTTGACCGTAAAGACACAGCCGTTCTCGAAGGAGCAGCTTGAAGCTTCATACAACGAGCTGCGTGACCGATGGGATTCGCGATGGCTGACAATGAATCGCTTTGCAGATCAGGCGGAACGAAAAACGTATATGTCTCCTTATGAGCTAACGTTATTAACTCACTTTTCATTTTTAGAGCATATGGCCCACACGGCGAAGGAGTCCCTTGAAGCATGGTATGAGACGTGCTTGGAGAAAGAAAAATATCGAAGCGTCCTCTGTCACGGAAGGCTAAGCCGCGCCCATGCTTTTTTTAATGAGCGACATGAACCGTTGTTGTTTAACTTTGAGCGGGCTGCATTGGACACACCTGCTCGTGATTTAGCCAGCTTTTTTAGACATAGCTTTCCGCACGCCCTTTGGTCTGAAGAGGAAGGGCACCGCTGGCTTTATCGTTATGAGCAACACCTTCCATTACTAGAGGAAGAAAAACGGTTATTGCACGCCTATTTATCCTTTCCAGATCCAGTTATATACGGGATCGAAGCTTATCAACAGCAATCTGGTCCTCCATCAGAAGTCAAACATGTGAAGCGATTGGAGAAACGTTTGCTTAATTTGCGGCGAGTTGAACGATTTTCGAAAAGTTTGCTCCCCACACCAGCTATCAACGAAAGCGGACTATCATGACTGCCTTCTTACGAAGGTAGTCTCTTTGCACTTTATGAAGTTTTCCTTTTATAAGATTGGGCTATCCACCCTATCCTAATATATGGATGCCATCATGTTTTAGAATAACCGAATGAGCATACAGCAATAAAGGAAGATAAGGAATGTTAATAAAATGACGTCAAACGAAGTCGGGAAAAACAGTGTACGAAAAAATTGAAAAATGATTAACGGTAAAAGAAATTGGGCGATGATCGCGCGAATTTTTAAATACCATGGGGGTTTTTTGTAGTACGGTCGTCTCATCCGAAAGCACCTCTCACATACGGTGTATGATCTTGTTATCAGCCTATGCGTTTTCAAGGCAACTGGTGCATCGGCCCATGTATAATTATCATAAAAAGAGATCATGCTGTTGTTGACGATCCAATGAAGGAACGCTAAAATACTTATAAACGTATGATGTACATAATCTTAAATGCACAGATAGGGAAGAGTAGCTTCCGAACCCTTTTCAGAGAGAGGAATCCATTGGCTGGGAGGTTCCTTAGGATGTACGAGGTGAAGGTCGCCCTGGAGCAGCTTTACTGAACACAAGTAAGTAAGGTCGGCGAAAAGCCGTTATCATGTCGAGTGTGCCAATGGTGATGATTCCATAGGCAAACAAAGGTGGTACCGCGAGTAAACTCTCTTCGTCCTTTGAGCGAAGGGGGTTTTTTATGTTACTGCCGTAATTAAAGGTAAGCAAGGAGGAAAAAAGATGACAAAGCAGGATCAAGAAATGCCAACAAAATATCATCCACAAGACATTGAATCGAAGTGGTATGAATATTGGATTGAAGGGAAATTTTTTGAAGCTACATCTGATGAGACGAAAAAACCATACACCATAGTTATTCCACCACCGAATGTAACAGGGAAACTGCATCTAGGGCATGCGTGGGATACGGCGCTACAAGATATTCTCTCACGAGTAAAGCGAATGCAAGGGTATGATACCCTTTGGTTACCAGGGATGGACCATGCAGGGATTGCCACACAAGCAAAGGTAGAGGCGAAATTGCGAGAGGAAGGTAAGTCTAGATACGACTTAGGGCGCGAGGCGTTTGTGGAGAAAACGTGGGAATGGAAAGAAGAATATGCTGATTTTATTCGTCAGCAGTGGGCAAAACTTGGCCTCTCTCTCGACTATTCCCGCGAGCGATTTACGTTGGACGAAGGGCTGTCTAAAGCGGTTCGAGAAGTGTTTGTCAAGCTCTATGAGAAGGGGCTTATCTACCGAGGAGAATACATTATTAACTGGGACCCAGTGACGAAAACGGCCCTATCGGATATCGAAGTCATTTACAAAGATGTGCAAGGCTATTTCTATCATATGAAATACCCATTAGCCGATGGAGACGGAGCAATTGAGGTTGCCACGACGCGCCCGGAAACGATGCTTGGTGATACGGCTGTAGCCGTACATCCTGAGGATGAGCGGTATCAACACCTCATCGGCAAAATGGTGAAGCTTCCTATAACCGGACGAGAGATTCCAATTGTTGCTGATGATTATGTCGATATGGAATTTGGCTCTGGAGCGGTAAAAATTACTCCAGCCCATGATCCAAATGACTTTGAAATCGGTAACCGCCACAACCTTCCGCGCATTCTCGTTATGAATGAGGACGGGACGATGAATGAGAAGGCTGGCCAATATGAAGGCATGGATCGATTTGAATGCCGGAAGCAGATTGTCAAAGACCTACAAGAACAAGGGGTTTTATTTAAAATCGAAGAGCATGTTCACTCGGTCGGGCATTCAGAGCGTAGTGGTGCGGTAGTCGAGCCTTACTTATCGACACAATGGTTTGTCAAGATGAAGCCACTGGCGGAGCAAGCAATTGAACTGCAAACAACAGAAAACAAAGTCAACTTTGTCCCGGACCGATTCGAAAAAACATATCTTCGCTGGATGGAAAACATTCGCGACTGGTGCATTTCTCGTCAGCTTTGGTGGGGGCATCGTATTCCTGCATGGTACCATAAAGAAACAGGAGAAGTGTATGTAGGACATGAAGCGCCGCAGGATAAAGACAATTGGAAACAAGATGAGGACGTTCTTGATACGTGGTTTAGCTCAGCCCTATGGCCGTTTTCAACGATGGGATGGCCAGATGAGGAAGCACCAGACTACAAGCGTTACTACTCAACTGATGCGCTAGTGACAGGCTATGACATTATCTTCTTCTGGGTATCACGGATGATTTTCCAAGGCCTTGAATTTACCGGTCGACCACCGTTTAAAGATGTATTAATCCACGGTCTCG
The DNA here is from genome assembly GCF_005671335.1 of Halalkalibacterium halodurans. Taxonomy (NCBI): domain Bacteria; kingdom Bacillati; phylum Bacillota; class Bacilli; order Caryophanales; family Bacillaceae; genus Halalkalibacterium (ex Joshi et al. 2022); species Halalkalibacterium halodurans. The sequence goes on along the minus strand of NZ_CP040441.1, from coordinate 3,169,397 downwards.
TTCGGGATGCAGAAGGACGAAAGATGTCCAAGTCGCTTGGTAATGGTGTAGACCCAATGGAAGTGATCGACAAATACGGAGCCGATGCCTTACGCTTCTTCTTAGCTACAGGTAGTTCCCCGGGAAATGATTTGCGCTTTTACTGGGAAAAAGTCGAATCAACATGGAATTTCGGCAATAAAATTTGGAATGCATCTCGCTTTGCTCTTATGAACATGGATGGAATGTCCTATGATGAAATTGACTTAACAGGTGAGAAATCAATTGCTGATCAATGGATTTTAACACGTCTTCAAGAAACGATTGAAACAGTCACTCGCTTGATCGATGCTTACGAATTTGGTGAAGTCGGTCGCCATTTATATAACTTTATTTGGGATGATCTATGTGATTGGTATATTGAAATGGCGAAACTCCCTTTATATGGGGAAGACGAAGTGGCGAAAAAGACGACTCGTTCTGTATTAGCCTACGTTCTTGACCAAACGATGCGTCTCTTACATCCACTCATGCCGTTTATTACCGAGGAAATATGGCAGCATTTGCCGCATGAGGGCGAATCGATCACTGTTGCTTCATGGCCGGTGAAATCAGAAGAATTTACGTTTGAACAAGCGATGGGCGACATGGAGCTATTGAAAGACATTATTCGCTCTGTCCGCAATACCCGTGCGGAACTAAATGTTCCGATGAGCAAGGAAATTGAATTGCATATTCAAGCGAAGAACGATGACGTTCTGACTCAGCTAGAGCGAGGGAAGCACTACATTGAAAAGTTTTGTAACCCTAGCACGCTTGTAATGGGAACGGCGATTGAAAAACCAGAGAAATCCATGTCGAATGTTTTATCAGGGGTTGAGCTTTACTTACCGTTGGCTGGATTGTTAGATTTAGAGGAAGAAATTGCTCGCCTTGAAAAAGAAGAGAATAAGCTCGAAAAAGAAGTAGAACGAGTACAGAAAAAACTGTCTAATCAAGGTTTTTTAGCAAAGGCCCCAGAGAAAGTAATCGAAGAAGAGCGGAAGAAGGAAGCAGATTATCTCGAAAAACGAGCAGCGGTCAGAGCAAGAATTAAAGAACTAAAAGGATAAAAAGAGGGCGCTGTAATCACAGCGCTCTCTTTTATGATTTAAAATAGTAGGCGCTCTCTTGTCTTTTTACCTTTATGCGAGTACGAAAGATCATTAATGATAAGTTATAGTCTATATGTAATAGGTATTTAGTTCTTATTAGTCAATTTTCGACAATCTTTCTCATCATTCTTTTTGCGTGTTTATGGTATGATAGAATCAAGGTATAAGGTAATGGTTAGTTTAAAAATTTTCTAATATGTCTGTTAAAAGACGATTTGTATTTCATCATTGCTGGGTGGATGAACTCTCGTTATAATCATGTCATACTTGATCGACATGGAGGAAAATAGCTGTGCAAAATGAAAGGCAAGCCATTGAATGGATTCATACTTTTTTACCGTTTGGAATTAAGCCAGGTTTACAACGAATTGAATGGATGTTGGAGAAGCTTGGACACCCAGAAAAAGAGTTAAACGTTGTTCATATCGGTGGAACGAACGGAAAGGGTTCAACGGTTAGCTTTATGCGTTACATGCTCACCGAAGCAGGCTACAACGTAGGTACGTTTACATCTCCTTATATTGAACATTTTAGGGAACGTATTGCTTATAAAGGCGAACCGATCAGTAGCGAAGAGCTTGTTCGAAGCTGCTTAAATATTATCGACGTGGTGGAAGAGCTCAAAAGGACAGATTTGGGGAGCCCCACGGAGTTTGAGGTTATTACGGTCATAGCCTTTGACTTTTTTGCCCGTGTGAACCCTGACATCGTTCTACTAGAGGTCGGGCTTGGGGGGAGACTTGACTCCACAAATATTGTGACCCCGCTTCTATCGATTATTACGTCAATTGGACACGATCACATGAACGTATTGGGGGGAACCCTTGAAAGCATTGCTTATGAAAAAGCGGGGATTATTAAGCCGGATATTCCAGCCATCGTTCATGTTAAACAACCTGAAGCGTTTCGGGTGATTCAGGATAAGGCGAACAAGGTGAAAGCTCCGCTCTTTGCTTACGGAACTGATTTCCACTCCTTGCCCAAAAGTGTGACAATGGATAAACAGTTTTTTTTATATCAATCACAATCAGGTCTCACCCTATCGTTAGAAACGGTAATGAAAGGCCACCATCAAATAGAGAACGCAAGTATGGCGATTCAAGCCATCGAACAATTACGATCCATGAAACACTACGAGCTCTCTAATGACCATATTGTTAGGGGGATTAGGAACACGACATGGATTGGGCGTTTTGAAAAAATATCTGAAGCACCGCTTACGTTTGTAGATGGAGCTCATAATGAAGAAGGCATGAAAGCACTAGCCGAATTACTAGCGCTTCACTTTCCAACGTATAAGTATCGCTTTGTCATGGCTGTAACGAAAGAAAAAGAGATGAAAGCTTTACTGGCCCCTTATGTTGACCTTCCCGCTTCTTTTACTTTTACGACATTTGAATTTGAACGAGCTCAGAAAGCAGAGCAATTGTATGAACAAGCGCCTGTTTATAACAAATCCATTTGTGCAGATTGGAAAGTGGCCATTAGGCGAGAACGAGAAAGTTGTAAAGCTAATGAAATGGTTATCATCTGCGGGTCACTTTATTTTATTTCAAAAGTTAGGGCGTTTCTGTTAGAGAGATAACGTGTATTCCGCTGGGGAGGTGAGCAATGCGATGAATCTAAAGCAAAAGCAATGGTTATGGGGACTGTATCTTGGGTATCTTGTCGTATTGTTCGCTTTAAGCGTTGTTCTCATTCCCCGCGGTGATTTGACCGCTATTGAAAAAATAAGCTTTTTACTCTTGATGATCTTAACGGCGTCGATGCCGATCATTTATCGTGGCCATGTGCTCACCCTTTTTCAGTGGGTGAGTCTGGCTGTCTTTTTGAAATATGGGCTTCTTGTAGAAATTGTCATGACCCAATTTGCGATCATTACTGCTCTATACTCAGCTGGTGTACGATATGGAAGCCTATATAGAATTCCAGTAAACACATTTATTTTTTTGATTACTTCCCTTGTGTCAGCCGCTGTTTTTTATTTTTTAGGTGGTGAAGTTGGACGAGGTTTAGCCTTAACTTTTCAACAACAGCTCGTTCCGATATTTGCATATGCGGTGACGTTTCTAGTCGTTAATCATACCTTGATTCACTTGTTTCGGGTACTTGTATTAAAGGCGAATTCTTCATTTCTGAAGGGGATTATGCGAGAAGTAGCCATCTCTAGCATTATGCTACCGTTAGGTTTAATGCTTTTATATTTATCAGAAGCAGTTGGTCTCGTGGCAGTCTTTATTTTAGGATCTTTTTTTGCGGGGATCGGCATGTTTTTGCAAATGTATCATAAGAGCCAGTATACGAACCGAATGCTAAAGGACGTGACAGAGTACGGCCATGAGTTAAATGCTTGTAACACACGGGAGAAGTTAATTCATCTATTTGCCGTACAAGTAGAGCAGTTTTTAGAAGCTGATACGGTTGTTCTTTATGAGGGGAAACAACAGGAACTCAATCTGTTGAATGGCAGTTTACTAGATGCTGAATGGTCAAACCATTTTCAAAACGGAGATCTTTATAGTAAAAACGTTTATGAGACAGGAAGCCCTTATACGATGCTAAGAAGAGAAGACGGTGACCTACGAGATATCCGCTTGCCTGAAATCTATCAGTCTGTTGTTTCATTACCGATTCGTCAAAAAGAAGATACGTATGGAGTCATTACGGTTTTTTCAAAGAACATGTATCATTTTAAGAAGCAGCGGATTCATATGCTAGAAATATTGGTCAATATTTTTGCTGTCGCGATTAAAAATGTTGACTTGCTAGAAACGACAAAACAAGAAAGCGTCCGCGATCCTTTAACTGGCCTTTATAATTTTCGTTATATGATGGAAGCATTGAAGAAAACCGTGAATGAGGCTGACTTCCCGTTTTCAATTATTCTTCTGGATCTGGATCATTTCAAAAAGATTAATGATACGTATGGGCATCAAAGTGGGAATGATGTACTTGAAGCGGTGGCTGATCGGATGAGAAAGATATGTCCAGATAACAGTGTGATTTCTCGGTATGGTGGAGAAGAATTTGTCATATTGCTACCTCATCATGGTGAAGAGGACGCACGTCAAGTGGGAATTCTACTTCAACAGGATTTCTCTTCTCGCTCGATACTCATTCGATCCGATCTATTAGTAGGAGAAACGGTGGACATTAAAGTCACCGCAAGCTTCGGTATAGCAGAGGCTGGAAAAAAAGATCATGCCATGGACCTCATACGTAAAGCTGATCGGGCGATGTATAACGGTGCTAAGTCAAAGGGACGTAATCGAGTCGCGACCTATAGCGATATAAAACAAGAGCACTCCCTATCATTGTAAGAAGAGATCCTATCTTGTGAAAATGATGAAAAGGAATAGACATTTTCATCCTATCCTTTATACTTAAAGTGGGAGATTTCCACCACTTCCGAAAACAATATTATTTGTGAGGTTTTGCCATTTGCATCAGATTGATGTGATGTCGTTTCTCCTACTCTTCGTGCTCGGTATGGTACTTGGTTCGTTTTTTAATGTGATCGGTTTGCGTGTGCCGAAAGGACAATCAATCGTGGCTCCTCGCTCCCATTGCCCATACTGTAAAAGGACACTTGCCACGATTGAGTTAATCCCTGTCCTTTCCTATGTTTGGCAAAGAGGCCGATGCCGAAACTGTCGTCAAAAAATATCTCCCCTTTACCCATTCGTCGAGTTAGCTGTAGGGTCCGGTTTTTCCATAATGCTTCTTGTCTTTGGCTGGAATATGGAATTACTTGTAGCTCTCGCGCTCGTCTCTCTCTTTTCGATCATCTTTGTTAGTGACCTTGTTTACATGATCATTCCAGACCGCATCATTCTCTTCTTTGCTATCTTATTTGTTCTTTTTCGCGCAACGCTCGCTCCACTAAACCCGTGGTGGGATGCTTGGGCAGGAGCCGTTGTAGGATACATCTTATTGTTCATCGTCTATTTGATCGATCCTAACGGAATCGGTGGAGGAGATGTGAAGCTTTTTACTGTCCTCGGATTCGTATTAGGGTGGAAACTTACACTAGTAGCGATAATGCTATCCAGCCTTTTTGGCGCGATTGGAGGCGGTGTTGGGATGATGCTGGGAAGAATTAAAAGACGAGAGCCCATTCCATTTGGTCCATTTATCATCTTAGGTAGCCTCACTGCTTATTTGTATGGAGAAGCTCTTATTCAATGGTACGTACGTTGGCTTTAAAACCTAAAAAAGTAGTGTCCAATGAAAAGTAATCGTTTTTTGCTTAAATGGTTCTATGAAATTCATTCGTTTAATAGACTTTAGGGAAAGGTGGAATTGCTAGAGAGGGTGTTGAGAATATGGATCAAAATAAGGCAAAAGTCTCGATTCGTCTGAATGGAAAGCGCCAACCATTTCAAGAATTAGTTGAGAACAACCCAGCCTCAACTGCAAAAAAAAATGACAGAAGCCGAAAGCCTAGAGAAGATGCAGATAAAGTGATCGATTTTCATAAAAGGTATGAAGATCGTATTCGGAATGAAGAACCATTTTGGGATGACGGGAACCGGAAGAAGAGTCCAAAAATCCCTTACAAACGTAAGAAAAAAAAGCCGTACGGAACAAATGAGAGGTTCGCACTAAAAGTAAAAAAAGTGCCGGTTATTCTCATTATGGCACTCGTATCAGCTTTAATCGTCGGGACAAGCTTAGGGTTCATTGTACTGACCATCTTTACAGCTGATGAATTACCTGTGGCATCTGGTGAAGTGCAGGAGACGGTTCCAGCTGTTTCACAAGGGGATGCTTCTTTTCCCGAGTTAGCGGTTGAGGTTGTCCAAGGTGGTGCTTTTACTTCAATTGAGGCTGGAGAAGCGGTCATCGCAAGCCTACAAGAGAAGGGAAGGGCAGCTGCTCTAGTAGAAAGTGATGATTCAGTTTACATGTTTATTGGCTTAGCGCAAGATCGGGCAAAAGCACAGGATGTGGCTCAAGCTTATTCAGAATTAGATCAAGATACGTACATTAAATCATTTGCAGGACCAACTTCCGATAGCAAAAGGTTAAACGAGGAAACCATTCAATGGCTTCATGACATGGAGTCAAGTTATCAGCAGTTAGTCAGTCTCTCGGTGGATGGATTAACGGCAGGAGGAGCAACGATCACAAAAGAGTCTGTTGAAGGAATACGAAAAGAGGTAGAAAGGCTTCACGGACAGCAGAAAACCGCCTTTCAGGAACTTGATGAATCGACAGCTTCCCATCTTCAAGTAATCAATGAACATTTAATCCAAGCCGGAAATCACCTAGCATCGTATGTCTCAACACAAGATGGAAACGCCCTTTGGAAAACGCAACAGGAGCTCCTAGATGCCCTTGTACAGTATCAACTGTTTTCGCGCGATACCTCCCGTTCTTAAATGGCGAGGTCTCGCTTTTTTTGTGATTAGTATAAGCCCATTCTAATTCCAATTTATACTCTTGAATCGGGAAAAAACTCACATGGGTTAGAGCTTCCTTTTGATTGTTGTTTGTTGAAAAATTTGGTATGATGGTCTCATACCTTGTACAATAGAGATGTTAATCTTTATTGAAAGAGGTGCTCCCTTCATGAAACCACTTATTTTAGCTTCAGGTTCCCCACGCAGAAAGCAGCTTCTAGAACAAATGAACGTCCCTTTCACAGTATGTAAAAGTACAATTGATGAAACTTTTGATCCAACGTTCCCACCAGATGAGGTTGTTCAGCAACTAGCAAGACAAAAGGCACAAGACGTAGCAAAAAAACACGAGGACTCTTTCATCCTCGCCGCAGATACAATCGTTGTCTTTCAAGGACGTATTCTTGGGAAACCAGCAACAGAGCAAGAAGCTAGACAGATGTTATCCCAACTATCGGATCAATCCCACGAAGTGTTAACAGGAGTGGCGCTCTTGCATCAGGGGCAAGTCGAAACGTTTGTGGAAACAACCGAAGTCCGATTCTGGCCGCTTACGGACACTGAAATTGAAACATATCTGCAAACAGGTGAACCGTTTGATAAGGCAGGAGCTTATGGTATCCAAGGTTTAGGTGCCTATTTAGTGAAGGAACTTAAGGGGGATTATTATAACGTTGTCGGGTTACCCCTTTCGAGAACAGTACGTGCTCTAAAGGTCCATGGATTTTCCACACGATTTTAGCAACTGCTTTGTTAGGTTTGGCTCCTTCATTTCCTTTTTTCTAGAAAAGTAATAAGTATAAGATTTTGTGATTTTTCGAACACTTTTTAAGAAAGGAGTACTCCCTTTTGTCGAATATGTCTATGACGCTTCGTGATGTTCCAAACAGGGAACGACCACGGGAGAGGTTGCTGCATGAAGGTGCTCACGCGCTTTCTAATCAAGAAATAATAGCGATTATGCTTCGGACAGGTACAAAGAACGAATCTGTGCTACAGCTTGCACAACATGTTTTATGTCATTTCGACGGTCTGCGGTTGTTGAGAGAAGCGACGGTAGAGGAGTTGACGAGCATTCATGGTATCGGTGAAGCAAAGGCGATAGAATTTTGTGCCGCGATTGAACTAGGCCGAAGAATTCATACGATGCAGGAGATGGATCGGTATGTGATTCGCACTCCAGAAGACGTGTCGCGCTTTGTTATGGAAGAAATGCGTTTTCTCAGCCAAGAGAATTTTGTTTGTCTGTATTTAAATACGAAAAACCAAGTTCTTCATAAGCAAACCGTATTCATCGGGAGTTTAAACGCTAGCATCGTCCACCCCCGTGAAGTGTTCAAGGAAGCGTTACGAAGGTCAGCCGCTTCACTCATCTGCCTCCATAATCATCCATCCGGAGACCCAACTCCAAGCCGAGAAGATATTGAAGTGACACACCGATTAGCACAGGTGGGAAAATTGATCGGGATTGAACTGCTAGATCATGTGATCATTGGTGATCGAACATTCGTTAGCTTAAAGGAAAAAGGACATTTACCATTTTCATAAAAATCAGCGAAAGGTCTGTATAAAATCGCAATAAAAATGTAAAATGATCAAAGGGAAATGAAAGGCTATGTTTTTAGAGGAAATTTCGATATAATATTTGTTATGACTTCGGTTATTCATGAAGGGAGATACATAGATGTTCGGTGGGTTTTCAAAAGATATTGGAATTGATTTAGGTACAGCAAATACACTTGTATATGTCAAAGGAAAAGGGATTGTATTACGTGAGCCTTCTGTCGTGGCTAAACGTACGGATACTGGGACGATCGAAGCGGTCGGAAACGATGCTAAAAACATGATCGGTCGTACGCCGGGTAATATTGTCGCTACACGTCCAATGAAGGACGGGGTTATCGCAGACTTCGAAACGACAGCCACTATGCTAAAATACTTCATTCGTCAAGCGCAAAAAAATCGTTCAATTTTCACGAGAAAGCCTGCAGTCATGGTTTGCGTACCATCGGGAATTACAGCAGTCGAAAAGAGAGCGGTGGAAGATGCGACAAAACAGGCTGGGGCAAAGTACGCATATACGCTAGAAGAGCCATTTGCGGCTGCAATCGGAGCTGATTTGCCAGTATGGGAGCCGACAGGTAGCATGGTCGTTGATATTGGTGGTGGAACAACAGAAGTAGCCATTATCTCTTTGGGTGGCATTGTCACGAGCCAGTCCATCCGTGTAGCTGGAGATGAAATGGATGAGGCGATTATCCAATACATTAAGAAAACGTATAATTTAATGATTGGGGAACGGACAGCAGAAGCATTAAAGCTTGAGATTGGTTCGGCAGGTTCACCTGAAGGGGTAGACAATATGGATATTCGCGGTCGGGATTTATTAACAGGATTACCGAAAACGATTGAAGTCACGGCTGAAGAAATATCCAAGGCTCTATCGGACACCGTTCAAACCATCATTGAAGCTGTAAAAAATACTCTTGAACAGTCACCGCCAGAACTTGCTGCAGATATTATGGATCGTGGCATTGTGTTAACAGGTGGTGGTGCTTTGTTACGAAACTTAGATAAAGTGTTGAGTGACGAAACAAACATGCCAGTCATCGTTGCCGAAGAACCGCTTGATTGTGTAGCGATTGGCACAGGGCGAGCATTGGAAAACTTGCATTTATTTCGGTCCAAGGCTGGGATTACATCAAGCGCTGACCGAAAATCGTGAGTAGGTGCTTGGGATGCCATCATTTTTTTCAAACAAAAAACTAATTGTACTGCTCGTAAGCATTATTGTTTTGGTGGCTTTGATTGGCTATTCATTGAGTGACCGGGAACGATTGACGTGGCCAGAGCGTTTTTTGCATGATTCCGTTGGTTGGGTTCAGTCGATCGTTATGAGACCCGCACATTTAGTCGCGGGTTTCTTTGAGGAGGTTTCTGAACTCCGCCACCTTTATGAGGAAAACCAAACGTTGAAGGCACGGCTTGAAGAATATGCGCAAATATCCGTTGAGCGAAATGTGTTAAAAGAAGAAAATGAATCATTGCGTGAAATTCTTGATTTAGAAGAAAGTCTATCAGACTATCGAATGCGTAATGCGGTCGTTACTTTCAGATCACCTGACCGTTGGAATGAAGCGATCGGAATTAACATAGGGAGTCAGCACGGTGTGGAAGACGACATGGCCGTCGTCTCATCCAATGGTTATTTGATCGGAAAAATTCAACGAGTAAGTGAGTTCTCTTCCCGAGTACAATTGTTGACAGATACGGATCGAACGAATCGTGTATCTGCACGAATCGATGGTGATGATAAAGCAGGTCCTGTTGGATTTATTGAGGGGTATGATGATGAAACGGGCCTTTTAGTTATGAGAAAGCTAGAGATGGATGCAGAGATTGAACCTGGACAACTTGTGTCAACTTCTGGTTTAGGGACTGTTTATCCACGTGGCATTATCATCGGTGAAGTGGAACGGGTAGAGCCGGACGAGTATGGATTAACACAAAATGCATACATCAGGCCATACGCCGATTTACTCTCACTCGATTACGTCATCGTGATTGAACGATTAAGTACAGCAATGGACCCTGAACTTATTGAGGAGGGAGGACTGTGAGTCGTTTCATCCTCCCAGGGCTGATGTTTTTCATTTTTATTCTTGAAGGCACATTGTTTCAACTAGTCATCACAGAGCGGTTTGCAAGTGAGATTATGATTGTCCCTAGGTTTCTCATCGTTATGCTTGTATTTATCGGCATATACTTAGGGCGGTGGAGTGGTGCGTTATACGGGTTGATCTTTGGACTGCTATTTGATGTTGTCTATACGGATTTAATCGGTGTTTATATGTTTGGATTCGCCTTGTTAGGATACGGTTTTGCTCTAACATATAAATGGCTACAATATAGCAATCTCACGCAAGTCACATTAGCGTTTTTAGCCGTTTTTCTTTTTGAGTACTACCAATACGGTCTTTTGCAAATCATTGGCCTTACAGAGATGGACCATACAATGTTTTTTCAGCATCGTCTTTTGCCAACACTGGCGTTAAATGGGGCGTTTGCCATACTAATGGTGCTTCCGATGCGAAAATTGTTACAATATGTCTTGAAAATGGCGAGATTTCGAGAAAAATAAGGACGAAAAAAGGGAAACGAAATACCTGTGTGGAATTAGATAAACAACACGGTATTTTCAAGTGGATGGATCAACGTCTAACACTGAAGGTACTTGTGCTTCGCTGAGGTGAACATGGACGATGACAACACAAAAAAAACAAGCTGTAACCATTAAAGGGACGAAGGATGGTCTTACCTTTCATTTAGATGATCGCTGCTCGTTCGACAGTATTGTTGGGGAGCTAGCTGAAAAGCTGTCTTCGAAACATTATCAAATGGAAGACCAACCAAGAATACAGGTTAAAGTAGATGTTGGCTATCGCTATTTAACTGTAGAACAGAAGCGACATATTCAAGAATTGATTACCGATGGACGAAACTTGGACGTTGAGGAGTTTGTGTCCCAAGTCATGACAAAAGAAGAGGCTGAAGAAAAAAGGAAAGAAGCACAAATCGTTTCTGTAGCAAAAGTCATTCGTTCTGGACAAGTGTTTTCAGTGGATGGTGATTTGCTGCTAATTGGGGATGTAAACCCTGGAGGAACGATTCGAGCTTCTGGAAATATTTTTGTGATAGGCTCCTTGCGTGGCATTGCTCATGCTGGTTATAAAGGAAACGGAGAGGCGGTCATTGCAACGTCGCACATGGCACCTGCTCAACTGCGGATTGGAGAACAAATTTTTCATTGGTCCAAGGAAGAGCAACAAGCTGGCGACCGGATCATGGAATGTGCATACATTGCATCGGATACGAATGAAATTCAGCTAGATCGCGTTCAGAAGTTGTTAAAGATAAGACCAAATCTCGCAACGTTTTTGGACGAAATGGTAGAGCAATAGAGGAAAGAAAGGGGAATTACGCGTGGGAGAGGCAATCGTTATTACAAGCGGTAAGGGTGGAGTTGGTAAAACGACAACGTCTGCAAATATAGGAACCGCCCTTGCCCTTTCAGGAAAAAAAGTTTGTTTAGTCGACACGGACATTGGCTTGCGTAATTTAGATGTGGTGATGGGTTTAGAAAATCGCATTATTTATGACCTTGTCGATGTAGTGGAAGGGCGTTGTCGGCTAAAGCAGGCGCTCATCAAAGATAAACGCTTTGAATGTTTGAATTTGTTACCTGCTGCGCAAACGAAAGATAAGTCTGCAGTAACCCCTGAACAAATGAAGGAAATCGTCGAGGAGCTTAAACAAGAATATGACTATGTCTTGATCGATTGTCCGGCTGGGATCGAACAAGGCTTTAAAAATGCGGTCGCGGGGGCGGATAAAGCGATTGTCGTTACAACTCCTGAAATTTCTTCAGTCCGTGATGCTGATCGAATCATTGGCCTTCTCGAGAAGGAAGAGGTTGAAGCACCGCGTCTTGTCGTCAATCGAATCCGTGGCCATATGATGAAAAACGGAGAGATGCTGGATGTGGACGAGATTGTTTCCATCTTAGCCATCGAACTATTAGGGATTGTCGTTGACGATGAGAATGTGATTAAATTTTCAAACAAGGGAGAGCCGATTGCGCTTCATCCTGATAGCAAGGCCTCAGTTGCCTATCGAAATATTGCACGACGCATTTTAGGAGAAACGGTTCCGCTCATGTCATTCGAGCAAGAAAAGGGCGTCCTAGCGAAAATAAAATCATTTTTTGGGGTTCGTTAAACACGACCCTACATATGAAATCGGAGGGAGCTGTCTCAAAAGTATATCTTTTGAGACAGCTCTGTTTTATCGTGCGCTTAAAAATACGATTGACGAATAATATCCCTCATAGGCACGATATCGATGAATGCAGACTTTATTTGCATTCGTCGTGGACGCCTGCGGGAAAAGCAAGAGCTGAAGATCCATCGGGGCGATTTCCCCCGATAAGCTGAAGTCTTGCCCGCGGCAAGGGAGTGTTTTTGACACAATCAACCCCATATAAAAATAGCAGAAAAAGAAGAGAGGCACTGCACATAACCCTGTCAAGTAGACAATGAAAAAAAGAGTATCTTAAGCTGCGGCCTTTTCTCGGTATTCAATCGGGGAAAGGCCTTTAAATTTCTCTTGAAAACGTCCGTTGTTATAGTAGTTGATATACTCCTGAATCGCCCATTGAGCTTGTTCAACGGTTTTTGGACGTATTAAATATAACTTCTCCACTTTCAAATGTGAAAAGAAGCTTTCTATACAAGCATTATCATAGCAATTGCCACGGCGAGAGTGGCTTCCTTGAACGCCTAATCCCTCTAATTGCTTTTCATAAGTCTTAGTTGTATATTGAAATCCTTGATCAGAATGAATGAGCGCATTCTTGGCAAAGGACTTACCTGTTAACTGTTTCAACGTATCTACGACTAAATCAAGATCGTTTCTTTCAGATAATTGCCAAGCAACAATTAAATCTAAAACGGCTGATAAATACACAAATTTGTCTCCGATTCGTACATATGTAATATCGGTTACTAGCTTTTCATACTGCTTTTCTGAATAAAATTCTCTGTTCAGTACGTTAGGAAATACAATAGAACCTCTACGCCCGTAGAAAGGTCTTTTCTTACGTATGACTGATTTTATTCCTAATTCCCTCATTAAACGCCGCACACGTTTATGATTTATAACCATTCCTTCTCTGGATAAAGCCCTCGTCATTCGTTTATACCCAAAGTATGGATGTCGTTTGTGAAGAGCTAAGATATGTTCCTTTAACAGAATATCCTCTTCCCTGCGAATTGCTTGTTTCGAACGACTATTCCGCCATTTGTAGTATCCAGCTTTTGAAACTTCACCAATCTTAAGAAGCCACATAAGTGGATGCTTTCTCCTTAATTTATCAATCATTTGAAACCTTTGTGCTTTTAAGACCACTCCTTCCCGTGTAGATTTGGATTGCGCTTTTTTAGATAATCTACCTGCGCCTTCAAATAAGCATTCTCTTCTTCTAGACTGTTAAAATGCTTCTTATGCCACTTACCACGTTGGTCATCAAATGATATCTCATTTTGAACTTTCTTTACCCATTCAGCAATTTGAGCATCACTCTTAATCCCGAATCGCTCACGAAGGCGACGATAGGACCAGCCCTCCTCTAACTTTAAACGAACTACTTCTCGTTTTAATTCTTCTGTATATGTAGTATAGGTTTGTCCTTTTTTTGCCATAGAAAAATCCCCTCGCAGGTAGACTATTTAAGAACATCATATCATGTTCTCTTTTTTTGATGTCTACCTGTAGGGGATAATACCACACTCATTGTCGGTTGTGTCTCTCTTCTTATGTTGCAAAGGTCGCTTGCTAAATTTGATAAAAAAGAGTTGAAAACTCGGAATTGAGCTGATACACTATCATCATCGTTTGACATTCATACCAATTTTTACATACAACAAGGAGGAGAAGCGATATGAAACAGTGGTTACTAATCGTTTGGCTTAGCGCCTTTGCTCTAGTTGGTTGTGCGAGTGAACCGTCCGCGAGTGAACAGGGAGGCGAGAATGAAGATGCTAGGAAGGGAAATGCGCTTATAATCGATTTAATGTCATACCCGGTTTCCCTTGATCCACATGGTGCAAATAATGGAGAATCTCTATATGTGATGAGTACGATGTATGATACGCTTGTCTATTTAGATGAAAGCCTAGAAATTCAGCCATTGCTTGCAGAAAGCTTAGAGATGGTGGGTGATACGATTTGGGAGGCAAAGCTGCGCCAAGGAGTCACGTTCCACGATGACAGCCCATTTAATGCGGAGGCGGTAAAAGCTAATCTCGAGCGCGTCATTGATCCAGACATTGGATCTCCAGTCGCCTTTTTGTTTGATATGATTACTGAAGTTGTAGTGATCGATGAGTATACGGTTCACATCCATACAGAATATCCGTTTGCTCCGTTGCCGTCTCATTTAGCCCATCCTGGCGGTCATATGATAAGCAAAGAAGCAATTGAGGCTGATTATGAGGCAATGGCAAATGGAGAAGAACCTTTTTCATACATTAACGAACACCCTGTTGGTACGGGTTTTTACCGGTATGAGGGTGCGCAAAACGGTGAGTATGTGAAAGTTGTCAAAAACGAGAACTACTGGGATAGAGAGCAGGCAAAGTCTGATGCTCTTACCTTTAAGGTCGTACCAGAGGATTTAACGAGAGTGGCTGAGCTTGAGACGGGTGAGGCAGATATCATTTATCCCGTTAATCCGAATGATGTTAACCGCATTGAACAGCATCATGGGACTAAAGTATTGAAGTCTCCAAGTTCAAACTTAACCTATTTAGGATTTAACACAACAAAGGAACCGTTTAATGATCCACTTGTTCGACAGGCGATTGCGAAGGCCATTGATCAGGAAGGGATTATCAACGGCATTTTAAATGGGATGGCATTGCCTGCCAAAGGACCGCTAGCTCCGACTGTCTTTGGTTATGATGATCAGTTTTCAGCTGCCAAAAAAGACGTAGAGGAAGCTAAAGCTCTTTTGGATGAGGCAGGATATCCAAATGGTTTTGAAACGACTATTGTCTCTAACGATACACGGGCGTTTATGGATATCGCAGTTTTTGTTCAACAGGAGCTCCAGGCAATCGGCATCGATGTACAGGTCGAAACAGTGGAAACAAGTACGTTTTTAGAACTGGCGGGAAATGGTGATACGGAAATGTTTGTGAGTAGCTGGGGAACGGTGACCTTAGACGCTGATTACGGTTTATATCCAATGTTCCACTCCGAGAATGCAGGCTTTCCTGGTAATCGGACGTTCTTTGCAAATGAAGAGCTAGATGATTTACTGGAGCGTGCACGAAAAGAAACGGATGAAGCTACTAGACTTGAGCTCTACAAAGATGCACAGCAAATTATTGTAGATGAGGTTCCACTCGTATTTTTATACCATTCTGAACTGTTGGCAGGACTGGGCGAACAGGTTGAAGGCTTTTGGCAATATCCAAGTAGTATATTCTATATGAGAGATGCTGTTAAACGATAAAGCCAAGTTTTCTAAAAATAAAATGAGACATGAGAATTGAATATATTTATCACATCTTTTTTTACAATTAGAAGTGTTTGAACGTGTGGCATTCGGGTAATACGAACACTGAGAACAAAAAAGGAGTGAACGAGAACATGGGGAAAAAGATCGCAGTTGTGGTAACCAATCTATTTGAAGATTCGGAGTACACAGAACCGGTGAAAGCGTTCAAAGAGGCTGGTCACTCCATCGTAACGATTGAAAAGGAAAAAGGGATAAAAGTGAAAGGAAAGCAGGGTGAATCGACGATCACAATTGACGCTAGTATCGATGAAGTAACAGAAGATGCGTTTGATGCTCTCTTAATCCCAGGTGGATTTTCACCGGACATTTTACGTGCGGATGATCGATTCGTAGCGTTTGCAAAAGCTTTTGCCGATGCGAAAAAACCGATCATGGCGATTTGCCACGGTCCTCAACTCTTAATTAACGCAGGTGTATTAAAGGGACGTGATGTGACAGGCTATAAGTCGATCGCGGTTGACTTACGAAACGCAGGGGCTAATTTCTATGATCAAGAGGTGGTCGTCTGTGGGGGGAACTTGGTCACGAGCCGAACGCCAGATGATTTACCTGCCTTTAACCGTGAATCCTTAAACGTGTTAACTTAACACGAAGAGAGCACTTGCCAATCGGCAAGTGCTCTTACCTATGGAAAGCATTGTTCCACATAGGGGCGAAAGCTACACGTTCATCGTTACTCCCATGGAGGGCTTGTGATAATCAATGGCAGCCCGTAATTCTGAAATCGCAAACGGCTTTTGTAAGTACGAGAGATTATGTTCAGAAGATTCGATTAACTCATGTCGTCCTGTCGTTAAGATGAGGACGGATGGTTGCTTGGTCTGCTCTTTTACGATATCTAAGAGAGAAAAAATGGATAGATCCACTAGTTGATCACTTACAATCAGTAAATCACAGGTCGACAATTGACTCCGGTGCTGAAAGAAGGCGCTCCCACTAGGATGAACCGTCACTTCAGCCCCTAACTGATTTAAGTGGTATTGAATAAGCGTCGCATGACTAGGCTCGTCCTCTACCAACGTGACTCGAAAAGGTTGCATACATGTCCTCCAGAAGTCTTCTGAATTATGAAGTGTGTTACTTTTATATTAAGAAATTGTTGAGATAAGATCAAGTACTGTTTCACATTTATGACTTTTGACTGGAGCTTCGTTCAAAATCACCGTGGACGCCGCCTGTTTTTTTCACTAAATACGTAGGGCCAATGACCATCCCTTTATCAATCGCTTTGCACATATCGTAGACCGTTAAAGCAGTAGCTGATGCGGCAGTTAATGCTTCCATCTCTACGCCAGTGCGTCCTGTTGTTTTAACAGATGCTTCAATATGAAGTAAGTAATGGTTCCTAGTTTCTTCCCACTCGAAGGAAATGTCTACACCTGTTAATGAAAGTGGATGACACATAGGAATCCATTGGGACGTGTTTTTTGCAGCCATGACGCCAGCTATTTGTGCGACCGCGAGTACGTCACCTTTACGGATCTTACCTGCTGTAATCTTCTCGTAAATTTCTTTGTTCACTTCTATACTTGACTTCGCGACAGCCGTACGCTCGGTTATGGATTTTTCCGAAATATCGACCATTTTCGCCCGTCCCTGCTCGTTAAAATGGGTGAAATCCCTCATGCCTTTCTTCATCCCCTTTTACTCTTTATGTAAGTTGATTTTCAGCCGTTGAGTCTTGGCAGTATGTTTGTTTTCAAGTGAAAAAGTTCACTACTTAGTGAGCGCTTATTTAGTAAACTTAATTCTGTGCTATCATAGTAAACAGAAAACAGTTTGTCAATAAAGGAGAGGATGAGCGAAATGTCTGTAGAACAACATCGAAAGGAAGCGCCGAAAACTGTACGCTGTATGATTTTAACCATTTCAGACACGAGAACGTACGACACAGATAAAAGCGGCGCTCTCATTCGTGAACTATTGGAAGCAAAAGGGCATCAAGTGACGGAATATCAAATTGTGAAGGACGAGTATAGCCAAATTCAGCATTGGTTAAAGGTGGCTGCTGGACGAGCAGACATTGATGCTATCCTTCTAAACGGAGGCACTGGAATCGCTCTGCGCGACACAACGTATGAAGCGGTTCGAGACAGTCTTGATAAAGAGATGCCTGGATTTGGCGAAATTTTTCGTCTACTTAGCTTCCAGGAGGATATCGGTACAGCTGCGATCCTGAGCCGAGCAATTGCCGGTGTACGTGACGGAAAGGCGATTTTTTCTATGCCTGGGTCAACAGGGGCGGTAAAGCTAGCCATGACACGCATTATCATTCCGGAGCTTGGCCATGTGATGCGGGAAATTTTGAAGGATCGGTAAAAATTAGACTTGATGACATGAGGTGACGAAAAAATGGTAGAGCGAAGAGTGCCGATCCCTGTTCATGAGGCTGTTGAGCAAGTTGTTGCTTTTGCAAAGGAGTGGGCGATGGAATGGGTGCCGCTAGAAGAAGCAGACGGTCGTTTTTTAGCACAACCTCTAGTAGCCGATCACAACGTACCTCCTTTTGATAAATCTCCTCTTGACGGTTTTGCTATACGTGCAGTAGATACGAAGGATGCGACCCGAGAGACTCCTGTTCGGTTAAAAATTATCGAAGAAATTGGCGCTGGCCAAGTAGCACAGAAAGTCCCTTCCCAAGGGGAAGCTATTCGGATTATGACAGGGGCGCAGATGCCAGAAGGAACCGATGCGGTTGTAATGTTTGAATTAACAAAAGAGATAAGCGAAGCGGGTGAGAGTTTTATTGAAGTTAAACGCTCGTTCCAACCGGGCGATAACATTTCGTTTTGCGGTGAAGACGCGAAAGAGGGAATGCCACTTGTGGAGAAGGGGCGGCAAATTGATGCAGGAATCAAGGCGCTTCTTGCCACTTTCGGTTACGCGAAGGTTCCGGTATATAGAATGCCGAAGATCGGAATTTTTGCGACAGGGACTGAATTATTAGAGGTTGATGAGCCTCTTGTCCCAGGGAAAATACGCAACAGCAATGCGTATATGGTCGCTTCTCAGGTGAAACAAATTGGGGCTGAACCCGTTTATTTAGGTAAGCTTGTTGATGATTTTGATCAATGCTATGATGCGATTGCAACAGCGTTGGCTGATGTTGATGTGCTTGTCACGACAGGAGGGGTATCGGTTGGGGACTATGATTATCTCCCTGCGATTTACAAAAAGCTAGGAGCGAATGTGTTGTTTAATAAAATTGCGATGCGCCCTGGAAGTGTAACAACCGTTGCCGAACGTGAGGGCCAGTTGTTGTTCGGTCTTTCAGGAAATCCTTCAGCCTGCTTTGTTGGCTTCGAACTTCTCGTTCGCCCCTTCATCCATGTTGGCTTTTGTTCTGAACAGCCTTTCTTGAAGCGGGTGAAGGCCACACTAGGACGAGATTTCCCGAAGCCGAATCCGTTTACCCGTTTTGTTCGCAGCCAGGTTGAATTTAAAATTGACCGTTTGATTGTGAAACCAACAGGTCTTGATAAATCAGGCGTCGTGACGTCGCTGGCAAATGCAAATGGGCTGCTCATGCTACCGGGTGGAACGAGAGGTTTTCAAGCCGGAGATGAAGTAGATGTGTTGCTATTAAAAGGGGAAGGCGGACCAATGCCTTTGAGCGAAGCATGAAAATTTTGCAGGTGGTAGGCTTCAGCAATTCGGGAAAAACTACGTTGCTCGAGAAATTGATTACACAAGGTCGGGCAAAAGGGATGAAACTTGCGACGATTAAGCATCATGGACATGGTTCCCCCCTAACAGCTCTTGATAAAGGGAAGGATTCGTACAAGCACAGACAAGCAGGAGCTGTAGCAAGTGCCGTTTCTTCAAATGGGGAGTTGCAAGTGCAGATGAGTAAACCTGCCCCTTGGCGGCTGGAAGACATTTTTTCACTTTATCGTTCCCTTCATTTAGACGGGGTTTTTATTGAAGGTTATAAACATGAACCATACGCGAAAATTGTTTTATTGAAAGATGAGAAGGAGGCCGTTCTTTTACGTGAGCTACAAAAAGTGATAGCTGTAATTGTGTGGGAGGATGCTGCACAGCTTCAGCAAATAGTGGATGTACCTGTGTTTACAATCCATGAAGAAGAACGCTATTTATCGTATCTCATCAACTGGTTGGAGGTGTAAGCATGACGAGCAAACGATTTGCCATCATGGAACAACCGATTGTGATCCAGCAAGTGATCGATCAGGTCGTTCACCCACATGCAGGAGCGATTAATACGTTTATTGGCACCGTTCGTGAGCTGACAAAGGGAAAGAGAACCCTTTATTTACAGTACGAGGCCTATCCGTCGATGGCAGAAAAAAAGTTGGTGCAAATCGGCCAAGAAATTCAAGAGCGCTGGCCTGAGGCGAGGGTCGCAATTACTCATCGAATAGGTCGGCTAGAAATTACCGATGTAGCGGTAGTCATTGCTGTTTCAACCCCTCACCGCGCTGATTCGTATGAAGCAAGCCGCTATGCGATAGAACGAATCAAAGAAATTGTCCCAATCTGGAAAAAAGAACATTGGGAGGATGGCGAAATGTGGGTCGGGGATCAATTAGAGACAACCTCATATCCTGAAGGAGCGCCAAAGATGGAGGGAGAGGAATGATCGAAATTCTATTATTTGCCGAGTTAAGTGAGAAAGCTGAAACGGACCGTCTGTTATTAGCAGGGGAAGGGAAGACGGTGGGGGAGCTTAAAGAAATGGTGGCGAAGGAAATTCCCGCCCTAGGCTCACTTGAACAAATCATGGTCGCTATCAACGAAGAATATGCGAATGATCATATGACTGTTAAAGCTGGAGATGTGGTCGCGTTGATTCCCCCTGTAAGCGGTGGGTGAATGTAGATCAAAGGGCGAGAGAGATCTCGCTTTTTCTTTTTACATTTTCTAAAGCTAACGGAGCTTCTGGTCTACAAAATCTCGGCAACTGCCTATTTTTCTCACAAGCAAAAAAAGATAAGTAGACTTATCGAGTAAATATCACCGGATGGTAACTCACTTCAGTTGGGATTGATCCAGTAATGCGGGGGGTTTTTTAATACTCAAGTCCATTCTGACAAGTCCTCTGGCCGATTGATATTGACAAACGAAGAGTGGAGCTGCTCGAAGGCCTTATCTTCAACGAATAGCGTATCAACCAATTGGAATAAGAAGCCTACCTTATAACGTTTTTGTTCTAGCAAGCTTTGGATTGGTGCAAGACAGGAGCGATGGTAAAGGCCAATCAACGGCTGTTTTCGACCATTGACGACAGGAATAACCGCCTTTTTGTCTGGTTCTTGGTCTAGATAAGAAAAGAGAATGTCATAAATCTCTTTTTTTAGAAAAGGAGTATCACATGGAGCGGTTAAATACCAATAGGCAGACTCCTTTTCTATCGCGGTAAATATTCCAGCAAGTGGTCCACACCCTTGATAACGTGGATCGTCCTCAATCACTCGTATACCCTCATTCCGTCTGAATTGGTTTGTTAACGTCGGATGGCTGATGATTAGCACTTGATCGGTATGGTGCTGCAATGCATCAAGGCTCGCTTCATAAAAATAGCGCTCTTGATATTGGACCATAGCCTTTGGTCGACCAAATCTTGTTGACTTTCCCCCTGCTAAAATGACTCCAATGCGATCCAAGTGATTCATTGCACGTATACCTCCATAGAAACCTTTTTTTCATTATGACATAACGAGTCAGGACAAGTCATATAGTCAAGTAAGAAGGTCTATGTAAAGGTGGGGGGATCAATGGCTCGTGAATTGGATAAGCTTCGAAAAAGATTAGCGTTACGGAGAAGGGAAATAAACGAGAGAACACAAAAAAGTGAGCGAATGGTACCTCTAATGTTTCAACGTCATGAAGAAGCTAGGGAGGAACCAGAGGTTTACGTGTATCCAGAGCGAAATGAACCGAGAGCCTCAACGGATCGGCAAGGGTTGCTTTTATTTCGCACATTAATTTCAATTTGCTTATTTCTCGTGATTGCAATCGTGTTTCAATCGAACGCAGCTCCTCTTCAACCGTTAAGGGCAGGGGTGGAACAGGCGTTTGAACAAGAATTTCAATTTGCCGCTATTGCCCATTGGTATGAGCAGCAATTTGGCCAACCCCTTGCGCTCATTCCTTCCAATGATCAGTTTGCTCTAGGAGACCCAGACCAAGATGAGGAACGAATGGTCTTTGCCGTACCTGCAAGTGGGGTAATTACAGAAAGCTTTGAGCAAAACGGCCGGGGAGTTCTCGTGGAGACGGGCGTGGGAGCTGAGGTTGAAGCAGCGAAATCTGGGTACGTCATTGAAATTAATAACAGTGAAGAGGGGAAAATGGTGACGTTGCAGCATTATGACGGATCAGAATCCATCTATGGAATGATCGATAACGTAGCGGTCAATGTATACGACCATATTGAAGCAGGGACAAAGATTGGGACAGCTTCAAGAGCAGAGGACGGTGAAAAAGGGGTTTATTATTTTGCCTTGAAGCAAGGAGAAAACTACGTGGATCCGAGCGATGTGATTCGATTTGATTAGCTATTTGGCGCTATTTAAAAAAATGAAGGTCAATCCGCTTTTCTGGTTTGTGATCGGAATGGGGGTGTTGACGGGATATTTTCGGGAAGTGTTGATGGTATTTGTGATCGTCTTTGTGCATGAAATGGGGCACGCAGTAGCGGCCCATTTTTTTCGCTGGCGAATTCGAAAGATTGAGTTGCTCCCGTTCGGTGGTGTAGCGGAAGTAGAAGAAGGGGGCAATCGATCGTTTAAAGAAGAGGTCATTATTATCACGGCTGGTCCGCTTCAACACGTTTGGATGATGGCTGTTTCTTATGGGCTCGTGGCACTTGAGATGTGGAATGTATCAACCTATCAACAGTTTCTTTGGTACAATGTGACGATTCTAGCATTTAACTTGTTGCCCATTTTACCGTTAGATGGTGGAAGGCTTATGCAATTGTTATGCATGCGGTTTTGGCCCTACCGATTGGCTTTGAGGCGAACAGTAGGCCTGTCTTTTCTATTTTTGACGGTAGCTGTTTGTGTTGCCGTCATCCTTTACCCATTTCATTTGAACCTTTGGCTTGTACTTGCCTTTTTAATAGTGAACAATTACCTCGAATATAAACAGTGTCATTATCGGTTTATCCGCTTTTTAACGGAGCGATTTTACATCGGCTTAAGCCAGCAGGGGAAGCCGCATTTGCCGGTTGTGGTCTCAGCACATCAAGAGGTGTCCGAAGTCGCGAAGCAATTTAGACGAGGAGTCATTCATACGATCATCGTAAATGATGCAAAACAAAAAAGGACGCATTATCTTCCAGAGACCGAGGTGCTCAGAGCATTGTTTGAAGCGAAGCTCCCAAGAGCACCATTATCGACGATCATTGCGAAATAATGATCACATAAGGTAAAGTAAAAGGAGATAAAGCGAAACCTCATTTAGTGGTAGGCTTTTCCCAACTGTATGTTCGCTGATGCAATAGGGTTGTCTCTCTCACTTCTTCTTTCTTGTTGCCTTGAAGTGAGAGTCTTCGCATCAGTTAAACGGGAAAAGCGGGACGAAGAAGGAGTTGCACAGTGTGAAATCGATCTTATTTAATATGGCAACGAGAGAGCGAAGAGCGGCGGTTGTGGAAAATGGACAAGTCATTGAGCTTATGATTGAACGCCCTGTAGAAGAGCGGATTGTCGGAAATGTATATCGTGGGCGTGTCGTCAATGTACTGCCAGGAATGCAAGCCTGCTTTGTCGATATTGGTCGGGAGAAAAATGGGTTCTTGTATCGCGATGAGCTCCTCTCTTTTCACTTATCGAATGAGGAAGAGGATGAAAAAAAGAAACGGAATATTTCTGACTTTGTCCAAGAAGGGGAGGAGCTTCTCGTTCAAGTGACAAAGGAAGGATTCGGTACGAAGGGGCCGCGATTAACGGGCGTGGTTGCTTTTCCTGGTCGATACGTCGTCTACATGCCACAAGCCGGCTACGTCGGAGTGTCAAAAAAAATCTTCCCAGAGGAGGAGCGAGAACGTTGGCGTAGCGAATGGGAGCAATTACTCCTTAACGACGAAGGGTTAATTATTCGAACGGCTTGTAAAAAAGAGGTTCGGCATGAAGCAGAGCAAGAGATCTTGTTTTTCAGGCAGATGTGGGAAGAGCTTCAAAAGAGGGGCAAAGGAGCAAAAGCGCCGTCCCTTCTCTATCAAAGTTCGGGCCTGATCGAGCGCATTTTGCGAGACTTCCCCCTTGACGAAGTGGGGGAAATTGTTGTAGATGATAGAGAGGAGTATCATTTCATCAAGCAGCTCCTTGCCTCTTATCCAAACATGGAGTCCCGCGTCTTTCTTTATAAGGGAAAAGAGAATGTTTTTTCACATTTAAAGGTCGAGAAGGAAATAGAAAAAGGGTTGAGGCGACAGGTTTGGTTAAAAAATGGTGGCTATTTAATGATGGATCATGCTGAAGCCTTAACGGTAATCGATGTGAATTCAGGAAAGTTCATCGGGAAGCAAGACTTACAGGATACGGTTGTTAAAGTAAACATCGAGGCGGCAAAGGAGATTGCTCATCAGCTTCGCCTACGTGATATCTCTGGGATCATCATTATTGATTTCATCGATATGAAACGCGAGGAGGATCAACAGCTTGTCTTACATACGCTTGAACAAGCGTTGAAAACCGATCGAACGAAAACAAATGTCATTGGAATGACAGGTCTAGGGCTTGTGGAAATGACGAGGAAAAAAGTTCGGCAATCGTTGCAAGCCTCCCTTTCAAAACCATGCCCGACGTGCCGGGGAACAGGTCAAGTCTTGTCAGATGAAGCACAAGCATTTAAGATTGAACGGGAACTATGGGAATATCGTGGCTCCGATGCTGAAGCAATTGTTCTCGAGCTCCCTTCACATATTGCTCCTGTGTTGTTTGGACAAGATGGGGGGCATTTAAAAAGATTGGAGACTGCCATTGGCTCACGAATTCTCGCAGTACCGAAAAAAACGTTAAAAGAAGAACAGTATGAGATTCGTTATATTGGCAGTCTCGAAGAAGCGACACAGTTTGTGGAGCGGATCAAAAAACGATAAGGAGTGGGCACAATGAGTGTAAAAGAACTAACAACAGTTGAACAATGGCAAGAAGTATTTGAAGGGACGACGGAAACACCTGTCCTTGTATTTAAACATAGTACGCAATGCCCGGTGAGCGCTGAAGCTCATCAAGAGTTACACGCTTTATTGGAAAACGGTCTTCAATGGGACGGACAAGTTGTACTCGTAAAGGTGATCGAATCGCGTCCTGTCTCAAACCAAATCGCGGAGGATTTAGGTGTGAAACACGAGTCACCACAGGCCATTGTCGTCAAAGATCAAGAAGCGATCTGGAATAAGTCTCATTGGGACATTAAACAAGATACGTTAAAAGCAGCCCTCGTTTAACGGGAAGACTTGCTTTGCTTTTTCGCTTCTTTTGCCATGAAGGAGTAAATGAAGACCAAGCAACTGACAGCGGATGCGCTGCAAACATATTTGAGTATCGTAAGAAGATCCATTTCATCGTCAGCTCCTTTTTCATTTTTTCCCTAGTTTGTCCTAGTTTGTCCAAGACGAGGGAAACGATGTGCAGAGAGGATTGGACATTGACATAGATTTTTGATATGTGGTATGATATCTCTTGTTAGTTATTTGGTCGCACCCAATGACTACAACCGCACAGACTAGGTTTATAAATGGATCTCCCTACCTAGAATGGCGAGTCTGAGTATATGAGGAGGTGCAAGGATGTACGCAATTATCGAAACTGGTGGTAAACAAGTTAAGGTTGAAGAAGGTCAAGAGATCTACATTGAGAAACTTGATGCAGAAGCTGGTGAATCTGTTAACTTCGACAAAGTGGTTCTTGTTGGTGGCGATGACGTAAAAGTCGGTTCTCCATATGTAGAAGGTGCTTCAGTTACGGCGAAAGTTGAAAAACATGGCCGTGGCAAGAAGATCATCGTTTTCAAAATGAAAGCAAAGAAGAACTACCGTCGTAAGCAAGGTCACCGTCAACCTTATACAAAAGTTGTCATTGAAAAAATCAATGCGTAAGGTATGACATGATTGACGTTGTTTTTGAACGTAATAAGCAAAACGATATCGTTTCGTTCACGATGTCAGGACATGCGGATGCAGGACCTTATGGTCAAGATCTCGTGTGTGCTGGCGCTTCAGCTGTTGCCCTCGGGACGGTCAACGCCATTATTGCCTTGTGCCAAGTGGAGTTGGTGACTGAGATGGAGAATGAAGGTGGATTTCTCCGCTGTCGTGTTCCAAATGATTTGGAAGAGACGACATTTGAGAAAGTTCAACTTCTTTTGGAAGGGATGAATATCTCCCTTCAATCGATTGCTGAAAGCTACGGTGAGCATATTCAAATAGAAGAACGTATCAGGAGGTGAAGATGATGCTAAAAATGAATCTTCAATTTTTCGCTTCGAAAAAAGGAGTCGGTAGTACAAAGAACGGACGTGACTCTATTTCTAAACGTCTTGGTACAAAACGTGCTGACGGACAATTGGTAACAGGCGGTTCTATCCTTGTACGTCAACGCGGTACACGCATTTACCCTGGAGTGAACGTGGGTAAAGGTGGAGACGATACTCTATTTGCGAAAGTCGACGGCGTTGTAAAATTCGAGCGCGTTGGTCGTGACCGCAAACAGGTGAGCGTATACCCAAAAGCTCAATAATTGTGTAAAGAAGGCTTTCCTCATGAGAGGAAGGCTTTTTCTTTTGTAGCTCTTACAACAGGTCAACCACGTATTTCATGGAGGATTTTTTATTCGTATCACGAAATAGATAGGGGAGGTGCTACGAATGAAAGTGATCAAGAACGGAACGATATTAACAGGCACGGGAGAAACCATTAAACAGGGAACGCTTCTCATTCAGGACGGAAAGGTGCTAGAGGTGGGGCAGCGGGTAGACACTCCAGCCAATGCGAAGCTGATCGACGCAACAGGAAAGTATATTACCCCTGGTCTCATCGACGTTCATACCCATATAGGGGTGTTTTCAGAAGGGTTAGGCCGGACGGGCCACGATTTTAATGAAACGACAGCCGCCGCAACCCCATACATACGAGCCATTGATGGGATCTATCCGTTTGATCAAGGGTTCGAGGATGCGAGACAATCAGGTGTTACGACCGTACAAATCATGCCGGGAAGCGCTAATGTAATTGGCGGTGAAATGGTAACTGTCAAAACGGTGGGAACCGTAGTCGATGAGATGATTGTCCGTTCTCCATCTGGGATGAAAGCAGCGTTCGGGGAAAACCCGAAGAATGTCCATGGTGGAAAAGGAAAGCTCCCAGTGACACGGATGGGAGTTGCCGCTCTGTTTCGACAGCAATTGTATCAAGCGCAAGATTATTTGAAACGGTTTGAGAAGGGCGAACTAGAGAAGCGCGATCTTGGGATGGAGCAGTTAGCAAAAGTGTTGCGCAAGGAAATTCCGCTTCGCGTTCATGCCCATCGTGCAGATGATATTGCCACCGTTCTCCGAATGGTTGATGAATTTGATCTAGAAGCAACGATTGAACATTGCACGGAAGGGCATTTAATTGCCGACCATATAGCGAAATATAATGTGAAAGTGTCGGTCGGACCGACGATGACGTCCAGAACGAAACAAGAGTTAGTAAATAAAGGCTGGCATACGTTGATTGAATTGGAGAAGCACGGGATCCCCTTTTCAATTACAACGGATCATCCTGTAGTGACTATCAACCATCTCGTAACCTCAGCGATTCAAGCGGTAAAGGCTGGACTCTCTGAACAGTCTGCGTTTCAAGCCATTACCTTACGTGCAGCTGAGCACATAGGAGTTGAACAGCAAGTCGGTTCCCTTGAGAAAGGAAAGGATGGTGATTTTGTCATTTGGAGTGACCATCCATTTACAGCCACGGCTCAAGTAGAAGCTACGTATATTAATGGTAAGTGTGTGACAGGTTCCCACTGCTAAACAGATGCAAAGCCCATGGAACGAACTGCTCCATCGGCTTTGTCTTTTAATTATTCTTCTAAATAACGTCTCGCGCTATGATAGCTCCCTGCATAGCTTGATTCGTCAATGGTGACAATTTCAACTGTGCTAGCCGAGTTTGGTGAATGAATCATTTTCCCATCACCAATATACATCCCTACATGATGAACCGCACCTGTGCCCCCGTTACGGGCAAAAAAGACAAGGTCTCCTTTTTGTAAATGCTCCCGTTCGACGTACGTACCATATCGAGCTTGGACACTAGAGTCCCGTGGGATTGTAATACCATGGGCTCGATAAATAGTATGGGTGAATCCGGAGCAATCGAAGCCAAATCCAGATACCCCGGCCCATAGATACGGAAGGTCGAGAAACAATTCGGCTGTTTCTAATAGATCATCCGCCGTTGGGGCAGGGATATCGTCTTCTGATTGATAGATTTCCACATCTGTTCGAGCAAACCACTTCGTCCCATCGCTTGGGGTCATGACAAGAACGCGATCACGAAAGGCTGCGAGGACAGGAAGCCTTGTATTAAAGCTTACCTCCATAAATTCTTTTGTCAGTCCTTGATTGCTATAAAGGAAAGCAGTTGGCGCTGTTACCGTCGCAAATGGTCTGCGTTCCAACTGTTGAAACTTTTTGCTTTGGATAAGCTGCTCTTTTGGAACCCATCCGGGATAACCGGCTTCTTCTCGAGGCGTCGGTTGGCCTACAACAGCGATTTTCACCCAGTCCCCTTGCTCTTCTAAAATATGAACCTTCATCCCATACAACGCTTGCGTCTCTAATTTTCCAACAAGCCATAGTTTTTCTTCATAGGTCATGTTCTTTGTCCATTTCCATGGATCAACAGGATTTGTAAGGGACGGAAGGTCCACATCGCGAGCGATATTAGGCTCCACCCAGACGGTTAAGACGGATACATCCACATAGGCGGTCGTTTCTTTTGTTGGGTCCTTTGCATAGGTAGTAGATCCAAAGGAAAACACTGGTGCAACAACGAGCAAAAACATTAAAATCCACTTGCCTATTTTCATGAAAAATCTACTCCTTTCAATTGTTCAATGAAGAGGGTGCCTTCACTGGAGAAGATGGTTCATGATAGAAAACGGTTCCCTTTTCATAAAGTAAATGGGGAGATGGAGGCTCTTCCATTAACCATAATGGAGCGTCTAAATCTACCATTGTGATGTTTGGGTGAGTGCTAGCCAACGCTGCCGCTGCAGCCACGGACCAGCTTGACTCCATCATGCTTCCGATCATGCACGGGAGGTCTGCGGCTTGCGCTAGGTCGGCAATCACACGGGCTTCATTCAATCCTCCGCATTTCATCAATTTTATGTTCAGCATATCTGCTGCTTGTGCTTGGATAATGCGGAGGGCTGCAGTCCGGGTCGTGCAGCTTTCATCAGCCATTATCGGTGTTGCCACATGATCACGAACGTATCGAAGCCCTTCTAAATCATGGGCTTTGACGGGCTGTTCGACAAATTGAACAGGGACTGCCTGTGCTTCCAGTTGGCGGATAAATTGTACAGCTTCCTTCGGTGACCACGCTTGATTCGCATCTATTCGGAAGATCACCCCCTTTTCGGCAGAATGGCTAAGATGAAGAATGCGTTCTAAGTCTTCTACTCCATTCGTTCCAACTTTGATTTTCACCGTTTGAAACCCATGATTCAGATGGCGAAGCATTTGTTGTTCCATCGCTATTTTTTCGTCTAGACTGACCGTCATGTCGTTTTCTAATGGTATAGAAGCCCCGCCTAGTAGTTGTAGCAAGCTAATGCCGAGAGACTGGGCGTACGCATGGTGAAGCGCGATATCGACTGCAGCTTTAGCACTTGTGTTCCCGGCGCAGCTATTTTGAACGGTTTGAAGCGCTTCTTGAAAGGACATGGAGCGAGCCATCAATGCTGTCATGATCGGTCCGTTAATGGCTGCAATCATGCTTTCCTTTGATTCACCTGTGATCGGAAAAGTCGGGGCTGCGCTTCCTCGTCCTATGGCGCCTGATTCAAGCGTGATGATGACATGGATGACCTCTATTTCCGTCACGGTGCGCAAGGCGGTGACAAACGGCTCTTTTAATGCGTAAGTTTGTTCATGAATCGAGAAAGTACGAATGTTCACGTTTAACCTTCTTTCTATAGTCTTGATAAGATCTCAGCTGTAAGGACACCGAACCATGTCCCCATAAATCCTCCGATGAGTGCCATAATGACCCCAACAGGAATCAGAGCCCGATTAAAGGCCCCTGCTAATACAGGTGCTGATACCATACCGCCGATGTTCGCTAGGCTAGCAACACCAAGCGTAAACAGATCGAGCTTAAACAATTTGGCGAACCCGAATAGAATCAAGCCGTGGAAGAGCAAAACCATAAATCCGGCGATAATGTACACAGGAATTTCTCCAATGGAGGAGAAATCGGCCCCTGAGGCAATGATCGCAACAATCGTATACAACATGACACGACCGATGTCCATTGAACCTGGAATCGACGCAAACGGTGTTAAGGCTAAAAGAAGTCCGACGATCGATACGATGAGAATCGTCCACGTCATCGCATTTATCCCTGTACCAATTTGAGGGAGGTTCTCACCAATAACGGTGGCCAAAGCGGCTATAAAGAGCGAGAAACCAAGGAGACCGATCATATGAACAAAGGTCGTAGGTTCCCGCTTTTCATCGGTGACGGTTGCTGCAATTTCTTGACTCATGCTTTCTAATTTGCTCGTATCAGCTTTTGTCCATCGATTAAACATACGCTCAAATGGAACGAGCCAGAACATCACCATCACCCAAAACGAATAGTTGATCGTATCCATAATCAATGCATAGCCAAAAATGGTTTCAGGCACGGCTAAAATGTCTTGCAAGGCGACCATGTTGGCCGATCCACCAGTCCATGAACCAGCTAATGCAGAGAAGGCGCGCCACGTATCATCGAGGAAAAAGCTTTGCATCACAAGGTAGGTAAGGGTGAACCCTAAAACGATACTAAAGGCAGCGACAAAATAAGTAATTAATAGTTTTGGTCCGAGTTTGATAATTTTACGAAGGTCACATTGAAGAAGCATAAGTAAAATCATGGCGGGTAGCAGGGCGTTGCGCACCCCATAGCTCGTGTTGCTTAACGATTCTGAATCGCCAAATAAACCAAAGGTGTTCATAAAGGCAGCACCTAAATAAATGAGGACGATGGCTGGTACATATTTGAAAAATTTTCCGCCAATTTTGTACTCTGCCCATACGATGAGGGCGGTCATCCCGATGAGGATCGATAGAAACAAAAAGCCGTTTTCAATCATTTAAACATCGCTCCTTTTCAGTAAATCTAGGAAAGTATTGAGAAAAGTCAGAGCCCCCTTTCTTAATAGAAATATAAAAAACCCAGCTAAATTCTTCATTGAAGAATTTAGCTGGGTTTCATCCGGTAAGGATCAAGCAGCTAGACGGTATGAAGCTGTTGAAATTTTTGGCTGGCGTTGCGTAACGCAACAATGATCGCTTTTTGCGAAGAGCCGTGATAGCGGTCTTCAATGATTTGAATTATAGTTTCTGGCTCAAGTATGTTTTGACCGATGAGCAGGTGGCGAATAAACGTACTCGTTAATGGAAGGATGGATGAGACATCCGCATCAACGATTTTCCCTGTCTTTCGGTCGACAACAAAGCCGATAAAAAAGATTTTATATTGTTGTGTAATCGGATTGTTAGACGGTGACTTCGCTTCACCAACGATATAAATAGAGTCTTGATCAAACAAAAGGGTCACCTGCTTCTCAATACTGATTGGTCTTGGGGGCAAACCAAAGACCAGAGTATGAGTTTCTGAATATTATGATAATCGATCATCCGCTCATTTGCAAGCAAATTTTAGTCGTTTACCTAAAGAGATGGTGACATAGAGGTAACAAACATTACATCATCTTTACTTTGTCCTCGTCCTATGCTGTGATATAGTGAAAGTAGGATGAAAGCCCCTCAGTTCTGGTGTTTTGAAACAAGACTTGCTGAAGGGAGCAGGGATATGGCCAATTTCAATCAATTAACGAAAGAAGAAAGGGAAGCGATTCAATCGATTCAAGATAAGATTAATCAAACGGAGTCTGAACAGGATCGAAGAAAGCTAATTACACAATTGACACTCATTCTTGAAAAATCTCGGCTCAGGATAAAAAGTGAAAACAAAAAGGAGCAGAGCTAATTTTATCATCTGTAGGAGGCAAGTCTGAAATAAACCAATGATGTAACAACTAAAGTAAAAGAGTATGACAAATAAGCCATCCAGAGATGACTGTTTAGCAAATTATGGTATATCAAACAAAACTTAAGTTACTGTTTCCATAATTCGAAAGCCTTGGGATTTTGCCAACGAGATTGCTTGTTCAATCGTAATTTCGCGATTTACTGGAAGAACATCGGCTTTCTGATACAGATCTGGGTTATAAGGTTCTTTTTTCTTCAAAATGTGGTAAATTGCTGTTAACAACATTCGCGCTATAGCGATAATGGCACGTTTGTGTCCGCGACGTTTTTTAAGTCTTAAATAGCGGTTTCGGACTTCGGGATGCTTATCGCTTTTGACTACAGCCGTAGCACACTGTACCAAAAGGGGCTTGATATAAACCCCTGCTCTCGAAACCCTTACGGATTTTTTCTTGTCAGCACTTTCGTTATTCGTTGGTGTTAGCCCTGCCCAGGAACATAAATGCTTAGCTGTCGGGAACACGTCCATATTGACACCTATTTCCGAAACCACTGCAATGGCGGAGAAGATGTTTTTAAAGGGCGGAACAGTTAAGATCAAGTTAATTTCTTCTGTGTAGGGCTCGGCAAGAGAAAGGATCAGCTGTTCAAGATCTGCTTTACGAGCTTGAAGATCATCATAATGTTGTTTAATCACAGCTATTTTCCCTGCTTGCTCAGGTGAAATAACACCATCAATGGCAAGTTCTAACTCGGGAATCTTGTCCTTCATCGAACCGTGTATAAGGGGTTCGATATCAAAATCTGTATCTGTTGGGTCTTCCAGCAGTTTTTCAATAATATTCATGGAACTCTTTCCAAAGGTATCCGACACGGTATTACCAAGCTGGATGTTCGATACCGTTAGGCTGTTTTGAAATCGATTCTTTTCACTGGACGTAAAGTTGGTCAATTTAAAACGATAACGCATCAGGTCACGAAGTTGCCGAATAGCTAGGGGAGGCATAAAGCTTCCAGCTACAAGATCATGTTTAAATAAATCAGCAATCCATTTGGCATCTTTTTTGTCCGTCTTTTTACCCCGAATGGCTTTGACGTATTTGGGATGAGCCAGAGTGATGTTGCAGGAATCTTCAAGAACATTGAACACGGGAATCCAGTATTTCCCGGTAGATTCCATACAGACATCTTTACAGTTGTTTTCACAAAGCCATTGTGACAGCTCTTTCAGCCCTTTGGTATAGGTAGAAAAGCGATGGCGTTTGTAAGTAGTCACTCCTTTGTTGGTTGAAGCAATACAGGCCACAACAAAGGTTTTGTGGACGTCAATTCCACAACAGACGGGATAGACAATTTTTAAACCCATAGGGAGAACTCCTTTCCAAGATATATAGGGATAGACAGCATTGACTGATTACCTAGCTATAAACGAGTTGTTTATACAAAGATAAGTCTGCGTGCTCGAAGTCACACTTATTTGTGCTTGGAAAGGTAATCTACACATATAATCATGCGGTCACTCCATAACTGGAGCAGCCCACTCACCTCCACGTGATTTGTAGTGTACTGGTATCCCTATAAGTCTAGAATAATAAAAAAATCGCTCAGCACAAGTTTATTTCATGCCGTTTTGTGCCTTGAGCGAAGCGAAAGGAATGGGCATAATCATGAAGCTAACGGTGATCGGTTACTGGCATGGTTATCCAGGGCGAGAAGGGGCAACATCTGGCTATTTGCTCGAACAAGGTGAAACGAAGCTTTTGCTCGATTGCGGCAGTGGGGTGCTGTCACATGTGCAAGCCTATTGTCCTCTGGAGGAGCTCGATGGCATCGTCCTTTCCCATTATCATCAAGATCACATGGCTGATATCGGTGTGTTTCATTATGCTCGTCTGCTTCAAGCGGGACAAGGTCGAATAAAAAAGCAAGCGACCATCTATGGCCATCGTGACGACCCAGAGACTTTTTCTTCTTTAAGCTATAAGCACGTCGTTCGGTCAGAGACGTATGACGGACTAAACCCGAAGGTTATCGGTCCATTTCAATTTTCATTTTTTAAAACGAAGCATCCCGTTCCTTGCTATGCGATGCGGATTGAAGTCGAAGGCCAATCGCTCGTTTACACGGCAGATACGAGCTATTTTGCGGAATTAGCCAATTTCGCTGAAGGCTGTGATTTATTAATTGCAGAATGTAGCGCCTATGGAGGAACCGACTTGTCTGATTACGGTCATATGAACAGCTTCGATGTCGGGATTTTGGCTGAGCGCACCAACGCTCGTCAACTATTACTTACCCATCTGCCTCATCATGGACAGCACGAACAGCTTGTAGCTGAGGTAAAAACAAAATACCAAGGGGAAATTTTTTTGGCGAATACTGGCTGGGTGAAAGAATGGTAAACATTCTAGCTCCCTACTCTACAAACCGCGCGTTGCTAGCTGGTTAACTGCAACGCTATTTATTTTGTCGGGAGGTTGGAGATGAGAACAGAAAAAGAAAAAATGCTAGCAGGAGAACGATATAAGGCATGGGATCCAGAGCTAGTCAAGGATCGAGAGAGGGCAAGACGGTTAACACGTCTGTTTAATCAAACGACAGAAACTGAGGAGAAGCAGCGAACGGAATTGATCAAAGAGCTGTTCGGCTCTATGGGAGAAAGCGTCAATATTGAACCAACATTTCGATGTGATTATGGCTATAACATCCATGTAGGGAACAACTTTTTTGCCAATTTTGATTGTGTTATTTTAGATGTTTGTGAAGTGCGAATTGGCGCAAACTGTATGCTTGCTCCGGGAGTCCATATTTATACAGCTACCCACCCCATTCACCCACTTGAGCGAGTGGAGGGTCCTGAATATGGAAAACCGGTTACGATCCGGAATAATGTTTGGATTGGTGGCCGAGCGATCGTTAATCCTGGAGTGACGATAGGAAATAATGCTGTTATTGCCTCGGGATCAGTAGTAACGAAAGATGTTCCAGAAAATGTAGTTGTTGCTGGAAATCCTGCCAAAGTTATTCAAACGATTGACGTGTAAATTTCTGTTATAAACCTTACTTGTCTGGCAAATAGGGTTTTCTTTATATATTAGACGAATTTACAAACACTTAACATAAAATATATGTACTAATAGTTGCGTATATAAGTATATGTTTATATACTGATGATGGATAGGGAAAGTGAGGTGTAATCCATGGCGTCTGTAAAACAGCAAATGGAGGTTGCAACTGCGGCCAAAGTGTTAAAATTGCTTGGAGATAAAACGAGGTTAACGATGGTGGCCCTGATGCTTGAAGACGAGTGCTGTGTCTGCGAATTTGTTGAGCTGTTCCAAATGAGTCAGCCTTCGATTAGCCAACACCTTCGCAAGCTTCGCGACGTGGGCTTAATCGAGGAAGAACGGCGAGGCCAATGGATCTTTTTTCGTGTGAATAAAAAGCATGAAGCATACGACATGGTCGCGTCGTTACTTAACCATATCCCAGACCAGACAGAAAGATTAAGAGAACTAGAAAAAGACGGTTTGCGAGTATGTTGTGATTAAAAAAACCTAAGAATGGGAGTGGAGACGTTTGTCCTCTGTGATTGTAGCATCCCTCATTTTCCTGTTTACGCTTGTGCTCGTTATCTGGCAGCCACGCGGGCTATCAATCGGGTGGTCAGCAACCATTGGAGCAGTGCTTGCCCTGCTTGCTGGTGTCGTTGATTTTGCTGATGTTCAAGCGGTGACGGGAATTGTGTGGAATGCGACATTAACGTTTGTTGCCATTATTATTATTTCCCTTATTTTGGATGAGATTGGCTTTTTTGAATGGTCTGCTCTCCATATGGCCCGTGTGGCAAATGGGAGTGGGATTAAAATGTTCTTGTATATTACGTTATTAGGGGCGATTGTTGCAGCCTTATTTGCGAATGACGGGGCGGCTCTTATTTTAACGCCAATCGTTCTCGCCATGGTGCGAGCGCTAAAGTTTAAGGAAGCGATGGTGCTTCCATTTGTTATGGCGAGCGGCTTTATCGCCGATACAACATCGTTGCCGTTAATCGTAAGTAACTTGGTGAATATCGTGTCTGCCGATTTTTTCAACATTGGCTTTGTCGAGTATGCGACAAGAATGGTCGTGCCGAACCTTTTTGCATTAGCTGCTAGCATCGTGGTGCTATATCTTTATTTTCGAAAGGATATGCCAAAAACTTACGACCTGTCACAGTTAAAAAAGCCACATGAAGCGATTAAGGATAAGGCGATGTTTAAACTCTCATGGGTTATTCTCGCTGTCCTACTCATTGGCTATTTCGTCAGTGAGTTTGTTCATATCCCTGTTTCCTTTGTCGCGATGCCAATTGCCTTTGTGTTTTATCTCATTTTCCGGAGAGCGAGTGGAAAAAACAAAGCGCTGAATACGACTGGAATTATAAAAGGTGCCCCATGGGCGATCGTCGTATTCTCCATCGGGATGTACGTTGTTGTTTACGGTCTGCGCAATGTTGGCTTAACTAATATTCTGGCCGACATTATTGAACTTGCAGCGGCCCAAGGGTTGTTTGCCGGTACGATGGCGATGGGATTTATTGCTGCCATCTTATCTTCCCTTATGAATAACATGCCTACGGTCATGATTAACGCCTTAGCGATTGCTGATACAAATACTATGGGGATCATGCGGGAAGCGCTCATTTACGCCAATGTTATAGGTTCGGACCTTGGACCGAAAATTACGCCGATTGGCTCATTAGCCACCTTATTATGGCTCCATGTTTTATCGAAAAAAGGGATGAAAATTACGTGGGGTTACTACTTTAAAGTTGGAATCATTCTGACTGTACCAACCTTATTTATTACATTGGTCGGTCTTTACTTATGGCTAATGCTTATTTCATAACGACAGAAAAAGGAGTTGGAGAGAGCAATGAATAAAAAGGTGATTTACTTTCTATGCACAGGAAATTCTTGCCGGAGTCAAATGGCCGAAGGGTGGGGGAAAAAATATTTAGGAGACGAATGGGACGTCTATTCAGCTGGGATTGAAGCCCATGGTGTTAATCCGAACGCTGTGAAAGCAATGAAGGAAATTGGAATTGATATTTCCGAGCAGACGTCGGATACAATTGATCAAGAGTTATTGCAAAAAGCCGACCTAGTCGTCACCCTTTGCGGGCACGCAGCGGACGTATGTCCTGCAACCCCTTCGAACAAAGAGAGAGTGCATTGGGGATTTGATGATCCAGCAAAAGCGGAAGGAACCGATGAAGAAAAATGGGCTGTCTTCTGTCGGGTACGCGATGAAATTGGCGAGCGCATTAAAACATTTGCTGAAACAGGAAAATAACCACTGGTCTCCTATGATGCTGATGTCATAGGAGGTTATTTTTTATGTTATGATAAAAAAATGAAGGACGTGGGGAACGTAACTTTACTTCAGCCGAATGACATGTGCGACATGGTTCGCGCTGTTGACAATAATGGCCTGAGCTGGGTGTTCATAAGAAATGATACTTTCACCGACACGTACTTTCTGCATAGCCCCTAGCGCATAAATGACATCATCGGCCATCGTTTGCAAGTAACCTCGCTTTTCTTGGGAAGACAACCTTCCCCATTCCTCAGCGCTCATTCCTATAAACTCGTACGTTTTGTCAACAAGCAGTAAGGCATCAGATAAATGATCAACAAGATTGATATAATCTCTTACAAATGAAACATCCATATGAACCATCCTTTCTGAGCAACTGTATTTTTCAATGTACCCTCGTCGAATGAATTATTATCATATTACCCTTCTAGAAAGAATGTCATCCGAAAGAGCAAAAAACGTTTCACTAATTCGTTAATATTGAACTTTTAAAGAAGGATTAGAGGATCGATCATCTAAAAAGCGAAAGGATAGATTGACTATGAAATTTTTCAGGTGATTGCAGTAGAAGAGAAAAACCTTCTATCCTTAAGCGATCGTAAACCATTCATGAAGGGAGAATTGAGATGACAAAACGACCGGTTGATCAATAAAGCGGTGGGAAGTTGGCTTCGGGAAGCAGGAAAAAAAGATGAAAATAGGCTTAAACAATTTTTAGACAAGTTTGGAGCTATCATGCCTCGAGTAACTCTCCGATACGCTTTAGAAAAATTTGATAAAGACACAAAGGAATATTACATGAGTTTAAAAAAGTTTTAGTCTGAAAATCACTAGAGCATCAGAGAAAGTTAATCAAAAAAAATTGATTTAACACTTGCATAAACTAACAGGCATCGTGTAAACTAACAATAAATCAAAAAAAGTTGATAAAGGAGGTGCACAATGGATATCGAGCTTATTCCAGTAAAGCCAGACTTTAAGATATTTGAGCAAAAATTTAAAGCATTAGCCGATGAAAAACGTTTATTACTCATGTATGAGTTATGCCAACATCATGAGGTCTGTGTTTGTGATTTACAACAGATGATGAACTTACCTCAATCGAAATTATCATATCATCTGAAGATTTTGCTCGATGCTGACTTAATTGAACGTCAGAAGCGAGGTCAATGGAACTATTATCGCTTGAAAGACCAAACAGTTAAAGCATTACTCTCTGAACAATTGTGCTGTGTTTTTCGCCCGCAGTAGAGGGAATGCAAGTTGGACAGAGGGTTTGCTCCTTTCTTTTTCCTTTTATGCTCGCCAATAGGCGATTTTTCTTCAGTTATTAAATCAAAAAAAATTGATATAAGGTGGCGGTTAAACATGAATTCTTTACCTGTAGCAATCATTGGTGGAGGGCCTGTCGGATTAGCGGCGGCAGCTCATTTAGCGGTTCGGGACGTTCCGTTTGTTTTATTTGAAGGAAAAAGTGAAGTCGGAGCTTCGATTTTAGAATGGAAGCACGTTTCATTGTTTTCTCCTTGGAAATATAACATCGACAGAGCAGCAAAATCTCTGTTAGAGAAAGAAAGCTGGAAAGAGCCCGCTGGAGACCACTTACCGACAGGAGAACAATTGGTTCGAGATTATTTACAGCCACTTGCTGAAACGAAGGCATTAAAGCCGTATATTTACACGAATGCACCGGTTCAGTCGATTTATCGAAAAGGTATCGATAAAATCAAGGATCACAATCGGGAAAACACACCGTTTATCATTCGCTACAAGCAAGATAACGACCAAAAGACTCTTAGGGCGAGGGCGGTGATTGATGCTACAGGGACATGGTTCTCCCCTAATCCGATCGGGGCTGGTGGGGTACCAGCCATTGGCGAGCAGGAGGCGAAAGACTCGATTTATTATGGTATTCCTGATGTAAAGGGAAAAGATCGCAGCCGTTATGAAGGGAAAACGATACTTGTTGTAGGAAGTGGCCACTCTGCGATTCATACATTGCTTGATTTAGCTCAATTAAAGGAAGCCGCTCCATCCACTCGGATCTTATGGGCGATTCGCAGAAACAGTCCGAATGGGTTGTTTGGTGGCGGGCAGGAAGACGCATTACCGGCACGAGGCCAGCTTGGATTAGCGTTAGAAGCCTTGCTATCGAAACAGAAGGTGGAGTTGATCTCTTCATTTGAAATGGAGCAAATTGACCGAGTGGAAGGTCGTTTAAGCATAGTTGGGGTACAAAATGAATCCCCTATTTCCCTCCCGCTTGTAGATGAAATTGTGGCCAATACAGGTGCAAGACCAACCGTTGACTATCACCGGGACATTCGCTATCAACTGGATTCGAAGCTAGAAAGTGTGCCAGCATTAGCACCTCTCATCGATCCGAACATTCATAGCTGCGGTACAGTGAGACCCCACGGGGAAAAGGAGCTTAGACAACCGGAAAAAAATTTCTATATTGCTGGCGTAAAAAGCTACGGGAGGGCACCGACCTTTTTGCTTGCCACAGGTTATGAGCAAGTACGTTCGATTGTTGCATCACTTGCAGGGAGCAAGAAAGAAGCCGAACGTGTGGAGCTTCAATTACCAAAGACAGGTGTATGTAAAAGCGACTTTCTGGCAAAAAGATCTTGCTGCTAATAGAATGAGCACCGTAACACAGGGACTGCCTCTACATTGTTATGAAAGAGGCGGTCTTTTTACGGTTTAAGCGAATACGACCACATAAGAGGACAAAATTTCTAGTAAATCTAGTAAAAACACGATGGTTAGACAAGGTTCGTCTCCCGTTTACAAAACCTTTACGTTTAGTATATATGTGATTAATATTTTCTCTCTATACTACGGATTGTGGAGGGACAAAAACCATGTCGCTCAAAATAGTAAACAACCGTATAAAAAAGGGAGGACAATTCTGTGAATGTCAAAAAGTTCATGCTATTACTTACTATGACGGTGCTTATGGTCATCGTTGCTGCGTGTGGATCGGGAGAAGATACACAAGCAGAGCCAGGGGATGAAGAAACAACGGAAGCTCCTGAAGAAACGACAGAGGAGGCTACTGGAAGCGATGAGCTTGAAGGTAGTGTTGTCGTTGATGGTTCTGGTACGGTTTATCCGTTAATGGCAGCCATTGCTGAAGAGTATATGATAAGCGAGCAACCGAACGTTTCAGTAGAGGTAAGCCGCGCTGGAACAAGTGCTGGATTTGGTAAATTTCTCGTAGAAAACGGAACAGACTTCAACGATGCGTCTCGTCAGATCAAGGACGAAGAGAAAGAAACGGCAGAAGAGCTTGGAATAGACGTTCAAGAATTCAAAGTTGCTTTAGACGGTCTTACATTTGTCATTCACCCAGACAACGACTGGGCGACAGAGTTAACAAAAGAAGAGCTAATCAGCATTTTCGCTGCAGACGGTGGAGTGGAAAAATGGTCTGACATCCGCCCAGAGTTTCCAGATGAAGAAATTAATCCTATGGGACCTAACGAAAACCACGGTACGTATGAGTTTTTCTATGAAGTCATTATGGAAGAGCAAGATCTTGTAGATAACGTTAACTTGCAGCAAGAATATTCTACTCTTGTTAACCTAGTATCTGAAGATCCAAATGCGATCGCGTTTTTTGGCTTCGGTTATTATGTGAACAACCAAGATCAACTAGGAGCTGTTCATGTTGACTTCGGTGATGGACCAGTTGAGCCTAATCTAGAGACGATTGCAGAAGATGGTGATTATGCACCATTTACTCGTCCAGTGTTCACATATTTAAACGTAAATCATGCGAAAGAAAAGCCAGAAGTGCTAGACTTTGCTCTATTCGTTGTA
The DNA here is from genome assembly GCF_005671335.1 of Halalkalibacterium halodurans. Taxonomy (NCBI): domain Bacteria; kingdom Bacillati; phylum Bacillota; class Bacilli; order Caryophanales; family Bacillaceae; genus Halalkalibacterium (ex Joshi et al. 2022); species Halalkalibacterium halodurans. Next base: position 3,128,301 of record NZ_CP040441.1, on the reverse strand, counting down.
AACAATGTAAACGAATTTGCCGGCGAAACTGGATTTGCACCATTACCTGAAGAAGAAGTTCAAGAGTATGTGAATTTCTTAGAAGGACTAAAATAAAACAATTGTGTACGAGCATAGGATGAGAGCTTGAAAAAGTTCTCATCTTCTTGCTTGCATTTGATTTAAGAAAAAAATTTTAGCAGTGAAGGTCATTTAACGTAGACAAAATTTTAGGTGGAAGTATAAGTGCAACTGCCGCTCTGTTGCCCTTTAAAGGCTTTGGTAATCACCGAATTTTCTTTATCTATTGCTACAAGGGATGGAAGGAGTGATCTCCATGAATAACAACAGCGAATTAAATGTCAGGGGCGCTGTCGATGTAAGGGAGATGATTGAAAAAAACAGGCAGACGAAGAGCTTGGCGAATTTAGCAGAAAAGTTAATTCCAAAATGTCTCCTTGTGATTGCGACGGTCTCGATTCTGACAACGATTGGAATTTTATATACGTTATTACATGAAACGATTGAGTTTTTTAGTCGAATACCGATCGTTGACTTTTTCACAGGGACAGTACTTAAGCCTTTAAGTCAAAATCCCGAATTTGGCGTGCTGCCGTTGTTGACAGGGACGTTAATTTCTACAGTCATTGCGATGGTGGTTGCCATTCCGATCGGTTTAATGACAGCGATCTTTTTAAGTGAATATGCGTCTGATCGCTTGCGGCGAACGTTGAAGCCAATGCTCGAAGTGTTGGCGGGAATTCCCACCATCGTCTATGGTTTCTTTGCATTCACATTTGTGACTCCCTTATTACGACACGTTGTTCCTGGATTGGAAGCAACGAATATATTAAGTCCTGGAATTGTCATGGGCATTATGATCATCCCAATGGTTGCCTCCCTCTCTGAGGATGCTATGAGCTCTGTACCCAATGCTATGCGTGAAGGAGCACTTGCACTCGGGGCAACAAAGCTAGAAGTAACGACTAAAGTCGTAATCCCTGCAGCTATTTCTGGAATTGTCGCTTCGTTTGTTCTTGGGTTTTCAAGAGCGATTGGTGAGACGATGATCGTCACGATCGCAAGCGGCAGCTCGAAAAACTTTACATTCGATGTGACGCAATCGATGCAAACAATGACGGCTTATATTGTGGAAGTGACAGGAGGAGACGCTCCAGCTGGCTCGACGATTTACTATAGCTTGTATGCTGTAGCGATGACGCTGTTCGTCTTTACCTTCCTTATGAACCTACTTGCTCGTTACATCTCTCGCAGATTTAGGGAGGAGTATTAAGATGAAATATGTTGATGCAAACGTCGTTCAAAAAAAGATGAGCAGTCGGGTACTGATCAACCAAATGGCTAAAGGACTATTTTTTCTTGCGACGATCTTTGGTTTGGTTGTGCTCGCTGTGTTGATTGCTCGTGTTCTTGCTGATGGCGCTAGTTGGATCAATCTTGACTTTCTCACAGGACGGCATTCATCAGACCCTGAAAAAGCTGGGATTATGGGGGCGTTGTTAGGGACGTTATGGCTCATGCTGGTTGTTACCCCAGTTACGATGTTTTTAGGCGTTGGGACAGCAATTTATCTCGAGTGTTATGCAAAAAAAGGACGACTGCAATCTTTGATTGAAACGAACATTTCCAATTTGGCGGGGGTACCTTCCATTGTTTTTGGGATATTAGGCCTTACGGTGTTTGTCCGCACAATGGATTTAGGAAGTGTCGTGCTCGCCGGTGGATTGACGATGTCCTTACTCGTTTTACCGATTGTGGTCGTGGCGAGTCAGGAAGCGATTCGGGCGATACCGTCCCATTTGAGTGAAGCATCTTTCGGCTTAGGGGCAACGAAGTGGCAAACGATTAAAAATATTATTCTACCAGCAGCATTACCAGGGATTTTAACAGGGGCTATTCTATCGCTTTCACGTGCGATTGGAGAAACAGCTCCGTTAATTGTTCTAGGCATCCCAGCTTTGCTTATTCCGTTTCCGGGCGGTTTGATGGACCGTTTTACGATTTTGCCTGTGCAAATTTACTATTGGACGATCGACTCAGCATTAGTGGCTGAATATGCCAACCTGGCAGCGGCAACCATCATCATCTTGCTTCTTGTCTTGTTCTTGCTCAATTCCACGGCAATCATCATTCGTAACAAGTTTCAAAAACGATATTAAGGTTTAGGGGGAACCGATTATGGCATTAACAGTGAAGGAAAAGAAGAATGTGGAGGTTATTGTACCACAACCTCGTCAAAAGCATGTTATACAAGGGGAACCTACCGTTGCATATGAAACGCGGGATTTGAACCTATGGTACGGAAAGGATCATGCATTAAAAAATATCAACCTTTCGATCTATGAAAAAGAAGTGACCGCGATTATTGGTCCTTCAGGATGCGGAAAATCAACGTATCTTAAAACGTTAAATCGTATGGTTGAGCTCGTTCCTAGCGTGCGAATTTCTGGGAACATTTCGTATCGTGGCCGTAACATTCTTGATAAATCCTTTCAAGTGGAGGAGTTGCGCACTCGTGTAGGGATGGTGTTTCAGAAGCCCAATCCATTTCCAAAATCCATTTTTGATAATGTAGCCTATGGACCAAGAATTCACGGCATCCGCAACAAGAAAATTTTGAGTGAGATTGTCGAACGGAGCTTGCGCGGGGCTGCGATTTGGGATGAAGTAAAGGACCGTCTTCATGAAAATGCCTACGGTCTCTCTGGTGGTCAGCAGCAACGCCTTTGCATCGCCCGCTGTTTAGCGATCGAACCAGACGTGATTTTAATGGATGAGCCGACATCAGCCCTTGATCCGAAATCTACGTTAAAAATTGAAGAATTGATTCAAGAATTGAAAAAAGAGTATTCGATCATTATTGTGACCCACAATATGCAGCAGGCGGCTCGAATTTCAGACAAAACAGCATTCTTTTTAAACGGAGAAGTGGTAGAGTATGATAGTACGGATATTATTTTCTCCAATCCTTCTGATAAGAGAACGGAAGACTATATTACCGGACGTTTCGGGTAAGGAAGCGATAAAGCGTGTCAATGCGTAAATTTCATTCCCAATTGGATTATTTAAAGCAAGGAATCTTAATGATGGGCCATCAAGTGGAAACTGTTATCGAAGAGATGATGGTTGCCTTTCAAACCTTCGATCTTGAGCGGATGGACAGCATTATTGAAGGGGATGTGCGAATCAATCAGCTTGAACTTGACCTACACGATCAGGTCACCTTGCTTATTTCCAAACAACAGCCTGTGGCGACCGATTTACGAAAATTGATTGTCGCATTGAAAATTTCCGGTGATCTTGAACGAGTTGCAGACCTCGTCGTCGATATTGCCAAGCAATCGAGTCGGCTTAAATCAGACAGTCTACCCGACTATAAACAGCAATTAATTGACATGTTTCAGATTGCTCAAAGCATGATTCAACAAGCCCTAGTTGCTTATGAGAAATCTGATGTGCTTATGGCGCAAAAATTGGCGCTATTAGATGATAAAGTGGATACGATGTATGGTCAGTTTATTCGTGAGCTGTTCGCTCTGCCGAGAGAAAGTATCGAGATTGATCAGGTGACACAAATGGCTTTCGTTGGCCGTTATCTTGAGCGTATTGCCGACTATGCGACGAACGTATCAGAGTGGGTCGTCTATGAGGTGAATGGGAAACACTTTGATTTAAATTAGAGACTAAAAGCAAAACACGTCAAGCCGACGTGTTTTTTGCATGTAGAGAAAAGTGCTCTGTCCTAGTTGAAAGAGCGCTTGCTAGTGTTGAAAGCTCTAAGCCAATCGCGTGCGTACTGGCTACTTGCTCACTTTGTATGCTGCTTGTATGTATCATTTCCTCTGTGCTTGCTAACGTCTCTTGTGAGACGGTCATGAACTGTTGAAATGTTTCTTCGAGCTCAGGAATGATCCGTTCAATGGAGTGTAGATCTTCCTGAGTGCTTGTTAGACTCCAACCTACCTCGGAAATATCGGTCATTAACTTATCAAAGGCGTTTTTAGAATCAAAAGCAATTGTCAGGTGTGTCATCATTTTTTCAAGCACGTGTTTAAATTCTTCCGAGGCTTGCGTTGTGACCGTTTCTAGCGAAGCAATCGAGTGAGTGATTTGGTCTGTTGCTTGGGAGGATTGTTCTGCTAGCTTCCGAACCTCTGTGGCAACAACAGCAAAACCTTTGCCCGTATCTCCAGCTCGCGCCGCCTCTATAGATGCATTCAGCGCCAAGAGCTTCGTCTGTTCTGATATTCTTTGAATTAATTGTACGAGATCCGAAATCGAAAGGGCATGATCGCTTACATGATTCATCGTTTTTGTCAGTTGGTGAAAATCTTCTTTGCACGTATGGATCGTTTCAATCAGCTGCTGCATATTCGCTTCGCCTCCTTTAGCAGAGACATTCATTGCTGCTGCTTTTTGAAAAAGATGGTCCGTTTTGTTCACCATGTCCATGAGCTGATCACTCAAAATGTGAAATCTGTCTGCATTTTGTTCAGAACGGCTTGCAGTTTGCTCAGCTCCTTGTTGCACGAGCTGAATCGCTCGTACGACTTGGCTGTTAGATGCTAATGCCTCTTCTGACGAAGCCTCCAGTCTAGCGCCTGTTCGTTCAAGTTCGTGACTTGTTGTCTTTAACTCCTGTAACATTCGGGTCATTTGTGACATTAGAGCATGGTAACTTTCATAAAGAGAGATAAGCTCAGGAATCGTTGTGTCAGGAATGGTCTGTTTCTGTTCACCAAGTTGAGCGCGTTTCATTAATGTGCGTAAGGCCATCAATGGCTTTGTAATGGAGCGAACAAATAACAGAATTAGCAGACTAGCCATTAGACAACTAACAACTGCGATTACGAGAGAATACAAAGCCATTTGATTAATCTCGTGCATATATGTATCGGTAGGAACGGCTAAAAGATAAATTCCATCGATGGCCTCCATTTCTTGAAACGAGATTGTGTAGGAATCACCAGCAATCGTTGTATGAATTTGGCCACGGCCCATGTCAATGATTTGCTCCACAAGGGATTCGGGCCATGGTGCTGTTAGATGGTTCGGTTCAATAAAAGGATTGATTTCACCATGAACGATGGAAAAATAATCTGACGCGATCCCATCATCAAAAAGAGTTGCCTGTTGTGAACGGACGTTGCTCGTGAGCTGCTGCATAAAGTATTCTGGATCGCTAACATAAAGAAAGTGCAAATTTTCGGAAAGGTACTCCATTAACTCTGTTTCACGAACGAGTCGGTCTTCGATTGTCTTCATCGTCACATCCCTCGCTTGGAAATATGAACTAAGACCGACAATGCTAATTGAAAAAGTCATAACGGAGATAAAAAGAAGAAGGAGACGGAGGCGCAAGTTTAGTTTTTCCAAAATTGTTGTTGCCCATCTACTTCCTTTATGTTTGTTTGATAACGTTTGTTTCAAGCTGAGACCCCCAATTCATTGTACTGTCAAGCTTGATCATAACAATGAATTGTTAAGGGAATGTAAATGACGCATAAAAATACCTATAATTTTATCATTTAATGGTAATCATTTCGTGTTTATAGGTTTTTTTAATCGCGTCCATTGTTGTGCTGACAGTCATTGCAACAGCAGTTCTTTCCTGCCCAGTGGATATTAAGCGTAGCTCCACCGTCAAATGTAGCTTCTAACTTAAAGAAGTGAATATCGTCCTTTGATAACTGAAGCTGAGTTAGAACGTTTTGAACAGCTTGCATGTTACTCGTGCTCGGCAGCAATTGCAATGTTCCGATAAACGATTGGACTTTTTCAACTGCTTCTTGCCCCTTTATGGTCGGTTCGTTTGGGACGTTATAGGTGGCGTCTAGTACATTTTCACTCATTTCGTATTCAATGTCATATGTTGAGTAATCCTTTAAAACCATTTCAAGTTCGAAATCAATGATGCTAGGAGTTGCATAGCTAATCGATTGGTTCATTGAAATGAAAAAACAAGAGAAGCCTAAAAGTAAGACGAAAGATTTGAGCATCCACTTCATGAGGAAGCGCCTCCTTTTTCTTTGTTATCATCCTTTGTCCATACCGTTCCCCCTCTACTTGCCTTTATTCGTGTTCATAATTTGTGGATGACTGGGGCATGCTTTTATTGAACATACATAAAGGAGGTTAATGAAAATGTTGTCCAAGCGACTAGGTTTATTCCTCTCAATGATGTTATTAAGTGTCATGATCATTGCGTGTGGGCCACAGGCAGACCAGCCGGGAGCACCTGTAGAGGACGAAGAGATGATGGATGAGACCCCCGTAGATGAGACCGAACAAGAAGGGGAAGTAGGCGATGAAGGGGAGGTCACCAAGCTTGATTTAGAAATTGAGCTTGAAGATGATGAAGTCGTAGACATCGAATTTGAGGAAGAATGGGATGAGACGGAAGCCAAATACGTGGCAGCCGGAGAATCATTTAGAGGAGAAGAGGCTAGAGAGCGAATTGATGAATTGATCAATACGCTAGAGCTCACGCCAGATATGGAAGAAGATCAAGTAATTGATGCAGTCCTTGATTATTTCAATCTCGATCGAGAAAATGTCGTCGAATTTGACATGGAAGTTGCCTTTGCCGGACAAGATCGCTTAGAAATTGACCGGGATCAAGTGTAAAAAAGAATGAGACACTCTACGGTTCTTCATAGCCGTAGGGTTTTTTATTGGTTTTCGTTTACTTTAGACTCAGACATCTACTCAAGGCATTAGACGCAATCACCTTTTGTTCTAAAAGATGTGTCAGTCGGTAGTTCATTGTATTGACGGCATTTTAGTTTGTGTATCAGCATGGTCGGGATTCTTTTTTTCATCACAGTTGAATACTGAACGAAAAACGTTTTTAATGGAGGAAGAGGTTTGCTTTTGGGAGGAGTTTTTCAGCATGCGACAGACTGTAAAGGAAATTGTCGCCATCGGCATCGGTGGAGCGATCGGTACGAACTTTCGCTTTCTCCTCAACACGTGGATGTTAACAACTGGCTATCCGTATGGAACACTCATTGAAAATATAGTAGGCAGCTTTTTGCTTGGCTTTTTAACTTCTTGGTTTCTCGTCATTGTTCCTAAAGAATGGCTGAAGAAAGGACTGGGTGTCGGCTTGTGCGGAGGATTTACAACGATGTCAACGCTGGCGGCTGACTCGGTGTTGTTATACAGTCACCATCCGTTCAGTTTTCTTATATATGTGGCTGCGTCCTTATTTGGCGGAATCGGATTCGCGCTCTTAGGCTATTTGCTTGCTAGTAAGATTGCTACGAGACGGAAACGAGAGGTGGCAGGCTCATGAATCTCTTGATTGTGGCGATTGGTGGAGGCATCGGCGCTATTGCCCGTTATCTTGTCGGTCAATGGATGATGAAGCGGTTCCCAGACCCGCCTTTTCCTATAGCTATGCTTGTTGTCAATCTGCTTGGCTCATTCGGGTTAGGAGCTTTTTTCGGACTTTATTATCATGAACTGTTTGCTGCATCTTATGATGATATAGGGTATCTTTTCGGTGGAATTGGCTTTTTTGGTGCCTTTACTACGTATTCGACGTTTAGTGTGGAGGCGGTGCTACTCATAAGGGAGCGTGAGTGGAAGAAGCTTTTTTCCTATGTGTTGTTAAGCATTGTCGGTTCGATCGCCGCGTTCCTTCTCGGTTTTTATGGAACGAGTTCGTGGTGAGGGAGGTCACTCAATTGTGATCTCCCTTTTTGCCTTTTAGAGAAATCATACTGTTGACCACGTCGATCTGTTATAATTAATCTAAGGATGGAAGAAAAAGTATTTTTATTCATTAATGTATATTTTTATGTAAACGTTCTCGGCAGTCAATCTTAAAGGAGGCGATCGGTTTTGAACAGTGCAGCCATTAAAAAACAAACAGAAAAATATGGGGCAAGTAGAAGGGGTTTGAGGAGGGAGCCCTAAAGGAAATCGTTACATGAATATGTTGAGTGCCTATTCAGCAGTCAAGCAAGGTCACCAACCCCCACTCTCGTGATTACAGAGAAAGAGCTAGAGTAGGCGATGAACAAATGTTTTGCTAGTAAATAAGGGAACTTTGACTTTACAGCTGAGGTGAAGAGACATGGATCGAAAGAAAATTGCTGTCATTGGAGCACCGATGGATTTAGGACAAAATCGTCGGGGGGTTGACATGGGGCCAAGTGCGTTACGCTATGCTGGATTAATTGAGAGGCTTCAATCAATTGGCTATCATGTCGATGACATGGGGGATATTCCGATTGATCGCCCCGGGGAAGTAAGCGAGGAAAAAACAAATTTAAAAAATTTAGGCGAGGTCATCAAGGCGAACGAGCAGCTCTGCCTCCATGTGGAGAAAGCTGTGGCGAAAGGATACTTCCCGCTCGTTCTAGGGGGGGACCATAGCATCGCCATTGGTACGTTAGCTGGGGTGGCAAAGCGCCGACACCAATTAGGGGTCATCTGGTACGATGCCCACGGGGATTTGAATACGGCAGAAACCTCCCCATCTGGGAACATTCATGGTATGCCACTGGCCGTAAGCTTAGGCATCGGGCATGAAAAACTTACGTCAATCGGCGGCTTTGCACCGAAAATAAAGCCAGAAAACGTCGTCATTATCGGTGCCCGTTCATTGGATGAAGGGGAAAAGGCATATATTCGCGAACATGGGATGAAAATTTTTACGATGCATGAAGTGGACCGACTAGGGATGACGAGGGTGATGGAGGAAGCGATTGCCCACGTGTCAAACGGGACGGATGGTGTCCATTTGAGCCTTGATTTAGATGGACTTGATCCGAATGATGCCCCTGGTGTCGGCACGCCGGTGCTCGGTGGAATTTCCTACCGGGAAAGCCATTTGGCGATGGAGATGTTAGCCGAAGCCGAGATTGTGACCTCAGCAGAATTTGTGGAAGTAAACCCGATTCTCGATGAGCGAAATAAGACGGCGGAGGTTGCTGTTGAACTGATGGGCTCATTGTTCGGAGAAAAACTTTTGTAGCGGGTTCATAAAAAGTAGATTTTTTAATCTAACAGTTTTGTGACGGGAGGAGATGATTTTGGTAAATCCGTTTTCAATCCTTTATAATGGACAAGAAACGGGAAGATTTAGATTGGGAAAGGAGGCGTAACAATTGTCACCAGAACTTTATAACATTTTCTATGAATCTCACCGCGGATCATGGGCCATTTTAATTATTCTCTTTCTCGTTAGCTATTTTTTGATCAAAGCAGGGAAAGGGAAGGCTGGAAAAATCCTTCATATGATCGTCCGGTTATTCTTTGTGATCATGCTAATCACAGGGGCTGGCATGCTCGTCTACTGGCAGTTTGCTTTCTTGTTTATCGTAAAAGGTGTTCTTGCAATCGTGCTTATCTATGCGATGGAGATGTTGTTGACACGTACGTCCAAAGGAACGATCGGCCAGCAGGCTCGTATCTATTGGATTGTATTCATCACCTGTCTTGTGCTCGTCGCATTGATCGGCTATAATGTGATTTCGTTTTAAGACATGGAGAGTGGCGCTTCCTAAACGCTGCTCTCTTTTTGCATGTTTGCCTAATGATCGGGGCAACAAGCCAAGTTTTTCTAAATAACCAAACGTATGTTTGAATGTGATACACTAGGAGTACAAATAGCAAGGGAGGAAGTCCGTTGAAGTGGCACTGCAAAACGTTTCAAGAGTTAACGAAAGATGAATTGTATGAGCTTTTGCGGTTACGGGTTGACGTGTTCGTTGTAGAACAAGCTTGTCCTTACTCTGAACTTGACGGGTACGATCAACAAGCGAGTCATTTGTTTGGGATTGATCATGGAACGATACTGGCCTACGCTCGCCTTTTTCAAACAGGTGTCAAATACGATGAGCATGCCTCCATCGGACGAGTCATTATCGCTCCAAGTGGACGTGGTAAAGGACTTGGGCATACATTAATGGAGCAAGCCATCGGTTTTTTACATACATTCGAACGTGCACCTTCGATTCAAATACAGGCCCAAGCTCATTTACAAGCTTTTTATCAAGTGCACGGTTTTCATGCGTGCTCAGAAGAATACGTGGAAGATGGCATTCCACACGTAGAAATGATTCGTCCAAGCAGGAAGGAGGATGACGGTGGCTGAACAAGTAGTCTATGAATCAACAGTGAAGGAGATTGCCAACAGAAAACGTCTTACGCACTGGTTTCAGTGGCAGCAAATGACGGGGACGCCTCTCTATTACATTCTTCCATCGGCAAAATGGTTATCTCTCGGAAGAAAACGGCAGCCAGGCATTCGTTACATCACGTTTGATGATCTTGCGGAGCTCATTTTAGACGAGACAAAAGAATCCTATGTTGTGATTGGGGAAGAAGACCGGCATTTGTTTTTTCAGCAATTTTTAGAGGAAGACGCACTAGGTGGTACACATGATCGACATCAGGCGAAAGCCTATGCTGATACATATGGTCAAATCAAACGGTTAGGCTTAGAGGTAGAGGAATATACCGCTGGACTTGAGTCGTTAAAGCCTCTATTTAAACGATATGAACAAGCAACCGTTAACGAAAATCGGCTACTTGACCCCGAACAAAAAATACTGGTAGCAGCGAATCGCTTGAGTAAACGTCCATCGCTCATGACAGGAGCTGTTGTCGTGGACGGCTTTTATGATTTCAGTCCGTTGCAATATCGATTGATCACGGCCTTGAAAAAAGCGGATGTTCCCTTTCATGTTTACCTCCCGCAAGCTACGTTTGCGATTGCCAAACAAACGTTAAACGATCTACTTTCGTTAGGGTTTGAACAGAAAACGGTCCATCATCGGAACGACCTTATGACAGAAAGTATTTCCGTAAAGGCGGCCTCGACGACAGAAGAACAATATTATGGATTGATGCAAGACATTATACTGAGCGAAAAGCCGTATGATGCGTTTGGAATTGTACTAGCAGATGAAAAGGCGGATGAAGCAGTCCTTTTTCGAGTGGCGAAATTTTTAGGTGTGCCATTGCAACGTTCCAAGCGACGTTCGGCTAGAGATTCAGCTATTCTCCATTGGCTTGATTACGTTCTCCGCATGCCGAGCCGCGCAGCTACAAGCTGGGAGCAGCTGCCACTGCTAGAACTAATCATGAAGCTCACGTTTACGAGCGGTGCGAGCTTTGCATTGGCTAAGAAGTCGTTTTTGGCAACGGGGGATGTAGCGGATGAGGGGATTGGACGGTTGATTGAGCTAGTGCGCGGGAACGTTTGGCGGAAGCGAGATACGTTTTTAGCTTATTTGCATCAGCTTGAAAGATTACTGGACGATAGTGAACTGTCTTCCCTTTATGAGCAACGCATGCGAGAGAGCCATGAGACGTGGCGAGCGCAGGAAATCGCATTTGAATTACACGTCATGACCTATTTAAAGTCATTGGTGCAAGAGAAGCGACAAGAATTAGAAGAAAAAGGTCTCATGGCATTTACGATTCGCCTTGACCTGTTTAGGGAATGGCTTCACTATCAGCTCGAGCGGAAAAAGTTCACGATTGAGAAAGGACGAGAGCGCGGTGTTTCCATCCATACGTGGCGAGACGTGCCGCTGTTTCAAGGGGATAAACTGTATGTGACAAGTATGAATGAAGGTACGTTTCCAGCTCCCCATTCACTCCAAGGTTATGTGCAGGAGCGAGATTTATATTCTTTGCCAATTCCGTACGGCGCTCCAACACAACACGTGTTTAAAATGAAGCAAGAGGCGTATTTTGACCAGCTCTTTTATATCGCTCCAGAAATTGTCTTCTCCTATATTAAGGGGATGAATCCGAACGAACCGTTCTTACCTTCGCCCTTTTTGGATCGGTATGTGGCGACAGAGACGTATGAATGGACGTTTGAAAAACGAATGGAGGCCCCTTTTGCATTGACGGTAGGAGAACAACAAGAAAAAGCTGCGCATTTTTTAGGGAAAGGCTACGTCATCAATGGATTATCTCCTGAAATAGAGCGTATCCATCAACACGTCGAGCGGTTGAAGACAGGGGAGGAAACTTTATCAGAGCCGCTCTCCGCCCAGCACACTCTATCTGTGACGGCACTTGAACAATATGCTAGATGTCCATTTCGTTTCGGAATGGAGCGAATCTTCGCGGTTAAGGAACCAATGAAAAAAGATGTACGCGTTTCACCGCTCGATCTTGGCCATTTGATTCATCAAGTGATCCAGCATATATACGAGGAAGAAGACTTGATTGGACAACCATTTCATCGCTTATCTGAGACAGATAAAGGGCGGATCGGCCAAAAAGTAGAATTGGTATTTTTAGCTCTTTGGGAAGAAATAGAGCAGCGGTATCTCAGCTTATCTCGACTAGAGCTTGAGCTCATAAAACGTGAATGGCTGAAACGGTTAAGAAAGTGGTGGAAAGCGGAGCGAAAACACTTTTGGGATCATGAACCGGTCAAGGAGATGGCCATCTATTCCTTGGAACGATCAGTGTCATTGCCGATTCGGTTACCAAGCGGGACGACCATTACGCTTACAGGAAAAGTCGACCGAATCGATGTGGATCATGAAGGGTTTACGATTTACGACTATAAAACAGGACAAGCCCATTTGAAGATGGAGGAAGATGTCCCGTCTGGTTTAAAGCTACAGCTCCCTTTGTACATGATTGCTGCTGGACAGCAACTGAAGGAGAAAAAAGCGTATGGGGCGTCCTACATCTCGCTTAAGGAACCAGAAAAACGAGCAAACAATGGGCTTTGGAAGCCAGAACATGTGGGAAAAGGTTCGCGTTTTCGCGTATCGGCTTTTTGCAAAAATCGCCACGAGCAGCTTGGAACGATTGACTTTCTTCATGCGTTCAACTTGGATGAGAGAATCGAACAGCTCTGGCAAGGGATGCATGAAGACTTTTCTGTGATGCCGCTAGATTGCAGTAAAAGCTGCCCCTATCATGCAGTCTGTCGCGTAACACCTGAACAGCGAGAGGAGGGAGAAACTTCATGGCAATAACATTTAACCAGGAGCAAGAACAAGCGATTTTTAGCCGGGCTCCGCTCGTCGTTCTGTCGGCTGGAGCCGGCTCAGGGAAGACTCGCGTTCTGACAGAGCGCTTTGTCCACATTTGTGAACAAAAATGGCAGGAAACACAAAATGATCTAGAGGCTTCATTTGGTGCTGAGGTGGACGAGCTGGTGGCGATCACATTCACGGAGAAGGCAGCACGTGAAATGAAAGAAAGAATCCGGCAACGGTTGCTCGAAAAAGTAGAAGAAGCGAAGGCCCACGGTGATGCGGGGCAGGTGATTTTTTGGCAAAAGCAAAAAGAAGGGTTGGAACGGGCACGAATTAGTACGTTTCATAGCTTTTGTCAAAGGCTCTTATTAGAGTATGCGCAAGAAGCGGGCATTCCGCCAACATTTATCGTATTAGATGAAGTGGAAGCAGCGATCATGAAACGAGAGATACTTGACGATCTATTCCAAGACGCACTTTTACGTCCCTTGTTCGCAAAGCTCCTTGAATGCTATACGAAGCGTTCCCTTGAGTCTTCTCTACTCCAAGTATACGAACACATTCGAGACATTCATGCTGATGACGACGTATTTAAACGCTTGGATGGTGATGCGATGCTCAATGTGCAAACCCATGCACTCCTTCTCGAAAAAGAACAGCAGATCGCGGAGTTTCATGAAAAAGCGTCTCGTTTAGTGGATCGGATCGATGGAAATGATCCAAGCTTGACGAAAGCGCTCAAAGATCACATTCACAATCTACTCAGCTGTTTTCATCAGCTTAATCCTGAAGCGCCAGATTTATATGTACAAACGCTGACAGCAGCCATGCCAGCACGAGGGCATAAAAGCTGGGGGGAGAAAGCACCAGCCTTTCAACAACTCTATGATGAGTGGAAAGGGTTAAAAAAACAATGGACCTCTTTTTCGGTAGAGGTACAACCAATAACAAAGGAGGTTCTTACAGCCTTTATCGACTTGTTGCAATATTTTGCGGCTCGCTACAAAGAACGGAAACAACTTTTAAGTGCTTTCGACTTTTCTGATTTTCAGAGGAATGCTGTTTGTTTGTTGGATCAGGAGGACGTGCAGAAAAGCTGCCATGACCAGTTCAAACATATGATGGTCGATGAATTCCAAGATACGAATCAAATGCAAATGGATGTGCTCACAAAGATCAACCCTTCCTATCAGTTTCTTGTCGGTGATGGAAAACAATCGATCTACCGTTTTCGCGGAGCCGATGTAACGCTGATGAATGAAATGAGTGAACAGGCACGGGATGAGAAAGAGGCGCAATTTATTGAGATGAATACGAACTACCGAACAACCGCCCCTGTCATTCATGCAGTAAACGGACTGTTTGCTCATGCAATGAAAGACGTAAGCGTTCATTCAGTCCCTTACGCCTCTCTCATTCCTGCGAGAGAACCAGAAAAAGAGGATGACATCCGGGTGAGCTTGCACATAACAAAAACAACGGAGAAAGAAAAGGATAATGATCAGGTACCCTATCACCATATTGCCGATCGCTTGCTAGAGATGGTGCGAACAGGGGAGCCGACGGTATGGAACGGTGAATCGTGGCGTTCACCGAATTGGGGAGATATGGCGATCTTGATTCCTGTGCGGACGGAATTGTTAGCCTTAGAACGGGCGCTAAGCGATAAAGGTATTCCGTACCACGTCTATGGCGGTGTTGGCTTTTACGAACGACAGGAAATTCTAGACTTCGTGACACTGCTACGGTGGCTTGACCGCCCGTTTGAAGAGCTCTATCTCTTTGCATTGCTTAGAAGTCCAATGTTCGGACTAACGCTCGATGATTTAATGTTTGTCAAGGAACGTTTTTCCGATGAACTAACATGGTTTGATATTGTCGTTGATAAGGAGATGGCCAGTCTTTTTGCTGAACGCCCCGTCGTTACGGACGCTTTCGTAAGGTTGCGTACATGGCTTGATCGGTGGGTTCCGTTCCGTCCAGTCCCTTCATTAATCGATCACCTGTATGAGTTGTTCGACCAAACAGGATTAAAGATGTCTCTTTTTGTTCAGGAAAACGGAATGCAAAAAGTGAGGAATGTAGAAAAGCTCATCGATGTGATGAGCGGTTGGAAGACGAACGTGTTGGAAGAACTGCTCCAACGTTTTGACTTGATTCAAGCAGAGGTGGAAAAGGAAGGAGAAGCCGAAGTTGAGCAAGTGGCAGGAAACGTCGTCCATATTATGACCGTTCACGCTTCGAAAGGTCTTGAATTCCCGATCGTCTGTTTGCCACAGCTTGACCGTGTTCCGCAACGGGACAAAGGACAGGTTCGCTACGACCGAGAAATGGGCATTGTCCTTCGTCATGAATGGGAAGAGGATGATGGAGTGGTGAAACTAGAGACGCCTGCCTTTGCGCTTGTTAAAGAGCAAGCCGATCTTGCTACAATGGCAGAGAATAAACGGCTATTCTATGTGGCCGCTACTCGTGCACGTGACTACTTATGGATGACAGGTAAGGAACAACCTTCCACCTCGTCATGGCTATACGAAGTAGAAGAAGCGTTAGAGGAAATGCCTGAACTTAGGTCTCACTTAAAGATCGAAGAAGACGTTGCATCCCATGATCGTTGGGAAAAAGACATTCAGACATACACGGTTCCGCCAATCGTTCCCCGTCAGCCGGAACTTGTACCATTGTCTGTAACTGAAATGATGACATTTATCCAAGACCCGGTCGCCTATTACGAGCGCTACATTCTCGGAATAGAGACGAGCGTTCAATACGAAGCAAAAACGAAACAAGAAGATTCAAATATTGATCCTTCAAAGGTAGGAAGCTTGGCTCATAAAGTGTTTGAACTCGTAGATCAAGGAGTAACCCTTGCTGGCAGTATAGAGATGACCCTTGCAGCACATGATTGCACCCAAGATGAACGAACCAATTACGAGGAACATATTCAAAGATTGTTTCGTGGAGTGAACCAACATTCCCTACAATGGTTGGGTGAACCTGTCGCGAATGAATGGGCGTTCTCTTTTTCCTTTGAAGGAGCTGAAATTATAGGGGAAATAGATAAAATCGTGAAGAACGAAAACGAGTACCATATCATTGATTTTAAAACGAATCAAATTCGTCGCTCCGGGGCAGAATTGCTTCCATTTTATGAACCACAGCTTGCTTTGTATGCAGAGGCCTACGAGCAGCTATGTCATGTTCCCGTCAAGTCGGCTTCGCTCTTTGTTGTACGGGACCAACAGCAGCCTCTTCATTCTTTAACGGACCGCTCCGGTGTCATCGCAAGAGTGCGAAAGCATGTTCAGCAGCTCGTCGATTTACGAAAGAGGAAGGCGAATCGCTTCGACTACGAACAACTTGGCGTGAAAAAATAACCCGTCTCCGTTAAACAGTCAAAGGCAGCATCCGTAGTCAAGGTGCTGCCTTAATAAATAGAGTTGGAAAGGATACTAATGGTCTAGTAAAAAATGAAGTGAGGTGGTGAAACAGCCCGAGTTTACAGTAGCTTTCGTTAGTATAGAGACAACCATTGTAGATGTTCAGATTTAGCTTCAGTAGAGTCTTATCCTTAAAAAGGTTCTAAACATATAGTGAGGACAGAAAAGAAAAAACTCTCATTATTTAACTCGCTGCTCCACGTTTTCTTTCGGAATCCAGCCGACTTCACCGCTCGTTTGCTGACGACACCAAATCCAACCGTTTAGCTCTTTTAGCTTCACTACGATTTCTCCTACGTCTACGTTTAATTCTGTCGCTGTATAGTCGTCCAATGCTACTCCTTTTGAGCCTTCGATCGCAAGCAGTTGCTTCGGAACCCAGCCTTTTAAACTACCATCCGCTGTTTGACAGAAATACCAGTGATCCCAAGGCTTAGGGCCGCTATATTGTTCGCCTATATGGACAGATTGTCCCTTCACAAGCGTAATCGGGTTTGGGTAATTCGTGCGATGTTTCTTTTTTACGATATAAAGCATGAAAAGTCCTCCTTTTGAAAGAAGAAGCCAAGCAAAGGAAGATTCCGATGCCTAGCTTCGTGTGCACGGATGTTAAGTTAAACAATTCGCTTACGGATCGCCGCACTAATGTAATCGATCAATGTGACGACAATGATGATGACGAGAAGAATCATTCCGACTTCATCCCAGTTTCGGTTTTGCGTCGCAATCGAAACGAGCATCCCGATCCCCCCAGCACCGACAATCCCTAAGATCGTGGAGGCACGAACATCGATTTCAAATCGATAAATCGCGTAGGATAGAAATTCTGGAAGGATTTGTGGAACGATCCCATACACGAGAACTTGTAGCTTGTTTGCACCATTGGCCTCAAGAGCTTCGACGACGTTCATATCAATCGATTCAATCACTTCGCAATAAAGCTTCCCGAGCATCCCGATCGAGCCAATCGCGATGGCTAAGACCCCAGCAAACGGCGATGGACCGACGGCTGCGATAAAAATAATCGCGAGCATTAATTCTGGAAATGCACGGATTGCATCCAAAGCCCACTTCGATAACGTGTTGAAAAACTTATTTTTTACCATATTACTGGCTGCAAAAAAGCCAAATGGAATTGCTAGAATGGCAGCCATCAACGTACCAGTATAGGCCATTGCCAACGTTTCCATCATCGCGTTTAATACCTTGGAATAGGTGAGCCAGTCAGGAGAAAATAGTTGCGGAATCACTCGCCCCATGTTTTCGATTGTTCGTTCACTAAAGATGCGTCCCCAATCAATATTAATAGAGGTAAACGTCCAAGTATAAATCGCAATGACCGCGATCGCAACGGCAATGTTACGAATCGTTTTCGCAGCAGAGCGCGGTTTTTTTGGAGGTAACGTAAGATTCATTAGACAAGTCCCTCCCTAATCTTATTACTAATGTAATCAATGACAACGACGGCGGCGAAAATAATGATGATGATCGTGGAAACGTTTGGATAATTGAAAAAACCGAGCTGCTGTTGCAGAATCAAACCGATTCCACCAGCACCAACGAATCCAAGCACAACCGACGCCCGCACGTTGACTTCAAATACATATAAGCTAAACGAAACAAACTGAGGGAGGACTTGTGGCATGACAGCATACCAAATGACTTGAATGGTGTTGCCTCCTGATGCACGAATCGCCTCAAGCGGATTGAGATCGATCGCTTCAATCGTCTCATACAAGAGCTTCGCTAATAAGCCAAGCGAGAAAATAATAAGGGCCATAATTCCAGAAAAGACACCGATTCCAAAAATGCCCACGAAAATGACCGCTAATAAGATGTCAGGAATCGTCCGTAAGACATTCATAATAAAGCGAACGGGCATATGAATGGCCCGATTTGGAAACAAGTTTGCCGCTGATAGCAAGCTAATCGGAATGGAAATGATGGCTGCCACGGTTGTCGCGATGATCGCCATTTGCACAGTCTCTGCCAAGTACCCCCACACTTGAGAGGCATATCCCCAGTTCGGTGGGAACAACTCTGCGAACATAGAGAAAATACGCGGAGAGCCTGAAATTAAATCAGGGATCGAAGACCCTGTTCGTGCGGATGTAAACACGTACATGCCGACGATGGCAACGAGGAGCACGGTCATCCGGAGCTTCGCCTTGGACGAGATGACTCCTTTAACCTCTTGCTTACTCATTGTCCTGACCTCCTACTAGGTCATCTTCACGAATTTTTCTACCGTAAATTTCCTCGAACGTTTCCTCGCTCACTTCACTAGCAGGTCCATCAAATACGACCTCACCTGCACGCATACCAATAATTCGATCGGCATATTCCATCGCCATGTCGATGAAATGCAAATTGACAATCGTTGTAATTTTATCTTCCTTGTTGATCTTGCGTAAATAGGTCATCACTTGATGAGAAGTCGGCGGATCGAGACTTGCCACAGGCTCGTCGGCTAAAATTATTTTTGGTTGCTGGGTCAACACGCGAGCAATTGCGACACGCTGCTGTTGACCACCACTCAGTTGATCGGCCCGTTGATACACTTTTTCGGCAATGTTAACCCGTTGCAAGCTGCGATACGCAAGTGCCACATCTTCCTTCGGATAAAGGTTTAAAAGGCTTGCGAACGTTCCAACATGACCGAGGCGGCCAGAAATGACATTTTTCATCACAGATGAACGTTTGACAAGGTTGTAGTTTTGAAAGATCATGCCGACCTTTGTGCGAAGCTTACGTAACTGTCTTGAAGAATAGGGAAGAATGTTTTCACCATCAATAAGAAGTTCGCCTTCGGTTGGGGTGACAAGTCGATTCATGCTGCGTATGAGCGTGGATTTCCCGGCACCAGAAAGGCCAACAATGACGACAAACTCTCCTTCGTTAATTTTTAAGTTTACACCTTTTAACCCTTGTGTTCCGTTTGGATAGACGAGAGACACATTTTTAAACTCTATCATCGGACATTTCCCTCATTTCATAAATGCTAGTAAAGTGACAAACGCCTACATACAAAAGAGAAGGGGAGGTACCCACTCCCCTTCTTCTTTGTCTAAAAAGCAGCTTTGAGCTGGATCGTTAATCTAATGACACTTGGTCAGAGAATAGCTCATACGTTTCGCGAACGATATCGTATTCATCATCAGATGCTTCTTCAATAGCATCCCAACGATAAACGTCATTCAAAATCTTGATCATGTCTTCATCTTCATTGAATGAAAGGAATACGTCACGAATTTGGTCGATTAACTCTTGAGGAAGTGTATTCAGAACAGAAATAGTGTCGTTTGGAATTTCTTCTGTATATCCGATAACACGAAGATCTTCCATCGCTTCAGGATAGTCGCCTTCGATGATTTCACGGGCGTCTTCAAACGTTGTCGCCACATCAGCACCGCCTTCTAAAACAGTGATGAGGGCATTGTCATGGCTACCCGCTTGAATTTGATTACCGAAAAATGAATCAATTCCATCAGCAGGGACATCGTATTCTGTCACTAATTGAGCGGCAGGGAATAAGTATCCTGACGTTGATGCAAGGTCACTATACACCCAAACTTTTCCTTCAAGGTCTTCAATCGATTCAATATCGGAATCTGCAAGAACGGTATATTGGGCACGGTATGTACCGCTGCCGTTACGGACAGACTTGAGGATGACTTCGACTTGAGGATAGCGATCGGTTGCAAGGACATAACCGAATGCAGGAATGAAGCCAATGTGTACTTGATCGTTGCCCATGGCTTCAACAAGGCCAGTGTAATTTGTCATGACTTGTCCACTAACTGGAATACCAAGCTCTTCAGAAAGACGCTCAGCAAGCGGCTCTACAGTATCGGCAATTTGATCAGATTCGCTGGATGGAACAAATCCCATAATAAGCTCTGACGGCATTTCACCAGCTTCATCGGCGCCATCTGCCTCTCCAGATCCTGCTGTGTCGCCGTCGTCAGAAGTTCCACATGCAGCAAGGACAAAAACAAGCATGCTTACTCCCAAAAAGTAAAGCATTTTTTTCATTTTGTAAAACCCCTTTTTTTATGTATTTTTTAAAGTTTGTTACAGTTGAATTATATAAGATTGTGTAATAGATTGCTAGCGAATTTTGTAACTTTACGGAATTCACAAAGTTCATCGTTTTCACATGTTAACTTTACATTATTTTAATAAAGTAATTCGTAAATTCGTTTTTTTGATAAAGTTATTTGCTTGATTTGTCGTAAAAACTTATAGTGATCTTAATAAGGAACTTTTAGATGAAGTGAGGGAACAAAAGATATGAATCCAGTGTTGAAGTCAAGTAGGCTTGTCATTTTTGATTTGGATGGCACATTATATGAAGGAACAGACCATTTTGATTATTATGCGAACCACTTAAAGCAAAACGTCCCGCAGAGCCAGCAGTTAGATTTTTGGCGCGATTATACTGCGATGAAAGATGGGCATCACCCTGTTCAAATCGGAAAAGGATATGATGTGAAACGTGATTTTATTTTGACGATTGACCCAATGACGATCTCTGTCCAATCAGTTCAAACATGGGATGGCTCATACGTACCAGCTGAAGAATGGGAGACGCTTTATTCTGATCCTGTTTCATTTGATTTTGAAACCATCATTGCAGTTGGTGATGGCTGGTGGTATCCATTTGTCACAGCAAAGCATTATGGTGTCGAAGATTGTTATGCAAGCTATGTTGCGACAAAAGAATATATGGTGACGGATGAGTTTGAGTTAACTCCTCTTCCTGGTTTGCGTGAAGGATTGATTGAATTAAAGGCGACAAAAGAAATCGTCCTTGTGACGAACAGTGACCGAGAAGATGTTCAGCGCTTGCTACATGAGCTTCATTTACATGATGTATTTAACCATATTATAACATCAGCAAAAAAACCGACGCGAACGACCGATATATTTAAAGAGGTGGTGCATCAGTATGAAGTGGACATGAGTCAAGTTGTCTCTGTTGGGGATAATTTTATGAATGAGATCGCTCAAGCGTTAACACTAGGCATGCAAGGTATTTACATCCATCCCCATAGAGCGTCAGAAGTTGCTCATGACCATTTAACTGTCATTCGTTCAGTTGTTGAGTTGTTCAAAAACTAGAGCTTTAGAAACCAATACATACGATAGGGGATGCACGTATGCCTAACCAATCCAACGAATCAAGACCATTCCATAAAGACCTAGAGTCGATTTTATATGCCCACGTCCCGTTACCGATGTTTACGATGGATGAAGAGGGAGCCTTATTAAATATGAATGAAGGTGCGATGGAAACCCTTCGTGTTGACTGGGAGCAAAATCAGAGGAGCAGTGTGTTTCAACTGTTTGAATCAGAGTGTCGAGAATCTCTTTATTTAGCATTGGCTACCGTCAATAAAATATCGCAGGTGGAGAAAGTCGAACTCATTAAACGAAATGGAGAAACCTTTGAAACCTTTTGCCTCTCTTTGCAGCTTCTTCCTGACAAGCAGGTGATTGCGTTCATTGCTCCTTTGATCGACAAGGGGATGGATCCGTTAACAGGGGTGCCGATTCGTCAAGAAGTTCCACGCCTAATGGAACGTACCTTTCAGGAAAATCAGGCAGAGACGTATGTGCTTTTCCTTATTAATTTGGACCGTTTTAAGCTCGTCAATGATTCGTTAGGGGAAGGTTATGGTGATCAAGTGTTGCAAACACTCGTTAGGAGGTTGCTTTGGCAACTACCGAATCAGCAATGGATCGCACGGGTGAGTGGAGATGAATTTATTGCCTGTGCTGCGATCAAAGGGGAGCTGCCAAAAAAGGAAACGTTGGCAACTTATATTTCCTCTATCATTCAGCAGCCATTTCAAGTGGATGAAGTGCAGTTTACGATGACCGCCAGCATCGGGGCAGCGGTTTATCCAATGGACGGAAAAAGTGTAGAGATGATCTGGAATTCATTAGAGCGCGCATTGCGACATGCTAAAGCGCGAGGCGGTAATTGTGTCTCCTGGTTTTGCCAAGAGTTGAAAGACGAATGGATTCATCCTTTTCGGCTAGAAAATGATTTGCGTCGAGCTGTTGAAAATCAGGAGCTTGAGCTTTACTTTCAACCAATCTTTGAAACGACAACGGGAGAGCATTGTGGCGAAGAAGTGTTGGTCCGTTGGAATCATCCAGCTCTAGGAGTGTTAGGGCCAAATTTCTTTATCCCAGTAGCTGAAGAAATTGGTTTGATTGGAGTTGTCGGCAAGTGGGTGTTGGATGAGGCTTGTAAGCAAAAGGCGCTCCTTATTGAAAAAGAAGCTAGTTCGGTCCCAATGTCAGTCAATCTTTCTTTAAGGCAGTTTTTACAACCAGACATTGTCGATATGATTTTAGATAGCTTAAACAAATATGGTTTAGACCCCTCTTTGTTAGAGGTCGAAGTCACTGAGCGAATTACAATAGATATGAATCGTGCGATGAAAGTACTCCAAAAATTAAGGGCACAAGGGATCCGAGTAAGCCTCGATGACTTTGGTACAGGGTATAGCTCGCTTCAATATATAAGCCAGTTACCTATTCAAAAGTTAAAGATTGATAAATCCTTTATCGCAGAGATTGGCGTGAACTCTCAAGTGGAAGCCATCATTTCAATGATCATTCACCTAGGTCATGAGCTCGATTTAACTGTCGTTGCGGAAGGTGTTGAAACGGAAAAACAGCTTTCTTTTTTGAAGGAGAAAAAGTGTGACACTGTCCAAGGCTATTATCATGCGAAGCCGTTAACCTTTTCTGAATTTAAAAAATATTTATTGAGCTAAAATAAGACAATGCCAAAGATCCTAGGTTATTTTTCTTATTTTTATGGAGAGTGACCGTTCGAAATCGCAAAATTTATGGTAATATAAAAGAAGTTTCATGTATAATCTAGTAAAATGGTATTATGTCTTCTAGGACTATACGTATCGAGGTGAAAAATCTTGAGTCACTCTGAATATTTAGAAGTATTTATTGATGAAAGTCAGGAGCATTTACAGGCAATCAATGACAATTTATTGAAGTTGGAAGTTTCACCTAGCGATCTTTCAATTGTCGGGGAAATTTTTCGTTCGGCTCATACGTTAAAAGGAATGGCTGCTACGATGGGCTTTGAGGATTTAGCCCACTTGACACACAACATGGAAAATGTCCTCGATCTAATTCGAAATCAAAAGTTAGACGCAACCTCAGAAGTACTTGATGTGGTATTTGAGGCTGTCGACGACTTAGAAGCGATGGTTGGTGACATCGCTTCAGGTGGAGACGGAAAGCGAGATGTTACAAAAGTCGTCGTGATGCTTGAGCAGATTGAGAAGGGGGAAACTCCTGATGCTGGAAAAGCTGTGCACACACCGAGTCCTGCTGCCGGTCAACTAGAGCTTTCAGGTAGTTCCATCATTGAGTCGTACGATGAATTCGAAATGACGGTTTTGGATCAATCGTTCGAACAAGGGTATCAAGCCTATCAAATTGAAGTGACTCTTGATGAGAAAACGCTGCTTAAAGCAGCACGAGTATTTATGGTGTTTGAAGTTCTTGAGCAAGTGGGGGAAGTGATCAAATCTACACCTTCTGCGGAAGAGCTAGAAGAGGAAAAATTTGATGAGCGCTTTCTAGTAACGTTACTTACGAAAGTGGACGGCGAGGAAGTGAGGCAGCGAATTTTAAAAGTATCAGAAATTACGGCTGTCGACATTTGCTCTCTCGACAAACAGGCCTTACAAGCATTAAAAGAAACGCAACACACCCAATCGGACAAGCAGGTAGACGTTGAAAAAGCGGAAGAACAGACGGAGAAAAAAACGGCAACTACGACTCCTTCTGATAAAAAAGGCGTGGAAGTAAATAAAACGGTTCGGGTCAATATTGAGCGGCTTGATGTATTGATGAACTTGTTTGAAGAACTAGTCATCGATCGGGGGCGGTTAGAGCAAATCGCGAGCGAACTTAATCAAAATGAATTGAATGAAACAGTGGAGCGAATGTCCAGAATTTCTGGTGATTTGCAAGAAATCATTTTAAATATGAGAATGATGCCAGTGGAGCAAGTGTTCAATCGCTTCCCGCGGATGGTTCGTAGCTTGTCGAAAGAATTGAACAAGAAAGTAAACTTAGAAATTGTTGGCGCAGAGACAGAGTTGGACCGAACAATTATTGATGAAATTGGGGATCCCCTCGTCCATCTCATTCGAAATTCAATTGATCACGGCATTGAAACACCTGAGGTTCGGCGTGCGGCAGGAAAGCCTGAGGAAGGGACGGTCATTCTCCGAGCATTCCATAGTGGGAACAATGTATTTATTGAAATCGAGGATGACGGAGCCGGCATCGATCGTGATAAAGTGCTACAAAAGGCGCTGACAAACGGTGTCGTAACAGAAGAGGACGCCGCCAAAATGAACGATTCCCAAGTGTTCCAGCTATTATTTGCTCCAGGTTTTAGCACGGCTGAAAAAATTACAGACATTTCTGGTCGAGGCGTAGGGCTTGATGTTGTGCAGAGCACATTTGAATCAATTGGAGGGGTTGTGAGTGTCACCTCAAAACTCGGAAAAGGCTCTCTTTTCTCTATTCAATTGCCGCTCACTTTGTCCATCATTGATGTGATGCTCGTCGAGGTTGCGGATGAGAAATATGCGATTCCACTTTCCTCGATTGTGGAGACTGCCATTGTGAACAAAAATGAAGTGTATAGTGCCCACAACCAAAAGGTGATTGACTTTAGAGGGAAAGTCGTTCCACTTGTCTTCCTCTCGGACATTTTTGCTGTTCCAGAAAAACGTGAGGCTGATGAACTCTATTCCCTTGTGATCGTACATAAAGGGGAGAAGGTTGCTGGACTTGTTGTTGATTCATTAATTGGCCAACACGATATCGTTCTTAAATCACTTGGGGATTACTTGACTGATGTTTTTGCAATCTCTGGTGCAACGATTCTTGGAAATGGCCAAGTGGCACTCATCGTGGATACAAATGCGCTTATCAAATAGCAAGGAGGGAGTTAAATGGTGTCCAGCGAAATGGCAACAAAAAACGATTTAAAGCTTATTGTTTTTCAATTAGGGGATGAAGAGTATGCGATTGAAGTGGACTATATTCAGTCCATTGAGCGGATGCAACCAGTGACGCGAATCCCTGGAACCCCTTCATATGTTATAGGTGTCATGAACCTCCGTGGGGTGATTACACCAGTCATTAATTTACGAGCCCGCTTCGGATTACCAGCAAAGGCGCACGATGATTCCACTCGGATACTTGTTATTGCCGATGATGGGGTTGAAATTGGCTTTGTTGTAGATGGAGCTAATGATGTCGTCGACGTTCCTGCTGAAAAAATCGAGCCGACTCCTGAAGTGGTTGGTGGTGTACAGGAAGACTACTTACGAGGTGTTGTAAAAGAAGAAGATCGTTTATTCACCTTGTTAAACTTAGAAAAAGTAATCCAACGGAAAAAGGGACAACTCTCAACGTAGAATGAAAGGATAGGTAGATAAACATGGCAACCGTATTAGTCGTGGATGATGCGGCATTTATGAGAATGATGATTAAAGACATTTTAACGAAAAACGATTTTGAGGTCGTAGGAGAGGCAGCGAACGGAGAAGAAGCCGTTCAATTATATAAAGAGCATTCACCTGACCTCGTCACACTCGATATCACGATGCCTGAAAAAGATGGCATTCAAGCATTGAAAGAAATTAAAGCTTATGATGCAGATGCGAAAGTCATTATGTGCTCGGCGATGGGACAACAGGCGATGGTTATTGACGCTATTCAATCAGGGGCGAAGGATTTCATCGTTAAACCATTTCAAGGAGATCGCGTCATTGAAGCGATTAACAAAGTACTAGGAAAATAAGAGCTACCTTAAAGAAAACTTCGAATATTTACGGCTACAACTTAAAGGCAAGGTAAATGAGTTAGGCTAAAGGTCATCTAAGTCGTCTCTCAAAGGAAGCGGAGAAAACAAACAAGTCGGGGCTGTCCAAAAGCACCTTAAAACATGGTTCTTAGTCAAATGTTGGGGTGGCATAGGAGGGCGAGCCCCTCTTATCCTACCCCGAATGTCTGATGTTTGAATTGATGATGCAAGAGAATACGGTTTCGCAAGCGATCATAACGCCGAAAACCAAAGGCATTTCTCTTAATCACCTTCGTTTGATTATTCAGTCCTTCGATAAAACCATTGTTTAAGCCAAACGCGAAGCTATTCAAGATCTCGGTCTGCCAGTTCTTCAGCGTCTGAATGGCTCGGTGGAACTCCTTTAACGGGCTCGCCTCCACTCTTCGGTAAAAGGCGTAGAGCCCTTGCTTCACCTCGCTCATTCGTCCTTCCCTTCCTTGCATCTTCGCTTCTTGATACCACCGACGAAAATGTTCTTTTAGCTCATACGCTTCCCTTAAATCAGGGGATAGCTCTAAGTACCGCTCCATCTTCTTCTTTTGCTTATCATCCAGTCCTTCTCTCTCTTTCTGAAACAGATGTTTGATCCGTTTACATCGTTTTCGATGATACGGATGGAACGCTTTTTGCACTCGGCGGCGAACCCCTTCCAGAGCCCAGTAGATGTAACGACAGAAATGGAACGGATCCCCAATGATGAGCGGGTGGCCTAAGGCCTTTTGAACAGCCGACTTGAAGGTATAACTAAGATCCATCACGACCGTTTTTACATGATGACCCTTCTCTTGAAGATATCGTTTAAGCGTATCGGCTTTACGATCCGGTAAGATATCCAGTGGCTTCCGTGTATCTGCATCCGCAATGATCACTTGATATTTCCCCGCTTTCGTATCCCCTTTATAATCGTCAATCGCAATCCGAGGAGGAAGGTGATCCACCTTCTTCACGAGCGGTGCCGCCAATTGACCAAATCGGCGCATGGCAGTTGTCACGGACGTTTGGAATTGATTCGCTGTGTCCGTAAAGTTCTTCCCTTGAATGAGCCGCAAGCGAAACGCTTGATTCCATTCCACTGTCTGGCGCTGATATCGCTCTACAAAACAGGCTTTCTCCGCAAACCGCTTCCCGCATCTGCACGCGTACCGGCGCTTTCGGTAGAATAGATACACCCACCGTTCAAAGAGCTTGAGATGTTGAATTTTTTGGATTCGGTCATCATGAATTCTCTCGGTTCTCTCCCCGCAGGATGGGCAACGATGAGGCGTTCGCGGCATTTCTACATGGAGCGCGATAAAGTCCTCTCGTTCCTCCATCTTTGTGACCTTCACACCTTTTAATCCGGGCAAATCCATGGTAAAATTCATCGTACACGCAGCTCCTATCCTTTCTTTGTTTCTCGACAATTCAAGGATAATGGATAAAGGAGCCTGCGTGCATTTTTTTTGCCCTCTTTTGTGCAAAAACCCCAACATTTATTGTAGAGCCTAAAACATAAAATCGGGAGATCCATTTGATGCAGTTCTCCCGATTTTTGTGTTGATTTGTGTTCTTTGGTTTCTTCGAGCGACGATCCACCGTCGCTCGTTCCTTAGGTTGTGGGCAAGGGCCACAAGCCCGAGCTCGATGTGCACGTTTTCCTTGCCGCGAAGATGTAGCCTTCGGAAGCCGAGGATTTGTTTTTTGGGTAGAGCGTTCGACCTTCTTCGCTTTTCAGTTTTTGATTTTGCTTCGCTTTGAGTTCCTCATACACTGGAGTGTAGTGTACCTGTCGATTTCCCCAGGCCTCATAGGAAGCACGATTTGATTCATGGTATACTGCAGATAAGTAGCCGTTTGGTTACGCAAAAAAATCGCCTTCTTTCGTTTGAATTTTGGTAGTGGTACCTTCATTTTAAACGATTGGGCGATTTTTTTATGTTCTTTCGCACGTTAATGGGAGTCGAACGGCGACAGGCGGCGACTCCTGCGGGAAAAGCAACAGCGGAAGATCGCCGAGAGTGGGGTTCTCGAGGAAGCTGAACCGTTGCCCGTGGCAAAGAAAACACGACGAATGCAAACAAAGTGTGCGTGAGTTGATGTTGCACTTGTGCCTGTGATGAAAGCGTCCGTCAAGTCGCCATTTCGAACGAATAAGCAAAGGAGCTGCCTCAAAAGATAGATTTTTGAGACAGCTCCGATCTTATATTTCAGGATGCTTGTGGGACATTCCCCACTTGATTATTTAAAAGCTTTTATACCTAGTATATAGTGAACAAAAAGGAAAACAAAAATCATCATTCCTACACCAATGATCAATCCTCTAATTGACTCATGAGAGAATAATTTTTTAATTAGTTGTTTCATCAGTTTCCCTCCTTAGGTTTTCTAATAGTACTAAGCTAGGAGGATCAGTGTACTGCCGTATTTTATCGTAATTAAATAACTGTTAATTTTTAAAGTAGGAACAAATGATTTAACTAGATCATTGTAAAACGTAATAATTAGATTTGGACTTTGAAATGATAAGGAAAAATTTTTAGTGTGCTTATAAGTAGTAGAGAATGAAAAGGAATCAATCTCTACTACATTACTGGGTGCATAATGAGTTATACGATTAGATAAATCAGTTCCGTTTTTAGAAAAAAAGATATTAAGGATAGTTAGAAAATATATTAAAATGAGGATGATGAATGTAGTCTTCATATTTATACTTTCTCCACAATAATTTGAGTTAATTATAATACACTTATAATTAAAATTACAGAAAAATCGCTTAATTGATAGTGATAAGTATGGTATTTTCAGATTTGAAAGCTCTGCCAAAAAAGAAAACCACTAATTAATTTAGCAATTGCTAGACGAACTTCTGATTTCATTAACATTAGTTATAGACATAATGAGTTTTTAGTTCCATATATGGATATTATCGCTAAACCCAATCCACCTAGGAATACGTATTTGACTTCTGCTCTTGTGACGATCCTCCAATCAAAAATTGTATTTATAGATTACACATTCGATACTTTGCATGTGCGTACTCCATCACATTTCGCTCTTTTCTTTTAAAACCAAATTTTTTATGAAAAACCCCCTTTCCCATTGAAGTGCAATGAATTTCTTGTTGAAAATTGGATCTAACCAATGGATGGAAGAAATAGTGGAAATCTTACTTTGTTTTAGCTTGTTAATCGGTCTATAATAAAAAGCAAGTGCAGCATTGTAATATAAATAGCAACACCTATAGAACAGACAAAAAGCCCTTGATGCTTTGTCTAATAGGAGTTGAAGAAAATAGTCTGTAATCTTTATAAGGACTCCGATAATCTCTGATAAAAAAGATGAGAAGTATGAATTTGAAGGAACGGGTGATGATTCTGTGAATAAATTGTTTGATTATTTTATACTAACGATTGGATCTATTATTGTAGCAGTAGGACTTGAATTAATATTAGCGCCTAATAGTTTAGTAGATGGTGGAGTAACAGCAATTGCAATTATGCTTAATGCAATTTTTAATTTACCAATTTGGCTTGTATTCGTACTATTAAACATCCCATCTTTGTATGTGTCTGGTAAATATATGGGTAAAAAATTTATAATAAGAACCTTGTATGCGAACATCATTACTGCCTTTGCGCTAGTTAATATGGCTCCTTTTCCAGCAATAACAACATCTGAGGTATTAATTGTACTTTATGGAGGCTTGTTACTAGGGGTTGGAGTGGGGCTCGTTGTAAAGGCCGGTGGTGCTATAGATGGTACAGAGATGTTGGCTATATGGATTAATAAAAAATACCATATTCCTATTAGTAAGTTTTTATTGTTAGTTAATGCTCTGATTTTATCCACAGCTGCATTTGTATTTTCTCTAGAACAGGCCATGTTTTCGATTGCCGTCTTTTTTATTGTAACGAAAACAATAGATTTTATACTTGACGGAATTAATCAAGGGAAGTCAGTTATGATAATCTCAGAAAAACCGGAAGAAATAGGACAGCAATTAATTGATGAGTTAGGTATGACAATTACTTACCTTTATGGAGAAGGAGGATATAGCAATCAAGAAGTCCACTTAATTTATTGTATTACAGATCGTTTTAGGTATCCAAAGATAAAAGAGATAGCCCTTTCCATTGATCCTTCAGCAATCCTAGAAGCATCGTTTGTAACAGAAACAACAGGAGTGAAGAGGAAATCATTATTTAATTAAAAAAGAAATCAACATAACATCTTTTCTCTAACTTTCCTTTAAAATGAATAGGCAAATAAGTTCTTTTGATTTCTCTGAGGAGGATTAGAGAGAGTGGGGTCTTGTCAGCTTATAAATTTTTTTCTTTTAAGGTTTGGGAGTATTTTTATCCTTGCTTCCGCAATGCTTGGAATCATTTTGTTTCAGTCTGCCCCTGCTATTACCAAACGATTGTTTAAGACGAAGCAGGCAGAGCAGAAATGGCAAGTTCCTAGCTAAACAAACAAGGAAGGCTTTTCTTCCTTGTTTTTGTTTTGAGTAAGAACAATTATTTTCTAGAGAAGGCTGGAAGTATAAGATAACCGAGCGTTGCTAAATTAAGACTTAGGGGGACAAGCTTTTATTGTTTAGTCTCCAGTTTAAAAAGGTGTCGCTTCATATAGGTGAGAGCGTCGTGTTTCAATCTGGCATTCAACAATGAGAAAGTCCCTTCATATCCTTTAAAGTAGTAACTGTATTTCGTGAAAAATCCGTCGTTCTTTTCTTTTTTGATCGTTAATTGCTGTTTACGTAAAGCGCGCTGGAGAGCCCCGATTTCTCGACCTACTTCATGCATACGTTCCGTTAGAAACGAATGAAGCGACTCCTGACAGAAGAGCGAGGAAGCCTGTAACGTGTTAAAATCTTTCTCTAGTGCTTGGCGAACTAGTGTTAAAATAATATAGCGTTGCACCAGGTTTCGCTGTACTTCATCTAACATGCCAGTCACCACCAAAATTAAAATAGGAACATGTGTTCGTTGTTTATTGTACCCCTTTTCTGCTACAATGACAAGTACCATTTAAAAAACAAGAAGATAGATCGGAGCGATAGGTCAAGATGAGACAATTAGAAATTATACAGCGTTGGATTGACGAAAATCAGCTTGTTGTCATCTCCTTGCTCGAAGACGACCGAAAAGTCATCGGCCGAATTTTACATTATGATTCTAAAAACAGGGCATGTCTTGTCTATGATGATGATGGTAAAAGTGTTCATCATCTAGCTCTTACAGAAATTCAGTCTATTAAACGGACAGATGGAATGAAAAAAGGTGGGTGATCATTGATGGATGAAGAGATTCAGCAACAATTGAAGGAAATGTTTTTCGTCCATACATTTCCTGCGGAAAAGGTAGATCTAATGATCACAGAAACAGGACTTGTTGGCAAGGAAGGCGCATGGAAAATGGTGGAATGGCGAAATGGAATTTTGAAAGGGAAAGAGTTAAAAGTGGGAGGCGCAAGCATGATCAAGCCCTTCTCCCTCCTATTTGCTGCCCACTACTATTTAGCGTCTGTTAAGAACCAGTGGCTTCTATTTGATGAACTGGCGTTTTTCTCTAAAGGGAAGGAAGTAGGATTTGAGCTCAGGCGGGCCAGACTAGAACCATTAGCACTGAATGACATTTCTTCATATTTTACTGCACTTGCGAAACGAATTGCCCCGATCATTGAAAATATAGCAGAAGTGGCTGATTTGCCGAAAACCCATGCCTTCGGTTTACTAGCATTTCCCCTTTATCAACAGCAAAGTGCGTGGTTAAAAAAAGAAACTGATCAAACGACCGAACTGCGAATCCGGACAGATGGTGAGGTTTTAAAGCAGTTAAGTGGAGACGCATTTGGCTTAAAACGAAATCCGTTCGATGTAAAGTTTCGTTATGTCAGCAGTTGGGCGGACCCGAACGAACATGTTCGAATCAAACCTGCCTGTTGTTTAAGCTATTTAAAGGAAGGAGGAAACTATTGTTACTCCTGTCCGAAAATGGACACAGAGCAGCGGGAAGTGCGGGCAGCCCAATTGCGAGAACAGGCAGCCCAGCAGCAAAAGTCATCCTAAAAACAGGATAAATTGATTAGTAATGGATTTTCATTAAAATCGTACGGTTCCTCACGCAACTTTAGGCAGATGATCATTCGATCGTAGTTAGCATCGCCTACTGTCACGAGCATAAGAGTGCTCGTAGATTGATACTAAATTTCCGAAAAAAAGAAAGAATGAAAAGGTTTTCGATTGAGTTATACGGGGAATAGAAAGGTAAACCAGAGAATCAGCACTTATCTGGTTGAAAAAACGCTATGGCCGGCAACAATCGGAGAATGGAAATTTTAATAAGAAAGGGGATGCGGACGATGAGCCAACATTTTGCGATGGAGCGGCAGGCACTACGTCAATTGCGAAAGTTGAGAGTCGAAAAGCGTCCTGAGTCCGTTTTACAATCGTTGTACGCTCAAGCCATTTTAGAATATGCGATCTTTGCATATCGAAAAAAGGAAATTGACGAAGCGATCGATCAGGCGCTAGAAAAACGGGATCAAGACGCATTTATGTCACTTACGAACAAGCGTCAAGTATTTATAGACGAGTATAAAAACGGAAAAATAGTTGAAGAGCAAGGGCATAAACTCCAATTACTCTTTTTTTAACAAAAGAATGCTCACCCTTTCGGCGGGTGGGCATTTCTTTTAATGGCTACTGCAAAGCACTTTAATGATTAGGTTAAATGCAAGTAAGCATTTTGTTGAAGCGGTTCCTTTAAGATCATCACATCATAAAGCAAACGCAACGCTTCTTCTTCGTCCATTACTTGAATCGTATCATTGTACGTTTCACGTAGAAAGCGGTCATGCTCTAGCAACGATTGCATTTT
This sequence comes from Halalkalibacterium halodurans, assembly GCF_005671335.1. Classification (NCBI taxonomy): domain Bacteria; kingdom Bacillati; phylum Bacillota; class Bacilli; order Caryophanales; family Bacillaceae; genus Halalkalibacterium (ex Joshi et al. 2022); species Halalkalibacterium halodurans. The sequence continues at coordinate 3,095,114 of NZ_CP040441.1, read as the reverse complement.
AGCTTTTTCAAACTTCACCACAACCCCCACCTTTACAACCTCTCTTTGATAAAATATGAGCTTTTGGCCAAAGGGTGCAAGCTCTTCACTATTAATTTTAGCATGTCCAATAATAGAGAGGTAAATCCAATTCAGCGTTATTTTTTCGCGGGAGAAGTAGATTAAGTGAGATTGTCATCAGTATTTATTGACAATGGTGCGAACGTTTCATAAAATGAAAGCGGATACAAACGAAGGACTGACTAGTCGGTCTGATCGAGGAGAAGGGTGGAACGTATATTGAAAAGATCAACAAAGGAGCGAATTATCGAAACGGCCCTCCTTCTTTTTGAAGAACATGGGTTTCACGCCGTAACGGTAGATCGAATCGTGCAAGAAAGTGGGACGTCGAAGGGAGGATTTTATCATAATTTTAAATCAAAGGATGAGCTATTGTATACCATTCATGATTCGTTCATTACGTATGTGCTTGAAAAAGCGAGAGAAGCGTATGAAAAGTATGAAACACCAGCAGAACGTCTCCATGCTACGGTCCGTTCGTTTGTCATGATGTTTGATTTTTATCGTCCCCATGTAACCGTATTTTACCAGGAGTCATTATATTTAAGTTCAGATTACTTTAAGGATATTAAAAAGAAACGTGATCAATATAAACAATTAATGTTTCGTTTAGTCAAGGAAGGGATTGACGCTGGTGAGTTCCGAGAAGAAATCCCTGTCCCGATTACATCCATGGCTATTTTTGGGATGATCTACTGGACGTATAAATGGTATAAAACATCCGGAATGTACTCTGTGGCGGAGATTGCAGACATTTATGCTGATTTAGTACTGCACGCAGTGTTGACGCAAGAAGCATTGACTCGTCCTGATTATCAATCGCTGTTTCTTCAGCATGGTTTAAGGACGGGTGAAAGGAGTGTGTAACGAATGGATATGTTTGATCGGATTCATGAAATGGAAGTACGTCGCGATAAAGTGAAGCTCGGGGGTGGATCAAAACGGATCGATGCCCAACATGATCGAGGAAAGCTGACGGCACGTGAACGAATCGATTTGCTCCTTGATGAAGGAACGTTTGTCGAATTAAATCCATTTATCGAGCATCGTGGCTTGGATTTTGGAACGGCTGAAGCCCCTGGTGAAGGCGTTGTTACCGGATATGGAAAAGTCGATGGGCGACTCGTGTTTCTTTTCGCTCAAGACTTTACGGTTTTTGGCGGGGCGTTAGGAGAAATGCACGCGAGGAAAATCACAAAGGTGATGGACCTTGCCGCGGAAAATGGGGCCCCGATTATTGGTCTAAATGATTCAGGAGGGGCACGAATTCAAGAAGGTGTTCGTTCCCTTGATGGATATGGGGAAATTTTTTATCGGAATTCGATTTATTCAGGTGTCATCCCGCAAATTTCAGTGATTTTAGGTCCATGTGCTGGGGGGGCTGTCTATTCTCCGGCAATCACTGATTTTGTGTTCATGGTCGAAAAAACGAGTCAAATGTTTATCACAGGCCCGAAGGTGATTGAAAGCGTGACAGGGGCAAAAATAAACAGCGAAGATTTAGGCGGGGCGAAGGTTCATTCCACGATAAGCGGAAACGCCCATTTTACTGCCGCTTCTGAAGAGGGGGTTTTACAGCAGGTACGGAATCTCCTTTCCTATTTGCCTTCGAGCTTTGAAGAAAAGCCCCCACATCAACGAGCGAAGCATCCTGTTCCCCTTGACGAACGGGTGCAGGAATTGCTTGACATTGTCCCTGTTGACGGAACGAAAGTATATGATGTGCGCCACGTCATTAAAAAAGTAGTGGATGATGAACAGTTTCTTGAGGTCCAGCCTCAGTTTGCCCGAAACATAGTCGTTGGTTTCGCTCGAATCAACGGGGATACAGTCGGAATCATTGCCAACAATCCGAAAATGATGGCTGGCGGTTTAGACATTAATTCATCAGACAAATGCGCACGGTTTATCCGCTTTTGTGACTGTTTTAATATTCCGCTCATTACATTTGAGGATGTAAGCGGATTCATACCGGGTGTTCAGCAGGAGCATGGGGGAATTATTCGCCACGGAGCAAAGATTTTGTACGCCTATTCTGAAGCAACGGTGCCGAAAATAACCGTGATTTTGCGGAAGGCCTATGGCGGAGCGTACGTCGCATTAAATAGTAAAGCGATTGGAGCCGATCTTGTCTTCGCATGGCCGAATGCAGAGCTAGCTGTTATGGGGCCTGAAGGGGCGGCCAATATTATTTTTGCTAAGGAGATAAAAGAAAGTGCCAACCCTGATGCCACTCGGCAAGCGAAAATTTCAGAGTATCGCGAGCGGTTTGCCAATCCATACGTAGCGGCTGCCAATGGAATGATTGATGATGTGATTGACCCACGAGATACACGAAAAAGCCTAGTGAGTGCCCTTGCGATGTTAAAAAATAAAAAGAAAACTCTTCCAAAGAAAAAGCACGGCAACATTCCTTTATAGTGAGTGTGCCGGAATTGGGAAGGAGGGAAGCGGCCCTGCTGCCGCAATAAATATGACAAAGCAAGTAGATTTAGATCTTTTTGCAGAGTTTCCGATCCCTACGTACGATGAATGGCGCAAGGTAGCTGAGGCATCGTTGAAGGGAGCAGCCTTTGATCAAAAGCTGTTGACGAAAACGTTAGAGGGACTCACCCTTGAACCAATGTATCAGCAGCGTGATGTTGATGAACTTCACATAAGTGAGCGCCATGTTCATCCAGTCAAACGAAAAAACGGGAAATGGCTCGTCAGCCAAGAACTCACTCAAGGGACACCAGAATCGTTTAACCGTACAGCTAAAAACGATCTAGCAAGAGGACAGACCGCCCTTCATATGGTTATTGATCAAACGGTGCGGGATGGTTTATCGCCTGCGGATCAAAAAGGGGAGACAGGACGAACAGGACTCCTCTTATACAACCATGAGGATATGGAGACAGCGCTAGAAGGAATCGATGTCAGTAGTGTACCAATCCATTTAAATGGAGGAGCGGTTCAAACACCGTTTCTTGCTAGCTTACTTGCGATTGCCCCCACATCCCTTCATGGTGTGGTTGGTGCTGATCCGATTCATGAGTGGGTGAAAAAAGGCTCCTTGTCATATTCATGGCGAACAGTTTTTGATGAGCTATCCCATAGTGTACAAGTGGTAAATGAGCGAGCGCTTGATTTGAAAACGATCCTTGTTCAAAGTCATGTGTATCATAATGGTGGGGCTACTGCGACTGAAGAGCTTGCCTTCCTTCTCGCAACAGGTGTCCAATACGTCCGCGCGCTCCTAGAACGAGACATCGCTATTGATGACATCGGTAGAAGCTTCTGCATGAGCGTTTCTGTCGGCTCTGATCTATTTAAGGAAATCGCTAAACTCCGTGCTCTACGTTTGCTATGGGCTAACATTATGGAGGCGTTCGGTGCTGAGAAAGAAGGGCGAAACATATGGCTCCATGCGCGGACGTCTTTTTACACAAAAACGGTCTATGACCCGTATGTGAACATGTTACGTGGGACAGGTGAAGCGTTTGCCGCCGCTGTAGGAGGAGCAGACAGTCTTCATGTCAGCCCATTTGATGAACCGATTCAAAAGCCAAGTCCATTCTCGCGTCGGATTGCGCGAAACACGTCCATAATCCTTCAAGAAGAAGCTCACATCGGCCAAGTGGAAGATCCAGCAGCAGGATCATGGTATGTAGAAGTACTTACGGAAAAGTTAGGTGAAGCCGCTTGGTCATTATTTCAAACGATAGAATCTGAAGGAGGAATGATTGCCTCCTTAGAGAAAGGTTTACCACAGCAATGGGTAGAACGATCAAGGCAAAGACAGGAACAAGCAGCGGAAGTAAGAAAAACTGTGATGGTCGGGACGAATCGTTATGTGGCGATCGATGAAAAGCCACTGACAAAACAGGAAGAAGAACCAATAGCACCGTACAGGAAAGCCATTCGGACAAAGCAAGAAAAGCATCTAAAAGCATCAAATTATCCGTCTCTCCTCCAAGCAGTAAAGGAAGGGGTCCCTTTTAGTAAGCTACTAACGGCACTACAAACAAAGGAGGCGGTACCAACCATTGCATCTATAAAAGAAACACGCCTTAGCATGAGCTATGAAGCTCTAAGAAAGGCGACCGAGCAATGGGTGAAAAGGACTGGTGATCGTCCGCGCGTGACTTTATTAACGCTAGGTTCCCTCGCGTCCCACAAGCCTAGAGCTGATTTTGCCCGGGAACTGTTTCAGGTTGGTGGGTTTCAAGTGGACACGACGACCGGGGTTACCTCAACCGATGAAGCATTACGCCAATTGCAAGAAAAAACGGGGAACCCGATCGTTTTATGTGGCCGGGATGAAGACTACGAATCATTAGCTGCTTCTCTGATTGAAGCCGTTCGCGAGGCGCATCCGAACGCCATGATCTTACTAGCGGGTAACCTTTCAAGTGAAACTTTACAAGCATACGAGCAAAAAGGATTGTATGGTACGATCCATGTTCGAACGAACGTTTTCCAGTTTATGAACGAAGTGTTGATGAAAAGAGGGGTGATCCGCGATGCAAACACCTGATTTTGCAACGATGTCATTTCCGCGAAGTTCTTTGTCTATAAAGAGCAAAGAAGCTAATGTAGCCTTTGAAACAAATGAACAGATCCCCGTCAAAACCTTTTATACAAAAGAAGACATTCATGGCATGAAACACCTTAATTACGTCGCGGGTATCCCCCCTTTTTTTCGCGGGCCTTACCCAACGATGTATAAAACACGCCCATGGACGATCCGGCAATATGCAGGGTTTTCCACAGCTGAGGAGTCAAACGCCTTTTACCGACGGAATTTAGCAGCTGGACAAAAAGGACTTTCGATCGCTTTTGACCTTGCCACTCACCGCGGCTATGATTCTGATCATCCGCGAGTGGTCGGTGATGTAGGAAAAGCGGGAGTGGCTGTTGACTCCATCTTAGACATGAAAATCTTGTTTGACGGTATTCCCCTTGATCAAATGTCGGTTTCGATGACGATGAATGGAGCCATTCTGCCGGTGATGGCATTTTACATCGTGGCAGCGGAAGAGCAAGGGGTGAAGCAAGAACAGTTGACGGGAACGATTCAAAATGACATTTTAAAAGAGTACATGGTGCGCAACACGTACATTTATCCACCAGAAGCATCCATGAAAGTGATTGCCGATATTTTTGAATATACGTCTAACTATATGCCGAAATTTAACAGCATCAGCATTTCTGGCTACCATATGCAGGAGGCCGGAGCGACAGCTGACTTGGAGCTTGCCTACACGCTAGCTGACGGCTTGGAGTATGTGCGCACAGGGATGAAGGCGGGATTGGATATTGATGCGTTCGCACCAAGGCTGTCCTTTTTCTGGGCGATTGGTATGAATCATTTTATGGAAGTAGCGAAAATGCGGGCCGCTCGGCTCATTTGGGCAAAGCTCATGAAACGGTTTAACCCGAAAAATCCAAAGTCACTCGCCTTAAGAACCCATTCGCAAACGTCAGGCTGGTCGCTCACTGAACAAGATCCGTACAACAATGTCGTCCGCACATGTGTCGAGGCCCTTGCGGCAGCGCTCGGTCATACCCAGTCTCTTCATACAAATGCACTGGATGAAGCCATCGCCTTACCGACCGATTTTTCCGCCCGGATCGCTCGTAACACGCAACTGTATTTGCAGGATGAAACGGGAATTACGAACGTTCTTGATCCGTGGGGCGGTTCGTATTACGTCGAGTCGCTGACAGCCGAGTTGCTGCAAAAAGCATGGGCCAATATCGAGGAAATCGAGGAGCTTGGCGGAATGGCGAAAGCAATCGATACAGGATTGCCGAAAATGAGAATTGAGGAAGCGGCAGCGCGTCGTCAGGCAAAAATTGACTCAGGGAAAGAAGCGATCATCGGTGTGAATAAATATCGCCCAGATACAGAAGAACCCCTTGATATTCTCGACATTGACAATACAGCGGTTCGGGAAGCACAAATTCGCCGCTTAGAAAAGCTAAAAGCAGAGCGTGATGAGGAACGGGTACAGCAGGCGTTAAATCGAATCACAAAGGCGGCAGAAACAGGGAAAGAAAACTTGCTTACATGCGCGGTAGAAGCAGCACGGGCGCGGGCATCGTTAGGTGAAATTTCGATGGCGTACGAGAAGGTGGTAGGTCGTCATAAGGCGGTGATTCGATCGATTAGCGGTGTGTATCGTTCTGAATTTGGTGAGAAAGAAGAAATGGCACGTGTGAGGGAAATGACGGACACGTTTTATGAACGTGAAGGACGGAGGCCACGGATCATGGTGGCAAAAATGGGCCAAGACGGCCACGATCGCGGGGCAAAGGTCATCGCAACCGCTTTTGCTGATATGGGCTTTGACGTTGACATCGGTCCGCTATTCCAAACTCCAGAGGAAGCAGCATTGCAAGCGGTTGAAAACGATGTTCATGTTCTAGGTATGAGCTCTCTGGCTGCAGGACATAAAACGCTCCTCCCTCAAGTGGTAGATGAATTGAAAAAGCTCGGTCGTGAGGACATTATGGTCATCATCGGCGGTGTCATTCCCCCTCAAGATTATGACTTTTTGAAAGCGCATGGAGCTGCAGCCGTTTTCGGACCAGGTACGATCATTCCTGTATGCGCCCAGCAAGTGCTTCATGAGATGAACCGCCGTCTAGGCTATGAAGGGGAAGCATAGCACTTCCCTTTACTACAACGAAGCGAAAAATGATCCGACGTGAAAGAAAGGAGGGGGAAGTGTGGAGCCACCGAAACGAAAGGAACTGACGGTGGAAGATTATATTAACGGAGTATTGGCTGGGGATCGGGCTTTGTTGGCACGGGCGATCACGTTGATCGAGAGTCATTCAGAGAGACATAGGCCGATCGCAACGGAAGTGTTAAACGGAATCATCCCACAGACGGGGAAGTCGATTCGAATCGGAATTACAGGTGTCCCAGGTGCAGGGAAAAGCACTTTGATTGAAGCACTCGGGACGATGCTTTGTGACAAGGGACATCGTGTCGCTGTTCTCGCTGTCGATCCATCCAGTCAGCTGACGAAAGGGAGCATCCTTGGGGATAAAACGCGCATGGAAGAGCTCTCACGCAACAAAAATGCATATGTCCGTCCTTCCCCTTCTAGTGGCACATTAGGTGGTGTGACGAGGCGAAGCCGTGAGACATTACTGCTTTGCGAAGCAGCCGGTTTTGATGTAATCATTGTGGAAACGGTTGGAGTGGGGCAAAGCGAAGCGGTCGTTCGTTCCATGGTCGATTGCTTTCTCGTTCTCATGCTGACAGGGGCAGGAGATGAATTGCAAGGGATAAAAAAAGGCGTGATGGAGATGGCTGACGCAATTTTTATTAATAAGGCGGACGGTCCGAATCGTCAGGTCGCACTGAAAACAAAAGCTGAGTACAATCGCCTGCTTCATTTTCTTCCTCAAGCGACGGAAGGATGGGAAACGAAAGCGTACACGGTATCGGCGTTAACTGGTGAAGGAATTTCGGAGATGTGGGATGTGATCTATAGCTTTTTCCAGTTTTCAAAGGAGAATGGTATCTTTGAAGAACGCCGAGAAAAGCAAGCCCTTGAATGGTTTTACGCTGTCATTGAAGATGAATTAAAGCTATGGTTTTTTCAGCAAGATGACATCAAGCAACAGCTCCCGCTTTTGATGGAGCAAATGAGAAAGGGAGAAGTCGTGCCGACGGTTGCCGCCTCCCAATTATTAACGACATTTACGAACGGGTTAGAAAAACGAAAAGAAGAAGGATAGGGAGAGTCCCTCAACCTTCTTCTTTTACATTTTTACAAGTGAACCCTTGCTGTTTTAGCATGGCGGCAATCTCTTGGTAGTAGGGCTGTTCATAGAAGCTGATGAGGCGATCCGACCAGGTTGTAGTCGTCGCTCCACCTGTCCGCTGTTTCGTATTACCAGATATGAGTTCGTCATAAGCAGCAAGTGTCTTTTGACTAAGTGGCTCATACCGGCCATCATGGGTGAATACATCCAACGGGAGGCGTGGCTTTTGTTCGACTGTCTCCTCCGGATATCCGATACAGAGCCCAGAAATCGGGATCACATATGATGGCAATTGGAGCGTTTCGATTACGCGCAAAGGCTGGCGCCGGATTCCACCAATCGGTACGGTTCCAAGGCCGAGCGATTCGGCTGCTGTTATGGCGTTGCTGAGTGCAATACCAACATCTGTTGCACCAACCATAAGGGCATCTACATCCTCCAAGGCTGCTAAGAATTTCCCACGGGCTTCTGCCGCCACCGCCGCACGGTGAAAATCTGCGCAAAACACGAGAAAGATCGGTGCTTGTGCAACGTGAGCCTGTCCACCTACGAGCTCAGCAAACAACTCTCGCTCGTTTGGCTCACGAATGACAATAACCGAGACTTGCTGACCATGAATCCACGACGGCCCCCATTGGGCGGCGCGAAGAATCGCTTGCAAATGATCGTCGGGAACTGGTTTGTCACTGTATTGGCGACAGGAGCGGTGGTTCATCATCGTTTGAATCACTTCATTCATGAATCGTTTCCTCCTTTTGGTTGGTGAGGCTGTGTAAAGGGCCACTAAATACTTCCGTCCCCTCTCCTTTCGGCTGGTAGAGAGCTAGTAATAATGTATCTTCTTTTACGATAACCCCTCGCTTTAGCCAATCGGCAAGGGAGAAAGGAATCACCTCTAGCATCGTATGTTTGTGCAATTCTTTCTCTGACAGCTGGTGACGGGCAAGCGCTTCAGAAAACACTTCTGGAGTCGCTGCTAATCGTTTAATAAGAGATGACTGTTTTTCCTTTGTTAACGAAAATGGCCACCACGTTTTTCGCGGCTTATGCTTGTGACCGCGGAAATAATCGTACATCATGAGTCCTTTAATGATCGGTAAGTTGTCTGTCCTGCGATCTTCAAGGAAGGCGAAAAGGCGAATAAATAAATCCTCAAGCTGGTGACCAATACGGGCCCAACCCTTTTCATCCCAATAGTCGCCAAAGGATTGAAAGAAGTCAAATGGGCTGTCAAATTCGTATTCCACTAAATAGAGGATGGTCGTATCCATTCGGTGTGCATTCCAATATTTCTCGAGCACATCCTCCACTCGCTTTATCCGTACAATTTCATCAAATGACAACACGTTGTTACCGAGAATTTCATACGGCGCTTGGTCCATAAAGAGGTAGTTGTGATCCTCCGCACGAAGGCGAAGACCTGTTCCGCGAAGCATTTTCAAAAAACCTAGCTGTAACTCATCGGGATGCATGGCAAATACATCATTGAATGTTTTCCGAAACGATTGGTAGTCTTCCTCAGGCAAGCCGGCAATCAAATCGAGATGTTGATCGATTTTTCCCCCTTCTTTCACCATCGTCACGGTCCGCTTTAACTTTTCGAAGTTTTGCCGACGTTGTACGAGTTCGTTGGTTAAATCGTTGGTCGATTGGACGCCAATTTCAAAGCGAAAAATCCCTTTCGGCGCATGCTCATTTAAGAACGCAAGCACCTCAGGACGCATAATATCTGCTGTGATTTCAAATTGAAACACGCAGCCTTGATGATTGTCGATCAGAAAGCGAAACACTTCAAGGGCATAGTCGCGCCGAATGTTAAATGTGCGATCAACAAATTTGATCAGCTTGGCCCCGCTGTTGATTAAATAAAGAAGATCTGCTTTCACACGTTCTAAGTCAAAATAACGAACGCCCACTTCGATAGAGGATAAGCAAAACTGACAGCTGTATGGACAGCCACGGCTCGTCTCAAAATAGGTCACTCGTTTACTTAAGCTAGCCACATCCTCTGAAAAGCGATACGGAGAGGGGAGCTCGTTTAACGGAAGCTTCGGCCGTGGTGGATTGATAACAATGTCATCCCCTTTTCGGTATGCTAAGCCAAAGACGAGATGATACTTTGCGGTGGTGTTCATTTCCTCTAGCAGATGTTTAAACGTTTCTTCCCCTTCGCCGACCACGATGAAATCGACTGCATGGAGGCGCTCCATCCATTCTCGGGTGTCGTATGAAACCTCAGGACCACCAAGAACGATCTTCACGGAAGGCATGACTTTTTTAAGCATTTCAATAACTTGAATCGTCTCTTGGATGTTCCAAATGTAACAGCTAAACCCGATGACATCAGGCTTTCGTTGATGAAGATCAGCAACGATGTTCATGGCAGGATCTTTAATTGTATATTCAACCATTTCAATAGGAAACTCTGGTTCGGCGTACGCTTTTAAACAACGAAGCGCTAAACACGTATGGATGTATTTTGCATTTAAAGTCGTCACGACGGTTTTCATCGTTAATCCCTCAATTCTTTAATTGCTTCCGTAAAATATGATACCATATTCAGAGGGAGTTTCAGAATTAATGAGAGAGTGACGCCACATGACGATCATTATGCCTACATGGCTCTTTATGATGGTAAGCATTTTGTTTACGATCGGGGTTTCTTTTTTGCTAAGTGTCATCATGAGCAAGTTTTTGAAGAAAGGGGATAAGCGGAAGGAAAACATGGCAGGCTTTCTAGCCGCTGTTGTAACGATTTTGCTCGTTATTGCCACATCGGAGGCTTTTGTCGAGCGAGTATATGAAGGCGATGTGTTGTTTACTGCTGATAAAGCGTGGGAAGTGGAAGACGCTACTGCTCGTTATTTGTCAACCGAGCGTCCGTTAGTAGTGGCGAATCTATTTCGTCACGGATATTATGAATCGATAGAAACGAATGAACTAGGGACTATGCGCATTCACTGGCAAGTAACCCATTATCCCGAAATCTATGAGCGAGCGATGGAGCTTCACTCAGAAGGTACACATTTTTTTCCGTTTCAAGCATATTATGAAGCCGTTGTTCAGCCTGTTGTTACGGATGTTCTCGAGGAAGAACCACCCTCCTTATCGGCAATGGAGGAAATGATCAACGACAGGCTTCCCGGCCACGAAGCTAACCTGAATCAATAGAAGGAGAGGCAAGACGTGAAGCATCGCGTCTTGCTTTTTTCAATAGAAAAAGGGAAAGGCCCTCTCATCAACACGTTCAATTAGCCAACAAGCTTGTAATGGAAAAACTAGAAGGGTTGGCATTTTGCTGCTTTTCCTCTACGATGAAAAAAAGAGACTACTTGTAAGGGGTTACAGCTATGAGACGATTTCCGCTTTACCTGATGATCAAGCTTGTCTTTATGTTCGTGATGCTTCCCGCCCCCGCGTTAGCTGAGCGGCAAGTGAAGGTGGCCTATGATCCTCATCTCCCCCCGTTGCATGCGGAAGGAGGTGACGGACCGTACGGGTTTGTTATTGATATCTTTTCTGAGGTTGCTGAGAGGAAAGGATGGGACGCTCACTATGTGCCAATGACTCAGCGACAGGCTATAGAAGCAATTGATCAAGGGAAAGTGGACATTTTTCTTTCCCTGCCTTTTAAAGAGTCGTACGCGAACCGACTTGAATTTACAGATTCAATTCTCGGAACATCGATCGGCTTAATTGTGGCGACCAATAATGAGGAGATTCAAGGATTACCAGACTTGGCGAACAAAGTAACTGCCCTGCAAGCAGATACGTTAGAGTACGAGTTTTTACGAAATATTCGCGGCATTCGTTATCATGTGACAAGTCATCAAGAAGCAGGGATTGAGCTGTTGCAAAACGATCGAGCTGAGGCGTTTATTGGGAGTGTGTTGACGGCGAACTATTTGCTGGAGCAAAAAGGTCTGTCTCATAAGTATCGTGTAGCTGGAAACTATTTGCTCCCTCTCGATTATACGATAGCCGTACAAAAAGAAAACTACCCACTTTTAATGGACATCAATGACGGATTACGAGAGTTGAAAAGCGATGGGACGTATAGCACTCTTTATCGACATTGGTTTAACGGAGAACAGCTTGTCACCGAGAGGCTGTGGCTAGCGATTCAAATTATTGGGGTTCTATTGCTTATTGCGCTCATTTTGTTTTTTCTAGGGATTCGTTGGAATCGCCAGCTCCAAAAAGAAGTAGCAAAAAAAACCGTTGTCCTCCATGAGTTGAATCGAACGCTAGAAAAACAAATAGAGGAAACACGCAATAGCAACGAGTTTCAGCGCCAAATTTTAAATAGCAGTCCGCGGGGGATTGCCACGGTTAACCGTGAAGGGATCATTACTTCTTTTAACCCGAAAGCGGCTGCGATTGTAGGGACTACGAGAGAGACCGTTGGCCTTCACTTTGGAAAAGTTTCTCTTTTGAAAAAACTATTAATCGGAAAAGTACAAACGGTATTTACAGAAAAACAACGGTTTTTAGGGGAGGAAACCAAATGGGAGCGAGCTGATGGACGCACCATCTACCTGCGCTATTATGTATATCCAGTATTTGACGTCGAAGGGAACGTAACGGGAACTATTGTTACGTTTGAAGATATATCGGAAGAACGGCAGCTGCGGATGCAAATATTCGAACAAGAAAAAAGCCGTGCTCTCATCCGTGTGGTGGCAGGGATCGCCCATGAAGTGCGAAATCCCCTCACCTCGATTAAAACATTTGTCGAGTTAATCCCGAAAAAGCTTGGTAACGAACGATTCCAAAAGGAGATTTCCACTTATGTTCCACAAGAAATTGAGCGGGTTAGCACGTTGATTGAAGGGCTCATTGATTATGCAAAACCGAAGCAACCTTCTAGGGAGATGATCGATCTCGCAGAGCTCGCCCGAGAGTGTATGCTGCTTTTTGATCGAACCGTGACCAATCGGGGTTTTACGATGGACGGAGCGATCGAAGGACCCTTTCTCGTAAAGGCGGATCCTAACCAGCTGAAACAAGTCGTTATGAACTTAATGATTAATAGCTTGGACGCGATGGAGGAGAAAAATGAAGAAGGCTTACGGCTATCCATCCGCGTGTACCAGTTGAAACAGGAGTATATTCTTGAAGTTAAGGATGAAGGTGTTGGCATGACAGAAGTAGAACAGAAGCAAGCCCTTGAGCCGTTTTTTACGACGAAGGCAAAAGGAACAGGATTAGGACTTGCGATTGCCAACCAGTATGTACAGGAAAATGGGGGCAGGCTTGTGATTAGAACTACTGCAAGGATTGGTACGACGATAAGCCTTTATTTTCCAATGATAAGGGAGGGAACAACCGATGAAACGAATTCTCATAATTGATGATGAACCTTCCATCTGTTCTTCTTTGCAGTTTGCGTTAGAGGATGACTATGAGACAGAGGCGACAACCGAGGTAGACAAAGGATTGCATATCATCGAGCAAGAACCTATCGATGTTGTTCTTCTTGATTTAAAGATTGGTAAAGTCGATGGCCTTGAAGTACTTCAGGAAATTAAAAGGAAAAAGCCGGAGACGATTGTCATTATGATTACGGCTTATGGAACGATTGCCAATTCGGTCAAGGCGATTCGATTAGGGGCCTATTCGTATTTAACAAAGCCAATCCACATGGAAGAATTGTTCTCGGTTTTAGAGCAAGCATTACATTACAAAAAGCTGAACGAACAAGTTGCTTATTTAAGCCAAGAGCTTGAAAAGAAGTACGGCTATGAAGGTATGATCGGAAAAAGTGAAGCGATGACCCAAGTGTTTCATCTTATTGAAAAAGTAAAAAATGTTGACTCAAGCGTCTTAATTACAGGTGAAAGTGGCACAGGAAAGGAACTCGTCGCTCGGGCGATTCACTTTTCAGGCAAACGAAAACAGGAACACTTTGAAGTTGTGAATTGTGCAGCGATTCCGGAACACTTGTTAGAGAGCGAGCTTTTCGGCTATGAGAAAGGGGCCTTCACTGGGGCTGCGACAAGAAAGGAAGGAAAATTTCAACTCGCCAATCGAGGAACGATTTTTCTTGATGAAATCGGTGACATGCCGTTAGCACTCCAGGCGAAGCTACTTCGAGTGTTGCAGAAAAAAGAAGTAACCAAGCTCGGTTCAAACAAAACGGAAAAGCTTGACGTACGTGTGATTGCGGCAACCAACAAGTCGTTACAGGAACAAGTAAAGGAAGGGACGTTTCGCGAGGATTTATACTTTCGTTTACACGTCATCCATATCCATTTGCCGCCATTGCGTGAAAGGCAAGAGGACCTTCCGTATTTGCTGCAACACTTTCTTCATACATTTAATCAGGAGTTAGGAAAAAGCATGAAAGGGTTTCGGTCTGATGCTCAACGGGAGTTACTAGCCTATCAATACCCTGGCAATATTCGCGAGCTATCTAACATTGTGGAAAGCTCAATGGTAATTGCAGATGGCGAGTATATTGAGCTTGAGGACTTGCCTATGTTCATACGTGAAAAAGGGGAAGGATTCGCCAAACAAAAAGGCTCACTCGATGATTATATCGGTCGCCCGCTAAAAGAATTAGAGAAAGACTTCATTTTGGCAACCTTGAAGCACAACGACAATCACCGTAAGAAAACAGCGGAAATGCTCGGCATTAGTGAACGGGGATTAAGGGATAAATTAAAACAGTATCTTGTCGGTAAAAACTAATCACGAAAACGGCAAAAATTGCAGGTGCGGCATTTTTTGCCGTTTTTCAACAGGCAAACAGTTCCGATCGAATTGAAAGCGCATACAAAAACGAGCTTTTTAAAGTTGGCATAGAAATTGCATTTATAAAAAGTGACTAACATAAAAGGGGGAAGAAGTATGAGAAAACGTTTTTATCTAATGGTTGTGGCTTTATGTTTTTCAATTTTAGTTGCATGCGGAAATGAAGGAGCTTCTACAGATGAAGGAACAGCAGAAAATGGCGGAGGTGATACAGCTCCGATCGATGACTTATTTGTAACCGTTGCTTCTGGAGGCACATCTGGGGTGTACTATCCGATTGCAGGTGCCATCGCGCAAATTTTAGAAAGCGATCTTGGACTCGCTACGTCCGTACAAGCGACGGGTGCTTCGGTTGAAAATGTGAACTTGATTTCCAATAGTCGAGCTGAGTTGGCGATTACGATGGCCGATACCGTTTTACAAGCATACGAAGGCAGCGGTGAGTTTGAAGGGGAAGAGCCGATCGAGACATTAAGAGGTCTTGCATCCCTTTATCCGAATTTTGTGCAAATTGTGACGACAGAAGATTCGGGCATTGAAACGGTAGACGATTTACGCGGGAAAAGTGTAGGTGTTGGCGCACCGAATTCAGGGGTTGAATTAAATGCACGGATGGTGCTAGAAGCTCACGGCATGTCGTATGACGACATTGAAGAGGATTATCTCTCTTACAGTGAGGCAATCGATCAAATTAAAAATGGCTTAATTGATGCTGCGTTTGTGACGAGCGGTGTCCCGAATGCAACCGTTATCGATCTTGGAACAACACATAGCGCGAAAATTATCCCAATTGAAGGGCAAGCGATGGATTATTTAACGGAAAATTATCCATTCTTCTCGGAAGGAGCTATTCCAGCTGGTTCGTATGACAATGAAGAGGAAATTCCAACTGCAGCGATTACGAACGTGCTCCTCATTTCCCATGAAATCGATGAAGAGGTAGCCTATGAGATCACGAAGTCGCTCTTCGAACATTTGGATGAGATTCACGCTTCTCACAATGCAGCGACCGATATCTCGTTAGAAACAGTGGAAGTGGGAATGCCGGTTCCATTTCACCCTGGAGCAGAACGTTATTTTAAAGAAGTCGGTGTATTGGATTAAGGAAATGAAGCAGGGGGGAGAGAAACGTCTCCCCTTAACTTGATATCTGAAGAAAGGGGTGTGGCCTTATGAGTCGAAAGGCTGTCTTCGTTTTCAGTCTATGTTTGTTTTTTCTTCTGGCAGGCAGTGACCTTCCTTCTTTAACTCTTTATGTTCAAGGACAGGAGAACAAAGTAATTTATGTGAGTACTCCGGTCGTGGAAGGAGATCGTTTGACCCTTTCTTGGATTCACTCGGTGGAAAAAACCCCTTGGGAGGAAACGTACATTGTGCTGAAGGATGGCGTGATGCTGCTTGAGGAGACAGTCTTTCATTCATTTGGTGCTGGTGTCCCACATGAGAAAGGGACGATGACCGTTGAAGATGGCCAGATTGTCGCAAGGGGGATGAATGATCAAGTGGACGCGCTCAAATGGATTCACTCCCACTCGGTTCATTTTCAGCTCAACATCAATGGGGAGAGGGTTTTCACAGGAGCTGATTTACCCCATCATGAAAAAATCGAAATTGTCATTCACGAAGAGGTGAACGAACATGACAGAAAAACAAACAATTGACGAGCCTAAATTATCGCCTGAGGAGCAAGAAATACTTGAAAAGTACGATGCAGAGTCGCGATTTCGCACTTTCAGCGGCAAAAAGTTACCCTTGCTCGTCTCCTTGTTGGCCATCGGCTTATCGCTCTATCATTTATATACATCTTATTTTGGAACACCGCTAACGCTTCAACATCGATCCTTGCACGTGGCGGTTATTTTAGCGCTTGTGTTTTTTCTTTATCCGCCCTTTAAAAAGGCTAACCGTAAAAGCGTTCCCCTATATGATTGGCTCTGCGTCTTGTTAGCCTTATCAACGACCATCTATTTTTTTGTTGATTATGCTGGAATCGTTCATCGAGGCGGAATCCCTAATACGTATGACCTGCTGTTCGGAGCCATTTTAGTCATCCTCATCCTCGAGGCAGCACGCCGTGTAACAGGATGGGCGCTCCCCCTTTTAGCTGTACTATTTTTCATTTATGGACTTTTTGGGCGAGAGCTTTCAGGCATTTGGCGGCATCGGGGGTATGGCTGGGATGAACTGATTAACTTCATGTATGTGACGACAGAAGGTGTATATGGGACGGCGATTGGTGTATCGGCCACTTACATTTTCTTATTCATCTTGTTCGGAGCCTTTTTAAGCAAATCGGGTATGGGACAATTTTTCAACGATATGGCCCTTGCGATTGCGGGGCAAACGAAAGGTGGGCCGGCCAAAGTGTCCGTCATTGCGAGCGGCTTTTTAGGCAGCATTAATGGTGCGGCGATCGCCAATGTAGTCACGACAGGTTCGTTTACGATACCACTAATGAAAAAAATCGGCTATCACCGAAACTTTGCTGGAGCGGTTGAAGCAGCAGCCTCGGTCGGTGGGCAAATTTTACCGCCTATTATGGGAGCAGCAGCCTTCATCATGGCGGAAATTCTCGGCATTCCTTATAGTCAAATTGCCCTTGCAGCCCTATTGCCAGCCCTTTTATTCTATTTGGCGATTATCGTTCAAATTCATTTACGGGCGACGAAGCTGGGGTTGAAAGGGATTTCAAAGGAGAACTTACCGCAAGTAATGGATGTATTAAAAGAGCGTGGTCATTTGTTAATTCCGTTATTTTTTCTCCTTTATATGCTCTTTTTCAGCGGTCGAACAATTATTTATTCTGCGTTTTTAACCATTATCGTAACAGTTTTTGTGGCGATGTTTAGAAAAACGACTCGGATGACCATACGTGATCTTCTTGATGCATTAGAACAGGGAGCACGAAACGCGATCGGTGTTGCCGTTGCTTGTGCGTGTGTCGGAATAATTGTTGGGGTTGCCACGATGACGGGCTTTGGGTTAAAACTCGCCAACGGCATTGTGATGCTTGGGGGAGAAAGCTTATTTTTGACCTTATTCTTTACGATGATTGCTTGCATCATTCTCGGAATGGGTTTACCGAGCATTCCAACATATATTATTACGGCGACAATGGCAGCTCCGGCCTTAGTCACATTAGGGATTGAACCACTCGTTGCCCATCTCTTTGTATTCTATTTTGGATTGTTTGCCAACATTACGCCTCCGGTCGCTTTGGCTGCATTTGCTGCGGCTGGCATATCTGGCGGTGATCAGATGAAAACAGGCTTTATATCCATGAAACTGGCTATCGCGGGATTTATCGTTCCGTATATGTTTGTGTACAACGAAGCGCTGTTGTTGCTAAATACGACCTTTATCGAAGGGGCGCTAGTTGTTGTTACTTCCATAACAGGTGTTGTCATGCTAGGTGCCGCGGCAGAAGGCTATCTATTTACGAAAATTCCACTGTTTCTACGAATCTTGTTGTTTGGTGGAGCCTTGTTGTTCATGAATCCGAATCTTGTTCAAGATCTAATGGGCTTTGCTATCATTGGTTTCGTCCTATTGTATCAATGGTGGAGAGGAAAGAAGCAGGCAGTGGCTAGCGAAACAGTCAGCTTATGAATTTAACGTGGAAACACACCCGTCGTTCTCTTTACTTAGCGGGTGTGTTTATTATTTCTTCCGTTGCCGTGAGTGGAAACTCCCAAATGATTTTATCGAGGTGGGGACGACGCATGCGGAGCGTCAACGTATTAGGTAACGATTGGGCAAATTCATATTCGGCGTGAAAGGAATTAAAGTGAGGGTGATGATCGGTTATGGAAGAGACCGGGTAAATGTACTCCTGTCCTTGCTTTAATGCAAGCTCTATTCCTTTGACGTTGTGGACATCTTCTACGACAAGGGCAAGTTTTTTTCCTTTAATGTCTATTGAGCGAATCGTTAAATCGTTTTTTTCGACAGAGCGCACGTGTTCATCGAGCTTGTTAAAAACCACTTCATGTTCGTAGTACGTAGGTTGGACATACAAGGTAAAATCAATGCTTGGCGCCTCTGATTCTAGCGCTGGTGTGAAAAATTGCCTGATAAGAACAGCGTCTTGGTCTTGATCCGTCACAAAATGTTCTTTTTCACTCGATTGGGCTTCATACTCCTTACCACTTTCATCAATACTAATATGGCTTATCGCGAAAAGATAGTCTTCATCTAACACATAGTCTGGATCTTTAGATGTTAACATTATTTCGATAAAAAACCCGTCGGGCTCTGCCACAACATGAGGAGTCCCTATTTCAAAGCGATGATGATCGGTGGGATGCTCGGCATTATTTGCTTGTACAATCGTTTCAAACGTTTCGTTGCACCCTGCTAAAAAGAATAGAAATAGGAGAATACTCCCCCCTAACAATCGTTTCAATCGATTCACCTCAAATATGTATGAAGAATTACACCACCATTTTACCACGAATAATGTCCCCTTGACAGCCTCTCTTCCGTAATATTGGTTCGGTTGAACACAAAAAAACGAACAAAGCGCACTTGGAGCACTTTGTTCGTTTTTCATTATCTTACGGTAGCAGCTCGTTTCTTTTTTTGCGGAGTATCTGGCATTTCATTGACTGACACGACTTCTTTTACTTTTTTCTCCGGTTTTGTCCAATAGTTTTCATTGCCTGGTAAATCATCAAACCATGTTGCGTCTTTCGGACAGTCAAGAACCATAAATTTACCGTAATTTCCGTCTCTCGATTGATGGTATTTTAAGTAGGCTTTTCCGTCCTCTATCGCAAGGACCTCAATTTTCCCCGATGTGTGGCTCATGCTTAAGCGAACACGTTTCCCTAGACCCGAGGTTTTCGCTTTTGCTTTTTCCACAATGTTGTACACTTCTTCCAATGTGAGAACGAAATCATTATTACCTGCAACCGGACGATTAATGAAGAAATAATATGGAGTAACTCCGGCCCATGACAACTTGTCGAGGAGCTCGGCCAAGACATCAGGATCATCATTAATTCCTTTCAATACAGGCGTTTGGTTCACGACAATTGCACCTGCATCATGTAAGGCTTGGAATGCTTGTCTCGCTTCATTTGTAATTTCTACGGGGTGATTAATATGAGCCATAATGTATATACGATGATCTGGGGTGGAGTATTCACGGATTAACTCTAGTAGTTGTTCATCTTCTGTAATACGCATTGGGTTAAAGACAGGTAGCTTTGAGCCAATGCGGATGATTTTTACGTGATCGATTGCACGGAGACGCTCGATAATGTAGCGAAGTTTTTTCGTTGCTAAAATGAGTGGATCGCCACCAGTCAGCAACACGTTGTTAATCTGTGGCGTTTGAGCAATGTAATCAAGACCAGGATCTACGTCGGACATCGCTTCTTTTACATCATTACGGAAAAGGCGCTTTCGGAAGCAATAACGACAGTAAGCCCCGCAAACCTCCGAACAGATGAGGAGGGCAGTCGTTTCATATTTGTGCTGACAGCCTGGCACGACGTAATTAGTGTCTTCATCGGAAGCATCCCAGCGCCCATACTCACTAAGCTCTCCCTCATTTGGAATGACTAGCTTTCGTATAGGATCGTTCGGATCGTTCCAATCAATGAGGCTTAAATAATAATCGTTTACACGAAAAACGAACTTGTCCGTAATTTGCTTAAGTTTTTCCCGTTCTTCTTTTGGAATTTGCTCAATCTTGTCCACATTCATAATGTACTTTGGTTGAGCCATCTTTCTTCACCTTCCGTTCTCGTAATCTAGGGAAGTCCCTGCATCATCAGTATAACAATCTCTTGTAAAAAACGTCAAAAAAGAAAGAAAAATTGAAGAAATTGAATGAAAATGAAAAAAAACCTTCACTTTTTCTTTCATTTGGTTACGTGTTAGGAGATCCACGAGAGGGCAGGTTCATTTTCTGGAAGAAGGAAAACCTTCATTTATATTTAAAAATGAAATTAATTATTCAAAATTAGGCCGACACATAGTATAATGAAGTGTAAATTTCATAGATATAAACAAAAGAAAAAAATATTTCTTAAGGTGAGTGATGAATGGATGGCGATGGTAGAAGACACCCGACCTGAGCACACGTATGCGGAGCAAACCCCCCGATCGAAATCGTGGATTGAACAGGCGAAAAAGGTAATGCCCGGTGGAATTACAGCAAACATTAAACATTTTGCTCCATACCCCATTGTTATGAAAAAAGGTTGCGGGGCGTTCATTACAGATGTGGATAACCACCAATATGTAGACTATTTACTCGCCTATGGGGCGTTGATGCTAGGTCACGGTCACCCAGAGGTAAAGCAGGCGATCGATGAGATGTTTGCAGACTCCGGAACTCTTTTGTTTGGGGCACCTCATCCGTTGGAAGTAACGTTTGGACATGAAATTCAGCAGCTCTATCCGAGCATGGAACGGCTCCGTTACACAAATTCTGGAACGGAAGCGACGCTTTTAGCCATGCGGATTGCACAGGCGTATACGAACAAAAAGAGGATCGCTAAATTTGAAGGTCATTACCATGGCGGATACAATGATGTACTTTATAGTGTCAGTCCGACACTTTCGGAAGCGGGGCCAGTAGACGCGCCTATACCGGTTAAAGAATCAAAGGGGATGCATGTGACGGATGGAGAAGAGCCGCTCATTTTACCATTCAACAATTTAACCGCATGTGAACGATTGCTACGGGCACAGCAAGATTCGATTGCGGCCGTCATGATCGAGCCGTTGCAAGGGGGATTTATACCCGCGACCGATACGTTTATTGCCGGTTTACGGGAATTGACCGAAGAGTTAGGGATCGTGCTAATTTTTGATGAAGTCAAAACAGGTTTTCGCATTAGACTCGGGGGTGCGCAAGAGTGGTATGGGGTGTCACCAGACCTGACGACACTCGGAAAAGTCATTGGCGCTGGATTCCCATTCGGAATTGTCGGCGGACGGAAGGACATTATGGAGGTCACATCTCCAACGACGGGTTCTGATGTGTTTGATCAATCACAAAGCACCTTTTCAAGGGCAAAAGATGTTGTCTTTCATAGCGGTACGTACAATGGACATCCGCTGATTTTAGCAGCAGGGTTAAAAACCGTGGACGTTCTTAAACGGGATATTAAAGATGTTTTTGCACGAACGGATATGCTGAAGGATGAGTTGGAAGCGTTGTTTGTCCGAAAAGGAGTGCCAATGAAAGCGGTTGGCATCGGTTCAATCTTTAGTGTAGTATTAACAGAGGAAGACATTTTTAATTACCGTGATCTCCAAGCGTCCGATCTACAAACGCGTAAACTGATTGACCTGCATTTATTAAATGAAGGTATTTATACGAAACCTCTTAACCGTTATAGCTTATCCACTGCCCATACGGAGCGTGAGGTGGAGCGAACGATTGCGGCGTATGATCGAGTGTTATCCCGATTATTTGGAGGTTGATCTTAAAGGAATGATGCCTGTGTTAAACAGCGATGTGTACAAACGGATTATGGATCTGCAAGAAAAAATGAGCAAATCACAAAAGAAAATTGCCAACTACTTGATTCAACATCCCGATACCGCTCCTTTTCTCACAGCATCAAAATTAGCAAAATATGCAGCAGTGGGGGAAGCGACGGTCATTCGCTTTGCGGTGTTTTTAGGCTATGAGGGCTACCCTGACCTACAGCGTCATTTGCAAGAGGCTTTGCAAAAGAAAATGACATCGGCGGAAGTTTTTGCACGGACAACGGATCGAGAGGATCGGCCGTCCCATGCAATTGAAGAAATTTTAACCGATGACATGGCCAATTTACGAGCGACGTTACAACAAATTGAGCTTGAAGAGTTTGAACAGGCCGTTAATAGTATTATAGAAGCGAAGCGTATCTATGTGATTGCCTATCGAAGTGCCGCGAGCTTAGGACAATTTTTAACGTTTTATTTAGATCTTGTCTTGCAAAACACAGAGCTGGTTGAGCAGGCAGATGGAGTGTCTGAGCACTTACTGGACATTACCGAGGACGATCTTGTCATTGGCTTCGGATTTGCCCGTTATACGAAGCGAACCGTTGATGTGTTAAAGTATGTGAAACAACGAGGGGCCAAAACGATCGTCATTACCGATCATGCGTTGTCCCCCCTCGTTCCATATGGAGACCGTGTGCTCTTAGCGGCTACGGAGATCAACTCATTTATTGATTCATTTGCAGCTCCCCATAGCATCGTCAGTGCATTCATTACGGCGGTCACACGATCGGAACACGAGAAAGTTCAAAATCGACTCCAGCAGTTAGAAGAACTGTGGGCGTCTTTTAACGTCTTTTATGAATGAAAAATAGGGCCCGTGCGTGTTGCATGGGTCTACGTTTTTTTAGAAAGTTTAATTTCTATTAAGGATTAAAGGACAAAGGATTACGGTAAGCAAATTACGGCTTTGCCCTTTTAAAGGCTCAGCAAACGCTGAGTTTTTTACCTGTGCTTTACTTATAGTATAAAGCCTTTACCATTGCTAGATAGGGCATGGAACTGGAAATGAATCACGAGAGATTCGTCGATTGTAGGTCTCTTGGAATATAGGAAGGATCAAAACAGATGTGGATGGAGCTTATTTTTATATTTTTGATTTTGTTAGTTGGAAGTTTTGTCCAAGGCGTGAGCGGTTTTGGCTTTGGCATCATTGCCATGAGCTTCCTGCCGTTTTTCTTTACGATTAAAGAGAGCACCCTTCTTGTCGTAGCGCTAGGTGTTTTAACGGCATTGTTTATTGTTATTCAATTATTCCGCCATATTCGCTGGAAAGATTTAATTGTCATTATGTGTGCAGCGATTATTGGTCGTTATGTCGCCTCGTTTGTATTGACAGCTTACGGGGAGATGGATCTTTTAAAGTCCATTTTAGGTGTATTTTTACTTATCGTGGTTGGCTACTTGTTTTGGGATAAGCCGCAGCCGGAGGGACGAAGTGTGAATCAAACGTGGTTACCAGCGACCCTTGGCTTTTTCGGTGGGCTTGTTGGAGGCGTTTTTGCAGTGGGCGGACCGTTTTTTGTTTTTTATTTTATGCTTTTATTCCGAGACGACAAGTATGCCTACAGTGCCAATTTGCAAGTCAGTTTTTTTATTACCAATTTCACAACGGTCGTCATTCACGGTGTACATGGGGATTTTACTCAATCGTACCTCATCTACTTGCTTGTCGGTCTTTTAAGCGTCTTCATTGGAACACGCCTCGGTGTTTATTGCTTCACCTACTTGTCTCAGAAAAACATTCGTAGATTGGCAGGCATCGTTGTAGCCATTGCGGCTCTGAGTCTCGTATTTTTTAGTTAAAAAAAACGCTATCCCCCTTTTGAGGGATTAGCGTTTTTTCGTTAGGCTGTGGCTCGTGCTTGGTCTTTACTTCGTTTGCGGAAAAATTGAATACCAGCGATCGCAAGGACGACGACAAGTCCTGAAGCGGAAAGAATACCTGGTAAAATCAACGCGACCCCTGCAAAGAATAAAAGAATGCGTTCAATGATATTTGTATGGGAAACAAAGTAGTTCATCATCGATGCGCTAACGGCTGCCATACCGATGAGGGCAGTCGAGACGGCAATGACAATGTCTACAAAATTCGCATCTACTAAAAGCAAGACCGGATTGTACATAAAGGCGTACGGAATGATGAAGGCGGCTATCGCCAGTTTAAAGGCGGTAATCCCTGCTTTCATCGGATTGGCCCTGGCAATCCCAGCACCTGCATAGGCGGCAAGACAAACAGGTGGTGTAATGTCTGCAACGATCCCGAAATAGAACACAAAGAAATGAGCAGCAATCAGTGGTACACTATCGAAGGCCATAAGAGCAGGCGCTGCCATCGACGCAGTAACCACATAGTTAGCTGTTGTCGGTAAGCCCATTCCGAGCAAGATGCAAGCAATCATTGTAAAGAACAAGACGAGGAAGAAGACTCCTCCGGCTAGATCGATAATACCACCGGCAATTTTCCCGCCCAAACCTGTCGTTGTGACGATCCCAGCAATGATCCCAGCCGTGGCACAAGCCGCAATCACCGGGAGTGCGATACGGGCCCCTTGTTCAAGGGTGTCAAAAATATCGCGAATCCCCATGCGTGTGTCTTTACGGAACAAGCTTACGAAGAAAGCAGCACCGATTCCAAAAAGAGCCGCACGTGTAGGCGAGTAGCCAAGGTATAGCATGACAATGATTGCTACGAGCGGTGCGAGTAAATCAAGTCGTCTGAGAATCCCTTTTAGCGATGGAAGTTGTTCCTTTGGCAAACCACGAATGCCTTGTTTTTTTGCTTCAAAATGGGTACCCATAAACACACCGGTAAAATATAAAAGAGCTGGAATAATAGCAATTAAAATAATTTCTTGATACGGTATCGCCGTATTACTCGCCATAATAAAGGCAGCTGCCCCCATAATCGGTGGCATGATTTGTCCACCAGTTGACGCAGAGGCCTCAGCTGCTGCAGAAAATTCCGGTTTGAAACCAGCCCGCTTCATCATCGGAATGGTGAACGATCCAGAACTAACCGTGTTGGCAACTGAGCTACCCGTAACCATCCCTTGGAGTCCACTAGCGGTAACAGCAGCCTTAGCTGTTCCCCCTGTCATTCGGCCTGTTGCACCGAAGGCGAGGTCGTTGAAAAACTGGCCAATTCCCGTCTTCGTTAGCATGACACCGAAAAATAAAAACAGGAAGATGAAAGTGGATGAAATTCGGATCGGCGTACCAAATATCGCTTCGGTATTAAAAAACATGAGCGTCATTAACCGGTCGAAATCGAAGCCGGCATGTCGGAACTGGGCGACAGGAAAATGCTGCCCAAATAGCCCGTACAATAAGGCGACCGTGGCAATGATCACAATCGGTAAGCCAACCGCGCGACGAGTCGCTTCAAGGACGAGTAAAACCCCTAATGTGGCAACGATAATATCCAAATCGGTGTAACCTAAAATCGTCACTTGATTGCTTGTCAATCGTTGGTATTCAAAAACAATGTAAAAGTTCGCGGCTAAGGCTAGGAGGGCAAGTACTCCGTCATACCAAGGAACTCCCTTCTTCTTTAATAGGGAGCGTTTCGCTGGATACAAAATAAAAATTAACGACAAGCCACCAGCTAAATGGATGGCCCCTTGTATGAGGGTCACATAGGCCCCGCGAAACGATGTGTATAGTTGAAAAAGGGTTAAGGAGATGCCGAGTATCGTAACCACCCAAACCCATTTTTGTAAGTTCGTACGGTAGTTTGATTCTTTATCATATTTACGCAAAATTTCTTCAGCTTTATCGACTGTAGCTGCTTCAGATTGCTTTTCTTTCATACGACTATTCACCACCTTAAAATAAAGTTAAAATTCCCGACGAAAAAGGAAGAGACAACTAGAGTGAACAGGAAGGCCCCGTAATTAAAGCCGATGCGAGGAAGGTCTAATCATTTGTAGAAATCCAAGGCTCTTTCTATTGTAACGGCTCATAGCTTTTTCGTCGACAATTTTTGAGCGACTCTACAAAACTTATAAATCGTACTAGAGGAAGTATAAAAAAAGACTGGACAGCGAGATGCCCAGTCCCTTTCATTCAATTATTCACTTATACCTTGCTCTTCGAAATACTTTTGCGCACCAGGATGGATCGGTAATCCTTCAGATCCATTTAGGATGTTTTCCATTTTCATGTGTTCACCTTGTGGATGAGTGATGCTTCCAGCATTTTCATACAATGCTTTAACGATTTCGTAGCCAAGATCTTCGCTAACTTGATCTAAGGAAGCAACAAGAATTGCATAAGCCGTAACCGTACTTACAGAGTCATCTAAGAAGTCATATGCCCCTGCATCAATTTCATAGGCACCGTAATCGCTGTTTTCTTCAACGTATGCGAGGGCATCACCTTCGATTGGTAGGATGACAACTTCGCGTTGAAGGGAAAGCTCTGAAGTCGTGCTATCTGGTAACCCGAGTAATCCGAAAGAGGCGTCAAGCTGTCCGTCTTGAATACGAGCAGCTGCATCACCGAAGCCTTCTTCAAATGCTTCATAGTCACCATCTTCAATACCGTGTGCTTCTAAAATTAACCGAGCAGCTGACTGCGTAGCACTTCCAGCTGGACCAATAGCAACGCGCTTCCCTTTAAGGTCCTCAATAGAAGTAATTCCTGTGTCTTCTGTCGTAACTACTTGCATTACTTCAGGATAGATGTAGCCTAAGAAGCCGAAGTTATCAACAACTGCTCCTTCAAAGTCCCCCTCACCAGCAATCGCTTGTAAGGCAGGGATATGAACGGTCATCCCAAGCTGCATTTCCCCGCGGAAAATTTGCCCAAGGTTATCGACCGATGCACCAGATGCTACGGCACTAACGTTAAATCCATCGTAATCCACGTTCGCATTTAATACATTTGCGATTTCTTGACCAAGTGGATAATATGTACCACCGGTACTCCCCGTCCCAAGCTGTAAATCTGTTAAGTGATCTCCAGCTGCTTCTTCCTGCTCTTCACCTGTATCGGCCGGATCGTCACCTGCTGGTTCTTCCGCATCTGTGTCAGCATTGCCACCACATGCACCTAGAATCAGACCAAGTGAAAGAAAGCCTGCTGAAAGAAAACCAAGTTTCTTCTTCATGAAAGTTTCCCCCTTTTTTATTTATTATTTCGTATGCCCTTTCATACAGGCATAGTACCATTTTAATCTAAAATTTCGTTTGATGTCAAAGAGTGACTAAAAGAATGGGATAAGTTTCGTGGGAGAAAATCCGACATATTTTTCATGTCTTCCCCCTGTTTTTTACAACGAACTGGGACATTTTCTCTTATATGAGCAGGTTTATGCAGACGCTTTTTTTCCGACAAAGGACATTTCTTGCCACTTCCCTTTCCGCCAACGCCAAATCATCAGCAATCCCCTGAACCATTCATCTGCGATAAAGGCAATCCATACCCCAATGAGGCCTAGACCGAGGGGGAGCCCTAGTAGATAGGCAATCGGTATGGCAATTCCCCACATGGACACGATCGCTAAATAGACCGGGAACTTAACATCCCCTGCCGCTCGCAGTGAGCTAATCACCACGAGGTTACACGCTCTCCCAGGTTCTAAGATGATCGTAAGCAAAAGCAAGGTCGTGCCGAGGGATAAGATGTCGGGATTGTCGGTGAAAATTCCGAGCAATGGTGTACTGAAAGCAAAAAATACCACAGCCATTGAAACGGAGACAGTCATGGCAATCCATAGACTTCTAAAACAGCGGACATACGCTGCCTGAATTTGTTTCGCACCGACCTGATGACCGATCAAAATTTGCGTACCTTGCCCGATGGCAACAGCAAAAAGGAACACGAACATCATCAAGTTCTGGGTGTACACTTTCGTTGTGAGTGCTTCTGTGCCCATCATAGCGATAAAGTAGGTGATCACTAACTGAGATGCATTGTAGGACAATTGCTCCCCAGCAGATGGAATCCCAATTTTTAATAGATTTCTCAATTCGACACGAGGAAATCTTTTTAATAAGTAAGCAAATGGAAGCTCTCCTCTAATTCGTTTATAAAGCAAGATGGCGATCACGAAAAGGCCAATCGTACGACTTACGACAGTGGATAAGGCAACACCTGTAACACCGAGCACGGGAATCCCAAACGGACCAAAAATAAACAAATAGTTTCCGATCACATTAAGGATGTTCATCCCGATCGTTACATACATAACATCTTTCGTAAATGAATGGCTCCGAAGAATGGCACCTGCGGTCATAATGAGTGACTGAACAACGGAAAAGCCACCGACGATTTGTAAATAAAGAGTGGCCTCTTGTAACAGGCTATCATCTAATTGCATCGCTTTTAGAATAGGTGGACCAAAGGCGATGAGCAATAAACCTAAAACGATACCAAATATCAAGTTGGCGCCTATCGAAACAACCGCTACTTTTCCGGCATTTTCTCGCTCCTTTGCACCAAGGTGTTGCGCGACTAAAATGCTTGTGCCAGTTGCGACGAACCCGAACATGACAATAATGACCGCGAGAATTTGATTTGAAACACCGACCGCAGCAACAGCGTCATCAGAATATTGACTGAGCATAAGAGTGTCAGCGTTTCCCATAAGCATGTGCAGCAAAATTTCAATGAATATAGGCCAAGTGAGGGCAAAGAGGGTGAGTTGTTTTTTCGTTTCACCTTTCATTTCTAATCCCCTTAAAAAATTAATGTCGACGTTAATTATAAAGGGTAACTTATGAAAAGGTAAGGGGTTATTTAGACTTGCGAAAAAAATTTTTCGCCTTTTTATTCTTTGTGAATATAAATGGCATTCTGTCAATGGATTTGATCCGGGTAAAGACGAACCCCTCCTTTAAACACGTGTTGAATATTCTTGAGGTTTCTTATATCTTCTAAAGGATTTCCTTTAACGACAATTAGGTCGGCCAATTTTTGTTCCTCAAGAGATCCTATTAAGGAATCGACTTTAAGACACTTAGCGCCTAAATAGGTAGCCGATTCAATGGCCTGAGCAGTTGTCATACCTTCTTCTAACATAATTTTTAATTCTTCTACAAGTTGACCGGGATTATTAAAAGGGGTCCCAGCGTCTGTACCCGCGATGATTTTAACGCCTCTTTCTAAAGCTAGTCGGAAACTTTTTCTATGTTCCTTTTCAATCTCTTCTATTTTATCTATCATATGTTGTGGAATGTGTTCACTGTTTTTTTGAAGTAATGTCGGAGCCAAGAGAGTAGGTGTGAGATAGATCCCTAAATCTCTCATCGTATCAACCGTTTCCTTATCTAAGTAATATCCATGTTCGATTGTATTGACTCCAGCTTTGATTGCGTTTTTAACCCCATTTAAGCCTATGGCGTGCGCGGCCGTGGTTAAAGAAGCTTTTGCCGCTTCTTGACAGATGCATTTAAGTTCATCGACATTAAAGTGAACAGCTCCTGGATGATTTCCTTTAGTTAATACGCCCCCAGTAGCCATTATTTTAATAAGGTCAGCTCCTTCTTTTATTCGTTGGCGAGTGGCCTTAATGACTTCATCCTTTCCGTCCACTTCTGTACCCATAGGTTGTCACCTGGTAGAACAGAAAAAGTTGTCCCATCAATGAACACATCAGCGTCTGTAATAGAATGGGCCGACACTTTAAGGATTTTATCTTGATCAAATAAAATGGAGCCATTTTCGATTACGCGATCAGCTATACCTATGATAAGTCTTGTATTGTGAATACAATATTTCATTGAAAATATAACCCTCCCTATTTGCAATAAAGTTTGCTAATATTATAATAACATGGTTCGTTTAACACTTATTAGTATAAAAGGTGGTATTTATGAGTAAAGAGTTGTATTTAGAAGATAGCTACCGACAAGATTATACCTCTAATGTTAAATTACTGTATAAAGACAAAGTCATATTGGAAGAGACCATCTTTCATCCTAATGGTGGAGGTCAGCCGAATGATGAAGGATGGCTTTATCAGAATGGAAAAGCATACAAGGTCATAAACGTAAGGAAAGAAGGAGAAGAGATTATTCATTATCTAGAGGATGCGGGCGATCTAGAGGAAGATGAAGTAAGAATGAAAATTAATTGGTCCCGCAGGTACAACTTTATGAAATATCACACTCTTCTTCATTTAGTTGCTGGCCACCTCTATCATGAATATGGTGCGCTAGCGATTGGAAATCAAATTTTTGAAAATAGGGCTCGATTAGACATTGATTTTCGCGGGGGAGAGCTTGATGTTGATTTTCATCGTGTAGAAGAAGAATTGAATCGTTTAATTAATGAAGGCAGAAAAATGAACATAAGAAATGTGGAGCGGGATTCGGAGAGTATAAGTGAGAAAATTAGAACGGTGATTAATTTGATTCCCGCTTCAGTAAAGAATATTCGCTTAGTCGCGATTGAAAATATGGATGAACAACCTTGTTCGGGGACTCATGTAAACAATATTAATGAAATTGGTCCCTTTAAAATCTCCGGTAATAAATCGAAAGGGAAAGGAAAGCGAAGACTAGAATTTCAATTAATAGAAAAAAATATAAAAAATGGTTGAAGTGCTAATGGACCCCTGCTATCATTTGATTGAATCATAAATATAGGAGGGGTCATTGTGCCTGAAGTAGCAGTAGATCTTTGGAAGGTTGTGAATGCTGATCGTTTGACTCCAGATTTGATTATTTCGCTTCTTAAAGGGGAGGTTGGTGCAGTTAGAATTCAGAATTTTCTTTCTGAAGAAGCTTGTAACAAATGTCTCGAAGCAATTAAAAATAATGGTGTAGATTATTACGAAGGAGTTTACCCTAAAATAGGGAAAGTCGGTATTACCCAATTTGAACATCGGTTTAGTGCTGAGAAGAAGAAAGAGTATTTTGCAAAGGCGAAACAGGCAAATCATGTGAGAGAATCAATCTTTCAAGCTTCCAATGACCCAGTTAAAGAAGTAGTAGAAGCTGTTCAAGAGGGGTGGGAGCACCCTGTCACCTTTGCCGTTGAAAAAGGCACCAATGAACAATATTTTGCAGGGTTAATTCGTGTAATGAATAGAGCACTCCTTCATGTTGACTGGGCAGGAGGATTGGATGGTCTATTTCCAGAATGGTCAATTGGTGAAATCAACGCTCAGTTAGCTTGGAACATTTACTTACAACCTAGTAACAGCGGAGGCTCTACAATCGTTTATCGTCGCTTGTGGAGAAAATCAGATGAAACTTTCTATAAATTACAGGATAGTTACGCATATAATGAGGAAGTGGTCGCTGATTCCGATTTTGTTCGTATCATTCCACAGCAAGGTGAGCTAGTGTTCTTCAACCCCCAGCATTATCATGAAGTACAAATGACAGAAGGAGACACAGATCGAATCACTGTAAGCTCCTTTATCGGATTAATGCCAGATCAGCGTTTAGTTTTTTGGTCTTAAGTTTTGAAGAAAGATAAATCTAGCCGAATGTACCGTAAATAAAATCGGGTGAGCCATTAAAGCGGATCACCCGATTTTGTTTTTTGCCCTAGTCAGTTTGTTCAAGCTTTCTAAGGTTATGGGAGAGGTCACAAGCACGAGCTTAATGTGCACTCCCTTGCAGTTGTTGATCTAGTCACTGTTACCGTAAAGTAAAGCAGCCTTAAGGAATACAGTTTTGCGATATTGTCTTATTTTTCTTAAAAAGCTCCGATGATAATTCGAATGGCGAAAAATAGCAAAGCTGCCCCTAGAAATCTATCAAACCAGTAAGAGTGTGTTTGATAAAAACGTCTGAAATGCTTATAGGAGATGAAAATGGCCAAAAAGGAAAACCATAATCCCACTGCCACCACCACTTCTAATCCATACATCCACCTCACCCAATCAGCCGTTTGCGGTGTTATAAATTGTGAAAAGATACTTAAAAAAAAGAGAGCAGCTTTAGGATTTAAAAGGTTAGTAATAAACCCTTCTTTGAAACCTTGTATGGATGATTTACTATCTTTTGTTGATTGGATTGGTTGTGTTTCTTCGATTACAGCTTCTTCCTTTTTAGGGGGAGATGAGCGTATGGCATGAAAACCTAACCAAATTAAATAAGCAGCTCCTAATAGTTGAATCGTAAAAAAAAGGGCAGGATATGTTTCAATTAAAAAAGCAAATCCCAGTACTGTATATGTAATATGAACGATTAGGGCAGAAGCAATCCCTAAAGAAGTTAGGATACCAACTCTCGCTCCAAACCCTAGGCTGTTTTTCATGACGATAAAGAAGTCTGGGCCAGGAGACATTCCTGCTAACAGCCCGACGATGAATACCTCAACGAACATGTACGGTTCCCCCTTTCTTTTTGAAAAATTATAACAAATTATAGGAATTCCTACAATCTGGAAAGGGGGCGATGGGGTATATATGTGTTCCTTGTTATCTCTTATTAGGCGATCATGAGCGTATTCTCTTTTCTCTAAGACCACGCACTATCATTTACAACATTCATGTGATCATTGATCATCATAACTGGAAGACAGCTCAAGTAGACGGAAGATACGCAGTGCCAAAAGAGAACGGATCATTGGGCGGAAGCC
Organism: Halalkalibacterium halodurans; assembly: GCF_005671335.1. Classification (NCBI taxonomy): domain Bacteria; kingdom Bacillati; phylum Bacillota; class Bacilli; order Caryophanales; family Bacillaceae; genus Halalkalibacterium (ex Joshi et al. 2022); species Halalkalibacterium halodurans. The sequence goes on along the minus strand of NZ_CP040441.1, from coordinate 3,062,480 downwards.
GGATGCAGGGTATAGCTGCTCCCATCCTATATCCGGCTTAACATGTCTACCCTTCTTAAAAGATTTTAAGTCTCCACGCACCTATGCTACTGCATGAGTTTTACTCTAGGTTCGACAGCATCTTCCTTCCCTGCATCAGGGACAAACGTTAACACAATCAAACCAATGGCGAATAATACGATTAAGCTAGATACACCGAAAGCAGAGCTTCCTGTTATTTGGGTGATGACACCGACAAGAAATGGCCCTGAAACAGCGGCAAATCGACCAAAGATCGTATAGAAGCCAAAGAATTCGTTTGACTTTTCTTTTGGAACCATCTGGGCAAAATAGGAGCGACTTAGCGCTTGAATTCCTCCTTGTGAAGTGGCAACGAGCATGGCCATTATCCAAAAGTCTACACTAGTTCTCAAGAACATGGCGTATACACAAACGATCATATAAATGACAATCCCTGTATAAAGCATCTTTTTTACACCGAATCGGTTGGCTAACGTTCCGTATAGTATTGAAAAGGGAGCTGCTACAATTTGTACTGCCAATAATGCAAGAATGAGGTCGGTTGCGCTTAAGCCTAAGTCGGTACCATAGGCGGTTGACATGGAAATAATGGTTCCGACGCCATCAATGTAAAAGAAATAGGCGATTAAAAACAAAAACACTGTCCGATATTGTCTGATTTCTTTAAAGGTTTGTCCGAGACGTTTAAAGCTACTGACAACCATTTTTGGTTCTCGTTCAACCCCATATTGTTGCTTCACGTTTTTAAGCATTGGAATCGTAAAAACGAGCCACCATCCCGCGGTAATTAGAAAGGCACTTCGACTGGCTTCAGACACAGTCAATCGGATAGTGCCTGTTTGGGCTAAAATGATGAGCGCTATGCAAATAATAAAAGGAATGGAGCTACCAACATAACCTAAAGCGTACCCCCTTGCCGATAGTTCATCCATTCGTTGTTTCGTTGTCACGTCGACTATATATGCATCGTAAAATACATTTGCTCCCCGGGCTCCTAAAGATGTGAGGGTGTAAACCAGTAAGAGTAGCAACCAATGGTTGTCAGGGACAAAAAACAAGCCGATTGTCGATAGTACCCCTATGAAAAAAAAGGAGCCGAAAAATTTCCCTTTCATCCCTCTATAGTCCGCAACGGTCCCTAAAATGGGTCCAAGCAATGCCAATAAAAAGGTCGCGATGGAAATTGTATAGCCAAGATAAGCTGTCGAATCAGCAGGGGCAACGCCGCCATTAGTTGCTACCTCTTTATAATAAATAGGGAAAATGGCCGTTACAATAATAAGAAAATAGGCGGAATCCGCCCAATCATACATCATCCAACTTTTCTCTGCTTTATTATATTTACCCATGAATTTGTCCCTCCTTAGTAGTAGTCTACTTAAGAGGCGAAAACAATCCTAGATTCATAGGGAAGACTTAACGGTTTTTACATTTTATTAACATTGCACCGATAATGTCTTATCAAAAAAAGGTGTCAAATGGAGAGGAAAATCCTTTAAACAGATACTAAGTCCATTGATAGTCTTGAATTTGGAGAAAGTACAAATCTAACATCATAGGTATTTGTTACCTCGTCCTTTTGGAATAATTTAAGCTGGTTGTGAATTGAAAAATAATGAAATTCACCTATTTATCCCCTGTTTATCTTCGTTTATGATTGATAGATGGTAATTCATACCACTCTTTTGTAGGAGGGGAAAGGAATATGATAAATAGGGTGCAAGAGGGGAAAAGAAAATGTAACATTTACCGTTTAACAAATGATGTTGAACGGTCTATTCAAAGCTTGTGAACGGCTTCTAGGAGGTGCACACAATCAAAGCATCAAAAGAACTGAAAATTAGCATTGTGCTAGTAGCGATTCCGCTATTCATTGTACTTCTACTCGTTTATGTACCGGTACAGGAGGAATATGACGCAAAAGGAAACATTACTCCTGTCAGTGAATTGGGGATTGAAGGAAGTGTTTATTTTACTTACGTTCATACAGGAATCATAGAAAATTATTTGGAAAAGTTTTTCGTTAAAATGATCTTTAATGATGCAGAGTTTATCCCATTGGCGGATGAGGAGTTTGAGCTTTATTCTGAAGATTACGAGGAAGAGCTAGAGGAGGAAACCTATAAAGAGCAAACGATTGTCAATGCCGTTCATGTCACAACAACGGAAATTGTGGAAGAACAAGCTATTCAGAAAAAGGTCGAGGACATTCTGTCTCAAACGGAGGAATATGACGGAAACTCATTCGGATTAATGATTGCCATTGGCTTGATGGAAGAAATGAATATGTTGGACTATTCTTGGGGGAACTCCATTATCATCGCTGGAACAGGGACCATGGAGTACGATGGAACCGTCGGGTTCGTTGGCGCTATTCGACAAAAGCTGCTCACCGCTGCCGATAGCGGTGTCGATGTTTTTTTTATTCCTAAAGATGAAGACATCTATGGTGAGTACAGTAATGAGCGGGAGGCCCACCAAGTGCTCGAAGAGGAGAATCTAGATCTACTTGTTGTTCCCGTCGAAACATTAGACGAAGCTATTGATTATTTAGAAAACGACGAAATGGGAAAGGTGTTTACACAATGAACAAACTACGCTCTGAATCTGTTAGCAACATACTATCAATTATACTTAAGATATCAATCGTTTTAGCCAGTGTTGCATTAATTAATACCGCTCTCTTTGACGCTGCCCCAGAAGTTTACGAGTACTTATTTCGGTTTGATCAAGCGGTGATCCTTTTGCTCACCTTTCTTTATTATATTCTCCTTGTCCTTTATTTGATTTGGGTTTATAAAGTTCATGTGGATTTCAACAATCTTTTTCTGGATTACCCGATTACCCCAGGGAAGGCAGTCGGATTTTACTTTATCCCTATTTTTAATTTTTATTGGCTTTTTAACATTCCTATGAAAATAAGTAATAAGTTAAAACACGAGCCAGTAACTGCCGATGACGGGAAACGTTTTTCTGCTATGTGGCCATTTGCAATGGGTCTTTATTTCTTCAATTCTTTCATTGATAACTATATCAGTAGAACACATCCCTTAGATATTTCTAACGAGTTATGGCTCGTATCAGATCTCGTTTTTCTGACTCTAATGATTTTGTCGTTTCTGTTATTAAAGGCCGTCACAAACAGCTTACAGCAGTTAAAGGCTAGCAAGGAAGACCTCGAGCAACAACCTGAGGAGGAACCGTCATTAAAAGCTTAACCATGAGCAGTTTAGTATTTATACCGTTTGAAGGAACGAGGGCAGCAACCGCCCCCTTTGACAGCATGAAAATGTTATGGAGGAATGGACATGAATGAGGGCAACCACCAAGGGAGCGAAAAAAAGAAGAAAACGAATCGATCAGGGAAATATAACGCATATAAATGGCCTACGATTATCATGATCACAGGATTGATTCTTAGTTTTTTCTATAAATACGGGGATATGATATTTGAGGATAAAACGGTTCCAGAAGCTGTCACGCCTGAAATTCAAGAGTCCATTAGGGAAACACAAGAAGATTTTGCACAAGAAAGAGCAGTTAGCATGGTAGAAAAAACGATACAACCTGTCGAATTATTTCTGCAACGTTTGGCTGAGAATGAGTTAGAAGCGGTTCTATCGCAAATCGTTGAACCAAGTTACCAATCAATCATACGAGAAAATTTAGACCATCCTCTTTTTGAACAATTGATCGGTGCAGAAATCGCAGAAGTTTTTTATCCACATAGAGGGTTATCGCTCGTCGCTTATTGTCTTCTAGTGAATAAAGAAACAGATGTTCAGGCAATTGTCGGAGTAGAACTTGGCCAAATCGCCTACATTTACGCAGACGATTGGAATGAATCACAAGAAGACATAGAAAAGTATGAATCGCTATTGGAAGAAATCAAGCAGAACGAAGATTAGTCTTTCATTGCAAACAACACACCACTTTTTTGAACTTTCAAGTGGTGTGTTGTTCTATTCTAAAGACCTATTTAAGCACCATCGCGGATTTAGCCGGGATGCCAATTTCTGTTGTGAGCGAGAGAGTTTCACCTGTTAGCAAGTCATTTGCGTCACGATTTGTCCAGCTGACAGGTAACTGTACGCTGTCTGGTTGATCTGTGGAATTGATGACAAACAAGAGCTGTTGATTTTCGTATGTTTTTTGATAGATGAGAAGAGAAGAATCATTCTCCACAAACGTCAAATCCCCTTCGGTTCCGAAAGCTTTCTCTTGCTTGCGAAGTTGTATGAGCCTTTTGACAAAGGAGAGTAACTCTTGATTTTGTTCTTCTTCCTCCCAAATCATGCATTTACGACATCCAGGATCTTGCCCACCGGTCATGCCAATCTCATCACCGTAATAAATACACGGTGTTCCGCGCTGCGAAAAGAGCAAGAGAAACTGAAGTTTAACACGGGCCACATCGTGGTTCGTTTGCGTCAATATTCGCGGGGTATCATGACTACCGAGCAAATTAAAGGCTACTTGTTGGACGTGAATTGGGTACATGTGCGTCAATTGGGTTATGACATGCTCGAATTGCTGTTTACCTATCTTTTGTTTCCCGGCAAAATCGATGATCGCATTAGTCAGTGGATAATTCATGACCGCATCAAATTGATCGCCGGCAAGCCAAGGAAGGGAGTTGTGCCATACTTCACCAAGGATGTATAAGTCAGGCTTTAGTGCTTTAACTCTTTTACGAAATTCTCGCCAAAAGGCATGGTCGACTTCATTAGCTACGTCTAACCGCCAGCCGTCAATGTCAAACTCTTTGATCCAATACGTTGCCACATTCAGCAAGTATTCTCTCACTTTCTCGTTTTCTGTATTGAACTTTGGCATAAATGGCGTGAAGGCAAACGTATCGTAGTTTGGCGGCTCTTCCGCACGAACAGGAAAGTCACGCAAATGAAACCAATCACGATATTTTGAGTGCTGCTGGTTTTTGAGCACATCTTGAAACGGTGGAAAGTAGAAGCCGGCATGATTGAAAACGGCATCAAGCATGATGCGAATTCCCCGTTTGTGGCACTCATCTACAAGACGTTTAAACGTTGCTTTATCACCAAAGTGAGGGTCCACTTTTATATAATCAATCGTGTCGTATTTATGATTAGAAAACGCTTCAAAGATCGGTGTTAAATAGATTCCATTAATCCCTAACTCTTGCAAGTAATCGAGATGATCGATGATTCCTTGAAGGTCTCCACCGAAATGATTGGTTGGAGTTGGGGCAGCGCTTCCCCACGGTAAGGTACCTTCAGGATTACGGCTCGGATCCCCATTTGCAAAGCGTTCGGGAAAAATTTGATACCATACAGTGGCTTTTACCCACTCAGGTGGTGAAAACAAATCAGCTGGATTCATAAATGGAAAGCAGAAATAGTCGCTCGTATCTTTTGATGGTGTATCGAGAAACCCACTTTCTCCATAGTAGATCGTTTCAGTTTTTGTTATGATTTCGAAGCCATAACGCAACCGTCGATAAGGAGGAGTTACCTCTACGAACCAGAAATCATGCTGTGCATCAGATCCTGTTGGAGTCATCTCTTTTTTAGAGGTTACCCATTGTTTTTTTACCCAGTCATAAGGATCGCCATAAATCAGGTTCACTTTTTGCACGTAATTCTTACCTGTGCGAAGACGAATGTGCATCGTGCTTTTATCATAAGCATAAGCGTCTTCACTTTTTGGTCGATGATAGATTGTAGCTTTCAATCGTAACTAACTCCCTTCCATATGAGATTACAAGCTTGCTTAAACGTTTACAGTCTTTATACTTTTCAGCCTAGGAGATGAGGATAGGAATGTCAAGAGAAATGTGCAAACGTTTGTCGAATGATAGGTTAATAGATTTCTATGTGACAGAAAAAATAGTTGTATTCCTCATGATAACGTAATATAATGGCGTTGGAAGTGGTTATTGCAACCGGTTTCATTTTTTCTCGTAGGTTGTGCAAACGATTTCCTAAAATTGCGCTGCTGCAAGGTGAGTTTTCGGCCTTGCAGAGAAAATTACGTTTAAGGGGGAAAAACGAAATGAAGAGAACAAAATCATTTTTGTGGCTTACTGTTTTAGTTCTTGCGTTATCGGCATTGCTTGCTGCGTGTGGTCCTGATCGTGATGAAGGAAATGGTTCAGCAAGTGAGAGCGGAGCGTCAGCTGGTGAAGATGGGGGAGAAGGGACAGCACCAGAGAAGCCAGATACATTAACAATGTGGGTCAATGATGAAGATGCACAATTAAGTGCATATGAACAAATTGTTGAGAAATATGAAGAAGAGACAGGCATTGCGGTTGAGATTACCCCATTTTCCATGCTTGATCAATTGGATGCCCTTTCTTTAGATGCAGCAGCTGGTGGTGGGCCTGATCTATTCTTCCAGCCGAACGATCGGATGGGGGATATTTACTTACAAGGGTTGGCGGCCGAGCTAGAGTTAACGCCAGAACAACTTGAAGGATATCCAGAAGGTGCAATTGATGCTTTAAACTACGAAGGAGCCCAGCTAGGGATACCGGCTGTTATTGAAACCTACACGTTATTCTATAACACTGAGCTTGTTCCAGAAGCACCTGAAACATTTGAGGAAATGGAACAAATCGCAGCAGAGCTTACGAATGCTAGCGCGGACGAGTACGGATTTTTAATGGAAGCGACTAATTTCTATTACCTTTACCCATTCCTTGAAGCGCATGGAGGCTACGTGTTTGAGCAAGATGCGGAAGGCGTGTATGATTCGGCAAGCATCGGCCTTGCCAACGAAGGTGCGATTGAAGGAGCAAGTTTAATTCAATCATGGTTTGAAGAAGGTTACTTACCAGTAGGGATTAACGGTGATATTATGAGCGGCTATTTCCGCGATGGACAAGTGGGAGCCGTCATCACGGGTCCATGGAGCATTCCGGAATTTTCAGAGGCTCTTGGCGACAATCTAGCCGTTGCTCCTCTTCCTAAAATCAACGGCAAAAATCCTGCTTCATTTTCAGGCGTAAAAGGTTGGTTAGTGAACGAATACAGCGCGAATCAATATTGGGCAACAGACTTAGCGTTATTTATTACAAACCCTGAAAACTCACTTACGTACTTTGAAGTAGCAGGTGAGTTGCCAGCTCGTACAGATGTGGAGATTGATGATGAACTGCGTCAACCGATTTTAGAGCAATCTGAATACGCAGTGCCGATGCCGAACATCCCAGCCATGTCATCTGTATGGGAACCAATGGAGGATGCATTTGAGTTCATTTCACAAGGGGAGGATCCGGCAGAAGTTTTAGAAGAAGCGGTTCAACAAATTGCTGATAAGATCACCCTTCAAGAAAGTTAATTCAAGTGATTGGATGGAGAGTTAACCGCTCTCCATCCTTCTGATAGAGTGTAGGCGGTGAACGAGGTCATCGCATGTAGAGGAGGAACAAAAATGGAAAAAGAGGTAAGGGAGAAAGCAGCGACAACGAACCCAAAACTCGCGCTTTTACTGTCGATCATTCCTGGATTGGGACAATTGTACAATAAGCGTTATTTAAAAGGGTCGGTCTTTTTCATTCTCTTTGCTGCCTTTATCATCGTCTTTCATGACTTTTTAAATATTGGCTATTGGGGGATTATGACGCTAGGGACGTTAGAGAGAGTCGATGACTCACGGATGTTACTCGCCCAAGGAATCATGGCGCTCATTCTTACCGTTTTTGCCGTTGGCTTTTATCTTCTAAATTTACGTGATGCATATAAGGATGCAAAGAGAATTCAACAAGGCTGGAGAATTCCTCCGCTTCGAGAAAGCTTTCAGCAAGCATGGGATAAAGGATTCCCTTATATGCTTATCGGGCCGGGACTCATCTTTTTAATCTTTACTGTTGTCTTTCCTCTGTTGTTTATGCTCGGACTTGCCTTTACGAACTACAATTTGTATAATGCCCCGCCCCGCAATTTACTTGATTGGGTTGGATTTGACAACTTTGTTCAGCTCGTAACAGTACCGATTTGGCGCGAAACGTTTTTTAGCGTCTTTTCCTGGACGTTAATTTGGACGTTTGTCGCCACGTCATGTCAAATTGCGCTCGGGTTATTTTTAGCGATGATGGTCAATGATCCGCGGATTAAGTTTAAAAAATTCATTCGCACGATTCTAATTTTACCGTGGGCCGTACCAGCTTTTGTGACGATTTTGATTTTCTCTGCGATGTTTAATGACAATTTCGGTGCTATTAACCGAGATATTCTCATTCCTTTGTTTGGCCAAGGGGCTCCATGGTTAACTGATCCATTCTGGTCCCGGTTCGCGTTAATCATGATTCAAACTTGGCTAGGCTTTCCATTTGTTTTTGCCTTATTTACGGGGGTTCTTCAAAGCATTTCAAGCGACTGGTACGAAGCGGCAGATATGGATGGAGCCAATCGACTGCAAAAATTTCGTCACATTACGATGCCACATATTTTGTTTGCGACCGCGCCGCTACTCATCATGCAGTATGCAGGAAACTTTAACAACTTTACGATCATTTATCTTTTTAACCAAGGGGGACCGCCGATTCGCGGGCAAAATGCAGGCGGAACCGATATTCTAATTTCGTGGGTGTACAGTCTCACATTTGAAAACTCACAGTACAGTATGGCGGCAGCCATTTCGATTATTATCGGTTTAATTGTTGCCGGTTTCGCTTTGTTCCAGTTCCGTCGCAGTCGTTCCTTTAAAGAGGAGGGGAGTATCTAATGAATAAAAAAGTAAAATCACGACTCGAAGTGACAGCGATTTATTTGTTTTTACTCGTCATGGGTATCGTCATTCTTTATCCCCTTCTTTGGACGGTCGGGTTGTCGTTGAATCCCGGGACAAGTTTATTCTCGTCACGGATGATCCCAGAGACGATTTCGTTTCGCCATTATGAATGGTTGTTCTTCGATCCGCGAAGCAACTATTTGCAATGGTATAAAAATACGCTCATCGTCGCGAGTGTAACCTCTGTTTGTTCAACGTTCCTTGTCGCTTTAACAGCCTATGCGTTTTCACGTTATCGTTTTGTCGGAAGAACATATGGCCTGTACGGCTTTTTATTGCTGCAAATGTTCCCTGTTTTAATGGCGATGGTCGCCTTGTATATTTTGTTAAACACGGTGAATTTGCTTGATACGCTTCTTGGGCTTATCCTTATTTATGTAGGAACCTCCATTCCGATGAATGCGTTTCTCGTAAAAGGCTACTTTGATACGATTCCTCGCGAATTAGACGAATCAGCGAAATTGGATGGTGCTGGCCATTTCCGTATTTTCTTTACGATTATGCTACCACTGGCAAAGCCCATTTTAGCCGTCGTGGCACTGTTTAATTTTATGTCGCCTTTCATGGATTTTATTTTGCCACGAATTATTTTACGAAGCCCCGAGAATTATACGCTCGCTTTAGGGTTATTCAACTTTGTGAACGATCAGTTTGCCAACAACTTTACTAGGTTTGCGGCAGGAGCAATTTTAATTGCCATTCCGATTGCAACTGTTTTCTTGTTCTTGCAGCGCTATTTGATTAGCGGGTTAACGACTGGTGCTACGAAAGGTTAAATTAGGAACCCCTTTCTTTAAATAAAAAAGAAAGTCTATCGTCTTTTGTGAAAAAATCGTTTACAATAAAAAACGATTGTTCATACAAATTTTTACGATCGGAGGGGATACCGATGGCGGTAACAATTAAAGATGTGGCAAAACTGGCAAAGGTTGCACCGTCAACGGTATCACGAGTCATTGCCAACAATCCGAGAATTAGCCAACGAACAAAGGAGCGCGTCCGTGAAGCGATGGAGCAACTCGGATATTATCCGAATTACAATGCTCGGAGTCTCGTGAACCAAAGTACAAAAACGTTAGGGATCATCATTCCGAGCTCTGCGAGAATTGCGTTTCAGAACCCATTTTTTCCTGAAGTCATTCGCGGGATCACGACGAAGGCGTATGTTGAAAAGTATGGCTTGTACTTATCCACAGGGCAGACGGAAGAGGAACTGCTTGCAGAGGTAAAAGAGATGGTGCAGAGTCGCAGGGTGGATGGAATTCTTTTGTTGTATGCGAAACAAGATGACAAAGTGATGCCATATTTAATTGAAGAAGATTTTCCTTTTGTCCTAGTCGGTCGACCGTACGACGATCAGCTTAAGGAACTCGTTTCGTTCGTGAATAATGACAATGTGAAAGCAGCCAAAATGGTAACAGAGTACATCCTATTACTCGGCCATCGAAAAATTGGATTCATTGGTGGGAATCTTGAATACACGGTGACGATTGACCACAAGGAAGGGTATCAGCGTGCACTTGCCAACGCAGGAATCCCGTTTCGCGAGGAGTATGTTGTCTACTATGATGAGGTTGAAGAAGGGGGACAAGAAGCGGTCATTGAGCTAATGTCCCTTGAAGAGCCACCGACGGCCTTAATCGTGGCTGACGATTTAATGGCATTAGGTGTCTTGCGCATGTTAGACGAAATGGATGTTTCAGTACCGGAGGAAATGTCGATCATTAGCTTTAACAATGCAATGATTTCTGAACTGTCTTCTCCGCCTCTTACGACAGTGGATATTCATATTTTTGACTTAGGCTTTCAAGCGACCGAATGCTTGATCGAGAAAATGAAAGATCCAGAGCGACCGCCAGCACAAATTATTATTCCTCATAAGCTCATTAAACGGCAAACGTGCCGGCGTCTACTAAAATCATAAGTTCAAGCGGTCTGACATAGTCGGACCGTTTTTTTGTACAACAACTGAGAATCTTTTCTCCTTTAAAAGCTTGCCAATCATCATCGGTTCACAAACTTATCGGTTTGTTCTTTCACTCCGGTGCTTTGGGTCAATTGCTGCGCTTTTCCGTTTCTCTTTCGAAGAAACTGGAAAGCATGGTATAATGTAATGGCATGGAAATTGAAAAAAACGCTGAAAGGAATCGAGTACATATGCCCCAGGGGAAGTGGTTTCGATTCGGTTATGGAATCGTACTTGTTTTACTCATTATTTATTTAGGCTCGCTTGTTGATTGGATTTTCCGTCCAATTGTCGTATTCGTTCAAACACTATTTGCGCCAGTCATTATTGCCGGAATTCTATACTATTTATTCCGTCCGATCGTAGGGCTATTGTCGAAAAAACTGAACCGAGGGCTGTCGATCTTGATTCTCTTTTTAATGATTATTGGAGCATTCACGGCCTTTTCGTTAATTGTCGGACCAGAGCTACAGAGACAGTTCCAAAGTTTGTATAATAATTTGCCTACGTTGATCAATCAAGTACGGGATACGTTTATAGCCTTACAGTCGAATGAGCTGTTCAATCGATTCCAAGAAAGTGAAACGTTCCAGCCTGAGGAGATGATTTCACGCTTCGTCAATTCTTTAAATGATATTATTGGAACGATTGGTGCCAATATTACAGGCTTTATTGGGGCACTTGCGAACTTTTTTATCATCCTTGTCCTCGTCCCATTTATTTTGTTCTACTTGCTAAAAGAAGGGGAAAAGCTGCCCGTTCAATTGTTGAAGCTTTTCAACAAGAAGCAGCAGCACGAAGGTCGACTTATCTTAGCCGATATGGATAAAATGTTAAGCTCTTACATTCAAGGGCAGATTATCGTCAGCTTTTGTGTAGGTATTCTCTGCTATATTGCTTATTTAATTATTGGTCTGGATTATGCGTTGATTTTAGCCCTTGTTGCCATGTTTACGAATGTGATTCCATTCGTTGGCCCGTGGATTGGAACATTTCCAGCGGTCATTGTGGCCTTTATCGACTCACCGCTCACCGCGCTCATTGTCGTAATTGTGGTCGTGGTGATTCAGCAAATCGAGAGCAATCTTATTTCTCCGCAAGTCATGGGGAAAAAGTTAGCGATTCATCCGATTACGATTATTTTCATTCTCCTTGTGGCAGGCCGCTTTGCAGGAGTGGTCGGAATGCTATTGGCCGTTCCAACTTACGCCGTCGGCAAAGTGATTGTGACCCATTCGTACCGATTATGGAAATTGCGTAAGCAGCCTGTAGAGTAGACGTTTTTTTGGTATGATAACAATTGAGGTGATTAAGAGATGGCTTTTGAATTAGATGGGATTGAACAAGTAGAGGAAACTGAACTAGCTGCTTTATTAAATGAAAAGGGCGATGAGACGATTGTCGTCGATGTCCGTGAGCCAGAAGAGTATGAGGCGGGACATATCCCAGGACTTCCGCTGTTACCGATGTCGTCCATCCCAGCCGTCGTTGCGGAAATGGATAAGGAAAAATCCTACATCTTCGTCTGCCGCAGCGGGAGCCGAAGCCAAAATGTAGCGCTCTATTTAAAAGATCAAGGCTTCCGTGATGTGAAAAACTATGCTGGTGGTATGCTTGAGTGGACTGGAGAGGTGACATCCGGTCTTGAATGGTTTGTGAAAGATGTCCATGAACTTTATAAAAAATAAGCTGGAAGCACCCGTATCTACTAATGACGGGTGCTTTTCGATTTAAGGAGCGGCTTCGTATATACTTATTACAAGTGATCGGTATCTTTCGAATACGTATGTTTTCCGTGTCTCGCATTCTCTTTCACCTGTTGGTTCTTTAGCTCACGAGCTGCCTGATGATCTTGCTTTTTCTTATTGTTGTCTTTCGTTACCATACGCGTTTCCCTCCTTTAAAGCTAGTGTGTGCTCCAGCTTGACTTTCATGTACACCATGTTTCAGTGAACGTAAGGCTGGGAATGGATTGATAAAGAAAGGAGAGGTGTGAAAATGAAAAAAACGTTAGGCTGGCTAACTGGAGTCGTTACGATCGCAGGGGTCACAGCATATGCACTGAACAATTGCACCATACGGAGCAAGCTTAAACGAGTCGTGAAAATAGGGAACCAACAGAAAAAAGAAGGCGACAAAACGAAACGAATCTCCATTGGTCATCCAGATCCTTATGATACAGAGGACAATCGAATGGTGGAAGAAGGGGCCCTCTACAGCATTCAACATTATAATAAGAAAAAGAACGCATGAAGCCTTAAATGTTGCTTCATGCGATTTTCTTTTTGAGAGCCACCTTTTATAATCAAAGGATAGCCGTATGAGAAAAAAGAAGCGGTAAAATGTCTAAAAGGATACAAGATGTGTTCTTTACTGGACAATGCTATAATTAGAAAAAATGGAAATGAAAAAAGCAGGAGTGAGATGATGATATCCGTTACAAATGAAACCATTGCTTCAATTCCGGCGTTACATGTAGTACAAGAAGAGCTCCGTCATGAGCCTTTACCGACCGTGTTTTTTTTACACGGGTTTACTAGTGCGAAGGAGCATAATCTTCATCATGCGTATTTACTTGCACAAAAGAGGATACGCGTCATCTTACCAGAAGCCCTCTATCACGGAGAACGGGCAGCTTTTGAAGACGAACAGAAATTGCAGCTTTCCTTTTGGGAAATCGTGCTGCGATCGATTGAAGAGTTACCTCAGATGAAACATTTTGTCGTGGAAAACGGGTGGACGGCTAGCGACGCCATTGGTGTAACAGGGACATCAATGGGGGCGATCACTATGTTCGGCGCCTTAAAGAAATACCCTTGGATCAGGGCAGGTGCTAGCTTAATGGGAAGTGCCTTTTACCAGCACTTTGCAAAAAAGCAGATCGAGTTTCTTGAGGAAAGAGGGGTTACACTGGCGAATGAAATAAAGGAAGACACCCTCATTAAATTGAAAGAGGTTGATCTTGGCGAGGAGATTGATGCTTTAAACAATCGTCCGCTTTATTTGTGGCATGGGGAGCGTGATAACGTTGTTCCTTTTGCCTACTCTCAGCAACTGAATGAGCAGCTACAACAAAGAAACTATGAGCAAGTGGTGTTTACGTCTGATCCTCGGGGTGATCACAAAGTCTCACGAGCAGCCCTACTGGAGAGCGTCGATTGGATGGCAAGACAGTTAATGCCAACGACTACATCTGTGAGGACATGATGAAGCAGACGATGTGGAATGAGTTAAAAAAGATCGTCGTTGTTGTGATAGGAGCTGTTTTTCTCGCTGCTTCTTTAAACTTCTTCCTTATTCCAGCTGATGTATTTGCTAGTGGGTTTACGGGAGTGGCGCAAATCTTAGCAACGCTCTTGCCTCTATCGACGGGGATTTTACTGTTGTTGCTCAACATTCCAGTTGCAATTATCGGTTGGTTAAAGCTCGGGAAGGCCTTCACGGTTTACTCCTTTCTAAGTGTGGCATTGACGACGCTGTTTTTAGAAGTGTTTCCGGTTCAGGCGTTTTCCCCTGATATTTTGTTAAACGCTGTATTTGGCGGGGTGGTTGCGGCAATTGGCGCTGGAATCACGTTGAAAGTCGGCGCTTCATCTGGTGGATTGGACATTATTGCCCTCTTGTTATCGAGAGTCAGTGATCGTCCCGTCGGCATTTATTTTTTTCTTTTGAATGGGTTGATCGTGGTCGCATCAGGTTTTTTGTTTGATGCAGAAAAAGCATTGTACACTCTTGTGACGTTATACGTGACATCCCGGATCATTGATGCGATTCATACTCGCCATGTTAAGCTCACTGCGATGATTGTCACGAAGAAGCCGACAGAATTGCGAAAAGCGATTCACGAGCGAATCACACGAGGGATCACGAGAATGCCGGCAAAAGGTGGGTATTTAGAGGATGATAAAGAAGTGCTGATGATCGTCCTTACGCGCTACGAGCTGTATGACTTACGACACGTTGTTCAAGAAGTGGACCCAGAGGCGTTCACGAATATTGTGCATACAGAGGGTGTATACGGATTGTTTCGCAAAACGTAAAAGGCAGGTTTTTGTTGAAGGGAGAGTGAAGAAAGATGAGAAGATGTTTGACCCTATTATTGGCATTAGGTCTCGCTACTCTTTCTGCTTGCGGGCAGGGGACCAGTTCTGAGCCAAGTGGTGATGGAACGAATGGGGATGCTAAGGAACTAAAAGAAGAATCTGAGGTGAATGGTGTGAATGTATCTGTATCAGCAGAAACAGTAGGAGATCAAATCGAAGCAACGATTACGCTCACAAACACGACCGATCAAGATGTTCATTTTCAATTTTCTTCAGGTCAGCAATATGAGTTGATCTTGAAAAATGAAGCAGGTGATACAGTCTATCGTTACTCGGACGATAAGATGTTTACGATGGCGCTCATTGATGAGACGCTTGCAGCAGGGGAATCGAAAACATGGACCGAATCGATCCCAGCAGGAGACCTTGAGTCAGGTACGTACACGTTGCTAGCAGAAGTCGTTGTCGCTGCAGTTGATGGCGAATCGGTTCCAAAGCCGTCTCCATACAAAGCACAAACGACCGTCATAAAGTAAGGGGCTGTCCCATAAGTCAAAATGATTGACTTATGGGCAGCCCTTTTGAATACAAAAAAATCGCCCCGTTCGTTATAATGTAAGTACCCACACAAACAAAATAAGAAAACGGAGGCGATTCTTTTGAGTAACTCTATAGCTACTTTCATTCATTATAACATGGACCAATTAGTCCTTCCAATGGATTTTAGCGATCTCATCCCCGAAGACCATGTGGCGCGTGTGGTGAATGACATGGTGGAAATGGTGGATGAAGATCTCTTCTACGCCCCATACAAAGGTGGCGGCCGGAGTGCCTACCACCCAAAGATGATGACGAAAATCATTTTGTATGCCTACACGCAAAAATTATATTCGTGTCGCGACATTGCCAAGTCCCTGCGTGAACATCTTCCGATGATGTGGTTGGCCGCTCGTCAAACACCAGATTTCCGCACCATTAATCGTTTTCGCTCGGAACGAATGAAAGACATCATTGAGCCATTGTTTACGTCCCTCATTCAGTTACTGCTCGACCAAAACTACATCACCATGGACAACTACTTTCTCGATGGAACCAAAATCGAGGCGAATGCCAATCGATATACGTTTGTTTGGAAAAAGTCCGTCCAGAAGTATAAGGAGCGGCTACAGGACAAGCTCGAAGAATTATTCGCCCACATTGAAGAGACGATTGATTCCGATAACCAGCAGGTAGAGAATGATCAAGGGGAAAACAAGCGTGTGACTTCTGAACAGTTACGTGAAGCTGTCACTCAAGTGGAAAAACAGGCGAATCAAGCGGAACAAGCCCTTCATGACGAACAAGATCCGGTTCTGAAAAAAGAGAAAAAAGCGGAAGCTCGTCACTGGCGCCAATTACATAAGAAGTTAAACACAGACTATCTGCCACGCTTAGAAAGATACGAAGATCAATTAGCGACATTCGGTGATCGAAATAGTTTCTCCAAAACCGATCGAGATGCCACATTTATGCGTATGAAGGAAGATCATATGAAAAACGGTCAACTGAAACCCGGATATAATGTACAGGCAGGGACCGAAAATCAATTCATTGTCGGTTATTCCATTCATCAACGCCCAACAGATACTCGTTGTTTGATTCCACACCTTCGTATGCTTGAAGAACGCCAACTCCCCTTTCCAAAGAAGCTAATCGCAGACGCTGGTTATGGAAGTGAGCCCAACTATTTATATATCGCTGAAAACGAATGGGATGCCCTCATCCCTTATCATACGATGAGAAAAGAAGAAAGCCGGGTCTATCGGAACGACCCATGGAAGGTACAGAACTGGACGTATTTGGAACATGATGATACCTATATATGCCCAAATAACCGGAGAGTGACTTTTCGATACTACCGCAAACGAACGGATGCCTACGGATACGAACGAGACTTCAAAATATATGAATGTGAAGACTGTACCGGGTGTCCATTCAAGACGGATTGTACAAAAGCGAAAGGCAATCGCCAGATTCACTATAATCCGGTATATGAAGAAGGAAAATCAAAAATGAAACGAGCCCTTGATACGGAAGAAGGCGCAAAGACCTATCGAAAACGGAAAACAGAGGTCGAAAGCGTGTTCGGTCATATCAAGGGCAATCGGTCGTTCCGTCGTTTTCACCTTCGTGGCCTTGACAAGGTGAACATTGAGTTTGGGCTGATCGCAATCGCCCACAACTTCCTGAAACAGGCGAAGACCATCCGCCTGTTTCAGGAAGAGATAAACCGATCATCGGAGACAAAAAGCCTGAAGCGACTTATAAATGTCACTTCAGGCTTTTCTTTTTAAGGGCTTTTGAGACAGCCCCTTTTCTGTGTTCGGTGGAAAAGCGCTCTTTGCTTCCTCTTGAATCGCTTTTCTTAGTTTTAGCCACTCTTCCTTTAACAAGGATTCATCTTCATATATCGGAGTGTCGTCGATTTTTGGCAACTGCTTTTTCAATCGCCAATAATGGGAAAAACGATCGTCCGCGGCCATAGAGTCCTCCTTTCTATAGTCGGATGAGTGCTAACAATTCATCGTCTGTTAGCTCAGTTAGTTGGTTTTCGCCTGCCGTTAAAATTTGCTCGGCGAGAGCTTGCTTGCTCTCAAGCATTTGATGAATTCGCTCCTCCAATGTTCCTTCTGTCATTAGCTTATGGACCGTGACATCCGCTGTTTGCCCGATTCGATAGGCGCGGTCGGTCGCTTGATTTTCCACCGCCGGGTTCCACCACCGATCGTAATGAATGACATGATTGGCCGCTGTTAAATTTAGCCCAACCCCTCCAGCTTTGAGCGAAAGAATAAAGATTGGCAGCTCGCGGTCATTTTGAAATCGTTCTACCGCTTCTTGTCTTTGTTGGCGTGATAAACTGCCGTGCAAAAATGGGATCGGTGTACCTATTTGCGACTGAAACGCATCTTGCATTAAATGACCCATCTCCTTAAATTGCGTAAAGATGAGCATTTTCTCTTGTCGATCCATGATTTGCTCACTTAAGGTTAGCAGCAACTCCCATTTTTCTGATTGATGAGCATCAACGTTTTTATCCTTTAAAAAGTGGGCAGGGTGGTTGCAAATTTGCTTCAGCTTTGTGAGAGTTTTTAAGATGAGTGCTCGCCGTTCCATATGGGTCACGTCGCCAAGCTGATGCACCATGTTATCAACGACCGCCTGATACAATGCCGCTTGCTCGACGCTTAGTGACACACGATGAACGTGCTCTCGTTTTTCAGGTAGTTGTAGTGCTAAGGCTTCATCGGATTTTTTTCTCCGTAGCAGCAACGGTTGAATGAGTTGCTGCAATTCTTGAAGGCGTGCTTCATCCTTTTCTCTTTCAATCGGCTTAATAAAGGTCCGCGTAAAATGGGTGAGTGATTTTAAATAGGACGGGTTCAATACATCCATGATCGACCATAATTCTTTTAACCGATTTTCAATTGGTGTCCCAGTTAACGCGATTCGATGAGCTGCACGAATGGATTTCACCGCCTGCCGCTGTTTCGTATCAACGTTTTTGATTTGCTGTGCTTCATCAAGGATTAGTCCATTCCATTCAATGTCCTTCCATTGGTCGAGATCTTTATATGCTAAGGAGTAGGAGGAAATGACAATATCTGCTTCGCGCCAAGCCGTCTCATTTTCTTGATGACGCTGTTGTCCATGGTGAACATAAACATTTAGGCTTGGAGCAAACGTTTTACATTCATGAACCCAGTTTGTAATGAGCGATGTAGGACAAAACAATAGAAATGGCTTTTTGTTCTGCTGTCCGTGTTCGAGCACATACAGAATGTAGGAAATGGTCTGTACGGTTTTTCCTAACCCCATATCATCGGCTAGGCAACCGCCAAAGCCTGTCTCTCGAAGGTGGATAAGCCAAGAAGCCCCCTCTTCCTGATAAGGACGAAGTGTCGCCTGAAGGGAAGCAGGTGCTGGTCTTAATGGAACGTTCTGTTGAAACAACTGTTTGATCTTTTGTTCGATTTCAGCGCTCCACTCAAGCTCCCACTCCACCGCTTCTTGAAAAGATCCTTCTTCCGATTGCTCTAATCGCCAAGCATCAAGATAAGTCGTTTGCCCGTGTTCAAGCTTATTCAAATAAGCGCGCAATTTTTTAGCTAAGGATGGGTCCCAAGCAATCCATTCGCCATTAAGCTGTAAAAACGGACGGTTTTCATCTACAAACGTTTGGAATTCTTCTAGCGAAACTCGGTTATCCCCAATCGCCAGTTCATATTGAAACGAAGCGACGCTTTGCCAATTTAATAGTGGCTCAACCTCTGAGTGCAAGGCGTGGGCATCCATTTTCAGTTTCACTTTTAATGGCCTTCGTTGGGTGAGCCAGCGAGGAACGATGAGACGAAAGCCAAGTTCCTTTAAGTATTCATCATAGGTTGTAAACAAATGATATGCTTCCTCATTCGATAGCTTTATGACAGGAGAAGAAAGCTTTATCGATTGCAAAAGAGGAAGACGATCGGTGACGGCTGGTAACCGTTCTTTTAGTAATGGTACTGGATTCATTCGCCATGGGTGTTGCCCTTGGCTTAGCTCTTCCATTTCCACGATAATCGATGGATTGACTTTATCGACCACACATAGGGACAGGGTCCAATCCGTCTTACCCGTTATCGGTTCTTTTAACACAAAGGCACATTGGAATGGCGCCTGAGGTTTCACACCAACGGCTTCGAGAAAGTGATCACGGTCTACTTTTTCTGAATGCGTCTCTTCCGTCGGTCCCTCTCCGTAAGGTCCCATCTGTTCAAGCGTTCGTTTGACAGATGGATGGAGCGACTGAACATAAGAAAGAAAGCGATCTTTCCCTTTATCTGTTTGAAGCAAACGGCGAATCCACTTATCGGTCAGGTGCTCACCGATCGCCTGCAATTGTTCATGAACTGGTTCTTCTTCCGTTGTTTGAATAAGAGGGGCGTTTTCCGTAAGGGCAAGACACACCTCGGGCATGGCTTCTGCCCAAGCTTTCCAATGCGGATTATTAAGTACCCACGTTCCTTGAGCGGATGGTGAAAAGGCTCCGTTTCTGATGGATTGGCGAATGTACAAGAAAAAATGGAGCCAAAAGTGAAAGTCGTCAGCCAATACCCATTCATCAGACGAAGATGACCCAAGCTTTGACAAAAATGAACCGTAGTCAAACAATTCATCGGCCGAGAGCATAATCCCTTCGACAGGAAAACGAAACGATTTCATCGAGGGTTCGGCTTGGTAGATCGTTGTTGTACCCGCAGGGGAATGAAACGCTCTTTCCGCCAATGGGACTTCTAAAACAGCTTGGCCATGTTGCAAAAAACTCCCGTAAAAAGAATGAGGATCATGCCGAAACAGGGCAAGCCTTAACTCAAAGGGTGAATATAAAAAAGGATATTCGAAACGAACGATTCGGCCTGAGGAGGAAGAGGCTTGCTCTTCACCCCAAATGAAAAAGTGATCTTTGAACCAACCACCGTGGACGATGATATTAGGAATCAAGCTGTCTCAACTCCTCTAGCAACGCTCGGTACGATTTATACGTATATTTTAACCGGCGAATGTATTGGTGAAAGCGTTCCTTGTCTTCGGTTTCCTTATACAAACAATGCAAGATTTTTAAAAAATGGACAGCCTCTTCATAATGAGGTCTGGATTTTTTTTCGATTAAACGGAGCACGAATTGATGGTAAACAGGAAACAGCAGTTCTCTGTTTTCACACTGAATCATTTGCAGTAATTCATTTACCTCAGGGCGTAAACGAAAAGGCTCTGTTTCATATTGTAGTAAATAGTTCGCCCCTTCCTCCGCTCGTTTTTCTAGGGTGAGGAGCTTAATATACGCTATCCGTGAAGGCATTTGCTCTAGCTGATTTTTTAAGGCTGGAAGCAGCTCTTGAATAAGTGCTGAGCGTTTTTCTTTTGACCAATTCTTCGTTAGTGACAGCAGCCGTTGATATGAAGGCTGTTGGAGCCAGCGTGCCCAAACGTTCGACGATTGCAAAGATTCATCACTGGCTGTCTCAACTTCCATTTCATCGTAAAACGGCTGTAGGTAGAGAAAGGCCGACTCTTTACGAGGAAAGAGCATGTGAAACCATGCTTTCATCGTTGTCCATGCGTGATTTGTTTTCATCCATGTCATATGAGGAAGGACATCAGGCTCTCGGATCGTATGACCTTCAAGCTGCTGTAATGCGAGTAGACCATGTCCTTCAGCTAGGAGAAAATAGCTTTTCACTAATCGCCCTTTTTTTCCTAGCGGTTGCTTTTCATACGTGGCGTCTAATAAATCGGATAGCCTTTGATATAGTCGTGACGGAACGAGGGGGAGAAACTCCCTCATTAGAGATTCCCAAGGTCCGTATTCCGTGTTTTCATTAGACAAAAAGGAACGGAACATCGCCTTGGCAAGCCGTAGCAGGTCACCGTCTGATAGGGCAGGTAGCGCTTGGATTATGACTTCTTGTAGCCCTTGAAAAAAAGAAGAAAACCGTCGTTCTTGTCGTTCGTACGTTTGATAGGACGTGGCCATACCGTACATGGCTTGAATGATATAAATATAAATGACCGCCGCTTCCGCATCTGAAAAGTGTTGCTTCACAGCTGTTTTCATGGCTTCCATCAGCTCCTCTACCTGTGCCACTGTTAAATAAGCTCTTGATATGAGCTGACGATAGGTTGAAAACAGTACAGGATGGAGCGTATCGATCACAGGTTGCGGAATATTTTTATCCCAGATGTTGGCTAGTACTTGGCGATGTTGCCATTCATACAAGGCGGCTGCCATGTGTTTACAGTAGTCTTCGTATGGACACGTGCAGTTGCTCAGGCCAAAGTCGTCAAGAACCACTGTCACATGGTATAAATGTGTTCCGTCTACCTGTGCTTCAATCCTGTTATTCGACTGAACGGAAAAGTTAATCACTTTACCTTCTTCATGATATCGCTTTCCGCGCTCAGCAATATACGATTGGAATTTTTTATTTAGTAAGTGCTGCACATACTCAATGGAAAGAGATGGAGTTGTTTCCGCCATAGTGGCCTCCTCTAGCAATTAACTTCCACGTTTTTTAAAATTCGTCAGAGAACCATTCTATTATTGTAACCTGTCTGATGTAGAAATGAAAGGGAGGCTAAGGGAGTGAAGAAGGGGAATGTGATCTGCTTTTATTGATAAAAAAGGCTAACTAGTGATGAGGAGCGCAAAGCGCCAAACACGAAGCGACATCCCGAGAGTGTCCATGATCAGTTCATCGGTTTGCAAGCTCACCGTGATTTCTTTATCCCCGTGGCTTCGGCTCAGTCGCTACGATCTTTTTGTGAACGCTTTACGCTCTTTTTTACAAAGGAGAATGGAGGTCAGATTAAGAAAAGAAATAGGTGAGTCCGCTAACAAACCCGATACTCGCCAAAACCACTACGATTAAGTTGGCGCCAAGATAGGCAAAGGCTACAGCTACCACTCCTCCAAAAAGAGCGATCCAAAGTTGATCGTGAGCCCCTAAAATCCCTGGGAAAATAAGAGCACCGAGTGCGGCGTAAGGGACATTCTGTAATACACCCTTCATCCATTGGGGGAATTTTTCCGTATCTAAAAATACGAGCGGTAGCATACGAGGAATGTACGTCACAAGCGCCATTCCAAGGATTAACCAAACCATCATTAAACTCATGCTCTCGCTCCTTTCTTTGCTTTTCCAATTTCATAACCAACAGAGGCAATGAGCGTTGCTAGGATGATCGACCATCCACTTGGGAAAAAGAGTGAAAATAACCCGTTTAAAAGTGCAGCTGTTCCCGCTAAAATAAGAACAGAACGATGTTTTCTCACAGAAGGAATTAAGAGAGCGATAAACATAGCGTATAATGCCACTCCCATTCCTTGCTGTAATGTGGCGGGAAGAGCAGATCCAACGATGTAGCCAACGGCGCTATGAACGACCCAGCTTACATAGGCAATCACAGCAACACCAATAACAAATCCATTTGTCAATCGTCTATCTTGGGAGGTGACAAGGGCGAACACTTCGTCGGTTATACCAAAAGCGGTGATCGCTCGTTTCACTGGATGGGTGTCTTCCATCTTTGCACGAATCGAAGCAGACATAAGCAAATGACGGATGTTGACGATAAACGTGGTTAAAATGATTTCAATCGTTCCGGTCCCGATAGCGATGAGCGTTAAAGCCATATATTGCGATGCACCGGCATAAACGAACAAGCTCATCGCAATTGTTTCAAGTAAGGTTAAGCCGGTTCCCTTTGCTAAGAGGCCAAAGGTTAAGGCCGCGGGAATATAGCCGATGGCAATGCTTGAACCGATGGCAGCACCACGTAGCCAATCAGTCTCTCTTGCTTTTATCATGTTTGACGCAGTTTCCATAAAACATGTCCTCTCTAATGATTTACTGTTCTGTTTGTTTTATAATATAATTGTACGCTATAACGTATATCACGACAAGGAGTTTTTTATGAACAAAGAGATGCTTTCCAAACGAATTGGACAACGACTGAAAAGAATTCGTTCAGATCGAGGCATGACTCTTGATCAGTTAGCGAAGAAAACAGGGGTAAGTAAACCGATGCTCGGTCAAATTGAACGAGGAGAATCGAATCCAACAGTAAGTACATTATGGAAGATTGCCACAGGCCTTCACGTCTCATTCACCGCTTTTATTGAGGATGAGAAGCCGAATGTTACAGTGATTAAACGTGATCAAGTACTACCGATCATTGATGGCTGTGATTTTCAAGTGTTTCCTCTCTTTCCCCGTTCGAAAGACAAGCCGTTTGAAATTTTTTCGGTGAAGCTGGAAGCAGGGACGGACCATACGTCTGAAGGCCATGCTCAAGGTGTGCATGAATTTGTCATTGTGGAGAAAGGGACGTTAAACGTCAAAATCGGGGATGAAGTGTATGTGCTGGAAAGAGGGGACGGTATTCATTTTCCAGCCGATCAGGTGCATCACTACATTAATGGTAGTTCCAGTGAAGCATGCGTGTTTACGAACATCATCTCCTATGAATGGACTGGGCTCTAATTTCATAAAACAAAAAATAACCTACTAGTTGCTGCAAAATTTTTGACAAAAAAAGAAGCAAGCGAGAAAAAAGTTGTCATAATGTGCTTGCTTCTTCATATGGTAATGGAAGAATCATTGTTCCCGCACGAGCGGCTCCAGCTGTTTGCGTTGGTTGGCGAGTCGGGAGAGCTTTTGTTTACACGTTTCAATAACTTTTGAATCGCGGGATTGGAGCGCTTCGTATAATTCCATTAATAGATAATCAATTTCGAGACTGACGATGTTGTAAATTGTTTGCGGTTCCATTGTTTGGTCATCATCTTTGTACTGAATCATCGAGCCATTTCGGTTCATCATCACTTTTTCACTCCCATCAATCTCAATCATTGATTCAATATCCCCCTCTTGATATGACGTAATGTATTGGGGGCCCTTCGTATGGCGTTTGACGACTCCTGACCCTTTTTCCGATTGCAGTAGCCGTTCGATGGCTTGTGCTATGATAGGCTCAGTCACAAAAAGGGACTTAGCAGAAAGAGTTAAAAAAGGTGCATTTTTAATAAAAGGGATTTCGTGTACGGTTTGTTCTTTTTCGATTAATAATTTAATTTGATCCTCATCGTAGCGCCAGTAGAGGGAGTACTCTTCATTCATCATTTGCTTAATGAAATGATGTAATGTTTTTTTGGGAAGGTTGACAGACAGATCAACAAACTCAACACCTTGAAAAGCATCTCGCATGTGATACACTCCTTTTTCCTGATCTCACATCAGGGATCCCCAGCAGTGGAAGATGGACAAATGATGGAGAGGTGACAACTTTTAACGACAATCATGTACGAACAGGGAGTGTCGCTTTCGGTTTTAAGTTGCTTTATCATATGTAAGAGATCGAAAAAAAAGAAGTAAAACGCCCACTTCAGGAAGAAATGGGCGTTTCTTTCGTCAAAAAAAGCACCTAGCTTAAAAAGCCGGTGCAGAAAGGTTAAAAGCGAAATCCGTATCGTTTAGAAATAATATCATAAAAGCCTAATGAATTGTAAAGTGCCTTTGTTGCCTCGTTGTTAATTCCTGTTTCTAATTCAATTCCTTTGATTTCTTTCGTTTCAGCCCAGTAAATAATTTTGAGTAAAATTTTTTTAGCAATTCCTTGGTTCCGGTGTTCTTTATGCACATACAAATCATTGAGCCAAATATAGTAGCCTCCCTTATCAAGGCTAAGACCAACATTAAGAAAAGCAGCTCCAACCATTGCTTCATCCTTTTCTGCGACAAAGATATGTGCTTGTGAATCTGGATGTAGCGCTAGCTCAATGGTTTTTAATGCTTGTTGATAAGGCTCTTTTGTCCCTATGGATTCCAATTGCCCCATAAGTAGATCTGCCAGTTGTATTTGCGTATCTCGATCCGCATTACGTGGCAGTTTATAGACGTTCACCATTCTCCTATCCTCCCAAATACCTGCACTTTCTTTCTTAAGACTAGCCTAACATAAAATGGGTCAAGGGAGTAGACCGAAATATGTGATTGTCTCTTTCAAAAAACTTGGGCGCCATTCCGCTACCCGCAATACACCATTAAAGATTTAGCGCCTCTTCAAGATAAACAGCAATCCCATCGTCTTCATTAGATAATGTGATGTCGTTGGCAAGAGCTTTTAATGGATCAATGGCATTCGCCATGGCGACCCCTTTTCCAGCGTACTCAATCATTTCGAAATCATTATCCTCATCGCCAAACGCAATGATCCGCTCTTTCGGTACTTGATAATAGTCAGCAATTCGCTTGAGACCGACCGCTTTGTTCATGCCAGCTTTTACAATTTCAATGACATTCCATGGCGCTCCCCATGTTCGCTGATCAATCACTTCTGCATGCGCTCCGTCTAATAAGGATCGCAATTCACTCACATGATCGTCTTTCGGATGAATGAGAACACATGTAGGATCATCCCTTAATTTTTTAAGCAAATTCCCATGCTCGACGGGCCCCTGTCCTTCCGTAAAGGTTTGAATAAACAGCTCATCATAATAGCGCAAATAATAATCATCGATGACCTCCACCATAATGTTGGACACGTCGAACGCCTCGCACGTCTCAATTACTTGCCTAGCCGTTGAAAGCTCCAATGGATGGTGATATGTACCGAAGCTGGAATCTTTCGGATGGTGGACGAAGGCACCGTTAAAATTAACAATCGCTGTATCGAGCTGTAGCTCTTGGTAATACTGGATACTAGCCCGATAAGGTCTGCCTGTTGAAATTACAACAATGTGACCCGCTTCTCGTGCTTTTTGGATCGTTTGTTTTGTTTTCATGGAGATGGTTTTGTTGTCTGTTAGTAAGGTTCCATCTAAATCAAGGGCAATTAAATGTCGTTGTGGCATGTTTACTTCCTTTCTATGTCTGTTTTTTATTGGATTTCAAAATAAGGTAACAAAATGGACAGATTCAAGCCATTCTGCAAACGTCAAACTGTGCTATCATTAGAGTGGACATGTGTTGCTATGAATGCAAGGTGTTTTTTGATTTAGGAGGGATTTTCTTGGATCAGCTTTTTTCAAACTTTGGGTTTCGTGCTCTTTGGACTCCTGAACTGATCATCATCTTAGCCATGGTTGGCTTTGTTTATTTTATGATTGCAACGAAATGGCGAGAACGATTTACAAATAGTGAACCAGTACCTATCCGTAAAAAGATCTACTTTGTTTTAGGCCTAATTGCTCTTTATATAGGTTGGGGTAGCCCATTTTATGTTGCTGGGCATTTGATGATCACGTTTCATATGGCACAAATGGTGTTTGCTTATTTTATTGCGGTACCCCTCTTTTTACTAGGAACGCCAGCTTGGGTGTTTTCTGCTATTTTTGAAAAGTTAAGACGTCCATGGTCTGAGCAGTTTGCAAAAATAGCTATGAATCCGATTGTTGCTTTATTGCTATTTAATGGGTTATTTTCATTGTATCACGTCCCATTTATGTTTGATAGTTTGATGCAATCCCCAATCCTTCATAGCTTGTATCAGTTTTTATTACTGTACGGTGCCTTTTTAATGTGGTGGCACATGATTGCTCCGATTCCAAGTACGTCCAAGCTATCGGATTTGCGGCGGATCGGCTATATTTTTGCGAATGGGATTCTCATTACACCGGCGTGTGCGCTCATTATTTTTGCACCGCAACCTCTTTATCAAACGTATACAAATCCAGCTATTTGGGCGGAAGTGATGGCCTATTGCTTGCCTCCGGGATCGTCGGTTCCACTGTCAGTATTTAATGGCCCAGACTCATTTACTTTTTTAGAAACAAGAATGGATCAACAATTAGCTGGCGTCCTGATGAAGATTATGCAGGAGATCACATACGGGTTTACGATCGGCTATGTATTTAAACAATGGTTATCAAAAGAAAAACAGCAGGACGGGGCGCTCACCATTAGTGATGTTCCGACTGTCAAATAAGAGAGGTCGAAACGAATTGAAAAGATGGATGACAATTGCCGTCCTTGCTTTGATGTTAGGCGGCTGTAACTGGCTTTATGATATGGGGAGTAACAATGAGGCAACTGATCCAGCCTTCGATATTTCGGAAGCAGGCTTGACCGTACCAGATTTTGAATATGTGAATCAAGAAGGGGACCCATTTGGAACAGAACAGCTGAAAGGGAACTACTGGCTAGTGAACATGATTTTTACTCACTGTCCGGGTGTGTGCAATATTATGACTCCTAATATGGTTAACCTTCAAGATGCAATGATCGAAGAAGGACTAGATGTAAAGGTTGTGTCCTTTACGGTTGATCCTGATCGCGATACTCCTGAACTGTTAAAGGTTTATGGGGAAAATGTCGGTGCCGACTTCGAATATTGGTCGTTTGTCACTGGTTACTCCGATGAGGAGATCACAGAATTGGCGAAAACAGCCTTTGCTTCGATCGTCCAAGAAGATCCGGAAAATGAGGACATTATCCATACGACGGACTTTTTCTTAGTGGATGATCAAGGGCTAGTGATTCGTCGTTATGATGGAATGGCGACAGACCAAGCCGAAATTATTAACGATTTAAAGGCAACTGTTGAATAGGAATACTTGTGGAGTCTTGACATCTGAGTCAAGGCTCTTTTAGTCGGTTGAACCTTTAGGTAAAAAATAAAAGACAATGGTGGAAGGGATAAAAAAGATGTGATAGGATGTTCACGTAAACGTTTTCTCTCTCGACCATATCTATCAAAGTAGAACTCGGACCGATAAATGGGGGAGATTTTAATTGGTCGTCTACGTAAACGTTTTCGTTAGGAGGTAAAACGATGAGTACGCAATGGTGGAAAGAAAGTGTCGTTTATCAAATTTACCCGCGAAGCTTTCAAGATTACAATGGGGATGGAATTGGCGATATTCCTGGTATCATTTCACGACTTGATTATTTAAAAACGCTCGGAGTGGATGTCATTTGGCTCTCACCAGTTTACGATTCTCCAAATGATGACAATGGCTATGACATTCGTGATTATAAGGCGATCATGGATGAGTTCGGTACAATGGCCGATTGGGAAACACTTTTAGCTGAGATTCACACCCGAGGAATGAAGCTGATCATGGATCTTGTCGTTAACCATAGTTCAGATGAGCACGCATGGTTTGTAGAATCACGAAAGTCAAAAGACAATCCGTATCGGGATTTTTACATTTGGCGACCAGGGAAAGATGGTAAGGAACCGAACAATTGGGCTTCTAATTTTAGCGGGTCTGCATGGACGTACGATGAGACAACTGGTGAATATTATTTGCATTTGTTTTCAAAAAAGCAACCTGATTTAAATTGGGAGAATCCGAAGTTACGGGAAAAGATTTATGAGATGATGACGTGGTGGCTTGACAAAGGAATCGATGGCTTTCGCATGGATGTGATCAACTTTATATCAAAAGTGGACGGGCTACCTGATGCAGAACCTCAACCGGGGCAACCGTACGTATCTGGTTCGAACTATTTTATGAATGGACCTAACATCCATACGTATTTACAGGAAATGCATGAAAACGTCCTGCAGCATTATGATCTCATGACGGTTGGTGAAATGCCAGGCGTAACACCAGAGCTTGCCCAGCTTTATACGGGAGAAGAGCGTAACGAGCTGAATATGGTATTCCAATTTGAACACGTTGGTCTCGATCAAGGGCCAAACGGGAAATGGGATCTTAAGCCTCTCGAGCTTAAAGACTTGAAAGCAAGTCTTTCCCGCTGGCAAAAAGGATTGCAAGACATCGGGTGGAATTCACTCTATTGGAACAACCACGATCAACCGCGAATCGTTTCACGGTTCGGTGATGATCAATCCTACCGTGTAGAATCAGCAAAAATGCTTGCCACTCTTCTCCATTGTATGAAGGGAACCCCTTTTATTTATCAAGGGGAAGAAATCGGGATGACGAATGTTCGCTTCGATTCGATTGAGCAATATCAAGATATTGAAACACTGAACATGTACAAAGAAAAACGAGCACAAGGGGTTCCTCATGAAACACTTATGGCGTCTATTCATGCAAAAGGGCGAGATAATGCACGAACGCCGATGCAGTGGGATGAGACAAAACATGGAGGATTTACAGACGGAACGCCGTGGCTTGAAGTCAATCCAAATTATAAGGAAATTAACGTAAAGCAAGCATTGAAAGACCCGAACTCGATTTTTTATCACTATCAAAAACTGATTCAATTAAGAAAAGAGCATGCGATCCTCGTTCATGGCTCGTACGATCTCATTCTTGAGGACGATCCACAGATTTTTGCCTACAAACGTACGTACAATGGGCAAACACTTCTCGTCGTATGTAACTTTTACGGGCGAATAACCGACTTTGAATGCCCAGCCGAGGTAGTGTTAAGCGAACCGACTTTGCTGCTTAGCAACTATGATGAAGAAGAAAACGGATCATATACATCCTTCCGATTACGTCCATATGAAGCAAGAGTCTATTTGGGAAAGAATGAATAGAATAGTAGAGCCTGCTGTAAAACACACAGCAGGTTTTTATGCTGAGGTTGTAACTACGCAAAGGAGATAGGATAGTAATTTTTGAACAACGTGTATCATGAGAGATGTAACCGATATTAAGTCTGTTTACTTTGGCAGAGGGGATAGTGAGTACAATGGCTCGACACAAACCATATCTTTACACAATTTTCGTAATCGCAACCCTCCTTCTCATATGGGGTGCATATTCAATCAATCAATCACTGAAATGGGGAGGAGCGACAGAAGATACCAATGGGAAGCGGCTTACGATTATAATCGAGAACCTGATGCCCCAGGAGACTGGCTCGGTGTTATCTATTGACAAGGGGAGGGAGAGGTCTCTCTTGTAGATGCAGAGTTTACACGGAATGGTGAACTAATGCATAAAGCTGAATTCTATGAAGAAGCGATTTTAACAGAAGAGCATCAGAGCGAAGATTTTATTCACAGCTTTGAATCGATGTTTACGAATAAAAATGACTATATACAACTCCTTATCCATTGGGGGGATAATAGCGGAACTCACGAAGATACAATGGTTTTATCCCAGAAAAATCATTATTTCGTCTCACCAAGATATTAAATCAATCTAGCTCGCCAGAAATGTTTAAGGAGCGAGCTCAATGAATAAAGAGGAAGAGTGCTGACCACGAGATGGTATCGGCGCTCTTTTTTCACTCTAAGGAAATGGTACTTTTATTAAAAGGTATAAACGGAGAGACCTTATACAAAGCACAAATCATCAAGGTTCTAAAAAGCGACCATCATTCTTTTCACTCAGTTGTAGCTATGGATTTAAGCGGCCGCTTATACAGAGTCATGAATGAACACCGACGAGAACGGGAGCTAAACATGAAAACTTCAGCACTTATCGTTTGTCATTTTCGCCGATTAGAAAATAAAACAAAAATATATAAAAATACAGTTGAATTTATTTTTATTCAGTTTTATAATCAGAAGCAACGTTAAAAAAGTTCTGAAAACAGATATTGGGGGAGAACAATCGTGAAGGTTGGTATTGTCGGTGCAACAGGCTACGGAGGACTAGAACTCATTCGTCTGTTATCGCAGCATCCGAACGTTGAGGAAATCATCTGCTATTCATCATCACAAGAAGGGTTACCGTTAGATGACATGTATCCGCACCTTTCTGGAAACGTGCGCTGGACGTTAAAGGCAATCGATCCAGAAGCGATACGCGCGGACGTGGATACCGTGTTTTTAGCGACACCACCTGGAGTATCGGGAGAGTTGACACCTGATCTTGTGAAATTAGGCCTGAAGGTGATCGATTTATCTGGTGATTTGCGAATAAATGAACCAGATGTCTATGAAGCTTGGTATAAGCGACAAGCGGCTCCAGTGGGAACGATCCGAGGCGCTGTATACGGATTAACCGAATGGCAACGTGACGAAATAGCAGCGGCCCAAATCATTGCCAATCCAGGTTGCTATCCAACGGCTGTCCTGCTCGGGTTAGCGCCATTAGTACAACAGAAATGGATTGACCCGAAACGAATCATTATTGATGCGAAATCAGGAACATCAGGGGCTGGACGAAACCCTTCGCAGATTACCCATTTTAGTGAGATGAACGAAAACTTTAAAATCTATCAAGTGAACCAGCACAAACATACACCGGAGATTGAGCAACAATTGCGCAACTGGGATGAGTCGGTCGGCAATGTTACCTTCTCTACACATCTCGTCCCAATGGTTCGAGGAATTATGGCGACCATTTATGCTGAGGCTAATCAAGCAATCTCTGAAAAGGAATTGCGCGAACATTTTGCGTACGTGTATGAGACGTCACCGTTCGTTCATGTGTACTCAGAGGGGCGTTACCCAGCAACGAAAGAAGTGTTTGGGAGCAATCGTTGTCACATCGGCGTGACTTATGATGAGCGGACGAATCGAATCACGGTCGTTTCGGTGATTGATAATTTGGTGAAAGGTGCTGCAGGGCAAGCGATACAAAACTACAACGTAATGAACGGATATGAGGAAACATTGGGCTTGGAAGGCTCTCCCCTATACCCGTGATGGAGGCGATAGAGATGAACGTCATCAATGAAACAGCAAATGTCTTAAAACTTGAAACGGGCAGCGTGACATCGGCGAAAGGCTTCTCCGCCGTAGGCATTCATACGGGTGTCAAGCGAAAGCGAAAAGATTTAGGCGCGATTGTTTGTGAAGTTCCTGCGAGCAGCGCGGCTGTTTATACATTAAACAAAGTGCAGGCGGCACCGTTAAAGGTGACACAAGAAAGCATTGCCGTGGAAGGGAAGCTGCAGGCGATGATCGTCAACAGTGGAATTGCTAACGCTTGTACGGGAAAACGGGGATTGGATGATGCCTATACGATGAGAGCGGTAGGGGCAGAAACATTTCACATTCCAGAGCATTATGTTGCGGTGACCTCTACGGGAGTGATCGGCGAATTTTTACCGATGGACGTCATCACGAATGGGATTCGTCAATTGAAGCCAGAAGCGACTATCGAGGGCGCTCACGCGTTTAATGAAGCGATTTTAACGACCGATACGGTAGAAAAGCATACGTGCTATCAAACGATAGTAAATGGTATGACCGTTACTGTTGGAGGAGTTGCAAAAGGATCAGGGATGATTCATCCGAATATGGCGACGATGTTATCGTTCGTGACAACGGATGCAAATATTGATCATGGTCATCTTCAAGGGGCGTTATCGGCGATTACGAATGAGACCTTTAATCGAATTACCGTGGATGGAGATACATCAACAAATGACATGGTTGTCGTCATGGCGAGCGGTCTTGCCGAAAACGAAGCTCTCACACCGGAGCATCCCGATTGGGCTAATTTTTACAAGGCACTCCAGCTTGCTTGTGAAGATCTCGCGAAGCAAATTGCCCGTGATGGCGAAGGGGCGACAAAATTGATCGAAGTCGAAGTCACAGGCGCTGCTAATGATCAAGAAGCAGGAATGGTGGCGAAGCAAATCGTCGGTTCTGATCTTGTCAAAACAGCGATTTACGGGGCTGATGCCAACTGGGGAAGGGTCATTTGTGCGATTGGGTACAGCGGTTGTGAAGTTAATCAAGAGACAATTGATATAGCGATCGGACCGATTGTGACATTAAAGCAAAGTGAGCCTACAAGCTTTTCAGAAGAGGAAGCAACAGCTTACTTGAAAGAAGCAGACCCTGTAAAAATCTCGGTGAACCTTCATATTGGCAATGGGACAGGGAAAGCGTGGGGCTGTGATTTAACCTATGATTACGTACGAATTAATGCCGGTTATCGAACGTAAGGGATTGAAAAAAGGAGCGGAAACATTTATGGGGGACATTGTCGTCATTAAATGCGGGGGAAGTGTATTAGATTCACTGTCAGATTCATTTTTTACGAGTGTTCGGCGCTTGCAGGCCGAAGGAGCGAAACCGATCATTGTGCATGGGGGCGGACCAGCCATAAATGGCATGCTCGCCAAGCTCGAGGTTGAAACAACGTTTGTTGATGGTTTGCGAAAAACAACGGATTCCGTGTTGTCAGTGGCCGAAATGGTATTGTGTGGTCAGACGAATAAAAAGGTCGTCCGCAAACTGCAAAAAGCAGGCGTGAAAAGCATTGGATTATCTGGCTCTGACGGTGAACTCGTTCGCGTCAAGGCGATCGATGAAGCAAATCTTGGCTACGTGGGTGAACCGGTGCACGTTAATGGTGAACTTTTGCATATGCTTGTAGCTGACGGATTTGTCCCGGTGCTCGCTCCAATCGGCGTCAATGATGAATTTGAACCGTACAATGTGAATGCAGACACGGTCGCAGGGGCGGTTGCTACTGCGTTAC
This sequence comes from Halalkalibacterium halodurans, assembly GCF_005671335.1. Taxonomy (NCBI): domain Bacteria; kingdom Bacillati; phylum Bacillota; class Bacilli; order Caryophanales; family Bacillaceae; genus Halalkalibacterium (ex Joshi et al. 2022); species Halalkalibacterium halodurans. The sequence continues at coordinate 3,028,783 of NZ_CP040441.1, read as the reverse complement.
AAGCAAAAGAACTAATCTTCGTAACCGATGTTGCAGGAATTTTAAAGGATGATGAGTTAGTCCCTGCTTTAACGCCTGAGGAAGTAGAGTCATTGATTGAAGAGGGCACGATCTATGGCGGGATGATTCCAAAGGTTCGTTCCGCAATTCATAGTTTGACAGGGACCCTTGAGGCTGTTTCGATCGTTAATGGCAACGACGTGTTTTTTGCAGAGTCTGGGAAGTTGATCGGAACGACGATAAAAAAGCAAGTCATTCATTCGCAAGGATAGGAGAGGAACGCGATGAGCCATCTTTTTCCCACATATGCCAAATGGGATGTAACGATTACTTCTGGAAAAGGAACAAAGCTTTACGATAACCAAGGAAATGAATATTTAGATTTTGTCTCAGGAATCGCTGTTTGTAACCTCGGTCATTGCCATCCGAAGGTCGTGGCTGCCGTAGAAGAGCAGCTTCATTCGTTTTGGCACGTGTCGAACTTATTCCATATTCCAATTCAAGAAAATGTAGCAGCACTGTTAACGGAGCAAAGCGGAATGGATGCCGTCTTTTTTTGCAACAGCGGGGCAGAGGCCAATGAGGCGGCAATTAAGCTTGCACGTAAAGCAACGGGCAAGCACGAGATCGTCACATTTACTCAATCGTTTCACGGGCGTACACTCGGAACGATGTCTGCGACAGGACAGGACAAAATTAAGACTGGATTCGGTCCGATGCTAGAAACGTTCCATCACGTTCCATTCAATGACATTGCGGCTTTAAAACAGGTTGTAAACGAGCAAACAGCTGCGATTGTCCTTGAGGTAATTCAAGGAGAGGGTGGCGTGAACCTTATTGATCCTGAGTTTGCCGCTAGTGTGAATCATGTATGTCAGGAGCATGGGATTTTACTTATAGTAGATGAAATTCAAACAGGAATTGGCCGTACAGGGACGGCATTCGCCTTCCAGCAATACGAGCTAACACCTGATATCATAACGGTCGCAAAAGGACTCGGAAACGGTTTTCCAGTCGGCGCGATGCTTGGAAAACAACATTTGATCGACGCTTTTTCAGCAGGAAGTCACGGCTCTACGTTCGGTGGAAACCCGCTAGCAATGGCGGCCGCACAAGCGGTACTGACAGAAGTGTTCCAGCCTAACTTTTTACAGGCTGTGCAAGAAAAAGGAAAGCAGTTGTTGAGCGGTTTGAACGAAGCCCTTTCCGGTCTAGAAATTGTGAAAGAGATTCGAGGCAACGGGCTTTTAGTCGGAATCGAGCTTCAAGAAGAAGGGGCCCCTTTCATCAAACAACTGCGGGAAAAAGGCTTGTTAGTCTTAAACGCAGGGCCGAATGTGATTCGTCTGTTGCCACCTCTCGTTGTGACTTCGGAAGAGTTGCACGAGGCGGTCACACAATTGAAGGAAGTGCTTGATCAAGCTTCCGTACACGCTTAACGTATTTTTTTAGCGACTGAATGTATAAAAATTCTTAAGGAGTAATAAGTATTCGATTTTTGGAGGCGAGCGAAGGTGAAGGCATATTTAGTATTAGCGACAGGGGAAACATTTGCTGGAGAGATCGCGAATGCAAAAGAGGATGTATATGGAGAGGTTGTTTTCTTTACGGGAATGACTGGCTACCAAGAGGTGTTAAGTGATCCATCGTTTAAAGGGCAGCTAGTTGTCTTCACATACCCTCTTATCGGGAATTACGGGATCAACGCTTCAGATTTTGAAAGCAAGGAGCCACAAGCCGCTGGGCTTATCGTTAGTGAACAATCGGAAGAAGGACACCATTATGAAGCGACTCAATCGTTGCAGCAATTTTGTGATCAGCACCAGCTTCCGCTACTAACAGGCATTGATACGAGAGCTGTCGTGAAACGAATTCGTGAGCAAGGTGATATGCCTGCGGTCATCACGACCGACCTTTCCCGTGTGTCATTTGAAGAGTGGGTGCCCCTGTCTGAGCGGGCGTTAGTGGATGAAGTGTCAACGAAAAAAGTAGAGACGTTTGAAGGGAACGGTCCTCACATTGTTTTAATTGATTACGGGTTTAAACAATCGATCTTAAATTCTTTACTAAAACGTGATTGTCAGGTGACGATTGTTCCCTACGATGTTTCGTTTGAAGTGGTGCAAGAATTAAATCCAGATGGTCTCTTATTTTCGAACGGTCCAGGAGATCCAAAGCAAATCGAGGATCGGCTTCCGACTATCTATCGCCTTGCATCGACCTATCCGAGTCTCGGGATTTGCCTTGGACACCAGTTGCTCGCCTTAGCCTTTGGTGCAGACACGGAGAAGCTCCGTTTCGGTCATCGGGGAGCGAACCAACCCGTGATCAACCTGAAGTCGAATCGTGTGTATATGACGTCACAAAACCATAGTTACGTAGTGAAGGAAGACTCACTCCAACGAACGGATTGGGACGCTACGTTTAAAAATATTAATGACGGTTCCATTGAGGGGTTAACCCACAAATATTTACCGATTCAGACGGTTCAATTCCACCCAGAGGCTCATCCAGGGCCAAGTGACAGTGACGAAATTTTTCACTCATTCATCGATGATGTAGCAGCAAAGGGGAGAGAGAAAACCTATGCCTAAACGGACGGATATTCAATCAGTACTCGTAATCGGCTCAGGTCCGATTGTCATCGGGCAAGCGGCTGAATTTGATTACGCTGGCGCACAAGCATGCCTCGCCTTAAGAGAAGAAGGGATCCAAGTCATTCTCGTCAACAACAACCCAGCAACGGTTATGACGGATGAAGCGTGCGCTGATGTCGTTTATTTCGAGCCATTAACGGTTGCCAGTGTGAAGAACATTATTGAACGGGAACGACCTGATGGCTTACTGGCAACATTAGGTGGGCAAACAGGCCTTAACCTGGCGATGAAACTAGAGGAAGCTGGTATCTTAGAGGCCTACAATGTGGAGCTATTAGGGACACCCATGGAGTCAATTAAAAAAGGGGAAGACCGAGAAGCGTTTCGTCAATTAATGCATGAGCTCCATGAGCCTGTACCAGAAAGCGAAATTGTTCATTCAGTGGCAGAAGCCGTTGATTTTGCAAACACGGTTGGTTATCCAATTATCGTTCGGCCAGCCTATACCCTTGGCGGTGCTGGTGGTGGAATCGCTGAATCAGAGGAAGCGCTCATCCGCATTGTAAAAGGCGGCTTAGAACTAAGTCCGATTCAACAATGTTTGATCGAGAAAAGCATTGCTGGTTTTAAAGAAATTGAATATGAAGTGATGCGTGACAGCAATGATACGTGTATTACTGTTTGTAACATGGAAAACATTGATCCAGTTGGCGTTCATACAGGGGATTCAATCGTTGTCGCACCGTCACAAACGTTAACCGATCAAGAGTATCAAATGCTTCGCTCAGCATCGTTAAAGATCATTCGTACCCTTGGAATAGTAGGCGGCTGTAACATTCAATTCGCCTTAGACCCTGATAGCAAACAATACTATCTTATTGAAGTCAATCCTCGCGTGAGTCGTTCATCGGCGCTCGCTTCGAAGGCGACAGGGTATCCAATTGCACGAATGGCAGCGAAGCTTAGCTTAGGTTACGGGTTACACGAACTAAAAAACCCAGTTACCGAAGATACGTATGCGAGCTTTGAGCCTTCTCTTGATTATGTTGTTGTAAAGTTTCCACGTTGGCCGTTTGACAAACTTGTCCATGTCAATCGCGAACTAGGAACGCAAATGAAAGCGACTGGTGAAGTGATGGCGATCGAGCGGAATCTTGAGGCTGGCTTACAAAAAGCGGTACGCTCGCTCGAAATCAAAACGCACGGACTCTCTCTTCCTTCTCTTAGCCAATGGGAGGACAGCGAGTTATGGGCGATTGTGAAAAAAGCGGATGACCGCCGGTTTTTTGCAATCCTTGAACTGCTTCGCCGTGGCGTAACAATTGAAGCGATTCACGAGCAAACGAAGATCGATCGTTTTTTCCTCACCTCCTTTGCCAAGTTAATGACATTGGAAAAGGAAATTGCAGGACAATCACTAGATGACATAACATCAGATGAACTTTCCACTTATAAAAAATACGGATTTTCCGATGAATGGCTCGCATCTAGTTGGGGAGTTGGATTGGCTGATGTTCGGCACACTCGAAAAGCGTTAGGGGTTGTTCCAAGCTACAAAATGGTTGATACGTGTGCGGCGGAATTTGAAGCAAAAACGCCATACTACTACTCTAGTTGGACTGGGGAAAACGATTTACTGCTACCGGAAAAAGCAAAAGAACGAGTGTTAATTATTGGCTCTGGTCCGATTCGTATTGGACAAGGGATCGAATTTGATTACTGTTCTGTACATGGGGCCAAAAGCCTTAGAGCACGTAACTTTGAAGCGATCATTATTAACAACAATCCGGAAACGGTCAGCACTGATTATGAAACAGCCGATCGTCTTTACTTTGAGCCATTAGCTGTAGAAGATGTATTGAACGTCATCGAGGTGGAAAATGTAGATCACGTCATTGTTCAGCTTGGTGGACAGACAGCGATCGGTCTTACGAAAGGGCTTGAAGAAGCAGGTGTCTCGATTTTAGGGACGACGCAAGATGTCATCGACCAGCTAGAGGATCGTGAGCGTTTTTATGAATTTATGTGCTCCGTCGAGGTGCCTCACATTCCAGGGAAGACGGCAGAGACGAAGGAAGAACTACTGAAAGCTGCACAATCGATCGGTTATCCAATTTTACTCCGCCCATCGTATGTGATCGGTGGTCAAGGGATGTTCATCGCTTCTAATCAGGAGGAACTGGCGGCCTTTTGTGAAGACAAGAACCATTCGGTCACGTACCCAATACTTGTGGACGCCTATTATCCGGGTGTGGAATTTGAAGTCGATGTATTAACAGATGGATCTGATATTTTCATACCGGGGATGTTTGAACATGTGGAAAAAGCAGGTGTTCATTCTGGTGATAGTATGGCGGTGACTCCACCACCTACACTTGAAGCTAAGTGGAAGCAACAGGCGATCAACTATACAAGGCAAATTGCTAAAGGGATGGCGTACAAAGGATTATTCAATATTCAATTCGTCCTTTATGATGAAGAGCTATACGTTATTGAAGTGAACCCCCGGGCTTCCCGGACCGTGCCGATTTTCAGTAAGGCCACTTCATTACCACTCATCACGCATACAATTGATGTTTTGTTCGGTAAAACCATTGCCGAGTTAGGCCTATCAGCTGGTTACCGAAAGGAATCCCCGTATTATACGGTAAAAGCACCTGTGTTTTCATATCAAAAGCTCGCGGGGCTCGATCCATTACTAGAAGCGGAAATGAAATCCACTGGTGAGCTGATTGCTATTAGTAAGGATCTCCCATCGGCTTTCCGAAAAGCGTTTGCGTGGGGAGAGGAACAGACTCCAGCGCTTTTCCGGAAAAAAGGCTCTGTTTTCTGTCAAGTGGATCGAGCGTACGATACCGAATGGCAACCGCTTCTTCGACAATTAAAAGAAAAAGGGTATTCAGTTGTAACGGAGGAAGCGATGTCCTTTTCTGAGTGGCTCGCTTCAGAGGATGCCATTTGTTTAGTGAGTGTTCCGGCTCCTGGGCAAAAAACCGGAAAACAAAATAGAGAAGAGGCATTGAAGCAACGAGTGACGGTCGTGTCTGATCTAGCCACTTTCGAAAAAATGATTGAATGTCTAGAAGTAAAGGATGGCGAGCCGTTTTTACTTCCAGATGTTGTGATGAATTAGGAAACCATGGGAGGAGAACACGAGATGAACCATTTGTCAGAAAAAGTCATCTCTTTAAAAGGTCGTGACTTATTAACACTGTTAGATTATGCACCAGAGGAAGTTCAGCAACTTCTTACCCAAGCGCACGAGCTGAAGCAAAAAGCAAAGAATGGAGAGCCGACCCCTTATCTTACAGGAAAATCACTCGGGATGATTTTTGAAAATGCGTCGACGAGAACCCGGGTGTCATTTGAAGTCGGAATGACGCAACTTGGAGGGCATGCACTGTTTTTAAGCCCAAAAGATTTGCAAATTGGTAGAGGAGAACCAATTAAAGATACCGCCAATGTCCTTTCCCGCTACGTGGATGCAATTATGATTCGAACGAATTCTCATGAGTCTGTGGAAGAGCTTGCACACTATGCGACCGTACCAGTGATTAATGCATTAACGGATGCTTATCATCCTTGTCAGGCGCTTGCAGATGCCTTGACGATTCTCGAGAAAAAAGAGACCCTTATTGGTAAAAAGCTCGCTTATATTGGCGATGGGAACAATGTTTGCCATTCATTGCTTGCCATAGGGGCAAAAACGGGCATGGATGTGACGGTTGCTACTCCAAAAGGATACGAAGTCGATCAGGAGATTTTTCAACGAGCGACAGAAGCAGCGAAAGAGACAGGAGCAACGCTCGTTCAGACGACAAACCCGCAAGTAGCCGCGGAAAATGCTGATGCGATCTATACAGATGTTTGGGCCAGTATGGGATATGAAGCAGAGCAGTCTGAGCGTGAAGAGATATTCCAGCCGTATCAAGTGAATGACCAGCTTTTAACATTAGCCAAAAAGGACGTTAGTTTCTTACATTGCTTACCAGCTCACCGCGGAGAAGAAGTAACAGCTTCTGTCATTGACGGTCCTCATTCGGCTATTTATGATCAAGCCGAAAACCGTCTCCATGCACAAAAGGCTGTCCTAACAGCTCTTTTAACAGGTGAATGAAACATAATTGCTCACTTATTTGGGTAGCCTTTTACTAAAAGGAGGCGAGAATATGGGGCAAAACAGACAGTTCATTCCAGGGCAAAAAGCGCCTAACAATGGTGTCTATGTGGAAATCGGTGAAACGGGGGATATGGTAACCGATCCGCGAGAAGTGAAATTAGAAGCAGGCGATCGGTTTCCAGAAACAACGAACAAAGACCGAAAGTGGACGTATAAACGAAAGCCTTAAGAGATGAAGGGTGAATGAGGAACGCGACCAAGATAACCTGAAACTGAAACATGGACGTTGGAACAATACTAGCCAAACGTAAGAAAAAAGGTTCGGATCATCAAAATTAAGTGATCCGAACCTTTTTTCTGTATACGCATAACTTGACGGACGTTTCCAAGTTGATGGCCAAAATCACGAGACGCCTGCAGCAAGTTTACAAAGAGAATGCATAGGAAAAATGCTCGTTTCCGCCGATCATAGTTGCAACTCATCGTGAAGTATAACTAATAAAAGAAGCTGTCTCAAAAGATAGACTTTTGTCCCAGCTCCTTTATTTGTCGTTTCATGACAAAAAAGCCTATCCTATTACGTTTGAAAGCATCTTTAAAGACATAACAATAGAAGTTGCTGCATAGGATGATCAAAACCTGAAAGGAATAGGCAAATTATCAATTCTATAAAAAACGACGAAGCTTGATTCCGTTTTTCCATCTGCTGCATACCGTATAGTGGAGAATGAAAAGCGAGACGAACCATCAAAATGGTTTAATGCTAGTGGATGAGAGGCGACGTCATGATTGATTTACGAAGGACCTTTCAATTAGAAGATCAGTGGTGTGTTATTTATTTACCTGCACGTCCAAATGGATTTGCCTGTATGTTATTTGGCGACATCACTCACTACGTAGAACAGGAGACTTGTTCTTGGAGACAGCATCCCGAAAGAGAACAGTTTATTCGTGGCTTGCTGCATCATGGGTATACTGTCATCACTTCCAATTTCTTTGGAAGACACTGGGGAAGTGAACAGGCAACAAAACTAGCTCTAAGGCTATATCATTTGTCAATAAAACGAGAAATTTTAAATCCGTCCATTCACTTGATTGGTGAAGGGATGGGGGCGTTGTTAGCCATGAATGTTATGGAGGAGATGCCAGATCGCATCCGCTCCGGATTTTTCATCAATCCATGTTTAGATCTCGTATCTTATTATGATCAAGAGAAAGCCAACAAATTGTTTTATAAACGATTTTTAATTGAAATGGCAGCAGCCCACGAAGTGAGCACCGAGGATGTCGAACCATTTATATATCAATATTTTAACAATCGTTATACAAATCTTGAAACACCTATGCACATCTTTCATGAAATGAATGAAAGACGTTATCCTGTCCAATCCCATAGTAAACCGTTTCAATTAAAAGCAGAGCGTGAAAACCGTCCAGTTACACTGACGCTTCGAATGGCGCAAAAGTCATTTTCTTCTTTAATTGATCCAACTTATCAATTTTTCCGTAAACACGAAAAAAAATTATCATGAAAAGCCGGCGAAATCGTAGGGAGGGACATCTGTGAATCGAGTGCTTATTACAGGGGGATTAGGGTTCATTGGCTATCATCTTTGTGAAGCCTTATTAGGGCAAGGGATTGACGTAACCATTATTGATCATTGCAACGATGAGATGAGGAAGGAAGAGTACGAGGAGAAGCAACTGCGGATGGGGCGAAATGCCCTTTTTCATTTCATTGAATGTTCGCTCGAACGTTTTGAGCTTTCAAAAGTCACTCAACACGTGGATACGATCTATCACTTGGCAGCTCATCCGAAAAGAGAACAACTATGGACACGTTTACCGGAAAATCAAGAAAATACGTTTAGGCGAATCCGGGCGCTTACGGCGCAAGCAAAGGAAGGAACCCGGTTGATTTTTGTGTCTTCAGTTGAAGTGTATGGTGAGCGATTAGGAACGATAACGGAGCAGTCACCAACACGACCTATCTCTCCTTACGGTATCGTTAAGCTGGCAGCTGAAAAGCTGCTCCAGAAGGAAGCGGACAAACGGGGGCTGGATTATATGATCCTCCGTTTGCCAACAATCTACGGTCCTTGGCAACGTCAGGATATGACGTATCAGCAGCTCCTACTAGGGCGAAAAGAGGTAAAAGATGATCAATCAACATTGGATGCACTGTATATTAGTGATGCTATAAATGGACTGCTACTTGCAGGGAAAACGAAGCATACAAATGAAACGATTCAGCTATCGTCCGGAAACGTAAACGAATGGCAAAAAGGGAAAGCACACCTACTTAATAAATCATGGAATCCATCTTCTACTCCATTGTCCCCTATATTATCGAATGAGAAGGCGAAGCAGCTACTCGGTTTTAAGGTGATAACACCGTTGAAAAACGGGCTTGAAAAGCAACGAGAACATGTGACACAATGGCAAAGGTGGAAGAGTTTTCTGCATTAATCATTTAGATGACGAATAAGAAATTTTGCCATAAGGAGGGAGGGCATGAACGTTAAAGAGGCCATTTTCGGTATTTTCATTTTTGCTATAATAACAATAAGCACTTATATACTATTCCATAATGTGTTGTTGCTTTCAGACGGGTTTAGTGTTGTGATTGCCTTAGTTTGTGGCTTTTTAGTGGAACGATTATTTATGAAATGGAAACACGCTAAATAGTCAAAAAGATATAGGGAATTTGTTTGTCATCATTTTGTAACGATACTGTAATATCCGTTTGCCGTTAGTTTTGATTGAATAGAGATAGTAGAGAGAAATGGATCATGAGAAAGCCAAATCTACGGAATCATGCGAAAATCCAACGAAAGCATGATCCATTCGTAAGGGAGCGTGTCGAACTAGATGATACGTGTATTAAGCATCCTTCTGGCTGTTTTATTCCTTGCCGGTTGTTCCAACATGCCAACAGATAGAGAATTAATGGTAGGATTGTTAGTCGAAGATACCATCGATGACCAAGGCTGGAATCGAAAGGCTTATGAAGGATTGCTAAATATTCATAGCAACTTAGATGTAGATGTTGTCTTAGAAGAAGGTGTGAACAGTGAGCAAAAAGCCCACCGACGAATTAAAGAATTAGTTGATGGTGGGGTAAATCTTATTTTTGGACACGGACATGCCTTCGCCGAATATTTCTCGACCATACATAATCAATACCCAGATGTGCACTTTGTAAGCTTTAATGGAGAAGTGAAGGGTGAAAATATAACAAGCCTTCATTTTGAAGGGTACGCGATGGGCTACTTTGGTGGTATGGTGGCAGCAAGCATGAGTGAGACTCATAAGGTCGGCGTCATTGCGGCATTCCCATGGCAGCCTGAAGTAGAAGGGTTTGTTGATGGCGCTAAGTACATGAATGAATCGGAAGCCTTTGTTCGGTACGTAGGAGAATGGACAGATGCTGACAAGGCACTAGAGTTATTTCAGGAATTGCAAAAAGAGCAGGTTGATGTTTTTTATCCTGCAGGGGATGGCTACCATGTCCCAGTCGTTGAAGCGATTAAAGATCAAGGAGATTTTGCTATTGGGTATGTCGGGGATCAAGCCGATTTAGGAGGATCTACAATTTTAACGAGCACCGTCCAGCATGTCGATGATTTATATGTACTCGTAGCGAAACGGTTCCAAGAAGGGAAACTAGAATCAGGGAACTTATATTATGACTTTCAAGATGGAGTCGTATCTCTTGGGGAGTTTAGCTCGGTTGTTCCAGATGAAGTAAGGGAGCAAGTAACAGATGCCATCTCGACCTATATTCAAACGGGTCAATTTCCACATGAGGAAGAACGTTAGACTATGACCCTTGAAAGCAAGCACGATTTTTAGTAATGTAGGAACATCAAAAGGTGAATGAGGTGACGTTTCAGGTGGAACCAAATCGTAACATGCAATTCATGCAAATTGCGATGAAGCATCTTCCGGAGGGAAAAGCGTTTCTCGACGAAAAAGGAATTGAGCTATCGATGGAAGAGATGCAGCCAATGCTGCAACTTTTAATGAACGTTATGAATGAAGCCTATGAGTTAGGCTGGGAAGACGCACAGCAAAGCCAAAATGATGGATAAAAGAGGGCTCTCTGCTTTGGACGAGCAGAGAGGCCTTATTCTTTTTCTCGAAGGTTACGCGATGACTTTCAGTAAAAGAAGCTTTTTGCCCTTTAAGAAAGTTTACTTGCAATAAGCAAAAGCTTGTGATGATATTACATTTTTTCCTGTAGTACGAATAGGGTTCAAATAAAAACGGGGAAGTGATGGGATTGGGGTCAAGCAATCGTCAGACGGATGACTGGAATGCGAAACTTTATGATGAGAGGCACCGTTTTGTATCAGCATATGGGGAAGATCTTATTCAATGGTTAGCGCCGAAGGAAGGGGAATGCGTTCTCGACCTTGGATGCGGAACAGGAGATTTAACCGAGCAAATTTATCAGCTAGGGTCAAAGGTAATCGGTGTTGATGTGTCAGAGTCAATGATCGAACAAGCCAAGGGAAAGTTCCCTCACCTTGATTTTCAAGTGGCAGAAGCGACAGACTTGAGCTTTTCTGAAACATTCGATGCTGTATTCTCGAATGCTGTCTTGCACTGGATAAAGGACGCAGAAGAGGCCTTAACGGTCATTTATCGTTCATTGAAGCCGGGTGGAAGATTTGTAGCGGAATTTGGCGGAAAAGGAAATGTGGAGACGATTGTGAACACTTTAGCAGATGCGATGAGTCAGGCCGATAGCCGTTGGTCAAAAGAGGAGTTACCATGGTTCTTCCCAAGCATTGGTCAATATACCTCACTCATGGAACAAGTTGGTTTTCGAGTAACCCACGCGCTACATTTTAATCGCCCGACCCTTTTGGAGGGCGGGGATGGTATACGACACTGGCTGGCCATGTTTGCTGAAAGCGTTATTGAAGGAAAAAGCGAGACGGAGAGAGCAGAGATTGTGCGGTTTGTCGAAGCGGAAGTGAAGGACGCGTTATTTGATGGAACGAATTGGTGGGCCGATTATAAGCGGATACGTGTGGTAGGTATGAAGCAGCTGTGACAAGCGAACGTTTTTATCATGCACGTGATTCAATCACCCCATTTATGTAGTATGAAATGAACAGGAAAAGGGGCTTGAAGATGAACAAAGAGGATGCACTACGATCGTTTGTAAAAGAAGTAAAAAAAGGAAAACAACAATTAAAAGACAAGCGTTTTGAAGAAGGAATCCAAACGTTGACCCCGTATATCGAGCTTTTCCGACAGACAGATGTGGCCGAACCGCAAGTGTTTGTTTCCTATGCCATTGCTCAGTTACGAACAGGTGAATTTGAAGGGTTTCTTCGTACAGTGGAAGACATTAAAGGGATGGAATTAAAGACAGAAGCGGAAGTGAAGGCCGTTGAAAAATTAGAAGGCTTTTTGCATGATGTGCTGGCTCAATTGGCAAGTAGTGATAAACAGTTATAACGGGACGTGCGCAACTGACGGACAAAGGGCATAAGATGGTATGAACACCTATTAGAAGGAGTGTCACGATGAACGTTTATACGCATGGCCCTTACTATAGACAGTATGGATATATCGGAACAGGGGAACGCTTTTATCCTGCCGTCCTTCCCTTTTTAGCCGGCCTCGCCGTTGGACCGTTATTATTTGGTGGAAAGCCTTATGGAGGGTACGGACCAGCTTATGGCCCTTCGTATGGCCCGAATTTTGGCCCAAATTACGGTCCAAATTTTGGTCCGATGTATGGTCCTCCTAGCCAGTCACCTTTTGGCTACTATAAATAAATCAGCCCTATGCTTCTTGGTTTTTGATTGAAAGAACGATGAATGGAAGGCTGGCTCTTGTGTCATGTGATTGACAAGAGAGCCAGCCCCTTTGTTTAGTCTTTTTTCTGTTGACTTATCAATTGTTGTATCGTCTTTACATATGGGGAAAGACTTTTCAATGCTGGTCCTAATGATTGGGCCAAGCGAAAAATGTGTTCCATCTGTTCAAAAGTAAGTGGTAGTGCTGGAGCTGCATTCGTTTCTTCTTGCTTCGTTTCTCCTTCTGTTTTTGTTTCTTCTACGGTGCTACCACTTGTGCTTTCCTGAGGGTTTTCCTCAGCAACATCGGTGCTTTCAGGTGGCCGTCCGAACATAAGATCGGTGAAAAAATCTCGCTCCTCCTGATTGGACATCGTACTGACTCCTTTCTCGATCCGTTTCTTCTACTCGCTACTTAGTATATGCGCCATGAGACCATGGGTGTAGGGCGATCATCTTGTATGAAAGGTAGCTTTTGAAGAATGGGGATATAGTAGACAGGGGGAGAAAAATAAGATAAAATTTAGTAGTAGGTACTAATAATAACTCGTAATCCCTACGAGGAATGATCGTATATTAGAAAGGGGTCCTAGCTAGTGACCAGAGCAGGAATTCTTGGAATTGGAAGTTATGTGGGAGAGCATGTCGTAACAAACAAAGATTTTGAGAAACGGATCGATACGTCAGATGAATGGATCCGCACACGTACTGGTATTGAGGAGCGGCGTTTTGCCCCTGACAATGTAGACACATCAGACATGGCCTATGAGGCATCCGTCAAAGCATTAAAAGCTGCAGGAGTCTCAGCGGAAGAGATTGACCTTATTTTAGTCGCAACTGTTACACCAGATATGCCATTCCCGACTGTTTCAACATTGGTTCAGCAACGTTTAGGAGCCAAAAAAGCGGCAGCGATGGACATTAGTGCAGCATGCGCTGGGTTTATTTACGGATTAGCAACTGGACAACAATTCATTGAAAATGGTGGATATAAGCACGTCCTCGTCATTGGGGTCGAGAAGCTATCAAAAATTACAGATATGACAGACCGGAATACAGCCGTTCTTTTTGGTGATGGGGCTGGAGCCGCCGTCATGGGGGCAGTCTCTGAAGACAGAGGAATCCTTGCATATGAGTTAGGAGCGGACGGGGAAGGCGCTATGCATATTAATCAAAAAGGGGAGTACATCCAAATGAATGGGCGGGAAGTGTTTAAGTTCGCCGTCAGACAAATGGGTGAATCAGCGCTGAGCGTCCTTGAAAAAGCGGGCCTATCAAAAGAAGACGTGGACTTTCTTATCCCGCACCAAGCGAACATTCGAATTATGGAAGCTTCCAGAGAACGTTTGGAGTTGCCAGTTGAGAAAATGTCAACGACCGTTAAGAAGTATGGGAACACTTCATCAGCCTCTATACCGATGGCTATGGTGGATGAGTTAAATGATGGTAAAATAAAAGATGGAGACTTGCTCGTACTCGTTGGATTTGGAGCTGGACTTGTGTGGGGTTCATTAGCTCTTAGATGGGGAAGATAAGCATAAGAGGAAAACTGTTGCAAAGGAGAATCGTTATATGAATAGACGTGTAGTTGTTACGGGGATCGGTGCAGTGACACCACTTGGAAATACGGCAGAGGAAACGTGGGAAAAAGCCATTGCCGGCCAATCTGGGGTTGGTCTGTTAACGCGTGTCGAAGCTGCTGATTTCCCAATGAAAGTAGCTGCTGAAGTAAAAGAATTTGATCCGACAACGCATATTGACCGAAAAGAAGCACGGAAAATGGACCGTTTTACGCAATTTGCGGTCGCTTCTGCATTAATGGCGTTGAAGGATGCTGACCTTGAGATCACAGAAGACATTGCACCGCGAGTCGGGGTCTGGATTGGCTCTGGCATCGGTGGGATGGAAACATACGAAAATCAATTTAGAATGTTTATCGAAAAAGGATACCGTCGGGTCAGTCCGTTTTTCGTTCCAATGATGATTCCTGATATGGCTTCTGGACAAGTGTCAATTATAACAGGTGCCAGAGGAATCAACTCTTGCTCTGTAACCGCTTGTGCATCAGGAGCTAACTCGATAGGTGATGCGTTTAAAGTCATCCAACGGGGAGATGCTGATGTGATGATTACTGGGGGCGCAGAGGCTCCGATCACGAATATGGCTGTTGCTGGTTTTAGTATGGCGAAGGCGATTTCAACAAGCGAAGATCCAAACACGGCGTCACGTCCATTTGATGCGAATCGAGATGGCTTTGTTATGGGAGAAGGATCTGGAATTCTCATTCTTGAGTCTCTGGAATCTGCTGAAAAGCGTGGGGCAAAGATTTATGCTGAGATTGTCGGATATGGCGCAACAGGCGATGCTTATCACGTGACACAGCCCGCTCCAGAAGGAGAAGGAGCTGCCCGTGCTATGAAGCAAGCCATCGAGGATGCAGGATTGGCGCCAGAAGACATTCAATACATGAACGCCCATGGAACGAGCACGTATTACAATGATAAATACGAAACACTTGCAGCTAAACAAGTGTTTGGTGACCATGCGAACAAATTGGCTATTAGTTCGACGAAGTCAATGACCGGACATTTGCTCGGTGCAGCAGGGGCTGTAGAAGCGATCTTTTCGGTGAAGGCGATTGAAGAGGGGATTGTTCCTCCAACTATTAACTATGAAACGCCAGACCCAGATTGTGATTTGGACTATGTTCCAAATGAAGCAAGAAAGCAGGACGTGAATGCTGTATTAAGTAACTCATTAGGCTTTGGTGGACATAACGCCACTCTCGTCTTTAAAAAATATCAATAGAAAAGGGTCGCCTTCAAGGCGACTCTTTTTACTCTTAGGAAGGAGAAAACCTCGGCTTATGAAGTGGATGAGCAGCCGAGGTTTTCTCCATTTGTATCATAAGCGCTGTTTCTGATTAAAAAATTCACGGGCAAATTGGAGTGCATCCTGTTTGTTTTCGATTGTCCCTTTTAATTGTTCGCATTCATGCAGTAATAGGCACTCTTTAAATAAAGGACTGGGTTTCATCCCTAGTTCCATTAAGTCATGTCCTGTCAAAAGAGGTTGGAGTTGTTTACGTTGATGCAAATACAATTTGAGTACCTTTTGCATTTCCTCGCCTGATGACAGCGCATAAAAGCGAAGCGGCTCCTCAGGCACTTGATATAGCTGCTTATGCAAATAGTCCGTTGAAAAACGAGTCATATTAGTTAACCGTTTTTGGATGTCCTCAATGTTTTGTAAGAACCGCTGCTCCATACCTGTGATGGCGAAAGGAACGAGTGAAGCCTTCCAGTTGTCCTCAAGAAATCCAACCGTTGCAATTGCTTGAAACCAATGAAGTGGCTCTCCATTTTGTTCTTCCTGCAACCGCGAAAGGTGGGTGGCAGAAGAAGAAGAAAACGTAAGGCCAAGCAATGCTTGCCAAACATGCAAATCTTCAAGCTTTGAAAACGAGCTGACCGGATCTGTCTCGTGACAAAGAAGCTTTAGCTCGTGGACAATCCGTTCTGGTGATACGTTAGCCAAAGCATTCGTTAATGCTGGCTGTGTGGCTAAAGCGAGGTTAGCTGTCTTTTGTTCAAATCGGTAATTGAACCGGCTGACAAAACGAACTCCCCGAAACAAGCGGGTTGGATCATCGATAAAGCTCTGTGAATGTAATATCCGTATGAGCCCATTCGTTAAATCATGACGGCCGTGAAAAGGGTCCACAAGTTGGCCGTAAGAGGCTGGATGTAAATGAATGGCCATTGCATTGATGGAAAAATCGCGCCGAGCCAAGTCATCGGTTATGTGAGAATGGCGAATCGTGGGTAACGCGCCTGGCTTGGCATACGACTCGGCCCGAGCGGAGACAATATCAAGCTTTAAGTTTTCAGCTCCAACCCAAGTGGCGGTGGCAAATGGTTCATGATGCTTGACCTTGCCACCTAAGACATTTGCAACATTTTGGCTAAAGGCGAGTGCATCCCCTTCTATTACAAGGTCTAAATCTCCACCAGGTACCCCTCTTAGCATATCACGAACGGTTCCGCCAACAAGGAAGAGGTTCATTCTTAATTTAGCGGCCATCTCGCCTAATTTCTTTAACAATTGCAAATGATCGTTTGTGAGTGTGTGGTTCATTAAATCAATTAGATTGTCAGAGTGATAAGATTCTTGATGTTCTTCACTCATTGTCGGACTCCTTTATGTTCCATTTTCTTTCTATTAGTGTACCAAAAAACGGGGGTGGGAAGAAAATAGCTTCACTATGACTGATAAATTAGCCCTTTTCTTCAATGATGAAGCCTTTTAACGGTTCACCCGGTGGATCATAGGGAGACATTTGATGCGAATTTGGCACTTGAAGTTGACTTATCGTATGATACTGCTTCAAAAGCAACGACTTAAAGCGTTTTAGTACTGCCATAGTATCTTGGTCTGATGTGGATAACTGACAACGAAAAACATCAATGTTAAGTGTAAGGGTGCCGTTGTCGTTTAGAAGCAGGCCGAGAGCCTCCAACTCCTTTTGATGTTGTATATGCAATGCTTGGATGTCATCCATGTAAGATGTTTGAAAAAGTTGATCAAGTTTACGAATACTTTTCAACGTCTCATTGTACTTACAGATTAATGTACACGTTTGAGAGATGAGCTCTTCTTTATTTGTCCCAATGGCTTGTAGCGTGTGATAAAGCTCTTTTTCATGAAAATAAAACGATTTAAACACTTGCTTTAGCTCTTTTAAATATTGCTTATATCGTTCGTAGGAGAGGATAAAATTGTTAGATGGTTTCGCTGTTTCATTCGCCGTTCGCTCTATTGGTGGAGGCGGTTCCACTTTTCTTACACTATCTGATGTTCCCAATGGATTGACATAGGTTGCTCGGTAACCTGTCCGTGTTGAGGAAGTGCGGCTAATTCTCCTCATAGATTCACCTCCCCTTGGAAATGAGAAACACTTTCCCTACTTTCAATTTATCAAGAAATGTAGCCAAAGAACAGAAAAAAGTGACTCACACGCCTCATGGGACGGTCAGTCACTTTATACTCAGTCGTTTGTTATTTTGCAAAGATGTGATTTCCAATCACGATCGTTTGTTGACGTGTTGAAACGTAAGGGCTTGTGGCTGTTTTTGGGTTATAGAAATAGAGAGAGCCATTCCCTTGCCCACGGAATTGAAGGGCTTCATCAACTGCTCGTTTGGCCTCATCATTGGCTGGGCGTTGAATACGTCCATTTTGTACGGGAGAGAACGCATAGTATCCACTGTTGACTTCGTTGATAACATCTGTCACATTATCGGGAAATGATGGGTGGTCGACCCGATTTAAGACGACAACAGCAACAGCAACTTTTCCGGCATAAGGTTCTCCTTCTGCTTCGGCATGTACGAGACGTGCAAGTAAGTCTCGTTCAGAAGCTGTTACCCGTGCAGGGATTGTTAGCTGTTCTCCACGATAAATAGTATTGGAAGAACGTTCGTTAATACGTTTAATAGCTTCCATAGGGACGCCGTATTGCTCACTTAATAAATAGAGAGTATCTCCAGATTGAACTTGGTGTTTAGAATGACTTGCTTCTGCTTTATTGGTAAAGAGCGTGAAAGACAAAATGATACAACTGAATAACAATACAAATTTCATCATAATATCGTTTGTACCTCCTCTTGCGATACTAACAATCTATCAAAATGATACTAGAAAAGCGCGGTCTAAATTTTTCCAAAACGAAATAAGATTGGCCGGAACCCTTGACATTACTTAACTAAGCGGCCTATTTTACAAGTTTGTAACGAAATGTGGGGAAACCTAAAAAATCTATAGAAAAAGAAGAATCTGAACGATCGGAAAATTAGAATGATCCTTGTCATCGCAAGGTTTCGAAGCAAATGAGGTGAGAGTATGGGAGGATTGATGAAATAATTACCATGTTGAAAAGGCGTGCATCTATGCTAGCATGTTAACTGTTCAAACGAACAAAGCAACAAAAAAATCTAGGAGGTACAAAATATGAAGAAACTTCTAGCCACTACTTTATTAGTAGGAGCAGCTTTTGTAGGTTTTTCAGGACAGGCAGACGCGGCAGGAAAAGATCAGTTACCATTCCATATAGATTCAAAGGTTATCCAATATCAAGGAAATAGCGTAGAAGATCTCAACAATATTTTAAAAGAGATTGCAGAGCGCTATAACATCAATGTGGAAGACTTGAATTTAGATCAAATCAACCTTGATCAATTCCAAGTGCCTAAGCAAGGACAAGCTCCAGCTCCAGAACAACCTGAGCAACCAGAGCAACAGGAACAGCCAACAGTTGACGTACCACAACAGGAAGCTCAACCAGTTGAAAATCGTACACCTCAAACATCTGCCCCTGAAACATCGACTGAGCGTACCCAAGGGTTAACTCAAGATGAACAGCGGATGATTGATTTAGTGAATGAAGAGCGCCAAAAGAACGGATTGCAGCCATTGAAAGCAAATCTTGAAATTACAAAGGTTGCTCGTGTGAAGGCGCAAGATATGATCGATAACAACTACTTCGATCATAACTCTCCAACGTACGGTTCACCATTTGACATGATGCGTCAGTTCGGTATTGAATTCCGTACAGCGGGTGAGAACCTTGCAGGGAACCAAACGGTTGAGGCTGCCCATCAAGCGCTTATGAATTCTCAAGGTCACCGCGCAAACATCTTAAGCCCGAACTACACTGAAATTGGTGTCGGTGTTGTCGAAGGTGGTCCTTACGGTAAAATGTTCGTTCAAATGTTCAAAGGTTAATAGAATTAGTATGAAAAAACTCCCTTAAAGGGAGTTTTTTCATACTAATTTACCATCAAAATGTTACATATATGCAAAAGAACTGTAACCTTTTACTGATATCATTAGTACGGTATTATATTTTACTTTAAAAAACTTACTCTCTATAAATGATTAAAGGATAAAATAACTTAACTTCCGCCCTAAGACTTAGCGGTAAAGCTGAGTTTTTCTACAAGTAAGGAAAATATAAACAAAGATGTCTAGTGAAAAGCACCAAAATGAGATGAATCACGAGAGCTTCCTACAATTTACATTCGGTTTGCAAGCTCATCGTGATTTCTATATCTCCATTGCTCCGAACCATTGTATACGGTTTTAAGCGGGCACTTTGTGCTTTTTAATTGTTTGTGTAAAAAAAGGAGATTCATTATGAGGCATTTATTCCGTGTATTTATTCTATTATTTTTATTTTTTGTTTCCCTTCAATTTTCTGTTCAAACGAATGCTTCTGCTTTTGTTTCAGAAGGTGAAACATTAAACGATGCTCATTTTCATCTAAATAGTGAATCGGTGCTTCTGATGGACCAGCTCTCGGGACAAGTGTTATATAGTGAACACGGAGATAAAAAAATGTACCCTGCTAGCATTACGAAAATTATTACAGCTTTGATTGCAATTGAAGAAGGGGATTTAGATGACATCGTCACGGTTAGTAAAACAGCTACGGAGGTCATCGGAACCCGGGTATATCTAGTCGAAGGTGAAGAAGTGACGTTGCGAAAGCTCGTTCAAGGTTTAATGATCAATTCTGGGAATGATGCAGGTACGGCAATTGCTGAGCATTTTGACGGAAGTGAGGAGGCTTTTGCTGAACGTATGAATCGTTTCGTCCAAGTAAAGATCGGGGTTGAGAACACTCATTTTACAAACCCACATGGCCTGTTTGATAAGGAGCATTATACGACAGCCTATGATATGGCTATGATCACAAAGTATGCGATGGAAAACGAAAAATTTCGAGACGTCGCTTCAACAAAAGAGTTGGAATGGATCGGTGAAGGATGGGAGACGACGATCTACAATCATCACCGCCTTTTATGGGATTACCCTGGAACTACGGGTGTTAAAAATGGATATGTGTCACAATCTGGTTACACTCTTGTAACGACTGCGGAACGAGATGATCAACAGTTAATTGCCGTCACGTTAAACGCGCCAGGTGTTAGCTTTTCCTACAATGATACGATGACGTTGCTTGATTATGGATTTGAACATTTCAAGACGGAGAAGATTAAAGCGGGAGAACGATTTGTAGATTCAGATGGAAAGGAATATGAACTAGCAAAGGATTTCTACTTCAGTATCCCGGAAGATGAGCTATTTGGTATCTCTTTGGAAGAGGGCGGGGTTTTAACGGTAACCAACCATAACGGAGAACCTGTCGCAGAAAAGCATTTAAAGTTTTTAGTACCTGAAGACGATATGTTGGTTGCAAGCCAAGATCCAGTTTCCACTGAGAAAGAAGGGAATGGAAACATTTTTGCTCGCTGGTGGGCCTCACTCATAGAGTGGATTTCACAGGCAGAGGAAGAAGGGGCTTTTGCTAAAAGCACTTAAAACGAATCACTGGTGAACGGGAGTTCACCAGTGATTGTATCTTTTTTCGTACCAATCCTTCTCAAATTCGGCTCTTCCTACTTTTTTATAGACGAAAAATCATTCAGCGAAAAGTACCCATTGTCATCAACTCGTTAAATCTCTATTCTAGCATTCAGTCCTAAAAAAGGGTTCTTAGTCAAATGTTGGGGTGGCATAGGAGGGCGAGCCCCTCTTATCCTACCCCGAATGTTTGATGTTTGAATTGATGATGCAAGAGAATACGGTTTCGCAAGCGATCATAACGCCGAAAACCAAAGGCATTTCTCTTAATCACCTTCGTTTGATTATTCAGTCCTTCAATAAAACCATTGTTTAAGCCAAACGCGAGGCTATTCAAGATCTCGGTCTGCCAGTTCTTCAGCGTCTGAATGGCTCGGTGGAACTCCTTTAACGGGCTCGCCTCCACTCTTCGGTAAAAGGCGTAGAGCCCTTGCTTCACCTCGCTCATTCGTCCTTCCCTTCCTTGCATCTTCGCTTCTTGATACCACTGACGAAAATGTTCTTTTAGCTCATACGCTTCCCTTAAATCAGGGGATAGCTCTAAGTACCGCTCCACCTTCTTCTTTTGCTTATCATCCAGTCCTTCTCTCTCTTTCTGAAACAGATGTTTGATCCGTTTACATCGTTTTCGATGATACGGATGGAACGCTTTTTGCACTCGGCGGCGAACCCCTTCCAGAGCCCAGTAGATGTAACGACAGAAATGGAACGGATCCCCAATGATGAGCGGGTGGCCTAAGGCCTTTTGAACAGCCGACTTGAAGGTATAACTGAGATCCATCACGACTGTTTTCACATGATGACCCTTCTCTTGAAGATATCGTTTAAGCGTATCGGCTTTACGATCCGGTAAGATATCCAGTGGCTTCCGTGTATCTGCATCCGCAATGATCACTTGATATTTCCCCGCATTCGTATCCCCTTTGTAATCATCAATCGCAATCCGAGGAGGAAGGTGATCCACCTTCTTCACGAGGGGGGCCGCCAATTGATCAAACCGGCGCATGGCAGTTGTCACGGACGTTTGGAATTGATTCGCTGTGTCCGTAAAGTTCTTCCCTTGAATGAGCCGTAAGCGAAACGCTTGATTCCATTCCACTGTCTGACGCTGATATCGCTCTACAAAACAGGCTTTCTCCGCAAACCGCTTCCCGCATCTGCACGCGTACCGGCGCTTTCGATAGAATAGATACACCCACCGTTCAAAGAGCTTGAGATGTTGAACTTTTTGGATGCGGTAATCATGGATTCTCTCGGTTCTCTCCCCGCAGGATGGGCAACGATGAGGCGTTCGCGGCATTTCTACATGGAGCGCGATAAAGTCCTCTCGTTCCTCCATCTTTGTGACCTTCACACCTTTTAATCCGGGCAAATCCATGGTAAAATTCATCGTACACGCAGCTCCTATCCTTTCTTTGTTTCTAGGCAATTCAAGGATAATGGATAAAGGAGCCTGCGTGCATTTTTTTTGCCCTCTTTTGTGCAAAAACCCCAACATTTATTGTAGAGCCTAAAAAAGCCGTTTAATATTCAACATTTGGTAGAGTCAAAAAAGAGAGGATGTCTCATCATTCGGTCTGCCCACAGCAGCCTTTTTGAGACATCCTCTCCCTATTTACCTATCGATCCTTAACTGTATAAGAAAAACTGGGATCTAAGGCTCCACTTAGCTCGACTTCGTTTCCGAACGGGTCGACGACGACTGCCTTTTCCTCAACAACTTGGCGATACACTTCCTCATCGTATGCGAGCAAGGCATGTTTTACCTTCGCACCCTGAAATAATGAGAGGGACACACCGTTTAGCTCTACCTTCATCCGTCTCCTCCTCTATTGTGATCATTAGATGTTTCGTAATTTCACTTCATCAACGAAATGCTGGGGGCCTTTTTGCAGCACTAAATCCGCTCGATGCCTCGTCGGTAAAATGTTTTCATGTAAATTTACACCGTTGATGTTTTTCCAAATAGAGGTGGCAAATTGCTCTGCCTCGACTTCAGATAAATGGCGAAAGCGATGGAAATAAGAGTTCGGATCCTGAAAGGCGGTATTTTGCAATAGCTTAAAGCGTTCGATGTACCATTGGAGAATTTGCTCCTCCTTAGCATCGACATAAATCGAGAAATCAAAAAAGTCAGAAACGAACACATTCGGTATATGATGGTTTCTCTTGTTGACTTGTAACACGTTAATTCCTTCAACAATGACAATATCAGGCTCATGAACGACTTGATAGTCCCCCTCCACAATATTGTATGTTAAATGGGAATAAACAGGTGCTTTTACGTATGGTTCACCAGCCTTTACATCGGATAAAAAACGAATGAGAGCGGGTAGGTCATAGCTTTCAGGAAACCCTTTTTTGTCCATTAATCCTCGAGCCTCTAGCGTTTCGTTCGGATAAAGAAACCCATCAGTTGTCACAAGATCAACATGATGATGTTCTGGCCAAGCTTTAAGTAGTTTTTGTAGGAGTCTTGCAGTCGTGCTTTTGCCGACGGCTACACTCCCTGCAAGTCCGATAATGAACGGGGAGCGATTTTTCCCATGGTGAAAAAAACCTCTCTTCTGCTGCTGTAACCGTTGGTAAGCGGTTGCATGAACGTGTAATAGCTCAGCAAGGGGAACGTAAATATCTGCTACTTCGTTTAAGGTAATAGGTTCATTTAAACCAACCAACTGCTCTAGTTCCTGCTCATTAATCGGAAGGCTTGAAGCTTTTCGTAACGACTTCCACTGACTGCGAGAAAGTACGGTATATGGAAAAAAGTCACATGCTTCTATCGTTGCCATACGTTTGCTCCTTTTTGCATCAAATAAATATCGTTCATTGTACACTATTTTTCTAAAAAACGATACACCTTTATAGAGGATGTTCAAAAAGCCCGTGATTTATCGGTGGCAAATGACTCGTTGTCCTGTCTTATTTAGGGATGATACGAACGCATGAAATTGTTTTAAAGCGAGCGTCTTGATTCTCTTCATTGGTCCTTTTTGCTGGCTCCACTCTAACCTATTGAAAGTATTGGTAAATGGCGGCTAATTGATCGAGCTGCTCACGATAGAATCGAAAATGTGTAAAACGTGTTTCCTTCCCTAAATGGTTCCCCTTGTTCATTGAGTTGACTCACTGTTCGATCGTATGTTTGAACAAGGTCGTAATAGACGTCACGCTGCTTTTCTCGTTCAGTTTTCATTTAGAGAAAGCCTCCCTTGCACAAGTATCTTTATTCAGTGTAGCAAAATAAGGACAACTAGTATAAAAAATTGCCCGGTCATTCTTTAGGAAATCCCCATACAATAATAATAGCAATTAGGATCGCGAGGTGAGACTGATGGGGGTTGTCCGCACAGATAAATGGCTCAAGCGGTATGTTGTTCAATGGCCGAAAGCGCAAGTAGCGGGTGAGAAGTTTGAGCTTCAGCAAAAGTTAATCATCTCGCTACTAAAAGATGCTTTTCATACCGATCACCTCGACGAATTACAGCAACAGCTTCTAGGACAAGGATTGTTTTTACCAACGGATGATATTGAACCAAGCTACCGTGCGTTACAGGATCGAGCCATTTGGCATTTGGTTCATAAACAATATACAGAACTTAGAGAAAAGTGGAAGGGGCCTAATGTTCCGATCTATCTTTTTCCCGTCAATACAGCAAATCCGACGATTCGTGAACAATTAGGAATGAAAATGGGTGTTAGTTACCGTGACAAGATTGTATTGTTTATTGGTGAAATGACTTCTGATCAAGATGTTCAAGCCCTTGTGACACACGAGTACCACCATTGCTGTCGGCTCACCCAATTGAAGCTGTATGAAGGGACGATGACCCTTCTCGAATCAATGGTAATGGAAGGTCTAGCTGAAAAAGCTGTGGCCGAAGAAGTGGGACGTGATGCACTAGCAATTTGGACATCACGGTACGACAAAGCGGACCTCCATTCGTTATGGGCGCTTCTTTTAGAGCAACGGATGATGAAAGGACGGGATCGACATTATCCATATTTATTTGGTGGAGTAGGGGGGATTCCTGAATGGGCTGGGTACTATTTAGGCTATCGTATTGTTGATCAGGCGATGAAAAATGATCCTACGCTAACGACAACCTCGATGATGAAAATGGAAGCAGAGACGATTTTGCAGCGTTCTTTTTCTGCAAAACGGGGAAGAGCTGTTGCAGTGAGAGGTCGAGAAATTTCTCGTGATCACTCATGATTCGCTTCGTGTTAGCCTTCATTGGCCTTTGTGCTGGTTTGTATGGCTGCATTAGTTTGCTCGCGTATTTAAGCTTACTGACGACAGGCTACAGCTTTACTCATTATGTCCTATTTATCGTGTTTCGTTTTGAACTGTATCTCATGATTCTCGGTTTTAGTTTATTTGTAGCTGCCTTACTTTTCCCCGATATTCGTCGACGAAAAAGAAGAGGAAGATACTAGTAGCCGTTGAATGTTTATAGTGATTGTGGAATAAACTGGCTTCCCTCTGACCATACTGTTGATACAAATAACTGAGCAAAGGGGGCTAATCGAATGGTTCATATGCGAGACGTGTGGGTAAACTGGTTCGAAGGTGAAGAAAACGGGTATAACGTCTGTGATTTCTTTGAATGGAGAAGCGATGACCGAATTGAAGTATTAGATCAAGTGGTTGTGGTTCGTGTCAGTCCACCGCTTTTTGATTATATCGAAAATCAAATGAGCGATCTTCCAGAGGATTTGTTACAAGATGTGTATCAAAAAAGCTATTTGCGAAAAAATATGTCACGAATACAGCTTGATTACGCCTTTGTGGCAAGTGATGGTGAACGAATTATTGCCGTTGATACGATGGGGTACAAAACTCCGATTCGCAAAAGTCGTCTTACTCCCCGTCAAGAGCAGCTCGTTTATGAATTGCTTCAAAATGAATCGGACATTTGCTACGATCTTCAAGGACACGAACCGAAAAAGGAACACCACATTCTTTCGCCAGATCCAAAGGAAATGAAAGGGCTGACAAGGAAAGAACGTCAGTTGAAGCAACTACTTTATATGGCGTTGGATCAACTATTTACATCAGGAAATGAGGCAGAAATACGGTATTGGTTAACGGAATGGGAGCCTGACAGGTACGATGAGATTCAAGGAATGGATCATCATCAGGCGTGGGAAACGCTTTACCGTGACGTTCGACAAGGTTGGAGTGAACACCATTATCATTTTTGTGAGTCTTTAATCAAAGGACAAGCTTTCTTTGAGAAATTATGGGAACTTGAACACGGTGAGAGCGTGAAGTGATAGAAGGTGGAACGATTCCACATTCTATCACTTCTACAGGGCATTCCGGTTACCTTTACACAAGATGAGCCCTTCCTTTATAATGTACATAACGGATTTTGTAGGGGAGGGGAAGCAACGATGGATACGATGGACGGTTTTGCCTATGGTGTTATGCAAGTGTTAACCGTTGTCCTACTTGTAGGAACAATTGGTCTGTCCCTGTTTGTGGGGAAAATATGGAAAAAGAATAATGGGTATTAAACAAAAAAGCAACGGTTTCCGTTGCTTTTTTGTTTTATGACTCTTGTTGCTACCGGCGTTTACGTCCCAAGCCCATGGCGCGCTCTGCTTTCTCGAGCGTTTTTCTTGCAACACGATTCGCTTTATCAGCTCCTTGATCAAGGATGTGGTCAAGCTCTTCGGACTGGATGAGCTGTTCATAGCGTTCTTGAATCGGCTTTAGGGTGTCAACGACGACTTGAGCCAACGACTCTTTAAATTCTCCATACCCTTTACCCACAAATTGTGCCTCCACTTCTTCAATCGATGCTCCTTTGCAAAGAGAGTAGATGGATAGGAGATTGGAGATGGCCGGCTTGTTTTCTTTATCGAATTTCACAATTCCATCAGAATCAGTTACGGCACTTTTGATTTTCTTCGTAATTGTCTTTTCGTCATCAAGCATAGAAATGTAACTTTTCGGATTCGGATTAGATTTGCTCATTTTTTTGCTTGGATCGTTTAATGACATAATACGTGCCCCCACTTTCGGGATCTGTACCTCAGGGATCGTGAAAATGTCATTGTATTTTTTATTAAAGCGTTCCGCCAAGTCCCTCGTCAGTTCTAAATGCTGTTTTTGATCTTCACCTACGGGGACGATGTTTGTGTGATAAAGTAAAATGTCAGCGGCCATTAAAGGTGGGTAAGTAAGCAAAGATGCCGAGACGGCCTCTTTCCCATCTGATTTATCTTTAAACTGGGTCATCCGCTCCAACTCGCCGATATAAGACACGCACTGCATCATCCAACCAAGCTGTGCGTGGGCAGGAACTTCAGATTGGATGAAAAGGGTCGCCTTGCTCGGGTCAATCCCGACGGCCAAATAGAGAGCGGCTAAACTACGAATGTTTTCCCGAAGCTTGAGCCTGTCTTGTGGAACGGTAATCGCATGTTGATCAACGATACAAAAATAGCAGTTATAGTCTTCTTGCAATGAGACGAAATGCTTCATTGCTCCGAGATAGTTGCCAAGTGTCAACGTGCCGCTTGGCTGAATTCCAGAAAAGACGGTTTTTTTCACGATTTCGACTTCCTTTCAGATAGATGATCATCGTTCAGCTGACGACTATGTATGCTCTTATCTTAACGAATTGCATGCCGCTCGTAAACTTAGTGGAGCCACCGTAAGTTTTTAAGCATTGGTATGTTTTTTGCTGTA
Organism: Halalkalibacterium halodurans; assembly: GCF_005671335.1. Classification (NCBI taxonomy): domain Bacteria; kingdom Bacillati; phylum Bacillota; class Bacilli; order Caryophanales; family Bacillaceae; genus Halalkalibacterium (ex Joshi et al. 2022); species Halalkalibacterium halodurans. The sequence continues at coordinate 3,001,120 of NZ_CP040441.1, read as the reverse complement.
ACGTTCCTTTAAGCGCAACACCCATAGGACGAGGTTTAAAGCAACTAAAATAAAAAAAGGTATGTGGTAACGAACGTTTGTAGTGTAGGAATAGATGACGAATCCCACTAACAGGAGCACAGCGACAAGCTGATACATTTGAAGCTTTGTCATGAGTAAGTCCTCCTTTAAGCATGTTTTTGAAACCTTGGACATACGTTATTATAACAGGTTTGTCCTTTAAAGGGGGATTGTCATGAAAGGAAAGCAAGCATTTTACCGAAGTTTTCTTATTCTTGCCTTATGTACCGTCGGTTACTTTTACAGTCAATCAGAGCACGTTTACCGACCAGTCGATAAGGAAGCGATCACGACATTTAATGAAGGGGTTCAAGTAGGACAGCGCGCAGTACCGTTTTCCTTAACAACGCTTAAGGGTCAGGTTGTTGACCTATCTTCACTACGCGGACAACCAGTCATTCTCCATTTTTTTGCTACGTGGTGTCCTGTCTGTCAAGATGAAATGCCTTCTCTTGTCAAGCTCGATAAAGAGTACAGGCAAAAAGGTGGTCAATTCCTTGCGATAAACTTGACCAATCAAGAGTCTTCTATTAAAGATGTCCGAGCATTTGTCCAGCATTATCGCGCGGAATTTGATCCGTTACTCGATACAGATGGAGAGGTCATGGAGACTTATCAAGTGATCGGCATCCCGACAACGCTTATCCTAGATGAAGAAGGAACCATTGTAAAACGATATAATGGAGTGCTAACAGAAGAAATCATAGATGAAATAATGGACATCCACTAAGTTAAGGCTTAGTGGATGTTTTCCTTTTTTGTTCCACTCATTGAACGAAAATAAGATAAGAAGAGAAAAAATAAAAGACAATCAATACGAGCGAAGGCATTAAATACATCCGTTTCGACTGCTCGGCCGGGCGGAGCAACGCATAAAGTGTCATCAAACATAAAATGCCGACAGCTGCTGCGGTAAGCTGGTGAACAGGCGAAATGGCAGCAATGATTGAGCCTGGTCTATAAAGAATGTCCGAAACCCCTAGGATTAAAAAGTTAAACAAGTTGCTACCGAGGACGGAACCGAGTGCAAGATTGATGTTCTTCAATCGCAGGGCGACGAACACCGATACCCCTTCAGGGAGAGAGGTGGTTGCGGCAATGAGGAAGCTGCCAACAAAGCTGGAGCCCAGCCCTGTGACGACAGCAATTTCGTCCCCTGTTACCGTGAGAAGTGTTCCAGCTCCCATGATGACTATAGCAGATATAGCAAAACCGATCATTGCGTGTCGTAAAGAAACATCTTTCTTTACCGGTCGATTGCCCTCTTGATCAATTGTTTGACTTTCAGGCACAGGATCATTTCGAACCGCTGAAAGTAACTTCATTCCAAAGGCGTAAACCACGATCAAAACAAGCATATCGATCCCGATCCCTAAAAGCGTTACGTCTAGTCGTAAGGTAATGGCGATTAACGTAACCATTGCAAGGAGAAGCCCGATGCTAGCGGTAAAAAAGTGAGATGTGTCAGCTCCACGAAACAGTTGTGCCCGCCGAAAATATAAGTCTAACGTAGCTAAAATTAATAAATTAAACATATTGCTTCCTAATACATTCCCAACGGCAAGATCGGGGTTATTTAAAACGATCGCAGACACGGTCGTTGTAATTTCCGGCAATGATGTAGCCCCTGCTAAAAAAATGGTCCCGACTAGCATCCCACCTAATGTTGATTTCTCACCGATCGTATCAGCATAGTTGGAAAGCTTAATTGCGGTAAGTATTGTGACAATGGCGGCGACGATAAACCAAACGAACACCATGAGACATCCCTCCATTTGCGCAAATAAAAAAACTCTCTTGAAGAGTGTGCCCGAATTGCACGATCTTCAAAAGAGTAAAATTGGTCGTCAAACCGTTTTTTGATAGAGGTCATGTTCCTGTAGTGCTTTGACGATAAGCTGATCTAAGCGGTGAAGTGCTTCTAACGCTTTCTCGTCTGAAATGGTTCGATAATGGTGGCGGCCCTTTGGTTCTTCGTCTGCTTCATCGGCAAGAGCAACAACTTTTTGCAACGGACTGAGCTCCAACTTCCCCTCTGGTAAATATGAATCAGTATGGAGTAAGATGGCGAGAGCAATTTCCTTCGCCTTTTTCGGGTGCTCGCCTAAACGGATGAGGAGTTTGTGTGCTCGCTCGGCTCCTTTAATGGCGTGGATGTCGTTCTCTTTATATAAGTCGTAATCCCATGAACCATTACGATACCAAGTATAGTGACCAATATCATGGAGAAAGGCTGCTTTTGTTGCCAGATCAGGGTCGACCCCGTATTGTTTGGCCAGTTGAAGCGCATGGTACGCACAAGCGATTGCATGTGCCATCCCGGAACGCTTGACGTATTTTTGTGTAATATGGTGATTGAAAAGCTCAACGAACGTGACACGATGCATGGATCTTCCCTCCTTTGTATTTTTCTTCCTAACACGATGTAAAATAAATGAACATAAAAAAAGTGTATTTTTTCTATTATATAGAGGTGGGAGAAAGGTTGCAACATCTTTTTCACTTTTTAAAAAGATGAACTTCGATAAAAGGGGCAAGCTCAACGAGATTTTTATGACTTTATTTGATATAATGGGTCATTATGATGGAAAAGTAGGTGGATGCTGAAATGGGAACGACCCACATATTTTCACGCAAGGAAGAGTTGGCGAATGCGATTACCCACGGAATCGGTGTCGTACTTAGTTTAGCTGCTCTAGTGGTGCTAATCGTTTTTGCCAGCCTTTACGGAAGTGCGATGCACGTAGTTAGCTTCACTGTGTACGGTACGACGATGCTCATGCTTTATTTCTCGTCAACGATGTTACACAGCCTCCCAGAGGGAAAAGTAAAGGATATTTTTGAGGTAATTGATCATGCGGCAATTTATCTTTTTATTGCTGGGACCTATACACCTTTATTGTTTATTGTTGTCCAAGGAGCCCTCGGATGGACACTATTTGGAGTGGTTTGGGGCTTGGCGGTCGTCGGCATTGTGTTTAAAGCATTTTTCGTCAAACGTTTCCTATTTCTATCAACCGCTTGTTATGTTGCGATGGGGTGGCTTGCAGTCATCGCTTTCCGTCCGATCATGGAAACATTACCATCAGGGGGGATTGCATGCTTAGTTGGTGGTGGAATCGCTTATACTGTGGGGACCATTTTCTACGTATGGCGCGGATTTTCCTATCATCACGCGATTTGGCACGTGTTCGTGTTAATTGGTAGCATCCTACACTTTGTTCTCATCTTGTTTTACGTGTTGCCAATCGGTTGACCGATGACGATATAAAACAGGGAAGTGCGCCTCAACCAAATGGAGGCGTGCTTTTTTCGCTTCCAATAAGCGATGTTCACGAATGAAAGGGAGAGAAGATATGCTAAACATGAGGGAGGGATTTTATGTACGTAACATTAAAGGAGCTAAGTGATTATTTGGAACTCCCTGAAGCATATTTAGAAAATCAAATTCAAGCAGGGCATGTAAAGGCTTACTTTATCGATGGAACTTACGTCGTTAATCAAGCTTCGTTTGCATGGTATAAAGAGCAACTGGATAAAAAGCGAGAAGAATCGCGTCGTGAAGAGCAAGAGCTGCCGGAGGATTGGGATGCGAAAGATGAAGATTGAGAAAGATGGAGCCATTGGTTTACCTTTTTGGAGTGGATGAATGCAATCGTAAAGAAGGGGAGCAAGGGGAAAATAAGCCCTTTGCTCTTTTTTGTAATCCGCAAAGGCTGGACTGATGAACGTGTAGGAAGGTTCAAGGGGGATGATGTTGAGATTTTACCCTAGCTGATCGTGAATGGTTTATGGCGTCCTCGATGGCCGATTATCGAAAAATTCATTGATTAACGGCGATTTATGAAACCAACGATCAAGCGTATACTATACATATCCTACGTGCTGGAGGTTGACAAACATTGAATTGGTACGAAAAGCTAAACCAATACTTCCCTATTGAAGAGATGAAGTCCAAGGAACATATGGAGTTACTTTTAAAGGAAAAGTCAGATATTTATCATAAGGATGAAGGTAAAAATCATGTTATGATGTATGTAGAAACAGATGATTTTATTTTTGTGGATTATTTGTTTGTTTCGAAAGATGCGCGTGGACAAGGACTCGGCAAAAGGTTACTCAATCAGTTGAAAGAAAAGGGGAAGCCAATTATCCTTGAAGTAGAGCCGCTTGACTACGAAGATTCTGATTCTGAAAAGCGACTGCGCTTTTACGAGCGAGAAGGTTTTAAGCATGCTGAATCAATCGGTTACAGCAGACGTTCACTGGCGACAAATGAAGTCAACGAGCTAGAAATTTTTTATTGGTCACCAACGGATGAATCAGAAGAAAGTATTTATGAAAAAATGAAGCATACGTATGAGACGATTCATACGTATAAGGATGAAGAGCTATATGGTGCTTCCTATGAAGATGTGGATCAGGTGCTTACATTTGATGAATCCAAGCCCAAGCAGGAGGACACACAGCTTTAGTTCTTCCCATTATCATACCCTTTCGGTAGCAGAGGTGGTTGTCCATGAAAAAACGGACGAAAGCAAAGCAAAGAAAGAAAAGGGAGTTGCTGAAGGAACTCCTTAAGAAAAATCTAAAAAATTTAAAAGCTCCTAGACGTGGACCTGCCACTCAATCGACGAAGCGATAACGTACGAAGCCCTAAACCTAGAGAAAACTCTAGGTTTTTTTAGGCTCTACAATAAATGTTGGGGTTTTTGCACAAAAGAGGGGCAAAAAAAATGCACGCAGGCTCCTTTATCCATTATCCTTGAATTGTCCAGAAACAAAGAAAGGATAGGAGCTGCGTGTACGATGAATTTTACCATGGATTTGCCCGGATTAAAAGGTGTGAAGGTCACAAAGATGGAGGAACGAGAGGGCTTTATCGCGCTCCATGTAGAAATGCCGCGAACGCCTCATCGTTGCCCATCCTGCGGGGAGAGAACCGAGAGAATCCATGATTACCGCATCCAAAAAGTTCAACATCTCAAGCTCTTTGAACGGTGGGTGTATCTATTCTATCGAAAGCGCCGGTACGCGTGCAGATGCGGGAAGCGGTTTGCGGAGAAAGCCTGTTTTGTAGAGCGATATCAGCGTCAGACAGTGGAATGGAATCAAGCGTTTCGCTTACGGCTCATTCAAGGGAAGAACTTTACGGACACAGCGAATCAATTCCAAACGTCCGTGACAACTGCCATGCGCCGGTTTGATCAATTGGCGGCCCCCCTCGTGAAGAAGGTGGATCACCTTCCTCCTCGGATTGCGATTGATGATTACAAAGGGGATACGAATGCGGGGAAATATCAAGTGATCATTGCGGATGCAGATACACGGAAGCCACTGGATATCTTACCGGATCGTAAAGCCGATACGCTTAAACGATATCTTCAAGAGAAGGGTCATCATGTGAAAACAGTCGTGATGGATCTCAGTTATACCTTCAAGTCGGCTGTTCAAAAGGCCTTAGGCCACCCGCTCATCATTGGGGATCCGTTCCATTTCTGTCGTTACATCTACTGGGCTCTGGAAGGGGTTCGCCGCCGAGTGCAAAAAGCGTTCCATCCGTATCATCGAAAACGATGTAAACGGATCAAACATCTGTTTCAGAAAGAGAGAGAAGGACTGGATGATAAGCAAAAGAAGAAGGTGGAGCGGTACTTAGAGCTATCCCCTGATTTAAGGGAAGCGTATGAGCTAAAAGAACATTTTCGTCAGTGGTATCAAGAAGCGAAGATGCAAGGAAGGGAAGGACGAATGAGCGAGGTGAAACAAGGGCTCTACGCCTTTTACCGAAGAGTGGAGGCGAGCCCGTTAAAGGAGTTCCACCGAGCCATTCAGACGCTGAAGAACTGGCAGACCGAGATCTTGAATAGCCTCGCGTTTGGCTTAAACAATGGTTTTATTGAAGGACTGAATAATCAAACGAAGGTGATTAAGAGAAATGCCTTTGGTTTTCGGCGTTATGATCGCTTGCGAAACCGTATTCTCTTGCATCATCAATTCAAACATCAGACATTCGGGGTAGGATAAGAGGGGCTCGCCCTCCTATGCCACCCCAACATTTGACTAAGAACCTTTTTTTATAAGCACGTAAGGTCTAATCGTGAGATACCTTGCGCAAGGGGCTGAGATCATCCGTTTGCAGCTTACCTTAATTTTTTTATCTCCGTTGCTCAGGACAGCCGGTGCGTTTTTAAGTAGGCGTTTTGCATTTTTCTAATAAAATTAAGTTCATTTTTTATACTTTTCGTTATACGAAGGAATAGACGAATTCAAATGTTTTTGTTAAAATTGTAACTAAACATACACAAATGTATAGAAAGTCGAATGGGTTTTCGTTTAAAATAGAGAGAGAACGGGAAAGATCCCTATGTGTGTTTTAGTCGTCTCGTCTATATTTGGTTATTGGATAGTAGTTTTAGCAATAAATGCTATGCACAACTTGTCTATTCATGTATAATAAGTTTCGTATAAGCAGGAGCGAGTTGGCATAGGAGTTTAATTCCGAAGGGAGAGGTCCGGACGATGGTTACTCTTTTAACATCACCGAGCTGTACGTCTTGTCGTAAAGCAAAAGCTTGGCTTGAAGAGCATAATATTCCGTTTGAAGAACGAAACATTTTTTCTTCCCCACTAACAGTTGAAGAAGTGAAGGAAGTCGTACGTATGACGGAAGATGGTACGGACGAAATCATTTCTACACGTTCAAAAGTATTTCAGGAGTTGGATGTTGAGCTAGAAGCATTACCTTTACAAACTCTGTTTAAAATTATTAGTGAGAATCCTGGTCTGTTGCGACGTCCGATCATTTTTGATGAAAAGCGTCTACAAGTAGGATACAATGAAGCTGAAATTCGTCGTTTCCTACCAAGAAAGGTTCGTACATTCCAACTACAGGAAGCACAGCGTTTAGTAAACTAAATGAAAATTAGTCACAAAGTCAGCTTGTGTCATGCAAGGTGGCTTTTCTTTTTATTTTTGCAAGTATAACCAAGTGCTAAAACAAAAGCGATAACCGTTACCTGAAAGAAAATCATAAAACCTGGTTGATTAATAAACAGGGGAGCTAGCATCGGTTCATGCGTAATCATGCGCGAGGCTGTAAAGGCTAATATTCCTGCACCAATGTAGACAATGATCGGAAATGTATCAAAAAGAACGAGAATGAGTTTGCTCCCCCAAATGATGATTGGGACAGAGATCAATAGGCCAGTAATGACGAGAATGGGGTTCCCATGAGAAGCGCCAGCGATTGCCAACACGTTATCAAATCCCATGACACAATCAGCAATGACAATAGCTTTTATCGCACTCCCTAGTGTGGGTCCGGTGCTAATTTCTTGCTCACTGTTGTTATCGACTAGCAATTGAAAGGCAATATAAATCAAGAGTGCACCACCAATGCCTAATAAAAATGGAATCTCCAATAGCTGAACTGCAACCATTGTAAGGAGCACGCGAACGAGTAGTGCAAGGCCAATTCCAATCATGATCGCTTTATTTCGTTGCTGCTTCGGTAAGTGACGGCACGCGAGAGCAACGACGATAGCGTTATCTCCACCTAAAATGAGATCGATGCCAATAATTGTGATCACAGATAGGATAAAGTCTAAATCGAACAAGTTGTATCACCCTTTGGCTTTAAAGATTGCTAGAACGTAGATCCTTGACATTTGGAGCTATATCGTTGAGAATGAAAAATTATAGACGGTGTTGCTTGTCTACTAATACAATCTATACAAATTGGCGTAAATAAGAACTTGAAATTATCGAAGAGTAGGTCCAGTCCTTAACATGACAGTCCATTCGTAGAAATTTTCATAAAAATCTTTGGAAATCGGGTTTTTTGTTTCCAATCCAAGCCGATTTATCATAAAATAGAGGTAACAAAAAGACCAAGCTTTTTTGGTTTTACACCATTTTAGTCCTACACTATGGTGGAGTCGAAGTGTCATTTGCGTTCAAAGGGAAATTCTCGAACGAAACAATCCTCTAAAAGAGTAGGAGGGAGAGCAAAAATGGAAATCGAACGCATTAACGATTCAACAGTAAAGTTTTTTATAACGTATAAAGATATAGAATCACGCGGTTTTGACCGTGATGAGATTTGGTATAATCGCGAACGGGGCGAAGAGCTCTTCTTTGAAATGATGAATGAGGCCAATGATCGGGAAGATTTTGAATTAGAAGGTCCATTATGGATTCAAGTCCATGCGTTAGAAAAAGGGTTGGAGATTGTCGTGACTCGCGGGCAAATCTCTGACGGAAATGTGAAGTTGGAGATTCCGGTAACCCAAGAAGATGGGGATGGTCAAGGACAAGAGTCTTCTATGATGACCGAAGATGATTTTCTTGAAGAGTCGCTTGAAATTGTGATCGGCTTTGCAGATTTTGAGGACATTATTGACCTTAGCCATAATTTCTTTATTGATGATATTAATAACACGTTGGTTCATTTTGAAGGAACGTATTACTTGCACGTCGTCTTTAACGATGAAACGTACAGTGAAGATGAGCAGGATGACATGTTAAGTCAAATGTTAGAGTATGGCTATGAGTCGGATTTATCGATTTATCGGATTATGGAATATGGAAAGGTGATCATTGATAGCAATGCTTTGACGGTAGTACGTGAGCAATTTCCAAAACGTGCATAAGTACATTGTTTGTTAGACGGCCTTTCTCCACTTGAGGAGAAGTGGTCGTTTTTCTGCTTTGAGGAAAAACTGGCTCTACAATAAATGTTGGGGTTTTTGCACAAAAGAGGGCAAAAAAAATGCACGCAGGCTCCTTTATCCATTATCCTTGAATTGCCTAGAAACAAAGAAAGGATAGGAGCTGCGTGTACGATGAATTTTACCATGGATTTGCCCGGATTAAAAGGTGTGAAGGTCACAAAGATGGAGGAACGAGAGGACTTTATCGCGCTCCATGTAGAAATGCCGCGAACGCCTCATCGTTGCCCATCCTGCGGGGAGAGAACCGAGAGAATCCATGATTACCGCATCCAAAAAGTTCAACATCTCAAGCTCTTTGAACGGTGGGTGTATCTATTCTATCGAAAGCGCCGGTACGCGTGCAGATGCGGGAAGCGGTTTGCGGAGAAAGCCTGTTTTGTAGAGCGATATCAGCGTCAGACAGTGGAATGGAATCAAGCGTTTCGCTTACGGCTCATTCAAGGGAAGAACTTTACGGACACAGCGAATCAATTCCAAACGTCCGTGACAACTGCCATGCGCCGGTTTGATCAATTGGCGGCCCCCCTCGTGAAGAAGGTGGATCACCTTCCTCCTCGGATTGCGATTGATGATTACAAAGGGGATACGAATGCGGGGAAATATCAAGTGATCATTGCGGATGCAGATACACGGAAGCCACTGGATATCTTACCGGATCGTAAAGCCGATACGCTTAAACGATATCTTCAAGAGAAGGGTCATCATGTGAAAACAGTCGTGATGGATCTCAGTTATACCTTCAAGTCGGCTGTTCAAAAGGCCTTAGGCCACCCGCTCATCATTGGGGATCCGTTCCATTTCTGTCGTTACATCTACTGGGCTCTGGAAGGGGTTCGCCGCCGAGTGCAAAAAGCGTTCCATCCGTATCATCGAAAACGATGTAAACGGATCAAACATCTGTTTCAGAAAGAGAGAGAAGGACTGGATGATAAGCAAAAGAAGAAGGTGGAGCGGTACTTAGAGCTATCCCCTGATTTAAGGGAAGCGTATGAGCTAAAAGAACATTTTCGTCAGTGGTATCAAGAAGCGAAGATGCAAGGAAGGGAAGGACGAATGAGCGAGGTGAAGCAAGGGCTCTACGCCTTTTACCGAAGAGTGGAGGCGAGCCCGTTAAAGGAGTTCCACCGAGCCATTCAGACGCTGAAGAACTGGCAGACCGAGATCTTGAATAGCCTCGCGTTTGGCTTAAACAATGGTTTTATTGAAGGACTGAATAATCAAACGAAGGTGATTAAGAGAAATGCCTTTGGTTTTCGGCGTTATGATCGCTTGCGAAACCGTATTCTCTTGCATCATCAATTCAAACATCAAACATTCGGGGTAGGATAAGAGGGGCTCGCCCTCCTATGCCACCCCAACATTTGACTAAGAACCGAAAAACTATTAAGAATTAGCAACCTTTTTCTTTATATTTCGTATAGATCTAAAGAAAAGGAGAGAGTCTTTCTTTCCTAAACGATACGTATATAATAAAAGTTGGAATTGTACGATCTAGATTCGAGAAAGATGAGATAGGAGCTCGTCACTATGAAAAATCGGTTAAACGTCTTACTCTTTTTATTGATCCTTTCGACAGGTTTGTACCTTACCCGTTCGTTTTGGCAAGGCTGGATTGTCGGAGCTTTTAGTGTACTCATTACCATCACGGTTGTCTTTATAGGTATCGTTATATTTTTAGAAAACCGTCACCCGACAAAAACGTTAACATGGTTAATGGTGCTTGCCGTGTTTCCAGTCGTTGGCTTCATCTTTTATTTGATGTTCGGACAAAATCATCGAAAAAGTAAAACCTTTATGAAAAAGGCATTATCAGATGAAGAGGCATTTGAAAAAATAGAGGGAAATCGTCAGCTAAATGAAGAACAGCTGCAGAAAATGGGTGGTCATCAACAACTGTTGTTTCGACTGGCTCATCGACTAGCGAACAATCCGATTTCATTTTCAACCAATACGAAAGTGCTGACAGACGGGAAAGAAACGTTTGCCCATATTAAACAAGCGTTACGAATGGCAACGCATCATATTCATCTCGAATATTATATTGTTCGTGATGATGAAATTGGTCAGGAAATTAAAGAGATCCTAATGCAGAAAGCGAAGGAAGGAATTCATGTACGTTTTCTTTATGACGGTGTAGGTAGCTGGAAGCTCTCTAAATCTTATATTCAGGATCTGAAGCAGGCCGGAGTAGAGATTGTTCCGTTTGCCCCTGTAAAGCTACCGTTTATTAATCATACGATCAATTACCGCAATCACCGAAAGATTATCGTCATCGACGGAACCGTGGGCTTCGTAGGTGGTTTAAATATTGGCGATGAATATTTAGGAAAAGACCCATATTTCGGATTTTGGCGAGATACCCATCTGTATGTTCGCGGAGAAGCTGTACGTACATTACAGCTCATTTTCCTCCGGGATTGGGCCCACGAAACAGGAGAAACGATTTTGAAGCCATCTTACCTATCCCCAGCATTGACAAATATGAAGGATGATGGCGGTGTCCAGATGATTGCGAGTGGTCCTGATACTCGTTGGGAAATTAATAAAAAGCTATTCTTTTCCATGATCACATCAGCGAAGAAATCGATTTGGATCACCAGTCCATATTTCATCCCGGATGAAGATATTTTAAGTGCTTTAAAAATTGCTGCCCTAAGTGGTATTGATGTTAGGATTCTCGTTCCTAATCGTCCAGATAAACGGATTGTTTTTCATGCTTCCCGCTCTTATTTTCCAGAGCTTCTTGAAGCGGGAGTGAAAGTATACGAATATACACGAGGCTTTCTTCATAGCAAAATTATTATCGTCGATAATGAGATTGCTTCGATTGGAACATCGAACATGGATATGCGAAGCTTCCATTTGAATTTTGAAGTGAACGCCTTTCTTTATCGCACGAAAAGTGTAACCACACTCGTAAGTGATTTTGTCTACGATTTGGAGCATACAAATCAAATTCGCTTTGAGCAATTTAGAAACAGAGCTTGGTATTATCGCGTACTTGAATCCACTTGTCGGCTATTATCACCTTTGCTATAGACAGAAGAAGATAGGGCTTATGCTCCTGTCTTTTTTTTACTTTAAGAAGGATAAAATACGGTCACATAGGATTGGCAATTAGGACAAGTTTTTCTTAGTACACTTTTATTTCCTGAGAAATAATGTGAACGAAGCAGGATTTTGTAATAATAGGTCGAATGGAATAGGAGGGAGGTGCTGCTATGCTCACAGCAAAATTACAAAATGGACAAACCGTTAACTTGCTCGACTCTTGGCAAAAGGAGGTGTTGCAATCGCTTCAGAAGAAGCAGGGCTTCTACTGCCCAGCTTGTAAGGAAAAGCTCGTACTGAAGATTGGCTCACAACGGCAATGGCATTTCGCCCATCAATCTAAAGAAGCTTGCCGTGTCTCAACGGAACCAGAATCTCATTATCATTTATCAGGAAAACGGTTATTGTATCAATGGCTAAAGCGGCAAAAGCTTGAAGTGGCGCTAGAGGTATATCTTCCGATTTTGCAGCAGCGTCCAGATATTCTCCTTCGAAAGGATAAACAACTGGTTGCTGTCGAATATCAATGTTCCTCATTGCCCCTTCAAGAGATAAAAAAGCGGACGGACGGCTACAAGCGAGCAGGGATTTACCCTATTTGGGTTCTTGGAGGCAATCGGTTGAACCGGGAAGGGACGTTTCATTTTCGCCTTCAATCCTTTGAATGGTTAGCTTTATGCAAAGATCCATACGAACATTTACATCTACGGTATTTTTGTCCAACATCGTTAAAGTTTTTTACCCTCTCAAACATAACCCCGATTTCTCTCACAAAAACGTTAGCCGTCCTAAAAGAAAAAGCTCACCTTAACCAAACATTCCAAGATTGGGTGTATCCTTCTCTCAAACCTCATGAAAGCTTACCAAGCGATGCGTGGTTAACGCAGAAGAAACAGTGGCGTTTTCAATATCCAATCCCCTACCCTTCACCAGATCAAAGACATTTCCAATCATGGCTCTACGAACAAAATTTACATCCTCAGTTGTTTCCGATCGAAGCAGGTTGGCCAAGCAAAGGTCATGAATGGGTTGCCACTCCAACATACCTTTGGCAGTCTTGGATATTATGCCATGTCATCGAACGACAACCGCTCATGGCCCCGTTCCCACTTCTCACTGTTTTACGCTCCTTTCAATCCCAGCGCATATTCAAATTACGTCCTATCGTTCAACACCTTTCTCATCTTGAACAATCCATCAAAGGATATTTAGATCTACTTGTTTCAGCAAGGATACTTGCAAAGGCCCCAGGTCACAACCAATATGTGCGCCTACGTGAACGATCATTTCCACATTCTGCTGAGGAAGCCCTCACCCAAGATGAAGCATTCTATCATGCATACTTAACATTGTATGAGAATAGGTTATCATGTAATACCTATTCATGAATTGTAGCGATTAAAATAGGTAAGACTGGAAAACCTAAGAAAAAATCGGTATTCTAGGAGAGAGTCAACTAGAAGGAGGTCGGAAACATGGCAAAAACGTTACCGAAGAGAAGCGAAATCCCTGTCGACTTAACATGGGATTTAGAAGCCATCTTTAGTACAGATGAAGAATGGGAAAAAGAATTTAATGAAGTGAAGGGACTTATTTCATCATTAGTACAGTTTAAAGGAAAGTTAAGTCAATCTGCTGAGATTTTGTATGCAGCCTTGCAACAACAGGATGAAATAACCGAACGATTGGGACGACTGTATACATATGCTCATATGCGTTATGACCAAGACACAACCAATTCGTTTTATCAAGGGCTAAATGATAGGGCGCAGACCTTAGCTTCTCAAGTTGGGCAAGCGGCTTCATTTGTTGTCCCAGAGCTTATGTCAATCGAAAAAGAGAAGATCGACACCTTCCTCAATGAACATGAACCACTCACGTTGTATCGTCATATGTTAGATGAACTAAACAAGCAACGTCCCCATGTGCTGTCAGAAGCCGAAGAATCAATTTTAGCACAGGCGAGTGAAGTGACGAGCGCTCCTAGCAATACATTTGGTATGTTAAACAATGCAGATATGACATTCCCGACCATTGTGAATGAGAATGGAGAAGAAGTAGAAGTCACCCACGGAAGATATTTGCAGTTTTTAGAAAGTGGAGATCGGCGTGTACGAAAAGATGCGTTTCAAGCGGTTTATTCCACATATGAAAAATACAAGAATACCTTTGCTTCTACACTGAGTAGTCAAGTGAAGCGAGATTTGTTTTACGCAAATGTAAGAAAATATAAATCGGCTCGGGAAGCGGCATTGTCACGCAATTTTATTCCCGAAGTGGTCTATGATCAACTCGTTTCAACCGTCAATGACAACCTACACTTACTTCATCGCTATGTTAAATTAAGAAAGCGAATTTTAGGTGTGGATGAACTCCATATGTATGATCTGTATACACCGCTCGTCAAGGATGTGGAGATGAAGATTTCCTACGATGAAGCGAAAGAGCTTGTGTTAAAGGGATTCGCTCCACTAGGCGAAAGCTATACAGATGAAATTAAGCAAGGTTATGAGAAACGTTGGATTGACGTTGTTGAAAACAAAGGTAAACGAAGTGGAGCCTATTCTTCTGGAGCGTACGGCACGATGCCATACATTCTCATGAATTGGCAGGATAATATTGATAATGTCTTTACATTAGCCCATGAACTTGGACATTCGATGCACAGTTTTTATTCGCGGAAACACCAACCATATCCTTATGGCGACTACACGATCTTCGTTGCCGAAGTCGCTTCCACTTTAAACGAAGCACTGTTAAATGATTACATGGTGAAAAACACAAACAATGAGCAAGAAAAGATTTATTTGCTCAATCATTTCTTGGAAGGTTTTCGTGGAACAGTCTTTAGGCAGACGATGTTTGCTGAGTTTGAACAGCTTATTCATGAGCAATCTGCAGATGGCATTCCATTGACGCCAGAGCTGTTATCAAAGCTGTATTATGATTTAAATGTAAAGTATTTTGGAGATGAGATTGTCATTGACAAGGAGATCGGTCTTGAATGGGCAAGAATTCCTCATTTCTACTATAATTTTTATGTCTATCAATACGCGACAGGATACAGTGCTGCTACTGCCCTTGCTAAACAAATTTTAGAGGATGGAGCTCCTGTTGTTGAGCGCTATCTCGACTTTTTGAAAGCTGGTAGCTCGCAATATCCGATTGACATTTTAAAGCATGCTGGTGTCGATATGACGTCAAAGAAACCAATCCAAGAGGCTCTTTCTCTATTTGAGAAAACGTTAGATGAGATCGAGGCACTCCTTTAAAACAAAGGGTGAATAACCATGCAGTCTATCATAGAACTGCATGGTTATTTTTCGTACTAAGGTAAAAGGGGAAAAACAGTTCCCACTTTAGAACCCACGAAACCGGTTGCGGTGGTGAAACTGGTACACAATTAAATAGATGCTAGCAAAAAGAAGGGGGGCGGAGATAAAGAGCGGGAACATGCTCAGAAAAGAGAGAAGTAAGAAATAGAAGCTTACGATCGTTCCGATAAGGCCGACTCCGATCAAAAAGCGCGACATGTGCTTCATTCCTCCCATGTACAAATCGTTTCTTTTTCAATGTATGCAAAAGTTTGCTGAAATAGGAATGTGTCAATTCTCTGAACGATCATTGAGCCCCATTGTTTTACTGTTTCCAGTATGATACATTATATATGTGAAGCACATCACATTCTCTCCCCCCATAAAGAAAAAAGACAGCTTTCTCGGCTGTCTTTTTTCTACTCTAAATATCTCCAAAAGTTCCCGTATTTCATCGGAACCAGTTCCAGTTTTTGCTTCAGCACTAGTTTCTTTAACTGCTTTTCCGCTTCATCGATCTCTAAGTCAAACACAACGGCAACCTCAATCGAAGCAACAAATTCATATTTCTTTAAAAAGTGTTCTAACGACATTGGAGGTTGGCGTTCTGGTTTAAATCCAAGCATGTCCTCCAAAATTTGAACGTAAATGTGATAGGGGTAATGACCTGTGACTTTGATTCCTTCTTCATCTACGTTATCGTTAAAAAACACGAAAGTTGGAACAAGGTCCACATCCATTTCCTTTGTTGTTTGCATATCACAACGTAAGGCTTTAGCTGCTCCTTTTGAATGAAGGTCCTGCTTAAACTCCTTTACATCCAATCCAGCACGCTGGGCACAGCTTATAAGTATGTCTTCTTTCGTGACATTTTGCTTATTCAAAAACAGGTGCTCCCGAAGCTTTCGTAAGAAGCGCACTCCTGCTTGTGGCCCTTGTAATTCAGCCGCTTTAATAGCCAAGGATGGCGTGTAGGAGGACGTGATAGGGTCCTCTAGCCACACATCACCGTCACAAGGCATCCCAAATGTTTCGGTGATTTTTCTCCACACATGAGCTAAATCTTCTCGTGATTGGGCCCCTTTATATTTTCCACGACATAAATTCCACGCTTCTAGTTTCCCAGCCACAATGAAACGAATACGAAAATATTGACCGTACTCCACTTGTAGCTTTTTTAAAATGGGTTCAAACGCCCAGCATTCAGGACATAGTGGATCGATGAATGTATAAATTTCGAGCGGCTTTCGCTTTTTTTGCTTCTGGTCGTCAACGTCGGAGTCAAGGCTACATATGCCCCTCTCGTCATTGCAATTCGTTTGATTCTCGTGATGCGCCATGGTCAATCCCCCTTTCTAGCGGTGCTCCTCTGGTTGGTTGACCATATGATGAGCAGTCATCGTCAGTCGTGCCATCATTTCCTCTCGCTCTGGGCTTGGCAAGTTGATTTCATCCATCGCTCGTTCCATACATGTGAGCCAAGCTTTTGCACGACGAGGCGTGATTGGAAAAGGTAAGTGTCGTGCTCGTAACATAGGATGTCCATGTTCCTCTGTATATAGTGAAGGTCCACCCAAAAATTGCGTAAGAAATTGTTGTTGTTTTCGTTTCGTTTCTGTAAGGTCATTTGGAAAGATTGGCGCAAGAATTGGGTCGCCTGCAACATTCGTGTAGAAGGCATCCACAAGGGCGGATACCGTTTTGTCTCCACCGATACGCTCGTAAACCGTACGATTTAGTTCAACCATGTTTATCCCCTTTTAGTTGTTCATCGTCTTATCTATGCTTCATTTTAGCAACAGCCTGCGCTGAGGGCAAATGATCTGTTCCTAAAGGGGGGGAATCAGCCTTTTTTCAAAGGAGCTATCATTTGTTATGATCAAATGGAGAAGTAGTTGGTGAAGAAAAAGGAGAGCTATCGAAATGGCAACGAGGAAAAGTGTCTGCCCTCACAACTGTCCTGATACGTGTGGACTTATCATAACAACAGAGAACGATCAAGTGATTTCACTCCATGGGGATCCACAGCATCCCGTAACCGAGGGCGTAATATGCGGGAAGGTTCGGCAACATTACCGTGAGAAAGTACATGGGTCCCATCGAGTGTTAACCCCGCTCATTCGTACAGGTGAAAAGGGGAGCGGGGCATTCAAGCCGATATCATGGGAGCGGGCACTTTCAATAATTGTGGATCGATTTCAGGCAATTATAGCTTCCGCAAATCCAACGGCCATATTGCCTTACAGCTATAGTGGAACGATTGGGATCATTCAAAATGGTAGCATGGACCGACGCTTTTTTCACCGTTTAGGTGCTGCGACACTTGAACGGACGATCTGTGCTGCTGCCGGAACCGAAGCTTTTCGCTATACGATGGGAGCCTCTGTCGGCTTACAACCAGAGGAGACGAGGTTCGCCAATCTGGTCATCGTATGGGGAAGCAATCTAGTCGTAACGAACGTCCATCAATGGTTGTACATACTTGAGGCTCGTAAGCGTGGAGCGAAGGTTATTGTTATTGATGTAGAGCGAACAGAAACAGCAAGGCAAGCCGATTGGTTTATTCAAATCAAACCAGGGACGGATTTAGAATTGGCTTTAGGCATTCAGCATGTCTTAATCGAAGAGGAGCTCATTAACGGTTCTTTTATTGAAAGGCAAACTGTCGGGTTTCGGGAGCTTGCAGCGCATGTTGCCACCTATTCATTAGATCGAGTAGAACGAATGACAGGAATCAATAAAGAAGACATTCAAAGGATAGCCCGCATGTACGGGACAGAAAAGCGATCCTTTATTAGGATTGGCAATGGCCAGCAACATCACCATTCAGGTGGAATGAGTACGAGGGCGATTCTTAGTTTACCTGCTCTTACAGGAGCTTGGGAAGCGAAGGGAGGTGGGGCGATTTATTTTAACTTGAAACATGGTGAGTATTCTTTCGATATTCTCCACCGTCCAGATTTACGGACGAATGAGGAACGACGTGTTAACATGAATGAGCTAGGAAAGGTCCTTCTTAGTCAACAAGAGCCGATTTTGGCATTGTTTGTTTACAATAGCAACCCAGCGTCGGTTGCTCCAGATCAAAGGAAGGTGCTTCAAGGGTTAGCCCGAGACGATTTGTTTGTTGTCGTCCATGAACAGCAGCTGACCGATACGGCTAAATTTGCGGATATCGTTTTACCGGCCACGACTTTTTTAGAGCATGACGATGTATATCGTTCGTATTGGCATCCTTACTGGCAGTTAGGGAGACGAGTGATTTCCCCGATCGGTCAAAGCAAATCGAATACCGAGTTGTTTCGAATGCTAGCAAACGCCTTTCATTTTCAAGAGTTATGCTTTCGCGACAATGACGAAACGTTAATGAAGCAGGCGATATTTGGAGACAGCCCTGTCGATTCCACTGTCTGGGAGCAGTTTTTATCAGGAAAGCCAATTCGTTGGAAGCCGACACATCTATCAGCGCAACAAATTGAGCCGTGGAAAATCGGTGAATATGAAACACCGTCAGGAAAAATTGAACTTTATTCAGAGGCGATGCACGAGGCAGGATTACCACCTTTACCAGAAAAAATCCCATATAAACAAGCAGCCGCTCCGTATCAGCTAATCATTTCACCGTCAAGAAAAGGGTTGAATTCTCAATTTATAGAATACGCGAAAGGAAAGCCGGTCGTTCAGCTTTCAAAAAAAGATGCAATGCGAGAAGGAATCTATGATGGTGATCGTGTTTGTCTTTTCAACGATCATGGACAGCTAACGTGCACAGCCAACGTTTCAGAGGCATGTCAGCAAGGTGTTATCATCGCTCGCGGGGTATGGTGGCATCATCAACATGAACAACAAGGAAATTTTAATACCTTAACAGGAGGAGACTTATCTGATTTTGGCGGCGGGGCAACATTTTTTTCTACCTATGTGCAAGTCAAGAAGAGTGAGGCGTAGTTTGATTTTAAGTTTAAGGTTCTTAGTCAAATGTTGGGGTGGCATAGGAGGGCGAGCCCCTCTTATCCTACCCCGAATGTCTGATGTTTGAATTGATGATGCAAGAGAATACGGTTTCGCAAGCGATCATAACGCCGAAAACCAAAGGCATTTCTCTTAATCACCTTCGTTTGATTATTCAGCCCTTCAATAAAACCATTGTTCAAGCCAAACGCGAAGCTATTCAAGATCTCGGTCTGCCAGTTCTTCAGCGTCTGAATGGCTCGGTGGAACTCCTTTAACCGGCTCGCCTCCACTCTTCGGTAAAAGGCGTAGAGCCCTTGTTTCACCTCGCTCATTCGTCCTTCCCTTCCTTGCATCTTCGCTTCTTGATACCACTGACGAAAATGTTCTTTTAGCTCATACGCTTCCCTTAAATCAGGGGATAGCTCTAAGTACCGCTCTACCTTCTTCTTTTGCTTATCATCCAGTCCTTCTCTCTCTTTCTGAAACAGATGTTTGATCCGTTTACATCGTTTTCGATGATACGGATGGAACGCTTTTTGCACTCGGCGGCGAACCCCTTCCAGAGCCCAGTAGATGTAACGACAGAAATGGAACGGATCCCCAATGATGAGTGGGTGGCCTAAGGCCTTTTGAACAGCCGACTTGAAGGTATAACTTAGATCCATCACGACTGTTTTCACATGATGACCCTTCTCTTGAAGATATCGTTTAAGCGTATCGGCTTTACGATCCGGTAAGATATCCAGTGGCTTCCGTGTATCTGCATCCGCAATGATCACTTGATATTTCCCCGCTTTCGTATCCCCTTTGTAATCATCAATCGCAATCCGAGGAGGAAGGTGATCCACCTTCTTCACGAGGGGGGCCGCCAATTGATCAAACCGGCGCATGGCAGTTGTCACGGACGTTTGGAATTGATTCGCTGTGTCCGTAAAGTTCTTCCCTTGAATGAGCCGTAAGCGAAACGCTTGATTCCATTCCACTGTCTGACGCTGATATCGCTCTACAAAACAGGCTTTCTCCGCAAACCGCTTCCCGCATCTGCACGCGTACCGGCGCTTTCGATAGAATAGATACACCCACCGTTCAAAGAGCTTGAGATGTTGAACTTTTTGGATGCGGTAATCATGGATTCTCTCGGTTCTCTCCCCGCAGGATGGGCAACGATGAGGCGTTCGCGGCATTTCTACATGGAGCGCGATAAAGTCCTCTCGTTCCTCCATCTTTGTGACCTTCACACCTTTTAATCCGGGCAAATCCATGGTAAAATTCATCGTACACGCAGCTCCTATCCTTTCTTTGTTTCTCAACAATTCAAGGATAATGGATAAAGGAGCCTGCGTGCATTTTTTTTTGCCCTCTTTTGTGCAAAAACCCCAACATTTATTGTAGAGCCAAGTTTAAAAAGGTCTGGTGAAATTTCCTCACCAGACCTTTTTTGAGGTCAAAACTAAGCATTTAAGTACGTTCCGTATACCCGGGGAACATAATGTTGTGTCTCTTTAAATGGCGGAATTCCCCCATATTTATCGACATTTCCCGGGCCAGCATTGTAAGCAGCTAATGCAAGCTGGATATTTCCGTCATAACGGTCGAGCATTTGCTTTAAGTAACGTGTTCCTCCGTCAATGTTTTGCTGAGGATCGAACATGTTATTCACATTTAATTGACGGGCAGTTGCTGGCATGAGTTGCATTAAACCAGAGGCACCAGCTCTGCTTTTCGCAAGTGGGTTGAAATTCGACTCGTGTTTAATAACAGCATAAATTAAATTCGGATCAACACCGTATTTTTTGGCAGCTGCATTAATGAGCGGACGGAAACGTTCCCCTTGGTCAAATTGGGCAGAGAGTTCATTCGAGCTCATCGCTGGCTGTGACTGTTGAATGTTCATTTGCACAGGTTCATATGAAGCGATTACTTGAGCTTGCTGACCTAGGACCTTCCTCCTGGTCGCTTCATCCAAAAATAAATCAGATTTATCGTTCGTGCTCGATTGGCTCATTTGCTCCCCGAGCAATAACTGTTCTGTTAAAAAGGCAGAAAAGACGGATTGAAAGTATGTAGATTGATTGGTTGCTGTTGTAAAAGGTTGGGGTGTTGATTGAAATGACTGAAGCCCCAAGATGGATGGATTCATGCTTGTCATCACCTCGTACTTATTCACTACATCCATCATACCATATCTGCATCACAGCTTCACCGTTAATTTTTCTCTTTTTTTGAAAAGAATCGTTGAATTTTGTTTTCTGTCGGAACTTGCGAAATGCTGAATGTCTTAAGGATTTCTTGAAAAGTAACTGTTGCATGTTCTTCGCTCGTTCCTTCAAACTCTATTTCATAATCCTCTATACCTAAATAGGAACTATGGTCGAGACAAAGAATGCCTTGCTCGTAGGAAATTTCAGCTCTAGAAGTGGAAAGGGTGCCAATATGTTTAAGCTGCGAAATAGGAATCGACAAATCCCGTAATGCGTCCATCACTTCACCGCTTGGAAAGTGTGCCGATTCAAGGGCGAGTTTGGCCTCCTGTTTGCTAAGCGTTTGATTGGTTTCAAGAAGTCCAGCAGGGTGAGGCTGCTTTAACGTAAAGGTAAATATAGCTTCCTTTTCACGAATTCTTAAAGCCGAGCTTTGTTTTTTTAACTGGAAGTCGTCCGTTTCAAAATAATGATTGCGCTGAAGCTTAAAATCACCTTCTCCAATATGTAGTTGGCTAATGAGACGTTTGAACGTTTCCTTCGATACGAGTGTTTTCCGTTCGATTTCAATTTCTTTTCCCAATGATGATCGTCCTTTCAATCATTAAAGTTGTCGAAGCTATTACGCTTAGTTTGCATGATCACGTGAGATTTTTCAATGGTGCAATCAGTTCTTACGCACGAGAAAATATGATAAACTGAATAAGGTTATGTCATTTGTTTTCGGAGGGATTTAAGAATGAATAAAGGAACAGTTGCCGAGCTTAGATTGGAGCACAATACAGTGGTGGCGACATTAGAAGAAGAAGTAAAAAGGGAACAGGCTAAACAATTACAAGCGACAGAGCGAATGCTCGTTGATTCAGACGATCATGCCTTCGTGTATGTACTTGAAGATGAGGAGACGTTCTTTTACCTGCGTTTCCCTGAAGCAACATGGACTGTTCTAAAGGAAGGGATGAACAGCGGGAAAGAGGTAGTCGCTCATCTTAACCAAGAAACGTTGATTACGTGTCACAATTTCTATAACGAATTACGTTATTTAATCGATAATATTGCTGGCAATGGTAATTATGGAGAAGAGATGGAGAGGGCGGTACAAAACGCGTTCGGTGAGTAGAGCCTGACAGGACGGTGATTTAGTGAACAATTGGGATGTTTTCTTAACACCATACAAGCAAGCAGTTGAAGAATTAAAAGTGAAATTAAAGGGAATTCGCGAACAGTATCAAAAATCATCCAAACATACACCGATTGAGTTTGTTACTGGGCGGGTAAAACCGATTTCAAGCATATTAGATAAAGCGATTCGGAAAAATATTCCCCTTGATCAATTAGAGGAAAAAATGCAAGATTTGGCTGGGCTTCGGATCGTGACTCAGTTTGTGGAGGATATTGAAACGGTCGTTCAACTCATTCGTTCCCGATCGGATTTTGAAATCGTGGAGGAACGGGATTATGTGGAGCAAAAAAAAGATAGCGGCTACCGCTCCTATCATTTGGTGCTCCGCTACCCAGTGCAAACGATTGAAGGGGAAAAGCGAATTCTCGTTGAGCTGCAAATCCGGACGTTGGCGATGAATTTTTGGGCAACGATTGAGCATTCATTAAATTATAAATATAGTGGAGAAATCCCGCTAAACATAAAAACAAGACTGCAACGGGCGGCAGAGGCAGCTTTTCGGCTTGATGAAGAAATGTCACAAATTCGTGATGAAGTTCGTGAAGCCCAGCAAATTATTACGCGAAAACAGGAGCAAGGGCGTACATTGACGTAAAAGGAGGCGAGGCAGCATGCGTTTTACCGTTACTTCCAGAGGGGATGACGTTTCCAACACATTGCAGCAAAAAATTAAACGCTATTTACTCGATTTTGGCTTAAAGCTCGATGAGCAAGAGCCTGATATCGTCATAACCGTCGGTGGAGATGGGACGCTATTGCATGCGTTTCATCGCTATACGAGTCGGTTAGAGGATACTGCGTTTGTCGGGATTCACACAGGACATTTAGGATTTTACGCTGATTGGGTTCCTGATGAAGTGGAAAAACTCGTGATACATATTGCAAAAACACCTTATCAAATTGTCGAATATCCCTTGCTAGAAGTTGTGGTTCGTCATACGGATGAGAGCGAATCGAAACGACTGCTCGCCTTAAATGAGTGTACGGTCAAAAGTCAGGAGGGCTCCCTTGTAAGTAATGTAGAAATTAAAGGGGACGTGTTCGAAGTGTTTCGCGGAGACGGGCTTTGCATTTCGACCCCTTCTGGTAGCACTGCCTACAACAAAGCGTTAGGTGGTGCCATCCTACACCCATCCTTAGCATCGATCCAAATTTCCGAAATGGCGTCGATCAATAATCGGGTCTACCGGACGATTGGCTCGCCGCTCGTATTGCCTCAGCATCACACGTGCTTGATTAAACCGCTCAATCAGGTGGAACTTCAAGTGACAATCGATCACTTTACCCTTGCTTATAAGCGAGTCAAATCGATTCAATGCCGAGTGGCGGAAGAAAAAATTCGCTTCGCCCGCTTTAGACCCTTTCCTTTTTGGAAACGAGTGAAGGAGTCATTTATCGGTGATTCGTAAAGCGAAAGTGGAATGGACGGTGGATGAACAATGGGACGGGGAGTTGTTACGAACATTTTTACGCGAGGGAAAACACGTTTCAAAACGATCGTTAGCAGCGATAAAGTTTAAAGGTGGCACGATTTTGTTGAACGGGGAAGAGGTCACCGTCCGCGAGACCGTCCACGTGAATGATCAAGTCACTTTAGAGCTCCCTCATGAGTACCCTAGTCCTTCCATGATAGCTGAGCCAGTCCCTTTCGATGTTATCTATGAAAATGATCATTACTTGGTCGTGAACAAGCCAGCGGGAGTTCCGACGATCCCTTCCCGCGATCATCCGCAAGGGACGCTTGCTAACGGGTTACTTAATTATTTTCAGCGACAAAAAATGGCTGCAACCTTTCATGCGGTGAACCGACTTGATAAAGATACCTCCGGACTCTTGATTGTGGCCAAGCATCAATTAGCCCATGATCAATTATCAAAGCAGCAGCGTCAAGGAAACATTAAACGAACATACGTGGCGATCGTTCAAGGGGAAATCGAGCAACAAGAAGGGACGATCACAGCTCCTATTGCCCGAAAAGAAGAAAGCCTCATTACAAGAGAAGTACGGGAAGATGGGCAGCTGGCGATTACTCATTTTAAAGTCATCGATCGTCTTAATCAAGGGACAATTGTACAGGTGCAGCTTGAAACGGGACGAACTCATCAAATTCGAGTCCATTTTTCCTATTTGGGCTACCCTCTATTTGGGGACGACCTTTACGGTGGGGAGCGGAAGGGGATCGAGAGACAGGCCCTCCACAGTACAGAGCTTACTATCCATTGTCCGTTTACAGAGGTGGAACAAACATTTACGGAAGGTTTGCCCCCTGATATGAAGGAACTGATTCGGCATCTGAAGGCTTAATAATGAAAAAAGATTGCGACCGGATTGTTTATCCGTTGCAATCTTTTTCCTGCTACTCTTCAATCGCGTGTTCAATGGTAAAGTGAGCGATTTCGTTTCCATATCGATCAAAAATCGTAACCGACACATCACCAGCTAATTCTTCAATCGGGACTTCCCAGTCAATATCGAAGGACTCAGAAAGAAAGTAAGTTCCATCACCGGACACGGAAAAAGGAATGGGTTCGCCATTGGATGAGAATACGACATAGCCCTCTTCAGAAATTTGTTCCTTTAAGAGAGGATGATCAAATTCAAAGCGAGCGGTTAAATTGTTAGCATCGGATGATGATTCATTTAACAGGCGGGCAAAAATGGTTAATTGCCCACGCTCATCATTCCAGCTGATGTAACTTTCCTCTATGTCTCCGATAATATCGGGTTCCCCCGCTTGACACCCAGCGAACAGAGCGATAAAGAGGCTTATTAGACTGAATTGAACAAAACGTTTCATAAATTCATCACCTAATGGCTATTTTTCCACATTTCCTCATGACGGATCAACGGTTAACCCGGAAAGTTACGAAATTTTTCAGAAACGAGTGGCTGCCTAGAAGGGATCGAAACAAACTCAATTTCAGGGAAGCGTAGAGCAGTTAGCGCCCCACCAAAGACACAGCCCGTGTCAATATTCACTGTTCGATGAATGATGCGAGGCCTTCGAACAGGGGTGTGCCCGTAAACAATCCACCAATCTCCCTGATAGGTTGCAGCCCAATCTCGACGAACCGGTGTACCATCAGGGTTGGTTTCCCCAGTAATATCGCCATATAGGACAAACGTTTCCACCCGCTTACCGTAAGAACCTATGTCGTCCTCGCGAATTCCTGCATGGGTAATCACAAGCTTGTCCTCAGGGAAAGAATGATAGAGGGGCGCCTGTTCATACAACTCCTTAAATTGAGCAATGACTTCGATTCTCTCTTCTTCAGAAAGAGCATTTAGTTCAGCGACCGTTGTTTCTAGGCCGTGCTTTACTTGAACCTTTCGACCGATCATGTAACGGTAGAGCTTGTTGCAATGGTTTCCAGGTACATAATAGGCCGTCTTTTTTTTCACCATGTGGCTTACGAGCCGAATGACTTCGAGAGAATGAGGCCCGCGATCGGTTAAATCACCAACAAAGGCTAACAAACGACCATCAGGGTGATCATAACTGCCTCGTTTATATTCATAGCCAAGTTTATCAATTAGCTCCATAAGCTCATCATAGCAACCGTGTACATCACCAATAATATCGAATTGCATGTCTTTTCCTCCCGACAATGGTATGATGACATCAATAGTAAGTAAAGCATACTTGAATACATCCGTGTTCTACAAATGAGTTGACAGTGAGATTGGTCGGCTTTAAGATTGGAAAAAGTTAAACAAAAGTGGAAAGGAGGATGACCCTTTGATTGATCATCCGATCACAGATCCTGTGCTAATTTTTGCGATTGCCATGGTTGTGTTTTTCGTTGCTCCGTTGTTGATGTCTAGGTTGCGAATCCCAGGAATTATCGGATTAATCCTTGCAGGTGTTGTGATCGGACCGAACGGCTTCGCCTTACTTGACCGTGACCCGACGATTGTGCTGTTAGGAACCGTCGGTTTACTCTACATCATTTTCATCGCCGGACTTGAAATTGACCTCGAAGGTTTTAAAAAATACCGTAACCGAAGTGTTCTTTTCGGTACGTTATCCTTCACGATTCCATTTCTGTTTGGCCTTGTGTTTACGTTCATTCTCGGCTTCTCTACCCCGGCTGCGATTTTGCTTGCCTCTATTCTCGGTTCCCATACGCTGCTGGCGTATCCGATTGCGAGCCGGCTAGGGATATCAAAAGATCGAGGGGTCACGACGGCTGTTGGTGGCACAATTATGACCGATACGTTAGCCCTTTTGGTTTTAGCCATTGTCGCTGGTTCTATACAAGGTGAACTAAATTCAACCTTTTGGTTTACGATAGCCGTTTCCTTAGTTCTTTATGTGGCCATTACGCTGATCCTTATTCCTATTTTGGCTAAGTCGTTCTTCCGGACAATGAGCAGTGAAGGTGCATTAGAATTCATTTTCGTCATGTCGATCTTATTTGTTACGGCATACGGGGCAACGCTTGCAGGACTTGAACCGATCATAGGGGCGTTCCTTGCCGGTCTAGCATTGAACCGGTTCATCCTAGAACATAGCCCCCTCATGAACCGAATTAAGTTCGTCGGAAATGCGCTATTTATTCCGTTCTTCCTTTTATCTGTTGGGATGCTAATGGATATCAGGGTCTTGCTCGGAGACCCTTCCGCCTGGCTCTTAGCAGCGCTTGTCGTGATCTTCGTCCAACTAGGGAAATTTCTTGCTGCGTTTATTAGTGGTAAGCTCTACAACTATTCCATGGACCAAATTAAACTCATGTTCGGTTTGTCCGTGCCTCAAGCAGCGGCGACTTTAGCAGCAACACTCGTCGGTTTTGACTTAGGATTGTTCGATTCGGCTGTTGTTAATGCGGTCATTGTGATGATTCTAGTGACGTGTATGGTCGGCCCATATGTTGTGGAGAAGTACGCGAGGAAGCTCGCATTAGAAGAAGAGCTAAAACCATTTGATCCATCGGAAGCACCTGAGCGTGTCATGGTTCCAATCGCCAATCCGAAAACGGTTGAATCCTTGCTTGATCTGGCATTTATTGTTCGTGGCCAATCATCAGAGCCCCTCTACCCACTAACGGTTGCCCAAGGAACAAATGGCGATGCAGAATCGGAGGTGGCGAAAGCGGAAAAGGTGCTTGCCCATGCCGTGACATACGCAGCTGGCGCCTCTGTTCCGATCCAAATGCTGACGCGACTTGACCCGAATATTGCGTCAGGAATTATCCGAGCTATTGAGGAAACAAGAATTACAACGCTTGTGATCGGGTGGAATGGGAAGCGGTCGACGCCGCAGCTTATTTTTGGTGGGATTCTCGATCAATTGCTAGAACGGACAGAAGAGATGGTACTCGTGTCAAAATTAGGGCATCCGTTAAATACGACGAAGCGGATTGTCCTCGTCCTCCCGTCGGGTGTCGACCATAAGACAGGGTACTATCGAAGCTTGCGAACGGTCAAACGTCTTGCCAACCAAGTGGGTGCTACACTCGTATGTGTTGTTGTTAAGGATGATGCACGTCCATACGAAAAAACCATTAAGGAAATCAAGCCTGATGTGAGCACGACGGTTGTTGGAATTTCCTCATGGAATGAGTGGCACAAACAATGGATGTTAACGTTGCGAGCAGATGATCTCGTCGTCGTTTTAAGCGCGAGAAGAGGAACGCTCGCATGGCATCCGCAATTGGAGCAGTTACCAAACGTATTGGCGAAGGCCAACCCCGAAAGCTTTATTATGATTTATCCTCCTGAAACGGAGAAAACCGATTCAAGAGGGAGTAGAGGAACCGACGTCCCGCGCATGATGTCTTCACGTTCCTATGAAGATTAAAAAGACTTGATTGAGAGGATGTCTCCGTAGGCATCCTTTTACCCTGTTTTACTTGCATGGAACGGACCTCCCTTCAAAAGAATAGAGAACCGTGATATAATTAGGACCAAGTATTAAGAACAAATATTAATTCTGAAATCCACGATTGGAGGAGACGAAATTGATTCAATTGTCATTAGTTGATCGTACATATGTTGTCATGGGCGTCGCCAATAAGCGTAGCATTGCTTGGGGAATTGCTCAGTCCCTAGCCAATGCAGGAGCAAGGCTGATTTTTACGTATGCGGGAGAACGACTTGAGAAAAATGTTAGAGGATTAGTTGAAACGTTAGAGCGTGATGATCACCTCGTATTAGAGTGTGATGTGACAAGTGATGAAGCCGTTGAAGCAACATTTGCGAGCATCAAGGAGCAAGTTGGCACAATTCATGGATTGGCTCACTGCATCGCTTTTGCTAATAAAGAGGAGTTAGAAGGGGAGTATTTAAATACGACTCGCGATGGCTTTTTATTAGCTCACAATATTAGTGCATACTCTTTGACGGCTGTGGCGAAAGCGGCCCGTCCGCTCATGAACGAAGGAGGAAGCATCGTAACACTTACTTATTTAGGCGGTGAAAAAGTTGTCCGTAATTACAATGTTATGGGCGTAGCGAAGGCGTCTCTTGACGCAAGCGTAAAGTATTTAGCAAACGATCTTGGCAAGGAAAACATTCGCGTAAACGCTATTTCCGCTGGACCGATCCGCACCCTTGCGGCCAAAGGAATCGGCGGCTTCAATGACGTCTTAAGAGAAATCGAAGAGCGTGCACCACTCCGCCGAACAACTACGCAAGAAGAAGTAGGGGATACTGCATTGTTCCTCATGAGTGACCTTTCAAGAGGAATCACAGGGGAAATTTTACACGTAGACAGCGGATATAACATTTTATCTCTTTCATAATAACAAAGGTAAAAGGCTCCCAAATGACTGGGAGCCTTTTTCTGCCGCAACTAGTCTTCCATAGTTCCGCCAAATCCGCCTCCACCCCATTGACCTGATTGGCCCCATGGGAACCAAGGGAACCACCACCATGGAGGACGAGGTCTAGGTGGCCAAGGTGGTCGAGGAGGTACAGGAGGTCCAGGAGGCTGTGGCCTAGGAGGTGTTGGACCAAAGTACGGGCTAATTCCGACAAGGTCGCTATGGTGAACTTGAATGAACTGCTGACGGTACGTTGGTGGAGGGTAGATAAGTAACGATACCATGCCAGTCCGAGGGTTGTAGTCTGCCACATATGCGACCACGCGTCCATAGCCTGGAATCGTCGTCGTGACCCACTGATTGAGGTAGCGTTCGATCACAACAGGGGGAAGGTATTGAACGATCGGTTGCTGTCGATACGCATTAAAGGGTTGCTGAGTGTATGGATACATAGACATTCTCCTCTCAAAGCTTTCCACTTTTAGGCTATGGCCTCAAGAGAAAATGTGTGTCTGTACGAAAAAAATGATCGTGAAACATGCAGCGGAACGCGTATACATAGGGAAAAAGCAAAGAGGAGGATGAATCTTGATCTCAGCACTTGAGCTTGTGATCTTGTCTTTAGCGACGTTTCGCCTCACCCATCTGATTGTATTTGATGAGATTTTTGAATGGGTCCGCGGCCTGTTCTTAACCACGTATGAGAAGAAAGATGAGCAAGGGCAGGAGTATTTATTGGTTGAACCAAAAGGACGCGGAGTGAGGAAATTTATCGGGAAGATCATCTCTTGCTATTGGTGTACTGGAATTTGGATGGCCGCTTTTCTATTGACGGGCTTTTTTCTATGGCCCACAACCTTTACTTTTTTCACTATTTTTTTAGCGATTGCTGGGATTGCAAGTTTTTTAGAGGCGATCGTGCAACGAATGGGAATGTAAGTACGAAGACCTGTGCTATATATGAGCTAGGTTGTTTATAATGGTCGTGATCCTTTGGTGAAAGGTATGGCGTGTTAACGCTTCTTCATACGCTTTTTGTGCTTTTTTTTCTCGCTTCTTATCATGGAGCAGATAGTAATCAATTTGCTTGATAAGCTCCTCCAGCGATTGAAAGGAAACGATCGAATCCTTTGAAAAGTGGTTGTATAAATCTTGTTTATATTCACTAATCTGCATGACATTGCAGCTTGCAATTTCAAACGTTCGATTGTTAACACTAACATTTTCGATTTGTTGCGAATTGTGATTGCCCTTTTCATCCTTTCGACGGTAGGTATTTAAAACAAGCTTACTACTATTATAATAAGAAGCGACTCTATCTGGTGGGACCCACCTGTTTATGACGGAAACATGGTCAGGTAGCTCCGGCCATGGACCAACGACGCGAATACGATAAGAGGTTGACAGGGCAAGGGAACGAATCATTTCGACTCGATCAGGATAGGGATGTCCAACCAAAGTGACATCCACCTTTTTTGCTGAAGGTAGTGGTCTATAAACTGTTTCGTTCGTCCCGAGGGGAAGATAATACGCGTTGGAGTGCCCTTGCTGTTTATAAAAGCTAAGTGCATTTTGGTCAATTGTGAACGGCTTGACCGTATAAGGGAGAACCTCAAGAGATCGGTCGATCATATAAGGATCTTCTGTAAACCAAGTCACAACGGGGAGCCCTTTTCGCTTGCACCATGTCCACAAAGGTGTCGTCCATTTATACCCAAGTAGGGTAAAAATGAACGACGGCTTAAACGTTTGACACATTTGTTGGAGCTCCATCAGGCTAGGGAGATGGTGGAAGCGTTGAACTTCTAGTTGTGAGTTTGCACAAAATGCCTCGTAAATAGACTGGTCAAGATAAGAGTAAATCCGACTGTAGCCAGAAGGAACATATAGCAGCTTTAGCATGTTACGGCACCTGAATCATCACTTTATTTTTCGCAGCCATTCCTTCTTCCAGCCCTTCCCCATAAACAAATCCATCAAGGATTACCAGTGTTGCCTCTTTTTCTAAAGGGATCGCCACTTCAAATTGAGAAAAGCTAAGTATGTCATTGGCTCCAATTTCGTTCGTGTGAAGCGGTTTGAGCCAATGTTCACCCGTTCGTCTTACGTGCTTATACCCATCCTTTTGTGCATATCCCCATTGCTCCTCAAGGCGTTCATCATCAATGATCACCTCATCTAGTTGTCTTTGGCTAGATAAAACAAGTTTACCAGACAAACTGGCGATTCCAGGTTTATTAAAAGCAAGACAGATCACTGGGGACTTTAACGGCTCTTGCCGTCGGTTATGGATCAGAAAGTTTCCTTTAATAATTACCTGTTCATCTACACTTTTCATGTTAGGTAAGATCATCGTGTAGTTGAAAAAAGCGTCAACGGCTGTTTGATCAGGAGCGTTTAACTGAGCAGGTGGGCTTGGCTCACGATCTGTAAGGGATGGTTCGTTTGCTGAAGCAGCTTCATTCACCTCTTGCAGCTGTTGGACTTTTTCTAGGAGAGAAGCAATCGTTTGTTTTTGTTCAACTAACTTTTCTGCTTGCTGTTCATTTACTCGATTGATCCTCTTAAATTCAGATTGATAGTATAATAGTTTTTGTTTAACCTGAATTAATTGATCGGGTGTTCGTTTCACATCTTGACGGCTCAAGCAGGTCAACTCCTTTCGCTAATCCATGGAACGTCTTTATCATATGTATGAAGGAATTCATGAAACGATGAACCCTCATGTAGAAACGAAATGGTTAAAAAATGTGAATAAATTCCCTCGGGGTTTAAAAAAAAGCAGAGCGGTCGGGCCACCCTGCTTTCCACTTATTTCGGAATGCAATGCTTACCGTGTTTACCTGGGAAAATTTCAGGACATTGTGGTGGGAAACGATCTTCTGGACATACGAGATCTGTAATTGGCAATTCTGGACGTGGCTTGCAGTATGCACCTTCCACTTCAAGTTTTACTAATGCTTCCATTTGCACATCTAGGCAAAGGACGATGGAGATGTCGAGCTGTTCAAAGTCATCTGTAAGGATGATTTCAGCATCGGCTTGGAAGTATGTCATATGACAGAAGACATCTGTACCTTCCGGGGCGCAAAGGAAGAACGTTTGCGCTGTGGCAAATGGAATTGGATCAGATGTAAGAAGAAGATTTCCATTCGCATCAAAGATGTTGACAACTAGCAGCCCTTTTAGAAGAACTTTTACTTTCTCTAAATCAACCGTGTCACCATCTGGCATGGTCACTGAAATTTCTTGACGTCCATTTGTTTGTTGAATTTCTTGGCAAATGACCGTCTGATCTTGAAGGACTGCTTGAACAGTAAATCCAGGAAAGTTTGCCAAGAAATCGGCTAATGTTTCTGCTGGAGTTGTTGTATCATCGAAACCAAAGAGTGCGTCAAGTTCTTCATTATCAAAGCTAATGAGCGGTAAATCCACTTGACGTGCAACCCAGTCAAACACTTTTGGCACTCGAATACACAATTTGTGTAAGTCTTTGCCCATCTTAATACCTCCTAAGTTTTTTTACCCTTAACTGTTTAATGTCTTGGGTAATCAGACTACTGTATAGTATGAGTAGGGTGAAAATGTGTTCCTTTCCTAGATATAAAAATGAAAAATAGGCGAGGGCCGATATGCAGTTAGGGAAATGTCCAAACATAAGACAATGTGTGTTCATAAGATATAACGTTCGATTGAAAAGGAGGAGAGGATCAAATGAAAAAGAAAGTGATAAGCAGTTCCTCTAGAACAAGAACACGTGTGAGACCGAACCAGCCACAAATAAAGCCTAATCAAGAGAGTAAAGTGAAATCCTGCTGTGGGGCTAAACGAAGAATGACGGAATAGCCAGTTCACATATAAAACTTAAGGATTTTGAAAACAAGGGATCGCCTTCGGATAAGGTGATCTTTTTTTTCGCTTCTAGAAACGTAACCTTCTATAGCGGATTAAGGGTCTGTATTATTACTTGAAGATAAGCTGATTTTTTCTATTTTTACTAATTAGGTAAGAACAAGTAGCTCTTAATTTTAGAGAGGACAGGTGAATCTCTGGCAGTCATGAATCATATACGTAGAAAGAGATAACTATGAGAGGTGATTCAAGTGTCAATCGAACGGCGGACGCTTTCCTTAGAAAGATTGACTCCTGTTCAATTACAGCAGCGTGTCATTCATGCTGAAGCAGAGCTTGAAAAATACCGAATTCGTGTGAAGAAATACGAAAATGATTATTACTACGGGATGATTGATGAATTAAAACAGGAAAATGAAGCGTTGTCTGCACAGCTGAGCAAATATGAGCGGTTAGAAGAACTAGTAACGGAAATGACAAAAGAACGAGAGAGGTTAAGAGCGACCATTGTTGAACTAGAAGAACAGCTTGAGAATATGCAAGCACGGGAAAAAGTAGCAGAGGTGGAGAGTGTAGAGGAACGAGTAGAAGACGTGCAACAAGAAGCGATTGAAGATGCAGGGCAAGAAGAGAAATCGCACGAAGGAGAAGCAGTGGAGTCTACTGAAGGAGTAAAGGAGCAAAAAGTTGAACCACAGCTTGACAATGAAACAACCTCCACCGAAGAGGTCAAGGTGGAGCACCGTGTAGACGTCAACGAAAAGGAAGGAAAGAAGGCGGCAGAGGAGCAGCTATCACCTACATCCTCAGCTGGAGATTTTTCATTTTTACAACAGCGAAAGCAGGAAAAAAAGCCGTCACGGAAAGTAGAGAACATTCAAATTCCTGAGACAAATGATGCGGAAGTGAATTGGTTTTTACGAAATGTAAAAGATCAACAGAAAAGGAGGTAGTCGCAATGCGGGCTACCTCTATAAACAATTACATATCTCCATTCCATTCCGATAAAAACCTCTCAATAAACTGTTCCATGAACACGTGACGCTCTTTCGCAAGCTGTTTGCCCGTCTCAGTGTTCATTAAATCTTTTAATTTGAATAGCTTTTCGTAAAAATGGTTAATAGCCGTTGATTTACCATGACGGTACTCTTCTACTGTCATCGTTTCACGAATGGGTAACTCTGGGTCGTAAATGGGCTGCCCTTTGTTACCTGAATAGGCAAATGTTCGGGCAATGCCGATGGCGCCAAGGGCATCGAGCCTGTCAGCGTCTTGAACAACCATGGCCTCTCGCGTAGCTAGAGATTGACCGTGTCCACCTTTGAACGAGATCGTATTGATAATGTCCATAGTATGGTCGATTTTTTGGCTAGGTACTCCAGCAGCTTCCATCCAGTCGATTAACTGCTGTTTGGCTGTTTCTGGATCATCGACTAGTTTATCATCGATTAAATCGTGAAAAAGTGCAGCGATTTGAACAACAAATACGTCGACCTTCTCTTGTTCTCCAATGGCCTTCGCCATTAGTGTAACTCGTCGAATGTGATACCAATCATGTCCTGAGTATTCATCCATGAGCTGTTTCTTGACCCATGCTTCAGCAGATTGTAAGATCGCTTGCTCGTTCATTGTTCCACTCCTTTTCTTTGGTGTTGTCTGTGATTGCGTAACATCTCTCGTACAAATCGGGAGCGCTGGGCGTTTTTACTGCGGCGCATCGATGGAACGGAAATGAACAGTTGTTCTTGAGCTCGCGTCATCGCGACATACATCAATCGTCTTTCTTCTTCTAATGGGCGATCGTCTCCTTCTCTCCAGGCATCGAGAGCATAATCATGAGGGAGGCTTCCTTCCACTGCGCTTAATAAATAAACATGCTGAAACTCTAATCCTTTTGCACGATGAATGGTCATGAGCTGAACCGCTTCCTCTTGGGCAGGTGCTTTTTTTAGTTCGTGATGCTTTGCAATCATGTGACTCACATGATCCAAAAAGGTAGGAATGGTTGCAAAGGAGTTAGCCGCAACGATTAAATCCTTCAAATCATCAGACCCCCGATCCATGACATTCCCTTCATTGCCTCGCTTTTTAATAAAGTCTGTCAGCCCCATGTGTTTTTCGATCATGCTAATCGCTTGAGTAGGTGAAAGGTGTGGAAGCTTCTGAAAATAAGGAAGGAGCTTCTTTAGCTTTTTCTGTTGAAACGGCTGTACATTTTTAAGATGAAGGAGGGCGTCGAGTAAAGAGCAATCGTGAAAGATCGTGATCGCCTTTAGTTCTTGAAGCGTGTCTTTTTTTAGAAAAAGAGCCGGTAACAATTCCTCCATCGCCTTCGGATCATCTTGATTCACACTTAAACGTAGATAGGCTAGCACTTTCCGGACGGTGGAGCGTTGGTAGAATGATTCTCCTTCCTGCTCCATTCGGAATGGGACATTCGAAGCGACCAACCGTTCAAACATCGCACGTACACTAACATTTGTACGATATAAAATGGCAAATGCTGAAGGTGAGGTGCCAGAGGCAATCTTCTCCTGAATATCGCTTAAAATCATCGTCGCTTCTTCCTCTTCATCATAAGGGTAAAAAAGCAAAGGCGCCTTTTCTGAATCGTATTGCGCACGCACCGACTTCGCAATCCGCTGTTTGTTATGATGGATCACATTTTGCGCACACATGACAATTGGATGGGAGGAGCGGTAATTGTCTTTAAGGACGATTTGTTTTGCGTGCTCATAGTCTCGTTCAAACGCTTGAATATAAGAAGGGTCACTCCCTCTAAACGAGTAAATGGACTGATCATCATCTCCAACGACGCAAATATTCTTCTCTTTTTGTGTTAACAGTCGGATGAGCTCATACTGAACTTTATTGATGTCTTGATACTCATCGACAAACAGATAACGAAATCGCTCCTGGTACCGCGCTAATAGCTCGTGGTTTTGTGTAAGGGTTTCATATGCGCCGATGAGCATATCATCAAAATCAAACCATTGCTGGCTAATACGTGAATGCTCGTATCCTTCATAGAGGTATAAGCAGTTTTCTTCCCAAGTTGACTTTGGTTGGATGTCACCTGGATGGAGCATATGGTTTTTCCACCAACTAATCTGTGTTAACGCTTGGTCGTAAGCAAATTCTTTCTCATCCAACCCCTTTTTCTGACCATGCTCTCTTAAAAGTTGCATTCGTTGCCAATCCCATTTTAATAATTTATCCATTCGCCACTTCTCAGGAGTTGCATGGGCAGCGATTCGATAAAAAATACTATGGAATGTACCGATAGCTAACCGCTTTAAACGATTGGTAGGGAGAGTAAAATAGGTTGACATCCGTTCTTGCATTTCGCGAGCAGCTTTTTGTGTAAAAGTGACTAGCAGCATACTCAACGGATCGATTTGTTGTTCAGAAATCATATAGGCGGCCCTTGTCGTGAGAACGCGTGTTTTCCCACTTCCTGCACCAGCTATAATAAGCAAAGGACCTTCTGTTGTTGTAATGGCCTGCCATTGGTCGTCATTTAAGAAAATTCCTTGTTCCTTCAAGCGTTCGTCAAAAGGGGAGCGAGATTGGTTTGTGTTCACCTCATTCGGGATAAAAGGAGGGAAGGATGTCATTCGTTCAGGTTCCTTCCACTTTTTTATCATTTCAGTTGAACCGTTTGAAATTTTTTGTTGCTTCGGTAAGCGAAAGCTCCCAACGAATGTTCCAGTTGGCGAAGATGTGTGATTGCTCTTGACCTGTTGCTTTTGTTCTATGTAGTCCACTTCTTTTTGCAGACAGAGCTCGGACGGGTGACGGTGAACAAAGGTAGGCTCATGCTGAATGGTTAAACGTAACCTAACGGGTTTTCCGCAGTGCATACATTTTATTTCTTGTCCAACACTAGCCATATATAGCTTTTGCCAATCTTGTCGGTCACAATGTGCGAGATCGACGTGCTGTCCGTTATGTAAAGCAATACGCATAGTGACCTCCTCTTATCTTAAAAGTTCATCTTTACTATCGTAGCAAATTTTTTAGTGTTTGTGACATGCTAGTGCTTTAGGAAATGAAGAAAAAGGAGGGTGGTAGTGAATGAAAGCCTTGATTGGACTAGGCTTGGTGCTTACGTTAATAGCCGGGTTTTTAATGATTTATGGATGGTATTTGCATAGGCGGCTCTTTTTTGGACCATTTATTGCGTTATTGCTCGGAGTGAACTTTTTGCTCATTTTGAAAGAGCGTGTAGCTGTGCGAAGGATGGCCGGAGATCGATCATAATAAAAAAACGACAGATCGTTGAACGATCGTCGTTTTTTTTACTGGGCTAGCTGGATTCGAACCAGCGCATCACGGAGTCAAAGTCCGTTGCCTTACCGCTTGGCTATAGCCCAATGGGTTACACACTCTAGTATGACTAATTGGTTCAGCTTTATTCAAAAAAATGAAGGATTGTCCTAATTTTTGTCGAATGTAAAACTTTAGATGTAGATGGAAGGAGGTGAACCTTTGACGACCATTCACAACCAGAGTCGAAAGCTCCTACTTCAAGCATTACGTCAAGGGGCAAGTGACATTCATTTGTCAGGAACACGAGAAGACGGGATCATCCAGTTTCGTTTAAACGGTCGGCTCGCCCCGTTTCAAAGGATTCCCCTTCAAACGGCAGAAAGACTCGTCAGCCACTTTAAATTTTCAGCAGGTTTAGATATTGGCGAACGGCGAAAGCCTCAAAGCGGGGCGATGGATCTTATACTAGAACAAAAGATTCCAGTTTCTCTGCGCGTTTCCACTTTACCCACTCCCCTTTTCGAAGCGGTGGCCATTCGACTTCATCCTCAGCAAACCCCTTTTGCCCTTGAGTCAATTCCGTTGATAAAAAGACAAGCTCAACAGCTCATTTCCTTGATGACACGAACGCAAGGGCTCATTCTCCTAACAGGAGCGACAGGCTCAGGGAAGACAACAACAC
This sequence comes from Halalkalibacterium halodurans, assembly GCF_005671335.1. Classification (NCBI taxonomy): domain Bacteria; kingdom Bacillati; phylum Bacillota; class Bacilli; order Caryophanales; family Bacillaceae; genus Halalkalibacterium (ex Joshi et al. 2022); species Halalkalibacterium halodurans. Next base: position 2,963,052 of record NZ_CP040441.1, on the reverse strand, counting down.
TCTACGCCATGCTCCAGAAGGCACTCCACATGCAAAACCTCCACATTGTCACGATAGAAGATCCGATTGAACAATTAAATCCCGCGTTTACACAGTTTGAAATGAATGAAAAGGCTCAGTTAACCTATGAAGTCGGTCTGAAAGCGGCCTTGCGCCATGATCCCGATGTGATTATGATTGGGGAAATTCGCGATCAGACAACGGCCGTTTATGCTGTTCGTGCCGCTCTAACCGGTCACCTCGTATTGGCAACGATCCATAGTGCCAATGCCAGGGGAACAATCACCAGGTTATGTGAGATGGGGGTTGCGCTTCATGACCTTCGAGAGGTAGTGGTAGCGATCATTGCTCAAGAGCTGATCTCACGAAAATGTCCCCTTTGTCTCTCGAGCGATTGTTCCCCTTATTGCACATGGCTCAACAATCGAAAGCGTGCCGCTATTTTTGACATTCTCGAAGGAAAGGCATTACAAGAAGCATTAACAGCAAACGATTCTTCTTTTGACGGATTAGGAAAAGAACGTAGGTTTGCCATTGCACTAGGCTATATAGAAGAAAAGGAGGCAAAGAATCGTGCCCTTTAAAGGTGCAGAGTGGTCAAAGGAAAAGAAGGCGCGCTACTTAATGCACGTTGGTCAATTGCTTGAACAAGGATACCACCTTTATGAAGCTGTTCAATTTCTCGCAATTCACGCTCCCTCCTCTGCACAAAAGAAAATGAACGCAATGCTAATGGATTTACGATCAGGATACCCGTTGCACAAAGCTCTTGACCATTTGCAGCTTCCGCAAGACGTGCAGCTGCTATTGTATGTCAGTGAACGGAATGGGGATTTGGCCCAAGGGTTTCGGAAATCTGGAGAGCTATTTAAGAAAAGGGAGGAGATGAAGCGAAAGTGGGAAGGCGCGATGCGCTATCCACTTTTATTAATCATCGTAACGCTGCTGCTGATGTTTATCCTTATGTATTTTGTCCTTCCCCACCATGAAACGTTATACCGTTCCCTACAAATCGAATTGCCAGTTATTACGAAGCTTGTAATCGCTTGTAGTGAAAAGCTTCCATGGTTGTTTACTGCCTTTTTCGTTGTGGCGATTTTACTTGTATTGACCTATTTTGTTACGTTTCACCGTTTTCCCCCAACGAAAAAAGTAACAGTGCTTTTACGAATACCAGGTTTGTCACAATGGACGAAGGAAGTGATCACATGTCTATTTTGTTTAACGCTAGGTGGTTTATTAAAAGGAGGACTTTCCATCATGGAGGCGCTTTCAATCTGTAAAGAACAAGATTTCTTTTTGTTCTTTCGAAGTGAGGGCGAGGAAATGATGTTAGAACTGGAGAATGGTGAACGACTTTATGAGTGCTTACGGCGCCGTCCTCATTATTTAAAAGAACTCCCATTTGTTGTGGAGAACGGGGAAAAAACAGGAAATTTAGCAAAGGATCTTTTATATTTTAGCGACTATCAACTAGAAGAGTTTGAGCGGAGAGTGAAAAAATGGCTTGTCGCAATCCAACCAATCGTTTTTAGTATGATTGGAGCGGTCATTCTTGTTCTGTTTTTAGCGATGATGCTTCCAGTTTTCCAAATGATCGGGGCTATATAAACGAAGCGGCCTGAATAAGTTCAGACCGATTTGTTAAAGGAGCTCTTCTATGTCGTCTTTTATTTTTATAGGAGAAGTACTTGGTGCATACCGTTTTACCACATTGCCGGAACGATCAATGAGAAATTTCGTGAAATTCCACTTAATCTTTTCAGTAAACAAGCCTCCTTGCTGACTTGTTAAATATTGAAACAGAGGGTGGGCTTCCTTTCCGTTTACCTTTACTTTTTCAAAAATAGGGAAGCTCACCCCATAATTCCGTTCACAAAAGGCAGCAATTTCGTTATGGTCACCAGGTTCTTGGTTCATAAATTGATTACTAGGAAATCCAAGCACAGTGAATCCTTGATCTTTATACGTTTCATACAAGATTTGTAGCTCTTCATATTGAGGGGTGAGCCCACACTTGCTGGCCGTATTGACGATGAGTAGAACTTGATCCTTATAATCAGAAAGAGCCTTTTCTTCTCCGTTAATAAGTCGTGCGGAAAATTCATGTATGCTCATCACGAGCCTCCTTTTCCTTCTTTTAAAAATAATGTATACTGTACAACAAGGAATTTCAAAGAAAATGAGCCAATAAAATTTTTTTGGAATAACTATTGATTTTTCTAGTGAATGTATGGTATATTATAAACCGTCGCTACGAGATACACATGATGGGGCCTTAGCTCAGCTGGGAGAGCGCCTGCTTTGCACGCAGGAGGTCAGCGGTTCGATCCCGCTAGGCTCCACCATTTAATTGCATGATGTTGGAGGAGTACCCAAGTCTGGCTGAAGGGATCGGTCTTGAAAACCGACAGGCGGGTTAAACCGCGCGGGGGTTCGAATCCCTCCTCCTCCGCCACTTTACAACAACATCCATTTACTTTATAACGACGCGGGGTGGAGCAACGAGCGAAACTTCTGCCGAGAAAGCAACGAGTAACCTCGACGCATGATAGCGTCTGAGAGGAAACGAGAAGAGGAGAGGTCCTGCTTCTTTAGAAAAAAACAACATCCATTTACTTTATAACGACGCGGGGTGGAGCAGTCTGGTAGCTCGTCGGGCTCATAACCCGAAGGTCGGCGGTTCAAATCCGTCCCCCGCAACCAAAGATGGAGGGGTAGCGAAGTGGCTAAACGCGGCGGACTGTAAATCCGCTCCCTCAGGGTTCGGCGGTTCGAATCCGTCCCCCTCCACCATTTATAGTCTTGGCGACTGTGGCGAAGTGGTTAACGCACCGGATTGTGGCTCCGGCACTCGTGGGTTCGATTCCCATCAGTCGCCCCATTTTGCTTTTGATATTGGGCTATAGCCAAGCGGTAAGGCAACGGACTTTGACTCCGTGATGCGCTGGTTCGAATCCAGCTAGCCCAGCCAATAGGCGGAAGTAGTTCAGTGGTAGAACACCACCTTGCCAAGGTGGGGGTCGCGGGTTCGAATCCCGTCTTCCGCTCCAGGCGCCCGTAGCTCAATTGGATAGAGCGTTTGACTACGGATCAAAAGGTTAGGGGTTCGACTCCTCTCGGGCGCGCCATTGAAATGAAAAACCAATCATCAGAAAACAACATAACATGCGGGTGTAGTTTAGTGGTAAAGCCTCAGCCACGAGCAAAACATCTGCCGAGAAAGTAGCGAGTTGCCTTGACGCATCAAGCGACGCAAGCTTGGCGAGAAGAGGAAGAGGCATGAAAAACCAATCATCAGAAAACAACATAACATGCGGGTGTAGTTTAGTGGTAAAACCTCAGCCTTCCAAGCTGATGTCGTGGGTTCGATTCCCATCACCCGCTTTGAAAATAGAAGGCGTCCAAGTTTGTTAATAACAAGGACGCTATTTTTCTTGTTTTTTTTCAGGTACTGGATCAATTCCGCCCCGATGAAAAGGGTGACATTTAGAAATGCGTTTAATTGTTAGCCATCCACCTTTCAATACGCCAAACCGTTGAATCGCTTCAATTCCATAGTGGGAACATGTAGGATAAAAACGGCATGTTGGTGGCGTTAGAGGTGAGATGAATTTTTGATACAATCGAATGCAGCCAATAAAAAAACGTTTCATGTTTATCATCCTTTTTTGCGAATCCATGTAAAAATAATCGAAAATAAAAAAGGAAAGCTGTATCATATTGTCGAAATAGAAGATGACCCTACATGGAAAGGAGGGTATTCTTCTTTATTGACTCCTTCTTTTATCTTCTCTTTCCCTCTCGAGCTTGTCAACTTTATTCCCTTTGTCTTAATTAAATGAACGAAAGGAGCTGAAACATGAAAAAACCGTTCCACCGCCAAGCTGGTTTTACGCTTGTCGAAATGATGATCGTCTTAATGATCATATCTATTTTGCTGCTTGTAGCTCTTCCAAGTATGACGAAAAACAATGAGGTGGCTGGGGATAAAGGTTGTGAAGCCACCGTTAAGTTATTACAAACACAAGTTCACGCTTATGAAATTGACCATGATCGACTTCCTACCAATTTGGATGCATTAAAACGAGAAGGATATGTAGAGCATACTGAATGCCCCAATGGGAAAAAGCTAACACTTCGAAATGGAGTCGTGGCTATTAGTGAGTAGATCTAACGGTTTTACCCTCATGGAAACCCTCATCGTGCTCTTCATCTTTTCCATTCTCATCAGCCTTCCACTTGCTTTCCTACCTAGCCAATCAAAGCATCAGCAATCTGAGCATGCTGCCCGTCTATTTAACGAAGATCTTTTGTTCGCACAGCACCTAGCAATGACCGAAGGAATGAGAATCAAGGTTGAGATCGATCATCACAATGAACGATACACATTGGTTAGTGACTCGAGTCGTTCCTATCTAAGTCGAGCATTTCCAATGGAAGGGATGTATTTTGAAGAAGGAACATTAGGGGGAAATCGCCCGATTGAATTTCTTCCAAATGGCCATCCCCGTTTTGCAGGTTCTATCTCTTTATACGCAGGGGATCGTCAATATCGATACACGATTATGATTGGTAAAGGAAAGGTGAAATATGAACGATTGTAAAGGGTATACACTTATAGAAGTGTTGGTTGCCCTTGTTTGTTTATCGATTATGACGGCTGCTTTATTCCCTGCTTTTGTTTGGTTTATGAACGAGTCAGCAGATGTTAAACGGGTAAAGGTTGCTCAATTTTTGTTGGAGGATGCCTACCATGAATATTTATCTATCCATGAACTGCGTACAGAAACGATCGTTGGAGAAACAGTGTACCAGTTTAATCTCAAGGAAAGTGAGCTTGGGGCTGTTCAATTATGCATCCATTGGGTAAATCGGAAAGGGCAAGCGTATGAGACGTGTCGGCTTGCAAAATTGTAAGGGATTCACGTTGATCGAAGTGTTACTCACGTTAGCCTTGATCATGATACTATTAACAGTCATTCCTCTGTTTTTACCCCTCCTTTCCCTTCCTTCATCCTCCACCATCTCAACGAACGAGACAATCGTTTTTTTTAACCAACTAGCGGCAGAAGCACGTCAGTCCGTTCGGATCGAATTTGATTCACCATCTCGTCGTCTCCTTTTGTACCAGCCGTCAGGTGATATCATTAGTTTTGAACTGATAACGGACGAGCGGATTCGTCGTCAGGTTAATCGCCAAGGACAAATCATTGTACTGTACCACGTTGTTGATTTTTATTGTGAGTCAACCGCTGAAATATGGCGCTGTGCTATTTATGATCAGACGGGACGGGTAGGGGAACGACCATTACCAACGTTTGAGCAGTTAGCAGGTGTTAAAAAGTGAAAAAACTTCATAATCAAAACGGGTTTGCCTTACCGCTCATGTTATGCCTCTTGATGCTTTTGGCTGCAGCTTCTCTCTATTGGTGTGAATCTTTGTTAATGGAAAAAAGGATCGTTCAGCAACAGGAATACGTCATGCAATTAGATTCGCTCATTCAAGTCGGAATGAAAACACTTTTAACAGAGGAGAACGGTGGCTTGGAAAATGCAGTGCTACGATTTGGTCAAGATGTTGTTGCGTATCAGGTCCGTTCGTCAACGGATACAACAGCAACCATACAAATAACAGCAGAGCTTGGATCAGGTCAGCGTAAGTCAGTCGTTGTGTCAATCGATTTAGCTAAAGGAACTCTCCGGGACTATCGGGAAGTGAATCCATAACAAAGGTTAAATTTTTTGAATGCGGGAATAATGATTGTGAGAGACGGCTTTGCTGAGAGAAAGGAGCTTACTTATGTCTTTTCAGGATTTAGTAAAGTTTATTACCCAGCAGCTCGTGATGAGGATGCATGAATCAAAAGAGGAGCGTAAGGCAAAGCAGTTGGAAAAAAAGGAATACAGGCCACCATTGTCTCATCATGCTTTTGGAAGCATCCCTGTGGCCATGTCGATTGCTTGGAAAAACTCAAAGATTCGTGCCAAACTTCAGCGTTCAAAATAGCCTTAAGGAGAGGACACAGTTTTGACAAGGAAAGTGGCATTTACATTTGATCCTTGTTTCCGATATAATAGACCTGTACTCTATTGTGTAAATGCTTAACTATGCGTAGGGAATGGAATCGACAGCTTTTGATGTGAAGGAGGGAGACGACATGGAGCGAATGTATCGTGTCATGGCATTTTGGACAGGAATAATGGCTGTCTTATTTTACGTTGGTGACATGTATAATGTGGCTCTGCTATTCTTTGCCAAAACAGGTGCCTTTATTGCGTTAAGTTACCTTAACTTATCGGAACGGGTATACATGTACATCTTTGGTGCATACTTAACGGTTTTCTTTATCGGGTTTACGTACTATTCGACTTTCTTGCTCGTACCGAGCTTCGGGGGTCATTAAAAGAGTGTGAGGTTATTCCGAAGCAATGGAATAACCTCTTTCTTTTTGCATCAGGGAACTCGTAACGATAGGATCTACATATTTAAAAGCCTGATAAAAATGGATTGCCGTCCATCTCGTGGCCGATCGTTGTCGTTGGACCGTGGCCTGAAGCGACGGTCGTATCTTCAGGTAACTCAAGAAGCTTGTCATGGATGCTGTCTAATAAGAGTTGATGATCCCCGCCAGGTAAATCGGTTCGTCCGATGCTGCCTGCAAAGAGGGCGTCACCAGAAAACACGATTTTATCTTCTTTTGCATAATACGAAAGGCTCCCTGGGGAATGTCCAGGTGTTTCCAACACTTGATAGGAAAATGAACCAATCGATAAATCTTGTTCTCCGGTTATGAGGTGTTCTGCTTCTCGAGCTTTAATTGATGAACCAGGAATAAACAGACTAGAGCCATTTCGTTGAGGATCTATGAGCCACTCTTTTTCATTTTCATGTATGTAAACTGGGATATGAAATGTATTACGCACGTCCTCCACTGCTCCGATGTGATCAAAATGGGCATGGGTTAATAAAATGGCGAGCGGGGTAATTTGTCTTTCCCGTAACCAAGTGATTAATTTTTCACCTTCACCGCCCGGATCAAAAATAATTCCTTCTCCTTGATCGTTTGTATGAATGTAGCAATTGGTTTGTAGTGGACCTAACGGTAGCTGAAACCAACTCATCGTATCGCCTCCAAAAGATTTACGTATGTCTGTATTGTACCTTGGTTTCCCCTCTTTTTTCAAAAGAGAGAGGGCTAGAGGAACTCGACAAATGAGAAGAAAACGTTTAAAATGGACAATGTATGCGAAAGCTATAAGTGCAGCTTGGGATTGTTTACAGCTCTGTCATAATTTCAAGCTGTTAATGGATCGAAAGATGTTTATAATAATGATGAACTTATTGTTTCCATCGGTCATTTTTACATACGAAAAGGGGGAGACACCATGTTTGTAGCGGTTACAATGTTGCTCGTAGCCATTCTTTGTGGGCTAGCCGTTGTTCGTGAATTGCGTCGGAAAAACCTTTTTGCTGTTGGGTTTGCCGCAATCTCAATGGCGGTATTTGGTTGGTTTTCGATCGCAACCATCGTCACCTACATTTCAAGCGGAGGAACTCAAGGGATTCCAATGTAATGGTCAGAAAGAGGCTGGGACAAATCTAACTAAGAAGTAATTGTAGAAAGGGTCCGATCATCAAAATAAGATGTTTGGACCCTTTTTAGTTGTATTTTTGGTCATCTGTTGTCCTATTAACTGCTCATGGCGGTGTACTTTCTCAAGTTCACCGCCATGAATGCAAAACCTAATTCATTTTTTACCTTCTCTTTTCCTCTCACTGACATACGAGTGAAACCCAAATTAGCCTTCAAAAATCCGAAGACTGGTTCCACATCAATCTTACGTTTACCGTAGATTTCGCCCGTTTTCTCTTCTGAAAGCTTTTGTCTGATGGATTCCTTTTGCTGTTCCCATTTTTCATTGTAGTGTATTTTTCGATTATGGCCTTCTTTAGCCTTGGTGCATTGGGAACGGAATGGGCAACCTGAACAATCCTCACACTCGTAGACTTTAAATGCTCGTGTAAAACCACTTTTATCTTTCCGATTCGATAGGTAACGGAACGTCAACTTTTGCCCGTTTGGACATGTAAAAGAATCTGTTTCCTCGTCATATTCCCAATTGGCAGAGTGAAAGTCGTTATTTTTATATCTTTTTTTCTTCTCCTTACGGTACATATTATACGTGATAAGTGGAGTGCACTCCCGATTCATTACATCTTCATAATTCTGTTCACTACCATACCCTGCATCAGCGACAATGTACTGGGGCAGCTTAAAGAAGTGTTCCTCAATCTTATCCAGAAAAGGAATAAGCGTGCGTGTATCTGTTGGATTTGCGAAGACATCAAATGCAAGCGTATATTGCCCTTCTGTCGCAATTTGCACATTATATCCTGCTTTTAGCTGGCCGTTCTTCATGTAATCATCTTTCATTCGCATAAAAGTGGCATCCGGATCCGTCTTGGAATAACTGTTACGCTCTCCGAATATGGACATGTCGTTTTGGTATTTTTGTTTGCGGGCCAAAAAATCTTTGAACTGTTTGAGGTACTGTTTCGATCTTTTGCGTTCCGAACGTAGTTGTTTACGTTCCTCTACTTCTGCACTTTCTTTAATTTTTTTATCAAATTCCTCCACTTTCTCGTCAAGCTTTTGCACGACCTCGTGGAGTTCTTTAGGAGATAGTTCTTCCTGATCTTCCCGTTCTATTACCGGAATAATTTCCTTTTCCAGCAATTCATCATACATTTGATTGGATTTCTCCACCAAAGCTGCACTGTATTTTTCCGTCGCTTTGCGCCAAACAAACGTAAATTTATTGGCGTTCGCTTCGATCTTCGTCCCGTCAATAAAGATAGCTTCTTCCTCTATCAATTTTTCCTGCACAAGCTGGCAACGAAATTGGACGAAGCACTGACGTAGTAGTTCTTTTACGTCTTCGTGGACACGAAAGCGATTGATGGTACGGTAACTCGGTTCGTATCCTTGAGCCAGCCACATCATACGAATACTATCCTTGAGTAATGCTTCCATTTTTCTTCCGGAGAAAACAGATTGTGTGTAAGCACATAAAATCACTTTCATCATCATTCGTGGATGGTAAGCAGGGCTGCCCGTTTCACGCAAAAAACTGGCGAAGGCTTCATCAGGAATCTGTTCCACGAGGTCATTTACAGTGTAGGCAATATCCTTTTCCTGAAGCTTTACTTCTAAATCTAACGGCAAAATCACTTGATCCATGTTATAATATTTAAACATAAGGACACCCCCGGTAAGTTATTGTGTGGTTACTTTAATTTTACCAGAAGGTGTCCTTTAGGTTTCAACAAATTAGTTGATTGTAGCGAAAGGAGCGAGACGCCTTCGGGAAAAGCATTCGGCGAAGATCCCGCAGGGCGGTTTTCCCGAGGAAGCTGAGGCAATGCCCGAGGCAAGCGAGCATCCTGTAGCGAAAATCAACAACAAAGTTTAGCAGAGCATAAAAAGGAAAGAGAGACACCCACCCAAACTTATTGGGATGAGTGCCTCTCTATTTTTTATTTACCGGGTTTTGTCCCAGCCTCTTTCCTATGGTGTAAACACTTGTTGATGTAGATAAAAGAGGCCGCCATTTACGACATCAATGACAATTCGTGGTTCATACAGTCCACGAAGAGAGGCTTTTTCTACTTCATAGCTTTCTGGTTTTTCGTCCACATGTTCATAAAACTGCTCAAGAAGGTGTAAGTCCTCTTGCCAACGTCTATTGGCTTGCTCAGCCCATTCACTTCCCTCATTCCGTGCATAGGTTTCGATCATTTTTTCCAAGCGGATAAACCCGCTTTGTGGTGTAATAAGAGGAGACAAGGTAAAACAATAATCCGGCGTTTTATAGGAAAAGGATGTGGACTCTAGCTTTGGAAAAAAAGATTGAACGATCTGACCATGGATTAAATTTAAGCCAAGGGAAAGAAAAACGTCTTTTTTTCGATCACATTGATACGAAATCTTTGCATTTATACAAAGCCATGGGTGGAGAGGAACAGAACGTTGCCCCGTTGTTGGAACGTTCTCATATAGGTGTAGAAACCCTCCTAATTCCCTTGTTGATTGAAAGATTTGATGCAATCGGGGAGCGCCAAAATGAATCGCCTCCCCTTTCAGGTCGTTTGGCGCTTTTTCCGGATCGGTGACGAGGGTCATTTGCATCGGTTGTGGGATTCCTCCCGTTTTCTCTAGATAGTGCCAGTAGAAAGGCCGATTCATTAACCGCTTATCCATATCAATCGACAATTGAGCGGTGAGATGGTAGGGACTTGAGTCGATAAGTGGACTGTCATTTGCTTCAAAGTAACGCGTCAGAAACTGATGCAGTTGCTCCTGTTGCATGATCCTCCTCCTTTTCATTGGCGACGTCATTCATGATCGCTGATAAATGGTCTAGCTTTATTTTCATCTCACCTTCTGAATCAGAATGGACAAAGATGTCACGAATATGCTCCTCGATCGAACCCACGTTCATTTTGGTTAAAATGTCGTCTAATTCCCCAACGACACGCTCAAACAACTGAATCTTTTCATAGAGTAGCGTTAAGATTTGTTCTTCAATCGTATCCTTTACAGCAAAATTGTAAATACGGACATCCTCTGTCTGACCGAGACGATGAATCCGGCCAATCCGTTGCTCAATTCTCATCGGATTCCATGGTAAATCATAGTTAATGATGTGATGGCAAAACTGCAAATTAATCCCTTCTCCTCCGGCCTCTGTTGCAATTAACACTTGCGCGCGGTTTTCAAAGAGTTGGCGCATCCAGTCTTTTTTCCCTCGTTTAAATCCACCGCGAAACGGTACAGAAGAAATACCGTGCTGCTTTAAATACCATTGGAGGTAGAGCTGAGTTGCCCTGTATTCTGTAAAAATAATGACTTTGTCATTAATTTGTTGAATGAGCTCAAGTGCTTTCTCTGCTTTTGCATGTCCTTCAATCGTTCCTACTTGTTCGATCAGCGACTCAAGGATCGGGCTTGTTCGGCCTTCTTGCTCTAATTTTGTAATCATATTTTTCAAGGTCATGAATGCTGCTTCTCGACTACTGCAAATCTCTCGTTGTAACGTTAACAGAGAAAAGGAATTCGTCATGACGTCTGGCTGCTGTTTGAGCTTAGTAATCGCGTGATAAAAGGCCCGCTCTCCTTCACTAAACGTAATTGGTACCGTCTGAACAATCCGCTTTGTCCATTCGATTCCTGTTTCTTCTCGGCGATTTCGAACCATCACTTTATTGACAAGCTCTTTTAGTTTGTCTTCGTTTTTCGGTGCACGCTTGTTGGCGCGATACTCCTTTTCAAAGCTTTCCAAATCTCCCAAATGTCCTGGTTTTAGCAAGGAGACAAGGTTGAAAATTTCCTCTAATTTGTTTTGTACAGGAGTGGCGGTTAATAGCAAGCAATATTTTCGCTTCAATGATTTGATAAAGGCGTAATTTTTCGTTTTTGGATTTTTAAGCTTGTGTGCCTCATCGATGATCACGAGATCATAGTGCTGATTTAACACGATGTCTCGATGAGGCTGCCTTTTAGCTGTATCAATCGAGGCAACGACCACATCATATTGCTCCCAGACATAGGCTTTTTTTTGCGGAATAGCTGGGATGTAGAACTTGCTAGACAGTTCATACGCCCATTGGGAGACAAGAGAGGCTGGAACGAGAATTAGCACCTTTTTTGCTAAGCCGCGAATCATATATTCTTTCAAAATGAGACCTGCCTCAATCGTTTTTCCGAGACCGACTTCATCCGCTAAGATTGCTTTCCCATTCATTTGCTCAATGACCGTCTGTGCGACCTCAATTTGATGTGGAAATGGTTGAAGCTGAGGAAGGTGCTTTGGTGCTTGAAGACCATGAAATTCTGGGATCACTTGATAGTTGGCTGCCTCATAGGCAAGCTTGCCCATTTCCCAATTAGACCAAGGGCCACCATCTTCGAGACGTTTCAGAAATTCCTCCTTCCAGTCCGTTGAATATTGGATTTGGATATCCATTGGCTTTCATCCTTTCCACAAAAAGAGTTGCGCAAGCGAAATCTACTTGGTAGGATAAACGTATGTAATACATGAAACACATTACTATGTATATAGTATGGACAACTTTTCTGTTTTCATGAAACAGATTGATAAAAAGCGGATGAAAGCAAGGGGAGAGACTGCAAGGATGCAGCGCCGAAGGAGCAAACACAATTAGGTGTGAATCTCTCAGGCAAAAAGACTCTTGCTCGACGCAGCTCTGGAGAGCGTCTAACACTAGACCACCTACGAAGACATTTCCTTTTTACGATAAGGGGAAAGAAACTTTCTGGTAACCGGACAGAGCTTTACACAACTTACTGTGTAAAGCTCTGTCCTTTTTTGGTTATATGTAAAAAATTGACTAATTTTTAGATTGGAAGGGGAGCGTTTTTCTTTTGGTTCACCGGCTCGCGTAAAAACGAGATTTTAATAAGTTGTCTGAATGTTTAACGTTCTTTTTTCATTCTGACAGCGGAGAGAATGCTGAAAGGTGATGTAAACGATTAAGACGATCAACTTTAGGAGGGAAGGGTATGACAGAATTAAAGAAAACACCATTATTTGATCTTTACGAACAGTATGGCGGTAAGGTCATTGACTTTGGCGGCTGGGCTTTACCAGTTCAGTTTTCAAGCATCAAAGAAGAGCATGAAGCAGTTCGAACAAAAGCAGGACTGTTTGACGTATCTCATATGGGTGAAGTAGAGGTGACAGGTGCCCAGGCTCTTAACTACTTGCAGCGCTTAGTAACAAACGATGTGTCAAAAATCAAAGACGGTCAGGCACAATATACAGCGATGTGTTATGAAAATGGAGGAACTGTCGATGACTTGCTCATTTATCGGCGGAGCGAAGATCAGTACCTTCTTGTTATAAACGCGGCCAACATTGACAAAGACATAGCATGGATGGAGAAGCATGCAATCGACGGCGTTTCGATTACCAACGTATCAAATCAAACGGCACAGCTTGCTCTACAAGGGCCGGTTGCTGAGAATGTATTGCAAACACTCACCGAAGAACCTCTAGCAGACATTAAATTTTTTCGATTTGTCGATGGCGTCAACATTGCAGGTGTGAATGTTCTTCTTTCGCGAACTGGCTATACAGGTGAGGATGGTTTTGAACTTTATTGCTTAGCTGAAGATGCGCCTGTCCTATGGAAAAAACTAATTGAAGCAGGGAAAGAACATGGGGTCGTTCCTTGTGGCCTGGGAGCGAGAGATACCCTTCGTTTTGAAGCCAAACTACCTTTATACGGCCAGGAGTTGACGAAAGATATTTCGCCAATTGAAGCGGGTATTGGTTTTGCAGTTAAAGTCGATAAAGAAGATTTTATCGGAAAAGAGATCCTAAAAAAACAAAAGGAGCAAGGGGCTCCCCGGAAACTCGTTGGACTTGAAATGGTTGATAAAGGAATCCCGCGTACGGGCTATGAGGTTTATGTGGATAATCAGAAGATTGGCTTTGTGACAACAGGCACACAATCACCAACGTTGAAAAAAAATGTGGGGCTGGCCTTGCTGCAAGCTGAGCATAGTGAGCTAGGTACTGAAGTCATCGTTCACGTACGCAAGAGACAGTTAAAAGCAAAGGTTGTCGCCACCCCATTTTATAAAAGAGGAAACTAAGGAGGAACATCGATGAATCATCGTTACTTACCAATGACAACGGACGATCGACAGGAAATGCTACAGGCAATCGGTGTCGACTCAATTGAGGAACTGTTTTCCGATATCCCGCAAGATATTCGCTTCAAAGGGAAGCTGAACATTCCGAACGCGTTAAAAGAGCCAGAGCTCATTCGTTATTTTCAGCAGTTAGCAAATGAAAATGTACACTTAAAAGATAAAGCCTCTTTTTTAGGTGCCGGAGTGTATGACCATTACATCCCATCAATTGTCGACCATGTCATCTCACGCTCTGAATTTTATACGGCATATACTCCATACCAGCCGGAAATTTCCCAAGGGGAGTTACAAGCCATCTTTGAATTTCAAACGATGATTTGTGAATTAACCGGAATGGAAGTGGCTAACTCATCCATGTATGACGGACCGACAGCATTGGCAGAAGCAGCAATGATGAGCTGTGGACATACGAAAAAGAAAAAAATTCTTGTTTCCAAAGCTGTCCATCCAGAGGCGCGCGATGTATTAAAGACGAATGCTTATGGACAACGTCTAGAAGTAGTTGAGATCGACACGAACGATGGTGTAACGGATGTAGAGCATTTAAAAGCGTTGTATGATGAGGAAACCGCTTGTGTGATCGTGCAACACCCGAACTTTTTCGGCCGACTTGAACCATTAGCGGAAATTGAATCAGTTAGTCATCAAGGGAAGGCGACGTTTGTCGTTTCAAGTAATCCTCTTGCTCTTGGGTTATTGAAGCCACCAGGGGCCTTCGGAGCTGATGTGGTCGTTGGAGATGCTCAACCGTTTGGAATTCCAACACAATATGGCGGCCCTCACTGCGGATATTTTGCCACTACGAAAAAGTTGATGAGAAAAGTACCTGGACGGCTCGTTGGGCAAACGACCGATGATCAGGGACAGCGAGGCTTCGTGCTTACTCTACAAGCGAGAGAGCAGCATATTCGGCGTGAAAAAGCGACATCTAATATTTGTTCGAACCAAGCCCTTAATGCCCTAGCCGCTGCGGTTGCTATGGCCACAATCGGTAAACGTGGCGTCAAGGAAATGGCCTTACAAAACGTACAAAAAGCGGCATACGCTAAATCCCAGCTTAAGGCCAATGGTGTAGAAATCGTTGCAGAAGGACCTTGCTTTAATGAATTTATCATTAAGTTAAGCAGTCCGCTTCATGAAGTGGAGGAAGCGTTGCTTGCCAAAGGATTCATTGCAGGGTACGACCTGGGGAAAGTGTATCCAGAGCTTGAGGGACATATGCTCGTCGCTGTGACAGAGGTAAGGACAAAAGAGGAGATAGATCAATTTGCAAAAGAAGTGGGGATGTTCGCATGATGAATAAAGACCAAGCGCTTATTTTTGAGTTGAGCAAGCCGGGACGAGTCGGACACAGCTTACCAGAACTTGATGTCCAAGAACAACCTGTGGAAACTCTCATCCCTGCTGAATTTTTACGCGAAGAAGCACCAGAGCTACCTGAAGTATCAGAACTGCAATTAATGCGTCATTACACAGCCCTCTCGAAGCGAAATCATGGAGTCGATTCGGGATTTTATCCACTTGGCTCTTGTACGATGAAATACAACCCGAAGATCAACGAGGATGTGGCTCGTTATCCTGGATTTGCTAACATCCATCCTTACCAGCCTGAAGCACAAGTTCAAGGCGCGTTGCGGTTAATGTATGAACTGCAAACGGCTTTAGCTGAAATTACAGGAATGGATGAAGTCACCCTTCAACCGGCAGCGGGTGCCCAAGGGGAATGGACGGGTTTAATGTTAATTCGCGCGTATCATGAAGCGAATGGAGATACAAATCGTACAAAGGTCATTGTCCCTGATTCAGCCCATGGAACAAACCCTGCATCGGCAACGGTGGCAGGCTTTGAATCGGTAACGGTTCGTACCGACGAGGATGGATTAGTCGATCTTGATCATTTGCGAGAAGTGGTTGGTGAAGATACAGCTGCTTTGATGTTAACAAACCCTAACACACTTGGACTATTTGAAGCTCATATCGTGGAGATGGCTGCGATTATTCATGAAGCGGGAGGAAAGCTTTACTACGATGGAGCCAATTCAAATGCGATTTTAGGAATTGCTCGCCCTGGGGATATGGGCTTTGATGTTGTCCATTTAAATTTGCACAAAACGTTTACAGGTCCTCATGGTGGGGGTGGACCAGGCTCTGGCCCAGTTGGCGTGAAAAAGGAGCTCATTCCATATTTACCGAAGCCAGTTGTGGTTAAGGATGGAGACTCCTACCGATTGGACTATGATCGACCGCACTCGATTGGCCGTGTGAAGCCGTACTACGGCAACTTTGGCATCAACGTTCGCGCCTACACGTACATTCGAACGATGGGACCAGAGGGACTTCGGACTGTCTCAGAGTATGCTGTATTGAACGCAAACTATATGATGAGAAGACTTGCACCTTATTTCGATCTGCCGTACGATCAGCACTGCAAGCATGAATTTGTCTTATCGGGAAGACAACAAAAGAAGCTTGGTGTTCGAACGCTGGATATTGCAAAACGTCTGCTTGATTTTGGCTATCATCCACCAACGATTTACTTCCCGTTAAATGTGGAAGAATGTTTGATGATAGAGCCGACGGAAACAGAATCAAAAGAAACCCTCGATGAATTTATTGAGGCGATGATCCAAATTGCCAAAGAAGCAGAGGAGACGCCAGAAGTCGTGCAAGAAGCCCCACATCATACGGTCATCGGCCGCCTTGATGAGACGACTGCTGCACGAAAACCAATTTTACGCTATGAAAAGATAACACAATAAATGGGAAAAGACGAGGATGATCTACCTCGTCTTTTTTGCAATGGGAGCATTTCAGATTTATATCTGCTGCTAAATGGCCAATTTTGCAAGACGGTTGAGATGACCTCAACCGTTTTTGTCATTACTTTTTTTTGATTTTTCCTGTCCATTTACGGAAGCCACCTTTTAAGTGGTTTACATCTTCCACACCGTGCTTCTTCTTTAAAATGGCTGCTGCTTGACGGCTACGCGCCCCACTTTGGCAATATAAATATACAGGTTGATCTGTCCGAACTTCCTTTAATCGTTGTTTTAGTTGGGATAGTGGAATATTTCGGGCACCTAAAATGTGGCCTGAATCGTATTCCCGTGGTTCTCTCACATCAATTAGTTGAGCTTTTCGATACCCTTGAATAAATTCTTCTTGCGTTAATGTCTTTAAATACTTTGGCGTATAAAGCCGCTTGAATAATACGTATACGAGAAGTGCTAAAAGTACTAGCCAAACATAAACCATCAATCCACTGACACCCCTTGTCCTTCGGTTACATTCCACCATTGATTATAATCATGTTTCACAAAAATCGCAATCATTCCATAGCGGAAAACAAGTTTCTTGGCGGGAGTGTGGCAAGTTTGTTAAACTTATTACGGTCGAGATTACATAGAAAGAAGCGATGATAATGGAAACATGGCGTTTTATCGACTCAGGAGATCGTGATCCCGCATATAACATGGCGCTTGACGAAGCGCTATTGAATTGGCATAGTGAAGGTCTTATTCCTCCAACGATTCGGTTTTACGGGTGGAATCCACCAACTTTATCGATTGGCTATTTTCAAAAAGTGCAGAAAGAAATTAACATGGAGATGGTAGAAAAACATCAGTTAGGGTTTGTGAGAAGACCAACTGGAGGTCGAGGAGTGCTCCACGACAAGGAATTAACCTATAGCGTGATCGTGACAGAGGAGCATCCAGACATGCCGGCTTCAGTTACAGAGGCTTATCGCATTATCTCCCAAGGAATTTTAGAAGGATTCCGTGATCTAGGATTAGACGCGTATTTTGCCGTTCCAAAGACAGAGGAAGAAAAAAATGCCCTTAAAAACCCTCGCTCGGCTGTTTGTTTTGATGCACCGTCTTGGTATGAGCTCGTCGTGGAAGGACGAAAGGTGGCCGGCAGTGCACAGACACGGCAAAAGGGTGTTATTCTACAGCACGGGTCAATCGTGTTGGATATAGATGAGGATAAGCTGTTTGATTTATTTAACTATCCGAGTGAACGTGTGCGAGAACGGATGCAGAGGAACTTTAAAAACAAAGCGGTTCCGATTAATGAGCTACGAGATGTGCCTTTATCCATGGAAGAAGTGAAAAAAGCATTTAAAGATGGTTTTGAAAAAGGGCTGTCGATTAAGCTTGAGCCGTATACACTAACTGACGCAGAAGAGGCTGAAGTGAAACAAATTGCGAAAGAGCGCTATGAAACAGATGAGTGGAACTTTCGAAAATAATAAAGAAGCAGTGACCTTATGGGGTCACTGCTTCATCGCTGTTTGAGAGTGTTTGGCAATTTCTTCTGCAAATGCCTGTTGCAACATTTTCGTGACAGGTCCAACAGGAAAATGTGCCGTTTCATCACCGATGACTTCGGTTACTGGTGTGATTTCATGGATCGTGCTCGTAATGAACGCTTCATCAGCATCCTTTATCACTTCTTTAGGGAACGGCTCTTCCACGACGGTATACCCTTTTGCTTTGGCTAGCCGGATGGTGATTTGTCGTGTAATCCCGTTCAAGATGAGATTTGTTGCTGGATGTGTGTAGAGTGTTTCATTTTTAATAAGGAACACATTCGATGACGAGCCTTCAGTCACTGTTCCGTCACGGTGGAGGAGCGCTTCGTCGCATTGATGATCGGTTGCTTCACGCTTGGCCAAGACATTTCCTAATAAGTTAATGGTTTTAATGTCGCAACGAAGCCAGCGAATATCATCGGTCAAATAAAGACGAACGGATTCCCTCTTTTCATCAGGTAATGGTTTTGAAAAACCGGTAAGGACGGGTGTTTCATTACGCGTGTACAAATGGTTTCGCGGACTGATCCCCCGGGTCATCTGAAAGTAGACCATTCCATGCTCCAGCTTGTTTTTTTCAATAAGTTGCTGAACAAGCTCCCCTAGTTTGTCTGTGGAATAGAGCATAGGTAGATCAAGTTTTTCGGCACTTTCTTTAAAGCGAGTTAAATGATCAGATAAGGCAAAAGCTTTCCCGTGGTATACGTGGACCACTTCGTAAATACCGTCACCAAAATGATAGCCTCTATCCTCTGGATCAATTTTTAGTTGCTCACGTGGAACAAGCTGGTCTTGGTAAAGGCAATAATCCATTGAAATCCCTCCGTCAAATCATTTCCATTTGATTGCAACATTGAATCGGGAAATTGTCAAATAAAAAAAGCAAAAAATGAAAACTACACATTTGTCCGTAAGCATGGTGGCTAGGAAAAAAGCAATAGAGAAAATTGTTCAAAAAAGCGAATGAGTAATAACGAATGACGAATTTCCTCGCTTTTTCTTCCGCAAATGCGCCATTTTATATTTGACAAAATCATTGTCATTTGACCAATAATCAATATATAGTATTATTTTTTAATAATCGGATACTATATATTGAATTTCACTTGGTTAGTATGGTAAGCTAAGGCAAGCACAATCGACGCTTCGTTTCGATTGGACAAAACATGTAATTTAGCGTAATGATTCGCTTTTTTATACATATTCACAATCTTTAAGGAGGAGAACGTCATGACGACGATGACAGAGAGAATGACACTAAATATTGAACGACTAAACGAAGATATTGCCCATTTTGAACAAGTACACCCGATTACGAGTGATATGCATATGACTCGTAAAGGGGTTTCCCGCCTGGTGATGCTTGATCGGTATACGTTCAAAGATACAGAGAAGAAAACATTGAGAGAGGGCGATTTTGTCGTCCTTACAGTAAAGGATGATCCAAAGTTTCCTGCAAGAGGATATGGCTTCATTTTGGAACTGAATTGGGATGAGAATCGTGCCAAAGTCCTTGTGGACGAAGAATTTCATGGTGTATTAGATGATCCGGAGGAAGCGAGCACAGGCATTATCACACGTTCTCTTGATGTTATCGAAAAGCCGCTTGAGATTTTTTATGAGCAAATCGCGAAGCGGAATGCAACCGGTCTGGCTGCGGTAGAAACGACAGAAGAAAAACGTCAGCAATCGTTTGAAAGGTTTTATGAAGAGCTTGTTAATATGAATTTTGTTCCTGCTGGCCGCGTACTATACGGTGCTGGTGCAAAGACCGATGTGACCTACTTTAACTGCTACGTAATGCCGTTTGTAAAAGACTCTCGTGAAGGTATTTCAGAACATCGTAAACAGGTGATGGAGATCATGAGCCGCGGTGGCGGTGTCGGGACGAACGGTTCTACCCTTCGCCCGAGAAATACACTTGCACGTGGAGTGAACGGGAAATCATCTGGCTCAGTATCATGGTTAGATGATATTGCTAAGCTTACCCATCTTGTCGAGCAAGGGGGCTCAAGACGGGGAGCCCAAATGATCATGCTTGCCGATTGGCACCCGGATGTCCTTGAATTTATTATTTCAAAAATGCAAAATCCTCGGATCCTTCGTTATTTACTCGAGAATACGGACGATGATCAAATTCGTAAGCTCGTGAAGGACAAGCTTAAGTTTACACCGCTTAGCCAATTGGAAGAAGCGATGTACCAAGGAATCGTAAACTATAAGTCAATTCCAGGCATGGGAGGCTTTGACGCGAAAGTCATCAAGGAGGCGGAAGAAAAGCTTCGCATCGGTGGAACGTATACGGTAAACAACCCAGACTTTTTAACGGGGGCTAACATTTCCGTTTGCTTAACAAAAGAATTTATGGAAGCTGTAGATAACGACGACTGGTATGCTTTGCGCTTTCCAGATGTAGAAAACTACACGGAAGAGGAAATGGATATTTACAACCGTGAGTGGAGCAACGTTGGCGATGTTCGTGAATGGGAAGAGCGGGGATTTCCGGTGAAAACGTATCGGATGATTCGCGCGAAGGAGCTTTGGAACTTAATTAATATTTGTGCAACCTATAGTGCAGAACCAGGCATTTTCTTCATTGACAATGCTAATGATATGACCAATGCGAAAGCATACGGACAAAAAGTTGTGGCGACTAATCCGTGCGGAGAGCAGCCGCTTGCGCCTTACTCTGTATGTAACTTAGCGGCGATTAACCTAGCAGAAATGGCGAATAAACAAGAGAAAACAGTTGATTTTAAAAAGCTAAAGCAGACCGTGGAAGTAGGCGTTCGCATGCAGGATAATGTCATCGATGCAACCCCTTATTTCCTCGAAGAAAACACGAAACAAGCGAAAGGGGAGCGCCGTGTCGGTCTAGGTGTAATGGGGCTTCATGATTTGTTGATTTATACAGAAACCGTGTATGGCTCAGAGGAAGGCAACAAGCTTGTCGATCAAATTTTCGAAACAATTGCTACTACAGCCTATCGGACAAGCATCGAGCTAGCGAAGGAAAAAGGAAGTTTTCCATTTTTAGTCGGCCAAACGGACGAGGAAACCAAACAATTACGTCAACGTTTCATTGAGACCGGCTATATGAAAAAAATGCCTGAGGATATTCGCCAAGGTGTATTGGAATATGGTATTCGTAACTCCCATTTATTGACGGTTGCGCCGACAGGATCTACAGGAACAATGGTCGGAGTATCGACAGGGCTTGAACCTTATTTTTCCTTTTCTTATTTCCGTAGTGGTCGACTTGGCAAATTTATTGAAGTTAAGGCTGAGATCGTCCAAGAATATTTGCGGGCCCATCCTGAAGCCGATGAAAATCACTTGCCTGAATGGTTCATTTCAACGATGGAACTTGCGCCAGAAGCCCATGCGGATGTCCAATGTATCATCCAACGCTGGGTAGATAGTTCCCTCTCGAAAACAGTGAATGCGCCGAGAGGCTATACGGTTGAGCAGGTTCAAGCGGTATATGAACGACTTTACCGCGGCGGAGCTAAAGGTGGAACGGTCTATGTAGATGGAAGCCGTGACGCTCAAGTACTTTCGTTAAAAGCGGAAGAGAATACGCTGGATGAGGATGTACTAGCAGAAACCGAGCAAAGCGAGAAAAAAATCGTTCTTGTCGACACGATTCAAGATGTGCGAACAACCGATGTCACGATCGGCTCTGAAGTTGGAGATACGTGTCCTGTCTGCAGAGAAGGGACAGTAGAAGACCTCGGCGGATGTAATACGTGTACAAATTGCGGTGCGCAATTAAAATGCGGTTTATAGAAAGAGCGGGTCTCCGCTCTTTTTTGCTTTGAAATAAAGTTGCGAAGAAATACCTCTTTGGATAATATTGTCTAAAGGGGTGTTTTTTTATGTCTAAAAGAACAAGAACCTCTAAAATCGACAAATGGATTAAAGAAGGTCGTGGATCTGGAAGTGGCTCAGATTATAAACCGTGGTTGAATATTCAAGATGTCTCTTTAAAAAAAGGAGTTTTTAATGTTTAAGTATATCTCGGTAACTATTTTATTCCTATTTGTTTTAACAGCATGCCAAACAGATATCGAAAATAAGAAGTTAGGCCAAACCTCAAGTACAAACAATGTATCAGCGGAAGCAGAAGAACCGATGAGCGAATCAAAGGAACAAAAAATAGTATCATTAGAGGACAAGTTATTTCCACCCAAATTTTCTATTACACATTTTGAAATGACGTATTTAAAAGATAAGAATCAACTTTTATTTAATATGAATTATGAATTTGACTCGGAGATATATGATATATTAACAGATGGTAATCAAGATATTCATTTTATTCTTGAATATCCTGAAAGCATAATAGATATACTGAACCAATCACATAGTGATGTGCTCATTGCTGAAAAACCGTCAGATTATAATACAAAGTATCAAGTTACATTTATTGAAGAAATAGAGCTGACAGAAGCTGAACTAGCAAAGATTGAAGATAATATCTCTGGTTTTAATTTATTAATAGCAGATAGTGAAAAGGATATCATTGCTCAATTTATTGATCTATACGGTTATAATCAATATGACGCTGAAAAATCAAATAACACATACCTTGATTAAACCGCAAGAAAGATTTTTATAAAGTGAAGGTTTCAAATTCTAAGATTAATGTCAATGTGTTACATTCGATAACTAGGAAAGTAACCACGGTTCGTAAGTAAATTAACGTTGCAAAAGTGTAATTTATAATAGTAATCAGCTCTTCTGGGTGCTGCACCCCAAAAGTTATAGTAGAAAATCTATCTTTTGGGGTGTTTTTATATGACGAATTGTAATATTAAGTGCGACACCTAAAAATAAACACAAAAAGCCCATGATCCTTCGCGTAAAATGAAGTTACCACACAACCCTTACACGGAGGTTTATCATGAGCTACTCCCACTAGAGGACGTTTTAACATTGGTACTTCGATTGATCAGAGTTCAAAAGAAGTAAAGAAAAGAACAACATTTGGTCACTGGGAGCTTGATACAATGGTTTCAGAGCGAAAAACACGGATGTATCTTGCAGTAAAAATGGACAATCGCAGTTCTTCATACGGGTTTGTGGGATATTTTATTTCAAAGCTACACTCTTTTTTGCTGGCTAACGGTTCTAACATTATGTGGATATGTGAAAAAGGGGTGTGACGTGCACACTAAGTAAAAAAGGATGTGCACGAATGAAGATGGAGCCATTTCTACCACAGCTCGTCTATTATGAGCCAAGGGCACTTGAGTATGAGCTCGGACGAACCCTCGTGGAAAAATTTAAACACATGGATGTCGAGCTTAGGGAAACGACTTCCCACAACCAAGTGCGAAACATCCCCGGAAAAAATGAACTACAACAATACCGGAATGCAAAATCAACCCTTGTGATCGGGGTAAGAAAAACCCTGACGTTCGATACGTCGAAGCCGTCTGCTGAGTATGCGATCCCTCTGGCTACAGGGTGTATGGGGCATTGCCATTACTGTTATTTGCAGACAACGTTAGGTAGTAAGCCGTATATCCGCACATACGTGAATTTAGAGGAGATCTTTGCAGCAGCGGATCAATACATCCACGAGCGGGAGCCTGAGATTACTCGGTTTGAAGCGGCTTGTACTTCAGATATCGTCGGCATTGACCACCTAACCCACTCGTTAAAAAAGACGATTGAGCACATAGGACAAACAGAATATGGTCGTTTGCGCTTTGTCACGAAGTATCATCATGTCAATCATTTACTTGATGCCAACCATAATGGGAAAACGAGGTTCCGTTTTAGCGTGAATGCAGATTATGTTGTGCGTCATTTCGAGCCAGGGACATCCAGTCTTTCAGAACGGCTGGAAGCGGCGAAAAAGGTGGCAGAGGCTGGCTATCCTCTTGGTTTTATCGTTGCTCCGATTATTTTACATGACGGTTGGCAGAGGGGGTACCGAGAGCTGTTTGAACGATTAGAGGCAACGCTGCCAAGAAGCTGCCGTAACGATTTAACATTTGAATTGATCCAACATCGCTTCACGAAGCCGGCAAAGCGCGTCATTATGAAGCGATATCCGAAAACGAAGTTACAAATGGAAGAAGAAGAACGAAAATACAAATGGGGTCGCTATGGCATTGGCAAATATGTATATAAGGACGAGGAAGCTGAGGCATTAAAAGAGGCGATAGAAGGCTATATCCATCAAATGTTCCCCCAAGCGACCATCGAATACTTTACGTAAGATGATTGTTCTATTTGGTTATCTATAGTAAAATTATATTGTTGCAATAATTTCTCGAGTGTAGCAAAGCAAAGGATTTTAGAAGACAGAGTGTAGCTGTTGTTTGAAATTGGAGGGGACCACATGCCAACGCCAAGCATGGAAGATTATTTGGAACGAATTTATTTACTAATTGAAGAAAAAGGGTATGCTCGTGTATCCGATATTGCCGAGGCATTGGAGGTGCACCCTTCATCTGTTACAAAAATGGTTCAGAAGCTGGATAAAAGCGATTATTTAGTTTATGAACGCTATCGAGGCCTAATTTTAACGGCAAAAGGAAAGAAAATTGGCAAACGACTCGTGTATCGCCATGATTTGTTGGAAGACTTTCTAAAAATGATTGGTGTCGACAGTGACCATATATACGAAGATGTGGAAGGAATCGAGCATCATCTTAGCTGGGATGCCATTGATCGGATCGGTGATCTTGTCCAGTATTTTCAAGAAGATCCATCCAGGTTGAATGACTTGCGGGAAGTTCAGAAAAAAAACGAAGAATAGCTGCTGAGTTGAACTCAGCAGCTTTTTCTGTAAGCAAAGGAAGTAGAGCATGTTTACATAGGCCCGCAAGACTCTGAAAACGCTTCCTTTAACTTGTCGCACATGAGATGCCAAGCGTGTTCTGCTACCGCTAGGTCACCGGCATGAGTAAACCCATGGGGCATTCCTTTATAGTCCTTGTATGTCACCTTCACACCAGCTTGTTTTAATCTTTCCGCATATTGCTCCCCCTCGGCCGCAAGCGAATCACGCTCAGCAGTAATCACTAGCGCATCTGGCAATCCTTGAAGCGACTCAGCAAAAAGAGGAGACGCTAATGGGTTGCGGGCATCTTCTTCAGTCTCTACATAAGAAGCATTAAATAGCCTTGCCATCTTTACTGGGATCGCTTCCTTGAATGATGGCTTCAGAGCTGGGTCTGTATGTAAGTCAAGCGGTGCATAGTCGATTATTTGGTAGATGATTGGAAGTTCATTTCCTCGTTCTAAATTTAACAGACAGACAGCCGTAGCTAAGTTACCTCCAGCACTATGACCGCCAATGGCTACTTTCTGAGGGGTGATGGAGAATTGCTCAGGATGGTCGACAAGCCATTTGACCACCTCATAACATTCATAAACAGCAGTTGGAAATTTATGCTGTGGTGCGAGCCTGTAATCAATATTGACCACTACACAATTGGCACGATCAGCTATGACCCTACACCAAACGTCATCCATCTCCGCATTTCCCATGACGAAACCGCCACCGTGCATGTTTACATATACTGGTATTGAGCTATTTAATGTTTTATCAGGGCGGTAGATGAGCACGCGAGTTCCACCATACGAGGTAGGGAGAATTTTTTCTTCTCGTTGGACAAAAGGGATGGTGCTCGGTTCGAGTGCATTGCTTCTGTCACGGTCGATTCGGTCCCGCCATTTTTGGGTAAATGTTTGAAGTATTCGTGAGTGATAAGGGTAAAATAAGAGACCGAGAATACGTTCTTGAAACTTTTGGGCAATTGTCTGACGGTCCATCGTAATCACTCCTTTCTTACTAAGTAAAGCATTTAGAGAGTTTTCAATAGTAGTAATTGAAATGAATGTATATGAAAGCTTTTAATGATGTCAAGGGAATCGTTCACGACTACTATGCATTGGCTCATATCAGAATTCTACTTTAACATAAGGTTAAACATGATATCGGGTTTTGAAACGTTTTGGCTATCAATGGTTGATGAAGGGAGTTGAGAAAAGGCCGAGCTACTCTATTGTTTACACTGTATTTTTTGAAAGTGCTGTCGTCCTCTGTCATATGATGATAGGGGAGGGGGCGTGAACGATGAATGTGGATGGTGTTTTTGCTGGTGGTGGCGTTAAAGCATTCGCTTTTATCGGTGCATTGCAAGTCTTAGAGGAGAATGGGTTTTCATTTACCCGGGTGGCAGGAACGAGTGCAGGGGCGATTTTCGCTTCCCTCGTATGCTCAGGTTATCGAAGTGACGAGCTTTTTTCCATTATGGAACAGCTAGACGGAAAAATGTTTAAAGACGGCGGAAAAGTCATGCCTTTCCCGTTTGCAAAATGGTTGCGCCTTTATTTTAAGCTCGGCATGTACAAAGGGGACCAACTAGAAAAGTGGTTAATTCAAGTACTAGGCCATAAAGGAGTATCAACGTTCGCCGATTTACCGAAGGGGGCTTTGAAAATTGTCGCTTCTGATATTTCCCGTGGGAGGTTGATCGTTCTCCCCGACGATTTAAAGGATTATGGTCTTATCCCTGAACGTTTCTCTGTGGCGCGTGCTGTGAGGATGAGCTGTGGAATTCCATACTTTTTTCAGCCGGTGAAGTTGTACAATCGTAAGCGGAGAGGTGAGCGTTCTTATGTTGTGGATGGTGGAATTTTAAGTAACTTCCCGATTTGGTTGTTTCACAATCGGAAAAAACAGCCGTTAAAGCGACCTGTCATTGGCTTTCAACTAACACCAGGGCTTGAAGAAATGGCGCCCCATTTAATCAACAATGCGGTGGATTTGTATCAATCATTGTTCGATACGATGATTCGGGCTCATGATCTTCGCTATATTGCCAAGGATCATGCGAAGAACATTGTCTTTATTCCTGTCCAATCCGTCAAAGCAACTGACTTCGATTTGGACGAAGCTCAAAAGAAGGCCCTAGTCCAATTAGGTAGAGAAGAAACATTGCAATTTTTGTCAACATGGTCATGAAGAAAGGAGGCGATCCCCGTAGGATTTAGCCTCCTTTAACGGTTAAAAAAGGGCCCGGTTTTTCTTTTTGCTTTTCTTACCTTCGATGACGGTGAGGTGCGGATTCTCATCCCGGCGCTTTAGAGCAGGGGATTTCTTTCTTTTGGTTGAGGATGGGGTCCGGTCAGAAAACATTCCGAAGGACTTACCCTCTTTTTGTTTTTGCACCGTGCTTGTTCGTTTCGCTTTGCGAATTTGTGCGGCCGTTGGGCGGTTAGCCCCCTGGCCTTTTACGGGGCTACCATACCGCCTTGATACGATCCAACGAAAGACGAAATAGATGATGGCCGCAATGACGGCAACCATGATGAGTTGACGCAAGAGCCCTAATGGATTCGTAAATAACATCGTGACAAACCCAACAATCGCTAACCCTATAACGAGAAGTACGAGGGGATGGAACGTACGATGCAAGGCTAATCACCTCCAACCGTAAATTAACTAACTTGATTCTAATGCGTTCATTGCTTGCCTGTCGGACGATGGGGCAGACAGGCTTGCTTCATACGATTGTTCTCGTTTCAGCATCTCTTCAAACGAATGAATCGCAACTTCAACCTGGTCATCCTTCGGCTCCTTTGTTGTTAACAATTGAAGCCAGAGCCCAGGGTAGCCAAGGAAACGGAGAACAGGAACGTGGCGAACTTTATTCGTTAATTGCAATACTTCATATGAGGTACCTAATACAACGGGAAGCAATGCGAGTCGATGAATGACCCGTTCCCATAAGTTATCGAATGGGACGAGCAAGTAAACAAAAACACCGACGATCACGGTAAAGAGAATAAAGCTACTTCCACAGCGATAATGCAAGCGTGATTGCTGTTGCACATTTTCAACTGTTAACGGCAGGCCCCGCTCATACGCATTGATCACTTTATGCTCGGCCCCATGGTATTGGAAAACTTTTCGAATGAGCGGAGTAAAGGAGATAGCATAAATATATGTGAGCAATAAAATGAGTTTAAACAGGCCTTCAAGCAAGTTTTGCGCAACATGACCAGGGAAAAGAAAACTTAACGTTTCTGCGAGAAATACTGGAACGAGTGTGAAAATGAATTTCCCGAAAAGAAACGATAAAATTCCAATCGCAGCGACTCCAAAAATCATGGCGAGTTTAGATTTTTTCTCTTCAGGGACAATTTGATCATCCTCTTTTGGATCGACTTCATAGCGATCTGTCGAGAAGTTTAAATGCTTTGTCCCGTAGCTACTTGCTTCCAAAATCCCAACAACCCCACGGATGAACGGAATTTTTTTTAGTGATTGTATCCAAGGTTTCGTTTCTTTCTTTACTTCTAAATAATCATATGATCCATCGATGCGTCGGATGGTCGTTAACGTCGTATGTTTCCCACCAAACATGACGCCTTCAATAACGGCTTGACCACCGTACGCTGGCTTTTCCTGTTGTGCCATATGTGTCACCAACCTATCTGCAGCAAATCATTTGCTTCGAAAAATATATTCCCTCTTTTATTTTACATCAAACACACAAAAACCTCTATGTTAGGGAATAAAAAGGATGGATGACTATTTATAGACTAAACAAAAAAATGCCCTTTTATTCCAAACGAGTGGAGTGATTCCCTCTTGGATATACTACGAACGGGAGGTGCTTCCTATGAGTGAAGAGCGATTGGAGCAAAGCAAACGAGAGCAACAAATGACGTACGGAACGAAGGTAGTGATCATCGGCTTTGTAGGCGGAGTTTTTTGGTCCCTGCTCGGATACTTGGCATTTTACTTTAACTTCGTACGAATCGGTCCAGCATTAATCTTAATGCCTTGGGCGTTAGGTGACTGGAAGGAGACGTACATCGGTCAGCTTATTGGGGTAATTGCGATTGGACTCCTATCCATTGCTGTTGCTTTTTTGTATCGGGCGATTTTAGCAAAAGTTCTTTCTATATGGGCAGGAGTAGGGTTTGGGCTCATTCTTTGGTTGATTGTTTTTTACGTGCTCAATCCGATTTTTCCAGGTTTAAAAACGGTCCAGCATTTAGATTTCAATACGATTATTACGACATTATGCCTTTATGCTCTTTACGGTGCTTTTATCGGATTCTCCATCTCTTATGAATATGCAGAGCAGCAACAATAAGTTGTGGGCATTTCTTCCCTTTCGCCAACTTTTCCCTCCTATGGTACAATGACTCTATATGTCTGTGATGATACGTAGAAAAAGGAGGGCAAAAGAGTGGAGACGATTATGGTCATTAATGGACCGAACTTAAATCGTTTAGGGAAGCGAGAGCCTGACATTTACGGCCGTGAAACCTTGTCAGATTTGCATGAACGCCTTATCAAGTTTGCAGAAGCACGAGGGTATAAGGCTGACTGTCGGCAATCCAATCATGAAGGTGACATCATTGATTGGATTCATGAGGCTGAAGGGCGGTCAAGTGGAGTTATTCTTAATCCAGGTGCGTTTACCCATTATAGCTATGCTATTCGTGATGCAATTGTGAGCATATCAGTTCCTGTCATAGAAGTTCACTTATCCAATGTCCATGCGCGGGAGTCGTTTCGTCATACATCTGTCACAGCTCCAGTGACAAAAGGACAAATTGTTGGCTTAGGGGTTATCGGCTATGAATTGGCAATGCTTGCTCTATTGGAGGGGGAAAAAAAATGAATCGTTTAGAGCGTATTCGTGCAGCTATTCATGAACATGATTTTGACGGTCTTTTAATTATGAGTCCGTATAATCGACGATATGTCACCGAATTTACGGGGACGGCCGGTGCGGCGATCGTAACGGGAGGAGCGGCCATTTTCATTACCGACTTCCGCTACGTGGAGCAGGCTGAGGAACAAGCACGAGGGTTTGATATTGTAAAACATACGGGAACTATTTTTGAAGAAATAGCTAACCAAGCGAAGAAGCTCGGTATTCAAAAGCTAGGATTTGAAAAAAGTCATGTCACATTTGAAACATACGAGCTGCTCAATAAACTTGTAGATAGCGAACTAGTTCCGGTTGCTGGACTTGTTGAAAACATTCGTTTGATTAAAGATGAAACGGAGCTTCAGATAATGCAGGAGGCTGCGAATATTGCTGACGCTGCATTTGCCCATATTACATCATACATACGAGCGGGAGTAACAGAACGTGAAGTAGCGAATGAGCTTGAATTTTTTATGCGAAAACAAGGAGCGGAGAGTTCATCGTTCGACATTATCGTCGCATCTGGTTATCGCTCTGCATTGCCCCATGGTGTTGCTAGTGACAAGGTCATCGAGAAAGGGGAGCTTGTTACCTTGGATTTCGGTGCTTACTATAAAGGATATTGCTCCGATATTACTCGGACTGTGGCCGTCGGTGACATTAACGATGAATTGCGAAAAATCTACGATACGGTTCTTGAAGCCCAATTAAAAGGGATGGAAGGTATCAAGCCAGGAATAACAGGGAAAGAAGCTGATGCCCTAACGAGAGATCACATTACAGCCAAGGGATATGGTGAATATTTCGGTCATTCGACCGGACACGGGCTAGGATTAGAAGTTCATGAAGGGCCGGGACTATCGATGAAATCAAAGGCCGTGTTGAAGCCGGGAATGGTCGTAACAGTTGAACCGGGTATTTATATCTCGGGTGTAGGCGGCACACGAATTGAAGATGATACGGTGATTACAGAGTCAGGGAACCGTTCGCTCACAAAGTCGCCGAAAGAACTATTGTTCGTAGGAGAGTGATCACTTTTTTCTTAAGAACGCGAGAGGTTAGGAAAATCACTCACAAGTTTTCTTATAAGCGATTGCAATTTTTCATCAACAGATGAGAAAAGCTGTGGTATAGTAGCATATGGGTAAATGCTTATAACCGAAGATGGAGGAATAACGTATGATTTCTGTTAACGATTTTAAAACGGGTTTAACGATTGAAGTGGATAATGGAATTTGGCAAGTGATGGAGTTTCAACACGTAAAGCCTGGAAAAGGTGCAGCTTTTGTTCGTTCCAAACTTCGTAATTTACGCACTGGTGCGGTACAAGAAAAAACGTTTCGTGCCGGTGAAAAAGTTTCAAAAGCTCATATTGAAAACCGTCGTATGCAATATTTATATGCAAGCGGTGATGTTCATACATTCATGGATAATGAAACTTTTGAACAATTAGAACTGTCGACTGCGCAGATTGAGCATGAATTAAAGTTCTTAAAAGAAAACATGGAAGTGCACGTAATTAGCTACCAAGGGGAAACACTTGGCGTTGAAGTACCAAATACCGTGGAATTAACGGTTACGGAAACAGAGCCTGGTATTAAAGGTGATACAGCTTCTGGTGGTACAAAGCCTGCGACCCTTGAAACAGGACTAACCGTTCAAGTTCCGTTTTTCGTAAATGAAGGGGATGTGCTAGTCATCGATACACGTAGCGGTGATTATGTCTCTCGTGCATAAAAAATAGGGTAAAAAAACCGGTCCATTGAGAAAATGACCGGTTTTTTACTTTCAGAATTCAACTTTTGTAAAGGAGTAAAGGTCAACGCTTTTGCAGTAGGATGTGACGACAAGCCAAAGTTTTTTAAATATAAAGTGGAGGCTGGCACGTCCTTTTAAGCAGTCTTAGTAATTAACCATCCGAACGTAGCACTCCATAGAGGGTCATTGTTTATGAGAGATGGAACGCTTTTTCTCTGTTTTTACTACGAAATATCGTTCGTTCAAGGTTAGGAGTCATTCCTAGCCTTTTTCTTATGATCTGGACAATAAAAAGGTTGTCATCAACTTGTCCAGTGGATCATAGAGTTTACAAGAACGAGCGTACAAGTTCGAGGTGACAGTCTGTGAAATCATGGCTTTTTGTGTTTGAAACAGCTTTATTAGTGATGGTCGGCCTGAGAATCATATCAGGTCTCATTGAATTAACGGCAGCGGGGTTAATGTTAAAGCTTAACAGTGTAGAAAAAGCGGTTGCTATTAACGCCATGCTTGCCATTGTTGGGCCGGTCATTTTTCTTTCTTCCATCACGATCGGTTTGCTAAGTATGGCGGACCGTATGTCACCGACGCGGTTGTTGTTTATCGGTACGGGCGTTTGCTTGATTTTAATCGGCATTCGAAAGTAAAGGGGCGAATCAAGGTGCAAGAGATTTTCGCTGTGTTGCCAGAAACCATACGTCAACTGTTAAAGAAGCTACCACCGTCCATCCAAAAAGATGTGGAAGAAATTCGCATTCGTGTGCACCGTCCATTGGAAGTGATTGTAAACCATCTCCCTCATTATCCAGAACATCAGGGGTGTGAATATGTTGTAACGACAAAAGATGCGCAATTTTTATTAAATCAATTAAGTGCTTATTCGATTTATGCATTTGAAGAGGAACTGAAGCGTGGCTTTATTACAATGGCTGGCGGTCATCGTGTCGGACTTGCTGGTAAGGTCACGCTAGAAAAAGGATATGTCAAAACAGTTCGTGACATAAGTTCCTTCAACATTCGTGTTGCGAAGCAAAAAATTGGTACTGCAGAGCCGCTCATTTCCCACGTTTATCAAAAAGGATGGTTGAATACGTTGCTTATTGGCCCACCTCAGTCAGGAAAAACAACATTGTTACGAGACCTTGCACGGCTTGTCAGTGTCGGATGGTCACGCAAAGGCATTCCACCATTAAAGGTGGGGATCGTCGATGAGCGTTCAGAGATAGCAGCAGCTGTCAAAGGAGTTCCACAACATGAACTTGGTATGCGCGTAGACGTTTTGGATGGCTGCCCGAAAGCAGAAGGGATGATGATGATGATCCGTTCGATGAGTCCCGATGTGCTCATCGTGGATGAAATTGGCCGAAAAGAAGATTGTGTTGCCATTCAAGAAGCCCTACATGCAGGAGTGAAGGTGATGACAACTGCCCATGGATATGAGCTAGAAGAGGTCAGTAAACGACCAGCGATCCGAGAGCTCCTCGAGATTGAAGCATTTGATCGTTGCATTGAATTAGAAAGGCGAGCTAAGCCTGGAGTCGTTCGCAGGATTCGCAATGCTAAAGCGAAAGATGTAGGTTATGTCAGTTGAAGCTTCTCGGTGCAATTTTCATATTAATGGCAACGACATGGGCAGGGTTTGAATTGGCAAGGCGCCTTCATGAAAGGCCTCGTCAATTACGGCAACTGAAGGTCGCTTTACAATCGTTAGAAGCAGAAATGGTCTACGGATTAACACCGTTGGCAGAAGCAACAGGACATATTGCAGCACAAATGCCGAAGCCTGTCTCTTATTTATTCGAGCACTTTTCCTACAGGCTTAAGGAAAAGGAAGAAACGGTTTATGATGCATGGGAAGCAGCGATCAATGAGACGTGGAAGTACACTGCTTTGCTAGCGAGTGAACGAGAGGTCATTCTTCAATTCGGTGCCACTCTTGGACAGCATGATCGTGAGCAACAACAAAAGCAAGTGCGCCTAACCCTCGCCCATTTGGAGAGGGAAGAAGGAGAGGCGAGGGATAAGCAATACCGCTATGAACGGATGATGAAAAGTCTCGGGGTGCTCGCAGGATTGCTCATCATTTTAATGATGCTGTAACAGAAGGCATGCCTGTGTAAGGAGGGGAATGTTCGTGGCTTATGACGTAAATACCATTTTCCAAATTGCTGGTATTGGTATTGTAGTTGCCATGATTCATACAGTGTTAAAGCAAATGGGAAAAGAGGATTGGGCCCATTGGGTGACCTTGATTGGGTTTGTCGTCGTCCTTTATATGGTTGCGACGATTGTAGATGATCTCTTTCAAAAAATTCGAGGCGTCTTTCTATTTCAAGGTTAAAGGGGGGAGTTGCGATTGACATCATACAAATTGTGGGCGTAGGTTTAATCGCAACCTTCCTTGCCCTCGTTGTAAAAGAGCAAAAGCCAATGATCGCTTTTCTTCTTGTCGTTTTTGTCGGTGCTTTTATCTTCTTATTTTTAATTGATCATATTGGACGAGTCATTGCCTTGTTGGAGCAAATTGCGAAGGACGCTAACATCAACATGATGTACGTTCAGACGTTGCTAAAAATTATCGGCATTGCGTACATTGCTGAGTTTGGCGCACAAATTGCAAAGGACGCAGGACAAGCTGCTATCGCTTCCAAAATTGAGCTTGCCGGAAAAGTTATGATCTTGGTGATGGCGATTCCGATTTTAACCGCAGTCATTGAAATGATCCTTTCGTTATTACCATCGGCGGGAACTTAAGGAGGTGAGGGTCATGAAGCGAAGGACGAAACATTTTTGGGCGATGACTGCCATTCTAATCTTCTTTATCTTCACCATTCCCAATGCCGCCTCTGGAGCCGATGAGCTTGATTCATTGAATGACTCCTTTATTGAAAGGCAAATAGAAAGCTTAGAAATTGAGGAGATCCAACAATTTTGGCATGAAATTGCGACTGAATATGGCGGATTTTTACCAGAAAGCCAAAAAGGATCATTGATGGAGTTTCTACGAGGGGACAAGCAATTCCGCATAGATGAATGGGGAATGGGACTTGTAAAATACTTGCTTCATGAATTGCTTGTAAACGGCAAGCTGCTCGGGTCGATCATCTTGCTTTCTGTTTTTTCGGTGATGCTCCAGTCATTACAAAACGCATTTGAACAAAAGACGATTAGCAAAGTGGCGTATGCCATTACGTATATGGTCTTGATGCTTATTGCGTTAAATAGCTTTCACGTGGCAATGGATTATACGAAAGAAGCCATATCCAGCATGGTCCATTTTATGGTGGCCCTTTTACCGCTTCTTCTTGCCCTGATGGCGGCAATCGGAAATATTACCTCTGCGGCTTTGTTTCATCCGTTGATTGTATTTATGGTTAATACGAGTGGAATGGTCATTCACCATTTTGTCTTACCTTTGCTGTTTATCTCTACGGTTTTAAGCATTGTGAGCACGATGACCGATCACTATAAAGTAACGAAATTGGCTAACTTTTTACGCACGATCGCAGTCGGAGTTCTTGGTGTCTTTTTAACGGTGTTTTTAGGGATTATCTCCGTTCAAGGGGCAACAACTGCCGTGACAGATGGCATTACGGTTCGAACGGCCAAATACATTGCCGGCAACTTTGTCCCTGTTGTTGGCCGGATGTTTACAGATGCTGCCGATACGGTCATGAGTGCGTCGCTTCTTTTAAAAAATACCGTCGGTGTTGCTGGGCTGGCAATCCTGCTTATGCTCTGTGCTTTTCCAGCAATTAAAGTTCTGTCTCTAGCGGTGATTTTTCATATTTCAGCCGCTATCTTACAGCCGTTAGGTGCAGGTCCGATAACGGACTGTTTATCGATTATCGGAAAGGCGATTATTTTCATTTTTGCTTCTCTGGCCGTCGTTTGTTTAATGTTTTTTCTCGCGATTACGATAATGATTGTGGCCGGTAATGCATCGGTGATGATTCGATAATGAATCTTACAAAGGGGAGGAACCGACGTGGGTTTTCTAACCGACTGGTTAACGAATTTAATCTTACTCATTTTGCTAGCAACGATTTTGGAACTGCTACTTCCAAACTCTATGTTCCAACGATATGTGCGCATGGTCGTCGGTTTGCTGTTGCTAGTTGTGATGCTACAACCGGTCTTAGCGATTGTAACGGAAGATTTAGACACTTGGTTTGCAGAGCTTTCCTTAGCGACGAGCACATCAGAACTTTCCGTAGAATCGGACTGGAATTCAAAAAAAGATGATATAGAATCCGACATGCGTGCATATATTTCTGAACAGATGGCTGTCCAATTAAAAAGACAAGTGGAGGAGGAGTTCCGTGAAACGTATGGTGTTCAAATTCAATCAGTGGATGTTGTTATCGAACCTACCGCTTATGAATCGGGGTTTCATCCCGATCAAGTTCAATCGGTTACCGTTTTATTAACAGAGGAGGCCGATGATGAATCCGTTAGCATCGAAGTCGTTTCCCCGGTTCAGATCGATCTGGCATCAAAGACCGAAGACATTCAGTCAGTGTCAACGGAGGATCGAATGAATCAGAAGTACATTCATTATCTTGCCGAAGTATGGCAAATCCCTGAGGAAATGATTTCGTTGGTATGGGAAGGAGGGGAGCAAGGGAATGGGTCATGATGAACAACAAGATCGCCAGTGGTTGAAAAAATTATTTCATAAAAAAGGGGCAGAAAAGGGGAAGTTCTCTTTTCAATATGTGATCGTCATTCTTTGTATAGGGTTAATGCTCATGATTGTTGGTAATTTGCTGTCACCTAATGATGATCAAGGAGACACAGCACCTGTTTTTCAAGAAGATGATACCGATCGCCAAGAAGATCAGGAGACATTCGGTCAGCGCTCCTCCAGTCAGTCTAGTGAAATGGAGCAATATGAAATTCAGTACGAAAATCAGCTCAAAGAGAGCTTGGAGCAAATTGTAGGAATTTCAGATGTAACGGTCATGATTAACCTTGCAGAGACGGAACGAATGGTTTATGAGAAAAATTCGAGCACGAAGCAACAAAAGACCGATGAGACCGATCGCGAAGGGGGAACACGGAAGGTGGATGATGTATCGCGAGACGAGGAGGTCGTGATCGTCAGAGAAGGGGATCAAGAGAAGCCTCTTCTTGTACAAAAGGAAAAACCGCAAGTCCGCGGGGTATTGATTGTAGCGGAAGGCGTTGAAAATGCCCAAGTCAAAGGGATGGTCGTTGAAGCGGTCAGTCGAGTGTTGGATGTTCCAGCTCATCGGGTGTCTGTTATGCCTAAGAAATCGAAGGAGGAATAGTAATGGTGTTGAAAAAACAAACGGTGTGGTTGTTAACAATGCTTAGCTTAATTGTCGTTCTTTCTGCTTACTACATGATGTCCCCTGGAGGCGAAGATGTTGCATTTGTCTCGGATGAGGAGCTAAACGATATGCAGGAAGAAATGGAAAGGCAGCTAGAGGAGATGGACATCGATCTGGATGCTGAAGGTGAAGGCGAAGAGGTGACGGTAGAAGAGGACGAGGAGATGGGAGCAGAGGCTGAGACAGATTCAGACGTTGGCTCGATTTCAAATGTGGCAAGCAATGAAGTGTTTGCGACGATTCGTAACCAAATGATCGCCTCTCGTGAAGAAATGGCTGAAAACTACACGAACATTATGGGCTCTCCAGATGCTACCGCTGAAATGAAGAGCGAGGCGTTCACAAAGAGTCAAGAACTGCAACGGCTTTCCCAGCAAGAAGCTACATTGGAAACGTTGATCAAAGCACAAGGGTACGATGATGTGCTCGTTCTTGCCGAAGAAGAGCAAGTACGTATCATCGTGCAAGCTGAAGAACTTACAGCTGAGCAAGCCAACGAAATTATGGTGATGGCGAGCAAACAGCTAGGTTCCGATCGTCTTGTAACGGTAGGACATCATAATGATTCTAAGTAATGGTTACAAAAGGGGGGGCGTACTAACGTCTCCCTTTTTTCACTTATAAGAAAGAGTAAATTTTTTGTAAAGAATTAAAAGTATAAAAAAAGCAAACGATTAGGCGCCCAACCAGCTTTCCTAAAGAAAGAATAACTAGAGAGGTTTAGTCAAAGCCTCAAACATAAAGCGATTTCCCGAGAACATCCTACGATCAGTCACGTAGGTTCACCGATTTCTTGCTCTCTGTTGTTTGGCCCCAGTTTTTAGCGAGTGCATTGCGTTTTGCTCGTTTGACGTAAAAAGATCAATTGACAACAAGGAGGAAAACGTGAGTTGCTGGCAAATGTTATATGTATAAGAGGGGCGCCCTCCTAGCTTCTGCCTTTTGAGCTCAATCAAAAAGGAAGAATACGCATAAAAATACGAGATGTTCGAAGCGAGGATGCATTCCGTTTTTCATCATGGTATAATAGGTCAGCGTAATTCCTATAGCTAAGGAGAGATTGACATGGAATGGTCTGAACTAACCGAAGGTGCAAAAGCCGTATTGGAACAAACCCGAAATTTAAAAAACGACCATATTCAAATTGTTGAGTTTGAGGTAGGCTTTCAACATGAGTATGAAACAGAAGGTGGGACTTACACCGTATCCATTCAAGAGGAAGATTATCAAAGCTTAAAAAGGTATACACTTGAAAATGAGTATGGTGAAAAGTACCATATGGCACGAAATAAAAATATTGTGAAAATTATTCTTTTGGAAAACGGAAAAATTCCTGATAATTTATCAGAGTTCCCTGTGTTCCGCCAATACAAATTTGACGCCATCACGAAAGAAGAAGGCGAGGAGCAAGAAGAATAAACGTTTGGTGAATCACTTGGTAAGAAAGCGCTTTCTTTATTGTGGATATGCTATAATGAATCATGTGATCATTTAGTTTACAACGTATTACGTTGGCTAACGAGAAATGGAGGAGAGCTGATTAATGTTAAAAGTACAAGAAATTCGCGAGTTGATCCGTGCGGTTGATCAATCCGATTTAGACGAGTTTAAGCTTGAGCAAGAAGGATTAAAGCTCGTATTGAAAAAATCTCAGGGAGAGACTGTTGCTTACCAACAGCCTGTTCAGAGCGCTCCAGTTCCAGCCCCTGTTGTTCAGGCCGTTCAAGAGCCACCTAAGGGACAAGCCGTTCAAGCAGCCCCTGCTTCAGAGCCTGTGAAGGAAGAGGCTGAAACGAAAGCAACTGACAACTTACATAAAATTACGTCTCCGATGGTAGGGACTTTCTATGTTGCACCATCGCCAGATTCTGATCCGTATGTAAAGGTCGGTGATAATGTTAGCGAAAATACTGTTGTTTGTATCGTGGAAGCAATGAAATTAATGAACGAAATTGAAGCGGAAGTGAAAGGGAAGATCGTCGAAGTTTTAGCGGAGAACGGCGAATTAGTGGAATACGGTCAACCTCTATTTGTAGTAGAGCCGCAAAAGTAGGGAGAGATTTGGATGATAAAGAAACTGCTAGTTGCCAATCGCGGGGAAATTGCCGTTCGAATTATTCGCGCTTGTCGCGAGTTAGGAATTGAAACCGTGGCTGTTTTTTCAGAAGCTGATCGCGATGCCCTTCACGTACGAATGGCGGATGAAGCTTATTGCATTGGACCGACGCCATCTGCAAAAAGCTATTTAAACTTCACGAATATCATGAGTGTGGCGACTTTAACTGAAGTGGATGCGATTCACCCTGGATATGGATTTTTAGCAGAGAACGCCGATTTTGCTGAAATATGTGGGGAATGCAACATTACTTTTGTAGGTCCTAGTGCGGATGCGATTAGCAAAATGGGAACGAAAGACGTGGCAAGAGAAACAATGAAACGTGCCGGCGTTCCAATCGTCCCAGGCTCAGAAGGAATCATCGAGAGTGTGGAAGACGGCTTAGCAGTAGCGGAACAAATCGGTTATCCAGTCATCATTAAAGCTACAGCAGGCGGTGGGGGTAAGGGAATTCGCGTTGCTCGTAATGAAGAGGAATTGCGAAAAGGTATTAACATTACCCAACAAGAAGCCGCAACAGCGTTCGGGAATCCTGGTGTCTACCTTGAAAAATACATTGAAGATTTCCGTCATGTTGAAATTCAAGTGCTTGCCGACAACCACGGTCACGTAATTCATCTAGGGGAACGGGACTGCTCGATTCAGCGAAGATTGCAAAAGCTATTAGAGGAAACACCGTCTCCTGCAATTACAGAGAAGAAGCGTAAGGAGATGGGGGAAGCCGCTGTTGCTGCAGCGAAAGCCGTCAACTATTCGGGGGCAGGAACCGTTGAGTTTATTTATGACCATAATAATGGTGATTTCTACTTTATGGAAATGAACACGAGAATCCAAGTTGAGCATCCAGTGACAGAAATGGTGACGGGAATTGACTTGATTAAAGAGCAAATCAAAGTAGCTTCAGGGAAGCCGTTGTCCTACAAACAAGAAGACGTTACATTTAATGGTTGGTCGATAGAGTGTCGGATTAACGCAGAAAGCCCAGAGAAAAATTTTATGCCATCTCCAGGTAAATTAAAAAGTTACTTAGCACCTGGTGGACTAGGAGTTCGGGTCGATTCTGCTGCATACCCAGGCTATACAATTCCTCCTTTTTACGATTCCATGATTGCTAAGGTGATCACACACGGAGCGACAAGGGACGAGGCGATTGCAAAAATGAAGCGAGCACTTGCAGAGTTTGAGGTAGAGGGAATTGAGACGACCATTCCGTTTCACTTGCGCTTGCTAAACCATGAAACGTTTGTATCTGGAGATTTCAACACGAAATTTTTAGAGATTTATAACATCATGGAGGAGAGCAAATAGTAAGGTCCATTCCAATGGAGGTGTAAAGGATGAACGAGAACCATCTGTTAGACCTAGAAGAGCAAAAAACAGATTTAGGCAGGGTGGAAATTTCACCAGAGGTCATTGAAGTAATCGCTGGGATTGCAGCCTCAGAAGTTGAAGGGGTCGCCACCATGAGGGGCAATTTTGCAGCAGGAGTGGCAGAGAAATTAGGTTATAAAAATCATGGCAAAGGTGTAAAGGTTGATTTGAATGACGAGGGGATTATCGTTGATGTTTCCGTCATTATTCTTTACGGAGTATCCGTTCCAGAAGTGGCGAAGAAAATTCAACAAAACATCAAACAAGCTTTGCAAACTATGACTGCCATTGAGCTACAATCCATAAACGTTCATATTGTCGGCGTGCATTTTGAAGCAGTCGATGGAGAAGAAGAAACTAAATAATGGCTCAAAAAGCGGCTCAATTTTGGGTCGCTTTTTTGCACTCATCAAACAGGATTCAGCAATCAGTTAAACGTTGATAGATAAACAAAGGGTCAAAAATATTCAGAAAACGAAAGTTGTTCCGACTCTTTTCTGCAATTGTTCTGTTTTTACGAAAAATGTTATGCTATGATCAAACATATTAATGGGGAAACTTAACCTATCTTTAAGTTTTCAATTAGAAGGAGTATGAGCATGAATCGACGTTTATCACGACTTCGAGCTGTACAAGCTCTTTATCAAATGGATGTTATCGACACATCAATGGAAAAAGCCATTGAAAGTGTTCTCGACGAAGGGGAAGAGGCAAGTTCGTTCATGAGCGACCTTGTTAGCGGAACCGTTACCCACCAAGAGGAGTTGGACCGGCTATATGCAGATCACCTTCAAGGCTGGACCGTGGACCGGATCGGCAATGTAGATCGAGCGATTCTTCGCATGGCTTTATATGAACTATATTACGTGGACGATATTCCTAAAAATGTCTCTTTTAATGAAGCAATTGAGCTCGCAAAAGCCTTTGGCGGGGAAGATGCTGGTCGATTTATAAATGGTGTTCTATCAAAAACAATGGAAGCCTATAAACCAAAAGACAAATAATTTTTAAAGGGAGTGGAGACGATGAGTGCAGTATTATTAGATGGAAAAGCATTAGCAGCAAAAAAGCGTGACGAATTAAAATCAGAGGTAACCAAGTTAAAAGAACGTGGAATCACCCCAGGCTTAGCTGTGATTCTTGTTGGTAATGATCCTGCATCCACAGTATATGTTCGCTCAAAACAAAAAGCGTGTGAGCAAATTGGAATTTATTCTGTATTAAAAGAGCTTCCAGCATCCACTTCGGAAGAGGAGCTGTTAACAGAAATTGACCGTTTGAACAACGATCCTACGATCCATGGTATCCTCGTGCAACTGCCATTGCCAGAACAAATTTCGGAACAGGCGGTTATTGAACGGATTTCTCCTGCCAAAGACGTGGACGGGTTCCATCCGATCAGTGTAGGGCGAATGATGATCGGTGAAGACACGTTCCTTCCTTGTACGCCTTTTGGTGTGCTTGTCATGCTGCAAGAAGCAAATGTGGAGATTGCCGGAAAGCACGTTGTTGTCGTTGGACGGAGCAATATCGTTGGTAAACCAGTCGGACAATTAATGTTAAATGAACATGCTACCGTTACATATTGTCATTCGCGTACAAAATATTTAACTGAGATCACAAAACAGGCTGACATTCTAATTGTTGCGGTTGGGAGAGCTCGTTTTATTGACGCAAGTCACGTCAAAGAAGGCGCTGTTGTGATCGATGTCGGCATTAACCGTGTCGATGGAAAGCTTTGCGGAGATGTGGACTTTGAAAGTGTTCGAGAGGTAGCGTCCCATCTTACCCCTGTTCCTGGAGGCGTCGGACCAATGACGATCACGATGCTATTAGCCAATACGATTCAAGCAGCGAAAGAATAGGGCGTGTGTGAAATGGCAGGTCAGCAGCCAATCTTGACGGTTTCAGAAGTGACACGACATTTGAAGCGAACCATTGAAGATGACCCGTTATTGCAAGACGTTTGGATGCGAGGAGAGATCTCTAACTTTAAGCATCATAGTAGAGGGCATATGTACTTCACACTAAAGGATGAGCATGCTAAAATGTCTGCTGTGATGTTTGCAGGTAATAATCGTTTTTTAAATTTCAAACCTGAAAATGGAATGAAGGTCATTGTTCGCGGAGAAGTGAACGTGTATGAACCGTTTGGTCAATATCAACTTTATGCGCTTGAAATGCAGCCGGATGGGATCGGAAACTTATATCTTGCCTATGAACAACTAAAAGAACGACTTGAACAAGAAGGACTGTTTAAGGAAGAAAACAAAAAGCCATTGCCTCCTGTTGCAAGACAAATTGCGATCGTAACATCGCCAACAGGAGCAGCGATTCGTGACATCGCCTCAACCATTAAACGGCGTTTTCCTATCGCTCAATTGACGCTTCTCCCTGTACTCGTGCAAGGGGAGGAAGCACCTCATTCGATCGCAAAAGCGATTAGGCAAGCCAATGAGGTAGGTGGATTCGATCTTCTCATTGTTGGTCGAGGTGGGGGTTCGATTGAAGAATTATGGGCATTTAATGAAGAGCTTGTTGCCCGAGCGATTTATCAGTCGGTCATTCCGATCATTTCAGCTGTCGGTCATGAAACAGATTATACAATCGCTGACTTTGTCGCCGATGTACGAGCAGCTACACCGACAGGAGCCGCTGAGCTAGCCGTTCCAGACTTGAAAGAGCTCATCTCTCGTGTCAACCAATATACCCAAAGGCTAAAACGTGCCCAGCATGAACTACTCAAAAGGCAAAAAGAACACCTTCAACGCCTGCAAAAATCGTATGCCTTTCGTTATCCAGCACAATTGGTTAAACAAAAGGAATTAGAGCTTGATCAACAGCTTGAGCGATTGACGAAGCATCAACGGCGAATGGTTAGCGATGCTAAGGATCGACTGAGTCAGCTTGAATACCGCTTAAAACGAATCCATCCAGAAGGGCGCCTCAGGCAAGCGGAGCAAGCAAGAGTAAAGCTAGAAGTTTTATTGAAGAAAGAATTCCAACAAATGATGGAGCGGAAAGAGCAGCAATTCCAACAAGCCATTTCTAGTTTGAACCTCCTCAGTCCACTGCGAGTCATGGAGAGGGGTTACGCGTTACCATATAAAGCGAAAACTCAAGAGCTGATAAAATCGGTGAAGCAAGTAAGGATGAATGACCGCTTGCACCTTCGGGTTACTGATGGGCAGCTCATCTGTGATGTGAAAGAAATAGAGAGCGAAAGCGGGGGAGAAGGATATGATCAAAAATGAACAACCGCCACTCAGTTTTGAAGAGGCGATGGAGCAGCTTGAAGAAGTGGTAGAACAGCTTGAACAAGGGGACGTGCCGCTAGAGGAAGCCATTTCGATGTTCCAAAAAGGGATGAACCTCTCGAAGGTTTGTCATGAAAAGCTGGCAACTGTAGAGAAGCAGATGGATCAGATATTGAAAGAAGATGGGAATTTTGAGGAAACAGTATTGCAGGAGGAACAAGAGTGAGTGTACAACTGTTACAATTTTTAGATGAAATTAAAGACATCATCGAAGAGCGGATGCCTGCACATATTGAACGACTAAATTCTCCTGACATGCTGAAAAATTCTATGCTTTACTCCTTGAAGGCAGGAGGAAAACGAATTCGACCAGCGCTGCTATTGGCAACGATGAAAAGTTTTCAAAAGGATATTTCACAGGGGATTGACCTTGCCTGTGCGATTGAGATGATTCATACGTACTCGCTCATTCATGATGACCTCCCATCGATGGATGATGATGATATTCGCCGGGGAAAACCGACGAACCATAAAGTGTTCGGAGAAGCTCATGCCATTCTTGCAGGGGATGCATTATTAACGTACAGCTTTGAGATTGTGGCCAAAATGAAAGGTGTTGACCCGGCCAAAACACTCTGCTTGATAGAAGAGCTTGCAAGGGCTGCTGGACCAGAAGGAATGGTAGGCGGACAAGTAGCTGATATCGAAGGAGAAAATCAAAAACTAACGGTCGAGGGACTTGAATATATCCACCATCATAAAACAGGGGCGCTTCTCTCGTTCGCCATTGTTGCAGGGGCAAGGCTTGCGGATGCATCTGAACAAGATATTGAGAACATACGTAGATTTTCAAGAGAATTAGGCTTACTCTTTCAAATAAAAGATGATATTTTAGATGTTGAAGGGGATCAAGCTGCCATTGGTAAACCAGTTGGAAGCGATGATGGAAATCAAAAAAGCACCTATCCAAGCCTATTAACCCTCGAAGGGGCAAAAGAGAAGCTTCACTTGCATACTTTGCTGGCAAAGGAATATTTATATAGTGTTCAAATGAACCATCGCTTATTAGAGGAATTAACGGATTATGTCGTGAATCGTAACCATTAGTTGCTGATCAAAGAAGGGAATTAATGTAATTGAGCTTCGATTGATTTCATGGTATAATGTCTTTTAGAATAAGAGTGGTGCAGTATTCTAGTCAATCCTCCATTCTTGAAGGCGGGGCTAAAAATCCGCCAAAGGGCACATCGATGAAGCTCCTTGTGATGGCTTGAGGCGCCCAGCCTTGGGTCATTG
Organism: Halalkalibacterium halodurans; assembly: GCF_005671335.1. Lineage (NCBI taxonomy): Bacteria > Bacillati > Bacillota > Bacilli > Caryophanales > Bacillaceae > Halalkalibacterium (ex Joshi et al. 2022) > Halalkalibacterium halodurans. The sequence continues at coordinate 2,918,138 of NZ_CP040441.1, read as the reverse complement.
CTGGGAGAAAAGGTAGTAGGGCGATCCACAAAGGCATGTGGGCGATGACCCTCCTACTGTGGAGGCCTTTTTCTCTGCTGCTTATGTATGGACATAGGGCAAGAGCAAAGGGTATGAACCTGCGAAGGCAAGCTAGGGAGCTTGTCAGCAGCGTAGCCTGCCTTGAGTGGAGTAGAGGGGATTATGGGTTTTGAAGCAATCCGCTGTCGGCCAACAGCCATTGCCTCTCTAGTACCATATGAAATCTGCTCTGCAAAAGAGGATAAGAGAATGGCAAGGGATTGCCGAGGAAAACTCCTAGACTGTTCCATGGGGACATTTAAAGAGGATTACAGTGTGGACTAAGTGGTAATCCAGTCTGGCGTTTGGTGACAGCGCCAAGTTCAACATAAAGGGAAACCGCCAGCGCGGCGACGCACTGGTGTTGAATTGGGAAATCCTACTGGACCTAAGCCACAGAGTTTACTCTTTAAATGACCACTCTCATACATACGCAGTCGGAACGAATTTAGTGTATTTTATTTAAAAAGGTGTATGCGAGGCGCTATGAAATCTCTAGGAAAATCAATAAATTGGACTTTAGCTATTGCCGTTATCACGCTTGTGTTAGCGGCGATTTTTTCAATTGTCTCCACATTCATGTTAAGCGGTGTTTCCTGGGCAGTTGGCATGGGAATCGTTTTGCTTATTGTGCTTGTTGGGATTCTTTTTGATACAATTGGGGTGGCAGCAACTGCAGCAGATGAAAAGCCATTTCATGCGATGGCTTCAGAGCGGTTAAAAGGGGCAAAACAAGCTGTCGCCATTACTCGCAATGCGGATCGGTTTGCGAATTTTTGCAACGATGTAATTGGAGATATATCAGGTATTGTGAGTGGAACAGCAGCCACCTATGTTGTCATTCAGTTGGCTTTACAGCTCGGGTATGGTGAAAACTCAGGCCAGCAATTTGCGTTGTCGGTTTTATTTACGAGTGTGGTAGCCGCGCTAACGGTGGGCGGTAAAGCGATTGGGAAGACATTGGCGATTGAGCATTCCACCGCAATTATTTACCAAGTAGGAAAAGTGTTTTATTTTCTTGAAGAAAAAATGAACATAAACTTTCTACCAAATGGAAAAAAGAAGAAAGAGAAAAATTCTCGAAAGTGAGGTCACTTCATGGACTTAGAGAAGCTGCACGATCCTTCCTTGATCAAATCAATGACAAAGCAAGAATTGGAGCAATTAGCGGAAGAGATTCGTCAATTTTTAATTGAAAAGCTATCCATTACGGGCGGCCATCTCGGGCCAAACCTTGGGGTTGTCGAATTGACGTTGGCATTACATTCACTGTTTGACAGTCCGAAAGACAAGTTGATTTGGGACGTAGGTCATCAAGCTTACGTACATAAAATTTTGACTGGACGAGCAGGACAATTCGATCAACTTAGACAATATAAAGGGCTTTGTGGATTTCCGAAACGCGACGAGAGTGAGCATGATGTTTGGGAAACGGGACACAGTTCCACTTCTCTATCTGCAGCGATGGGAATGGCTACAGCCCGTGATTTAAAGGGGACAGATGAAAACGTTATCGCCATCATTGGTGATGGAGCGTTGACAGGTGGCATGGCCCTCGAAGCGTTAAACCATATCGGACATGAGCAGAAGGATTTAATTGTCGTATTAAACGATAATGAAATGTCGATCGCTCCAAATGTCGGTGCTCTTCACAATGTTCTTGGGCGCTTGCGGACAGCAGGTAAATATCAAAAGGCAAAAGAAGATCTGGAAATGCTGATCAAAAAGATTCCAGCTTTCGGTGGTAAGTTGGCTCAAGCGGCTGAGCGTGTGAAAGACAGCTTAAAGTACTTGCTCGTATCTGGCATTTTCTTTGAAGAAATGGGCTTTACGTATTTAGGACCAGTCGACGGCCATGACCTTGACGATTTGATGGAAAACTTGAAATACGCGAAGAAAACAAAAGGTCCTGTCCTCATTCACGTTCTGACGAAAAAAGGAAAAGGCTACGCCCCCGCAGAAAATGATGAGAAGGGTACATGGCATGGGGTCGGTCATTACAAAATTGAATCAGGTGAGCTTGTAAAAAAACCGGCTCCGCCAAGTTATAGCGGTGTGTTTGCAGAAACATTAAAGAAAATTGCTCGCAACGACCCTCGAATTGTGGCCCTCACTGCAGCCATGCCTGGTGGGACGAAGCTTGACCAATTCGCAAAGGAATTTCCAGATCGTATGTTTGATGTAGGGATTGCAGAGCAGCATGCGACCACAATGGCCGGGGGACTTGCAACACAAGGGTTAAAGCCCGTATTCGCTGTGTATTCAACCTTTTTGCAAAGGGGATATGACCAAGTCGTGCACGACATTTGCAGGCAAAACTTAAACGTGTTTTTTGCAATTGACCGAGCAGGACTTGTTGGGGCAGATGGCGAAACACATCAAGGGGTTTTCGATATCGCCTATTTACGCCATTTACCAAACATGAAGATCCTTATGCCAAAGGACGAAAATGAATTGCAGCACATGGTTTATACAGCCATACAATATGAGGGTGGACCAATAGCTGTCCGTTATCCAAGAGGGAACGGGTATGGAATCAAAATGGACGAGGTGTTAAAGGAAATCCCGATTGGATCGTGGGAAGTGCTACAAGAAGGAACGGATGCCTGTATTCTTACCTTCGGAACGATGATCCCAGTTGCAGAGCAAGCGAGTAAAGAGCTTTCACAACAAGGTTATTCCATCCGGTTAATCAATGCTAGGTCGGTTAAGCCTCTTGATGAGGCGATGCTTCACGAGATTGCGAAAAGCGGGCGACCAGTATTAACGCTTGAAGAGACAGCGGTGCAAGGAAGTTTTGGTAGTGCGGTACTGGAATTTTTCCATGACCATGGGTATCACAATGTCGTCACCCAGCGGATGGGAATACCTGATCGATTTATTGAACACGGAAGCGTAAGCGAATTGCTTGAAGAAATTGGCCTCACCTCAAGCCAAGTGGCGAACCAATTAAGCAAATTGCTTCCGAGAAAGCAAAAAAGGGCGTAAGGCTAAGATGAGTAAAAAAGAACGTGTAGATGTATTGCTCGTGGAGCGTGGCCTGATGGAAACGAGGGAAAAAGCCAAACGGTCGATTATGGCTGGTCTCGTTTTCTCAGGACATGAACGAGTCGATAAACCTGGGTTAAAGGTGGATCGTGATACACCTCTTTCCGTCAAGGGAGAGGTGCTTCCTTATGTCAGCAGAGGCGGTTTAAAACTAGAAAAAGCCATCCGTGCATTTGACCTCCATTTAACCGACAGAGTTGTCTTAGATATCGGCGCTTCTACAGGAGGGTTTACAGATTGCGCCTTGCAAAATGGGGCGACCTTCGTGTATGCGGTCGATGTAGGCTACAATCAATTAGCATGGAAGCTTCGCCAAGACGAGCGAGTCGTTGTAATGGAACGGACGAATTTTCGTTATTTGAAGCCAGAGGTATTAGAACGTGGACTGCCAAATATGGCGACCATTGATGTATCCTTTATTTCGCTTAAACTCATTTTACCTGTTTTAAAAACGATGCTTCTTGAGAATAGCGACGTTGTAGCTTTAGTGAAGCCACAATTTGAAGCAGGCCGAGAGGAAGTGGGGAAAAAGGGGATCGTCCGTGATAAAAGCGTTCATCAAAAAGTGTTAAGCACAATCGTTGAATTTGCTTTAAAAGAAGGTTATGCCGTAGGAGGACTTGACTTTTCACCGATAACGGGAGGAGAAGGAAATATTGAGTTTCTTCTTCACCTGATGTGGCGAAAGGATAAAGAATCCTTTATTTCCCAAGAAATGATTCGAGACACTGTTGAACGGGCCCATTTAGAGTTGAAAAAAGGGTAAAACGATCGAGAAAAAAGCAACAAGGAAGCTTGGCCACTATGCCAAGTTTTTCTATAAATATAGAAACAGAGATGTCTAGCGCAAAGCGTCAAACACGAGGCGACTTTCCGAGTACGCCTACAGTCAGTCATCATCGGTTGTTTTCCTAACAAATTATGTAGATAATAAAGGTATTGACTCTAGAAAACAGGTGGTAATCATGAATAAAGGACAGCGACATATTAAAATTAGAGAGATCATTGCAAATAACGATGTTGAAACGCAAGATGAGCTTGTAGAACAGTTAAAGGCGGCTGGTTACAATGTCACCCAAGCAACAGTTTCTCGTGACATAAAAGAGCTGCATCTTGTCAAAGTACCAATGATGGATGGGCGATATAAATATAGTTTACCAGCTGACCAACGTTTTAATCCGTTACAAAAGCTCAAACGTGGTCTTGTGGACTCTTTTGTTAGCATCGACCGAACGGATAATTTAATTGTGATGAAAACATTGCCAGGGAATGCCCATGCCATTGGTGCGCTCATTGATAACCTTGATTGGACTGAAATTATGGGAACCATTTGTGGTGATGATACGATCCTGATCATATGTAAAGACAAGCAAGATGGACCTGTAGTGACCGAGCGATTTTTAAACATGTTATAGGTTAACCTATAGTAAAGGTGTGAATGAGCGATGCTCGTTGAGTTATCCATCAAACAATTTGCGATCATTGAACAATTAACAGTCTCTTTTGATAAAGGTTTAACCGTATTGACAGGGGAAACGGGTGCTGGAAAATCAATTATCATTGATGCGATTGGTCTGCTGCTAGGAGGCCGAGGATCAGCGGAGTATGTCCGCTATGGCGAAAAACGAGCAGAGATTGAAGGCCTTTTTATATTGGAGCCGAAGCATCCTGCTTTTGCGAAAGCGGAGGCCCTCGGAATACAAGCGGATGATGGGATGATCGTTTTAAGAAGAGATGTGACAAATCAAGGAAAGAGCATTTGCCGGATTAATGGAAAGTTGGTCACGCTCGGAATCTTGAGAGAAATTGGTCAAAGCCTTGTGGATATCCATGGACAACATGAGCATCAAACATTGCTTCATAAAGAGCAGCATCTCTCACTACTCGATCATTTTGCGGGCCATCCATTAGAGACTGTGTTGGATGAGTATAAGGAATTGTACAAGCAATACTTAGCGCTGGAAAGACAACTCGCTCAATTGACGGAAAATGAAAAAGAGATGGCGCAAAAAACAGATTTATTTCAATACCAGTTAAAAGAAATTGAAGCCGCAAAACTTGAACCAGGTGAAGATAAACGACTTGAAGCTGAACGATTAAAGCTGGCAAATGCAGAGAAGCTGTTTAAGTCTGTACATGATGCATACAATAATTTATATGGAGAAGGGCGAGGACTTGAATGGATCAACAATGCCCTCACTCATATTGAAGACGCTTCGAGCTACGACCCAGAATTAGGTAAGCTTCAACAACACGTACAGGAGCAGTATTATTTACTTGAAGAGGCGATGTTCACACTCCGTGACTATTTGGACAAGCTTGAGTTTGATCCTACACGACTTGAAATGATTGAAAGCAGACTTCATGAACTGCAGAAGCTGAAACGTAAATATGGTGATTCAGTCGACGCAATCGTGGAATACGCATCAACCATTGAGGAACAGCTTGATTCGATTTTACATAAAGATGACCGCATCAAACAATTAGAGCAGTCATTGGAAACGATGCGACTCGATTTAGAAGTGGAAAGTGCTGCCTTAACAAACATTCGTAAGCAGAAAGCAATGGAGCTAACCGAGTCAATTCATGAGCAGTTGCGCGCTCTCTACATGGAGAAAACGTCCTTCGAAGTAAAATTTCATGAAACAGCAGAAGGGAAGAAGCCCTTTCGTGAAAATGGCGTAGATGATGTAGAATTTTATTTATCCACCAATCCAGGGGAACCAGTCAAGCCGTTAGCCAAAGTCGCTTCAGGTGGCGAGATTTCACGGATTATGCTCGCATTAAAGACAATCTTCTCCAATCATCAAGGCGTCACGTCCGTTATTTTCGATGAAGTGGATACAGGAGTAAGCGGACGTGTGGCGCAAGCAATAGCGGAAAAAATTCGCCACATTTCCGTCGGCTCGCAAGTTTTATGCATTTCTCATTTACCGCAAGTGGCTGCCATGGCAGATACGCACCTCTACATTTCAAAAAAGGAAGTAGGGGGTAGGGTGACGACCGAAGTGCGAGCACTTAAGGATGAAGAAAAGGTGGAAGAGATCGCGCGAATGATCGCTGGCGTTGAAATGACAGAGCTGACAAAGGAGCACGCAAAGGAGCTTCTGGACCTAGCGACAAGCATCAAATGTAACCATTGAAAAGCTAACCAATAAAGGTTAGCTTTTTTCATCCCGAAACAGTTATAAACGTGAGCTCGAAAGGCAACATTAGATATAGAGCCAAACCAATCGGGTGTGTGGGCTAGGAGCTAGGAGAGTGAAGGAAGTGAGAGGCGAAACGATTCGAATGGTGGTAGGAGGCTGTCTCCTTGTCACGATGATGATGATCGGTTTTTCTCCGTCCGTGAAAGACTTACTGATGTCACCAACATCATTAACGATCTTTGAGGGAGAACAACTCGAATGGCTGGAAACCTCCAGCATGTTAAGTCAAGCAATAACAGTGTCTACGAAAGAATCGAAAGTGGCATTTGAAGCTATGCCAACAGATGATGGTTACACGAAGCAAACCGTTACAGGAGTAGAAGAAGGTACAGATGAAGCCACAATAGAAGTAGCAGGCATTCCAATCAAAAAGCTGAGCATTGATACGCTTCCGAAAATGAAAGTCGTTCCTGGCGGACAGTCGATCGGTGTAAAAGTGAATACAGATGGTGTCCTTGTTGTTGGTCATCATCTCATCCATTCAGAAAACGGTGAGAAATCACCTGGGGAACTGGCAGGTATCCGTGTAGGTGACAGAATTACCAAACTGAATGATAAAGAAATTCAGCACATGGATGAAGTGGGAGATGTGGTCCAAGCAGCGGGAGAAGGCAAGAAGCCATTAAAAGTGGAAATTCGTCGAGGGGATCAAACCCTTGTACGTGAGTTGTCACCTTTGAAAAATAAAGGAGAATCCACCTTTCGCATGGGATTGTACATTCGAGATTCAGCTGCAGGTGTTGGCACACTAACGTTCTATGACCCAGTATCGAAAAAATATGGTGCTCTCGGGCATGTGATATCTGATGTGGATACAAAAAAGCCGATCGTTGTTCACGACGGTCAAATTATTCGCTCATCTGTTACGTCTATTGACAAAGGGAGCAATGGAGACCCAGGTGAAAAGTTAGCGAGTTTTTCAAACCAACGTAACACATTAGGGACAATTGAGAAAAATAGTTCATTCGGAATTTTTGGAACGCTAACCGAAAAGGATTTAAAAAATCATGTGTCAGATGAAGCACTTCCGGTGACATTATCAAACCATGTGAAGGAAGGCCCCGCCAAAATTTTAACCGTTGTTGAAGGAGAAAAAGTTGAGGAATTTGATATTGAGATTGTCAGCTCGGTTCCACAAAAGCAACCGGCAACAAAAGGACTTGTCATCAAAGTGACAGATCCAAAATTGCTAAATACAACAGGTGGAATTGTTCAGGGGATGAGTGGAAGTCCGATTATTCAAGACGGAAAGCTTGTTGGTGCAGTGACCCATGTGTTTGTAAACGATCCCACTAGCGGTTACGGATGTCATATAAGTTGGATGCTTGAAGAGGCAGGTATTACCTTCGATCAATCAAAGGCCAAAGCGAGTTGACCTCCTTTGGCTTTTTCCCATTTCTGCAAAAAGAAAAGGATGAACGAAGAAGAGAAAGTGTGCTATGATAAGGATAAAGAAAATTCGACAAAAGGAATAAATTCTTTGTAGTCAAATGGCGAATCATATCGAAAACAAGAGTAAAACAAAGGAAATAAAAGAAATTATGGGATTTTTTAATTTTTTTAAAATTAGAAGAGGGATTCTAGGCCGAATGTCGAAAAGTTTATGACAAGGAAGTATCTTAGTAACTGGAGGGTTGTTCTCGTGCAAAAGGTGAAAGTATGTATTGCTGACGATAATCGCGAACTTGTGAACTTACTGAATGACTATGTGTCTGCCCAGGACGATATGGAAGTGGTAGGCGTTGCTTTTAACGGTCAAGAATGTTTATCGATTGTGGAGGAAAGACAGCCAGATGTTTTAATTTTGGACATTATTATGCCTCATTTGGACGGTTTGGCTGTACTTGAAAAACTCCCGTACATGAACTTGCAAACGAAGCCGAACATCATTATGCTAACAGCCTTTGGTCAAGAAGATGTCACGAAAAAAGCGGTTGATTTAGGAGCCTCTTACTACGTATTAAAGCCTTTTGATATGGAGATTTTAATTAATAACATCCGTGAAGTTAGCGGTCAAAAACGTTCGTTTGTGCAAAATACTGCATCTAACCACTCTTCATTTGCACAACCGAAGAAGCCTGAAGCAAACGTCTTTAATTTAGATGCGAGCATTACGAACATCATTCACGAAATTGGGGTCCCAGCTCACATTAAAGGTTACATGTATCTCCGTGAAGCGATTACGATGGTGTATAATGACATTGAATTGCTCGGATCGATTACAAAGGTACTATACCCTGACATCGCCAAGAAATTTAACACGACATCAAGCCGCGTGGAGCGCGCCATCCGTCACGCGATTGAAGTAGCATGGAGTCGTGGGAACATTGATTCCATCTCCAATTTGTTCGGCTACACAGTCAGCGTCTCTAAAGCCAAGCCAACAAACTCAGAGTTTATCGCCATGGTAGCCGATAAGCTGCGAATTGAGCACAAAGTAAGCTGAAAGGGAAAGAGGTAGGTTTTTTCATGTTAGAAAAAAACCTACTTTCAAATCAGCATAATGAACCCAATAAATCTTATCTTTAGATTTGTTGGGTTTGTTTCGTTCTGAAATATAGATTTGAAAAAGAAGACGAAGTAAAAACATTGGTTGAGTGGACAAAAGGGTTTTCATATGCTCAGCTTAATGAACTCTACACTTCAGTTGCTTTGCAGTGGCACTATGAAAAACATGTAGATTTAGAGTCCATCTATCTCAATCTTCAGGCAGACAATAAGAAAAAGAAAAACCAGGCGTGGGACACAGAAGAGGAAGCTGACTCTGTTGGTTTTGTCGGCTATTAACCGCCCCGGTTCCATCGAAAAAAATTTTTTCCTGTCTAACCGTGCCCATTATCCGGCCAAGAGTCTTTTTAAGCTCTTGGCCTATTTGATTGCATTCGTCATGATGACTTAAGAAAGTGATGGATATGTTTTCCTAAAAGTGAAGCTGCTAAAACGATTCGTTTCGAATCATACTATGACTGGTGCATACAGAAGAAAGTAGGGAAAGACATGGGGCGAATTGAAGGGACAGCTTATCAGCATCGAAAGACAAAAAAGCTATTGGAAACGCTTCCTGAACGATCGATTGCTGTGATTTCACACGAAAATCTCGATTCCCTTGCGGTGGAAGGATTATTGACGAGACAAGTGAAAGCCATCGTCAATTTGTGCTCCACGATGAATGGGGCGTTCCGGCATGATTTTATTTATCAACTCTTGCAGGAGGGCATTGCGGTTTATGATGTGGCGGAAGTCCTTACTCCAAATAATGAGCTCGAATTAAACGGGAAAAAAGTGTTGCTGCGGGAACGTTCATTATTTGTCGCTTGTGAGAAAGGATATAGAAAAGTAGCCCGTCTGCAAAAATACGATGCTGCAACCATTGCCCAGATTAATCAGAAAGCAGATGCCGACTTTGCTGAGCGTTTTACCTCTTTTTTTGAAAATACATGGGACTATGCAAAAAACGAGGTCGCTTATTTCACAGAAAAGCCAATGATCCCGGACCTGTTTAACGTTTGCAAAGGCAGGCAAGTATTAATTGTTGCTAGGTATGCCGGTTTTGAACAAGATTTAGCTGTTTTTAAAAAGGAATTATCGAAAAGAAAAATAATAAAAATTGCAGTCGACGGTGCTGCCGATGGCATGATCAGACAAGGCTTGAAGCCGGACATGATCATCGGTGATATGGATTCAGTGACAGAGCAAACACTGCGAGCGATTCCAAAGCGATTAGTTCATCAATATATCAATGGTGGAGCTCCCGGACTTAAACGTTTACAAGCGTTAGGTCTCACAGCCGAAACATTTCCGTTCATCGGAACGAGTGAGGATGTGGCGGTTTATTTGGCGTACTGGAGCGGTGCGGAACACCTTTATCTAGTTGGGTGCCGTTTCGGCTATAAAGAGTTTCTGGAAAAAGGCAGGAGTGGAATGGCGGGGAGCTTGCTCTGCCGCATGCAGGCCGGTGAGCGGATTACAGATTTAAAAGGGATTCATCGATTATATCGGCACCACCAGCAGGAAATGGGAAGTGAATGGATATGGCGGTTAGCTCCTGTTGGCGCCTGCAGTGTATTGTTATTACACCCACGCGTGGCCTTCGTCATCAGTTTGTTATGGAGTTGGGTAATGGGAGGCTTTTTATGAGAAAAGAGCGACTTAAAGGAATCGTCACAACCCTTTTATCCATTATGATTGGAATGATTCTTGGCATCAGCATGGATAAGTCATGGCTGGCAGACGATATGTATCAACACGTACAAGCTTTGAGACAAGAGAACGGTACACTCGTGGCTGAAAAGAGAGTATGGGAAGATTTTTTGCGCCAAGAGTTGTCATCACTTGCCGTATTTATGAGTGAAGAATCACACGAGCTCCAATCGGTAGGTGAAATGCTGAGCCAGATGGGTGTTGAAGCGAAGCCTCTCTTGTCAGAGCAGCAGCTGTTAGAGCGGAAAGGCATTCTCATCGCCCTAGGAGAGTATGAGCTTGAGGAAGATGTACCCCTTCTTGCCCTTGAGGAAGTTCCAACGACGCGGGAGGATTATTTTAAGTTTTATATTTCGTTGCTTCGCATGAAGGAGGTGGTGGAGAGTGAGTAGGATTTCTGTGGTGATCCCAGCTTACAACGAAGCAAGCGATCTTCCGCAAACGATACAAGGGATTCGTGATTTGTCCCTTGATTGTGAAGTGATCGTCGTTGATGATGGGAGCGCAGATGACACGAAAAAAATTGCAGAACGTTTGGCAGATATCACGGTAGCACTTCCTGTTAATCAAGGAAAAGGTCAAGCTCTCATGGAAGGCTGGAAACGAGCAGAGGGCACGCACATTGTGATGCTCGATGCGGACCTTGGGAGAACTTCTTCAGAAATGGCTCACCTCCTTCCACCTCTCCTAACGAATGAGGCTGATCTCGTCATTGGCATGCTTCCGACCCATTCATCGAAGAAAGGGTTCGGGCTCGTCAAAAAACGGGCACAACAATATATTGCCAAGCGAACTGGTGCTTTTCTCACCGCGCCTCTTTCTGGACAGCGAGCATTTCATCGCCGCTGGCTTCCCTCATTACTTGAAGAAAACGTTCAAGGCTTTGGTGTTGAAACGCAGATGTTGCTTCACTTCTTGCTGCGAGGAGCGGTCGTAAAAGAAATACCGACATTGATGGCTCATCGATACACAGGAAAAACGATCTCTGGGTTTATTCATCGTTTTCAGCAATGGATTGATATCGAACGGGCGTTAAGGGGGAGTAACACGTGATCATTGTTCTTTTTACCTTAGGCTTTGTTGCGTACGGGAGCTATACCCTGTTTGAAAAGCTTCAATGGACGGTGACGAATTTTAAAGGAGATCCGATCCCTTATAGTCTAGGTGCATTTATCTTTTATGCTTTTATCGCTTATGTATTTTTCTCTCCTGTTCAAACTCCTTTACTTTCCTTTATGCCACTCCTTTATGTCACGGCCATTTGGGTGTTAGGCATCCTAGACGATATTTTCGGAACCACCTATCCTAAAGGGTTGAAAGGTCATTTTAAACAAGCGTTTGTCACGAAAAAACCGACGACAGGTGTTTTAAAAGCCGGAGGAACTTTTATCATTACATTGGCTGTCGTCTTCGCCTTTCAGCCCACCTCGCTTCAAGAGTTTGTACGCTATATTTTGTTACTACTACTCATTCCTCATGGGATGAATTTATTTGATACTCGGCCTTTGCGGGTTTGGAAGCTTGCCTTTCTTTTTATTGTAGCCTTTTTACCGGTGCTATTTTATTTACCGTTTGATGTGTTGTTGTATTTTGTGACGGTTTTTTACATTGTTTTTGTGATGGAAGGGCATAAAAAAGCGATGTTAGGGGACAATGGAGCAACAACTGTAGGAGCCATCATCGCGTTAGTCGTAATATTCCATACAGGTGTCACTCAGCAATGGATCATTGCGCTGTTGTTTACGGCGGTAACATTTCTCGCTGAGCGAACCTCCTTTACTTCGATTATTGAAAGGCATTCTTTGCTCCGTTTGCTCGATCAAATTGGAGTATCCACACAAGAATAAACGACCGAAACCGGACGATTAGTGAGGATTGTCCTGTTTTGGTCGTTTTTGGAAGCGAGGAGCTACTTTTCCATTTTTTCGGTCGCGGTGAAAAATAAAGCCACCAATGAAACTAAAGCCAGCTACGAATAAAATGAAGCCTGCCAAAAACTGGATCGCTAACGATGGCCAAGGAAATAGCAGCTCTTGCATGATTGTATCTCTCATTAGTTTAATGCCGTAACCGGCGATGACACAAGGAAGGACGAGTAACATTAAAGCAATAAAACGTAACATAATGACTCCTTTAGTAGGTTAAATAATTTAGATATTCTGGGCGCCCATTGGAGCCCTTACGATCCTTATTTTAACGAAAAAAGTCGGGCTTGTCGAAGTTCTCAGTTGCAACTTTGTGACATTTACGTAATAGTTATCTTGGGGACTTTTTGATCAAGGGGAGGTTAGAACGTGAAGCGTGTAGCCATTCTTGGAGCAGGAAAGGGAGGATCGGCTTTACTTGAGATGCTTGTAGCAGCGAAGCGATTTCAGGTGCAAGGGATCGTTGACGTAAATCAAAAAGCACCAGGCATAAATAAAGCTCTAATGCTTGGTATAAGAACGTATGACGATTGGACAAAGCTTCCGTTCGAACAAATTGATGTCATTATTGAGGCGACCGGTTTGCCGCAAATGGCAGAAACGGTCCGAACGAAAGCTGGCCCACGGATCGCAGTCATCCCAAGTCATATTGCTTATTTTATGTTCTCCTTGATGGAGGAAAAGCAACTGCTTGTTGAACAAACGAGGAAGCATGCCTCTCTCCAAGAGACGATTTTGCAGTCCACCCATGATGGGATGATTGCCATCGATGAGCATGGAAGCATTCTTCTGTTTAACCATGCAGCAGAACGAATGTCCGAGGTGAAGGCAGAGGCTGCCATTGGTCGTCCGATTCGAGAAATTTTGCCTTCGAGTCAGCTAGAACGGGTCGTTCGAACGAAGAAGAAAGAAATCAACCACCGCCTTGTGCTCGATAATGGTGTGAAAATCGTCACGACTCGCGTACCGCTCATGGATCAAGATCGCTGCATCGGAGCGCTCGCCGTATTCAAAGACATCACGGAAGTCGTCGAACTAGCAGAGCACGTGACGAATTTAAAAAGTGTGCAAACGATGTTGGAAGCGATCATTAAGTCAAGTGAGGATGCCATATCAGTCGTTGACGAACTCGGAAAGGGTATTATGATCAATCCAGCTTATACGAGGCTCACCGGGTTAACTCCAGAACAAATCATTGGACAACCAGCCACTACTGATATTTCGGAAGGGGAAAGCATGCATATGCAAGTTCTTCGTACGAGAAGACCTGTACGAGGAGCGAGAATGAAAGTAGGACCGAAAAAGCGGGAAGTTGTTGTGAATGTGGCACCAGTGATTGTAGATGGAGCATTAAAAGGAAGCGTCGCCGTCATTCATGACATGTCGGAAATTAAGAAGCTAACAGATGAGTTAGAAAAAGCAAAACAGCTGATTCGAAACCTTGAAGCAAAATATACATTTGAAGACATTATCGGTTCATCCGCCGAATTTCAAGTAGCCGTCAAGCAGGCAAAGTTGGCCGCCTCCACTCCTGCGACGATCTTGTTGCGAGGGGAATCTGGGACAGGAAAAGAGCTCTTCGCCCATGCGATACATAATGCAAGCAGTCGAAAATATAACAAATTTATTCGTGTGAATTGTGCTGCACTGTCAGAAACCTTGTTAGAGAGTGAACTGTTCGGCTATGAGGAAGGAGCGTTTTCAGGAGCTAAGCGGGGCGGAAAACGTGGTCTTTTTGAAGAAGCGAACCACGGCAGTATCTTTTTAGATGAGATTGGGGAGCTATCGAGCAGCACGCAGGCGAAATTTCTTCGGGTGTTGCAGGAAAAGGAAATCGTCCGTGTCGGGGGAACGAAAGCGATCCCCATTGATGTCCGTGTGATTGCAGCAACCAATGTAAATCTTGAAAAAAGCATCCAGGATAAAACGTTTAGAGAAGACTTGTTTTACCGATTAAATAAAATGCCGATTTACATACCAGCATTAAAAGAACGACTTGATGACATTCCTGATTTAGTTGATTATCTTTTGTCTAAACTAAATGCTGATTATGGTCGAAATGTGGAAGGGGTCACTGTGGAAGCATTGAACTTGCTCATGTCTTACCATTGGCCTGGAAATGTGCGCGAGCTAGAAAACATATTGGCTCGAGCGATGATCTACATGCCGTACCATTCTCTTTACATAACAGCAGAACATCTACCGAGCCTTGGCGTGCGAGAAAAATCGATGCTTAAAACGCCCGAAACGAAGGAAAGCGAAGGGTCTTTACAGGAGCGTGTCAACGAGTATGAAAAGCAAGTGATTCTCGAAACGCTCGCGAAGACTGGTGGGAACAAAACGCTGGCTGCCAAGCAACTAGACATTTCCGTTCGTAATTTGTACTACAAACTTGAGAAACATGGGATCGACTGAAAAAAATGACATGCAATAATTTGCATGGTATGATGAATTTTGCAGACTCGAGCGACGGATTGTTTGCACAGTTTTGACAGTGATTAAGGAAAAACGAAGACGCACGCTTATAGATTTGACGACAGATTATGGTTTTCTAGACAGAAAGCCGCATAGCTACCGATTGAAGTTGGCATAAAACTTGCAACTTAAGATGTGTGACTAGGATGAAGTGCGACTTCTAAGGAGGATCTATTAATGGAACTATTTTCTTATATGGAAACGTATGACTATGAACAAGTGGTCGTTTGTCAAGATAAAACATCAGGCTTAAAGGCGATTATTGCGATACATGATACGACCCTTGGACCTGCCCTCGGTGGGACGAGAATGTGGATGTATGAAAATGAAAATGCGGCGTTTGAAGATGCCCTGCGTTTAGCCAAAGGGATGACCTACAAAAATGCCGCAGCAGGTCTTAATCTCGGTGGTGGTAAAACGGTTATCATTGGCGACCCTCGTAAAGACAAAAACGAAGAAATGTTTCGCGCGTTCGGCCGTTACATTCAAGGGTTAAATGGGCGCTACATTACAGCAGAAGATGTAGGGACTACGGTGGATGATATGGACATCATTCATCAAGAAACGGACTATGTGACGGGAATCTCTCCGGCTTTCGGCTCTTCTGGGAACCCTTCGCCTGTTACGGCATTCGGCGTGTTCGTCGGTATGAAAGCAGCAGCGAAAGAGGCGTTCGGAACAGATGATTTGGCAGGAAAGACAGTTGCTGTTCAAGGAGTAGGAAATGTTTCGTACAATTTATGTAAACATCTGCATGAAGCTGGGGCAGACTTGATAGTGACCGATATTCATAAAGAATCGGTTGAACGGGCGATTCGCGATTTTGGCGCAAAAGCTGTCGACGTTGGCGACATTTATGGTGTTGATTGCGACATTTTTGCCCCGTGTGCCCTCGGAGCGATTATTAATGACGATACGATCCCGCAATTAAAAGCAAAGGTGATTGCAGGTGCGGCGAATAATCAGTTGAAAGAACAAGCCCACGGTGATATGATCCACGAAATGGGGATCGTCTATGCACCAGACTATGTTATTAATGCGGGTGGCGTTATTAATGTAGCGGACGAATTAAGCGGCTATAACCGTGAGCGTGCGTTGAAAAAAGTAGAAGGCATTTATGATAATTTGGCGAAAGTATTTGAGATTGCGAAACGCGATGGTATTCCGACATACAAAGCAGCAGATCGGATGGCAGAAGAGCGAATTGAACGGATGAGACGTTCCCGTCGACAATTCTTGCAAAACGGTCAACATATTTTGTCTCGTCGCTAACTTCTTCTGGCAGTTAGACTAGCACGTATTTAAAAGGAGAGGATTTTACATGGCGGAAGAGTACGATCTCGTCATTTTAGGTGGAGGGACTGGTGGCTACGTAGCCGCCATCCGCGCCACACAACTCGGTCTAAAAGTGGCATTAGTCGAAAAAGGAAAATTAGGTGGCACGTGCTTACATAAGGGATGCATACCGAGTAAAGCGTTGCTTCGGTCGGCAGAAGTATTTTCGACGGTTCAGAAAGCCGATCAGTTTGGCGTGAAGATTGACGGAGCCACGTTAGACTTTACGAGTGTACAAAATCGAAAAGAACAAATTGTCACGCAGCTCCATCGCGGGATCGAAATGCTGATGAAAAAAGGAAAAATCGATGTCTATGAAGGCCATGGACGCATTTTAGGTCCATCGATTTTCTCCCCTACGCCTGGTACGATCTCGGTTGAAATGAACAACGGAGAAGACAATATGATGCTCATTCCGCGAAACGTCATTATTGCAACAGGTTCCTCACCTCGCGTCTTACCAGGGATGGAGGTTGACGGTGAGGCTGTCTTAACGTCTGACGAGGCGCTGAAAATGGAGCAGTTGCCGAAGTCGATGCTCATTGTTGGTGGCGGCGTGATCGGAATCGAGTGGGCTTCGATGCTCAATGACTTTGGCGTTGACGTGACAGTCATTGAATACGGTCCACGAATTTTACCGACCGAAGATGCGGATATTGCAAAGGAAGCTGAGCGTCTTTTAAAAAAGAGAGGCGTTACATTCAAAACAAACGCAAAAGTGTTAGCGGAAACGTTGGAAAAAGGAGATAACTCGGTCGTAATTGAGGCGGAGGTTGGCGGTGTGAGCGAGCGTTTCACCGCAGAAAAAATGCTCGTTTCCGTTGGACGAACACCGAACGTGAATGACATCGGACTTGAAAATACAGATATTGAAGTCATTGATGGCGCCATTGCGGTAAACGAGTGGTATCAAACGAAAGAGTCGCATATTTATGCGATCGGTGATGTGATCGGCGGGATGCAGCTTGCCCATGTGGCGTCTCACGAAGGAATCCTTGCAGTCGAGCATATGACGGATCACAAGCCTGAACCACTTAATTACTTAACGGTTGCCCGGTGTGTATATAGCCATCCAGAAATGGCAAGCATCGGACTATCAGAAGCGGAGGCAAAAGAGAAAGGCTACGAAGTAAAAGTCGGAACGTTTCCGTTTCAAGCGATCGGCAAAGCACTTGTCTATGGCGAATCTGATGGATTTGTAAAGATCCTATCTGATAAGAAAACAGATGATCTACTCGGTGTTCATATGATTGGGCCCCATGTGACCGATATGATTTCTGAAGCTGCACTAGCAAAGGTTCTCGATGCAGCCCATTGGGAAGTGGCCCAAACGATTCATCCCCACCCAACGTTATCCGAGGTTGTTGGTGAAGCGGCATTAGCCGTTGACGGAAAGGCGATTCATTTTTAAAGACTGAAGGAGGTAGTTCTATGACAGAACCACGCCATAAGCAGCTAGGGTTGTCTGATGAAACAGTCGTACATATGTATGAGACGATGCTCCTCGCACGAAAAATCGATGAGCGGATGTGGCTTTTAAATCGAGCTGGGAAAATTCCATTTGTGATTTCGTGTCAAGGACAAGAAGCAGCCCAAGTAGGTGCAGCTTTTGCCCTTGATCGGACGAAAGATTACATTCTTCCATACTATCGTGACATGGGTGTCGTCTTAACGTTTGGGATGACAGCAAAGGATTTAATGCTCTCCGGTTTTGCAAAAGCGGAAGATCCGAACTCAGGAGGCCGGCAAATGCCAGGACATTTCGGATCGAAAAAACTTCGCATTGTAACCGGATCATCTCCTGTCACCACGCAAGTTCCTCACGCTGTAGGGATCGCCCTAGCGGGAAAAATGAAAGGGGAAGACTTTATTACCTTTACGACGTTTGGGGAAGGTTCCTCCAACCAAGGAGACTTTCATGAAGGTGCCAACTTTGCTGGCGTTCATAAGCTTCCGGTTATTTTTATGTGTGAAAACAATAAATATGCGATCTCAGTTCCGATTGAAAAACAGCTTGCATGCGAAAAAGTATCAGATCGGGCTATCGGCTATGGAATGCCAGGGGTAACGGTTGATGGAAACGATCCTCTTGCTGTATATGAAGCGGTGAAGCAGGCTGCAGATCGTGCACGTCGTGGCGAAGGCCCGTCGTTGATCGAGACGGTTTCGTACAGATTAACTCCGCATTCTAGCGATGACGATGATCGCGCCTACCGCTCTCGTGAGGAAGTGGAGGAAGCGAAAAAATACGATGCCCTGATTACGTTTGCTGAATACTTACTCGAAACGGGAGCGCTTACGGAAGAAGGAAAAGAAGCGATGGATAAGAGAGTTAGTGACATGGTGAACGAAGCAACAGAGTATGCAGAACGTGCACCGTACGCTGATCCAGAGCAAGCGTTGGGCCACGTATACGCGGAATAGAAAAGGGGGGCGAACAATGGCTGTAATGTCTTATATAGAAGCAGTGACGCTCGCATTAAAAGAAGAGATGGAGCGGGATGAAAATGTATTTGTTCTCGGGGAAGATGTAGGGGCACGCGGTGGTGTATTCCGGGCAACAAACGGACTCTATGAGCAATTTGGTGAAGCGCGCGTATTAGACACCCCGCTTGCTGAATCAGCAATTGCAGGTGTTGGGATTGGCGCGGCAATGTATGGGATGCGCCCAGTGGCGGAAATTCAGTTTGCCGATTTTATTATGCCAGCTGTGAATCAAATTGTGTCTGAGGCTGCTAAAATCCGATACCGTTCCAACAATGATTGGCAATGCCCAATTACGATTCGCGCACCTTACGGCGGAGGGATTCACGGGGCGTTATACCACTCTCAATCGGTGGAAGCAATGTTTGCGAATACTCCAGGATTGAAAATAGTCATGCCTTCTACACCGTACGATGTAAAAGGGCTGTTAAAGGCGGCCATTCGTTCTGATGACCCAGTTCTCTTTTTCGAACATAAACGGGCTTATCGGCTCATTAAGGGTGAAGTGCCTGAAAACGATTATACCCTACCAATCGGCAAGGCAGATGTCAAACGGGAAGGGGACGACGTTACTGTCATTACATATGGTCTGGCGGTCCACTTCGCGTTGCAAGCAGCTGAGCGTCTTGAAAAAGATGGGATCTCGACCCATATTTTAGATTTACGCACAGTCTATCCGTTAGACAAAGATGCGATTATCGAAGCCGCTTCAAAAACAGGAAAAATCCTTTTAGTGACAGAGGATAATAAAGAAGGCAGCATCATGAGTGAGGTAGCAGCGATCATTGCCGAACATTGTTTATTCGATCTAGATGCCCCGATTCAACGGTTAGCAGGTCCAGATGTACCAGCGATGCCATATGCACCGACGATGGAAAAACATTTTATGATCAATCCAGATAAAGTAGAGAAGGCAATCCGTGAATTAGCAGAGTTTTAGTAGAAGGGGAGGTTAAAATATGGCGACTGAAATTACGATGCCCCAACTAGGTGAAAGTGTAACTGAAGGGACGATTAGCCGTTGGCTCGTCAAACCTGGAGATAAAGTCAATAAATACGATCCGTTAGCTGAAGTGTTAACAGATAAAGTAAATGCTGAAATTCCTTCCTCCTTTTCAGGTACCATTCAGGAACTACTCGTAGAAGAGGATGAAACGGTAGCGGTCGGTCACGTGATTTGTACGATGAATGTGGAAGGGGAGGCGGTTGAGGCTGAAACGAATGATACCAGCGTGTCTTCTGCCGAAACCACTGAGAGCCCAACCGAGACTCAGGAACAATCGACTTCAGCTAAAAAGCGCTACTCGCCAGCTGTTCTCCGTTTGGCAGAAGAGCATGATATTGATCTGACCCATGTGACTGGATCAGGGAAAGGCGGACGGATTACACGGAAAGATCTACAAGCGATTATCGAGGGTGGCGACATACCAAAAGCGGCGCCGATGACGGAACAGAAAACAGCTCCTGTACATGAGACTATGCCATTGACAGAAAAGGTACAGGAACCTGTCCAAGTGCCAACTGTGTCAGGGGATGTTGAAATCCCTGTTTCCGGTGTACGAAAAGCAATAGCGCAAAACATGGTGAAAAGCAAGCACGAAGCCCCTCATGCATGGACGATGGTGGAAGTGGATGTAACGAACCTCGTCCAGCTGCGGAATCAATTGAAGGAAGGCTTTAAGAAAAAAGAAGGCTTCAATTTAACCTTTTTACCATTCTTTATCAAAGCCGTCGTTGAAGCATTGAAGGCGTACCCTCAGCTAAATTCCATGTGGGCAGGGGATAAAATCATACAAAAGAAAGACATAAACATATCCCTGGCTGTTGCCACAGATGATGCGTTATTCGTGCCGGTGATCAAGCATGCCGATGAGAAAACAATCAAAGGTCTTGCTCGGGAAGTGAATGAACTCGCACATAAAGTTCGTACAGGAAAAGTGACAAGTAGTGATATGCAGGGCGGCACCTTTACGGTTAACAATACAGGCTCTTTCGGATCTGTCCTTTCCACTCCAATCATAAACCATCCGCAAGCTGCGATTTTATCGGTAGAGTCGATTGTGAAACGACCAGTTGTCATTGAATCAGAAGCAGGGGACATGATCGCGATTCGCAGCATGGTCAACCTCTGCCTCTCACTTGACCATCGCGTACTAGATGGGCTTATATGCGGGCGCTTCCTAGCAAAAGTTAAAAACATTTTAGAAAACATGACCATTGAAAATACGTCTATCTATTAAGGAATGAAAAGAAGGCCAACAAGTAGGTCTTCTTTTTTCCTTTTTTAAAAAAGTTCATATAAGAGAAACGATCGCCTCCGCTAGTAAGACTTGGCGGGAGGCTTGGAATCAGATTCATTTTGGAGGTCAGAAGTCTCGTCTATGACTTTTGTAGCTTGTTATTGGCTCGTTGCTAGAAAGAAATTCGTTCAAACTTGTTTACAAATCGTAACTATTCCGATATAATTCAACGTGTGATAAATCGGAACGGTTACGGAAGGGGAGAGCGATGAAAAAGAAATGGTTGGGCCTTCTTCTAGCTGTACCTATGATTCTTACAGCTTGCGGAGGACAAGAAACAGCAGAGGAAAAGGAAGCAGTAGAACCTGAAGAAACAAAACAAGCGGTAGATCCACTACAGCTATATACGACGATTTTCCCACTTGAAGACTTTGCAAAGAAAATTGGAGGCGAGGAAGTAGAAGTAGCAAACCTCGTTCCTGTTGGAGCAGATGCTCATACGTATGAACCGACGGCTCGCGCGATGATCGAAGTGGCTGAAGGGGATGCTTTCATTTACAATGGTGCAGGGCTTGAAGGTTTTGCTGATAAAGTGATTGAAGCGTTGGATGGAGAAAATGTTTTAATCGTTAAAGCCTCAGACGGTATTGAGTTAATACCAGGAGATGACCATAGCCATGGGGAGCACGGTCACGAGGAAGATGATCACGACCATAGCCATGAGGAGCACGGTCACGAGGAAGATGATCACGACCATAGCCATGAGGAGCACGGTCACGAGGAAGATGATCACGACCATAGCCATGAGGAGCATGGTCACGAGGAAGATGATCATCACCATCATCATGATGAGGACCCGCACGTATGGCTAGATCCTGTCCTTGCGATCACGTTAGCGGAAAATATTAAAGATGCCTTAGTCGAATTACGTCCCGATTCAGCCGACCAATTTGAAGCAAACTTTGAAGAAGTAAAGGCTGAATTAGAAGCGATCGATCAAGAATTTACGAGCATGATGGAAGAGGCTAGTCTAAACACGTTTATCGTCTCCCATGCAGGATATGGATATTGGGAGGAGCGTTATGGGCTTGAGCAAATTGGGATCGCTGGACTTTCACCAACCAACGAACCATCCCAACGTCAGCTTCAAGACATTATCGAATTAGCTGAAGAAAATGGAATTAATCATATTTTCTTCGAGCAAAACATGACGCCAAATGTTGCAGAAACAGTCCGCAATGAAGTGAACGCAGACGTTCTATACTTGCATAACTTGGAAGCGTTAGTTGATGAAGATGTGGACAACGGAGATGATTACTTTAGCCTCATGAGACGAAACATTGAAGCATTAAAAGAGGGATTGCAATAGCCTTAAGCCTAGGAGAGATCCTAGGCTTGCATGTTTTCGTCTAGGAAAAGCTTTTACTTGGACACGTGCTCAGATTGTTGGTTTTGCATGAGGTTCTAAGGTAGAATGGTAATGTAAAGAACGAAGGGGAGGTGTATTGTATCATGGAGTTTAATTTTTTCATGAATGATGTCGTACAAATGGCAAGGAAAGAGATGGTAGAAGCCGGCTATGATCAACTGACGACTCCTGAGGAAGTCGATGAGGTACTCAAGGAAAAAGGGACTGTGCTTGTCATGGTCAATTCTGTCTGTGGCTGTGCTGGAGGAATTGCTAGACCTGCCGCTGCCTACATGAAAAATTACGACAAAAAACCCGATCGCTTTGTGACCGTGTTTGCTGGGCAAGATAAAGAAGCAACGGCACGAGCGCGTGAATACTTTAAAGGCTATGCTCCATCTTCTCCGTCTTTTGCCTTGTTGAAGGATGGAGAGATTCAAATGATGGTCGAGCGTCATGAAATTGAAGGGCATGAACCGATTCAAGTCGTGCAAAAACTAGAAAAAGCATTTGATCAATATTGTTCATAATGGAATGAGGCTCTCTTCACATACATAATGGAAGAGGGCCTCATTTCATTACGACTATTCATGTTTTTTCTCTAAAAACGAATCAATCAACAGATAAGATACACCTAGGGAAATGCCGTTTTCATTTAAATCGGAAAATTCAACTGATACTTGCTCCGCGTGAAATGATAACGCCCGATCGGCAACGGTTTGTTTAAGAGAGTGTTCAAGCCATGGACGTCCCTTGACCATGCGGTTCCCTACAACGACCAGTTCCGGATTTAACGCATTGATCATGTTGGCGATCCCTGTTCCAAGATACACTCCAATCTTCTGAAAGAGGTCAATCGCTGTCTGTTCACCCTTGCGTGCTTTTTCGAACAGATCATCCAATGTTAGCACTTCCTCATAAAGGGCTTCACCTTGCTGGAGAACAGCTTTTTCTGAGGCAAAGAGCTCCCAGCACCCTTTGTTCCCACACGTACATAGCGGCCCATTTGTTTCGATACTCATATGGCCAACTTCACCCGAATATCCACCCTTACCGCGGTACAGAGAGTTTCCGAAAATAATCCCACTTCCGATCCCGATGCCAATACTGAAAAAGATCATGTTCTCTGACTCCTTGCCTTTACCAAACACTTTCTCCCCTAATGCACCGGCATTTGCTTCGTTTTCAACAGCAATGGGAAGCTGGAAATGCTCCTCTAATTGTTTTTTTAGAGGGATCTCTCGCCAATTTAAATTCGGGGCAAAGAGAACATCGCCCTCCTCATTCACAATTCCTGGAACAGCGACTCCGATTCCAATAATCCCATATGTAGATGGAGGCGCCGCCTTCATTAACTGCTCGATCAGTTGAACCATTTGCTGATTCACATGGTCAAATTCCTTTACATGGAGAGACCATTCCACTTTTTCGAGCACATTGCCAACTAAATCGGTCAACACACCCGAAAGGTAATTAACCGCAATGTTAATGCCAATCGCAAACGCCGCTTTGTTTTGAAACATAAGCATGACAGGGCGGCGTCCACCACTTGATTCACCAGGCCCGACTTCATACACAAGGTTATCGGCGATTAATTCGGCTACGAGGCTAGAAACAGTCCCTTTGTTCAATCCAGTCGTCAAGGAAACTTGTGCTCTTGAGAGAGGCGCCTCTTTACGAATCGTCTGTAAAACAATTTGCTTATTCATTTGTTTAATGAAACGTTGATCACCAGTTACCGACATACATCACACCACTTTGATTAATATTAGACATTACACTTTACGTACTATTATACATGGGTTTGCCGCTCAATGCATAAAGACGTTGTCACAGGATGTTTCTTAGACTGATGGATAAAATAAAAACTTAGTTTGTCTATTGAATGAACTAAGTATAAGTGATATACTCTCATTAGCGCAACAGTTTTATTTACAAGGTTGATAACGCTTACTTTCTAGGAGGGATTCTTAATGACATTTTTTAATGATGTAGAAAAGGTACAATATGAAGGACCAAGATCGACCAATCCATATGCATTCAAATATTACAACCCTGAGGAGATTGTCGCAGGCAAAACAATGGCCGAACACCTTCGCTTTTCCATCGCTTATTGGCATACGTTTGTCGGTGATGGCTCAGACCCATTTGGTGTTGGAACGATGCAGCGTCCATGGGATCAATATTCGGGTATGGACTTAGCGAAAGCTCGAGTGGAAGCAGCTTTTGAATTTTTTGAGAAGTTAAACGTTCCGTACTTCTGCTTTCATGATGTAGATGTGGCACCTGAAGGGGAGACGTTGGCAGACACTTATAAAAACCTAGACGAAATCGTGTTAATGATCAAGGATTATATGAAAACGAGTAAGACGAAATTGCTATGGAATACGGCAAACATGTTTACCCATCCGCGTTGGATCCATGGTGCTGCGACGTCACCAAATGCTGATGTGTACGCGTATGCAGCAGCGAAAGTGAAAAAAGGGTTGGAGATCGGGAAAGAGCTTGGCGCAGAAAACTACGTATTTTGGGGCGGACGCGAAGGATATGAAACGCTACTAAACACGAACATGAAGCTAGAGTTAGATAACCTTGCCCGCTTTTTCCATATGGCTGTTGATTATGCGAAGGAGATTGGATTCGACGCCCAATTTTTAATCGAACCAAAACCGAAAGAGCCAACAAAACATCAATACGACTTCGATGTGGCAACCGGGATCGCATTCCTAAAAACGTATGGACTCGATGAACATTTCAAATTCAACATTGAAGCGAACCATGCGACGCTTGCAGGTCATACGTTTGAACATGAGTTACATCTTGCCCGTATTCACGACATGTTGGGATCGGTGGATGCAAACCAAGGGGATACATTGCTTGGCTGGGATACCGATGAATTCCCGACAGACCTTTACACAACGACACTTGCCATGTACGAAATTTTAAAAAATGGTGGCTTAGGGAAGGGCGGTTTGAATTTCGATGCAAAAGTAAGACGGGGCTCCTTTGAAGCAAACGACCTTTTCCATGCCCATATTGCTGGGATGGACAGCTTTGCGATTGGATTAAAAGTGGCTAATCAATTGCTTGAAGATCGCGTCCTTGAAGATGTGATTGACAATCGATACAAATCCTATCAATCTGGCATCGGCCAAAAGATTGCAAACAATGATACGAACTTGAAAGAGCTAGAGGCATACGCTCTATCTCTTGGGGAAATCAAACATTCTTCTGGACAACAAGAACGAATCAAAGCAACGTTAAATCAATATTTGCTAAGGGTAAACGAATATTAATCAGCGAAAGTGCTGGAAAAGAAGGGAGGTAGCTAGTTTGAGATATGTACTAGGCGTTGATCTAGGAACGAGCGCGGTTAAAGTGTTACTTGTCAATGAACGAGGGGAAGTGTGCAAGCAAGTCACAAAATCGTATCCGTTGTATCAAGACAAGCCCGGTTACAGTGAGCAAGACCCAGAAGATTGGCTAAATCAAACGATTGAAGCGATATCTCAAGTGACAAGCGAAGCAAGTGATCCAGAGGCGATCGATGGTATTAGCTTCTCTGGGCAAATGCACGGCCTCGTTCTACTAGATCAGGAGCAACGCGTTCTGCGTCCAGCTATTTTATGGAATGATACACGTACAACGAACGAATGTCGGGAAATTGAGCAAACTCTAGGAAAAGAACCCCTACTATCGATTGCGAAAAACCCTGCCCTAGAAGGGTTTACACTGCCGAAGCTATTATGGGTAAAAAAGTACGAGCCAGATGTTTTTGCTCGCGCCAACGTTTTTATGCTTCCAAAAGATTATGTCCGGTTTCGTTTAACAGGAAAGATTCATAGTGAGTATTCAGACGCTGCCGGAACTTTACTGTTCGATGTTGCTAAGAAAGAATGGAGTAAGGACATTTGTTCTTGCTTTGAATTGCCCATCAGCCTGTGTCCTCCAGTCGTCCCTTCAAGCGGGGAAGTCGGTGAACTGTTACCAGAGATTGCTGCGAAGACGGGACTGAAAAAAGATGTGCGCGTGTTTGCAGGCGGAGCAGATAATGCTTGTGGAGCAATTGGTGCAGGAATTTTAAAAGATGGCGCCACTCTTTGTAGCATCGGTACATCGGGTGTGGTCCTTTCCTATGAGCAAGCAGCTGATCAAGACTTCGCAGGCAAAGTGCATTATTTTAACCATGGAGAGGCAACGGCCTATTACACGATGGGTGTGACGCTAGCAGCTGGTTATAGCTTGAGTTGGTTTAAGGAGACATTTGCCCCAGAAGAGCCATTTGAAAACATAGTAAAGGAAATCGAAAAAAGTCCACCCGGAGCAAACGGACTTTTGTTTACCCCTTATATTGTAGGGGAACGGACGCCCCATGCTGACGCAACGATTCGCGGTAGCTTTATCGGTGTACACGCGGGTCACAAGCGGCATGATTTTACACGAGCCGTCATTGAAGGGATTACGTTTTCGCTAAACGAATCTATCGAGATTTTCCGGAAAAATGGAAAAGATATTTCTACCGTTGTCTCAATCGGTGGAGGGGCTAAAAGCCCTGCTTGGCTTCAACTGCAAGCAGACATCTTTCAAGCGAAAGTAATTAAACAATCCAGTGAACAGGGGCCAGGGCTCGGTGCGGCTATGTTAGCAGCCTATGGACTTGGATGGTACGATTCCTTAGCTGATTGTGCTGAAGCTTGGGTCAAAGAACAAGAATCATATGAGCCAAACGCTGAAAAAGGGAAAGCATATGAAGAGCTATTCACCCTTTATCGCCACGTATATGAGCAAACATATGAATTAAATCACGGTTTAAGTAAATTTAGAGAATAGAAAGCAAGATTGAGAAAAAGCAGGTGCCTGTGACGGTGCCTGCTTCGACCATTTACGACAAAAATAATGGCGTTTTCAGCAAATGAAAAGGGTTTCAGTGTTCCAGTGTGGAAATGTAAGAGGGATATTTTTAATTTATGAGGTGGAGACATGCAAATAACAACACGAATTTTTGCCGAAACAAACGGTGAAAGCGTTCGCGCATTTACGATGACAAACGACCACGGGATGGAAGTTACATGCATCGAATATGGTTGTATCATTACAGAGCTTAAAACCCCCGATCGTCATGGGAATCTAGAGAACATCGTCCTTGGATTTGACCGTATGGATGATTATGAAAAGCACTCTCAATATTTCGGAGCGGTCATTGGCCGAGTCGCAGGTCGAATTGCCAACGGTGAATTTATGTTAGACAACCAATCCTATACACTCGCTAACAATGAAGGAGAAAACCACCTTCATGGCGGAGAAAAAGGATTTGATAAAGTTGTTTGGAAAGGGGAGACGATCGACTCACAGGACGAAGTTGGCGTCGAATTTTCCTATATTAGCCGTGATGGAGAAGAAGGATACCCGGGCACTCTTTCCATGAGCGTGCGTTATATGCTCAATAACGACAATGAGTTAAAAGTGATGTACAGCGGAAAAGCGGATCAAAAAACGTTAGTAAACGTCACCAATCATTCGTACTTTAATTTAAGTGGGAATCTCAAACGAGACATTTTAGAGCATGAATTGACGCTGAAAAGTTCCCAATTTTTGCAGCTTAATGATCAGTTGCTACCGACGGGAACGGTGCTAGACGTAGTAGACACCCCATTTGATTTTCGTAACGGTCGAAAAATTATCGATGGGACGAAAGCGACATATGAGCAAAATGTCATTGTCGGTAATGGATACGACCATCCATTTAAGCTTGATACAAACCTGCAGCAAGAAATCCGTTTGGTAGATGAAGAAAGTGGGCGTTGCTTGGAAATGGAAACGACCGAGCCGTGTGTGGTCCTTTATACTGGGAATGCGCTTCAAGAAGGGGTTCCGATTCGTGGGGTCAGATCGCGAAAATATTTAGCTCTTTGCTTGGAAACACAAGGGTTTCCTGATGCCATCCATCATCCCGACTTGCCGTCAATTGTGCTGGAAGAAGGTGAGGAGTACCTGTCGACGACAACTTACCGATTCCGAACGGTGTGATTTAGGGAAAGCACATCCCCTAACATAGGAGATGTGCTTCAATGTTGTATGATCGAACAAGCCTTTACTCTTTCTTTAGCGTAACATCACGTAAAAAGTAAAAGCCGCTCGGGTATTGGAAAAATCCTTCTACTTCGTTTCGTACTCCGGCAATGGAATCAGGGTAGTAGAGATAGGCATAAGGTGATTGCTCCACAAGTACATTTTGCGCTTTTCGATAGAGCTCTAAGCGCTCCTCTTCGTCGGTTGCTTGACGCGCATTATCAAGTAGTTGATCAAGCTCATCGTGTTCAATGAACGAACGATTGCCGGCAGATCCTTTGTTTGAGGAGTGGAAGACGGGATATAAGCCATAATCTCCGTCCATTGTCACAGTTCCCCAGCTGCCGAGAAACAGTTCAGACTCCCCGTTTCCAGCCCGTTCAAGATACGTTCCAAATTCAAACATATCGATGGAGACGTCGATGCCTATCTCAGATAGTTGGTATTGAATCATCTCCGCTAAATCTTGGCGTTCTCTGTCATCATCGGTTAATAACGTAGTGGAGAAGCCATCAGGATATCCGGCTTCAGCTAATAAATCTTTAGCCATTTCTCGATCAAAGGTGATTTTGTCGATTTGCTCACTGAATCCAAACACGTCGGGGGCGATAGGGCCATCTGCGCGAATCCCAATTCCGCTCACAACCCCATCGAGAATCCCATCCTTATCGATGGCCATATGGATCGCTTGACGTACCTTCGGATCATCGAAAGGTTCTACTTCCGTGTTAAATCCTAAATAAACCATACGTGTACTATTCGCTTGCTCTAAATAGGTATCAGGTCCATTTTCGATACGTTCAGCGTCGCTAGGGTTTACAGGGTAGGTAAGATGAATCCCACCTGTTTCGAGTTCTGCAATCCGGGTCAAATCTTCAGGAATCACTTGAAATGTAACCGTATCTACCTTTGCCAGTTCATCTCCCCAATAGTTCTCATGGCGGCTTAAGGTCACCGACTGCCCTGGAGTTCGGTCTTCAAACTTAAAATAGCCTGTCCCAATAGGGCGCTCATTTGTGGGCGTAAAGGCATCTTCACCTTTCTCTAGCGCTTCGTAGGACGCTTCAATGGAACCCATACTAATAATGCTACCACCAGGATGGGCGAGATGAGACGGTAGAGGGGCAAAAGGGAATTCGGTCTCAAAATGAACAGTATAGTCGTCAATGACTTTCACTTCGGTAATCATGTTAAATAAAAAGGCGACAGGGGAACCGATTTCTGGATCACGAATCCGATCGAAGTTTGCCTTTACAACCTCAGCATTTAATTGAGAACCGTCATGGAATTGAACGTCTTTTCGTATTGATGCTTCCCACGTTGTCTCTCCGATTTGCACAAGGCTTTCTGCTAATCCAGGGGCAATTTCTAAGTTTTTGTCTAAGTAGACGAGTCTGTCGTACATGTTCGAATTGATTGAGTTTGAAACATTCTCATTTGCGCCGTGAGGGTCGAGCGAAACCGGGTCGTTCATGACGCCAATCTGTAAGTTTCCACCTGTTTCCTGCAAGTTTTCACCCGTCTCCTCTTCTTTACTACTAGACGGTTCAGTAGAGTTGCTACATGCAGTTAAGAGAGCCGTCATAAGTATGAGCAATAAAAACAATAAGCATCCCCTTTTGTTCATAATCATCCCTCCAAAACCAGTTATTTCTATAATCGAATTATACAAGATGTTGCGACGGAATCATAGAAACATCGGAGATTTTCTATCAATCTCTCAACAAAATGCTTCTTTTCGACCATAATAAAGAGAAAATGAACCTTGTCTGTATTTGTGTTATAATAACGAAGAATTTAGTAAAGGAGCGTGTTCCATGCAAGCGTTATATGATCAACTGCAAGTATATTTAAACATGGATGAAGAAATTTCGTTTAAAGAATTTGATGATTTCTATAAAAAAGTGGTAAAAGAACTCGGTGACTCACATGAATCCTTTGATGAAGGTATGCTTTGGAAAGCGTTGTTTATCGTGGAAAACATCATGTCCAACGCCGATGAACGGGCGAAAGAATCAAAGGGAAGTGAAGCAAAAAAATATCGGAAAATTGTTCAACGACTTCAACTTTGGGCAAAAAATTTAGGCGGACGTCTTGGAGCACTCGGTTATAATGAAGAAGATGTGAACGAACGTTTCAATCAAATGTTTGAAGAAGGAACGCCTGCACAGAAAGGATAATAATTAAGGGAGAAATCTTGACAAGTTCTCCCTTATCCTTTATATTAATATATGTCGTTCAATACGCGCGCCTATGGTGAAAGGGATATCACACGAGATTCCGGTTCTCGCGTTGTGGGTTCGAATCCTGCTAGGCGCGCCATCTACATATATACCAACGGTTACGGCCGTTTTTACGATAGTTTAACGCAAGACTAAGCGGAAAAAGTCTCACGGGACGAAACGTCTCTCTTTCTAACGGAAGGGGGGCGTTTTTTTGTTGCGTAAAAATAGGCTAGATGCGGATGTGTTTCAGTCGATTACGTCTTACGACGGAATGAAAGACGTTAGTTTTGACGATGCAGTAGACGATTTCTGCAACGATCGGTTGCGGACGGGTACGCGGGAAAGCACGATTGAATACTATCGCAAGGAACTCGGAG
Source organism: Halalkalibacterium halodurans (assembly GCF_005671335.1). Taxonomy (NCBI): domain Bacteria; kingdom Bacillati; phylum Bacillota; class Bacilli; order Caryophanales; family Bacillaceae; genus Halalkalibacterium (ex Joshi et al. 2022); species Halalkalibacterium halodurans. The sequence continues at coordinate 2,887,083 of NZ_CP040441.1, read as the reverse complement.
TGTTTAGACGGTTCATGATCGCGCAGAAAGACGGGATTAAAAAAGTCGCCGAGATTGACCGTAAGTTGCTTGACGAGTTTATCGTCTATCTCCGCGAACAAAGAGGTAATAAGGTAGGCGGGATAAACGCAAAAATACGGGCGATCCGTGCGTTTATGTTTTATTGCGCGGATGTAAAGTATATTGCGAATAATCCAGCTACGGATTGGAAGCAAATTAGCGGTAAGGAGCCTGAGATACACACGTTTACTGCGAGTCAAATTACAAGCATTTTGAAGATAATTGACAGGAGGAATTTCACGGGCTTGCGAGATTATGTCCTAATACTATTCCTGTTGGACACGGGCGCAAGGATAAGTGAAGCTCTTGGAGTGACGCCGGACGATATTTTATTTGCGGAAAGTAGAATATATCTGCGGAATACCAAAAGCAATCTGAATCGTTATGTACCGATGTCAGAACGTCTTAAAAACGAATTAAAACAGTTTATACGGATACATGGTGGCATGAGTGAATTTATTTTTTGTAATCTATACGGCCAACCGTTAGGAAGAAGCAGCTTCCGCTATATATTAAGCGAGTTGGGTAAAAAGGCGGGAGTTAAGGGTGTTCGGTGTTCTCCGCACACATTAAGACACACATTCGCGAAGTTTTACATTCTGAATGGTGGCGACGCATTTAGTCTAATGCAAATTATGGGCCATTCCACTTTAGATATGACTAAAAAATACGTAAGACTCTTTAGTACAGATATTTTGGACAAGCATCGAAAGTACAGTCCACTAAAAAACCTATAAAAACGTGAAGAAGGCCACCCATCTGCGCCAACAGATGAATAGCCCGCCCAAACAAACAATTCAGTAACTTTATTATACCGTGTTATCTGCGCGGTGACAAGGTTAAGTGGGCGGGACGCGTGTCTTTCTTTTCGAGGGGAGGCAATCGCATGTATTACGATGATTATCGTCGTTACCGCTCGTTTGCGTCGATTGACGATTTAAACGAAGCTGTACGTTATGCACTTTATTATAATGCGGACAAACTAAACGGGACGGCCGTTGCAGTCTTGAAGTTAATCTCGCGCTACTCATGCGTCATACCGGGCGTTAGTTGGCTTAAATGCGCCACTATAGCGTCAGCGGTCGAAAAGTCGGAAAAGACCGTCCGCCGTGCGCTTAAAACGTTGCAAGAATGCGGCATCATTGAACGAATACCGACGATTCGCGATAAAGGGGGACGCGGTTACGATATATGCGTGATAAAAGATGTCCAGGCGGAAATGTCCAGTCGATCGGAAGCGGGAAATCCAACGGAGTCAACGGCTTCACCAGAAAATGAAAAAGAAGAAACCTTAAAATATAATCAAAATACTTACGTAAAGGATGGCGACCAGCTCGACGCCTCCTATTGTCCTGATTACATACCGGATGAATTTAAACGTACTGTATGTCCATTTTTTCCTGCGGCTAACGATATTTATACACTATGGGGGCGTGTCCTATTAGCGTACAAAAATAGCGCGCTAGAAAGCCCATTAGAGGACGTTTTGGCGATCGTCATACAAACGTTTAAAACGTCTGTCTTTGCGTTAAAGCGGCGTAAGATACGTGGCTCTTTTAACGGCTACTTTTATGCGGGTTTGCATCGCGTACTGACCGCTCAAAGGCGTAGGGAAGTATTGTCGGGCGGACCGTTTTACGATTGGTTAAAGGTCGAAAAAATCGGATGATTTAGCGCCCGAATCGAGCTAGTGGTCTTTTTTGTGGAAAAGTACGGTAAATAAGGTTACAATTTTGCTATACATATACAAAGGGGGATAAAAGTGGATTTTGTTAAAAAGTTACTAACGGGTGTATTTTTGACCTCGATTATTCTTACGGGATGTCAACAAGAAACAACATCAACCAAGGAAGAGTCTACGAATGATGAATCAACTGATGATACATATTCCAAAGACTCGGAAGAAATGGAAAGAAGATTCAATGAGGATAGTGAGATTTGGATTTACAGTATTGACGCGGATGTGGAGTATAATTTTGAAGGATTGGACGTTAATTTAGATAAAATATATCTTTCTTCCGATTCCGACCCGTATATTGCTATTAAAGTGAATTACTTAAATAAATCACATAACAAATTTACGGTATACCCCGACCTAGCAAGAATAACATTAAGTACCGGTGAAGAAATCAGTGCCTTAGATAGTGTATATTCTTTTGAGGATGGTAGTCACGAATTAGAAAGGAAAGGTGATACATTCTCCGGATTTTTTGTATGGAAACGCAGTTTTAGTGATGTAGACGATATTAAAGAAATTAGTTTGGATTGGTCGCATCACCTCAACCCTGATTCGGACCATAGAGACTATGAAAATTTCAATTATACTTTCACGATTGCTGATTAAGTTTTATTTGCTCTGCTTCGGTGGGGCGTTTTTTCGTGTCGTTAAATTCCCGTATGTGGGATTCGGGCCGTGTCTTTAAGATTTATCTCTATATTCAATTAAATCGCTAACATCACATTCTAATGCCTCACAAAAAGCCTCTAAAGTTTCTCGTGTTATAGAACGGACTCCTTTACCTTCTCTTTGAAGCTCTGCGTCATTGACCCATTGACTTATTGTATTTGGACGAACTCCGGTCATTTTACCTAACTGGTACATAGTGATGCCCCGCTTGTCTAATAATTCACCAAGCTTTATAACAATCATAATTACCTCCAAAATATATTTTTTTAAATTTTATCATATTAACTCTTGACGTTAATAACTAAAGGGGTTAATATTAACTCATAAAGTTAATAACTCAATACGTTATCATTATCAAGGAGGCAATCAAAAATGAAAAGTGAATTTATTGGATACCGCGCAGTAACAGGCGGCTACATCGTCACCGCCGTCCTAACCGGCCAGCAACGTTTCATCTTAACGGAAGATTTTAACGCATTCTTCGTCTCAACCGGCTTTGTCGCGCCTAATGCATTAATGGGCGGCGTGTACGTCGACCTCGAAATTTTGTCCGAGTTTGATTTAACGGAGGAGGTTGCGCCATGTGTAGCAAGCTAATTAAGGTTACGGTCCAGCACGTTTTGCCGGAGTGCGACGGCTCATATTCTGTTTACCGGTTCCCGGGTTATTTAGATCCTCGCGGCAAAATGGTTTACTATCCCGACAATGATACGCTTATGGTTTCCGAGTATATTTATACCCATCACGGTGACGTATACGACGTGTCTAACCGCGGCGCGATCTACTTGGCGCGATCCGCTGACAAGTCCGTGTTTACGGCTGACTTTATCCAGCGCGTCCATGAACTTTTGCACGACGTTACCATGTTCGACTTCCTTAAAAAGGCCTATCCCCCTGAAAGCGACGAAGTTTTGCGCGTCGATCGACTGTTATAGGCGGAATCACCCCCCGATGAATTGGCCGTGGGTGGCCGAGGAGGGAGTACGGAGACGATGGCGGTCTCAACGCATACCCAAAAGAACCATTGCCAAGGTTGTTGGCGCAACCTTTGTCGGTGTACCGTACCGTTACGACGGGATTTGGCTGCGGTACCCGACAACAACCCGGTGGCTGCAAACACCGGGGGATCAAACGGAGCAGGACGCGCATTGGCGGGCGTGTCCGCTGGCTCCGCTCAAAAAAAACCTGACTTGGTCGGGCTATTTGGTGTGCCTCTGAACTTATTATACGAACATACGTTCTGTAAGTCAACAAGTTTTTTAAATTATTTAAGGGAGAGAGGGTATCAAATGAGTAAGGGCACCCCTCTCAAATGAATAAGGGTGACCCTATCAGGAGAGTAAGGGGAACTAAACTCTTTATTAACTAAACTATCTTTAACTAAAGAAACATTATTCGGTCGCTAACGCTTCCCTCAGACTTCGTTCGTTTACACTCACTCGTCATCTATTCATTAGCCGCGAAAGATTTTAATAATAAAAGATTATTCGCAGAGGAGGAGATGAGATGAATCAGGTAACAAACGCACCGCCCACCGAACTATCGACCGACCTCACCATCATCACCGCCGAAATCAACTCGTACAAACAGATCGCGGGCAACGCTATCTTTGAGATTGGGAGGCGGTTGAAGCACGTTAAGGAGAACGATCTTGCTCACGGAGAGTTCGGAAAGTGGCTCGAAGAAAAAGTTAGTTTCACGGATAGACAGGCGCGGCGTCTTATGCAGGTTGCGGAAGAGTTTAAAACGGACGACGTCGTCCGAATTGGCTCATCGAAAATATTTGAATTAATACAGTTACCACCCGAAATCGACCGCGAACAATTCGTAACGGAGCCGCACACAATTCCGTCCACCGGCGCCACCAAGACGGTCGACGAAATGACCGTCCGCGAACTCCGCGAAGTCAAGCGCGCGCTAAAAGAGGCGGAAAGAGAAGCGGACTCACTCCGAAAACAGGCCGCAAAGGCGGGCCAGTACGAATCCGTATTCGGAGACGCCGCGATATATGACACGAACGTCACGCGCGTAACTAACGGAGACGCGATTAACGATATGTACCGGTTATTATCGAGGCTCCGACGACAATAAATAGTCAAGATAGTACTATATTTTTCCCGAATTGTTACCTATATAGGTGTGGGAGTGGATGAAAAAAATTTTAATTGGATATTGTTTTTTCGTCCAAATGTTACCCTTATATATGAGAGATTTTTTTCGGCAATATTGTTTTTTCCTCTAATTGTCTGCTATATAAGTGATAAGGGAATCATTATTTTTTTGGATTGATTGTCAATAAAATTCTACACCAAAAAGTAGAAAAGATTATCGCGGATTACGAGGAGATTATGGTGAGGGAGTAGAGTGATATATCGGGGCAAAGACCGCCCCTCAGACTGCGGTCACTAACGTTCCCTTGTCATCATATCTTACTGCCGCGAATGTTTTAACCATAATTAATGACCGCGGTAGAAGGATAGTTCGCATGAGGGAGTGGTTTTCCCCCGAAATGCAGGGCGATAGCCCTTTTGAGAAGTTAACGTGAATGTTAAACATTCCCGGAACTTCGCGTATAAGTTACGAAAGTAATTCGTAAGATTTTCAAAAAAACGTTGATATATCAAGGGTTTCAAGCTCCGTTCCTTAGAAGGAAAAAACGAAAAAAAACGGTATTGAGTAGCATTGCTTCGCTACGCTAAAGTAAACGATGAGAGGAGACGGTACAATATGAAAGTGAACATTATTGACTCGATTATGGGAAGCGGAAAAACGTCATGGGCTTTACAACATATTGAAGAGGCGCCAGCCGACGAGAAGTTTATCTATATAACTCCGTTTCTTTCCGAGATTGAACGCGTTAAGACTACGGTTAAAACCCGCAAATTTATCGAGCCAAACAACGCGAACGAGGAAGGCCGTAAGCTACGTAGTCTGAAGGAATTAATTGCGGACGGTTATGACATTGCGGCTACTCATTCGCTGTTTCAATCGGCGGACGATGAGCTTATCGATCTATTAGAGGGGTCCGGCTATACTTTGATATTGGACGAGGTAATGAACGTCATCGAAAAGGCCAAAGTAAAGGAAATCGACATCCAGACGATGTTAAAATCGGGTTTAATCGAGATTGATGAGACGACTAACCGCGTTATTTGGAAGAGCGTTGGAACTGACGGAGGGAGATTCGAGGACATTCGCCTATACTGTCTCGCGGGTAATTTATTTCAATTTCGCGGTAAATTTTTGTTGTGGGCTTTCCCTCCGCGAGTGTTTAGAGCATTTGAGAGAGTGACGGTAATGACGTATTTATTTAGTGCGCAAATTCAGCGTTATTACTATGATTTGCACGGGATCGAATATGAGTACAAAGCTGTCAAAAAAGTTGGGGAGCGATTCGAATTAACTGAATATGAGCCCCTTAATGAACAGCGCGAGAAAATTATGGAACTTATTGACCTGTATGAGGGGAGGCTCAACGATGTCGGTGATCGCAATAACGCATTCGGGGCGAGTTGGTTAAGAAACGCATCGAGTAGTCTCCAAGATAAAATAAAGAGAAGCACATACAACTTTTTTAAGACTCATGTTAAATCTAGAGCTAAAGAAAATTTATGGACCACCTTAAAAGAGAAAGAGTCGCGTTTGGGTGGCGATGGATACAAAAAATCGTTTATCCCTCTGAATATGCGAGCTACTAACGACTATTCAGACCGCCGGGCGTTGGCTTATTTGTTTAATCGATTCATGGACCCATATGAAAGATCTTTTTTTGAGGATAACGGGGTAACAGTCGACCAAGACTTACTCGCAGTGTCTGACTTGTTACAATGGGTGTACCGCTCACGTATACGTAACGGAGAGTCAATTCATTTATATTTACCTTCGTCACGCATGCGAATCCTGTTGAAATCGTGGGGGAATTATGAGATTTAACTATAAAGTTAAAAAAGTAATCAGGCTGATAGGTTTGGTTCTTTTTTAGTTTAGGGGAGGGATTAAAATGCACATTACCGCGAAAGACTTCAAGATCATTCGACGAGTATACAGGCTCAGTTTAGAGGAGTACGCTCTACTTTTGGACATTTCAACGTCTCTCGCCAGCCTGATCGAGAATGGCAAGCGTAACCTAACGGACCCTATTGTCAAACGGTTAGTCCGGAAATTCGACCTAACTCCGGACAAGTTAGCACGAATTCGGGAAATTAACGACGAGTTCCGTGTTACTCCACACAACTACTAATAAAGGATCAAAGTCCTATTTCTCCTCTCTTTACCATACTTTATGATAGATAATATGGATAAGATTTCCTTTATCAAGGAGGGGAGACATGAAATTCTTAGATGTGAACCAACATCTCTCGGAACTCGATGAGCACATCAAAGTGTTAAAATCATATGGAGATGTTTTCGAAGAAGTAGAAGCAAGAATTACACGTGTCATCAATATGGATGGAGCATTTAAAGGTGAAGGTGCCCAAGGGGTCATCTATAATCATGCCCATGTGCAGCTGCCAACGATCCGCTCCATTCGCGCCTTTCTGATTTCTTATGCCGAGACACTCGAAAAGATGAAAGCGAACATCACTGAGTATGAGCCCGCCTCCAATGGCTCTGTGTCAGAGGTCTTTTGGAAAAACCAACTCCCAAAAGCATACGATCGTTACGAAGAGACGTTAGAGGAACGAGAGGCAGCGATTAATCAGGCGACAGCCGAAGTCAGCCACATCTTGCACCTCGGAAAGCTTCAGACAGGCGATGTATACAACAGCGTCGATAGTGCACGCAAACACGCAGATACGGTGCTAGAAGGCTTATATGACCTCGACCAAGCCGGTGTCGAATTAATGGCCCAAGTACGAACGAAGATGGAAGAGTTAAAAACGACGATCCGACAGGTGCTAAACTGGACTGTTACTGGTGGCGTGACGATGAAGGGTGTCAGCATCATGGAGGTAGGCGGGTATTTCGCGAACAATGCGACCTTACATGAGAAAGCGCCAGCAGTCGATACGAGTAAGGTGAGTGCGGGTGTGCATGATCCGGCGCTAGCAGGTAATCCTGCGTATATGATAAGCTATCAGGCGTGTTCTTTCAACGACTGGGCCAATCCGGAATTACGTGAGGATTACGAGCTAATTTATGAAACAGAAAATACCTCGAGCGCTTCGATAGGACAAGAAGCCGGATCTGCTGTACTTGATTTTATCCCAGTCGTCGGTAATATTAAGGCTGGAGTTGAAGCGATCATAGGAAAAGACCTCATTACTGGTCGCGAACTAGAAGATTGGGAACGAGCCCTTGCTGGTGCTGCAATTATCGGTGGACCGGTAGTAAAAGGAGCTTCTAGGGGAGCAAGGTTAGTTAATAATATCGATAACGCTCATGATGTTGCTAGAGGGATAGAGAATACTAGACCATCGTGGAGACAGAGTGAAATTGATGTAGGAAAAGATTATCCCGGCTATCGTGATCAGGTATCATTTAAGGATGGTCTTGAAGTAAGTCATGGCACTAGAAATAGTTCGCGACCAGATTTTTATACCAATGGTCACAGCATAGAAGTTAAAAATTATAATGTAACTACCCCTTCGGGTAGAAGTAATTTAATAAGAAATGTCTCAAAACAAATAAATAAGCGGGTAGATGATTTACCTCAAACAACTAAACAATCAGTAGTTATTGATGTTAGGGGACAAAATGTCTCGAGGGATGTTTTGAGGGAAATTAAACACAAAATAAATGAAAGATCAAACGGTGTTGGAGAAATTATCTTTAAAATGGATTAGAGGTGACGGATATGACAGTAGGTTTTATGGTAGATTGTTTCTTTTTTGAGGCTGGACACGGTGATTTTGTTCATTCGTTTTTTTCGACAATTTCATATCATTTAGAAAAGGATGGGTGGGCGACGAAATATCCTTTACTAATGAATGATTTATATCATGGTAAGTTGAAGTGGAGCGATGTTCCGGAGGCACGTGAAAATTTAAAAGAGATTGAAGCAGAGCTATCAAAACTCCCACCTGAAAAGGTGATATGGGATATTGAGGACTTATCAAAAACTCCTCCTTGGGGGAACAATATAAGCCCTAAAGTAACTGATTTATCCAATTATTTTGCAACAACCGACGGAAAAACGTTTTTTGAGGTAATACGATCAGCAATGGATGTGGCACAAGAAGACGAATGCGATATGAAAATTCAAGCACTATAACTAAAGACAAAGGCGCATCTTTTCGCTAAACAAGTCATGCAGCTTCTCTAAAGGAGGCTGCTTTTTCTATTTTCAAAAGGAGGTGACTACGTGACCCTAGAAAAAGAAATCCGCAAACTCGCCCGCCTACACTGCGCCAACTTTAACGCCGCCACAGAAACGGATTGCCTCTATTACGACGGACCGTGCCGATATTTCAACGAAAAAGGACGGTGCTCCTACTTAGAAACGGCCGTACTTCCGGCAGAAGAAGCGCTACAAACGCGATATTGGAACGCGATCACAGGCAATGCCCAGCCCGTCTACTGCGCTTCATGCGGCGATCCTTATGAGCGGAGAAGTAACGCGCAAAAATATTGCCGTAAGTGTGCGCCGAGAGTTCGACTGGAGCAGGCAAGTAAACGGAATAAGAAGTACAGAGAACGTCAGAGACGGGAAGGGGGCGCAGGGTGAGTCTCCGCAAGAATTACGCATTCGAGAGGAAATCAGTTAATTTTGACGGAAAAATCACGCGATATTAGAACGTTACTTATTACCGAGTGTATTTGGTAGAGTAACGGCTTTTTGACGTTCTATTGCGTCGTATTAAAGGAGGAACGCCCTTGGATTGTATCTATAAAGTACGCGACCATTACGGAGCTTACGGTTCTGACCGGACCTACTTTGAGCGTGACGGCTACCGGCCGTTTTACCCCGACGGCGCCGCATTCATCAATTACCGCGCTCAGCCGATGCCGGACGGTTGCTACTTTCTCGGATTCGAGGTTAGCACGCAAACGGGCGAAGTTGTCGCACTAAAACGGTGGGCGAGCCGGGAGCAGACGGAACTGACCGCGAAAATAGAAGCGTTAAAAGCGGCGGTGAGTGCTGCGTGCGCTTATGACGATAGAGTGCGGTGCTTTGTCGGCGGTGAGTTGGCGGAGAACGTAATCAAAAAACTAGAAAGGGAGTATGACGAGTGGCAGACGAGTTTAAGCCAAGATTAAAGAGCTTTCAAGAGAGGCGCTATGAGCCGTTTGTGTGGAGGGGCGGTAAAGGGACGGGCGATGAACTAGAATACCTTGAAAGCACCGGCTTTTCTTCGCCGCGCAAGACGCAAGTAAAACGGTCGAAGAGGGGATGAAAGTTAAATACGGATTAATCAAAAAGCATGGGAAGACTTGGACCGTGAATGTGAGAAACGACTAAGGAAAGTAGTCAAGTATTATCAAAAACTAATAATATGGGGGAATTTACTATGATGAATTTTGTCGAAAAAGCGAAACAAGCAAAAGAAAAAATGATGGAGATCGAAAATAGAAGCACTAGCAATATTGGTGCCTGGAAGGACCTTTATGACGATGCTAAACGTGAAATCTTGATGGATAAAATGCTTTCCGAATCGGGCAAACATCAAAAAATCGAAGAACTCAACAAAACGATGGGACGACAGCTTTTGGAAATGCTCGCGAAAGAAAAAAATGAATATCGACAAGCGGTTGTTGAAGCCGAAAATAACGCAAAAAGAGAGCTAGCAAACCCTCTTAAAAAGCCTCACGACCTGGATATTGCAATAAACGATCAAACAATACAAAAAATCGAATTAGATGCACTCTTTTCGCGGAAGTCGGAAGTGGTCAGATCAATCTCAGATTATGCGGACAAAATAGATAACCCTTACTTTGCCGAACAATTGTTGGGGAAATTGCCGACACTAATGGATCGATTAGGTCCACTTGAGTCCGCCGAAATGGCTAAGTTGAAATCTGCTTATCACCAACTCCAAGACCGTGCGCTGACGGAGGAAAAGAAAGAGGCGAAAGCTCTACTTTCAAGCGTAGAAAATGCCTTTGGGCGTAAATTATACAATCAGCTTCACGAGGATGTTGTTGCATCGCGTGCGGGAGTAGAGTTTTCACGACATTTAAATGACGCTGAATCTAAATTAGAAATTTTAGATTGAGAGGGATAATTGTGAAGCAGATCAAGAACGTCAAAGTTCCAAACGAGATTTTAAGTAATCCCAATAAATTAATGATGTTTTGGTACTTATTATCTCAATCCTCCAGAAATGGAGAATTAGAGAGTTGGATAGAAACTCACGGAGAAGATAAAGTACTTAATCTAATTGTCGACCATGTCAACCAATCAAGCAATTTAACCTAAATAACCGAGTAAGAGATCGCCTTTGACGGGCGGTCTTTTTTTATTGAAAGGAGTTATTAATATGGCAGGGGCAAACGCAGGAGAGATAAAAGCAAGATTAACCCTCCAATCAGAGGACTTTAAGCGCGGAATGGAGCAAGCCCGATCTGAAATGGAGCAGGCTACGAAGTCATCTCAGAACTTCAAAAAATCGCTCGACATAATCGAAAAAGGCGCACTAGCCGTCGGAGGCGCCGCACTTGCCGGAATTGGCTCATCGGTAAAAGTGGCGGCCGATTTCGAACAAGCGATGGCACGCGTTGCGGCTGTTTCCGGAGCGACCGGCGACGATTTTAAACGCCTCGAGGACTTGGCTCGCGACATGGGTCAGACGACCGTTTTCAGCGCGTCAGAAAGCGCGTCTGCGCTAGAGTTTTTAGCGATGTCGGGCATGGACGCGGAACAAATGATTGCCGCGCTACCAAACGTACTAAATTTAGCCGCATCGGCCCAGATCGACTTAGCGCGCGCCGCCGATTACGTGACGAATATTATGTCGGGCTTCGGATTGACCGCGGAGGACACCGCGCTAGCCGTGGACGTCCTGACTAAAACGGCAACGACGTCCAATTCGACCGTACCGGAACTCGCGGAAGCCTTTAAAATGGCCGGACCAATCGCGAAAGAGCTCGGCTTTACTATCGAGGAGACGGCTGGGGCTCTCGGAGTCCTACACGACAACGGCATCAAAGGTTCCGCTGCTGGTACAACGTTACGAGCTGCGCTATTATCGCTCGCGAATCCGACCGGACAGACGGCCAAGGCGCTGAAAGACCTCGGAATCAACGTAGAGACCGCCGACGGAAAAATGAAGCCGTTACCGGAGTTAATCGGCCATATCGCGGATAAGACGAGCCACCTAGACGATGTACAGCGGACGCAAGCAATCGCGCAATTGGTCGGAACCGAAGCCGCTTCCGGATTCCTAGCGTTGCTCGCGAAAGGCGAGGACGATCTCGCCAGCTACACGAGCGCATTAGAGGACAGCGCAGGAACCGCCGAAGATGTAGCACGTATCCAAAGCGACACGGTTAACGGCGCGTTTAAGGCGTTCCAGTCCGCGTTAGAGGGCGTCGGAATCTCTATCGGCCGTGAGTTCTTGCCTGTCGTCCGGACAATGGTCGAGCGTGCAACGGACCTAACGCGGGTGTTCGGCGATCTTGACCCCGCGGTGGTGGCGCTTGGGCTTAAGTTTGCGGCGGCTTCGTCCGGCATCGCTCTTGCCGGAACAACTATCGTCAAATTAGGTACCGCGATCCGCGGTCTTTTTGCGGCAATGGGGCCAGCGGGTTGGTTAATTCTCGGCTTGTCCGTCCTAGGCGGCTTGGCGGTAGCAACTGCGGATCAGACGTCCAAATTAAAAGAGGTCAACCTAGATACCGCCAAGGCGATGACGGAAACAGGCGATAGCATCCGCGCCAATCTCGACGATTACGAAGAGTTGCGTAGACGTAGCGGACTAACTAATGAGGAGTTTGCTCGGTTCGTGGATATTCAGTCGGAGTTGAGACGTGCGGTAGACGAAAGCAAGATCGAGGAATTGACGAAAGAGCAGGATGAACTCCGCGAAAAAAGCGGCCTGTCCAACGACGAGCTTGACCGCATGGTCGACCTCAACGGCGATCTATTGGAGGCCGTACCTGAGGCGGAGCGCGTCATTACCGACCAGGGTAACGCCATTATCGATACGACCGATGCTATGCGCGATTACGTCGATCAACTGTCTGACGCCACGCTGCGCGAGTTGGAAAGACAAAAGCTAATAGCGGAGGGTAACGAGCGTGAGATCCGTGCCGAGTTAAATAAATTACAGGATGAACTAAATGAAGGACTCGAAAGAGAGGAAGAGTTACGCCAACGATTCAATGACTTTGACGAGGTCGCGCACGAAAAGCGCTTAGAGGAGGTTAACTTACAGCTCCAGTCGGAGGAAGCGCAAGGCCGTAAGAATTACGCGCTTGAGGCCGAAAAATATAAATTAGAAGGTTTGTTGAAGTCGTACCGCGAAGATCTCATCCTGCAAATGGAGAAAAATGACGAAATAAGGGAAACGATCGAGCAAAAAGAGGCGGAGCTTGGCCTAGCAGATGAGATTACTAATATGATGGTAGATCAGATACTGAAACAGGAAGGAATTAACGCGGAGATAGGCGAAGGTGTAGAGGCCATAGACAAGGAGATCGCGAAACATAAAGAAGCACTCAAAGAACTAGAACAACAGGGAAAGAAAAAAGACGCCAACAACCAGCTATATCAAGAAGCGATTCAAGAACTTAAGGACGAAATCGCGGCACTAGAGCGCGTCAAGAGTACAATTAATGAGGTTACCGGCGCACAACAGGAAACGACGTCCGAGATCGGTGAATCGCTATCAGTAGCGGAACAACTACACGAATCGCTAAGCGAAGGCAATTACAGCAAATTTGTCGACGTATCCGATGACGGAACCATTGCGGACATCGATAAACGAGCGTCCAATCCGGTCACCAAGACAATCAATCTCCGCGAGGTAATGCAACGTGCCGCGAAGCCTGCGTACCACCAAGGCGGATTAGTCGGAAAACGATCCGGAACGCTCGGTGAATTGCCGAAACTTCATACCGGAGGATTGGCGTCGCAGTTGGTAGATCGTCCGATGTTTAACGAAATTGACGTCCGTCTGCTCCGTAATGAGATGGTTTTAACGGAAGCACAGCAGGCGAATTTGTTCCGTATGTTAGATACGGCGCCCGTGCAGCAAGATGTTCCGGATAAATCGTCCGAGACTCTTCTGCGGAGAAACAATAAGTTACTTGAAGAAGTAATAAGTGCGCTTGAACACGGCAGGGAAATTAAGATGTATATGAATCATCGAGAAGTAGGGCGTATCATGGACCAATATCTTGGGGAAAAGCGTGATGAGAGACTAAGACGTTAACTTTATTCGGACTGGCGTTCGCGGCGTTGACCGACGGGCGCCGTGCTTTCTTATAGGGCGCTACCTATAATGTATTACCGCTTTACCATACGCCCATATAATAGGTAGATAGGCGGCATGGGGTCGGATACACCGCGATACGTATACGGAGTTATTCCGTATATTTGCGCGAGAGTCCGCGAGTTAAACGGAAAGACGGAGGGGCGGCGCTATGTGGCGATAGTGCGTGCGTCTAACGTTAACATTTCACCCGCACGGAGACGACCAAGCGGACAGGGCGCCATAACTCAGGGGGTTACGGGTATACATATATACGGAGAGTATGCGGTATTTTATGCAGTTTTGGCGCGGCTTTTCCGAATCGTGAACGTTGATTTGACGCGTGTTTCAGCGTGCATAAAACTTGTTGCGCTTTTTGTCCGCGATAGGAACGGAAAAAAGACTGTAAAGTCAACGGTTTGAAGCGATTGATCAGCGTAACAAAAGGACGTTCTGTTACGGTTGATAAACGGAAAATTGAATGAATATGCGCGAGGTCAAGCGTCCCAATCCGACTGAAAATCGCCCGCCCCCCAACGGTATGGTAAATATTTCCCGCGTCTGACAGACAAAGCTTGCGCACAATTTTTCGAACTCGGGGCGTCCTCGGAAATATTTTCTTGACCAACGTTTTCCTATCCGCTAAAATGAGCGTAACAAATTCTTTGTAACGTTACACTAGCGGAGGTGATCCCGATGTCGAACGAAGTAAATCCGATCAAGTCAACGCGCGACCTCAACCGATTAAAAGCGGCTCTTCACGGGCGCAACCGTCTCATGCTGATTATGGGCGTATCGCTCGGCCTCCGTATTTCCGACCTACTCGCGCTCAAGATCGGCGACGTCCGCGGCAAGGACGAACTAATCATACGCGAGCAAAAGACGCAAAAGCCCCGGCGTATTAAATTGAGCAAAACGGTCATGGCCGAGGTCAAGGCGCTCGAAGGGGCAGATGACGAGTATATCTTCCGGTCGCGCCAAGGTGGAAACAAGCCGATTAGCCGTGTGCAGGCTTACCGGATTTTAAATGACGCGGCGGAAAGAGCGGGAATTAACGTCGGGCCAATTGGTACGCACACGCTGCGCAAGACGTTCGGGTACCAATTGTACGCGCAGGGGCTGGATATAACGCGGATTATGGCGATATTAAACCATAGTACGCCGGCCATGACGCTAAAATATATTGGCGTGACTAAGGACGAGATTGACGCGGCGTACGAGGCGATTGAGGTTTAGCGGAAATTCCTTGTTTAGGTGCGTGTCTTGTGCTACACTACGTACAACGGAAAGAGTGGACGTTAGTTTACCGTTAAGACTATCGTAAAAAGTTCGTGACGTATACGGGTATGAACCGTGATAGAGATTCCGGTTCTCGCGTTGTGGGTTCGAATCCTGCTAGGCGCGCCATACATAATGAATTGTTAAGCTTTGAGCTCAAGCTCAAGGCTTTTTTACTTTAGTGTGCAGCCGTAGGATAAAAGAATCATTCTTTATGGTATAGTAATAAGAAAGCGATACAGTAGGGAGAGAGCCGACGTGCGTCTGTTTCGACAATTATCGATCCAGTGGAAAATAACCATCCTATCTTTTGGGATTGTCGCCTTTGCGTTAATGATGGTTAGTATAAGCCTCCTTGGATATGTAACCTCTATAAAGGAAGACGAGCTCTCCAATCGCACGATGATTACCGCGCAGCTAGTTGCACAAAACCATACGGTGCAACAGTGGGTAGATGCTAAACCAGAGGAAGCTTCTAGAACGTTGCAGCCGATTGTGGAACGAATCCGGGTCATCAATGATCATGATTACATTGTTTTGCTAAATATGGATCGGATTCGGATCACTCATCCGATTCCTGAACGTTTGCAGACACCTTTTGTTGGCGGGGATGAAGATCCGGCGTTTGCCGAACATATTTATTTGTCGAAAGCAAAGACAGAAGGTGTCGTTACGGTTCGCGCCTTTATGCCGATCTTGAATCAGCAAAGAGAGCAAGTTGGAGTGGCTGTTGTTGGCAGTGTGTTGCCTTCCTATGCCGATATGATCCAAGAGTTTTGGCAACCGGCCTTGTTGATTGGGCTGATTACCGCTCTCTTCGGTTTTTGGGGATCCTGGCTGCTCGCTAGTCATATTAAACGCCAAACCTTTAATATGGAACCTGATGAATTGGCCCACTTGCTTGTGGAACGGGACGCGTCCTTCAACGCAATTCATGAAGGGGTTGTCGCCATTAACAAGCACGAGAAAATTACGATTATGAACGAAGCAGCGAGACGAATGTTAGGGGTGGAAGAGAAGGCGATTGGGCGTAACATTCATGAAATCATTCCTGATACGAAGTTGCCGGAAATTCTTTCGATTGGAAAGCCACTATACCAGCGGGAGTTTTACGTCCAAGGTCGACTCGTTTTTAGCAACCGTATTCCGATTCAGATTGACGGCGAGACGGTTGGTGCGATTGCGATTTTTCAAGATAAGTCAGACGTTGACCGCTTAGCCGAGGAGTTAACAGGCGTTCAAGCATTCGTCGATGCCCTACGCGTACAAAATCATGAATATTCAAATAAGCTGCATACGATCGCTGGCTTGATTCAATTAGATGAAGGGAAGAAAGCGCTTCAATACATCTTCGATTTGGAGGAGGAACAAGAGGAGTTTTCCGGTGTCGTCATGCAAAAAATTCATAATGACAGCTTAGCCGGGCTTTTGTTAGGGAAAGTAAGCAGAGGAAAAGAGTTAGGTGTTCAGGTGATCATTGAAAAGGATAGCGAGTTTATCGATCATCCCGAAGGTGTTACGACACATGATTTAGTTGTCATAGTCGGGAACTTAATTGACAATAGTCTCGATGCGTTCTCCTCCACTCAAGATCAGAATAAAACCGTTCATGTGTTCATTGGCGAGGAAAATGATTTTTTGAAAATCAGAGTTCGTGACAATGGGGAAGGAATAAGGGAGGAAGTCAGGGAGAAAATGTTTGTTCGTGGCTTTTCAACGAAGTCGACATCTGGTCGGGGAATTGGCCTCTTTTTAATTCAAGCCATTGTCGAGAGAGTAGAAGGGAAGATTGAAGTAGAAAGTGAACTTAATATTGGAGCCACCTTTTCGATTTATTTACCGAAAAAGAGGGGATGAATGTGGCAAAAGAACCGTTAATCCGCGTGTTATTAATTGAAGATGACCCCATGGTACAAGAAGTGAATCGGATGTTCGTTGAAAAGCTGTCTGGGTTTACGATTGTTGGCACGGCGGCAACTGGAGAAGAAGGAATGGTAAAAACAAGGGAGTTACAACCGGATTTAATTTTGCTAGACATTTTCATGCCGAAGCAAGATGGCCTTTCCTTCATCAAGCAAATTCGTGAACAGTATATAGATGTAGACATAATTGCAGTCACAGCTGCGAATGATACGAAAACAATTAAAACTTTGCTTCGATATGGTGTGATGGATTACCTCGTCAAGCCATTTACATTCGAACGGTTAAAAGCAGCGCTCACTCAATATGAAGAAATGTTTCGTAAAATGCAAAAAGAGGCAGAGCTTTCTCAAGATAGCCTTGATGAGATGATTAAACAAAAGCAAGCACAAGCCAATATGGATGATTTACCGAAAGGGTTGCATGCGCACACCCTTCAACAAGTAATCGAACGTCTTGAGGAACTAGATGAGCCGAAATCAGCCGAAGAAATCGGTCGAGATGTAGGGCTGGCTCGCGTAACGGTTCGTCGTTACTTAAATTATTTAGAGTCCGTTGGTCAGGTGGAAATGGATCTAACCTATGGCTCGATTGGTCGACCGATCCAAACGTATAAATTAAAGCAGGGCTAAGGAGGGGAAGGATGAAGCATATTTGGACAGTTTCCTTTATCCTGTTGGGGATTGTTACCGCTCTTTACATTGGCTTCGGGGCTGAACGAGAGTCCGAAGGGTATGCCATTGAAGATGAATTAGACGGTCTTAATGAAAAAGTCGTTCTTCATTTTAGCCATATTACAGCCGAAAACACGCCCAAAGGTCTAGCGGTCACCCACTTTGCTCAGCTTGTGCGAGAGAAAACCGATGGCTGGGTCGACATTCAAGTGTTTCCGAATGGAATCCTCTTTACAGCGCAAGAGGAATTTGTCGCGTTAAAAGAACAAGAAGTGCATATCATCGCTCCTGCTTTTTCTGAAATCAGCCTTCATGATCCGAAGTGGCTCATAATGGACATGCCGTATCTTTTTGAGGATGAAGAGATGCTTCGAGCCGTTTTTGATGGAGAAGTAGGTGAAGCGTTATTTGCTAGCTTGTCAGAACAAGGCTACCATGGGCTTAGCTTTTGGGAAAATGGGTTCAAGCAATTTACAAACAATGTCCGTCCGATCCGGACACCGGAAGATTTAGAAGGGTTAAGCATGCGTGTCATGCCAAGCGAAGCCTTGATGAAAACATTTGACCATTTCGGCGGCATCCCTAAGCCTTTTGCTTTTAATGAAGTATATGAACGGCTGAGTGAAGGTGCCATTGATGGAACGGAAAACTCGCTTACTAACATTTATTCAAAGAAATTTTACCGTCAACAAGCGTATATGACAAAGAGTAATCATAATTATTTAGGCTATGCGATTCTTATGGATCAAACGGTCTGGGATAAGCTCCCGATTGAGTATCAAACGGCCATTGAAGAAGCGATGGCTGAAACAACTATGTGGCTTAGGGACCATGTTAACGAATTGAATGAAGGGATTTATGAATTATTAAAAGAAAGTGATCAAATTGAAGTATACGAGTTGACGCCAGAAGAAAAACAGCAGTGGAAAGAAGCCGTTCTCCCGATCTATGAGTACTATGAACGACAAATCGGAGAGGATCTGTTTGAAAAAGTCCGCCAATTGCAATCGGAATGAACAGTTAAAAAGCACATGTCAGTTGAAGACATGTGTTTTTTAGGTTATTTTTATACTTACTATACAATTTAGTTTACTAACTAGATTGGTTGATGATAATCTAGAAGAAGATTCCAAATGATTGCAGGTGTAGATTATGAAAGGTAGCTTATTGCTTCTTTCCAATGGGTTTGAAAAGTTTAGTTCGATTTTTTATACGATGATTTTTACGTTTTATTTGTATGAAGCGACTCGGTCGGTCACGTTATCGACTTTGGTTACATTGGTGAGCCTTATAGCGATGACACTAGGCTCTTTTCTTGTACCAGTGACATCCACACTCGGAAAAACAACCGTCATCCTCTTCATTGGACAGTTAACTCAAGCAGCTACCGTTTTTATCGTTTCGGTTTTCCTTTTCTTTGGATGGGAGCAGCAATGGGGGATTCTTAGTTCTGTCTTTGTCATTGGGCTTCTCTCTGGAATGATTGGACCGAGTAAACGAGCGATTCTACCTGCAATCACTAAGGAACAACAGAGGTTGCGAATGAACAGTCTCTTTGCAACAGTTGGCGAAATCATTTCCTTCCTCGGCTGGATTGCAGGCGGTGTCCTTATCGCATTCTTTGGAAATTTGCTGCTACTCGTAATATGCGGATTTCTTTTAAGTGTGGCTGCAGTTCTTAGTCTACTCATCAATCTCGATTTACGAATCGGGATGAACACTTCAGGATTAAAAGGATTTTTTAGTGGATGGATAAACTTAATAAAGCACCGGGACATTCGTTTTCTTACGGTGATCGACGTGCTCGAGAGCATAGGGAGCGCCGTTTGGATCGGCGGGATTACACTCGCATTCGTTGTGGAAATCTTAGAACTCGGCGAGACGTGGTGGGGATATATTAACAGTGCCTATTTTCTTGGTACGATAGGCGGCGGAGTTCTAATCGCTCTCTTGAGTCGTTACGTTAATCAATCCAAATTAACGTCCCTTGCTATTGGCTCGTTTGGCGTAGGAGTGCTTACACTGTTGTATGGGCTAAATACGATCCCGCTTTTGGCTCTCATCCTTGTCATCTTGATCGGACCATTTTATGTGATGCGATTGACAACAGAAGAAACCATTTTTCAAGAGGTTGTACCGGCTGGCGAGCTTGAGAAAACATACGCAGCCAAAGGAAACCTCTCCTATGTCGCGTTCTGCCTCTCGATCCTGCTGATGGGATTTCTTGCCGATACATTTGGGCCAGCTACCGTCTATTTTATCTCTGGTATAGGATATGTGATCTCAAGTATGCTCGTGTTCCTCTATCGCAGGCCATCCGTTTTTTCTGGGCTTCCATCTAGTCGAACAAACAAGACAAAACATACTTGAGACGCCTCTCGTAAAAGAATCTAGTGGAGAAATCCTTGCTGCGATCTATATAGTGAGACTGTAACCTCCTGTTCATGATGGGAAGAGGAAGGTTTTATCACTTGTGGATAGAATATATATTAATTGATTGGTAGGTTCCCATTCAGCTAAAAAATAATCTCTCGGGAGGTTGTTAAATGAACCATCTTATTATTTACGCTCATCCACACCCAGAAAGCTTAAATCACGCGATCTTGGATACAGCGGTGCATGCATTGAAGAAAAATGGTCACGAGGTCATTGTGCGAGATTTATATGCCCTTCATTTTCAGCCTGTACTTACACCGGAGGATATATCTGTGATGAATGCTGGAGAAATTCCGCAAGATATTAAAACGGAACAGGAGTATATTACTCAGGCCGACGTCATAACCTTCATCTATCCTATTTGGTGGACTGGATTACCTGCCATCCTTAAAGGGTATATTGACCGAGTGTTTTCTTACGGTTTCGCTTATGAAATAGGTGAAAATGGAGAGGTCATAAGAATGTTGACAGGGAAGAAAGGGCTGATTATCAACACATTTGGTCATCCAAAGGAATATTATGATGAAATTGGGATGACAAACGGTTTGAAAATCACATCTGATACGGGGATTTTTGAATTTGTTGGAGTTGAACCAACAGACCATTTACTATTTGGGAGTGTAGGTTCGCTAAATGAAGAAGCCTATAAAGGAATGTTAAAGGAAGTTGAAGAGAGAGTTCATAGTTTATTTCCGGCATCCATTTAGAAACGGTTAAATTCTTTGGCTATCTTGAAAGGTCTCTTCACATGTCCTTCCAAGATAGCCTCTCTATTCTTATGAAACTCGCTCTTCGTCTTGTCCATACTTCAAGCGATGTTGTTGCTGAAGCAGGAAGAAAAACACACCGCTTAAAACGAACAGGCTTCCGATCACTTGCCAGACGTTGAGTCTTTCGCCGAGAAAAACAATGGCGAGCGCCGTCGCTCCTACCGGCTCACCCAAAATGCTCATGGAGATCGTCGTTGCATTCACATAGTTCAAGAGCCAATTATGAATGACATGGGCGATGGTCGGTACGATCGCAAGTAACAGAAAAATGCCCCATTCTTGTAGGTCGTAGCCAGTGAACGGAACGCTTGTGATCAAATTATAGATCGTTAATAGGAGAGCTGCAAAGGCAAACACCGAAAAGCTATAAATCCAATGGGAGACTTTTTTAACGACGGATTGACCGATGATTAAATAGCAGACAACGGCTATGACGCTTAAAAAGGAAAGAAGGTCGCCGATAATTGCTTGCTGGCTTAATCCGATATCTCCCCATCCAACCATGATGGCACCAAGAACAGCGACGGCCATCGTCACGAGAATGTGCCGGCTTGCTCGCTCTTTAAAGAAGATAAAACCTAGTGAAAGGGCAACGATAGGCTGAAGAGCTAAAATAATCGTAGAGCTTGCTACGGTTGTAAGCTTCAACGAACCGAACCATAGGGCAAAGTGAAGGGCGAGAAACAGGCCAGCACCGAAAAAGAGCAGCCAATCATTTTTCGTTAACCGCTTGAACTCATCTCGTTTGCCCCAGACAATCGGTACTAGCAGAAAGCAGGCAAAATACATGCGATACATACTTAAAATTGTCGCGGGTGCCTCAGACCATTTGACAAAGATCGCAGCAAAGGAGATGGCGATAATCGAAAGGACAAGTGGGACGATGATCGATGGGTTGGTTTGTTCATTATTCACTTACATTTCTCCTTGCGACAACGAAATCGTGCTTCATATTGATCTTTGATTCTTCGCTCCTTAAAAGCTGGAGCTAATACAATGTTATGATTTTGTATGGGCCCACTTGTTGACCGTTTGATATTCAAATGATTGAAGACGATCGAAGAGGGTGTTCATATCTTCCTCAACAATAAGCTGCTCGAGGCAGGTAGATGAGAGAAATCCTTCGTTTACTGTATGGTCTAACATTTGCAGTAATGGCTGGAAGAACCTATTGATGTTAAAAACAGCAACAGGCTTTTCATGGTAGCCAATTTGCTGCCATGTAAAAATTTCAAATAGCTCCTCTAAAGTCCCGATCCCTCCTGGAAGAGTAACAAACGCATCGCTCCGCTCATACATTAATTGTTTACGTTCATGCATTGTCTCTACGATTAGAAGTTCACTTAATTCGATCGATGGGACGTTTTCGGCAATCTTTTTCGGGATGATTCCGGTGACGCGCCCGCCGTTATCTAAAACCGATTGAGCTAAGACACCCATTAACCCTGCATTGCCTCCTCCGTAGATCACTTCCCATCCTTGTTTACCGATCTGTTCACCAAGCGCCCGGACTTGCTCCGCATAGATCGGGTGTTGACCAAGGGAGGAACCGGAAAATAAACAAATTTTCATCTTACATCACTACCTTTCCATCTATTAGTTTAATCGTATTTGTTTTGAAAGTAAAAGATGTATTCGAAATCTTTTGACGAGCTGCAACCCTGATGCTTTTTATTTCGTATTACTAATAGAGGGACAGGAGGGATTTTAAGATGAAGCACTTATTTTATAGCGTTACGTTTTTTATCGTTCTTGTTGGCATCAGTGGCTGTGGTACAGGCAATCATGAGGTAGACGCAGAAGGAGCCGCTGAGGATGTGGACGTGGAATCTGCCTCTATTATTGGTTACGTTGTGGACGTAAATGAAGAGACGACGCTCGTTGTGAGCATAGAAGCTGAACGATTTGACGACAGTGGAGGGAAAGAAGAATTTCACAATGCGATTCGCTTTTATCATATGCCTATCGAAGTTGAAATTGGTGAACGGATTGCTGTTTGGGCTGAGGGGGCGATCGCTTATTCTTATCCAGCACAAGCGGAGGTAGCTGATGTGGTTGTCTTGGAAGAAAAAAAGCCAGAGGGAGCAAAATTGTCCGAGAAGGAAGTCATTCAACGAGTGTTGTCAGAACAGGAGGAAAGCGCCCTATTAACATCCATTACCTTCGACAAAGAGTCGTCTCATTGGAATGTGCACTTACAAAATCTCTTCGGTCAAAAGCATGAACGGATCATTGATGAAAATAAACTTGATTAAAATGAATGAATCGTTGCCTACCTTCATGTATCATCATAGAAGAAGCTAAAAGGGAGGTGGGGATCGAATGGTGATGGCCACAACGCTTTTCTTGCTAGCTGGGTTAGCGGAAATTGGCGGTGGATATTTAATATGGCTTTGGCTTCGGGATGGAAAGCCTGTCTATCTTGGATTATTTGGCGCGGTCGCTCTTGCCCTCTATGGTGTGATCGCTACGTTTCAAGCATTTCCGTCATTCGGACGTGTCTATGCAGCTTACGGTGGAGTCTTTATTTTCCTTGCTGTTTTATGGGGCTGGTGGATAGATGGAAAAGCCCCTGATACATATGATTGGATCGGTGCCGTTATTTGCTTAGTGGGCGTAGGGATTATGCTGTGGGCGCCGAGGCCGTAGAAGGCGAGGGCTATAGTGAAATCGAAACAAATGAGTGAATATCGTCATGAACGTAATGAACCGATTTCATAAGCGGATGTCAATAGAGCAGGAGAAGGTGACAGACCAAATGAGAGAAAAAGAAAAAATGTACCGGCTGTATGCTCGCAAACAAGCAACTACCGGTCCATGTCGTCTACGAGGATCAGCTCGTTTGTGGCATCTTGGATCATGATCCTTTTCACGAAGGGCATACGTTACTCATTCCTAAAGCCCATGTGATAGAGATAGAAGACGTTAACCAAAAGACAGCCAATGCGATCATGAAAGGAGTGACTATCGTAGTAAAGGCGATCAAGGTATTATACAATCCTGCGGGTATCACGACTTGTTAAAATGGTGGAGAATTCAATGACCTCGATCATTATCATATCCATGTCATCACAAGAGAGCGGGAACCATCATTTGCTGACTTCTACTCTGAAGCTTTATTAAACAATGAAGCGTTAAAAAAGAAGTTACCTGAAACAAGAGTGGCACTAGCGGCAAAAATCGAGCGTTTAAAAGGGACTGTTTGATCGTGTTTGGATTTATTTGGGGACTCAGGACATATGATCCCAATGTTACAGTAGCTTTTTAGGAAATCATTCATCTGCGTAGGAAACATCCATGATTACGTTAAAATGAATCCATTCAAATTCTTGATCGTGTTCGAATTTCAATTTCTCAAGCACGCGGTCGATAGAAGTCACCACCCCGACGATTTGTTTATTTTCGTACGTGTCAAAAACCGTTAATCTCACAGGTTTTCTTTTATGATAAGAGGCTTGGATGACAGAAGATAGTTCGTCTAATGTTTGCTGATCCATCTCCGGCTTCGCTTGTTTCTGTGATTGTCGGCGATAAGTATGCAGTGCCTCTACATGTTCAGGCAGCATCATCCGACTCGACTCCCATCTGAGGTTATATCCTGGCGTTAGCTTGTTGATTTTCATAAAGTTCACCCCTGTACCAAAGAACGTATGTTCTCTATTATAGTACCGAGTAGACACCGTGATTACAATTGGTAATTTATTCATATGGAAGTGTTTTAAAGGGATCGAAGACGTTCTTTAATTCATAAAGAACTAGAATGAACTGTTCAAATGCCCCTCCTTGGTTAATAGGAGAATTGTTTTTTACTGTTTGATAAACATATATAGCAAATTGAACCTAGTTCGATCCTTTGATCAATAGTTTTAAATGTCTATTGCACTTACTCATGATAAAACGGTACAGGATTAAAAAAATACAGAGGGGTTCCAGCGAATTTGAAAGGATTGTGTCGTTGCTCTTAACCACCCAAATGACGAAATACTAGCAAGAAGCGAATATTATGACAAATGAATTTGTGTACGAAGTGACGTTTTTAGATTAAGGCTATTAGATAGAGTGTGTCTGAGGTCGATCCAGATCCTCAGAACACTCTTTTTTGCTCATTATTTATAATGACCACCAATCTTTTTCGCTCGTTCCTCGGCTTGACTAGCAGAGAGGAAAGAAACCGCTCGCCGAATCGCGGTGTCTCCGAATTTTTCTTTAATCGTATCCATCGTATAGCCAAGCTGGTGGACCCGGTCGCGGTTGCCAAAAAAACTTAGCTGCCATGCCTCATCACTCGTTAAGTTGGAAAGATTCACATGTAAGCGACGAATGGGCTTTCCGTCCCAAAAACGTTCAAACAACGTGGCAGCACCCTCGTACACTTCCATCGTAATATTCGTATGGTTCGTCAGCTTCATTTGCCGATGAAAGCCGGTAGGGGTCTCCATGTTTGCTCCGCTCACACCGATGGCGACCGTTCGTCCCATCAAATGGGCCCGCCGCGCGCGCTTACATACTTCCTCACATAGCTCAAGGAGCACGACATGAATATCTTCGGCTTTGACGTAATCATGAGGGAGGGTCATGCCGTGACCAATTCCTTTTTGTTTGTCATGGGAATGGGGCGTGACCGGGGAAGGGTCGATGCCGTGAGCGGTAAGCCATAAAACGTGACCGTTCACACCCCATTTGCCTTTGATTCGTTCCAATGACGTGTTTGCTAGCTGACCGATCGTGCGAATGCCTTGGTTGCGAAAATGTTTCGTCATTTGCCTACCTACCCCGTATAGACATTCAATCGGAAGGGGCCACAGCAGCCGCTCCATTCGTTCTTTGGTTAAATGGAAAACTCCGGAGGGCATCTTTTTCGCAAAATTGTCGCACGCCATTTTCGCTAGCACTTTACTTTCACCCATCCCGATTCGTGCTCGCACACCTGTTTCATGCCAAATCGCTTGCTGCACCTTTTGTGCGATCTCGCGAGGAGCACCGAATAGGCGCTGGCTATGGGTGACGTCCATAAACTGTTCATCGATCGAAAACGGTTCAATCAAGTCGGTAAAACGTTCCAAAATCTCTGTAATCTGCACAGAAACCGTTACATATTGCTGCATGTGGGGACGGACGACGACTGCTTCTGGGCATTTTTGCTGAGCTTCCCATAGCCGTTCCCCGTTTGTAACCCCGCGAGCTTTGGCAACAGGGCACGCAGCCAAAATCACACCGGAGCGCCGCTCGGGATCACCGGAGACGAGCAAGGGGCGTCCAGAGAGTTCTGGATGGTTCGCCCGCTCAACAGAAGCGAAAAACGATTCCATATCGACCATAAAGATGACTTTATCCACTGTCAACACCTCGTAAGAACATTTGTTCTGGTACAGTATATGTGAATATTTGTTCGTTTAATAGTAGTAATTTGTTCTTCTGTTAACGGGTGGTTCCAGTCATTACACGATCATCCATAATTGTCGATCATCAGGGGAATCTGAGCTTTCACTAGGAAGACTTGGTTTATCTTTCATAGCACTTTCTTAAAAGGTAAGAAAAAACCGTTCGGAAAGATCCGAACGGTTTATTTTGAGAAAAAGCCACGCAAGGCGAAGGCGACATTTTGTGGACGCTCTGCAAGGCGACGCATAAAATAGCCGAACCAATCAATACCAAATGGAACGTAAATGCGGACGTTATAGCCTTCTTTTACGAGCTCTTCCTGCAAGTTGGTGCGGAAGCCGTACAACATCTGGAACTCAAATTGAGAATGGGAGATGCCCTTTTCTTTTACGTAAGCTTTCACTCGATCAATGATTTGATGATCATGGCTCGCAATGGCAGTGTACGTTCCACTATCCAAATGGAGCTTGATCATGTTGAAGTAGTTTTCATCGATTTTTTCTTTTTCTTGATAGGCTACTTCTGGCGATTCTTTGTAAGCCCCTTTAACGAGTCGAAGAGGAATTCCTTCCAATGCCCGTACGTCATCCAATGCGCGGAACAAATACGCTTGAATAACAGTTCCCACATTGTCATAAGTTTTCCGAAGTTCCGCTAAAATGTCTAACGTTTGCTGACAATGTCCATAATCCTCCATGTCAATGCGGACGAAAATCCCTAGCTCTGCTGCCTTTTTCATAATGCGCTCCATGTTTTCAAGACAGAAGCTTTGATCGATGTCAAGACCAAGCTGAGTTAATTTCAATGACAAGTTACAGTTCACCCCGGAGGAAGCAATCTGTTCGAGTGTCTGAATACAATGGTCTGTCGCTTCAATGGCTTCTGTTCGTTCTTCAACAAATTCACCGAGATGATCAAGTGTGGCGGAAAGTCCTTTTTCATTCAACTCTTTTACTTTTTCGATCGCTTCGCTAATCGTCACACCAGCGACCACTTGAGAGGCACCTAATTTTAACCCCCACTTTTTGGCTAATTTATTCATTGATTTGCTTTGAGATAAGCTAGTAAAAAATGATTTCAAAGGCTGCTCAAGCGCCATCATAGAAAAACCTCCTTTAATAGGCTTTTTTACTTTATATTCATGCAAGGATCGTGCCAATTGATTAGTTACACTACAGAGGATCAACCTTTCGTGAAAAACGACCAAAGTTTTGGTGGAGGAAGGTGTCACAACGAAAAAAAGTGTAGAATATTTAGACAAAATCGTATAAAATAAATGTACATTAGACATTATTGTAAACCCTTACATCGTTGGCGTGGAGGTGTTTCCGTTGATTAAAGATGTTCGTTTGCGGGAGATGGCAAGCCCGTTAGGAGAAGAACAGCCAAAAGAGAATGACGCACTGAAGGTTCATGAATCTACGAAACTATCTGAGGTGAGTCTGTCCGAACTAAAGGACATGATCCTTGTTGACGATCAAGGACAGCCTGTTGGATGGATTTCAAAGGAAGCGTTCATAAAACAATTGCTGGACGCTTACCAAATGCATCATGCTTTCTTTCAAGCGTTTCTCGCCTCTGCCGATGACGCAGTGACGATTGTCGATAAAGACGGAATCGTCAAAGGTTGGAGCAAACGCTCGGAAGACATGTACGGTCTCCCTTACGAAGAAGTGGTGGACCAGCCAATCAACACCTTTTTCGATAGCAACGCATTAATGGTTATTTCAACAATACAGCAAGAAATGAAAGTAGAGAAAAAATACAATCAGCCGAAGCATGACATCCATGTATTAATCAACTCTATGCCCGTCTATCGCAACGGTGCCTTAATCGGCGGAATTTCTGTTGAAAGAGACATTAGTGACCTCGTCAAGTTGAACAATGAGCTGGCGACAACGACCGCGTATTTACACGACCTTGAGTCCAATGTGATCCAGCAAAACAATCTCGCACCATTTCAAAAGATCAAAGGGCGAAGTGATGCCCTTCAGCGCGCCGTCCGGTTAGCGAAAAAGGTCGCCACAACCGATGCGTCCGTTCTCATTACAGGAGAGAGCGGAGTCGGAAAGGAACTGTTTGCTGAGGGCATCCATCTTGCTAGCCAGAGGGCAGATAAGCCGTTCATTGCCATTAACTGTGGGGCAATTCCTGCGGCGCTATTTGAAAGCGAACTGTTCGGTTATGAACCAGGCGCCTTTACAGGTGCGGTAAAGGGTGGGAAAAAAGGGAAGGTGGATGCAGCCAAAGGGGGGACTCTATTCCTTGACGAAATCGGGGAGCTCCCGCTTGAATTGCAAGTGAAGCTGTTGCGCGTCCTTCAGGAAAAAATGTTCTACCGTGTCGGCGGAACGGAAGCGATTCCGATCGATTTGCGTATTGTCGCAGCGACGAACCGTCATTTAGAAGAGATGGTGGAAAAAGGCGAGTTTCGCGAGGATTTATTTTATCGGATCAACGTCATCTCGATCCCAATTCCTCCTCTTCGCGAACGACCAGAGGATATCCCAGAGTTGATCCAGCTGTTTTTAAAAGAGTTTTCGCTGAAATACGCAAAGGCGATCCCGACGATCGACCCTGAAGTCATTTACACGTTACTGAAATATAAGTGGCCAGGAAACATTCGCCAGCTGCGAAATTTGATCGAGCGACTTGTCATTTTGAGCGGCGATGAGCACGATGTGATCAAGCTCCACCATCTCCCAGAAGCATTGCAAGGAAAGAACGGGAAAGTGGAAACATTGAACGTGGAAAACGAAATCCCGGCCGCTCAACCTGAGAAAGCGGACGAGGTTGCGCAAATCAAAGCAGCCTTGACGCGGACGTACGGAAATAAATCGGCAGCCGCAAAGCTGCTCGGTATCTCAAGAGCAACCCTCTACAATAAAATGAAACGATACGAATTAGAGTAGGGAGGAGCACGATGACATTTCCATCAAAAAAAGATTTTTGGATTGGTCTTGTGCTGTTACGGATCGGCAGGAGTTCTTTTCATTCCTCCGATCGTAGAACAAAGTGTCATTCTTTTGATTGTCCTCCTCTCGATCGTCATCTTCCTTTTATCGATTTGGTTTCGAACGTATGACCGAATCGATGGGGACAGACTATTCGCGATCAGTGGTCCATTTCGATGGAGCATCCCAATTCAAGACATTCGGAGCATTGAAAAGCGGAAAAACTTGCTTTCAGGGCCAAGCTTGTCACTCGATCGGTTGACGATTCTATATGGGGTAGGCTATGACATCATCGTCATCTCACCTGAAAAGGAAGATGTGTTTCTTCAATTGTTGCTGGACAAAAATCCAAACATCGAACTTAAGGGGGTTCCCGAAAATCTTGACCATTAGCAGGGCGCTACGAGGCGTCCTGTTTTTGCATTTTTAAACGAAAAAGGTATGAGCCTGAGCCCATACCTTGCTGTGATTAATACATTTCTGATACTGTCTTCGCTTGCATATGAAGCGCTAAATAGTCAGGACCACCTGCTTTTGAATCGGTACCAGACATTTTAAAGCCGCCAAATGGATGATAGCCAACGATTGCTCCTGTGCAATTACGGTTGAAATACAAGTTTCCGACATGGAACTCTCGCTTTGCTTGCTCGATGTGGGCGCGATTTCTCGTAATCACCGCTCCTGTTAAGCCATACTCTGTGTTGTTGGCAATTTCGAGTGCATGATCAAAATCGTTCGCTTTGCTGAAAGCAACCACCGGTCCAAATATTTCTTCTTGCATGATCACCGCTTCTGGATCAAGGTCAGCAATAATCGTCGGTTGGATGAAGAAGCCTGTAGAGCTGTCTCCTTCTCCGCCCGTCATGAGACGGCCTTCTTTTTTACCAATTTCAATGTATGACATAATTTTTTCAAACGCTTTTTCATCAATTACTGGTCCCATGTAGTTGTCGCGGTTCGTAGGATCGCCAACCGTTAAGTTTTTCGCAAGGGCGACCGTTTTTTCTAACACTTCATCGTAGACATCCTTGTGGATAACAGCCCGTGACCCAGCAGAACATTTTTGTCCCGAGAACCCGAAGGCGGAGACGAGGATGGATTCTGCAGCCAAATCAAGATCAGCATCGCGATCGACGACAACGGTATCCTTTCCACCCATTTCTACAATGACGCGCTTCAAGTGGTTTTGTCCTGGTCGAACAACAGCTGCCCGCTCATATAAACGAACACCGACATCTTTTGAGCCCGTAAACGTAATAAGACTCGTTTTCGGATGATCAACAAGGTAGTCACCGACTTCAGCGCCGCTTCCTGGTACATAGTTGATAACGCCTTTTGGTAACCCTGCATCCTCAAGAACTTCAACAAATTTAGCAGCAACGACAGGTGTCGTACTGGCAGGCTTAAGGACAACTGTGTTTCCTGTCACAATCGGAGCTACTGCCGAACCGACCATGATCGCAAGGGCGAAGTTCCATGGAGAAATCGTAACTGTCACGCCCAT
This sequence comes from Halalkalibacterium halodurans, assembly GCF_005671335.1. Lineage (NCBI taxonomy): Bacteria > Bacillati > Bacillota > Bacilli > Caryophanales > Bacillaceae > Halalkalibacterium (ex Joshi et al. 2022) > Halalkalibacterium halodurans. Next base: position 2,856,344 of record NZ_CP040441.1, on the reverse strand, counting down.
TGGTGTATAGAAGTAACGGTTTTGCTCGCCTGGACGGCTAAGAATCTCTTTTCCCCTATTAAGCTCAATCATTTGCCGAGCATAATATTCAAGGAAGTCGATCGCTTCCGCCGTATCCGCATCCGCTTCCTTCCACGGCTTCCCAGCTTCATGTACAAGCCATGCAGAAAACTCATGCTTGCGGCGACGGATGATCGCAGCAGCCTTCACTAAAATGTTCGCACGCTCCTCAGGGTTGACGTTGCGCCAAGTTTGGAACGCTTCATCTGCTGATTGAATAGCTTTCTCTGCAAGGTCCTGATTCGCTTTAGAAACAGAACCAACCAATTGATCTTTACGAGCAGGGTTCCAAGATTGGATCTTGTCCTCTGTTGTAACCCGCTCACCATTGATAATTAATGGATACTCTTTGCCTAACTCTTTTTCTACAAGTCCAAGTGCTTCTTCAAACGCTTTTCGATTCGCTTCCACCGTAAAATCTGTAAATGGCTCATGCTTATATGGTTGCAACATCAAAAATCCCCTCCATTAACTTTTTAATCGTTTCACCCATATATACATGCAACTTCCATGCCAACTTTTAAAAACGGAGAATGAACGGAAAAAAGGTTTATAACAAAAAAATAAAATAGACAAAAGTGTAAATTGTAAAAAGATTATGGTTAGTGAATAAACAATAGTGTATAAATAGACGATAGATTAGACGATGTTTTAGATAGTCGGTCACTCTTCGTGTGAAATAGCGGGGAATAGAATAGAGGAGAAATTTCTTTATAAAAAAGCATTGACCATTTCGAATTTTTTAGGTAATATAATACTTGTCTTCATTAACAGCATACATGATCCGTTAGCTCAGTTGGGAGAGCGCTACCTTGACAGGGTAGAGGTCACTGGTTCGAGCCCAGTACGGGTCATTCAAAAACATTGATAGAGAACACCTTTCGTTGATTGAAAGGTGTTCTTCTTTTGTTTAAATTTTGTTTTTGCCGTGTTCAATGTTCAGCTCTTTTCGTAAAGGTTGTTGCTTTTAAATAACAATTGAAAAATAGGGAAATATTTAACGGTTGTCGTATAATATAAATGGAATCACTATTAAACTCTTAGAAGAGAGGGGGAAAGAAGATGAAAAAAGTAGTTCCACCATTATTAGCATATTTGATTGTATGCATCGTTGCCATTATCCTTCCTGCATCAGAGGGATATAACACAGTAGCTTGGAAATTGTTAGTTGGACAAATTTATGCAGTACCTATTTTAATAGTTGTGGCTTTAATTTCGTTTTATGTTAACAGGAAAACTTCACCTAATTAAGCAAATAATATTACGGTCATATCTAAATTGATATGGCTTTTCTGCCGCGCAACCGAATCCTCGAGTATATCCGTTTTACGGACTCAAACAATAGAGGTATAAAAATATAAAAGCACAATTCCGGTTGGTGAATCTTTCTAAAGTTTATTTAAGACACGCCTTGTTCCACTCGTGTTCTGACCGTTGTTGCAGATCCCAAAATCTATAGGAAACGACATCGGTATACCGCATTCGGCTAACCGTTTCATTGTTTTAAATTCGCATTTCTTCTTGTCATACTCTGAAATATCGGCTATCCGAAGCAGCATCTTTTCGTTCGTCACGGTTTCAATATAATATTTTTTGTCGCTCGACCAGCCTTTATTTATTGGTTTGATTTTTTCAAATGTTGCGTAGTTTTTAATATCGAACATGAGTTGGTCTCCTTTTCGTAATTTAATTCCATTAAACTAAACTAGTATAGCTATTCCTCTGATAGTCGTCCATTTTAATCAATAATGTAGAAAGGTGAGAGTTAAAATGCTTCTCCAAAATACTCTTAATTACTTAAAAAAAGAATCTGCATTAACTATTTTACTTGATGATGGAACAACCACTCGGGTTAAATTTAAATTTAACCAGCCAGCTACAGAAAAAGAACTAAAAAAATTACCGTGTGATCTTCCAAATGAATACAAGGAGTTTTTACTTGTACATAATGGAGCTCAATTGTATGAAGATCTAGAAGATTGTGGTGATGGTTTTGAACTCTTTAGTGTAGATGAAATTCTCTTACACTATAGTTATTATAATGATTGGCCAAAGGGTTGGTTTCCTATTGGCGCAGGGTTTGACGGTGATTTATTGATAATAGCTCCTAACAAAGATAGACAAGGGTATATGTGCTGGATGGAAACGGGTGACTCGTTCGAAGAGCCCAATTATATTGGGAATTTAAAATTTGATGAATGGTTTAATTATTTCTGTATTGCTCAGGGATCAAAGTTTTGGGAATGGTATTAAAAGACCTTGTTTTAAAAGGCTGTTTTCGTAATGGTTTTAATTAATATCATTTGGATATTAAAAAGGAGGGGTATTGCTTGGATTTGTCTAATATTCCATCCAATTTGGATTTTTACTTTGATGATAATTTAAGGGAAGTTCCAGTTTCAACAATTGATATGATTAAAGGCATTGAATTTAAAAAAAAACAGAGTCATAGCCCCCAAGATAATGAGGAAGAATTGGCTAAAACATATGGTCTCATTGGTGTATATTCAAGAATTGTCAACAAAATAGAAGATAGTAAAAAATATCTTAGTTTAGCAATTGAAATGAATATACAATCAGGGAATCATAAGAGCCTGTTTGTCAATGAGTTACGCCTTGCACACACATATCAATGGGAAACCAACTATCATAAATCCAATAAATTATTTAAGAAACTTAAGGAACAGTCAGAAAGCGATACCGAACATAGTAATTATTTGGACTTCGTATATCAGCATTACGGAAAAAACCTATTTGACCAAAGTGAATATCAATTGGCTTTAAAATACGTTAAAAAGGCATTAAGAATCAGAGTGGAAAAAGGGAATAAAGAACTTATCGACTCAACGGAATATGCAATCAATATTTGCAATGAAAAGATAAAGCAGATAAAAGAGTAATTAAGCTATTGCCTCAGGTCGTGAACAGACGTTTTTACAGATTTTTGAGACGCAGAAATAAGCATGTGCTCAACTCGTTTTTCAAATGCAAGCTTTGCCCTAATTCAAGTTACGGCCTTGTGTTACGACAACTGCAATTTTAAGGTTAGAAATAATCCCTCTTTGTTCATCTTTTTCTCCACGTTTTTTGGGTTTTCATAGACTCACGAAAGAGGATTTCGTGACTCCCAACGATTTCTTAAAGTTGATGAAAGCCAAGACTTCCCAAGGCGTTCAAGATTTTATGTCTTTCATTTGACATGAACCATTCAAATTTTATTGAAGGGCTGATGGACAATTGCTTTTCACGTTACAATAGGAAAAACGGCATGGGAAGAGAAAGGGGGCGTATCCATAATGATTCGACCTTCATTAGCGCATACGATTATTTCAGAGGTGCGAAAGCTGCTTGATGAAGATTTGATCGTGGTTGATCCAAGTGGAACGATTATTGCAAGCACGGACAAAGAGCGAATGGGCTCCTTTCACGAGGGAGCTCTCATTTCGTACAACGAGCGACGCCGATTGATTATTACACAAGATGATGAAAGCAAATTAACTGGTGTGAAAGCAGGGATCAATCTCCCTATTTTCTTTCAGGATCAAGTGGTAGGCGTAATCGGAATCACGGGCGACCCTTCGAAAGTTTCTGCCTACGGAGAGCTATTGAGGAAAATGACCGAATTGCTCATTAAGGAGAAATATTATGCAGAGCAGCTAGAATGGCATGCGCGCACGCTGGAAGCCTTCGTTTTTGATTGGGTGCAGCAAAAGGAATGGACACGTAGCTTTATCAATCAAGCGAAGATGTTACATATTGATTTAACGGTTTCTAGGCAAGTGATCATTGGCTATTATGGTCAACACAATAGGGAACGGATTCAACGGGAGTGGTGGATAGATGTTAGCCAAACGTTCACTCGGCAAAAGGATGACCTTCTCGTCCGTTGGGGAAATGATCGGTTTGTGATGCTGCTAGCGAACAAAGCGGAGGGAAAAGAACGTGCGGTCCATTCGATTCAACAAATCCAAAAATACATTCAAAATAAGTACAGACACTCCCTTTCTTTTGGAGTGGGTCAAAGCGTTTGTCCACAAGAGCTGTATCGTTCTTTTGAGCAGGCTGAACGTGCCTTGGCGGTGGCGGTGCGTACTCAATCCATTGTCTTTGAAGAAGACCTTCGCCTAGACATGTGTTTACAAGATGTCAAAAAACAAACTCGGGTAGATTTCGTCCAACGAACCCTTGAACCGATCATGAAAGATGAGGATTTACTTGAAACGTTAAAAACATTTATTGCGCGTAATCAATCGTTCAAAGAGACAGCCGAAACCCTTCATATCCATATTAATACGCTTCACTATCGACTGAAAAAAGTGGAAGACAAGACGGGGTTAAACCCTCGTGATTTTCACGACTTAACGACCCTGTATCTAAGCTTATTCTTTTTAGAAGATAATCTAAAAAATTAAAGTGGAAGCGGATTATTTTTGGTGATGTATCCATAGTATATCTTCTCCTGTTCCTTAATAATGGAGAGTAAGCCTACGACTAAGGCGATAGGAGGAGGATTTATTTGTTAGCAAATGAAGTCAAGGAAAAACTGATCAAGATCGTCGGATTAGAAAACGTGGAAGATTCTCATGTGGAGAGGCTCGTCTATTCTTACGATGCGACCCCGCAGTTTCAAGCGTTGCCTGATGCGGTCGTTTCCCCAAGAAATACGAAGGAAGTGGCTGAAATCGTAAAGATTTGTAACGATTACAACATCCCCATTGTCCCTCGAGGATCAGGCACAAACCTTTGTGCGGGCACTTGCCCGACGGAGGGAGGGATCGTCCTTCTTTTTAAACATATGAACTCTATTTTAGAAATTGATGAAGAGAATTTAACCGTAACGGTTCAACCTGGGGTTATCACGTTAGACATGATTCGAGCTGTGGAGGAAAAAGGTCTGTTTTATCCACCAGATCCAAGCTCTCTCAAAATTTCAACCATGGGCGGAAATATCAACGAAAATTCTGGTGGTTTACGTGGATTGAAATATGGAGTAACTGGAGACTATGTCCTTGCCTTAGAAGTCGTTTTAGCCAATGGCGAGGTGATCCGCACAGGAGGAAAGCTTGCGAAGGATGTTGCAGGTTATGATCTCACACGGTTGATGGTTGGATCGGAAGGAACGCTAGGGATTGTAACAGAAGCAATGTGTAAGCTAATTCCAAAACCAGAGTCTAAGCAGACCATGCTTGCGCTCTATCAAGATATTGAAGCGGCAGCACAAACAGTCTCCAGTATTATTGCAAGCAAAGTGATTCCTACGACACTTGAGTTTTTAGATCAACCGACGTTAAAAGTGGTGGAAGCACACGCTCAAATCGGGCTGCCGACCGATGTTCAAGCGGTACTTCTCATTGAGCAGGATGGCCCATGTGAAGTCGTAAAACGAGAGATGGAGAAAATGCATGCATTATGTGAACAAGGGCAAGCGATTTCAGTTCAGATCGCTGAGTCTGAGGACGAGGCAGAGGCCTTGAGAACCGCGAGACGAAGCGCCCTTTCGGCTCTCGCTCGGTTAAAGCCAACAACGATTTTAGAGGATGCGACAGTGCCGCGTTCTGAGATTGCGAACATGGTAAAAGCGATTAACGAAATTGCAGAAAAGTACGAGCTTACAATTTGCACGTTCGGTCATGCTGGGGACGGTAATCTCCATCCTACTTGTTTAACTGATATTCGCAATCATGAAGAAATAGAGCGAGTAGAAAAAGCGTTCGCGGAAATTTTCGAAAAGGCGATTGCGCTTGGCGGAACCATTACTGGCGAACATGGGGTAGGGGTGATGAAGGCGCCTTATCTCGAACTAAAGCTTGGTGAGGCTGGAATGGCAGCGATGAAGGCTATTAAAGAAGCGCTGGACCCAAATCACATTATGAATCCTGGAAAAGTGTTTGCGAAGGATTGTAGAAAACGGGTGGTGGTTCCACGGTGAAGACTGTACGAGAAAGAGAAACCATTCAGCGGCAATTTCAAGAACGGATGAGTCAGGATGAATTATTAAATTGTATGCGCTGTGGGTTTTGTCTCCCAAGCTGTCCAACGTATATCGAATCAGGCTTTAAGGAATCACACTCGCCAAGAGGAAGACTTGCGGTCATGAAAGCCGTCGTCGATGGTGTCATTGAACCAGATGAGGACGTAGAGCGTTCACTGAATTTGTGTCTTGGCTGTCGGGCTTGTGAGCCTGTTTGTCCATCTGGTGTCAATTACGGCCATTTGCTTGAGGAAGCCCGCGATATTATTCAACAAAACAAAACACAGTCCCTCCCTGTGCGAACCGTTCGCAAGGCTGTATTTAGTGGGCTATTTCCTCACCAACATCGAATGCAGCTCTTAACCGGGATGTTAGGTCTGTATCAACGATCTGGTCTACAAAAGATCGCGCGCAAAAGTGGCATGCTGAAGGTATTGCCAAATACTCTTTCCACAATGGAAAAGGTGTTGCCACCTGTTCCGCGGCTGCGAGAAATGAAAAAACGGCCTACTTTTCTTGCGGCGAACGAAACAGCCAAAAAGCGGGTAGCGTTTTTTTCAGGTTGTTTAATGGATACCATGTTTATGAAAACGAATGACGCATCGATGAAATTATTGCAGTTAGCAGGCTGTGACATTGTCATTCCCCCAGAACAAGCTTGTTGTGGTGCTCTCCATGGTCATAGCGGGGAAAAGGGTGGAGCAAAGGAGCTGGCTAAGCGCAACATCCTTGCTTTTGAGGAACTAGACGCTGATTATATTATTACGAATGCGGGAGGCTGTGGCGCTTTCTTAATGGATTATGGTCACCTTTTGCAAGATGAGCCTGAGTGGGTCGGCCGAGCCCGTCGATTGTCTGATAAGCTAAAAGACATTTCAAGCGTTTTGGTCGAATTAGCATTTCATCAAAAATATGAGCTCACTTTACCGTATCAAGTAATTTCTTATCAAGATTCCTGCCATTTGCGAAATGTGATGAACACATCTTCTGAACCTCGAACGCTACTTCAAGCGATTAAGAATACCGAATACCGTGAAATGAACAATGCAGATAGCTGCTGTGGTTCTGCCGGGATTTATAACATTGTTGAGTCGGAAATGTCGATGAACATACTTGATTCCAAAATGAAAGAAGTGAAGGGAACAGGAGCCACGACGATTGTAACTGCGAATCCAGGCTGTTTACTACAAATGAAGCTAGGCATAGAGCGGGAAGGAATAGCGGATCACGTACGGGCCGTGCATATTGTTGATTTACTGCTCGAGGCAGTGAAAGACGTTAAATCAGCTTGTTTATCCTGATATTCATGCTGGTCTCGAAGGCGTTCGCTGGGTCGAACATTGTGTGCGTTCAGCGGATCAAGGAGGCGTTTGGATTGATTATCAAGAGGTACCAGAGAAATAACATAAGATCAGGCGAAAAATACTAACGGGTAAAATCGTTAGTATTTTTTGATTTTATGACTAGAAGTACCTTTGCAAAAGCAGTTATCCAAAAAAGGCATGTGATAAGATAAAGATAAAAATCGTCCTACATTTCTGAAAACATAATGTTATGGGGATACAGCTAAAATATAGTGACTGTAACCTAGTTGTTCTTATTTGTAAAAAGGGGGAAATGGGATGAAAGAATTGTGCAACGTATTAATAGTAGATGACGAAAAACTCATTCGACAGGGAATCATTAATTTTTTCGATTGGGAGAAAGAAGGGTTTCAAATCGTTGGCGAAGCGGCTAATGGAAAGGAAGCACTTGAACTCATTTCTAAGAACGAGCCGCATATCGTCATGACCGATATTGTCATGCCTGTCATGGACGGGATCGGTTTGGTCAAAAGGGTTAAACGTGATTTTCCGGAAGTTGAGATCATTGTATTAAGTAGCTTTGAAGAATTCGAGTATGTGCGGTCCACCTTTCATAGCGGTGTGGCAGATTATATTTTAAAGCCCCGACTAAATGAGAAAGATCTATTAAAAACGTTGAGTGAGGTTAGAGGGAAGATCCCGGCACTTGTGAAAGTAGATTCTCCTAGTAGGGCAGCCTCTTCCATTTCGGACCAATTCGAGAAAATACTCAATGGACATGCACCATTAAGTCAAGATGATACGGGAGAGGGACGCTTCCCTAAAGGTCCATATCGTTTAGCTGTCATAACCCCTATAGAAGAACAAGACGTTCACAGGAGGAAACAACGTTTGGATGAACGAGAGCAAACAATTACAGGAATTGATGTTGTTTGTAGTATAGAAAAAGAAGGTGATGCTGTTCTTTTGCTTCCATTAGAAGGAGACGTGTCATCTTCCATGAAGCAAGCTCTGGACGATTTCCTAAAAGGACGAGATGGCCATGCCTTATTAGTAAGTTCTCCTTTTTCATCCATTTACGGAGCGAAAGAAGTGTATGAGCGTGATATACCGTTGTTGAAACAGTATTCGTTTTATTTGCCGGACACCCCACTACTTATTTACGATGAGTTGCCCAAGACGAACGAGGGGGTCAAAACGTTTGATTTAAATCATTTTATTGAGTTGTGTAAAGGGCGAAAGTTTGTGATAGGCTTTCAATATTTACTAGACTATGTTGAGTATATGTCGACGAGGTACACCCAATCGAGCACTGAATGTAAAGCGTTTCTAGGAAATATTATCTTTAACATGATCGTGCTCATGGGCAATTTAAAATATGACGTGAAAGAACTAGAACGAGAAAAATATCACTATTTTGCGACGATTAATGCTGCCAAAAATGTGCGGGAAGCAACCGATTGCTTTTATCAGTTTTTAGAGGTAACGAAACAGATTATTTCAGTCTACTCAAATGAAGGTTCTTCCAATATTCAAAAAATGTTAGCGTACATCGAAGAACATCATTCGGAGCCTTTGAGTCTATCACAATTGGCCAACTATTTTCATTTTAATCCTTCTTATCTCTCGGCTTATTTTCGTCAACATCACGATGAGGGTTTTAGTGAATATTTAAATAAAGTCAGAATTCGAAAGGCGCAAGAGTGGCTGAAATCGAGCACGATTCCAATATCAGAAATCTATGCGTTGGTCGGTTACTCGGATCATAGCTATTTTTGCAAGGTGTTTAAAAAGCGAACTGGAATGCCTCCAAGTCGCTACCGAAGGGAGAATGCTGAACATCATGAGACCCCTCATTAGAAAATTTTATAGAATCATTCAAACGAATGATTTGTTTTTTAAAGTGTTTCTCGTTATGGTCGTTAGCATTATCTCGGTGTCGATCGTCATTTCGTATAGCACGATTCAAGTATCGCAAAATCTGTTTATGGATACGTTTACGATTACGAATACAAAAGTATTAAATCAAATGAAGTCAAGGCTGGAGGCTTACAGCTATGCTGTAGTGAACACGGTCAACAGTATGCAGACGAACGGAACGATCAAACGAGTGTTAATGGAGGAGCAATTAAACTCTATTGAGACGGCTAAATTATACTATGAAATGACGAAGCAAATGGAGTCAGTTTATACGGAGGTAGCCTCTTATGGGGCCAATATGATTGTCATTGGAAAAAACAGCAGGCTGTTTAATATGAATTACTCTAATTGGCCGGTTACTTGGGAAGAACTACAACATCATGCTGTGACAACGGAAGCGTTGCAATCCCCCAACCAGCTGCTGATCCAATCTACAAGTGAGAACGGGGAACCGATGATTGTTGCCGCCAAAGTGTTGTTGGAACGGTCGACAGAAAATCGGTACGGAATTGTTTACATTTCGATACGTGAGAGGCAATTGCGAGAGTTTTACGAAGGGTACACGACAGAAGGAAATAAAATTTTAATCGTAAATGATGAAGGACAGATTATTTCAAGTAATGACCAAACGATGATCGGCGTGACAGATCAAGCGTTATTACACGTGTCGCGTGAGATGAGTGAGCTGGGACTAGAGTACACGGATGTCCATGTATTTGATAAAGATTATATGATTCTATCGGAATACCTTCCGACGTTTAATATGTACCTTATCAATTTAGTCGATAAAAGAATGATCTCTGAAAATTTGCTAAGTAAAAAGGAAATCTATTTCATTATTATCGGAATCATCGTCTTGTCGGTCTTTATCATTTTTATTCTTTTAAGAAGAATGACCAAATCGTTAACGAACGTCGTTGAGCAAATTTCAAATATGGCCAAGTATCATTTTAAACGCCCGTTAGTAGCTTCCGGTGGTTATGAAACAGAACAAATCGCAAACGCCTTTAACGACATGCTCCGTGAACTACAAGAATATGTGGACCTTGTCGTTGAAACGGAACAAAAGCAAAGAAAAGCGGAGCTCAAAGCATTACAGCATCAGATCAATCCTCACTTTTTATACAATACGTTAACGTCTGTAAAGTTTATGGTTCAGCAAGGGGATAAAGAAAAAGCAGCAGAAACGATCCTTGCGTTAATTACGCTACTGCAAAATGCGCTAGGCCATATTAATGAAACGATCACCGTTGAACAGGAGCTAACGATCATTAAAAAATACGTCTTGATCAATCAAGCAAGATACGGGGAGCGTATTAAAGTCCATTATTTCGTATCGCCAGAATGCTTGCCTTATCAGATGCCAAAGCTTGTCCTCCAACCATTTATCGAAAATGCATTTTTCCATGCGTTTAATAAAAAGAAAGAAGGCTTTATTCAGGTGATGGCGGCTGTGAAGGACGAAAAGCTTCTGTTTGAAATTGTTGATAATGGGGATGGGATGGATTTGGAGAAGGTGAGCTTGTCAAGTCGCTATCATGGAAAGCGCCAGTTGTTTCACGGGATCGGAGTGCGTAACGTCCATGAGCGGATTCAATTGCTTTACGGAAAAGATTACGGTGTTGAGATGACTAGTAACATTGGGAATGGTACCGTCGTCCATGTCATTTTACCCCTTCTTACAAATGAGTTATCTAAGAAAAGTACAATTTTCTAAAGATCGTACAAATGCTGCTGATCATGTTCTAAAAATAGTGAAACCACGATCTAAAAATGTTTCTATCGGTCTGTTATGGTCGTGAGGTATCATTTAAATCAAGTTAGTAAGCGCTTTCAAGAAAAAGGGGGATTTAAATGAAAACATGGAAGTGGCTCATCTTGTTGCTAGGTACCCTTCTCACGATGTCTGCCTGTTCAGGTACCGAGTCAAGGGGCGAAGGGGAGATAACAGAGGTAGATAAAATCACCGCGTGGGCGTGGGACCCTAGGTTCAACATTGCCGCATTGGATATGGCGGAGGACTATTTTGCCGGAGAGACTGAGCTGGAAACGATTGAAAATGCCCAAGATGACATCATTCAAAAATTAAACACGGGCCTTAGTTCCGGAACAATGAAAGGGATGCCGAACATTGTTTTAATTGAAGATTATAGGGCACAAAGCTTTTTACAAGCCTATCCGGACGCTTTTTATCCGTTAGATGATTATATCAATCCTGATGAGTTTGCAAGCTACAAAGTGGCAACCACGAGTCTTGACGGGAAACAATACGGCGTGCCGTTTGATTCGGGTGTCACAGGCCTTTACGTTCGAACCGATTATTTAGAAGAAGCCGGCTACACAGTAGACGATGTGACGAACATTACATGGGAAGAGTATGTGGAAATCGGAAAAGCAGTGAAAGAAAAAACAGGAGTTGACATGATTACTCTTGATCCAAATGATCTAGGGATCGTTCGTGTCATGATTCAAACGGTTGGATCTTGGTATGTGGAAGAGGATGGTACTACGCCTGATATCGCCAACAATGAAGGGCTAGCCAAAGCATTTGAACTCTATAAACAGATGATGGAAGAAAACATTGTGAAAATCAATTCCGATTGGAGTCAGTTTGTGGCCGCCTTTAATAACGGAGAGGTCGCGACCGTTCCGACCGGGAACTGGATCACGGCGAGCGTTAAAGCGGAAGAGTCTCAGGCTGGGGACTGGGCGGTTGTCCCGATTCCGCGATTAGACATGGAGGGGGCTGTCAACGCCTCAAACCTAGGTGGAAGCTCGTGGTATGTCTTAAATGTGGACGGCAAGGAACAGGCAGCTGCATTTCTTGCCGATACGTTTGGTGCGAATACCGATTTTTATAAGCAACTCGTAAAAGAGATCGGTGCAATCGGTACGTATCTCCCGGCACTAGTAGAAGACGATTTTTCAAGTGAGGATGAATACTTCGGTGGTCAAAACATCATCCAAGCGTTTTCAAAATGGACGGACGACATTAAGGGCGTCAATTATGGAATGCACACATACTCAATAGAAGACATTTTAGTTGCTGCCATGCAAGATTATTTAAACGGTAAAGAGCTTGAAGACGTATTAAATCAAGCCCAATCGCAAGCGGAAGCCCAACTGAAATAGGAACGCCTATAGAAGCCATGAGTCGTCGCCATTACGTTTTGTCATTCCTTTGCTGGCGCGACTCTGGCTTATTTTTGCACTTAAAGAAGTGGAACGTCACGATTCAAATTGGGAGGAGTGAAACAATGGGGAGAGGCATGAACAGACAAAACACGGGCTGGCTCTTTATCAGTCTAGCAGTAGCTGCGATTACGATCTTTTATTTTTACCCAATGCTTCAGGCGCTGCTATTATCGTTTCAATCAGGAATGGGGGCCAATCTCGAATATGTAGGATTGGCTAATTATATACGTTTATTCAATGACCCTACGTTTTTGACGGCGTTAAAAAATACGTTGCTCTATTTACTCATTCAAGTTCCGCTAATGATCGTTTTGGCGCTGATCTTTTCGGTTCTACTGAATGATGCGACACTAAAGTTTCGGAGTTTTTTTAGAATCGCCATTTTCCTTCCGTGTGTGACGTCTCTCGTCGCATACTCCGTCATATTCAAATATTTATTTGGCATGGACGGACTTGTCAATCAATTTTTGCTTAATGTTTCGCTTATCTCAGCGCCGATTCAATGGTTATCTGACCCTTTTTGGGCGAAAGTGACGATCATTGTTGCGATAACATGGAGATGGACAGGGTACAATATGATTTTCTATTTATCCTCTCTGCAAAATGTAGACCAATCTATTTATGAAGCAGCGAAAATCGATGGAGCTACACCCTTTCAGCAATTCACGAAAATTACGATTCCTATGTTGAAGCCGATCATTTTGTTTACATCTATCACATCGACGATTGGAACGTTGCAAATTTTTGATGAGGTCGTGAACATTACGAATGGGGGTCCGGGAAATGCTACTCTATCAATTTCACAGTATATTTATAACCTATCGTTTGAATATACCCCAGATTTCGGCTATGCCTCTACAGTCTCCTATGTGATTGTCATGCTAGTTATTGTCTTGTCGATTGTTCAATTTAAAGTGGCAGGTGAGAAAAAATGAAGCGAGCGTTTATCTATTTATTTTTAAGTGTATCTTCGTTCATATGTATTTTCCCATTCCTATGGATGGTCGTTAGCATGACCAACAAATCGATTGATGTTACAAGAGGACGACTTTTACCTGGTAGCCACTTGTTTGAAAACATCCGCACGTTGTTTGAAACCGTTGATATCGTATCAGCGTTACTTAATTCAACCATCATCGCTTTGGTTACAACATTTTTAACCTTGCTGATTTCCTCCATTGCTGGGTATGGATTTGAAATCTATCGTAGTCCGGGAAAAGATCGGGTGTTTACCATTTTATTGTTATCAATGATGATCCCGTTTGCATCGATTATGATTCCGCTGTACCGTCTCTTTGGCAGTGTGACGAATACGCTTCCTATGATCGGGATCGATACGCTCGCGGCCGTAATTTTACCAACTATTACGACAGCCTTTTTCATTTTCTTTTTTCGGCAAAACACAAAAATGTTTCAGAAGGAGCTCATTGAGGCGGGACGAATCGATGGCCTAAGTGAACTTGGCATTTTCTTGCGAATTTATGTTCCGTCCATGAAAACGACATATGCAGCTGCTGCGATCATTGCGTTTATGACGAGCTGGAATAATTTTTTATGGCCACTAGTCATTTTGCAGTCACCCGATAAAAAGACGATCCCTTTGTTGATATCGAACTTAGGAGCGGGTTACGCGCCAGATTATGGGGTGATCATGACGGCTATTGTCATCGCCACTTTACCGACAGCGCTCGTCTTTTTCCTCATGCAAAAACATTTTGTTGCCGGAATGATGGGCTCGGTGAAAGGATAATTGATAGTAATAGAAAATATATAGAACTAGTAAATGATGAAGGAAGTGATCTCTTTTGAAAACGCACTCAAACGTAAGCTGGCTTCGCGATGTGAATGTATTTGCCGTCAATCGGCTTCCGGCCCATTCTGATCATGTATATTATGAAACGGTGGAAGAAGCGAAAAAAGAACCGCCAATGTCCATGCGCCATTCGTTAAATGGCCATTGGAAGTTCCATTATGCGATCAATCCGAATACTCGGCCAAAGGAGTTTTACCAGCTCGGTTTTGATTGTAAATGTTGGGACGATATTCTCGTACCTGGGCATATTCAGCTACAAGGATACGGGAAGCCCCAATATGTGAACACGATGTATCCATGGGACGGTCACCACCACCTTCGCCCGCCGGAAATTCCGGAAGATGATAATCCAGTTGGCAGCTATGTCAAGTATTTTGATATTCCGAATAACATGTCGAACCACCCTCTCTTTATCTCCTTTCAAGGGGTGGAAACAGCGTTTTACGTTTGGCTCAATGGGGAGTTTGTTGGCTATAGTGAGGATAGTTTTACGCCGGCAGAATTTGACCTGACCCCGTATGCTGTGGAGGGGGAAAACAAACTATGTGTTGAAGTGTATCAACGTTCGACTGGTAGCTGGTTAGAGGATCAAGATTTCTGGAGATTTTCTGGTATTTTTCGCGACGTCTACTTATACACGATTCCGAACATCCACGTATATGACATGCACGTTCGCGCCGAGCTAGACCGTTCGTTGCAAACAGGTATCCTTGAAACAACACTTGAACTAAAACGATCCCAAGAGAAAGAGGTGATGATCGTTGCTGAATTATACGATGCTGAAGGAGCGGTCATTGCAACGACGGATATAAAAACGAATCATGATCAAGCGACTGTGTCCATGAGCGTAGATTCGCCAGCATCATGGAGTGCGGAGGATCCTTATTTATACAAGCTGTTTTTGAAACTATTTAATGAAAAGGGGACATTAATAGAGGTCGTCCCACAAAAGGTTGGATTTAGAAGATTTGAACTCGTAAATAACATCATGACTTTGAATGGCAAGCGGATTGTCTTTAAAGGCGTGAACCGCCATGAGTTTAATGGGCGAACAGGGCGTGTCGTGACAAAAGAAGACATGCTTGAAGACATAAAGACGATGAAAAAGCATAACATTAACGCCGTTCGTACTTCTCATTATCCGAACAATAGTGAGTGGTATCAATTGTGCGACGAGTATGGTCTCTACGTTATTGATGAGATGAATTTAGAAACCCACGGCTCGTGGCAAAAGTTAGGGAAGATAGAGCCATCCTGGAACATTCCTGGGAATCATCCAGAGTGGGAACCGATCGTGATGGACCGAGCCGTCTCCATGTTTGAAAGAGATAAAAATCACCCATCGATCCTTATCTGGTCGTGCGGAAATGAATCGTATGCAGGCGAGGTTATTCTGAATGTGAGTCGCTATTTTAAATCGGTCGATCCAAGCCGTCTCGTACATTATGAAGGTGTCTTTCATGCGAGAGCTTATGACGACACGAGCGATATGGAAAGCCGAATGTATGCAAAACCAAAAGACATTGAGGACTATTTAACGAACGATCCGAAAAAGCCGTACATTAGCTGTGAATATATGCATGCGATGGGGAACTCTTTAGGTGGCATGCACAAGTATACAGAGTTGGAACAGAAATACCCGATGTATCAAGGAGGCTTCATTTGGGATTATATTGACCAAGCGCTTTTGAAGAAAGATCGCTTCGGGAAGGACTACTTTGCATACGGCGGAGATTTTGGCGATAGGCCAACAGACTATCACTTTTGTGCAAACGGCATTGTATATGCTGACCGGAAGCCGTCACCAAAAATGCAAGAAGTGAAGTTTTTATATCAAAACATCAAGCTAATGCCAGATCGCGAGGGAGTGCTCGTGAAAAATGAAAATCTGTTCACCGATACATCAGCTTATCAATTAGAGTATGCATTATATAGGGAAGGGACAGAGCTCTATCGGAAAAAGCAAGATGTATCTGTAGCCCCGCAGGAAGAAATGTACTTTTCGTTTGCTTGGCCTGAACAGGGGATGAATGAACCTGGAGAGTATTGCATCCACACAATGCTTACTTTAAAGCAGGACCAACTGTGGGCTGAGAAAGGACATGAGGTTGCGTTTGGTCAGCATGTATACCGGATGGGAGCGATCGAAAAAGAAAGGAACGCAAGAGGAGCACTTAAGGTTGTGCATGGTGATGTAAACATCGGCATCCATGGGGAAGACTTTTCCGTCCTCTTTTCCAAAGCGGTTGGGAGTCTCGTGTCGCTTCACTATGCGGGCAAAGAAATGATTGAGCAGCCACCGATGCCACTTTTCTGGCGAACAACGACGGACAACGATAAAGGATGTTCCCAGCTTTATCATTCGGGCATTTGGTATGCGGCAAGTTTAGCGAGAAAATGCGTGAACGTGGAGGTCGAAGGGAAAGATGAATATGTATCGGTTCTTTTCACCTATCATTTTTCCATAAGTGATCGAATCGAAGTAAAGGTCGGTTATACGGTGTTTCCAGACGGCAGCCTCCGGATTCGCTCCGCGTATGAAGCCAGCAAAGGAGACGAAACCTTACCACAGCTACCGATCTTTGCCTTATCCTTTAAACTACCAGCCGATTATGAGCAATTACAATGGTACTCGTTAGGTCCGGAAGAAAATTATGCAGATCGCGCAACAGGGGCAAGGCTTTGCACATTCAAAAACAAAGTGGAAAACAATCTCTCACAATACGTGACCCCGCAAGAATCTGGAAACCGAACAGGGGTCCGCTCCGTGAAAATCCTCGATGCAAACGGGCAAGGGATCGAGGTCCGTTCGGTGGAGGAGCCAATTGAATGCCAAATCTCCCCTTACACCGCATTTGAGCTTGAACAGGCAAGCCATCCATATGAGCTGCCAAACGTTCATTATACGGTTGTGAATGTGGCAGGTAAACAAATGGGTGTTGGAGGAGATGATAGCTGGGGGGCACCCGTTCACGATGAATATGTGCTGAAAGCAGATCAAGATCAAGAATTCGTGTTTGATATCAATCGAGTGTAACCGTGCAAATGGTAGGGGGGGTTGTCAAAGCTGAACTTGTTGTGTAACTATGCGGTAATCATCATTTACTAAATGATGCACCAAAAAAGTTGGTAATGACGATGAAAACAACGAATGTCTTTTTTACTCCCGGTGCTACTCGTATTATTTGGCTGTACGAGTACAGTATTAGAAGGGAAGATGTTGAATCTTGGGACAGCAAAGTCTGAGCATACGTCATCGGGGAACCAACTTAATTTCTTAGCGGAAAGGGGCTGCCCATAAGTCAATCATTTTGACTTATGGGACAGCCCTTTTTTGGTTTATTTACATTCCTTGACTTGTCCCAAAGGTAGTGGTTGACGATTTTTTCTTGTAATCTGCGAATAACCAAACACTTAAAAGGAGTAAAAGCAACGTCATTATCAGTGGGATGAGCCATAGTTTCGTCAGGTCAACGGTCCAGCCAATAATTACGATCACGATGGAGATAACAGGGGCCATAGCAGAGTAGGCTCTCGCTCGATAAAACCAACCATAAGGGAAAAAATGGGCTCCTGTTATTACAGCGAAGAAAATGATCATTTCTTTTGGGCTTTCGATAAAAGCCCAGAAAACGATAGGAAAATAGATAAATTGGGCAACGTTTAAGGTCAAGCCTAGCTTGTTTAAAGGGTTCTTTTCTAATTTCCAATCAGCTTTCATGATGGATGAGATGCCAACAGCTAACGGGAACAACAGCCCTGTCATCGCTAGCATGAAGATGTTCTTCGTTTGAAGTGTGAATGGTAGAAGAAAAATGAACGTGATCAAGAACCAAACGACTGTACCTGAAAGGATAAAGCCGAGGCCATTTTTTGCTTTAATCGATGCATCATCTCTTAACTCATGAATAGTCAACGTTTAAGCCCCTCTCTAAAGTGTGCACACTTATAATTTTTAATGTGAAGCAGCTTTACATATTCGTCGGATGCTGTCTAAATCCTTCAAGCAAAATTTCCAAGGTTGTCATGAGTTCAGTTACGGGCTTTTGTGGATTTTCTGCCAGCCAGAGGGCTGCTTCATTCATAGCCCCTGAAAGACAATGGGTCAACGCATCGATTGAGACAGGGAGTAATTGTCCATGCTCTTGCATAAGTTGTAACTGTTCTCTCAAGGAGTTCATTGAATATTTCTGATCCATCATTCGAAACGTATCCCAACCTAGGACAGCAGGACCATCAATTAATAAAATACGATGATTTTGAGACTCTACTGCCGCTGTAAGAAATGCACGGCACCCATTAACTAACTGCTGCCACATATCTTGGCTATTTGCTGCTTCTTGCTCTACACGGTCCCCCACCTCTTAAAATGGCCTTTCCAATCATCATCAATAGGTTTGTTTAGGAAGAATCAAAAAAGGCACACTTTGCATTGTGAAAAGTGTGCCTAGGTTGTTGGAAAGTCTTTTACAAATGATGGTGTTCTTCAGCTGCCATCGCGATCGCCTTCGTTTCATGCACGGTACCGTGTGGGTGCTCAGGGGGAGCATAGATGGAGTAAAGTTTAAGTGGCCGATTGCCAGTGTTTCTTACGTTGTGCCACGTTCCGGCAGGGATGAGGATCGCATAGTCGTCAAAGACTTCCTCTTGAAAATGCAAATTGTCTTGGCGGTGACCCATTTGCACGAGGCCACGACCTTCTTCTACACGTAAAAATTGATCAAGATGCGGGTGGATTTCAAGGCCGATATCTTCACCCACTTGAATACTCATCAAGGTGACTTGCAAATGGTCCCCAGTCCATAACGCACGGCGGAAGGCTTGGTTTCGCTTCGTCTCATCCTCAATGTTCACGACAAACGGTCTCGGTCCATGGTCCGTTACACGGTGATCAGCTTCTTCATGTAGCGAGCGATAAAGCCGAGTGGTGTTTTCGTGTTCCGTATTTAAAGCGGTCCAAAAGGCATGCTGTACGTGTGGGTTCTCGGTAAGGGCACTGCTTCTTTCATATTCCTCATACCCCTCCACTTCTATTTCATACGCTTTTTGCAACCCTTCGTGGAAACGATAAAAAGAAACGTCATCGACCTCCATTTGAGGCTGTTGACCTGTGAGGATCCTATAAGCATTCGTAAATTGAGTCAAAGAAGCTTGTTTGTTTTCTAGCGCTTGGCGGATGTCATGCTGATGCTGTTCACTTGGTGCTTCATCCGCTAATCTCCGATAAAGCTCGATGGCAGTAGCTTCTCGTTTAATTCCAGCTAAGATGGCTTCTGCAATCTGTTGATCGTATTCTTCTTGCTTTCTAGCGTACAGATTAGAATCGGGCGCGCCATAAGGATACAGATTATTCATGCTGCTCATTCCCTTCAAGAGATTGGTCCGATTTAGCATATGCGTATGCCTAGAGAATGTGGCTTATCCTGTAAGATATCTACGAAAAGTAACAATAAATATCCTGTAGAAAAAGGGGAAGACGTTAGTATTTACAACGATCTTATAACACCTTCTCTCGTTAAGAGGGAATAAATTGCTTCCGTCGCATCCACTCACGGAGGACGGCATTGCATTCATGAGGAGCCTTTGAAGGAACTTGATGTTTTACGCCTTGAATGTAGACGATCTCTACGTCGTGGACGAGCTCACGGAAACGCGTTTGGTAAGGCTGGAGATAGTGATCGTTTGCCCCGTAAATTAACAACAATGGAACGCGTAATTGATGAAGGCGGTCTTCACTACTATAATGCAATCCAGTAGTATATTGATCGGCGAGCATTTGTGGATCTGTCTTCATGATCTCGGCATAAAGTTCATTTGCCGCTTGTTTGTCGGTAAAATGATTTTTTGCGAGGCCTGAGGCTAGAAGGGGCATCAGTTCGTTGCGTGCCGCCCATATGCCTAGTTTGTATTCTTTCTCGAGCAAAAAGTTTTTCACGGCAAAATAGCCGCCAATCAAAATAACACCGGCTGTTCGTTCCGGATAGGTGAGGGCAAATTCCTGCGCGATCGCAGCTCCGTTCGAGTACCCACAAACAATCGCTTTTCTTACGCAATTTGCATCGAGTACCCGTTTCACATCGTAGGCAAGCTGTGTCATTGTCATCGGCTCAGTGCTCCGTTCACTTTGGCAATCGCCTCTCACGTCAAACGTAATCAGCTTACATTGATCCATTAATGGGACTTGATAACGGAAGGTAAGATGCCCTACACCTGGAGGAGGAATAAAAATAATCGGTGTCCCTTTTCCGATCGTTTCATAGTAAATCGCTGGTTGCCCTTTTTCTTTCGCAAACGGCATAGTTTTGCCTCATCTCCTTAACAGAAAGTAAAAACAGATTCCTTTTTATACTATCCCCAAAAAAAGAGTGAAAAAACAGGGCGCAGCCAACTGATGAATGTTTCGCCACAGGTTAGTGAACGACAAACGATAGATTAAACGTGAACTGGAAAAAGGAAGGAACATGGACCTCCAGAGTAAGTGGATTGTTGATTGAAAGGGCTGAATTTTGCTATGCTTACTAATGAAATGAGGCCCCTCCCCAAAACGGTAGGAGCCTCACACACCCTTTCTTATACCCAGCCTCTAAAGTGAGAAGCCTCAGCCATTCGCTTAACGCCGACCGTATAGGCGGCGAGACGCATGTCGACTTGGTGCTGTTTTGAGAAGGTGCATATCTTCTCAAATGAATCTACGATCATGTTGCGGAACTTTTGATCGATTTCTTCTTCACTCCAGTAGTAACCTTGATTGTTTTGTACCCATTCAAAGTAAGAGACCGTAACCCCTCCTGAACTAGCCAACACATCGGGGACTAAAAAAATGCCCCGCTCGGTTAAAATCCGAGTCGCTTCTAGCGTCGTTGGTCCGTTCGCAGCCTCAACGACTACTTTTGCTTTAATGTCATGAGCGTTTTCCTTTGTAATTTGATTTGAAATCGCAGCGGGGACAAGAATGTCACAATCGGAAATCAAAAGCTCTTGATTGCTAATCGTCTTCTTAAATAAGTTGGTGACCGTTCCAAAACTATCACGTTTATCTAACAAGTATTCGATATCAAGGCCAGCCTGATCATAAAGTGCGCCGTACGCATCGGAAATCCCGACAATGAGAGCACCAGCGTCGTGAAGAAATTTGGCTAGGAAGCTGCCAGCATTCCCAAACCCTTGAATGATGACACGGGCCCCTTTGAGGTCAAGCTGGTTTCTCTTCGCCGCTTCTTCAATGCAAATGATGACTCCTTTTGCTGTTGCGCTTTCCCGTCCGAGGGAGCCACCGAGGACAATCGGTTTTCCCGTAATAAAGCCAGGGGAATCAAATTCCCGAATGCGGCTATATTCGTCCATCATCCACGCCATCACCTGTGAGTTCGTGAAAACGTCAGGTGCCGGAATGTCTTTCGTAGGCCCGACGATTTGACTAATCGCCCGTACATAGCCACGGCTTAATCGTTCCAATTCACCGAGCGACATCGTACGCGGATCACAAATAATCCCGCCTTTCCCGCCGCCATATGGAAGGTCAGCGATCCCGCATTTTAAACTCATCCATAGGGAGAGGGCTTTTACTTCATTTTCATTCACGTCGGGATGGAAGCGAACACCGCCTTTTGTCGGACCTACTGCATCATTGTGTTGGGCTCGGTAGCCGGTGAATATATTGACGTTTCCATCATCCATCCGTACAGGAATGCGGACCGTTAGCATTCGAATCGGCTCTTTTAAAAGCTCATATGTTGCCTCAGAATAACCGAGGAGATCAAGCGCTTCTTTGATGACGGATTGGGTTGACTGTAATAAGCTTAATTCGGTGATCTCTTTCGTTTCATCTACTTGCGTCCGCTGTGGCTCTGTCAAAATGGTCATACGTCATTCCACCTTTTTTCGTTTAGTAAACTAAAAAATGCTTAAATCCCACATGTGAGAAAGATGTTTTAGTAAGGCGACTCCGGCGACGCTGTTGCCAAAGTCATCGATAGCTGGCCCATAGATGCCGATGCCCATCGCCTCGTCCCTTCGTCCTCTTGCTGGGACAGCTGCCATGATTCCACCAGAGACGCCGCTTTTTGCGGGGACGCCAATATGGGCAGCAAACGTTCCAGATGCGTTGTACATCCCGCATGTGAGCATTAACGCTTTCGTTAATTTCGCGACTTCCTTCGGAAAGATTTGTTGATGACTGAGAGGATCATACCCATTGTTTGCAAGAATGAGTCCAATTTTGGCAATGTCCTTTGTCGCCACTTCGATTGCACATAGGGTGAAATACACGTGCAAGGCGTCGTCCACTTCAGATTCTAAGTAGCCTGTATCCTTTAAATAATACGCTAGTGAGCGGTTTCGATGAGCTGTCTGCCATTCGGAGTGGAACACGGCTTCATTGGCTGATGCTCGCCTTCCGAGCATTTTTTCAACTAGCGAATAAACTGATTCGAGCTTTTCCGTTGGCGATTTCCCTGAAAGGAGAGAGGCGACAGTAATGGCACCGGCATTGATCATCGGGTTGAATGGTTTTCCTGTTTTGCGCATTTCAAGACGAACCATGGAATTGAACGGATCCCCAGTAGGCTCCACATCAACTCGATCTAACACATAAGTGATCCCGCGATCGAGACAAGCTGCGATAAAATTGATTATTTTTGAGATACTTTGCAATGTGAAAGGGACTTGCCAATCACCGGATTTGATTTCGATTCCGTTCGAATGAACGACGTAAAGGCCGAGGTCTGTTTGATTGGCTTCTCGTAGAGCAGGAATGTATTGGGCACATTGACCGTTAAGGCTTAAAGTGCGATAATGGTTGACTAATTTTTCAAGCTCCTTACTTAAGACTGGCTTGTGCTCAAGAAGCGATTGTTTTTGTTGAAGCATAGCTGACCCCCTATTAATGAAAGCGTTTACATATTGGTAAGTCTAGTCTATGATGGAGGCTACAGAAAGAAACAGAAGACTACAGCTCGAACCAAAAATTTTCATATACTTTATACAGAAGTAATGGCAATATAGAAAGGAAAAGAGCAAGGGACTCACGAGATTTTACACTGTTACTACAGGAATATAAAAACTAAACGTATCCGCCATAAGGATTGCGTTATGCTGAATTTTTCACATAACAGGAAGTGACATCGTTTGAACATTCGTCCGTTTCTTTCGAAAGATTATATGATTATCCTCTCGATGTTGTTGTTTGTACCAATTGCAGGAGAAATTAATTTTTATCCAGTTAATGAAACGTTCCGTGTCAGTTTAGGGCCACCGATCTTCTTCTTATTTTTATTGTTCTTGCGAAATACGGCTGCAATCGTTCCAGGTTTTTTTACAGCGGTTGCTGTCGTTGTGTTTCGAGTTTTTTTAGATACACTACATGCTGATTTTTATTGGGTGGATTCGTTTGAGATCCATTATCCGACCTTTTTCTTTTATTTTACGTACTCATTATTGTTTTCTTTAGCAAAGGTTCAGCGTTTCCATGAGCAGCCTTTGATCATCTTTTTGTTTGGAATTATCATTGAGATTTTAGCCGATACAGCTGAATTCATCGCGCAATATTTCGCATTTGGTGTCATGGTGACAAAGGATTCCATCTTCCAAATTTTATTAATCGCTTTTTCCCACAGCTTTATCGTGCTAGGTGTTTTCAGCATGATGAAGCTATATGAAACAAGGTCGCGTGAATTGGAAATACGCAAGCGGAATGAACATATGCTGTTGCTTATTTCTAATTTGTACGAGGAGTCGGTTCATTTAAAAAAGACGCTACAAAACTCGGAAGACATAACGAGTAAGGTGTTTGGGTTGTACCGTGAAATGAAACGACTTCAAAGCGAGCACATGGATCAAGTGAATCCCCATTTAGAGAAAATAAGCAAAAGGCTATTGGAAATCTCAGGGGAAGTGCACGAAATCAAAAAGGACAACCAACGAATTTTTGCGGGCTTGTCAAAGCTTATTTCAAATGAAAGCTATGTAGACTATATTGAGATTGGGCAAATTATTAAAATGATTGTGCGGACAAATGAAAAATACGCTCAGCTCTTAGGAAAAGAGATTGATTTTCATTATTCCATTCAAGGTGAGCACCCACCCTACCACATTTACACACATCTCTCGATTATCAACAATTTGGTTGCCAATGCGGTGGAAGCGATAGACGGAAAAGGGATGTTAACGATCCGTGTCAAAGCGTTAGGGCAGACAGTAGAATTTCGAATTGAAGATGACGGCCCAGGAATCCCAGATAAGCACCGAGCGCTTATCTTTAAACCCGGCTTTACGTCTAAATTTGATCATACAGGGAAGCCTTCAACGGGTATTGGCTTAACCTATGTACATGATATGGTTGACAAGCTTGGTGGAATGGTTGTCTATGAACGAGGCCAAGGAGGAAAAGGATCAGTGTTTACGATTCAATTGCCGATGAAAAATGTCGTTGAAAGGGAGTAGAGGGAATGAACTTTTTTATAACAGATGATGATGTGACTGTTCGTTCAATTCTTGCTCAGATCATCGAGGATGAACAATTAGGCCAAGTCGTAGGGGAGGCAGAGGACGGAAGCGAGCTAGATGGAAAACGATTAAATATAAAGCAAGTAGATATTTTATTAATTGATTTGCTCATGCCAAATTGTGATGGATTAGAGGCGATTCAAAAGATTAAGCCTGAATTCAAAGGGAAAATCATTATGATCTCACAAATTGAATCAAAGGAATTAATCAGCGAGGCCTATCTGCTTGGGATTGAGCATTACATTATGAAACCAATTAACAAAATTGAGGTGCTGTCGGTTATTCGTAAGGTCATCAACCATACGAGGCTTGAACAATCCCTTTATGACATTCAAAAGTCATTGAGCAATGTCCTTCAAGGGAGCATACCGACACAAGTGAACGAGCAAGTGTTTCATGATGATTCGATTAAAAGCTATGGACAGTATTTGTTATCGGAGTTAGGGATTGCCGGGGAGAGTGGAAGTAAAGATTTAATGAACATTCTCATGTTTTTATACACATATGAGAAGGAATATTCGTTTGAAAAAGGGTTCCCTGCCTTGAAGGATATTTTTGAACAATTGGCGAGCGAGAAGCTAGGGGATGCTGCCGATGAACGAGATGTTCGTAGGGAAGTGAAAGCGGCGAAACAACGAGTGAGAAGAGCCGTATATCAATCATTGGAGCACGTGGCTTCGTTAGGGTTAATCGACTTTTCGAATCCGAAATTTGAAGAATACGCGTCCCACTTCTTTGATTTTTCCGTCGTGCGCAGCAAAATGACCGAGTTGAAAAACGAGACAAGCTCTTCTTATACGTCGGCACGTATCAATGTCAAGAAGTTTACCCAAGCGTTATATTACGAAGCGAAACGATTGATGCAAGAGAAGAAAGGGTAATGTACGCACTTTTATATAGGATCCTAATTAAGAAAAAGGGGCTAGGATAAAACGCAGTTAATAGGATTGGCACTCACGGTCGGTGAGTCCTAGTCTTGTTATTAAGGTAGTTATTTTATAGGGGATTCGTTGTTTCAAAAACCACTCGCTTGCCGTAGGCGTCTCGTGATTTTAACAATCAACTTGGCAAAATCCGTCTAGTTATGTGTATATTGTATGGTCAATAGACGATCCCATGAATGAACAGAAAAAAGGTTCGGATCATTATATTTTGATGAGCCGAACCTTTTGATTACGTTTGGCTAGTTTTATTCCAGCCTCTTTTTGACATTATGCGTTTTTACGTTTAACCTCTTCTTTTTCCCAGCATTCTGTATGCTTTAAGCCTTCGATGTTACTAGAGTAGAAGACTGGATCTTTCCCTTCTTTTTTCTGTTTCAGATAATCTTGCAGAACGGCAAGGGAGACTTTCCCGATGAGGGCAAGGGCTACTAAGTTCACAAGTGCCATTAATGCCATAAACAAGTCGGCTAAATCCCAGACCGTCGCTAGGCTTTCAACGGATCCGTAGATGATCATTCCTAAGACAGCCAAGCGGAAAAGGAAGATGACGGACTTATTTTCTTTAATGTATTCAAGGTTTGATTCACCGTAATAGTAGTTACCGATAATCGAGCTGAAGCAGAATAAGAGAATCGCGAATGCAACAAAATAAGTCGCCCACGAACCAACATGACTGCTTAGCGCCGCTTGAGTAATTTGAATTCCGCTTAATCCTTCATCAGGGGTTCCAGCTAACAAAATAATAAATGCGGTTGCACTACAAATGAGGAGCGTATCGACAAATACTCCGAGCGTTTGAATAAATCCTTGTTTCGCTGGGTGGCTCACATCCGCTGTAGCGGCTGCGACAGGTGCACTACCCATCCCAGCCTCGTTGGAAAACAATCCACGTTTGACACCATTCATAATGGCGGCACCAATTCCGCCTCCGATCGCTTGTTCAAGTCCAAACGCGCTTGAGACGATTAACTGAAAAACTGCTGGGACTTCGCCAATGTTAAAAATCACGACATAGGCTGCAAGAAGTAAATAAAAACCCGCCATGACAGGGACGACTACTTGCGAGACTTTCGCAATACGTTTAACACCGCCAAAGATAACAAAACCGACAACAACGGCTAGCACGACTCCGATAACAGCCGAATTGAAACCAAATGCTTCTTCAAAGGCTGCTGAAATTGTATTCGCTTGAACAGAGTTAAACGTAAGGCCAAAACAAAACGTGATAAGGATGGCAAATGTGATTCCTAACCATCTTTGACCGAGGGCTTTTTCCATATAGTAGGCAGGTCCACCTTTAAAGCCATTTTTATCTTTCACTTTATACACTTGAGCTAATGTACTCTCGATAAAGCTTAAAACCGATCCGAAAATGGCAACAACCCACATCCAGAAAATCGCTCCAGGTCCACCGAGGGTAATCGCAATCGCAACCCCTGCTAAGTTACCTGTTCCAATCCGTGAGGCCGCGCTAATACAAAAGGCTCCAAACGAGGACACGCGCTTTTTTCCGTCACTTGTTGAAGGGCTCTCCTTCATTAAGTGGAACATTTCTTTTATGTTTGTGATTTGAGCAAATTTCGTTCGAATCGTAAAGAAAACACCTAAACCAACGAGCAATGCAATTAAAAGATAAGACCATAGGAAATTATTACCGTGTTCAATAATTTTTTCGAGCAAAAATATTCACCTCTCAAAGTTTCTGATGATTTGTCGTCTAAGGATCAATCTCAGCAGAACGGTCCCCCTTTTAGAAAGCGCTTTCAATATATATGTACCCAAAAAGGATACATATAGAATATAAGAATAAAGCTACAGAAAGATACAAAAGGCTACAAGGAGACTAAAAAATAATTCGGAATATTTTTAGTTGCTAGTAAATGTAGGGGGAATGGATGGCTTCACCATACGCTCCTTCCTAAAGACGTATGGTGAAGAAACACTTATTGATATTGTACTTGGACTCCGAGTTGCTCTAGCAGCTGAAAATAATTTGGGCATGTTTTTGCCACACAGCCAGGATCATTTAACCTGAGTCCTTTGGATTTATACCGTGTGTTTTATGTGACAGCAACGGAAAAAAGCTTTTCAAAAGCGGCAGCTAAACTTTACATTTACACAGCCAAGTGTGAGTCACGCGATCAAGCAATTAGAAGAAACAATGGAAGTGCAATTATTTGCGCGACATGCGAAAGGAGTTGAACTGACAAGGGAGGGAGAAACGATCTTTCCATACATTCAGCAAGCGCTTGGCTGTATTGATAAAGCGGAGCAACAGTTACAGGAATTGAAACAGCTCGAAGGAGGGCATGTCACAATCGGCGGCAGTGATTCGACGTTCAAACATTTTGTCTTGCCATCCATTCAGCGGTTTCAGGTCCGCTATCCGAACATTCATATCCGCCTTCAGCACGGTTCTACACCGCAAATCATCGAGAAGCTGGACAATGGCTCCATCGATTTTGGCTTTGTTCATTTACCAGTACAAGCGCGACATGTCGAGACTCAACCGTTTTTATCGATTTCAAGCCTATTTGTTGTAGGAGAGCAGAACCGCGAGTTGGCTGGGCGTCCGCTGCTGCTAGAGGAGGTGCTGGATTACCCACTCATTACGTTTTCAAGAACGAGTAGCTCTACACAATTTCTGCACCGTCTATTTGAACGCCAAGGTGTTCATGTACAGCCTGACATTGAAGTAGGGAGTGTAGAACTGTTGATTGAGTGTGTGAAATTGGGCATGGGCGTTGCGTTTGTGACGAAAGACTTCGTGTTACGTGAGCTGAAAAAAGGAGAACTGATACCACTAGAAATGAAGGAACCAATTGAGCAGAGAACGATTGGGATTGTTAAAGGGGCAGCCGTTATCGTTAGCTGCTGAAGCGTTTATAGAAGGATTGCATCAAGAAAGGGAGAAAAAAAGCGTTTTTCTAAACCAATGATCGTAAAATGATATAATAGAAAGGGCGTACAAAGGGGTGAGTCGTGAGCTATAGGTACAGATTAGCATAAGATCCACGATACGCTTTAAAGGGATACGTCAACTTAGTCATTTACACGAAGAACGAAAAGACGTCAGCGCCAAGTTCATGAAAAGAGGAGATAAGGAGGGCGGGACATGAAAATTGCGTTTTTCCTGTTGCCAAAAGCCGAAGTTGTCTATATGAATGAAGATGCTACGATGCGGCAAGTGATCGAACGGATGGAATATCATAATTACACGGCAATCCCGATTTTAGATAAGGACGGAAAGTATGTAGGCACGATCACGGAAGGTGACTTACTGTGGAAAATGAAACATACGCCGAACCTTACGTTTGAGAACACGGAAAGTGTATCCCTTAAGGAAATTGAGCAAAAGATGGTCAATTTACCTGTACACATCGATGCCGAGATTGATGACCTACTATCGCTTGCGATCGCACAAAACTTTGTTCCGGTTGTTGATGATCAAGGGATTTTTATTGGCATCATTCGTAGAAGGGATATTATCAATTATTGCAAAGAGCTGTTAGAAAAAACAAATCTCCATAAAAAAGAAAGATTATCCTAGAAAAGACCCCCCTCATCTCCATAAAATCTGTGAGATGAGGGGGGGGTTCGTATTTCCTCCTAAGACATTACGCATGAAGGTTGGGTGGTAATCAAATCTGATCATTGGATATTCTACTCGATAAGGGAATACTCGTAGTAGGAGGGGAATCCATTTAGAGGTTTCATTCGGGCGAGAAATTGGTATGAGTAATGAGAAGAGCTATTATGAATAAAGGAGGGATCTTTATGCGAGAGGCAGTAAGAAAAGGGATGGCATTAGGATTAGGTTTAGCAGCTGCTAGCAAAGAACAAGCAGAAAAAATCATCGATGAGCTCGTGAAAAAAGGGGAGCTTAGCCAACAGGAGTCTAAAGACTTTTTACGTGAGCTGTTGCGAAGGGGAGAAGAGTCGAAGAAAGAGCTTGATGACAAAATTCAAAGCAAGCTAAAAGAGATGCTTAGTGGGCTAAATGTAGCGACGAAAGAAGAGGTTCAAGCGTTGGAAAAACGACTGGCACAGTTGGAAAAAGAACGAAAACAATCAGAGTAATCCATTTAATTTAGCCATTTAAGAAAATGGCACTTCCAATTAGCAAAAGGGTGTCTAGCGCCGGGCGCCGTCCACACATTGGGCGCGACTTGCCTTGTGAGAGGTCTCAGTCATCACCGCACCAATCGCCACGTTTTTCAAATGAGGAGGGGTTCCCATTTTTGAACGTAGAATTCGTCACCTCAAGCGCTATCGTGAAATCGTCACAGCCTTTTCTCATAATGGGTTTGGTTTCATTGTAAAGGAACTAGGTTTGCATAAAATCATTTCCTTACCGAAACGACTGTTGGTGAAAGAGCAAAACGTACAGACGAAAACAATAGGGGAGCGCTTGCGACTATTTTTAGAGGAGTTAGGCCCAACCTTTGTGAAGATGGGACAGATGGCAAGCACACGTCCTGATTTGATCCCTTCTGAACTATTGGAGGAGCTGGAAAAGCTACAAGATCGCGTCTCCCCATTTTCGTATGAAGAAGTAAGAGCCATTGTGGAGCATGAGCTAGGAATGGCTGTAGACGAATTGTTTCGCGAGTTTCATGAAATACCCGTTGGTGCAGCCTCTATCGGGCAAGTTCACTTTGCGGTCTTACAATCAGGTGAACCGGTAGCGGTCAAAGTTCAGCGACCGAACATCGAGGAGATCATCAAAACGGACTTAGAAATTTTGCAGCATTTAGCAGAAATAGCTGAACACCGCTTGGAGTGGGCAGCAAACTATCAATTAGTTGAAATCATTGAGGAATTTTCAAAGGCTCTGTTAGCTGAATTGGACTATACGGTGGAGGGACGAAATGCTGATCGGCTCGCCAAGCTATTTGAAGACGATCCCACCGTCCAGATACCGCGAGTATATTGGGACTATTCCACGAAAAAGGTATTGACGATGGAGTATGTGGAAGGGACGAAGTTAAATGAACGAGAAGAACTCAAACAAAGAGGCTATGATGAAAAAATGTTGGCCCAGAGGATAACCCATGCGATACTAAAACAAATCTTACTGGAGGGCTTCTTTCATGGGGATCCCCACCCAGGAAATATTTCGGTGTTACCAGGTGAAGCCATAGCGTTTATGGATTTCGGTATGGTCGGGCGCCTTTCCCCACAGATGAAACAACATTTCGCTTCACTAGTGATTGCGATCATGCGCCGACGTTCGGAAGGGGTCTTGAACGCCATTACGAAAATGGGGATTGTACCCGATGATGTGGACATGCAGCTGCTGCAATGGGATATCGATGAGTTAAGGGAAAAATTTGCTGATGTCCCTTTAAGTCAGGTGAGCCTTGGGGAAGCAGTTAATGACTTGTTTGCCATCGCCAATCACCACCGCATTCAAATTCCAGCCGATTTAACATTGTTAGGTAAAACGCTTCTTACAATGGAACAAATGGTGGAAAAATTAGATCCGGAGCTTAGTATCGTAAAGGTGGCTGAGCCTTTTGGCCGTCAATTGCTTAAGGAGCGTTTGAGCCCAAAATCTGTTGCCGAACACGTATATAATCAGTGGAATGAATATGGGGACGTTCTTACAGAGTTGCCTCGAACGTTAAAAGAATTAACAGCGATCACAAGAAAAGGGAAGCTACCTCTAGAACTGTCACTACCAAAAATCGAACGATTTCTAAATAAATTAGATCGAATTAGTAATCGTTTGTCCTTTAGTATCGTCCTCCTGTCGTTCAGTATCATTATGGTCGGATTAATCATCGGCTCAGCTCTAGGAGGACAGTCATCTCTCCTTTGGAACATTCCAGCAGTTGAGATTGGGTTCGTTGTGGCGCTCCTTATGTTTATTTGGCTCTTATATTCCATCTTGCGTTCAGGAAGATTTTAACCGGTAGGCGTTTTTTCAGCATTTGAATGGAGATACGCTTTTAAATAAAAAGAAAGTATATATTTAGATGTCTAGCGCAGGGCAGCTGCTTTGCGCTTTTTTTATGTTTCGATCGCTGCTCCGGAGAAATGGTCACAAGGAATGTTTCCTTTGATGTTGAAAAGTAATGAATAGACGAAAATAGTAAAAGCAAAAGGAGGTTGCTGATGAACGTTGATATCTTTTTCGCCCTTATTGGTTTGCCACTGTCAATACTAGCTGTCGCACTTCTTTGTTATGTGCACACAGGAATTAAGGAGGAGATCGCTTCATTGAAACAGGAGATCCGAGCCCGTTCGCTTTCTAACGATGGCAACAGAAAAGGGGATGTTTCTTAGTGAACATGGTAGAACCGCTCGCTGTTGCGATTTTAATCGCATATTTAGTCGCTCTTTTACTGATTGGGCTTCTGAGTTCAAAGAAAAGCTCCGTAGGAATGACTGACTTTTTTCTCGCTGGACGTAACTTGAATAAATGGACGGTCGCATTATCTGCTGTCAGTTCCGGTCGTAGCGCTTGGCTCGTTCTTGGGGTGACGGGAACAGCTTATGCTACGGGGCTTGATGCCGTTTGGGCAGTGGCTGGTTACATTGCTGTGGAAGTATTTTTGTTTTTTTATGTAGCTAGAAGGTTTAGAGCCTATAGTGAACAGACAGGGAGTATTACGATACCTGATATTTTAGAAACCCGATTCAATGATAAAACTCATATTCTTCGAGGGGTCAGTGCGTTCATTATTATGTTTTTTATGATTGCCTATGTGGCAAGCCAGCTCGTGGCAGGTGGCGGAGCGTTCGCGACAAGCATGGGCGTATCATCATCTACCGGAATGTGGGTGACAGCCGTTATTTTACTCGCCTATACGATGCTTGGTGGCTTTCATGCGGTGAGTAAAACAGACGTCGTTCAAGCGGGCTTTATGTTTGTCTCTCTCGTCATACTTCCTGTAGTTGCTATCATCGGTTTAGGTGGGTTTGATCCGCTTTTGCAAGTGATGCATACGGAAGGTGGTGGATTCACTAGTCCGTTTGCCTTTGGCTTTGGTGCGGTGATTGGTCTACTCGGGATTGGGTTTGGTAGCCCAGGGAACCCTCATATTCTTGTTCGATATATGTCACTTAAAAATGTGAAGGAAATGAGACAAGCGGCTTTGATTAGTTCGGTTTGGAATGTGCTCATGGGGTGGGGAGCTGTCATGATTGGACTTGCAGGACGTGCCTACTTTCCTGACGTTAGTCTGCTTCCAAATGGAGATCAGGAGCAAGTGTTTCTCACGTTAGGATCGGAAATTTTGCACCCGCTATTCTTTGGGTTTTTACTCGTTGCTGTATTAGCGGCCATTATGTCAAGTGCGGATAGTCAGTTACTTGTAGGCTCTAGTGCCTTTGTCCGTGATATTTATCAAAAAATGTTTCGCCGAAATCGAAAACTTTCCCAGAAAAAACTCGTTCGTCTCAGCCGGTTAACAACGGTTGTATTCATGGGGCTATCTCTTATTCTCGCATTTACTGCTCAAGAATTTGTCTTCTGGATGGTCTTGTTTGCTTTCGGTGGATTAGGTGCCTGCTTTGGTCCGGCTCTTCTTCTGTCGTTTTACTGGAAAGGTGTCACGAGACAAGGAGTTTTATGGGGGATGATTGCAGGGCTTTTAACGGTTATCCTAGTGAAGCAGCAGCCGCAATGGACGTATGCTTTTTTACCAGATGTAAAAGAGCTTTTAAACACTTATTTTTTCGGGATTACGTACGAAGCCGTTCCTGGATTTATCGTGGCAACAACAATTACAGTTGTGATTAGTCTTTTTACGAAACGACCCAAACACGCGAAACAAATCATTGAGCGTTTAAATGAAAGTGCATAGAAACAGTAGAAGACTCCTGCCTCGTATGGTAGGAGCTTTTTTTATGACAAGCCCTAAAAACAGGTTTGTGATAAGATTAGTTCATGATAAAGTTAGTAGGTGTGGAATAATATAGAAAACCAAGGTGGAGGAAATCGTGTGAACAAGATTTTTTTAAAGGTTACATTCTTCTCTGTATTGTTTATGATGTGTTTGCCAACAACGGTTTTTGCCAATTCATCTTGGCAATGGCTGACGTCCAGCCCGAAAGAATGGCTACCTGTTGCGGTTAGTTTAACGCTTAGTATTGAAATCGCAGGCATTCTCTTGTTTGCCACTCTCAACAAGGGACTTGGGCTTAAGCTAAAAATGGTCTTATTGATCATAGGTGCGAATCTAGCCTCTTTTTTGCTGCCATACATATCGCGAGCGCTACAGCTACAAATCTTTTACGACGGGTGGGGCGAAGCGTGGAACGGTGCCTTTGAATCAGGCCCGTATTACATCGTTTTGCTAGGATACTTAATGTTGACATTGTTGGTTGAAGTGCCGATCGTTTATCATTTTTCAAAAAAACACGCGAAGTGGCCACGCGCTCTTCTTGTTACCATCGTGGTCGTCAATGTGATCACCACCTTAATTGTTGCCCTATTGGAAAGACGAATGTTTTACGGAGAATGGTAGATTAAGGATACATACTCAAAGGAGGATTGGCGTTGAAGGTTTTACGACTAGGGATTGTTTTTCAGCTTCTATTTGTACTGTTACTTACAGTTGGTAACTTTGTACGAATTTTTATCATCGATCACTATTCCGTTTATCCCATCGCTTTTTTTGAGCTATTTCTTGGCATTGGTAGCCTATCGTGCGGAGTGTATGGATTGATTAAAACAGAAAAACCAATTCTTTCGCTCTGGCTGATTTGTTTTGGATTGTTGATTTGTGTCTTTTTTATAGTTGTTTACTTGTTGCCAGAAGGGGATATCCCCCCAGAGATTACGTGGTTTTATTCCGAATAAGCTTAGAAGGGGGACCCTTCCAAGCTTAAACGGTTATCGTTCTCGAGAATCTGCTGGAAATTCAATCCCTGCTTCTCTCCTAGCGTGTTCCATCACACGCATGACAGAATGGCTGTATGTCAGTAGTTCATAGCACTTTTCGAAATTTTTTGCTTGATACATCTCGTAAAATGTACGCGTTTCATAGTATAAAAGATTGTCGTTTGTTTGAGCGTTTAATTCGGAGGTTTGATCGTCAAGGTAGATTTTGACGTTGCGGCAACCGTTCGCCCCGTTTTCGACATGGATATATCCTTTTTCTCCTTGGATGAGGACAAAATTCATACTCTGCGTGTCCTTACACCCGACGCACTCACTAATAAAATGTGGATACTTTAAAACGAGCACGCCTGACGTATCGATGCCATTGGCATGCTGATTTGCAATATAGTGAGCCGCCTCAGGAGGGCCTAACAAGTTCATAACGAAATGAATATTGTATACGTTAATGTCCATGAGAGCGCCACCGGAAAAGGCTGGGTTGAACACATTCGGTGTTTCTCCGCTTAGAAAACGGTCGTACCTGCTTGAGTATTGGCTATAGTTGCATTGAATCATTTTAATTGAGCCAAGCTTATGAATGTTTTCTTTGATTAATTGGTAGTTTGGTAAATGAATCGTTGTGATCGCTTCAAACAACATTAACTCGTTTTTCCTTGCAACGGATATCAAATGCTCTAATTCCCGTGCAGTTGATGTAAACGGCTTCTCACAAATCACATGCTTCCGATGCTCTAATGCTTGGAGGGCATGCTGATAATGTAAGCTGTTAGGGGAAGCTACATAGACAACCTCCACATTAGGGTCGGCAAGCATGTGGTCAAAATCGGTATAAATGGTGGGGATGTTATATTGATCTGCTAATGGTTTCGCTGTCGTTTCTTTACGCGAATACATGGCGACACACATCGGGCCATCGATCTCATCCAATGCCGATAGGAACGCTTCAACAATCGGGCCAGTACCAACGGTTGCAATCTTCATCTTTTACACTCCCGTCCTGTGATAAGATACTTACGAACATGTTCAGTTTATCATAACAGTTTTATGCTTTAGACACGGGATCGTAAAAAATAGCGCTCAAAAAAAAGGAGAATTTATAACAAATCGCTTGAGGACGAATAATCCTTTTATGTATATAGTATCGTTAATCGTTAGCGTCACCGTTCCTGCCCATAATCTAAAATAATATCTGGTATATTCATTGAATCGTGTTAAAATATACTAGGACAACATGAAAATGGAGGTTTACGAATGGGGAAGCGTATTTTATTTTTTCTTTTAACGAACGTTCTAGTCATGACAACGATCGTCATTGTCTGGTCGATCATCTCGAGGTTTACGAACTTTGGAGGCTCGTTTGAAACTGGTGGCCCTGGCTTAGGGATTGACTATGCGTCGCTCATGGTCTTTAGTTTAATCGTTGGTTTCACAGGGGCCTTCATCTCCCTTGCGATGTCACGTTGGATGGCAAAGAAAATGATGAACGTCAAAGTGCTAGATCCAAATGGCCCGTTAACCGAGCGGGAACGTTTTGTCGTTGAAAAGGTTCATCGCTTGTCTCGTGCAGCTGGACTTATGCACATGCCAGAGGTAGGGATCTATCAATCAGCCGAAGTGAATGCATTTGCGACAGGCCCTTCGAAAAAACGTTCGCTTGTGGCGGTTTCATCTGGATTGTTGGATGCAATGGATGATGACGCGGTCGAAGGGGTTATTGCCCACGAGGTTGCCCATATTTCCAATGGAGATATGGTAACCATGACATTGCTCCAAGGAGTTGTCAACACGTTTGTCGTCTTCCTCTCAAGAGTTGCTGCCATCATTGTGTCGCGCTTTGTTCGTTCCGAGTTGCAATGGATCGTACAGTTTGCGGCGATCATCGTGTTCCAAATTTTGTTCTCTATTCTCGGAAGTATTGTCGTAAGTGCATTCTCTCGTTACCGAGAGTATCATGCTGACCGAGGTGGAGCTGATTTAGCTGGGCGTGATAAAATGGCTCATGCGCTCCGTTCATTAAAAGCTTATTTGGACCGAACGAAGCTGAACGATGGCACGGATGACTCAGCGGTGCAAACGATGAAAATTAGTGGTAGAGGTGGCGTCATGAAGCTGTTTTCCACCCATCCTGATTTAGATGATCGTATTGCTCGATTAGAACAACGATAATAGGAAACGAGCAGCTGTCCCTATGTACATCGGGGCAGCTGTTTTTCTATACAAACGATCCGCTCGGACTTGAATTAAGACGATGGAGGGAGTTTTTTAGCCTAGCCAGACGAAAGTTTTTTCGCGCCATTACCGAAGATTCTCCTCGTTAAGCATGATAAAAACAGATTCGCCGATCGAAAGCGAATCTGTTTTCTTACTGATTATCTGCTAATTCTAAAAGATCCCTTACAGTGGTCAAAAAACGGTAAGGGATTTTATTGTGGTTGGGAGTTTCAGACCCTCTTTGGCGAACGGTAAGTGACGATTACGCTCGTTCCTTACTTTGATCAGCAGCACTTGTAGAAATCATTCTATCCAAGCCTTATGCAAACGCCGGATTCCCTCCGTAATTTTTTCTCTTGGCAGGCCGCTAAATCCTAAAATGAAGTAAGGATTAGGCGTTACATCCTTAACAGGGTAAATGTTCACCCCGTGAGCCCTTGCTGCTGCTAACAACTGTTTGTACGGCCGAGAGTTATTTTTTAGTTCCAATACGAGATGGAGTCCAGCTGTTGTCCCATGAAGGGCTGCATGATCACCCATCACTTCTTGAATGGTTGCGATAAGAAAGTCCTGTTTTTCCTTATAATACTTACGCATCCGGCGAATATGCCGCTCATAGTGACCATCCTCCATAAATTTCGCCAATGCCAACTGAAGATGGACACTGACAGGCGAAGGGAACATGGAACATACCTCTTGATAGCGCTTCATCAACTCTGGAGGCAAAATCGCATAGCTTACTCGTATTGCAGGAGAGAGCGTCTTAGAAAATGTTCCGATATAAATGACATGGTTTTTCGATAGTCCTTGTAACGACGGAACAGGGTCGATGTCATAACGGAATTCACCATCGTAATCGTCCTCAATGACATAGCTCTCTGAGTTTTGCGCCCAATTAATAAT
Source organism: Halalkalibacterium halodurans (assembly GCF_005671335.1). NCBI lineage: Bacteria > Bacillati > Bacillota > Bacilli > Caryophanales > Bacillaceae > Halalkalibacterium (ex Joshi et al. 2022) > Halalkalibacterium halodurans. The sequence goes on along the minus strand of NZ_CP040441.1, from coordinate 2,818,666 downwards.
TTTGATCCGCTCTTGAATCGACAGAAAGCTTCCGTAAGGGTATTGGTGAGACGGTGTCAAATAGAGAACACCATTTTTTTGTTCTTGCAGGTCTTCTAATGATAAAACCCCTTTAGGTGATGGAACCCGCTGAATCGGTAATTGATGCAAGGAAAAAATATCTTCAATTACTTTGTAGCTCGGCTGTTCCATAATGGCTGTTTTTCCCATTTGTTTGAACAAAAGGGACAGAATATTCATGCTATGTTCGATGCCTTCAAAAATGACAACTTGTTCCTCTGTACAATCCAAAATCCGAGACTTTGTCACATAATCAGCCACTGCAGCTCTTAACGGCAATTCTCCTAATTTGGCTCCGTGATGATTAAAGCGTGTTTCGTGGTTTAATAGGGTCTCATTGACACACTTACGCCAAATGGACAAGGGAAACTGGGCGTTATCAATGTTGGACGGGCTAAAATCGATGATCTGATCTTCCGATGCTTGATCATGATGCGGAGCGTGGATGATCTTTGCATCTTGACGTTCTAAAAGTGTGAGTCCTGCTAGATTTTCCACGTAATATCCGCTGCGATCTCGACTCGTAATGTATCCTTCTGCCTCTAGCTGGTGGTAAGCATTTTGTACTGTGATGACACTAACATTTAACGTTTGTGCGAAATGGCGAATCGACGGTAGCTTTGCGCCTGTTTTTAGCTTTCCTGACAATATATCCTTCCGTAGCGATTCGTAAAGCTGCTTATATATCGGCGTATCCGTTTCTTTATCTAAGAAGTAGGTTAACGTCATGGATGTTCCCCCTAGGAAAATCTGTATATATAAAATAATTATAAACTGTAAATATAAATGTGTACATAATTTGGAATAAACTGAAAGAGGCCAAAGCTCATATGAGAAGTAGAAAAGAGAGAGGATGGTTGCAGTTTCATAGTAAAAGGAGGAGGAAAATTTATTAATTGGTTACGAGTAAACGTTCAGAGAATTTTTTAAAAGGTAAATCGTGCATTTGTAATCATCTGATGATCAGATCAAAGGATAAGGGTTATTTTCACAAAATATATTGTTATCGAAAAAGGAGATGCAATGAAACGAAAAATACATTATGGATGGATCATTGTCGCGGTAACTTTTTTAACGTTTTTAGCTGTCCAAGGTGTTCGCCTATCGTTCGGTGCTTTTGTTCAGCCTTGGGAAACTGAATTTTCGATGGATCGTGGAAGCATTTCGCTTATTTCCACACTTAGCTTTATTGTTTATGGGATCTCTCAGCCATTGATCGGTAAGCTTGTGGATCGGTTAGGGGCCCGGTTCATCCTGTCCTGTAGCACACTTCTCGTTGGTGTTAGCTTCGTTTTGACGACAATGGCAACACAGCCGTGGCATCTATTTATTCTGTACGGTGTTGTCGTCTCTATTGGAGTCGGTGGGGCGTCTAATGTGGCCGCGACTGTTGTGATTACGAACTGGTTTAATAAAAAGCGAGGCCTTGCTTTCGGGATTATTGAAGCCGGCTTTGGTGCCGGCCAAATGATTCTTGTGCCTGGGTCGCTCATGTTGATCCAATGGCTTGATTGGAAGGCTACCGTTGTTATACTTGGCTTCTTTTTGGCGGTCATCGTTTTTCCGATCGTTCTACTGTTGTTGCGCAATCATCCATCAGAAAAACAAGTAGAACCGATTGGAGGCGTGCGAGAAGAGGAGGAAACAAACACCTCCCCTAACAGTGCCACTTTTTCCAATTGGTCGGTTTTTCGTATGAGGCCCTTTTGGTTTCTCGTGTTACCTTTTGCCATTTGCGGCTTTACGACGACAGGGTTAATGGATACCCATCTCATTCCGTTGTCACACGATCACGGATTTTCAACAAGTGTCACGAGTGCGGCGGTTAGCTTACTAGCTGGTTTTAATATAGTGGGAATCTTGCTTTCGGGTGTCATTGCTGATCGTTGGAGTAGTCGTAAATTTTTGTTTCTCCTTTATGTAGCACGTGCTTTATCGCTCGTGATCTTAGTGCATAGCCATGACCCGTTACTATTGTTAGGTTTTGCTATCTTGTTCGGTCTCGTTGACTTTGCGACGGTTGCTCCGACACAGCTTCTTGCGACACAGTATTTTAAACGATACTCCATCGGACTAATGATCGGATGGTTGTTTCTTAGCCATCAAGTTGGTTCGGCATTAGGGGCTTATGTGCCAGGCTTGCTTTATGAACAGACAGGCAGCTATACGGTACCCCTGTATATGTCTATCGTCATTTTGATTGTAGCCGCTATCTGCAATTTATTTCTCCCTGAACCGAATAAACAACGAAACGATGTCAAGCAGGCAGAGGCGGTTTAAAGCTTAAAGCGGTTTCTTTTCCAACAATGTGAAAAAATTTCGTCTGTAAATGTAGAGAAGGTAGCCTTGACAAAGGATGAGAAGAAAAGCTAACGGGAGCAATGAGTGATCGAGAAACACATGAAGTAAGAAAATGTTTACCGTGATAGGAGACAGGGCGGCGAGTGAAAGAGGAACGAATCGGTTCATGAGCAGAAAAATACCACAAATGACCTCCAAGGCTTTAACGGTCACAAGTAAATAAGCAAATTGAAACAAGGCCATCGCTTCCTCGCTCGTATCTATAAACGGTTCTAGACCGAAGATAACAAAAAGCCCGTTGAACCCTGCAAGGAGAAAAATACTACCTAACACCATTCTAGCAACTAAAGGGAGCCACTTTAACACGATTGATACACCTCCTTTTAATTTTAGTATATTTCGTTATAAAACTTGATCCGAAATCCTAATAAACTAGTGGGCTTTGGACACTTATAAACATGCAATCTATGGAAATCGTACCACCGACATGAACGATAGGCAAGTGCGGGACTGTTGAAATGGAACGAAACAAAGTCTTCATCATGATTTAACAGGGGAAGGAGCGTCAACTGTCAAAAGGTGTGTTAAAGTAATAAAGAGGAGAGAAGGCTTTGAGTTAAAAGGAGTGGAATTTTCAAATGGGACCATACAAGGTGTTGTTTTTAGATATCGATGGGACGATCCTTTTACCAGATGATACCGTGCAGGAGTCAACAAAGGTCGCGATTCGCCATGTTCAGGAGCAAGGAATGGAGGTGTTTCTTGCGACAGGCAGACCGTTGCACGAGATTTCTGAATTAGCAGAGCAATTAAAGGTTCATTCCTTTATCGGCTACAATGGTGCATATGCGATTTATAATGGGAAGGACATCTTGATGCAGCCAATTGAACCGAAAACGCTAGATCGTCTATTGACGATTTCACGAGAAAGAAACCATGAAGTGGTTATGTATACGAACGAAGAGAATGTGCTCACAGGAATAGATACGAGCTGCATGCAACAATTTATCCGAATCTTTCATTTGAAGCATAACCGGGTTTACGATCCGAAAAAGCAAGATCCAGTTTTAGGGATGACTTTACTCAATGTGAGCAGAGAGGATGTTGCCGCTTATGAAGCATGTAATGGTATCCATCTAGCTTCAGTCAACGTTGGCGACCTGAAGGCTCATGCATACGACGTGATTCGAGATACGACAAATAAGGGAATAGCTGTCCAACAAACCCTTTCTTATTTAGGGATAGAAAAGGAAGAAGCAGTGGCCTTTGGTGACGGGATGAATGATAAGGAAATGCTTAAGTATGTCGGTGTCGGTATCGCGATGGGGAATGCTCATCCTGACTTGCTTGCCTATGCTGATGACCAGACGACTAGTGTAGAATGTGATGGGGTGTCTAACGGACTAAAAAAGCTCGGCTTGGTTCCCCGTATTTTATAATCATCGTACCAATGACGATTCCCGTTTTCTAAAAAACAAAACAAAGAGCGCCCAGCAATGAGCGCTCTTTGTTATTTAAACCAGCCGCATCCAAGAATGATGAGCAGGATGACGAGAACAACGATGAGCGCAAAAGCAAATCCGCCTCCTCCATAGGGAGGACAATAACCACGATATGGGGGTGGAAAAGGGGGATAGCCATAGTAGTATCCCATGAAGGCACCTCCTTCCATTGGGTCAATGCTGTACGTCTTCTTTCTGATGTGTTAGGGGGCAACGTAACGCTAAATCTATTTCTAGTCTATGCACGTGTACGTCTTGAGGATTAGGTATGAGTGGAGGAAAAGGTTTGTCGCTAGAAAAAAACATGGACTTTCGCTACACTAGAAAAGGCACAACATACATAAGGAGGAGCTGGCACATATCCATGTTTAATCAACAAAAGGTGCTGATTGCCACTTCGGTGACTGCCGAGCAAAAGGCTATCCAAGCTGGGCTTGGTCGTGATGCTCAAGTGGATGTTATGACCATTGGGGTCGGTCCCATGTCAGCTGCAGCATATACAGCAAAAGCGTTAGCAAGCAAGGACTATGATCTTGTCATAAGTATGGGGATCGCTGGTGGTTTTAAAGAAAAGGCCGCCGTCGAATCCCTCGTTGTCGCCGATGCGCTCATTGCAGCAGATTTAGGGGCCGAATCAAGCGATGGCTTTCTCCCTTTAGATGATCTCGGATTCGGCTCCATTTATTTACGACCCGATCAAGAGATGGTGGAGCAAGTGGTGAGTACCCTTTTTGCTGCCTATCCATTTGTACATCAAGGAGCGATTTTAACGCGTGCAACAGTAACGGGGACAGAACAGACAGCGAGTCGTTTAATCAAGCGTTATCCTGATGCCGTGGCAGAAGCGATGGAGGGCTTTGGTGTGGGAACTGCAGCGAAAGCATTCGGCGTCCCGTTTCTGGAGATTCGCTCGATTTCTAATGAGGTAGGTCCGAGAAATCGCGAGGCTTGGAAATTAAAAGAATCGCTCAGTTTATTAACAAAAGTTTCAAGCGTCTTATGGAGGGATTATACGTGAACATTGCTTTTTCGCCATGCCCGAACGATACGTTTGTTTTTCACGCTTGGGTTCATGGGCATATTCAAGGGGCCCCACCCCTACATGTCACCTACGCTGATATCGATATTACAAATCATTTGGCTGCTGAAGGCAAAGGGCCGGAAGTGATGAAAATCTCCTATGCCGCTTTGCCGTACGTTTTAGAGGATTACGCATTGATTCCATGTGGTGGAGCCTTAGGAAGAGGCTGTGGGCCTTTATTACTGACGAAGGGGAAAACGGGAGACGATCCAAACATTCTAAATGGAAAAACGATTGCCGTTCCTAGTGAGCGGTCGACAGCCTACTTGCTATTCCGTCTTTGGGTAGCGCAGCAGCTCGACGGCCAAGTAGGGAAAATTGTCGTCATGCCGTTTCATGAAATTATGCCTGCTGTGCGAAATGGAACGGTCGATGCCGGTCTTGTTATTCATGAAGCAAGGTTTACATATCAAGCATACGGGCTGACGATGCTTCAAGACTTAGGAAGCTGGTGGGAGGAAGATACAGGTCTTCCGATCCCGCTCGGTGCGATTATTGCCAAGCGAGGACTAGATGTTTCAGCAATTCAAAGCTGGATTAAGCAATCTGTTCAATATGCTTGGGCTCACCCAGACGCTTCGAAAGAATATGTGATGAGCCATGCACAAGAGATGGCTGAAGAAGTGGCCAAGTCACATATCGATCTCTATGTGAATACTTTTACCGAGGACTTAGGGGAAGATGGTTATCGAGCCGTTGAATCATTACTAGTACGAGCGGCGGAGGAAGATCTTGTCCCTGCCTTTAAAAAAGAATGGTTAAGAGAAAAATAAGCCAAACGTAATCAAAAAGATTCGGATCATTTTATTTTGATGACTGAACTTTTTCTGTTGATTCATGGGAGGCGATTCTAAAATAATACACAATCCTTCTATTTTTTATCATTACACCAAATTTGCTTTTAAAATGGATGGATCAGATAATCGAACAATGCCATTTGCTGCTCGCGGCAAGCGAGTGTTTTTTGAAACAATCAACCCCTATAATATAAAATCTACACCTGAAAAATAGGTTCTTAGTCAAATGTTGGGGTGGCATAGGAGGGCGAGCCCCTCTTATCCTACCCCGAATGTTTGATGTTTGAATTGATGATGCAAGAGAATACGGTTTCGCAAGCGATCATAACGCCGAAAACCAAAGGCATTTCTCTTAATCACCTTCGTTTGATTATTCAGTCCTTCAATAAAACCGTTGTTTAAGCCAAACGCGAAGCTATTCAAGATCTCGGTCTGCCAGTTCTTCAGCGTCTGAATGGCTCGGTGGAACTCCTTTAACGGGCTCGCCTCCACTCTTCGGTAAAAGGCGTAGAGCCCTTGCTTCACCTCGCTCATTCGTCCTTCCCTTCCTTGCATCTTCGCTTCTTGATACCACCGACGAAAATGTTCTTTTAGCTCATACGCTTCCCTTAAATCAGGGGATAGCTCTAAGTACCGCTCCATCTTCTTCTTTTGCTTATCATCCAGTCTTTCTCTCTCTTTCTGAAACAGATGTTTGATCCGTTTACATCGTTTTCGATGATACGGATGGAACGCTTTTTGCACTCGGCGGCGAACCCCTTCCAGAGCCCAGTAGATGTAACGACAGAAATGGAACGGATCACCAATGATGAGCGGGTGGCCTAAGGCCTTTTGAACAGCCGACTTGAAGGTATAACTGAGATCCATCACGACCGTTTTTACATGATGACCCTTCTCTTGAAGATATCGTTTAAGCGTATCGGCTTTACGATCCGGTAAGATATCCAGTGGCTTCCGTGTATCTGCATCCGCAATGATCACTTGATATTTCCCCGCATTCGTATCCCCTTTGTAATCATCAATCGCAATCCGAGGAGGAAGGTGATCCACCTTCTTCACGAGCGGTGCCGCCAATTGATCAAACCGGCGCATGGCAGTTGTCACGGACGTTTGGAATTGATTCGCTGTGTCCGTAAAGTTCTTCCCTTGAATGAGCCGTAAGCGAAACGCTTGATTCCATTCCACTGTCTGACGCTGATATCGCTCTACAAAACAGGCTTTCTCCGCAAACCGCTTCCCGCATCTGCACGCGTACCGGCGCTTTCGATAGAATAGATACACCCACCGTTCAAAGAGCTTGAGATGTTGAACTTTTTGGATGCGGTAATCATGGATTCTCTCGGTTCTCTTCCCGCAGGATGGGCAACGATGAGGCGTTCGCGGCATTTCTACATGGAGCGCGATAAAGCCCTCTCGTTCCTCCATCTTTGTGACCTTCACACCTTTTAATCCGGGCAAATCCATGGTAAAATTCATCGTACACGCAGCTCCTATCCTTTCTTTGTTTCTCGACAATTCAAGGATAATGGATAAAGGAGCCTGCGTGCATTTTTTTTGCCCTCTTTTGTGCAAAAACCCCAACATTTATTGTAGAGCCGAAAAATAAGAGTGGCACCCACCGTCGTTCAGTAGGTGCCACTCTTATTCACTATTGCATGTTATGATAGCTTCTCCAATGGTCGGAAGTCGTGCATTTTCATGTCGTCAGCGCTTTCCTTAAGCCAAATGTCTTTTTTTATGATGGAAGATCACTTGTTCATATTGCTCCAGTAGATCGTCAAAAATCCGCTCCCATGATTGGGTCAAGGCATACTGCCTCGCCTCATAGCCCATTTCCGCTCGCTTCGATCGGTTCATGAGCAAATGTTCGATTGCTTGAATGAATGAATGGACGTCTCCTGCTTTGCAGATCATTCCTGACTTCCCATGTTCGACAATCTCGGTTACACCGCCCCGGTCTGCTACAATAGCCGGGGTACCAGAAGCGAAAGACTCAAGTACGACATTGCCGAATGTTTCGGTTGCCGACGGGAAGACAAACAGATCAGCGCTCGCATAGGCTGCCGCTAGTTCCTCACCTTTCAAATAACCAGTAAACGTCACATTGGTAGGGCATTGTTTTTTCATTTCGGGCAAAGATGGCCCATCCCCAACGATCATCCATTGTATTTTTTCATTAAGTTCCTGTGGGAGTTGTGCCATGATAGCAACCAATGTAGCGAGATCCTTTTCCGGCGCAAGCCGGCCAACATATAAGAGCACTGCTTTGTCTTTTGGCAATAAATTGCTGGCGTAGGAGCGGTGTCGCTGCTTAGGGTGGAATCGTTCGCAATCCACTCCACGTGTCCAAAGGGCTAGCCGTTGGAACCCATGCTTTTGCAAGTGTCTCATCGTTTCAACTGATGGGACAAACGTCCTTTCAAAAGGTTGGTGAAACCACTTCACATACTTCCAAAGCCAAGCGCTCATAAACTGTAGCTTGTAATAATGAAGGTAGTGATCAAAATGGGTGTGATAGGAACCGACCATCGGAATTCCGTATTTCTTTCCATGCTGTAACCCTGACAGACCGACGTTAAATGGGGTGGCGATGTGGAGTAAATCAGGCTGGAATGAAGTTAGTTGCTGACGTAGCTTGAATACGTTCGGCAATGCAATGCGACATTCTGGATACAAAAAAAACGGCAAACTTGCGAACGTATGAATGTTTGACTCAAAGCGGTCAAGCTTCTCGATCGTTTCTGGCATGTATAGAGCGTATTCGACTTGCCGTTTTTCTAAATGATCCACAAGTCGTTTCATCGTTCGTGCTACACCGTTCACTTGTGGTATATACGTATCGGTGAACAAAGCAATTCTCATCATAAATCCCCCCACTCATTCATTTCTACTCACACAGCTCCGGTCGATGAAAAGAAAAGGTATGAGAACAAGCCGCAAATAAAACCGATGATCGCTCCGATTAGGACATCGGAAGGGTAATGGAGCCCTAAACGGATTCGTGACCAGCCGACAAGGAAAGAAAGGGGTAACAAGATCATAATCAAGAGCGGGGATAAGATCATGAACGGTGTCGTAACGGAGAAAATAGCCGTCGTATGTCCAGAAGGAAAGGAAGGATCTTTTAACGGTTTTTTTGGCACAAAGGCGCTCGGCAATACAAGGTATGGGCGATTACGCCTGACGATATGCTTTAAAAAAAAGACAATACAATGACTGATAATCAATGAAGCTACGGCGGCATAGGCTGTTTGTTGGATAAGCCCGGCTGAAAATAAGCTTAAGATAACGACGGTAGAAATCGTACTGATCGCGCCACCAAGATGAGTAATCATCGACATCCAGCGGTTGAACGTAATGGCCTCTTGTTTCCCATTAAGCAGTTGAAACAATGTACAATCGGTTTGTACCATCCATGAACGTGATCGCTCCACTCCGATCCCCCCTGAATTGAATTAGAACATTGCTTTACTATCATCCTATCAAGAAAATATTGAGAAATTGTCAAGAAAAGTTAAAAGTCATTTTGAATTTTGTAAAGGCCGTTCAGGGTGCGTCTACAATAAAAAGAGCACCCGCTTATTAAGAGGTGCTCTTTTTCATAAGGAGGTAAAACACCCAGCATGCTCTGGATGATTATGGGCGTCCCTCATAAGTTGAAACTTATGAAGGTAATACCATCTTATGCGGCACATCTTCCAAGGGTCGTACAGATGCCAAGGAAATGGAAAAATATACGTTTGCTCATATTGAATGGAACAACCGATACGTGACACACTATTTTTTAACAAAATGGATGGAGGAATGATCATGGGTAAAGAAGATCAACAGCATGAGCAAGTTTCAATGAAAGAGCAAACCAATGGAAAAATGTCAGGGAATGACCTCACACATGAACAAGTGGAGGACGTCTATATGGAAGGGACAATTGAAGATAAGCTTGACCGCGGCGGGGAAGAGCGTAAATAAACAAAAAGAGCCAACACGGCTCTTTTTTCATGATATATAAGTTGAATTAAAGGATTACAATTACTCTCTGTTGAAATATAAGGGTAACACTTACCAATGAACGGAGAGGAACGAGATGACCCATTCACGTCAACATGAAATCGAAACCTTGCTTACAGCGATGAAAACGACCAAAGATAAACGAATGTATGAACGTTATCAAGCGATTTACTTTTATTTACAAGGCTATTCTAAAAAAGAAATCACAACCATGATTGGGCGTTCCGAAAAAACTATCTATAACTATGTGAATGCCTACAAAGAAAAGGGACTAGATGGCTTAACCATGGGACAATCACCTGGAGCGCCACGCAAATTAACACCCGAACAAGAACAGGAATTGGCTCAAGTGATTGCGACCAAACTTCCCGTAGATGTTGGCTTCCCAGCTAAGTATAATTGGACGTTAAAGATCATTGCTTCATTTATCGAGAAAAAATGGAACCAACCGTATACTCTTCGTGGTGTCTCTCGACTTTTACACGATTTAGGCCTTAGTTATACCAAACCGACTTATACGCTGGCAAAAGCTGACCCGTTGAAACAAAAAGAGTTTGTGGAAGAGACGTTCCCTGCCTATAAAAAAACTCTTAAATGAGGAGATTGACCATCTTCTCTTTCAAGATGAGTCGATGATTCGGGATTACCAAGCTCTTCAATACACATGGTTTTTAAAAGGCAAGCAACGAATCATTCCGACTTATGGAAAGCACCAGGGTGTCAAACTCATCGGTACACTTAATTATGAAACGGGAGATGTGCTTTGTGTAGAAGAAGAACGATACGATGCCGAAGCGTTTCTTCGTTTTCTTCAAAAGGTATTGAAACACTATCCGACCGGTAAGATTGTCATGGTGTTAGATAATGCCCGTATTCATCATGCGAAGCTGATTGAACCTTTTTTGCGTAACCACCAACATCGTTTAGAATTGGTTTTTTTACCACCTTACAGCCCTGAGTTAAATCTCATTGAAGGGTTATGGAAATGGCTCAAATCAGACGTAATTAATAACCTTTTTTATTCCTCTGTTAAAGAGATTCGAAGAAATGTGCAAGCTTTTATTCGTGAGTTAAATGACTCACCTAGAAAAGTTATTGATCGATTGTGCATTCGATTGTAAAAGATAAATTCAACTTATATAGTAAAAATAATTTCCGAAGATCTCAGGCTCATTCATCATCTTCGTCTGTTGGTTCAGGGACTTCGCCAAATGTCATACCGACGACTTGATCACTAAATAAAAGCATTTGCTGCATTTTGATCGTTTGTTTTGAGACGAACGGTTGGATCGAGACATTCTTTAAAACGAGAACTTCGTGAAAGTCTTTTACTTTGATCTCTTCATGTCCTGGTATTTCTTCTTGGCGGGCAATAAATTCTTTTCCCCTTTCAGATAAAAACGGGAAGATGGCCTCATCTTCTTCCTCCCATTCATCAGAGTGGAAGCCTGAAAGAGAATTTACGACGTCTGCCGTCATCACCGCAAAATGAGTGAGAATAAAAAATTTTGACTCTTCACTAATGAAATCTTCTTGTTTAAATTTTTGAAAACGCTCCCAAAATCCGACGGTTTGAACGTAGCGGAAATCAATAATGTTCTGAAGTGCTTTCGGACGTTTGCTCATGCCGTATCACATCCTTTTCTCATAAATAAGACGATCTTTTTATTTATTCCTTTTTCAGCGAAAAATGAAACTATAACGGGAACTCACATATTCAATCCATTTTTGTTAACACTATATGTGACAGAATGAGAAAGGAGTACAACCTATGTTTCAAAGAAGAAGAAATTCAAGCATGAACGGCATGTTTGTTGGTGCTCTTTTAGGAGGAGTCGTTGGCGCGGCTAGTGCCTTGTTGTTTGCCCCTGAGCGAGGAGAAGTCACTCGTAAAAATATGATAAAGCAGTTAGACGGTCTTAGACAAGGGAAAGTAACCGCGACGATGATGGAAATCGGGAATGAGTGGAGCGATGATCTTGCACAAACACTTAAAGGACAAAAAGGCAGACACTCTAGAAGGCAAAGAGAAAATCAAGAGGACAATCAAATCGGTGAAATGATTCGCGAAGTTGTCGAAAATGAGCTACCTCCTACTGAGTAAGGAGGAGCTTTTTTTGTAGGAGTGAAAAGTGGCAAGTCCTTTAAAACAAAGAAAGCCTAAAATGAGATGCCAAGCGTCAATCATCCTAAGCCCAAGCGATTCGTTTAACTTTGTTGCTACGGTTGCTGCTGCAGCGGGCTTTTTTGAAACTGTCTCGTTCAAACAGAAAAGGATTATGTTTTTCTAATACAATCGTCAGCTCTATCTGTGCTAAAATAGTAAATTAGAGGAGAGAAGATTAGATGGCTTGCACATCCGGTTTGTTAACAATCGAGAGAGAAAAGTAGGTGTTACCATGAATTCATATTACGCGAGACAATGGGAACGTTTTGTTCAATCGTTTGAACGGTTTAACTGGCAAGACTATCTTATACCCGTTGCGATTTTTATCATCTTTCTTGTATTTCGAAAAGTATTTACGAAGTATATTTTTAAGCTTATTTTACGGCTAGCGAAAAAGTCGAAAACCGACGTCCTTACAAACTTGTTACTTTCCTTTGAGAAGCCGTTGCGGGCGTTTTGGATTATTCTCGGAACATACTTAGCTCTTATGGCTTTGCCGTTCCCCGTGACAGCTGTCGCCTTTGTAGACCACTTGTACCGTTCGCTATTAATTTTACTTTTAGGATGGGGATTTTTTAATTATACAGCGGCCCATTCGACGATCTTTTTAACAATTGCCAAATGGATGGATCTTGATGAAAACAGTATGGTTATCCCGTTTTTGTCCAAAATGCTACGGTTTATTGTCGTGGCCCTCACCATTCTGATCATCCTTGCGGAATGGGAGTTTAAGATCGGTGGCTTTATCGCAGGTCTAGGCTTAGGGGGATTGGCGTTTGCCTTGGCCGCACAAGATACGATCGGCAATTTTTTCGGCGGGGTCATTATCGTGACTGAAAAGCCATTCTCGAAAGGGGATTGGATCCAGACGCCAACTGTTGAGGGTGTGGTTGAAGATATAACGTTCCGTAGCACGAGAGTTCGCACGTTTGCGGATTCGGTGGTAACCGTTCCGAACTCAACGCTTGCAAGTGAACCGATTACGAACTGGTCCCAGATGCGAAAACGACGGATTACGTTTAACCTTGGACTTGAATACGCAACGACGAAAGAGCAGCTCCAATCGGTGCGAACGAAAATTGAAGCCTATTTGCGTCAGCACGATCAAGTGGATCAAGAGGTGATCATGGTTCATTTTAGTGAATTTAACTCCTCTAGCCTCGATATTTTTATCTATTTCTTTACGAACACCATCGTCTGGTCTGAATGGTATGTGGTGAAAGAAGAGATCAACTTAAAAATCATCGAGATTTTAGAGGAAGAAGGAGTATCTGTTGCGTTCCCGAGCCGCAGCGTGTATATGAAGCGAGAATCAGAGGATGAGATCTTACCTCCGCAAGAGCGTTAGAATCAAAAGAAAAAGACCAATAAAAAAAGGCAACGTGCTTGATCGGCACGCTGCTTTTTTACTTATCAATCCGTAATGGGTGAAAAGGCGTCTTCTGCAACAACAGGTTGTTCGAGCCAGTCATGAGCATCTAGCCAACTAATCACTTCTTCCCAAGATTCAGCATCTTGTCCACCAAACGGTCCATTCGGATTTTCCATTTTCTCTAGCAATATGGAGAGGCTTTCCTCTTCTACTTCTTGAATAAGCGGGAAGTTTGCCTCATCTTGGTTTGTGAGGAGCACATTCAACGCTTCATCAGGATTCTCAACCATCCATTCGTACCCTTTTGATGCTGCACGCCAAAAGGCCGCAAGCACTTCCCCAGACTCTTCAACGTATGCTTCATTTGAAATAAGCACGAGCTCATCATACTCAGGCACACCATAATCAACGGGATTGAAGTAGGAAATGTCGTGCCCTTCGTGCTTTAACACCGGGTATTCGTGGTTGATGTATGTTCCGACAACGGCATCGGCACGACCGCTCACGATCGATGCTCCTAATTCGAAGCCGACGTCCATTAAATGGACTTGCTCATAATCACCTCCAGCAGCTTCCACCATCGTTTTTAAAATCGGTTCATTGACTGGGATTCCTGGGTAGCCAACCGTAAGTCCGACTAAGTCAGCAGGTGAATCGAAATCTTGTTCAGCCAAAAACATCACATGATTGAGCGGGGAACGAACGACGGATGCAACAGACACAACCGGCAAGTCTTTTGAACGGGCCAAAATCACATCTGGTTGGTAGCTAAGCGCAAGGGGAATCGCCCCGCTCGCTGTCAGTTGAATAGGATCGGTTGGATTCGTAGGGAAGACGATGTCCACGTCTAATCCTTCCTCTGCAAAATAGCCATTTTCGATCGCAACATATAAGAACGTGTGGACGGCATTTGGATACCAGTCGAGCATCACTTCAACCGTCTCTAATGCTTCATCATCAGATGCTGTATTCGTTTGACAGCTTGCTAAAAAAAGAATCGCTAAAAGCAGACTTATGATTTTAAATGATTTCATTGTTTTTTCCTCCAAGGTAGTAAGATGTTCTCTAGCTTTTTAATTGCAGCAAAGCCTAAAATCCCGAGTAACGATAAGATGAAAATCGGTGCGAAAACACCGGGTCCGTCAAATTGAGTCATCATTCTTCTGCTGAAATAACCGAGTCCTTCGTTAGCACCTAACCATTCACCAACAGCAGCACCAATGACCGCCAAAGGAACAGCGATGCGAAGGCCTGTTAAAAAGGAAGGCAGCGTCGATGGGACGAACAGTCGAAAAAACAACTGCCTTTTCGTCGCTCCCATCGTGTAAAACAGTTCCTCATACTGGCGGTTCGTACTCTTCAATCCATCGTACGTATTTACTGTAATCGGGAAAAAGGTCAACAAAACCGTAACGGCGACTTTACTCCAAATGCTGTAGCCGAACCATAAAACGAAAATCGGCGCTAGTGCAATAACAGGAATCGTTTGACTAGCCACTAGCAACGGATAGACCGCTCGTTCGACCCGTTCGTTCCAAAACATAAGCAAGGAAAGGAGGATTCCGAGTACGATTGACAGGGCCAATCCGATTGAGATGATCGCCAAGGTAGCAGGTAGATGGGTAAAGAACAACGATTCCGAAAGATCAATCGTACGCATGACGATTTGGATCGGTGAGGGGAGAAGGTACGGTTGACCGATCATACGAGCGCTAATCTCCCATATCACCATGAGCATTAGAAAGAAAAGAGTAGGTTCGAGTGCTTGATAGGATCTTTTCATCGCAACGACTCCTCTATCAATAAGGCACGAATGTCTTTTTTTAATGAGGACCGGTGTTGCTCCATCTCTTCTGTGGTTTCCATTTTACGCCTTAAGTCCGGCGGCACTTGAACTTCAGTAAAGCCATGAAGAGGCTGATTCGTAAAAATGAACAGACGGTCAGATAGCAGGAGGGCCTCTTCAATATCGTGGGTGACGAGCAAAAGCGTTCGTTTTTCCTTTTCCCACATCGATACTAACCAGCGGTGCATCGACGTTTTTGTCAAACTATCCAATGAGGCAAACGGTTCATCTAGTAGTAGGAGTGTTTCGCTTGTTAATGTCGCACGTAAAAAAGCCGCCCGTTGTCGCATTCCTCCAGATAGGGCATCAGGATAAAGAGATTCGGTCCCTACTAAACCGAACCGGTTGAAAAAAGAAGCTGCAATTATTTTGGCTTCTTTTTTGTCTTTTCCTTGAATTTCAAGGGGAAGGGACACATTTTCTAAAATCGTGAGCCAAGGCAACAGTAAGTCTTGCTGTGGCATGTAACCGATCTTTCCTTGAGCATGACAAACAATCGTCCCTTGATCGGGTGATTCTAATCCGGTGATCAAGCGAAACAGTGTGCTTTTCCCTGAACCGCTTTTTGCTAAAATCGCAACGATCTCATTTTCAAACACAGTAAACGACAGTCGCTCAATGACAGGTGAGGAGGAAGAGTAGGCAAAGGAAACCTCCTCGAACGTTAACAGCTCTTTAACCATTGTAGTTCCACATACGTTCGTTGTACGCCATGTCCCAAAACTCGTTTTCCAATCGACTTGTCGTTAGGAAGATCGTCTCTAGCTTGGCTTTTTCTTTTGAAGATAGCCCTTTTGCCTCCTCATCTAGCATTTGAATTAACCAATCGGCGAGCTCTTTGAATTCATCAGAAGCATAAAGCTTGATCCATTCGCCATAAAAAGGATGATCAGAAGCACCAGGGATGCCTTTGAGTTTGACCCCAATTTCGTAATAGCTCCATGTGCATGGAAGAACCGCAGCGATTAAGTCAAGCAACGAGCCGCGCTGTGCTACATTAAGCATGTAGCTCGTATAAGCGAGGGTTGTCGCGGCTGGTTCAGTTGCCTCCAGTTCCTCTGCCGAAATGCCGAGTCGTTTTGCATACGCTCGGTGCAAATCCATTTCAACATTTAACGTTGCGTGGAGAAGCTTGGAGAACGTTGACATTGTTTGTAGGTCGTTTCCTTTCAATGTCCCAAGGGCGAAAAGGCGCGCGTAATCGATCAAATACAAATAGTCTTGCTTCATGAAAAATTGAAATTTCGACTTCTCTAGTGTGCCGTCACCAATCCCTTGAACAAATGGATGGTTGTAACCAGCCTTCCAAATAGGCTGAGCTTTTTCATACAAACTGGCTGCAAAAGACATACGAATACCTCCTTATTATTTTCACTATAAGTATGAAAGTGATTAAAGATTAAGCAATACGAGCGCTTCAGTCATTAAGACTTGGCGTAAGCTAGTTTTTCTCATAAGTAAAGAAAGGATCACCAGAGACTCGCACCAAGCGCCAAAAGCGGGTACCTTCCCGAGGGGGCATTCTCGTACTTCCTCTCTCCGATCTTTAGGTCCAGTCCCTACGCTTTTCTAAGATGGCACCATTCATAGATGAACGTCAGCAATGTTTTCGTATATTGAACTAGTTCAGCAATTTCTAGCTCTTCATTGACACTATGGGCATCTTCAAGTTTCCCAGGCCCAAAGAGCAAGGTCGGAATGCCCGCTTCAGCCAACCATCCTCCGTCGGTTACGGTCTGTGACATGCTCGTTTTTACCTCTTCACCTGTTAAATGGTAATGAATTTTTTTTAGTAGTTGCACAGCGTCACTTTGTTCATCAATTTGAAAGGCAGGGAAAATCTCTCCTTTGTCTTCTATCATGGAAGTACCGCCCCATGAGAAGGATGGCGGGTGCTCCCTCATCCAAGGATCTGCTTTGGCTACGTGCAAAAGATGCTCTTCGACTTCACGGACGATCTCTTCATAGGATTCATGCGGGTAGTAGTGGATAGTAATCCATAGTTTGCATTCATCGGCGATAAACGCAGGGTGACGGCCGCCTTCGATAAAGGCAGGGTTAATGGTGTTCATCCCTGGCGGAAAACCTGGGC
Source organism: Halalkalibacterium halodurans (assembly GCF_005671335.1). NCBI lineage: Bacteria > Bacillati > Bacillota > Bacilli > Caryophanales > Bacillaceae > Halalkalibacterium (ex Joshi et al. 2022) > Halalkalibacterium halodurans. Next base: position 2,801,440 of record NZ_CP040441.1, on the reverse strand, counting down.
TCGATTTGGTAACGGCCCAATGACGCTCAAGCTCTTGTAGGCCTTGAATGAGCTTCATCATTTTTTCAATGGCGCTCGCGCCAAATTCTCCTCCACCAGCATGGATCAAATTCCGTCTTGTTCCGTCGTGAAAGGTAACAGGACTTTTAACCGTAATCCAGCCTGTGATCACACCACCTTGGCCTTGAATTTCGCAATGGCTCGTATCGCTGACGATGGCAAGATCAGCTGTGTACCCTCTTTCACAACAACTTTTTGTCCCCGCCTCGCCAACCTCTTCACCGACGACAGATTGAAAGATCAGGTCTCCTGGAAGCTGAATATTGAACGCATGTAGCGTTTTCATCGCAAATAAACAAGCGGCAAGACCACCTTTCATATCTGCCACTCCACGACCACGAATCACTCCTTGGTTAACGGTTGCTTCAAACGGCGGTGTTTTCCACTCTTCCGATTCATCGACGGCGGCCACGTCGATATGACCGTTTAAAATCAGGCTTCGATATGATTCGCTATATGTACCTTTTAAGATTGCTACAACGTTAGGATCGTTTGGATAAACGTCCCACATGTCTACATTACAGCCAAGCTTCTCACAATACGTACGGATATACTGTTGGGCGTCAGCCGTATTTCTTGCTGGAGGGCTTGGGGTTGGATAGGCGACAAGCGTTTGAACGAGGGCAAGTAGCTCCTCCTTGTTTTTGTCGACATGAGCTAGTAACTCTTCGATAACCGACAGCTTAAACACCTCCTAGATTCATTGAACGGACAAAATAAAAAGCCACTGTCTAAAAAAGAAGTGGCTTGTAATCATCGTTCAATTTCAATCAGTTCCATAAATGAACAGTAATGACGATGGCCACTTCCCTTCGCTAGTATTACCTAGATCAGGTGAATGAGGGTTAAGATGCTAAAAAACATCTCTCTCAGCGGTTTGCACCCCTAGTGGATTCCTATGAAGTTACATTTAGGTTAGCATAATTCGAGCAGATTTGACAATCATTTTTCATTGTGTCGAAAGAAAGTTCAAAAATGTTAGAAAAAAGTGGTTGTCATCGCAATCAATCTGTTATATTATAAAGTCATAAATCAAATACTGTATTATTACAGTTGTTGTCAGGTAATCCTGACGAAAAATGAAAAAAGGGGAGAGTATGATGAGTGGATGGCAAGAAACAGCGGAAAAATTAGAGATGTCTTGGAGCAATGACGTGCGGTGGCAAGGAGTGGAGCGTCCATATAGCGGAGAGGAGGTAGTCAAACTACGAGGCTCGCTTAAAATCGAGTATACCCTTGCAAAGACTGGGGCGGAAAAACTATGGAAGCTACTCCACGAAGAGGATTACGTGAATGCCCTCGGTGCGATGACTGGGGGACAGGCGATCCAACAAGTAAAGGCGGGTTTGAAAGCGGTTTATTTAAGTGGATGGCAAGTAGCAGCAGACGCCAATCTAGCAGGACATATGTATCCAGACCAAAGCTTATATCCTGCCAATAGCGTTCCAAGTGTCGTAAAGCGGATCAATCAAGCACTTCAGCGAGCTGATCAAATTCAACACCTTGAAGGGGAAGGAGAAGTGGATTATTTCGCGCCAATCGTAGCTGATGCGGAAGCTGGCTTTGGTGGTCAATTAAACGTCTTTGAGCTCATGAAAGCGATGATTGAAGCAGGAGCTTCTGGGGTTCACTTTGAGGATCAACTCGCTTCCGAAAAGAAGTGTGGTCATTTAGGCGGAAAAGTTCTCATCCCGACGCAGACGGCAATCCGCAATTTAGTATCAGCAAGACTAGCAGCAGATGTTATGGGAGTGCCGACGATTTTGGTCGCCCGGACCGATGCAGATGCAGCTGATTTAATTACGAGTGATATTGATCCAGCAGACCAACGTTTTATTACGGGAGAACGAACGCCGGAAGGGTTTTATCGGACGAATGCAGGTATTGAGCAAGCGATTGCTAGAGGCTTAGCGTACGCTCCATATGCGGACCTCATTTGGTGTGAAACATCAAAGCCTTCGTTAGAGGAAGCGAAGCAATTTGCCGACGCGATTCATGAGAAATTCCCTGGAAAACTACTTGCCTACAATTGTTCGCCTTCATTTAACTGGGAGGCAAATCTAGATCGGGCGACAATCGAAACATTTCAACAAGAGCTCGGTAAGATGGGGTATAAGTTCCAATTTGTCACGCTTGCAGGCTTTCATGCACTGAACCATAGCATGTTTGAGCTTGCATATGGCTATAAACAACGGGGGATGGGCGCTTATTCTGAACTTCAGCAAGCCGAATTTGCCAGTGAAGTAAAAGGTTATACTGCAACGAGACATCAACGTGAAGTGGGAACCGGTTATTTTGATCAAGTGGCACAAACAATCACAGGGGGAACATCATCAACGACTGCACTTACTGGTTCGACCGAGGAAGCGCAATTTCAAAAATAAGGGAAATCAGCCACTACATTTTTTTGTAGTGGCTGTTATAATACAAGATTATTATTGATAGTTTGATATAAAACAAAAAGCTCGTTATTTCCGAAGCATCGGAAGAGAGGTGGCTAATTTTTCGTAAAACGTGAAATTTTTTTCATAGACGAGAGAATGTTCAGTTACAGGAAGAATGGAATTGGTCATCGGGACACTATTTTTAATGGCTGCTAGGGAAGGAACTTCTCCTAAAGCATATAAGCTATACCACGCCGCTCCCCATGCTGCGCTTTGGTGGCTTTTTGGCAACAGTAGTTCTTGATTAAACATGTCGGCCGCTATTTGAAGCCAAAACCTTGAACGTGAAAAACCACCATTGGCAAACAAGCGGGTCGGTCTACCGCTCATTTCTTTCAGCGTTTGCCCGACATGATAGAGACTAAAGATCGTCCCCTCTAATGCAGCGCGAATCATGTCTGGTTGATGATGTGACATTCCTAATCCGACAAAACTTGCCCGGGCCGCTCCGTCCCAAATAGGGGCACGTTCTCCATTTAAGTATGGTAGAAACAGAACGCCATTCGCCCCAGCTGGTGATTGTTCGGCAAGCCGAAGCAGCGAATCATAGCTCGGTGTGAAACTAGCATTTTTCTCAAGCCCATTTATCGCAAATAGCTTCTGTAGCCAATGTAATACGATACCGCCATTGTTTGTCGCCCCGCCTGAAACAAAAAGATGGTCATCGACACGATAACAGAACGTGCGTTGATGCTCGTCGACCATTGGACGGTAGGACAGTTGACGAATGGCGCCGCTCGTTCCAATCGTAATCACGGTATCCCCTTCCCCAGTAGCGCCAACTCCTAAGTTAGCAAGTGGACCGTCAGTGGCTCCCACAACAAAAGGAGTGGAAGGAAGAAGGCCAAGTTCATCTGCAAGTGCAGCACTCATACCATAAAGGGTGTACGTTGGTGGAACAGGCTTACCGAACTGTTCAGAGGAAAGCTGTAAAAGCTGTAAAGCCTCCACGTCCCACACGCATGCGTCGATGTCGAACATCCCATAGGAAGAGGCTGTTGCATAATCGACTACATGCTCGTCAAACCATAAAAGGCACAAATATTCTTTAATGGAGGCGAAGGAGGAAGCCTCTATAAAAGGCGGGTATTTCTTCTGTTTCATCCATGTTAATTTGCAAAAAGGTGTCATCGGATGAAAGGGGGTTCCCGTTCGTTTCATGAATTGAGAACTGAGTGACAATCTTAATTGTGCTGCTTGCTCGCTGCTCCTTGTATCCGCCCAGATGATGGCGTTGGAGAGCGGTTGTTTGTCTTCATTTAAACAAATGATGGAATGCATTGCCGACGAAATACCGACAGCAGTTACGGCACTAGGGGAGACGGATGTCCGTTCCATGAGTACGCGGATTGCCTGTTTACTAGCGTTGACAATTTCGTCTGGATCTTGTTCAGCCCAGTCTGCCTGAGGTCGGAGAATAGGGTATTCGACCTCCAGTTCTCCGATCACAGCACCATCATAGTGAAACAGTACAGCTTTTGTACTTGTTGTACCAATATCTAATCCGATTACATATCGATCATTCATAGTTGTACCCCTTTTTTCTACATTCTTTTCAGTGAAATCGCTTTTCGCATGTTATGCAAAGAGTTTTTCATTTCATCCTTTCGCCTGATGCTTACATTGACATAGAGGGCATCAATGATGCTTAATTGTGCCAGGCGAGATGCCAATGCTTCAGAACGGTATTCAGTCTCCTGGGAAACAGTATAAAGGGCGATATCCACTTCTTTGCTTAATGGTGTTTTTCCATACGTGGTGATCCCAATCGTTTTCACCTGATGACTTTTCGCTACTTCTAACGCTTGGAGCAAGTCGCGATTCGTCCCTGAATGAGAAATGAAAACAGCCACATCTTGCTTCGTTAATTGTGAGGCGGACATGACTTGAAAGTGTGAATCATGATAGGCGGCTGAAGGGATGCCTGTCCGCAAAAATTTATGGTGGGCATCTAACGCAATCACCCCTGATCCACCATTACCGTAAAATTCAATTCGTCTTGCATGGAGAAGGTAGTCGACGGCACGCTTGAAAGACTCCACATCCAGCACTTGCATCGTATCTTCAAGCGTTCGAATGTTCGATTTAAACACTTTATCGGCCACCGTTTTTTCATCGTCATCTTCTTGTATGGTTTCATGGATGTCTTGGATGGGCGTGACGATTTCAGAGGCTAACGCAATTTTCATCGCCTGATAACCTTGGAAACCTAAGCGCTTACAAAAGCGAAATACGGTTGCTTCTGCAACGCCTAAATCCTCAGCCACTTGATTGATTGTGGAATGGATCATCTTGTTAGGGTTGGCTAATATATAATCGGCCACTTGCTTTTCTTTTTCACTAAAGCTACTATAGGAAGCTCGAATTCTTGGAAGGCAATGCTGTTGCTCGTTTGACATAGGCGTCACCACACTCTCTTTCCATTGATTAGATCAACTGCCGTTTACTTATAGTATAAAAGAAAAAAGCGAATAAAAAAATATTTTTTCACAAAAAACTATTGAAAAAGAAATTTTTTATCATATAATGTGGAGACAAGGAAATAATTTTTCATACTTTGTGGAGTGAGGAGTGTCTGCATGGAGATTGGATTAATCGGTTTAGGACGAATGGGGTACAATTTGGGCCTCAATATCCTTGATCACGAACATCAGCTTGTCGCTTATGATGTGAATCGTGAAGCGGTAAAAGAAATTGGCTTAGCTGGTGCAAAAGAAGCTGATTCGCTAGAAGAGCTCGTAAGCAAACTATCAGCACCACGCAAGATTTGGGTCATGGTTCCAGCCGGGGATATAACAGAAAATGTCGTTTCACAGCTAAGCTCTCTTTTGGACGAAGGGGATGTTGTGATTGATGGCGGGAATGCGAATTATAAGGATACGTTACGCCGTGCAAAGCAATATGAGGCGAAGGGGCTTCATTTTGTGGATGCAGGAACAAGCGGTGGCATTGACGGGGCACGTGAAGGTGCTTGTTTAATGGTGGGAGGAACGAAAGAGGTTGTTGAATCTTTAGCCCCCCTATTAAAAGAAATCGCAGTAGAAGATGGATATTTATATACAGGCCCTGTCGGTAGTGGACATTTTTTAAAGATGATTCATAACGGCATAGAGTACGGCATGATGCAAGCGATTGCAGAAGGGTTTGACCTGTTAGAAAACAGCCCGTTTGACTATGATTACGAAGCGGTAGCAAAAGTGTGGAACAACGGTTCGGTCATCCGATCATGGCTGATGGAACTAACCGAATCAGCCTTTTCAAAGGATGCGAACTTAGAAAAGATTCGCGGTGTGATGCATTCGTCCGGTGAGGGAAAATGGACGGTGGAAACCGCGCTAGATTTACAAATCGAAGCGCCTGTAATCGCTTTGTCATTAATGATGCGCTATCGTTCCTTACGTGATGATACGTTTTCAGGGAAAGTGGTTGCCGCTTTAAGAAATGAATTTGGTGGGCACGCAGTTGTAAAAAGTTGATCATATAGGTTGCCCAATTGGCAACTAGAAACATAAAAACATGTGATAGATATAGGGGGAACAAGAATGAAAAAACTTATTCACATTGGCTGGGTTAGCATACTTTCTGTTATGTTAGTCGCTTGTGGCACGAGCAATGAAACGTCTCAAGGAAATGAAAGCGCTTCAAATGGTGAAGCGAACGGTGACGTGTTAACGATTCGTGCGGGTATTGGGCTGAACAGTGAGCATCCTCAGTACAAAGGCTTGGAAAAATTTAAAGAACTCGTGGAAGAACGATCGGGTGGACAAATGGTTGTAGAAACCTATCATAGTGGCCAACTTGGTGATGATCGTTCAATGATGGAAGCGCTACAACTAGGCTCACAAGAAGTGACGGTGCCTTCAACCGCTCCTGTGGCCAATTTTGTTTCCGAATTTTCCGTATTTGACTTCCCATTCCTATTCCCTAGTAGTGATGTTGCCGACGAAGTGCTCGACGGAGACGTCGGTCAAGCGCTCCTCCAAAAGCTAGAAGAGCAAAATTTAGTCGGCCTTGCGTTCTGGGAAAATGGATTTCGCAATGTGACAAACAGTAAAAGGCCTATCGAGACGTTGGAAGACTTCAATGGTCTAACGCTACGAACGATGGAAAACGATCTACACCTTGAAGCCTTCCGCGCCTTAGGAGCCAATCCAACACCGATGGCATTCACAGAACTATTTACGGCCATGCAGCAAGGGACGGTGGATGGACAAGAAAACCCGTATGCTACGATTTATTTAGAAGGGTACGCGGAAGTGCAAAACCATGTGTCCAATACAAATCATATTTACAGCCCATTTGTATTCATGATGAGTAAACCATTTTTTGACGGTTTAACGGAGGAGCAACAAGAGATTGTTCGCGAAGCAGCGCTCGAAGCAGGCCAATATCAAAGAGAACTGAACCGTGAAGCCAATGAGACGTATTTAAGCAGTCTTGAAGAAGCAGGAATGACGTATACGGAGATTTCCGAAGTTGAGCGGATGCGAATGATCGAAGCCGTAGAGCCTGTCATCGATAAGTACGCTGAGCAAATTGGAACAGATATTGTACAAGCAGTCTATGATGCGATAGAAGCAGCACAGTAATACGTGCGGGCGCAGATGAGAGGATCTGCGTCCGATCCTTCTTGCCCGTTAAGAACGTTTAACGTTTGTAAGGGTTAATGATAAGAAAAACAACGGCTGTCACTATAGAGTGCGGCTACTATCCAAATTTTTTAACTATGTAAAGTACAGCTAAACGGGATGTCTTCCACAAAGCGTCAAACGAGGCGACTTTTCGGCAGCGTCTTATGATAGCGTTCACAAGCTCAACGTGATCTTTCCCTTCGTTGCTTGTGCCAATTACTACACTTTTAAGACTTTTCGAAGAAGGAATGGTAGAAGTATGGATCTTCAGGCAAGGGTCCATAGTTTTGCACTTCTTTCTATATTAAAAAAGATTTTGACGTAAGGTGGGATTTCATGAAGGTCATCCGTTGGCTTGATGAGCATATTGAAGAATTTTTTCTCGTCTTTTTTTCAATCGTTATGGTCGTTGTTATTGCGGTACAAGTGTTTATGCGTTATGTTTTATCCTCGTCCTTGTCATGGTCTGAGGAACTCGCACGTTATTGTTTTATTTGGCTTGTTTACTTCGGAATCAGTTATGGAGTTAAAAAGCAAAGGCATATTAAAGTAGATGTTGCGCTCCTTCTCTTGAAAGAGTGGGGGAAGATTGTGCTGCAAATAGGTGCAAATCTTTTATTTTTAGGCTTTGCTCTCTTTGTGATTTTCTACGGAGTAGACATTGCCCAGCGTCTCCTATCATTTGGTCAAACCTCTCCGGCTCTCCAAATTCCGATGGGACTCGTCTATTTAGCTACACCGATCGGGATGGGGCTTACGGCACTCCGTCTCGTACAGCAAATAATGAAGCAATTCAAAGCATTAGCAGGAGAGGGTTCTTTTAAAGTAAAAACGGAACAAGAAATCATTTTGGAAGAGCAGTCTTCTGATAAAGGGTCAAGGGATTAGGAAGGTGGATGACAGATGACGGCCGCTGTATTATTTGGAAGCTTTGCATTGTTACTACTTTTAAGTGTACCGATCGGGATTGCATTAGGGTTAGCGACATTATTAGCTATTCTTTATTCAGGGACGATTCCGCTCGAATTTTTAGCTCAGGGCTTGATTACATCGGTTGATTCTTTCCCGTTAATGGCAGTTCCATTTTTCATATTAGCAGGCGAAATCATGGCGCGTGGAGGTGTGACAGATCGACTGTTCAATGTGGCTAATGCCCTTGTCGGCAATCGCACAGGTGGTTTTGCGATCGCAACGGTGATTACGTGTATGTTCTTCGCCGCAATTTCTGGATCCGGTCCAGCGACGGTAGCTGCGATCGGAGGAATTATGATTCCAGCTATGGTGAAACATGGATATGACAAACGGTTTGCTACTGCTTTAGTGGCTGCAGCTGGTTCGTTAGGTGTGATCATACCCCCAAGTATTCCAATGGTCATTTATGGTGTATCGGCGAGTGCATCGATCGGAGGTTTATTCGTAGGAGGCATTATTCCCGGTTTAATGATTGCGGGCGCTTTAATGGCCTATGCCTACTATTATTCTCGTAAAAAAGGGTATAAAGGATCTACCGAAAAAACATCGTTCAAACACATCCTCCAATCGGTCTGGGAGGCTAAGTGGGCGTTAGTCATTCCGTTCATTATTCTTGGTGGGATTTACGGCGGCGTGTTTACCCCGACGGAGGCGGCCGTTGTTGCCGTTGTCTATAGTCTCCTTGCAGGTTTCATTTTGTATAGGGAGCTCACGATCAAACAGCTTCCTCGTGTGTTCGCAGATGCTGCTCTCACAACAGCGACAATCCTAATCATCGTTGGCTCGGCAACAGCGTTCGGTCGATTGCTTACGATCGAACAAATTCCGAATCAAGTGGCTGATTGGATGTTAACGATATCTGAAAACAAAATCATATTAATTTTATTGATCACGATTCTCTTACTTGTGGTAGGCTGTTTTATGGATACATTGGCAGCGATTATTATTTTGACACCAATCTTACTTCCCATTGCTGTAACGTTAGGGTATGATCCGATCCATTTTGGCATGATCATGGTTGTCAACCTGGCGATTGGCTTTATCACACCGCCTTTAGGAGTGAACTTGTTTGTCGGGTCAGGAATCTCGGGAATAAGCATCGAGTCGTTATCAAAAGCGATTGTCCCGTTTTTCCTTGTGATGGTTCTGACACTCTTTATTCTCGTATTTGTTCCACGATTAACGCTTTATTTAGTAGAGTTACGAGGCTAATGAACAGCCCGTTCCCGAAGTTGTTCACCGCTTCGGGCTCTTTTGTTCATCTTCAGTGTGGACCGTGCGGTAAAACGCTCTAAGTTACTGCGATGGCTGGGTAAGGGAGAGGAGAGAACATGACGATTTTCTTTCAAGTTGTCCTTCCCGTCATTCTCGTGTTTTTTATTGGTTTCATCGTTCAAAAATGGCGGGATGTTGACATTAAACCGATCTCTACGGTAGCGGTCTACATTTTGACTCCATCCCTCGTGTTTCGGACATTTTATGAGGCAGAGCTGAACTTGCAATACTTGTACATGTTCCTATTTGCTATGCTGCTTTTGTTCGCTTTGATTGCAATCAATAAAGTGTATGCGGTTCTTCGCGGTTATTCTCAGGCGACAGAGAGTGGGTTAGTTCTTTCTACTGCCTTTATGAACTCGGGCAATTACGGGGCACCGATTATTTTGTTTGCCTATGGAAACACTGGATTTGCTTTTGCTGTCTCCTTTATGGTGCTTCAATCGGTCATCATGAATTTTTTCGGTGTTTACTATGCCGCGCGCGGAAAGGCAGGGGTTCGTATGGCGATACGTGCGGTGATGCAAATGCCAGCAACGTATGCTGTTATTGTGGCGCTTGCGTTTCAAGCGATTCCAGTTGAGATACCTGCAAACTTTTTAATGACTGTCGATATTATTGCAGAAGCGGCTGTTCCGACCGTTATGATTATTCTCGGGATGCAGCTAGCGATGATTAAATGGGAGCATTTCGATTGGAGTAAGATTACATATGGAACGATTTTACGATTGATCGTGTCTCCACTCATTGCTTTCGGTATTACGCTAGTATTCCCGTTTGATCCGCTGCTTGCTAAAGTGCTGATCGTCTCTGCCGCAATGCCTTCTGCTGCAACGATCGTGATGTACGCTGTTCAGTTTCAGGCAGAACCGCGCCTCGTGACAAGCATCACGCTCATTACAACACTGTTCAGCGTTGTGACCATTACAGTACTTTTAGCGATCTTAGGTTAATTCCATTCATCTATTTTACGGTCGTGATTGCATTTTTTTTGCTTGGGCACTATCATTAAATAGTGCCCGTTCAAAAACAGATGGATGACTTATGCTACAATGAGATGGTCCAACACTTTGAACGACTTGAACGATACATAACGAGGAGGAAATGATATGAAGATGATGGATGCGAATGAAATTATTCAGTTTATTTCTAATAGCCAAAAGACAACACCTGTAAAGGTCTATATTAAAGGCGACTTGGAAGGTATCGATTTTGGAGCTAATACAAAATCGTTTATCAACGGCCAGACAGGTGTTTTATTCGGTGAATGGAGTGAGATTGACGCTGCCCTAAAAGCGAATGAGGCTAAAATTGAAGATGTTGTCGTCGAAAATGATCGTCGCAACTCTGCCATTCCACTCCTCGATTTGAAAAACATTAAAGCTCGCATTGAGCCAGGTGCAATTATTCGTGATCAAGTGGAAATTGGCGATAACGCCGTGATTATGATGGGTGCAAGCATCAACATCGGGTCTGTGATCGGCGAAGGAACAATGATCGACATGAACGTTGTTCTCGGTGGACGGGCGACAGTAGGTAAAAACTGCCATATTGGAGCGGGCTCCGTATTAGCTGGGGTCATTGAGCCACCTTCTGCTAAACCGGTTATCGTTGAGGATGATGTCGTGATCGGTGCGAACTGCGTCATTCTTGAAGGGGTAACAGTTGGAAAAGGCGCTGTTGTTGCTGCAGGAGCTGTTGTAACGGAAGATGTTCCGCCAAACACAGTCGTAGCAGGAACGCCTGCTCGGGTGATTAAAGAGATCGACGAGAAAACAAAAGGCAAAACAGAAATTAAACAAGAGCTTCGCCGTTTGAATGAAGATAACTAAACAACGTGTGGCTTTACTCAAAATGGGTAAAGCCCTTTTTTCACGATCAGTTAGATATCATTTCGGAAAGATTTTACGACAAGACCAGTTCTTCAAAAAGGGGGAAATGTATGGAACCGTCATTAATCGATGTGCGAAGAGCGTTGCATCGCATACCTGAGCTTGGGTTTGAAGAATATAAAACACAGACGTATTTGCTAGAACTCATTCAATCACTCCCACAAGATTTTTTAGAAGTGAAAACGTGGAAAACAGGCATCCTCGTTCGTGTCCGAGGTCGAAAGGGTGAGAAAACGGTTGCTTACCGTGCGGACATGGACGGATTACCAATAACCGAAGAAACAGGGTTACCATTTGTTTCGCAACATGAGGGGCGGATGCATGCTTGTGGTCATGATTTACATATGACGATTGCTTTCGGTCTGCTTCGTCATTTTGCCTATCACCAACCTGAGACTCACTTGCTGTTTATTTTTCAGCCAGCTGAAGAAGGGCCTGGTGGCGCGAAACCGATGCTGGATTCAGAGGAATTCCGTATGTGGTGGCCCGATGAGATTATTGCTCTCCATATTGCCCCGGAATATCCAGTAGGGACAATCGCCACACGGAAAGGGCTGTTATTTGCAAACACGTCTGAGCTTTTCATTGACTTAAAAGGTCAGGGAGGCCATGCCGCCTATCCTCATCTAGCCAATGATATGGTTGTTGCAGCTAGTCACCTCGTCACACAGCTTCAATCGGTTGTTTCTCGTAACGTGGATCCGCTTGATTCGGCTGTTGTGACAATCGGGGTGATTAAAGGAGGAACGAAGCAAAATATTATTGCGGAAACGGCGCGGATCGAAGGGACCATCCGAACGTTGTCGATTGAGTCGATGAAAAAGGTGAAAAAACGAATTGAAGCACTTGTTTCAGGGATCGAAATCGGATTTTCATGTCAAGCATCCATTGATTATGGCTCAAATTACTGTCAAGTGTGGAATGACGAGGAGCGGGTCGCGCGTTTTATAGAATACTCGCAAGGAAGAGAGGGCGTCACGTTTATCGAATGCAGCGAAGCCATGACAGGGGAGGATTTCGGTTATTTTCTCGAAGAAATTCCTGGCTTTATGTTTTGGCTTGGTGTCGATACAAACTATGGTTTGCATGATGCTCGTTTGAATCCAAATGAGGATGTATTGTCATTTGCCGTCCAGCATTTAATAGGATACATCGAAACATTGTAGCAGAGAAATAGATAGAAATGCATGAAAAAAAAAGGGTCGTTCATACTAAGGAAGAAAGATGATTATTTTGGAGGTGTGAGCGATGCCAAAGGTCGGTGTCGAACAATCATTGACAGCTATTTCAGAAGAGCTTCGTGGGATGGGATATGATGTCGTTCAGTTGAAGCAGGAGCAAGATGCTCAAGGCTGTGACTGTTGCGTTATCACAGGCCAAGATCAGAATGTAATGGGAATTCAAAATGCTGTGACACAAGGCGCTGTCATTAATGCAAGTGGGTTAACAGCAGAAGAGGTTTGTCAGCAAGTAGATCAGCGCTTGCGGCAGCAATAAATGATCAGAAGAAAGCACTCGCTGTTGTCGGGTGCTTTTTCTCACATATTAGGGTCACCACCCCTTTTGCCCAGATAAGTTAAGTGCTCGTTATCGAACGTGGTGACAATGATAGCTCGTGGTTTGTTCAGAGGTGCCCCTTTGTTGCGAGGATTCTATATTTACCTGCAGGGAGTTTACACTTTTTCCAAGTTGTTGGATTTTGTTACTTAGTTCATTAAGGGTAGTATCCACTTGCGAAAATGTACTCTCGAGTTTGTTCACCTTGCCATCAAGCCAATCGATGGTTTCGCTTAATTGATACAACGTTTGTTTCAATTGTGAGTCGTTCACTATGTCAACCTCCTTCTTTTAGCTATGTTTCATTATCATCACATATATGGAAAACTTTTATTGAACATTCATAAGAAAAAGCCATCTCTCATAATAAGGAGATGGCTGATTGATTCATCCCATTTACTTATGAACGTATACTTGGTGAGGATACGGAATTTCGATGTTATGGGCTTCTAGAGCCTCTTTCAGCTGTTTGCGTAATAGACGCTCGACACTCCATTGCTCCATATTTTCCGTTTTTGCAATGATGCGGATGACCACATCAGAATCGCCTAAATTTTGAACACCGATAACATCTGGACCTTCAATAATCCGTTCATCTTGTTCAGCCAATTGATCGCAAACCTTCTGCATGACGGAAATCGCTTCATCAATGTTATCGTTATATGAAATGCTGATGTCTACAAGCGCACGCATATTCCCGCGAGAATGGTTGCTAACGTTGGCGATGTTTCGATTTGGTATGTAGTGAAGGGTTCCATCAAAGCCGCGAATTAAGGCTGTACGCAAGCCGACTTCTTCAACGATGCCATCGACACCACCAGCCGTCACGTAATCTCCTACATCGATTTGCTTTTCCAACAAAATAAAAAAGCCTGTCACAATGTCACTCACTAAACCTTGTGCCCCAAAACCAATTGCCAGTCCAATGATCCCAGCACCTGCTATTAAAGCGGAAGGATTTAAACCGAAAATGGTGAGCAAAGTCGTTGCAAAAATAAACATGAGTGTATAAGAAAAAGCATTTAGTGAAAGCTTTTCAAGTGTGACGACCCGTCCAGATGAAAGCTGGTTATTTTTCGCCATCCGCGCAAAACTATTGGAAATGATCCGTTTCCCGATCGCACGCACGATAAGAAAGGCAATGACTGCAACGAGCACTTTACCAGCGATGATGAAAGTCGAAGCAAGAAAAGCCCCTGATGTTATATTTTCAAACCATAGGTTCATCGTATCAACTCCTCTTGGATGATGGGCTAGCCTCTCTTACTATAACCTCATTAAGTATGGACGAAACATGGAAAGAAGAGAAGGGCCAATGGTCGTAGACCCTTTGCTGGACTATCGTAGCGTAAAAAATTGTCACATTCTAAAAAGGGCTGATATCAAGGGGGAAAGAAGTTCAGTTATTATCAACTAATATCAATTATAAAAAAACATTTACTTCAAAGACATTGACTCCAAAATTTACTTCTCTTATAATATGGCTGTAAGACAACACTTTTGAAGATTTTTCGGGAGGTAGGTACATAATGACGGACAAGCGTATGGTAGCAAAGCAAGCACCTCGCTTTGAAATGGATGCTGTAATGCCGAACAAGGAGTTCGGAAAAGTAAGCCTCGAAGAGAATATGAAGAACGACAAATGGACAGTTCTTTTCTTCTATCCAATGGACTTCACTTTTGTATGTCCAACAGAAATTACATCACTCAGCGACCGTTATGACGAGTTTGAAGATTTAGATGCGGAAGTAATTGGGGTTTCAACCGACACCATTCACACGCATAAAGCTTGGATTAACACGTCTCGTGATGACAACGGCTTAGGAGACCTTAAGTATCCATTAGCTGCAGACACGAATCACGAAGTCTCTCGTGAATATGGTGTACTTATTGAAGAAGAAGGAATTGCACTTCGTGGACTATTCATCATTAGCCCAGAAGGCGAGCTTATGTATTCTGTCGTCAACCATAATAACATTGGTCGTGACGTGGATGAAACGCTTCGTGTTCTTCAAGCGCTCCAAACTGGTGGCCTTTGCCCTGCAAACTGGAAGCCAGGTCAAGAAACATTAAGCGTTTAATTTTGGACAAGCTACAGGTTCAATGGGGAGAGGTCTAGCAGCAATGTTAGGCCTCTTCCCTTCATTTTCGATTAGAAGGAGGGAATTGAGAATGGCGTTAAAATTACGTTCTCAAATGCCAGAATTAGAAGGCGCAACTGCATGGTTAAACGGAGAAGTACAAAAGAGTGATCTTCAGGATAAACCGACACTTATTCATTTTTGGTCGATTAGTTGCGGACTATGTAAAGAAGCGATGCCGAATGTGAACGAATTCCGTGATAAATATAAAGATCAATTGCACGTGATTGCCGTTCACATGCCACGTTCGGAAAAAGACTTAGACCTCGAACAGATTAAACAAGTCGCAGAGGAGCATGGGATTACTCAACCTATTTTTGTCGATAGCCAGCATAAGCTAACGGATGCGTTTGAAAATGAATACGTGCCAGCTTACTATGTATTTGATGAAGAAGGACAGCTTCGTCATTTTCAAGCTGGTGGCGGCGGGATGAAAATGCTAACGAAGCGCGTTAACCGAGTGCTAGGTATTAAGGAATAAGCTTGAACAAGTGCGCCACGAGGGGCGCACTTGTTTTATGCTCTTTCTCATGTTTAATTTATAAGAAAGACGTTTTTTCATTAAATGATGGCGGTAAATGAAAGAGGGGCCATGAGCAACCTAGTTAGGGCTAACCTGTACATTCAAGCATATACTAAAGTCAAGCGGAAAAAAGTCAAAGTACATTTGGATAAAAGGTGAAGAGCGTATGAAAAAACAGTTTGCCGTCATTGGATTAGGTCGATTTGGCGGAAGTGTCTGCCGTGCATTAATTGAGAATGGCATGGAAGTATTAGCAATTGATCGAGATGAGGCGAAGGTCGAACAATTTCGTGACATAGCGACCCATGCTGTTATTGCGGATACTACGGATGAGAAGGTGTTAAAAAGCTTAGGTATTCGAAATTTTGATCATGTTATCGTTGCGATCGGTGATGACATTCAAGCGAGTATTTTGACAACCTTAATTTTAGTAGAGCTTGGTGTGCCCCACGTAACAGCAAAAGCACTCAATGCTTATCATGCTAAAGTCTTGAACAAAGTTGGAGCAGAAAAGGTCGTACATCCTGAACGGGATATGGGGGTTCGAATCGCTCACCATCTAATTTCTAAAAATATTCTCGACTATTTGGAGCTTTCAGATGATTACAGCATTGTCGAGTGTATTGCTAGAGAGAAGTTGAATGGAAAAACGATGGTGGAACTAAACATTCGCGCCACGTACGGTTGTAGCATTATTGCGATCAAGCGAGGGCGTGAAATTATCGTATCACCAGCTGCTGAAGAAACAATTCAAACTGATGATTTGTTAGTGGTGATCGGTGCTGATGCGGATATTGTCCGATTTGAAATGGATTTGATCGATTCGTAACAAAAGCACAGGTGTCCCTTTTAGAACTATTGTTAGCTTACTGCTAAATTCTTTTAACCCTCTGAAAAGGTATTAAAAACGAGCGTTTATCGAAACGCTCGTTTTTGTTACCCATTAGACTTCCATGATGATCGGTAAAATCATCGGTTTACGTTTTGTTCGATCGTATAAGAATGGGCCGAGGACATCCGTAATTTCGTTTTTGATTTCAGACCATTGATTCGTTTTACGCTCCATCACTTCTTGCAAATGATTGGCGAGAAGTCTTTGCGCCTCCTGAATTAAGTCCCCTGATTCACGCATGTACACGAATCCTCTTGAAATGAGGTCAGGTCCGGCTGTGACTTTGTACTCCTTCATATTGAGACTAACAACGACGACCACAAGTCCTTCTTCTGACAAAATGCGGCGGTCGCGCAGCACAATGTTGCCGATATCACCGATTCCATTTCCGTCTACGTAAACGGAGCCAGATGGAATTTTTCCGGCGATTCCTGCTTCATCAGGGTGGAGGGCAAGAACATCCCCATTATCCATAATAAAGCAGTTTTCTGCAGGTACCCCGCAATCTTCTGCAAGTTTCGTATGCATTTTGAGCATCCGGTATTCTCCGTGAATGGGCATAAAGTATTTTGGTTTTATTAAACGAAGCATGAGCTTCTGTTCTTCCTGTCCGCCATGTCCAGACGTATGGATGTCATTGAGTGAACCATGAATAACATTCGCTCCAGCTTTGTACAGCTGGTTGATGGTTTTGCTGACGCTTAACGTATTACCTGGAATCGGAGACGAAGAAAAAATCACCGTATCACCAGGGATGATTTGAATTTGCCGATGGGTTCCAAAGGCAACCCTTGAGAGTGCAGCCATTGGTTCTCCTTGAGAGCCTGTACATAAAATCATTACTTCGTTATCAGGTAATTTATTGAGTTGATTTGGCTCAATAAACGTATTTTTAGGAGCCTTAATATAACCGAGTTCTTGACCGATATTAATCGCTGACTCCATGCTGCGGCCAAAGACGGCAACTTTTCGTCCATAACGGACAGCCGACTCTACTGCTTGCTGCAATCGGTGAATGTTCGAGGCGAATGTAGCAAAAATAATTCGACCCTCTACACGGCGAAAAATATGATCGATGCTTTCGCCAACTTTACGCTCTGACATTGTAAACTCAGGAATTTCACTATTGGTGCTATCGGATAGTAAGCAAAGAACGCCTTCTTCCCCGATTTTCGCCATTTTTGTTAAGTTTGCTGGTTCACCAACTGGCGTGAAATCAAATTTAAAATCCCCCGTGTGGACGATGTTGCCAGGAGGGGTTTTTACGACGATCCCGTATGAATCAGGAATGCTGTGGGTCGTTCGAAAAAATGAAACCGACGTCTTGGCAAACTTTATAATATCGTCCTCTTGAATGTCATGGAGTTTCGCTTTACGAAGGAGTCCGTGCTCCTCAAGCTTGCCTCGAAGGAGTCCGAGGGCAAGTTTTCCCCCATAGATTGGAATATTTACTTCCCTAAGTAAATAAGGGATGCCCCCAATATGGTCTTCGTGTCCGTGTGTAATAAAAAGACCTTTTATCTTGTTTTCATTCTTGACCAGGTACGAATAATCAGGAATGACATAATCAATTCCAAGAAGTTCATCTTCAGGAAATTTTATTCCGGCATCAATAAGGATAATTTCATCTTGGAACTGCACCGCATACGTATTTTTTCCGATCTCACCTAAGCCCCCGAGGGCATACACAGCGGTTTGGTTATTTTTTAGTTGCTTCATAATCAGTTAGAGCTTCTCCACGGTAAAATGTTCTTTTTGTTGTTCATACGCTAAAAATTCACCAGAGATCGGAGTGATAAATTCTAGGTTATAGTTTTTCTCAGAAAGCTTTTTGCGTACATCCGCTTCACTTTCTGCTTCTACATATAGAGAGTCTGTGTTCTCTCTAACTGGAACTTGGTCAAAATCTTTTTGATAAAATACTTTGTAGATCATTCATACCTCTCCTTACACGTAAATGATATATTTATTATAAAGGATTCCCTTTTGTTTTTCATGTTTTTCTTTAACATCTAGTAAACAGGATTTCCTATCAACCCAAAAAATCCCTTCATTCACTACATGTAAAGAAGATAATAACGTCATCCTTTACCTCCTTCATTGTTTTTAAACGTGAATAAGACGACTTTTCGGCAATAAGTTTTTGCATCCTTCACGTAATTTTTTGCGTAGTTTTTTTAACATATCATTCGCTCCTTTCCAAGGTTAAGATTTAACAGTTTCCTTCCGCTTCTTTTTTCGGTACGATGAAAAAGGAATGATCTTTCGCTGATTTTAGATTTAGTATGTGTGGATAGGGAGAAGATCACTAAGGTAATTAATGGAGTGCACATGTGTAGGAGGGAAAGCGAATGAGTGACAAAGTTGTTTTTTTTGATATTGATGGAACGCTATTAACAGAAGAGAAAGAGCTACCATCCTCCGCGAAAGAGGCTATTTTTTCGTTGCAGCAAAAAGGGGTGCATGTGGCAATTGCCACTGGCAGAGCACCATTCATGTTTAAGGAGCTTGCAGAAGAGCTCAACATCCGTTCGTTTGTAAGCTTTAATGGTTCTTATGTAGTATTTGAAGGGGAAGTTGTGGCTACTTCACCGCTGACGCAGGAACAATTAACTCGTTTAGATGCATTTGCGAAAGAAAACAATCACCCAATGGTATTTCTTAACCATGAAACAGCAAAGTCAAATGAATTGAATCATCCTCACATTGATGAGAGCATCGCGAGTTTAAAGCTACCGTATCCTGAATACGAACCGGAGTTTTACAAAGATCGTGACATTTATCAAGCGCTCCTTTTTTGTCAGGACGGTGAGGAAAAACGCTATGAAGAAAATCACCAACACTTTGATTATGTTCGGTGGCATCGCTACTCGATTGATGTCATTCCTCAAGGTGGCTCAAAAGCCGTGGGTATTGGCCGATTGCTTGAGCATTTGAAAGTAGGACCTGAGCAGGCGTTTGCCTTTGGTGATGCATTAAACGATTTAGAAATGCTTCAATTTGTAGGCACGGGAATCGCCATGGGGAACGGCCTTGAACAAGTAAAAGCTCGTGCCAACCTAGTGACGAAGCGAGTAGAAGAAGATGGCATTTATCATGGATTGAAATTAGTCGGCTTATTATAAATAAAACAAGAAACCCAGTGGAAATCGTCCACTGGGTTTCCGTTATTTAAAATAGGGTTCAGTAATTATAGGCTCGGATTGATTTCCCTTTTATAAGGATCCACCCAACCCTCAATTCGATCGTAAAACATAATCCCGTTTAGATGATCAATTTCGTGTTGAAACACGATGGCAGGAAATCCTTTTAATTTCAGACGTACTTCTTCATTGTTCTCATTAATAGCTTTTACCGTAATTCGTGCATGTCTTGGTACGATCCCTTGTACTTCACGGTCAACCGATAAGCAGCCCTCTCCTCCTTCAAGGTGGGTCATTTCCACCGATTCGCTAATGATTTTCGGGTTAAAGAGGACTAGACTATATTCCTTTTCATTTTCATCGGTTGTATGAACAGCGATCATTTGTTTGCTTAAACCGATTTGAGGCGCGGCTAACCCAACTCCTGGTCGCAACGAATATTTCTCCGCGATTTCAGGATTTTGGCTGTTTATTAAAAACTCAAGCATTCGCTTGGCGGTTTGTTTGTCTTCATCAGAAAGCGGTACAGGCACAGGTTTAGCGACTTCTCGCAGTACGGGGTTCCCTTCGCGAACAATGTCCTTCATCGTCAACACTATGTATCACTCCTTTTTCTCTTCATTCTTACTTTAGAGTCAAATTCATCAGAATTCAAGTAAATGCATAAAAAAGGAGACCTAGGGGGAGGCCTCCTTTGCGAAATCGTCGTTTTAATATACGCCAAATTTTGACGCGCCAACGATGATCAATAAAATAAACAGAACCACAATTAAAGCAAAGCCTTTTCCTGGCCCGTAACCAACGCCTGCTACTGGTGGGCAATAGCCTACTCCAACAGGAGCGCCGTAACCGACTCCGGCAACTGGTGCACCAGCGCCATAACCGCAAGGATCAAAGCATCCATCAAAACCATATCCGTACATTGAGTCATTACCTCCTTTGATTATCGCTTTCGGGCGATTCCCTACAACATATGCGGTAATTACATGATTGGTTGGACGGATGCCCAGAAAAAGAAATCATAACTGTGCTTTTTTGCTCATACACATGTATCAATCTTAAGTGTGTCATCTTGCTTCATGATGAGATCAACAATTGTGATTATGTGGGACAAGTTGTATAAGGGGGCATTCATTTGCAAACGTATTTGCGGTGGGCATTCATCATTTTGGTTATCACGGCCTTAACGGCTTGCGGGAAAACAGATGAAAAAATTCACGAACATTTAGAGGCGGCAGTTGAACTAGAGAAAGGCTTTTTAGAACAACAAGCTCCTTTAAGGCTTGCAGAAAAGGAAGAATATGAACGGTATGAAGCGTTAATTTCCCAAAATGTAGGGGAAAAAGAAGAGATAGAGGCGTTAGCTGCTGAGGCAATCGAACAAACCTATAGACGGGAAGAAATCATCGCCTTGGAGAAAGAAAGCATGACTGCAAGTTACGAAGCGTTTAAGAACATTGAGAGCTATGTGGAAAAATATAAAGATCCAGATATGAAAGCATTGCTTGAAGAAATGATGAAGACGATGAGTGAGCGATTTCATCTATATGAAACGATTGCGGCAGATTATGTAGAGGGGATTGAGTTGGACCGTCAGCTCTATGAAATGCTAAAGGATGAGTCGACTTCGATCGAGTCGTTGCAGGAGCAAATTGAACGTATAAATGCTAAATATGAACAAATCAATGAGGCAAAGAGCGAATTTAATGAACGAACAAAAGAATACAATGAACAGAAACGGGAATTTTATAACGGAACAAAGCTCAACGTCCAATATTCAACTGGACGTTGAGCTTTTTCGTCATGAGAACTGTACTATAATTAATGTGAAGTTGATATATAACAGTAAGGTTTTTTAACATGGTTTCATGAAAGTGGATTCAGATAGATAATGCAAAAGGATTGACGAATTTCTATCCGTTGATGTAGACTTATCAACGGAAGATAAATTGTATTATTTTCTCGAAAAGATGACTAATACAGTTTTCTAATTAACGTGATATCCATGTTAATGCGTCAAAGCTGACAATTAAAGCCACCTTCAATACCTATCCCTCGAATGATTAAGGTTATGTAGGGACAGGGAATGGGTATTCTATGTAAGGAGTTTAAAAAAACGACAATCATCGATAAATGGTTTTAATCGTCAGATATTTTCATTTGAAAGGAAGAGGTGAAGGCAAGTGAGTACAAAGACGTTAGAAAAAGTGGAAGGTCAGTTTGAGACATTTCAAATTTTGAACGAAGAAGGCGAAGTTGTAAACGAAGCTGCAATGCCTGATCTAAGTGATGAACAATTACAAGAGTTAATGAAGCGCATGGTGTATACAAGAATTTGGGACCAACGCGCAATCTCCTTAAACCGCCAAGGGCGTTTAGGGTTCTACGCACCAGTTGCAGGCCAAGAGGCATCCATGCTTGGGTCGCAATTTGCCCTTGATAAAGAGGATTGGATTTTACCTGGATATCGCGATATTCCTCAAATCGTATTCCATGGTTTACCGCTCTATCAAGCGTTCCTATATTCCCGTGGTCACTTTGAAGGCGGACAAATTCCAGACGGTGTGAACGTGCTTATGCCGCAGATTATTATCGGAGCTCAGATCGTCCAAGCAGCTGGAGTTGCGATGGGTCTTAAGCGCAAAGGAAAGCAAAATGTAGCAATCACATATACAGGAGACGGTGGTGCGTCTCAAGGGGATTTCTATGAAGGAATGAACTTTGCTGGTGCTTACAACTCTCCAGCGATTTTCGTTGTTCAAAACAACCGTTTTGCGATTTCGGTTCCTGTCGAAAAACAATCTGCTGCTAAAACCATTGCTCAAAAAGCAGTTGCTGCAGGAATTGAAGGGATTCAAGTAGATGGGATGGACGTCTTAGCAGTCTATGCAGCGACAAAGCAAGCACGTGAGCGAGCGCTCGCTGGGGATGGTCCGACATTAATTGAAACGCTTTGCTATCGCTATGGGCCGCATACGATGGCGGGAGATGATCCAACTCGTTATCGTTCTTCTGACCTCGATGATGAATGGGAAAAGAAAGATCCGCTCGTTCGTTTCCGTAAGTTCTTAGAAGGAAAAGGACTTTGGAGTGAAGAGCAAGAGAACGAAGTGGTAGAAAAAGCGAAAGAAGATATTAAAGCGGCTATTAAGAAAGCTGATGCTGCCCCTAAGCAAAAAGTAACAGATTTGATCGGATTTATGTTTGAAGAAGCTCCTCAGCATCTTCGTGAGCAATTAGAAGAATATACAGCAAAGGAGTCGAAGTAACCTATGGCGCAAATGACAATGATCCAAGCGATTACGGATGCGATGCGTAATGAGCTAAAACGTGACGAGAATGTTCTCGTTTTTGGTGAAGACGTAGGCCAAAACGGTGGTGTCTTCCGTGCTACTGAAGGGCTTCAAAAGGAATTTGGCGAAGACCGTGTATTCGATACACCACTTGCTGAGTCTGGAATTGGGGGCCTAGCGATCGGTCTAGGATTAACAGGCTTCCGCCCAGTCATGGAAGTTCAATTTTTCGGTTTTGTATTTGAAGTATTTGATTCGGTTGCTGGACAAATGGCGAGAATGCGATATCGTTCAGGTGGCAAGTATCATTCGCCAATTACGGTCCGCTCTCCGTTTGGTGGAGGGGTAAAAACACCTGAACTTCACGCCGATAACTTAGAAGGTTTAATGGCACAGACACCAGGTGTAAAAGTTGTGATTCCGTCAACTCCATATGATGCAAAAGGGTTATTGATTTCTGCGATTCGTGACAATGATCCAGTTATCTACCTAGAGCATATGAAGTTATACCGCTCTTTCCGTGCGGAAGTTCCGGAAGAGGAGTACACAATTCCACTTGGTAAAGCTGATGTGAAGCGCGAAGGAAAAGATGTTTCTATTATTACGTATGGCGCAATGGTTCACTCTTCTCTAAAAGCGGCAGAAGAGCTTGAAAAAGAAGGCATTAGTGCCGAGGTCATTGACCTGAGAACAATCAGTCCTATTGACATCGATACGATTTTAGAATCTGTGAAAAAGACAAGCCGAGTGATCGTTGTACAAGAGGCTCAAAAACAAGCTGGGATTGGTGCGCATGTAGCTTCAGAAATCCAAGAACGTGCCATCCTTCATTTGGAAGCACCGATCATGCGTGTTTCTGCGCCAGATACGGTTTATCCGTTTGCAGCAGCGGAAGATGTATGGCTTCCTGATTTCAAAGATATTGTTGAAAAAGCAAAAGCAGTCATTGAATTTTAATTCAGATACGGTCAAGGGAAGAAGGGTGACTACGGTCTTCCTTCTCTCCTCATAAGAAGAATAGGATTAAAAAAGGAGGCGCTTGGATTGGCTTACGAATTTAAATTGCCTGACATCGGGGAAGGCATTCATGAAGGTGAGATTGTCAAATGGTTCGTGAAACCTGGTGATGAAGTAAAAGAAGACGATATTCTTTTGGAAGTTCAAAACGATAAAGCAGTCGTAGAAATTCCTTCACCGGTTGACGGGAAAATTTTAGAGGTTAAAGTAGAAGAAGGGACAGTAGCGATTGTCGGTGATGTGCTCGTCACGATCGATGCTGGAGAAGGAGTAGGAGCGGAAGAAACAGAAGAAGCCCCTGCACCAGAAGAAAAAGCTGAGGAAGCAGCACCAGCTGAGCCGGCACCAGCAAAAGAAACAGCACCTGAAGAAGACGGCGACGAAGACAAACGCGTCATCGCGATGCCATCTGTTCGTAAATACGCTCGTGAAAAAGGTGTAAACATTAAGAAAGTGAAGGGAACAGGGAAAAACGGTCGCATTTTACGTGAAGACATTGATGCTTTCTTGAGTGGAGATACTCAAGCAGAGGCTTCGGAAGAAAAAGCCGAAACAGCGGCACCTGCGGCAGCATCTAATGTGGAGCCGACTGAAATTCCTGTTGGTGAACGGGAAGAGCGCGTACCGCTTAAAGGGATCCGTAAAGCGATCGCAAAAGCGATGGTCAACTCGAAACATACAGCCCCGCATGTCACCCACATGGATGAAGTGGATGTTACGGCTCTTGTTGCACATCGTAAACAGTATAAAGAAATCGCAGCAGAGCAAGGGACAAAGCTCACATACTTACCTTATGTTGTGAAGGCTTTAACGTCTGCGTTGAAGAAGTATCCGGTTCTTAATGCGTCGATTGACGACGTGAACGAGGAGATTGTGTACAAGCATTACTTCAATATTGGTATTGCGGCTGACACAGAGCAAGGACTTGTCGTTCCAGTCATTAAAGACACAGATCGTAAATCGATCTTTGAATTAGCTGACAACATTAATGAGCTTGCGATTAAAGCACGTGATGGTAAGTTGAGCGCTGCTGAAATGAAGGGCGGCTCTTGCACAATCTCAAACCTTGGTTCTGCTCGTGGTCAATGGTTCACGCCAATTATCAACCACCCAGAAGTAGCGATTTTAGGAATTGGCCGAATCGAAGAGAAGCCAGTTGTTAAAGATGGTGAAATTGTAGCGGCTCCAGTTCTCGCACTTTCAATCAGCTATGATCACCGCCTCATCGACGGGGTCACAGCACAAAACGCACTGAATCATGTGAAGCGTTTGTTGAACGATCCACAATTAATGTTAATGGAGGGGTAAGGAATGGTTGTAGGTGATTTCGCAAAAGAAGTTGATACTCTCGTCATTGGTTCAGGTCCAGGAGGCTACGTTGCCGCGATTCGTGCAGCGCAGCTTGGACAAAGCGTAACAATTGTAGAAAAAGGTACTCTTGGGGGAGTATGCTTAAACGTTGGTTGTATCCCTTCCAAGGCGTTGATCTCTGCTGGTCATCGTTATCACAACGCTCTACATTCTGACGATTTAGGGATTAAGGCAGAAAACGTGACATTAGACTTCAGCAAAGTTCAAGAGTGGAAAGCATCTGTCGTAAATAAATTAACAGGTGGCGTAGAAGGGTTACTTAAAGGGAATAAAGTAGAAATCATTAAAGGTGAGGCCTACTTTGCTTCGGAAGACTCTGTGCGCATTATGGATGAGAAAAATGCAACAACATACAAGTTTAAAAACTGCATCATCGCAACAGGCTCTCGTCCAATTGAATTACCGAACTTCAAATATTCAAAGCGGATTATCAATTCAACTGGTGCCCTCGCGCTAGAAGAAGTTCCGAAAAAACTTGTTGTTATCGGCGGTGGCTACATCGGGATCGAGCTTACAGGTGCATATTCAAACTTAGGTTCAGATGTAGTTGTACTTGAAGGTGGCAAACAAATCTTACCTGGGTTTGAAAAGCAAATGGCAAAGCTTGTTGAGCGTAAGTTGAAAAAGAACGGTGTTTCTTTCCATACAGAAGCGATGGCTAAAGGCGTGGAAGAAACAGAAGATGGCGTAAAAGTAACGGCAGAAATTAAAGGCAAAGAAGAAGTATTTGAAGCTGATTATGTATTGGTTACTGTCGGTCGTAAACCAAATACGGATGAGCTTGGTCTTGAACAAATCGGAGTCGAGCTTACAGAGCGCGGTTTGATCAAAGTTGACAAACAATGTCGTACGAACTTAAGCAACATTTATGCGATCGGCGACGTCATTGCAGGACCTGCACTAGCACATAAAGCTTCCTACGAAGGGAAAATCGCTGCAGAAGCGATTGCCGGGGAAAAGTCAGAAATTGATTACTTGGCGATTCCAGCCGTTGTATTCTCTGACCCAGAGCTCGCTACGGTTGGCTATACTGAGACAGAAGCGAGGGAAGCTGGCTATGATGTAACAGCTGCAAAATTCCCGTTTGCTGCAAACGGAAGAGCGTTGTCTCTAAATGATGCAGATGGTTTCATGAAGCTCATTACTCGTAAAGAAGATGGCCTCGTCATTGGTGCACAAATTGCCGGTCCGAATGCTTCTGATATGATTGCAGAGCTTGGCCTTGCGATTGAAACTGGTATGACGGCTGAGGATATTGCTCTTACGATTCATGCCCATCCATCTTTAGGCGAAATTACGATGGAAGCTGCAGAAGTAGCACTTGGAACACCGATTCACATCGTAAAATAACCGCTAACGGTAAAAAACACGGTTGCTATTTTAGCACCGTGTTTTTTTATCTTTTTAATTTCGAACATTCATGTTGTAAAAGGTAAGCTTATAGTGGTTGCCTATCTCTTGCTTTGGCTCGATTGTGCCTTCAAACAGCATATTCTCTGTTAAAAAGTCGATAACAGTGATCGGAGCCCCTCTATTTTCATTAGGATTGGACCGAGTGAGGTATACCTTTTGGCCAGAGAGTGCCATAACGTAATTGTTGATCGTCACATTTGATAAAAGTGGCATGTCAATCGTCTTTTCTAATACCTCCTCTGTCACTAGATTGAATCCTTCGATCATCAATTGCTTCTCTGCTAAAGAGAGCAAGTAAAGGGTATCGTTTTCAAGGTGCACGATTTTATCTTCATCTAGTTCAAACGGGAGGTCGAGATTCACGACTTCCTTTGTCGCTAAGTCCATGTACATCAGCTGTTTATCTACAAATTCGCTATGACTTTCCTCAACTTCTTGATACAGATTTTTTTCGAAAACTAAAAAAGTAGGTTGATCGTCATCTACGTATGTTTGCAGATAGCTGTCCTGATCCGAAATGAGCGTATCGTGGGTGACCGTCTGCTTCGCTAAATCAATACTATAAACGTGCATTTCTTCATCATCAAAATGAGGTGAAACGCTTGCTGCGATGTGAAGTTCATCATCTCTTACAATCACTTGCTCCAAGTAAAGATAGAAATATTTCTCACCATTTGGAATGTCCAATTGAAAGAGCGTTTCTTCCTTTGATTGTTTATCTAAAATCGCTATTTCCACTTGTACTGCAGTATCGTTGGTCTGATCCCAAGGGAGGCTTACATAAGTGATTTGCTCGTCATTTTCAATAAACGTGCCTGAATAAAAATTCTTTCCCCGAAGAAAGGAGCGATTATTTTTATATAGATCTTGTACGAGTGGACTGTGGAATTGTAAATCATTCATTCTCTCGAAAAAAGAACGCTTCTTTAAGTGGACTGTTTCTTTACTCGTTATCCACATGTCACTCCATACTATACGATCTTCGTAATATCCATTGATGATGACTGGATCGATCTCAGCCAGGTCGCCAGTCACCTTCTTGATGTCGAATTCAGGTAAAGCAAGGTTTGCTAGCGTCGTTTGAATAAAAAAAGTGCCCAAAACAACCACAATGCCTGTTACTAATACAACTAGTTTCCAATATCGTCCCATAAGTCACACCCCTACACCATGATTCGTTTTCTTAATAAGTAATAACTTAGCCAGATCGAGCCACCTATAATAATAACGGAGAGCAGCAGGTGGATGAGAAAGATTTCGATTGGGAAGAAGTAACTTCTCGAGAAGGACAGCTCCGGTGAAAGAAAAATGAGCCAAACAATTCCAACATAGATGCCACCGAAAATAATGCCTTTAAGCCTAAAGCTTCTTTCGAGAAGAATCGCTGTGAACACAACGAACACAAACATGAGCCCCAGTCCATAATGAATGAAAAATTCCATAATGGAATAGGGGATGATCACATGTAAAAAGTCTAAGCTCTGCAATGTTTCTCGCAATGGGAGTTCTACATGAAGAGCAGAAGGTGTAAGCCATGCCAACAGCTTCGTTTCAAGCGACAGGAGAATAAGTTGCCATGACACAAGTCCTAGCACCATTAGAAAGATGGCGGTCGCTTTTGCTAAGTAAATGTTGATCCGTTCCGTAGGTAACATAAGTAGCCGGTAAATAAAAGTATTTTTTCCGAACCAATCACGATACCAAATAAGAAATACATAAAGGAGTAATGTGACAGCTCCGAATGCAATTGGACTGACAAACCACATACTATTTGTAATGTTGGCCATGCTAATAGGTCCATATTCCTCCATGAACTGTGCTTCGTTCATTCGATTCTGAACCATGATTTCTGTTGCATGATTTAAAAATCGCTTCGAAATAACAAACACACCTATGATTTGGGAAAGGAGTGTGACAACTAGGAGAACGGCATATAACTTTGCGAAACGATGGACTTCAAAGTGTGTTAGTTTTAAGTAATTTTTCATCGGTTGTACACCTCTCTCAATACATCGATCACAGACTTTCCTTCGTTTTCTCTCAGAGCTTCTGTTTGAAATTGTTTATAGACTTTTCCATCGTTTAGCACGACAACGTGATCAATTAAATGTTCAATATCACCGATTTCGTGAGTTGTTATGATGACGCCACGATCTTCGATAAGATGGCTTGTAAAACAATCGGCAATTTGTTCGCGGCTAAAGATATCGATCCCAGAAAAGGGTTCATCCATTAGTAAAAAATCAACATCGAGCGCAAGCCCGAGCAACAAATTGGCCTTCGCTGCATTGCCTTTCGATAAGCTTGAAATGAGGTCTTGTTCATTTAATTTAAAAAATGAGAGTAATTC
The DNA here is from genome assembly GCF_005671335.1 of Halalkalibacterium halodurans. Taxonomy (NCBI): domain Bacteria; kingdom Bacillati; phylum Bacillota; class Bacilli; order Caryophanales; family Bacillaceae; genus Halalkalibacterium (ex Joshi et al. 2022); species Halalkalibacterium halodurans. The sequence goes on along the minus strand of NZ_CP040441.1, from coordinate 2,772,466 downwards.
CTTGGCGCGTTCCACGTTCCAATTGCGGTAATACTCGTTCATAAAATCCATGGCCTGCCGGATGGTCATATTAGGCATCATCGTGATTGCATCTGGAATAAAAGTCGCTTGTTCAAAAGTGTGTTTGTCAATCGGTTGACCGTTGATTAAAATTTCCCCTGATTGTATCGGGGTTAATGCCATCATTGCTTTGAGAATTGTCGTTTTCCCAACACCGTTAATGCCAATAAGGCAAGTGATTTCCCCTTTTTTCGCTGTAAATGAGACATCATCTAATACGAGCTTCCGTCCATATTTTTTCGTCACGTTTTTTACTTCAATCATAAGTGTCCCCCTCAAATCTCGTCCTTCTCGTATTTTTCTTTTAATAGCGTAATGACTTCATCGATCGGCACATGAATGGGTTTAATCGCTGCAATAAAGTTATCCACTGCGTCTCGAATGAGCTCTGAGCGGACAGAAGCTAATATGTCCGGATCATTCGTAATTTTACTCGGTAAATTTCCTTCCGTCTTGATCAATCCTTGTTCCTCCATTTCCTTATACGCGCGCTGTGCGGTGTTTGGATTAATTTTTAAATTGTTCGCTAATTCACGACGTGATGGAATTTCTTCACCTGGCAAGAGCGCTCCCGTAGCAATACGTTCCTTAAAGTGTCGGATCACTTGTAGGTAGACAGGATCGCGCTTATTAAAATTCATTTTCATGGCAACAGCTCCTATTATTGGTGTATTAACAACTTAATACATCATCGGCGCACGAAGCGTATTAATCCTTTAATACAGCTCTAGTGTATTATATGGTTCATACAGGTAAGTTGTCAATAGATATCAGACAAAAAAAGGAATTATATTTTTAGAAGAGGAGTGAAGACACTAGAAAAGCTTCCTCAGAAAATTAGAGGAAGCTTGACATATAATCGTATAGATAAAACTCGATTCTTTTTTTGATAGCGATTTTGATGATAGATGATACACTCGTTCAATTTCTTTTATGATTTGCGCTGTACTGTACTCGCCTTCGAGACGCAAAAAGACTTTGTCACCTTGAACGACAATAAGCGTTGGGAATTGTTCGACTTGAAAATAGCGAATAACATCCTCATGTTCTCCAGAAGTGACTAAAACGTGAGGAACTTCGTTTGGATAAAGGGATTGCAATTCCAGCAGCGCGTCTAAATAAGGCTTTTCTTGATCGACAGGGTCTGGCTCTGAAAATAAAATCGTTGTTTTTACATCGTTTTGGATGAATGGTGGCGAAGAGGTTGAATCGCTCGTTGCGATACATCCCGTGAGACAAATAACACATCCGACCCACAAAAGAAACCTCATACGATTGATCACCCCTTCACTCCAACCTGTCCACTGTTTTATCTATTTAACTGGTAGAAACTCTCACTTCAAGCCGATAAATGTCCTATGGAAATGCTTGTAACTTGCCCTGTGTGGGCTACACCTAATATATAATAGGGAAAAGAAATTGATAAAATTTCACTTTATCATCTTCTTGTCATCATTTTATCATGTGATGGCTAGGTTCGGTGATCAGTAACATAATTGTAATGAAATAGAAACATCTGTTTTATTTTCTCTACGTTAAAAGACATCTATTTACAGGATAGTGATAAAAAAGACCCTGTCATCAGCTTATAAAGATGATGACAGGGGCATGTTTTCTCACGTTTATCGCTTTTTTGGTTGGCGTGCAGGGATGATTTCCCGCCTAAATGATTTAACCATGGAAAAAATGAGAACAATCATAATAACTGTAAACGGCAAGGCCGCTATTATCGCTGCGGTTTGCAGAGCCCCCAAACCTTCCTGGTTTAAAAGCAAAATCGCCGCACTTGCAGAGATGATGAGCCCCCATACGAATTTGACAACATTTGAAGGGTTTAAATCGCCGTCGGTTGATTGAATTCCGAGAACGACGGTTGCTGAATCAGCAGATGTAATAAAGAACGACGCAATTAACAATAACGCAATGACAGATAAAAACGTTCCGAGTGGAAATTGCTCTAATAAGCCAAACAAAGCAATCTCCATTCCATGATCGGCCATCAACCCGTTAATATCCGCAATGCCCTCTCGTTGGAAATAGATGCCCGTTCCACCAAAAACGCTAAACCATAGAGCGCCATAGAGAGCAGGTACTGCAAGAACCCCAATGACAAATTCACGAATCGTTCGTCCTTTTGAAACACGAGCAATGAATGAGCCGACAAATGGTGCCCATGAAATCCACCAAGCCCAATAGAAGATTGTCCAGCCTTCCACCCAGTTTGTTTCTGGGTTGTATACATCAAGACGAAAGCTCATCCCAGGCAAGTTTTGAATATACGAGCCGAGGGTTTGTGTGAAAACCCCTAATAAATAACTTGTTGGTCCTAAGATTAGTACGAGCAGCATAAGTAAGGTTGCTAAAACAATATTGATGCGGCTTAAATGACGAATCCCTTGGTTTAAGCCGGTTTGTGATGACACCATAAATAGAATAGTGACGACAAAGATGACGATCAGTTGCACCATATAAGGGCTATAATCTCCGACAGCAGGTACTAAGTGGTTGAGCCCACCGGAAATTTGTGCCGCTCCAAATCCGAGGGATGTGGCGACACCAAAAATGGTAGCAAACACGACGATGACATTGATCACCGTTCCAATCCAGCCATCAACCCGGTCACCAATCAATGGCCTAAAGGAGGAGCTAAGAACGCCTGATTCCCCTTTGCGGAAAGTGAAATAGGCGATGGCTAAAGCGACAATCGTATAGATTGCCCAAGGGTGCAAGCCCCAGTGGAAAAAGGAATAGCGCATTGCCTCACCAGCCGCCTGCGCCGTTTCTGGCACGGCAATCGGTGGGTCAAAGTAATGATATACAGGTTCCGCAACACCCCAAAATACAAGACCAATCCCCATTCCAGCCGTAAATAAGAAAGCAAACCATGTAAGATAGCTGTATTCTGGTTTTTCCTCTTGCTTCCCTAAGCGAATGTTCCCATACTTACTAAATATCAAAAAGATCGCGAACGCGAGAAACCCTGTTGCGGAAAGCAAATAAAACCAACCAAGTTCATTTAAAATAAACGAATCGATCACTTTTGTGACCGCCGCTAAATTTTTAGGAGCAATAAGTCCCCAAGCAATAAAAATAGCGGCAATAGCTACTGAAATAATAAACACTTTGTATTTACCCATGTCATTCTCCTCTCTGCTTGTTAAGTTGAGTTCTCCTAATCACATTAATCCGAGGGGCGTAGCCTTTCTAAAAAAATATAGGAAGGGTACGCGCGTTCTTCCAATGAAAAACGGCGTTCATCAGCCGTACATTGTTCAAGCTCAACGGTCAAATCATGGAGCGAGATCAATTCAGAGAGCAGGCGATGGATCGGCTCCGTTGCATCTTTCTTTTTGTGCATCGCGTCCTCCAATTGTCTGGCAAGTGCATAATGTTCCGTGTGAATTTGGTGTAAAGGGTCTTGAAGAATGTTTGTCAACGAAACAAGAAACGAAAGAACGAGCTGCCTCTCCTTTACAGATAGTGGTTTCTTCAACCGAATTTGACCGATCTTCCCCAAGTGAGCAAGGGCTTTGTAAACATAATCTAGCTTTCGATGTAAATAAGTGAAAGACCGTTTTTCAGAGGAAGACGATTTCCGATATTTCCATTCATCATGTTGAAATGTTGTTAACTTATACGTCTCGGATAAGTGATGGTGCAACGTACGATACGAGGTCATCGTCTCTTCCTTTTCAAAATCGACCACCTTCGTTGTGACAAGTTTAAGCTCAGATGATAACATGGCAAACATTTTTTCCACTTTGTTCATTAAAATTGGGCCAAATTTAGGTGGTAAGATCATGAAATTCACAAAAGTGGAAATCATGATTCCTAAAGACGTGCCAGCTACTCTAGAAACATAATCAGCAAATAAATGATCAGTTGTCGATGGGATCATGGCAACAGCTGTTAATGTGGCTACTAATGTTCCAGCATCCAGCCTCAAGCGAGCACAAACCGCAATTGTGATCATTGATACAATTGCGTACGTAATAGGGGTCTGTCCAAAGAAATACGCTGAAAGCACGGCAAAAAAAGCACCTAATGCAGCTGCCGGCAAACGAATCAATCCTTTTTTTAGCGAATCAGCAGCTGTGGGTTCCGTTGTAACAATCGCCGAGATCACAGCAAAAGTAGGGGATAGGTTGAATGCCATACAAATCGCCGTTGTTAAACAAACGGCCAGTCCCGTTTTCAACACACGTCGGCCAATCCAAGGATGTTTCATGAATCCGCTGATCTCCATTTCACACACTTAAGTAGTTAATAGTCTTTAGTATGTGAGAGGAAACAAAAATTATTCATGATCTAGATAAACCTTCATTGTGAAAATCCTTGGATACGATGTAATTGTCTTTAAGCAAATGCTAGAAATAGTCTTTGTGAATGAGAGCTTGCCATGATTTCCTACCTTTGTGCCTTGTCACAAAAAGTCGAATACGTTAAAATGCACCCATGCACAAAATAAAAGTATAACAGAAAGGGACATGAACGTGAAGAAAAGACACTTATGTTGCTCTTTATTTGCTATGGGAGTCGTGCTTAGCGCTTGCCAAAGCAATGGCTCTGCCAATGAACCACAACCATCCGAACCACAACAGGAGGCAGTTGAAAACGAACAAGAAGAAAATATGAGAACAATCTCTTATACAGTAGGCGAGGATGATGCGAAGGTTTCAGTGGACGAGCTTATTCAGACCCTTGATGGGGAGTTAACTTTCGATGAGCTTCATCGCACGTTGGAAATGACGATACATGAGGATCAATATAGGTTGATTGATGGTGTAACTGTACTTGAACGAAATGGTGAATACTTAGCTACTGATGAAATCTATCTAATTGAAGAAGAAGGGGAGCTTTATTTACCGGTCGCCTTTTTAGAGGTAGGCTTAGGACTTGAAGTAACGTTCCAAGAAAAAGAAGTGGCGTTCCAATGGTTTGGACCTGCCGAACGAGTTGGTGGACCGCCAGAAGGGTTTGATTTTGATGAGTGGGATGTTGACACGATGGTTGACTATTTGTCATTTTTAGAGCGACCGATTCAAGGGGCGCAAGTGAGCACAATTGATAGTCATTTACCTGGAGCACCTCGCGAGTATCGAAATGGCTTTCATGAAGGCATTGACTGGTATGATTTTGCCACTGGTGGGAACATTTCACGAGAAACCCCGGTATACGCCATGGCTGAAGGAATTGTCGTACGAGCAGATCATGATTTCGAAGACTATGAATCACCAGAGGTGCGAAATGCTGATTTAGCCCTAACAGCGGAGTTAGGTGAAACACCAGAATATATCTTTGATCGTCTTCGCGGTCAACAAGTGTGGGTACAATATCCAAATGGTGTCATGAATCGGTTTGCCCATTTAAGTGGAATTCCAGAAGATCTTCAGGTAGGTGATCGCGTCAATGCAGAAACGGTCATCGGTTATGTTGGAAATTCTGGGACAAGCAGTGCGGTGAATGGAAATTTAGATGACGATCTTCATTTACACCAAGATCTACTCATTTACGGTGAGCTATTCTGGAAACCGTTAACCCTTGAAGAAACAAAAGAAGTCTTGCAAAAAATTTGGCCGTGATATAAGAAGAAACGAGAGTCTAATGACGACTTTCGTTTTTTTTTAGTTTTCTTGCTATTAAAGGAGATGAAACGGAGAAGAAAACGACGTTTCAACCATTAAGGCTTGGCTGTTTAAGCCAATATAGTATGAATAATAGATGTATTGAGTATTTGAAGAAAAGTGGGGGACGAAGTTTATCGATTAAAATATGGGAAAAAATATCTACAGAAGCGAGAAAGACTTCGGATAAACTTATAGACGAGGTAAGGCCATTGGCTGTCAATTAAACAAGTTGTTTTACAGTTGTATTCGACAGTATTCGTGTAAAGTCGTCATCCGTTTTTAGTCTATTTTATGGTATCATAGAAGGGGAATGGAGGTATTACACAATTCATGGATAAATCACAAATATTGGATGAATTGAGATTGCAAATAGGCTGCGTTCCTGATTCAGCGTCGACATTAACTGATTTCTATGCAGGAATTGTTCAAGTACTTACCGATCCACTTGATGATTTATGTGCGGCGATTTTTTTAACGTCCGCTAACGCTTTTCATAAAATAGTGTCTGAAGGGGGAGTCCCGTTCACTGATCAAGTGAGATTCGGTGAATCCCTTCTTAGCGTCGTTGCTATTCGAGGAAAGCTTCAATGCTTCTTTACAAGTCAAGATCAAACGATTATTTCTCCATTTTATAACGGCCATCATTTAATTGGTCAGTTGGTGATTGTCGTCCAGGCCAGTCGCTATAAGGTGACAGAAGAAGATCTCATCTTTGTGAGGGAGGTTAGTCGTTTTATTGAGAATCAGCATATCAAATACGAAACCATGTTTTGAACCAACCAGCATCATTAGTGAAGCGGTTGGTTTTTTTAGTGTGATATAATGGATTTAAATATGACATACAATTTAGTCTTGACGAGATAAATGATATATACTATTATGTAAATAAATCAAATGTTAAGCGTTTTCAACTATTGAAAAGGGGATGAGTATATGGGAACAATCGTGTGTCAGACCTGCAACCAGACCATTGAACATTTTGAAGTTGAAAAAGTCACAACATTATATGCGAAGTGCCCTAGTTGTAATGATAAAAAAGAAACAAAAAACGAGAGATAACTAAAAAAGACTCATCTATGGGGGAGATGAGTCTTTTTTTATGTTAAATATTAACGGATGGCTTCGTGCTCTTTTATGACACGCAACGTTCGAAAGGTGTCGTCTTCTGGACCTTGCACAGGAAGACCGGCACGGTTGTTTTCACGAATGTAGGCGAGATTGCTTTCGGTTATAATTTCACCAGGAATTAGGATTGGAATTCCTGGGGGGTAAACCATAATAAATTCTGCAATGGTACGTCCGACAGAATCTTCGAATGGAACGACCTCAGTTTCAGCATAAAAGGCATCTCGCGGAGACATGGCGAGTGTAGGGATATTTGGAACGTAGACAGAGACTGGACTCCGTTCACAAATCCCATGTTTGTGCAGGTCAGCCAGCTCAGAGAGAGCTTTGACAAGCAGATCCATCTCCCGCTCAGTGTCACCAAATGAAACGATGCAAAGAATATTATATAGATCTGACAGCTCAACCTCGATCTGATAATGTTCCCTTAACCATACTTCTGCATCGTAGCCAGTAATTCCAAGATTCTTCACAGAAATGATCAGTTTCGTTGGATCGTAATCATAGGTAGCAATCGTTCCAAGAATCTCCTTGCCGACACAGTACAAGCCATCAATGGCGTTAATTTGATCTCTTGCCTGATCAGCCAACTGAATGGTATAGCCAATAAGATCTCTACCGTTTGTCGCTAAATGCTTTCTCGCCGCATCAAGGGAGGCGAGGAGCAAATAGGACGTGGAGGTTGTTGTTAGCATACTTATAATCGTTTGCACACGCTTCGCAGAGACGAGGCCTTCGCGAACATTTAAAATGGAGCTCTGTGTCAAGGAACCTCCAAGCTTATGAACACTCGTTGCCGCCATATCAGCTCCGGCCTGCATTGCCGATAAGGGAAGGGCTTCATGGAAATGAATGTGTACCCCATGCGCTTCATCGACAAGAACAGGAACGTCCCTGCTATGGCAAAGCTCTACAATTTTTTTTAAGTTTGCAGCAATGCCAAAGTATGTCGGGTTAATAACAAGAAGTCCTTTGGCATCAGGGTGAGCGTCAAGCGCCTTTTCCACCGCTTCAATCGTGATTCCATGGGAAATCCCTAGAAGGGGATCGATTTCTGGATGGATGAACACAGGTGTCGCTCCTGAAAAAACGATCGCAGACATGATCGACTTGTGAACATTTCGTGGCACGATGATCTTTTCACCAGGCCCGACAACGGACATAATCATCGTCATGATGGCACCGCTTGTCCCTTGGACAGAAAAAAACGTATGATCTGCCCCAAATGCTTCGGCGGCTAACTCTTGTGCTTCTTTAATGATCCCATGGGGGTGATGTAGATCGTCAAGCGGGCCTATATTGATTAAATCGATCGACAGAGCATTGTCACCGATAAATGAACGGAACGCTGGGTCCATACCAGCTCCTTTTTTATGACCGGGAATATGAAATTGTACAGGGTTATGTTTAGCGTGAGCAACGACTCCCGAGAAGAGGGGGGTCTGTTCTTGACGAGACAACTCAGTCACCTCTTTAGCTGATAAACTTTACGTGATTTTACAAAACAAGAATGAGTATAACAAATTCAAGCCCGTATGCCTAGTGGAGGAATGAAGAAGAAACTCTAGGAAAACTTTTTGTGTGGTAAAATGAGCCATAAGGGGGAAATCAAGGAGGGATTTACTGTGTGGGAAACAAGAGTCACGAGTTTACTAAACATACAATACCCAATCATTCAAGGAGGCTTAGCTTATTTAGCTTATTCTGAGCTTGCTGCTGCCGTGTCAAATGCTGGGGGACTCGGTCAAATTACGGCCATGTCGTTACAAGGTCCTGAGCAATTGCGCAAAGAAATCGAACGAGTGCGAGAGAAAACAGAGCATCCATTCGGTGTGAACTTTGCGATCGGTCAACATGGACGGCCATTTGAAGATATGGTGCAGGTTGCCATCGAGGAAGACGTTCCAGTCGTATCAATGACAGGGGGGAACCCAGCTCCCATTTTAACCATGTTGGAACATACATCGATCCGAAAGCTTGTGTTGGTTGCATCACGAAGACAAGCGGTAAAAGCGGAAGAGCTTGGGGCGGATGCCGTGATGGTAGTCGGCCACGAAGGAGGGGGTCACCTAGGACGTGATGATGTCGGAACGATGGTACTTGTCCCGCAAGTCGTGGACGCTGTTTCGATTCCTGTCATTGCTTCTGGTGGTATCGGTGATGGAAGGGCATGGATGGCTGCTCATGCTCTTGGTGCTGAAGGAATTGAAATGGGGACGCGCTTTATTGCCACAGTCGAGTGTATACACGCTCATGCTAAGTATAAAGAAAGGCTCGTCCAAGGAAGTGAACTGGATACGGTCGTCATTAAGCGTTCGCTCGGGAGCCCTGCTCGGGTGATCCGAAATGATTGGACGGAGCATATTTTAACAATTGAACAAACGAATCCTTCCTATGACGCACTCAAAGAGTATATTAGCGGGGAGGCGAACAAAAACTTTATCTATGATGGACAGGAGGATAAAGGATTCGGTTGGGCCGGGCAGGTCATGGGAAGGATCCGTGACGTTCCTACGGTCCAGCAGTTGTTTACTCGGATGATTGAGGAAGCCGTTGATGTTCGAAAACGTTGGGAACTATCTGAATGAAAGGATGACAAATGAATCATGAAAACAACGTTGCCAATATCGCTTGATTGGTCAACCGAGGAAGTGATCGATGTGGTTCACTTTTTCCAAGCGATCGAACAAGCATACGATCAAGGGATTGCCCGAGAGGATTTACTCGGTAAATATCGTAGGTTTAAAGAAATCGTTCCCTCCAAAAGTGAAGAGAAACAATTGTTCCGCGCATATGAGCAGGAAAACGATGTGTCCTGCTACCAAACGATAAAAAAAGCGCGAGAAGAAATGGAAGAGCATATTCAAATGTAAAAAAGAGAAAGGCACGTGCCTTTCTCTTTTTTACATTTGAACCGTTGACTGTTGTGCAAGTTGATATAATGGAACTAACGTTTTAAAGGTATCTTCAATTGTGTGCAAAAGCTTGTCTCCATCTTGAACAAGTGGATCTTTACGATCAAGGGTAATGCCGCACAACAGCTCTGCTTTTTTCACATCACGAAGTCGCTCAACCATTTTTGTAAAAGCGTCATCGGATAGTTCGCTTTCGGAAATGGTGTCAGGTTTTGTATGGTCCACAGACCATTTGAACGAATCGGGAATGTTCTCTCGAATCGCGGTAGGAGCTTTTAGAAGCTCTTCCGCAAATGCACCTTTCACAGGAGATTCGTAAATGATAGCGAACCATACAAAAAGGTGGCTTTCCCACAAGCCTACTTGAAAATGAGGAAGCTTTTTGTAGCCTCGCTTACTGTTTGCAAAAGCGGCCCAAGTGTCATTCGGAGGGTTTACCGTTCTGCGCGCATGTTTGGCTGTATGAACGAACATTTCATCTCCGGTTAAGCTCGAAAGCGTAGGGACCAGTTCAGTCCCAAAAGCTTCCAACTTAGGGCGGATTTGATTTTTTATTTTTTCCATTCGAGGTTCAAGCCCATCGATTGTAAAGACATCAAAATCAGCTTGTACGAATCCAGGTATACTCATAATCGAAAAACTCCTTTCAAAAAAGACCATGTGTACAAATAGGGTACCACAGAGGGGCGTTTTTCACACAATCATATGCTTATTGTGACTTTGCGATTAATTCCTAAGAAAAAAAAGCAAAAAGGTTGCATTTTCTTAGTTTTTTTCATAAGATAGAGTAAAGAAAACTATCTGAATTTTTTGTCAAATATTCCTGTTTTAGTAGTTGCTTCTGTCGCGAAACGTGCATGAAAAGGTTAACCCTACCTTTTGACATCCTCTTGTGAAGGAGTGTGACGATCATGGAACAGGTCATTCAAACGTTTAAACGAAGAGACGGAGAAAAGAGAATTCCTGTCTTGCGCCTTGAGATTGATTACGAGCTTATGACATTACATGACGCCATGCTTGCCGAAGACATTAATGCGATGAGAAAAACAAAACGTCGCCTTGAAAAGCTTCGACTTGAACTGTTACAGCTGGAAGCATAACAAATAGGTTAGGAAAAAGCGCAAATTGATTTTGCGCTTTTTTCGTTTTCACTTTCATAAAGTTTCACTTCATAAAAGTAAAAGAAAACCGCCGTTTCTGCTATTAATACCTTGGGCTCGGCACCAACTTAGTTTTTCTTGTATGTTAGATATCCTCATTAAAGTGCATGCACTTTAATTTTTTCGCTCGTTTGTGTCATAATGGAACTAACTTTTCATAGTGAGCTTGGAGGGAACGGTACATGACGCGTGAAAACAAATGGATAGATATTGGAGAGATTGCAAAGGCGTGGGTTGTTGAAGCAGCTCAACATATTAAACAAGCATTGGAAGGGACGTTTAACGTGGAAGCGAAGTCCAATCCAGATGACTTAGTAACGGATGTGGATCGGTCTACGGAGCGGTTTTTTTACGAAAAGGTTACCTCACACTTTCCAAAACATCATTTTTTAGGGGAAGAGGGGACAGCGGAGAAGTTAGATCGTCTAGATGGGACAGTGTGGATTATTGATCCGATAGATGGAACGATGAACTTTGTTCATTCCCAATATCATTTTGCGATCTCAGTCGGAGTCTTTCATGACGGAGTTGGTAAGGTCGGAATTATTTACGATGTTATGAACGATGAAATGTTTTATGCCGTCCAAGGAGAAGGGGCCTACGTTCGTGATACAAAATTGAAAACGATCACAACTAGCTCGGTGAACGAGAGCGTCGTTGGAGTTAATGCCCGATGGCTTGTCGAACAGAGGGCACCTTTCAGAGGTGAACTGGAACGTCTTGTCAGGGATGTGCGGGGTGTTCGCTCGTTCGGTTCAGCCGCATTGGAATTGGCGTATGTAGCCGCTGGTCGATTGGACGGATATGTGAGCCTTAAGCTGTCACCATGGGATTATGCGGCCGGTAAAGTGCTATTAGCAGAAGTTGGGGGGACGATAACCACTCTTCAAGGGGAGGAGCTCTCGTTATTAGAGCCGAGCACTTTGTTAGCTGCGAATTCATCCTTACATAGTGCCATTGTGGATCAGTATATTAAGGGGGAATAAACGTGAGTCAAAAGGTTGGATTTGTGGGCTTAGGGACGATGGGATTACCAATGACGAAACACCTTGTGGACAAAGGGTTTGAAACGTATGTGAAAAGTCGAAGCCGTGGTCCGATTGAAGAAGCGATCCAATATGGAGCGATAGAAGTAGAGTCCTACAAGGAATTAATGGAGACTGCTGATATTGTTATGACGTGCTTACCCCTTCCTGAGACGGTCATCGACGTCTATGAAGGGGAGGACGGGCTCATTGCAGGGCTGTCTCAAGGGAAAATCTTGATTGACCATTCGACCGTTGACCGAGAAACAAACGTACGAGTTGCCGAGCAAATTAAAGAAAAAGGTGGCGCATTCCTTGATGCCCCAGTTAGTGGAGGTCCGATGGGGGCTAAGGCTGGAACGCTGACAATTATGTGCGGTGGCGAAGCTGATTCGTTTGAGCGTAGTAAGGAAGTGCTGGGCGCTTACGGTGACTATATCGTCCATGTTGGCCCTATCGGAAGTGGCACGGTGGTGAAGCTTGCCAACAACATGGTGATTGGCGTCCATCAGGCTGTTCTGGGAGAATGTTATCTATTTGTGGAGAAGGCAGGCGTTGATCCAGCCATTGCATATGAGATCATTAAGCGCAGTGCAGGATTTTCAAAAAGTATGGAATGGTCTGTTGATGCGATTTTAGATCGTGCATTTGACCCGCGGTTTTCCATTAATCTGCTCCATAAAGATATAGGGTTGGCCCTTAAATTAGGAGAGCAGCTCGGAATCCCTCTTGAAATGGTAGAAAAAGGAGAAGAACGGGTGAGAGCCGCGAAGGAACAGTATGGCCACGAAGATGTTTCAGCGATCATTCGTCCACTTGAAGAGAAGCTGGGCTTAGAGTTAAGAAGGAAGTCGTCATCTTAAAAAAAAGAGGCTGGGACAAATCTAACTAAGAAGTAATTGTAGAAAGGGCCGACCATCAAAATAAGATGTTTGGACCCTTTTTAGTTGTATTTTTGGTCATCTGTTGTCCTATTAACTGCTCATGGCGGTGTACTTTCTCAAGTTCACCGCCATGAATGCAAAACCTAATTCATTTTTTACCTTCTCTTTTCCTCTCACTGACATACGAGTGAAACCCAAATTAGCCTTCAAAAATCCGAAGACTGGTTCCACATCAATCTTACGTTTACCGTAGATTTCGCCCGTTTTCTCTTCTGAAAGCTTTTGTCTGATGGATTCCTTTTGCTGTTCCCATTTTTCATTGTAGTGTATTTTTCGATTATGGCCTTCTTTAGCCTTGGTGCATTGGGAACGGAATGGGCAACCTGAACAATCCTCACACTCGTAGACTTTAAATGCTCGTGTAAAACCACTTTTATCTTTCCGATTCGATAGGTAACGGAACGTCAACTTTTGCCCGTTTGGACATGTAAAAGAATCTGTTTCCTCGTCATATTCCCAATTGGCAGAGTGAAAGTCGTTATTTTTATATCTTTTTTTCTTCTCCTTACGGTACATATTATACGTGATAAGTGGAGTGCACTCCCGATTCATTACATCTTCATAATTCTGTTCACTACCATACCCTGCATCAGCGACAATGTACTGGGGCAGCTTAAAGAAGTGTTCCTCAATCTTATCCAGAAAAGGAATAAGCGTGCGTGTATCTGTTGGATTTGCGAAGACATCAAATGCAAGCGTATATTGCCCTTCTGTCGCAATTTGCACATTATATCCTGCTTTTAGCTGGCCGTTCTTCATGTAATCATCTTTCATTCGCATAAAAGTGGCATCCGGATCCGTCTTGGAATAACTGTTACGCTCTCCGAATATGGACATGTCGTTTTGGTATTTTTGTTTGCGGGCCAAAAAATCTTTGAACTGTTTGAGGTACTGTTTCGATCTTTTGCGTTCCGAACGTAGTTGTTTACGTTCCTCTACTTCTGCACTTTCTTTAATTTTTTTATCAAATTCCTCCACTTTCTCGTCAAGCTTTTGCACGACCTCGTGGAGTTCTTTAGGAGATAGTTCTTCCTGATCTTCCCGTTCTATTACCGGAATAATTTCCTTTTCCAGCAATTCATCATACATTTGATTGGATTTCTCCACCAAAGCTGCACTGTATTTTTCCGTCGCTTTGCGCCAAACAAACGTAAATTTATTGGCGTTCGCTTCGATCTTCGTCCCGTCAATAAAGATAGCTTCTTCCTCTATCAATTTTTCCTGCACAAGCTGGCAACGAAATTGGACGAAGCACTGACGTAGTAGTTCTTTTACGTCTTCGTGGACACGAAAGCGATTGATGGTACGGTAACTCGGTTCGTATCCTTGAGCCAGCCACATCATACGAATACTATCCTTGAGTAATGCTTCCATTTTTCTTCCGGAGAAAACAGATTGTGTGTAAGCACATAAAATCACTTTCATCATCATTCGTGGATGGTAAGCAGGGCTGCCCGTGTCACGCAAAAAACTGGCGAAGGCTTCATCAGGAATCTGTTCCACGAGTTCATTTACAGTGTAGGCAATATCCTTTTCCTGAAGCTTTACTTCTAAATCTAACGGCAAAATCACTTGATCCATGTTATAATATTTAAACATAAGGACACCCCCGGTAAGTTATTGTGTGGTTACTTTAATTTTACCAGAAGGTGTCCTTTAGGTTTCAACAAATTAGTTGATTGTAGCGAAAGGAGCGAGACGCCTTCGGGAAAAGCATTCGGCGAAGATCCCGCAGGGCGGTTTTCCCGAGGAAGCTGAGGCAATGCCCGAGGCAAGCGAGCATCCTGTAGCGAAAATCAACAACAAAGTTTAGCAGAGCATAAAAAGGAAAGAGAGACACCCACCCAAACTTATTGGGATGAGTGCCTCTCTATTTTTTATTTACCGGGTTTTGTCCCAGCCTCTTTTTACATATCCTCTGATTCTCGAAGCTTTTTGCGTAACGTAAATCCTAATCCTGTCGCAACAAAAATACTTACAAACGCTAGGATGGCAATGAGGATGCTCCGCTCTGCGATGGCGATCCCGATGGCCATAATGCCGATAACTGTAATAATGGCAAGTAATAAAAACAGTACATTTTCCTTTTTCATGAAGCATCCCCCCAAAAAATACCGACAATCACTACCCATAGTGTACCTTTTTTTCTCAGGAGAATAAAGCCTGTCAATGTGACAAAAACGTTAAAGATTGCTGTTGATTTTTGAATAAAAAGCGAAAAGGATAACACTATGTTATAATGAGACAGTTAATGACCATTTTACGAGGAGAGAAGAACATGACCGTACGTAACGATTTACGCAACATTGCGATCATCGCCCACGTTGACCATGGAAAAACGACATTGGTTGACCAATTGCTAAAACAATCAGGAACGTTCCGAGAAAACGAACAAGTGGATGAACGAGCGATGGACTCGAACGCACTTGAAAAGGAACGTGGTATTACGATACTAGCGAAAAATACGGCGATTAATTACAATGATGTGCGTATTAATATATTGGATACTCCTGGACATGCGGATTTTGGCGGTGAAGTAGAACGAATCATGAAAATGGTGGATGGCGTTCTTCTAGTTGTTGATGCTTATGAAGGCTGTATGCCACAAACGCGCTTTGTCTTAAAGAAAGCATTGGAGCAAAAGCTTACCCCTTTAGTCGTCGTCAATAAAATTGATCGAGATTTCGCGCGACCTGCAGAGGTTGTTGACGAAGTACTTGATTTATTTATCGATCTCGGTGCGGATGAAGATCAGCTTGATTTCCCAGTCATTTATGCCTCGGCTATTAATGGGACTGCAAGCACAACTGCCGAGAAGCAGGATGAGGATATGACGAGTTTATTTAAGGCGATCATTGACAACATCCCAGCACCAGTAGATAACAGTGAGGAACCATTGCAATTCCAAGTGACGATGCTAGATTACAACGATTACTTAGGTCGTATTGGAATTGGGCGCGTATTCCGTGGTGCGATCAAAGTTGGCGAGCAGGTCGCTTTAATGAAGCTGGACGGCTCAGTGAAACAATTCCGGGTAACAAAAATGTTTGGATTTATCGGCTTAAAACGTATTGAAATTGAAGAAGCGAAGGCAGGGGACCTTATCGCTGTTTCAGGGATGGAAGAGATCAACGTAGGTGAAACTGTCTGCCCTGTCGATCATCAAGACCCGCTCCCAATTTTACGTATTGATGAGCCGACGTTGCAAATGACATTCCTTGTGAACAACAGTCCGTTTGCTGGGAGGGAAGGGAAACATGTGACGAGCCGTAAGCTTGAAGAACGTCTCCGAGCTGAGCTGGAAACGGATGTAAGTCTCCGAGTAGAAAACACAGATTCTCCAGATATGTGGGTTGTTTCAGGTCGCGGTGAGCTTCACCTTTCGATACTTATCGAAAATATGCGCCGTGAAGGCTATGAGCTTCAAGTATCAAAGCCGGAAGTCATTATCCGTGAAATCGATGGTGTCCAATGCGAGCCTGTTGAACGGGTGCAGATTGATGTGCCTGAGGAATACACTGGAGCGGTCATGGAATCTCTTGGGGAGCGAAAAGGGGAAATGCTGAACATGACAAACACGGGCTCTGGTCAAGTTCGGCTTGAATTCATGGTTCCCGCACGTGGGTTAATCGGGTATACGACTGAATTTTTATCGCAAACGCGTGGGTATGGGATTATTAACCACTCTTTTGACAGTTATCAGCCTGTGACCCCAGGTCAAGTAGGTGGACGAAGACAAGGGGTTCTCGTGTCAATGGAGACAGGAAAAGCGACCCAGTATGGCATCATTCAAGTGGAGGACCGGGGGACGATTTTTGTTGAGCCTGGGACTGACATTTATGAAGGAATGATTGTTGGTGAACATACGCGTGAGAACGACCTTACCGTTAATATTACGAAAATGAAACAGCAAACTAACGTTCGTTCGGCTACAAAAGAACATACAGTGACAATGAAAAAGCCGCGTATTATGACGCTTGAGGAAGCTTTGGAATATTTGAATGACGATGAGTATTGTGAAATCACTCCTGAAGCGATCCGCCTTCGCAAGAAGATTTTAGTAAAAACGGAGCGGGAGCGAGCTGAAAAGAGACGGAAGTTGGCAGCTCAAAATCAATCGTAGGGGAAGAAAGGTTGACGCTTAATGGCAGAAAACAGAGGAATTACGGAAGCAGACTTGGAAACAATGTCGTGGATGATGCGGGCGACAGTGGAGAATCCGTGGTTTGGGTTCTTAGGGTATTTGTTGATCATCGTGCTAGCGATCCTCGTGTTTAACTTAGGGTTTGCACGAAAGCTATCACCCCTAAAAACGGTGATCGTTTATACCCTCCTTATCATTGGCTGTTTCGTCTTATGGTTTTTGGAATTTTTCTTTTCCGCACCTATGACGCTCGTCCTGATCATCTCAAGTCTCGTCCTTGGTGCATATCGTTTTCGGCTGCACAAGCATCGGAAGAAGGAGCAATCGAACGGAACGTCGTAAGAACAGCAGAGGGTGCTAGTCGGTAGCCTCCAGGCAAAAATGTACTTCTAACTATGAAAGCCTTGGCTATAGCCAAGGCTTTTACTCATGATTCGCAGTCATAGGTTGTTTGTTTTCGGTTTTTGTTCGTTTTTTTCGTAATACGCTCTTTACATTCGTCACACATATACGTGTGAATCGGACGATTTCGGAGCTTTTTCGCTAACGGCAGGTCGTCGTCCAGTAAATCAATTCGTTCACATAGTACACATTTGACACGCACGGTTATCACCTCAAATTCTCCTCTTTCTATTGTACGAGCATTTGCAAAAAAAATAAATGCATCAGCAAAATCTATTTCATCTTCTTAAAAAAATGGGTATAGTATAAATGAAAAGCGTTTCTGAAACGATAGGAGGTTGGGTCATGGCGAACCGAGTGGAACGATGTTTAACCGATGAACTGTTACCACTATTGAAAGGAGAACGCTTTGTCACGCTTTCGACAGTTGACTGGGAAACGGGAGCCCCCATTGTTCGTGCCATCTCCTGGGTATTTGCGCCAGCAAATGATCGGGTACGCATGGCGGTGGATAACCGTTCGAGAATTGTAGCTAATGTGAAAAAGACACCTGCTGTTACCTTGTTATTAGTAGGGAATGGCTCAGCCTATTCCATTTCTGGTCATGCGACAATTGTGGAGGAAAGCTTGGACAATGTTCCGCTAAAATTAGCACTCATTGAAATGAACATTCATGAAGTGCGTGATGTGATGTTTTATGGTGCAAAAATCGTAAGTGAACCAATGTATGACAAAACGTATGATGAAGAAGCAGCAGCCAAGTTAGATGGTCAAGTGATGGCTGCTTTACAACAAGCCTAGTGAAGAAAACTGGGCTTTTTCTATTGGTTTCAGATCTTTCGTCTAACTTGCTGTTTTTGCACATACAACTAGTACTAACAGCTAACCACATCTTAGACCTATGCATATGTTACTAGTATAGAGTTGTCATAAATGATACTCCAGTCAGGAGGCGGAACGTTGAAAAAAACTTATGTCCTTGATACGAATGTGTTGTTACAAGATCCTCATGCCATCTTTGCTTTTCAAGACAATGAAGTGGTCATACCTGCAGTGGTCCTTGAGGAGGTTGATTCAAAAAAACGCTATATGGACGAAATTGGCAGGAATGCACGCCATTTCTCAAAGTTAATTGATCAGTTGAGGGGGTTAGGTAAGCTCCATGAAGGAGTTCCGCTTGAAAATGGAGGTAAGCTTCGCATTGAGCTAAACCATAAATCATACGAAAAAGTGAAGGATTCCTTTGCTGAGATGACAAATGATAATCGAATCATCGCAGTTGCTCTCAATTTGTCCCTCGAAGAAACGGACAAACCGAATGGCAATCAAGTGATCCTCGTAAGCAAGGATGCTCTTGTTCGCGTGAAAGCAGATGCTCTTAGGCTTAAGGCTGAAGATTTTCTAAATGATCGAGTGATCCAGTACGATCGAGGGTATACCGGTTACGCAGAATTATACGTCGATTCCAACGTCATTAAGCATTATTATGATCAAGGGGAAGTTGCTACTCGTGATGTGTCAAATCACCCGTTTTATCCTCACCAATTTATTATTATGAAAGATGCGCTTGGAGGTTCCAGTTCAGCGATTGGAAAAGTATCGCCAAACGGAGAAAAAATTAAGCCCTTCGTCTCAGAATTACAAGAGGTGTGGGGGATTCGCCCGCGAAATGTTCAGCAACGCATGGCGTTAGAAATGCTCCTGCATGAAGACATTAAATTAGTGACAATGATTGGGAAGGCGGGAACAGGCAAAACGCTCCTCTCCCTTGCCGCAGGACTTCTCCAAACGGAAGATTTCGGCTATTATAACAAGCTCGTTGTCGCTCGGCCCGTCGTCCCATTAGGAAAAGATATCGGGTTTTTACCTGGTGAAAAGGAAGAGAAACTTCGGCCATGGATGCAGCCGATCTATGACAATCTTGAATATTTATTCAATACGAAAAAGCCGGGAGAAATCGATCAAATTTTAGCAGGAATGGGTTCGATCCAAGTGGAGGCGCTCACGTACATTCGCGGTCGAAGCATACCAGATCAATTCATAATTATTGATGAAGCGCAAAATTTAACAAAACACGAAGTCAAAACAATTTTAACCCGTGTGGGGGAAGGAAGTAAAATAGTGCTAATGGGTGATCCAGCGCAAATTGACCATCCTTATCTGGACGAATCGAACAATGGACTAACGTATGTCGTCGAATCATTTAAATCTCAGGCCATCAGCGCCCATGTCAAGCTCGTGAAAGGGGAACGTTCAGGGCTAGCACAGCTTGCAGCCGATCTTCTCTAGCGAAGAATACCCCTGACATCTCACAAATGGTCAGGGGCATTCGCTTTTCGTTTTTCGATTCTATAAGATCAAAATATCTTTAACTTACGCTAAATCGAATGACATTTGTGATCGGAGTGGATTCATTAGAGCCATCGCCGAAATATACATGGACAGGGCCATCCTCGCGTAGCGGACTCCCATTCTTAGCAAAGCCTAAAATAAACTGTGCAGCTTCGTCAATTGGAAAAGAATGTTCATTTCCGTCCGCACAGACAACAGTAACCGTTTTTGCATCTGAATCAGGCTCCGAATTTTTTAAAAACGGCATGAACGGCATACCGAACGAGCCGTGGATTAGCTTTTGTTTTTCGTATCTAATGACATTCCCATTCGTATCAGGACGAGGAGGCTCAGATCCTTCCGTAATTTCCTTATCCCACTGCTTAGAAATCGCTTTTTTGTAAGCTGTCATTTCGTCTTCTTTCGTCGCGAGCTCTTGAAAATAAGTGGTTAAATCGACTTTTCGTTCGTCAAAAATCCAAACGGTTGGGTCAATGGTTAGTGGATGGTTCACGTTTCCTTCAATAAAAAATACAAACTCTTCCATGAATCGGTCTCCTTTCTGTCGCCTTTTAGTATAAGCGCTTTCTTTCTTTTTGTCATGTGACGTCCTTTGAAAAATGAACGTTTGTTAGTGGATTGCGCTCGTTTCGGTCATCCTAGAAAAAGGACGACGAAAAGGAGTGTAGCCCATGTGGAAGCAGGATGAGACGCTGGAGCAAATTGTATTAGAATGCAAAAAATATACGGAAGAGGGTACCGTTGCTTCTTATATTCCAGCGCTAGCAAAAGCTGATGTCTCAACATTAGGCATTGCGATTTATCGCGGTGGAGACGAGCAAGTAATAGCTGGAGATGCGGACGAGAAATTTACTTTGCAAAGCATATCGAAGGTCATTGCCTTAGCGTTAGCTTTATTGGATGTAGGAGAAGAAGCGGTATTTTCCAAAGTAGGGATGGAACCAACAGGGGACCCTTTTAATTCGATTTCAAAGCTGGAAACGAGCGTCCCCTCAAAACCGTTAAACCCGATGATCAACGCGGGTGCGTTAGCCGTTACCAATATGATCATCGGTGAAACGACGGAGCAATCGCTAGGCAGGCTGCTCTCGTTTATTCACGAACTAACCAAAAATCCAACGATTACGTACAACCTTGAAGTGGCTCAATCTGAATTTGATACGGCTTTTTTAAACCGTTCATTAAGCTATTTTTTGAAACAGCATGGTGTGATTCAAGCGGATGTGGAACAGCTTCTGGATTTATACACGAAGCAGTGTGCGATTGAAATGGGTTGCTCCGATTTGGCGCGCATAGGCTATGTATTTGCCAATGAAGGGAGAGACCCTGATACTGGGCAGCGGATTGTTCCTCTTCATGTCGCCCGAATCATTAAAACGTTCATGGTCACATGTGGAATGTACAATGCCTCAGGGGAATTCGCCATCCGTGTGGGCATTCCAGCAAAAAGCGGAGTATCTGGTGCAATACTTGCATTGGTCCCGAATAAGTATGGAATTGCCGTTTACAGTCCTGCACTAGACGAAAAAGGAAATAGTCTAGCTGGAATTAAATTACTAGAAACGCTCTCTTGCCGTGAAGAATGGAGTATTTTTTGAATAGAGACTGCCTTATAGGAAGATAGCAAATGAAAATCATTGCAATTTGGACATTAAAAAGATAGTATAAACGTAAGGAGATCTTTTGTTAGGAGGGGACTACATGTCTGCTGAGACCGTTACAGGACATAATGAAAAAGCTTACGCCCTTCTTAAGTCCGATGCGGAAAAAATTCGCAAACTTATAGAAGTACAGTTAGAAAACTTAACCATGCCTCAATGCCCTCTTTACGAAGAGGTTCTTGATACACAGATGTTCGGCCTTTCCAGAGAAATCGATTTTGCCATCCGCCTTGAGCTAATTGATGAGGAACAGGGAAAACAGCTTCTTTCCGAGTTGGAGCGGAAGTTGGCAGATTTACATGAGGCAACGGTTCGTAAATAACAAAAGCCGAGCTAATTTGTTAGCTTGGTTTTTGTTTTACACGTTAAAAAAGTATCAAATTTAAGTGTTAAGGTATAAGCGCAACTGCGGTCTGCTCCCCTTTAAAGGCTCGGTAATCGCCGAGGTTTCTAACACTAAACAAGTCACCTTAATAAATAGAAGAAAACCGCAAGACTTTTTCCGTTTTTAATTTATAAAAATTTAGATTTGTTTGAACAATCAAAAAAAGTTTTGCTATTCTTTCGTTTTTTTTTATAATAAGAAAGATAGACTTGCTACATTTCAAACAGTCAATGTTTGAATTTGTGTGAGTTTCCACGTAAAATAGACAAAAACGTATGGAGAGTAGTGGAGGAGGTAAGCATGGACGGATTAAAGAACATAAAGAAAGTGTTAGTTGCAAACCGAGGCGAAATTGCCATCCGTATTTTTCGCGCGTGTACGGAGTTACATATTCGTACAGTAGCTATTTACTCAAAAGAGGACACAGGCGCTTACCATCGCTATAAGGCAGATGAAGCTTACTTAGTAGGGGAAGGGAAAAAACCAATCGAGGCTTATCTCGATATCGAAGGCATTATCGAAATTGCCAAACGTCATGATGTGGATGCCATTCACCCTGGTTATGGATTTTTATCTGAAAATATCGAATTCGCGAAACGTTGCCATGAGGAAGGCATTATCTTCATCGGACCTGAGCTTGAACACTTGGTCATGTTTGGGGATAAAGTTCAAGCCCGTGAGCAAGCGATTAAGGCCAATTTGCCAGTCATTCCTGGAAGTGATGGTCCCGTTTCTAGCCTAGAGGATGTGAAAGCTTTTGCGGACAAGCATGGCTATCCGTTCATCATTAAAGCTGCTCTTGGTGGTGGGGGACGCGGCATGCGAATCGTTCGTTCTGAAAATGATGTTCAGGAATCATATGAGCGGGCAAAGTCAGAAGCGAAAGCTGCTTTTGGGAACGACGAAGTATATGTGGAGAAATTTATCGAAAACCCAAAACATATTGAAGTACAAATTCTTGCCGATAAACACGGCAACACCTTGCACTTGTATGAGCGCGATTGCTCTGTCCAACGGCGCCATCAAAAAGTTGTGGAAGTTGCCCCAAGTGTATCATTATCTGAAGATGTCCGTGAGCGCATCTGTCAAGCGGCCGTTCAGCTAGCAGAAAACGTTAATTATGTAAATGCTGGTACGGTTGAGTTTCTTGTTGACCGAGAAGGAAATTTTTACTTCATCGAAGTGAACCCACGGATTCAGGTAGAGCATACGATTACGGAAATGGTTACAGGAATCGATATCGTGCAATCCCAGCTCTTTATTGCTGACGGAGAGCATTTGCATGGGGACAGGCTTGGGATTCCGAAGCAGGAAGAGATCGTTTGCCATGGATACGCGATTCAATCTCGCGTGACGACAGAAGATCCAAGCAACGGGTTTTTGCCTGACACTGGCCGTATTAACGCCTATCGTTCCGGTGGTGGATTCGGTGTACGTCTTGACGCAGGGAACGGATTCCAAGGAGCTGTTATTACACCGTACTATGATTCGTTGCTCGTAAAAGTGTCAACATGGGCGCTGACGTTTGAAGGGGCTGCTGCAAAAATGCTGCGAAACCTTCGCGAGTTCCGAATTCGTGGAATTAAAACAAACATTGCGTTTCTTGAAAATGTCGTTCAGCATCGCCAGTTTTTATCCGGTGAATACAATACGTCCTTTATTGACCAAACTCCTGAACTGTTTGTGTTCCCTAAACGGAAAGACCGGGGGACGAAGATGCTTTCATTTATTGGTGAGACGATTGTCAACGGGTATCCTGGGCTTGAAAAAACGAAAAAACCGGTGTTTGACAAGCCTCCGGTTCCAAAGTTAAAGCTATCTGAACCGATACCAGACGGAACGAAGCAAATACTTGATCAGCACGGGCCAGAAGGATTGGCGAAGTGGGTCAAGGAACAAAAGCATGTTCTGTTGACGGATACGACGTTCCGCGACGCCCATCAGTCGCTCTTAGCAACGCGCGTTCGGACTTATGATTTAAAACAAATTGCAGAACCGACAGCAAGGCTACTGCCAAACTTGTTTTCCATGGAAATGTGGGGAGGCGCGACGTTTGATGTGGCCATGCGTTTCCTTCATGAAGATCCGTGGGAGCGTCTGTTAATCTTGAGGAAAAAAGCACCTAATGTTTTGTTTCAAATGTTGCTTCGCGCCTCCAACGCAGTCGGATACAAAAATTATCCAGACAATTTGATCCGTGAATTTGTCGATAAGTCAGCGAATGCTGGGATTGATGTGTTCCGTATCTTCGATAGTTTAAACTGGGTTGAAGGTATGAAGTTAGCCATTGAAGCGGTTGGGGAAGCAAATAAAATTGCTGAAGCTACGATTTGTTATACGGGTGACATTTTAGATTCGAGCAGACCGAAGTACGATTTGGCGTACTATAAAAAATTAGCGAAAGAACTAGAAGAAGCAGGTGCACACATTCTTGGAATTAAAGATATGGCAGGACTCTTAAAGCCAGAAGCTGCTTACCAACTAGTGGCAGAATTAAAGGATACGGTGACGATCCCCGTTCACCTTCATACACATGATACGAGCGGTAATGGTATCTTTACGTATGCTCGGGCCATTGAAGCGGGCGTCGATATCGTTGACGTGGCTGTAAGTTCAATGGCAGGTCTCACATCACAGCCGAGCGCGAATAGCTTATACTATGCACTAGCGGACTCTGAACGTCAACCGAATGTGAACATTACCGCACTAGAGCAATTAGCTGAATTCTGGGAAGAGACGCGGAAGTTTTATGCTGGATTCGAAAGTGGTATGAACGCACCACACACAGAGGTATACGAGCATGAAATGCCAGGTGGACAGTATAGTAACCTACAGCAGCAAGCGAAAGCAGTAGGTCTCGGTCATCGTTGGAACGAAGTGAAGAAAATGTACCGGACGGTGAATGACATGTTTGGAGATGTCGTCAAAGTAACGCCATCATCTAAAGTAGTCGGTGATATGGCCTTGTACATGGTGCAAAACGACCTGACCGAGGAAGAGGTTTATGAGAATGGTCATAAGCTTGACTTCCCTGATTCAGTTGTTGAGTTTTTTGAAGGACAGCTAGGTCAACCGTACCAAGGGTTTCCAAAGAAATTGCAGGAAATCATCCTGAAAGGACGGAAACCAATTACGAATCGCCCTGGTGAAAATATGGAGCCAATCCAATTTGAGGCGATTAAAGAAGAGCTATATAACAAGTTGGATCGTCAAGTGACGAGCCATGACATTCTATCATATGCTCTTTATCCAAAAGTCTTTATGGAATTTGAACGGTTCCGTCAAACATTCGGAGATGTCTCGGTTCTTGATACACCTACCTTCTTCTATGGTTTACGTCCAGGTGAGGAAATTGAAGTGGAAATCGAACAAGGGAAAACATTAATTGTAAAATTTATTTCCCTTTCCAAGCCACAGGATGATGGAAACCGGATCGTTTACTTTGAATTGAACGGTCAACCACGGGAAGTGTTGATTAAAGACCAAAGCGTGAAGACGAGCATTATTTCTCGTCCAAAGGCCGATAAATCAAATCCTAATCATATCGGAGCGTCCATGCCAGGAACGGTTGTGAAGGCTCTTGTTGAAAAGGGTGACAAAGTGAAGCAAGGAGATCATCTCATGATCACGGAAGCTATGAAGATGGAAACGACTGTACAAGCCCCATTTGATGGAGAAGTTGTTGCCTTGCATGTGAAAGACGGAGATGCGATTCAAACAGGTGATTTACTAATCGAAGTGAAAGAGCTATAAGCTTTATAAAAGAACAGCCCCCTTATCCCGGCATTCGTTAGGATAAGGGGGCTGTTTGTGTTCCCTTTCTTTAAAAGGGGACAAATGAGAAGAACGTGCTTCTCGCATAAAGGTTTGGATAAAGGATGGCAAGCGATAGGTAAAACGATTTATAAGAAAGGTTGTATTTCGCACCTTTAGGATGAACTGATGCGTTTACATGCTAGGAAAACGGATTTGGGACTGTCCTGACGTGTAGCCTAATTATGAAAGGAAATGTGACAATTGTCAGGGGGATCTGTTTTTTCTCCAAATGCTGAGAATTTTTTAAGTGTCGAAGTAGGGAGAGTTGCAAATAACTAGGAGGTTTTCTGCAACTATTGCTCCCTATTCTATAAAGAAATATAGGTTTATTTTCATATTTATTGGAAACATCATTGACGATGATTATCATTATCAATTAAAGTATGTATGTGAGTTGGTAATGATAATCATTATCACTAGGTTTATCAACATAGCCTGATATAAAGGGGTGTACGCAAATGGATGTAATCGCTCAAGTAACAGCTACAAATCAACAATTCTTATCGCAACAAGAGAAACGGGAGTCAAGTGCAAGGTCTTATCCAAGACGGTTACCACTTGCGATTCAAAAAGCGGAAGGGATTTGCGTAACCGATATGAACGGCAAGCAATTCATCGATTGCTTAGCAGGTGCAGGAACGCTTGCGCTTGGTCATAATCATCCGGTGATTCGCCAAGCGATTGAAGGAGTGTTAGCATCATATGTCCCTTTACATTCACTTGATCTAACGACACCAGTGAAGGAAGCTTTCGTTGATGAAGTATTCGCTTCGTTGCCTGAGTCATTTGCGAAAAAAACAAAGATTCATTTTTGTGGACCAACGGGGGCAGACGCTGTTGAAGCGGCCGTTAAGCTCGTAAAGACAGCGACAGGGAATAGAGCGATGCTGTCATTTCAAGGCGGCTACCACGGCTCTACACACGGTGCCCTTAGCTTGACCGGGACGACTGATCCGAAAAAGCGCATCCATGCTCTAATTCCAGATACGCATTTTCTTCCTTATCCATATGAATACCGCTGCCCGTTTGGAATCGGGAAGGACGGACATCGTGTCATCAGTACATATCTCGAATCCCTTCTCGATGACCCAGAAAGTGGACTGGTCAAACCAGCTGGCATCATTGTGGAAGTTGTACAAGGGGAAGGGGGATCGATCCCAGCACCAGTTGAATGGTTAAAGGAATTACGCCGGATGACATCAGAGCGCAACATTCCACTTATTATTGATGAAGTCCAGACTGGTATCGGCCGTACTGGGAAAATGTTTGCCTTTGAACATGCTGGAATTGAGCCAGATGTTTTAGTTTTATCGAAAGCCATTGGCGGAAGTCTTCCTCTTTCCGTGGTCCTTTATGATCGCAAGCTTGATCAATGGGAGCCAGGTGCCCATATTGGAACCTTTAGAGGCAACCAAATGGCAATGGCAACAGGACGGGCGACACTACAATATATCAAAGAGAACCAAGTACCAAAGCATGTGCATGAGTTGGGGCAATATGTGAAGGATCAGCTTTCGTCGATCCAATCAAGCATGCGCTCTATTGGTGATGTGAGAGGGCGAGGTCTTATGATCGGTGTTGAAATCATTGATCCACGAAAACAACCAAATGCAATTGGGAGTTATCCTGCTTATGGCGAGTTAGCAAAGGCGATCCAGCGTCATTGCTTTGAACGGGGACTAATTTTAGAAGTAGGTGGACGGTTTAGTAGCGTTATTCGTTTCTTACCGCCATTGATCATTACGAGAGAACAACTCGACGATGTCCTGGAGCGTTTCTATGATGCTACGGTTCAAGCAGAAATAGAGTTCGGAATAAGATAGAAGGTGATGACAATCGATACGAACTTTTCAAAATGGTTTCTCCAGCCGAGTAAAGAAAGTGCGCAAATGTATGAGACGGTCATGCAACGAGCACTCACACTAGTCGTAGAGCATATGAAGGAAGCGGCAAATCCTTTTTCTGGGGCTGATCGTCACTCGATCCAACAAGCGGTGAAGGACGCTGCATTTATATCCTATTCTGGCGAACCAATTGACGGAGTGATCCGAGCGATTCAAGAAGGGGTCATGAAGCATTCTCTATGGATTTCCCATCCTTCCGCAATGGCGCATTTACATTGTCCACCGCTCTTACCATCGCTAGTAGCAGAAGTCGTAATCAATGCGCTAAATCAATCGATGGATTCTTGGGATCAAAGTCCATCCGCCACCTATGTGGAAACAGAATTGCTCCGCTTCTTTACGAGATCGATCGGTTATTCTGACTTAGGAGATGGCGTGTTTACGAGTGGTGGTACACAGTCCAACTACATGGGCATGCTCCTCGCACGAAACAAAATATGCGAGTCAGCCTTTGCTACAAACGTGCAAGAGGAAGGACTCCCAGTTGACGCGCGAAAATTGCGGATTCTTTGTTCGCAAGAAGCTCATTTCTCTGTACAAAAATCTGCTGCCCAACTCGGCTTAGGGGCTAACGCTGTCGTCCAAGTAGCGACAAATGAGCGGCAGCAACTTTGCGTGAATGAAACAAGGCAGACAATCAATGAGCTGAGGCTGAAAGGGCTTATCCCATTTATGATCGTTGCGACAGCCGGAACGACCGATTTTGGTAGCATCGATAAGCTTAGAGAGATCTCTGAACTTGCGAGAGAGCAAGAGCTTTGGCTACATGTGGATGCCGCATATGGTGGGGCATTGTTGTTTTCCCGGCAATATGGCCACTTGCTAAACGGTCTACATTTGGCTGACTCGATTACGATCGATTTTCACAAATTTTATTATCAATCGATTAGTTGTGGTGCTTTCTTTGTCAAAGACAGGCACGATTTTGAACGGATTCGTTTTCACGCCGACTACTTAAATCCGGAAGAGGACAAAGAAGCGGACATTATTAATTTGGTCGAGAAAAGTGTGCAAACGACGAAACGCTTCGATGCTTTGAAGTTATTGGTGACCTTTAAATGGATGGGGACCGAACAGTTTGGGCAAATGATCGATTACACGATCCAGCTTGCCAAGGAGACAGGCGAGCTGCTTAGACGATACGGATTTGACGTATTAAATGACCCAGAATTAAATGCTGTCGTGTTTCGTTATGTACCAGAGTGCCATTGTGACGATCAGAGCTATGTTGATCAGCTCAACCTTACTCTTCAACGCCATTTTTATGAGCGGGGAGATCTCATTATGGCGAAAACGAAACAGAGAGGCCATGTGTACTTAAAATTTACAATGCTGAATCCGTTAAACACGATTGAGAACATGAAGACGCAGATCCAAAAAGTGAAGAAAGCAGGAATCGAATTTGAGAAAACACAAGGAGCGATTCGCCATGAACATGTCATCCATAGCTAATCACGTAACACTGCAAAACTTAATCAATTGCTATGTGAAGGAAACGGGGGAAGGGGAGTGGAAAGGCATTGATCACCTCCCGTTTCCTTTGAAGGAGAAGGATGTCTCGCAAGTGTTAGTTATTTCCTTTCGTCAGCAAGGAATTACGCTTTACATACCAGCCCGCTACCAATCGCCAACTGGACGACACTTGTTTTCGTCTGAGATGTTTTATCAAGTGGATGGTAGAGTAAAAACCCTCGATTACGTTACATTTTTATCGTTCATGCAAAAGGAGCTTTCTGAAACATCTGAACACCCGGTGGATGGGGATGAATTATTGGTTCGAACGGTGCTTAGCAATCAAGCCTTAAAGCGAATTTTCACTCATCGAACAAACAGTATGACAGAGTGCTATCAAGTGGAAAAAACGTTTCTCCAATCGGAACAATCGCTGCTTATCGGGCATCAACTCCATCCGACGCCGAAAAGCCGGCAAGGGATCGATGAAGATGAAGAACTGTTGTTTACTCCAGAGCGGAAAGGAAGCTTTCAATTACATTACTTCCGGGCGGCTTGCGAGCTTGTAGATGAGAAGTCTGCTTTGGCAGACAGTGCCTCCGAGCTAATTAAACACGATCTATTGCATGATCCGAACGTGCAAGATTCATTTAAAGCATCCTATTGTCAAGCGGACGATTATGTCTTGCTCCCGGTTCATCCGCTACAAGCAAGAAAGCTGCTAGGGAAAAAAGAGATAGCCGACCTCATTCAAGCAGGAAAGCTTTCTTACCTTGGTCCACAAGGAAGGGCGTTTTATCCTACGTCTTCTCTAAGAACTGTCTATCATCCAGAGGCTGAGTATATGTACAAGTTTTCCATCCCTGTGAAAATTACAAACTCGCTTCGGGTGAACAAGCGAAAAGAGTTGGCGCGCGGGGTGGAGGTAAGTGAACTGTTGAAAAATGGACTGTATGATCAGCTTAAAGCTGAGCA
Source organism: Halalkalibacterium halodurans (assembly GCF_005671335.1). NCBI lineage: Bacteria > Bacillati > Bacillota > Bacilli > Caryophanales > Bacillaceae > Halalkalibacterium (ex Joshi et al. 2022) > Halalkalibacterium halodurans. The sequence continues at coordinate 2,742,519 of NZ_CP040441.1, read as the reverse complement.
CCCAGCCTTCAACATCGTGCAAGATCCTGCGTACATCACGTTGTCGCTAGACTCAGAAGAATCTGGGCTTGAAACGGTCATTAGAGAAAACCCCTTTCGCCAAGGAGGAGAAGAGCGTACTACCTTACTAGCCGCGCTTTGTCAAGATTCGATCCAAGGAAATTCCCACTTAACGAATCTAATGGTAGAGCTAGCGAAGCAGAAGAAGATTTCCGTTACAGAGGCAAGCAAATGGTGGTTTTCCCGCTATTTAAACGTAAGCTTGCGACCGTTGTATTGGTTATATGCTACACATGGTATCGCATTAGAGGCACACCAGCAAAATTCCATTATTAAGCTAGACGCCGAAGGGCTACCATCTCTTTTCTATTATCGGGACAATCAAGGCTACTACTTTATGCAATCAAAGGCTGAGACGTTGAAACAATTTGTTCCTACATTAAATGAGCAAAGTGATACGATATGTTCCGATGCAGTAGCAGAAGAGCGCTTCCGTTACTATGTGTTCTTTAACCATTTGTTCGGTTTGGTTAATGCTTTCGGTACGAATCGTTTGATCGATGAAGAGCAGCTGCTTCATATCTTGAGAGAGGAGCTTACCCTCTTACGCCAGCAGTTTGGAGACCCGACGAATCTCGTGAATTCATTATTGCACGAAGAAATGCTCCCGTGCAAAGCCAATTTGCTCACAAGAATTCACGATATGGATGAGTTAGAAGGATCTTTGGCTACCCAATCGGTATATGTTCCTGTGCCGAATCCACTCGTTGTTAAGGCCGGTGAGCTTCATGAAATGTAACGATAAGCTTGCACCGTTTGAAGTGTTCGATCATGTAGTCAATAAGAAGCTTTCCTTTCGTCATGTGACCATGGACGATGTGGACATGCTCCATAGCTGGATGCACGAAGAACACGTCATTCCATACTGGAAGCTAAATATACCTCTGGTCGACTATAAAAAGCACTTACAAACGTTTCTTAACGATGACCACCAAACATTAATGGTTGGGGCAATAAATGGTGTCCCAATGAGCTATTGGGAGTCGTATTGGGTAAAAGAAGACATCATTGCCAATTACTATCCATTTGAAGAACACGATCAAGGGATCCATTTGCTCATAGGGCCGCAGGAATATCTAGGACAAGGCCTGATCTATCCGCTGCTGCTTGCCATTATGCAGCAAAAGTTTCAAGAGCCTGATACGAACACAATTGTGGCCGAGCCTGACCGAAGAAATAAAAAAATGATTCATGTCTTTAAAAAATGTGGTTTTCAGCCTGTAAAAGAAGTAGAGCTTCCTGACAAAATAGGGCTGCTTATGAAATGTGAACAGAATGTATTTGAGAAGAGGTGGTCCGATTGGAAAATGAACAAGTTTTAGATGTGATTGGGGTCGGAATTGGTCCTTTTAATTTAGGATTGGCAGCCTTACTCGATCAGACAAAATGTAAGTCCCTGTTTTTCGATCTAAAATCTCAGTTTGACTGGCATCCAGGTATGCTTTTAGAAGGAACCACATTACAAGTTCCGTTTCTAGCTGATTTAGTGACTATGGTAGATCCGACGAGCCCATATACTTATTTAAATTATCTACATGAGCACAGACGTTTGTATCATTTCTATTTTTATGAAAAATTCCATATCCCACGGACGGAGTACAATCATTATTGCCAATGGGTAGCCGGACAGCTTCCTACTCTCCAATTTGGGGCCGAAGTGGAAAATATTGAGCAGTCAGCAAATGGGCGCTATGTTGTGACCGTGTTTGAGCGTGAACAAAACAGGCGATCAACATATGAGGCGAATCATATCGTACTTGGCGTTGGAACGAAACCGTACGTTCCGGCTGATTTTCGTCCGATTTTAGGTGAGCGAATCTTTCATTCTGGCGACTATTTAAATAGAAAAGAAGAAGTACTTAATGCCGGCTCCGTCACAGTAATTGGTTCGGGGCAGAGCGCAGCTGAGATTTTTTATGACCTCTTGAAGGGTCAGCAAGAACAAGGATACGAGTTGTCATGGTTCACACGCTCTAAAGGCTTTTATCCGATGGAATATTCCAAGCTCGGGTTAGAGCATTTTTCACCAGACTATACGCGCTATTTTTATCAGTTACCGAAAGAGAAGAAAAAAGCGGTTTTACAAAAACAAGACTTACTTTACAAAGGAATTAGCTTTCAAACGATTGCCGATATTTATGATCTGTTGTATGAACGAACAGTCGGAGGCGTGAAGCCGAAGGTTCATTTGCAGGCATTGACTGAGCTTGTATCGCTGGAAGCAGCGGGCGGTGCCTTTGACCTATTGTTACATCAAACGGAACAAGACAAGGAGAAGCAGGTGAAAAGTGAGGTCGTGATTTTGGCGACTGGTTATCGTCCAGCGATTCCAAGTTGTTTAGACGGCATCAGAGACCAACTAATATGGGATGAGGAGGGCCAATTAGTAGTTGAAGAACATTATCGAGTCAAACAGCAAAAGGAAGGGGAGCACCATCTTTTCGTCCAAAATGGGGAGCTCCATACTCACGGTGTCGGTGCCCCTGACTTGGGGCTCGGGGCGCAGCGAAATGCAGCGATTGTAAATCAGCTGATCGGGGAAGAACGATATCGGACGCCAGCTTACAACGTATTTCAGCAGTTTGGCCTATAGAGGAACGGTATGACCAAGCAGGAAAAAGGGTTCATCTATAGCTGTCTACTATTAACCTTCATATCAGAAATGTTGCTATCGCCCTTTTATCCCCAGTTGTTTTCTCATTTTTTTCAAGTGGACGGGGTGCAAGCAACGAGCTTATTCATTAGCTGTTGTCGTCTCGTCGTCATTTTATTAACGCCGCTGTGGGCATTATTAGCAAAACGTTGGTCCATCCGGACGTTCGTTGTTGTAGGTTTATCAGGTATGGCGGTAGGCAAGATGCTTTTACCGACAAGTGCTAGCTTTCAACAGTTTTTGACGATTTCCCTTGCTTTGCTCGTGTTTCAAAGTAGCATGTATGTCCTTTATCCGATGGTCGTTGCAGCTAGCAAACAAGGAGCGGGAAAAATATCGGCGACAACTCGCTATTTGTTTATGTTTCATGGGAGTGTCATCGTGTCGGGCATTGCTGGAAGCTATATCATCACCCAACCGTTCCCGTTACATGTCTATTACTTGTTCGGCCTGGTGGATCTCATCCTGATCGTCATTTGCTGGTTCATCTTTTCAACAAAAGGTGCTGAGTTTCCAAGTGAACGAACGGAAATGGGAGGAAAGGAAAGTGTGTGGAAATTGGGTTTTGCCCTATATTCCTTGCTCGTCTTTCTGTTTTATACTGGCCACCATATGATTCGCCCCTACTTCACCATTTTTGTTGAATATAGCTATGACACGTCGAAACAAGTAATGAGTGTGCTTTATGTGATGCCAAGTCTCGTGGCGATTGGCCTTCAGCCTTTTTTACCGAAGGAATCACTTAAGGCCCGTCTTCATATGAGCCTTCTTTGCCTCACAGCGGTTACGGGTATTCTCCTCCTTCTGCAAGTGGTCGTTGAAAGCATCGGGTGGTTTACCGTCATACGCATCCTTTACGGTATCTGTTTCTTTATTAGCCTCGCGGCGATCGACCTTCTTTTTTTTCAAACGAGAATTGGGAGGTCCTCTCCCTTGTCGTTTAGCCTTGTCACGTCGGTGCAAAATATCGCCTTACTTTTCGCGCCAATGGCAGCCGTTTTAATGGTGGAACGTCAAGGAATCGCAGGGCCATTTATTCTAAGCGGTATGCTGTTGTTCAGCTCGGCATTATGCGTGGCCCTGTTAGCGGTTCAATTCAATAAAGCGGAAATTTATCATCTGAAAAAGGGAGTGGAACAGCGTGACAATATGTAACACACCAATCCATATGTTAACGAATAACCATTGGGAAATAGTAGATCAAAAGCTGCTCGCGAAAATGTTGCAAGAATTTATGTATGAAAACATCATTTCCCCGACATTGGTATATCAATCGGGAGATATTCATACGTATGAATGGACAGATAAACAGGGGACGGTTTACCGATTTGAAGCAAAGAAACGATTATTTGATAGTTATATGGTGGTAGCTGATCGTATTGAAGTTGTTTCAGCTAGTGAGATTGACATTCCTAAATCGCTGTTATTGCTAGTAAGCATCCAACAAGAGGGACAAATGACAAGCTCAACAGCCGGGCATTTAGTTAAAGAATATTTACATACGTTGGTCGCTGACACTCATTTACGAGAAAAATCAAAGCGGGCTGGGGAGCTGGCGTCATTGGATTACGCAGAGCTTGAAGGAGAAATGACCGGTCATCCTTGGATCACCTATAACAAAGGACGAATAGGCTTTAGCTACGATGATTATGTTAGCTATGCGCCAGAACAGCAAAAGAAAGTGAAATTATCTTGGATTGCCGTGCATCGGCAAATCAGCTCATTTCACTCCATTGAAGGGCTCTCCTATGATAATGTCATCACAGGAGAATTGAATGAAAAGACGCGGGCCCAATTTGTCAACGAGCTTGAGCGGGCGGGCGTTGAACCTTCAAATTATTATTTCTTGCCGATTCACTTGTGGCAATGGGATCATGTGATCGTCTCTCTATTTGCTGCGGAAATAGCGGGAAAAGAGATCATCCCTCTAGGAGAAGGGGATGATCAATACCTTCCACAACAATCGATTCGCACGTTTGTGAATGTATCTAATAAGAAAAAATATCATGTGAAGCTACCGATGAGCATTTTGAACACTCTTGTATACCGGGGATTGCCGAGTGAACGAACCGTGATTGCGCCTGAGGTAACGGCATTTATGAAAGGAATTCACGAACAGGATAATTTTTTGAAGGACGAATGCCGTCTCGGTTTACTAGGGGAAGTAGCTACAATGAATGTCGATCATCGAACGTTTACAAAGCTAAAAGGAGCTCCCTATCAATACTTAGAAATGCTCGGTGTCATTTGGCGAGAAAGTATTTATCAAGAATTGGAAGATGGTGAACAGCCGATTACTTTAGCTGCCTTGCTCCATGAAGACAGTGAAGGGACATCACTCGTCCAAACGTACATTGAAAAATCTGAGCTTACCGTCGAGCAGTGGGTGAAAAAGTTATCGTCGGCCATTTTAAATCCATTGCTTCATTATTTATATCAGTATGGTACGGTCTTTTCTCCTCATGGTCAAAATACCGTTTTAGTGTTGAAAGATTATCAGCCAGAGAGAATCATCATGAAAGATTTTGTCGATGATGTGAATATTAGTGATCAGCCGATTCAGGAGTTACAGGCACTCTCCCCCGAGTTAAAGAAAGTGCTGCGGAGCGAGCCGCCCGAAGGATTAACACAATTTATTCTGACCGGCTTGTTTATTTGTCACTTCCGCTATTTAAGTAACATTTTAGAAGACAAGTTGGGTTTTTCAGAGTATGATTTTTGGAAGATTGTTCGGGAGACGATTCTCACCTATCAACAGAGATTTCCTCAATTAGCTGAGCGGTTTGAGTTGTTTGACTTGTTGAGACCGGAATTCACGAAGCTAACGTTGAACCGAAATCGGATGTTTGATTACGGATATGAGGATGATGGGGATCGCCCACATGCGAGTGAGCACGGAACGGTGACCAATGCGCTTCATCAAGTGACAACAACAATCAAACAATAAGAAGCTTCATTCAGTGGAGGCTTTCATCCTCTCGTTGAATGTTAGCCTAAGCCCACACGATGTGGCGAATGCAGTCTGTGTTCATTCACGCTTACCTCGTCTTCTTGTTGCCTCAAAGTCTTGAAGTAGAAGTCTTAGCGCTAGTTAATTGGGATAAAAGTGTACTTACGTAAATAGATTAAGGGAAGGCGGGGTGTCATGAGGAGCATCTCGTCTTTTCAGTATGTTAAGCACGCTGTGCATGTTTAAAGACCTAGTAGAACTCCCATAATAAAAAGTGGCAGTTAAGCAGCTGCCACTTTTTCTCGCAATAGGTTAAACCGCTTTGTTCCTTGATAAAATCATGACGATGTAACAAAGGGTTGTAAAAAGAATAGAAACAATGAGAGCGTGCATCATGGCGACGAAGAGCTCGTTCCCTGTAAGCACGATCGAGATGCCTGTAGCGTATTGGGTAAGGACAAGAATGACACAGAGAATATGGGTCCAGACGAGCGAGCGATAATGGCTGTATTTTCGTAATGTCCAGATGAGCGCAACCACGAGCAAAATGAGAAGAAGTGTTCCTGCCACGCGATGGAAGAAATGGGCTCCGACCGGACCTGATAGCATGGGAATCCATTGTCCGTTACAAAGTGGGAAATCCCCGCAGGCAAGCGTTGCTTGTGTATGCTTTACATAGGCACCGGTGTAAATGACAGCGTAACAATAGGCAAACACAGCGAGAATGTAGCCTTTGTACCCTTTTTTGACAATCGGAGCTGGTGGATTTGGTTTTCCGTCCTCGAACGCTAAGGTTGTGAGTAAGACAACGGTAGCAAGTGAAATGGCAGATATCCCAAAGTGAAGCGCTAGAATCGCGTGGGACTGTCCGAAAACGACGGCTCCGGCCCCTAATAAGCCTTGGAAAATAATAAATAAGACCGCTAAGATTGCCATGACTTTCGTTTCACGGATGTGTGAAAGTTTGCGCCATGCCCAAATGGCGAGAATGATGACCATCGCTCCTAAAAGGCCTGAGACAATTCGATGACTATATTCAATAATCGTTTCGATTGCAGGATTGGTAGGAATCACTTCACCAAAACAGAGTGGCCAAGTGGCGCCACAGCCTTCACCGGACTCTGTCTTTGTGACGAGCGCTCCTTGCATTAGGACAATCACCATCCCAATCGACGTGAGCGTGCCAAAAATCTTCAATGATCTATGCATGGATCTCACCTTTCTAAAAGTTAAAATAGAGAAAAAACAGTAAATGACTCTATAACGATCTTATGGAGTAGAAGAAAAAAAGTCAATTTCGTAACAGTGAACAAATAATGGAGGTTTCTAAATGTGAAGATCCTGTGAACCTTAGGATTTTGATGAAACGAGATAGATTTTGAGATATAATGTGTTTGTGTCATAATAAGGTGGAAAAAGTTCGCCTGCTTGTTTTGGCTTTTTTCGTTTGTTGGGGTGACGGTTAAAAGGGGGTGAAAGTTTGATGAATAAGCCGGATACGGCCATTGAGGCTGCGGATGTAATAGAAGCTGAAGCGAATGCATCATCGACGGTAGTGCAGCAAAAGTCTTGGAAAGATTATTTGACATTGGCTAAAACGGGGATTGTGACATCGAATCTTATCACAACCTTTGCTGGATTGTTTCTGGCTGCAACATACATTGGTGTCAGCTTATCTGACTATTTCTTGACGATCGTATGGACAATGGTCGGGGCAGCCCTAGTGATGGCTGGTGGTTGTACGTTAAACAATTACATTGATCGGGACATCGATCATTTAATGGAACGAACGAAGGATCGTCCGTCTGTAACAGGACGGTTTAGCGGACAGCACATTTTATGGACGGGATTTGTGCAATCGGCAGCTGGGATCTTTTTCTTGCTGTTAACGACGCCTGTCGCTGCTGTGATCGGATTCATCGGTTTGTTCGTTTATGTTGTGCTCTATTCCATGTGGACGAAGCGAACAACGACGTTCAACACCATTGTCGGTAGTATTTCTGGAGCAGTGCCTCCATTAATTGGTTGGTCAGCCATAGATGGGAGCTTGCATTCCTATGCATGGTTGATGTTTTTCATTATGTTTTTTTGGCAGCCACCTCATTTTTTAGCGCTTGCCATGAAACGTGTGGAGGAATATCGAAGAGCAGGAATCCCGATGTTACCTGTTGTTGCTGGCTTTGAGATGACAAAGCGACAAATGGTGATCTACGTCGTGGCACTGACCATCGTTTCATTGATGCTCTATCCATTCGGCATCATTTATACTACGGTTGCTGCCATCTTAGGGGTTGGCTGGTTAGCACTCGGTATCGCTGGATTTAAGATGAAGGATGACGTGAAATGGGCACGTCTCATGTTCGTGTATTCGTTAAATTATTTAACGATTCTTTTTGTTCTTATGGTCGTTGTCCATTTATAAATGGATGACGGCTATAATATAAAATTTCACAATTGTAGTGCTTAGCTACAAGGAGAAAGTGAGGTTTGATGGTTAGATGAAACTTTGGAAAACAGCGTTGCGCTTTCTTCCTTTATCACTCGTGGTCCTGTTTTTAGCAGGGTGTATGGGAGAAACAAACCTGACTGCGCTCGATCCACAAGGACCGCAGGCAGAATGGCTATTTGATAACATGCTTCTATCACTTTATGTGATGGCGTTTGTCAGCATTGTTGTCTTTGCAATCTTTTTTATCATCTTAGCTAGGTTTCGTCGCAAACCAGGGGATGATGAACTTCCGAAGCAAGTGCATGGAAACACAGCTTTGGAGATTACTTGGACCGTAATTCCGATTATTTTATTAACGATTTTGGCCGTACCGACGATTACAGGTACGTTCATGCTTGCGGATGTAGAACCAGATCCGGAAGTTGAGGAAGAAACGGTGACGATTACGGTTACAGGACACCAATTCTGGTGGCAATTTGATTATGAAGATGGATTTACTGCAGGTAACGATGTGTACATACCTGTCGGTGAGAAAGTCATTTTCGAATTGCATGCTTCCGATGTGATGCACTCCTTCTGGGTACCGGCTCTAGGTGGTAAGGTCGATACCATTCCAGGCATTACAAATCATCTATGGCTGGAAGCTTCAGAACCAGGCGTTTATAAAGGGAAATGTGCCGAGCTCTGTGGAGCGTCTCACGCATTGATGGATTTTAAAGTGATCGCCCTTGAACGAGATGACTACGATGCGTGGGTAGAGGGAATGATGGAAGCGGATGCAGAGCCGGATACAGACGATATCCTTGTTCAGCAAGGTTATGAGCTATTCGGAGCAGACGGACTAGGATGTATCGGCTGTCACGCCGTTGGCGGGTCAGGAACAGCAGCTGGTCCAACTCTAACGAACTTTGGAGATCGAACAACGATAGCCAATTTCCTTGAAAACAACGACGAAAATCTAGAGGAATGGATTCGTAATCCGAAGGCATTAAAGCAAGGAAATGACATGCCTGAATTCCCGGATGTCACTGATGAAGAAATGGAAGCTTTAATCGCATACTTGCGATCACTATCTGTTCGAGAGCTTGATGAGTAAACCGGACTAAAGGAGGTAGACCTAATTGGCTACGGCTACGCAAAAGAAAGAAAAAAGCGTATTATGGGATTGGCTAACAACCGTTGACCATAAAAAGCTAGGCATCATGTATTTGATCGCTGGCGCGCTATTCTTCGTTAAAGCTGGGATTATGGCGCTATTTATGCGGATTCAGCTCATGTATCCACAAATGAATTTTATTAGCGGTCAAACCTTTAACGAATTCATTACGATGCATGGAACGATCATGCTCTTTTTAGCGGCCACACCGTTATTGTTTGCGTTTATGAACTTTGTCATTCCACTCCAAATTGGAGCTCGTGATGTGGCGTTTCCGTTCGTTAACGCCCTCGGGTTTTGGATTTTCTTCTCAGGCGGACTGCTTTTAAGCTTGAGTTGGTTTTTTGGCGGAGCACCTGATGCAGGGTGGACCGCGTATGTTCCTCTCTCCAGTCGTGATTATGCTGGACTTGGCTTAGACTTCTATGTCCTTGGCTTACAGGTGAGCGGGATTGGAACACTTATTTCAGCGATTAACTTTTTGGTAACGATCGTCAACATGCGTGCACCTGGTATGACGATGATGCGCTTGCCTTTATTCGTATGGACGTCGTTCATTACGTCAACGCTTATTTTATTCGCGTTTACACCACTTGCCGCTGGGCTTGCGTTACTAATGTTAGACCGTCTTTTTGATGGACAGTTTTTCATCCCAGAGATGGGCGGTAACGTCATACTGTGGCAGCATATTTTCTGGATTTTTGGTCACCCTGAAGTATACATTCTCGTATTACCAGCATTCGGAATTATTTCTGAGGTTATTCCGGCATTCTCTCGTAAACGTTTGTTCGGTTACACAGCGATGGTCTTTGCTACAATGATTATCGCATTCCTCGGGTTTATGGTATGGGCCCACCATATGTTTACGGTTGGATTAGGTCCGGTAGCAAACTCAATCTTTGCGATTGCAACGATGACGATTGCTGTTCCGACAGGTATTAAAATCTTTAACTGGTTATTTACGATGTGGGGCGGTAAGATTACGTTTAATACAGCGATGCTGTTTGCATCTTCCTTTGTCCCAACGTTCGTTCTTGGTGGGGTTACTGGGGTTATGCTTGCGATGGCGCCTGTTGACCATTTGTACCACGATACGTATTTCGTCGTGGCCCACTTCCACTACATTATTGTCGGTGGTATCGTATTGTCCCTATTTGCAGGACTGTTCTATTGGTATCCGAAAATGTTTGGCCACAAGCTGAACGAAACTTTAGGAAAAATCTTTTTCTGGCTTTTCTACATCGGATTCCATTTGACGTTCTTCGTTCAACATTTACTCGGACTCATGGGAATGCCGCGCCGGGTATACACATACCTTGACGGACAAGGCTTAAATGAATTTAACTTTGTGAGTACGCTCGGAACGTTCTTAATGGCAGCAGGGGTGATTATTCTTGTCATTAATGTCATCTACTCTGCGTATAAAGGAGAGCGTGTAACGGTAGCCGATCCATGGGATGCTCGTACCCTTGAGTGGGCAACGCCAACACCTGTACCTGAGTACAACTTTGCCCAAACACCGCAAGTCCGTTCTCTCGATCCTTGGTTCTATGAGAAGGTGCATGGGGATGGAAAGATGAAGCCAGCAGAACCAATCCAACCGATCCATATGCCGAACGGTTCAATTTTACCGTTACTCATCTCTGTCGGATTGTTCTTTGCTGCTTTTGGTTTGATCATGCTTGAAATGGAAAACCCGATTATTAATCCGTGGATTGTCTGTATCGGTGGTTTCATCATTACGTTTGGTAGTATGCTTGCACGTTCAGTGAAAGAAGATCACGGCTACTACATTCCTGTTGAAGACATTAAAAAGGAGGTAGACTAAGATGGCTGGACATGTTGATACATCCAAAGGACTACCTTCTCATCCGGAGCGAGCAACCCTTGAAGGAAAAAATAAGTTTCTCGGCTTTTGGTTCTTCCTCGGTGGGGAGACAATCCTTTTTGCCACGTTTTTCGGAACCTATTTAGGTCTTCGTAGCGGAACAGCGGATGGCCCATTACCACAGGATATCTTTGCACTACCTCTTGTCTTCATTATGACGATGCTACTTTTAACAAGTAGTTTGACAAGTGTTATTGCGATGGCTGCCATGAAGAAAAATAAATTCGGTGCCATGAAACTATGGATGTGGATTACAGTATTACTTGGCCTTGGATTCCTTGGCTTTGAGATTTATGAATTCTATGAGTATGTGCACCATTATGAGCTTGGCTTCTCTACAAGTGCATTTGCATCTTCTTTCTACTCTCTTGTAGGTTTGCACGGAGCCCACGTTGCGTTCGGTCTTTCGTGGATCATCACGTTGTTGATCCGTTATAACCGTTCCGGCATTACACTAACCAATGCACCGAAATTTTACGTAGCAAGCTTGTACTGGCATTTCATCGACGTCGTCTGGGTATTCATCTTTACGGTCGTCTATCTCATGGGAGTACTAGGCTAGGAGGTTGATCATATGGCAGATAATCTAAGTCAACCATTTGAGAAAAGTGCAATGACACAACAAGAGAAACGTCAAGCGAGCAAGGAAATCCGTAGACAGTTCATTGTTTTTGCGTTAATGATCTTCCTAACGATCATTGCGTTTCTAACAGTTGCCGCTGATGTCGTTCCAAGAACATTTGCAATTCCGTTCGTCTTGTTATTAGCTTTGATTCAATTCACGTTGCAATTGTTATTCTTCATGCACATGAAGGATAAAGATCATGGCTGGGCTAACGTCTTTATGATTACCGGCATTTTTGTTACGGTGCCAACAATTGCTGCGCTCATGCTCTTATTAGGCGTAACGAAATGGTAATTTGTTGTTTCAACCATCTCTTGCTCTGCAAGGGATGGTTGTATTTAATTATGAAACAGTGGAGTTTCCCACCAGCAGGAAAAAAGGGGAGAGATCCGTTTTTCGTTCATTAGATTGTAAACGGTCAGCTAAGCTCTATTCCTTCATTTGTAGTATAATGAACGGTGGAGAATGACGAGAGAGCAAAGGAGGAAAGCTCCATGAAGCAAAGTGGACAAGTTCTGTCCGAGGCACCAGTGAAAAAGCGAAATTACCGGCCGATGATTATTATTTTAACGATCGTGATCAACGGACTTGTCGCCGTATTGGCTGGACTGCCAGGAGTGGAAGATTTCGATGCATTTAATGTGCATATTTTACCAATGATGAATGCTATCTTTAATAGTTTTACGTTTCTTTTTTTACTAGCTGCATTAATTGCCATTAAGAAAGGAAATGCTGTTGTTCATAAACGGTTCATTTACAGTGCGTTTATTACAACATCGCTATTTTTAATCACGTATGTGACCTATCATTACCTTTCTCCTTCCACCCCATATGGTGGGGAAGGAATCATGGCGGGGATTTATTACTTCATTTTGTTTACGCACATCGTCCTTGCCGCTTTGATTGTCCCATTGGCGTTAACTGCCGTGGCGCGAGCATGGAACCAAGAGCATGAGCGACATCGGAAAATCGTCCGCTGGACCATGCCTTTATGGCTATACGTAAGTTTAACAGGTGTATTAGTTTATTTGATGATCTCTCCTTACTATTAGAACAAGAGGTTTTGAATCTGAAAAGAACGATACGATAATAAGCGCCGTTCCGTAATGGGCGGCGCTTAAGTCATTAAAGCTGCTTATAAAAGCCCGTTGCTTTCGGGACGAAGCCCGCAGCTTCATAAAACCGATTGGCTATTTGACGTTCCTGGCGATTTCCGCTATTCAGGACGATGGTGCTAATGTCATGCTTGATCGCCCAATCTTCTACCGCTTGAAGAAGTTTAGAACCATTCCCTTTTCCTCGCTCACTGGCATTGACCGCCAAGGCTGCGATTCGAACGTATGATTCATTTTTTCGAAGGCGAGCTGATGGATGAAGCCGAAAAACCCGATAGGAGATGAATCTTTTCTCACATAGAGCCATAAATGATAATCACGATGGGAAAGGAGCTTCTCTAGTCGCTTATACAGATGCTCTCTTTTTGTCGGATAGCCTAAGTCTTTCATTAAGGGTATGAGGCTTTCTGTATCCTCTAATGTGGCAGGGCGAATCATCCCCAATTCTTCCTCCTTATAATTTAAAATTCAACTTAATGATGCCAGCTTCTTTGGCTGATTGAAAGGCAATGACAATTAATGGACCGACAATAAAACCGACAACGCCAAACAGCATGAGACCGATGTACATGGCAATAAGCGTCGCAAGGGGTGACAAACCAATATGCTGCCCCATCACTTTAGGCTCGACTGTACGGCGGATGATTAAAAGAATCGCTGCTAAGATAAGAAGTTGTGTTCCGACTGCGACATTTCCGGCGATTAGCTGAAACAAGGCCCACGGACCTAAAATCGCAATCGAACCGATAATCGGAATAAAATCGATGATCCAGATGACGAATGCCATGAGTAGTGCATATTCAGGAACGATAAGAAGCAGGCCGACTAACGAAACGACAAAAATGATAATACTCACGAGAAACTGCGCCTTGATAAACCCTGAAACCACATAGGATAGACGTGAGGACATAAACGACACTTTATCCTGTGTTTTTTCAGAAAGGTAGGAATAGACTTTTTCTTTTAGTCGTGGCAGTTCCAACATAAACAAAAATAACGCGATTAAATAGACGATAATGGTGACTAGATAGCCTGGGACACTTGTAACGAGCGATGTGATATCACCGATCCAATCACGGTCTGATAAGTCTTGCCGCAGTTTGTTTAACGTATCGGTCACTTGTAGGTTAATTTCATAAACAAATTCTGGTGGTAAATCTTCATACCGGTGTTCCAAATCTCGCTGAAACAGGAGCCAAGCTCTGTTAATATCATTAATATATTGGGGAATATTTTCAACAATCGTAACCCCTTGCGTAATAACTGTTGTGACAACATAATAGCCACATAAACCAATGAGGCAGACGAAGAGCGTGAACACGACCATGACAGAGAAATTTCGTTTGAGCTTCGTCTTCACATGAAGATAATGAACTGCAGGTGAGAGAATCATAGCTGTGATTAATGCTGCAACAAGTGGAAGAGAAACAGGTAAAATGAAGTAGGCAGCAATCACTAGGATGAGAATGGTTAACGCGATAAGCACATTACGTTTCGTAAAGATGGCAGACAATTTCAAGCTCCTCTCTGAAAAAAACAACTACCTTTTATTATAGTATGGGACACGTTGATTGAACAGTAGGACGATTCGTTTTTCATTGAATCTTAAGGGATTGTCAGACGATTCATGTGAGGGGTGAGCGGTGGAACGTAGATTGCCTGTTACCGTATTTAAAGTCCGAAATGGCCCCCATTAAAGATCGTTATTTCTAGAACCTATGCACTATAACATGGGTAAAAGAACTAGGAGATGAAAGAGATCCCAACGAAAATGAAGATGATTGAAAAAAGACGAGCATCCCTGAGGATGACACGTCTCTTTACGTTTAGACAGGACTATGTATCGTTCCTATTCACTGTCAAGATTCGCTTTGATTTGTTCGAGCTTTTTTGTACAGCGATTGACGATTGGTTCAGGAAAGTCCTCGCCATCGTATTCTACACCGTGAGGGTAATAATGTTTGCCGAGAATCGGGGTGAGCATTCGTACAACGCAATCATCATGAGGGATGTCTCCTTTGATCGCATAGGCTGGGACACGAAGATAATAAATGTCCTCTTGATGGACAATTTTTAAATCAAATGTCACTCGTTCATAATCCCATTGACCAGCATGTATAAAGCCCGCTGATTCAGCAGCATGACGCAAGCTTTCAAATCGTACTTCGCGTCCTTCAAACTGAAACTGTTCAAATTTCACGTAAAGTCCTCCTTTTTAACAACATGACCAGATTTCCTCATCTAATGATAGTATGAATACGCTTAAGATGCAACGGATGATTCATGAATGTTTTATGGACAAAGGAAAAAGTATGTATGAAAAACAATCGTTGTGCAAACAGTAACATTGAACCAATCAAAAGGAGGAAATCGTATGGAACATATTCGCGATGTCATGACGACAGATGTTGATTACTGTTCACCTGATGACAATATTTTCGAAGTTGCGGTAAAAATGGAGCGAGATAACGTAGGGGCGGTTCCCATTTGTGAAGAAGAGCAACTTTTAGGAATGGTTACGGATCGTGACATTGTGATCCGAAGTGTTGCGAAGAAAAAACCAAATTCCACACCGGTCAAAGAGGTAATGAGTGAGCACCTCGTGACAGCGACTCCAGATATGACTGTTCAAGAAGCGGCCAAACTAATGGCGACAAAGCAAATTCGCCGTCTTCCAGTCGTTGAAAACAATCGTCTTGTCGGCATTTGTTCTCTCGGTGATTTGGCTGTTCGCGATTCTTCTGATCATCAGGCAGGAATTGCCCTTTCTGAAATTTCGGAGCCGTCAAACGTCTATCATTAAGAAAACGTTGTTATAAAAGCATCTGAACTGTTCAGGTGCTTTTTTTATCTTATATGGGATCAAACGGTGGGACTCGCCGATTGGCAAGTGTTCTTCATCGACAGAATGGGTAAAAATGTGGCAAGCTATTACAAAGGAAAAGAGAGTCACATCAAGAAAATGTAAAGGGAGAGGGGGAACTAAAATGAAAAAACTAGTCTTTCTTTTATTTATCGTACTAGCAGGGACTATTTATTATATAGAAGCGATGATTTACACGGAACAAGACGAAGTATTGGAAGAAAAGACAAAAGAAGAAACAGAAGCGCAAGAGACGATTGCATGGGATGGAGAGGCAGATGAAGTAGAGGAAGAAGAACCGATGCTTGTGCCTGAAGGAACGATTGATGGAATTTATCTCGGGATGACCAGTGAAGAGTTAGTTGACCTCGTTGGAGAGCCAACGCGAAGAGACCCTTCGGCATACGGGTATGATTGGTGGATTTATCCTATGCAAGAAGGTCAATATATGCAAGTGGGTGTGGAGGATGAAGCTGTCGTCACCTTGCTTTTAACGGGCTCTGATTTAGGGTTGGAGAAATTGGAGTTAGGAGCATCATATGATGATTTAGGCCATCAGTTCACATTTGAAAACCGCGTGAACTTTGAAGCGAATGGCCAATCTTATCAGTTTGAGTTATCCGATTCTGATGTCAAGATGAGACCATTGGTCGAATATAGTAATGGATATGCGGTGCTCTATTTCGATACGTTTGAAGATACATTATCGAGTATTCGATTTTTAGATGGTGAAACGCTCTTGCTTGAACGGCCATATTCAATTATTTATCGCGGCGAGCTCCCAGAGTATGAAGTGCCCTCACCAGAGATTCAAGAAAGAATCGAACAAGGGAACGCCCAGCAAATCTTTGATATTACAAATGTCATTCGCCATCGTCATGATTTACCAGCCTATGAATGGGATGAGGCTGCTGCGAATGTTGCGTACATGCATAGCCGTGATATGGCGGAAAATGAGTACTTTTCCCATACTTCACCGACAACTGGAGAGCTAAGAGACCGGTTTGAGGACGAAAGTATTCTCTTTCGGATGTTAGGAGAAAACATTGCTGCTCATTATGTAGACGGAGCAGCTGCAGTAGAGGGATGGCTCAATAGTGAAGGACACCGTGTTCCTTTATTAAGTGATGAATTTACCCATCTAGGTGTCGGTGTGTTTGAAAAATACTATACACAAAATTTTTTAGTCCCATGGGATGAACATTTGCGCCATTAAAAAAAGAAGTACATGAAAAGGAAACTTGCCGATCGGCGAGTTTCCTTTTTGACGATTTTAGTCAATAATGTTCGTTAGATTTCTTGACAAGTCAGAATTGTATGACTACGATGGAGGCATATCTTAACAGTTTGGGGGAAAATTTGATGAATCATGAAAACCAATGGCAGTTAGAAACAAAGGCCGTTCATTCAGGACAGGAGATCGATCCGACAACGTTGTCGCGAGCCGTCCCATTGTATCAAACGACGTCCTACGGATTTAAAGATACAGACCATGCGGCGAATTTATTTTCACTAAGTGAATTTGGCAATATCTATACCCGATTGATGAACCCAACGACAGATGTGTTTGAAAAACGTGTGGCTGCGTTAGAGGGAGGAGCGGCAGCTTTAGCGACGGCCTCAGGGCAGGCGGCCATTACGTATTCGATTTTAAATATTGCGGAGGCTGGAGATGAAATCGTGTCCGCTAGTAGCCTTTACGGCGGAACGTATAATTTATTTTCGATTACGTTGCCAAAGCTAGGGGTAAACGTCCGTTTCGTTGATCCATCGGAACCAGAAAACTTCAAAGCAGCGATTACTGAAAAGACGAAAGCCATTTTCGCTGAGTCGATTGGAAACCCTAAGGGAGACGTGTTAGATATTGAAGCGGTGGCGAAAGTTGCACACGATCATCACCTTCCCCTCATTGTCGATAACACGTTTCCAAGCCCATATTTGCTTCAACCGATAAAGCACGGCGCAGACATTGTTGTGCATTCAGCAACAAAATTTATCGGCGGTCATGGGACGTCGATAGGAGGGATCATTGTCGATGGAGGGACGTTTGATTGGGCGAAAACGGATCGATATCCAGGGCTAACAACACCTGATCCGAGTTACCACGGTGTTGTATATACAGATGCGGTCGGTCCAATTGCTTATATTATTAAAGCGCGTGTTCAGCTATTGCGTGACATGGGGGCAGCCATATCGCCATTTAACTCGTTTTTACTGTTACAAGGGTTGGAAACGTTGCATTTACGGATGGAGAGACATAGTGAAAATGCCTACAAAGTAGCAGAGTTCCTTGAGCAACATCAAGCGGTCGAATCGGTGAGCTACTCTGGACTGCCATCCCATCCATCCTACCCATTAGCGAAAAAATACTTGCCTAAAGGCCAAGGGGCTATCTTAACGTTCGAGGTAAAGGGCGGCGTTGAAGCAGGAAAGAAACTCATTCATTCGGTCCAGCTATTCTCCCACCTTGCCAACGTAGGTGATTCAAAATCGTTGATCATCCATCCTGCAAGCACGACCCACCAACAGCTCTCGGAAGCAGAACAGCGAGACGCAGGAGTGACACCTGGGATGATCAGACTTTCGGTAGGAACCGAATCGATTCATGATATTATCACCGATCTCGAACAGGCGATTGAGGCGAGTCAAGCGTAAAAAAAGCGGGAAATCCCGCTTTTTTTTGCGTTATAACTCATCCACGGCTCCGCAGAACAAAAAAAGATCCTGTACCCATGGCGACGGTTTCCCCCTGGTCGGTGTATACTTTTCCCTCTACGACGATTCGCTGTTTTCCTTGGTGAACGATCGATGCAACAGCTCGTAAATAGGTGCCCATCCCTGGTTTCACGTAATGAATGTTTAACTCAC
Source organism: Halalkalibacterium halodurans (assembly GCF_005671335.1). Classification (NCBI taxonomy): domain Bacteria; kingdom Bacillati; phylum Bacillota; class Bacilli; order Caryophanales; family Bacillaceae; genus Halalkalibacterium (ex Joshi et al. 2022); species Halalkalibacterium halodurans. Next base: position 2,723,892 of record NZ_CP040441.1, on the reverse strand, counting down.
TCGTAACAGCCGATTGGCCGTCTGGAAGTTGCCTGTTGACCATTTGTCCCATCGCCGTATCTAATAATGTCGCTGTGATTCCCCCATGAACCATATTTAGCGGGTTGTTTACGAGCGGTCCGATAGGTAACCTCACTTCAAATCGACCATCTTCTCGCTCTTGACTTTCTATCTGCGTAAGGCTTGCAAGGTATGTCGCGTACCGCCTTTCTTGCTTGGCGAGAAGCCCATCAACGATAGACGATAAAACGTCCTTTTCCTCTTCATTCGCGGTGGACAAAAAACGCTCCATTTTGTCCTCGATTCGATCTTGCTGCAGTCGTTTGTCCATAAAATCGCCTCATTTTTTCCTTATTGATCATTTTTCCTCTTTATTTTACCAAGGATTGATGGACAGACCAACGAGAATTGGGCGCACATTGGACTAGGCATTTCCCTATTCTATAAATAAGAGGGTTGGAAAGGAAAGGTAGATGTCTTATGAGTAAAGAATCTCGTCTCCATCCAAGTGTCGCGGAGTTCAAAAAGTTTGTTCAGGAGCATCCATTGCTTATCCGAGAAATAAAACAATCAAACAGGCCGCTACAAGAAGTGTATGAGGAGTGGATGATTCTCGGAGAAGATCATGAGAAGTGGAAGGCGTATAAGAAGCAAGAGGAGGTTGCTGCCGATTCAGAGGTTGAAGAGCAGCCAGCTGAAAAGGCAGGTGAAAAACAAGAATCCACCGGACAGCTGCTTCAACTTGTGAAAAACATCAATATGAATGAATTGCAAGGGCATCTTGCGCAATTTAGCGAAGTCATTGGCAATGTACAAAAACTGATCCAATCGTTCCAGCAGCCAGGAGGGCAAGGTAGGGCGTCAGATCAGGACCATCCTTTTTCGTTTCGCCGGGATTAACGGTATGAAGGAGAGTGTCGTATGAGACGTGAAGTAATACACGTTATGGAAACAAACCCTGAGTTAAAACGTTTTTGCCGCCAGCATCCGATTTGGTATCGGCGATTAAGCAGAGATCCCCAACAGCTAGCCGAATTACAAAAAGAAGCTAACTACTTTTTTGGTCGAACCTTTGGCCAACGTGTTGATCGCGTTCAGAAAAACCTAGGTATGATCATGATGTTAATCGAAATGCTTCGGGCGACAAGGGGGTAGCTCAAGGCCTTTCCGTCGCCCGTTATACATAATTCTCGCAATCAGACTAATACTATAGGCAATCAAAGGAATTTTTCGGGAGTGATTTGGATGCGTGTTTTACTTTTCTTTCTTGTTGGATACTTATCCTTTTCTGGAATAGCTGATGGGACAAGCACCATATCAATTGAACCGATGCAGAGTCTTGGCGTTATCTCTGTCACATCAGGACAAGAGGAATATGAATTGGAAGTACGCTATGAAGTGAAGGGGGACGAGGTGTATGTGGAATGCATGTTGGATGGGTTTAAACTATCGCAGGAACACGTAGGCACCCCTCACCACGAGGGCGAAGGGCATTTACGAGTCTATGTGGATGGAGAATTTGTCGGTGCTCTTTTTCATAAAGGATTCGTTGTCCGGGGACTGAACCCCGGGAAGCATGAATTAACGGTTGAAGTCTTACAAAATGACCAAGCGCCCTACGGACTTGAGGAAACGATCACGTTTACGATTCCTGATGATAACGCTTCTTAACGTACGCTTCGATTCGTTTCACGATTGGGACATCGAGCATGTGCAAGCCTTGATTTCCAAATAATGTATTAAACTCGAGAAAATAAAAGTGATCGTTGACTAGGGCAATGTCAAATCCTGCATGATCAATTCCTAGGTCTGCCGCTACCTTTTTGACGAGGGTGATCGCTTCCTCTGGCACGTCATTAAAAAAAATCTCCCCACCTTGAGCCACATTGTTTTTAAATTGATGATCACTTTGGCGCCAGTAAGCGGCTACCACATCATCACCGATGACACAAATACGGAGGTCGCGTTCGATCGGTAAGTATTCTTGAACGTAAAAGTAAGGGTTTTGCTCCGCATATTCATAAAACTCCTCGGCCGATTGAATGAGAAAAACGCCTCGACCCATTGAGCTTCGATATTCTTTTGCCACAAAAGGAAACGTGAAGGTACTTAGCACCTTTTCAATGTTTTCTGGGTTTCGTCCTAAGATGAGCGTGAAAGGGACATGTTCAGGACAGACACTCCACAGTGCTCGAGTAACTTCTATTTTGTTATGGCCCATTTGTATGGATTGAATGCTTGGGAAAATAGGCTTCTTCATTCCGTATACGAGTGCGTTCACTTGCCAATTTTCAGGGAACAAACAAACGTCGGCTGCGATGATTTTTTCCCTTTCCTGAAACATGTGTTCAGGCTTTACATATTGAATGTTGGCCATTCCGATCGTGCGAAATGGATTAAATGTGACAAACTTCAAGGAGCTATCCCCTTTCTTGATAGACAAGCTATATTCAGTTAAGTCGGAAAAAATTATAGATGTCCTACTTTAAAATGTCAATTGGAAGGAGAAGGTCGAATGCGCATTCAATTCGGCTATGTCGCCATGAGTATGGAACTTGCCAATGCCTCACCATCAAAAACGCTGACAGCTGCTCAGTTTGAAAAAATCGAAGATCACGAGGCAGGTTTGCGAAAACTCGAACGGATTGCCAAAACGAACTTGCACAATTGCCTTAGGTTGCTCAAACACAACCTTGCCTACCAGATTTCATTTTTCCGCCTTTCTTCAAAGCTTGTACCACTCGTGAATCACCCTTTAACAGAAGGATGGAAGTACGAGTTAGCCATTGCGGAAGAGCTTCAAGCCGTAGGAGAATTTGCCACCGAGCACCAGATGCGGATTGACTTTCACCCTGATCATTTTGTTGTGCTCAATAGTGAGGCAAAGGAGATCACAAGGCGATCGTTGCAAACCCTCCTATACCATTATAAGTTACTAAAAGGGATGGGGATCGACCCGAGACATCGCTGCGTCCTACATGTGGGGGGAAAGAAAAAAGGGGTAGAGGCAGGACTGGAACAGTTTATCGAAAATACCGCTAGTATCCCAAAGGCGTTATTATCTATGATCATGCTAGAAAATGATGATAAAAGCTATACAATTGATGATGTGCTCTATCTAGGTGAAAAGCTCGCCATTCCTGTTGTTTTAGATATCCATCACCATGACGTTTTGCATCGGAGCAAATCATTACAGGAGACATGGCAACGAATCGTCGCCACATGGGAGGATAGTCCGCTCCCCGTAAAAATTCATCTATCGAGTCCATTATCAGGTGAGGATGATCCTAGGCACCATGATTACATCAATGCTGATCGATTCATCGCCTTTTTGCATGAAATTGGAGCTGATGCGGTCGATCATCTTCACGTCATGATTGAGGCGAAAAAGAAAGATTTGGCCCTCTTTCAATTGATGAAAGATTTAGCAGAATATGATGAAATAACGGTCGTATCAAAGAGCGCGGTCGAGTTTAACCCATAGGTTTTGCCGATCAGTAGAGCGAGAGCTTTGTCCATGTTATAATGAAGGGGAAAGGGGATGATGGTATGCTCACATCCATCGATACGTCCTTGTTGATCGAACAGGCAGATCAGCTTGGCGCTATGATTAAGGACTCTGAACCTTTTCATCACTATATCGAGGCAAAACGAGCATTGCAACAAAATAAAGAAGCTCAACAGCTGATTGCTGAATTTAATAAAATGAAAGACATGCACGAAGAGGTACAGCGTTTCGGAAAATACCATCCTGACTATGACCGTGTGTCGCGTGAGATTCGCATGCTAAAACGAACGTTAGATTTACATCCGTCCGTCGTAGCATTTAAAGAAGCAGAAGCGGAATTGGAGTCGCTTTTAAATGAGCTGTCAGTCATGATTGCTCGCGCGGTGTCCCCATCAATCAAAGTGCCAACAGGGAATCCATTTTTTGATTCAATTGGCTGCGGTGGCGGTTGTGGTTCCGGTGGTGGGTGCAGCTGTAGTGCCTAATGATTGGACACGCTGTTTCATGCTGAAGCAGTGTGTTTTTACGTTTAAAGGCGATTAAGTGCTAAAACGAATGCAGTCGATGCATCCATTACCACAACAAAACATTTTCCGTAATGGAACATAGAAACGGACACGATAGACGTAGGTTTGAGCAAAGGTACGAACATATACAAGATCAGCGTGTAATTGTTTTCCTTTCATCACTAGTCCGGCCGCTTCCTTTAACAAATGCTCTAGCTGATTTCGTAAAAGCGGTGTCTTTACATAAAGAAAGGGAAAGCCACTGTATGTGCGACTCGAAAGGTTTTCAATTTTATCCTGACTTCGAAGTTCGCGAAGAAAGTCAGTCCAGACAAGGTCTAAGTCCATGGAAGGTCCATCCTTTACAGCAAGAAGTTTTACATTCATTATACAAAAACATTCAGCATTGTTGTATGATTGAAGGGACGGATTGTTTCTGATAGACTAATGGAAGCAAGCATTAAGAAAAGGGGATCTAACTACATGCTTACTAGCAATCGCCAAGGCATGGCTGTCTACCTCACATCATTAAAATTTGCACGACAACTTAGACGTTTCGGGTACGTCCACTATGTTTCGAAAAAAATGAGATATGTCGTTTTATATTGCAACGAAGAAGCTGTCCAAACGACGATGAAGAAGCTTCAATCATTTCATTTTGTAAAAGACGTTCAGCTTTCCATGCGCCCTTATGTGCAAACAGAGTTTCAAAATGCAAAGCCTGATAAAGCGAAAGAGTACGATTATAAGATGGGTTTATAAAGGATTGCGAGAAAATGACCTTTACAGTCGGTGATTTTCCTTCATCCAGAATAACTTTTACAAAAATGCATCACATCATGTGGTGCATTTTTTAGTTCAATCACCATCCAGTAGAAAAGGGAGGGAGTCCGATGACCTTTTTTACGTTTGTAAAAATTGAAGTGCTAATACCTGAGGAATATATCGAAAACTTAAGAGATGAACTAAATCACTTAGGTATTCTAACTGTTGGTGACTATGACCATGTCGTTTCTTTTGCTTCTGTAAAAGGGTATTGGAGACCTATTTAAAAAGCTAATCCTTTTCAAGGAGAAAGGGGGAAAATTTCATTTGGCACTGAATGTAAAATGGAATTTAGATGCTCTTACAGTAAGATAAATGAAGTAAAAAGTTTAATTCATAGCATTCACCCATACGAAGAACCTATTATAAACGTAATCCCTTTATTGAACGAATAAAAAGTTCGAAAGCATTAATTGTTCCAGACAGAACGGATCCACTCTTTCACAAAGCGTATCTCTTGAATATTTCGTTTTTCGAAATATATAATATAAGAGGTAGTAAGGACGTGATCATATGAAAGGGTGGAAGCGTAACCTATATATTTTAGTTGTTTGTCAATTTTTAGTTGTAAGTGCAATGACGATGATCATCCCGTTTTTACCTCTTTATTTACAAGAGCTTGGCGTGACCGATCCGAGTGAGGTCAGCCTGTGGGCGGGGATCATTTTTGCTGCGAACTTTTTAACAGCTTTTTTATTTTCCCCCCTTTGGAGCAGGCTTGCTGATCGTTATGGACGGAAAATGATGATTTTACGGTCAGGCTTCGGGATGGCGCTGATTATCGGGTTAACGGGGTTTGCTCAAGGTCCCCTTTCTCTCCTTTGTCTTCGTTTATTAAACGGGGTCATTAGCGGCTTTATTCCAGCTTCCATTGGACTTGTTGCCACAAACACGCCGAAGGAAAAGGCTGGGTATGCCCTAGGGTTTCTTCAAGCGGGCGCTGTCTCAGGTGGGATTTGTGGACCGCTCATTGGAGGGATTATGGCTCAGGCTTTCGGGTATCGGATGATTTTCTTTCTTACAGGCCTGTGCATTTTCATTGCCGCGCTCGTTGTTTTACTGTTCGTCAATGAACAGTTTACCCCAAACCCGAAAGAAGAAAAAACGAACACATGGGGTGAGTTTAAGAAAATTACGGCGATACGGCCGATTTTCTCCCTCTATGTCGTCGTGTTTTTAATTCAGTTTGCTGTTATGGGGGTTAATCCCCTCATCTCGCTGTTTGTTGAAGAGTTGGTTTCTGGTGTGAATGTCGCTCTGTTTGCCGGACTAGCCATTTCAGCCACAGGGTTTGCGAACATGCTTTCTTCCATGCAATTAGGAAAATTAAGCGATAAGGCAGGGGCGCACCATGTCCTATTTTTCTGTTTACTCGGCACAGTGATCTTTATGATCCCGCAAGCCTTTGTTCAACAATTGTGGCAATTGATTGTTCTTCGCTTTTTTGTTGGCTTGTCGCTCGGTGGTTTACTGCCGGCTGCGAATGCCCTTGTCCGAATGCATGCCCCGAAAGGAATGGAAAGCCGAACATATGGATTTTCTACTAGCGCTCTTTATTTAGGGAATATGGTAGGACCGACGGTTGGAGGGGCAGTCGTGGCCACTGTTGGAATCCGCGGGCTTTTTCTCATTTCGGCTTTCACACTACTCTTGACGGTATGGATCGTAAAAGGAAAGGTCATGCCTGCTTCTGATAAGCAGTTCCGCTATGAACAAAACGAACGAAAAATCGCTTCCTCATGATGAGGAGGCGACTTTTTGTACTCCAAAATATGAATTTAGGTAGACTTTGTGATGAGCTAACCGTTTATCGAATATGAGATTAAATTTTCAATTTAGTAAGGGTACACTAGGAAAGTGGGGGGATAAAACGATTCATTCGCAACACGCCAATTAAATATTGGTAGTAAAGATCTTGTTCGTGAAAGTCAGTAGAGGGCTTCACCTCTAGGATATGGAGCTCTAGATCAAGTGCTTTCAGGCATTCATTCACAAGCTCACAACGTTTATTGGAAATCTCCTCCGGGTGGGGGATTCCTTCACGGCAAAAGTAAATCGGCATGAATTTACTGTCGGCTATTGGATCTAAAACAACCCCAAATGACACAACACGGCGTTGAGCAATCGAAGTATCGAAACGAATCACTCGATGAATGCGATGTGCATTTGTTTTCGCTAATTCAAGTAGTTCATATATGTCTGAATAGCCCGTTCCTAACTCGATAAACCGTTGAATCATGTAACGTTTCCCCTTTCTATTCTCATCCTCTAAAAATGTAACACGTCCCGTAGTATGTGTCGAGTTGTGGCAATAAAAAAATCCCCGTAAGAAATTGATCTTACGGGGTGCCCGTGATCATACGTTCTGTATGTACGAGGCTATGGGAGAGGAGAAACCGGAGGAAGAACTTATGGGGAAACGTAAGCCTTCTCCGCGGTTGTGCAACATTCATCGAATGCTGCTAGTCCTAGTATGACCATTCGCCATGAAGATATACGCATTTTTTCTTGTTTTTTTCTTATTGGATTATCTGACAAGCTTCGCAAAATTATGGTAGGATGAGAAAGGCGCGAACACATTTAAATAAGCCTTTTAAGCAACAGAATATAAAGGAGCTATTCATATGAGAGTGATCGCAGGTGAGCAAAAAGGATTGACGTTGAAAGCCGTGCCTGGGCATAAAACGAGGCCTACGACAGATAAAGTAAAAGAAGCCATTTTTAATATGATCGGACCTTTCTTCGATGGTGGGATTGGGCTTGATTTATATGGTGGTAGCGGGGGACTAGGGATAGAAGCGTTAAGTCGCGGAGTCGAACGAATGATTTTTGTCGACCAGCAAAAACGAGCGATTGAAACGATCAAACAGAATCTTTCCCACTGTGGTTTAGAAGGTCGTGCAGAAGTTTACCGCAATGATGCAAAGCGTGCGCTGCAAGTACTAACGAAGCGGGGCATTGTCTTTACCTATGTATTTTTAGATCCACCTTATGCGAAGCAGACGATCAAAAATGATCTGGCGATTCTTGCAAACCATGGGCTTTTAGAAGAGGGCGGAGTGGTCGTCTGTGAGCATGACCGGGATACGATGCTACCTGATCAAATTGAGTATGCGGTCAAGCATAAAGAAGAAACCTATGGTGACACAATGATTACAATATATAAGTATGAGAAAGGTGGGAATCTGGAATGACATCGATTGCGGTATGCCCTGGGAGCTTTGATCCAGTCACATTAGGTCACCTTGATATTATTCAACGGGGCGCCAATGTGTTTGACGAGGTCATTGTCGCTGTATTACATAATCGAAACAAAGTGCCTCTCTTTTCGGTGGAGGAGCGACTTGAACTATTAAAAAAGGCGACGGAACATATTCCAAATGTTACGATTGATTCATTTAATGGCTTATTGATCGACTATGTAAAACAAAAACAAGCAAAGGCGATCATCCGTGGACTTCGAGCCGTATCCGATTTTGAATATGAAATGCAAGCCGCATCCATTAATAAAAAGCTAGGGCCTGATGTAGAAACGTTTTTTATGATGACGAGCAATCAATACTCCTATTTAAGCTCGAGTATCGTAAAAGAAGTAGCAAAATATGAAGCAGACGTGTCGGATATCGTTCCACCGGTTGTTGCGGAGGCACTGAAAGCGAAATTTTCTTCGAGCCCTCGGAACAAGTAGGTTTGTGAGTGACGCCCACCCTTTTCATCGAGGTGGGCGATTTTTTCGAACCTTCCTTAATCCTTTCGTTAAGGCTCGGCTCGCTCAAGTCCTCTCTTAGCCATAAGAAATATAAAAATGATAAGCATGATGAGGGTAAACAGCGATCCATACATATGGAGCCAATGCCACAACGTTGTACCAAGGCCAGATGAACCATTTGATAAAAAAGCAGGGATGACACTAGAAATGTTACCTCCGGAAGAATTTTCAGTATACACATACGGCCATAGGATGACAGAAATAATCGCTGCAAAAAAGCCGTGAAAAATGCGAGCGACAAAAAACGGTTTAAACCGGATGTCGGTTTCTGCTAAAATGCTCGCGACTTGGGCTTGAACAGAAAAACCGCAAAAAGCTAAAAAGAAGCTTGTCACAACCACTTGTTGAAACAAAGTGGCTTCGGTTACTTGGCTCGCAAGCTGGGCGCCGAGTGTGATTTCAAACAAGCCAGAAATAAGCGGGATGCTTAATTCGTTGGGCAGTTGAAAAAAAGAAAGTATAATAGAGAATAGCACCGCCAGAAAGTCGGTAAAACCGATCAACGTGAGGATTCGGTTCAGCACAGAAAACAAAATGATAAAGCCCCCCACCATTAACAGCGTACGGACGGATGACTGAACAGCATCTCCAAGAAGTTTTCCGAGCGGGCGCCCGTCTTTTTTACGCTCTTCGTAAATAATAGACATTGCATGGTTAAGTGACCGGTCTTGTGGTTTACGCTGTTGCCGAAGAAAACGCTCCTCCTCTGATCCATGAAAACGCATGAGAATGCCGACGCAAATATTGCCAAGATAATGGGAGAGGGCCAGCAGAAGACCGAGGGCTGCATTTTGAAAAAAACCGACGGCGATTGCACCAAAAATAAATAACGGGTTGGAAGAGTTGGTGAACGAGACGAGACGCTCCGCTTCAATCTTCGTCAATTTCTTTTCCTGTCGCATCCTTGCCGTTAGCTTTGCGCCGGCGGGATATCCAGATGCAAGTCCCATGGCCCAGACAAAGCCTCCTACACCAGGAACGCGAAAGATCGGGCGCATGAGTGGCTCAAGAAAGGTTCCGAGTAAACTAACGACACCGAAGCCGATCAACAGCTCGGACACAATAAAAAAAGGAAGCAGGGATGGAAAGACGACATCCCACCACATGGTAAGCCCTCTGGTTGAGGCTTCGAGTGCTTCTTTTGGAAAAATCATTAAGGAGGCTGCTAAGCAAGTAATCATGACAGCGATGAGAAACGTTCGAATTTTGGCGATTTCAGTCATAACATCCTCCTTGGACAGCAAAAAGATTCTCACTTAAATATACGTATACAAGCTTCATTTAGACCATATCAATGAAGAACGTAATGCGATTCCTTGGCAGAAGAGGAGCTGATAATGTGGGAAAAGTCCATCGACCAAAAATTGGATTGGCTTTAGGGTCAGGTGGAGCTCGTGGGTATGCACATATCGGTGTGTTGAAAGTATTAGAACAGGAAAAGATACCGATAGACTATCTCGCCGGTAGTAGTATGGGAGCCCTTGTGGCCTCTTTGTACGGAGCCGGTCATCCAACGGAACATCTGATTCGTTTTGCCAATCTGTTTAAACGAAAATATTATTTGGATTTTACGGTCCCGAAAATGGGGTTTATCGCTGGCCATCGCGTGGAGGAGCTTATCCGTGTCCTTGCAAAAAAGAAGCGAGTGGAAGAGTTAGACCCACCTGTGCGAATTGTAGCGGCTGATTTGCTTAAAGGCGAGCGGGTTATTTTGCAAGAAGGGGACGTTGCAGAAGCTGTGCGGGCAAGCATTGCGATTCCCGGTATTTTTGTTCCGAAAAACATAAACGACCGACTGCTCATTGACGGCGGCGTTATTGACCGTGTACCTGTCTCTGTCGTCAAGGAGATGGGGGCCGATCTAACGATTGCAGTAGATTTGACCATTTTTCGCGAGGAGCTAGAGATTCGTTCCGTTTACGATGTCATTTTGCAAACGATGGATATGATGTCGAAGGAGCTCGTTCGCGTCCAAGAAATTGATTGCACTGTTATGATTAGGCCGATGAATGATCGCTATCGCTCGTTATCGAGTTCGATCGACTTTGAAGCGGTAAACGATTTAATTCTGCTAGGGGAACGAGCGGCGATAGCGAAAATTCCAGAAATTAAAGATGCAATCGCTACGTGGAAGGAGACCCATTATGAGACAGACGAAAAAGCGTAAATTTCAAAAACGGTGGATCATCCTCATTGCGATCCTTGCCTTTATTCACTTCTTTCAACTGCCTTATTATTATTCAGAACCTGGAGAAGGAAAAGTGCTCAGCGAAGTGATTAATGTTGAAGGGGGACATGAGGAAGATGGCACCTTTATGTTGACAACAGTGCGAATGGGTAAGGCGAACCCTATTTTTTATTTTTGGGCTCAGTTCAGTGAGTATCGGGAGTTGTATCCAGAAGAGCAAATTCGCCATGAGGGAGAAACAGACGAAGAATATCACCATCGTCAGTTGATGTTGATGGATCATTCGAAAGTAACGGCGAAAATCGTTGCCTATGAACATGCAAACCGGCCGGTTGACTATACATATCACGGGGTCCTTGTGACACAAGTGATTGACGGGATGCCAGCAGCAGAAAAGCTAAAAGCTGGAGATCATATTATTGCGGTTGATGACGAGCCTGTCTTAGAAGCAGATGAACTTCTCGAAAAACTCCAAGGAAGAACGGAAGGGGAGACGGTGAAGCTAACGGTCAAACGAGAAGAGGGAGAGCCGTTCGATGTGATCCTCACCTTTGAACCTTTCCCTGAGCACTTGCAAGTAGAAGACGGACGAGTAGGAGTAGGAATCAGTTATCCTGTAACCGATCGAGATGTCATTTTCGATCCAGAAGTGACCATTGATTCTAGTGAAATTGGCGGTCCTTCTGCCGGGCTCATGTTCTCACTGGAAATATACAATCAATTACAGGAAGAGGATTTAACAAAGGGGTATCACATTGCTGGGACTGGCTCGATCAATGAAGAAGGTGAGGTAGGCCGGATTGGCGGTGTGAAACAAAAAATCGTCGCGGCCCATAAGGCGGGAGCGGATTATTTTCTAGCCCCAAATGAACATGGCGCAGAACAATCAAATTACAAAGAAGCCTTAGAAGCTGCTGAAGATATTGGAACCGAGATGAAAATCATTCCGATTGACACGTTTGAGGAAGCGCTTCAGTTTTTGCAAAGCTTAGAACCGCGCGTTTAATTCGTAGGAAACAGTCAAAACCATCCCACCGTATGTTAGGATTCGGGATGGTTTCTTTCCTTTGACAATCGAGTTGAGATGATGAGATTTCTGAAGGGATCGACTACGCTTCTTTTTTTGGTTCAGGCTTGTGATCGATTCGAATCGGCGTGCGATGGAACTCCTCTTTTAGACGTTTTTGTTGTAAGCTTGGTGGAAACGAGGCATAATAACTAAATGCCGCGCGCAAATCTAGGTTCATCATCCTGTCGTCAACTTTTGCAGGTCGTGTAATGACGGGGGTCGTCAGCTGCTTTTTTTTCCCGTTTAAATACATTTGCCCACGAGACGTCATGCCGAGCAAACGAATGTACGGGAGAGACTCTGTCCCTCGAGGTAAAACCGAGTGAATCTCTTCTTTTGTTGTATTTGTAAAAAGGTGGGTAGCATACCGCTGGATTCTTGTCCACGTGTAACGTTTTGTTTTCATCTTTGTCATCCAGTCGTGAAAAGAAGTAGCCGAGACAATCGTTTTAAGCGCTCGGTATTCAAGGCCTTCTTCTCCTTCATAAATAGCATGTAGCTGTTCAGGTGTGGCGGTGAGCAACCGATACTTTAACAAAGGAAATAGTCGCTCCCAGGATGGGAGGAAGGTTGTTTCTTTTTCAAACGATTTCAGCATCTCTGTCGTATACGAAGGGACCACTCGATCAACCATCTGCCATCCCTCTTTTGTTTTAAGCGATTTTCGAATGCTCGTTGCACTAGCGATGGAGCTTTCGTTAAGTGAATCGTCATGGTAGCCTGCTTTGATTCTTGGGATGGTCATGGCTTTAATGGAAGTATGTAAGTCGTAGATCGCTTTCACATAATGGAAGCCAAGAATGTTGTTTGGTCGGCTTAAATCCAAATGTTCAGCAGATCCTTCAAGTCGCTTGAACGCTAGGCTTGTGGCAGTTGGATAGCTCATTCCTTTATCTAGCTCTTCTTTGATCATTCGATCCCATGCCAAGCGATGCTTGGCCATAAAGTGGTAGAGTCGGTGAAACGGTTCGATCGTTCCTTCTTCACTGCCGAAGCAAAGAGCGTCTGCCTCAAGCGCCGCTAAAATGGAAACAGCACCTGTGGCAAACCATTCGGCCTTTTGTGTGGAAAAGGCATATGGGAGCTCCACGACAAGATCAGCACCACCTTGTAGCGCAAGGGAGGTGCGTTCCCATTTCGGCAAAATAGCAGGTTCTCCGCGCTGTAAAAAATATCCGCTCATAACCGCAATGACAACATCGGCCTTTGCCTGTTTGCGGGCTTCCGTCAAATGATGCAAATGACCGTTATGAAATGGGTTGTATTCGACAACGACACCGACGGCTTTCATAGGCGCCTCCTTTTTGACAATTTTATTTTGGTGCATCCCCCTTTACGACAGTGGGAGGAAAGTGCTACAATGACTTTCAATTATCACGTTTGTCCAATGATGTCTTTTTCATTATAGACAAGTCAGTGTAAAGAAAAAAGGTTGACAAACAAAATAGGTAAGACTATAATTACTCTTGTTGCCTTGAGGTGATCACATGTTGAAATGGAACATGCAACAGCTTCGCGCGGCGAAGCATCGTCAATTTTCTTTTGATGAGACGGTAAACCTTGATCGTCTGAAGGAAGTAAACGAAGAAATTCGTTCAGTCTCCCCTGTTCAGGTTCGTGGTGAAGCAATCTTTACAGGTAACGTCGTTCGTTTCCCGTTACATATTACAGGAACGTTGATCTTGCCATGCTCTCGAACCCTTGCAGATGTGGAGTTCCCATTTGATTTAACAGTGGAAGAGCAATTTACTGAATCTGATTATGTCGCAGCAAGCGATGAAGACATTCATTTAATTGAGGGAGAAACGGTAGACCTACTACCGTTTGTCGAGGAACATATTCTCCTTGAGATTCCGATGCAAGTTTTTGCTGAAGATGGCGAGCAAGGTGAGGCCCCTCCTCAAGGAAAAGGGTGGGAGCTGATCACAGAGCCAGAGGCACAGGAGAAAAAAGTGGACCCGCGGCTCGCGGATTTGGCAAAGTTTTTTGATAAGCAGTAGGGATGAAGAAGGAATGAGGCTACCTCATCCCCTTTCATTTCATACATGTTGTTTTTAAGTCCGGTAAGGAGGTGGGAATGATGGCAGTACCTTTCAGAAGAACGTCAAAAACACGTAAAAGAAAGCGTCGTACTCACTACAAGTTAGCTGTACCTGGTATGGTTAAATGCCCAGAATGTGGTGAAATGAAACTTGCTCACCGCGTATGTAAAGAGTGTGGCTCTTATAAAGGCCAAGATGTTTTAAGTAAATAATGGAAGAAATTCTGGTAAAAAACTCGCCTGAAGAAAGGCGGGTTTTTTGCTTATTCAGTAATTTTATAAAGGGAAGTCGGCTTGAGTGTTGAACTTGTCATAAGGAGGGAATAAGATGAGCAAAGTGTTATACATACAAGATCATGATGTGACATGGATTCAATTTAATCGACCAGAAAAGCGAAATGCGATAGATGAAGAGACGATGGATCTGTTTGCCGAGGCTTTGGCACAAGCAAAAGGTGATCAAAGTAAGGTGATCATTGTGACAGGTGCAGGGGAAAAAGCATTTTGTGCGGGTGGGGATCTTTCCTCTTTTCACAAATTGAAAACGGAATCGGAAGCAAAGGCGATGCTAGCAAAAATGGCGAAGATCCTTTTAGATGTTTATTATTGTCCAAAGTTAACAGTGGCAGCATTGAACGGGGCTGCAGTCGGTGGGGGATGTGAAATTGCAGCGGCCTGTGACCTTCGCTTGGCTGCACCTCACAGCAAATTTGGATTTATTCAAGGAACGTTAGGGATTACGACCGGATGGGGTGGCACCTCATTTTTAATGACGCGGGTTCAGCCTCATGTAAGTCTTGAAATGACAATGACTGGGAAGGTGTACTCGTCTGACGTAGGAGAAAATCTTGGATTTATCCAAAAGGTTATCCAAAAGATCCCTTTTCGTGAAGGAGTGAAAGAATGGCTTGGTCTATACACAGTACTCGACCAGGAGGTGCTTGCAGCTTATAAGGAGCGTCACCTTGACAGAATCTCTAGGAAAGAGCTGATATGGCGAATCGAGCGGGAAGTAGCAAAGTGCGCACAGTTGTGGGAGCGAGATGCCCACCATGAAGCAGTCGATGCTTTTTTGAGGATGTAACGATTTCTTGATAATGGATTGCTAGTCTTTTTCATCCCTCCTCTTCTAATCTTTATCTGATCATGAATAGCTTATGGTTTTTAAGGACATAATCTTCTACTAGAAGAAAGTCTATCTTTTCTAGTAAGGGCATAAGTATTAGAAGAAGCTGAAAAATAAGAGGAGGGATTGCTATTGTCAGCTAATCGTCAAGATGCATGGACAAATGATGAAGACCTTATACTAGCGGAAGTTGTACTCCGGCATATTCGAGAAGGTAGTACGCAGTTAGCCGCTTTTGAGGAAGTGGGGGAGCGGTTGTCCCGAACAGCTGCAGCATGCGGCTTTCGTTGGAATTCAGCCATTCGAAAAAAGTATGAGGCTGCTATCGCTCTTGCGAAAAAGCAGCGAAAGCATTCGAAGCAAGTGAAGAAGGAAGTATCAGAGCCTGTCGAAACAGTAGAGGTGGCGATGGAGGTTGAAGCGAAACCTCAAAAACGACAGCAGAATCAAGTGGAAGTAGTAGAGGAGCAACAAGTTTCCTCTCAAGTAGACGAGAACGGTGGTTCCATCACGATGGAGAAAGTGATCGCCTTTTTGAAAAACCAGCAAACTCTACTTGGGCAAGATCAACGACTTCAGAAAGAAAAGCAACAGCTTCTCGATGAAAATGAAACGTTACGAAAAGAGAACGCAAGGCTTGAAAAGGAAATAAAGAAGATGCGTCAAGAGAAAATGACGATCGCTGAAGACTACCAGACGTTAATTTCCATTATGGATCGAGCCCGGAAGCTTTCCCTTGTCGGTCAAGAGAACGAACAGGCAATGGAAAAATAAAAAGCGAGCGGGCGTTGTTCCCGTTCGCTTTTCTTTTAATTTTCAAGGGTTTCCACAGGTCCTTCGTCTTCAGAGAGTTGTTCTTTTACTCCTTCTGGATACCAAACGTATGGACTTTCTCCACGGTCTCGATCCGTTTGGTATGTGACAGGCTCAAAGCCCATTTTCGTCCAAAATTCGTTTGAGCGTTGTCTGGCATTTGTTTTCACAGGTAAATTGAAGCTTTTCGCGAAATCAACAAGGGCGCGGCCAAATCCTTTCCCCCGGTATGGCTCAAGCACTTCTAGCTTCCATAGCTCTAAATAATCTTGAGGTGGTTCAAAATAACGGTCATACTTGCCGTCGATTCGATAAAGGCTCATGCGTGCAACGAGCTTACCACCAAAGTAAATCCCATAAAACGGAGATTCGCTATCGTTTTCAATAATATTCGCTTCGAGATCATCCTTCATCGAAAGTTCAGCAGCGCCGAACTCACGAAAGTTTCGGAACTCTTCAAGTGTTTTGTAATTGACAAGTAAGCGCTTAACTTCAATTTGTTGCATGACTTATTCCTCCTTTGACATAACTTCTCTCCATGTGTACGTTCAAAAAGATGGATGTTAAACATCTGTAAAGGATTACAATTCTATTTTACTATAAAAGCTTAGTTCAATTAACAATTTTCGTTGCAATAAAAAAAGTTTTACTATTCTCACAACTAAATTAACTAGTCCAATTCTTGTTCGTATGGTAAAATCTTGACCAAATAGGAAAAAAGGATGATACATATGGAGAAGCCGAGAGTAGCGGTCATTGGTTCTGGTTCGATAGGTCTCTTGCTATATGCCTATCTAAAGCTTGCAAATTGGCCAGCTCTCCTCGTAACGAATCGCCCGGAACAAGCTGATCATTTAAATAAAGAAGGGTTAACATTCGTTGCAAAATCAGGAGAACATCAGCCTATTTCCGTGACAGCAACTCCTTTGTCTTCTTTCTATGCAGAAGAGGCAGAGGTAGGGTTTATCACGGTAAAAAGTTTTGCAGTTAAAGCACTGTTACCACAACTCCAGAGGAAGAAGTGGGACGGTCTTGTTTTTTTTCAAAACGGTATGACCCATTTAGAAATCTTGCGCCAAATACCTGCTCGAGCTATTTGCTGCGGAATTGTCGAAATTGGTGCGAAACGAGAGAGCGATGTGAGGGTACAGCATACGGGAGACGGAACGATATGGATCGGTGATATGGTAGGAGATAGCAAGAATTTCGACCCGATGTGGGCTTGTTTGCATAACGTGGGACTTAAGGCTCAGAAAGTAACAAATTGGCGAGATAAAATGGAAAGAAAACTGATTGCCAATGCAGCAATAAATCCTTTAACTGGGTTATTTCGAGTCAAAAATGGGGCGCTTATTGAAAATCAGCTATTTTCGTTATTGTTGAAAGAGCTTGTGAAGGAAGCGTGTGTAACATTAGGGAGGGAAAGGGAAGTAGACGAACACCTTGCTTATACGCGGGCCATTTGTGATAAAACAGCAAATAACCTGTCCTCCATGTACATGGATTTGACTCATCATAGAAGAACTGAAATTGAGAGTATTACAGGATATCTTATAAAGGAAGCAGCTAAGAAAGGAATTGAAATCCCTAACACATCGTTTGTCTATCATGCGGTGATGGGAATGGATGAAGAGGGAAGGAAGGTGAGGATGGGTTGACAAATGCGCTCGTTTGGCTCGTGGCTACTGTGATTACAGTGCCCTTCATCGGATGGTATTTGGTTTATATTGTTGTTGTAAAATGGACGAAGAACAAGCGTCGATCTGTTCGGCTGGCATCTGATTTCTCTACACTACTGTTTATGTTAGGTGTCTATTTTATTCTAAAGTCGATGTGGACAAATATGTCTATTTGGATCATTCTTGCCGTGTTCTTTCTGATCGCAATGTTTTTTACATACATGCATTATAAGGTCGCAGAGGATATATACATTAGAAAGTTAGCGAGAGGAATTTGGCGATTGAACTTTCTGTTCTTCTTTATTCTTTACTTTCTTTTAAGTGGAGTCGGCCTTGTGGTGAACATTATGAAATTCTACTAAGCGTAATAGTTTGTGTGAAGAATGAATTTTGCTATAATTCAAGGCGTATCCTGGCGAGAAAGGACGTCTGTAAATTATGATTGTTGAGGAATTAAAGCTTCTCCCTTCATCTAAAGCTGCTAAAGATTATTTGAATAATCAGAACGACATGTTATCCTTTTTTGATTATAACATTCATCAACCGACTGTTTTTCAGCAACGCCTTAGTGACTTACAGGGGCAACCCTACGACCGCGATGCATTATCTAAAGCACTTCTGTCGTATCAAAAACGATTTGTTTTTCATGATAAAGCTGCTCAGCAAGTAGAAAAGTTGAAAGATCCCCGCTCCGTTGTCGTCATCGGTGGCCAACAGGCCGGCCTGTTAACAGGCCCCCTTTATACGATTTATAAAGCTGTGACCATTGTTTTGCTTGCAAGGGAACAAGAGCGAGCATTAGGCGTCCCAGTGGTTCCGGTGTTTTGGATCGCTGGAGAGGATCATGATCTTGATGAAATCAACGCTGTTCCCATTGAAAAAAACGGGAGATGGCGGTTACACAGAATTGAGGAAAAACGGAAGCGGATCGCAAGTGAAGCAGGCTTAAACAAAGAGACACTCGCCAAATGGTTAGCAACTGTATTTCGCTCCTTACCAGAAACAGAGCATACGCTCCCGTTGTATGAGCGTGTCAAAACGTTAGCTGGCAGATCGAATACATACACGGATTTTTTTGCCGAGCTCCTTCTCTATTTGTTTAGAGACGAAGGGCTTGTCGTTTTTGACTCAGGGGACCCGTCTTTTCGGACCTTGGAGAAATCCTGTTTTCACATGCTGATCCAAAAAACGAAAAACGTCCAAGGATCCTTTGCTCATCAAGTGAAAAAGCTTGAACAAGCTGGTTATGGAAGACCGATCATAACCGAAGAAACAAATGCTCATTTGTTTTATGTCGAGGAAGGGATTCGCTACCGTATCGATTATACTGGAGAAAATTATGAACTCAATGGAAAAAATCAAACGTTCTCTAGAGAAGAGTTGCTTGAGCACCTAACCCTTCACCCCGAGCGCTTTAGCAACAATGTTGTCACAAGGCCGGTCATGCAAGATGCGTTGTTCCCTGTCCTTGCCTTTGTGGCAGGCCCTGGAGAAATTTCGTATTGGGCAACGTTGAAACGAGTGTTTCATGAATGTGGGATGAAGATGTCTCCAGTTGTCCCCCGCATTTCGGCAACATGCGTGCCGTCTGCTGTACAAAAATGGTTTGCTGAAAAACAGTATTCATATGAAAAAGCGATCGCACACGGATTAGAAAAGGAGAAAGAAGGATGGCTAGAAGAACAAACCCCGTGGCCGATTGATCAAGTGGTGGAGGAAGCGATTACTCAAATCCGCCATAGTCATAAACCTATAAAAGACCTAGCGGAACAGATCGGAGAAACACCTGGTAAATTAGCGAATAAAAACTGGTCTATTATTGAGAGTCAACTTCGGTTTATGGAGCGCCGAATGAAGCGGCACGTTCGGGAACGATTTGAACATGAGCTATCTAAGTTTGATGAAGCAGAAAGGTGGCTCAAACCTAATGGTTTATTACAAGAACGTCATGATCATGTGATCCAATTGTTAAATATCGTAGGTGATGACTTCATCCCTAGGCTCATTTCCATGAATATCAACAAAATGGGCGTCCATTACCTCGTAAAACTGTAAATATTCGTCTAAGATCCCTGTCGAAAGAAAGGGAAGAAAAAATCCTGCCATTTGTGCAGGATTTTTTTGTTAGGAAAAGAATCAAAAATAATAGTGGTGAAAAGTGGGGGGATGTGGTAGATTAAAGGTAGAAAGTGGGGGGAGCTGGAGTCTCATGTTCATGGGGGAATATCGCCACAATGTGGATGAAAAAGGACGGATGATTATCCCTGCGAAGTTTCGTGATGAATTAGGCGAGACATTCGTTGTAACCCGTGGGCTGGACCGTTGCTTGTTTGTGTACCCTCAAGTGGAATGGAAAAAGCTCGAAGAATCACTTAAAAACCTCCCATTTACGAAAAAAGACGCCCGTGCTTTTACCCGTTTCTTTTTCTCGGGGGCTACGGAATGTGAACTAGACAAACAGGGAAGAGTAAATATTGCCTCCCCATTGCGTGAATTTGCCCAGTTGAAAAAAGAATGTGTCGTCATCGGTGTTTCTAACCGAGTGGAGATTTGGAGCAAAGAGCTTTGGGAAGAGTACTTTGCAGAGTCCGAAGAATCATTTAGTGAGATTGCTGAAAACATCGTTGATTTTGATTTGTAAACGGTCGGGACGTAAAAGGAGCTCGAATCATGTTCGAACATGTTACCGTATTAAAAAACGAATCTGTTATAGGGTTAAATATTAAGCCTGATGGCATCTATGTGGACTGCACGCTAGGTGGGGCAGGGCACTCTCAGGAAATTGTTAAACAATTAACGGGAGGCGGCCATTTATATGCGTTCGATCAAGACCAATATGCTCTTTCGCATGCAAAAGAAACGCTTAGCCCTTATCGTGGTTCATTCACGTTAATCGAAAGTAATTTTCGTTATATGAGAGAAAAATTAGAGGAACTTGGTGTTCACCACGTCGACGGGGTTCTTTTCGATCTCGGTGTTTCCTCCCCTCAACTTGATGAGGATGAAAGAGGATTTAGTTATCATCGAGATGCTCCACTGGATATGAGAATGAATCGCTCACAGTCATTATCTGCTTATGAGGTTGTGAATCAATGGGATTTCATTGAGTTAATGAAGATCATTTCCCGTTATGGTGAGGAGCGGTTTGCCAAACAGATTGCTCGGAAAATAGAGCAATCTAGGGAAAAAAAGCCGATTCGAACGACAGGTGAATTAGTTGACATTATTAAGGAGGCCATTCCTGCGCCTGCTAGACGGACGGGGGGGCATCCGGCTAAACGAACTTTCCAGGCGATTCGAATTGCAGTAAATGATGAACTTGGAGCATTTGAAGAGGCGTTGGAAGCAGCCATTGACCTGACGGCTCCAAAGGGCAGGATTTGTGTCATTACATTTCATTCATTAGAGGATCGTATTTGCAAAGAAATGTTTCGCGAGGCTAGTAAGGGACCGGATGTTCCTCCTGGTTTGCCTGTCATTCCTGAGGAGTACAAAGCAACATTGAAGCTTATTACGAAAAAGCCGATCGTTCCGACTGCCGAAGAAATTGAACTGAACAATCGAGCACGATCAGCGAAGTTACGAATCGCTGAGAAACAATAGACAGGACACCTACTAAACAACATAAAGAAAAAAGGGGAGGTTGAACTATGCAAAACGTAGCAAGATCGATTGAACATGTCCGCCGACAACCGGGACAAGCTCCGCAACAACCTGCGCCAAGGCCGAGAAGGCAAAGAGGGAAAATTACAAAAGGGGAAAAAATGTTACTAGGAATGCTAACGGTCGCGTTTTTACTGTTCATCGGTTTTTCGGTACATAATTATGCCACCATGTACTCTGTCAATCGAGAGATTCATGAACTTGAACAGACGGTTGCAGCTCAAGAGCAAATTAATGATGGTCTTTCATTGCAAGTTGTTGAACTGAGCAGTCCGGAACGTATCCTGAAAATTGCGAAAAGCCTTGGAATGAAATTAGAGGATGAGAATGTGAAGGTCGTTCAAAACTAGTTCTCCCGAGGAACTAGTTTTTTCGCGTAGTAACGAACGTGTCTGGCGGAGGTGCATGTAGTATGGACATTAAACGAGCAGCGACGAATAAACGTGCAGTGCTCATGCTAGTCTTGTTTATCGTCGTATTCTCTGTTTTAATTGCAAGGTTCTTATATTTACAAATCGAAAAAGAAGTAAAAGGCTACTCTCTTCAAGCAATTGCAGAGGCAAGGTGGACAAGTTCTGAGGTTCTTCATGGGAAAAGAGGCACGATTAGGGATCGAAATGGCGATGCTCTGGCAGAAGAAGTCACGTCTTATTCTGTATATGCCGTTCTTGATAATTCTCACCAACCGGCAGTAGAAGATCCGGAGCGGACCGCTCAATTGTTGGCAGAACATATCAATATGTCAGAAGAGCGCTTATTAGAATTGCTTACACGGGATGTCTACCAAGTCGAGCTAGGTGCTGGGGCAAGGAACTTAACACAAGAGCAGCGAGATAAGATTGCCGATTTAGATCTGCCAGGCATTTATTTCACAGAAGAACCGAGACGATATTATCCGAAGCATACATATGCTTCCCACCTCATCGGTTACACAGACCGAGACATGGGGGAATCACGTATGGGTCTTGAGCGAAGCCTGGATGAATATCTTCGTGGAGAGGATGGAGAGATTCGGTTTAAGAAGGACGGCCAAGGAATTCCTCTCCCGCGCCCGAGTGAGCAAATTGAACCGGCAAAAACAGGAAATGATGTCTACTTGACTTTAGATTCCAATATTCAGACGGCATTAGATCAAGTCATGACACAGGTGGAGGAAGAATATAAACCTGAGCGAATCATTGCGATCGTCGCTGACCCGAAAACAGGTCAAATTTTAGCGATGAGCAATCGGCCAACCTTTAATCCGAATGAATATGAGCAAATTACAAACTACATGAACTACGCTGTATCAGATCGATATGAACCTGGTTCTACGATGAAGGTGTTTACCCTAGCGGCAGCTTTAGAGGAAGGGGTACTAAACGTTAATGAACAGTATCAATCTGGTACGTATACGATTAGAAATGATACGAACCCGCCGATTCGCGACCATAACCAAGGGCGCGGGTGGGGGACGATTTCATACCTAGAAGCGATGCAGCGCTCATCAAATGTTGGGTTTTCAAAAATTGCCTTGGAGAAGCTGGGTCCTGAAAAACTTTACGAATACTTAGATGAATTTGGTTTCGGTGAACCAACAGGTATTGATCTACCGAATGAAGCAGCGAGCGTCTATGCGAAAGGGTCGCTACGGGATGCGGCATCCACAGCATTTGGACAAGGGACAGCTGTGACGCCGATTCAACAAATTCAGGCCATGACGGCGATTGCAAACGATGGGAAGATGATGAAGCCTTATGTCGTTGATCGAATTGTAGACTCTGAAACAGGAAAGGTCATTGCAGAGAAGGAACCGGAAGTGGTAGGAGAGCCCATTTCTAAAGAAACGGCAAAGGAAGTACGAGACATTTTGGAAACGGTCGTTACCTCGTCATCAGGAACGGGTCGTCCATTTTATTTAGAAGGATTCGATGTGGCTGGAAAGACAGGAACAGCCCAAGTAAGAAATCCAGACGGTCCTGGTTATTTAAATGGTCATGGACAGAATATCTTTTCTTTTATTGGGGTGGCGCCAAAAGATGATCCGAGTGTGATCGTCTATGTGGCCGTTGATCGTCCGTCGCTAAACACGAACCAAGTAGGATCGGAGCCAGTGGCGAAAATCTTTAATACGATTATGAACCACAGCCTCCAATACTTGAACATTTCTCCTTCAGTAGAGGAGCTAAAGGATGAGGAAGAAGAAGGTTATGAGCTAGCCGACTTTATAGGTGAATCAGCACGATCGGCACGGGAAGAGCTTGAACAAGCAGGAATGAAAGTATACGTTTTAGGTGAAGGAGACACAGTGGAAGGACAGCAACCGTATTCAGGACATACACTGCTAGAAGGGGAGCGAGTCATTCTTCGAACAGAAAGTGAATCGTACACTCTTCCGTCCATGATCGGATGGTCGCTACGTGATGTGTTGAAAGTTGCGAATGTCCTTGATGTGAATGTGAACCTTTTTGGTCAAGGATTTGTCGTCGGTCAAAGCATTGAAGAAGGAGATACAATTACACCTGGAGACTATATGGTCGTTGAGCTAGCTTCGCCAACCCGTCAAGAAACAAAGACTGGCGAGAAAGAAGAAGACGAAGAGTAAGAAAAGCGTATAACGATTCGCATAAACAACTCCCTATTCGAATAAGTTGAAACAAGCCTACTTCTTGGAGGGGGTCGATGGTTGATTGATCGGCCCTCTTCAATTCCGCTATCAAAATGTTCCTAGGATGGTAGGAAAGGAAAGCGGGCTTTCGCAGAATTGAACCGGGGAGGTACTTGCTGTGCGAGTGTCAAATGTCACTGTCCGAAGACGTCTCATCTTCGTTCTTTTGGTTGGATTAGCAGCCTTTCTTATTATTATGCTACGACTCGGGTACGTTCAATTTGCCTTGGGTGATTGGTTAACAGGTCAAGCACAAGACTCATGGAGTAGGGATGTGCCATTTGAAGCGAAACGAGGAGAGATCACCGATCGAAACGACGTTGTCTTGGCGACAAATGTTAGTGCACCATCCATTCTCGTCGTTCCTCGTCAAGTGAAAGATCCAACGGAGACGGCTGAGAAGTTAGCCAATGTTTTGCAAATGGACAGGCAAAAAGCGTATGAATTAATTACAAAAAGAGAGTCAATCGTTCGGTTGAATCCAGAAGGACGTAAAATCTCAAAAGACAAGGCCAATGAGGTACGGAAGCTCAGGCTTCCTGGTGTTTACATTGCCGAAGACAGCAAGCGTCATTACCCGTTTGGAAGCTATTTGTCCCACGTTCTTGGGTTTGCTGGTATTGATAACCAAGGACTCACGGGATTGGAGCTTTATTATGATGAGCAGCTAAAGGGAGAGAAAGGACATGTTTCCTTTTTTTCCGACGCCAAAGGCCAACGGTTACCTAATTTGGCTGACGAATATACTGCTCCTATCAACGGCTTAAATTTACGATTGACGATTGACAGCAGGGTTCAAACGATTATTGAACGAGAGCTGGATATTGCTGAAGCTACCTATTCCCCTGATGGCGCGATCGCAATTGCGATGAACCCCAATACTGGAGAAATTTTAGGGATGAGCAGTCGGCCACATTATAACCCTGAAAACTTCCGAGAGGTTCCCCCTGAAGTATACAACCAAAACAAGCCGATTTGGATGCAATATGAGCCAGGCTCTACTTTTAAAATTATTACACTTGCGGCTGCGCTCGAAGAAAACGAGGTCGACCTTACGAACGATAGGTTCCATGATCCAGGGTTTATTGAGGTGGCAGGACACCGTCTCCGATGCTGGAAAAAAGGAGGCCACGGGAGCCAAACCTTTTTAGAAGTCGTAGAGAATTCATGCAACCCAGGCTTTGTCGTTCTAGGGGAACGTCTTGGAAAGGATCGGCTGTTTGATTACATTGAAGCGTTTGGCTTTGGTCAGAAAACGGGCATTGACCTACAAGGTGAAGCGAAAGGAATTATTTTTAACCGGGATCGGATTGGCCCCCTCGAGCAAGCAACGACAGCCTTCGGTCAAGGGGTGTCGGTTACGCCCATACAGCAAGTAGCAGCTGTCTCTGCGGCAGTGAACGGCGGTTATTTGTACGAACCTTACGTAGCAAAGGACTGGGTTGATCCATATACAGGAGAAGTCGTCGAGTCAAGTGCCCCGAAAATGAGGCGACAAATTATCTCAGAAGAGACGTCAAAAGAAGTTCGCTATGCATTAGAAAGTGTTGTTGCACGTGGAACGGGACAAGGTGCGTTTGTGGACGGATATCGAGTGGGAGGGAAAACCGGTACGGCACAGAAAGCGAAAGATGGACGATACTTAGAGAACAATCATATTGTCTCGTTTATCGGGTTCGCTCCAGCAGATGACCCGCAAATTGTTGTATACGTTGCAATCGATAACCCGAAAGATACGGTCCAGTTCGGTGGTGTTGTCGCTGCGCCAATTGTTGGAAAGATTATTGGCGATAGTTTGCAAGCACTTGGTATTGAAAAGCGAGAAAATCAGATTGAAAAAGAGCGGAAATGGAACGACGAACCTTTAGTCGAAGTTCCTGATTTGGTCGGCCGAACGAAGAGAGACCTTCATGAATCGTATTATGAACTTAAAATTGATGCAGATGGTAAAGGGGATGTTGTCGTCGCTCAAGCACCAGAGCCAGGGACGAAAGTGGCGGTTGGATCGACGATACGGCTTTACATGGATGACGACACAGAGCCTACAGATTAAAATAAAAGAGATACGTTTTAACAAAGAAGGGAAAAGGAGAGAATGACGGATAGCCGCTTTCTCTTCTCCTTCTATTTTTTTCACGAGAACGTACATGCGTTTATTTACTTCAGCCAAATAAAAAGGGCTGGCTCCTGCGGATGAATTTGATGCTGAGCGACAATTTTCCTTGACGACATTTCAGTTTACATAAAATTAGGTCTTTACAATAGATGGGTGGATACGTAAGATTGATGTGGCGCTCATTTTTAAGTTTAAATAAAAGCCAATATTGTGAGGTAATGATGTATGGTAAAATTAGTTTCCTTACTGGATTCCTTGTATGGATATAAAATGATACATGAGGGAAATCCAGACATTCATTCAATACATATGGATTCACGTGAAGTTGTAGAAGGTGGGCTGTTTTTCTGCATCAAAGGGTATACGGTTGATGGTCATGATTACGCCCAGCAAGCAGTAAGCAACGGAGCAGTTGCGGTCGTTAGTGAGAGACCGCTTGAACTTTCCGTTCCTGTTGTTGTCGTCAGAGATTCACGTCGAGCGATGGCTCAAGTGGCGACAAAGTTTTACGGTGAACCGACAAATGATCTGCAGCTCATCGGTGTTACAGGAACGAATGGTAAAACTACGATTACCCATTTGATTGAAAAAATAATGCAGGATCAAGGGAAGATGACAGGGCTCATAGGAACGATGTACACGAAAATCGGTCATGAGCTCAGGGAGACGAAAAACACAACACCAGAGTCCCTCGTGTTGCAACGAACATTTGCTGACATGAAAAAGTCTGGAGTGACGACGGCGATGATGGAAGTTTCCTCCCATGCCCTTCAATCGGGACGAGTGCGTGGCTGTGATTTTGATGTGGCTGTCTTCTCCAATTTAACTCCTGATCACTTAGACTACCATGGAACGATGGAGCGGTATAAATTTGCCAAGGGGTTACTCTTTGCTCAACTCGGCAATACGTACCGAGGAAAAGTAGCTGTCTTAAACGCGGACGATCCAGCCTCTGCTGATTTCGCTGAGATGACGATCGCTCAAGTCGTTACTTATGGTATTGAGAACGAAGCCGATTTCCAGGCAGAAAATGTTCGAATTACCTCCACTGGAACGACATTTGAGCTTGCTGCTTTCGAGGAGCGCATGGAGATATCGATTCGTCTAATCGGAAAATTTAGTGTATACAATGTTCTAGCAGCCGCTGCCGCCGCTTATGTGAGCGGTGTTCCATTACAGGAGATAAAGAAGAGTTTAGAGGAAGTCAAAGGAGTAGCGGGACGATTCGAAACGGTGAAGCATGATCAACCTTTTACGGTCATTGTCGACTATGCTCATACGCCTGATAGTCTCGAAAATGTGCTGAAGACGGTTAGCGAATTGGCGAAAGGAGACGTGCGGGTCGTTGTAGGCTGCGGTGGCGACAGAGATAAGACCAAGCGTCCGGTCATGGCGGAAATTGCCACAACCTTTGCGGATCAAGCGATTTTCACATCAGATAATCCTCGCAGTGAAGAGCCGATGGATATTTTGCATGATATGGAGCAGGGGGCCAAAGGTGATTCCTATCTTATGATTGAAGACCGAAAAGAAGCGATCTTTAAAGCGATTGAATTGGCGAAAGAAGACGATATTATCGTGATTGCAGGAAAAGGACATGAAACGTATCAGCAGTTCCGTGATCGAACGATCGATTTCGACGATCGGATCGTAGCTCAACAGGCGATTAAGGAGCGATGGACATGAGTATATCAACACAGCTTTTAAAAGGGATCATTACGAAAAACAACCCATCTGCTCCACTCTCGTTTACCGGGGTATCGACCGACACACGCACGATTCAAGAAGGGAACCTTTTTGTTCCGCTTATCGGTGAGAGATTTGATGGTCATGATTATGTGGAACAAGCGCTATCTAAGGGAGCACAAGCTTCACTTTGGGCTACTTCTGTTCCGGTACCTGAGTCATTAAAAAATGAGGATCGCCTTTTGTTCGTAAATGATACCCTATTTGCGCTACAAGCGATGGCAAAAGCTTATTTGCGGCAAACAGAACCAACAGTTGTAGCCGTAACGGGAAGCAATGGGAAAACGACAGTGAAAGACTTACTCTATGCGACTCTTGCTCCGTTAGGCTCTATTTATAAAACGCAAGGGAATTACAATAATCATATCGGGCTTCCGTTAACGGTGCTTTCCATGCCAGCTAATTGTCAAACACTCATTTTAGAAATGGGGATGAGCGGGTTAGGGGAAATTGAACTGTTAAGTAAACTAGCAACCCCGGATATTGCTGTCGTAACGAACATAGGAGAATCTCACCTTGAACAGCTAGGGAGCCGTGAGAACATTGCAAAAGCAAAAATGGAAATTGCCCTCGGCCTAAAGCCAACAGGTGTCCTATTTCTCGACGGTGATGAACCGTTGCTTTCTCCTTATGTGAAAGAAGGCGTGCAAACGGTTGGATTCTCTTCGGAAAATAAAATCGTGATTCACGATCTAGAAGCTCGTGAAGATGGCTATTCGTTCACCATTGATGATCATTCTTATGACATCAAACTGATTGGTGAGCATAATGTTAAGAATGCAGCATACGCTGTCAGCGTAGCACTACACCTCGGACTTTCACCGGAGCAAGTCGCTAGATCATTAGAGAGTGTAGCAATTTCAAAGATGCGGCTTGAAAAGGTCGAAGGTCAAAAGGGAGCCCTTCTTTTAAATGACGCCTATAATGCTAGTCCGACTTCAATGAAAGCAGCGATCAAGACGTTAAAGGCATATCCGAACTATGAAAAGAAGGTTGCTGTTTTAGGAGATATTTACGAGCTAGGAATAGATGAAGAAGCATTGCATCGCTCGGTTGCCGATGAAATAACAGAGCCGATAACGACCGCGGTCCTTGTTGGGGAAAAAGGTCAGTGGATAGCGGATGAGATGAAGCGAAGAGGGAGCAATATTCCTTTCGTTTCGTTTGTTGAGAAAGAGGAAGCGACGGACTATATTGAAGGTTTATTAGATGGAAAAACAGTCGTTTTATTCAAAGCCTCTCGGGGATTGGAATTGGAATCGATTGTAGATAAATTGAAACGGGAGGAGGGATAACCAAATGATGCTAGAACGTGTCTTACTTTTAACCCTTATTCTGTCCTTTGTGATTACGGTCATTTTGTCACCTATCTTTATCCCGTTTTTACGCAGGCTTAAGTTTGGGCAAAGCATTCGTGAAGAAGGACCAAAATCACATCAAAAAAAGAGCGGGACGCCGACGATGGGGGGTTTAATGATCCTTCTATCCATCCTCGTGTCATCCTTGTTCGTCTCGTTTCAATTTCTATCTTTATCAATGGACGTCTTGCTTTTACTATTAGTGACAATCGGCTTCGGTGTTCTCGGATTTATTGATGACTTTATTAAAGTGGTCATGAAAAGAAACTTAGGGCTTACATCTAAGCAAAAATTGATCGGACAACTGGTTGTCGCTGTCCTGTTTTATTTAGGCCTAAGAAACATGGGTCTCTCTACAGAGGTGACGATTCCAGCGACGTCCCTTTCGATTGATTTCGGGTGGTTTTATTTACCTCTCGTGATCGTCATGCTTGTTGGTGCATCCAATGCGGTCAATTTAACAGATGGCCTTGATGGATTAGTAGCAGGGACTGGTGCGATCGCATTCGGTGCATTTGCGATCATTGCTTGGGCCACTAACTATTTTGAAGTGGCGATCTTCTCTGCCGCTGTTGTTGGTGCCGTACTCGGCTTTCTTGTGTTCAACTCCCACCCGGCTAAAGTGTTTATGGGAGATACAGGTTCCCTCGCACTTGGGGGTGCCATTGCGGCCATTGCGATTATGGCGAAGCAGGAAATCTTGTTAATCATTATTGGCGGGGTATTTGTCATTGAAACACTTTCCGTCATCATTCAAGTCATTTCTTTTAAGACGAGAGGAAAGCGGATTTTTAAAATGAGCCCGCTCCACCATCACTATGAGCTTTCAGGTTGGTCTGAATGGCGCGTCGTCGTTACGTTTTGGACGGTCGGTCTCCTATTTGCTATGCTCGCGATCTATTTAGAGGTGTGGATAACATGAAACATACAGAACAATTTCATCAAAAACATATTTTAGTATTAGGTTTGGCAAAAAGCGGAGAGGCCGCGGCCCGTCTCCTCCATGATTTAGGCGCGATTGTCACCGTAAATGACCAAAAACCGTTGGCGGATAACCCTCAAGCGCAAAAGCTGCAAAAGGAAGGGATTCACGTCGTATGTGGAGAACACCCAATCTCTCTTCTTGATGGAAAAGAATTAGTCGTAAAAAACCCAGGGATTCGCTATGATAATCCAATTGTTGAGGAAGCGATCAAACGGGGGATCTCCGTCGTGACCGAGGTCGAGCTTGCATCTAAGGTGAGTGAAGCTGAGATCGTCGCAATTACAGGGTCTAATGGGAAGACGACGACGACGTCTTTAGTTGTGGAGATGCTGAAGGGAAGTGCCCGAGAGCCGAAAGTAGCAGGAAACATTGGGGTCGTGGCTTCCGATGTAGCTAGGGAAGCAACGGCGGATGATGTGATCGTCATGGAAGTGTCCAGCTTCCAATTGATGGGGACGAGCCATTTCCGTCCTAAAGTGGCGATCCTCTTAAATATTTTTGACGCCCATCTCGATTATCACGGCTCGAAAGAAAATTATGTGGCGGCCAAAAAGAAAATTGTTGAAAATATGAAAGAGGAAGACTACTTTGTCTACAACGCAGATGATCCGCTAGTCTCCAAGGTTGCCGCTGAAACAAAGGCAACACCTATTCCTTTTTCACGGTCAACCGTCGTCAAAAGCGGAGCCTATGTTGATGGGGAAACCTATATGTTTAGAGGGGAAAAGATTGTGGAAAAAGGCGATGTCGTATTGCCAGGAGACCACAATGTGGACAACGTATTAGCTGCCATGTCGGCTGCCTTGCTCATGGGTGCGACAAAGGAACAAATTCATCATGTATTGTCCAAGTTTTCTGGTGTGGAACACCGCCTGCAATTTGTTGGGACAGCTTTTGAGAGGAAATGGTATAACGATTCGAAAGCGACAAACATTCTCTCCACTACAGCGGCGATTCAATCCTTTACTGACCCTATTGTATTGCTAGCAGGCGGGTTGGATCGAGGAAACTCATTTGATGACTTAATTCCAGCACTACAAAAGGTGAAAGCGGTCGTGCTTTTTGGAGAAACAAAGCATAAATTAGCACAAGCAGCAATGGAAGCTGGCGTTGAGACGATCGTGGAGGCTGAGCGGGTAGAAGATGCAGTACGTAAGGCATTAGACGTATCTACGAATGGGGATGTCATCCTTTTATCGCCTGCATGTGCGAGCTGGGATCAATACCGTACGTTTGAAGAGCGCGGTGAGGCGTTTGTGACTTCAATCGAGGGATTACAAGAATAGGATAATAAAGGACATGTTCGGTTTGTCTGGCGCATACAGTTTGGTAGAGGGGCTTTGTCCCGTACGAACGAAACTCAGTAAATGAGGTGTTCCGATTGCCAAGACAAAAAGCAGCACCAGACTACCTTCTCGTTGTCGCAACGGTAGCCTTACTTATTATAGGCTTAATTATGGTTTACAGCGCGAGTGAGGCTTGGGCTACCTACCGATTTGACGATGGGTTTTTCTTTGCGAAGCGACAGCTTTTTTTTGCGAGTGTTGGTTTTATCGCCATGCTCTTTATGATGAGGGTTGAATATTGGACGTGGCGCGTATGGGCAAAACTGATGGTGATTGTTTGCTTCGTTTTGCTCATTATTGTTCTCATTCCAGGGGTTGGTCTCGTTCGCGGTGGAGCACGAAGCTGGCTCGGTGTAGGAGCGTTCTCCATCCAGCCTTCAGAATTTATGAAAATGGCGATGATTGTTTTTTTGGCTAAGTTTTTGGCTGAAAATCAAAAATTAATCACATCGTTTAAAAAAGGGTTGCTCCCTTCGTTATCCCTTGTTATGCTTGCTTTTGGCATGATCATGCTCCAGCCTGATTTAGGAACAGGCGCGGTCATGGTCGGTACGTGTGTGGTGATGATTTTTGTTGCCGGTGCGAGGATTTTACATTTCGTCATGCTCGGCATTGTCGGAATGGCTGGTTTTGCAGCATTGATCATTTCGGCTCCATACCGGATTAAGCGCATCACCTCTTTTCTTGATCCATGGTCAGACCCCCTTGGGAGCGGATTTCAAATTATTCAATCCCTTTATGCGATCGGTCCAGGAGGACTCCTCGGTCTTGGTCTAGGGGAAAGTCGGCAAAAGTACTATTACTTGCCCGAGCCACAAACCGACTTTATTTTTGCGATATTATCGGAGGAGTTAGGCTTTCTCGGTGGCTGTTTTGTGATTGCTCTATTTGGGATCGTCTTATGGCGTGGCATACGAATCGCCTTAGGGGCTCCAGATTTGTTTGGGAGCTTTCTTGCCACAGGGATCGTCGCGATGGTGGCCATCCAAGTGATGATTAACATTGGCGTCGTGACAGGACTCATGCCAGTGACAGGAATCACCCTTCCACTTTTGAGCTATGGTGGATCAAGTTTAACACTCATGCTCGTCTCTCTCGGCGTGTTGCTTAACGTCTCGCGTTATACGCGAACGTAAACCGAGTTAGAGGTCGTCTGGTTGCCCATTCGACCTTTTTTTTATGAGTGGATCACGCTTTGAAATAATTTTTGGGCTCTACAATAAATGTTGGGGTTTTTGCACAAAAGAGGGCAAAAAAAATGCACGCAGGCTCCTTTATCCATTATCCTTGAATTGCCCAGAAACAAAGAAAGGATAGGAGCTGCGTGTACGATGAATTTTACCATGGATTTGCCCGGATTAAAAGGTGTGAAGGTCACAAAGATGGAGGAACGAGAGGACTTTATCGCGCTCCATGTAGAAATGCCGCGAACGCCTCATCGTTGCCCATCCTGCGGGAAGAGAACCGAGAGAATCCATGATTACCGCATCCAAAAAGTTCAACATCTCAAGCTCTTTGAACGGTGGGTGTATCTATTCTATCGAAAGCGCCGGTACGCGTGCAG
Source organism: Halalkalibacterium halodurans (assembly GCF_005671335.1). Classification (NCBI taxonomy): domain Bacteria; kingdom Bacillati; phylum Bacillota; class Bacilli; order Caryophanales; family Bacillaceae; genus Halalkalibacterium (ex Joshi et al. 2022); species Halalkalibacterium halodurans. Next base: position 2,690,943 of record NZ_CP040441.1, on the reverse strand, counting down.
ATGCGGGAAGCGGTTTGCGGAGAAAGCCTCTTTTGTAGAGCGATATCAGCGTCAGACAGTGGAATGGAATCAAGCGTTCCGCTTACGGCTCATTCAAGGGAAGAACTTTACGGACACAGCGAATCAATTCCAAACGTCCGTGACAACTGCCATGCGCCGGTTTGATCAATTGGCGGCACCGCTCGTGAAGAAGGTGGATCACCTTCCTCCTCGGATTGCGATTGATGATTACAAAGGGGATACGAATGCGGGGAAATATCAAGTAATCATTGCGGATGCAGATACACGGAAGCCACTGGATATCTTACCGGATCGTAAAGCCGATACGCTTAAACGATATCTTCAAGAGAAGGGTCATCATGTAAAAACGGTCGTGATGGATCTTAGTTATACCTTCAAGTCGGCTGTTCAAAAGGCCTTAGGCCACCCGCTCATCATTGGGGATCCGTTCCATTTCTGTCGTTACATCTACTGGGCTCTGGAAGGGGTTCGCCGCCGAGTGCAAAAAGCGTTCCATCCGTATCATCGAAAACGATGTAAACGGATCAAACATCTGTTTCAGAAAGAGAGAGAAGGACTGGATGATAAGCAAAAGAAGAAGGTGGAGCGGTACTTAGAGCTATCCCCTGATTTAAGGGAAGCGTATGAGCTAAAAGAACATTTTCGTCGGTGGTATCAAGAAGCGAAGATGCAAGGAAGGGAAGGACGAATGAGCGAGGTGAAGCAAGGGCTCTACGCCTTTTACCGAAGAGTGGAGGCGAGCCCGTTAAAGGAGTTCCACCGAGCCATTCAGACGCTGAAGAACTGGCAGACCGAGATCTTGAATAGCTTCGCGTTTGGCTTAAACAATGGTTTTATCGAAGGACTGAATAATCAAACGAAGGTGATTAAGAGAAATGCCTTTGGTTTTCGGCGTTATGATCGCTTGCGAAACCGTATTCTCTTGCATCATCAATTCAAACATCAAACATTCGGGGTAGGATAAGAGGGGCTCGCCCTCCTATGCCACCCCAACATTTGACTAAGAACCAATTTTTGAGTATTTCACATTTTTACACTAGCCTTTGTGCGATACAGGTATAAACCTAGCCTAAATCATGATAAAATGGAAAAAGAGAGAAGGTGTCTTTGAACATGAAAATCGTTGTTAGTGGTGGGGGAACAGGAGGACATATTTATCCAGCCCTCGCGTTTATCAATGAGATAAAAAAAAGGGACGAACGTCTCGATGTTTTATATATTGGAACAGAGCGGGGACTTGAAAGCGAGATCGTCCCAAGGGAAGGAATTCCTTTTCAAACGATTCATATCACTGGATTCCAGCGTAAGCTCTCCATGGAAAACGTGAAAACCGTCGTTCGCTTTTTGCGTGGAACAAAGCGAGCCAAGGCGTTGTTAAATGAATTTAAGCCAGACGTTGTCATTGGTACGGGCGGGTACGTATGTGGTCCTGTTGTTTACGCAGCGGCAAAGCTCAAGATACCTACGGTGATTCATGAACAGAATAGTGTACCAGGTTTAACAAATAAATTTTTGAGCCGCTATGTGGATCGGATTGCGATTTGTTTCAAGGAGGCCGAAGCGTTTTTTCCGAAAAACAAGGTTGTCTTTACAGGCAATCCCCGTGCTTCTGAAGTGATGAGCGGCAACCGCGAGGAAGGGCTAAGGTCTCTTGGCATTAAACCGAATAAAAAAACGGTGCTGATTGTTGGCGGGAGCCGAGGGGCTCGTCCAATAAATGATGCGTTTATGTCAATCTTGAGCGACGTGAAGGCGAAACCTTATCAGTTTGTTTATGTCACAGGTACGGTCCACTATGAGCGTGTACAGGAACAGATGAAGAGTATAGGCCAACCAGAAAACGTCATCGTTCAACCGTTCATTCACAACATGCCAGACGTTCTTTCTGCGGTCGACTTAATTGTTGCCCGGGCAGGAGCAACGACACTAGCGGAAATTACGGCGCTAGGACTGCCGAGCATTCTCATTCCGAGCCCTTATGTAACGAACAATCACCAAGAAAAAAATGCTGCAGCGTTAAGCAAAAAGGATGCCGCAATCTTGCGAAAGGAATCTGAACTTACGGGGGATCGCTTACTGCAAGATATCGATGACATCATGGTGACGCCAGGTCGACTTGATGCGATGAAACAAGCAGCCAAAGCACTAGGGGTGCCTACATCTGCTGAAAAGTTACATATGCTTGTGAAAGAGGTAGCGAAGTAAATCACCTCAGACTACTACATTTCATTTTATGTAAGGCGTATATGTTTTGAAGAGAAAAGGGGTTTGAATAGATGGAACAACTAGTGGAAAGCTTACGTGCCCTTCAAGTAGGAGAAGTACGGGTGAATGAATCTCTGGCTCATCATACGACGTGGAAAATTGGTGGACCTGCCGATGTTTTTGTCATTCCAAACGACATAGAAGGTCTTAAAAAAACGATGAAGCTCATTCAAGAGACAGGATGTAAATGGCGGGTGATTGGTCGTGGTTCAAATATTCTAGTATCGGATAAAGGGTTGCGTGGGGTGACGGTCAAACTAGATAAAGGCCTTGATCATTTGGAAGTAAACGGTGAATCAATCACGGTCGGAGCAGGATATCCAGTGGTCAAACTGGCAACGGTGATCAGTCGGCAAGGCTTGGCAGGTCTCGAATTTGCTGCGGGCATCCCTGGGTCTGTCGGCGGTGCCGTTTTTATGAATGCAGGAGCCCATGGCTCAGACATATCACAAATTTTGACGAAGGCGCATGTGTTGTTCCCAGACGGGACACTCCGCTGGTTAACGAACGAAGAGATGGCCTTTTCATATCGCACATCGTTATTGCAAAAAAATGATGGAATATGTGTGGAAGCCATTTTTTCACTAACGCGAGGCGATAAGGAAGACATTAAAAAGAAGCTCCAAAAAAACAAAGACTATCGCCGTGACACCCAGCCGTGGAATCATCCAACGTGTGGGAGCGTGTTTCGTAACCCTCTTCCTGAGTATGCAGGACAGTTGATTGAAAAAGCTGGATTAAAAGGATACCAGATTGGAGGAGCGCAAATTTCAACGATGCATGCTAATTTTATCGTAAACACTGGAGATGCGAAGGCAGCTGATGTGGTCGCACTCATTCATCACGTAAAAGATACCATTCAAAAGCAATATCAAGTTAAAATGGAAACAGAAGTCGAACTGATCGGAGAATGGTAAAAAACGTTCATATGGGTTTGATTTGAGCTTCGAGGATAAAAGTTGTGGGCAAATATGCCGATTATTAAAGTATAACGTCAGATGGGGGGACGGTTATGGGAGATGAGAAAGTTGTTACGATTCATGAACGAATTCCATCGTTAAAAGAACAAAGAAAACAGCGAGCGAATCGCAGGCTCATCTTCTTCCTATCGTTCTTCTTTCTCTTGCTCCTCCTTGTGATTTATTTTCAGTCTCCGCTAAGTCACATCCGTAGCATTAAAGTTGAAGGGAATCAATTTGTTGATGATGACGCGATCATTGAAGCAAGTAAACTTTCAAATGAGACAAGCATTTGGAGCATCTCTGATGAGCAATTAAAGGCAAATGTGGAATCGCTTGAGGAAGTAGAAGCAATAGAGTGGCATAGAGTACTCCCTAATACGGTCGTTCTTGAAGTGAAGGAGTACGAACGAGTTGCATACTTGTTTCAAGAGGATCAATATTTCCCGATTTTAGAGTCAGGTTCATTTTTATCCGAACTGCCGAAATATAAAGTTCCGGCAGATGCTCCTATTTTAGTCAATTGGGATCAGCTCTCACTTGTGAAAGAGTTAGCAGCCGAGCTAAATGAGATGCCGGATCGAGTGGTGCAACGAATATCGGAAATTTATCATACGCCCAATGATGGAGATCCATTACGTATCACCCTGTATATGAACGACGGCCTTATCGTTCAGTCCACGATTCGTCAATTCGCGGAATATATGGCTCCTTATCCAGTGGTTGTGAAAGAGCTCGACCCGGATGCTGAAGGGATTTTACACATGAGAATGAGTCCATATTTTGAGTCGTTTAACATTCCAGAGGAAGAGGAGGATCAGGAGGTTGAAGTGGAAAGTTAGAAGTAAACATGTACTCCTGTCGCTAGTCTTCCTCGTTACGGGCTTTATTCTTGCTTTGAGCTATGAGTTAGCCAGTGAGCAATTAGCGAACCAAGGCGAGCGAAATACGAGTCAATGGCGGTATGAGGACGAGCTTCGCAATCGTATTCTGTTAGAGCAAACAATCAATCGATCGTTGCAGGAAGATTTGCGCAATTTGCAATCAGAAGTGCGGGAGCTTGAAGAAGAGATCGCTTCTGCCACTGAACGCTCAGAAATTCGTACGGCCAATTTAATAGAAGACGTGGAAAAGCTTCGTAAAATTACTGGAGCTGTTCCTGTCCAAGGACAGGGGATCGAGATCACCCTTGATGACAGCTCATACATTCCTGAAGAAGGGGACCCTAACAACTATATTGTTCATGAGCACCATGTTCAAAAGGTAGTCGATGTTTTGCTTGTGGCAGGGGCGGAGGCGGTTGCGATTAATGGCTACCGTTTGTCACATCAATCGTACATTCAATGTGTAGGTCCTGTCATTACAGTGGATGGTAATCGTTCGTATGCACCATTTACTATTTCAGCGGTTGGTGATCCTTCAGTCATGAAAAGTTCCTTTGAGCTTCCAGGTGGCGTCCAAGACTTTTTATTAGATGATTCAATCGAGGTGAGGGTTGAAGAGAAAAGCACGATTGTTCTAGACCCTTATCTAACTGAAAGAAGATGAGAAAGATGGAACGAAAATGGACATTCACAATTGTTACCTTGCTGATTGGCTTCATGCTAGCGGTTCTTTTTCAAACGACAAAGGAGCCGGTTGTCCGTGATACACGAGATGTTCGAGAATTACGGCAGGAATTGGTGCAGGAGCAAGAAAAGAGACAGCAACTGGCCGATGAGATCGAAAATACGGAATCCTTACTTTCACAATATCGACAATCCTTAGAAGAGCAGCAAGAGATAGATAGTGTGATTGAGGAGCAGATCGAAACGTTACGAGAAAGTGCCGGGCTTACTGAGGTATCGGGGGAAGGGCTCGTAATTACGATCAAGTCACTTTACGAAAATGATGCCTATGTAGGTTCAACAAGCCAGAATGTCTCACCAGATTTCCTCCGCTCCTTGCTAAACGAGCTGAACATCTATCAAGCGAAGGAAATAGCGATTGGAACGGAACGGATCATTTCAACCTCTACTTTTTATGAGGTGAATGGTACGACGCAAGTGAATACGCGGAGACTCCCACCATTGCCGATCGAAGTAAAAGTTTTAAGTGATGATGTGGAGCGACTTCATAATCAAATGGTCGTGTCCGCCGCTGTCGAGTTAGCTGAGATTGAAGGGTTACAGCTTGAGTTTGAGATAAGAGACGAGATAACCCTACCAGCTTTTGATCAAACGCCGAGGGTGCGCTTTATGGAAGAAGTAAAGGAGGAGTAGGTGAACATGTGGTTGCCAATTGTTGGACTGCTAATCGGGATATTACTAGGCCTATTTTCCGATTTTCGCGTACCAGATGCGTATACAAATTATTTATCCATTGCGGTATTAGCTGCCCTTGATACGCTTTTTGGTGGGATTCGTGCACAACTTCAAGACACTTTTGACACATACGTCTTTTTGTCTGGTTTTTTCTTTAATATTATATTAGCCGCAAGTTTGGCTTTTCTAGGTGTGTATCTTGGTGTAGACTTATACTTAGCAGCCATTTTTGCATTTGGCGTCCGCCTGTTTAATAACATCGCCGTTATCCGGAGAATGATGCTCTCACGTTTTCAAAGTCGGCGAGAGACGCCTTGATCTGTTACATCTATTGACCTCGTTTTTGAGGGACGTAGCATGGAAGATTCGAAGATGTCTTTTCTTTTTAAGAAAAAGAAAGGAAACGGCACTTATTCTGTTGAATAAGTTACGTAATTCTATACGTTTTCTAAAAGTTTCTTCAGAATAATAGGACAAGCCTCATTGGAAAACAGATTATTAAAGGAGGTGCCACAGATTGAACAACAATGAGATATATGTGAGTTTAGACATCGGTACATCCAATGTTCGAATCATCATTGGAGAAATTACAGATGGTTCAATTAACATCATTGGTGTTGGGAATGCACCATCTGAAGGAATAAAGAAAGGCTCGATCGTTGATATTGATGAAACCGTGCGATCCATTCGCAGAGCAGTTGAACAGGCAGAGAGGATGGTCGGTCTTTCGATACGACAGGTCATTGTCGGTGTCAATGGAAATCACGTGCAGCTCCAGCCTTGCCATGGAGTGGTAGCTGTTTCAAGCCCAGATCGAGAAATTGGAGATGAGGACATTGCAAGGGTGATCGACGCCGCACAAGTCGTCTCAATTCCACCAGAGCGGGAAATTATTGATGTGATTCCGAAACAATTCATCGTGGATGGCCTCGACGAAATCAATGACCCTCGAGGAATGATCGGCGTCCGTTTGGAGATGGAAGGGACGATCATTACAGGATCAAAAACGTTATTACATAACCTATTAAGATGTGTGGAACGTGCAGGGTTAGAGGTTGCGGATATTTGTCTACAAGCATTAGCGGCCGGATCTGTAGCCATTTCAAAAGATGAGAAAAGCCTAGGCGTTTGTCTGATCGATATTGGCGGAGGGTCAATGACCATTTCATGCTTCGAACAAGGAAGCTTGGTAGATACTTCTGTCATTCCTGTAGGCGGGGACCATGTAACAAATGATATTGCCGTTGGTTTGCGAATTTCTACAGAAGAAGCTATCAAAATCAAGCATACGCATGGACATGCGTACATAGACGAAGCATCGGAAGAAGACCGATTTGAGGTGAAAGCAATCGGTAGCACAGAGCCAGAGGCTTTTTCTCAATTTGAGCTTGCCCACATCATCGAGCCGAGAATGGAAGAAATGTTTGAGCTCATTAACCGTGAGCTAAGACGCCTAGGACAGCATGATTTCCCTGGTGGCTTTGTTCTCACTGGTGGGTCGGTGATGATGCCGGGAGTTCTTGAACTGGCGAAGGAGACGCTCGGCCGTAACGTGCGCGTCGCTATTCCTGATTATATTGGTGTTCGTGAACCACAATATACGACGGGCGTTGGATTAATCCAGTTTGCGTATAAAAACGTAAAAATTCAAGGAAAAGAAGTTGCTGCTGCAGTTGCGGAGGCTGGGGCCGAACAAGAACAACGGCCTAAAAAGGAGAAAGAGCGGTCTCGCACAAATGAAGGTCCAGGGGTCAAATCAAAGGTGAAAAACTGGTTCAAAGTCTTTTTGGAGTAGGATGAAATCGGAAGTGCAAATGGGACAATTGTTTGATTAGGGGGACCTGACATGTTAGAGTTTGAAATGGATATGGATCAATTAGCACAGATTAAAGTAATCGGTGTCGGCGGAGGCGGAAGCAACGCGGTAAACCGAATGATTGAAAATGGCTTGCAAGGCGTTGATTTTATTTCTGTGAATACCGATGCCCAAGCGCTCCACCTTTCTAAAGCGGAAGTGAAGCTACAATTAGGTGGTAAACTGACGCGAGGGCTAGGTGCTGGAGCTAATCCTGAGATCGGAAAAAAAGCGGCGGAAGAAAGCCGTGAGCAAATTGAAGAAGCTCTTCAAGGTGCTGATATGGTGTTTATTACAGCTGGTATGGGAGGCGGCACAGGTACAGGTGCTGCACCTGTCATTGCTGAAGTGGCAAAAGAGATTGGCGCGTTAACGGTTGGTGTGGTGACACGTCCGTTTACGTTTGAAGGGCGAAAACGTTCCACTCAGGCAGCGGCAGGGATTGCTGCTTTGAAGGAGAAAGTAGACACACTAATCGTCATTCCGAATGATCGCTTGCTTGAAATTGTCGACAAGAACACGCCAATGTTGGAAGCGTTCCGTGAGGCTGATAATGTGCTTCGTCAAGGGGTTCAAGGGATTTCCGATCTGATCGCGACGCCTGGATTAATCAACCTTGACTTTGCGGACGTAAAAACGATTATGAAAGATAAAGGTTCTGCCCTCATGGGAATCGGGATTGCCACCGGTGAGAACCGAGCGGGTGAAGCCGCGAAAAAAGCGATTTCCAGCCCATTGCTCGAAACGTCTTTAGACGGAGCTCAAGGGGTGTTAATGAACATTACAGGCGGCTCCAACTTAAGCTTGTATGAGGTTCATGAAGCGGCGGAAATAGTTTCTGCTGCATCGGACGCAGAAGTCAACATGATCTTTGGTTCAGTTATTAATGAAGATTTGAAAGATGAAATTGTTGTAACTGTCATTGCCACAGGTTTTGATGATGCAGAAAATCGCCGTGCCCAACAACAAAGCAACTTTAACCGGCAGGCGGCACCAAAACAACCGTTGAAGTCGAAGGAGAAAGAAGCGGAGAAGAAAGAACCTCGCTTTACTTCACAGCCTGAAGCCGATGACAACGAGTCACTTGATACATTAGACATTCCGGCCTTTTTACGAAATCGCCGGCGGAAATCAAGATAACGTTAAGAGACTGGGACAAAATTAGCCAAACGTAATAAAAAAGGTTCGGATCATTTTCTTTTGAAGATCCGAACCTTTTTTCAGGCTCTACAATAAATGTTGGGGTTTTTGCACAAAAGAGGGCAAAAAAAATGCACGCAGGCTCCTTTATCCATTATCCTTGAATTGCCGAGAAACAAAGAAAGGATAGGAGCTGCGTGTACGATGAATTTTACCATGGATTTGCCCGGATTAAAAGGTGTGAAGGTCACAAAGATGGAGGAACGAGAGGACTTTATCGCGCTCCATGTAGAAATGCCGCGAACGCCTCATCGTTGCCCATCCTGCGGGGAGAGAACCGAGAGAATCCATGATTACCGCATCCAAAAAGTTCAACATCTCAAGCTCTTTGAACGGTGGGTGTATCTATTCTATCGAAAGCGCCGGTACGCGTGCAGATGCGGGAAGCGGTTTGCGGAGAAAGCCTGTTTTGTAGAGCGATATCAGCGTCAGACAGTAGAATGGAATCAAGCGTTTCGCTTACGGCTCATTCAAGGGAAGAACTTTACGGACACAGCGAATCAATTCCAAACGTCCGTGACAACTGCCATGCGCCGGTTTGATCAATTGGCGGCCCCCCTCGTGAAGAAGGTGGATCACCTTCCTCCTCGGATTGCGATTGATGATTACAAAGGGGATACGAATGCGGGGAAATATCAAGTGATCATTGCGGATGCAGATACACGGAAGCCACTGGATATCTTACCGGATCGTAAAGCCGATACGCTTAAACGATATCTTCAAGAGAAGGGTCATCATGTGAAAACAGTCGTGATGGATCTCAGTTATACCTTCAAGTCGGCTGTTCAAAAGGCCTTAGGCCACCCGCTCATCATTGGGGATCCGTTCCATTTCTGTCGTTACATCTACTGGGCTCTGGAAGGGGTTCGCCGCCGAGTGCAAAAAGCGTTCCATCCGTATCATCGAAAACGATGTAAACGGATCAAACATCTGTTTCAGAAAGAGAGAGAAGGACTGGATGATAAGCAAAAGAAGAAGGTGGAGCGGTACTTAGAGCTATCCCCTGATTTAAGGGAAGCGTATGAGCTAAAAGAACATTTTCGTCAGTGGTATCAAGAAGCGAAGATGCAAGGAAGGGAAGGACGAATGAGCGAGGTGAAGCAAGGTCTCTACGCCTTTTACCGAAGAGTGGAGGCGAGCCCGTTAAAGGAGTTCCACCGAGCCATTCAGACGCTGAAGAACTGGCAGACCGAGATCTTGAATAGCCTCGCGTTTGGCTTAAACAATGGTTTTATTGAAGGACTGAATAATCAAACGAAGGTGATTAAGAGAAATGCCTTTGGTTTTCGGCGTTATGATCGCTTGCGAAACCGTATTCTCTTGCATCATCAATTCAAACATCAGACATTCGGGGTAGGATAAGAGGGGCTCGCCCTCCTATGCCACCCCAACATTTGACTAAGAACCTTTTTTCAATTAACTCCGATGGTTTCCTTCCTTGCTTTAGGCACTTCGTATGGAATGGGCATTCTGAGCCAGCTTCACATTCACACTGCCATATCCAGCGCAATATTAAATTCTTAAGGGTACTATCACTAGAATCATATTGTCATGTTTAAACATAAGGATACAACCGATTCTGTTTTAATGTGGTGACACTAACTTTATCAGAAGGTGTTCTTTTTGTGTATACGCATTACTAGACGGACGTTTTCAAGTTAATTGTCAAAGTACGAGACGCCTGCGGGAAAAGCAAGAGCTGAAGATCCATCGGGCGATTTCCTCCGATTAACTGAAGCCTTGCCCCCGGCAAGCGAGTGATTTTTGACACAATCAACCCTTATAAAAAAACAGCTGTTAGCAACTGTGTTTTGTCTCAGCCTCTTTTCATACTTACAATTGCTCTTTTATTTTTATTGGGCAATATTTCCCGCTGACAAAAAAACTGAAAATCTCTCAAAATAACTAGCTTGTCCCCGTCATAAACTGACAGACTTTCCCTTCTCTCTTGTTTTATACTAGGTTCATCTTGATGGAAGAGGAGGAAGAGATGACCTTATATGCGGATGTTATATGGTTGCTCAACTTGTGCATTGATTATTTGCTTATTGCCTTGACGGCAATTTTGCTGAAGCGACCGTTCCAGCAGTTTCGGTTTATCTGTGCTTCCTTCGTGGCTTCTCTCATCGTTGTCTTTATGTTTACCCCGGTGGCGGACTTCTTTCTCCAGCCGATCGTCAAAGGGCTCTATTCAGCTCTCATTGTTTGGATTGCATTTGGGTATCAGCGTTGGCGTTTCTTTCTTCAAGCGCTTTTCATGTTTTATTTCGTTACGTTTATGACAGGAGGTGGATTGTTCGCACTTCACTATTTTTGGCAAACAGAAATCCCGTTTTTTACAGATCACTCATTGACAAGCGGCTCCTTTGGCAGTGGGATTAGCTGGTTGTTTGTCTGTCTTGGTTTTCCTCTTGTATGGTATTTTTCAAAGCAACGTCTCGAGACGATTGAAGTGAAAAAAGTTCAGTATGAACGACTAGTCGATGTAGAAGTTTGGCTCGAGCAATCGAAACTGACAATCCGGGGAATCATCGATAGCGGAAATCAGTTGCAAGACCCGTTTACGAAAGCACCGGTTATGATCATTCAAGCGGATGTGCTACGTGGGCAAATACCGGACGAATGGATTGAGCAAATGCTAAATGTTGAGTCGATCGGAACGACAGACGGTGATGAGCGGTTTATGAGGCGGATGTCTGTTATTCCTTATCGTGTAGTCGGACAACCACAGCGGTTGCTCGCTGTTTTCAAGCCTGACAGTGTACGGATCCGACATGAAGAGGAATGGATGACTGTGTCTAAAGTGTTGATCGGCTTAAACAATAAGGCGCTATCGCCTGAGGACACGTACCAATGTATCGTTCACCCGAAAATGATCGTTCACGGAATAACCGATAAACTTGCCTAAGGAGGAGACGTTCGTTGTTGAAATTAAAAGCGACTTTAATATGGTATCGACTGTTGTACCGGTTAGGGATGAAAGCAGATGAAATTTATTATATCGGTGGGAGTGAAGCCTTGCCCCCGCCTCTCTCAAAAGAGGAAGAGGCACACCTGCTCAAAAAGCTTCCGAGTGGTGACAAGGCGGTGCGTTCCATGCTAATCGAACGGAATTTGCGTTTGGTTGTGTACATCGCCCGTAAGTTTGAAAATACGGGAATTAACATTGAAGATTTGATTAGCATCGGAACGATTGGCTTAATTAAAGCAGTGAATACGTTCAACCCTGAGAAAAAAATTAAACTAGCCACTTATGCCTCGCGTTGTATCGAAAATGAAATTCTCATGTATCTGCGTCGCAATAATAAAATCCGTTCCGAAGTGTCTTTCGATGAACCGTTAAATATTGATTGGGATGGGAATGAGCTTCTTCTATCCGATGTCCTTGGAACCGATGATGACATCATCACTCGTGGAATAGAAGAAAAGGTCGATCGTAAGCTGCTCATGAAAGCTTTACATACGTTAACCGATCGGGAGAAGCAAATTATGGAACTCCGCTTCGGCTTAGCGGGAGGAGAGGAAAAAACGCAAAAAGATGTAGCTGACCTTCTTGGGATTTCACAATCATATATCTCTCGATTAGAGAAGCGAATCATCAAACGGCTGCAAAAAGAATTCAATAAAATGGTGTGAATTCAGAATATATGTTTTTTTTCGGGCTGCTGACTGATATGAACACGATTTAATTTTTCCTCCTTTTCTATGGTCAAACGCTTGTGCATATTTTTCCCTCCTAAGGAGATACTTTACGTGACATCATCTCCCATGTTAGGAGGGACAGCGTTGACACGAAACAAAGTTGAAATTTGTGGTGTCGATACATCCAAGCTACCAGTGTTGAAAAATCAAGAAATGAGAGAGCTGTTCGCACGATTACAAAGTGGAGATACGAGCGCCAGAGAAACGCTAGTCAATGGAAATCTTCGCTTAGTTTTAAGCGTCATTCAGCGATTTAATAATCGCGGGGAATACGTGGATGATTTGTTTCAAGTCGGTTGTATCGGCTTAATGAAATCGATCGACAACTTCGATTTAAGCCAAAATGTCAAATTTTCAACGTACGCCGTTCCTATGATTATCGGGGAAATTCGTCGCTACTTACGCGACAACAACCCTATCCGAGTATCACGGTCACTCCGGGACATTGCGTACAAGGCCCTTCAAGTTAGAGATCAACTCATGGGAGAAAAGCAGCGTGAAAAGGAACCGACCGTACAAGAGATCGCCAAGGAATTAGGCGTGCCAAAAGAGGACGTGGTGTTCGCCCTTGACGCGATACAAGACCCTGTTTCTCTCTTTGAGCCCATTTATAACGATGGCGGCGACCCTATTTATGTCATGGATCAAATCAGTGATGATCGTAATAAGGATGTTCAATGGGTTGATGAAATTGCCTTAAAGGAAGCAATGGTGAGGCTCAATGACAGGGAAAAGTTAATTTTAAACATGCGTTTTTATCAAGGGAAAACGCAAATGGAAGTAGCAGAAGAGATTGGCATCTCCCAAGCGCAAGTATCAAGACTAGAAAAAGCGGCTATCCAACAGATGAGTAAACATGCACAAAGTTAACGATGTGTGCATATGCTAAAGGTTTTTCATAAAAAATGGTTGACCGCGGACCTGTTCTTGGATAAAATGTAGCTATCAACTACATAGCTTTTAAGGGGAGTAGCTAATTACAATAAAGTCGTCATGACAGGGATCTCCCATAAATCCCTCGGCTTTATTGGCAACGGATATACGGTTGTTAGCAAGACCTTTACCAAATGGGGTAAAGGTCTTTTCCTATGCTTTTTTAGACCTTTGCCTATGGGGCAAAGGTCTTTTTCGTAGGAAAGCAGCTTTACAGAAAAAGAACTAAAGGGAGTGGGCGTCATGGAATTATCATTAGTACTAGAATACAGTTGGGTCATCCTCGTCTTAATTGTGTTGGAAGGGCTGCTCGCTGCAGATAACGCACTCGTGCTTGCTGTCATGGTTAAACATTTGCCAGAAGAAAAGCGAAAGAAAGCTTTATTTTATGGATTAGCTGGAGCGTTTTTGTTCCGCTTCGCTTCACTGTTTGCGATTTCGTTCTTAATCGACATTTGGCAGCTACAAGCGATTGGGGCGCTTTACTTAATGTTTATTGCCGTTAATCATATTGTCCGAAAGGTATGGTTACGCGGGCACGAAGAAGTAGCGGCAGCGACAGAAAAACCGGTGAAAAAAGCGGGATTTTGGACGACGGTATTAAAAGTAGAAATCGCTGATATTGCGTTTGCCGTTGACTCGATTTTGGCAGCGGTAGCGATCGCCGTTAGTTTGCCGAAAACGAACCTCCCGACCATTGGTGGGATGGATGGCGGACATTTCATCGTCGTGTTTATTGGTGGGTTTATGGGTGTCGTCATCATGCGATTTGCGGCTAACTTGTTTGTTACGCTATTGCAGAAAAAGCCAGGGCTTGAGATTGCTGCATTCTTAATTGTCGGCTGGGTAGGTGTCAAATTAACGGTCTTCACTTTATCTCATCCAACGTTAGCGATTTTACCTGAAGGGTTTGCCGCGTCTTCGGCTTGGAAAATTACGTTTTACGTCGTGTTAATTGGGATTGCGGTAGCTGGGTGGTTTTTATCAAAAGAGGTTGAGCATGTGGAAAAGCAAGAAAAGAACGATGTCACGAGTGCGTGATGTCGTTTTTTTCTTTATAAAGGGCATTAACACTTGATGGTAAGCCAAGTTGTTCTAACCCACGTGTGGTTCATAGAAAGACCATTTGACGCAAACAATGTTTGCCATCTTTCGAGAGGCCGAACGGCATTATCATAAAAGGGATAAGGACGATCATATAATTGAAAGAGCTCCTTATTATGAAAGGCGGTAGAAACATGTTGAAAATATCCGACTTACAAGCGAAAGATATTGTGAATATGGAAAATGGGAGACGTCTTGGAACCATTACCGATCTAGACATTAATTTAACGACAGGGCAAATCTCTTCGTTAGTCATTGGCGGTGGGGGGAAGGTGATGGGGCTGTTTGGTCGGGGGGAAGATGAGGTCGTCATCCCATGGAAAAACATTATTAAAATTGGATCTGATGTCATTTTAGTCGAAGTCCCACAGTTTAATGACCGCTTTAAGCCGAAGAGTTTTGAACGCCGTTCGTAACAAACAGCGGAACAAACATTTATCAGACATTGCTTATTGTGACATGCCCCTTTCGCTAATCGCTAAAATTTTCCGTTATGATGCGATTTTTCGTTCCTTGAGAAGAGAAAAATATGTTAAACTATAGACACGCATGTAAGTTTTTATCGAAATAGCAAAAACAAAAAGAGGGTCGTGAAAAAATGGAACCCTTTCAACAAGTGAGTAACCGATTTTTTGAACTTTCAGAATGGACTCGTAAAAATCCGCAGCTGCGGGTCGGATTTACGACACGGCTTGATGGAGTAAGTAGCCCCCCTTATGACTCGCTCAACCTCGGTCTTCATGTGGGGGATGATGAACAAGCGGTGATCCAAAATAGGGAGCTACTCGCGGCGGAATTACAAGTGCCCCTCTCGCAATGGGTGTTTGCCGAGCAAATACACGGAAGCGAAGTGGTACACGTGACCGCACACGATCGGGGAGCTGGCGCCTTTGAACGGCAATCGGCGCTGAAAGGTGCAGACGGTCTATATACATCGGATCAAGGAATATTGTTGTGTAGCTTGTATGCCGATTGTGTGCCACTCTATTTTTACGCGGAACATAGAGGAGCTATCTACATCGGGTTAGCCCATGCTGGCTGGAAAGGCACCGTCGGGCAAATCGGCGCCAAGCTAGTTCATGCATGGACTGAGCGTTTCCACCTGCCGAAGGAAGCGATCCATGCAGCGATTGGCCCTTCGATATCGTGTGAAGCATATGAAGTCGATCAAGTCGTCATTGATCAAATCGACCGCGCCCTGTCCTCCGAGGCAACGCGTCCATACGTAAAAAGGGAAGAGGGACGCTACCAGTTAGATTTGAAAGCTTGCAACGAGCAACTCCTCATTGATGCAGGGCTTGAAAAGGCGCAAATTCTAGTTTCATCCCACTGCTCTGCTCAGTCAAACTTGTTATTTTCTCACCGACATGAAGGGGGAAAAACTGGGCGAATGATGAGTTTTATTGGCGTTTTTTCGTGAATTCATCTATCGAACGTTCACCATAGAAAGGAGCCCATTCAGTGTCTGTGAAAGATCAGTTAAAGCAAATTCAAGAGCAAGTGAATGAAGCATGTGAGCGAGCTGGACGCAACCCTCATGACGTTCACATTATTGCTGTAACGAAATATGTAAGTGAGGCGAGGACACGAGAAGCCCTTGAAGCAGGTATCACGCATATAGGAGAAAACCGCGTCGAAGGTGGCGTTGAGAAGCGACGCGCGTTTCCTAACGAAGGTACGTGGCATTTTATCGGCAGTCTCCAGTCAAAAAAAGTGAAGAAAATGATCGCCGATTTTGACTATTTACACTCACTTGACCGATTATCGCTAGCAAAGGAAATCGATCGGCGCTTGCCGGATGGACAAGCTTTAAATTGTTTCGTCCAAGTAAATGTATCTGGAGAACAATCCAAATCCGGCTTAAAGCCAGAGGAGGTTCTTCCATTCATCGAGGAGTTACAAACCTATCCGAGCATTCGGGTCGTAGGCTTGATGACGATGGCTCCATTTGTGGAAGACCCTGAAGACACGCGGTGGGTCTTTCGCGAACTTCGTCATCTTCGCGATGAAGTGCAGGCGAAAAGGTTTGATCATGCCCCTTGCTCGGAGCTTTCGATGGGTATGTCCAATGATTTTATCGTAGCGATCGAAGAAGGAGCGACGTTTGTTCGAATCGGGACCGCGCTCGTCGGAAAAGAAGTGGATTAATTGAAGGGAGGTTCTGCTGTATGGGAATGAAGTCAAAATTCAAACGTTTTTTCGAATTGGACGATGATGCCTCAATGTATGAAGAAGAAGCGGTAAGCCGCGATTTCGTGGAAGAGGTTGAGGAACCTAGGCGCAGGTCACGCACTGGCGTGAAACAAGAACGAGAAACAGGTCAAAATGTCGTTAGTTTGCAAAGTGTGCAAAAAACCGCAAAAGTCGTTTTGCTTGAGCCAAGAACGTACGATGAGGCGCAAGAAATCGCCGATCAATTAAAAAATCGTAAAGCGGTCATTATTAATTTGCAGCGCATCTCCCATGAACAAGCGAAACGAGTGGTCGATTTTTTAAGCGGAACAGTGTATGCTATAGGAGGAGACATTCAAAAGCTGGGGATGAATATCTTTTTATGTACCCCTGATAATGTGGATGTTACAGGGACGATTACCGATATGATCCAGGATGGGTATCGGTCATAATCATCCCTCATTGTAACAAGAAAAGGTGGTGACACTTTGGCTACGATTGGTTCATTGCTTCTATGGGCAATCACAATTTATTCTTACATGATTATTGCATATATTCTCATGTCTTGGTTTCCAAACGCGAGGGAGTCATCGTTCGGTCAATTTTTAGGTTCTATCGTGGAGCCTTACTTGGCGCCGTTCCGCAAAATCATTCCTCCGCTCGGGATGATTGACATCTCTCCAATTGTCGCGATTTTTGCCCTGACGTTTGCTCGTTACGGTGTTCACGCGATCTTCTTTTAGAAACGAATAAGAGGCAAGGAGAATTCATGGATATCTATCAACATTTCCGGCCGGAAGAGCGCCCGTTTATTGACCAAGTGCTGGAGTGGAAAGCTGATGTCTCCATGCAATACACTTGGAAACGAACAGACTTTCTCGACCCCCGGGAGCAGGAAATCGTTGGCGCATTAGTTGGACGGAACGATGACGTAAGCGTATCATTTTGGGGCGGTTCGGAGCATGCTGAACGGAAGCGGGCTTGTTTGATCCCGCCCTATCTGGAGTTGGCCGAAGAGGACTATGGATTGACGTTATTCGAGCTTTCTTATCCGAAAAAATTTCTCACCATTGATCATCGTCAAGTGCTCGGTGCTTGTATGAGCTTAGGCGTTAAACGAGAAAAGTTCGGAGATATTCTCGTAGCCGATGAGCGCATTCAGCTTGTTGTGGCAACGGAAATCGCAGAATTTGTTCGCCTTCATTTAACGAGTGTCGGTAAAGCACAGGTGGAGATGGTGGAGCTTGGTTTTGAGCAAATGTTAGTTACAACCGAAAGCTGGCATGAACGAACAGCGACTGTTTCCTCCTTGCGCCTAGATGCCGTGATCGGTGAAATGCTTTCTCTTTCACGGGCGAAGGCAGCGGAGCTTGTAGAAAAAGGGCGCGTAAAAGTAAACTGGAAGCTAGTCGAATCGGGAGCTTTAACCCTTCAAGCTGGGGATCACATATCTGTACGCGGCTTTGGCCGCCATAAGCTTTTAGAGGTAGAAGGAAAGACGAAGAAAGATAAATTCCGGCTTCGTATTGGACGGATGGGACATTAGCCGTACATAAATGGGGCAAAAGGGCCCCTCGTGGCATGCAGGAGTTTTTCGCATAATGTCGAACAAGGTTTTTTAAGAATGTTGCTACTATTGTGATGGAGGTGCTGACTATGCCTTTAACCCCTTTAGATATTCACAACAAAGAGTTTACCCGTGGTTTTAGAGGGTATGATGAAGATGAGGTGAATGAGTTTCTTGATCAAATCATTAAAGATTATGAAGCTGTTCTCCGGGAAAAGAAAGAACTGTTTGACCGAGTGACCGATCTCGATGAGAAGCTCGAACATTTCCAAAACATCGAGGAAACGTTAAATAAATCGATTTTGGTCGCTCAAGAATCGGCGGAGGAGGTTCGCCGTAACGCGCAAAAAGAAGCGCAGTTGATCGTGAAGGAAGCGGAAAAGAACGCCGATCGCATCATCAATGATGCTCTGGCGAAATCGCGCAAAATTATGCTTGAAATGGAAGAGCTGAAAAAGCAAGCATCCGTTTATAAAATGCGTTTTAAAATGTTAATTGAAGCCCAGCTTGAAATGCTGAACACGGACGACTGGGATGAGGTAACCGAAGATTCTGGCGATGAGCGTTCAGAAGAATACGCTGAGTAGAAGGGAGCTTTGTAAAAAGCAGCTTAGATCTACTTGCGTTCTTTTTAGCTCTCGCATATAATGAATTTTAATTAAAAAAGCGAACATACAATGGACGATGAGAGGGACAGTACACGTCACCCCTTCCTAAAGCGAGTCAGGGATGGTGGAAGCCTGATGGAACGTGAATGTGGAAAATCACCCTTTAGTTTTTGCACCGAACGATCGATGATTCAGTAGGCTGCAACAGGTCATGCCTGTTAACAATGACACGAGGGAACAAGCAAAGAATGTCGTTTGTTCACTAGGGTGGTACCGCGGGAATACCTTCTCGTCCCTAATGGGGATGGGGAGGTTTTTATTTGTTCCATTGAAAACAATCATTTCCGCCACAAGGCTGGCTGTAATGGAGTTGCAAATCATTAGGAGGAATGGAAATGGATTTTAAAGAAACATTGCTCATGCCAAAAACGGATTTCCCGATGCGGGGAAATTTGCCAAACCGTGAGCCGCAAATGCAGGAAGAATGGAAAGATATGAATATTTATGAGAAGGTGCAAGCACGGACGAAAGGTCGTCCACTGTTTGTGCTTCATGATGGACCACCTTATGCCAATGGTGACATCCATATGGGGCATGCACTGAATAAGGTTTTAAAGGATATGATTGTTCGCTATAAGTCCATGGCAGGTTTTCATGCTCCGTATGTTCCAGGGTGGGACACCCACGGCCTGCCGATTGAGCAAGCGTTAACGAAATCTGGTGTTGATCGCAAATCGATGAGTGTCGCCGAGTTCCGTAAGCTTTGTGAAGAATTCGCACGGAAGCAAATTGACCGCCAACGTGAACAATTTATGCGATTAGGTGTGCGCGGGGACTGGTGGAACCCTTACGTCACTTTAGATAAAGGCTTTGAAGCCCAGCAAGTAAAAGTGTTCGGGGAGATGGCGAAAAAAGGCTACATTTATAAAGGAAAAAAGCCTGTCTACTGGTCACCATCGTCAGAATCAGCGTTAGCGGAAGCGGAAATCGAATATCATGACAAACGCTCACCGTCGATTTACGTAGCTTTCCCAGTGAAAGATGGAAAGAACGTATTACAACAAGATGAAAAAATCGTCATCTGGACGACAACTCCGTGGACGATCCCAGCAAACTTAGGAATTGCCGTTCATCCTGAACTTGAATATAGCGTTGTCGCTGTGAAAGGCGAAAAATACGTCGTCGCGTCAGGACTTGTGGAAACACTCGAATCCGCTCTTGAATGGGAAAATCCAGAAATCTTGCGAACGATCAAAGGGGTAGATTTAGAATACGTCGTCGCTGAACATCCGATTTACGGCCGAGATTCCTTGGTTGTTTTAGGGGATCATGTCACGTTAGATGCCGGTACAGGATGCGTCCATACAGCGCCTGGACACGGGGAAGAAGACTACATTGTCGGCCAAAAGTACGGTTTAGACGTGTTATGTCCAGTTGATGACAAAGGGTACATGACCGCTGAAGCACCTGGCTTTGAAGGATTATTTTATGACGAAGCGAACAAACCGATCACGCAAAAGTTAGATGAGTGCGGTGCGCTCCTAAAGCTAACGTTTATCACCCACTCTTATGCCCATGACTGGCGGACAAAAAAGCCGGTCATTTACCGGGCGACGGCTCAGTGGTTCGCATCGATTGAAAACTTCCGTGACGAATTGTTGAGAGCGATTCAGGAAGTGAAGTGGGTTCCAGAGTGGGGGGAAACGCGCCTCTACAACATGGTACGTGACCGCGGTGATTGGTGTATTTCACGTCAACGCGTATGGGGTGTGCCGATTCCGATTTTCTATGGAGAGAATGGAGAACCGATCATTACGGATGAAACGATCAACCACGTATCAGAGCTATTTAGAAAGCACGGATCAAATGTTTGGTTTGAATGGGAGACGAAAGATTTACTTCCAGAAGGATTTACCCATGAATCAAGTCCGAATGGTCAATTCACACGAGAAATGGATATTATGGACGTTTGGTTCGATTCTGGCTCTAGCCATCAAGGGGTGCTCGTAGAGCGTGAGGAGTTAGATCGACCTGCGGATCTTTATTTAGAAGGCTCAGACCAGTATCGCGGTTGGTTCAACTCATCGTTATCAACAAGTGTAGCGATCACAGGAAAAGCACCTTACAAAGGGGTGCTAAGCCATGGCTTTACCCTTGATGGTGAAGGAAAGAAAATGAGTAAATCACTCGGAAATGTCGTCATTCCGAATGATGTAATGAAACAGCTTGGAGCCGATATTTTACGCCTTTGGGTCGCATCTGTCGACTATCAAGCAGATGTACGCGTATCGGATAAAATTTTGAAGCAAGTTTCGGAAGTATATCGGAAAATTCGCAACACCTATCGTTTCCTGCTTGGAAACTTACACGATTTTCATCCAGCAACGCACCGTGTGGCCATTGATCAGTTAAACGGACTTGATCGCTACATGCTTGCAAAATTAAACGATGTCATCAATCGTGTGAAAAAGGCATACGACGAGTACCAGTTCTCAACCGTATATCACGAGCTCCACAACTTCTGTACGATTGAGTTAAGCTCGTTCTATATGGATATTGCGAAAGATACCCTCTATGTGAAGCATGCTGACCATGCGGATCGAAGAGCTACGCAAACGGTCATGTATGATGTGCTCGTAGCACTGGCCAAACTCTTGTCCCCAATTATCCCCCATACGGCGGATGAAGTGTGGAAACATATCCCAGGTGTTGAAGAGGAGAGTGTCCAGCTGACGGATATGCCAGAACCGATCGAGCTTGGGGACGTGAGTGAATTAAAACAAAAATGGGATGCATT
Source organism: Halalkalibacterium halodurans (assembly GCF_005671335.1). Classification (NCBI taxonomy): domain Bacteria; kingdom Bacillati; phylum Bacillota; class Bacilli; order Caryophanales; family Bacillaceae; genus Halalkalibacterium (ex Joshi et al. 2022); species Halalkalibacterium halodurans. Next base: position 2,669,457 of record NZ_CP040441.1, on the reverse strand, counting down.
TATCAACGTTCGTGATGATGTTCTAAAGGCACTTGAAAATGCGCGAAATGAAAAGGTGATCGGCAAATCTTTAACGGCGGCCATTACGCTTTACGCTGATGGTGACGTCCGCCAGCTTTTAGAAGAGCTTGGGCCGTTAGATAAGTTGTTCATCGTGTCCGCTGTAAAAGTGGCTGGCTCTGTCGCGGATGCGCCAAAAGAAGCCGAGTCATATGGCGATTTAGCGATCGTTGTTGAAAAAGCAGCAGGCGAAACGTGTGAACGTTGTTGGGTTGTGAGCCCAACGGTCGGTACAAACAACGAGCATCCGACCCTTTGTGCGGATTGTGCGGAGACAGTGGCGACGTATTATGTAACAAAATAATCAAACAAAAAAACGAGGTCATTGACCTCGTTTTTTTGTTTGGGGATTTAAAGTTCTGGCTCTACAATAAATGTTGGGGTTTTTGCACAAAAGAGGGGCAAAAAAAATGCACGCAGGCTCCTTTATCCATTATCCTTGAATTGTCCAGAAACAAAGAAAGGATAGGAGCTGCGTGTACGATGAATTTTACCATGGATTTGCCCGGATTAAAAGGTGTGAAGGTCACAAAGATGGAGGAACGAGAGGGCTTTATCGCGCTCCATGTAGAAATGCCGCGAACGCCTCATCGTTGCCCATCCTGCGGGGAGAGAACCGAGAGAATCCATGATTACCGCATCCAAAAAGTTCAACATCTCAAGCTCTTTGAACGGTGGGTGTATCTATTCTATCGAAAGCGCCGGTACGCGTGCAGATGCGGGAAGCGGTTTGCGGAGAAAGCCTGTTTTGTAGAGCGATATCAGCGTCAGACAGTGGAATGGAATCAAGCGTTTCGCTTACGGCTCATTCAAGGGAAGAACTTTACGGACACAGCGAATCAATTCCAAACGTCCGTGACAACTGCCATGCGCCGGTTTGATCAATTGGCGGCCCCCCTCGTGAAGAAGGTGGATCACCTTCCTCCTCGGATTGCGATTGATGATTACAAAGGGGATACGAATGCGGGGAAATATCAAGTGATCATTGCGGATGCAGATACACGGAAGCCACTGGATATCTTACCGGATCGTAAAGCCGATACGCTTAAACGATATCTTCAAGAGAAGGGTCATCATGTGAAAACAGTCGTGATGGATCTCAGTTATACCTTCAAGTCGGCTGTTCAAAAGGCCTTAGGCCACCCGCTCATCATTGGGGATCCGTTCCATTTCTGTCGTTACATCTACTGGGCTCTGGAAGGGGTTCGCCGCCGAGTGCAAAAAGCGTTCCATCCGTATCATCGAAAACGATGTAAACGGATCAAACATCTGTTTCAGAAAGAGAGAGAAGGACTGGATGATAAGCAAAAGAAGAAGGTGGAGCGGTACTTAGAGCTATCCCCTGATTTAAGGGAAGCGTATGAGCTAAAAGAACATTTTCGTCAGTGGTATCAAGAAGCGAAGATGCAAGGAAGGGAAGGACGAATGAGCGAGGTGAAACAAGGGCTCTACGCCTTTTACCGAAGAGTGGAGGCGAGCCCGTTAAAGGAGTTCCACCGAGCCATTCAGACGCTGAAGAACTGGCAGACCGAGATCTTGAATAGCCTCGCGTTTGGCTTAAACAATGGTTTTATTGAAGGACTGAATAATCAAACGAAGGTGATTAAGAGAAATGCCTTTGGTTTTCGGCGTTATGATCGCTTGCGAAACCGTATTCTCTTGCATCATCAATTCAAACATCAGACATTCGGGGTAGGATAAGAGGGGCTCGCCCTCCTATGCCACCCCAACATTTGACTAAGAACCAAAGTTCTAGCATCTATAATGGCAAACGAATAATGACCTTATGCAACTAAAATTTAAAAAATATACAGGATCATCGTTTTTGCATGCTTGAAAACTCTTGACAAATGTTGCTCGGGCTATCGTCACCTTTTTAAGGACAGACTACAAATGAAAAGCTACAATCTGTAGTTTTTTGACGCACAGGACGTGCTAATACAGCCGATGCCACAGGACGTGGCGCTATAGGCAGTGGACGCACAGGACGTGCTAATACAGCCGATGCCGCAGGGAGGCGTGCTTTGGGAAACTGACCGCTTAAAAGTGGACATGATCGTCTAACGATGCGCTGAAAAAGGGGAGGAGAGCATGCAACAATACGCGGAACTACGGGAGCGCTTAACAGAGAGAAAAGCCGCTCTTGAACAGCGCCTCAAGCAGTCGGGCGAGCTAGGAATGCAAGAGGAAAAAGGCACGCTCTCTGGATCGACAGGAGAGCTGTCGCAGTACGATAATCACCCGGCCGATACGGCGACCGATCTTTACGAGCGAGAGAAAGACATCGCCCTCTACGAACAGATGAGTCGAGAGTATGAAGAGATTAAACAAGCCTTAGATCGAATGGAAAATGGAACATATGGAATCTGTGAAAGAACGGGGGAACAAATTCCATATGAGCGTTTAGAGGCGAATCCAACGGCAAGGACGACCGTTGCCTATGGAAATGGCCAACTTCCAGCCAACAGACCGGTGGAGGAGGATGTGCTGGAGTCGTTTGATCGGTACAACTTTGATGAATCGGATGATGAAACCGAGTTTGACGCTGAGGATGCGTATCAAGCCGTCGGACGCTTCAATGAACTCGATATGGTGTTTGAAGATGCATCCTTGGATGAAGAGGACGAGCTCATTGGCTACGTGGAGGAAATTGAAGGATTTGTGTCGACGGGGATCGAAGGCTATAGTGGAGCAGAGAATGTCCAGTTTCAACGAAATGTTCATTACGATCAGTATATGAATCACTTGCGTTAGGAAGGATGAAGGAGGGACATTCCCCTCCTTTTTGTGCTACAATGCTAACGTAGAGATGAAGCAGGAGATCGGAGGACTGGACGTTGATTTATTACATTGTTGCGTTAGTGATTATTTTGCTGGATCAATGGACAAAGTGGCTAGTCGTTCGCCATATGGAAATTGGAGAAAGCATTCCGTTAATTGATTCTGTACTTTACTTAACATCCCATCGAAACAAAGGAGCAGCATTCGGGATTTTAGAAGGACAAATGTGGCTATTCTACATCATTACGTCCATTGTAGTGATTGGGATTGTTTATTACATGGAAAAAGAGGCCAAGCATGATCGTGTATTTGCGACGGCCTTAGCTCTGATTTTAGGGGGCGCTATCGGTAATTTTATCGACCGCATCTTTCGTGGGGAAGTGGTTGATTTTGTCAATACGTACATTTTTACATACAACTTCCCCATATTCAACGTGGCAGACTCCGCGCTTTGCGTCGGGGTTGGCATTTTATTTTTGAAAATGATTCGTGACGAACGAAAGGCAAAAAAGGAGAAGAATGCATGAGTGAGCAATTGACGTGGACCATTTCGGAACAGCAACAAGGGGAGCGGATCGATAAGTTTTTAACTGCTCAAGGGGAAGAATGGTCAAGAACACAAGTACAACAGTGGATTAAAGATGGCCATGTGTTAATTAATGGTCGAACGATCAAATCGAACTACAAGGTGGAAACTGGCGATACGCTAGAGCTTTTTGTGCCAGAACCAGAAGTGTTAGAAGTGGTTCCTGAAAATATTCCGATTGAGATCATTTATGAAGATGAGGACGTAGCGGTTGTGAATAAGCCGCGAGGGATGGTCGTTCATCCGGCACCTGGACACACGACAGGAACGCTTGTCAATGCCCTCATGTATCATTGTAACGATCTTTCGTCGATCAATGGCGTGGTTCGTCCAGGGATTGTACACCGGATCGATAAAGATACATCAGGGCTGTTAATGATCGCAAAAAATGACAGAGCCCATGAATCGTTAGTGAACCAATTAAAAGCAAAAACGACCGAACGGGTGTACCAAGCAATCGTTCACGGCAACATTCCCCATGATCATGGGACGATTGATGCGCCAATCGGCCGGGATAAGGTAGATCGACAAAGCATGACAGTGACAGAAGAAAACAGCCGCGATGCAGTAACCCATTTTACCGTCCTTGAGCGATTTGGTGATTTTACCTTTGTTGAATGTCAACTGGAAACAGGGAGAACCCACCAAATTAGGGTCCATTTTAAATACATTGGCTTTCCCCTTGCAGGTGATCCAAAATATGGACCGAAAAAAACATTATCAATTGATGGACAAGCGCTTCATGCACAAAAATTAGGGTTTGAGCATCCTCGTACCGGTGAATTTATGCGCTTTAAAGTAGAAATGCCAGAAGAGATGAAAAAACTCATCAGGCAATTGCAAAATAACCGTTGACACGGTCGTCGTATTTTGTCATAATTGCACCAAGCGAGAATTGAATAAGCTCCTTTAATGTTAGTCCAGTGAGGCTAAGAAGGAATCACGAAAACGCCGCTCGTCGTTTTCATGACTTTAGGTAACGTATACCCTTCTGCCCTTTGGACAGAAGGGTTTTTATACTTTAAAGAGCATCTAACATTCAAACGGAACGAAAACGACTTGGAGGTGTCACAGTGTCGCGGTTAATTTTAGATGAGCAAGCGATTCGGCGAGCAACAACGCGGATCGCCCACGAAATCATCGAACGCAATAAAGGTGTGAGCGATTGCCTTCTTGTCGGAATTAAAACGAGGGGGATCTATTTAGCGAACCGCCTCCAAGAACGAATTGAAACGATCGAAGGCATCAAGCTCCCAGTCGGTGAAGTAGACATTACCCTTTATCGCGATGATTTAACGGTGAAGTCAACGACGGAGGAGCCGATTTTGCAAGGGACGGATGTTCCTGTCGATGTTACGGGAAAAAAAGTCATCCTGATCGACGATGTATTATATACCGGTCGAACGGTGCGAGCAGCCTTAGATGCGTTAATGGATTTAGGCCGGCCAGAACAAATTCAATTGGCGGTGTTAATCGACCGCGGGCATCGGGAATTGCCGATTCGCCCAGATTACGTTGGCAAAAACGTTCCGACGTCTAAGCAAGAACAAATTGTCGCCAAGCTTTCTGAAGTGGATGGCATTGATGAAGTAACGATTGAACAAAAAACCTCATAACCACCTCTTTAAATCAGTCCCGTGAGGCTGTTAAGAGGTACACTCTTTCTTGGGCACCTGTGTGCTTTTTTACAGGAGTAGTGTAACCTCTTTGTCATGGGCAAGGAGGTTTTTTGTTTGCATAACCAAGGAGGAGAAAACAATGGCAAAACAACAAAGAGATATCGGCATTCGTGAAGTTCCCCAACCACATAAATGGCTAATCTTAAGCTTACAACACCTATGCGCCATGTTTGGTGCGACCATTCTCGTACCACTATTGGTCGACTTAAGTCCAGCAGTGGCCTTAATTTCAAGTGGGCTCGGAACCCTTGCCTACTTGCTAATTACGAAAGGACAGGTGCCGGCGTATCTTGGATCATCGTTTGCTTTTATCACTCCGATCATTGCAGTGACAGCGTTTGGCGGACCGGAGGCGGCGATGGTCGGGAGCTTTTTCGTCGGTCTCGTATACGGAGTAGCCGCCCTACTGATCAAAGTCGTAGGAAGAAAATGGCTGATGACGGTCTTGCCGCCGATCGTCGTTGGACCAGTCATTATGGTGATTGGTCTCGGCTTAGCTGGCGTTGCGATCGATATGGCGATGATGGAGACGATCGAACAAGAGGTAAAAGTGTTTAACGGTACGTTTATGCTAGTGGCGATGATTACATTGCTGATCACAATCGTTGCAGCTGTTTTCTTTAAAGGATTTTTCGGACTTGTTCCAATGATGTTTGGAATCGCAGGTGGCTATGTTACCGCGTTATTCGTTGGCTTGATTGACTTTCAAGCGGTGTATGAGGCGAAATGGTTAGTGGCTCCAGACTTTATCGTGCCATTCGTCACCTATACACCGACGGTTGAATGGACCGTGCTTGCGATTATGGTGCCGATTGCCGCCGTAACCTTAGCGGAGCATATCGGGGATCAAATGGTGTTAAGTAAAGTTGCTGGGAAAAACTTTTTAGAGAAGCCAGGATTGCATCGCTCCCTTGCAGGGGATGGGGTTGCGACAATGATCGCTTCCTTTCTTGGAGGACCACCGAACACGACGTACGGGGAAAACATCGGCGTCATCGCCATCACTCGTGTGTTTAGCGTATTCGTGATCGGAGGTGCGGCTTTGCTCGCGATTATGTTCGGATTTAGCGGCAAAATTTCAGCTCTCATTTCCACGATTCCACAAGCCGTTATGGGAGGGGTGTCGATCCTCTTATTCGGGGTCATCGCTTCCTCTGGACTGCGGATGTTGATTGACAACGAGATTCAGCTCGGAGAAAAACGAAACTTGATCATTTCCTCGGTCATACTCGTCATCGGAATTGGCGGTGCGTTCGTTCCGATAAACGAAAATGTCCAAATTCCAGGAATGGCGTTAGCGACGATCATCGGGATTGTTCTTCACTTAGTGTTACCGAACAAGGAAGTAAGCTACGGAACGAAGAGCATGTTTGAAAATGAAAAGACGGTGAGAAAAAAAGAACAAGCTGCATAACAACTGAAAGGATCGACCTTTAATGAAGGACAGAGAGCCTTCAAAGGCGTGACTTGTTTGAGAGAGGCAATCAGTAAAGCGAGGCCTTTCTCTACCTCTGCACGCCCGAAGCTGCTCGATCGGGCGTGTTTTTTACACTCTTAAGAGAAAAAAAGATAAGAGAACCAATCGATTCTGCCATGATGACTTGGCGGTAAGGCAAGGTTCTCATTTTATAATCTGAGGTGATGGAAAATGGCGGTACCGTTCTTACAGGATCATGATACGAAACACGACTTGCTTACTATGTCCCATTTATCGCTTGAGGAAATTGAGCACATTTTGCACGATGCCCAGCAGTTTGAAAATGGTGTCCTTTGGTCGCCAGCGGAAAAGCTCTTTGTCGCCAATTTGTTCTTCGAGCCGAGCACGCGGACGAGAGTGAGCTTTGAAGTAGCCGAGCAACGACTTGGGCTCCATGTCGTCAATGTGGATGGGGAACGATCCAGCGTGCAGAAAGGGGAAACGCTGTACGATACGGCGAAAACACTTGAGTCTATCGGTGTAAACGCCCTCGTCATTCGCCATCGCCAGGACCGATATTTCGAAGAATTGCAAGATCGTATTAACATCCCGATCATTAATGCTGGCGATGGTTGTGGCCATCACCCGACCCAATCCTTGCTCGATTTGTGGACAATTCAACAGGAATTTGATAGATTTTCTAACCTTATCATTGTTATTAGTGGAGACCTTCGCCATAGCCGAGTAGCTCGCTCGAATGCCGAAACCTTAACTCGTCTCGGTGCCCGCGTTTACATTTCAGGTCCGCGGGAATGGATGGAAGGCTATGAGGGGGTTTACCCTTATGTGACGATGGATGAAGCGGTCGAACTAGCGGACGTCATCATGCTCTTGCGCGTTCAGCACGAACGGCATGATGGGACCGTTTCATTCACCCAAGCATCGTACCATGAGCAATTTGGCTTAACGGTCAAACGGGAAGCGCGGATGAAGCCAAAAAGCATTGTCATGCACCCAGCGCCTGTGAATCGTAATGTGGAGATTGCGAGCGAGCTTGTGGAATGCCCACGCTCACGAATCTTTAAACAGATGAAAAACGGGGTCGCCATCCGAATGGCCGTGTTAAAGCGAGCATTGACAGATGAATAATAAGGGGAGAGAGAACATGAAAACGTTGATTAAAAATGGCAGCATCGTCACAAAGGAAGGAACGGTTAAAACACAGGATGTATTGTTGAACGATGGCGTGATTTCCGCCATTGGCTTAAATCTTGAAGAAACGGACGCCCATGTAATCGAAGCGAATGGAAAGCTAGTGACCCCTGGACTTGTGGATTTACATGTTCATTTACGGGAGCCAGGTGGTGAAGCGAAGGAGACGATTGAAACAGGAACAAAGGCGGCAGCGAAAGGAGGCTTTACTACTGTTGCGGCCATGCCAAATACTCGTCCGGTTCCAGACAGCGCTGAGCAAATGAGCTGGCTGACAGGTAGAATTGATGAGACAGGGGTTGTCCGCGTTTTACCATACGCAGCCATCACGACGAGACAGCTTGGCCGGGAGCTAACCGACTTTGCCAAGTTAAAGGAAGCAGGCGCCTTTGCCTTTACCGATGATGGTGTAGGCGTACAATCGGCAGCGATGATGCTTGAAGCGATGAAAGAGGCGGCAAAGCTCGAGATGGCCATCGTTGCCCACTGTGAAGAAAATACGTTGATCCAAAACGGTTCAGTCCACGAAGGAGTATTTTCAAAAAAGCATGGGATTGCAGGGATTCCATCGGTTTGTGAGTCCGTTCACATTGCTCGCGATGTGCTTTTAGCCGAAGCGGCAGGTGTTCACTACCACGTCTGTCACATTAGTACAAAGGAATCGGTTCGGGTTGTCCGAGATGCTAAGCGTGCAGGCATTCGTGTAACGGCGGAAGTGACACCACATCATTTATTATTGTGCGATGAAGACATTCCAGGTTTGGATGCCCACTATAAAATGAATCCGCCGCTCCGTGGGAAAGAAGATCGAGAGGCGTTAATTGAAGGATTGCTAGATGGAACAATCGACTTTATTGCGACAGACCATGCTCCGCATACAGAAGAGGAAAAAGGGCAAGGAATGGAGCGCGCACCGTTCGGTATTGTCGGATTAGAGACGGCGTTCCCCCTTCTGTACACTCATTTTGTCAAAAAAGGGACCTTTACGCTAAAGCAACTTGTTGATTGGTTGACGATTGATCCAGCGGAAACATTCCAGCTACCGTATGGCCGGTTGGAAGAGGGGGCACCAGCAGATGTGACGATCATTGACCTAGAAGTGGAACGAGCGATCGATCCAGCACATTTTGCTTCAAAAGGCCGCAACACACCGTTTGCTGGGTGGACATGCCAAGGGTGGCCGGTAGCAACACTTGTAGGTGGCAAGCTTGTTTGGGAAGAGAAAGAGGTGGCGAGATGAAAAGACAACTCATTTTAGAAGATGGCAGTGTGTTTGTAGGAAAAGGGTTTGGTAGCGATCGAGAAATGTCAGGAGAAGTGGTATTTAACACGGGAATGACAGGCTACCAAGAGATGCTCTCTGATCCATCCTACTGCGGACAAATTGTGACATTAACTTACCCATTGATCGGAAATTATGGAATTAACCGCGACGACTTTGAATCGATGAATCCAGCGATACACGGGTTAATCGTCAAAGAAGCATGTGACATTCCGAGCAACTGGAGAAGTGAAGAATCATTAGACTCCCTGTTAAAAGCGAAGCAAATTCCTGGACTATCTGGGATCGACACTCGAAAGCTCACCCGCTTGATTCGGATGCACGGTACGTTAAAAGGCCAGCTCTGCCCACTTGATGTAGACGTAGAGCAAATCGTTCAGGAGTTGAAAGCAACACCAACACCGACCGATCAAGTGTCGCGCGTCTCAACGAGAGATCCATACCACGTACCAGGCCCTGGTAAGCGCGTTGTCCTCGTTGATTATGGAATGAAGCATAACATTTTACAGGAGCTCATCCGCCGCAATTGTGAAGTGTTTGTTGTGCCTTACCACACATCAGCAGAAGAGGTGCTCCGCTTAGGGCCTGACGGCGTCCTGTTAAGCAACGGACCAGGAAACCCAGAGGACGTATCTGAGGGAGTAGAAATGATCCGCAACCTATTAGGAAAAGTTCCGTTGTTTGGTATTTGCCTCGGTCATCAACTGTTCGCACTTGCTTGCGGAGCAAAAACAGAAAAGCTTCGCTTCGGGCATCGCGGCTCGAACCACCCTGTGCGTGAACGGAGTACGGGATTGATCGAAATTACGGCACAAAATCATGGCTATACGGTAACGGAAGGTTCACTTGTGAATACGGATTTAATCGTTACCCATGAAGCAGTGAATGACGGAACAATTGAAGGATTGGCACACAAAGTACATCCAGCGTTCAGCGTTCAGTACCACCCGGAGGCATCACCAGGACCGGAAGATTCAAACGTGCTATTCGATCGTTTTATTAAGCTGATGGAATCAAACAAGCATCGGGCGCTCACGGTATAACAGATAAAATTGGGAGAGTGAGAGAACATGGGGAAACGCGAAGATATTAAAAAAATTCTCGTCATCGGTTCAGGACCAATTGTCATCGGACAAGCGGCGGAGTTTGATTACGCAGGAACGCAAGCGTGTCAAGCATTAAAGGAAGAAGGCTATGAAGTGATTCTCGTCAATTCCAATCCTGCCACGATCATGACCGATACGACAATGGCTGACCGTGTCTACATTGAGCCGTTAACGCTAGAATTTGTGAGCCGAATTATTCGCATGGAGCGACCGGATGGCATCTTGCCGACACTCGGTGGCCAAACAGGGTTAAACATGGCGGTTGAATTAGACCAAGCGGGCATTTTAAAAGAGTACAATGTCGAACTTCTCGGGACGAAATTAGATTCGATTCAACAGGCGGAAGACCGTGACCTGTTTCGAGCATTGATGAAAGAATTAAATGAACCTGTGCCAGATAGTGAGATCATTCATACGTTGGAGGAAGCGTACACGTTCGTCGAGCGTGTCGGCTACCCGATCATCGTTCGCCCTGCGTATACGCTCGGCGGTACTGGCGGGGGTCTCGTATACAATGAAGAAGACCTTGTTGAAATCGTAACGAGCGGTTTGAAGTATAGCCCTGTGACCCAATGTCTAGTGGAAAAAAGCATCGCGGGCTTTAAAGAAATTGAATATGAAGTCATGCGGGATGGAAAAGATCATGCGATCGTCGTCTGTAACATGGAAAACATCGATCCTGTCGGCGTTCATACAGGGGATTCAATCGTTGTGGCCCCGTCGCAAACGTTATCCGATCGTGAATACCAAATGCTACGAAACTCGTCGTTAAAGATTATTCGCGCTCTAGGAATTGAAGGAGGGTGTAACGTTCAGTTTGCCCTTGATCCGGATAGCTTCCAATATTACATCATTGAAGTGAATCCACGGGTGAGCCGTTCATCTGCCCTCGCGTCGAAAGCGACCGGTTATCCGATTGCAAAAATTGCCGCAAAAATTGCCGTTGGTTATACATTGGATGAATTGCTCAATCCGATTACCCAAACGACGTATGCTAGTTTCGAGCCTGCTCTTGACTATGTCGTGAGCAAAATTCCACGCTGGCCTTTTGATAAATTCGAAGCAGCCAACCGTTCCCTCGGTACACAGATGAAGGCGACTGGGGAAGTAATGGCGATTGGACGGAACTTGGAGGAATCTCTGTTAAAAGCGGTTCGTTCATTAGAAGCCGGGGTCTATCACTTAGATCAACCAGATGTAAATGACCTTGATAAAGAAAGCCTCGAGAAAAAGCTGACAAAGCCTGATGACGAGCGATTGTTTGCCTTAGGAGAGGCGATCCGTAGAGGGTATACGATCGAAGAGCTTTGGGCGTTAACAAAAATTGATCGCTTCTTCCTCCGTTCGTTTGCAAGAATCATCCAGCTCGAAAAACAACTAAAGGAAAACGTAGGCGATTTAGAGCTACTAAAAGAAGCAAAAGAGCGTGGGTTCTCCGATATGATCATCGCCGATCTATGGGGAACATCCGAACAGGAAGTGTATGAGCTCCGGATGAACCATGGCCTCTCACCAGTCTATAAAATGGTCGATACGTGTGCAGCAGAGTTTGCGTCGGCGACACCGTATTTTTACGGAACGTACGAAGAAGAAAACGAATCGGAACGAACCGATAAAAAAAGCATTCTCGTGTTAGGCTCTGGCCCGATCCGAATCGGACAAGGAATCGAATTTGATTATGCAACGGTTCATACGGTATGGGCGATTAAAGAAGCAGGGTACGAAGCGATTATTGTGAACAATAACCCTGAGACCGTATCAACAGACTTTAGCACGTCCGACAAACTTTATTTTGAACCGCTCACCGTCGAAGATGTGATGCACATTGTTAATTTGGAGCAGCCAGAAGGGGTGATCGTCCAGTTCGGGGGACAGACAGCGATTAATTTGGCGTCCGGGCTAGCGGCACGCGGCGTGAAAATTATCGGAACGGCTCTTGAAGACATGGATCGTGCCGAGGATCGGGATAAGTTTGAACAGACATTGGTTGAATTGAACATCCCACAACCATTAGGCGATACGGCAACTTCGATTGAGGAAGCTCGCCAAATTGCTGAACGTATCGGCTACCCAGTTCTCGTCAGACCGTCGTATGTACTCGGCGGCCGGGCAATGGAAATCGTTTATAAAGAAGAAGAACTGTTAAACTATATGGCCCATGCGGTCAAAGTGAATCCGAAACATCCCGTGCTCATCGACCGCTATTTGACAGGTAAAGAGCTAGAGGTTGACGCAATATCCGATGGAGAAAACGTCTATATTCCAGGCATTATGGAGCACATTGAGCGGGCAGGGGTTCACTCGGGAGACTCGATTGCTGTCTATCCGCCGCAAACCGTTCCTGAATCGCTGAAACAAAAGCTGATCGAACGGACGATCGAGCTTGCTAGAGGGTTGCGGATTGTCGGGTTGCTGAACATTCAGTTCGTCTGGCATAAAGACGATGTGTACGTCCTTGAAGTAAACCCACGGTCAAGCCGAACGGTACCGTTTTTAAGCAAGGTGACAGGTGTTCCGATGGCGAATGTGGCGACGAAGGTGATGCTTGGGAAAACATTGCCGCAGCTCGGCTATGAAACAGGCTACCATCCAGAGGCAAAAGAAGTCTCTGTAAAAGTACCCGTCTTTTCGTTCGCAAAATTGCGCCGGGTGGACATCACGCTAGGACCAGAAATGAAGTCAACAGGTGAAGTAATGGGCCGAGACAAAACGTTAGAAAAAGCATTGTACAAAGGGTTAATTGCCTCAGGAATGAGCATTCCGACCCACGGTTCGGTGTTGTTTACGATCGCCGATAAAGACAAGCAGGAAGCGATCAGTCTCGCAAAACGCTTTTATCAAATCGGCTTCTCGATTCTCGCAACGGAAGGAACAGCCCATATTCTGCAAGCGGAGGGCATTCCAGTGACGACGGTCAACAAGATTAGCGACGAAAAGCCCCATTTGCTAGACGTGATCCGTGCAGGTGACGCTCAATTTGTCATCAACACGTTAACGAGAGGAAAGCAACCAGCCCGTGACGGGTTTCGAATTCGCCGTGAATCGGTCGAAAACGGGGTCGTATGTCTCACATCACTAGACACAGCCGAGGCGCTTCTCCGCGTCCTAGAATCCATTACGTTTTCTGCTGAAAGCATGCCGGTCATGCAATAGAGAAAGGGGAGGACCGATGAGACAGACAGAACGGATGACAATTACGAGCCATCAGCGAATCGCTGATGGCATCTATGAAATGAAAGTAACAGGTGAGCGCGTAAAAGAGATGACCTCACCTGGGCAGTTCGTCCATGTGAAGGTGGATGATGGCTCAGAGCTGTTACTACGGCGCCCGCTCAGCATCTGCCACGTAGACGAGCAGACGAACGAATTAACGCTGCTTTACCGAGCAGAAGGGCAAGGCACGAAGCGGCTGGCGCAAAAAGCGCGGGGGGAGACGGTCGACATTCTCGGACCGCTCGGTCAAGGGTTCCCATTGGAGGCAATAGCTTCAGGGGAAACGGCTCTGCTCATCGGTGGCGGAATCGGAGTCCCTCCTCTTTACTATTTGGCGAAGCGCCTGAAAGCGAAAGGCTGCCACGTCATTAATGTGCTTGGCTTTCAATCCGCAAAGGACAGCTTTTACTATGAGCAGTTCTCTCAACTCGGGACAACATATGTAGCGACCGTGGACGGTACAGCGGGGACGAAAGGGTTTGTCACCCATGTGCTGGATCAAGAAGCCCTTTCGTATAATGTCGTCTATTCTTGTGGGCCAACTCCTATGTTAAAAGCCGTGAGTGAACGTTTTATTGGTGAACGTGCCTTTATTTCGATGGAAGAACGGATGGGCTGCGGGATTGGTGCATGTTTTGCCTGTGTCTGTCATGTGACAGGAGATGAGGCAGGAACGGCGTATCGAAAAATCTGCACCGATGGCCCAGTATTTCCAGTAGGGGAGGTCGTGCTATGAGTCGGTTAGCAGTAGAATTACCAGGTCTCTCTATGAAAAATCCGATTATGCCAGCTTCTGGTTGCTTCGGCTTTGGTAAAGAATTTGCTGGCTTTTACGACCTGAATCTTTTAGGCGCGATCGCCATTAAAGCGACCACCGTGGAGCCACGTTTCGGAAACCCAACGCCTCGCGTAGCAGAGACCCATTCGGGCATGCTAAATGCGATCGGCTTGCAAAACCCAGGCCTCAATAACGTCATTGATAACGAGTTGGCTCGGCTTGCGGACGTGGATGTACCGATTGTGGCCAACATTGCAGGTTCAACCGTGAACGATTATGTCGAAGTGGCTGAAGCCATTTCCCGTGTGGACAATGTCCATGCGCTTGAACTAAACATTTCTTGCCCGAACGTAAAAGAGGGCGGGATTGCCTTTGGAACCGTGCCAGATGTGGCGGCACAGCTAACGCAAGAAGTGAAGCGCGTCTCTACTGTGCCCGTCTATGTGAAGCTTTCGCCAAATCTGAGCGACATTGTGGAAATGGCGCATGCAGTGGAGCGAGCTGGAGCCGACGGATTGTCGATGATCAACACACTCCTTGGAATGCGCCTTGATTTAAAACGGCGGACGCCAATTTTAGCAAACGGAACAGGTGGGCTGTCTGGACCTGCAATAAAGCCTGTGGCGATTCGCATGATTTATCAGGTGAGCCAAGCCGTTTCGATTCCGATCATTGGGATGGGCGGGATTCAATCGGCTGATGATGTGCTGGAATTTATGCTAGCAGGAGCAGATGCGGTAGCGGTCGGTACTGCCAACTTTACCGATCCTTACGTTTGTCCAACGATCATTGACGAGCTGCCAAAGCGAATGGATGAGCTTGGCATTGAACGGATTGCCGATATTGTCGGAGGGAGCTGGAAGCAGTCATGATACGACCATTGATCATTGCCCTAGATGTAGAAAACCGGGAGAACATGCAGGAACTGCTCAAGACACTTCCAAAACCTCTGTTCGTAAAAGTAGGGATGGAGTTATTTTACAGTGAAGGCCCAGCTGTGATTGAGCAACTAAAGGATGAAGGACATCAAGTGTTTCTCGATTTAAAGCTACACGACATTCCGAACACGGTAAAGCGAGCGATGCGACAACTAGCCACACTCGGAGTTGACATCGTGAACGTTCACGTAGCAGGAGGAACAAACATGATGGCTGCGGCACGGGAAGGACTGGAAGCTGGGACAGTGGACGGCCGTAACCGTCCGAAGCTCATCGGTGTGACACAGCTTACAAGTACAAATGAGGCTATGCTACAAAAAGAGCTGCTCATTCAGTCCAACATGAACGGGGCAGTGTCTCATTATGCTCGGCTTGCAAAGGAGGCCGGACTGGATGGGGTTGTCTCGTCCGCCCAAGAGGTTCCTATTATTCACGAGCATTGCGGTCCGTCTTTTTTGACCGTCACACCAGGGATTCGTTTAAAAGAGGATGACAAAGGGGATCAAACGCGAATTGTTACCCCGGAAGAAGCGCGGACATTAGGGAGCTGGGCTATCGTTGTCGGTCGCAGCATCACGGCGGCTCCAGATCCTGCTGCCGCCTATGAAATCATACGCAAGCAATGGGAGGGTTAAGGATGAAAGAGACAATCGCACAACATTTGTTAGACATTGAGGCGGTTACGTTACGCCCGAACGACCCCTTTACGTGGAGTTCTGGGATCAAGTCGCCGATTTATTGCGACAATCGTCTAACGATGGGCTATCCGCACATTCGCCAGTCGATTGCGGAAGGATTTGAGCAGTTGATTCGCTCACATTTTCCAGAGGTGACCGTTGTTGCAGGAACTGCGACAGCGGGAATTCCCCACGCTGCGTGGGTAAGTGATCGACTGCAAGCACCAATGGTTTATGTTCGTAGCAAGTCAAAAGGTCATGGCAAGCAAAATCAAATCGAAGGGAAGCTCTCTTCCAAGGATCGTGTCGTCATTATTGAAGACCTTATCTCGACTGGAGGAAGTGTCATTCAAGCAGCCGATGCGTTAAGAGAAGCTGGTGCTGACGTTCTTGGAGTTGTGGCGATTTTTACATACGGGCTAGAGAAAGGGCAGGATCAGCTAGAGGCAGCTAATCTTCCCTCCTACGTATTAACGGACTATCCGACTTTGCTAGATGTTGCGATCAGACGTGGTGACATCTCAGAAGAAGAATTACAAAAATTACAGAAATGGCGTGAAAATCCTAGCTCGCAAAGTTGGATGAACGAATAATTGTCATTTGCCTTCTACCTTAGTATGCTAAAAAGGAAGGAGAGGGGAGGCAATGGAATGCGAAAAATGACGGGTGAAGAGTTTGATCCACTCGTCTCTTTTTTTGACGGGATGGCGCAGGCGAGCTGGCTTCGTCCAGTCCACGATCGGTTAAAAAAAGGGACGGGATCCTGGGCGAATCGTGCCGTATTAGATGTAGGGTGCGGAACGGGGCGCTTGTTGGCAAGAGGAGTACATGAGGCAGCCCACTTAGCAGGAGTGGATTTGTCAAAACAAATGGTATTGGCGACAGAAGAGCGATTGCATGAACACAAGCAATGCGGAAGGTTGACGGTCGTCCAAGGGGACGCGTATGATCTGCCGTTTGCCGATGAATCGTTTGACGTTTGCCTATCTACTTGTGTCATGTTCCTTCTGCCAGAGCCCGAGCGAGGGATGAAGGAAATGATTCGGGTGCTAAATGGGGCAGGTGTGATCGGAATGCTAAACCCGACTAACAAGATGAATCATGCCGCTGCAAAAGCTTACTGCAAGAAGAGCGGGATTACAGGCTTTGAAGAAAAAACGCTATTGCAATGGTCCAATGTCTCGACACGTCGTCATCGTTATACGGCTGAACAGCTTACGCATTTCTTTAAGAAACACGGAGCATGGGTGGTTACCCATGAGCTCGTCCTTGACGGCTTAGCGGTCGTGACGGTTGCGTCATGGAACAAATAACGAAAACCGCCTCAAATCGAGGCGGTTTTTCTCAGTTCGCTTCAAGCTCCAGCTCCTCGACCCGTTTTTCGAGGTAGCGTCTGTCTTTTTGCGCATGGAAGCTCTCGGCTTTTTCAACGATCACCGTCGTATTGTACTCAGGGATTTTCGCATGCGTTTCGTAAACACCTTTCGGAAGAAGCATGTTTCCTTCAGGCCAATAAACCGCAATGTTCCCTGTCTGGGTGTCGCCAAAGCAGGCGCGTCCTTGGAACGTACCATATTGGTTGTAGACGACAATCGATTCACCGTTACGAATATTTAATTTCTTCCCGTCCGTTTCGTTCATGATCACGTCATAACGATCGGCTCCGTTAAATGGGTCCGTTTCACTGTACACCATCGAGTTAAACTGTTTGCCTCGCCGACTTGTCACGTAAAAGTGACCCTCGGTGCGGCGGAACTCTGGTAGGTCGATAGGGAGTAAGTTTCCACGTCCATCAGGTGTTGGGCAAACACCCCCTTCACAAAGCCATGCACCTCCCCATTGAAAGACATCTCCGCGATTTTTCAGGTGTTGGATTCCGTCATAATTCGGATTAGCTACGGCAATTTCATCACGGATTTGTTGGGCAGTTTGAAAATCGATTAAATGGGCCCGTTCTGGATCGACTCGTTTGGCGAGCTCGACGTAAATGTCCCATTCTGCCCGTGCTTCTTCGATTCGCGGGCCTTTAATTTCCGGACTGAAGTAGACCATTCGCTCCGTGCTCGTCGACGTTCCTCCACCTGGCTGTTCATAGCGCGTCATCGCTGGAAGAACGATCACTTCTTCTTTTGCATCTACGAGAGTGGACGTGTTGAAAATGATGTCTTGATGGACGCGAAGCTCGACGTTTTCCAACACGCGTTGGATAAACGCTGGGTCCGGCATCGTTTCAAGGAAGTTACCACCACTCGTATAAAAAAGTCGCACCTTTCGTTCATGATCGTCTGGAAGCAAGACATTCTCTAACATTTGCCCGACCGTGTCCCCTTGCCAATCTGGAATGTGGAATCCCCAGATCGCTTCGATCCGCTTTTTATGTTCTGGTTCAAAATCACCGCCAGGCAAGACAAATGGATCAGCGCCCATTTCTCCTGAGCCTTGCACACCACTATGGCCGCGAATCGGCATCACACCGCAATGCTTTCGCCCGATAAACCCTTGCAAAAGAGCTAAATTGGCGACTTGGGAAATGTTATCGGTCGCAAATCGGTGCTGGGTAAGTCCCATGCTCCAAATAAACACGCCCGATCGTGAGTTGGCTAAAAGCTTGGCGAACTCGAGGATTCGTTCTTTCGAAAGCCCGGCAGACTTCACGATGTCGTTCCAGTTTAATTGCTCCACATGCTCCTTAAGCTCTGCAAAGCCGTTCGTATGGTTCGCAATAAACGCGTGGTCGATCGCAGATCCTGGCTGCTCTTTCTCCATTTCAAACCAATGCTTCATCACCCCGTTCATGAACGCAATATCGCCGCCAATGTTTACTTGAAATACATCATCAACTATTTGTGTGCCGAACAGGGCGCTTTCAGGAATCGAAGGGATCCAATAGTTTTCCATCGCCGGCTCACGGTACGGGTTAATCATAATGATCTTCGTCCCTGCCTTTTTCGCGGCATACATATATTTTGTTGATACTGGCTGGTTATTGGCGGCAACAGAGCCCCAAAA
The DNA here is from genome assembly GCF_005671335.1 of Halalkalibacterium halodurans. Classification (NCBI taxonomy): domain Bacteria; kingdom Bacillati; phylum Bacillota; class Bacilli; order Caryophanales; family Bacillaceae; genus Halalkalibacterium (ex Joshi et al. 2022); species Halalkalibacterium halodurans. The sequence goes on along the minus strand of NZ_CP040441.1, from coordinate 2,650,719 downwards.
GACGAGGACGTCGGTACCGATCCAATCTTGATAATTACAGCTTGACGCACCGATACCGAGAGAACGTTTTAACGCCGTTTTACTTGGAGAATGACAAATTCTCGACGCATTATCGATGTTGTTCGTTCCTAGAAAACGAGCCACCTTGGCCGCTGTGTAATACACTTCATTTGTAATTCCTCTTGCCGTTAAGTAGAAAGCAAGCTGTTTTGGGTCAATCGCTTTTATTTTTGCGGCGATACGGTTCAAGGCATCGTCCCAGCTAATGCGGGTAAATCTTTTTTCTCCCGGCTTTCGCGACAGTGGATACGGAATCCGGCCGAGCTTGCGTAGCTCCGTACTATCAAGCTTCCTAAGCTCTTCCACATCGTCCAACCATTTCGGATCGATGGCCGGCATGGTGTTCAACCGTAATACATTTAACCGTGTGGTGCAAAGGTGTGGTCCCGCGAGCGTTTGGTCTTGCAAGCCGGAAACGCCAAGGGCGCAGCCGTCGCAGACCCCCTGTGTTAAAATACGGTAGGCATAGCCAAGATTGTCGCGATTTTCGAGTGCGACTTTTAACGTATCGCGAATATGTTTTGGTTTCACTTTTCCTAAGCCGAGGGGCACTTTCCCCGCCCATAATGACGGGTCCCATTTTTTATCTAGTTTCATCGGGCCAGCATGTTTCGTCTTTCCCATTCATGATCATCCTTTCTTATGGCTCGTAAAGGTTACGACCGTAAGTGAAGCAAGTGTTCGACAGTGAAAAAAAACCGCTGGTATTCGCTGAAGGAAGCTTCAAGTCGAATATGCAGCGGTTAGCCTTTGACAGGAGCGCTATCAAGTACCAACAACAAAAATCCAGTTAAGCTGTTAAGCGGTCGATCCTGACGCAAACAGGAGCGCTATTGACGCAGGCTCAACGCTTTTTCGAAAATTTTTCTTCAATGTTATCAGCAAACACAAACACAGACATGCCGAAATCTCGTTCAATATCAATGTCAACAAAAAGATCGACAAGCTCGGTGCCGAGGAAGCTTTCCATTTCCACTGGGCGGTTTTTTCGATACATTTCTTTCACCATCTCGGTTCGAGCGGCTCTTAGCATTTGTTTTCCTTCATCGGCGCTGGCAATAAATTTTTCTACAGGTGAGAGGTTGCCTTCCATTTCACAGATTGCCCAGTTCTTACAAAAGGTAGTGTTAATCTTACTTGGGCCTTTGCCCATATGCTTTTTTCGGAAAGCACGTACGAGATTACTAAATTCAGCTTCGTATTTATTCATGTTTTTCAGCCCTTTATGACCCAATCGTTTCCTCTAGTATTCTTCTCCTTCATCATAGCTTGCGCCTTCATTTTCTGTCAATCAGCTCACGAGTCCCTGTTTGTTGCTTTGTGCGCGCAACTGACGAATGTCCACACGAATAAAAAGGGAAACGGCAAGGGCGACTATAAACATGCCGGTAAAAATGTAAAGGGTGCCTGCATAGCTATTCGTCGTCTCGCGAATATACGAAGCAATCATAGGTCCAACGAGTCCCGCTAATGCCCAAGCTGTCAAAATGTAGCCATGAATCGCACCGAGCTGCTTCGTACCAAACAGATCCCCAATGTAAGCAGGAATCGACGCAAACCCACCGCCGTAACAAGTCATGATGAAAAAGAGCACCACTTGAAACAATAGCACGTGCGTGATCGAAGGGAGCATCACGAAGGCGACAATTTGAATAAGGAAAAAGGCAGTGTATACGTTCGGTCGCCCAATGTAATCAGAAATGGACGCCCAGCCGATTCGTCCCAGTCCATTAAAAAGCCCCATAAGTCCAACCATTGTTGCCGCTGTTGCTGCTGTCATGCCCGTAATCTCTTGAGCCATTGGCGAGGCAACGGCTAAAATCGCGATCCCACATGTGACGTTAATGAAAAGCATCGTCCATAGGAACCAGAACCGTTTCGTCTTTACCGCTTCATTGGCCGTTAGTTGTGAGAGATCCTGCTTTTGCAAACGACCATTTTCCGTTTTTGCTTCTTTAAAACCAGCAGGTACCCAGCCTTGAGGGGGTGGCTCTAAGTATAGAGCAGCGGTAAACATAATGATCATGTAAAGGCCACCAAGGATAAAAAAGGTTGCAGCAATACCAACAGATGTAATGAACGCATTCATGATCGGGCTAAACACGAGGGAGGCGAAGCCAAAGCCCATGATCGCCAGTCCTGTCGCTAAGCCGCGCCGGTCGGGAAACCATTTGACGAGGGTAGAGACAGGGGTTATGTAGCCAACACCGAGTCCAAATCCGCCAAGGACCCCATAGGAAAAATAGAGCAGCCAAAGAGATTCAAGAGAAACGGCGAGCCCTGCGCCTAAGGTGCCGAGTCCGAAAAACGAGGCAGCCACCATCCCTGATTTTCGCGGTCCATGTTTTTCGACGAAGTGCCCCATAAACGCTGCGGAAACGCCGAGGAACGCAATGGCGATACTAAATGTTAAGGACACTTCCCCCAAACCCCAACCGAATTGCTCAATCAATGGATTCGTAAAGACGCTCCAAGCATAGACCGAGCCGATCGAAATGTGGATTCCAACTGCCGCAAGCGCAATGAGCCAACGGTTTTTTGTCGTTTTCATCGATTATTCACTCCCCAACATCATTTTTTCGGTTACAATTAAAACAAAAAACCGCCGAGCTTCAAATGCACATAACGTGCGAAGAAGACGACGGTTTAGCCAACAAACAGGTACGCTGCTGCTGAACCAAACGGAGCGTTTGATGTCCATTTGCTGAAAGGATAACCGGCGACAGGTTCGCTATCCCGTGTCCATCCTTCTCGAGCAAAATGTTGCAAAATTGTGAATAAATCCGTTTTGATTCTATCATGAAAACGGATACATTGACAAGAGCTTTTTTAGTTGATGAATAGGGTTACTCACGTACCAGATGAACAGAGGAAGGAAAAACCGATGTCCCGTCCAGCTTTTTTTATTTACTCTTGGAAGTAGACTTGTGAATTTTCTCAATCTATGATTAAATGTAAGCTAATTTCACCTGTGGAGGAAGGTGAGGAAAGTTGACAAACCCTATGCAAGCAACGCGAAAAATTATTTCAATTACCGATCAAAACGTTGTACATCGAGAGGATCAGGTGGCACGTGAATACCCGCTGACGATCTATGTAAATGATCGTGAGTTTGCGACGATGGTCTGTACGCAGGCCGATCTAGAAGAAATGGTGATTGGGTTTTTAGGCTCAGAGGGACTCATTCGATTTTACAAACAAGATGTCGCCTCCCTTTCCATCGATGAATCGCGTGGGTTTGCCTATGTTTCTCTCACGAAAGAGCTGCCAACCGAATGGCAATTTTACTCCAAACGAATGATCGGTTCTTGCTGTGGAAAGAGCCGACAATCCTTTTATTTTCACAATGACGCAAAAACGGCTAAGACGTCCACGAGCCGGACGACGATTACGCCTGAACAATGCTTTCGCTTGATGGAAGCCCTTCAGGAGCAAAGCGTCATTTTTCAGCAAACAGGAGGCGTCCATAACGCCGCCCTTGCAACCCCAGAACAAATGCTCATCTCCCGCACCGATATTGGTCGCCATAATGCGTTAGATAAACTGTACGGATACTGTCTAATGAACGGCGTACCTGTCCGCGATAAAGTGCTGTTGTTTTCCGGCCGGATATCGTCGGAAGTCCTATTAAAGGCAGCTAAAATTGGCGTCGGCATCATGCTGTCCAAATCGGCACCAACCGAGCTGGCATTGACGATGGCTGAGGAATTAAATGTCACGACCGCTGGCTTTATCCGTGACGGACGGATGAATATTTACACCGTTCCAGAGCGGATTCTTACACCAAAAAAGGAGGTTCAATGACATGGGAACTCAACCGATGACCGACCGACTTAATCGCCCGTTCCGAGATCTGCGAATCTCTGTTACTGATCGTTGTAACTTTCGCTGTCACTATTGTATGCCCGCCGACATTTTTGGACCTGACTATCCTTTTTTAAAAAAGACTGAGATTCTTAGTTTTGAGGAAACCAACCGGCTCGTTCATTTATTTCATCAAACTTCCCCGATAAAAAAAATCCGCATTACCGGCGGTGAGCCGCTCATGCGGAAAGATGTAGATCAGCTCATTTCCATGCTAACCGCAACAACAGGCATTGAGGATGTAGCGATGACAACGAATGGCACGCTGCTACCGAAAATGGCTGACAAGCTGAAAAAAGCAGGGCTGAAACGAGTGACTGTCAGCTTAGACAGCTTGGATGATGAGCGCTTCGGCAAGATCAATGGTCGAGGGATCGGGACGAAGCCAGTCCTTGACGGAATGGAGGCCGCAAAGGAGGCGGGGCTTGGCGTAAAAGTAAACATGGTCGTGCAAAAAGGAGTAAACGACCAGGATGTATTGCCGATGGCACAATTTTTTAAGGAGAAAGGGTACACGCTCCGGTTTATTGAATACATGGACGTAGGAAACTCCAATGGCTGGCGCATGGATGATGTCGTCGCAAAGCGAGACATTCTCGAGATGATTCATAAAGTCCATCCGCTTGAGCCGGTCGAGTCGGATTATCCAGGCGAGGTTGCGACGCGGTATCGCTATAAGGGAACTTCGGTGGAAATTGGCGTCATTTCGTCAGTAACCGACGCCTTTTGCACAACGTGTAACCGAGCAAGGTTATCTGTAGAAGGAAAGCTTTACACATGCCTCTTTGCGACAAAAGGTCACGACTTCCGCGAGCTTCTTCGCAGCGACGCATCCGATGAGGCGATCCAGCAAAAGCTTGCCGCCATTTGGCATGTGCGTGACGATCAATACTCGCTCAAGCGAACGAGCCATACGAACAAACGGAAAAAAGTTGAAATGTCACATATCGGTGGCTGATGGAAAAGAGCCCCGCGTATCGGTACGGCACCGAAGCGCGGGGTCATCTGTTGTGGAAAACGTTCCTATTGATTTAAATGACCAAACGTGTTTAAGTGTTGCGCCATGTAAAAGGATGAATATGGTCCAAATGGCATATTTTCATTGGAACACTAGAATTATAAAAGAACTATAAACCCCTCCTGTTTATTTCACCTCATCCCCCATATTAGACCTATACACCTATTCGTTTTTTATAATCTAAAGACCTTAGACCCTAATCGCTGTGATAAGGTTCCTTTCACGATATGAAATTTGTACAATAGATACGTAGTTTTATCCAAAGTCATCCATGTAAGGGGGTCTATGCTAACGATGGCAAGGAATGAAGGATTGCTTGCGAGAGTTTGCATAGAGACTTTGGTGTGGGTAAGACAATTTCTTTTTTCTCACGTACTTTTTACGCTCATTTGTAAAACATCTCGTTTCGAGAGAATTGCTTAGTCGGAATAGTAAGGTAGTGTGGGTAACGAAGTAGTTCACGAGCCACTTTTTCGCTGGGTACGATTTAATTGGGATCTGAAATAAAGGTGACAATCATGAGGCTGATTCATCTATTTGTAGACACATTAAAAGCAAGAAAGACGGAGATCGGCTTTTTTTATCAGAAAATAAAGGAAGAGAACCAATGGAGTAAGCGATCGGGTGTACTTTGCGCTTCTATGGCAAAATATACTTTTTGCAATTATTATGGCGCTTCCTGTTGTAGCAGTTTCTGTATTATTATTTTATGGATGGTTTTTTCAAAAGGAAGAAGATTTGATCCTTTCAATGAAAGTCATTGGCACTGGGATCGTATTGTTTTTCCTTTTTCTCTTTGAACTATGGATCCTTTTCATTTTGAGAAAAGTCTACCCGAAAACAAAGGAAAATTTGTTAAAGAAACTAGAGGGAAAAAGCTAATGTATAGTCTCTCGTCATCTAAGGGAGAACAATGATTACCGATTGGTACCGTGGTTAAAGTCGATTTCGTGAATCAAGCAGTGATGATTTACGGGCAAGATGACGTTATATGATTATGTCGCTTGTCCGTATCCTCAAGGGCACTCATATCACCATAATTTTCATCCAAGCAGCGCCTGTCCTTTCGTTGTTTGCAGTCAATGGAAGGGTCAAGGGGTCTGCGTTTTTTTTTTGCCTGCTCTTCAATCGCCAAAAAATACCCGAATAAGGCCTGTTTTGAGTGGCCGTTATCCGGGTAGATGTTGTCCCGTTATAGTGAACAAGAAGACTTTTTTATGATTGCTTCTTTAGTTGAATGACGTTCTCTTCATCGGGGGTGACGAACAAGGTCGTTTGATTCTCATAAATGACGTAGCCTGGTTTGGCCCCGTTCGGTTTTTTTACGTGACGGATTTTCGTATAGTCAACAGGGACGGAGCTCGATTGCCGTGCTTTGCTGAAGTAAGCGGCTAAGTTCGCTGCCTCCTGAAGTGTTACTTCATCCGGATCTGTGCTACGGATGAGGACGTGGGACCCAGGGATGTCTTTCGTATGGAGCCAAATTTCATCTTGCCGTCCGAGTCGATTCGTTACGTATTCGTTTTGTTTGTTGTTTTTTCCGACAATGATCGGGATGCCGGTTGAGGAAACGTACTGCTCTGGTTGCGGCGTAGTTTCCTTACGTTTTTTGCTCACCTTTTGTTTGCGGCGAAGGTAGCCTTCTTCGATTAACTCTTCCCGTATGTCTTCTACATCTCTCGCAGAAGCCGTTTCGACTTGTTGAATCAAGCGCTCAAAATAGTCGATTTCGATTTTGGCTTTTTCAATTTGCTCCTTCGTCACCTCGACTGAATTTTTTGCCTTCGTATATTTGCGAAAATACGCTTGGGCGTTTTCAGATGGCTGCTTTTGTGGATCGAGAGGGATTGTGATGGTCGGGGCGTCCTCCTCATAATAATCCAATACGTCAACCGACGCATCCCCACGTTTGACGAGGTGTAAGTTGGCCGTGACTAGCTCACCAAACTTTTGGTACTGCTTCGCTTTTTCTGCATCATCCAACGTTTTCTCGAGCTTTTTAATCTTGTTTACGTTTTTGTCCCGCTCGTTCCGTAAAAACCGCTCAAGGTCATGGGCTTGCTGCTTCACCCTGTCTCGATCTGCCTTTTGAAAATAAAATCGATCTAAAAGGGCGCTACATGAAGCAAAGGTTTTTCGTTCGCCTTTCATATGGGTGAGCGGGAGAAACGAAAACTGTTCCTTTTCTTCCCCTTGTATAAACGTTGGTTCATAGCGGTGCGCCGCCACATCTTGCATGAAGGTCGTAAATGCAGCAGGGAGCGAGTCGCGGTTCGCCATACCCGCACGAAAGACGATCTCTTTAGCTACGATAGGGGAAAGGCCAGAAAACGCGCGGACAAGCTGGCGATCGAGCTTACCTTCATTCCAGTCTAGCTTCTTCAAAATGTCTTCTTTTGTCGCTGTCAGCGGGTTTGCTTTCCCTTGGGCCGGCGGTCTCGTATAGGGTTGACCTGGGAGAACGGGACGGACGCTGCTTTGCGCCAAGCTTACATGTTTAATGCTGTCAAGAATCACATTCGTTTTCGGATCGACGAGGATCATGTTGCTGTGGCGCCCCATGATTTCAATGACGAGCGTCTTGTAGCTCGTATCGCCAATTTCGTCTCGCGTTTTGACCGTGATTTCAATGATCCGATCAAGGTCGATTTGTTTAATCTCCTCAATGACGGCTCCTTCTAAATGCTTGCGTAAAAGCATGCAAAACATCGGTGGTGTTGCAGGATTCGCATATTTCTCCTTCGTAAAGTGAACTCGGGCAAAGTTGGCATTGGCAGAGAGAAGCAGTTGATGGTTCGCTCCTTGAGCCCGAATCGTTAGTAAAAGCTCCGTTTTAAACGGCTGATAGATCTTTAATATTCTTCCTGCGCTGATCGTCTCCTGTAATTCGTGGACGATGGCTCGTGTCATAAGACCGTCAAAAGACATGGCTGTTCACCTCAAAAAACAAAAATACATGGATACGCATCATGATCGCTTAAGAAAAGAAGGGGACTTGGCAACAAGCCAAGCTTTTCTACAGAAACGTTTGTCTCCAATGACAAGAGTATAGCATGAAATGGTGCTTGTCTGAATAAGATGGCTTGTATAACGGGACAAACTGATGTGAGGTGTGACCATGAAGTGGTATCAAATGGGAGAGGAAGAGGTAAAAAAAGCAACAGGGGTCCTTGGGGCAGACGGATTGCCGCAAAGGGAAGTCGACAAACGATTAAAAAGGGTTGGCTTCAATAAACTGGACGAAGGGGAATCGGTGTCAGCCTTGATTCTCTTCTTTATGCAATTTAAAGATTTCATGGTTCTCGTCCTTCTTGCAGCTACGCTTATTTCGGGCTTGCTTGGAGAATATATTGACGCTATTACCATCATTTTAATTATTCTACTAAATGGCGTCCTCGGATTTATTCAGGAACGAAAGGCAGAAAAATCCCTTTCGGCGTTAAAAGAATTATCAGCACCGCAAATGGTCGTTTTACGTGATGGTAAATGGTTAAAGGTTCCAGCCGCTACTGTTGTCCCTGGCGATGTAGTGAAACTAACAAGCGGTGACCGAGTTGGGGCGGATATCCGCTTACTTGAAACGGCAAGCCTTCGCATTGAGGAGTCCTCTTTAACAGGTGAGTCGCTTCCCGTTCATAAGCATGGGGACAGAATGGAGCAGACCGACTTACAGCTAGGCGACCAAGCGAACATGGCGTTTATGGGTACCCTTGTCACCGAGGGGCAAGGAATAGGGATTGTGGTAGCAACAGGAATGAAAACTGAGATGGGCAAAATCGCTCACCTGTTGCAAACGACGGAAACGGTCATTACGCCGTTACAACGAAAGCTTGAGCAACTAGGGAAAGTGTTGATCGCTGTTGCGCTTTTACTTACGGCAATGGTTGTCGTCATTGGGGTCATACAGGGTCATGATGCGTACACAATGTTTCTTGCCGGAGTTTCCCTTGCCGTGGCTGCAATCCCAGAAGGATTACCGGCTATCGTGACCGTTGCCCTTGCCCTAGGGGTGCAGCGGATGATCAAGAGAAGAGCAATTGTCCGAAAGCTGCCCGCTGTGGAAACGCTCGGCTGTGCCTCCGTCATTTGCTCTGATAAAACAGGCACGCTCACGCAAAATAAAATGACGGTGACGCAAGTATGGGCAAGTGGTGAAACATGGCATGTGTCAGGGACGGGCTATGAGCCCCATGGTCTTTTTACGAAAGGGAAAAAGGAAACGGACCCGAAAAGGCACCGGAGTTTACATCTCTTGCTCTCATACGGGCTCTTATGCAATAATTCACAGTTGAAGCAGCGGACGGTAAAAAAAGGGATGTTGAAAACAAAGGAAAGCACAGCCTACCACATCGAAGGCGATCCGACGGAAGGGGCTCTGTTAGTTGCCGCCATGAAGGCAGGCTTCTCCCGGGAACAATTAGATAGACAGTTTAAAAGACTGAAAGAATTTCCGTTCGAATCGACCCGCAAAATGATGAGCGTCGTTGTTGAAAATGAGAAAGGGCAGCGTTTTGTCGTGGCGAAGGGTGCACCCGATGTCATCTTACAGGTGAGTAAAAAAATCCGTTATCGCGGAGAGCAGGAAGCGTTAACCCCCAAACGCCGGGAAGAGGTAGAGCGGACGATTCAAACGATGGCATCACAGGCGCTACGAACGATTGCCGTTGCCTACAGACCGCTCAGGCCAAATGAGTCGGTAGACGAAGCTTATGAAGCAGAGTGTGACCTTACGTTTATCGGTTTACAAGGGATGATCGATCCTCCACGTGAAGAAGTGTTTGATTCGATTGAAGAATGCCGTCAAGCAGGAATTAAAACCGTTATGATTACAGGTGATCATCGCCTTACAGCGGCTGCGATAGCGAAAAAGCTTGGCATTTTACCCGCTGGAGGGAAAGTCATAGATGGGACGGAGCTTAACCACTTAACAGATCGTAGGCTAACCGAGATGGTCGATCAAATCTACGTATACGCAAGAGTTTCTCCCGAACATAAATTGAAGATTGTCAAGGCCATGCAGGAGCGGGGCCACATTGTAGCCATGACAGGCGATGGAGTCAACGACGCTCCAGCGATCAAAGCAGCGAATATCGGGATTGCCATGGGGATTACGGGAACGGATGTAGCAAAAGAGGCCTCTTCCCTTATTTTGAGCGATGATAACTTTGCGACGATTCGCGCCGCCATTCGCGAAGGGCGGAACATTTACGATAACATTCGCAAGTTCATTCGCTACATGCTTGCGTCAAACGTAGGGGAAATACTTGTTATGCTGTTTGCCATGTTGCTCGGCATGCCTTTGCCGCTCGTTGCGACGCAAATTCTTTGGATTAATCTCGTGACTGATGGTTTGCCTGCAATGGCGCTCGGGATGGATCAGCCCGAAGGAAACGTTATGAAGCGGCCGCCCCGCCATCCGCGAGAAGGGATATTTGCTAGGGGGCTTGCATGGAAAATCGTGAGCCGGGGATTTATGATTGGCGTTGTCACATTGGCCGCTTTCTGGCTGACGTTACAAGCGAATCCAGACGATTTGACTAGAGCTCAGTCCGTGGCCTTTGTTACCCTTGTGATGGCTCAGCTCATTCACGTGTTTGATTGCCGAAGTGAATATTCGGTTTTTCACCGTAACCCATTTGAGAACAAATATTTAGTCCTAGCGGTACTTTCGTCCGTTTTATTAATGCTGATCGTGATCTATTACCCTCCATTACAGCAAGTGTTCCATACCGTTCCGTTAACCGGGCGTGAATGGTTACTCATTATCGGAATGGCTGCAATTCCAACCGTCGTTTTAGGAGGATTTCGCTTACTAAAGGCAAAATAAATAGAGGGCTAGCCTGCGTTCCAGAGAAAACGAAAAAAGAATAGGTGGAGCCAGGCTTTCCTTATGCCATCAGGTTCATCAAAGGATGATAGAAGGCGGAGTTTCGAATGTTTTTCACAAACGCTCATTTCTCTTCGTGCAAGAGAGGGGGAAAAGTGCCGTTTTCCGCTGTTTTCTACTATCATCTCGATTTTTCTCAAGCAAGCGACGTTATCTTTACTTGTTTGAGCCCATATGATTTTGTTAAAATAACGTTGTGGATGTGATAGACATGATAGCAAGCATGACAGGGTATGGGTTCGCTTCGATTGAAGGCGATGCATTTAAAGCAACGGTTGAGCTTCGATCAGTCAACCATCGCTTTTTTGAATGGAATTGCCGCCTGCCGAGACCATTATCTTTCTTAGAAGAAGAGCTGAAAAAAATCGCGAAAAATGCTGTGCAACGCGGAAAGCTTGATGTTTTTATTAAAATAGAAGGAGAAGCGTTGACAAAAAGAGAACTTGAAGTCGATTGGGATCTGCTCAAACAATATGAGGCAGCTTCACGAAAAATCGCTCAGACCATTAATCAGGAGCATGTGCTCGATATTCCCTCTCTGCTCTTTTCTGACCAGCTTGTCCAAGTCAATGAGGCAGGGGAAGTGGATGAAGAGCTTATCCAGGTGATCAAACAAGCAATGGAGAAAGCGGTTCACGATTTGCGACACATGCGGATGGAGGAAGGAAGCCACTTAAAACAAGATCTTGACGTTCGCCTTAACATCATGAGTGAGCTTGTCGAACAAATTGATACGTACAGTCCAGAGGTGGTTGATCATTACCGGGACAAGTTGCGAAAGCGGGTCAATGAATTTTTATCGGGCTTTGAGAGCCAGTTGGATGAAAGTAGGCTTCTGGCTGAGGTGGCCCTTTTTGCAGAAAAAAGTGATATTTCGGAAGAACTTACGCGACTTCGTTCTCATATTGAGCAATTCGCGAACATTCTCTCAGGCGGGGGCGTTGTAGGAAGAAAGCTTGATTTTCTTGTACAAGAAATGAACCGAGAAGCGAACACGATCGGTTCAAAGGCCAACCATTTGGCGATTCGCAGACATGTGGTTGAGATGAAGAGTGAAATAGAGAAAATGAAAGAACAAGTGCAAAATATTGAATAACATGCTAGAATAATAAGATTGTGACAAGTATAGGAACGGCCATGATTGGCAAAATTGATGAGAGTAGCGAGGCGCTCTCCAAAGGCAGGGGAAACGAATGAACATTAAATTAATCAATATCGGTTTTGGTAACATTGTATCAGCGAACAGAATCATTTCAATCGTCAGCCCAGAATCCGCTCCAATTAAACGGATCATTCAAGAGGCGCGAGACCGAAACATGCTGATCGATGCCACGTACGGGCGAAGAACGCGTGCGGTCATAATTGCCGATAGCGATCACGTCATTCTTAGCGCAGTACAACCTGAAACCGTGGCCCAGCGTTTAACGAGCAAAGATGATTTAGAAGGCGAAGCATAACGCCCGTCTGTACATAATGATTATAAGGTAGGACTTAGGCGCAGACGCAATGCCCGTTCCGAAAACGAACGATGACGAATGCGCCTTCTGTTTTCTTTTTAGGGAGGTTCATCATGGAAAAAGAGAAAGGTTTGCTTATCGTCCTTTCCGGCCCCGCTGGTGTGGGAAAGGGAACGGTGTGCAGTGCACTTCGAAAGCATGACACAAACATTCAATACTCCGTTTCTGCGACGACGAGAGCTCCTCGTAAAGGAGAGGTGGACGGCGTGAACTACTTTTTCAAGTCGCGGGAACAGTTTGAAGCGATGATTGAAAAAGAAGAGCTTCTGGAGTGGGCCGAGTATGTAGGGAACTATTACGGCACGCCGATCCAATATGTCCGCGAAACGATTGATAGCGGAAAGGACATTATTCTTGAAATCGAGGTACAGGGTGCTCTCAAAGTACGCGAACGATTTCCAGAGGGTGTGTTTATTTTCTTAATGCCACCAAGCTTGGCGGAGTTGCGCAGTCGTATTGTAGGCCGCGGCACGGAGACAGAAGAAGTCATCAATAAGCGAATGAACGTCGCTAAAGAAGAAATAGAAATGATGAAAAAATACGATTATGTCGTCGAAAATGACGAAGTGGAGCTAGCGGTTGACCGCATCAAAGCAATCGTCACCGCTGAGCATTGCAAACGAGAACGTTTGATTGAAAAGTACCATCAACTAGTGGAGGTAGAATAACATGCTTTATCCGTCAATTGATTCACTTATGGACAAATTAGATTCTAAATATACCCTTGTGACAGTATCTGCAAAACGTGCACGAGAACTGAAGGAAGACGACCAACGCGGACCGCTTGTAGGAAAGCCAAAATCGTTCAAGCCAGTTGGTGTCGCTCTTGAAGAAATCGTGGAAGATCACCTTCAGTACGAACGGAAAGAACAGTAAAAGCAAGTAGGACAGGCAACCTATCCATTATGGCTTAGGTTGTTTTCTTATACTGTCAAACACTTATTTTTAGGGCTCTACAATAAATGTTGGGGTTTTTGCACAAAAGAGGGCAAAAAAGGGCCGTATTAAAACCAAAGGCTTTCGCGATTTGGTGATGAGCCAAGCGTTTCTATCACTTTAATTATGGAAGGATTAAAGAATACGAAAAACGCCGCTCTGGCTAGTAAAGCTTGGCGGTAAGCTAAGCTCTTCTCATGTGAAAGTCTGAGATCAGAACAAAATGGGGGATAGGACATGCTACAAGGGAAACGCGTCGTTTTAGGTGTATCAGGAGGGATTGCCGCGTTTAAATCAGCCGCTTTCGCGAGTAAGCTCGTCCAAGCAGGTGCTGAAGTGAAGGTTGTCATGACAGAGGGGGCGAAAAAATTTGTCACTCCGCTCACGTTCCAAGCATTGACCCGGCATCCGGTCTACGATGACACATTTTCAGAACCAGATCCGAGCGAAATTGCTCATATTCAGCTTGCCGATTGGGCAGACGTGATCATCATTGCGCCAGCGACGGCCAACTTGATCGGTAAATTAGCCAACGGGGTTGCAGATGACATGCTCTCAACGATGTTACTGGCAACGAAAGCACCCATTTATCTCGCACCAGCGATGAATGTCAACATGTATGAACACCCTGCCGTGCAGCGAAATATGCAGCAGCTCGCGAAGGATGGCTATCGGCTGCTGGAGCCGGGTGCTGGTTATTTAGCTTGTGGCTGGATCGGAAAAGGGCGTATGCCTGAACCGGAAGATTTGTTGAAGACAATCGAAGTCCACTTTACCCCACCATCGTCAAGCTTAGCGGGGAAAAAGATCGTGATCACTGCTGGGCCGACGCAGGAAACAATTGATCCTATCCGTTTTTTTACGAATCGCTCGTCAGGAAAAATGGGGTATGCGTTAGCGAAAGCAGCGCGAGACTTTGGTGGAAACGTAACACTCATTTCTGGACCAACTTCACTAGAAAAGCCCGATGGGGTTAGCGTCGTGAATGTCAAATCTGCACAAGACATGTATGAAGCGGTCTTGGCTGAATTCTCCGATGCCGATGTCGTAATCAAAACAGCAGCCGTGGCTGATTATCGCCCGAGGGTAGTCCATGAGCAGAAAGTGAAAAAGAAGGACGGCGACTGGGTGATTGAACTTGAACGAACGGTTGACATTTTAAAGACGTTAGGCGAAAAGAAAGAAAGCCAATTCCTCGTTGGTTTTGCAGCAGAATCGCAAGAAGTAGAAACATACGCACAAAAAAAACTAAAAGAAAAAAACGCAGATATGATTGTGGCGAACAATGTAACCGAGGAAGGAGCAGGGTTTCAAATCGATACGAACCGAGTGACGGTTTATTTTAAGCAAGGAGACGTGAAGCCTTTGCCATTGATGACAAAAGACGAAGTGGCACACTGTCTGATCATGATGATTAGCGAACAATTGGAAAAAGGAAGAGAGAACCAATGATCGTTGAAGTCGTCGTCGATGTGCCAACGATGCAAACCGACCGTCGGTACGATTACCTTGTACCAGAACGACTGGAGTCGATCATTGAGTCCGGATTGCGTGTCGTTGTGCCTTTTGGACCAAGGAAGGTTCAAGGGTTTGTTCTGGCGGTGAAGCACGAATCTAGCGTGAAAAAAGGTAAATTAAAAGAGTTGGCGGATGTCCTTGACGGTAAGCCCGTCCTGACACAGGAACTACTGGAGTTAGGGGAATGGCTAACGGATGAGACGCTCTGCTTTCAAGTATCTGCTTACCAGGCGATGCTGCCAGCTGCGATGCGGACAAAGGTGATCAAACAGCTACGTTTGCTGACCGAAGTGGACAAGCTTCCGAGCGCTATCCGACCTTATTTTCAAACGCAAGACGCCATAACGTGGGAAACGCTTGCCAACGAAAGAAAAGAAGTGCTTCAGCATGTGAAATCGGCATTGAACGAGCAGTTGCTTGAATGGACGTATGTAGTTGAAGACAAGGGTCGAAAAAAAACAGAGCGAATCACCGTCCAATTAAGTCACGTAAACAAAGACGAAGGACTTGAACAGATTCCGAAACGAGCGAAAAAGCAGCGGGACATGTGGTTGTTCTTAGCCGAGCAAGGCGGTCGTTATCCGTCCCTCTCGTTAATTGAAGCGCTAGAGACAACACGAGCAACCTTAAAGGGACTTATGGATAAAGGGCTAGTGAAGGAAATTGAGGAAGAAGTTTATCGCGACCCGTTTCTTGAGAAAGATGTCGAGCGAACGGAACCCCTTCCGTTAACCATTGCCCAACAGAACGTTGCTACGCCAATTGCGAGAAGCATCGAAGAGAACCGCCATGAGCCGTTTCTTCTTCATGGCGTAACTGGGAGTGGGAAGACAGAGATTTATTTGCAAGCGATCAACCGTGTCCTCGCGAAAGGGAAGCAAGCGATCGTTCTCGTTCCGGAAATCTCCCTTACTCCCCAAATGGTTCATCGGTTTCGCAGCCGGTTCGGTTCAAAAGTGGCTGTTATGCATTCTGGGCTGTCCGTTGGTGAAAAGTATGATGAATGGCGGAAGATTCATCGCCGTGAAGTACAGGTTGTCGTCGGTGCCCGTTCCGCTATTTTTGCGCCATTTGAAAATTTAGGGATTATTATTATTGATGAAGAACATGAAAGTACGTACAAGCAAGAAGAAGCGCCCCGTTATCATGCAAGGGATGTGGCGATGTTCCGCGGACGTTATCATCGGTGCCCGGTTATTTTAGGAAGTGCAACGCCTGCGTTAGAGTCCTATGCACGGGCGAAAAAAGGGGTGTATACGCTCCTCTCTTTGACAGAGCGTGTGAACGACCGCCCGATGCCGACCGTTGAGGTAGTTGACATGCGGGAAGAGCTGAGAGGCGGTAATCGCTCCATGTTTTCAGAAGCATTGTTTTCTAAGTTAAAGCAACGGCTTGAACGAGGGGAACAAAGCGTTTTATTTTTAAATAGACGAGGGTATTCAACGTTCGTCATGTGTCGAGACTGTGGGTATGTAGCTACATGTGAGCACTGTGACATTTCCCTTACGTACCATCGGAGCAACCATTCGTTAAAATGTCACTACTGCGGCCATGAAGAGCCGATGCCGAAGGTGTGTAAGTCGTGTGGGAGTGAACATATCCGTTTTTTCGGCTCAGGTACACAAAAGGTGGAAGAAGAATTGAGAAAAGTGTTGCCTGAGGCTAGAGTCATCCGCATGGATGTAGACACGACGCGAAAAAAGGGAGCCCATGAACAGCTGCTGAAACAGTTCGGTCAAGGGGAAGCCGACATTTTGCTTGGGACGCAGATGATCGCCAAAGGATTGGACTTTCCGAACATAACCCTCGTGGGAATCCTGGCAGCGGACGCGATGTTGCACTTACCAGACTTTCGTGCGACCGAACGGACATTTCAACTGTTATCACAAGTGAGCGGCCGGGCCGGGCGTCACACGTTGCCTGGAGAGGTCGTTGTGCAGACGTACTCGCCAGACCATTACAGCATCGAACTCGTGAAGCAACACGATTATTTGTCTTACTTTGAGACAGAAATGATGTATCGCAGGCAAGGAGGCTACCCGCCGTACTATTATTTAACACTCATTCATATTAGTCACTCACAAATTACGAAGGTCATTGATGTATCGGAGAAGATTGTCCGCTTCTTAAGAGAGCAGTTAGATGACCGAGCGATCGTCTTAGGGCCAGTCGTCTCACCGATTGCGAGGATCAACGATAGATATCGTTACCAATGTCTGATAAAATACAAAAATGAACCAGAATTAAGCCGAATTCTACGTGAAATTCGTCAGCACTTTTTGCAGGAAACGAGCCGTGGCGAATTGCAGGTAAACATTGATAGACAGCCTTATCTGTTTATGTAAAATGCGACTAATGGAAAGGTAGATGGAACGAATGAAGATTGTCTTTATGGGGACACCGGACTTCTCTGTTCCGGTGCTTCGTCGTTTAATTGAAGATGGATATACGATCGCAGCTGTTGTCACCCAGCCAGATCGCCCAGTTGGACGAAAACGGGTGTTAACCCCGCCGCCGGTGAAGGTGGAGGCGGAGAAGCATCAAATTCCGGTTTT
Organism: Halalkalibacterium halodurans; assembly: GCF_005671335.1. Classification (NCBI taxonomy): domain Bacteria; kingdom Bacillati; phylum Bacillota; class Bacilli; order Caryophanales; family Bacillaceae; genus Halalkalibacterium (ex Joshi et al. 2022); species Halalkalibacterium halodurans. Next base: position 2,633,364 of record NZ_CP040441.1, on the reverse strand, counting down.
GCAACCAGAAAAAATTCGGGACGAGGCCGAGCTAGAGCGTCTGTTTTCCTTTGAACCTGATCTTATTGTAACAGCCGCGTTCGGACAAATTCTTCCTAACGCTTTGCTTGAGTATCCGAAGCATGGCTGCATTAACGTTCACGCATCGTTATTGCCGAAGTATCGCGGCGGGGCGCCGATTCATCAAGCGATCATTGATGGTGAAAAAGAAACAGGGATTACGATTATGTACATGGCTGAGAAGCTAGACGCAGGTGACATTTTAACACAAGTGACTGTCCCAATTGCGGATGACGATCATGTCGGGTCTTTGCATAATAAACTAAGTGAGGCCGGGGCAGCCTTATTAGCAAAAACAATTCCGCCGCTGATTAAAGGCGAACTCCAGTCGATTCCGCAAGACGATCAGCTCGCCACGTTTGCTCCAAACATTACCCGTGAGAAAGAAGAGATCGATTGGCGTAAGGAGGGAGAACGAATTTACAATCAAATTCGCGGACTCCATCCATGGCCAGTGGCTTATACGCTTTGGAATGGGAAGCCAATGAAAATATGGTGGGCTGAAAAAGTGAGCAGCCCGAAAAAAGAAGCCCCAGGTACCGTTATAGCCTTGGAGGAAAACGGTTTTCTCGTTGCCACAGGTGACGAAACTGCGCTGAAAGTGACAGATCTCCAGCCAGCTGGGAAAAAACGTATGCTGGCAAGGGACTTTTTGCGCGGGGCAGGAAGTCAGCTATCGGTTGGAAGTGTGTTAGGAGGACAGGATGGCAGCTAAGTCAGTACGGGAAGTGGCGCTTGAAACCTTAGTGCAAATTGAAAAAAGTCAAGCGTACAGCAATCTATTGCTTAACCAAAAAATAAAACAAGCGAACTTGGAGCCTCGTGATATCGGGTTATTAACCGAGCTCGTCTACGGGACGGTTCAACGGCAAAAAACACTCGATTACTATATCGCCTCGTTCGTCGCAAAAGGAAAAAGGAAGCTGGAGGATTGGGTGCGGATCCTCCTCCGACTTTCTGTCTATCAGCTCGTTTATTTGGACAAGGTCCCTCCCCATGCGATTATTCACGAAGCGGTGAACATCGCGAAAAAGCGGGGCCATAAAGGAATAAGCGGTCTAGTAAACGGGGTGCTTCGTTCCATGCAGCGCCAAGGGATGCCGCCGTTTGCGGCAATCGAGGATAAGGTGAAGCGTTTAGCTGTTGAATATAGCTATCCTGAGTGGCTTGTAAAACGATGGATCGATCAATACGGGGAGGAAGAGACGGTCTCTATTTGTGAAGAAATGCTACTGCCCCCGAAAGTCACCGCTCGGGTTAATGTTAGAAAACGAACGGTCGAGGAAGCGTTGGAACGGTTAGAACATGAAGGAGTACAAGCGACGAATGGGGTTCTTTCCGACGACGCCATTGTCGTTGATAAAGGAACGATTACGTCGACTCGTCTGTTTCAAGATGGGGAGCTCACGATTCAAGATGAAAGCTCCATGCTCGTTGCAAGAGCTGTAGCCCCTCGTCCAGGAGAGCGAATTTTGGACGCTTGTGCAGCGCCTGGCGGGAAATCGACTCATATGGCAGAGCGTATGGACGGTGAAGGGACGATTGTTTCCCTAGACATGCACCGTCATAAAGTGAAGTTGATCGAAGAGCAGGCGAAGCGCCTTGGCCTTGACAATATAAAAGCCCAGACGTTAGATGCACGAAAGGCGCGTGAGGTGTTTGCGGACGAGCCGTTTGACCGAATTCTCGTCGATGCCCCATGCAGCGGGCTCGGTGTCATCCGGCGGAAGCCTGATATTAAATGGACGAAAAGGGAAGCAGACATGAAAGCGATCCGCAATGTGCAACTGGATATCCTTTCATCTGTCGCCAAGCTTGTTAAACCAAGCGGGTTACTCATCTACAGTACATGCACGATCGACCAACTAGAAAACGAGCAGGTTATCGCTGAATTTATGGAGGCGCACGGTGAGTTTTCCATCGATGATACGGTTCTTGACCGTTTGCCAGCTGCTGTACAAGCGACGTGCAACATTCGTGAAGGGATGGTGACCATACTTCCCCATCATTTTGGAACCGATGGCTTCTTTATCACTTGCTTGAAAAAAGGAACGTGACATCACAATGGGCATGGTACTATAAAGAAAGGACGTGAAACGGTGGAACAACTAAAAGTGGAAGTCGATCCAAAACAAGGGGGAGACCTTCCATCCATCTACACGCTACAGTTTGAAGAATTAGAGATGTGGCTAAAAGAGCAAGGTGAACCGAAATTTCGCGCAACCCAAATCTTTGAATGGCTCTATGAAAAAAGAGTGAAGCAGTTTCAAGAAATGACGAACCTATCGAAGGATTTGCGCGCGAAGCTAGAGAAACATTTTAACTTAACGACATTAAAAACGGTGACAAAGCAACAATCCTCCGACGGCACGATCAAATTTTTATTTGAGTTACACGACGGCTATTCCATTGAAACAGTCGTCATGCGCCATAACTATGGGAACAGTGTTTGTGTCACAACCCAAGTCGGCTGCCGTCTCGGCTGTACGTTTTGTGCTTCTACTTTAGGAGGCTTGAAGCGAAACTTGGAAGCAGGAGAAATCGTCGCTCAAGTCGTAGAAGCACAGCGTGCCATGGACGAACAGGGCGAGCGAGTTGGCTCGATTGTCGTCATGGGGATTGGCGAGCCGTTTGACAATTATCAAGCGTTGATGCCATTTTTAAAAACCGTCAATCATGATAAAGGGCTCAACATTGGTGCACGCCATATTACCGTTTCGACTAGTGGTGTTGTGCCAAAAATATATCAATTCGCCGATGAAGGGCTGCAAATCAATTTCGCTATTTCTTTACATGCACCAAACACGGAGTTACGAAGTAAGTTGATGCCGGTAAACCGGGCCTGGCCTCTTCCGAAGCTGATGGACGCGATCCGTTATTACATTGACAAAACTGGTCGACGTGTTACGTTTGAGTATGGTCTTTTCGGAGGGGAAAACGATCAGGTTGAGCATGCTGAAGAACTTGCCGATCTAATTAAAGACATTAAATGCCATGTGAACTTAATCCCGGTAAATTATGTTCCGGAGCGAGATTATGTTCGCACGCCCCGTGATCAAATTTTTGCGTTTGAACGTACGTTAAAAGAGCGGGGTGTCAATGTGACAATTCGCCGCGAGCAAGGTCATGATATTGATGCGGCTTGTGGGCAGCTGAGGGCGAAGGAGAGGAAAGAAGAAACGAGGTGACCGGGAACATGAACTTTTCATTTTTAACCGATGTTGGGAAGGTTCGTCCTCATAATGAGGATAACGGGACAATTATGGAAAAGAACGGGCAACTGCTCGTCGTGGTTGCTGACGGGATGGGAGGTCATCAAGCGGGCGATGTAGCGAGCAAGATGGCAACTGAGCTGCTGAAAGAAGCGTGGGAGGAAGCGAGCCTTTCCCCTTCTAGTCAAGAAAGCGAAGGGTGGCTCCGGAATCAAGTGCTTCATGTGAATGAGAGCCTTTATCATTACGCGCAAAAGCATGAAGAATGTCAAGGAATGGGCACTACATTAGTTGCGGCAATTGTCGATAAGGAACGAGTGACAATTGCGCATATTGGGGACAGTCGTGCGTATTTATTGAATGAGCACGGATTTTCCCAAAAGACAAGGGACCACTCCCTTGTCAATGAGCTCGTTCGTACGGGGCAAATTTCAGACGAAGAAGCTGAGCACCATCCGCGCAAAAATGTATTGCTCAGAGCGCTTGGGACCGAATTGGATATCAAGATCGATCTGACTACCTTCTCATGGGAGCCAGATGATGTTCTCCTATTATGTTCAGATGGTCTATCAAATAAGCTATCAAATGAAGATTTTGCTCGGTACATGTCTGGTACGAAAGAAGTTAATGAAACGGCGAGAGAGATGGTACAATTAGCGAACGATCGCGGGGGCGAAGACAATATCACAGTGGCGTTAATTAAAAATACAGGTTCCTCGTCTGAAGACAGGTGATCGATATGATAGGAAAGCGAATTAGTGGTCGCTATGAAATTCTAGAAACAATTGGTGGCGGCGGGATGGCCGATGTATACAAAGCAATGGACGTCATTTTGGACCGCCAAGTCGCTGTGAAAGTCTTGCAGGCTCAATTTTCGAAGGATGAACAGTTCATTAAGCGGTTTCGCCGCGAAGCCCAAGCAGCAACCAGCTTAGCCCATCAAAATGTCGTCAGTATTTATGATGTAGGGGAAGAAGAGAACCTATACTACATCGTCATGGAGTACGTGGAGGGCCCTACTCTTAAGGAGCTGATCCAACAGCGAGGGCCGTTACCTGTTGACGAAACGATTGATATTATGAGTCAAATGATGGCGGCAATCTCTCACGCCCACATGAATCAAATTGTCCACCGTGACATTAAACCTCATAACATTTTAATTGGTGAGGATGGTGTCGTAAAGGTGACTGACTTTGGCATTGCCCGCGCCATGTCATCTGCGACGATTACCCATACAAACTCGGTGATGGGTTCCGTCCATTACTTATCACCAGAACAAGCACGAGGCGGCCTTGTTACATTTAAGTCCGATATTTACTCACTCGGAATTGTGCTGTTTGAAATGGTAACGGGTCAACTGCCGTTTTCAGGTGACACAGCCGTCTCGATTGCCTTAAAGCATTTGCAAAATGACATTCCGTCGCCGAAAGAAATTCAGCCATCTTTGCCGCAAAGCATTGAAAACGTGATTGTAAAAGCGACAGCGAAAGATCCGTTTTACCGGTACGGAACTGTCTCGGAGATGGACGAGGATTTATCAACTGCCCTCGATCCTGCTAGAGTGAATGAGCGTCCTTATGATCAGAAAGAGGATGACGAGGAAGCAACAAAGGCGATCCCCATTATAAAAGACGAGCAGTTAGAGCAAGAGGATTTCGAAAAGACAATGGAAGCTCCTCCGATCAAAAAGGTCGAGGAACCGAAGGCACCTGCAGCAGAAGAGGAAGTAAAGAAGCCGAAAAAGAAAAGGCGGAAATGGTTGTGGGCGGTCTTGATCGTTCTCTTCCTGCTAATTGGGACGGGTGTTACAGCACTTGCCTTAATGCCGAGCTGGTTCCAAGTAGATGATGTGGACGTTCCGGATGTTCGAGAGAGTTCGTTTGAAGAGGCTGAAGCAGAACTGAGAAGCCTAGGTTTAGAAGTGGAGCGAGAAGATGTGGAGGACGATGCTCCTGCAGAAGAAGTCGTCAGTCAACATCCACGACCAGGCTCTGTCGTCAAACAAGGGTCGACCGTTCGATTATTCGTAAGCACGGGCCCTGAGGAAGGGCAGATGATTGATGTCACAGGCAGAACGATTGAGGAAGCTCAGCGTTTATTAAATGATTTTGCCGATGTCCGGTTAGAAGAGCGGGAAACGAATGATGTTTCACCAGGCATCGTCATTGAGCAAACGCCAGAAGCTGGTGAGTCGGTTGTCCCTGAAGAAACAACCGTTACCCTGATCTATAGTGCAACGAGCGACATTGTCTTGGAAAATATGCAAGGAATGACCGAGAATGAGGCTCATGGGTATTTACAGGAAAACGGTCTTCGCACACGTTTTTCCTATGACTATTCCAGTTCTGTCGCCGAGGGGCGGGTCATCTCTCATTCGCCAGCGAGCGGGGCGACGGTAAGTGAGGGGGATGACGTTACCATTGTGGTTTCACGGGGACCTGAACCACAAACGGATCAGGGAGGCGGTCAGCAAGAACAGCCGCAGCAACCGCAGCAGCCGCAAACCCGCTCTCATCTGGTTAACCAACCGATTGAGGCATCACAAGAAGTGCAAGTTCGTATCGTCTACCGTGACGCAACGACAGGTGGGCAAGATCGAGTGTTTATAGATGAGACAATCAGTGAAACGAAAACATATCAAATTCCATTAGAAGCGAGCGCGGATCAACCTGGGTCGTTTGACCTTTACATTAACGGTGAATTCGTCAAATCATCGAGAGAGTATACCTATTGATTGACACTAGAGCTTAGCCGATCGGTTAAGCTCTTTCTGGCTCTACAATAAATGTTGGGGTTTTTGCACAAAAGAGGGCAAAAAAAATGCACGCAGGCTCCTTTATCCATTATCCTTGAATTGCCTAGAAACAAAGAAAGGATAGGAGCTGCGTGTACGATGAATTTTACCATGGATTTGCCCGGATTAAAAGGTGTGAAGGTCACAAAGATGGAGGAACGAGAGGACTTTATCGCGCTCCATGTAGAAATGCCGCGAACGCCTCATCGTTGCCCATCCTGCGGGGAGAGAACCGAGAGAATCCATGATTACCGCATCCAAAAAGTTCAACATCTCAAGCTCTTTGAACGGTGGGTGTATCTATTCTATCGAAAGCGCCGGTACGCGTGCAGATGCGGGAAGCGGTTTGCGGAGAAAGCCTGTTTTGTAGAGCGATATCAGCGTCAGACAGTGGAATGGAATCAAGCGTTTCGCTTACGGCTCATTCAAGGGAAGAACTTTACGGACACAGCGAATCAATTCCAAACGTCCGTGACAACTGCCATGCGCCGGTTTGATCAATTGGCGGCCCCCCTCGTGAAGAAGGTGGATCACCTTCCTCCTCGGATTGCGATTGATGATTACAAAGGGGATACGAATGCGGGGAAATATCAAGTGATCATTGCGGATGCAGATACACGGAAGCCACTGGATATCTTACCGGATCGTAAAGCCGATACGCTTAAACGATATCTTCAAGAGAAGGGTCATCATGTGAAAACAGTCGTGATGGATCTCAGTTATACCTTCAAGTCGGCTGTTCAAAAGGCCTTAGGCCACCCGCTCATCATTGGGGATCCGTTCCATTTCTGTCGTTACATCTACTGGGCTCTGGAAGGGGTTCGCCGCCGAGTGCAAAAAGCGTTCCATCCGTATCATCGAAAACGATGTAAACGGATCAAACATCTGTTTCAGAAAGAGAGAGAAGGACTGGATGATAAGCAAAAGAAGAAGGTGGAGCGGTACTTAGAGCTATCCCCTGATTTAAGGGAAGCGTATGAGCTAAAAGAACATTTTCGTCAGTGGTATCAAGAAGCGAAGATGCAAGGAAGGGAAGGACGAATGAGCGAGGTGAAGCAAGGGCTCTACGCCTTTTACCGAAGAGTGGAGGCGAGCCCGTTAAAGGAGTTCCACCGAGCCATTCAGACGCTGAAGAACTGGCAGACCGAGATCTTGAATAGCCTCGCGTTTGGCTTAAACAATGGTTTTATTGAAGGACTGAATAATCAAACGAAGGTGATTAAGAGAAATGCCTTTGGTTTTCGGCGTTATGATCGCTTGCGAAACCGTATTCTCTTGCATCATCAATTCAAACATCAGACATTCGGGGTAGGATAAGAGGGGCTCGCCCTCCTATGCCACCCCAACATTTGACTAAGAACCTTTTTTCTTGCTACTGTGAAAACCGTCTAAGTGCATGCAGGGATTAGACATTCACATTCAGCTCTTTTTTCGCTACAATAAGAATGGTAAAAACGAGAGACAAGGAGGCTTGCATGCCGAAAGGAACGATTGTTAAAGCATTAAGTGGGTTTTATTACGTCCAAAATGAAGATGGTCTGTTTCAATGTCGAGGGCGGGGAAACTTTCGTAATCGAAACATTAAGCCGTTAGTAGGGGATGAGGTAGTATTCGAAGCAGAAAACAAAACGGATGGCTACGTTCTAGAGATAATGGAACGAAAAAATGAATTGATCAGACCCCCCATTGCCAATGTCGACCGAGCCATACTCGTCTTTTCTGCAGCAGAACCGACATTCTCGCCCTTGCTGTTAGACCGATTTCTTGTCCATGTGGAAGCGAACGGAATTGAACCGTTGATCGTGATAAGCAAGATCGATCTGTTGACCGAAGGAGAATTAGAGACGATCAAGCAGTATCGAAATGATTATGAACAGCTTGGGTATAAAGTTTATTTGACGTCCACGATTGAACAACTCGGGCTAGACGCTATCCGAAAAGCGTTTGACGATCATGTGTCCGTCATTGCAGGACAATCAGGTGTAGGGAAGTCCTCGCTTCTAAACGCCATAAACCCGGCTTTGGATATTGAAACGAATCAAATCTCTTCCCACCTAGGAAGAGGAAAGCATACGACGCGCCATGTGGAGCTTATTCCATTCGGGTCGGGTCTCGTAGCAGATACACCAGGGTTTAGCTCCCTTGATTTTATTGATATGGAACCGGAAGAGCTGTCCCACTATTTTCCTGAAATGAGAGACCGCCTCCCGTCATGTAAATTTCGCGGCTGCACCCATACGCAAGAACCGAAATGTGCGGTAAAAGAAGCGTTAGCTCAAGGTGAAATACGCGAATTTCGCTACGAGCATTATGTGACATTTTTAGAAGAAGTAAAAACCCAACATAAACGGAGGTTCTAACCACGATGATTAAAATAGCTCCATCGATTTTATCAGCAGACTTCGCCAACTTAGGAAATGAGATTCAAGATGTGGAGCGAGGAGGGGCGGATTACATTCATGTAGACGTAATGGACGGTCATTTCGTTCCGAATATTACGATCGGTCCATTAATAGTCGATGCGATTCGACCAGTAACGACCCTGCCTCTGGATGTCCATCTAATGATTGAGCAGCCTGACGGATACATTCCTGCCTTCGCGAAAGCAGGGGCAGATATCATCACGGTTCACGTGGAGGCTTGTCCCCATTTGCATCGAACGCTTCATCTCATTAAGGAAAGCGGCGTAAAAGCGGGTGTTGTCTTAAATCCAGCGACACCTGTCTCCTCGATTCAGCATGTGCTATCAGATGTGGATATGGTGTTGTTCATGACGGTCAATCCTGGATTTGGCGGGCAACGGTTCATCCCTTCTGTCCTACCAAAAATAAAAGAATTAGCTTCTCTAAAAAAAGAGCAGGGGCTAACCTTTGAGATTGAAGTAGACGGTGGTGTAAACGAAGAAACGGCGAAACAGTGCGTGGAGGCGGGGGCGAATGTGTTAGTGGCAGGTTCGGCTGTTTTTAATGAGGAAGATCGGGCAGCAGCGATTAAGCGAATTAGAGGTAGTATTTGAGGAGAACGGCAGCTAAACAAGCTGTCGTTTTTGCATATTAAGATATTTTAAAATTTTGTTAGTAAAGTTCGTACGAGAGTTAGCTCTAAGGACAAACGGCACTGTTGCGTTTTAAAAGCTCGCAATCACTTAGGGTCAACATAACCGTTCGAAGCGAAATGTTCATCCTCTTTCGTTCACTAGATTGGATTTCTTTCAGTAAAGGAACATAAACAAAGCATTGGCGCATATGATAGAGACAGGAAGACAAGAGCAAGGACGGTGAAAAAAAAAGGAATAGATCGAGGGGTTTGGATATAGTAGTAAAAGAGAAGGATTTATTTTCTGTTGTTTTCAAGTAACCATAACCTGTCGATCTTAAAAAAGAGGGGGCACAACCCCTTGCCTACGCGCATTCATGTGAGGAGGAGGAACTATGAAATTTTATACGATTAAGTTGCCGAAATTCCTTGGCGGGGTCGTACGGGCTGTGTTAAATTCGTTTAAAAAGGGGTGAGGAAGCATCGTCACGGTACGGTGCTTTTTCTCATGCGGGTGAGCCTTAAGGAACGAAGGACGGGGGCATTGTTACGCCTCCGTCTCCACGCCTTCAACAGATTTAAAAAACAAAAAACACCTCATGGGAAGAGGTGTTTTTAGCCATACTTATTATACGCGCTCAACTTTACCGGATTTTAACGCGCGTGCAGAAACGTAGACACGCTTAGGTTTCCCGTCCACAAGAATACGAACCTTTTGCACGTTCGCTCCCCAGCGGCGCTTCGTTTTGTTCATTGCGTGAGAACGTTTGTTACCACTTTTTGCTTGACGTCCTGTAATGTAGCATTTACGTGCCATGATGTGCACCTCCTTATACCGAAACGATGATCATTATCATCCAAAATCATACTCGACTATAGTAGCACAGGCATTTCAGAAAAGCAATAGTTTCCACGTAACTTTATCAAGGTTTCTTCCTTGACAGTAGTGCTGAAATGGATGGATTTAAGCGAACCGTTCGTTTGCCCGCTTTCAAAAACGATAAGAGTATAGTAAAATGACGTTAAAACGCATTTGCTTTCGCGTTGCTAAGCTGTTCATGATCTTAAGGGAAAGAAGGAGGATGCACGTATGTCCATTGAAATGAAAACCCAATTGGGAACCGTTGATGTGTCAAAAGACGTCGTTGCTACCATTGCTGGGGGCGCTGCCGTCGATTGTTACGGAATCGTTGGAATGGCATCACAGAAGCAAATAAAAGACGGCTTATCTGAATTACTTGGGCGGGAAAATTTTCGTCGTGGGGTCGTCATTCGCGAAGAAGAGGACGAAATACATATCGATATGTACATCATTGTCAGCTACGGAACAAAAATTTCTGAGGTGGCCTACAATGTACAGACGAAAGTCAAGTATCAACTTGAAACCATGTTAGGGATAGATGTGGATTCGGTGAACATTTTTGTTCAAGGGGTTCGCGTGACTAACCCGTAAGTGTGTTAGGAGGAAACGTTTGTGGCAGTAAAAGAGATGGATGGAAAAACATTAGCACACCTTTTCATTGCAGGCGCCAATAATTTATCACAACATGCAAAGGTTGTTGACGCATTAAATGTTTTCCCTGTGCCAGATGGCGACACAGGGACGAATATGAATTTAACCATCACTTCAGGCGCACAAGAAGTGAAAAAGTTTCACGGAGATCATGCCGGTGAATTAGCGGCTGCCTTTGCGAAAGGTTTACTCATGGGAGCACGCGGAAATTCTGGTGTTATTTTATCTCAGCTTTTCCGTGGTTTTTCAAAGAGCGTAGAAGGAAGAAGAGCATTCACCGCTCTTGATTTTGCTGAAGCGTTAACACAAGGAGTGGAAACGGCGTATAAAGCGGTGATGAAGCCCGTTGAAGGAACGATTCTCACTGTTGCAAAGGATAGTGCAAATGCGGCGAAAAAAGCGGTTAAACATACCGATGATTTAGTGTCCTTGATAGAAATCATCGTGACAGAAGCAAAGCAATCGTTGCAGCGAACCCCTGATCTGCTCCCTGTTTTAAAAGAAGTAGGCGTCGTTGATTCAGGTGGACAAGGTCTTGTCTACATTTATGAAGGATTTTTAGCGGCTGTAAAAGGGGAACCATTGAAAGAAGGAATTCATGAGGTTCCATCAATGGACAACCTTATTAAAGTGGAGCACCATCAAAACGCGCAGAGCCATTTGGCAACAGAAGATATTGAATTCGGTTACTGTACGGAAGTTATGGTTCGTTTTGAATCGGATAAGTTGTCCACCTACCCGTTTGATGAGCCAGCGTTTCGCGACGAGTTAAGTGAGTGGGGAGATTCATTGCTTGTCGTTAGTGACGAGGATTTGTTAAAAGTACATATTCATGCCGAGTTCCCTGGTGAAGTATTAACTCGTGCTCAGCGATACGGTAGCCTGATTCATACGAAAATCGAGAATATGAGAGAGCAGCACACGCATCTTCTTGAGGAATCAAAGCAGGCATTCCCAGACCAAGAAAAAAAGCCTCTTAGCGAGCTAGGAATCGTGACCGTGTCAATGGGGGATGGAATTGCTAAGCTGTTCCAAAGCTTAGGAGCAGGCGTTGTCATTCCAGGAGGACAGACGATGAACCCAAGTACTGAAGACATCGTCAAAGCGATTGAGGAAGTTCATGCGAAAAACGTGCTCGTCCTTCCGAATAACGGAAATATTATTTTAGCAGCACAGCAAGCGGCAGATGTGGCAGATGTGAACGTTAAAGTCGTGCCATCAAAAACCGTTCCTCAAGGTCTTGCAGCACTTCTTTCGTTTAACCCGTCGTCAAGCTTAGAGAAAAATGCTAATGTGATGGCGGAGACGATGGCCCATGTCAAATCTGGCCAAGTGACGTACGCTGTTCGCGATACGTCCATCGAGGGGCTCGAAATTAAAAAAGGTCACTTTATGGGCATTCTTGAAAAAGAGATTGTGACCTCAGGTGAAGACATGCTTGATGTAACGAAACGTTTGCTTGAGCAAATGATAGATGAGGACAGCGAAATTGTCACGGTCATTCAAGGTGCAGATGCGACGAATGAACAGACGGAAGAACTTATTCAATTTATTGAACAATCGTATCCAGAAGTTGAAGTAGATGAACAAATTGGTGATCAACCGCTGTATGCTTACTTGTTTGCTGTTGAATAAACTATCAATGAGCAGGAGGGCCCCCTACGAAAGCAAAATCTTTGTAGGGGGTTAATCCATGTAGTGAACGAAAAAGGTTGAAAGGGAGGCACAGCCCATGAAGTACCGTACCGTTTTTGATATTATCGGGCCCGTTATGATTGGGCCATCCAGTTCTCATACAGCTGGCGCTGCCAGGATTGGACGAGTGGCACGAACACTGTTTGGACAACAGCCGGAGCGTTGTGACATATATTTTTACGGTTCGTTTGCAGAAACATATAAGGGACACGGAACAGACGTGGCAATCGTAGGGGGAATTCTCGATTTTGATACGTTTGATCCACGGATTCCCCGCTCACTACAGTTAGCGAAAGAAAAGGGAGTCCGCGTGTACTTTCACGAAGAAGAAGCGATCACAGACCATCCGAATACGGCGAAAGTTGTGCTACAAAAGGGAGAGGATCAATTAGAAGTGGTCGGTGTTTCCATCGGCGGTGGGAAGATTGAGATCGTTGAGTTAAACGGTTTTCACTTGAAGCTATCGGGAAACCATCCAGCGATTCTCGTTGTCCATACCGACCGTTTTGGCGTAATTGCAAGCGTTTCAAATATGTTAGCAAAGCATGAAATTAACATTGGCCATATGGAAGTCTCCCGTAAAGAGAAAGGAAAAGAAGCGCTAATGGTCATCGAAGTGGATCAAAATGTGGACGATCTTTTGCTACAAGAGCTAGAACGATTACCTAACATCGTGACGGTCACGAAAATCCATGATTAACCATAGCTACCCTGTAATATGGGAGAGTACGCATATGGATCAAACAACGATACGAAGGAGGTACGTGAATGTTTCGCAATGTAGCTGAACTTGTGGAGCTAGCAGAATCACAAGCGATTCCCATTTCCGAGGTTATGATTCGACAGGAAATCGAAGTGACCGAGCGATCGCGTGAAGCGATTATCGAACAGATGGAAAATCACTTAGACGTGATGGAAAAGGCCGTCAGACGAGGGATTACGGAGCAAGTGCGATCGGTTTCTGGTTTGACAGGGGGCGATGCGGTACTGCTGCAAGATTATCTAAAGAAGGGGAACTATTTATCGAGTGAAACGGTTCTTGATGCTGTCAGCAAAGCGGTGGCGACAAATGAAGTAAATGCAGCGATGGGTACGATCTGTGCGACGCCAACAGCTGGGGCGTCCGGCGTTGTACCAGGTGTCCTGTTTGGCATGGAAAAACGGTTATCTCCTACGAAAGAACAAAAAGTTCGCTTTTTATTTACGTCAGGCGCCTTTGGCTTTGTCGTTGCCAACAATGCGTCAATTTCAGGTGCTGCTGGTGGCTGTCAAGCTGAGGTTGGATCTGCGACAGGTATGGCTGCGGCCGCCCTTGTAGAGCTTGCAGGGGGAACGCCGAGTCAATCGGCGGAAGCGATGGCGATTGCGTTGAAAAATATGTTAGGCCTCGTCTGTGATCCTGTGGCCGGACTTGTGGAAGTCCCATGTGTGAAACGTAATGCAATCGGCGCCTCCATTGCGATTACGGCTGCGGACATGGCGCTTGCTGGCATTCAGAGCAGGATTCCAACCGACGAAGTGATTGATGCGATGTATAAAATCGGTCAGGCGATGCCTGTAGCATATAAAGAAACGGCACAGGGAGGGTTGGCGGCAACTCCGAAGGGTCGCGAGCTAGAGGCGAAAATTTTCGGAGTGGCCCTCGATAAAAAATGAATCAGTTGAGGAGTTTACCGGTTATGGAAGTAAGGGGGATCGGGGATGAAACAGCCAAACAGTTGGCCTCCTTACAGCTATACTCTGTTTTTGATTTGCTTGAGCACTTTCCTTTTCGTTATGAAGACTATCAAGTCCGTCCGATTGAAGAGATTAAGCATGACGAACGGGCAACAGTTGTCGGCACCGTGCAAAGTGAGCCAACTGTCCGCTATTACGGAAAAAAGAAAAATCGGATGTCGGTTCGCGTACTTGTCGGTCATGTGCTTTTAACGGCCGTGTTTTTTAACCGAGCATTTTTAAAGCAGCAGCTTAAGGTCGGCCAGGAAGTGACGTTGACCGGGAAATGGGATCAACATCGACTCACATTAACGGTCAATGAAGTTAAACAAGGAAACCATACGGAAAGAGCAACCGTTGAGCCCATTTACTCAGTATCTGGAAAGCTGACAAGTAAAACATTGAAAAAGTATATACACGTAGCGTTACGTCAGTTTGGAGAGCAAATCACCGACCCGCTCCCACCTGAGATAAGGGAACGGTACAAACTTGTGTCAAAGCGAGAAGCCGTTTTCCATTTGCACATGCCGTCCGATCGGGAAGCACTAAAACAAGCACGGAGACGGATGGTATATGAAGAATTTCTTTTCTTCCAGCTCAAGATGCAGGCGTTTCGCAAAGTGAACCGAGAGCAATCGAATGGTCGAGCTGTGAAGGTGAACGAGCAAAAGGTGGATCAATTTATTGCAGCTCTTCCTTTTTCGCTTACAGAAGCGCAAGAAAAAGTCGCAGGTGAAATTCTCACGGATATGAGCTCCCCTTATCGGATGAATCGTTTGCTACAAGGTGATGTAGGCTCAGGGAAAACGGTCGTCGCTGCCATTTGCATGTTCGCTGCAGTCACGGCCGGAAAGCAAGCGGCCCTGATGGTTCCGACTGAAATTTTAGCGGAACAGCATGCTCAATCGCTAGAACGATTGTTTGCGCCGAGCGGTGTTCGTTTGACCCTTTTGACCGGTTCTGTGAAAGGAAAACGCAGACAAGCAGCGGTAACGGCGGTTAAGGCAGGTGATGTGGACGTCGTCATCGGCACCCACGCCTTAATTCAAGACGATGTGGCCTTTCATGATCTCGGCCTTGTTATCACAGATGAACAGCACCGATTTGGTGTCGAGCAACGGCGGGCGTTGCGCGATAAAGGAGCCTACCCTGACGTCTTATTCATGACGGCAACGCCTATTCCTCGAACGTTGGCCATTTCGGCGTTTGGTGATATGGATGTGTCGATCATCAATCAAATGCCGGCTGGACGTAAGGAGATCGAAACGTATTGGGCGAAGCACGATATGCTGACAAGGGTTCTTGACTTTATGGAAAAAGAGCTGGCGAAGGGTCGACAAGCGTATGTCATTTGCCCACTAATTGAAGAGTCAGAAAAGCTTGACGTACAAAATGCGATTGACGTTCACTCTATTTTGCAACAGCATTTTGATCCGAGGTTCCAAGTAGGCTTAATGCACGGGCGACTTCATCCGTCGGAAAAGGATACGGTGATGACCGCATTTAGTGAAAACAAGATTCACATTCTCGTATCCACTACGGTCGTAGAAGTTGGGGTGAACGTTCCAAATGCAACGATCATGGTCATTTATGATGCGGAACGATTCGGATTAGCCCAGCTACACCAATTAAGAGGCAGAGTCGGACGAGGGGAGCATCAGTCGTATTGCATTTTGCTTGCCGATCCTAAATCGGAGGTTGGGAAAGAACGAATGCGCATCATGACAGAAACGAATGATGGCTTCACCCTTTCGGAAAGAGATTTAGAGCTTAGGGGACCTGGAGACTTTTTTGGCGCAAAGCAGAGCGGGCTACCTGATTTTAAAGTGGCGGATGTGGTTCATGATTACCGAGCACTCGAAACGGCTAGACAAGATGCAGCTACACTTGTGAAC
This sequence comes from Halalkalibacterium halodurans, assembly GCF_005671335.1. Lineage (NCBI taxonomy): Bacteria > Bacillati > Bacillota > Bacilli > Caryophanales > Bacillaceae > Halalkalibacterium (ex Joshi et al. 2022) > Halalkalibacterium halodurans. The sequence goes on along the minus strand of NZ_CP040441.1, from coordinate 2,617,443 downwards.
AGTAAAACTTTTTGGTCAGATCCGAAATACCGTGAGCTTGTCACCTATTTGCAGGCCGAGGGTGTTTTGGATGGAGAGAAGCTTGACTAAAACTTGTTGAAAAAAACAAGGCTTAATTATATACTACTCTTAGTACCTAGTCATATGTTTAGATTGGGAGAAACTGGTTGATGTTCGTATAAGGACTGATCATAATGATGAAAATAATTCAAGTGTGATACGGTGGTCGGTAGCACATGAAACGAAAAAAACAAGATAGGCAACGTCATTTGAAAGAAACGATCGATGCTAATCCGTTTATTACGGATGAGGCGCTGGCGGATCGGTTTGGTGTCAGCATCCAGACGATTCGCCTTGATCGCATGGAACTCTCGATCCCAGAGTTAAGAGAGCGCATTAAAGATGTTGCGCAAAAACAGCTGGATGAAGTCAAAGCCCTTCCGATGGAAGAAGTATTTGGTGAAATCGTGGATTTGCAGTTAGACGAGCGAGCGATTTCCATCCTGGATGTGAAAAAGGAGCATGTTTTTTCACGTACTGGAATTGCGAGAGGTCATTATTTGTTTGCCCAGGCAAACTCTCTTGCGGTCGCCATCATTGATGATGATCTAGCGTTAACGGCAAAAGCGACAATTCGCTTCACTCGGCAAGTAAAAGCTGGTGAGCGTGTGGTTGCAAAAGCAGAAGTGCAAAAAGTAGAGCGGGATCGAACCTTAGTGGTTGTTAACAGCTTTGTGGAGCAGGAGCTCGTATTTTCAGGAGATTTCCTGATGTACCGTTCTGCTCAAGAACAATAGAATGGAGAGGTTCAGATGAAAATAGCCTTAGACGTTATGGGTGGAGATCACGCGCCAGAAGCACATGTGGAGGCGGCGATAAAAGCGGTGAAAGCATTCCCTGACTTAACGATAACACTTGTCGGGAATGAAGAGGAGATCCGTCCTTTGCTTCCTGCTAATGATCCGAGGTTACCGATCTTACATACGACGGAGAAAATTGAAGACACTGATCAACCGACAACAGCAGTGCGTCGTAAAAAGGATTCGTCTATGGTGTTAGCCGTTCGAGAAGTGAAAGAGGGGCGGGCGGATGCTGTCATTTCCTCTGGGAATACAGGAGCGCTTATGACAGCAGGCCTCTTGTATGTAGGCAGAATCCAAGGGATTGACCGGCCAGCCTTAGCCCCTATGTTACCTACCCTCGATGAGAAAGGGTTCCTTCTTCTCGATGTAGGAGCGAATATGGATGGAAAGCCGGAGCATTTGTTACAATATGCGATCATGGGTAATACATATATGGAAATGGTGCGGGGCATCAAGCAGCCGAGAGTCGGTCTGTTAAATGTCGGCACGGAAGCTGGAAAAGGGAATGAATTAACGAAGGCAGCATTTCCTCTACTCGAGGCGGGACCTTTTCATTTTATCGGTAACGTGGAAGCGCGAGAATTGTTGAACGGGGCTTGCGATGTTGTCGTTTGCGACGGTTTTTCAGGGAATTTGGTGTTAAAAAGTGTGGAAGGCACAGCAGGATCAATGTTTTCTTTGTTGAAGAGAGAACTAACGAAAACGTTTATAAGCAAATTGGCTGTCGCTCTATTAAAAGGCCGATTTAAAGAGATCAAACAAGTCATGAGCTACTCCGAATATGGTGGGGCTTCGTTGTTCGGTTTGAAGGCGCCAGTCATAAAAGCGCATGGTTCATCTGTGGCATCCTCCGTTTATCATACGATTGCCCAGGCGTACGAAATGGTCAATCAGCAAGTGACGACGATCATAAAAACAGAAGTTGCCAAGGCGACAAAAGGTAGCGAAGAAAAGGGAGAGTGAGACGATGGCAAAAGTAGCATTTCTATTCCCAGGTCAAGGCTCACAGTCTGTCGGCATGGGGAGCGAATTACTTTCAGAGGAAAAAGCAAAAGAGATTTTTGACGAGGCGGATGAAAGACTCGGCTATTCCCTTTCAAGCATTATGTTTGAAGGGCCAGAAGAAAAATTGCGCCGGACGGAAAATACGCAACCGGCCTTGTTGACGATGAGCACGGCCGTTTTATCGCTCGTGCGTGAATATGGAATCAAACCTGATTATACAGCCGGTCATAGTCTAGGGGAGTACAGTGCCCTTGTGGCTTCAGGCTCTTTAACGTTTGCCGATGCTGTGTACGCTGTTCATCACCGTGGATTGTTTATGGAAGAAGCGGTACCATTCGGCGAAGGAGCAATGGCTGCCATCCTTGGCATGGAGCGGGACGAATTAGAACAAGTAACGAAGCGCGTAACAGAAGCAGGGGCTGTCGTTGAACTTGCAAACTTAAACTGTCCTGGACAAATTGTCATCTCAGGTTCTGCTGAGGGTGTCGAACAAGCATCAGAGGAAGCAAAGGAAGCAGGGGCGAAGCGAGTGATCCCATTGCAAGTGAGCGGACCGTTTCATTCATCGCTTATGAAACCGGCTGCCGAAAAGCTTGAAGCCGTGTTAGCCGATTTGGCAATCGCTGATGCCGCTCCACCTGTTATTGCCAATGTGACAGCAGATCTCGTTCAAAAAGCCGCTGACATTCGCTCATCTCTCATTGAGCAAGTGTACTCTCCAGTTCGTTGGGAGGACACTGTTCGTCGCATGCTTGAGCTCGGAGTGGATACGTTCGTGGAAATCGGATCAGGAAATGTGCTCTCAGGCCTCGTCCGCAAAGTACAGCGCCGGGTTAATGTTTTTTCTGTGAGTGATCGGGCAAGCATTGAAGCGATGGTAAAAAAATTGGAACAGGAGGCATAAGCGATGCTACAAGGAAAAACAGCGATTGTTACAGGGGCATCTCGCGGAATTGGCCGAGCAACAGCGATGGAACTGGCACGTCATGGAGCGAATGTCGTGGTCAATTATGCAGGGAATAAGGAGAAAGCGGAAAAAGTCGTTGCTGAGATTAAAGAACTCGGAGTGGAGGCAATTGCGATCCAAGCCGATGTAGCTGACAGTGAGTCGGTCCAAGCAATGGTCAAAGAGACGATCGATACTTTCGGTGCAGTCGATATTCTCGTCAACAACGCAGGGATTACAAGAGACAACCTATTTATGCGCATGAAAGAAGAAGATTGGGATGCGGTGATCGATACGAATTTAAAAGGAGTTTTCCACTGTTCGAAAGCTGTTACACGACCGATGATGAAGCAGCGGTTTGGGCGAATCATTAACGTATCGTCTGTTGTTGGTGCCATTGGGAATGCTGGACAAGCGAACTATGTTGCGGCCAAAGCAGGTGTCATTGGCTTAACGAAAACACTTGCCCGTGAGCTTGCTAACCGTAATATTACGGTAAATGCGGTCGCTCCAGGGTTTATTGAAACAGATATGACCGGTGAATTGCCGGAAGATGTCAAAGCACAAATGCTAGGGCAAATTCCCCTTGCTCGTCTAGGACAGCCTGAGGAAGTGGCAAAAGCGGTTCGTTTCTTAGCGTCCGACGATGCTTCTTACTTAACAGGACAGACGATCCATGTAAATGGCGGAATGGTCATGTAACGAAAGGATCTTGACAGGATGTTTCAACTTTAGCTAAAATGCTTCTAGCTTATAGAAGCGCATTTTGAGAGGAGGTGAACAAAATGGCAGATACATTATCTCGTATCACTAAAATTGTCGTTGATCGTCTTGGGGTTGATGAGGCGGAAGTGAAGCCAGAAGCTTCATTTAAAGATGATTTAGGAGCGGATTCTCTTGATGTTGTTGAGCTCGTAATGGAGCTAGAAGATGAATTCGATCTTGAAATTTCAGATGAAGAAGCAGAAAAAATTGCGACGGTTGCTGATGTGGTTGAATACATAGAAGGCCGTCAGTAAGTTTAACAGGTCCCATGTGTTTATATGGGACCTCCTTTTCTACAACATGCTTTTCTCGTTTTATCCCGTTAACTAGCGTTAGGACTTTCATTTTAAGGCTTAAGTAAAAAAACGAAGTAAACGTGGATAGAACTGGATTAAAATGTCACAGCGAGTGACAATATCTGTGTGAACAGCGTCGTGCTGGCCACAGAAACAACCGATTGATTTAACTAACATTCAGTGGTGATTGAAAAAACTCACTGAATGGAGTTTCACTTTATCGTGAAAACTGTCCTATCGTTTTTGGAGGTCGACATGCCACATTCGAAAAACCAACGCAAGCATAGACATCATTCGCATTCAGAGCGGAGACGACAACCGAAACGTTTAACGCTCACAGCAAAACAGCAGCAAATGTTTGATGAGCTCCTCCGCACGCTCAATCTAACGTTTGCCAATAAAAAACTTTTGGTTCAAGCATTTACCCATTCATCCTATGTGAATGAGCATCGAATTCAATCATGTAAAGATAACGAACGTCTGGAATTTCTCGGAGATGCCGTTTTGGAATTGGCGGTATCGCAATATCTCTATAAGGCGTTTGAACAGATGAGTGAAGGGGATATGACCAAATTACGTGCTTCGATCGTCTGTGAGCCATCCCTTGCCCAATTGGCAGAGGAGCTCCATTTTGGGGAGCTTGTGTTACTTGGGAAAGGGGAAGAAATGACGGGAGGGCGTAAGCGTCCCGCGCTATTGGCTGACGTATTTGAATCGTTTGTCGGAGCTCTTTATTTAGACCAAGGAATGGACGCAGTGTATTTGTTTTTAGAGCGAACGATTTACCCGAAAATTAGTGAAGGTGCTTTTTCTCATATGATGGATTTTAAAAGTCAGCTGCAGGAGTTCATACAGCGAGATAATTTGGGTCACATCCACTATGAAATTGTCCAAGAGCGGGGTCCTGCCCATAACAGGGAGTTTGTTTCAGAAGTCGTTTTGAACAATGAGACGCTCGGAGTCGGTACAGGTCGCTCAAAGAAAGAGGCCGAGCAACATGCTGCCCAGCAAGCATTAATTACATTGAGTCAAAAGAAGGAGCAATAACAAGAGGCTCAGGCAAAACTGGCCAAACGTATTAAAAAAGTTCGGGCTTTTTTATTTTGATGATCCGAACCTTTTTGTTGTTGATTCATGGATCGTCTGTTGTTAGTCGCATCAAGCGAGTGGCTTTTAAAACAATCACCCCATCTAAAATAACACCTAAAAAAGAGTGGCACTCATCGTCGCGGTGAGTGCCACTCCTACTGTATTTTGTCCTAGCCCTTTTTCGCACCATTAACAGTGAGTGAGCCAAAAAGGCATGGAAACACGATATAAAAGGCTAGGAAAACTGGTGGTAAGCTAAGTCTTTTTAATTATAGACGTCTGTTATTTGCGAAGCCTTCCTAGCTCGACGGCGATCGCATCCATTTCGCTGACGCTGAAGTTGTTTTTCTTTTTAATCATGTCATAAATGTCTCGTAAGTCCTCGTAGCGGCTCATATCCACACTATCTGGGTTGAGAACAGACCCATTTACAACTTGGAGCTTCTTTTTAATTTCCTCGATCATAAACACGACATTTTCTCGGCTTTCCTCGTTTAAATTCATGGTCACAGTCCTTTCTTTAAGTAATGAACTAATTATGCAACATCGTATCATACCTAAGACGTTTTGTCTTATTGATTTTATACGTAAAAACAGCTTGTTTGATTCGATTCCATTGGTCTTCGCTCTATGATAAAATAAATAGGCTGTAGAAAGTGAGGTTTGAACGATGTTCCTCAAACGTTTAGAAATTGTCGGATTTAAATCATTCGCCGAACAAATGACCGTTGAGTTCGTAAAAGGTGTAACAGCGGTTGTTGGCCCAAATGGAAGTGGAAAAAGCAATATTTCAGATGGCATTCGCTGGGTGCTCGGTGAACAGTCGGCAAAGTCGCTCCGAGGGTCAAAAATGCAAGATATTATTTTTGCAGGAAGCGATACACGAAAGCCATTGAATTTTGCTGAAATCAGTTTGGTGCTCGATAACGAGGACCAGCATATTCCGATCGACTATAGTGAAGTAAGTGTCACACGGCGTGTTTATCGTTCTGGAGAGAGCGAGTACTTATTGAACCGTCAGCCATGCCGGTTAAAAGACATTGTCGATCTTTTTATGGACTCTGGCCTAGGACGAGAAGCGTATTCGATTATCGGCCAGGGGAAAGTGGAAGAAATTTTGAGCAGTAAGGCAGAGGATCGCCGCGTCATTTTTGAAGAGGCGGCCGGTGTGCTTAAATATAAAACGCGGAAGCAGCAAGCGGAAAAACGCCTCGATGACACACAGGAGAATCTGAATCGCGTCGAGGATATTCTTCATGAGCTTGAAGGCCAAGTCGAGCCTTTAAAAATTCAAGCATCCGTGGCAAAGGACTATTTAGAAAAGAAAAAAGAATTAGAGCAAGTTGAGATTGCCGTCCTTGTCTATGATATTGACCGGATACATACAGAGTGGAACAAAGCAAAGGAAGCTCTTGATCTATTAAAAGAACAACATCGAGCTTTAGAGCAGCAAATCAGCGAAAAAGAACAATCCGTGCAAGGATTGAAGCAACAGATCGCCCAATTGGATGAGGAAGCCCAAATAGCCCAGCAACAGCTTTTATCGGCAAGTGAAACATTAGAAAAACGCGAAGGCCGGAGAGATGTGTTGAAGGAGCGGCTCAAAAATGCTGCGGAAAATCGGGAGCAACTTTTGCAGACGATCCGTGAAGGTGAGGAGAAGGTCGCCTCCCTCAAAGTTCATTTAGCAAAAGAAGAAGAAGCGAAACAAAAAGCTTACGAGCAAATGACTGCGCTTGAAGCAGAAATACGCAATCAAGAAAAAGCTCTTCACGGAAATGAAAAAGAACTGGAAGAAACGGTCGATCGGTTAAAATCTGATTACATTGAACTATTAAACGAACAAGCATCGCTGCGAAATGAGACGCGCTATTTAGAAGAGCAGTTGCAGCAGCTACAGCAAAAGCAGGAACGGCTCATCCGAGAAAATGAAGCGTATTTTCAAAAGCGAAAGGAACTGGAAGCACAGGAAGAGCAAGAGCGCATGCAGTTTGAAGCAAAGGAAAAACAGCTTCACCTTCTTGTGGACGAGTACCGGAACCAGCAGCGGAAGGTAGAGCAAGTAACTCGCGTCTACGAGCAAAAAGAAAAGCAACTGTACGAAGCGTATCAGCTCATCCAGCGATTAACGTCGCGGAAAGACGTTCTTGAAGAAATGCAAGCTGACTTCTCAGGTTTTTTCCAAGGGGTTAAAGAGGTGTTAAAAGCGCGCCACTCCACTTTAAAAGGAATTGTGGGTGCGGTCGCCGAACTCGTTACGGTGCCAAAGCCATATGAAACAGCGATCGAAATCGCCTTAGGTGGAGGAGCACAGCATATCGTTGTCGAATCAGAGCAGGCGGCGAGACAAGCGATTCAGTACTTAAAGCAGCAACGCTTTGGCCGAGCGACCTTTTTACCTCTTCCGGTCATGAAAGGGCGCGAGCTTCCAGCGGCCTCTATGCAATTGATTCAAGAACATGATGCATTTGTTGGGATTGCTAGTGAGCTTGTATCGTTTGATCAACGCTTCACGCCAGTCATTAGGAACTTGCTCGGTCACGTCATCGTAGCGAAAAGCTTAGAAGGAGCGAATGCTATAGCTAGGTTACTCCAACATCGTTACCGCATCGTCACCCTTGAAGGAGATGTGGTCAATCCTGGGGGTTCTATGACAGGAGGGAGTGTCAAACAAAAGCAAACCCCGCTTCTTGGCCGTCAGCGCGAGCTAGAAGAATTAACGGACAAACTAAAGCAACTAGAGAAGGCGGCGGCGAAATTAGAGCAGGAAGTTAAACAACAAAAAAACGAACGAACAGAATTGCAGCAATTGATCGAGGACTTACGCTTACAAGGGGAAGCTGCCCGGGCTGAAGTTGATGAAGCGAAAGAAACGTGGCAGGCGGTTACCTATGAAGTGAAGGCGATGCGCGAGCGTTTATCATTGGTCGACCGCGAGCATGAGTCGTTTACTGATGAAGAAACGCGAATTCGCGCTCGGCTTGCTGAATTAAAGCAATTGCTTACGAGTGCCGAACAGGAAGCGAGCAAGATGCAGCAAACGGTTGCGGAGATTGAAGGAAGGCTGAAGCAGAGCCAATCATCCAAGGAAGAGCGGCAGTCACAATTAACCGAATTGAAAATCCAGCTTGCAACGGCGAAAGAGCGGTATGGCAACATTGAAGAGCAACGAGCAAGGGTCTCTGAGCAGCTAGCTGAGGAAAAGGAAAAACTTCGGGAGCGAAAAGAAACGTTTCAGCTGTTGGAGACAGAGCTGTCACAAAGTACGAGTGGTGAGCTTTCCTTGGACGAGCAAATTGAAAAGAGTCGTCAAGAAAAAAGCGAGTTAAGCGAACATGTTGCCCACTTGCAAACAAAGCGGAAGGAGCTCGGAGGACAGCTTGAAGCAGAAGAACAGCTGTTGGCCGATCTAGGACGAAAACGTGCTTACATGTCAGAATCCAGTCGCGATGCCGAAGTGAAGGTGAACCGCCTAGACGTCGAGCTTGACAACCGTTTAAACCAGCTACGGGATGAGTATGAGCTAAGCTACGATCTAGCGAAAGTGGAATATCCATTAATGATGGAGATCGGAGAGGCGCGAACAAAAGTAAAGCTCATAAAACGAGCAATCGAAGAGCTAGGGACGGTGAATCTAGGGGCGATTGAAGAATACGAACGGGTAAGCGAACGCTATGAATTTTTAAAGGAACAGCAAGCAGACCTTGTCGAAGCAAAGGAAACGCTACACAATGTAATTGAAGAAATGGATGAGGAAATGACGAAGCGGTTCCATGATAGTTTTACAGAAATTCAAGCCCATTTTCGCGTCGTCTTTAAGGAATTGTTCGGCGGTGGAGAGGCTGATCTTGTGTTAACAGAGCCGGACCAGCTTCTGACAACGGGTGTTGACATTATGGCACGGCCACCTGGGAAGAAACGACAGCACCTCGGACTGCTTTCGGGTGGTGAGCGGGCGTTGACGGCGATCGCTCTCCTATTTTCGATTTTACGATTTCGCCCCGTTCCGTTTTGTGTGCTTGACGAAGTGGAGGCTGCCTTGGATGAGGCGAATGTTAGCCGGTTTGCGAAATTTTTAAAGGACTTCAGTGATCAAACGCAGTTTATCGTTATCACCCACCGCAAAGGAACGATGGAAGAGGCAGATGTCCTTTATGGCGTGACGATGCAAGAGTCCGGGGTTTCTAGGGTGATCTCGGTCAAATTAGAAGAAACGAAAGAGTTAATCGAAAGCTAAGCTAGGAGGGAACGACATGAGCTTCTTTAAAAAGCTAAAAGAAAAAATCTCAACACAAACAACAGAAGTAACGGAGAAATTTAAGGCAGGGTTAGAAAAAACACGGGATTCCTTTGCGGGGAAAATGAATGACCTCGTCTATAAATATCGCAGTGTGGATGAAGACTTTTTTGAAGAACTAGAGGAAATATTAATCGGTGCCGATGTAGGTGTGACAACGGTTATGGATTTAGTGGAAGAATTGAAGGATGAGGTGCGCAGACAGAACATTAAAGACTCGAAAGACATCCAGCCGATCATTTCCGAAAAATTAGCCGAGCTTCTTGAAAAAGAGGGAGGCGAGACCGAGGTAAATCTTCAACCAGCTGGATTATCGGTTATCCTTGTGGTCGGGGTGAACGGTGTCGGAAAAACGACCTCAATCGGTAAGCTGGCCCATATGTATAAGCAACAAGGAAAAAAAGTAATCTTAGCCGCTGGCGATACGTTCCGAGCGGGTGCAATTGAACAGCTCGAAGTGTGGGGTGAACGGGCAGGCGTCGATGTCATAAAACAATCTGAAGGCTCTGACCCTGCAGCTGTAATGTTTGACGCGATTCAAGCAGCAAAATCGCGGGAAGCGGACATCCTCATATGCGATACAGCTGGACGATTGCAAAACAAAGTGAATTTAATGAAAGAATTGGAAAAGGTGAAACGGGTCATCTCCCGTGAAATCCCTGGTGCACCGCACGAGGTGTTGATCGCCCTTGATGCAACGACAGGACAGAACGCCATGTCGCAAGCCAAAACGTTCAAAGAAACGACCGACGTGACAGGAATCATCTTAACAAAATTAGATGGAACAGCGAAGGGGGGGATCGTCTTAGCAATCCGGCACGAGCTTGACATTCCGGTTAAGTTTGTCGGCCTTGGCGAAAAAATAGACGACCTCCAGCCATTTGATAGCGAGCAATTCGTCTATGGCCTCTTTAAAGACATGGTGGATGAAGAAGAGGGCAGAGAGTGAGGCCTTTATTCAATTGTTAAGAAAAAAACTTGACACGTAAATCTGATTACGGTAAGATGAGAACTCGTAAAGGAATTTCACTTAACAATGTGAATTTCGAGCGTGTTCGTCGAAGCTTCGTGAAGGGGTGAGGGTGTGCTTGATAAAACGTTGCGAATGAATTATCTATTTGATTTTTATCAGTCGCTGTTAACGGAAAAGCAACGAAAGTACATGTCACTCTATTATCTCGATGATTTTTCTCTCGGTGAAATTGCCGAAGAGTTTGATGTGAGCCGCCAAGCTGTTTACGATAACATCAAGCGGACGGAAGCAATGCTAGAAGAATATGAAGAAAAGCTTTCGCTACTTGCCAAATTCGAGAAACGTTCCGAGATATTGCAGCAATTGAAAGAAGCTGTTGACAAGCAAGCGACTTCAGAAGAGTTGATGGCGTTGCTTGAATCTCTTGATACGTTAGAGTAGGAGGCGACATGTATGGCGTTTGAAAGTTTAGCCGAGCGGCTGCAAGATACGTTGAAGAAAATTCGCGGAAAAGGGAAAGTAAGTGAACAAGACGTAAAAGAAATGATGCGTGAAGTTCGTCTGGCTCTCCTAGAAGCGGATGTAAACTTTAAAGTGGTGAAGCAATTCATCGCCAATGTGAAGGAAAAAGCCCTCGGTCAAGAAGTCATGAAAAGCTTGACACCTGGACAACAGGTCATCAAAGTCGTCAATGAAGAGCTGACGGCGTTGATGGGAGGTGAGCAAAGCAAAATTGCAGTTGCGAGCAAGCCGCCAACGGTCGTGATGATGGTCGGTCTTCAAGGGGCTGGGAAAACGACGACGACGGCGAAACTTGCCAACCATTTGCGGAAAAAGCACAACCGGAACCCGATTCTCGTCGCTGCCGATATTTATCGTCCGGCTGCGATTAAACAGCTTGAGACATTAGGTAAACAATTAAACATGCCTGTGTTTAGCCTCGGTGATCAAGTAAGCCCTGTTGAAATTGCGAAACAGGCGATCGAGCGGGCGAAAGAAGCGCATCACGACTATGTGCTCATCGATACAGCTGGACGTCTTCACATCGATGAAGAGCTGATGGATGAACTGCAACAAGTAAAGGAAGTGGCCAAGCCAGATGAAATCTTGCTCGTCGTTGATGCGATGACAGGGCAAGATGCGGTTAATGTGGCGGAAAGCTTCCATGAGCAGCTCGATGTTTCCGGCGTCGTTTTGACGAAGCTGGATGGGGATACTCGAGGCGGAGCTGCCCTCTCGGTTAAGGCGGTTACGAACACGCCGATCAAATTTGCCGGGATGGGTGAAAAGATTGACCAGCTCGAACCGTTCCACCCAGAGCGAATGGCTTCGCGGATTCTTGGGATGGGGGATGTGCTGACACTCATTGAAAAAGCGCAATCCACTGTCGATGAAGAAAAAGCGCGTGAACTTGAGAAAAAAATGCGCACAATGGACTTTACGTTCGATGATTTCTTGGAGCAACTCGACCAAGTGCGGAGCATGGGACCGCTCGATGAACTGCTCGGAATGATGCCAGGGATGAACAAAGCGAAAGGCTTGAAAAACTTGCAAGTGGACGAGAAGCAAATTAGCCGCGTTGAGGCGATTGTCCGTTCCATGACGAAGCAAGAGAAACAAGATCCTAGCATCATTAATGCGAGTCGTCGTCGACGGATCGCGAAAGGAAGCGGGACGGCGATTCAAGATGTCAACCGGCTGTTAAAGCAGTTTGAAGAGATGAAAAAGATGATGAAGCAAATGACGAACATGGCAGGCAAAGCCAAGAAGAAAGGGAAAGGCTTTGGAGGCTTTAAAATGCCGTTTTAATGTAGGTAACATATCCTTTTCTCTAGTTTTTCTTGAATGCTAGCGAAAAAGATGTTATTATAAAAAATTGTGTGAAATGATTTTGGAGGTGTCAAACGAATGGCAGTAAAAATTCGTTTAAAACGTATGGGTTCTAAAAAAGCCCCATTCTATCGTGTTGTTGTAGCAGACTCTCGTTCTCCGCGTGATGGACGTTTCATTGAGGAAATTGGAACATACAATCCACTCACGCAACCAGCGAAGGTTGAGTTGAAAGAAGACCGTGCGCTTGACTGGATGTTAAAAGGTGCTAAGCCTTCTGACACGGTTCGTAACCTTTTCTCAAAAGCTGGTTTAATGGAAAAGTTACACAACGCAAAAAACGAAAAGTAATCGATAAAATGTAAAGGGGCCGATGATGAAAACGTTAGTAGAACATATCGCAATGGCGCTTGTGGATCATCCTGATGATGTTCGTGTTTCTGAGCACGATGATGGCCATTCTTTGCACATCGAGCTGTCGGTTCATCCGGATGATATGGGAAAAGTGATAGGGAAGCAAGGTCGCACAGCGAAGGCGTTACGTTCTGTCGTCTATGCAGCAGCGACAAAGCAAAAGAGGCGAGTTCGGTTAGACATCATCGATTAATCCTAAACATGACGGCAGAAAGGGTGAGGGGAAACCTCTCCCTTTTTGTCTATTCTCTCGATCTAGAGAAGCTCTTGAGGTGAGCGATGAAAATTTTGCGAACAGTTCAAGTAAAAGAAGTGTTAACGGAAAAAAAGAAGCAGGAGCTATTGGAAGGGTTTCGTGCAGAAGAGGTACAGATCGAGAACGAGTTGAAGCAACTCTCGTTCCAGCTGCGCAAAGCGCTCCGGCAATATCAAGGAAATCTCGAGCGGGAAAGGCAGTTAAAAGAAACGTACCGTCAAGAGATGAATCAACGAGAAGAACGTCTGAAAACGGTTGCCTTCAAACGGCATCAAATGGAGAAGCTTCCGCTCGGATCGGAGCTGAAGGCCGGGACCGTAGAATCGATTTGTGAGGTTCAGGAAGGCGATCGCTGGGAACAATTAATGACAGAACCGGAGATCATCGTAAAAGATGGCGTAATTCATGAAGTACGAGAAGGAAGGAAAAGAGATGAGTAAATGGCTGAATGTAGGTAAAATCGTTAATACCCACGGTGTGCGCGGAGAGGTGCGCGTTCTCTCGACAACCGACTTTGAAGACGACCGTTTTTCCAGCGGTAAGACACTATATGTGATGCCCCCAAATCAGAATGAACGAGTGGCGGTGACGGTCGCATCCCATCGCAAGCATAAAAATTTTGATTTACTCTGCTTTGAAGGCTATCCTTCCATTAACGATGTGGAAGCTTTTAAGGGCGGCCGGTTGCAAGTGCCGATCGAGGACCGGCCTGAGCTAGGGGAAGGAGAGTTTTTTTACCATGAGATCATCGGTTGCTCCGTTGTCACGATAGCTGGGGAAGAGCTAGGAAAGGTAAAGGAAATTTTATCCCCTGGCGCGAATGACGTTTGGGTCGTTCAATGCCGCAGAGGAGGTAAGGACTTGCTCATCCCCTATATTGAACAGGTGGTGAAGCAAGTTGATCTCGAGAAACAGCAGATTACGATTGAACCAATGGAAGGGCTGTTGGAATGAAGATCGATTTTCTCACATTGTTTCCCGAAATGTTTCAGGGCGTGCTTCACTCTTCAATTTTGAAACAGGCGCAAGAGAGAGGCGCGGTGTCCTTTCGCGTCGTTAATTTTCGTGAGTATTCGGAAAACAAACATAAGAAAGTAGATGACTATCCATATGGTGGTGGGGCTGGCATGGTGTTGAGCCCCCAGCCGTTATTCGATGCAGTTGAGGACCTGACAAAGAAAAGCTCATCGACGCCGCGCGTCATTTTAATGTGCCCTCAAGGGGAGACATTTACCCAGCGGAAAGCAGAGGAGCTAGCACAGGCAGAGCACCTTATTTTGCTTTGTGGACACTACGAAGGCTATGACGAGCGGATTCGCTCTTACCTCGTCACCGACGAGCTTTCGATCGGTGATTACGTCTTAACAGGGGGTGAGCTTGGGGCGATGGTGATTGCCGACAGTGTGACCCGGCTTCTTCCAGCCGTCCTGGGCAATGAGACATCGGCGCAAACCGATTCGTTTTCCACAGGACTTCTGGAGCATCCTCAGTACACCCGGCCTGCTGATTTCCGCGGCTGGAAGGTTCCAGACGTTCTGCTATCAGGACACCATCAAAACATTGAGAGATGGCGAAAGGAACAGTCGTTAAAACGAACGCTTGAGCGGAGACCCGATTTACTAGAGGGACGAAAGCTAACGGAGGAAGAGCAGGAACTCCTTGACTCCATCCGTAAGCAACAGGAAAAATAACGTTGCTCCGAAATCTCTTGTTTTGTTCGAGAGAATATGGTATTATCTTCTTTGTGGCAATTGCCAGTATTACGATGTTCCGCTGCAGGGGTAGAAGCTGTCATGAGCATCTGTAGGGAAGGAGGGGAATTCTACGATGAACAACATTATCCGTGAAATAACAAACGAACAACTTCGCACAGATCTTCCTTCATTCCGTCCTGGAGACACATTGCGTGTGCACGTGAAGGTTATCGAGGGCTCTCGTGAGCGTATTCAGGTGTTCGAAGGTGTTGTGATCAAACGCCGTGGGACTGGCGTAAGTGAGACGTTTACTGTTCGTAAAATTTCTTACGGTGTAGGTGTTGAACGTACATTCCCATTACATTCACCGAAAATCGATAAGATTGAAGTGAAGCGTCGCGGTAAAGTACGTCGTGCAAAACTTTACTACTTGCGTAACCTACGCGGAAAAGCGGCTCGTATTAAAGAAATTCGATAATCGCGCATGTAGCGGTAAATCAACGATCAAAAAGGGCGGTTCTCAAACGTGAGAGCCGTCTTTTTAATTAGGTGAGCTTTCATCATCTGTGGACTTTATGAGCCAACTTAATAAAAAAATTCCGTTAAGCTGCCGTGGGACTTGTTGCTTTTCGGGATAATGATTTCTCTTATAGGGATAAAGTATAGTATACTAAAGCTACCAATCCAAAAGAATAGCTACAATCTATGTCATTTTTCATAGCCATTCAGAATTAAAGGGTTCAGTAATTGATTTCTATGTTTTACTCGGGGAAGACCTTTTCTCAGCTCCCTTTATGATCTATTATTTTGGCGTTATTCTTCCACATTGATATTAGAGCCTCATACAGAGGTCCTTTCATTCCGCAACCGTTGGTACTTACCTATGATTGAACTAAACAGAGCTTCGGAATGATCGGATCTGCCGCCCGTTGACACCATTTTTCGCCAGTGGTATCCTTTTTAAGGTGCACGGACTTTTTATAAAGCATCCCATGTACATAGATCTGAAAGCAGGAGCTTATGAAAAAAGCTTGGCTTATCGCCAAGTTCTTTAGCGAAATCGATTTTTTCTTATACTTTAGTCCATGCAAAAGTGAACCTTTTTAAAGTGTAAAAAAGCTCCTTTTTCTCATAATGAATACATACGACATTGTTCTATAGAAAGGAGCGTAATCTATGACCATTCAATGGTTTCCAGGACATATGGCAAAGGCGCGCCGGGAAGTAACGGAAAAGCTAAAGCTCATCGACGTCGTGATTGAGCTATTGGATGCAAGGGTGCCATTATCGTCACGCAACCCGATGATGGACGAAATTGTTGCTCATAAGCCGCGCCTCGTCTTGTTAAATAAAGACGATTTAGCCGATCCGAGCAAAACAAAGGAATGGACCCGCTTTTTTGAAGAAGGCGGAGCGACCGTCCTTCCAATCAATGCCCAGACCGGACAAGGGGTTTCCCGAATCTCTCCAGCATGTCAAACATTGGCCCAAGCCTTGATCGAAAAGCAGCGAGCAAAAGGAATGAAGCCACGCGCCATTCGTGCGATGATTTTAGGGATTCCGAATGTAGGGAAATCAACGCTTATTAATCGGCTCGCATCGAAACGAATCGCCAAGGTCGGTGATCGTCCAGGTATTACGAAACAGCAGCAATGGATCAAGGTCGGAAAAGAGCTTGAACTTCTAGATACTCCGGGAATTTTATGGCCGAAGTTCGATGATCAAGCAACAGGCTTTCGGTTAGCTGCGACTGGTGCGATCAAGGACGAGCTGTTAGACTTTCAGGATGTGGCATTATTTGTCCTTCGTTACATGCGGGAGATGTATCCAGATCGCCTAATGGATCGTTACAAACTAAATGAGCTTCCGGAAGACGGTGTCACATTGTTTGATGCGATCGGGAAAAAACGAGGCCATTTATTGTCTGGTGGTTACATCGACTACGATAAAACAGCAGAAATGATTTTACGGGAATTACGGGCAGGGACGCTCGGAAGAATCACACTTGAAGTGCCGGGAAAGACCGTTTAGTGGCAAGTCACTAGACGGTTTTTTCTCGATCAATTAAAACCTTGCGTCGGTGGGTAAAAACAGACATAAAATACGCCGATACCATACATAAGGAGAGTGGCTACCTGTGAGCAAACGGTTATCGATAAAAGAAATTGACGCACTGTTACGTCAAGGGGATGCGTCAATCGATGAAACCTTTTTAGCGATGCTAAAGGCTGATGAACGAAAAGGGGTGCAAAGTGCCCTGAAACGCTATGAACGTCAATTAGAAAAGGAGAAGGCCCTTTGGATGGAGCATGAAGAGATGCTCGCGTACGAGAAAGATCTTTGGGCCAAAGGATATGAGCATGTAGCAGGCTTGGACGAAGTTGGGAGGGGGCCGTTGGCTGGGCCGGTTGTGACCGCAGCTGTTATTTTGCCAAAAGACGTCCAGCTTCCAGGTTTGACCGATTCTAAAAAGCTAGCAAAAGAGACGAGGGAGTCTTTTTATGATCGGATAAAGGAAGTGGCGCTCGCGTGGAGTGTGGCGATTGTACCTGTTACTGTAATAGATGAGGTGAATATTTATCAGGCGACGAAACAAGGGATGATGAGCGCCATCGACCAGCTATCTGTCAATCCAGACGCGCTCCTGCTTGATGCGATGAACTTGCCCCTCTCCCTCCCGCAACAATCGTTAATAAAAGGGGACCAAAAAAGCTTGTCCATCGCTGCAAGCTCGGTACTAGCGAAAGTGACGCGCGATCGTTACATGGCCGATTTGGCCAACCGTTATCCTGAATACGGATTCGAGCGCCACGTCGGCTACGGGACAGAAGAACATCTTGCGGCCTTGAACGCACACGGAATTACACCGGAGCACCGCCGTTCTTTCAGGCCTGTCCAGGAAACAGCGGCTACTAGACAAACATCGTAATTTTTTTATAGGGGGGTCGGGGAATGCTCGTTCAAGGATCGGCGTTTTCTCAAACCGAACGAACACAAGCACCGAGAACGATTCAGCTCTCACAGGGGCAAGTTGTCAAAGGAAAGATCGTTAAGCTGTTTCCGAATAACCTCGTCGCTTTGCAGCTCGGACGAATGACGTTAACGGCAAGGTTAGAAGCAGCCCTATCTGCTGGAAAGGACTATTTTTTTCAAGTGCAAGAAGAAAGCAGTGGTGTTCCGCGGCTAAAAGTATTGTCACAGCAACCATTCCCCGTACAGGGAGATCAGGCGGGAATGATCAAGGAACTGCTTCAACAGCTAGGCCTAGCCCAGACGAAAACGAATGAATGGTTGGCTAGTCAGCTAATGGGGATGCGAATGCCGTTTACGAAAGGGACGATTGAAGCAGGAGCTCCAATCTTAACGGCTGCTGGAATGTTAAATGAGGAAGGTGTTCGGTTATTACAAGGAATGCTCTTGCGACAGCTGCCGATAACCTCTGAAACATTTTCTGCCTACCGTGCCCTTCACGAAGGCCCTCCGTTATCATCTCAGCTAACAGAGCTCATCCAGCAACTTCGCGCTCACCCCCAGCTTGAATCATACGGTGCACGAATGGAGGCGTTAATGCAAGACGGGAAGATTCCTCAAGGACGTTCACCGGTCATTGAGCTTTTGTCTATGGTAGCAAATGATCGACTTGAGCCGTCCGTTCGTGAAGGAGCTGTTCAACTTCTTAACCGTCTCGGTATCATGAATCAAGGAGAAACGAGAGAGTCGTTCTTCTCACGGTTCCAGCAAGCGCTCATGCGACCGGAAAACCGTGAAATCGTGCAGCAACTATGGCCGACATTAACGAATGAAATAGTTCGGGAGTTGGCACCGAGGGAGTTATTTCAGCGACTAATGGCAGAAGGGAGCATCCCACCTGGAGAAAAAGGTAGCCAACAACTGATCGCGTTAGTTCCGCTTTTGGGCTCAAAGGTGACTCCAGCTATGATCACCTCCTTCTTATCGGGAAACGGAGTGAATCTATCTCGAGAGGAGCAGCTTGCGTGGACCACTTCCTTTCAGCTTTCCTCCCCTCAGCAGCAGATAGGAGGGACAGGGACGAGCTCGCCAATCGCAGCCCAACTCATTCGTCTTTTACAAGCGCTCGGTTTGCAATATGAGCGAGAAGTAGGACAAAGCTTTCAACAAGGAACAGATCCACTCGCCAACGATCGGATGAAAGGCTTGCTGCTCCAGCTCATGCAGCAAGAACTTTCGCCAAAAATGAAAGAACGGCTCGAAGCGGCATTAAGCCGAGTAACGGGACATCAGCTTGTAGCGAGTGAAACGTCGGGGCCGATCACGCAAACGGCGATTCAGCTTCCGCTTATGCTTGGCAGTTTCCAGACCGATTTGACGATTCAGTGGGAAGGAAAACGGCAGGCGGACGGTCAACTAAGTCCCGACCATTGTCGAATATTGTTTTATTTATCGTTAGCGCATTTGAAGGAAACAATCGTCGATGTACAAATCCAGCATCGGATTTTAGCTGTTACGATTTTTAATGAACACCCGAAGCCTACCTTGTTAATGAGCGGGTTATTACCTGTCTTAAAAAGCGGATTAGAACGGCAAGACTATAGCTTGTCCTCCCTCGTCTGGAAAGAGATTGAGACTGAAAAAAAGAACGCCATTTCGTGGCAATCTCCGGAGAAAATAGGCTATCAAGGGGTGGACGTACGCATATGAGGCAACATGAGGAACGAAGGCAAGCAGTGGCTGTTCGCTATAACCGAGAAAAGGAAAAAGCCCCCCGCATCATTGGAAAGGGGAAAGGACTTGTAGCAGATGAACTGATTAAACGAGCAGAAGAAGCGAAAGTCCCGATCCAAAAAGATCCTTCTCTTGTGGAGCTACTAGGCCAGCTAGAAATTAACGAAACGATACCTGAGGAGCTATATGAGGTAGTAGCGGAGCTGTTTGCGTTCATTTATCAAATCGATCAGCATTCTGATAAGTCTTAAACATGCTAGCCATTGTTCGTGTGCATACTAACGATGGCTAGCTTTTTTATATTTTACACGAAAGGAAACGATCGTCTCTAGTCAATAAAAACTGGTCGACAGGCGAGGTTTTCTAAGTGATCGACCTAGCTGAAAGGAGGGAACTACGTGAAAAAACGGTATCGTCTCCAAGCAAGAGAGAGTAGATGGTTTCAAGAAGAGGTAGCCCCGGAGTTTGGTCACTATCCTTCGGTCCTTGAGAAGGATCGTACCGCAAAGGATATGGTGAAATGGATACGTGGAAAACGAAAAAAGGTAAAAAGGCGAAAGATAGATGAAAAAAAGGATAATTGATTTGCCCACCTACTGTCGTTTACTGCCGGATTTGCGGGAAAGAATTGAAGAACCCCTCCCAAAATATTTGAAAAAGTGCTAAAATGAAAAAGGATCATGCGAAGTGCCTCAAATCATGCATGATGTCACTGATGAATTCCATAAGCATACGGCAATAGCAGTATGTAAAATCTTGCATTTGACAGGAGGATGGAGAGAGAATGAATATCCATGAGTACCAAGGGAAAGAGCTCCTTCGTCAGTACGGTGTAGCGGTTCCGAACGGAAAAGTTGCCTTTTCTGTTGACGAAGCGGTTGAAGCAGCAAAAGAGCTCGGCTCTAATGTTTGTGTGGTAAAAGCGCAAATTCACGCAGGGGGCCGAGGAAAAGCAGGCGGCGTCAAGGTGGCGAAAAATCTTGATGAGGTTCGTACATATGCTGACGAGATTTTAGGAAAAACGTTAGTTACTCATCAAACAGGTCCTGAAGGTAAAGAAGTTAAGCGCTTACTTATCGAAGAAGGGTGCGACATCCAGAAAGAGTACTATGTTGGTCTTGTCCTCGACAGAGCCACTTCTCGCGTTGTCATGATGGCATCTGAAGAAGGTGGTACTGAAATCGAGGAAGTGGCAGAAAAAACACCTGAAAAAATCTTTAAAGAAATCATCGATCCAGTGGTCGGCTTACAAGGCTTCCAAGCGCGCAGATTGGCGTTCAACATCAACATTCCGAAAGAGCTCGTTGGACAAGCAGTGAAGTTCATGCTCGGATTGTACAAAGTATTTGTTGAAAAAGATTGCTCTATTGCCGAGATCAATCCGCTCGTCACAACAGGTGATGGAAAGGTCATGGCCCTTGATGCGAAGCTAAACTTTGATTCGAATGCTCTTTATCGTCAAAAGGCTATCCTCGAATTCCGTGATTTAGACGAAGAGGATCCAAAGGAAATCGAAGCGTCAAAATATGATTTGAGCTACATTTCTTTAGATGGAAATATCGGCTGCATGGTAAACGGTGCAGGTTTAGCCATGGCAACAATGGATATTATTAAACATTACAACGGTGAACCGGCGAACTTCCTCGATGTTGGAGGCGGTGCGACGGCAGAGAAAGTTACAGAAGCGTTCAAGATCATTCTTTCTGATGAAAGTGTTAAAGGAATCTTTGTTAACATTTTCGGTGGTATCATGAAATGTGATGTCATCGCAGAAGGGGTTATTCAAGCGACGAAGGAAGTAGGATTAAGCATCCCTCTTGTCGTTCGCCTTGAAGGAACAAACGTTGATTTAGGTAAGAAAAAGCTTGAAGAGTCTGGATTAAACATTACAGCAGCCGATTCAATGGCAGACGGTGCACAAAAAATTGTTTCTCTCGTGAAATAGAATGATAGGATTAGAAAGGCGGGACGTGGAGAATGAGTATCTTAATTAACAAGGATACAAAAGTCATCGTACAAGGGATTACTGGTGCAACAGGTTTGTTCCATACAAAGCAAGCAGTTGAATATGGAACAAACATTGTCGGTGGTGTAACACCTGGAAAAGGCGGAACAGAAGTAGAAGGCATCCCGGTATTTGATACGGTGAGTCAAGCGGTTGAAGCGACAGGTGCAAACGCTTCTGTTATTTATGTACCGCCAGCATTTGCTGCAGATGCAATCATGGAAGCTGTCGATGCTGAGCTCGACCTTGCCATTTGTATTACAGAGGGAATTCCTGTGATGGACATGGTAAAGGTTAAGCGTTATATGGAAGGGAAAAAGACCCGTTTAGTTGGGCCAAACTGCCCGGGTGTGATCACGCCGGAAGAGTGCAAAATTGGGATCATGCCTGGCTATATTCATAAAAAAGGCCACGTTGGCGTTGTGTCCCGCTCCGGAACATTAACGTACGAAGCGGTCCATCAGCTTTCAACAGCCGGCATTGGACAGTCAACGGCTGTCGGTATCGGCGGAGATCCAGTGAATGGCACAAACTTCATTGATGTCCTAAAGTTATTTAATGAAGACCCTGACACATACGCAGTTATCATGATCGGTGAAATTGGTGGTACGGCGGAAGAAGAAGCGGCAGAGTGGATCAAAGCCAATATGACAAAGCCAGTTGTCGGATTTATTGGTGGTCAAACAGCACCTCCAGGAAAGCGCATGGGTCATGCTGGTGCGATCATCTCTGGCGGAAAAGGAACGGCCGCTGAAAAAATTAAAACGCTCGAAAGCTGCGGCGTAAAAGTAGCGGAAACGCCTTCCGTTATGGGAGAAACGCTTATTTCCGTTCTTAAAGAGCAAGGGCTTTTAGAAAAGTGCACGACACATCAAGTATAATCTTCACATAAAAAGCTCCCTTGATGGGGGCTTTTTCCCCTTTGTTACCTCCGCCTAACAGGAAGAAAGGATGTGGCTTTTTGTCCTCACGAGCCAAACGGTTAACTCACCTTGCAAGTCTACCATCCATGTCACGCGCCCTACTTAAAAAAATTCTCCATTTTGATGAAACATTGACTGTAATTTTTAAGCAATCCCACGTACAATTATCCGAAACCTATGGACTTTCGACAAAAAAAGCACGACATCTCTACGAGCATTTACGACGGGTTTCAACAGATTTCTGGTCCGAATATTATAAGAAAAAGCAAATCGTTCCGGTTACGATCTTTGACAAAGGGTACCCAAACCTGTTAAAAGAGATTTATGACCCACCGTTTGTGTTGTTTTGCAGAGGGAGAATGAATACACTTTATTCAGAAAAGCGATTGGCGATTGTAGGAACGAGAAAACCTTCAACGACTGGGTTAAAAAGCTTGGAGCTTCTTATTCCTCCACTCCTACAGGACGGTTGGGTAATCGTGAGTGGATTTGCCGCAGGGGTGGATATACATGCCCATCAATTAACTGTGAAAAATGGCGGGCAGACGATCGCCGTTCTCGCCCATGGGCACGACAATCTTTATCCTGCTGCTCATCGCCCATTTGCTGAACACGAAATGGTGAGCCAACTGATGATTAGCGAATATCCACCTTATGTAAAGCCGAGGCCGTGGCAGTTTCCTGAACGGAACCGAATCATAAGCGGATTATGTGCTGGGACGGTCGTCATTGAAGCAAAAGAAAAAAGCGGCTCGCTTATCACGGCTGACCAAGCCCTAGAACAAGGACGTGATGTTTTTGCTGTGCCGGGAGCGATCACCAATCAGAAAGCAGCTGGGACGAATCAGTTAATTCAACAAGGGGCAAAATTAATTCAACGAGCGGACGATATAATAGAAGAACTTTGTGGATTTCAACAATCTTGTGACAGTGACAAGTTTTTCTAACTTCTGTTTGACAAAAGGAGAAACTCTGCTTCATAATAGGGAAGATTCATTTCTGTGAAAGGGGGAGGATTTTTGTGGCAGACTATTTAGTAATCGTGGAATCTCCCGCTAAAGCGAAAACGATTGGAAAGTACTTGGGAAAAAAATATACGGTAAAGGCGTCCATGGGTCATGTTCGTGACTTACCGAAAAGTCAAATGGGCGTTGATATAGAGGACGAGTATAGTCCGAGGTATATAACGATCCGCGGAAAGGGACCAGTATTAAAAGAGTTAAAAAGCGCCGCCAAGAAGGTGAAACGCGTCTATTTAGCAGCCGACCCGGATCGTGAAGGTGAAGCGATTGCTTGGCATTTAGCTCATAGCTTAGACATTGATGAAACGTCTGAATGCCGTGTAGTATTTAATGAAATTACGAAACAAGCGATAAAAGATGCTTTTAAAAGCCCGAGGCCGATCAATATGGACTTAGTTGACGCCCAGCAGGCAAGACGGGTTTTGGATCGTCTCGTTGGGTATAACATTAGCCCTTTATTATGGAAAAAAGTAAAAAAAGGGTTAAGCGCTGGACGTGTTCAATCCGTCGCCGTTAAGATGATTATTGATCGGGAGAAAGAAATTCAAGCGTTTGAACCTGAAGAATATTGGAGCATACAAGGGACATTCGCCTTGGACGGAGAGCCTTTTGAAGCAAAGTTCTATGGAACGAACGGTAAAAAGGTAGAGCTTAAATCAGAAGATGACGTGAATAACGTATTGGCAAAGTTAAAAGGCGATCAGTTTCACGTCGATTCCGTACAGAAAAAGGAACGAAAGCGAAATCCGGTCAGCCCGTTCACCACGTCTTCACTGCAGCAGGAAGCCGCTCGGAAATTAAACTTCCGCGCGAAGAAAACAATGATGCTCGCACAACAACTGTATGAAGGTATTGACTTAGGAAAAGAAGGTACGGTAGGTCTCATTACATACATGCGTACAGATTCTACTCGTATTTCCGATACAGCGAAAGCGGAAACAAAAGAATACATTGAATCAAAATTTGGAAAAGAATATGCGCAAAATGGGACGAAGGCAGTAAAGAAAGACAAAAAATCCCAAGATGCCCATGAAGCGATCAGGCCAACCTCAGTCGAGCGAGATCCTAAATCGTTGAAGGAGTACCTATCTCGCGATCAGCTACGTCTCTATAAATTAATTTGGGAGCGGCTTGTCGCTAGTCAAATGGCTCCTGCGATTATGGACACGATGACCGTCGATCTTTCCAATGAAGGCGTCTTGTTTCGAGCAACAGGTTCAAAGGTGAAATTTCCTGGATTTATGAAAGTCTACATCGAAGGAAATGACGAAGGGAAGAAGGAAGAAGATCGTCTTCTCCCGAACTTACAAGAAGGGCAAACGGTGACGAAAGAAGAGATCGAACCGAGCCAACACTTTACACAGCCGCCTCCTCGATATACGGAGGCTCGACTTGTGAAGACAATGGAGGAGCTTGGTATCGGCCGCCCATCCACCTATGCACCGACGCTTGATACGATTCAAAAACGCGGCTATGTGGCCCTTGATGAGCGGAGGTTTGTTCCAACCGAGCTCGGTGAAATTGTCCTTGAGCTCATGACAGAGTTTTTTCCTGAAATTCTTGATGTTGAATTTACGGCCAAGATGGAAGATGACCTCGACTCAATCGAGGAAGGTAAGCAGCAATGGATTAAGATCATCGACGATTTCTATAAAGGGTTTGAAGAACGGTTAAAAGTCGCAGAAGAAGAAATGAAAGAAGTCGAAATTAAAGATGAACCGACGGGAGAAATGTGTGAAAAGTGCGGCCATGAAATGGTGTACAAAATGGGGCGTTACGGCAAATTTATGGCCTGTTCCAACTTCCCGGACTGTCGAAACACAAAGCCAATCGTGAAAGAAATTGGTGTGAAATGTCCAAAGTGTGAAAAAGGAGAAATTGTTGAGCGGAAAAGTAAAAAACGTCGGGTGTTTTATGGTTGTAATCAATACCCTGAGTGCGATTTCGTCTCGTGGGATAAACCGATCGCCCGTTCATGTCCGAAGTGTTCAAGCTATCTTGTAGAAAAACGGACGAAAAAACAAGTTCAAGTTCAATGTTCTTCCTGTGATTACAAAGAGGAAGCAAATTAAGCAACTTTGTGTCAAAAACCACCTATGAGTTGCAATGGTAGCTTAAACGTATTATGATTTGTTTTGGTTATCTTAAGTACTGGAAGAAAGCCTGACACGTAAAGTGGTTGGGCTTTTTGCAAGTTTGTAAACATTAAATGAACATTTGTATTTTGACGAAGAGAGGCAAAAGGAGGTCATTATGTCTACGCCACATATTAATGTTATCGGAGCAGGGTTGGCTGGAAGTGAAGCTGCATGGCAAATCGCTGAGCGGGGAATCGCTGTCTACCTATACGAGATGCGTCCAGTGAAGCAAACACCTGCCCATCATACGGATAAATTTGCAGAGCTTGTCTGCAGCAATTCGCTGCGTGGAAATAGTTTGACGAATGCAGTTGGTGTGTTGAAAGAAGAGATGCGGCGTTTGAATTCGGTTATTATCCGTTCAGCTGACCGTTGCTCGGTTCCAGCAGGGGGAGCTCTAGCTGTGGATCGTCATGAATTTGCGCAAGCGGTTACCGAAGCGGTACGAGAGCACCCGAATGTAACGGTTTTTACCGAGGAAATTCAAAAGATCCCTGATGGACCAACGGTCATAGCGACAGGCCCGTTAACGTCAAAAGCATTATCCGAGCAGCTAAAACAATTAACCGGTGAAGAATACTTATACTTTTACGACGCAGCCGCTCCTATAATTGAAACCGATTCAATTAATATGGACAAAGTCTACCTCAAGTCGCGTTATGATAAAGGAGAAGCAGCCTATTTAAATTGTCCGATGACAGAGGAGGAGTTTGATCGGTTTTATGAGGCTCTCACCTCTGCAGAGACGGTCCCTTTAAAAGAGTTCGAAAAGGAAGTTTTCTTTGAAGGCTGTATGCCTGTTGAAGTTATGGCCAAACGAGGGAAAAAGACGCTTCTATTCGGACCGATGAAGCCAGTCGGTTTAGAGGACCCAAAAACAGGTAAGCGCCCGTACGCAGTCGTGCAATTACGACAAGACAACCAGTCGGGGACACTGTATAATATTGTCGGCTTCCAAACCCATTTAAAGTGGGGGCCGCAAAAAGAAGTGATTCAATTAATTCCAGGGTTAGAAAACGCAGAGATCGTCCGCTACGGTGTCATGCATCGCAATACGTTTATTAATTCACCTAACTTATTAAAGCCAACCTATCAATACAAGAAGCGGAAAGATCTTTTCTTTGCTGGACAGATTACAGGGGTTGAAGGGTACGTGGAATCCGCGGCAGCCGGTCTTGTCGCAGGTCTCAATGCGGCACGTCTCGTCCAAGGCAAAGAGCTCGTTGTATTCCCAGATACGACGATGCTAGGAAGCATGGCGAATTACATTACAACAGCCAATTCGAAAAATTTCCAGCCTATGAATGCCAACTTTGGCTTACTACCACCTCTTGATACCCGGATCAAGGATAAAAAAATACGCTATGAAACGTTAGCTGGGCGGGCACTAGAATCAATTCAGAATTTTGTGAAAAAAATGTAAATAGTATTGCCCCCTGACGAAACATATGTTAGAATTTAAAAGCTTTAAAAGAGGTGGTCAATGGTGGAAATTCGAAACGATCAATGGGTCTCGGCTTTTCTTCTTTATTTGAAAATGGAAAAAAATCATTCTCCTCATACGATCATAAATTATGAGTTAGATTTAAGGCATTTTCGTGACTTTATGGAGCAGCAGTCAATCCCATCGTTTGCTGCTGTTTCTTATGCATTTGTACGCCACTATTTAACCGTTCTTTATGAACAGGAATATGCGAGATCCACCGTTTCACGAAAACTTTCCACGTTAAGAAGCTTTTATCAATTTCTCGTCCGGGAAAAATGGGTGATGGAAAACCCATTTTTGCTAGCCCATACGCCAAAAGGGGTGAAAAAACTTCCCTCCTTTCTTTATGAAGAGGAAATGGAGCAGTTACTTGATGCACTAAACGGAGACTCACCATTGCAATTACGAAACCGAGCCTTGTTTGAAACAATTTATGCTTCGGGCTTGCGTGTAAGTGAATGTTGTGGACTGAAGCTTCAAGATGTAGACCTTTCCCTAGGTACCGTCTTTGTTTTTGGGAAAGGACGAAAAGAGCGCTACGTTCCAATCGGCTCATTTGCGTGTGACGCCATCCAAGAGTACATAGAAAATGGGAGAGAAAAGCTGCTAAAAAAAAGTAAAAGTGTAGATCTTCCCGGCGATTTATTCCTAAATTACCGGGGCGGTCCCCTTACAGAACGAGGAGTGCGAAAAATTTTGCACCAGGCTCTTGACCAGGCGGCTCTCTCTACTCGCGTAAGCCCGCATTCTTTGCGCCATTCGTTCGCCACTCATTTGTTGAACAATGGGGCTGACCTTCGCGTCGTTCAAGATTTGCTTGGCCACGAGAACTTATCAACGACACAAGTGTATACACATGTAACGAAGGATCGATTAAGGGACGTATATCGAACTCATCACCCAC
This sequence comes from Halalkalibacterium halodurans, assembly GCF_005671335.1. NCBI lineage: Bacteria > Bacillati > Bacillota > Bacilli > Caryophanales > Bacillaceae > Halalkalibacterium (ex Joshi et al. 2022) > Halalkalibacterium halodurans. The sequence goes on along the minus strand of NZ_CP040441.1, from coordinate 2,589,833 downwards.
GCGCATAAAATAGGTAGAGTACATGAAAGCCGTAATTTATTTTCGTAAGGAGGCTTAACGAATGGAAATGACATTCCATGCAACGACTATTTTTGCCATCCATCATAATGGGAAATGTGCGATGGCAGGCGATGGCCAAGTCACATTTGGAAATGCCGTGGTTATGAAACATACAGCAAGGAAAGTACGTAAAATCTATCATGGCAAAGTGTTAGCTGGTTTTGCAGGTTCTGTTGCCGACGCGTTCACATTGTTTGAAAAATTTGAAGCGAAGCTAGAAGAATTCAATGGCAACTTACAGCGATCTGCTGTTGAGGTCGCAAAAGAATGGCGCAGCGATAAAGTTCTTCGTCGGTTGGAGGCAATGCTTATCGTCATGAACGAAGAGCATTTGTTACTCGTCTCAGGAACGGGAGAAGTGATCGAGCCAGATGACGGTATTTTAGCGATCGGCTCTGGAGGGAATTATGCGTTAGCGGCCGGCCGCGCCCTGAAGAAAAAGGCTCCGCAATTATCAGCTAGAGAAATCGCCCAAGCAGCTCTTGAGACAGCTGGAGACATTTGCGTTTATACGAATGATCAATTGATTGTAGAAGAACTGTAAACCTAACGCCATGGCTTGGAAAGAAGATGTTTGGAGGGTGATGAAATTGAAAAACGTTCTTACACCAAGACAAATTGTTGAACGGCTCGATCAGTATATCGTAGGTCAAGAAGGTGCGAAGCGATCTGTCGCGATTGCGCTGCGAAACCGTTATCGACGCTTCCAACTAGAAGATAAACTCCGGGACGAAATTACACCAAAGAACATATTAATGATTGGTCCAACAGGAGTCGGGAAAACAGAGATTGCAAGAAGATTAGCGAAGCTTGTAGGTGCACCATTTGTCAAAGTAGAAGCGACAAAGTTTACAGAAGTTGGCTATGTGGGTAGAGATGTGGAATCGATGATTCGTGATCTTGTAGAAACCTCAGTTCGCCTCGTAAAAGAAGAAAAGATGAAGGGTGTTAAAAAGCAGGCGGAAGAGCAAGCCAACCAGCGGATTGTTGAGCTGCTCGTACCAGCAAAGAAAAAAACACAAGCATATAAAAATCCTCTAGAGATGCTCTTTGGTCAGCAGCAAGAAAATACGGACCATCAGGAAACGTCGGCGGAGCAAGACACATTGACGGAGCGGCGACGACGAATGAGTCATCAACTTGCACTTGGTGAACTGGAAGACCACTATGTGACGGTTGAAGTGGAAGAACAGACACCGCAATTTTTTGATATGCTCCAAGGTTCTGGAATGGAACAAATGGGGATGAATATGCAAGAAATGTTAGGGAACATGATGCCGAAAAAACGGAAAAAACGTAAACTCACTGTACGCGAAGCACGGAGGGTGCTGACAGAAGAAGAGGCACAGAAGTTGATTGACATGGATGAAGTGACCCAAGAAGCTGTTTCAAAAGCGGAACAATTGGGAATTGTGTTTATAGACGAAATCGACAAAATTGCTGGAAAAGGACAACAGAGTGCCGATGTGTCCCGTGAAGGAGTGCAGCGTGATATTTTGCCAATCGTTGAAGGTTCCACGGTTGTAACGAAGTACGGACCGGTATCAACCGATCACATGCTGTTTATTGGAGCCGGCGCTTTCCATGTAGCCAAACCTTCCGACCTCATTCCAGAGCTGCAAGGACGATTCCCGATTCGTGTGGAGTTGAGTAATTTAACGGTGGATGATTTTGTCCGTATTTTAGTTGAACCTGATAATGCGTTATTGAAGCAATATGCTGCCCTATTGGAAACAGAAGGTATAAAAATCGTGTTTACTGACGAAGCTGTTCATAAGATTGCGACGATTGCAACAGAAGTAAATCAGGAGACAGAAAATATCGGAGCGAGACGACTGCACACGCTTCTTGAACGGTTGCTTGAAGATTTGTCATTTGAAGCACCGGATGTAAATTTAGAGGAAATAGTCATCACACCAGAGTATGTAACAGAGAAGCTAGCGGCCATTGCAAAAAATCGAGATTTAAGTCAATACATTTTATGACGATGTAATAACTAGGAGGAGATTAACAAATGGAAATGAGTTTATTATCAAGAATGCGTAAAATTAATGACATGTTACAAAAATCTGGGGTTCAACACGTAAACTTCCGCGAAATGGCTGAAACGTTGCGCGATGTTATTAGTGCAAATATTTTTGTTGTAAGCCGTCGGGGAAAGCTACTAGGCTTTGCGATAAAGCAAGAGATTGAAAACGAGCGAATGAAAAAGATGCTTGAGGACCGTCAATTCCCAGAAGAATATACGACAGGCCTATTCAAGGTTGAAGAAACATCTGCTAACCTAGATATTAATAGCGAATTCACGGCTTTCCCAGTTGAAAATAAAGAATTATTTAAAACAGGATTGACGACGATCGTTCCTATTTCAGGGGGAGGACAACGCCTCGGAACTTTGATTTTGGCACGTCTCAACGATTCGTTTAACGATGATGACCTCATCCTTGCAGAATACGGTGCAACGGTTGTAGGAATGGAAATTCTTCATGAGAAGACGCAAGAGATTGAAGAGGAAGCACGAAGCAAAGCAGTTGTGCAAATGGCGATTAGCTCATTATCCTATAGTGAGCTCGAAGCGGTTGAGCACATTTTTGAAGAGCTGGATGGTAAGGAAGGCTTACTTGTCGCTAGTAAAATTGCAGACCGTGTCGGTATTACACGTTCAGTGATTGTTAACGCCTTGAGAAAGCTTGAGAGCGCTGGTGTTATTGAATCGCGCTCACTAGGGATGAAAGGGACCTACATTAAAGTGTTGAATGATAAATTTTTAGTTGAGTTAGAGAAAATTAAAGCTAGCTAAAACTTTTGTAAAAAAATGCGTTCGTGAAGAACGCATTTTTACGTAAAAGCTCGCCAATTGGCGAGCTTTCTTTTGGGCTCTACAATAAATGTTGGGGTTTTTGCACAAAAGAGGGCAAAAAAAATGCACGCAGGCTCCTTTATCCATTATCCTTGAATTGCCGAGAAACAAAGAAAGGATAGGAGCTGCGTGTACGATGAATTTTACCATGGATTTGCCCGGATTAAAAGGTGTGAAGGTCACAAAGATGGAGGAACGAGAGGGCTTTATCGCGCTCCATGTAGAAATGCCGCGAACGCCTCATCGTTGCCCATCCTGCGGGAAGAGAACCGAGAGAATCCATGATTACCGCATCCAAAAAGTTCAACATCTCAAGCTCTTTGAACGGTGGGTGTATCTATTCTATCGAAAGCGCCGGTACGCGTGCAGATGCGGGAAGCGGTTTGCGGAGAAAGCCTGTTTTGTAGAGCGATATCAGCGTCAGACAGTGGAATGGAATCAAGCGTTTCGCTTGCGGCTCATTCAAGGGAAGAACTTTACGGACACAGCGAATCAATTCCAAACGTCCGTGACAACTGCCATGCGCCGGTTTGATCAATTGGCGGCACCGCTCGTGAAGAAGGTGGATCACCTTCCTCCTCGGATTGCGATTGATGATTACAAAGGGGATACGAATGCGGGGAAATATCAAGTAATCATTGCGGATGCAGATACACGGAAGCCACTGGATATCTTACCGGATCGTAAAGCCGATACGCTTAAACGATATCTTCAAGAGAAGGGTCATCATGTAAAAACGGTCGTGATGGATCTTAGTTATACCTTCAAGTCGGCTGTTCAAAAGGCCTTAGGCCACCCGCTCATCATTGGGGATCCGTTCCATTTCTGTCGTTACATCTACTGGGCTCTGGAAGGGGTTCGCCGCCGAGTGCAAAAAGCGTTCCATCCGTATCATCGAAAACGATGTAAACGGATCAAACATCTGTTTCAGAAAGAGAGAGAAGGACTGGATGATAAGCAAAAGAAGAAGGTGGAGCGGTACTTAGAGCTATCCCCTGATTTAAGGGAAGCGTATGAGCTAAAAGAACATTTTCGTCAGTGGTATCAAGAAGCGAAGATGCGAGGAAGGGAAGGACGAATGAGCGAGGTGAAACAAGGGCTCTACGCCTTTTACCGAAGAGTGGAGGCGAGCCCGTTAAAGGAGTTCCACCGAGCCATTCAGACGCTGAAGAACTGGCAGACCGAGATCTTGAATAGCCTCGCGTTTGGCTTAAACAATGGTTTTATTGAAGGACTGAATAATCAAACGAAGGTGATTAAGAGAAATGCCTTTGGTTTTCGGCGTTATGATCGCTTGCGAAACCGTATTCTCTTGCATCATCAATTCAAACATCAGACATTCGGGGTAGGATAAGAGGGGCTCGCCCTCCTATGCCACCCCAACATTTGACTAAGAACCTTCTTTTGTTTGCAGGTTTTCCTCTCTTCGCTTCCTTCAAACGAGATTTCTGCAGGAGACAGCTCTATGATCGTCTAAAATCGATATGTGAGATATTCATTATATCTAAATACCTATATGAAAAGAGAGGGGAAACCGCTTTCTATAATAGGAAAGAACTATACTTCTTCATTTTTTATCGTAGAATCATTCATAAGGTTCCATGTAAATTTTTCTAATACTAAAGTTTACAATTGCTGATAAGTTTAATATTAAAATCATGTCAAATAATGCCGATTGACGGGAGTTAAGAATTTGATATGATGGAATAGAGGAATATTGTTACAAACTTCCTACTGTTTTCGGATATATACATAAAATCACGAGGTTCATTACAAAGTTCCATTTAATTAATAAGTATTTTGAACTAGTTCTTTTATATTAAAAAATGAAACATTCCCAACACTATTAGACTTTTTTTAATAATTTGGTTAGAATTTCATGTAGAATCCTTTCCTAAAATTCCTGAGTTATGTCGAATTATTTCTAAAAAGCACGATGAAATAGGGACTTTTTATATAGTATAATTGGTGGAAATGTGAAAAAGGAAGGTGACGATATTGAATTTATTCTCTGGTTCGACATTATCCGCACTTGAAAAAGGCTTATATGGGGCCTCCTTACAACAGCGAGCGATCTCACAAAACATTGCCAATGTAGATACTCCGAACTATAAAGCGAAGAAAGTAAACTTTCAAAAAGTATTCGATGAAGCTCTATCAAACACTCGTTTACAAGCAAAACGAACCCATGAGAAGCATATAGCGTTTAATAGGTCTCAAGGTTCAAGTCCAGTAGAAACAATAAGGCAAACGGCGTATAACCATAATGGGAACAATGTCGATGTAGACCTTGAGATGACGGAGCTAGCTAAAAATCAAATTTATTACAATGCCTTAATTGAACGAGTAAACGGTAACTTTAACAGTTTGCAGACGGTTATAAGAGGAGGTAGATAACACTATGTCGATCTTTCACGGAATGAACATTAGCGGCTCTGCTTTAACATCACAACGGCTCCGCATGGATGTCATCTCAGCCAACATGGCGAATGCAGAAACAACAAGAGCTAGACAGGTAAATGGAGAATGGGAGCCATATCGACGGAAAATGATCGCCGTTCAACCAAATGAACAAACTCCATTTTCTGCTCATTTACATACAGCGATGAAACGCTCTGAGTCAAAGATCGGAAATGGGGTGAAAGTCTCAGCGATCGTTGAAGACCAAACACCTTTCAAACTTGTTTACCAGCCTGACCATCCTGATGCTAATGAAGAAGGTTATGTTGAAATGCCTAACGTTGATCCTTTGAGGGAAATGGTTGATCTAATGAGTGCGACTCGTTCCTATGAAGCGAATGTCACTACGTTAAACGCATCGAAAAACATCTTGATGAAAGCCTTAGAAATTGGACGTTAGGAGGAATAGTGAATGGCTGAAATTCAAACTGTAACTGCACCGGTCTTTTTAAATCAAGCAAATTCATCTTCCGTAAACAAACACACGCCAGCCGAAGCGCAAGAGACGTTTAAACAAGCGTTGTCTCAAGCGATAAATAATGTAAATGATCTGCAGAAAGTTTCGGCGGAAAAAACGGAGCTTTTAGCAAAAGGCAAAATTGAAGATTTGCATGATGTGATGATTACAGGACAAAAGGCATCGATCACCCTTTCTGCTACGGTGGAAATACGAAATAAAGTCATTGAGGCCTACCAGGAAATCATGCGAATGCAAGTATAATCACCTAAAAAAGATCGCTCAATTAAACAAAGAATTGATTTCATGTTGGTAGGTAGGAGGACTCATGAACGAGAGAGTTAGACTTTATCGAGATCGTGTAACCGAATATTGGAGAAACCGAACGAAAAAGCAGCAAATGGTTATTGTTGGGGCCGTGTTATTGATCATCATTCTTCTCGCGTTCCTAACTTTTTTCAGCACAAGAACCCATTATGTTCCTTTATATTCAAATTTAACTTTGCAAGAAACTGGAAATATCAAAGAGACGTTAGATGCTCGGGGGATTTCTTCTGAAATTGCAAATGATGGGACGACCATCCTCGTACCTGAAACGCAGGTTGATGCACTAAAGGTTGAATTGGCTGCTGAAGGGCTACCGCAAAGTGGAACGATTAACTATTCAACTTTTCGTGATTCGATGGGATTTGGCATGACCGACAACGAGTTTTCCCTTATGGAACGGGCAGCGATAGAATCTGAGCTAGCGGATTTAATTCGTAGCGTGGATGGTGTCAATCAAGCCAATGTTATGATCACTCTACCAGAGCAAACGCTTTGGGTTTCCGATAGTCAGCAGGAGGCAACAGCATCCGTTGTTGTTGATCTAGCCCCAGGTTTTCAGCTAGACGCTTCGCAAGTAAGAGCACTTTATCATCTCGTTTCTCGAAGCGTACCAAACCTCCCAATTGAAAATATTGTGATCATGAACCAAATGTTTGAGGATTACCTGTACGATGATCACCATTCGACAGGTTCAACCCTATCAGTCTATGAACAACAGCGAGCCATCCAACGCGACATTGAAAGGGACTTAACGAGAAACTTGCAGCAAATGCTCGGCACTCTAGTCGGTCGTGATAAAGTTCTTGTTTCGGTTACAACGGACATTGACTTTACGCAAGAAAACCGTCAAGAAGAACGAGTGGAGCCTGTAGATGAAGAGAATATGGAAGGGATCGCCGTTAGTGTAGAAAACATTACCGAGACCTATAATGGAGAAGGGACTCCTGAGGGAGGCATTGAAGGCGTCGGTGATGATATCCCGAACTTCCCAGGAGTGTATGGAACGGGCGAAGTTGATTATGAATTAACAGAAGATCGTATTAACTACGAAGTCAACCGAATCCGAAGCGATATTGTTGAAAGTCCGTACAAGATTCGCGACTTAGGCATCCAAGTGATGGTGGAACCACCAGAAGGAATGGAGGAACTACCAGCAGATCGATTGGCGGATATTCAGCAAATTTTAGGTACGGTTGTCCGAACGAGCATTTCCGGTGTCTATGCCGCTGAGTTAACGGATGATGAGTTCAATGAAAAGATATTTGTCTCCTCCCAGCCGTTTGAAGGAAAGGCAGATCTAGAGACAGGCGCTCGTTCATCCGTTCCGGTATGGGTATATGTCGTTGGAGGAATCCTTCTGGCTACGATTATCTTCCTTATTGTTCTGTTAGTGAGAAGAAGAGGAGATTCCGACGAGGATTTGATGGACGATGACGGAGCATTAACTGAAGAGATCCCTGACCTACCACAAGAAGAGGAAGGGACTGGAGCACAAAAACGAAAGCAAATTGAACGAATGGCGAAAGAGAGACCAGAAGAATTCTCGAAACTTTTACGAACTTGGTTGTCGGAAGATTAGGAGGGGTACCACATGGCTAAAAAAGGTTTAACAGGTAGACAAAAAGCAGCGATCCTCCTAATCTCGCTCGGGCCAGAAGTTTCCGCACAAGTGTATAAGCATTTGTCCGAAGAGGAGATCGAGCAGCTTACACTGGAGATCGCGAATGTACGTAAAGTAGATAGCGAAATGAAGGAAGGCATTCTTGATCAATTTCATTCGCTCGTGCTAGCTCAAGATTACATCTCACAAGGCGGGATTAGCTATGCACAGAGCGTTCTCGAAAAAGCATTAGGGGAAACAGAGGCGATGAACATTATTAATCGCCTCACCTCCACTCTTCAAGTGAGGCCATTCGACTTTGCTAGAAAATCAGATCCGTCTCAAATTTTGAACTTCATTCAAAATGAGCACCCGCAAACCATTGCCCTTATCCTTTCTTATTTAGAGTCTGAACAAGCGGGGCAAATTTTATCGGATCTTCCTCAGGAAGTTCAAGCAGATGTCGCGAAACGGATCGCGCTAATGGACAGTACTTCACCAGAAATCATCAATGAGGTTGAGGCGATATTAGAACAGAAGCTATCGACGACTGCGATGAGTGATTACACTGAGACGGGCGGTATTGAAGCGGTAGTCGAAGTGTTAAATAGTGTTGATCGAAGCACAGAGCGAACGATTCTTGATGCATTAGAAATTCAAGATCCTGAGCTTGCAGAAGAAATTAAGAAGCGGATGTTTGTCTTTGAGGATATTGTTACTCTTGATAATCGTTCAATTCAGCGTGTGATTCGCGATTGTGAGAATGAAGACTTGCAGTTAGCGCTTAAAGTTGCAAGTGATGAAGTGAAAGAAATTGTCCTTAGCAACATGTCTCAGCGTATGGCTGAAACCTTTAAGGATGAGATGGAATTTATGGGGCCTGTCCGCCTGCGTGATGTGGAAGAAGCACAAACGCGTATCGTTGCAGTCATTCGCCGCTTAGAGGAGGCTGGTGAAATTATCATCGCACGAGGCGGAGGAGATGATATTATTGTCTAAAATTATTAAGCCAGTCAATGACAATGATACGGCACAACGTGTAAAACAAATCGGGGTTCGTAACTTATTCGTTGCGGCGAGAACAGCAGATTCTAGAGATAATTCAGATTACGAGTCAAGTGCGGAGGCTAGCGATGCAGCGAACGTTGTGGAAGGTGAACTAGAGCGAGCGAAGAGCGAGGCAGAGGATATCATTCGACAAGCGGAGCAGCAGGCCGCAGCTATTCGCGAGGCGATCGAGCAAGAGCGTATTCAGGCAACAGAAGAAATCGAGCGGTTGAAACAGCAAGCGATGGCTGAGGGGTTTGAAGAGGGGTATCAAGCAGGGCAATCGGAAGGCCTTGAATCTTATCGTCACTCCATTAAGGAAGCTTATGCGATTGTGGAAAGTGCTAAAGATGATTATCACCGCACGATAGAGGAAGCTCAGCCAACCATTATTAAGCTAGCTGCAGCTCTTTGCGAAAAAATCGTTGCAAAGCGATTAGAAGAAGATGAATCCCTCTGGCAAAGCTTAGTCCTACAAGTGATGGAAGAGGTCAGGGAATTTGAGGAAGTGTCAATTTATGTGCATCCGAAGTGGTATGAGCAGACGTTGCGACAAAAAAACGAACTGGCTTCCATCTTATCGGGAGAAGGGCTCATCCATGTTTATCCCGATTTGAACTTAACGGATAATGGCTGTGTTCTTGAAACAAAGTTTGGGAGAATCGATGCCTCAATGGATAGTCAGCTTCAACAATTAAAGCAAAAGCTGCTTGAAAAGCTAAAGGAGGCAGACGATGGACGCTAGATCACTCATTTCTCTGATTCCATCGTTATCTGCTTATAAATGGTATGGAAAAGTGACTCGCGTGATTGGTTTAACGATAGAAGCAAAAGGACCACAAGCTTCCATCGGTGAATTGTGTTACATCCTCGTAGGAAAACAAGGAACAAAAGTGATGGCTGAGGTAGTCGGCTTTAAGGAAGAGCGAGTGCTTTTAATGCCGCTTAACGGGACGGCAGAGATTGCTCCTGGTAGCTTAGTTGAAGGAACTGGTCGCCCTCTCCAAGTGAAGGTGGGCTATAGCTTAATTGGCCATGTCATTGATGGCTGTGGTCGGCCTTTAACTGGGGAAGCATTACCTAATGGGTTAACGCCGTATCCGACAGATAACCCGCCGCCAAATCCCATTTCTCGTCCACGGATTAAGGAAGCGATGCACTTAGGGGTTCGCGCGATAGACGGACTGCTTACAGTCGGAAAAGGACAACGTGTCGGGATTTTTGCCGGAAGTGGCGTAGGGAAAAGCACACTCCTTGCCATGTTAGCGAAAAACGCTGCCGCTGATCTGAACATCATTGCTCTTATCGGCGAACGGGGACGAGAAGTGAAAGATTTTATTGAAAGGGATTTAGGCGAAGATGGACTTAGGCGGTCGATTATCGTAGTGGCCACTTCAGACCAACCAGCCCTCATGCGAATTAAAGGGGCGATGACGGCAACTGCTCTTGCTGAATATTTTAGGGACCAGGGCCTACACGTCAATTTAATGATGGATTCAGTCACAAGGTTTGCGATGGCACAACGGGAAATTGGTCTAGCGGTCGGTGAACCTCCGACAACGAAAGGCTATACTCCATCAGTTTTCGCTTTGCTACCAAAATTATTGGAACGAGCAGGAACCAATGGGAAAGGGAGCATCACTGGCTTCTACACGGTTCTCGTCGACGGAGATGATTTGAATGAACCGATCTCAGATACGGTTCGCGGAATTCTTGATGGGCATTTCGTCCTTGATCGAGAGCTTGCCAATAAGGGGCATTATCCTGCGATCAACATTTTAAAAAGTGTGAGTAGGGTGATGAATGATATTGTTACAGATGAGCAAAAGCGTGCTGCAGAGCATGTTCGCTCACTATTATCGGTATATAAAGAATCGGAAGACTTAATTAACATTGGCGCTTACAAGCGTGGCTCATCGAAACAAATTGATGAAGCGATCGAGCGACAGCTGGAAGTGACTTCCTTTTTAAGGCAAAATACGGATGAAGTGGCGATTGCTGAACATTCGATCCAACAATTAATTCAAGCTTTTGGAAAGGGTGATTGAGTTGACATTTGAATATACGCTGCAAAAAGTTCTTGATCTTAAGAAAAGACAGAAGGAAGAACTGCAACAACAGTATTCTGAAGCAATGAACACATTTGAAACAGTAGCGACAAAACTCTATCACCTCTTAAAGCAGAGGGAAAAGCTTGAGGAACAGGCACGTGAAAAAATTGCCGTGGGCACGTCCATACACGAGCTTCAGCAGCGTGAAATGCTCATCGTCCAATTGCATCAAGAAATTCAACAACAGCAGCGTGCTACGAGCCTCGCGCGTGAACGAATGGACAAAAAGCACCGCGATTTACAGGCCATTTCGATTGAACTGAAAAAATATGAAAAAATGAAACAACAAAAACAGGAGCGTTTCTTGTTGGAAGAAAAGAAGCGGGAACAGCAGATCATGGATGAGCTATCCGTCCAGGCATTTGCATTCCGAGTGTAAAGGTGAGTGTATGGGCAAAAAAGAGAAGGGTACTAGCAAATTTCAATTTATTCTTTTTCTTATCGTCATTCCTATTATTTTCGCCGGCTTGTTGTTTTCAGGAATTGCCTATCTTCTAGGTTACAACGTAGTAAAAGAGGCGAAGGAAATCGGTGCAAACCTCCCAGTTGTAGGGAATTACATACAGACAGCTGAAGAAGAGGAGCGAGAGGAGCTAATTGCTGAGTTAGAGGAACAACTAGCGAGCCAGCAAGCAGAATTAGACCGCCTTGAGCGGGAATTAAGGGAAACGACAGAAGAGCTAAAGCAGGCTGAAGATGAAAAAGCGCTTTTGGAACAGCGAGAAGAGGTGGAAGAAGGCGTAGCAGAGCAAACGAACAATCGAGTGAAGGAGCTAGCCAAAACGTATGAGTCCATGTCTCCTAAAAATGCTGCTGCCATCCTTGAAGAAGTGGACATTGAAGAGGCAGTGATTCATATGTCCCTCCTATCCACAGATAGCCGGGCTGCCATTTTAGGGAAAATGGATCCAGAAAAGGCAGCAACGATCATGACACGACTTAACGACCCCCAGTCCTAAAAACGAAAGGAGGTGAAACCAATTGATACCAGCGATGATGATGCAGCTTGGAAATGTTCCCCACATCAATGGTCAAACGCCGCGATCAGAAAGTTCATTGACAGGAGAAGCGAACTTTTTGATGGTGCTTGATTCACTCACTTCAGAGGAAGGAGAGCTCGGCACATGGTCAGAAGGCACTGAGCCATCAATTGAATCGTTAGAGCTGTTCTATTCACTTCTACATATACAAGAAGAAGTGCCAAACGATGTGAAGGAGTGGCTCGTGGAGTTGATGGACGTACTGCCAATGGAATCGGTACTGCAGCTAGAGTCGCTGTTGACAGAAAAGGCTGATCCGGTTGATTTTGAAGATTTTCAAGCCATGTCAAAACAAGAGCAAGCCGTCTTCCACTTGCTTGCTGCACTACAGTTGACGACAGCGTCAGGGAATCCAGAACTACCTACTCAAATAAGAGGCCATGTTGTGCAAATCATGGAGCGAGCGTTTCCGTTTGTCGTTATTCAAGGGCAACACACTTTGTCAGAACAGTTCCGAGCTTTTATCGAACAGGCGAAAGAATGGTTGACTAAGCAAGGAGAGACTAAGCTTCTTACGAATGATGGAACGCAGCAACAAACGCAGAACAGTTTAGTAGAAACGAGCCGAACGTATCGTCCGTTTTTGTTAGCCAATGATGCAAATGAAGGACGCGTGCAAGGCTTAACGCTTCAACATCATGGTCAGGAGCTAGGTCAAGCGCTTAACCGGACACAACAGCTCGTCATCCACCTCGGAGAACAGCAGCCAAAAGAAGTCCAGCAACAACAGTTTCTTCGTCAGTTTCAACAAATTTTACAACGGGGAAATGTCGTGCAATTACAAAATGGAACACAAATGACGATTAAGCTCATGCCTGAACACCTTGGACGTTTGGATATTCAGTTAACCCAGACGAACGGTGCCATCGTTGCGAGAATCATGACGTCGACCACGATGGCAAGGGAGCTTGTCGAATCACAAATGAATCAGTTGCGTTATGCCTTCACACAGCAACAGTTGAACGTGGAGCGAATTGAAGTTGTTCAGCAACCGTCACATTCGTTGTTAGAGCGTGAAAATCAAGGTCAACAATCAACAAAGGACGAAAAGGAAAAGGAACAGCAACGGCAGGATCAGGAACATTCAGACGGTGAGACGTTCCAGCAATTTTTGGATGATGTCGGCTTTGATGAACAAGTTTAGAGGGGAAGGAGTGACGGTTCGTGACGACAACAAACGGTATTGATGGCTCGTACTATTACGAAAATCGCCCGAAAGAACAAAGCAACTCGGGAATCTTAGGAAAAGATGATTTTCTGAGAATCCTCATTGCCCAGCTTCAGTATCAAGACCCGCTGAATCCAATGGATGACCGTGAATTTATCGCACAGATGGCGCAGTTCTCATCCTTGGAACAAATGACAAACATGAACAGCGCGATTCAACAGTTTGTTAAACAGCAAACAAGTCAAACGCTTGTCCAGCATAGCGAATTAATTGGTAAGCGTGTGACGTGGAAGCGGATCATTGATATAGATGAGTACAGACAAAAAGAAGAGCTTGTTGAAAACACCGTTACATCTGTAAGGCTTGAAACGAACGGAAATGTTAGCATTCAGCTCGATAGTGGACGTTGGATATCTGCCGATCAATTGGTTCAAGTATCCGGCAAAACGAATCATCAAGAGGAAGCTGAGGGGGATGTGGGCGACAGCGCACCTGATGAACAGGAGGGATAAGTTGTGGACCCAAGAATCACTGGTTCGATACAGTCGATGAAGCCCTTAACACGAAAAGGTTCCGCTTTATCGAAACCGTCTCCTCATGTCTCGTTTGGAAATCTGTTTCAAACAGAGCTTCAGAAAGGGCAGTCGCTAAAGTTAAGCAAACATGCGGAGCAACGACTGCTGTCACGAGGCATTTCGATTTCAAAGCCACTTTGGAATCGAATTGAAGAGAAAGTGTTAGAGGCCGAACAAAAAGGCGTGAGAGATCCACTCATTTTAACAGAAGAAGCTGCGCTTGTCGTGAGTGCCAAAAACAAAACAGTCATTACAGTCCTTGATCTAGATGAAGCGGAAGATCATATTTTTACCAATATTGACGGAACAATCGTAGTGAACAACAAATCATTTCAATAAGGCTGGACCGAAAGGAAGCCAAGGCTGCTGATTGATGGACGCAGTCAAAAAAGGAGGAGCAAAAAATGTTACGTTCAATGTATTCAGGTATTTCTGGAATGAGAAATTTTCAAACGAAGCTCGACGTGATTGGAAATAATATTGCGAATGTCAATACGTTTGGATACAAAAAAGGTCGGACCACATTTCAAGACATGGTAAGCCAACAACTTGCTGGGGCAACCGCTCCTGGAGCGAACCGCGGTGGGGTAAACCCTCGTCAGGTTGGTCTAGGAATGCAGCTTGCATCGATTGACAATGTCCATACACAAGGAAGTTTGCAAAATACGAACCGCGAGCTTGATCTAGGGATTTCTGGTGATGGATTTTTCCAAGTACAAGATGGGGATACATTCTATTATACGAGGTCAGGAAACTTTTATTTTGACCAGCAAGGCACGATTGTTAATGCCCAAGGGCTTCGTCTGATGGATACGAACGGCAACCCGATCACGGTCCCAACGACAGCCCAAAGCTTTAGCATCGGGCAAGATGGAACGGTGACGTATATTGACGAAGATGGTGATTTGCAAGAAGCAGGGATGGTCCGTCTCGTGAACTTTGCAAACCCTGAAGGTCTAGCGAAAGCTGGAGCCAACCTCTATTTAGTGTCTGCAAACTCAGGTGCTCCGCTGTTTACTTCTGCCGGTAATGGAGGAACAGGTGACATTATAGCTGGAACGCTAGAAATGTCAAACGTTGATTTATCTGAAGAGTTCACAGAAATGATCGTTGCACAGCGTGGGTTCCAAGCGAATACTCGGATTATCACTACTTCTGACGAAATCTTACAAGAGCTAGTAAACTTGAAGCGCTAATGGCATGATCGCCATCTCGCGTAAAAATACCTGATGAAGGAGGTATGGGCTAGGGACAGCTCTAGCCCTTCCATTTCCGATGATTACGTTAATTCGTCTTAATGGCCGTCCGTTTCTTTTAAACGCGACCTTAATTGAACAAATTGAAGCTTTTCCTGATACAACAATTACGCTAATAAATGGGAAAAAAATTGTCGTACAAAACAGCATAGATGAGGTCAATGAAAAAGTGAGAGAATGTTTTAACCAAATTGGCCTTATAGCAATAAATAAAGATGTGGAGGGCTCATAAGTGTTTCGAAATCGTTTAGTCAACATCATGCTCATCATCCTGATTGTTCTAACGTTAGTGGGGGTCGCGGTCCTTATTTTCGTGAATTATTTTAATAATGAAGATGAACAAGATCGGGAGCCTACGATCGATGAGATTATTGCACAATCTTATGAGACAGAGGAAATCACGACAAATTTATTATCAAATGACTTTGTCCGTGCCCGTTTCCTGATCCACGTAGACAATCGTAATGCCTTACAAGAAGTACAAAAGCGTGATTTTCAAGTGAACAACATTATTATTCGTAGTTTAGCAGGAATGGACGCCTCTCAATTATCGGGTGCCGATGGAATCGAAAAGCTGGAGGCCCAACTTCAAGATGACATTAACGCGCTTATGCAAGAAGGTTCAGTCGTGAAAATTTATACGACCGAATGGGTCATTCAATAACGATGAAAAGAAAACAAATTGGCTAGAGTAGATTGAGAGGTGAGGTTCTTGGCTGACGTTTTATCACAAGGTGAGATTGATGCCTTACTCTCGGCGCTTTCCACTGGAGAAATGGACGCTGATGAACTGAAAAAGGAAGAGCTTGAGAAAAAGGTAAAAGTGTATGACTTTAAGCGTGCGCTTCGTTTTTCAAAGGATCAAATTCGCAGCATCAGTCGAATTCATGAAAATTTTGCACGATTATTAACCACATATTTCTCCGCCCAACTTCGGACGTTCGTTCAAATTTCTGTCGCATCGGTTGATCAGTTGCCGTATGAGGAATTTATTCGTTCGATTCCAAAGATGACGATCTTGAACGTATTTGAACCGGCTCCTCTTGACGGGCGCTTTTTAATCGAAGTGAATCCAAATGTTGCGTATGCGATGTTGGATCGGTTGTTAGGAGGTCAAGGGGTGAGCGTGAATAAAGTTGACAACTTGACGGAGATTGAAACTCGGATTATGTCCCAATTGTTTCAACGAACGCTAGATAGCTTTCAAGAAGCATGGAGCACCGTAATCGAACTAGAACCTGAGATGGATGCAGTTGAAGTAAATCCGCAATTTTTACAAATGGTTTCACCAAATGAGACCGTCGTTGTCATTTCTCTATCCACAACGATTGCGGAGACTTCTGGCATGATTAACATTTGCTTACCGCATGTTGTTCTAGAAGAAGTCTTGCCAAAATTATCGGTCCACTATTGGATGCAAGAAAAGAAAAAGCAGCGCCAACCGGGTGAACTGGATTCCATTGAACATCGAGTCCGTCAGGCTCCACTTCTAATTCAGACAGAGCTTGGCCGCTCAGAGATCACCATCCATGAATTTCTTCACCTTGGAATTGGTGATGTGATCGAGCTGGATCAGTCCATCCATGAACCGTTAAACGTCCGGGTCGGTGGTCATTTGAAATATTTAGCGCAACCAGGGAAAAAGAAAAACCATCTGGCGGTTCAAGTCACAGATGTAATTGAGGAGGCGGCAGAAGATGAATGATGAAATGCTTTCCCAAGATGAGATCAATGAATTGTTAAAGGGAGTTGCAAGTGATGGGGATGATGCAGAGGAAGTCGATGGTTTGGATGCCCCAGAAAATCAAAAAGGAGATAGCTTAGAAGGTTTCTTAACAGAGGTTGAAAAAGATGCACTCGGTGAAATCGGCAATATTTCCTTCGGAAGTGCTGCAACGGCGTTGTCGACATTGCTAAACGAAAAGGTAGACATTACGACGCCGCAAGTATCTGTGATACACAAGGATCAATTAGAAAAAGAGTTTCCCCAGCCCCATGTGGCAGTCCATGTGGATTACACTGAAGGGTTTGAAGGTATGAATCTACTAGTCATCCGCACGAAGGATGCTACGATTATTGCAGATTTAATGCTTGGCGGTGACGGATTGAATCCTGAGGAAGAGCTAAACGAGATGCACATAAGTGCTGTTCAAGAAGCGATGAATCAAATGATGGGCTCTGCTTCGACCTCCATGTCGACGATCTTTAATAAACGTATTGATATTTCACCGCCTGGCGTAAACATGCTGGATGTGGGAAATGATCAAGGCACCGATCGTGTACCAGAAGGCGATGTTCTCATCAAAGTATCGTTTCGTCTACGGATTGGGGAACTGATCGACTCTTCTATTATGCAGCTCGTCACCGTGCCTTTTGCGAAAAAAATGGTCGACGACTTGATGAATCCTGCCCAAGATGAAGTGGCCGGTGCAGTGGCGATGGAAGTAGATCAACAGCCAAGGCAAGAAACGGTGAACGAAGCACCTCCAACCAATCAAACAGATCCAGTTCATATGCAGCAACCAACGCAAGGAGGGTATCGACAATCGATGTCACAACCACCTCTTCAAACAAGACGGCAAGCAAATGTTCAACCTGCCGCTTTTACGAATTTTGAACATCCTGAACTTAACGATACAGAAGCGGGCAACTTGGATATGCTCCTAGATATACCGTTGCAAGTAACAGTGGAATTGGGGCGGACGAAACGCTCAATCAAGGATATTCTTTCTTTCACACAAGGCTCGATCATTGAGTTAGACAAGCTTGCTGGGGAACCTGTCGATATTTTAGTGAACCAGAAGTTAATCGCGAAAGGCGAAGTGGTCGTCATTGATGAAAACTTCGGAGTTCGTGTCACCGAGATTTTATCGCAAAGAGAACGAATCGAACAGTTAAAATAAATACCGAAAGAAAGGTTGAGTGCAGATGGCAGCTAAAATTCTTATTGTGGATGACGCATCTTTTATGCGCATGATGATCAAGGATATTTTAACGAAAAATGGTTATGACGTAGTTGGGGAAGCCCATGATGGCGAACAAGCGGTGGAAAAATATAAAGAACTTTCACCAGATCTTGTCACAATGGATATTACGATGCCTGAGAAAGATGGAATTGCTGCGTTAAAAGACATCCGAGCGATTGATCCGAATGCGAAGGTCATCATGTGTTCGGCCATGGGTCAACAAGCGATGGTCATTGATGCGATACAAGCAGGGGCAAAGGACTTTATTGTGAAGCCGTTTCAGGCTGATCGGGTCATTGATGCGATTCAGAAGACGTTAGGAGCGTAATGGACTTGGTCATGAAAGGAAACATGACAACTAAAGCAATTAGCTTTTTACTAATGGTGTGCTTGTTCAGCATCATGTCACCAAATAAAGGGTTCGCCGATGAGGTTGACTGTGATAGTGTTGCAGGATCGTTTCAAGAAGCTTGCCAAGGAGAAGCTAGTGTGAATGGGAGCGGGGAGGAACCGGGTGTGATGGAAGTGCCTGAGGAAGAACAGGCCTTTCAAGAGCAAAATATCTTTTTTCTCTTTTTGCAAATGTTTGCAGCATTGGCGTTTGTGCTCTTCTTAATCTATGTCGTGATGCGTTTCATTAGCCAACGCTCTCGTTCATTCAAGTCGACCCAAGCCCTGCAAAATCTAGGAGGCGTTCCTCTTGGCTCTAACCGCTCAGTACAGCTTATTAAAGTAGGTGACCGCCTGTTCGTTGTCGGTGTAGGTGAGTCGATTCAACTGTTAAAAGAAATAACGAATGAGCAAGAGAAAGAAGAATTACTTGCTAAGCAACAGACGATCTACGCTGACAGTCATGCTCCCATTACAAAAGCGATGACGTGGGTGCAAGACCTTACGAAACGGAATCGTTCCTCCGCGAAGGATGAGCCATTACAGGAAGGACAACCGTTTAAACAGCTACTGCAAAAGCAGTTGTCTGACGTTCAATCAACTCAGGAACGTATTCGGAAAGCAATGAGGGAGCAGGACAAATCATGACGGAATTATTATTATTAACAGCGATTCAACTACCAGGACTTGACCCAGAATTTATGACAGACGATCCTGCGGGGGTAGCCACGACGGTTCAACTATTGCTATTACTAACCGTCTTATCCTTAGCGCCAAGCATCCTCATATTGATGACATGCTTTACAAGGGTAGTGATCGTCTTATCCTTTGTCCGGACAGGTTTGGCTACGCAGACGATGCCGCCGAACCAAGTGATTATCGGAATCGCCTTATTTATTACATTCTTTATCATGGCACCTGTATTTGCCGAGGTGAATGACCAAGCGTTGACACCGTTTTTGGACGGAGAAATTGACCAGCAAGAAGCAATGGATCGGGCAGCCATACCGATGAAGGAGTTTATGGCAAAGCACACGAGAGAAAAAGACTTGGCTCTATTTATGGGGTATGCAGGACATGATCGACCGGAATCAATTGAGGATATACCGCTTACCGCTCTCGTCCCAGCGTTTGCAATCAGTGAGCTAAAAACCGCTTTTCAAATTGGATTCCTTATTTTTATTCCGTTTTTAGTCATTGATATGATTGTCGCTAGTGTCTTGATGTCCATGGGGATGATGATGCTACCCCCGATCATGATTTCTTTACCGTTTAAAATTCTTTTATTCGTATTGGTCGATGGATGGTATCTTGTCGTCCAATCCTTGCTACTCAGTTTCAATTAGAAGAGGATCTAGAAGGTGATCTAAATGAGTGTCGATTTTATTATAGGTATAGCCGAGCGCGGGGTTTGGACTGTCCTGCTCGTTGCCGGCCCGCTTCTTCTCGTGGCATTAGGGCTCGGTCTATTTGTCAGCATTTTTCAGGCGACTACTCAAATACAGGAACAAACATTGGCGTTCATTCCGAAAATTGTAGGCGTCCTCGTATCTCTTGTTCTTTTTGGACCGTGGATGCTTTCCCAACTTTTAAACTTTGCTTATTCCATTTTCAATAACTTGCATCGGTTTATCGGATAATGGTGGATTGGATTCAGCTTTTACCAATGTTTTTGCTTGTGTTTGTTCGAATGCTAGCCTTTTTAATGACGATGCCTCTCTTCTCTTATCGGAACATTCCGGCCATGTTTAAAGTCGGCATCGCTTTATTTCTTGCTTGGATTCTCACTTTTTCTTTAGAGCCTGAAATCATTCTATTTGACGGGACTTATGTCATTTTAATTATGAAAGAAGTTTTAGTTGGTCTTATGGTTGGCTTGATTGCCATGGTGCTTCTTTATGCGATTCAAGCGGCCGGAGCATTTATCGATGTGCAAATAGGCTTTTTGATTGCGAACATAGTAGACCCGCAAACAGGAGCACAAAGTCCGTTAATCGGAAGCTACCTTTATACATTCGCCCTCTTGTTTATGCTTGCGACAAACGGTCATCATTTGTTGATTGACGGAATGTATTATAGTTATCAGTTTATCCCTTTAAATCAACCGTTCTTGAACGTTTCTGATGAGAACATGATTGAATTGATTGCGACAACATTAAACACGATGTTTATCATCGCTTTTCAGATGGCGTTTCCTCTTGTAGGCTCTTTGTTTTTAGTCGATGTTGCGCTTGGAATGGTTTCTCGTGCGGTTCCACAAATGAACGTGTTTGTCGTCGGGATGCCGCTAAAAATTTTAGTAGGGCTGCCGCTTTTAATGATCTTTATGGGCGTGTTTTTCATGTCTGTTAGTTACTTATTTGAGCGAATGCTAGAAACGATGCGAGCAATGATGGCCATTTTAGGGGGCACATGATATGGCTTCATTCATGAAAATAGATTTGCAGTTTTTTGCACAAGAGAAAACGGAGAAAGCAACGCCGAAAAAACGTCAAGACTCTAGAAAAAAAGGGCAGGTTGCGAAAAGCACCGATGTGAATACAGCGATCATCCTCCTCTGCGTTTTTTTGTTCTTGTGGCTATTTGGCGGACCCCTTCTTGGTGGTACATTAGAAAAGCTGTTGATCCATACATTCGAAAGCTATTTGTTAATGGATGTTACAGAAGAGAGCGTCGCTGAACTGATGTTTGAAATTACAATGGAAGCAGCGATCGTTCTATTACCGATTATGGCTATTGCCTTAATAGCTGGAGTGTTGGCGAGTTACATCCAGGTTGGCCCTTTGTTTACAACAGAGCCATTAAAAATGAAGCTATCTAAAATAGATCCAATTAAAGGAGCTAAACGAATTTTCTCCGTTCGTGCCCTTGTGGAGTTTTTGAAATCTTTATTAAAGATTGTGTTAACAGGGCTGGCCGCCTTTTCGATCGTTTGGTTTAGCTTAGAGGATGTTATGTTGTTATCGCAAAAAAGTGTAGAGAACTCTTTTGTTACCGTCGCACAGTTAACGGCGTTGCTAGGAATTTTTATCGCGATCCTTCTATTAATTTTATCGATTCCTGATTACTTGTATCAGCGGTACGATCATGAGAAACAAATCCGCATGTCGAAACAAGATGTGAAGGATGAGCATAAAAACGTGGAAGGGGACCCGAAAGTTAAATCAAAGCGTAAGCAAAAACAAATGGAAATGGCGATGCAGCGAATGATGCAGGAAGTGCCTAAAGCGGATGTGGTCATTACGAACCCAACCCATTACGCGATCGCTTTGAGATATGACCAATCTAAAATGGATGCCCCAGTCATCGTGGCAAAAGGCGTAGACTATGTGGCGTTTAAAATAAAAAGCTTGGCCAAGCAGCATAACGTAGTCACAGTGGAAAATAAACCTCTCGCTAGGGCGTTGTATGATCAAGCGGATATTGGTGATCAAGTACCTGAGCAGCTGTTTAAAGCCGTTGCTGAAGTACTTGCCTACGTCTATCGATTGAAGAAGAAACAAGTGTAGAAGACTAAAATTTACTGTATGTGAGGAGAGACCATCGTGAGAGCAAGAGATTTAGCCGTATTATTAAGCGTTATACTGATCGTGATCATGCTGATCATCCCATTGCCGCCGGCGATGTTGGATTTTTTAATTATCACGAACATCTCCCTCGCAATTTTGATTATACTCGTGGCGATGAACACGAAGGAGCCGTTACAGTTCTCCATTTTCCCAACATTGCTTTTGCTTGTGACGTTATTTCGTCTAGGACTGAACGTGTCGACGACAAGATCAATTTTAGGGAACGGAGAAGCTGGAAATGTCATTGATACATTCGGAAACTTCGTTATCGGTGGAAATCCTCTCGTCGGATTTGTCGTCTTCCT
The DNA here is from genome assembly GCF_005671335.1 of Halalkalibacterium halodurans. Lineage (NCBI taxonomy): Bacteria > Bacillati > Bacillota > Bacilli > Caryophanales > Bacillaceae > Halalkalibacterium (ex Joshi et al. 2022) > Halalkalibacterium halodurans. The sequence continues at coordinate 2,567,642 of NZ_CP040441.1, read as the reverse complement.
CATTTTGATTATCATTCAGTTTATCGTCATCACAAAAGGGGCAGAGCGTGTATCCGAAGTAGGTGCCCGCTTCACCCTCGACGCGATGCCAGGAAAGCAGATGAGCATCGATGCCGACTTAAACGCTGGGATGATTTCCGATATTGAAGCAAAAGAACGCCGGGAAAAAATCGAAAAAGAAGCAGACTTTTACGGTGCAATGGACGGGGCTAGTAAGTTTGTAAAGGGGGACGCCATCGCCGGAATTGTCATTGTCATCATTAATATCATTTTCGGCCTAGTGATTGGCATGATGCAGATGGGAATGAGTTTGTCAGACTCAGCGAATCATTTTACACTGCTTACCGTAGGGGATGGTCTCGTCAGCCAAATTCCGGCCCTGATCATTTCGACAGCTACAGGAATTATTGTCACAAGAGCAGCATCTGACGGAAACCTTGGGCAAGATATTACGAAACAATTGCTCGCTTACCCGAAAATGCTCTATGTGGCTTCTGGTACCATTCTTGCATTAGGGCTATTAACGCCCATTTCGCTCATTGTCACATCGATCATTGCAGGGGTGCTCGCCTTTGGTGGATATCATTTGTCCCAAGGGGAGCAAAAACAATTGGCAGAGGAAGAAAAAGAAGAAGCATCAGATGAGAATGAGGATTTAAAGTCTCCGGAAAGTGTCGTCAATTTGCTGCAAATTGACCCGATCGAATTTGAATTTGGCTATGGACTCATTCCACTTGCGGACACGAACCAAGGGGGAGACTTGCTTGACCGGGTTGTTATGATCAGGCGGCAAATGGCGCTAGAGCTCGGAATGGTCGTTCCAGTTATTCGCATTCGCGACAACATTCAGCTTCAGCCGAATGAATATACGATCAAAATTAAAGGGAATGAAGTTGCCAAAGGGGAGCTGCTTCTCGACCATTATATGGCGATGAGTCCTGGAGTAGAGGATGAAAGTGTGGTCGGTATCGAAACTGTAGAGCCAGCGTTTGGTTTACCGGCCCTTTGGATCAGTGAGGAAATGAAAGAACAAGCTGAACTATCTGGCTATACCGTTGTTGATCCGCCGTCAGTTGTATCGACCCATTTGACAGAAGTGATTAAGCGTCACGCACATGAACTTATCGGCCGTCAGGAAACAAAGCAATTAGTCGATCATTTAAAAGAAGCGTATCCAGCCCTTGTGGAAGAAGTAACGAATACGTTGTCGATTGGTGAGATTCAGAAGGTGTTAACAAACTTATTGAAGGAACACATTTCGATTCGCAATTTGCCTGCCATTTTTGAAACGATCGCCGACTACGGACAAATGACGAAGGATATGGATTTGTTAACGGAATATGTTCGTCAATCGTTATCACGACAAATTTCCAAGCAATTTGCCCAGCAAGGAGAGCCTTTATACGTTGTCACCTTGAGCGGGATGGTAGAAAAAATGATTGCTGATGGTGTTCAGCAGACAGAACATGGGAATTTTGTTTCGATCGACCCTGATCAGTCGCAGAAAATCATTGAAGCCGCTGCCCAAGAAGCGGATCGTTTATCGCAAATGGGCCAGCCACCTGTGATCCTTTGTTCACCGGCAGTTCGAATGTATGTTCGTCAGCTGCTTGAACGATATTTGCCGCAAGTTCCAATTCTGTCTTATAACGAGTTAGAAGCGAATGTTGAAGTTCAAAGTGTAGGGGTGGTGAATCCGTCGTGAAGGTAAAAAAGTACGTGGCTTCGTCCATGGGGGAGGCTATGGAAAAAATTCGTGTGGAGTTAGGGGAGCATGCGGTCATCCTTAATTCAAAAGAGATTGAGACCGGTGGATTTCTCGGCTTTTTTACGAAAAAGAAGTTGGAAGTGATCGCGGCGATAGACCCTATTGAACGGGCGAAAGTCACCTTGCCCCCTAAAAAAAGAAAGGGCTGGAACGTTGATGGAAGACCGTCATCAGTAAATGAAAAGTCAACCGAATCGCTTCTCGTCGAAATTCAAGAGCTTAAAAAAATGATGCAGACGATCAATACAAAAGAAACGAGTATGCAGTCCTATCCAGAACCGTTTCATTCCTTTGACGAACAGTTGAAACAGCAAGAAGTATGTGAAGCCGTGCGTCTCCAGCTCGTCAAACACTTACTGCAAGCTTGGCTACAAGAGGAAGGGGATGAGCAAACACCGTGGTCCTATGAAGAGCTGTTAACGAAAGGAGAGCAACTTTTAAAGCGAAAACTATCCCTTCTCCCAGAAGGGGGGATAACCTTTCAAAAAAAATTCGTTAACATCGTCGGTCCAACCGGTGTTGGAAAAACGACGACGATTGCCAAGCTTGCGGCTCATAGCGTCTTGAAGAAAAAGAAAAAAGTAGCCCTCATTACAACCGATACGTATCGGATTGCAGCAGTTGAGCAGCTCAAAACATACGCTAAAATCTTAAATATTCCGTTAGAAGTCGTTTATTCGATGGAAGATTTTCAGAAGGCAAAAAACCAATTTATCCATTATGATCTCGTATTAGTCGATTCAGCGGGAAGAAATTTTCGAAACGCCCTTTACGTAAAAGAATTGGAGAAGGTCATTGATTTTAAGCATGAAGCTGAAAATTATCTCGTCCTTTCCTTAACAGGGAAGTATCGAGATATGAAAGCGATTATTGAACAATTTTCGCTCGTTCCGATCAAACAGATCATTTTTACGAAGCAAGATGAGACTGATACATATGGGGCTATGCTCAATATGATGTTTGAACAAGGCAAGGGTGTGGCATATGTAACAAACGGGCAAAATGTCCCGGATGATATCGTTGAATCATCCAACGATTGGATCATTCAGACTATATTAGGGGCAAAAGGCCATGCGTGACCAAGCGGAAAGTCTCAGAAGAATGGTTGATGGCGTGATGGAGCAAGGACGGGGACAAGGGAAAGTAATCGCTGTTGTTAGTGGAAAAGGCGGCGTCGGCAAATCAAATGTTTCCCTTAACTTTGCCCTCACTCTTTCTAGGCAAAACCAAAAAGTTGCCTTGATTGATTTAGATTTAGGAATGGGCAACCTTGACATTCTCATGGGACTATCCCCTAGCTACCACATCATCGATATGATTAAACGGGAACTAACGATTTGGGATATAGCAGAGCAAGGACCAGAAGGAATCACATACATTGCTGGAGGTTCGGGACTTTCTGAGCTTGTCGAATTAAACGAACGACAAATGGAACGTTTTTTCCAGCAACTTGAATCGTTGGGGGCAATCTATGATTATATCATTCTCGATATGGGAGCTGGAGCAACAGCCGAAAGTCTTCGATTTATTTTGTCTGCCCATGAAATATTTGTTGTCACGACACCGGAACCGACGTCTATTACGGATGCTTACGCCATGGTCAAGTATATTTGCAAGGAACCGATCGAAAATCCTGAGATTTTACTGATCGTGAATCGAGCAGAATCGAAACGAGAGGGGGAGCAGACAGCCGCTAATTTTAAACGTGTCGTCAGCCACTTCTTGAAAAAAGACATCCACTCGCTTGGCTACCTTCCGCAAGATAGCCATGTCGTGAAGGCGGTTAAAGCACAAGCCCCATTCGTTCTCCATGCACCACAGGCGAAGGCGAGCATGGCGATGGGGAAGCTCGTCCATACCTATCTTGGGCACCGAGTGGACAGGGGGGCTCCCTCGTATCAATCGTTTATGAAGAAAATAAGGAAATGGTTTCGCTAAAACGGTCAAGATTGCAGTGATGGGAGGTGTCATATGGAATCCCGCATCAAAGTATTAGTCGTCGATGACTCGGCGTTCATGCGTAAGGTCATCACATCGATGCTAGAATCGGACCCTCGCCTTGAGGTAGTGGGAACAGCTAGAAACGGGGAGGATGCCCTGAAGAAACGAAAAACGCTAGCCCCTGACGTGATGACATTAGATGTAGAAATGCCGGTTATGGATGGAATCGAAACGTTAAAACGTCTGATGTCAGAAAACCCGCTGCCCATCATTATCGTTAGCAGTACAACGAAAGAAGGGGCAGAGAATGCACTAACCGCTATGGAACTTGGAGCTGTCGATTTTATAACAAAGCCTTCAGGGCCGATCTCCCTTGATCTAGAAAAAGTTCGTGATCTGCTGATTGAGAAAGTCGCATCGGCACCGAACGTGAAATTAAAGCCGACGTCCAAAAAGGCGCCAGTCGTTTTCCGACCACTTCAGCAGCCGGTGCCTTTCGACAAAACGATCATTGTGATTGGCACATCGACTGGTGGACCGAAAGCCTTGAAACAAGTATTGACAAAGCTCCCGAAAGATTTGCCAGCACCGATATTAATCGTGCAACATATGCCGGCTGGCTTTACCGAATCTCTTGCTAATCGGCTTAATAGCTTGTGTGAGATTCACGTGAAGGAAGCGGAAGACGGAGAGATCATTCGCCCAGGAGTCGCTTATATTGCGCCAGGTGGGTACCATCTCGAGACGAAACGATTAGGAACGTCGATCGCCTTACATTTAACGAAAGAAGAGCCGCGTAAGGGACACCGTCCATCGGCGGATGTTTTGTTTGAATCTGTATCTGCTTTATCTAGTATCTATAAGGTTGCCGTCATTATGACTGGAATGGGTTCAGATGGAACGGAAGGCTTGGAACAACTTAAGCGCGGATCTTGTTATGCGATTGCTGAATCAGAGCAGTCTTGTGTCGTATTTGGAATGCCGAAAGTGGCGATTGAAAGAAAGCTTGTAGATGAAGTGACCCACCTTGAACTTATAGCTGACAGTATCGTTCGTCAATGCAAAAGGTGATAATCATCGAGAGAGGAAGAGGGCGGAATGGAAAATTTGAGCGAATTACAAGCGTTTCACCTAGACATTTTGAAAGAAATCGGAAATATCGGTGCAGGTAATGCAGCAACGGCATTATCTCAACTGCTGCAAAAAACAATTGACATGAATGTACCGAATGTCCATATCGTTTCATTTCAAGAGTTAACCGAATGGATCGGTGGACCTGAAGAAGTCGTAGCCGCGACGTTCTTACGAATTGAAGGAGATGCTCCTGGAAGTATGTTTTTTCTTGCAACGCTTGAAGAAGCAAAGGGGATGGTTGCACAGTTAACAGGGGCAAGTCGTTCATCACTGGAAGGAGAAATGGATGACCTCTCCATGTCCGCCCTAAAGGAGCTAGGAAATATTCTAGCAGGCTCTTATTTGTCGGCTTTAGCTGATTTCACAAAACTTAAGCTTTATCCATCCGTTCCTGGACTTAGCATCGACATGATTGGTGCGATCTTAAATTATGGTTTGATTCCTCTCTCTCAAATTGGTGACGAAGCGATTGTGATTGATACGCAAATTTCTGAGGAAGGGGAGAGACGCGGAGCTGGACATTTCTTTTTACTTCCTGATCCGGAGTCATTTGATGTGATGTTCTCTTCTCTAGGAGTGGGCCTACATGAATGACGTTGTAAAAGTAGGAATGGCTGATTTAAACGTTGTAACCCCACCACACACGATACGGACAGCTGGGCTTGGTTCATGTGTCGGCGTTGTTCTATATGATGACGTGAAAAAAGTAGCAGGAATGGCCCACATTATGCTTCCTGATTCCGCGTTAGGGAAAAAGCAGGAGTTTAATCGCGCAAAGTATGCCGATACGGCGCTAGATCTCTTGCTTTCGAAGCTTGAAGCGATTGGAGCCAAACGTTATTCATTAAAAGCAAAAATGGCCGGAGGAGCGCAAATGTTTTCCTTTGCCTCGAACAGTGATATGATGCGGATCGGTCAACGAAATGTAGAAGCAGTAAAGAAAAAGTTGCGTGAGCTGAGCATTCCGATTTTAGCTGAGGATGTAGGGGGCTCGAACGGACGAACGATCGAATTTAACCCAGAGACCAAACGGCTTTCCATCCGGACCGTACATCAAGGAGAGAAGGAAATATGAATTTACTCGGCACTTGGAGAACCAATGTAGTGGTGGGGAGTATCACTTTTTTGATTGTCCTTTTCGGTAACCTACAAGTGAATGTATGGGTAACAAGCCTGATTCGTTCTCTGTTTTGGGCCGTGATTGTCTTTCTCCTTACATATATGTTTCGCTGGCTTTTTGCTGTTGCGTTAGCCAGCAACCCAAGAGTAGAGGGAGAACAGCGTTCACTAACAAATGACGAGTCTCAAGGGGACGTACTTGTAGAGGAAAATGTGAACAAGTCCGAAGTTGAACGAGAAACACCTGAACAAGCAGCAGCGTACGTAAAAGATTAATCGATTCAAATTAGGTACGGGAGGGAACCGAGATGTCAAGTGTTTCTACGATGGCGGATGATAAAATTTGGACAGAGTGGTTGACTGAGCGTAGTCAGGAGGCGTGTGATGCGTTAATTCGCCAATACCTTCCTCTTGTCCACTATCACGTACAGCGAATTTCAGTTGGCTTGCCGCGGAGTGTGAGCAAGGATGATCTAATCAGTCATGGGATGCTCGGTTTATTAGATGCACTAGAAAAATTTAACCCAGACCGTGACTTGAAGTTTGATACGTACGCTTCGTTTCGCGTAAGGGGGGCGATCTTGGACGGATTAAGGAAAGAGGATTGGCTACCGAGATCGATGCGTGAAAAAATTAAAAAGATTGAAGCGGCGACTGAAAAGCTAGAGCAAAAGCTAGGACGAAACGTATCGGTAGAAGAAGTGGCGAAGGAAGTCGGTTTAAGTGAGAATGAGGTTTCACAAACAATGACGGAATCTCTCGTCGCAAACCTGCTATCCATGGATGAAAAGACAAACGATAGTGATCGGGAAGAAACGTATACCGCTACGATTATTGATAAACAATCCTTAAGTCCTGAAGAAAAATTACTAGAAGAGGCGCAAAAAGAGGAACTTTCACAATTGATCGCGAATATATTAAATGAAAAAGAGCAATTAGTCATCGGTCTTTTTTACTTTGAAGAATTGACATTAACAGAAATAGGACAAATTCTAAAGTTATCGACATCACGAATCTCACAAATTCATTCGAAGGCGTTGTTCCGGTTGCAACAGGCATTGAAAAAAAGAAATGCATAAAACGCTGACAAAGGATTTGAAAAACTATGAGCAAACTGGACACAATTTTTGAAGTCATTATTTCACGAGACAAGATGGAAGCAACATTGAAACAACACGAGCCTTTCCCAGAGGATCATCCAGTGACAAAGGATGAGTTGCTTTCTTTTATGAAGGAACACGGTGTTGTGTTTGGCGTAAAAGAATCTGTCATTGATCAGGTCGTTAAAAGCGAAAAAGGGCTAACGTCGTCAGTGAAAGTGGCTGAAGGGTTACAGCCTCAAAATGGAAAGCATGGCTATTTGCAGCCGATCCAACATGAGGAAGAAGAGCGTGACGTCCACTCGATTTCAGCGATGAACCTTCGTGATGTCTTATCGATTCCAGAAGTGAAGCAGGGGCAGGTCATCGGCAAAAAAATTCCTGCGACCCTAGGAGAAGACGGCATGAATGTTTTAGGGGAACCGATCAAGGCAAAACCAGGGCGTGAATTTGTTCTTCGTCCTGGTAAAAACTCGACAGTAGATGAAGCCAATGGAACACTAGTAGCTGCTGTGGACGGGCAAATGAGCGTTGATAAACGTACGATTCATGTCTATCCCGTTTATGAGGTTCCAGGCGATTTAACGATGAAGCATGGGAACATCTCATTTATTGGAAACGTCATCATTCGTGGTCACGTCCCTGACGGATTTGTCGTGAAGGCGGGAGGCGATATTCGCGTTTTTGGGACAGTGGAAGGTGCGACGTTAGAAGCAGGCGGTTCGATCTTTGTCGGGGCCGGAATTGTCGGGCAAAATCGCGGATGTATTCGTGCAGAGGGTGGTTTGCATACAACGTTCATTAACCAAGCGAAAGTGGAAGTGGGCGGTGATATTGAAGTCGTCCAATCCATTTTGCACAGCACGTGTACGGCGGGAGGTAAGATTATTTGCACAAGAGGGAAAGGGAACATTGTTGGTGGTGTCTTATCAGCAGAAGATCACATTTATGCGAAGGAAATTGGCAATAGTATGCATACGAAAACCTCTTTGTATATTGGCGCTAAGGAAAAGTGGGTCACAAAAGAAAAACAGTTGGCAAAAGAATATAAAACAACAGAAGAGGAACTGAAAAAGCTGTCACTACTCTTGCAAAAATTTCAGGAGTTAGAAAAAGAAAATGGGCTTACAGCTAACGGTCGGGTTCAACGGTTGCGGGTGAAAAATACACTAGTTCAAGTAAAGGAAAAGCATGAGCAAATCAAAGAGCAATTAGAAGACGTACAGGAGAAGCTCACACTAAATCAAGCCGGTTCAATCGTCGTTGAACAAACCCTGTACCCTAATGTGAGCGCCCATTTTGGAAAGTATCGAAGAAAAATCGTTTCAAACCATTCGAATGTTAAGCTGTCACTCGTCGATCAAGAAATTCAACTGTCTTCTCGGTAAAAGGCAGCGATAGGTTTCATTAGGAGGGGTGCTTGTGAGCATCAGGCCGATTGAATATCAAGGGGCGATTCCTCGTTCCCAGCAAGTGGGGAAAATTCAAGATCAGCTTCAGCAACGGGGTCAGGTAGGGCAAGAGGTTATTCAAGAACAGTTAAAAGATGAGACAAACACTAAGAGAAAGCAAGTAAACGAAGCAGAAGAAACCGATGTGGCCAGATTTCGCGACGGCGACAAGGAGAAAGGGCAACAAAAGCACGAGAAAGAGAAAGAAGAGCGGAAAAAGCAGCAAAAGAAAGTGCAGAAAAGCCATCCATATAAAGGGCAATTTATTGATTTTTCAGGCTAAACCTTGCACAACTGAAGGAGGAGAAATGAGCACAATCGCCATTATCAGTTTAATTCTTCACGGGGTGACGTTTCTCTGGATCATCACACTCATGCAAAAGCTATCGTTAAAAGAAACGGAGACAGACCACAAAAAGACGGTCAAAGAAATAGAGGATTTACTTGCGGCGTATACGCTCGAAATGAAAGAAGAAAATGAAAAGCTTCTCAAGCAGTTCGAAGCGATGAGAAAGGTGCCAGTAGCAAAGGAGCCGGAGGACGCTTCTACCCTAGCTACCCCCGCTAAGCCAATGAGTGAGCCTGAGCCAGAGGCTGTACGAGAATCGGATCCCCCTCCGCCAGAAGATCAAGAGGAGTCTGTTCCCCCGTGGCTTGACGGGTCCAATGACGAAGCCGTCATTGTCGAAACATCCGATCAAAGCCGAGTCATTTCATTAGCGAAACAGGGACTTTCCGTTGAAGAGATTGCTAAAAAATTAAATATGGGAAAAGGGGAAGTAGAGCTACTATTGAAATTTTACGGTTAAATCGTGACTCGCTCTTGCTTTCCCTCTTTTCGTGTGGTATATTAATCCACGGTGTTAATCACACACGCCTCGGATTCAGGCAAAGGTGCTATCTGAACAGGTAGTCTTGCATGAACATGATGAGTGCGGAGGACAAAAAAACCAAAGAGGAGGTGTTGGATGTGGCAGTTATTTCCATGAAACAATTGTTGGAAGCTGGGGTGCACTTCGGTCACCAAACACGCCGTTGGAACCCTAAAATGGATCGCTACATCTTCACAGAACGTAACGGAATTTACATTATCGATTTACAAAAGACCGTCAAAAAAGTAGAGGAAGCGTACAATTTTGTTCGCGAACTTGCTGCTGACGGCGGGAAAGTCCTTTTCGTAGGGACGAAAAAGCAAGCGCAAGATTCAGTGAAGGAAGAAGCTGAGCGCTGCGGTATGTACTATATCAACCAACGTTGGTTAGGTGGTACATTAACGAACTTTGAGACCATTCAAAAGCGCATTGATCGCCTTAAAAAGCTCGAGAAAATGGAAGAGGATGGAACGTTCGATGTTCTTCCTAAGAAAGAAGTTATCCTTCTTAAGAAAGAGATGGAGCGTCTTGAGAAGTTCCTAGGCGGAATTAAAGATATGAACAGCCTTCCGGATGCCCTTTTTGTGATCGACCCTCGTAAAGAGCGTATTGCGATCGCGGAGGCTCATAAGCTAAACATTCCAATCGTAGCGATTGTAGATACAAACTGTGACCCGGATGAAATCGATTATGTCATTCCAGGTAACGATGACGCGATTCGCGCGGTTAAACTTTTGACTGGAAAAATGGCAGATGCTGTAGTAGAAGCAACTTCTGGTGCTGGCGAAGAGGCAGAAGAAGTGGCGGAAGAGACAGAAGAGACAACAGCTTAATGTCAAAACTCTCGGAAAGGGTGATAAAGGGGAGTGACCCTTTATCGCCTTTTTTTCCACTATGAGAAAAGACAGGAAAGCAAAGCATACTAAAAAGCCGAGCTTTTCTTAAAATGAACAGCTTACAAAGATAAGATCATCATACATAATCATTAAGGAGGAATGTTCCATGGCAATTACGGCAAGCATGGTAAAAGAGCTGCGCGAAAAAACAGGCGCAGGGATGATGGATTGTAAAAAAGCATTAACAGAAACGAACGGAGATATGGATAAAGCGATTGACTATCTTCGTGAAAAAGGGATTGCGAAAGCGGCGAAAAAAGCGGACCGCGTAGCTGCTGAAGGACTAGCCTATGTAAAAGCAGAAGGGAATCACGCGATCATCGTCGAAGTTAACTCTGAAACAGACTTCGTCGCAAAAAACGAAAACTTCCAAAAACTCGTAGCTGAATTAGCTTCTCACTTGCTAGAAAAACGTCCTACTTCTGTGGAAGAAGCGCTAGAGCAACCATTTAACGGTGGAGAAACGGTTCAAGAATACATCAACTCTGCGATTGCAAAAATTGGCGAAAAGCTTTCCCTTCGTCGGTTTGAAATTGTTGAAAAAGAAGACGGAGATGTGTTTGGACAGTACATCCATATGGGTGGACGCATCGGGGTTCTTTCCGTTATCGGTCAATCTTCAGATGAAGAGCTTGCGAAGGATATTGCGATGCACGTTGCAGCGATTAACCCTACTTATGTGACACGCGATCAAGTGTCTGAGGATGAAGTAGCTCGCGAGCGCGAAGTGTTAAAACAGCAAGCACTTAATGAAGGTAAGCCAGAAAACATCGTCGAAAAGATGGTGGAAGGGCGTCTTGGCAAATACTTTGAGCAAGTATGTTTACTTGACCAAGCATTCGTTAAAGATGGCGATCAAAAAGTTGGCAAATACGTGCAAAGCAAAGGGGCTACTGTGAAAGAGTTCATCCGCTATGAAGTAGGGGAAGGGCTCGAGAAGCGTGAAGACAACTTTGCAGAAGAAGTTATGTCTCAAGTGAAGAAGTAATGAGGAACACGCAAGGCGCATAGTAGAGTGAGCGGTGGCGCCTGTTTTGAAGATAAAAAGGGGCACTGCGTGTCCCTTTTTTCAAAAAAGCGAGCTTCAGCATGAAACACATATACATAGAGAGTGGAGCTTGAACTTCAGATAAGACTTTGGAGGTACTCATGGCTAAATATAAACGAGTCGTTTTAAAGTTGAGCGGCGAGGCGTTAGCAGGAGAACAAGGATATGGCATCGATCCGGAAGTCATTCAATCGATTGCTTCACAAATTAAAGAAATCGTTGAATTAGATGTAGAGGTCGCTGTCGTCGTAGGTGGTGGCAACATTTGGCGCGGGATGGCAGGTAGCGCGAAAGGGATGGACCGAGCAACTGCAGATTACATGGGGATGCTAGCGACGGTCATGAATTCATTAGCGTTACAGGACAGCTTGGAAAACCTTGACGTCCAATCACGCGTTCAAACCTCGATTGAAATGAGACAAGTGGCAGAGCCTTATATTCGCAGACGGGCGATTCGCCATTTGGAGAAAAAGCGGGTTGTCATTTTTGCCGCAGGAACAGGAAATCCTTATTTCTCTACCGATACAACGGCTGCACTACGGGCAGCTGAAATCGAGGCTGAAGTCATTTTAATGGCGAAAAATAAAGTGGACGGTGTGTACAATGCTGACCCTTCTGTTGATGTCAATGCCAAAAAATATACGTCCATTTCCTATTTGGATGTGTTAAAAGAAGGCCTAGCGGTCATGGACTCAACGGCTTCATCCCTATGTATGGACAACAACATTCCGCTCATTGTGTTCTCGATTATGGAAGAAGGTAATATTAAAAAGGCCGTTCTTGGAGAAGAAATCGGTACTGTTGTAAGGGGGAGTAACTAATGTCAAAAGAAGTGTTAAACGATGCAGAACAACGTATGACGAAAGCAACGGAAGCGCTAGGACGTGAATTAGCAAAGTTACGAGCTGGTCGTGCGAATCCAGCGATGCTTGATCGCATCACAGTGGAATATTATGGAGCGGAAACACCGCTTAATCAGTTGGCGACCATTTCAGTTCCAGAGGCTCGTTTATTAGTCATTCAACCATTCGATAAGTCATCCATTTCAGACATTGAACGTGCGATCCAAAAGTCAGATCTCGGATTAACCCCTTCCAATGACGGAACTGTGATTCGTATCACAATTCCACCGCTTACGGAAGAGCGTCGTCGCGACTTAACAAAGCTTGTGAAAAAGTCAGCAGAAGAGGCGAAGGTTGCCGTTCGAAACATTCGTCGTGATGCCAATGATGATTTGAAAAAACGACAAAAAGACGGTGAACTGACAGAGGATGATTTGCGCAGAGTGACAGAGGATGTCCAAAAGCTGACAGACAAGTACATCGAGCAAATCGACCAAAAAGCAGAAGCGAAAGAAAAAGAAATCATGGAAGTATAATCACTTTCACGTTAAAATAGAGTAATGTAAGAGACCCTCTGATGATAGGGGGTTTTTTTCTCTAATTAAATTGTTCATAAAAGGCTCCGATCTGGTTGGCACAACGGTCTTCATAAAATAAGGAGTTTGAACGCAACATTGTTGGAGGGCTATCCATGCTTGAAAAGTTTTCAAAGTGGAAGGGAAATCGTTCAAATCATACGACACCTTCCCATTCGCTTGATGAATCAGCAATTCCAAAACATGTGGCCATTATTATGGATGGAAATGGCCGTTGGGCCAAGAAAAAAGGTCTTCCTCGCATAGCAGGACACCGCGAGGGGATGAAAGTCATTAATAAAATTGTCCGAAAAGCCATTGATTTAAAGATTGAAGTGCTGTCCCTATACGCATTTTCTACGGAAAATTGGAAGCGTCCAAGAACAGAAGTAGATTATTTGCTTAAGCTTCCCGAACGTTTCTTAAAGCTCGAGCTGCCAAACTTGATGGAAGAAAATGTACAAGTGCGAATCATGGGGGGATTGGACACCTTACCGGAGCATACAGCGAAGGCTGTCACAAAAGCAATGGAGGAAACGAAAGATAACACGGGCCTTATATTAAACTTTGCGCTAAATTACGGCAGTCGATATGAAATGGTGGAAGCGATGAAACAGGTTGCCAAAGAAGTAGAGACGGGAACCCTTTCGAGCGATGCCATTACAGAAGACGTGATTAGCCGCCATTTAATGACGGCTGACCTCCGCGACCCAGATTTGCTGATCCGAACGAGTGGAGAAATACGCTTGAGCAATTTTATGCTATGGCAATTAGCTTACAGTGAATTTTGGTTTACCGATGTGCTTTGGCCGGATTTTACAGAACACCATTTGACGGAAGCGATCGCTGTCTATCAAAAACGGGCACGGCGCTATGGAGGCGTTTAAGAAAGGGGCGAACCTCTTTTGAAACAAAGGGTTGTTACAGCCATTATTTTTGGACTAGTTTTTCTAACATTCGTCGTTGTAGGCGGGCTTCCGTTTACGATGTTTATCATTGTCGTCGCAACGATCGCAATGAGCGAATTGTTAAAAATGAAAAAGATTGCGCCTTACTCACCGATGGGGGCGTTCAGCCTTTTGCCAATGTGGATGCTGCTCCTGCCGAACGATTGGTTTAAAGTAGTTATTCCTGACTTCACGAAGGTTGAAATTTTCATCTTTTTTATATTATTTCTTTTGTTACTTACCGTATTAACGAAAAATACATTTACATTTGATGAGGCAGGGTTCGTGATCCTCTCTTCAGCGTACATAGGATATGGATTTCATTTTTTACTATTAAGTCGCGAAATCCCCGAAATCGGGCTTCCTCTCGTCTTTTTCGTTTTATTTGTTATCTGGGCGACCGATTCAGGCGCTTATTTTGCAGGACGGGCGTTCGGCAAGCATAAGCTTTGGCCACACATTAGCCCGAATAAGACGATCGAAGGGTCCATCGGAGGAATCATATTAGCGGTTATCATCGGTAGCCTTTTTTACTGGATTATGCCGCTATTTTCCTCTTATGGAGTCGCTCTTGCGGTGATCGTAGTCGCTTCTGTCTTCGGGCAACTTGGTGATCTTGTGGAATCCGCCTTAAAGCGTCACTATGCCGTAAAAGATTCAGGGACTGTCTTGCCAGGTCATGGTGGAATATTAGACCGGTTTGACAGCTTGATTTATGTCATGCCCATCTTGCATTTATTGCATTTGCTTTAACGTCTATTTAGAAGTGTAGGTGAAAATGTGAAAGGTATCAGTGTATTAGGAGCAACTGGATCCATAGGGACGCAAACATTGGACGTGCTGGCGAACCACCGAGACAAATTTCGCCTTGTTGCCATGTCTGTAGGAAAAAATTTAACGCTCGCAGAAGAGCAGATTCATCAATTTAAACCGCCTCTAGTGTCAGTCATGACAGATGAGGACCGGAAAACGTTGGCTTCCAAAGTTCCAGAAGGTACGAGAGTTGTCTGTGGAGAAGAAGGACTTATCGAAGTGGCAACTGCCGAGAAAGCCGAGATTCTTGTCAATGCCGTTATTGGTAGCGTCGGTTTAGCTCCAACTCTCGCGGCGATTGAAGCAAAGAAAACGATTGCTCTCGCGAATAAAGAAACCCTTGTTACAGCGGGACATCTTGTAACAGAAAAAGCAAGGGAACATGGCGTAAAGCTGCTGCCAGTTGATAGTGAACATTCGGCCATCTTCCAAGCGTTGCAAGGAGAACGGATGGATCGATTGCACCGAATCATCATTACCGCCTCTGGAGGGAGCTTTCGCGATAAATCACGGGACGAGTTAAACGGTGTAACCGTAGAGGATGCTTTAAAACACCCTAATTGGTCCATGGGGGCAAAAATTACAATCGATTCGGCAACGATGATGAACAAGGGGCTTGAAGTTATTGAAGCCCACTGGTTGTTCAATCTTCCGTATGAAAAAATTGATGTGTTGCTACATAAAGAAAGCATTATCCATTCCATGGTAGAGTTTGTCGATCGAAGTGTCATTGCCCAGCTAGGGACACCCGATATGCGCGTGCCGATCCAATATGCCCTTTCCTATCCCGACCGACTTGAATTTCATGAGGGACAACAGTTAAACTTATGGGAAGTAGGTAAGCTTCATTTTGCTCCATTAGATATGGAACGTTTCCGTTGTATGGCGTTCGCATACGAATCAGGAAAGCAAGGTGGAACGATGCCTACGGTCTTAAATGCAGCGAATGAAGAAGCCGTCGAGTTGTTTTTAAACAACCAGCTATCGTTTTTAGGCATTGAAGATGTGATTGAAAAGGCGCTTGAACGACACGAGCGCATCGATTCACCAAGTTTAGCGGACATTTTACATGTCGATCAAGAAACGAGAGCGTTTGTCCACTCGTTGATAAAATAAAGGTGGGGTATAACTGTGCAAACACTAATTGCTTTTTTAGTGATGTTTGGGGTCTTAGTTTCTGTTCATGAATGGGGGCATCTCTATTTTGCAAAAAGGGCAGGCATCTTGTGTCGCGAGTTTGCGATCGGGTTTGGACCAAAACTGTTCTCATGGAAAAGAAATGAGACAGTTTACACGATTCGCTTAATTCCTCTTGGAGGATACGTGCGTATGGCGGGCGAAGATCCAGAGTTGATTACCATTAAACCTGGATATGAAGTGGGGCTCGTGTTTAATGAAAAAAACGTAGTGTCTCGCATCATTGTGAACAACAAATCGAAGCATCCAGAAGCACAGGTTGTCCAAGTAGAGCGTATTGACTTAGAACGTGAACTGTTCATTGAGGCCTATGACGACGACGGTGAACGGAAGCGATGGGACATCGATCCAAAAGCGGAGATGGTACAAGATGAAGAGGCAACACAAATTGCCCCTTATGATCGGCAATTCGGTTCAAAATCGGTAGCACAGCGAGCATTGGCGATTTTTGCAGGCCCTTTAATGAACTTTGTCTTAGCGTTTGTCCTGCTTGCCGCTCATGGCTTTATGCAAGGAATTCCTGTAGAAGACCCAGTTGTCGGAAATATCGCTGAAAATAGTGCAGCTGAGACTGCTGGCTTGCAGAAGGGCGACTATGTGCTAAGCATTGATGGTCAGACTCTTGAAACATGGGTTGATATGACGATGATCATCCAACAACACCCAAATGAAGAGATTACTTTTGAAGTGGAGCGGGCAGGACAAATTTTGCAAATTCCGGTCACACCCAATCAGGTCGAAGGGATGGATGGTGAGCCAATTGGCTTAGTAGGGATCGAACGCCCAGCACCAGAACCGGCCACTCTCGTTTCAGGTCTTCAATTCGGAGCGACGCAAACCTATACGTATATGACGATGATTTTTGACGTGCTTCGACTGCTCGTGACAGGTCAATTTTCTTTAGATTACGTAGCAGGTCCTGTCGGGATTGTCAATTATACTGGCCAGGCAGCGGAAATGGGTATATTTGTCCTATTACAATGGACAGCAGCGCTGAGTGTTAACTTGGGGATCGTCAACTTGCTACCATTGCCAGCCCTTGATGGTGGGAGACTCGTCTTTTTAGGCTTGGAGGCGGTACGCGGGAAACCTCTTGATCCGAGCAAGGAATCGCTCGTTCATTTCGTAGGTTTTGCCCTATTAATGCTCCTCGTCCTTGTCGTCACATGGAATGATATTAACCGGTTGTTTTTATAAAAAGCATTTAAATGATGAGTAGATATGAAAGAAGGGACGTTTCATGAAACAATCTTTTTTCCTCGTGCCAACGATGAGAGAAGTTCCAGCAGACGCAGATGTCGTAAGCCATCAGCTGATGCTACGAGCTGGGATGATCCGTCAAGTGGCCGCAGGTATTTATACGTACTTACCGCTTGCACGTCGAGTGATTCGTAAAATCGAATCAATTGTAAGGGAAGAACTCGATCAAACTGGAGCGCAAGAGATTACGATGCCAACGTTGCACCCTGCAGAGCTCTGGCAAGAATCTGGACGCTGGGAAAAGTATGGTGACGAGCTCATGAGGCTAACGGATCGGCATAACCGTCAGTTTGCCCTCGGCCCGACCCACGAAGAGGTCATTACATCCCTCATTCGTGATAGCATCAACTCCTATAAAAAATTACCGCTCAACGTTTATCAAATTCAGTCGAAGTTCCGTGATGAACGAAGACCTCGGTTCGGACTCCTTCGCGGACGCGAATTTATTATGAAAGACGCTTACTCGTTTCACACGGGTGGTGAAAGCTTAGATGAGATGTACAAGGTAATGTATGATGCTTACAGTCGCATCTTTCGCCGTGCAGGCCTTAACGTGCGCCCAGTTATCGCTGATTCTGGTGCCATTGGTGGGAAGGATACCCATGAATTTATGGCCCTTGCTGATGTGGGCGAAGATACGATCGCTTACTCCGATCAATCGGATTATGCGGCGAATATTGAGATGGCAGCTGTCAAGGTAAACTACACACGCCCAGATGAGCCATTGCTTGAGCGGGAGTTAGTTGATACGGGAGATGCCAAAACGATTCGTGCAGTGGCAGAGAGATTGTCTGTTCAAGAGGAAAAAATCATTAAGTCACTGCTCGTATCGATCGATGACGAATGGGCCCTTATTTTACTCCGCGGCGATCACGAGCTGAATGACATTAAGCTGAAGCACGCTTTAGGCGCTTCAGACATTCGCTTAGCAACAGAGGAAGAGGTATTAGAGGTGATTGGTACCGAGGTGGGGACGATTGGTCCTGTCGATGTAAAAGGGGTTAAAGTCATTGCTGATCACGGTATTAAATCGATTGTAAACGGTGTGTGCGGAGCAAATGAAAGCAACAAACACTTTATTCACGTCAATGAGGGGCGTGACTTTACCGTCGACACATACGCAGATCTTCGCTTTATTCAAGAAGGGGACCCATCTCCAGATGGAAAAGGAACAATCCGCTTTGCTCAGGGGATTGAAGTCGGTCAAGTGTTTAAGCTCGGTACCGTTTATTCCGAAAAGCTTGGAGCCACGTTTTTAGATGAAAACGGGAAGTCCCAGCCAATGCTTATGGGCTGTTATGGCATTGGTGTGTCTCGGATGGTGGCAGCTGTCATTGAACAGCATCATGACGAGGATGGGATCGTCTGGCCGACGTCAGTCGCCCCATTTGACGTTCATGTGCTTGCGTTAAATGTGAAGAAAGAAGAGCAGATGAAACTAGCAGACTCGGTCTATCATTCTTTGCAACAAGCGGGTCTGGATGTTTTGTTGGATGATCGACCAGAGCGTGCCGGAGTAAAGTTTAAAGACGCTGATTTAATTGGCTTACCGCTCCGTGTCGCCGTCGGAAAACGGGCAGATGAAGGCTATGTGGAAGTGAAAGTCCGCAAAACAGGTGAAGTGATTGAGGTCCATGCAGATGAGCTGGTACCGACAATTCAAGCGAAGTTGCAGCAGCTAGCAGAGTAAGGGAAGCGTGAGAATGGTACCTCTCATCTGGAGGTACCTTCATTTTTGCCTGCTTCTTGTAAGGAAGCGAAGAATAAACAGAGATATCTAGCTATTAACGAACACTTTTGCTTTTTTGTAAAGGAGGGAGAAGGATGAACGAAGAACAACGCGTGCGCCAGGAGCGCTTCAAATTGTTAATGGAGCAGCTACTCATCCCGGAAGACGTAACAGCTAACCATTTGAAGGATGGAAAAATCGAAAAGCTCACGATCAAAAAAGATGAGCGCCGATGGCACTTTCAGTTGTCTATACCGACGGTGTTACCCGCTTCCATCTATGAGCTACTTGCCGATCGCTTGGTTCAGACGTTCTCTCACATTGCCAAGGTGAGCTTTCAGATCCAATATGGACAACCGGATCTCTCAGAACAAGTGTGGCAATCCTATTGGCCATTGATCGTTGCTAAACTAACGAATATCTCGCAACCACTTAAAGAAATGCTTGAGAAGCAAACACCGCGCTTTGACGGCAAAAGACTTGTCATTCAAGTCGGAAATGAAACAGAAGCAATCGCGTTAAAGCGGAAGCTGACGGAACCGTTGCAGCAAGCGGTGCAATCGTTTGGCTTCCCGGCTGTGCAATTAGATGCGGAAGTCAAGGAATCGAAGCAGGCGTTTGAAAAATTTGTCGAACAGCGAAAGCAAGAAGATCATTCGAAAGTGGTTGAAGCGATACTAGAAAAGAAAAAGCTTGAACAGCAAGTGGAAAAGAAGATGAAGGAAGAGAAGCTGACGATTGGTTATCCGATCAAGGATGAACCCGTTCCCCTCGAGACGATCGTGGAGGAAGAACGCCGTATTACCGTTCAAGGTTACATATTTGCAGCCGAGACAAAGGAGCTTCGCAGCGGGCGGACGCTATTAACCTTTAAGATTACAGATTACACCGATTCGATCTTGGTGAAAATGTTCTCTCGTGATAAAGAAGACATTCCGTTATTACAAGCTGTGAAAAAAGGAATGTGGGTAAAAGTTCGTGGCGGGGTTCAAAACGATACGTTCGTTCGCGATCTTGTGATGATTGCGAACGACGTCAATGAAGTAAGTGGAAAAGAGACGAAAGATGAAGCACCAGACGATGAAAAGCGGGTTGAGCTCCATTTGCATACGGCAATGAGTCAAATGGATGGTATTTCGTCTGCGGGTGCGTATGTAACGCAAGCGAGCAAATGGGGCCACAAGGCGATTGCCATTACTGACCATGGCGTTGTTCAGGCGTTTCCTGAGGCGTACGGTGCTAGTCAGAAGCACGGGATCAAAGTCATTTATGGGGTTGAAGCAAACTTGGTCGATGACGGTGTACCGATTGCCTATAATGAAGCCCACATACCGCTTCTCGATAGCGAATTTGTCGTTTTCGACGTGGAGACGACAGGGCTTTCTGCCGTTTACAACAAAATTATTGAGCTTGCGGCAGTTAAAGTGAAAAACGGCGAAATCATTGATCGGTTTGAGCGATTTGCCGACCCTCATGAACCGCTCACCAATACGATTATAGAGCTAACAGGAATTACGGATGATATGCTGAAAGGCCAACCGGAAGTGGAGCAAGTGCTCAATGAATTTCATGCGTTTATCGGCGATGCCGTCCTCGTCGCCCACAACGCCAGCTTTGATATGGGGTTCCTCAATACAGGATTTCAAAAAATGGGGCTCGGTGAAGCAAAAAATCCGGTCATAGACACATTAGAGTTAGGACGTTTTCTTTACCCGACACTGAAAAACCACCGTCTAAATACGCTTTGCAAAAAGTTTGACATCGAGCTCGTAAGCCATCACCGGGCGATTTATGATGCGGAAGCAACAGGACATTTGCTTTGGAGAATGGTTAAAGACGCGACGGAGCGAGACATTTTGTATCATGACCAATTAAACGACAACATGGGGGAAGGAAATTTCCACCGCCAACGGCCGTCCCATTGCATTTTGCTTGCACAAACGCAAGAAGGGTTAAAAAACTTATATAAGCTCGTGTCCATGGCCCATGTCGAATACTTTTATCGTACACCGCGCATCCCTCGTTCTCAGTTGCAAAAGCATCGGGAAGGGATCCTCGTTGGCTCTGGTTGCGACAAAGGTGAAGTGTTCGAGGGTATGATGCAAAAAACTCCGCAAGAAGTAGAAGAAATCGCCAAATTCTATGATTATATCGAAGTCCAGCCGCTAGCAAACTATGAACATTTGATCGAAAAAGAGCTTGTGAAAAGCCGCGAAGCGTTGCAGGAAATCGTAGCGAATATTGTCAAGCTTGGAGAGCAGCTTGGCAAGCCAGTTGTTGCGACAGGAAATGCCCACTACCTTAAGGAAGAAGATTACATTTATCGAAAAATATTAATTGCTTCACAGGGCGGGGCCAATCCTTTAAATAAGCAAACACTCCCGCAAGTTCATTTTCGAACAACATCGGAAATGCTAGAGGCGTTCGCCTTTTTAGGGGAAGAGAAGGCGAAAGAGATCGTAGTCACGAACACGAATCACATTGCAGATCAGATCGAAGAGATTCATCCGATTCCAGATAAATTGTACACTCCGAAAATTGAAGGGGCCGATGAGGAAATTCGGCAAATGAGCTACAATAGAGCCCGGAAGATTTACGGTGATCCTCTACCTGAAATTGTGGAAGCCCGGCTAGAAAAAGAGCTTAAGAGCATCATCGGACACGGGTTTGCGGTTATTTACTTAATCTCGCATAAACTTGTAAAGAAATCACTCGATGACGGCTACCTAGTCGGTTCTCGTGGCTCGGTCGGTTCATCGTTTGTGGCGACGATGACTGAGATTACTGAAGTGAACCCCTTGCCGCCTCATTACGTATGCCCTAACTGTCATCATTCTCATTTCTTTAATGATGGGTCGGTCGGTTCAGGCTACGACTTGCCAGATGAAAATTGTCCAAAATGCGGAACACCTTATGTAAAAGACGGACAAGACATTCCGTTCGAAACGTTCCTCGGCTTTAAAGGGGACAAGGTTCCTGATATAGATTTGAACTTCTCGGGGGAGTATCAGCCTAGAGCCCATAACTATACGAAAGAGCTGTTCGGTGAATCGTACGTCTACCGTGCAGGAACTATCGGTACAGTTGCGGAAAAAACAGCTTACGGATATGTTAAAGGCTACCAAAGTGATCACGACCTCCACTTCCGCGGGGCAGAGATCGACCGACTTGTGACGGGCTGTACGGGGGTAAAAAGGACGACCGGTCAGCATCCGGGCGGAATTATTGTTGTTCCAGATTATATGGACATTCACGACTTTTGCCCGATTCAATTCCCGGCAGATGACCGCGGAGCCGAATGGAAAACGACTCATTTCGACTTCCATTCCATCCATGACAACTTGCTAAAGCTCGATATTCTAGGACACGATGATCCAACGGTCATCCGAATGCTCCAAGATTTGAGTGGGATTGACCCAAAAACAATCCCGACGGATGACCCAGAAGTGATGAAAATCTTCAGTGGTCCAGACGTGTTAGGTGTTACTGAGGAACAAATTATGTGTAAGACAGGAACGCTTGGGATTCCTGAGTTTGGAACAAGGTTCGTGCGGCAGATGTTAGAGGAAACAAAGCCGAGTACGTTTTCAGAACTCGTACAAATTTCAGGTCTATCTCACGGAACAGACGTATGGCTTAACAATGCGAACGAGCTCATTTATAACGGAACGTGTGAGTTAAAAGATGTGATCGGCTGCCGGGACGATATTATGGTTTACTTGATCTATAAAGGACTTGAACCATCACTTGCCTTTAAAATTATGGAGTTTGTCCGTAAAGGGAAAGGCCTTCAGCCAGAATGGATTGAAGAAATGAAAAAGCATGATGTGCCTGATTGGTACATCGGCTCCTGCTTAAAAATCAAATACATGTTCCCGAAAGCTCACGCCGCTGCTTACGTTTTAATGGCGGTTCGGATCGCTTACTTTAAAGTCCATTATCCGATCCTTTATTACGCCTCTTATTTTACGGTTCGAGCGGACGATTTTGACCTCGATACGATGGTAAAAGGCTCGGCAGCCATTCGGGCGAAAATCGAGGAGATTAACGGTAAAGGACTCGATGCATCTCCGAAAGAGAAAAGCTTGCTGACCGTCCTTGAACTTGCGTTAGAAATGGTCGAGCGTGGCTTCTCCTTCCAAAAAGTTGACCTATATCGCTCAGAAGCGACTGAGTTTCTTGTGGAGGGCAATACGCTTATCCCACCGTTCAACGCGCTGACAGGTGTTGGAACAAATGCTGCGATTAACATCGTTAAAGCAAGAGATGAGCGGGAGTTCCTTTCGAAGGAAGATTTGCAGCAACGAAGCAAAATAACAAAGACAGTATTAGAAAATCTCGATGCTCACGGGTGCCTGGAAGGATTACCTGAATCGAATCAACTATCGCTGTTTTAGTAGATCATCCTCTAGCCTAGTTGCAAAGAGCGAAAGAGTATGATATTGTTTTTATGGTAATACTTAGAATAGTTTCGGAGCAAAGAGTGGGGAAACCCACTCTTTCGTTTGTTCCTCTATCACAAAGGGAAAACCTCTGGAAGATAGGGGAGCACACGAAGGTGTAAACGTATGTTTTACCAAGCCAAATTTATCAATCGTACGAGCGGTTTTTTTGAAGGAAAACGAAACGACGGAAACAATAAGTGAAGGAGGGTATAGATGGGTAAAAAAGTAGTAGACATTACGGCAGAGCTCGTCAAGCCCATATTGGAGCAGCTTGATCTAGAACTGTACGATGTTGAATTTAAGAAAGAAGGAAAAGACTGGTTCTTGCGTGTGTTCATCGACTCTGAAACAGGCGTCGATTTAGAAGACTGTGGGAAGGTAAGCGAGCGATTAAGTGAAAAGCTAGATGAAACAGATCCTATTGAGCAGGCTTATTTTCTTGAAGTCTCATCCCCTGGAGCAGAGCGCCCGTTAAAAAGGGAAAAGGATTTGTTGCGTTCGATCGGCAAAAACGTTCATGTGACGCTATATGAGCCAATTGATGGAGAAAAAGCGCTTGAGGGAGAACTAACCGAGTTTGACGGTGAAACCTTAACGATCGAGATAAAAATTAAAACGAGGAAGAAGACAGTCACCATTCCGTATGCGAAAGTCGCAAGCGCGAGGCTCGCAGTTGTCTTTTAATTTGAAAGGGGGAAGCTGGCGTCATGAATAGTGAGTTTATGGACGCACTGACAACGCTTGAAAAGGAAAAGGGAATTAGCAAAGAAGTAATCATTGAGGCCATTGAAGCGGCACTTATTTCTGGCTATAAGCGCAATTTTAATCAGGCGCAAAATGTACGTGTGGATGTGAATCGTGAAAATGGTAGCATTCGCGTGTTTGCTAGAAAGGAAGTTGTTGAGGAAGTATTTGATGCAAGACTGGAAATTTCTCTTGATGAAGCCAAAGGGATTAATCCTAACTATGAAGTGGATGATGTGGTGGAAATCGAAGTAACACCAAAAGACTTTGGACGGATTGCCGCGCAAACGGCCAAACAGGTTGTTACACAACGAGTGAGGGAAGCAGAACGTGGCATTATTTATGCCGATTTCATTGACCGCGAAGAGGATATTATGACGGGGATCGTCCAGCGCCGAGACAATCGGTTTATCTATGTTGATTTAGGAAAGGTAGAGGCGCTGTTGCCACTTAGCGAACAAATGCCAAACGAATCGTACCGTCACAACGACCGAATCAAAGCGTACATTACAAAAGTAGAAAAGACGACAAAAGGTCCGCAAATTATGATTTCTCGTACTCATCCTGGTTTATTAAAACGGCTGTTTGAACTCGAAGTACCGGAAATTTATGACGGAACAGTTGAGCTAAAATCGGTTGCCCGTGAAGCGGGAGATCGTTCAAAAATTTCCGTCCATGCGGAAAATCCCGAGGTGGATCCAGTCGGGGCGTGTGTGGGTCCGAAAGGGTCGCGGGTGCAAACAATCGTCAATGAATTAAAAGGCGAAAAGATCGACATCGTTCGCTGGTCTGAAGACCCTGTTGAATATGTAGCGAATGCGCTCAGCCCTTCAAAGGTAGTCAAAGTTAATGTGAACGAAGAAGAAAAAACGACACAGGTCATCGTTCCAGATTATCAACTGTCACTAGCGATTGGTAAGCGTGGACAAAACGCTCGTCTTGCAGCAAAGCTGACAGGATGGAAAATTGACATTAAAAGTGAGAGCGAGGCTCAGGAGCTAGGCTTACTTGAGGATGAAGCAGCTAGCCATGAGACTCTAGTATTGGATCAGGAAACGGCTGATCAGCCAGAAGCGACGGTGGAAACGAGCAAAAACCACGAGGAAGAGTAAAGGGGATGATGCTAATGAAACAACGTAAAATCCCTCTCCGAAAGTGCGTTGTCACAAATGAAATGAAACCAAAGCAAGAATTAATCCGCGTCGTACGCTCACCAGAAGGGAACGTTTTCATTGATCCGACTGGAAAGCAAAACGGACGAGGTGCCTATATTAGCAACAATAAAGAGTGCTTTGAATTGGCAAAGAAAAAAGACATTTTGTCTAAACATTTAAACGTCAAAGTGTCGGATGATGTGTACGACCAGCTAGAGGAAGCGAGACAGCGAGGGAGCTCCAAATGAGTGAGGCAAAGTGGCTATCGCTATTAGGATTGGCCGCTCGCGCCCGCCAATTGCTCACAGGGGAAGAACAAGTGGTGAAAGCCGTCCAAAACGGCCAAGTAACCCTCGTCATCCTTTCATCTGATGCTGGGATTCATACAAAGAAAAAACTTTTAGATAAATGTGGCAGTTATCAAATTCCTGTAAAGGTTGTCGGCAACAGACAGATGCTTGGGCGAGCAATCGGCAAGCATGAGCGCGTTGTGATCGGAGTGAAAGACGCAGGATTTTCTCGAAAGTTAGCCGCATTAATCGACGAATGAGGTGGAGGTAGACATATGAGGAAGATGCGAATATATGAGTACGCCAAAGAAAAAAATCTATCAAGTAAGGAAGTAATCGAAAAGTTAAAAGGTCTTAATGTCCACGTTTCCAACCATATGTCCGTGATCGATGAAAAGACGATCACACTCCTTGAAGGGAACGGGAACCAGAAGCAAGGTGGAAGCGGGAAGCCTGAGCAGCAGAAAAAGGCCGGAGAGAAAAAACCTGCTCAAGACCATGGACAACGTAAGCCGAATCCAGCCCCTGCTAAAGCTAATAATCAACATGACCGCTCCCAAGGTAGCGACCAACAAAAAGGAAAGGCGCAAGATGGGGGACAAAAGCCAAAACACAAGGGCAACAAAAATAAAAAACAACATCAAAAAAACAACAACAATAAGCGAAATCAACGGGGAAGAGGGCGTCAGCCGGAGATGAACAAAGCGAAGCCATTACCGGAGAAAGTGACATTTTCCGGATCACTAACGGTCGGAGAGCTTGCGGAAAAGTTAAACAAAGAGCCGTCTGAGCTTATTAAAAAATTAATGTTTCTCGGCGTGATGGCCACAATTAACCAAGAGCTTGATAAAGATTCAATCGAGTTAATTTGCGAAGACTACGGAGTAGAAGTAGAAGAAGAAGTGATCATTGATGAAACGGACATTGAAAGCTATGTCGTTGAAGATGATCCGTCCCTATTGAAAGAGCGTCCACCAGTCGTAACGATTATGGGTCACGTCGACCACGGGAAAACAACGCTCCTTGATTCGATCAGAAACACGAAAGTAACCGAAGGGGAAGCGGGCGGAATTACGCAACATATCGGTGCTTATCAAGTGACCGTCGAAGGAAAGAAAATCACGTTCCTCGACACACCAGGTCACGCGGCATTTACAACAATGCGAGCACGTGGTGCACAAGTGACGGATATTACGATCCTAGTCGTTGCTGCCGATGACGGTGTGATGCCGCAAACAAAAGAGGCGATCAGCCATGCGAAAGCGGCAGGTGTTCCAATTATTGTTGCGGTTAACAAAATGGATAAGGAAACAGCAAATCCAGATCGTGTCATGCAAGAACTAACAGAATATGAGCTCGTACCAGAAGCATGGGGAGGCGAAACAATCTTTGTGAACGTCTCGGCTTTAACGGGCACAGGCATTGATGAGTTACTTGAAATGGTGCTTCTCGTGGCTGAAGTGGAGGAGCTGAAGGCAAATCCAGACCGGTTAGCTCGCGGAACGGTCATTGAAGCGGAGCTCGATAAAGGACGCGGTCCAGTTGCTACCCTTCTCGTTCAGAGCGGAACGTTAAAAGTTGGCGATCCAATCGTCGTTGGAAGCACATTTGGCCGCGTGCGGGCGATGGTCAATGACGAAGGTCGTCGCGTGAAAGCAGTGGGACCGTCCACGCCAGTTGAAATTACTGGTTTGAACGATGTACCGCAAGCAGGCGATCAGTTCCAAGCATTTGCTGATGAGAAGAAAGCTCGTTCAATCGGGGAAGCTCGCGCGACACGTCAAAAAGAAGAAGAGCGGGCCGAAACATCAAAAGTGAGCCTTGATGATTTGTTTAATCAAATCCAACAAGGGGAAGTTAAAGAGATCAATGTCATTATTAAAGCAGACGTACAAGGATCGGTTGAAGCGATGCGCGGCTCGCTTGAAAAAATAGATGTTGAAGGTGTTAAAATTAACATCATTCATACAGGAGTTGGGGCGATCACTGAGTCCGATATTATTTTAGCTGCGGCGTCCAATGCCATTGTCATCGGATTTAACGTTCGTCCAGATGGAGGAGCGAAGCGGACAGCCGAACAAGAAAAAGTTGACATCCGTCTTCATCGCGTCATCTACAATGCAATTGAGGAAATCGAAGCAGCGATGAAAGGGATGCTCGATCCAGAGTATGAAGAGAAAATTATCGGGCAAGTGGAAGTACGGACAACATTCAAAGTATCTCGTATCGGAACGATTGCTGGTTCCTATGTCACAGAAGGAAAAATCGTTCGCGATGCAACCGTTCGTTTAATCCGTGACGGTGTCGTCATTTACGAAGGAAGCATCAACGCTCTAAAACGCTTTAAGGATGACGTGAAGGAAGTCGCACAAGGATATGAGTGCGGGATTACGCTAGAAAATTTCAATGACATTAAAGAAGGCGACATCATTGAAGCGTACGTCATGGAAGAGATTGAGCGAACATGATCATTGGCGCTGTGTACTGTGAGCTGATCATCTATGATGTCAACTCATTAAAAGCAAAGCGCGCGGTCTTAAAAAGTGTGTTAACACGGCTAAAGCAACGGTACAATGTCGCGGTCGCGGAAACGAACTATCAAGATGTGTGGCAGCGGGCCGAGCTTTCAATTGTCACAGTCGCTTCTGATCGCAGGGTAGCCGAACGGGAGCTACAACGCTCCCTTTCCCTTATTGACGGGGAGCCAGCTCTTGAGCGAGCGCTCACGAATTACGAATGGTTATAACATCGAGCGAAAAGAGGTGAAAAATTCATGAGCAATGTTCGGGCCAACCGTGTCGGTGAACAAATGAAAAAAGAGTTAAGCGATATTTTTATGCGGGAACTGAAAGATCCGCGAATTGAATTTGTGACGGTTACTGGGGTCGACGTTACAGGTGATTTGCAGCAAGCCAATGTGTATATTACGGTCCTTGGTGATGATGAGCAAAAAGAGGCTACTCTTGCTGGACTTTCAAAGGCAAAAGGATTTATTCGCTCAGAAATCGGTAAACGGATTCGCTTACGAAAAACCCCTGAATTGTTTTTCCATTTTGATGAATCCATTGAATACGGAAATCGCATCGAAAAATTACTCCAGGATATTAATCGAGATGGGGAGTAACGGTGCATTAGGATAGGACGCGATGGTTCCTATCCTCTTTTCCATCTTTATGTCTTATTTTCACACGCCGATAGGCACGAGCTAGAGGAGAGAGTCGAACGATGGATATGACAGGAATTTTGCCGTTAGCAAAACCAAGAGGGATGACATCCCATGATTGTGTGGCGAAGCTTAGGCGACTACTGAAAACGAAAAAAGTCGGCCATACGGGGACACTGGACCCTGACGTTTATGGTGTATTGCCGGTTTGTATTGGCCATGCGACCAAAGTGGCCCAGTACATGTCCGACTATCCGAAAGCTTATGAAGGTGAAGTGACGATCGGGTTTTCGACGACAACGGAGGATCGAAGCGGTGATACGGTTGAAACAAAAACGATTCAGCAGCCGTTTGTCGAAGCAGTAGTTGATCAAGTGCTCGCAACATTTGTTGGAGAAATTAAACAAATTCCACCGATGTACTCTGCCGTAAAGGTGAGAGGAAAGCGCTTGTATGAGTATGCACGAGCAGGTATCACTGTCGAACGACCAGAGCGTACGGTCACTATTTTTTCTCTCGAACGAATGAGTGATATAGTCTATGAAGAAGGTGTTTGTCGCTTTCGGTTTAACGTCTCTTGCAGCAAAGGAACGTATGTCCGAACGTTAGCGGTTGACATAGGAAAGGCGCTCGGCTATCCTGCCCATATGTCAGACCTCGTCAGAACGAAGTCAGGTCCTTTTTCATTGGAGGAATGCTTCACCTTTACAGAACTAGAGGAGAGACTAGAACAAGGGGAGGGTTCCTCGCTGTTGCTGCCAATAGAAACAGCGATTTCAGATATCCCTCGTGTGCAAGTGAACAAGGAGATAGAGGAAAAAATTCGCCATGGTGCCGTCTTGCCACAAAAATGGTTCAATCATCCTCGTTTTACGGTTTATAATGAAGAAGGAGCATTGCTTGCTATTTACAAAGCCCATCCGTCGAAGGACGGGTTCGTCAAGCCAGAAAAAATGCTAGCGAATGATCAGCAATAAAAAAGGGGAACAAGGCCGATGGAAACCATCTATTTAACACATCCGATTCAATATGACCGACATGAAAATCCGCCAACCGTCATGGCACTCGGTTATTTTGATGGCGTGCATCTCGGACATCGAACGGTGATCGAAACGGCTGTAAAAATAGCAAAAGAAAAAGGCGCAATGTCTGCTGTTATGACCTTTCATCCCCATCCGAAAGAAGTGCTACGGAAGCCGTCTGAACCGATGTATTATATTACACCCCTTGAGGATAAAATCACAGAAATCGAAACACTCGGGGTTGATAAGCTATTCGTCGTAACATTTAATGAGATTTTCGCTTCATTAACTCCGCAGCAGTTTGTCGATGAGTATTTACTTTCATTACATACGATTCATGTTGTGGCTGGCTTTGACTTTACATACGGCCAGCTCGGAAAAGGAACGATGGAAACCCTCCCGTTTCATGCCCGTAATCTTTTTTCTCAAACGACTGTCGCTAAGGTGGAGGAGCATGGAACAAAAATTAGTTCAACACATATCCGCCAACTCCTTGACGAGGGCAGAGTAGAAGAGATCTCTCAGTTTCTCGGAAGGGACTATGAGGTGAAAGGGAAGGTCGTACATGGAGAAAAGCGAGGGCGGACGATCGGTTTTCCGACAGCGAACGTTGCACCAATTGCTCGCTATATGATTCCGGCGACGGGCGTATATGTTGTGGAAGCCGTTCTTGATGGTCGGACGCTTCAAGGGGTTTGCAATGTCGGCTATAAACCGACCTTTCACGATTCCACTTGCCACGGGCGGACGATTGAAGTCCATCTCTTTGATTTCGCTAGTCATATTTACGAACGAGGCTTAACCGTACGCTGGAAAAAGCGAATTCGGTCAGAGCAAAAATTTGCTAGCCTCGAAGACTTGAAAAAGCAAATCCAACAAGACACAGAAACCGCAAAAGCATACTTTAATCAATGAAATAAAGATTCAGCTTGCATTTCTATTCGAAACGTTGTAAACTACACTTTGTACTTAACGGGAGATACGATCCCGGAAAAGATCCATTGCTTGGCAAGACGATTTCACCGACGCTTGCTAGGGAATTGGAGTTTTTACTAAAAGGAGGTGGACAGGATGGCATTAACACAAGAACGCAAAAATGAAATCATTAATGAGTTCAAAACCCACGAGAATGATACAGGTTCTCCAGAGGTTCAAGTGGCTATCCTTACTGAGCAAATCAACACGTTGAACGAGCACTTACGTACGCACAAAAAGGATCACCATTCACGCCGTGGTCTTCTTAAAATGGTAGGTCAACGTCGTAACTTGTTAACGTATTTGCGTAACAAGGATGTTACTCGTTATCGTAACCTTGTTGATAAGCTTGGCCTACGTCGATAATGAAGAGAAAAAGCGGGAGATTTCCCGCTTTTTTCTTACGGAAAAAGGCAGGCAAAATTACGTAATGACTCTTTTAATTTCCTCATAAATCGGCAATAATAAAAAAAGATTGTTTAATTTACGTGCGAGAGGAGTACGTCTGAATGGAACAAGAAAGACATGAGTTTTCTATTGATTGGGCAGGACGGAAGCTCACAGTGGAGACAGGCCAGTTGGCGAAACAGGCAAACGGTGCCGTACTAGTTCGTTACGGAGATACCGCGGTTCTTTCAACAGCTACTGCATCCAAGGAGCCAAAGGACCTTCCGTTTTTTCCACTTACAGTCAATTACGAAGAGCGACTTTATGCAGCCGGAAAAATCCCTGGTGGCTTCATTAAGCGGGAAGGTCGACCAAGTGAAAAAGCGATTTTGGCGAGTCGTTTAATCGACCGTCCGATCCGACCGTTGTTCCCAGAAGGATTTCGTAATGAAGTGCAAGTGATCAGCATTGTCATGAGTGTGGATCAAGATTGTTCCTCTGAAATGGCAGCGATGGTAGGATCATCTTTAGCCCTATCCATCTCTGATATCCCGTTTGAAGGACCTATAGCAGGTGTGACGGTTGGTCGGATTGACGGACAATTTGTCATTAACCCAACGCAGGATCAGCTCGAGAAAAGCGATATTCACTTAGTGGTGGCAGGAACAAAAGACGCGATTAACATGGTAGAGGCCGGAGCTGAAGAAGTACCGGAAGATGTTATGTTAGAAGCGATCATGTTTGGTCATAACGAAATTAAACGCCTAATTGAATTCCAAGAGAAGATTGCAGCTGAAGTTGGAAAATCGAAAACCGATGTGGTGTTAAAGCAAGTAGATCCGATGCTTGAACAAGAAGTTCGCGTAAAAGCGGAGGAGGATTTAAAGCAAGCAGTTCAAGTGCCGGAAAAACATGCCCGTCAAGATGCGATTGAAGCTGTGATGGATAAAGTATTAGAGACGTATGAAGACAATGAGGACGTTCCTTTATCTGAAGTGAATGAAATCTTACATAAAATTGTCAAGGAAGAAGTACGTCGTCTCATCACAGTGGAAAAGATTCGCCCGGATGGTCGTGAGATTGATGAAATCCGTCCACTCTCATCACAAGTGGGGATCTTACCGCGAACACACGGATCTGGCTTGTTCACACGTGGACAAACCCAAGCGCTCAGCATTTGTACACTCGGTGCGTTAGGTGATGTGCAAATTCTTGATGGCCTTGGGATTGAGGAATCGAAGCGGTTTATGCACCATTATAACTTCCCACAATTCAGTGTGGGTGAAACTGGGCCTATTCGTGGACCAGGACGTCGGGAAATTGGTCACGGTGCATTAGGGGAGCGAGCGCTAGAGCCGGTCATTCCGAGCGAACAGGATTTTCCATACACGATCCGTCTCGTTTCTGAAGTTTTAGAATCGAACGGGTCCACATCACAAGCGAGCATTTGTGCCTCTACCTTAGCCATGATGGATGCAGGGGTTCCAATCAAAGCACCCGTTGCGGGTATTGCGATGGGGCTCGTCAAGCAAGATGAGCATGTGAGCGTCCTTACGGATATTCAAGGAATGGAAGATGCCCTTGGTGATATGGACTTTAAAGTGGCGGGTACGAGAAAAGGTGTAACGGCCTTACAGATGGATATTAAAATTTCTGGTATTGACCGAGCGATTCTCGAACAAGCTCTGGAACAAGCACGCAAAGGCCGGATGATCATCCTAGATAACATGCTTGAAGCCATTAGTGAATCTCGCAGTGAGCTTTCACCATATGCGCCAAAAATCTTAACAATGACAATCAATCCTGATAAAATTCGTGATGTTATTGGACCAAGTGGAAAGATGATCAACAAAATCATTGAAGATACAGGTGTAAAGATTGACATTGAGCAAGATGGGACGATCTACATCTCATCAGCTGATACAAACATGAACAACAAAGCCCGTGAAATTATTGAGGACATCGTTCGGGAAGTAGAAGTTGGACAAATGTACCTCGGGACCGTCAAACGGATTGAAAAGTTCGGTGCCTTCGTTGAACTATTTAAAGGAAAAGACGGACTTGTTCATATTTCACAGCTAGCAGAAGAGCGAGTAAATAAGGTCGAAGATGTTGTAAAAATCGGCGATGAAATTCTCGTAAAAGTTATGGAAATTGACAACCAAGGCCGAGTCAACCTGTCGCGCAAAGCAGTGTTGAAGGAGCAAAAAAAGGCGGAAGAGCAGAACCAGAAGTAACAGAAAGAGACTGGAGCCTGTAAACCAGTCTCTTTTTTCAACGATAGAAAACATGAAAATCAGCGGTGAACATCGTTCGACGTAGAAAAAGCTTTAGATGTAAAGTATCAGCATCTGCGGCTCTGCTGCCCCTTAAAGTCACCTTGTTTTCTTTAACTCATGAAGGGATGTTAGAGAGTTTGCTGACAAGTGAACTCTCTCCTATACATAATTATAAGCCCCTCTCTCTAACGTTCTAACCTGTCCACGTCTTGCATAGCGTTAATAGAAGAGGGAGGGTGTCACATGAAAAAAATACTCATCCACGGCTGTGTATTTGCAATCATTTTACTCATGACGTACGGAGCGGTTCAAAATCCGTTTTCCTCACAATATATCGGGCAACTAAAAGAAGAGGCACTACCTGTTGCAAAAATGACAGATTTGCTTTACGAAGAGATTAAAGACCGAGCACCTGAGTACGAGCAGCCTGCCATCGACGCAAAAATTGATCGCGTATGGAAAGCGATCCCCGGCTATAATGGGCTTGAGGTAGATGTAGAGAGCTCGTACAATCGGATGAAGCAGGAAGGGCGCTTCGATGAACGCTATCTCGTCTTTCGCGAGACAAAGCCAAGCGTACATTTAGACGATTTGCCCCCTTCCCCTGTTTTTCGCGGCAATCCAGAAAAGCCGATGGTGACGCTGCTTGTAAATGTAGCTTGGGGAAACGAACATTTGCCCACCATGCTCAAAACGATGAACAAGTACGATGTAAAGTCCACTTTTTTTCTTGACGGCTCATGGGTGAAAAAACACCCACAATTAGCTACAATGATAGTAGAGGAAGGGCATGAAATCGGGAATCATGCCTATTCCCATCCAGATATGCAGCGTCTGACACGCGAACGAATGGATGAAGAAATAGTACAAACGAATGAAGTCATCAAGGCAACAATTGAAGTTACACCGAAATGGTTTGCCCCTCCAAGTGGCAGCTACAATGATCTTGTCGTTCAGCGTGCAGCAGAGCACGGAATGCGGACGATTATGTGGTCTGTTGATACAATCGATTGGCGCAATCCAGATCCAAATGAGATGGTTGATCGGGTTTTGAGCAAAGTCCACCCAGGGGCGATGATTTTAATGCATCCAACGGAGTCATCAGCAGCTGGTTTGGAAAACTTAATTCGCGGAATACAAGATAGAGGCTTGCATATTGGAACAGTCTCTGATTTGATGGATGAGTCTCGGATCAATGCAGGTGTAACTCCTTGAGGCGTAAGGAGGAAAGCGAGCATGATTAACACGATGACGCTAGATAACGGTGTTCGGATTATTACCGAGAAGATGTCAACCGTTCGCTCCGTATCCATCGGGATATGGGTGGGAACGGGCTCAAGGCATGAATCAGCTGAAGAAAACGGCATCTCTCATTTTCTTGAGCATATGTTTTTCAAAGGGACGAATACGAGGTCTGCTCAGGAGATTGCCGAGTTTTTTGACTCGATTGGCGGTCAAGTCAATGCGTTTACGTCCAAAGAATATACGTGCTATTATGCGAAAGTTCTAGACGATCACGCCGGACAGGCTATTGATACCCTTTCAGACATGTTCTTTCACTCTACTTTTCAAAAAGAAGAGCTGGAAAAAGAACGCAAGGTCGTGTTTGAAGAAATTAAAATGGTTGATGATACGCCAGACGATATCGTTCACGATTTATTAAGCTCGGCAACCTATGGAAAGCACTCTCTCGGGTATCCGATTCTCGGAACGGTGGAAACGTTAAATTCATTTAATGAGGGAATGTTACGTCATTATATGGATCGCTTCTATACCGGTGACTATGTCGTCATTTCGGTTGCGGGAAATGTTCATGATGAACTGATTGATAAAATCAAGGAAACGTTTAGTCAGGTGAAGCCGACAACCTATAACTATCAAGGAGAAAAGCCGATGTTTCTTCCGAATCGGATTGTACGTAAAAAAGAGACGGAGCAAGCCCACTTATGTCTCGGTTATCCAGGACTTCCGATTGGGGACAAGGATGTGTATGCCCTTGTGTTGTTGAACAATGTTTTAGGTGGTAGTATGAGCAGCCGGCTGTTTCAAGACATTCGCGAGAAGCGAGGGCTCTGTTACTCCGTGTTTTCCTACCATTCTTCGTTCCGGGATAGCGGTATGCTTACGATCTATGCAGGAACAGGCCATGACCAGCTAGATGATTTAGTTTATTCGATTCAAGAGACAACGTCAGCCCTGGCCGAAAAGGGTTTGACGGAAAAGGAATTGGAAAACGGAAAAGAACAGCTAAAAGGGAGCCTCATGCTAAGCTTGGAAAGCACGAATAGCCGCATGAGTAGGAATGGGAAAAATGAACTGTTATTAAAAAAACATCGTTCATTGGATGAAATGATCGAACAGATTAATGCAGTTCAAAAGCAAGATGTGTCTCGTTTAGCGAAAATACTCTTATCTGCTAGTCCGTCCATTTCTTTGATTAATGCAAACGGTGAGCTTCCAAAAGCATTGATTCACTAATAGAAAAACAAAGATCAGCGCCTCGCTGGTCTTTTTTTGTTCGTTTCCTCATACATGTGAACTATGGGAATTGTACGGGAGGGATGCCGATGCGGCTAAGTGAAATTAGCGGTAAAGAGATTATTGATTTTCAAAGAGGCGAACGTCTAGGGGTACTCGGTCAAACGGACTTAGTCATCGACGAGGAAAATGGGCAAATTGAGGCATTCATCATTCCAACGATGCGTTGGTTTGGGTTTGGTAAAAAGGAAAAAGAAGTGACGGTTTATTGGGATCAGATCAAAAAAATTGGTCAAGACATGATCATCATTGATCTAGAGCATATGGAGTCATCATAAAAAGACTCCTATGAGAGGCTGGTGACCTTCCTTTATTTAGGGGGAAACCAGCCTTTTTTAATGTAGAAAGAAGGACAGGCTCCGCATCTACCATTCACCGAATGTCATGGCTTTTCATAAGCTATCGTGAATGGCTGCACCCCGTCATTCCTTGGATGAATGGGGGAAAAGAAAGGAGTCAGCAAGATGTTAACGGGAAAGCACGTCGTCATTATCGGCGGTGATGCCAGACAACTAGAGATTATTCGAAAGCTGTCCACCTTTGATGCGAAGATATCCCTTGTCGGATTCGATCAGTTGGATGATGGCTTTATCGGTGTTACGAAAATGAGAATCGATGAAGTGGACTGGAATACGGTAGATGCGATTCTTTTACCCATTAGTGGAACAAATCAAGCAGGAAAAGTGGATACAATCTTTTCAAATGAGTCGATTGTATTAACGGAAGAAATGATCGAAAAAACACCCAACCATTGTGTCGTCTACTCGGGAATTAGCAATACGTATTTAAATCAATGTATGAAAAAGACGAACCGGACCCTTGTCAAGCTGATGGAACGGGATGATATCGCCATATATAATTCCATTCCTACGGCAGAAGGAACGATCATGATGGCGATTCAACACACGGACTTTACGATTCATGGTGCCAACGTAGCCGTTCTCGGTTTAGGACGTGTCGGGATGTCGGTTGCACGTAAGTTTGCGGCATTGGGAGCGAAAGTAAAAGTAGGTGCGAGAGAATCTGACTTGCTTGCCCGGATTGCAGAGATGGGCATGGAGCCATTCCACATTTCCAAAGCGGCCCAAGAACTGCGCGATGTGGATGTGTGCATCAATACGATTCCCGCACTTGTCGTGACGGCGAACGTGCTAGCCGAAATGCCTTCTCACACATTCGTGATCGATTTAGCCTCTAAACCAGGAGGCACGGATTTTCGTTATGCGGAAAAACGGGGAATTAAAGCGTTGCTCGTCCCAGGATTGCCGGGGATTGTTGCCCCGAAAACAGCTGGTCGCATTTTAGCTGATGTCCTCGTGAAACTGTTAGCTGAACCATCTTAGAGGGGGAGATTATCAATGAATTTTGCAGGAAAGCATGTTGGATTTGGATTAACGGGTTCTCATTGTACGTATCATGAAGTTCTTCCGCAGATGGAGCGACTAGTAGAGTTAGGAGCGAAGGTCACGCCATTCGTCACCCATACCGTGCAAACGACAGATACGAAATTTGGTGAAAGCAGCGAGTGGATAAATAAAATCAAGCAGATTACTGAAGAGCCGATCGTTGATTCAATGGTGAAAGCTGAACCATTTGGTCCGAAAACACCACTTGATTGTATGGTCATCGCCCCAATGACTGGAAATTCAACGAGTAAGTTTGCCAATGCTATGACGGATTCTCCCGTTCTCATGGGGGCCAAAGCAACGTTAAGAAATGGAAAGCCAGTCGTTGTCGGAATTTCTACGAACGATGCACTAGGCCTAAACGGGATAAATATCATGAGATTGATGGCAACAAAAAATATTTATTTTATTCCATTTGGCCAGGACAATCCGCAGGTCAAGCCAAACTCTCTTGTCGCTAGAATGGAAGCATTACCGGAAACGATAGAGGCTGCGTTACGTGGTCAGCAATATCAGCCAGTTTTAATTGAAAAATTCAGAGATTAGCCCCAGAGTGGAGTTGCGCAAATAAAAAATTTCCCTTAAAGTTGTAGGAAGAGAGTCGAGATGTGATTTCAAGCGTCTCATAATAGAAACCGACTGTAGGGGAAGGAGAACGACGTAAATGACCAATCAGCAAACATTTTCAGTAGCTGTTGTCGGCGCAACAGGCGCAGTAGGACAGCAAATGTTAAAAACGTTAGAAGAGCGTAATTTTCCAGTAGGACAGTTAAAGTTACTTTCATCTAAACGTTCTGCGGGAAAAACGATTACATTTAAAGGTGAACCATATACGGTGGAGGAGGCGACTCCAGAAGCGTTTGAAGGCGTGCAAATTGCCTTATTTAGCGCGGGTGGCTCTGTTTCCAAGAAGCTTGTACCAGAAGCGATTAAACGTGGTGCCATTTGTGTTGATAACACAAGTGCGTTCCGGATGGATCCAGAAGTGCCGCTTGTTGTACCGGAAGTAAATGAAGAAGATGTGAAAAACCATAATGGCGTCATCGCAAACCCGAACTGCTCGACGATCCAAATGGTCGTTGCTTTAGAGCCAATTCGGCAAAAATACGGCTTGAAAAAAGTGATTGTCTCCACGTATCAAGCTGTTTCTGGAGCTGGCCTTGAGGCGATTGAAGAAATGAAAACTCAAACGAAAGAAGTGCTTGAGGGTAATGAAGTAAACCCAGAGATTTTACCTGTGGGTGGGGACAAAAAGCATTATCAAATCGCATTTAATGCCATCCCGCAAATCGATTTGTTCCAAGACAATGGTTTTACATTTGAAGAAATGAAAATGATCAACGAAACGAAAAAGATTATGCACATGCCTGAATTAGAAGTAGCTGCCACGTGCGTGCGTCTTCCGGTGGAAACGGGACACTCTGAATCAGTCTATTTTGAAACCGAACAGGGCGGAGCTTCCGTTTCTGAATTAAAAGGACTTTTAGAAACAGCTCCAGGTATAACGGTCCAGGACAATCCGAGCGAGCAGCTTTATCCAATGGCGATCCATGCGGTCGGTAAGCCAGACGTCTTCGTCGGTCGACTTCGCCGTGATCTAGACCGGGATAATGGATACCACATGTGGGTCGTATCTGACAATCTATTAAAAGGGGCTGCATGGAACTCTGTGCAAATTGCAGAGAGTCTCGTGAAGCTCGGTCTCGTGAAGTAGGTGTCATATGAAAATTATCATCCAAAAGTTTGGTGGTACCTCGGTCAAAACGGCTGAAGTACGCGAAATGGCAGCTAAACACGTCGAAAAAGCCGTAGAGGGTGGATATAAGGTCGTTGTCGTCGTTTCCGCCATGGGACGAAGCGGTGATCCTTATGCGACAGATACCCTTTTACAGCTAGTGGATACGAAGACAATTGCAAAACGAGAGCAGGATCTTCTCGTCTCGTGCGGTGAAATCATCTCCTCGGTTGTTTTCACCGAACTTTTACTCAAGAAAGGAATTCAAGCAACCGCGATGACCGGGGCACAAGCTGGGTTCCGGACGAATGAAGAATTCACCAATGCAAAAATAGTCGATATGAAAGTGGATCGTTTGAAAAAGACGCTCGTTCATCAAGATGTCGTCGTCGTGGCTGGTTTCCAAGGTCAATCACCTACAGGTGAGACGACAACGCTTGGACGCGGCGGAAGCGATACGTCTGCCACGGCCCTTGGGGCAGCCCTGGATGCCGAATGGGTTGACATCTTCACGGACGTGGAGGGGATCATGACAGCCGATCCACGGATCGTAAGTGAGGCTCGCCCACTGGATACGATGACGTATAATGAAGTGTGCAACATGGCATATCAAGGAGCTAAAGTCATCCATCCCCGCGCAGTTGAAATTGCCATGCAAGCGAAGATCCCTATCCATATTCGCTCTACGTACTCCGATGGAAAAGGAACGCTTGTCACTTCGATGCTGACGGAAGCTGGTGCGAGGGATGTCCAAGATCGGATCATCACGGGGATCGCCCACATGTCGGGAGTGACACAAATCAAAGTCCACTCGAAAGATGGAGAATTTGATTTGCAGGAAAAAGTGTTCAGGGCGATGGCCGCTGAAAAAATTAGCGTTGATTTCATCAACATTAATTTAACTGGTGTTGTTTATACGGTAATGGATGAAGTGGCAGATCGGGCGATCGAAGTATTACGAGAGCTCGGTTTTGATCCAGAAGTGAAACGGCATTGTGCTAAGGTGTCTGCTGTTGGTGCGGGGATGACAGGAGTCCCAGGTGTGACTGCTAAAATTGTTGCAGCTCTTTCTCAGGAGAACATCCGTATCTTACAATCGGCTGATTCTCATACAACGATTTGGGTGCTCGTCAGCGAAGACGATTTAACAAAAGCAGTCAATGCCCTTCATCGCATGTTCCACCTTGAACAATCGGAGCAAACGAAACAAAAACAAGTTTGACAAGAAACGAAAAAAGGGGTAAATGAATAGTATACGATAAAGGCTAGGCGGTTCCAGTTTCCTTTAAGGAAGGAGGCTGAACCGCTTGTTGTTCGCGCAAATACAGCCGTTGTTAGGAGATGATGATGATGGACTTTGGCCACGTCCTTACAGCCATGGTCACCCCTTTTGATGCAAAGGGAAATGTTGATCTAGAAAAAGTGGAACGACTTGTGGAATTTTTGCTTGCCAATGGGACAGAGGGTCTCGTTGTAGCAGGTACGACTGGTGAATCACCAACATTGAGAGAAGAAGAAAAGCTAGCCCTATTTGAAAAAGTTGTCACGGTTGTGAACAAACGAGTTCCAGTGATCGCAGGGACAGGTTCGAACAATACGTACGTCTCCGCCCAACTGACGAAGAAAGCGACGGCTCTTGGAGTTGATGGCATTATGGCTGTCACACCTTATTACAATAAACCGTCTCAGGAAGGGATGTACGCTCACTTTGCAGCGATCGCAGAAGCGACACACTTGCCGGTTATGTTGTACAATATTCCGAGCCGTTCCGTTGTGAATTTATCAGCGGAAACAATTGTGAAACTCTCTTATATCCCGAATATTACCTCATTAAAAGAAGCGAACGGTGATTTGGATCATATGGTGTCGGTCATCGAGCAAACCCCTGATACGTTTCATCTATATAGTGGGGATGATTCGCTAACACTCCCGGCCTTATCCATCGGAGCAAAAGGGGTCGTGTCGGTCGCCTCCCACATAATAGGACCTGAAATGCAGCAAATGATGATGGCGTTTCGGGGTGGAGATGTGGAGCATGCAGCAAATCTCCACCGGAAGCTTTTGCCGATCATGAAAGGCTTATTTACTGCGCCAAATCCTACATGTGTGAAAGCCGCCTTGCAGATCAAAGGATTCGATACAGGTGGTGTCCGCTTACCGCTCGTGCCACCTACATCTGAGCAACGGCAACATTTACAGTTTTTAATTGAACAGTTGAAAGTCTCGTAAAAGCGTCGAATGGACTCGGCGCTTTTTTTACATAATGTGAAAAGTATAGAAACGAGCTTTGAATGGGGGAAGTATGTGGAGAAGGTTAATAACCATCACTTTCCTTCCATCAGAAAAACCAAGCAAAGGAAAGAACATATTCCATGGTAAAATGCTATGGATATGGAACGTAGCACAATTTTACAGCTAGACTTGTTTTCGACTTGAGAGATCATGTATACTAAGCATAAGTGATGAGTTCGGATACAGTATGTCAACGATCGTTCGTTGGCGTCACTTTTTTTCAAGGTGTGTATGGAACGGTACTTTTTATTGGGTGGCGACTATTTCATTATGAGGACGCTCCTTAGTCTCAAGAATGCACAATCGTGACGGTGCCATGTGATGACTTGAAGGAGATCCATTTAGAGGAAGCGGATGAAAGGTCGGCTCCTGACTAACTTTTGCTGAATTAAGATAGGGATAAAAATTGGACAAATTTGTCTTG
Source organism: Halalkalibacterium halodurans (assembly GCF_005671335.1). Classification (NCBI taxonomy): domain Bacteria; kingdom Bacillati; phylum Bacillota; class Bacilli; order Caryophanales; family Bacillaceae; genus Halalkalibacterium (ex Joshi et al. 2022); species Halalkalibacterium halodurans. Next base: position 2,526,096 of record NZ_CP040441.1, on the reverse strand, counting down.
TGTAGCTCACGAAAATGTAGGATTATTTTTTTTGAATAGAAGTAGGAGGAACAGAATTGTCAAAGCAAACAACAGAATCCATTCGTGTTTTTGCCTTAGGTGGCGTAGGTGAAATTGGCAAAAACATGTACGTCGTAGAAGTAGACGATGACCTTTTCGTCATCGATGCAGGCTTAATGTTTCCCGATGATGAAATGCTCGGGGTTGACGTGGTCATCCCGGATATTTCATACTTAGTGGAAAATGAAGAGCGAGTAAGGGCCATCCTGCTCACTCACGGTCACGAAGATCACATTGGCGGCTTGCCATATGTATTGCAAAAGTTAAATGTCCCTGTCTATGGAACAAAGCTTACTCTTGGTTTAGTTGAAGAAAAACTAAAAGAAGCAGGCTTGATCCGTTCAGCAAAGTTAAAGCTTATTGATAGTAACTCTCGCTTAAAATTAGGCTCTACCCCCGTTTCCTTTTTTCGAACAAATCACAGCATTCCAGATTCGGTAGGAATCTGCATTCAAACGTCACAAGGTTTTATTGTTCATACAGGTGATTTCAAATTCGATCAAACGCCTGTAGATGGAAAGCAAGCTGAGATTGGAAAGATGGCGGCGATTGGTCACAAAGGGGTGCTATGTCTCCTTTCCGATAGTACGAACGCAGAGCGCCCAGGGATGACGAAGTCAGAGACGGAGGTCGGTCGGGGGATTGCAGAGGCTTTTGAGCAAACAAAAGGCCGAATCATCGTCACAACATTTGCGTCAAATGTCCATCGAGTACAGCAAGTGATTCATGCAGCGATTGCAACGAATCGGAAATTAGCTGTAGCAGGGCGAAGCATGGTCAAAGTCGTTTCGATCGCAGAACGATTAGGTTACTTAGAGGCTCCGGATGATCTATTTATCGATATTGAGGAAGTATCAAAATATGATGATGAACGGGTCGCGATTATTACGACCGGTAGCCAAGGGGAGCCAATGTCTGCTTTATCGCGGATGGCAAAAGGGGCGCATCGTCAAATCACGATTACGGAAAACGATACGGTGATTATCGCCGCAACCCCAATTCCAGGAAATGAGAGAAGTGTATCCACTATCGTTGATTTACTTCACCGTATTGGTGCAGATGTCATTTTCGGTCATGGAAAGGTTCATGCGTCAGGGCATGGAAGCGCCGAGGAATTGAAGCTGATGTTGAACCTCATGCGTCCAAAATTTTTCGTCCCCATTCACGGTGAATTTCGCATGCAACATGCTCATAAAGAGTTAGCGAAAAGTGTAGGGATCAGAGAAGAGGCCATTTTTCTTGTCGATAAAGGAGAAGTCGTTGAATTTCGAAATGGTCAAGGAAGAAAGGCAGGCAAAGTCCCATCTGGTAACGTCCTTATTGATGGACTAGGTGTCGGAGATGTGGGAAATATTGTTCTTCGTGACCGTCGCCTCCTTTCAAAAGATGGCATCCTTGTTGTTGTTGTGACGTTAAACAAACAATCAGGAACGATTCTTTCTGGACCAAATATTATCTCGCGCGGATTTGTTTACGTACGAGAGTCGGAAAAATTAATTGAAGAAGCGAATGAATTAGTGACCGAGACGTTAAAAAAATGTGTCACCGAAAATGTGAACGAATGGTCTTCATTGAAAAGCAATGTTCGTGAAGTCCTCAGTCGGTTTTTGTTTGAAAAAACAAAGCGTCGGCCAATGATTTTACCAATTATTATGGAAGTATAAAAATGAACTAGTCAGGGATTCCTGACTAGTTTTTTGCTTCTGAGAAATATCGCTGTCGCATGAAATGCTCCCTTGCCGTTTATACTAACACCACGATGAAAAGGAGGATGATCATGGATTACGGACGACAAGATGAACAGCCAGAGCAACCTCAGCAGCCAGAGCAACCGCAACAAGAGCCTAATCAAGAAGGGAAGCCTTCAGGCATTATTGAAAAAATTCAGCAATTGGGTCAAACGAACGTTCCAGAAATGGAACAGTCCAATATCCATTGCATAACGGTTGTCGGTCAGATTGAAGGGCATATGCAGCTGCCTCCGCAAAACAAAACGACCAAATATGAGCACATTATTCCACAGCTTGTAGCCGCGGAACAAAATAAAAAAATTGAAGGATTACTGATCATTTTAAATACGGTGGGCGGAGATGTTGAAGCAGGACTTGCCATCGCCGAAATGGTTGCGACCATGTCAAAGCCTACCGTCACCCTCGTATTAGGAGGGGGTCATTCGATCGGCGTTCCGATTGCGGTCGCCGCTAATTATTCATTTATTGCTGAGACTGCGACGATGACGATTCACCCGGTCCGGCTAACAGGACTTGTCATCGGTGTACCGCAAACATTTGAATATTTAGATAAAATGCAGGAACGGGTCGTTAGCTTCGTGACGAAACATTCTCATATTTCGGAGGAAAAGTTTAAGGAGCTCATGTTTTCAAAAGGGAATTTAACGAGGGACATCGGGACAAACGTCATTGGAACTGACGCCGTAACATACGGACTCATTGATGAAGTGGGAGGGATCGGCAAAGCGATGCAGAAATTAACGGAACTCATCGAAAAGCAGCAGCTACCCCATCCTGAAGGGGAAATGATGCAATGATATTGTATACGATGGTTCCATATGAATCGATCTTCTATGAAGACACGCAGCCATCGGGAAATGTGCGGACCATTGACGTAGACGGAGCGATGGTGATCGTAGAAGAGATGTCCTCATCTGAATACAGAGTAGTCCGTTTAATAAGCAGCAACCCTCGTCACTATTTAGAGTCAAGGTTCGCACCCGGAACGGTGATTTACGCGAAACCGCAACTTTAAGCACGGGAAACTTGCTATTTTCCGTTTTCCTCGGATGCAGTGATGTTTTTGTCTGTGCTATAATAATTTCATCCAAGGATGGTGGAAGCAGCCAACATGGCTGCTTCTTATGTAGCATCCTCCTTGATTGTTTAAGTAGTAGAGGGTGACACGATGGCTAAACGTAAAAAAAAGAAAAAAGTTGCATGGCAATCCCAACTAACCTTTGAGTTAGTAGGGCTCGGCATTTTGGTTATTGCCGTAGTCGCATTAGCACAGTTAGGTACGGTCGGTGAAACGCTCGTTCGGTTGTTTCGTTTTTTCCTAGGAGAGTGGTACGCCGTTCTCTCAATTGCGCTGCTTGTAGCCGCGCTTTACATTATGGTTAAGCGAGAGAAACCACCCCTATGGTCAAGAAGGATCGGCGGCCTATACTTGATGCTGCTTTCAGCCCTTCTTTTTAGCCATGTAGGATTGTTTGGACAACTCCAAGGAAACGAAGGATTCAGCGATCAATCCGTTATTCGTAACACGTGGAATTTATTTTGGCTTGATATGTATGGTGAGGTTCAGCATTCCGATCTAGGAGGAGGGATGATCGGAGCGATAGCTTATGCAGCCAGCCATTTTTTATTTGCTGACGGTGGGACATTGTTTTTATGTTTTATTTTATTTATGGCTGGATTGATTTTGCTTACCGGCCATTCCATCACAGATTTGTTCGGAAAAGCGATCCGCCGTACGTATTTATGGGTAGTCGACTTTATCAAAGGGACATGGAATGAATGGAAGCAATTTCGTCAAGAATCAAAAGAAAAGCTGGAGCAAGATCGTAAGCTGATGAAGGAACGAAAAGAGAAAAAAGCGGCGAAACGCAGCCGTAACGAAGACCCTGCTCAAGAAGAAAACGATCAACCGTTAGAGATCGTCGACTTTTCTCAGAGGGTGAGTCATGAAGCGAAAAATGATGCAACGGTTAAGCAGCAGGTGAAACCAGCTAAGCAAGAGGATCAGGTGAACAAAGAGGCACCTGAGGAAGATAAGCTAGCATCTCAAGGTCAAGAAGGAGAAGAGATGCCAACTGTATCGCTTGCAACCGCTGTAACACCGAATGATGATTATCAATTACCAACCATTGAGTTATTGAAATTGCCAAACAATCCAAATCAATCGATGGAGAAACGACTGCTACATAAAAACGCAGAAAAACTAAGAAAAACGCTTGAAAGCTTCGGTGTAAAAGCTCACGTTTCAAAGGTACACTTAGGTCCTGCTGTGACAAAATATGAAGTGAATCCCCATGTGGGAGTGAAGGTGAGCAGAATTGTCAACTTAGCCGATGATTTAGCCTTGGCTCTAGCCGCAAAAGACATTCGCATCGAGGCGCCGATCCCTGGAAAATCAGCGATTGGGATTGAAGTGCCGAATCAAGAAGTGGCGATCGTAACGCTTAGGGAAGTGCTTGATTCTCCGCAAGCTAAGGCGGATCGCAACGTATTATCGGTTGGGCTTGGTCGAGATATTTCTGGTGAGCCTGTTTTTGCCCCTTTAAACAAAATGCCCCACCTGCTTGTGGCAGGTGCGACAGGTAGCGGCAAAAGCGTTTGTATCAACGGGATCATTACGAGCATCTTACTGAAGGCGAAGCCCCACGAAGTGAAGCTGATGATGATCGATCCGAAAATGGTTGAGCTCAATGTCTATAATGGCATTCCTCATTTGCTTACACCGGTTGTCACTGAACCGAAAAAAGCATCGCAGGCTTTAAAGAAAGTCGTTGCGGAAATGGAGAGACGATATGATTTGTTCTCCCATTCAGGTACGCGAAATATTGAAGGGTATAATGAAATGATTACGCGCCAAAATGAAAAGGAAGATGCAAAGCAACCGACGTTGCCATACATTGTGGTCATTGTGGACGAGCTTGCAGATTTAATGATGGTTGCCTCAGGCGATGTGGAAGATTCCATCGCTCGACTTGCGCAAATGGCACGGGCAGCTGGTATTCATATGATATTAGCAACACAGCGTCCATCAGTGGACGTCATTACCGGTGTCATCAAAGCAAACATTCCGTCAAGGATCGCGTTCGGAGTTTCCTCGCAGACGGATTCCAGGACGATTTTAGATACAGGTGGAGCCGAGAAACTGTTAGGCCGTGGAGACATGCTCTACTTGCCAATGGGAGCAACGAAACCGACCCGTGTCCAAGGGGCCTTTTTATCTGATGAAGAAGTGGAAACGATCGTAGAATTTGTCGTCGCCCAGCAGAAAGCTCAATATGCTGAAGAAATGACGCCGACGGAAGAGACGAAAGTAACAGAGAAAGTGGATGATGAGCTCTATGATGATGCAGTAAACCTTGTCATTGAAATGAACTCAGCATCGGTTTCCATGTTACAACGAAGGTTCCGTATCGGTTATACACGTGCGGCGAGGCTCATTGATGAGATGGAAGCGAGAGGCATTGTCGGCCCGTACGAAGGCAGTAAGCCGAGAGAGGTGCTCGTTCAGGCACAAGACGATGAAGCTTCGTCCCATTAATGGCTGCATAAGGAGTATTTTTTGAGAGGGAGAATCAAGGGGGGATTCATGTGATTAAAGTCGATCACAGGCCGTTGTATTTACAGGTCATTGATAAATTAAAGCATGATATGGAAGCGGGTGTCTATGAAGAAGGAGAGAAGCTCCCATCTGAGTTTGAACTGTCCAAGCAGTTAGGTGTCTCTCGGGCAACACTTCGAGAAGCCCTTCGTCTGCTTGAAGAAGAGGGGGTTGTGGTTCGTAGACATGGGGTAGGCACATTTGTCCATACGAAGCCTCTTTTTTCGGCAGGAATTGAGGAATTATACAGTGTCACCGACATGATACGCCATGCGGATATGGAGCCTGGGACGATCTTTTTATCTTCTTATCAGATCGAAGCAACAGACGATGATAAGCGGAGGTTTCAAACAGATAACCTAGACCAGCTCATGATGATTGAACGAGTGCGGACAGCCGACGGGGTGCCAATTGTTTACTGTCTTGACAAGCTTCCGGCTGAATTAATCGGGCAGCATTCTGTTCACGAGATCAACTCCATTCTCGACCATTTGGAATCTGGCTCTGATCGGATGATCACCCATGCGGTGACAACGATTGAACCGATTGGTTTCCATGAAAAGGTATCTGAAATCTTAGAATGTGAAGCAGAGACAGGGCTCCTTTTACTTAAACAGATGCACTATGACCAATATGATACACCCGTTCTTTACTCTTATAACTACTTTCGTGCAGATAAATTTACGTTCCACGTTGTAAGAAAACGTGTGAAGGCATAACCTAAAGAAAACGTATCGACTTTTCCTATAGATAGACAAAGGAGCTGAATGAATTGAATGAATTGCAGGAAAGCTATGCCCGAGCTGGCGGGCTTCATGTGCATCTATTGAAAACGGATAAGTATAAAACAAACACGCTCATGTTAATGGTAAAGGCACCCCTTGAAAAAGAGACGGTCGCCAAGCGAGCATTGCTTGCGAACGTATTACAAAACAGTACGGCGAAAAGTCCAACGAGGAGTGACCTGCGAAACCGATTGGACGATTTGTACGGGGCAACATTAGCAACCGATGTGCAGAAAAAAGGAGAACAGCACATTATAACGATCCGCCTCGATGTGGCAAATGAAGAGTTTCTCTCTGATTCCACACCCCTTTTCGAAAAAGGGCTCTCCCTTTTAGCAGAAGTATTACTTGAACCAAAGGTGAGTGGCAACAAGTTCGATGAGGCGGTCGTCAAAAGTGAGAAGCGTTCTCTTTTAGAGCGCATTGAATCCCTTTATGATGACAAGATGAGATATTCGAGCCTGCGAGTGACAGAAGAAATGTGCAAGGACGAACCGTTTGGTTTATCTGTTTACGGAACACGTGAGCAGGTTGAACAGCTATCTGCAGAGGAGCTTTACCGTTATTATGAACAAATGCTACACTCCGACAGGATCGACCTGTTCGTTTTAGGCGAAAAAGGGGACCCGTCGCTCATGAGTACAGTGGAGGACACTTTTTCAAAGCTAGCAACGTATCAAAAGGAAGCGAAGACGGATAGTGTACCTGCCTCTATTCCAAGCCCTGAAGTGAAGGAAGCTCGTGAGGTCATCGAAAAACAAGACGTTAAGCAAGGAAAGCTAAACATTGGTTTTCGGGCGTATACAACGTATGGCGACCCAGATTATGTCGCCATGCAAGTGATGAACGGCTTGTTTGGCGGTTTCTCTCATTCAAAGCTTTTTATTAATGTAAGGGAAAAAGAAAGCTTAGCATATTATGCAGCTTCTAGGTTTGAAAGCCATAAAGGACTACTTATCGTCATGTCAGGGATTGAATTTACCAATTACGAAAAAGCGGTCACCATTATTAAAGAACAGCTCGAAGAAATGAAAAACGGTCGTTTTACGGATAAAGAGCTTGAGCAAACGAAAGCCATGTTAAAAAATCAATTGTTAGAAACGGCTGACGTTCCTAGGGGTCAAATTGAAGTGATGTATCATAATATCGTCAGTAATCATGAGCGAACGTTGGAGAAGTGGCTTGCCGAAATCGATGCGATTACGAAGGAGCAAGTTGTAGCTGCGGCTAACAAAGTGGTTCTCGATACCATTTATTTCTTGAAAGGGGAGGAGCAAGCGTGAATAACGTAACTTTTGAACAATTACAAGAAACCCTTTACCATGAGAAACTGGCGAACGGTTTAGACGTATACATCCTCCCGAAAACAGGATTTAACAAAACCTATGCTACGTTTACGACGAAGTATGGTTCAATTGATTCAGAATTTATTCCGCTGAACCAAAAAGAAGCGCTCCATGTTCCCGATGGAATTGCTCATTTTTTAGAGCATAAAATGTTTGAGGATGAAGAAGGGGATGTGTTCCAGCTTTTTAGCAAGCAAGGAGCCTCATGTAATGCGTTTACGAGCTTTACTCGAACCGCTTATTTATTTTCAAGCACGACAAACGTAAAGAAAAATGTAGAGACACTGCTCGATTTTGTCCAACATCCTTACTTTACCGAAGAATCGGTGGAGAAAGAGAAAGGCATTATCGGTCAAGAGATTACAATGTATGATGATAACCCTGATTGGCGAAATTATTTTGGTGTGATTGAAAACATGTATGAGCACCATCCAGTGAAGATTGACATTGCAGGTACGATTCCGTCTATTTCTAAGATAACGAAAGATTTGCTCTATACGTGCTATGAAACGTTTTACCATCCGTCCAACATGCTCTTATTCATCGTCGGCCCTGTTGATGTAAATGAGATGATGACACTAGTCAAAGAGAATCAAGGGAAAAAAGAATTTAAGCCGGCAGGCGACATTCAACGCTTTTTCCCAGCAGAGCCTGAGAAGGTGGCGAAGCCTCATAGCGTGATTTCGATGTCGGTTCAAACACCAAAGTGCTTAGTCGGTTATAAAGAAAAACAACCGGTCCGGCAAGGGAAGGATCTACTCGTTCGCGAACTAGGAATCAATGTTTTACTTGAGCTCATGTTTGGCCAAGGATCAAAACAATACGAACAGCTCGATGATGAAGGGCTCATTAATGATACGTTCTCATTTGACCACACATCTGAATACGGTTTTGGGTTTACGATTATGGGCGGTGATACAAAATCACCTAATCGATTGGCTGAACGTATTGAGGAGATGGTCGAAGCGTTTAAGGAGCAACCTCTTGATGAAGCTGCAGTAAAACGAGTCATTAAAAAGAAAATTGGCGGATTTTTACGCTCCCTTAATTCACCTGAGTTCATTGCCAACCAATTTACACGTTATGAATTCAATAAAATGAACTTGTTTGATGTTGTTCCTACGTTGGAATCCTTAACGGTAGAGAAGCTAACCGACATTTTACATGATCATTTCCAAAAAGAGCGTTTCACCGTTTGCCAAGTGAAGCCAGAAGGATATGAGGAAGGGTGAAGCAGCGACGGGTTTTAGTTACTGGTGCATCGGGGGGAATAGGGGCGGCCATTTCAAAGGCATTAGCCGCTCCTCATACGACCCTCTATTTACACTATTATCAAAATGAGCGGAGCATTGACGACGTTCGTCTTGCCTGCGAGCAGCTTCAGGCGGAAGTGGTCACAGTCAAGGCTGACCTTAGCCATGCCGCTGGAGTGGAGGAGCTTTTAACCCAATGCGGCTCGGCGATCGATGTGTTCGTACATAGCGCAGGACAAAGCGTAGAAAAGCTGTTTCTCGATACGTCCACGTCAGACATCATGAGAACTTTCCAACAACATTTGTTTAGCTTCATGGAACTCTCTCGGGGATTTCTCCCTCATATGCTAAGAAACCGCTACGGGAAGATAGTGGCGGTTTCTTCGGTTTGGGGTGAGACAGGTGCTGCGTATGAGGTCGTCTACTCGGCTGCGAAAAGTGGCATGAATGGCTTCGTTAAAGCGTTAGCAAAAGAAATGGCGCCAAACGGCATACAAGTGAACGGTGTGGCTCCAGGAGCGATTAACACTTCCATGCTTTCAAGCTATACGGAGGAGGAAGTTTTAGCTCTTACAGAAGAAATCCCAGCAGGCCGACTAGGAACTCCAATGGAAGTCGCTGAAACCGTCGCGTTCTTATGCTCAGAGCGTGCGACTTACATTCATGGCCACGTATTGTCCGTAAATGGCGGCTGGTATTGTTAATAAAGTGACCAAAGAAATATTTCCTTCTGTTTTGTGTATATTTTCCACCCTCTTTGGCACACTAATCACGAAATTGATATTTGAGGAGGGTACAACATGTCTGTATTAGACAACTGGGAACAGTGGAAAGATTTTTTGGGCGATCGATTACAACAAGCCGAATCCGAAGGAATGAACGATGGTGTTATTTCTGATGTTGCTTATCAAGTTGGTGAATATTTGGCGAAGCAAGTGGAGCCGCAAAATGAGCAAGAGCGCATCTTAGCTGATTTATGGAAAGTCGCAAATGAAGAAGAGCAACATGCGATTGCAAACATGATGGTAAAGCTCGTTCGTAGCGATTATAGATAAGACAAATCAAAAACGCCGCAGTCGCGGCGTTTTTTCTTCTGGTTCTGAGACTGGAAAATAAGGAGGAATTTTCCTTTCTAGTCTCACACAATGTTTACGATTTTATGATGATTTCCAGGGCTATTTTCATAAAACGACTTTTTTCGGTGTGATTTTATGGGTTATGACAGAAATCCCTTTTCAATAAGTAGAAAATGAATTATTATAAAGGTTAGTTAACATTTGTTAGAAAGTAGCCCCTTCTTATGTGAAATTAAGCTGTTAGGCGTTTGGAATGATCCTTTGTACTTCATAAGGGGATGACAGTTGATGAGCGTGAAAGAATGGTACCTAGAATATCAAATTCATAAAAATCGTCCAGGCCTTTTAGGCGATATTTCATCAATACTCGGAATGCTTTCTTGTAATATTGTGACAATCAACGGTGTCGATGATATGCGTCGAGGGATGTTAATTCGTAGCGTCGATGACGACCAGATTTTGCGATTTCGTACGATTTTAGAGACGATTGAAGATATCACTGTGACAAAGTTTCGTGAGCCACGACTCCGTGATCGGTTAGCGATTCGCCACGGTCGTTATATTGAACGTGATGCAGACGACCGCAAAACGTTTCGATTCGTTCGTATGGAGCTCGGCTTGCTTGTTGATTTTATGGCCGAATTGTTTAAGCGCAACGAGCATTATTTAATCGGTATTCGTGGGATGCCGCGTGTTGGAAAAACGGAGTCAATTGTTGCTGCTAGCGTCTGTGCAAACAAGCGATGGTCGTTTATTTCTTCTACTCTTTTGCGGCAAACCGTACGAAGTCAACTGGCGGATGATGAGCTGAGCGAAGAGCATATTTACATCATCGATGGCATTGTTTCAACGATGAGAGCTAATGAAAAGCATCGCATGCTTGTTCGCGACATTATGAGATTGCCAGCTGTAAAGGTAGTGGAACACCCAGATATTTTTATTCGTGAAACAGAATACGAACTCGACGATTTCGATTGCATAATCGAGCTGCGGAATGAAGAAGGAGAAGAAATTACATATGATATGGTGGAATCTGGATTCTCTTCTTTCGATATTAGTTAGTTGGTAGGTGTTAAAAGTGTCAGAATTAGGTCAACGTTTGCGAGAAATACGTGAGGAAAAACAATTATCACTGGATGATTTACAAAGAACAACTAAGATTCAAAAGCGCTACTTACTTGCGATTGAAGAAGGACGCTATGATGTACTGCCAGGCGTATTTTATGCGAGAGCTTTTATTAAAACGTATGCAGAAGCGGTAGGGCTCGATCCTGAGCAGTTATTTGATGAGTTTTCGAATGAATTGCCAAACCCGCAAAAAGATTTGCCAGATCGACCGGCTCGTAGTGAACGTATGAAGCGTACCGCACCACCTGTGCCAAAGAAAAAATCAAAGTTGTTTTCCCTCTTGCCGATGGTGGCTGCTGTAGCGGCGATTTTATTGCTTGCGATCGGCATTTGGTATTTTGCACAAGGGAACGATCGGGCACAAGAGCCACCGCCAGAAGAGCATGATGTGGAAGCGGAAGTTGGTGAAGATCCCGGCGTAGAAGAAGTTGAAGAGGAAGAAGAGCAACCAAAGGACAATGGAAGCGATGCTGCCGAAGACGAGCAAGCGGAAGAGGCTGATGAATCAGAGCTTGTTCACATTGAATCTGTTGGCAATCGTTCCTATTATGAATTGAGTGGAACCGATCGATTTGATGTTGAGATTACATTTGATGGGACGTCTTATGTGGCGATTGAGAATGGCCTTGGAAATACATTTTTTGCTGCCAATGCCGGAGAAGGTGATGAGCAGACTTATGACTTTAGTGGAGAAGAGGAAATTGAATTTAATTTCGGCGCTTCCACTTTTGTTAACTTGACGATTAATGACGAGGCATTCGAATTCCCTCTTGACACCCCACATCAACGTGTGAACATTGTGTTTAACCCATCAGAACGTTAAGAACGACCTATGGCTACTGGCTCATCAGTAGCTTTTTTCTTTTAATGTGATTTAAAATTACGAAATGAGTCCATATTATGGTACAATGTTACGTAGGCCTAAAAACGTTGCTTTCAATGCAGTATGAAAGGATGATGAACGTGGCAAAAGAGCATTCTTTTGATCTTGTCTCAGAGGTAAACCTTCAAGAAGTGGATAACGCCATTAATTTAGCGATGAAAGAAATTACGAATCGTTATGACTTTAAAGGCTCAAAAAGCTCAATCGAGCGAACAGGGGATGAGCAAGTTACCCTCATTTCAGACGATGAGTACAAATTAGAAAGTGTTATCGACATTTTAAAATCAAAGTTTATTAAGCGGGGATTATCACAAAAGACGATGGATTTTGGAAAGATTGAGCGTGCGGCTGGCGGCACGGTTCGCCAAGTGGTTACCCTTCTCTCGGGAATTGAAGGTGAGCGGGCAAAGAAGCTGACAAAGCTTATTCGTGATTCAAAATTAAAAGTGAAAGCGCAAATCCAAAATGATCAAATTCGGGTAACGGGTAAGAATATCGATGATTTACAGCAAGTGATTCAATTGGTGAAAGAGCAAGACTTGGACTTTCCCGTACAGTTTGTTAATATGCGATAATTCGTAAGGATAGCATAAAAGAAAGGGTCGAATACGGTGAACGTACCAAATAAGATCACGTTATCACGAATAGGCTTAATCCCGTTATTTATGCTGTTTTTGCTCGCCCCCATTCCGTTAGGTACAGCGGTGCTGTTCGGTGTGGAAATCCCTGTTTCGCATTTAGTCGCTCTGTTTCTGTTTGTATTAGCGGCTGCTACTGATTGGCTTGACGGTTATTATGCGAGGAAATGGAAGCTTGTCACTAATTTTGGGAAGTTCCTTGATCCGCTGGCTGACAAACTGCTCGTGACGGCGGCATTAGTGGGACTTGTAGAAATTGGAACAATTCCAGCATGGATGGCCATCATCATCATTAGTCGTGAGTTTGCTGTCACAGGAATTCGTCTTGTGGCCGCCTCTGACGGAGCAGTGATCGCAGCAAGTAAGCTCGGAAAATGGAAAACGGTCTCGCAAATCGTGGCGATTATTGCCTGCTTGCTTTATAACGTTCCTTTTGCTGCAGTAGGTTTTCCTTTTATGATAATCGCGTTATGGGTTGCTACCATTTTAACGATTGTTTCAGGCGTCGATTATTTCCTGAAAAACAAAGAGTTTTTGTTGAAATCTAAGTAGGACTGAGGGAATTTTCACATGAAAGCAGAAGTAATTGCTGTCGGTTCAGAACTGCTTTTAGGACAAATTGCGAATACAAATGGCCAATTCCTCTCGCAGCAGCTAGCAAAAGCAGGGGTTGACGTTTTTTATCACTCTGTCGTTGGTGACAACGCGACAAGACTTCAGGAAACGCTTGAAATCGCAAGTAAACGTTCCGAGTTGATCATCCTCACTGGGGGACTGGGGCCAACGAAGGATGATTTGACTAAAGAGGTTGTGGCATCGTTTCTTCACAAAGAGCTTGTGATCGATGAAGTAGCCCTTGAGCAAATTGTTTCCTTTTTTGAGAAACGAAACTTGCCAATGACGGAAAACAATCGCAAACAAGCACTCGTCCTGAAAGAGGCTACTATTTTTCAAAATCATTATGGCATGGCACCAGGTATGGCGACGATCCATCAAGGGGTCACCTATGTTCTTTTACCAGGTCCGCCACGGGAAATGAGACCGATGGTGACAGAGCAAGTCATTCCATTCTTAAGCAGCCATGTTGGCGATGTGCAAATTATTTCCCGCGTACTGCGCTTTTTTGGCATCGGAGAATCGAAGCTTGAGACCGAGCTAGAAGATCTCATAGATGGTCAATCGAACCCAACGATTGCTCCCCTTGCCAGCGAAGGAGAAGTCACGTTAAGGTTAACAGTAAAGCATCATGATGAAACACAGGCAGCGCTGCTGTTAGATGAAACAGAGAGGAAGATACGTGAGCGGGTCGGTCACTATTTTTATGGATATGACGAAACTTCTTTAATGGAAAAGCTCGTTTCGTGTTTAACGAAAACGGGGCTTTCGCTTGCTAGTGCAGAAAGCCTGACAGGAGGATTATTCGGCGCCAGAATAACAAATATTCCTGGGGCATCTGCCTGTTTTCTTGCCGCGATAACCACATATACTAATGACATGAAGCAAAGTTGGCTAAACGTCCCTCCACACGTGTTAGAACAGCACGGGGCAGTCAGCCCAGAATGTGCTATAGCGATGGCACAAGGAGTGAAAAAGCTAACAAAGGCCGATGTGACGATCAGTTTTACAGGTGTAGCTGGACCGTCACCATCCGAAGGAAAAGAACCAGGTACGGTATTTATCGGTTTGTGCTTCCGAGATGACGAGCCGGAAGCGATCACCCTTCAACTTTCTGGCAGCCGTGAACAGATTCGTGAGCGCACATTAAAGCACGGATGTCAGCAGATCTTGAACAGAATAAAAAGGTGGAATGAACGAAGCAATGATAAAGTTTAATGAGTTACAAATTGGAGAAGAAATTAAAAAGGCGATTATTGAGATGGGATTTGAAGAGCCATCTCCTATCCAAGCAAAGGCGATTCCTGCAATCCTTGCAGGTGGTGATGTCATTGGCCAAGCCCAAACAGGAACAGGAAAAACAGCTGCATTTGGCATACCAGTAGTGGAAAAAGTGACGACGGGCCGCCATGTACAGGCTCTTATCTTAACACCTACACGAGAGCTAGCAATCCAAGTGTCAGGAGAAATTCAAAAGCTTTCCAAGCACAAAAAAATTCGTACCCTTCCGATTTATGGGGGACAATCGATTGTTCATCAAATCAAAGCTTTAAAACAAGGAGTTCAAGTCGTCATTGGGACACCGGGTCGTATTATCGATCATCTGCGTCGGAAAACGTTAATTTTAGACCACGTTAATACAGTGATTTTAGACGAAGCTGATGAAATGCTTGATATGGGCTTTATCGATGATATCGAGTCCATTCTGCGCCAGGTGAAAAATGAGCGCCAAACCTTGCTTTTCTCTGCGACGATGCCGCCAGCGATTAAAAAGCTATCTCGCAAATATATGAACGATCCACAAACCGTATCCATCAATCGACGAGAAGTGACAGCACCTTCTATCGATCAATTTTATTATAAAGTGTTAGAGCGGAATAAATTAGATTCTCTTTGCCGGATTATTGACAGCGAGCAGATTGATCTTGGAATTTTGTTTTGCCGGACGAAAAAAGGTGTGGCAGAGCTAACGGAAGCATTGCAAGCTCGCGGTTACATTGCCGATGGATTACACGGTGATTTAACACAATCTCAGCGTGATGCAGTTATGCGGAAATTCCGTGACTCATCGATTGAATTCTTGATTGCCACCGATGTGGCGGCGAGAGGGATTGACGTGGGGAACGTCTCTCACGTGATCAATTATGATATTCCCCAAGATCCAGAAAGCTATGTTCACCGGATCGGTCGTACAGGCCGTGCAGGACGTAAAGGGCTTGCACTTACGCTTGTCACGCCAAGGGAAATGAAACATCTCCGTTCGATCGAACAAGAAATTAAAATGTCAATCCCGTCTCAAGAAGTGCCAACGATTGAAGATGTGGTGGAAAAACAAAAAGAATCATGGAAGAAGCAAATCGCCCATCGAATTGAGAAAGGCTCTAACCAAAAGCACCTCTTCGAGCAAATGACTGAAGAGTTGATGGCAGAGTACGATTCAAAAGAGGTGATCTCTGCTCTCCTTCAATTAAACTACGCGATGGACACAGCTCCTGAGGATGCGGGATATAGCTTTGGGGAAACCGGTGGTGCCAAAGGCATGGTCCGTTTCTTTATCAATGTTGGTAGAAATGTGAATATGAGTCCAAAGATTCTTGTCGAGGAGATTGCAGAGCTTGTTGGCATTCCTGGTAAGGCGATCGGCCGAATCGACATCTTTGAAAAATTCACGTTTGTTGAAGTGCCTGAAGAAGTGGCTCCGTTTGTTTATGAAGCGCTTCGTTACTCAAGGATCAACGGTGCTCGTGTGAACCTTGAGCCAGCAAAACCTCGTCCAAAGCGGGAATCACAGCGAAGAACATTTCAAAAATAGAGTCGAACGATAATCGTTGGAGAGGGCTGAGCGCATTCAGTCCTTTTCTTCATCTTCTATGATAAAAAAGCGAATAAATGTTCGTAAAAATGGTTGGCAAATGGATCAAAACATTGTATGATAGAAAAGGAACGAAACATAGATTCGCCTATTTGTATAATTGATCGTATCAATAGAGGAGAGATGATAGATGAGTGATCGTAAAGCAGCGTTGGACATGGCGTTACGACAAATTGAAAAGCAATTCGGAAAAGGCTCGATCATGAAGCTGGGAGAACAAGCAGAACAACGTGTATCTACCATTTCCAGCGGTGCTCTTGCCCTTGACATCGCCCTTGGTGTTGGCGGATACCCTCGTGGAAGAGTTATTGAAGTGTATGGTCCAGAATCATCTGGTAAAACGACCGTTGCCCTCCATGCGATTGCAGAGGTGCAAAGAAATGGTGGTCAAGCTGCGTTTATTGATGCGGAACATGCCCTTGATCCGGTTTATGCGAAAAAGCTAGGTGTAAACATTGATGAGCTTTTATTGTCACAGCCTGATACCGGAGAACAAGCGTTGGAAATCGCTGAAGCGTTAGTTCGCAGCGGGGCCATTGACGTCATTGTCATCGACAGTGTGGCAGCTCTTGTACCGAAAGCGGAAATAGAAGGGGAGATGGGTGACAGCCATGTTGGCTTGCAAGCACGCCTAATGTCTCAAGCGCTTCGGAAGCTTTCAGGTGCGATCAATAAGTCAAAAACAATTGCAATTTTCATTAACCAAATTCGTGAAAAAGTTGGTGTTATGTTCGGAAACCCGGAAACGACACCGGGGGGAAGAGCGCTTAAGTTCTATTCCTCTGTTCGTCTCGAAGTGCGCCGTGCAGAGACGTTAAAGCAAGGAAACGATATGGTCGGTAACAAGACGAAAATTAAAGTCGTGAAAAACAAAGTGGCTCCTCCGTTTAAACAAGCGGAAGTGGATATTATGTACGGTGAAGGGATTTCCCGTGAAGGCTCGATTTTAGATATTGCTTCTGAGCTTGATATTGTGCAAAAAAGCGGAGCTTGGTATTCCTTCAATGACGAGCGTCTCGGTCAAGGGCGCGAGAATGCGAAACAATTTTTAAAGGAAAACCCTGAAGCTGCGGAGGAAATTGAAAGCCGAATTCGCGAGCATTACGGTTTGAACGGAGAGATTGAGGTGGAGGCTCCATCGGAAGAGGAGTTTGAAGATCTCCCACTCGATTTGAAATAATATACGTGCTGTACGTCCCCCCTAACGTTACAATAGACATAGGGGGGATTTTCGTTACGGTCATCCCATAGTTTAATGGAAAGGTAGGTGCGAAGGCTTCTGATTAAGCCACAGACGAGCAAATGATCAAATTTTTATATTTTACAGATACACATATTCGCGGAACAGCACCGAAAAATCGGTTAGATCCGTTCGTGGAAACGTTAAAACACAAGCTCCATGAAGTAATGGAGATCGCAGAGACGGAAAAAGTGGATATGCTGCTCCATGGGGGGGATGTGTTTGATCGGCCTGACCTTTCACCAAATGTTGTCGGTCAGTTTGCGCAAATTTTCCGTAAAACCTCACGGCCGATCTACGCGATTGCTGGAAATCATGACACATTTGGGCATAATCCTGAGACGATTTCACGCACGATGCTTGGATTGCTTCATTCATTTGGAATCATTCACATTATCGATCCACAAACGCCCGTGTTAGTTGAAAAAGATGGAGTGAAAGTCCAAATTTCTGGCCAGCCGTACCATTACGATATTGATCAGCGAGATCCGAAGCTTGACTATTATCCGGTGAATGTCCATGAAGCGGATGTGATGGTCCATCTCGTTCATAGTATGCTCGTTGAGAAAGCCTTGCCGGAAGGAATTCCACATACATTGATCGATCATATATGGGGAACAAGTGCGGACGTGTTGTTAACAGGCCATTTTCACGGTGGCTTTGGCATTAAACAAAAGGACGGACGTTACATATGCAACCCAGGGGCCATTGCTCGGATTAACAACCACTGGACAGAGCTTGTCCGCACTCCTACGGTCATTTTAGGGACGATTACAAAAGATGGTATTGATTTAAAGGAGCGTCCGCTACAATCAGCGAAAAATGGCGAAGAGGTTCTTGATCGGAGCTTTTTAGAAAAGTCTGTAAATCAAGAAGAAAAACTTCATGCCTTTATTCAGCAAGTGAAAGAGCATGCCGAATTCCAGTCGTTAAATATGAATGATGTGATCAATGAAATTGCGGCGATGTCCAATGTGGAAGAACCGGTGAAACAAGAGGCATTAAGGAGAATTACCGTCATTGAGGAAGCTTGGAAAGGTGGGGAACATGAGTACGATTAATCAGGTCAGGCTTGAAAATTTTCAATCACACCTTGATACGGTTATTGAATTTGGCGAAGGGATGAATGTCATTGTCGGAGAATCTGACAGTGGAAAGACCTCAATCTTACGGGCCATTCGCTGGGCCTTGTTTAATTTGCCAAGAGGGACGGACTTCATGAGGGCAGGTGCTGATTTTGTCCGTGTTCGTGTGACGTTTACTGATGGAACAACCATTGTTCGTGAACGTACTCCTTCGAAGAATCGTTATGTCATAAAGCGGCCAGAGGAGGAAGACCTTATCCTAGAGGGATTTGGTATTCATGTTCCACAAGAGGTGCTGGACGCCCACGGAATGAAGCCACTTCGAATTGACCGTGATCATGAAATCCAGCTTCACGTTGCTCAACAGCTTGACGGACCATTTCTCCTTGATCAGACAGGAGCGATCCGAGCAAAAGCAATCGGTCGAATTAGTGGTGCACACTTTTTGGACATGGCGATACGCGATACGACGAAAGACCTCTCGAGATTGAATCAAAAAATGAAGTATGATGAAGAAGAGGCACAACGAATCGAGGGGGAATTGCTTCCTTTTCAATCGCTCGATTTACATAAGCGGAAGCTTGAACAAGCGGAACAGAAAATGAACGAGCTTCACCAGCTTGAGGAAAAAAAGAAAAAGCTTATGGAATTCGAGCGCGCGCTGGAACAACAAAGGGAACAACAAGCCCACGTTCGGAGGCAGCTGACGCGGGTACAACACCTTGAGGAGTGGATCCATGGGTATGAAAGGATTCAAGCGGCTCTCTCACGCCTAACGGTTTATCGTCAGTTTCATCGCCAACTAGGTGAGTTAAAGACACAGGTGACAAAGTGCCACTTATGGATTCAGAAAACAAATCAAATGGCATTAGCGAATGAGCAGTTGAACAGAATGAGTGAACTAAAAGGAAGGCTTGAAGTCCTATCTAAACATAAGCGGTATTGGGACGAACAGGAAAGGGTTAAGCATCATGCCTTTGCGGCGTTTGAAAAAACGTCCTTTGTCACAACAGATCGGATCGTCAACTTTCATAAGCTGCAAGCTTATTACGAACGGAAGCAACACCTTGACACTATCTATCGTAGATGGCGGAACTATGAACAAGAGCGGATTCAATGGCAAGAAAAAAAAGATCAATCGAATGGGGCCGTCATAGCGAACGAGCAGATTGGACAGTTAAACGTCCAGCTCGAAAAGCTGGGGAAACTAAAAGAGTTACAGCAACAAGTTGAACACGTGAGAAAACGAATGGACGATGGACAAGCCTTCTTACATAAAACAAAACAAGAACTGATCAAGCTTGAGCATGACCATCATCAGCTTCTTTTACAGGAAGGTACGTGCCCGACCTGTGGTCAGGCGATTCGCCACTGATCGGTTGAGTAAAGATTTGGAGGATGGAACCATGAAACAAGTAGAACAACAGCTAGCAAAAATGAAGGAAGCGATTGAAAAAGGAAAGGATATGCGCTACCGAGCTGAAGCGAAACTAGAGGAGCTTGAAAACCAGCGAAAACGCCTATTGGAAGATTTGGAGGAGCTTGGCGTAAAACCTGAGGATTTAGAAGGAGAAATTGCACGCTTGGAGCGGGAAATCGAAAAAGGCCTCCAGGAAACGATGGATTTAATTCCAAAGGAACTGTTGCGGGATGAGTGAGTATGTTGTCCATTTTGCGAGCGTCCAGCAACGATTGAAGAAAGCGAATGAAGAGTGGCAACGGCTTGATGCGACAAGACAGCTACTGCTAAAGCAATTGGATGAAAAGCTAAAACAGCTAGAATCTTTTCGTGAGACAAGGGATGTTTATGAAAAGGCGCGAATTCTCTTGCAACAGTCTGCAGAATATGCACGGGAGCAAGCGAAGCAACAAATAGAATCGCTCGTAACGAATGCTCTACAATATGTGTTTGGACCGTTGTTTTCCTTTCACATTGAACTTGAAGAGCATGGAAGCAAAGCGGTCGCTGAATTTTACGTGTTAACAGAATACGAGGGAGTAAAAGTCAAAACGAAGCCACAGGAATCGAGAGGAGGCGGGGTAGTCGACATCGTCACTCTCGCCCTTAGGGTTGCATTGCTTGAAACGATACAACCGTCCATGCCAGGCCCGATTTTGCTTGACGAGCCAGGCAAGCACGTCTCCGAGGAATATGTCCAGCCTCTTTATGAGTTTTTGAGGTCATTAGCTACGATGTTTGGGCGCCAAATCTTAATGATTACCCATAATCATCACTTGGCGGAGTCAGGGGACACAGCCTATCATGTTGACATTCGCGATGGTGTCAGCGAAGTTGTTAAAATTGACAACACTTGACAATCTCCTGTATCACCGATAGAATAAAGAAGAATGCAACAAAATGTTAACCATTTTTTTCTGTGGCATTCGTGTGTTTAATTATGAGAAAATGAATGATTGTAATGTGAATCCCAACAATTAGATAGCAAGAGGAGGTGAAAGAGCATGGAATTTAACGTCTTGTTCATCTCCATTTTGCTTGTTGTCTCTGCAGTCAGTGCAGTTGTTGGATATCTTGTTCGAAAATCGATTGCCGAAGCGAAAATTTCCAGCGCCGAACATGCTGCGAAACAAATCGTTGAAGATGCGAAGCGCGAAGCCGAAGCGGGGAAAAAGGAAGCCATCCTTGAAGTGAAGGATGAGGTTCATAAGCTTCGAACAGAAGCGGAGCGCGAAATTCGTGAAAGAAGAAACGAGATTCAAAAACAAGAGAATCGTTTGGTTCAGAAAGAAGAGATTCTAGACCGGAAAAGTGAAACCTTGGACAAAAAAGAGGAATCATTGGATAAAAGGGAGGAATCTCTCACCAAAAAACAACGACAAATTGAAGAGATGGATAGCAAAGTGGAGGAAATCTTGAACAAGCAGCAAGTAGAGCTTGAGCGAATTTCGGGATTTTCTCGCGAAGAGGCACGTGAAGTCATCCGCGCTGAAGTCGAGCAGGAGATGGCTCATGAAACGGCCTTGCTGATCAAAGAGCGCGTAGCAAAAGCGAAAGAAGAGGCGGATAAAAAAGCCCGTGAAATTCTGTCGCTCGCGATTCAGCGTTGCTCTGCGGATCATGTAGCGGAAACCACTGTCTCTGTTGTGAATTTACCGAACGATGAGATGAAAGGACGTATCATCGGACGGGAAGGACGCAACATTCGAGCCTTAGAGACGCTAACAGGGATTGATCTCATCATTGATGATACCCCGGAAGCTGTTATTTTATCTGGGTTTGATCCGATCAGACGAGAAATTGCTCGAACCGCTTTAGAGAAGCTCGTTCAAGATGGACGGATTCATCCAGCTCGAATTGAGGAAATGGTTGATAAAGCTCGCCGTGAAGTGGACGAGGCCATTCGAGAATACGGCGAACAAACGACGTTTGAAATGGGCATCCACGGGCTCCATCCAGATTTAATCAAAATCTTAGGTCGACTGAAGTTCCGGACGAGCTACGGCCAAAATGTGTTAAAGCATTCGATGGAAGTGGCATATTTAGCAGGACTAATGGCAGCGGAGTTGGGGGAAGATGTAAAACTTGCCCGCCGGGCCGGCCTGCTTCATGATATAGGAAAAGCAATTGACCATGAAGTGGAAGGAAGCCATGTGGAAATCGGTGTTGAGTTAGCGACAAAGTACAAGGAACATCCGGTGGTCATTAATGCGATTGCCTCACACCACGGTGATACAGAAGCCACATCAATTATCTCTTCATTGGTTGCTGCAGCTGATGCATTATCGGCCGCACGACCTGGAGCGAGACGGGAAACGCTTGAAACTTACATCCGACGCCTAGAAAAACTTGAAGAGATTTCAGAGTCCTTCGATGGTGTCGAAAAAACGTACGCCATTCAAGCGGGGCGCGAGGTGCGAATTATGGTTAAGCCGGAAATCGTCGACGATGTCCTTGCCCATAAGCTCGCCCGCGACATTACGAAGAAAATTGAAGAGGAGCTTGACTATCCGGGACATATTCGCGTCACTGTCATTCGCGAAACCCGAGCGGTCGAGTATGCAAAATAAAGTGGTGCTAGCACCACTTTATTTTTATATCAGTGAGCTCTGTTGTTGCAGGTGATTAATCTTCGTTGTCTTCATCCGCTGACTAGCGGTAAGGGCGCTTGTCTCTTTGGTGTCATTCGACTATGATAGAAACAAGGTGGAACTTAGAGGGATAGAAAAGGAGCATTTGAATGAGACTTATGTTTATTGGGGACGTGGTTGGCTCCCCAGGCCGAAAAATGGTGAAAGACTATCTTGGGCCACTAAAAAAGAAATACAAACCGACGCTTACGATCATTAACGGAGAGAACGCTGCTGGTGGCAGAGGAATCACGGAGCAGATCTATAAAACCTTTCTTGATGCGGGTGCCCAAGCGGTGACGCTAGGCAATCATAGCTGGGATAACCGAGAAATCTTTGAATTTATTGATCAAGCCCCTGCCTTAGTACGACCGATCAACTATCCAGAAGGTACCCCAGGTCAGGGCTACACGTTTATTAAAGTGAATGCCATTGAAGTAGCAGTCGTCAATGTGATGGGCCGAACGTTCATGTCACCGAATGACTGTCCGTTTCAGGCCATGGATACGGCTCTTGATGACATTCGTAAGCGAACGCCATTTATTTTCGTGGACATGCATGGGGAGGCAACGAGTGAGAAGCAAGCGATGGGCTGGTATTTAGACGGGCGCGTCTCCGCGATCATCGGTACCCATACCCATGTCCAGACAGCAGATGAGCGCATTTTACCGAAAGGGACTGCCTATTTGAGCGATGTGGGGATGACGGGGCCTTATGACGGCGTTTTGGGTATGGAACGGGAAGCGGTTGTAAAAAAATTTTTAACAAACTTGCCTGTTAGGTTTGAAGTGGCAAAAGGTCGGGAACAATTAAGTGGAGTAGTAATTGAACTGGACCCAAAAACAGGTTTAGCTAAATCGATTGAGCGGATTCTCATTAACGAGGATCATCCATTCTATTTCTAGTCAATGCCTTGCTCTACATTTTTAAGGAATAAAGTCCTCAATCTCGAAATACTAGTAAGTAGAGTGGTATCATCCATTTGATGAGGAGGTACAAGGAATGGAAGTATTAAAAGTTTCAGCAAAATCTACACCTAACTCTGTTGCAGGAGCGCTAGCTGGAGTCATCCGTGAGCGAGGTGCAGCGGAAATTCAAGCGATCGGTGCAGGAGCACTTAACCAATCAATCAAAGCGATTGCCATTGCCCGTGGATTTGTAGCTCCTAGTGGAATTGACCTCGTATGTATTCCCGCCTTTACTGACATTGAAATAGATGGTGAAGAGCGCACAGCGATTAAGCTGATTGTTGAACCGCGGTAACCCTTTTAAAAAAGTCTGTCTTCCTTGTGAAGGCAGGCTTTTTTTTGTATACGAGAGTAAAGGATTAACAACCGCTTCTCTATAGGACAGGACGACAAGCTGAGCTTTCTTTAGAAAAAATCAAATGAGTTGATTGATCTTTTGTACGCCAGCCCCTATAAGCACGACGACATTTTTTTGATTTTTTGTGCGCGAGGAAAAGATAAATGTTCTTCCTGTAAAAGCAGTTTAACCCCAGTAGTGCCTTGATTTTTCATCAGAAAAACGAGCAGTTGTAGAACAAAGAATTCCCTTCAAGGCGTTTTTTCTGGCGATTCGTTCTTGCTTTTTTTATCCATGCCATCTATGATAAATACGTTTAGACCATGAATACATGCGTCTCGGCAATTTGTCAAAAAATTTTGTACTATTTCTAGTTGTTTACTCGGGAATATGATAAACTATGACAATAAGAGAAATTTTTCAACAAGGTCATACGCTGAATTTTACTAAAGGGGTGGAGAATTCATGCTTGAGCAACTTTCATGGAAAGTTGGAGGTCAACAAGGTGAAGGGATCGAGAGTACGGGAGAAATTTTTGCAACAACATTAAACAGGTTAGGCTACTATTTGTACGGCTATCGTCATTTTTCGTCACGGATTAAGGGGGGGCACACGAACAATAAAATTCGTGTTTCAATAAAACCGCTGAACGCTATTTCTGATGACTTAGATATTCTTGTTGCATTTGACCAAGAAACGATCGATGTGAACGTCCATGAACTCCGTGAAGGCGGGGTCGTCATCGCTGATGCTAAATTTAACCCTGAGCTTCCTGAAGGTTCGTCTGCTACTCTATATGCGGTGCCATTTACTGAGATTGCGACAGAGTTAGGAACATCACTGATGAAAAACATGGTTGCCGTCGGTGCGTCAAGTGCCCTTCTTGGACTCGAACCAGAGGTGTTCCGTGAAGTGGTCGAAGAGATCTTTTTGCGAAAAGGTACATCTGTCGTTGAAAAGAACATGGAAGCTTTAAAAGCTGGTGCGGCTTTCTTTATCGAAAAAGCGGAAAATGGCAATCAGCTACAACTGAAAGAAGCAGACGGGAAAAAGCGGATGTTTATGATTGGAAATGATGCGATCGGAATGGGGGCAGTTGCTGCTGGTAGCCGATTTATGGCGGCATATCCAATCACCCCTGCATCAGAGATCATGGAATACTTAATTAAAAAACTTCCGGAATTCGGTGGAGCGGTCATTCAAACGGAAGATGAGATTGCTGCATGTACGATGGCTATAGGCGCTAACTATGCTGGCGTGCGTTCCTTCACGGCATCTGCCGGACCAGGTCTTTCTCTCATGGCGGAAGCAATTGGTTTGTCAGGGATGACGGAAACGCCGCTTGTCATTGTCGATACGCAGCGCGGGGGCCCAAGTACTGGATTACCGACAAAACAAGAGCAATCTGATCTGATGGCAATGATTTATAGCACCCACGGAGATATTCCGAAAGTTGTAATGGCTCCAAGTACGGTTGAGGAGGCCTTTTATGATACGGTCGAGGCCTTTAACATAGCAGAAGAGTACCAGTGTCCAGTTATCCTCGTAACAGATTTGGCTTTATCCCTCGGAAAGCAGACGGTCGAGCCGCTCGATTTCAGCAAGGTGGAAATTCGTCGCGGGTCATTGCAAAACGAGGACCAGTTAACTGAACAAGAAAAAGGCGAATATTACAAGCGCTATGAATTAACGGAAACTGGCGTCTCTCCTCGTGTTCTCCCAGGGCAAAAAAATGGAATTCACCACGTAACAGGTGTTGAGCACGATCAAACAGGGAAGCCGTCAGAGAGTGCGACGAATCGTATAGAACAAATGGAAAAGCGGCTTCGAAAGGTTGAAGCGTTGCCAGAACGTTTCCCAACCCCTGTTCACATCCATGCGCCGCACGAAGATCCAGATTTATTAGTGATTGGCATCAACTCAACGAGAGGGGCGATAGAAGAGGCGATTCCTCGGTTAGAAGCCGACAGCATTCGTGTCAACCATGCCCATATTCGTCTCGTTCACCCGTTTCCGAAGCATGAACTGCAGCCATATTTAACAAAGGCGAAAAAAGTAGTTGTCGTCGAACATAACGCGACAGCTCAACTTGCGAGCCTCATCAAAATGAACTGTGACGTGAAAGCAATCGAGAATGTTTTGAGATACGACGGGAATCCGTTTTTACCAGGTGAAATCTATCAAACTTGCAAGGAGTTGATCTAATTGGCGACGTTTAAAGATTTTCGAAATAAAGTCAAGCCAAACTGGTGTCCAGGTTGTGGAGATTTTTCTGTTCAAGCAGCAATCCAGCGTGCAGCCGCTAACGTAGGTCTTGAACCTGATCAGCTCGCGGTCATTTCTGGAATTGGTTGTTCTGGACGGATTTCTGGTTACATTAACGCTTATGGATTCCACGGCGTCCACGGGCGTGTTCTTCCGATCGCTCAAGGTGTGAAGATGGCAAATCGTGATTTAACGGTCATTGCTTCAGGGGGAGATGGAGACGGTTTTGCGATCGGAATGGGCCATACAGTGCATGCGATCAGACGCAACATTAACATTACGTACATTGTTATGGATAACCAAATTTACGGATTAACAAAAGGACAAACGTCTCCGCGAAGCGATGTCGGATTTAAGACGAAAAGTACGCCAAGTGGATCTGTCGAATCAGCGCTAAACGTCATGGAGATGGCTTTAACTGCAGGGGCTACATTCGTGGCACAAAGCTTCTCTAGTGATTTAAAAGAATTAACGGCACTCATTGAGAAAGGCATTAACCATAATGGATTTTCCCTCATTAACGTCTTCAGTCCATGTGTTACGTTCAACAAGGTGAACACGTATGACTGGTTTAAGGAAAACTTGACGAAACTATCCGATCTTGAAGGCTATGATCCTCAGAACCGGATGGTTGCGATGCAAACGTTAATGGAGCACAACGGTTTAGTCACAGGCCTCATTTACCAAAACGATAAACAACCGTCCTATCAAGATCTCATTGCCGGTTATGATGAGAAACCATTAGCCGATCAAGATTTAACGATTGATGAAGGGAAATTTAAAGAACTCGTCGGAGAATTTATGTAAGCAGAAGGCAACCACTCACACAGCGGAGTGGTTGTTTTTGTTTACACTTTAAAATAGCAACCTATTCCTAGTTCATGTCGATTTCTTGAGATTTCGGGCGGAGAGCATTGAGTTTGTCAGATGATGGCGTTATAATTGAAACTTGAGCATTTGCTTTTTTACGTGAATCATTGTTTCAAAGGAGACGATGACTCGTTTTACTATAGAAAGGAGCATGTCCAATGAATGAAGAACAACGCCTTGGACGGAATGGAAACACGGATGCAGTCAGCACGAAAGAAGCTGGATCGGCAACGAAGGATTACAGCAAATACTTTGACTTTTCCAACGCCAAAGTCGTAAGCGAAGAAGATGGAAAAAAAGTCATTAAAATTGCAGGACGGGAAATCTCGATCTTCGACCAGCCAGACTATAAGCAAGGCAAGCGTCGTGGAAAAGAAGAAGTGAAAGTGCTCCGCCCGGACGATTTAATCCCTGAAGATATGAAAACAATCGGGGCCGGGAAGAAATTTCTTGTTCGCACGTATGGTTGTCAAATGAATATACACGATTCGGAAAATATGGCGGGTATGCTTAAAGAGATGGGCTTTGAAGCGACCGATGAAACGACAGATGCAGACGTCATTTTAATTAATACATGTGCGATCCGTGAAAATGCAGAAAACAAAGTGTTCGGTGAAATTGGAAACTTAAAGCAGCTAAAGCGGGAAAAGCCGGAGCTCGTCATTGGAGTATGTGGCTGTATGTCCCAAGAGGAGGGCGTCGTCAATCGAATCATGCAAAAGCACCAACACATTGATATGATTTTCGGGACGCACAACATTCATCGCTTACCCCACCTTCTACGCAATGCCCTCTTTGGCAAAGAAATGATTATTGAAGTGTGGTCAAAGGAAGGCGACATCGTCGAAAATATGCCACGTGCTCGTGAAGGAAAAACACAAGCATGGGTCAACATTATGTACGGCTGTGATAAGTTCTGTACGTACTGTATCGTTCCGTATACGCGGGGGAAAGAGCGGAGCCGGAGACCGGAGGATATTATCCAGGAAGTGCGTGACTTGGCCCGCCAAGGCTATAAGGAAATCACGCTTCTCGGTCAAAACGTCAACGCATATGGAAAAGATTTAGCTGATCTTGACTATGGTCTTGGGGATTTAATGGATGAAATTCGTAAAATTGACATCCCGCGCGTTCGATTTACGACAAGTCATCCTCGTGATTTCGATGATCATTTGATCGAGGTTCTTGCCAAAGGTGGCAATCTTGTGGAGCATATCCATCTCCCAGTGCAACATGGAAACTCAGAGATTTTAAAACTGATGGCGCGCAAATATACGCGAGAGCAATACGTGGAATTGGCACAAAAAATTAAACGGGCTATTCCGAATGCGTCGTTTACGACCGATTTAATTGTTGGCTTCCCGAACGAAACGGACGAACAGTTTGAAGATACGCTAAGCCTCGTGAGGGAAATTGAATTTGACAGTGCCTTCACCTACATTTATTCACCGCGTGAAGGAACGCCAGCGGCGAAAATGAAGGACAACGTTCCAATGGAAGTGAAACGGGAACGATTAGCGCGATTGAACGCCCTCGTCAACGAAATTTCCGCACAAAAAAACTTGGAATACCAAGACAAAGTCGTCGAAGTGCTCGTAGAAGGTGAAAGTAAAAAAGATCCGAACATTTTAGCCGGACGGACACGAACCAATCGGCTTGTCAACTTTAAAGGACCCAAGTCGGTCATCGGTGACATCGTGTACGTCAAAGTGACCGAAGCAAAAACGTGGTCACTCAACGGAGAAATGGTAGAAATGGCTGAGGTGAATGGATAATGTCGGCGAAATATACAAGAGATGATATTAAGCAAAGGGCAAGAGAACTTGCGTTAATGATCGCAGAAACAGAAGAAGTTGACTTTTTTAAGCGTGCTGAGAAGCAAATTAACGAACATCTCCGCGTGCAAGAGATCATTGCCGAAATAAAAAAATATCAAAAAGAAGCAGTGAACCTACAGCACTATGGAAAAAAAGAGGCATTAAAAGAAGTGGAAGCGAAAATCGACGAGCTGCAAAACGAAATTGATGCAATACCGCTCGTACAAGAGTTTAAACAGAGCCAGATGGATGTGAACGAGCTGTTGCAACTCGTATCGATGACCATTTCCAAAACGGTAACCGATCATATCATCACCTCCATGGGAGGCGACTTGCTTCGAGGAACGACAACGAAAAATCCGCTCATCGATGATGGGTGTGGTAAGGAGAAGTGCTAATTTTGCACCCTGTTTAGCCAACAGCTAGGCAGGGTGTTTTTTGGGCTCTACAATAAATGTTGGGGTTTTTGCACAAAAGAGGGCAAAAAAAATGCACGCAGGCTCCTTTATCCATTATCCTTGAATTGTCGAGAAACAAAGAAAGGATAGGAGCTGCGTGTACGATGAATTTTACCATGGATTTGCCCGGATTAAAAGGTGTGAAGGTCACAAAGATGGAGGAACGAGAGGGCTTTATCGCGCTCCATGTAGAAATGCCGCGAACGCCTCATCGTTGCCCATCCTGCGGGGAGAGAACCGAGAGAATCCATGATTACCGCATCCAAAAAGTTCAACATCTCAAGCTCTTTGAACGGTGGGTGTATCTATTCTATCGAAAGCGCCGGTACGCGTGCAGATGCGGGAAGCGGTTTGCGGAGAAAGCCTGTTTTGTAGAGCGATATCAGCGTCAGACAGTGGAATGGAATCAAGCGTTTCGCTTACGGCTCATTCAAGGGAAGAACTTTACGGACACAGCGAATCAATTCCAAACGTCCGTGACAACTGCCATGCGCCGGTTTGATCAATTGGCGGCCCCCCTCGTGAAGAAGGTGGATCACCTTCCTCCTCGGATTGCGATTGATGATTACAAAGGGGATACGAATGCGGGGAAATATCAAGTGATCATTGCGGATGCAGATACACGGAAGCCACTGGATATCTTACCGGATCGTAAAGCCGATACGCTTAAACGATATCTTCAAGAGAAGGGTCATCATGTAAAAACAGTCGTGATGGATCTAAGTTATACCTTCAAGTCGGCTGTTCAAAAGGCCTTAGGCCACCCGCTCATCATTGGGGATCCGTTCCATTTCTGTCGTTACATCTACTGGGCTCTGGAAGGGGTTCGCCGCCGAGTGCAAAAAGCGTTCCATCCGTATCATCGAAAACGATGTAAACGGATCAAACATCTGTTTCAGAAAGAGAGAGAAGGACTGGATGATAAGCAAAAGAAGAAGGTGGAGCGGTACTTAGAGCTATCCCCTGATTTAAGGGAAGCGTATGAGCTAAAAGAACATTTTCGTCGGTGGTATCAAGAAGCGAAGATGCAAGGAAGGGAAGGACGAATGAGCGAGGTGAAGCAAGGGCTCTACGCCTTTTACCGAAGAGTGGAGGCGAGCCCGTTAAAGGAGTTCCACCGAGCCATTCAGACGCTGAAGAACTGGCAGACCGAGATCTTGAATAGCTTCGCGTTTGGCTTAAACAATGGTTTTATTGAAGGACTGAATAATCAAACGAAGGTGATTAAGAGAAATGCCTTTGGTTTTCGGCGTTATGATCGCTTGCGAAACCGTATTCTCTTGCATCATCAATTCAAACATCAAACATTCGGGGTAGGATAAGAGGGGCTCGCCCTCCTATGCCACCCCAACATTTGACTAAGAACCGTTTTTTGTAGCTTTGCAAGCCTCTGGCGGATGCAGCACCAGCAGTATGCATCCATATAAAGACGTGATTCCCTTGTATTCGTCATTAAGATCAAAACGTTTTATAAACATGTGCAAAGGAGAGAAGATCAATAGCTCTTCAAATGAAGAAAGAGACCGTCTCTGTTTATCAAAGTGGAGGAAAACATAAGAAATTTCAGTACTAAACAGGCTTCCCGTTACATATCGTGTTACAGACAGAGCTTGAATCGAATTCTTTTCTTTCTTTTTCTGCACACTAGTCATTTGCCCCGCATAGGATGGGAGTGTAGATTTTCGCAGGTGATAGGCGAGTGCCGACACGCCAGGTTTTGATTTGAGAATGAGGAGGGTTTTAACCAATGTCCGATGGGCTAAATTACAGGGAGATCATTACGAAAGCAGTATGTGGTAAAGGTCGCAAGTTTTCTCAAGCAAGTCACAAAATCAGCCCTTCCGAAAAGCCTTCAAGTATTTTAGGCTGCTGGATTATTAACCACAAATACAGCGCGGATAAGAAGGGTGAAAATGTCGAAGTGCAAGGCAGCTATGACATTAATGTTTGGTTCTCTTACAAAAATAATACAAAAACCGATGTGGCGACTCAAACGGTGAGCTACACGGACATTATTCCGTTAACGATGCGGGATGAGAATGTGCTATCAAAAGAAATGGACGTAGTGGCCAGACCAATTCAACAGCCGAACACACTTGAAGCCACGATTGCTGAGAGTGGTGTCCACGTGGATGTTCAAGTGGAGCGTGAATTTGTTGTAGAATGCATTGGGGAAACGAAAGTAGCTGTGGCAGTTAATCCAGATGGGATTATTGAAGAAATCCCTGAGTCCACTGAAGAGCTAGAATTGACGGAAGATGAGTTCGAGGATCTCGATCCAAACTTCTTACAAGGGGAGCTAGAAGAATAAATCGATTGAGCTAGGAAGCTGAGTTCCTAGCTTTTTATTTTTAGAGACTAAAAACGAGAAAAATTCAGGCAAGTGATGATGGTATTTCATCGTGTGACGTAAAGAGATCTTCACCCTTTGCTGGGCGGATCTCGTTTCCTTATGATATAATGGGAGCGAACAAAAAGGGACGGTGAACGAGAACCAATGGCACTACAAACTCCTATGATGAAGCAATATTTAGAGATCAAGGCACAATACAAAGATGCCTTTTTATTTTTCCGTTTAGGTGATTTCTACGAACTTTTTTTAGATGACGCTGTTAAGGCTGCACAGGAACTAGAAATAACGCTAACGGGTAGAGGAAAAGGGGAGGAACGTATCCCGATGTGCGGCGTTCCATACCATTCGGCCGATCATTACATTTCTCGTCTGCTCGAGAAAGGGTATAAAATTGCGATTTGTGAGCAAGTAGAAGACCCCAAGAATGCCAAAGGTGTAGTGAAGCGTGAAGTGATTAAGCTGATCACCCCTGGTACAATCATGGACGGGAAATTAATTGTTGAAAAGGAGAACAATTTTTTATGCGCGGTAACGAGGTTTGAAGATCAGAGCTATGGCATCGCTCGCGCCGATTTAACGACAGGTGAAAGCAGGGTTAGTCTTGTGAGTGAACAGGATGATTTGTTCCATGAACTTGCTTCTTCAAGCATAAAGGAGGTCGTCCTGAGTCCAGGCTGGACTGAAGAAGACGCTCACCGTTTGCGTCAATCGCTCTCGGTCACTTTGTCTGAGGAAGAGGCAGAGGACCTGCCAAAAGGTTACGAATCCCTATGTGAAAACGTGGAACAACCAAAGTTGCTGCGAGCATTTGGCCGACTTTTGCAGTATTTGTTACGGACGCAAAAGCGTTCGCTTGAGCATTTACAGCCTGTTCAATATGATCCACCAAATGAAGTGATGAAAATCGATCTTCATTCTAGACGGAACCTAGAGCTAGTGGAAACGTTGCGGGAAAAAAAGAAAAAGGGTTCCCTTCTTTGGGCTGTGGATGAAACGGTGACGGCCATGGGGGGGCGGCTGTTGAAGCAATGGGTTGAACGTCCACTGCTCTCGAAGAAAGAAATCGAGCGGAGACAAGGGCTAGTTCAATCGTTCCTTGATCATTATTTTGAGCGGGAAGAACTGCGTGATGAGCTACGCCATGTTTATGATTTAGAACGACTCGTCGGAAAAGTGGCCTACGGAAATGTCAATGCAAGGGAGCTCGTTCAGTTACGCAAATCATTGCAGAGAATTCCGGCAATCTTTGCCCTTGTAGAAAAAATCGGTAATCAAGATGTAAATGAGCGATTGCAAACGATCGATCGCTGTGAATCATTAGTCGATTTGCTTGAGCATAGCTTAGTCGATGACCCTCCGGTCTCGATTAAGGAAGGCGGGATGATCCGTGATGGTTTTCACAAGGAGCTTGATACATATCGTGATGCAAGTCGAAATGGGAAGTCATGGATTGCAGAGCTTGAACAAAAAGAACGGGAAGCGACTGGGATTAAATCGTTAAAGATCGGCTACAACAAAGTGTTCGGTTATTATATTGAAGTGACGAAAGCGAACATACACCTACTAGAGGAAGGACGCTACGAGCGGAAGCAAACGCTCACGAATGCCGAGCGCTACGTCACCCCAGAGTTAAAGGAAAAGGAAGCTCTCATCTTAAACGCTGAGGAATCCATCGTTCAGCTTGAATACGACTTATTTTTACAAGTCCGTGAGCAAGTGAAGGACTACATTCGACCGTTGCAAGCGCTCGCCCAAATGATTAGCGAGCTCGATGTCATTCAAGGGTTTGCAACCGTCAGCGAAACCCATCATTACGTGAGGCCAGCACTTCAAGAGGATCGGGCGATTGCCATTAAAGGAGGACGCCATCCAGTTGTCGAGCGTGTAATTCCGAATGGTGAATATGTAGCCAATGACGTAGATATGAAAGATGGACGAAGCATTCTCCTCATTACAGGGCCCAATATGGCGGGGAAAAGCACGTACATGCGCCAGCTTGCGTTAATTGCGATCATGGGACAAATCGGTTGCTTTGTTCCTGCGGATGAAGCGAGGCTGCCGATCTTTGACCAAGTGTTTACGAGAATTGGGGCAGCGGATGACTTAGCTAGCGGACAAAGCACGTTCATGGTGGAAATGCTAGAAACAAAATATGCGCTACAAAAGGCGACACAAAACAGCCTCATCCTGCTCGATGAAATTGGTCGCGGCACCTCCACCTATGATGGAATGGCACTCGCCCAAGCGATTATTGAATACATTCATGATGAAATTCGTGCAAAAACGCTGTTTTCTACCCATTATCACGAGTTAACAGCTCTTGAAAAGGAGCTTTCTGACGTAAAAAATGTTCACGTGTCGGCAGTGGAAGAGCAAGGAACGGTCGTGTTTTTGCATAAAGTCGTCGATGGACAAGCCGATCGAAGCTATGGAATCTATGTAGCAGAGCTTGCAGGATTGCCAAATGTGGTCACCGAACGGGCCGAAACGCTACTAGCTGAACTTGAAGGGGAGAAGGAGATAGTCGCTTCCGAGAAGGAAGTAGCGTCTACTAACGAGCCTACGCAGCTTTCCTTGTTTGAACCAGAACCGTTGGAAGCGTACAAGCCCAAAGGGAACAAACAGCCGTTATCGGACGAGGAAAAAACAGTACTACATGACCTTCAGTCGGTCGATGTCCTAAACACGACCCCTTTGGAGGCGATTCGTTTATTAAATCAGTGGCAGCAAAAATTACGTTAGCGGTCAAGGAGGTGAGGAAATGGCGAAGATCATTAAGCTCGATGATCATCTCTCCAATAAAATTGCTGCAGGGGAAGTTGTCGAACGCCCTGCGTCTGTCGTCAAAGAGTTAGTGGAAAATGCCCTTGATGCCAACAGCCGAAAAATTACGATTGAAGTAGAGGCTGGCGGACTTGATCGCATTCGCGTCATTGATGATGGAGATGGGATTGAAAGAGAAGATGTCGAAACAGCCTTTTTCCGTCATGCGACAAGTAAAATAAAGACGGATAAAGATTTGTTTCAAATCGCAACGCTCGGCTTCCGCGGGGAGGCACTACCGAGTATTGCTTCAGTCTCTCACGTCCAGATCAAAACGAGCACTGGCGGTGATGGAGGGACAGAAATGGTTTTAGAGGGCGGTGTGATTAAAAAAATTGGTTCAACCGCCATGGGGAAAGGGACAGATTTAACCGTCACACAGCTCTTTTACAATACACCTGCTCGGTTAAAATACGTCAAAACCGTTCATACCGAGCTCGGGAATATTAGTGATGTTGTCAATCGG
Source organism: Halalkalibacterium halodurans (assembly GCF_005671335.1). NCBI lineage: Bacteria > Bacillati > Bacillota > Bacilli > Caryophanales > Bacillaceae > Halalkalibacterium (ex Joshi et al. 2022) > Halalkalibacterium halodurans. The sequence continues at coordinate 2,491,320 of NZ_CP040441.1, read as the reverse complement.
TTGGCCCTCGCCCACCCTCATGTATCGTTCCAGCTTTTTCATAACGGAAAGAATGTGTTGCGTACGTCGGGAAACGGCGATCAGTTGCAAGTGATTGCGGCGATTTACGGAAGAACGGTCGCCAAACAAATGGTACCGTTAAGCGGGGAGACGATTGATTTTACGGTGAGCGGATTTGCGGCAAAACCGGAAGTGACTCGAGCTTCGAGACAGTACATGTCGCTACTTGTGAACGGCCGATACATTCGAAATGTAGCTCTCTCGAAAGCGATTCAACAAGGTTTCCATACGTTGCTTCCCATCGGTAGGTATCCGATTGCAATCGTCAACATTGAGCTCGATCCGCAGCTGATCGATGTGAACGTTCACCCGTCCAAGCTTGAAGTTCGAGTAAGTAAAGAAGAAGAATTATGCCGGTTAGTGACAGAGACGATCGAGCGTGCTTTTAAAAAGGAGCAGCTCATTCCAGAAGCAACAAAGCCTACAGGGGGAAAACAAAAAAGTGAACAGCTCTCCTTTACGTTGGACGATTTTACATCAGCAAAACCGAGCGAGGACCGAGGAAGTACTTCGAGTAATGAGGGAAATGAACAACGCTCTTCGATCGATAAAAATGTTCTTTTCCAAGAGGAGAAAAAGCTATCAAATGATTTACCATCAATAAATATGGTCCGTGAGGCATCGGCAAGCGTTGAGCCTGCCCTTGAAAAGGAGCCCCCATCCGCTGAGCTGACTGCCGGTGCAAAGGGTGCGATGGAACAAGCTTCAATGGAAGAGGAAACGTCCAACTCGTTGCCTGTGAATCGGGTACCGACAATGTATCCAATTGGACAAATGCATGGAACGTATATTTTGGCACAAAATGATCAAGGCTTGTATATAATTGATCAGCATGCTGCTCAAGAGCGAATGAAGTATGAATATTTTCGCGAGAAGGTTGGAGAAGTGACAAACGAGCTACAAGAGCTGATTGTGCCGATTACGGTGGAATGCACATTACAGGAAGCAGCGTATATTGAAGAGCACTTGGAAGATTTGAAGCAAGTCGGCTTATTTTTCGAGGAGTTCGGGCCGCAGACATTTATGATTCGTCAGCACCCTACTTGGTTTCCTAAAGGCTTAGAGGAAGAAACGATTCGGGAAATGATTGATCAGTTAATGGAAAAAAGAAAGGTTGACATTAAGAAGCTTCGAGAAGAGGCAGCGATTCTCATGTCATGTAAAGCTGCGATTAAAGCAAACCGCCATCTGCGCCATGATGAAATGTACGCATTACTGGAGGCATTACGGAAATCAAGCGATCCGTTTACGTGCCCGCACGGACGCCCGATTATCGTACAAATCACGACCTATGAGATGGAGAAAATGTTCAAACGGGTGATGTAATGTCATGATTGTCACAACAGGGTTAAAAAAAGAAGAAACCCTTGAAAAGAAGGGGCGCGTTTACGCAGAGGCGTTAAAGGGAACGTACGTTAAGCGTAAGCGACGCTCCATTGAAACGTTAATGCACACGTACCAACAAGATATGGTCATCGTCGGAGAAGAGCGAGATGTCCTCTATCGTCAAGGTTCAGCGGAGCCGTTTTTCTATCATCCAAATGGTGCGATGGTGCGCGTGAAGCAATGGCAGAAAACCGGGCATGATCCGCTAATCGATGCGGCACAGCTACGAGTAGGCGATACTTTTCTCGATTGTACACTCGGTCTTGGAGCGGATAGCACGCTAGCAAAAGTGGTGGTTGGAGAAACAGGAACTGTAGTTGGGATTGAGGGGAGTCTGCCCCTCGCTTATCTCGTACAGCAAGGGATGCGAACATGGAGCGAAGGCCCTGCTGCCTTTATTTCTGCCCTTCGCTCGATCAAGGTCATTCACGGGAGCCACCGCAAAATTTTACATACACTAGCGAATGAATCGTTCGATGTCGTTTACTTCGATCCGATGTTTGAGCAGACGATTGCTTCAGCAGGGATGGCAGGAATGAAGCTACACGCCTTATATGATGATCTTTCTCGTGAGGCTATCGCCGATGCGTTGCGGGTAGCAAGAAGGCGGGTCGTGCTGAAAGACCACTGGCAGAGCGAGCGTTTTGAAGCTTTCGGCTTCCATGTCATTCGCCGAAAACAAGCTGCCTTTCATTATGGCTATATCGAAAAGTAAAAAGTTTCATCTTGATAGGTTTGTAAATGGAAGAAAAGGGAGAAGATGATGAAAGAAAAGCTAGTAGCCATCGTAGGACCGACAGCCGTTGGAAAAACGAAGACGAGTGTCATGCTTGCCAAACGATTGAACGGTGAAGTGATCAGCGGTGATTCCATGCAAGTGTATCGCGGCATGGACATTGGCACAGCGAAAATCACAGCCGAAGAAATGGACGGTGTGCCTCATCATTTAATCGATATTAAAGATCCGAGCGAGTCGTTTTCTGTAGCTGACTTTCAAGATTTAGCCACGCCGCTCATTACGGAAATTCATGAACGGGGCAGGCTTCCGTTTCTTGTCGGTGGAACGGGCTTGTATGTGAATGCCGTCATCCATCAATTCAATCTCGGTGACATTCGTGCAGACGAAGACTATCGGCACGAACTTGAAGCCTTTGTAAGCAGCTATGGGGTCCAAGCATTGCACGACAAATTGTCTAAAGTAGATCCAAAGGCAGCAGCTGCCATTCATCCGAACAATTATCGCCGCGTGATCCGAGCGTTGGAAATTATCAAACTTACCGGAAAGACGGTGACAGAGCAGGCGCGTCATGAAGAGGAAACCCCTTCTCCGTATAACCTCGTCATGATCGGTTTGACGATGGAGCGTGACGTTTTGTATGATCGTATCAATCGCAGGGTTGATCAAATGGTTGAAGAAGGATTAATAGACGAAGCAAAAAAGCTGTACGACCGTGGAATCAGAGATTGTCAATCGGTGCAGGCGATTGGCTATAAAGAAATGTACGATTACTTAGACGGGAACGTGACGCTGGAAGAAGCGATTGACACATTAAAGCGAAATTCTCGCCGTTACGCGAAGCGTCAGCTAACGTGGTTTCGAAATAAAGCAAATGTGACATGGTTCGATATGACCGATGTCGATTTTGACAAAAAAATTATGGAAATTCACAATTTCATAGCAGGAAAGCTAGAAGAAAAATCGAAATAGAAAACGTAGCGAAGAAGAGGGGGACTGTCGAAAATGAAATCATCGGTAAATATCCAAGATCACTTTTTAAACCAGCTACGCAAAGAAAACATACCTGTCACCGTTTTCTTGCTCAATGGTTTTCAGCTCCGTGGACTGGTGAAAGGTTTTGATAACTTCACTGTGATCCTTGAGACCGAAGGAAAGCAACAACTTGTCTATAAGCATGCCATTTCCACGTTCGCACCGCAGCGCAATGTGCAAATGAAAACCGAAAATGAACCATCGTGACAGAAATTAAGCTGACTCTCCGCATAGGAGGTCAGCTTTTTCGATCGTGAAGTGTTTCAAGTGTTTTGACATAACGGCGTAACGATAAGGGGCTCGTGAACCCGAGCATTCGGCGAATCGTTTCTTCACTTGTCCCATTTGCCAGTTGTGAGAGAATGAATGAGTTCCGTAAATGCTGTGCGCAAACTTTTTTCCGAAGCCCAGCTCGTGAAGCGTCTTGGCGTAACATTTTTTGAATCCCGATCTCTGTCCACTGCTTCGGCTCATCCCCTTCATAAGACCAACGATACGTTTTTCGTTGAAAATCAAAGGCAACAAAAAACGCATCTTGCGAGTGGAGTCTCGGCCGGACAGGCTTAGGGATGGTCTGCCAATAATCAAATGCGAGCCTCCCGTCTGCCTCTGCTAATGAAAGGGTGCGTTGCTCACGTTTCCCTTCTGCCACTGTCACGGTTCGTTTTGCGAACTGGAGATCGATCATTGATAAGGAAGCGACTTCTTGAAGGGAGAGACCATAGTTGTAAAAGAGGCGTACGACTAGGAGGTTCCGTTTCATTAGTTTTGGCCGAACCTCCCGCTGTCGCTCAGTCAAGCCATCAAGAGATTGAATGGTTTCACATAACGATTCGAATTCCTCCTTCCGAACCCAATCATTTTCCTTGAGCGGTGTAACGAATAAATCAGGTTTGTCGATCGTGTGAATCGCATGGGATGAGGTACCTCCTTGAGGCTGATAATAAAAGGCAAATTGCTGGAGCACCGAATGAATTCGACGAATCGTTCGTGTGCTGTAGTTCCGTTTTCCACCTAGCTCCGTAAAAAATTCGTGCAGCTCCTCTGGCGTGAGCTCCTTCCACTCTTGTAATGAAATCTCCTTCTCTTCTGCCTGCATCCAGTGAAAAAAGTCAAGTAGGTCATAGCGATAGCGACGCACTGTACCTGCTGTGCGTCCTTTCATTTCAAGGGACAGGAGGAACGGTTCGATAAGAGCATCCATTTTGTTATCCATCGTCATCTCCCTTCGAAACAGACACATTTTGAGCCAATGTAGAAAATCGACTAGACGTTTGTCACAAATTTGGGCGTTTTGCGTATAGTTATAGAAGGGACGTTTATAAATCTGTCTAGCATTGTTCGTTAGCTTCGTAGAGAAGGGGTGAAACATCATTGAGTCAAACACCTTCCTCATCATCTGTGAAAGGACGTATTAACGTCATTTTACACAATAAACCGAACAAAATGGAAGAAGAAACCTTTTTCCATTCAGAAGAAGAGCGGGAAAAGCATTACGTACTTGAAAAAATGGAGAGAGAACTTAAAAAATATGTAGGGCTAGATGAGGTCAAGCGATTAATTAAAGAAGTCTATGCATGGATTTATATTAATCAATGCCGAACAGAGCAAGGGTTAAAGGCGTCTAAACAAGCGCTACACATGATTTTTAAAGGAAACCCTGGCACAGGAAAAACAACGGTGGCTCGGTTAATCGCCCGTTTTTTTCGCGACATGAATGTCCTCTCGAAAGGGCAGCTCATTGAAGCGGAGCGGGCAGACTTAGTGGGGGAATACATTGGACATACAGCGCAAAAAACCCGTGAATTAATTAAAAAAGCCCAAGGCGGAGTCCTATTTGTCGATGAAGCCTATTCTTTGGCTCGCGGTGGGGAAAAAGATTTTGGTAAGGAAGCGATTGATACGCTCGTAAAGGCGATGGAAGACCAGCAGCACGAATTCGTTCTTATTTTGGCAGGCTACTCAGATGAAATGGATTATTTTTTATCGTTAAATCCAGGATTGCCGTCCCGCTTTCCAATTGCGATGGATTTTCCTAATTACACGACTGATCAGCTTATGCAAATTGTGAAGAACATGGTGAAGGAGCGAGAATACCAATTGACGAAACGGGCGCAACATCTCATTCGTGAGCATGTCACGAAAGTGCGCCAATATGAAGGGAGAACGTTCAGCAACGGACGTTACATTCGGAACATGATCGAGGAGGCGATTCGTAGGCAGGCGGTACGTTTACTACAGGAAGGGTCCTATTCTAGAGAGGCGCTTTTATTGTTAAAGGCAGAGGACTTTCATTTTGAATCCTCGAATGTAAAACCATAGCCAAAAAAGATTGGGGCTGAGCGGTTGCGCTTAGCCTTATGATTTTGTATGATCACTTCAGTGACTATTGGAAAGGATTGAGGAAAACGGTTGGAACATTTAAAGGAAACAAATGCGGAACGGGTTTTCTTAGTGGCATGTCAGCTTCCTAACATGACCGATGAGCAATTTGAGGCATCCCTAGAAGAACTTGAAGCATTGACGCTTACAGCTCAAGGAACAGTCATTGATCGGCTGACGCAAAAGCGAGAAGCTATTGAACCGGCAACGTACATTGGTCGGGGGAAGCTTGATGAACTAGCGATAAAAATGGAAGAACAGGAAGCCGATCTTGTGATTGTAAATGGAGAACTGTCGGGAAGCCAGGTACGCAATTTGACCAATCGCTTAGGGGTTCGTGTCATTGATCGGACACAGCTTATTTTAGATATTTTTGCTGGCCGAGCGAAATCGCGCGAAGGAAAGCTACAAGTGGAGCTAGCCCAATTAAATTACTTGCTTCCACGTATTGTCGGTCAAGGGCAAGGGTTGTCACGGCTCGGCGGGGGTATTGGGACGAGGGGCCCTGGGGAAACGAAGCTTGAAACGGATCGGCGTCACATTCGGAAACGAATGGCTGACATTGATAAACAGTTAAAGCATACGGTGAAGCACCGTGATCGGTACCGAGCGCGGCGAGAGCGGAATCAAACGTTTCGGATCGCCCTTGTTGGTTATACGAATGCCGGAAAGTCAACCTTATTAAACCGTTTAACCGCATCCGACTCTTACGAGGAAGATTTGCTGTTTGCGACACTTGACCCAATGACAAGAAAAATGCGTCTGCCAAGCGGGATGGAAGTCATTCTCTCCGATACCGTCGGATTCATTAACCAATTACCGACAACATTAGTGGCGGCGTTTCGTTCCACGCTTGAAGAAGTGAAGCATGCTGACTTGTTGCTTCATGTGGTCGACCGCTCCAGCGAACAACTGCAAGCACATATGGAAACCGTCTCAGAATTATTACACCAATTGGAGGTCGACCAGTCCCGGATGCTAGTTGTCTATAATAAGGCAGACAAACCGAACCTCCCAATCATTCCCGTTCATCAGCAAAACGGCATCGAAATGTCAGCTCATAAACGAGAAGACATTCAACGGTTACGGCAGATGATCGAACGGACGTTAGTGGATTTGTTTACCCCATACGTAACCGAATTGGCTAGTGATGAAGGGAATAAGCTGGCCAAGCTACGGCGAGAAACGATCATGACGGAAATGAAGTGGGACGAAGATCGGGAATGCTATCAAGTAAAAGGATATGTCCACCCTAATCATGCGTGGGCCGAGCAACTGTTGGATTAGAAGGATAGGAGTGCGAGTATGATCACAACTTGGAAACACCACGAAACCATCGAAAAAGCAAAAAGAAACGCAGAACAAAAAATAGTATCAAATGTAGAGCATGTGGAACATATAGCGCTAGTGAATCAAAAAAGAGTACTTGATGCATTCAAGCGAAAGCAAGTTTCAGAACACCATTTCACCCCATCTACCGGCTATGGTTACGATGATCTTGGCCGGGAAACCCTTGAAGCGGTGTACGCGGATGTTTTCGGGGCCGAAACAGCCCTCGTCCGTCCACAAATCATCTCAGGCACCCATGCAATTGCTACCGTTCTATTCGGCTTGTTGCGTCCAGGTGACGAACTTCTGTACATAACAGGAAAGCCATACGATACCCTTGAGGAAGTGATCGGCATTCGCGGCGAAGAGGGAGGGGGCTCGTTAAAAGATTTTGGCATCACGTATCATGCCGTTCCCCTTACTGCCGAACAAAAGGTGGACAAAGCTGCGGTTAAGGCAGCGATGAATGAGCGGACGAAAGTCATTGGGATTCAACGATCGAAAGGATACGCCGACCGTCCTTCGTTTTCTATTAATGAAATCGAACAAATGGCTCAGTTTGTCAAAGGAATCAACCCGAATGTCATTGTGTTTGTGGACAATTGTTACGGTGAGTTTGTTGAGGCGAAAGAGCCTTGCCACGTTGGGGTGGATGTTATCGCTGGTTCGCTTATTAAAAATCCGGGCGGTGGGATCGTTAAAACTGGTGGCTATGTCGCTGGTAAAGCACCCTATGTGAAGCAAGCATCCTACCGTTTAGCTGCACCGGGAATTGGTACCGAGGGAGGAGCAACCTTATACAGTCTTCTTGAAATGTTTCAAGGTCTGTTTCTTGCTCCTCATGTTGTGAGTCAAGCCGTGAAAGGCGCTCATTTCACTGCAGCATTTTTAGACGAACTAGGGATGAGGACGAGCCCTCGTTACGACGAACAGCGGACAGATTTAATTCAGTCCGTTCAGTTTCCTGATCGTGAGAAGATGATCGCTTTCTGCCAAGCGATTCAGGCGGCATCACCGATCGATGCCCACGTCACCCCACAGCCAAGTTCGATGCCGGGCTATGAAGATCCTGTCATCATGGCAGCAGGTACATTTATTCAAGGGGCGAGCATCGAGTTAACGGCGGATGGACCTGTTCGACCGCCTTACATTGCGTACGTTCAAGGTGGGCTCACATACGAGCACGTAAAGCTAGCCGTCATGCAAGCTGCAGATGAAATGCTTAGCCTGGAAACAAAGGGAACGCCTTCTTGATTGAATTAAGAAGGCGTTTATCCTTTGATAGATTCTAGTAAAAAAAGTTTGTTAGATTAATTACTATGTCAGATTATCTTGCATATATTTGACAGATCGATACCCTTCAAGTAGACTTGTAGTAAAGTTGATCGAAAAAAGACGAGTGATGGCAAAAGGATGCTAGGATTATACTCGGAAATTTCGATTTATTATGAAAAGTGCAGGAAAGGGGATACCTACGAATGGCAAAGTTTACGAGAGAAGACATTTTGCGCATTGCCCAAGAAGATAACGTTCGTTTTATCCGACTTCAATTTACTGATTTACTAGGGACGATTAAAAATGTGGAAATCCCGGTTGATCAATTGCCAAAAGCCCTTGACAACAAAATGATGTTTGATGGCTCATCCATCGAGGGGTTTGTTCGAATTGAGGAATCAGACATGTATTTGTACCCGGATTTAGAAACGTGGGTCATCTTCCCTTGGACACCGGAAAAAGGAAAGGTTGCGCGTCTGATTTGTGATGTCTACCAACCTGGAAAGCCTGGAGAAGAACCAAAACCATTCTTAGGTGATCCTCGTGGCATTTTGAAGCGGGTCCTAAAAGAAGCAGAAGCGCTCGGTTTCACAGCATTTAACATCGGTCCAGAGCCAGAGTTTTTCCTTTTTAAAAATGATGAATCAGGAGAGCCAACGCTTGAGTTAAACGATAAGGGAGGCTATTTTGACCTCGCACCGACGGACTTAGGGGAAAACTGCCGCCGCGATATCGTGCTTGAGCTGGAGGATATGGGCTTTGAAATTGAAGCTTCCCACCATGAAGTGGCCCCAGGCCAGCATGAGATCGACTTTAAATATGCAGACGCTGTGACGACATGTGATAACATTCAAACGTTCAAGCTTGTCGTTAAAACAATTGCTCGCAAACACGGCTTGCATGCCACGTTTATGCCAAAACCACTTTTCGGCGTCAATGGTTCAGGGATGCACTGCAACATGTCCTTGTTCCGCGGGAAAGAAAATGCGTTCTTTGACGAATCAACCGAAAGCCAGTTGAGCGGAACCGCGATGCAATTTTTAGCAGGCATTTTAAAACATGCCGACAGTTTTACAGCGATTACGAATCCAATTGTGAACTCTTATAAGCGCCTTGTCCCAGGCTATGAGGCACCTGTTTATGTTGCTTGGTCGATGCGCAACCGGAGCCCTCTCGTTCGGATTCCATCTTCTCGCGGCTTAAGCACGCGAATCGAAGTTCGTAGCCCAGATCCAGCCGCTAATCCTTACCTTGCAATGGCAGCAATGCTAGCAGCTGGTCTTGATGGCATCAAACGCAAGCTTACACCACCGGCAGCAACAGACCGTAACATTTACGTGATGAGCAAGGAAGAGCGTGATGAAGAGGGAATTCGTGACTTACCATCAACACTAAAAGAAGCAGTCGACAACTTCCTGAAAAATGACGTGCTAGTTGAAGCGATCGGAGAGCATGCCGTGGAGCACTTTGTCGAAGCCAAAGAAATCGAATGGGATATGTTCCGCACCCAAGTGCACCCATGGGAGCGAGACCAGTACATGCAAACCTATTAATCTAAGAAACCCTTGAAGCGATAGGCTTCGGGGGTTTTATTACTTTATAAAATGGTTTACCTTTAAAAGGAACCTGAAATGAGAAAAACATTGGCTTCGAGCGATGAGGCTTGATGAAGTCTAGAAACATAGGTGATTTTGTTAAAATAGTTTATCGGATGGTGATCAAGAATAACAATTTTTTCAGATAAATGAAGTAAAGTATTTACATCTAGGTAAAATAATAGGTAGAATGAAAGTAATAAACCTTAAGGAGCTGATGCAAGACTTGAAACGGGTTAAGTATTGGTTCGATTGCAAGGTCAAAGGTAAACATAGATATGACTACTATACAGAAAAGTGCATTATATGCGGTAAAAGAGCAAACAAGGATACCTGACTAGGTGTCCTATTTTTTAGAGAAGTTAAGACTTTAAGGGAAAAATTTTAAAATAATCGACTATAGATTTTATCACATTCTTGTAAGGGCTTTATCGCTAAGGTTTTTTAGGATTGTAAGGTTTTAAGGATGGGTATGAAAATTGATTGAACACTAGCGTACAACATAAATAAATTGGTATGTAAAATACCAGGATAAGGCTTAACTATAATGTTAGATCTTATAACACGAGGGTTGACGACACATTGCTCTAGTGAATAATTATTTATTGATAAGGGTATTTATGTTGTGTAAAATGTAGTTATCACCTAAGGCACGTACAAAAAATGAAAAGGCCACTGTGCAAGAGTATTCTATGAATGAGGAAACTTGTCCCGCACTCAGGATACACTTATAGGGACGTGAGCAGTACATGCAAACGTATGAATGTAATTCCTGAGGCCTCTTGAGGTGAAGTCACTTCAAGAGGTCTTTCAAAAAGTGATTGCTTTTTCGGGACACCTTTACTTACCGACGGAAAAGTCGGAATATTAAGTGAATGGTTGTTCCTACCTTTTATAAATAGATAGAACACAACAACCTTGGGAGGGAAATCGAAATGGCAAAGTATACGATTGTGGATAAGGAGACCTGTATTGCATGTGGAGCTTGTGGCGCAGCTGCTCCAGATGTTTATGATTATGATGACGAAGGATTGGCATACGTCATTTTAGACGATAACGAAGGGGTTGCCGAAGTACCAGAAGATTTGATCGAAGACATGGAAGATGCCCTTGAAGGCTGCCCTACCGATTCCATTCGCGTAGCAGATGAACCGTTTGAAGGAGATGCCAATAAATTTGAATAATAATTCAAGATGTAAAGCTAACGCGGATTAAAGCCAAGTCAACTTTTGTGTAAAAACAGTAAGAAGCAACGTCAATGGCATGAACCATTGGCGTGTTTTTTTGCTTACAATAGCTGTTAAGTATAAGAACAACTACGGATTTGCTGCCCTTTAAAGGTTCGGCAATCGCTGTGTCTTCTTTAGCTTCAGCACGATTGTACTAGTCAAATTAAATAGTAAAGCTCAAGGAGGGCCCTTGAGCTTTTTCTAGTGTAATGGGTTATAAACAAATAGAACGTTGCATAGATTGGTGGCAGGACAAGTTAATGGATGGTACGAAATACGCCTATGACTTTTCCTAAGATCGTACAAGATGTCAAAATAATAGGTTCCATTGTTGAGTTTTCCGGTTGAAGACGGATGTAATCTTTTTCGCGGAAGAATCTTTTAACGGTAGCCTCGTCTTCTTCTGTCATGGCAACAATGATATCACCGTTATCGGCCGTTTGCTGTTGTCGCACAATGACAAGATCTCCATCAAAGATGCCGGCCTCGATCATGCTGTCCCCTTGAATTCGCAGTGCATATGTGTTGTCGTTGGCTGTTAATTGTTCAGGTAGTGGGAAATATTCTTCCACATTCTCAACAGCTGTAATTGGCAATCCGGCAGTAACTTTCCCGACGACAGGGATATACGTAGCTTTCGCTTCAGTCGTTTCAGATGCCAAATTCTCTAAGTCTAGCACTTCGATCGCGCGAGGCTTCGTTGGGTCGCGACGAATGTACCCTTTTTTCTCTAGCCTAGATAAATGGCCATGAACAGTAGAGCTTGAAGCTAGTCCAACGGCTTCGCCAATTTCGCGAACAGAGGGAGGGTATCCTTTGGCTCGAACTTCTTCTTTGATATAATCTAAAATTTCTTGCTGTCTTCTAGATAGTTTTGACAAGGTGGGGCACCTCTCTTTTCTTTCCTATACTGACTAAATTATACCATGCGAACATATGTAATGCAAACATAAGTTCTAATTTATTGTTGACACAAACAAGTGTTCTTGTTTATGATAAAGGGGAACAAACATTCTTATGAGGTGATTCTCTATGCTTAGACGTTTATCTGGCCAAGAAATTTCATTGTTAGTTGTTGCACTTATTACGTTATTATTGATGTACGGAACGCTTATATTTGCTGATGATAGCGATCCTGCTTCTACCTCTATGTTCTCGTACGAACAAGAGGAGCAACACGAGAACCTTCACGGTCAAGGATCTGTCGTCTATGAATCGATTATGCATAATGACTAAGAGTAGATAGGTTGATGATGTCCATTGAAAGCCATTATTTATTGTCGTGTCAGCACAGAAAAGACGAGCCAAGAAACGTCCTTAGCTCGGCAAAAGCATGAGCTTCTCACCCTTGCAAATAAACATGCGCTAGAAGTCGTTGCTACATTGGAAGAGCGAGCAAGTGGCTTTTCTCTAGACAGGCCTGTATTGTTAGAATGCATAGATGCTTTCCAACGCGGGCAAGCTGATATCCTTCTTTGTCAAGATGATACAAGGCTTGCACGAGGGCATTCGAAGATAGCTTTGTTACATCAGTTACGAAAATTAGGTGTCTCCATCTATACGATTCGTGATCAGGGGGAGCTTCGGCTATCAGAAGCAGATGAAATGGTCCTTGACATTGTAGCGATCGTGGAAGAGTATCAGCGTAAGCTTCATAACAAAAAAATCAAGCGAGGAATGAAACAAGCCGTCAAAAATGGCTATCGTCCCGAACGGAATATAAAACAAGGTGTTTCTGGTGGGAGAGAACGAAAGGAACTGCCGATCAAGGAGATCGTTCGCCTTCGTCAGAAAAACCTAACGTTTCATGAAATTGCCTTAACACTACAAGGTCTTGGATTTAATGTCTCGAAAGCAACGGTGCATCGTCGTTATCAAGAATATATGGACGAGCAGCTTCATGGGGAACAATAGGGCCATTCTTTTGGTTCTCCTTAGTTGCAAGATAGTCAACGTTCATGTAGAGTGATAAGGATGATTGTGAGAAGTTAGGAGGAACAACCGATGCTTTCTAAGCAAAAAATCGAGCGGATCAATGAACTAGCAAAGCGAGCAAAAACAACAGGTCTGACAGATGGTGAGCTTCGCGAGCAAAAAAAATTACGTGAAGAATACATTCAACAATTTCGTCAGTCCTTTAAAAATCAACTACATTCGGTAACGGTCGTCGATGGAGCAGGAAATGACGTAACACCAGATAAATTAAAACAAAGCAAAAATAAGTACCGCAACGACATTCACTAACGCCAGGACAGATTCCTGGCGTTTTCTATCTCTTTAACAATCAAAATGTTAATATATTTGTTTACTAATTAATAATTACATGAATTTTTTTTTAACAAATCCTAAACGAATGCTTGTGCAATCGTCCGATAACGTTTATCATGAAAAGCGAAAAGAACGTTTTCAGTAACGGAAAGGATGAAGACAGACGATGTCGAAACATGTTGAACAGTTAGCAGTCAATACGATTCGAACGCTATCCATTGACAGTGTGGAAAAAGCCAATTCAGGACACCCTGGAATGCCGATGGGAGCAGCGCCGATGGCGTTTTGTTTATGGACGAAATTCATGAACCATAACCCAGCTAATCCAGACTGGGTAAATCGCGATCGCTTTGTTTTATCGGCAGGGCACGGCTCGATGCTTTTGTACAGCCTACTACACCTTACAGGCTACGACCTCTCGCTTGAGGAGTTACAAAACTTCCGACAATGGGGAAGCAAAACACCTGGGCATCCAGAGTATGGGCATACACCTGGTGTAGAAGCGACGACAGGTCCACTTGGACAAGGGGTTGCAATGGCCGTAGGTATGGCAATGGCAGAACGTCATTTAGCTGCTACATACAACCGCGATGGGTATAATATCGTTGACCATTACACCTATACGATTTGTGGAGATGGCGATTTAATGGAAGGTGTTTCAGCAGAAGCAGCGTCTCTTGCTGGTCACTTAAAACTAGGGCGCATGATCTTGTTGTACGATTCCAACGATATTTCCCTTGATGGGGACCTACACCATTCATTCTCTGAAAGCGTAGAGGACCGCTTCAAAGCTTATGGATGGCACGTAGTTCGTGTCGAGGATGGAAACAATCTAGACGAAATTGCGAAAGCGATTGAAGAGGCGAAGGCGGACGAGCGCCCATCGTTAATTGAAGTAAAGACAACCATCGGATTCGGTTCACCGAATAAGGGAGGAAAATCCGTATCTCATGGAGCGCCTCTTGGAGCGGACGAAGTGAAGTTAACAAAGGAAGCCTATGAATGGACATATGAAAATGAATTTCATATCCCAGAAGAAGTGGCTGCTTATTATGAGCAGGTCAAACAGCAAGGAGCTGAGAAGGAAGAGAGCTGGAATGAGCTGTTCGCCCAATATAAAAAAGCATACCCTGAGCTCGCGAGCCAGTTCGAACTAGCTGTTCACGGCGATCTTCCAGAGGGGTGGGATGCTGTTGCGCCATCTTATGAGGTCGGCAAATCAGTTGCCACTCGTTCTTCATCCGGTGAAGCATTGAACGCTTTTGCGAAAACTGTCCCTCAACTCTTTGGTGGCTCAGCTGACTTGGCTTCTTCAAACAAAACGCTCATTAAGGGGGAAGCTAATTTCTCCCGTGATGACTACAGCGGTCGTAACGTTTGGTTTGGTGTTCGGGAATTTGCCATGGGTGCTGCCATGAACGGAATGGCTTTACACGGCGGCTTGAAAGTGTTTGGCGCCACATTTTTCGTCTTCTCTGATTACTTGCGCCCTGCGATTCGTTTAGCTGCTTTAATGCAATTGCCGGTCATCTACGTATTTACTCATGACAGCATTGCAGTTGGCGAAGATGGACCAACACATGAGCCGGTAGAGCAGCTTGCCTCTTTACGTGCGATGCCAGGGTTGTCTGTGATTCGTCCAGCAGACGGAAACGAATCGGTAGCTGCGTGGAAACTCGCACTCGAAAGTAAAGATCAACCGACGGCTCTCGTCTTATCAAGACAAAATTTACCGACTCTTGAAGGCGCAGTGGACCGTGCATATGATGGTGTCTCAAAAGGCGCCTACGTTTTGGCACCAGCTAATGGTTCTGCTGATCTTTTATTACTCGCTTCAGGGTCAGAGGTATCCCTTGCAGTGAATGCCAAAGAAGCCCTTGAGAAAGAGGGTATTCATGCGGCTGTTGTCAGTATGCCTAGCTGGGATCGTTTTGAAGCGCAATCGGCAGACTACAAAGAGGAAGTACTTCCGTCCGATGTGACCGCTCGACTTGCAATTGAAATGGGATCTTCACTTGGCTGGGCGAAATATGTAGGGAATCAAGGGGATGTTGTAGCGATTGATCGCTTTGGTGCATCAGCCCCAGGTGAACGAATCATGGAAGAGTTTGGCTTTACCGTTCAACATGTAGTTGCTCGTGCGAAGGCACTCCTTGAAAACAAATAATTACTGTGGGCTTGCATGGAAAACCATGCGGCCCTTTTTTACGCACTGAGTATTTTTTTGAAAAATCAAAATAATAAAGAAGAGAGCATCTATTTGTCCTTTTAGAGCATTTTCTTCAGAAAAAGTAGGCTTTCGACAAAAAAAGTGTTCTCTTGCTCCACTTTCAGACAAGGTCTTTTTCAAAGAAGCAGTATACTATTGAAAAGAATACATGAAGGGGACGTGGTGAGCGTGAGACAGTACGAGTTGTATTTAATCGTCGACGAGGTGGCTCGGCAATACTTTGGACAAGAGAGCAAACTGTTTCATCTCTTTTTAGAAAAAGAGCATGCCACAAAGGTGAATGAAGCGTTAATAAAAAAACAAATTCAATATATTACAGAAGCGATACCGACGCTTCATCTTCAGCATGTTCTTCACCATTTACAGCCAGCTGGTTTTACGGTGGAAAAGACGAAGACCACCTTTCGCCTTTATGCGAGCCGTTCTGAATCACAAGCCGAACTGTTCATTCAACAAGATCGCTTATTGTTAACGAGCGAGGGGACGATTGATGCTGAAACCACTTTATTTGAAGCGTTGCGAAAAGTGCGAGGAGCGTTTTTTGCCATCGATGTGCAGCGTATGCGGTATGGATGGCTAAATCCGGTCAGGCAAGTGAAGCTCGTCTAAACGATGATCCGATCCTCCGGTAGGGAATTTTTTCATATCTCACTCTTTTAAAAATATAGGATGTACGCTATAATAAATAAGATTGGTCAGGACAAGCCTGGCTTGAGACAGTTTGAAGGAGGATTTTTGGACGTATGAACTGGATGATCTTACTTTGGATTACATTAGGTATTGTCATCGGTATTGCGATTGGCTTTTTTATTGCTCGTAAGACGATGATGTCCTATTTGAAGAAAAACCCACCCATCAATGAGCAAATGCTTCGCGTCATGTTAATGCAAATGGGGCAAAACCCTTCGCAGAAGAAGATTAATCAAATGATGAAAGCGATGCAGAAGCAGCAAAGTAAATAAAACTCAAAACACCTCTAGACTGGGGTGTTTTTTCGTCTATAGAAGGTCTGTCAAATCTGGGGGTGGAGAACTGGTGAAAGTTTTCGTTGATTTATGGTGGTTTTTTAAACAGGAGAAAAAATCTTACGGGTTTGGTATTGTCATGCTCGCGATTGTTTCTTTATTAACACTCGTCCCGCCGCGTGTCGTCGGAATCATTGTTGATCATATTTACGAGGGGACATTAACGATGCCAGTGTTGCTCCAATGGATTGGGGTTTTGGCGGCGCTTGCGCTCATTGTCTATGTTGCACGCTACCTTTGGCGGGTCATGATTTTTGGCGCTTCTCTCCGTTTGGCTCGGCTTCTTCGTAATCAATTGTATACCCATTTTACGAACATGGCCGCTCCCTTTTATCAAAAGCATCGGACAGGAGACTTAATGGCCCATGCCACCAATGATATTCGTGCAATTCAAGCCACGGCGGGGCAAGGGGTACTCACTCTAGTCGACTCGCTAACGATGGGTGGATTCGTGATCCTTACAATGGCGATTACGATTAGCTGGGAGCTTACCTTGATTAGCTTGCTCCCGATGCCTCTTATGGCGCTTCTTACAAGTTATTATGGATCGTTATTACATAAGCGCTTTCACCATGCCCAAGCAGCGTTTTCCTCATTAAATGATAAGGTGCAAGAAAGTGTGACAGGGGTTCGGGTAACAAAAGCATTTGGACAAGAGGAACAAGACATTGAGGCGTTTCGCAAACAATCAGATGATGTGGTGAAGAAAAATGTAGCTGTGGCTCGAGTGGATGCTCTTTTTGACCCGACCATCTCATTGATCGTAGGTCTTTCCTATTTTCTCGCGATCGTTTTCGGCGCCAGGTTCGTTATTGCTGAACAGTTAACGATCGGACAATTAACGAGCTTTACGATTTACTTAGGCTTGCTTATTTGGCCAATGCTTGCTTTCGGATTTTTATTCAACATTGTCGAACGTGGCCGTGCCTCCTATAATCGCGTGTCACAGCTTTTGCAAGCAAAGCAAGAGATTACCGACAGCCGGGCACGCATTCATGTTCCGCCGACAGGACACGTAGACGTTGCGATCGATCAATTTGTTTATCCGAATCAAAAGGAGCCGGCTTTAGCTGACGTTCAGTTTGAATTGAGTGAGGGAGAAACGTTAGGAATCGTAGGGAAAACAGGAGCTGGGAAAACGACCCTTCTCCGTTTACTACAGCGAGAGTATGACATAAAGCAAGGGACGATTATCCTTGACAGTCGACCGATCGAACACTATACACTGGACGCGCTAAAGGCTGCCTTTGGGACCGTGCCGCAAGACCACTTTCTCTTTTCTGCTACGATTGCGGATAACATTGCGTTTGCCAAACCGGATGCCACGATTTCAGAAATCATCCAAGTGAGCCAATTAGCCCATATTCATGACGATATCATACAATTTGAACAAGGGTATGATACCGTCGTAGGCGAACGAGGCGTGACCCTTTCCGGCGGACAAAAACAGCGCGTTTCAATTGCCCGTGCATTGCTTGCTAACCCGAATATTCTCATCCTCGATGATTCTTTGTCTGCAGTCGATGCGAAAACGGAGGAAGCGATCTTATCATCGTTACGAGCAGAACGAAAAGGGAAGACGACGATCATTACCGCCCACCGATTAAGCGCGATTAAACATGCGGATCATATCCTTGTAATGGATGATGGGCGTATCGTTGAACGAGGAACGCATGAAACGTTAATGGAAGCTGGCGGTTGGTACCGGAACATGTATGAAAGACAGCAGCTCGAAACCCTTGTAGAGAAAGGAGGGCGTTCGTCATGATAGATCATAAAGATCGCGTGTTATCAAGTAAAGAACAGCGCACTGTCTTTAAAAGGTTGCTGTCGTATGCGGCCCATTATAAAGGACAGCTCATGGTCGCTTTTCTGTTACTGTTTATTGCCACAGGTGCTCAGCTACTCGGGCCGATCATCGTTAAGATTTTTATCGATGATTATTTAACGCCACGCTATTTTCCAACAGACGTCCTTTTTCTCCTTGGAGCTGGCTATCTTGTCCTTCATTTGACAGCTGTCATCATCGATTATTATCAACTATTTTTGTTTCAAAAAGTTGCCTTGTCCATTGTTCAGCGACTGCGGATTGACGTGTTCTCGAGCGTGCAACGGCTCGGTCTTTCCTTTTTTGACCAAACACCTGCAGGAGGGCTTGTCTCCAGAATAACGAATGACACGGAGTCTATTAAAGAATTGTATGTGACGGTTTTAGCGACGTTTGTGCAAAATATCATATTCTTAATTGGTATTTTTGCCGCCATGTTTTATTTAAATGTGACCTTGGCCATTTACTGTCTTGTTCTTCTACCACTCATTTTTGCTTTAATGCAAGTGTACCGAAAATATAGTTCTCGGTTTTATGCAGATATGAGCGAAAAACTAAGTCTCTTAAATGGACGAATAAACGAATCGATTCAAGGGATGGCTATCATTCAAATGTTTCGCCAAGAACGGCGGATGCGGAAAGAATTTAGCGCCATTAACGACGAGCATTTTTTAGCGGGAATGAAAAGCATGAAGCTGGACGGTTTATTGTTACGTCCAGCGGTTGATGTCTTGTCCATCTTGGCGCTTATGTTGATTTTGAGTTATTTTGGGATCATGTCTATGGACACAGCGGTTGAAATTGGTGTCGTTTACGCCTTCGTCAATTACTTAGACCGTTTTTTTGAGCCGGTTAATCAAATGATGATGCGACTTTCTATGTTTCAGCAAGCGATTGTCTCAGCGGGGCGCGTCTTTAAACTGATGGATCATCGGGAGTTAGCTCCAGATCGTGAGGGGAATGAACATCCAGCGATCATAGGGGAAGGAAATGTGGAATTCCGGAATGTTTCCTTTTCCTATGACGGGAAAACAAACGTTTTAAAAAACATTTCGTTCACGGTGAAAAAAGGAGAGACAGTCGCCCTAGTCGGCCATACGGGTAGTGGAAAAACATCGATCATCAATGTGCTAATGCGATTTTATCCGTTGCAGGATGGGGAAATTCTCATCGATGGTAAACCGCTCACGTCCTTTGAAAATAATGAGCTGCGCGCTAAGGTCGGGCTTGTTTTGCAAGATCCGTTTCTTTA
The DNA here is from genome assembly GCF_005671335.1 of Halalkalibacterium halodurans. Classification (NCBI taxonomy): domain Bacteria; kingdom Bacillati; phylum Bacillota; class Bacilli; order Caryophanales; family Bacillaceae; genus Halalkalibacterium (ex Joshi et al. 2022); species Halalkalibacterium halodurans. Next base: position 2,471,690 of record NZ_CP040441.1, on the reverse strand, counting down.
TACAGGAACGATTGCGAGCAACATTCGTTTGTATGATCAAGCCATTTCCGATGATCGGATCAAGCGGGCTGCCTCGTTTGTTCGGGCGGATGGATTTATCGAGCGGCTGTCTCATGGTTATGAGACAAAGGTGACGGAGCGGGGAGCAACGTTTTCAAGTGGCCAACGACAACTGCTCTCCTTTGCTCGTACCATGGTCCGTGAGCCGGCGATTCTTATTTTGGACGAGGCAACGGCAAGTGTGGATACGGAGACGGAAGAAGCAATACAAGAAGCACTTGAGCGAATGAAACAAGGACGGACGACGATTGCGATCGCTCACCGATTGTCGACGATAAAGGATGCAGATCAAATTCTCGTTCTTCACCAAGGAGAAATTGTAGAGCGGGGAACTCATGATGAACTCATTGCCAAAAAGGGACTTTATCAAAAAATGTATGTTTTGCAAAAAGGGGATGAACAAGGAGAAGCACTGCTGTCCTAAGTGTGCTATGATTTGACTTTATTATACTCATTTAGAAGTTTGTCAAGCTCCTTGCTTTTTTCTAATGTTTTCGAATGACCTAGCCCGTTTTTTAAACCAGCTTGAATCAGCTGGTTTCGCTTTTGTTCAATTAACCGGCGTAATTGTTTTTCACCTATCATTAATAAGGATCCCTTTCCGCGGTCATGCTATAATGAAGTTGTGTGCTCTCTTGCGATCAATGTGACATTCTTTACATTATTATACTGAGGCTCGGATTAGATCTCAATTAAAAGCTCAACCAAAACTTAGGAATTGTCTAAAAGAATGGAAAGGATCATGAATATTCTTTGGGAAAATGACAAATAGAGTACGTTTTTCCTTATGCGACCATTGAAAGAATATGGACTTTCTTGTAAGGTAAACTATGAGATGCTTCCCGAACGAAGAAAGGGGGGAGCTACTATGAATGACACATATGTGCTCCTGTCTACCATCGGTGCCATTTTCATGGCGACAATGGTACTGATTATCCGATTAAAAGCATCCAAACGGCCAGCAACGGTTAAGAAAATTATCTTGCCACCATTTTTTATGTCAACTGGGTTTTTCATGTTTGTCTACCCACCGTTCCGTCCATCCAGCTGGCAAGTGTTAGAGGCGCTTTGCGTTGGTATGATATTTTCCTTGTTCCTCATTAAAACGTCAAAATTCGAAATTCGTGGGGATCACATCTATTTAAAGCGATCAAAAGCCTTTGTGTTTATCCTAATTGGCTTATTGATTTTGAGAATTGCGTTTAAATTGATCATCGGGGATTCTATTCAATTCGAAGAGTTGGCGGGGATGTTTTTTCTATTAGCATATGGGATGATCATTCCATGGAGAGTCGCCATGTACGTATCGTATAAGAAGTTAGAAAAGCAAATGAGAAAGGAAAATCGCAACAAGGCGATCATTCCAGCAGAAACGTAGGAAAAAAGACAAGCTCTTCGCTAGTTGGAAGCGCTTGTCTTTTTGCTATGTTGCTCAAATAAAGGTTCATATGGGGACACATCGATGTTCAGCTCTGCTAATTTTTTTCGCAAAAATTTATGATCTCGTTTCGGAGTGGCCAAAATGTATCCGCGAATAATCAGCTCCGTGTCGATGCGGCTTGCGTCTTCGTCCAAGGCTAGCTCTCCAATTTTCCCAGCAATTTTCCCTTTTGCCACATCCCGAAACAGCTCGGGAACAGGTTCCACGAGCTCATTTAGAAAAGCCTTTTCCTCGTCTCCCCATAGATGAAGGGTTTTTTCGATATAATAGTCCTGCCAATCCAGTATCGATTTTCCGTCTTCCTTTGGCAGTCGCTTTAAAAACTTGCGGAACATAAAGTAGCCACCGATGAACATTAATGTGATCAACACAATCGTCCATAGTACGATAAACCACATAAACCATGTTGACATGACATTTCACCTCTACTATTCTCTCGACTATCGTACCATAAACGAAAGACAGATTCAGCTATCTGTAATTTCGGCAAAATTTGCAAGTACTTCATGATAACATGATAAATGACACAATTGTAGGCCCTCTACAATGGTTGTTTTGATTTAGCGAAAGGAGGAGCTTGTAAGAGTGGAGGAGCATAAAGCCAAAGTGCAATCACAATTCAGCAAAAGCGCGGAACGTTACGTGACAAGTCAGATCCATGCGAAAGGAAGCGACTTGGCCAAGTTTATGCAAATCGCAGCGCTAAAAGGGAACGAGGAGGTTCTCGATGTGGCAACTGGCGGCGGGCATGTGGCCAATGCGTTCGCTCCGTTTGTAAAAAAGGTCGTTGCGTTCGATTTAACGGAAGATATTTTAAAAGTAGCGCGAGCATTTATTGAGGGGAACGGTCACCAACAGGTGGAGTACGTACAAGGTGATGCTGAACAAATGCCTTTTACTGATGAACGATTTCATATCGTTACATGTCGAATTGCGGCTCATCATTTTCCCAATCCTGCATCTTTTGTTAGCGAAGCCTATCGCGTGTTAAAAAAAGGGGGACAGTTGTTATTGGTTGATAACAGCGCTCCAGAAAACGATGCCTTTGATGTTTTCTACAATTATGTAGAAAAAGAGCGAGATTATAGCCATCATCGCGCCTGGAAAAAGTCAGATTGGTTGAAAATGCTTGAAGAAGCCGGATTTGAACTCGAAGAACTCCACTGTTTTCATAAAACGTTCATCTTTGAAGACTGGTGTGACCGGATGAACGTTACAACAGAAAAGAAACAGGAGCTTTCCGACTTTATCAAAAGCAAGCCAACCGAATATTATCAAAAGTTCAAAATTGTCGTGGAGGATGGAAGAGTGTACTCCTTTAGAGGTGAATCGATTTTAATGAAGGCGAGAAAGCCAACGGTAAAAAATAAAGGTTCATCATAGACCGTGCTGTCGTTTTCATTTAAGATAAAGCTGTATGTTTGGATAACGGCAGCAGGTGAGGTGTAAGTGGTGACATACATTATTAGCTACGGTATACATGTGTTGGTAGCTCTCGTCTTTTTCATCTTGATTCCACTCCCTTATTTGATTAAAGGGAGCTTACTAGACAGAGAAGAGAGCTTTCAAAAGCTCCTCTCGATCTATCAGCCTATTCTTTTGGTAGCCCATGGCGCCCTTGTTGTTAGTGTCGTAAGCGGCTTACTTATGGTTGCTGATTGGACAAGCCTTTGGGTGTGGGGGGTCATCGTGTTATGGATTGCCATCGGTGCATGGCTTGGATTGACGGCAAAAGGGATTCGGCTCTTAAAGGACAATCAAGAGTCAAGTGAGGAACGAGCAGTGCTTGTGACAAACTTGAAAAAGCATAGCTTGTTCCTAATGGTGGCCATTATCGCCATGTTTGCGCTAAAAATCTTTCGCTATTTTTAACATCTGCTTCGATTTGAGCAGGTGTTCTTTTTTTATCAACATAAGAATGCTTGTTCGTTTGTGTCCGGAACACAAATAGACTTTATCAGAATTTCGACGGATGCACAAAGCCAGCAGTATAGATTGCGAGTATACTAACAATAAATTGAGATTTTTAGAAAAAAGGGGGAGAATGTAATGATCATCGGGGTACCGAAAGAGATCAAAAATAATGAGAATCGAGTCGCAATGACACCTGCCAGTGTGATGAGCTTCGTTCAAGCAGGCCACCAAGTGCTTATCGAAAGAGGTGCCGGTTCTGGAAGTGGATTTGATGATATTGATTATGGAGAAGCTGGGGCGACAATTGAGAACGATGCAGCATCTGTTTGGGCAAAAGCGGATATGATCATGAAAGTGAAGGAGCCTCTACCACAAGAGTATGGTTACTTTAGAAAAGGTTTACTCTTATTTACGTACTTACATTTAGCAGCGGAGCCCGAGTTAGCAAAGGCACTTGTGGAAAATGAAGTGACAGCGATTGCCTACGAAACCGTTCAAGTAGGCCGAAGCTTGCCGCTCTTAACACCAATGAGTGAAGTCGCTGGCCGGATGGCAGCGCAAATTGGTGCTCAATTTTTGGAAAAACCAAAAGGCGGACGAGGCATTCTTCTTTCTGGCGTCCCAGGAGTGACCCGCGGGAAAGTAACGATTATTGGTGGAGGTGTCGTTGGGACCAATGCTGCAAAGGTGGCAATGGGACTTGGCGCAGATGTAACGATCGTTGATCTGAGCCCTGAACGTTTGCGCCAATTGGATGATTTATATGGAACCGACATTCAAACGCTTATGTCCAATCCGATGAACATCGCCGAAGCAGTAGCCGCGTCAGATTTAGTCATTGGGGCTGTGCTCATTCCGGGAGCGAAAGCACCGAAGCTTGTAACCGAACAAATGGTTGAACAAATGAAGCCAGGTTCTGTCATCGTGGATGTGGCGATTGACCAAGGGGGCATCGTTGAGACCGTCGATCGGATTACAACACACGATGCACCGACCTATACGAAGCATGGCGTTGTCCATTATGCTGTAGCCAACATGCCAGGGGCGGTTCCGCGAACATCGACGATTGCACTTACCAATGTGACGGTGCCATATGCATTGCAACTTGCGAATAAAGGTGTTAAACGTGCAATTGCCGAAAATGCAGCATTGGCCAAAGGGGTCAATACGGCGAACGGATGGGTAACATATGAGGCAGTAGCTCGAGACTTAGGATATGACTATCAATCTGTGGAAAGCGCGTTAAGCGGGCTTTCTGTTGAAAATGTATAAGGTGTCGGAAAAAAGGTGACGAAACATTGTCACCTTTTTTCTTGCGCTTTGTCATTCAATGTTTTTGAGTGGACAAATATTCGAAGATTGTCGTGAAAGATCGATTCCAATCTCGTCAATTTTCAAATTCCGTGCTACAATAAGCAAGGATGAATGGAAGAAGGAGAGACAGATGGCGTTTAATCAGTGTGAATCGTGTCAGGAGAAAATTAGCCAAAAACAGCGGTGGGCTTCAGCGTTTTTTTCATATCGTCCAATTGTTTGCCAAGAATGTGGGGCTAGTCATCATATTGAGCCTCGTTCAAGAATCAAAGGCTCGATGTTTGTCGTATTTTTTCCACTTTTTCTTGCAATCTTCTTGACAAGTGGTGGCGAAGGGCGACCTTATGAACTAATCCTTACTTACTTGCCACTTGCGCTCCTCGGAATGCTTTATACTGTACATACGGTAAACTATCGAATGATGAACGATGGAGAGAAAGAAGGAGGCAGGCGATGAGTAACGACCAAGCAAAGCTGTTACTTCAGCAGCTAAGAGACGGTGAGCTTGAGTCTGTTCGTATTGAAAAGAACGATTTTCTCATCTTCCGTCAAGTGTTAGCTGAACAAGAGGACATGAAATCCTTTCGTGGCAATGCCCAGAGGGGTGGGGGCGTCATTTACACGTATGAGCCTGGATGGACGAAATAAAGGGAGGAACATTTCCCAGGCAAGCGCAAAAACAACGAAACTCCGACAAATTCTAACATTCTTCTTTCTTGAGCCCCCTTTTAAAGCGAGGAAGAATAGATCAAAAGAACGATTGTGATGAGAAATGATGAAAGGAATCGAATTTTCTTTAAATCCCATGTATAATGGTAGATTGGTGGGGTTAAAAAGTCGTAAAGGAGGGACAGGAAAATGGAGTGGATATTGGTCATTTTGTTTGTCGTAGCGATTGGTTTACTTGTTGCTTCGTTTTTTACTGACCAGACGAAAAAACAAGATGAGCAATTGGAGCGATTTTCCGTTTCTTTAATGGAAGAGATTCAAGAGCTGCAAAAACAGATTCGTCAAATAGAGCTTGACAATGAGATCACGGCTGCAGAAGCAGGGGTCAAGCGAAGCTCGGAGGAACGCCAACTCGTTCGCCAAGTGCTCGACTTACATCAAAGAGGCTACTCAATTGAGAGTATTGCGATGAAAGTTCAGCAGCCTGAGCAAGAGGTTGAGCGTTTAATTGCACCATTTGTAGAAGAAGGGAGGCAAGTAGTTCATGACGCCTAATGCGATGCGAAGCTTTGCAGGGGGAATCCTTATTGCTGCTGGACTGTGCGGGGCAGTCTATTATTTTTCTGGAGATCAGGAAGGACAAGCAGCGGGACCTTCTAATGACTTAACGTTCGAAGAAATGCGGGCATTACTAGAGGCTGAAGGTTATGTCGTGCAAACCGAAGAAGAATGGGAAGTCGAAGTAAGTACAGCTGCGAATATTCGTGTAGAACAAGAAATGGAAGAATTGCTTGCGGACCAAGAAGTGGAAGAAGAAGCGCCTGAAGAAGAAGAGACGACAGATGAGGAAGAGGCCGAAGAGGACCGTTCAGTTGTTTACCGGACGATTTTAACCGTCTCTCCAGGGATGACAAGCATCGATGTTGGACAGGCCCTCGAACGAGCGAGCATCATTGAAAAAGCTAGCGAATTTTCAAAGCGTGTAGAAGATCGTGGACTTGCCAATAAGCTAAAGCCTGGTACGTTTGAGGTTGACAGTGATATGTCCTTGAACGAACTAATCGATGAAATCTTTGACAACTAAAAGTTAGATGTAACACGAGAAATACACAATGTTAAAGGACTAAAGGACGTCACTAACTATATAGTGGTGTCTTTTTTGCATGGTATATTAAATGTATCTCAGTCTTGTAACGGAGAAAGAACATACCCGACGAAACCTACTATCGGACAATGAACTGCTCGAAGGCTAGAGGACGGATATGTTGACGTATTTCAAGGAAATTACAATTTGATTCAGCGGGAAGCTGAACAAGATTTCCTCCCTTACTCAAGAAAAAATGGCATTTCATTCATTCCATTTTTTCCGCTTGCATCTGGTTTATTAGCAGGAAAATATAACGAAGACACCACGTTCCATGATTTTCGTGCAAGTTAGCCGAATCTTAAAGGGGAAGCGTTTATAAACCATTTAAAAAAGTTAACCAACTTCGGAAACTAGCCGACGCGAAACAAACGGAAGTGGTACATCTCGTCCTTGCATGGTATTTGACACAAGAGGCCATTGATGTTTTGATTCCTGAGACAAAACATAGCGAGCAAGTGTTGGACAACTTAAAAACACTTAAAGTGCAGCTAACCGATGAGGAAATAAGACAAATTGATCAATTGTTCCGTCCATAACTAAATCGATTTCATTTTAGTGAAAAAGAGAGGGTAACCCTCTCTTTTTCGGTTTGTCTAGTAAAAAGTAATCGTTTAGTCAATAAATTAAGAAAGTAAGGGTAGTAATTATTAAAAAAATTCTGTATAAAAGCGTTTACAAAAATGAGAGGGTGTTGTAATATAAGCGTAACAACTTGAATTCCACCTTTTTGTAATCGATTTCAAAATCTTTTAATGAATAAACTTAGTTCTTTTGATTGGATAAGGAGGTGATTATACCCAAATAAATTGTAAGTTAGAATGGATGGAAATGTAATCGATTGCAGAAACGAGAAATCAATTGAATCGTTAAGGGGGAACTGAGAATGAAAAAAAATAAAACCATACTTATCGCTTTTAGTATTTTGATGTCTTTACTATTAGCCGCTTGTGGAAGTGGGGGCGAAACGAGCGGAGATGGGAATGGAGAATCAACCGGGGATTCGGGACAAAAAGTAATCGGAGTATCCATTTCTAACTTAGATGAGTTTTTAACATACATGCAGGATGCAATGAAGGAAGAAGCTGCCAATTACCCAGACTTTGAATTCATTTTCAGTGATGCTCAAAATGATAGTACGCAACAGATGGCTCAAGTAGAAAACTTCATCTCTCGTAATGTGGACGCCATTATCGTTAATCCAGTTGATACGACCTCTGCAGTCGATATCGTGAACATGGTTAATGATGCGGGAATTCCAATCATTATCGCCAACCGAACGTTTGATGGAGTAGATCAAGCAACTGCATTTGTAGGTTCTGAATCGATTCAGTCTGGGTTATTACAAATGGAGGAAGTAGCCAAGCTTTTAAATAACGAGGGTAATATTGCCATCATGGATGGAGAACTAGGCCATGAAGCGCAAATCATGCGGACTGAAGGGAACAAGCAGATTATTGAAGAACATGATGGTCTAGAAGTGGTTTTACAAGGAACGGCGAAGTTTGATCGCTCAGAAGGTATGAGATTAATGGAAAACTGGCTGAACTCTGGGACGGAAATTGATGCAGTTGTAGCGAACAATGATGAAATGGCCCTTGGAGCAATTCTTGCGTTAGAGGCTGTAGGTAAACTGGATGACGTCATTGTCGCAGGTATTGATGCAACCCCGGCAGCCCTTGAAGCCATGAAGGAAGGAAAGCTTGATGTTACGGTTTTCCAAGATGCTAAAGGGCAAGGGGCAACGAGTGTAAAGGTTGCTGTACAGGCAGCCAATGGAGAAGATGTGGAAGATGCTATGATTCCATACGAACTTGTCACGCCAGAAAATGTGGAAGAGTACGAGGCGAAATATTAATCTAATACGGAAAGCGTGAAAGGAAGCTGTTATTCGGTTTCCTTTCACGACTAGTAATCCTATGGATATGGGAGGACTATACATGGGTGAACATTTTTTATTAGAAATGGTAGACATCACAAAGGAATTCCCCGGCGTGAAGGCGCTCGATCGGGTTCAATTAAAAGTGAGAAAAGGCTCCGTCCATGCATTAATGGGGGAAAATGGCGCTGGGAAATCAACGTTAATGAAAATCTTAATCGGCATGTACAAACCGAACGAGGGAAAAATTATTTTTGATGGTGAGGAAGTGACGTTTAACAGTATTAACGACGCTCTCGATAAAGGGATATCGATGATCCATCAAGAGTTAAGTCCAATTCCAGAGATGACAGTAGCAGAAAATATATTTTTAGGCAGAGAGCCTACCTTTGGAAAGAGTGGGCTCGTAGACAATAAAAAACTAATAGAAATGACACGGAATTTGTTAGAAAGTTTAGAGATAAACATCGATCCAAGAAAAAAGATGGGCGAGCTTAGCATAGCCAATACGCAAATGATTGAAATCGCGAAAGCCATATCTTTTCATTCAAAGCTTGTCATTATGGATGAGCCGACATCTGCCATCACAGAAAAGGAAGTAGCACAGCTTTTCAAAATGATTGAATCATTGAAAAAGAAAGGTGTTGGCATTATATACATTACTCATAAAATGAGCGAACTGGATGAAGTTGCTGATGACATTTCTGTTTTTCGTGATGGCAAGTACATTGGTACGGATACAGCGAAAAACTTAACGAGAGATGACTTGATTAAAATGATGGTCGGTCGCGAATTGAACCAAATTTTTGATAAACCTGAACCGAAGCTTGGCGAAGTGATCCTTTCCGTAAAAAGCCTAACAAAACAAGACTACTTTGAAGACGTTAGCTTTGAAGTCCGGAAAGGAGAAATTGTTGGATTTGCAGGCTTAATGGGTTCAGGAAGAACCGAAGTGCTTGAGACGATCTTCGGCGTCAAGGAAGCCGAATCAGGGGAAATTTTTGTAAACGGGCAAAAAGCTAGAATAAAGAGCCCGCAGGATGCTGTGAAGAACAATATGGGTTTTTTAACGGAGGACCGCAAGTTGACAGGTTTATTTCTTCCCTTGTCGGTTAGGGAGAACATGATCACTGTCAATATCGATAAATACATTAACATGGGTTGGCTTAATGGAAAACGAGTGAAAAAAGATTGCGAGCAACAAAAACAAAAGCTCTACATCAAAACTCCGTCCATTGAACAGATCGTTGAAAATCTGAGCGGGGGTAATCAACAGAAAGTCTTGCTTGCTAGATGGCTTTTAAAAAACCCAGATATTTTGTTTCTCGATGAACCGACTCGAGGAATCGATGTAGGGGCAAAATCAGAATTTTACAATTTAATCTTTGAATTAGCGAGTCAAGGGAAAGCAATCGTTGTTGTATCATCAGAGATGGCAGAAATTCTTGGGTTGTGTGATCGAATTTTGGTTATGCATGAAGGGAAGGTTACCGGGGAGCTCACACGGGAGGAAGCGAACCAGGAGAAGATTATGCAATATGCGACAGGCCAAGCAAAAATGGCGAAAAAGCTTCACGTTCATAACAATTTCGAACAAACGGTTACAGCCAATAAGATAGAGATCGGTTGATGTATGAACAGAATGGAGGAAGGATACCATGAGTCTAGAGATAGAGAGAAATAAATCTAGTCAAACAAAAGAAATCGCGAAGCATATCCTTAAAAAGTACGGAATTTTTCTAATTTTGATATTACTCATCGCGTTAATGTCTATTTTAACACCACACTTTTTAACATCGACAAACTTAGTAAATATCGTTAGACAGATGTCGATAATCGGTATTCTCGCTATCGGCGTTACACCGATTATCATCACGAAAGGAATCGATTTATCTTCAGGTTCTCTTATCGCTCTCGTTTCCGTTGTCGTAGCTAGCTTTGCTCAAGGCGATTCAATCATGCTACCGATTTTAATGGGAGTTGGCGTCGGGCTGCTTATCGGTCTTATTAACGGGACATTAGTAGCGAAAGCGATGCTTGCACCGTTTATCGTCACGCTAGGGATGATGACAGCGGCAAGGGGAGCGGCCATGCTCTACAGTGATGGACGACCAATCGGAGGATTAAATGAGAAGTTCGCTTTTATCGGTCAAGGTGTGATCTTCGGAATCCCTGTACCTGTTCTCATTTTTGCCTTCGTTGGTATCGTGACATGGGTTTTGCTTAATAAAACAAAATACGGAAAATACATTTATGCCATTGGTGGGAATGAGCAAGCAGCCATTACAGCAGGGATTAATGTAAGTCGAGTGAAGATGTTCGTTTATTCGTATGCTGGTCTTTTAGCAGGGATTGCCGGAATCATCTTAACGTCAAGAATTTCGTCCGGTCAGCCGCAAGCGGGTGTCATGTTTGAGCTCGATGCGATTGCTTCAGCCGTTATCGGTGGAACGAGTCTGTTTGGTGGAATTGGAACGGTCGGTGGAACGATCATCGGTGCTCTCATTATTGGCGTAATGAACAATGGACTGGATCTCCTAGGAGTAAGCTCTTACTGGCAGCAAATTGTCAAAGGGGCCATCATCGTTTCAGCTGTTTACATTGATACGAGAAAAAACAGACAGAAAAAGTAGGCAAGCCACATTGATTGTCGTTCATAACAATACCGATTCATTATTGGTCGGCATTTACAACAAAATGAGAAGTATAGACTTAAATGAAAAAAAGATCTGAATTCGTCCTGAGGGCGTAGATTCCGATCTTTTTTAATGGCAAGTAAAGAAAAAAGTTTTATCTATCGAAAAATAAAAATAAGTCAAAACGCACGGTTGAAAGCGTTTTATTTGGTGTGATAGTACTCGTGAGTATGGCTGTTTTGCTAGTAAGTTCATTCCTCGTGTTCAGTGGAAGCATGGAATTAGCCGCTTATAAAGGAACGGCTTTCGTTTAGACCAGCTTATATTTTGTCACAGCCACTTATTGGGCAAAACTAAAAGAAGCGGGGTGATTTGAAAACGATTTCAGATATTTCGAAGGAAGAATAGCGAAGAATTAAGGCAGTTAGAATGGCTATACACTCATTTTTTAACGGGAGAACAATTAATCTGCCATTCAAAAAAACACTGAAAGTACATGAAAAACTATTGACTGAAAGCGCTTTTAATATTATTCTGGACAAAAGGACATAGAAGTTGTGAAAGCATTGAAAGTGAGAGGGCTTGAACAACATATTTTTTAGGAAATCAATGAAATCGATTACAATAACGATTCATAGTAGGAGGTTCAGTCAATGAGTCAATTGCTTCGTAAGCCAGAGCGAGCAGAAATAAGTAAAGGAGTAACACTTGTCCACGATGTGACAGCTGACAACGCTTCTTTAGAATACGTATCGTTTAAGGCATTAGATCTTTCACAAGGGGCAACTTATTCAGAAACTTTAGAAAACAAAGAATGCTGCATTGTCGTTGTAACAGGGAAGGTTCATGTGACCGATCATGAGGTGACGTTTGAGAATATTGGAACGCGTGAATCTGTTTTTGAAAAGAAGCCAACCGACAGTGTTTATGTTTCAAATAATCAAACGTTTTCGATTGAGGCGGTCACCGGAGCGCGGGTAGCTCTTTGCTACGCCCCTTCGAAAAATCAACTTCCAACTAAGCTTATCAAGGCTGAGGATAATGGCGTTGAGCATCGGGGCAAGGGGAATAATCAGCGAATGGTACACAATATTCTACCCGATTCAGACCCTTCTGCTAATAGTCTTCTTGTCGTTGAGGTTTTTACAGAAAGCGGAAACTGGTCTAGCTATCCTCCGCACAAGCATGATCGCGATTTATTGCCTGAAGAATCGTTATTAGAGGAAACATATTACCATGAGGTCAATCCTAAGCAAGGGTTTGTCTTCCAACGTGTATACACGGATGACCGCTCCCTTGATGAAACGATGACGGTGGAGAATGAGAACATGGTTATCGTACCTAAAGGATACCACCCTGTTGGCGTGCCGGAAGGGTATGCGTCCTACTATTTAAATGTGATGGCTGGACCTAAGCGAATTTGGAAGTTTTTTAATGATCCGGCCCATGAATGGATTATTGAGTAATTTAGCGACTTCGCGAAAGCTGTACCACTTTAAAGAACGTAGCTTAGCCAAGTATTTTTGAAGAAATTTTAAAAGGAGTGGTCTTTTCATGACCTATGAACTTTCAACAGATCGAGAGTTTGATTTGATTGCGATTGGGCGTGCATGCATTGACTTAAATGCTGTTGAATACAACAGACCGATGGAAGAGACAATGACGTTCTCTAAATATGTAGGCGGGTCCCCTGCTAATATTGTTATCGGGAGCTCAAAGCTAGGACTGAAGGCAGGCTTTATCGGGAAAATCGCAGACGATCAACACGGGCGGTTTATCGAATCCTACATGAGAGGTGTTGGGGTGGATACGTCCAACCTTGTCGTTGATCAGGAGGGACATAAAACAGGTTTAGCGTTTACAGAGATTAAGAGTCCCGAAGAATGCAGCATTTTAATGTATCGTCAAGATGTGGCTGACCTTTACTTATCCCCAGAAGAGGTGAATGAGGCGTACATTAGACGGTCTAAGCTATTGCTTGTTTCAGGTACCGCACTATCAAAGAGCCCATCTCGGGAAGCGGTGTTGAAAGCGATTCGTTTGGCCAAGCGAAACGATGTAAAGGTTGTTTTTGAGTTAGATTACCGTCCGTACTCTTGGGAAACACCAGAAGAAACAGCAGTCTATTATTCCCTTGTAGCGGAGCAGTCTGATATCGTCATTGGAACACGGGAAGAATTTGATGTGCTCGAGAACCGTACAGAAAAAGGGGACAATGATGAGACGATCCGTTACCTTTTCAAGCATTCTCCAGAATTGATCGTCATTAAGCACGGGGTTGAAGGTTCTTTTGCTTATACGAAGGCCGGGGAAGCGTATCGCGGCTACGCTTATAAAACGAAAGTGCTGAAAACGTTCGGCGCAGGTGACTCCTACGCATCCGCTTTCTTGTATGCGTTGATTTCAGGAAAAGGGATCGAGACGGCATTAAAATACGGTAGCGCTTCGGCGTCAATCGTTGTGAGCAAGCATAGTTCATCTGACGCAATGCCGTCTGTGGAAGAAATTGAAGCGCTAATTGAAAAAGATGAAACGATTACGATCGCATAGAGGTGACGGCAGATGGAAACGATTCGATTAACGACAGCTCAAGCATTAATTAAATTTTTAAATCAACAGTATGTTCATATCGATGGTGAAGAATTTCCGTTCGTGGAAGGCATCTTTAATATTTTCGGTCATGGCAATGTATTGGGGATTGGTCATGCTTTAGAGCAAGATCCTGGCCACCTAAAAGTGTATCAAGGGAAAAACGAGCAAGGGATGGCGCATACGGCGATTGCGTACAGCAAGCAGATGCTTCGTAAGAAAATCTATGCGATTACTACATCAAGTGGGCCAGGGTCAGCCAATCTAGTAACAGCTGCTGCAACCGCCCTTGCTAACCAAATTCCAATTTTACTACTCCCGGCTGATACGTATGCGACGAGACAACCAGACCCTGTATTGCAGCAGTTTGAACAAGAACAAAGCATCGCCATTACGACAAATGATGCCTTGCAGCCAGTATCTCGCTACTGGGATCGAATTACACGCCCAGAGCAACTTATGTCAAGCTTAATTCGCGCTTTTGAGGTCATGACCGACCCAGCCAAAGCGGGCCCTGCGACAATTTGTATTTCACAGGATGTCGAAGGGGAAGCGTTTGATTATGATGTGAGATTTTTTGAGAAACGCGTACATTATATTGACCGAAAGCTTCCTAGCGAACGTGAGCTGAAAGGTGCGGCTGATCTTATTAAGAAGAGCAAGCGACCGTTGCTCGTTGTTGGTGGTGGTGCGAAATATTCGGAGGCTAGAGAGGCGCTTATCGCATTCTCTGAGGCTTTCAATGTACCGTTAACAGAGACGCAAGCAGGGAAATCTGCGGTAGAGGCTTCCTTTAAAAATAATCTAGGTGGGCTCGGAATCACAGGAACGTTAGCAGCGAATAAGGCGGCCCAACAGGCAGATCTCGTGATCGGGATCGGGACTAGATTTACAGATTTTGCGACCTCATCGAAAACGCTGTTTGACTTCGAAAAGGTGAAATTTGTAAATATTAATGTGAGCCGCATGCAAGCATACAAGCTCGATGCATTTCCTGTCGTGGCAGATGCCAAGAGAACATTGGAAGCGTTAGTGCCTATGCTTGAAGGATATAAGAGTGAATATGGTGATGACATTGGCCAACTAAAAGCCGAATGGTTAAAGGAACGAGAGCGACTCGGGAAGGTAACGTTTGATCGGGAGCGATTTGAACCAGAAATAAAAGGTCATTTCACTCAAGAGGTGATGAATGAGTACGCCGATGCTCTTCAAACAGAATTTGCGCAAACGACCGCTTTGCTAACCATTAATGAAACAATCGACCCGGACAGTGTGATCATTTGCGCTGCCGGCTCTCTTCCAGGTGATTTGCAACGACTCTGGCACGCTGAAGTTCCGAATACGTATCACTTAGAATACGGCTATTCGTGCATGGGCTATGAAGTGTCGGGTACATTAGGGCTGAAGCTGGCAGAACCGAATAAAGAAGTATATGCGATCGTTGGCGATGGTAGTTTTCTCATGCTTCACTCCGAGCTGGTGACGGCGATCCAGTATCATAAAAAAATAAACGTCCTTCTGTTTGATAATTCAGGTTATGGTTGCATTAACAATTTGCAGATGGATTTTGGTGGTGGTAGCTACTTCTGTGAATTCAGAACGGCTGACGAAAAGATTTTACACGTTGATTATGCAAAAGTGGCGGAAGGATACGGGGCCAAATCGTACCGCGTCAGCACGGTTGAGGAGTTAAAAGCAGCGTTAGAAGATGCCAAGAAACAAGAGTGCTCCACGTTGATCGACATTAAAGTACTTCCGAAAACGATGACAGATGGCTATGATGGCAGCTGGTGGAACCTCGGTGTTTCCGAAGTGTCTGATCGTGAAGGAATCCAGCAAGCATACGAGCTAAAGCAAGAAAAGTTAACGCGGGCGAAGCAGTATTAATGGAGGTGGCGTCAATGGCGGATCAAAAGATTTTATGGGGAATCGCTCCAATCGGATGGCGCAATGACGATATTCCTGAAATAGGTGCGGGCAATACGTTGTCCCACCTCTTGAGCGATATCGTCGTTGCCAGGTTTCAAGGAACAGAAGTGGGCGGTTTTTTTCCGGATGCAAAAACATTAAACAAAGAGCTTGAACTTAGAAACTTGAAAATTGCTGGTCAATGGTTTAGTAGCTACCTCATTCGTGATCCATTTGAAAGCGTTTCAAAGGAATTTCATGCTCATTGTGCGTATCTTGAGGAAGTGGGCGCTTCCGTAGCTGTTGTGTCAGAGCAAACGTACAGCATTCAACAGTCCGAGCAAAACATTTTTACGGAAAAGCCGATGTTTACAGATTCGGAGTGGCTAACCTTATGTGAAGGGTTAAACGAATTAGGGAAGATTGCCCAGCGATACGGCTTAACGCTAGTGTATCACCACCATATGGGGACTGGCGTACAGACGTTAGCAGAGGTTGATCGCCTACTGGAGAATACAGATCCAACACTCGTCTCTCTTTTGTACGATACTGGTCATATTTACGTTTCGGACAATGACTATATGCTCCTCTTGACAAAGCATCTCGACCGGATCAAGCACGTCCATTTTAAAGATGTACGAAGCGATATCTTAGCAAAATGTCAAGAGCAGGGTCAATCGTTTTTGCAGTCATTCTTAGCCGGAATGTTTACCGTCCCTGGGGATGGATGTATTGATTTTACAAAGGTGTACGATGTTCTACTTACTCGTGATTATAGAGGGTGGATCGTCGTGGAAGCGGAGCAAGATCCAGCCAAGGCTCATCCCCTCGAGTATGCGCTAAAGGCGAGACAGTATATCGATGAAAAGTTACTTACAACCGATGAGATGAAGGAGAGGATCTAATGACACTACGCTTCGGAGTGATTGGGACGGGAGCGATTGGCCGGGAACATATGAAACGAATTGAGAACAAGCTATCAGGCGGGAAAATTGTTGCAGTAACCGATGTGAACCAGGAGGCCGCTAAACAAGTGGTTACGCAAATGAAGCTAGAGGCAGATGTTTACCCAGACGATCGCTCGCTCGTTGCCGCAGACAATGTCGATGCCGTCCTTGTAACAAGCTGGGGACCTGCCCATGAAGCGAATGTATTAGGTGCGATTGAGGCAGAAAAATATGTGTTTGTGGAAAAGCCCCTTGCGACGACAGCGGAAGGGTGCATGAAAATTATTGAAGCTGAAATGAACCACGGAAAGCGTTTGGTTCAAGTTGGATTTATGCGCCGTTATGACAAAGGCTATGTGCAATTAAAGAAAGCGATCGATGATCATTTTATCGGTGAGCCGTTAATGGTTCGTTGCGCCCATCGCAACCCAGAAGTAGGGGAAAGTTATACAGATGATATGGCGATCCATGATACGTTAATCCATGAAATAGATGTGCTCCATTGGTTGATCGATGATGAATATGAATCCGTGTCAGTCTCGTTTCCGAAAAAGACAAAGCATGCATTGCCTCATTTAAGAGATCCACGAGTGGTCACATTGGAAACGAAAGGCGGGGTGCTCATTACTGCGGAAGTTTTTGTAAACTGCAAGTACGGTTATGACATCCAATGTGAAGTGATCGGAGAAGAAGGAATTGCCAGCCTTCCTGAAGTGGATAGCATTTCGTTTAGAAAAAGAGCAACACTTGGGACCAACATTTTAATGGATTGGAAGCAGCGATTCATTGAGGCATATGATGTGGAGTTGCAACATTTCATCGATTCGATTAAGCAATCAGGTGAACCGAGCGGTCCGAACGCTTGGGATGGTTATGTTGCTGCAATCACGGCAGATGCTGCATTAAAAGCGTCAAACTCTGGGCAAAAACAATTCATTTCACTAAAAGAGAAACCTGCATTTTACAGTGTGAAAAAGGAGAATGCACATGAAGCTATGCTATAATCAAGCAACCACATTGGAAAACTCTAACTTAGTAAAGGATTTGGAATATTGCGAAAAGAACGGCTATGATTACATTGAAATTCGGACAATGGATAAATTGCCTGAGTACTTAAAAGATCACACATTGGATGAATTGAAACACTTTTTTCAAACGAATCATATTAAGCCGTTGGCATTAAATGCACTCGTCTTTTTCAATAATCGTGATGAAGCTGGGTACAAGGAAATCATCACCGAATTTAAAGGGATGATGGAGACAGCCAAAGCGCTCAACATCCCTTATGTGGTCGCTGTGCCGCTCGTGACAGAGGAAAAGATTTTAAAAAGTGAGATCAAGAGAAGCTGCGTGAACGTTTTGACCGAGCTATCGGAAATAGCCAAAACGTATGGTGTGAAGGTGGCACTTGAATTTATCGGACACCCGCAATGCACGGTTAACACGTTTGGTCAGGCGTATGAAATCGTTGAAGCGGTAGGGCGAGATAATATTGGCTTAGTGCTCGATTGCTTCCATTTCCATGCTATGGGATCAAACATTTCAGATCTAGAGAAAGCGGACATTTCGAAGATCTTCATTTTGCACATGGATGATACAGAAGATTTTCCCGTTGGCTTTTTGACCGATGAAGATCGTGTGTGGCCAGGACATGGCGCTATTAATCTTGATCAAATGTTATCGATTTTAAAAGAAAAAGGCTATTCAGGGGCTGTATCTGTTGAGTTGTTTAGACCAGAATATTACCAGTTGAGTGCAGAAGAGGCGATAAAAACAGCAAAGGATACGACAGTGGAAGTTGTTTCAAAGCACTTTACACTAGAGACGACAAAATAAACCATGCGTACTTATAAGTAGGAGAGGTGCTAACGGTGGCGCTCGTATCAATGAAAGAAATGCTAAAGAAAGCAAAGGCAGGTCATTATGCGGTCGGTCAGTTCAATTTAAATAACTTACAGTGGGCGCAAGCGATCTTACAAGCGGCTGAAGAAGAGCAGGCTCCAGTAATTGTCGCAGCGTCAGACCGACTCGTCGATTTTTTAGGAGGGTTTCAAACGATCACCTCCATGGTTAATAGCCTTTTGATCGAAATGAAGATTACTGTTCCGGTCGCCCTCCATTTGGATCATGGCATGACGATCGACCGATGCAAACAAGCAATCGATGCAGGTTTTACGTCGGTTATGATCGACGGTTCTCATTCACCAATTGAAGACAACATTGCGATGACAAAAGAGGTAGTTGCTTATGCCCAGCCGCGCAATGTTTCAGTTGAAGCAGAGGTTGGAACGGTCGGTGGTATGGAGGACGGACTTATCGGTGGTGTCAAATATGCAGACCCGGATGAATGTGTCCGAGTGGTAGAGGAAGCAAACATCGACGCTTTAGCAGCAGCCCTAGGCTCTGTTCATGGACCATACCAAGGGGAACCAAAGCTTGGGTTTGAAGAAATGAAGGTCATTTCGGAGCGGACAGGTGTTCCTCTCGTCTTACATGGTGGCTCGGGGATCCCAGATTATCAAATTCGTAAAGCGATCCTGCTTGGTCATGCGAAAATCAACGTGAATACAGAGTGTTTACAAGCTTGGGCGCATGCAGTCCGAACGATTCTGACGAACGATCAAGACATCTACGATTATCGAGCGATTACAACCCCTGGTACCGAAGCGATTGTAGAGACGGTCAAGACAAAAATGCGGGAATTTCAAACGAGCGGTAAGGCTAAGGAACGTGTCTAATTCATTTATTGAAAAGAGGTTGGCGTGAAAAGAGCGCCAACCTTTTAGGTTTAAACCTTTCTCTTAATATGAGGGAAAGAGCTATTTTCGTATGCTTGTTATACGTGGGAGACTGTCTGCTGCTCGGCACCACAGGTCTGCCTTATGATTAGCTCATCTTTTAAGACGAATTTTTTCTTTTTGATCGACTCATTGTTGATTTGTTTTAGTAGCAGTTCCATCGCTTTTTTACCGATCGCATATTTCGGCTGATCGATCGTCGTTAAGCGGGGCTCCACCATCATGGCCATTTTAATGTTATCAAAGCCGATGATCGCCAACTCATTAGGGATGGATAATCCGCTATCTTTCGCGGCTTTCATCGCTCCCATCGCGATCTCATCATTGAAAGCAAAAATAGCGGTTGGAGGAGCTTCAAGTGCTAATAACTTCATTGTTTGATCATATCCTGATTCGAATGTGAGCTCTCCTTCTTGAATATAAGCGGAATCGATCGGAATATCGTGGCCGAGCATTGCTTGCCTGTAGCCTTTTAAACGATCGCGACTTAAAATAATATTCATCGGACCGGTAATGTGGGCAATTCGTTTATGACCGAGTTGTATTAAATGCTCCGTTGCTTTCCGGGCGCTGCTAATGTTATCGATTGAGACCGTTGGTACATCAAGGCCGTCCATATATTCACAAGCTAATACCATTGGAAAGTGTGCGGAGATGTCTTGGAGCTTCTCCTTATCGATTCGCGCGGTCAATAGCACCATCCCATCTACTTGCTTTTGGTGAAGTAAATTAATGTATTCCAACTCTCTGTTAATGTCATGCTCTGTATCGCCTAAAATGACCTGGTAGCCATGATCGATCGCCATGTGCTCAATTCCGCGTAGCACCTTGGAAAAAAAAGCACTCGTAATATCAGGGACAACCACGAGGATCATCTTTGTTTCCTGCGTTCTAAATTGTCTTGCCACAATATGGGGCTTGTAATTCACTTGGTTAATAACATCCAGGACTTTTTTTCTCGTTTCCTTGCTCACAAGTTCAGGGTTGCTTAGTACTCTAGAAACTGTGGCAGGCGAGACGTTTGCTAGTTTTGCAACATCACTCATTTTCATACGCGTCACGCACCTTTGCTAAAATAAAAAAGCGCTTACTTTTATTATAATATAGACATTCTTATCAATAGAATATTCAGACTACAATCGATTTCATAAAAGTTCAATTATATACTATTCATTTTATAGTATTTTGCTCCTTTTGCAAACAATGAATTCCCTAATTAAAAAAACGATCGTTTAAAAATTAACACACGGTTTCTCCGATGAAAATCTCCAGATGAAAAAAAGAGTGAAAAAGAAACCAAAACAGAAAACGATTTCAAAATGACAAAGGGCTATTAGAAGCAAGTATTGAAAAGGGTTGGCAATTGAAAAAATTAAAAAAATAGCTAAAAAAGCGTTTACAAAATGAGTCGATTCCTTTAGAATGAGACTTAGAAATCCCTATAACAATTGAATGAAATCGATTTCAAATATAGGGACTCCATTGAGGATCTACATTCTATACATGTCGAAGATCGTAAGAGAGAGGAGTTAGGATAATGGCAAACTTAGCAACAGGTGAGAAGCTAAAAAACTTTATCGGTGGTCAATGGGTGGAATCAGATTCAGGTAAAACTGAAGCTGTCCCCAATCCTGCCACAGGAGAAATCTTAGCCCACGTTCCTATTTCAAATCGAGAGGATTTAGATCGTGCAGTATCAGTGGCCAAGGAAGCCTTTAAAACGTGGGGGAAAACGCCAGTCCCAAGACGAGCGAGGGTTTTGTTTAAGTATCAACAATTGCTTGTAGAAAATTGGGAAGAGCTGGCGCGTCTCGTCACACTAGAAAACGGAAAAAGCTACAAGGAAGCATACGGAGAAGTACAGCGTGGAATTGAATGCGTGGAGTTTGCGGCTGGGGCTCCTTCGTTAATGATGGGGAAACAGCTCCCGGATATTGCCACGAACATTGAGTCTGGAATGTATCGTTACCCAATCGGCGTCGTTGGCGGAATTACACCATTTAACTTTCCAATGATGGTCCCGTGCTGGATGTTCCCGTTAGCGATTGCCTGCGGAAATACATTCGTCTTGAAGCCATCTGAGCGCACGCCACTACTTGCCAATCGTTTAGCCGAACTATTTACAGAAGCGGGTTTGCCTGAAGGTGTACTGAACATTGTACACGGGGCTCATGATGTCGTAAACGGTTTGCTTGAACATCCTGATGTGAAAGCGATATCGTTTGTAGGTTCTCAACCTGTGGCTGAATATGTTTACAAAACCGCTTCACAACATGGTAAGCGAGTACAGGCGCTTGCAGGGGCGAAAAATCATTCGATCGTCATGCCAGATGCCGATTTGGATGGGGCCGTGAATCAAATCGTGAATGCGGCTTACGGATCAGCAGGAGAAAGATGTATGGCAGCAGCTGTTGTCGTTGCAGTCGGTGAGGTAGCTGAGCCGTTAATGGAAAAATTACAGAAAGCAGTTAATGAGATTACGATTGGTAACGGCTTAGACGATGACGTTTTCCTCGGACCGGTCATTCGTGAATCTCATAAACAAAAGACAGAAAACTATATTGAGCTTGGAGAGAAAGAAGGAGCAACACTTGTGCGGGACGGTCGTAAAGACAATGTGTCAAAAGACGGATATTTCCTCGGGCCAACACTATTTGACAATGTGACGACGGAGATGACGATCTGGAAGGAAGAAATCTTTGCTCCTGTTTTATCGGTCGTTCGTGTGGAAAGCCTGGACGAAGCGATTCAGCTAACAAATCAATCTGAATTTGCTAACGGTGCGTGCCTTTACACGACTAACGGCAGCTCTGTTCGAAAATTCCGTGAAGAAATCGATGCAGGTATGCTCGGAATCAACTTAGGCGTTCCGGCGCCGATGGCCTTTTTCCCATTCTCAGGTTGGAAAAACTCGTTCTATGGCGACCTGCATGCGAACGGTACGGACGGTGTGGAATTCTATACACGCAAGAAAATGGTAACGGCTCGTTGGTAATCTGGTAAGTAGGTGCCATGACTGTTCATGGCACCTTTGGCTAGCCGTTTAGGTGGAGTGATGATTTGGTCGGTTCTGCATTCACTCGAAATAAGGTGATTTTTTATAGCGTTTCGTTCTTCCTTTGGTTTTCGCATTTTGTATATTTGCCGATCCTGTCACCGTACATCGAATTTCTCGGTGGAAAATATGTCTACATTGGACTTGTGTTAAGTAGCTATGGCTTTATGCAGTTCGTTTGTCGCTTGCCGATTGGCATTGTATCGGACCTGCTAAAACGAAGAAAGCCATTTATCATTTTTGGAATGTGCACAAGTGCTGCGAGTTGTTTTCTCTTCGCGTTAACGGAGCATTTAGGCTTTGTGCTCCTTGCTAGAGCGTTAGCAGGGGTCGCTGCAGCAACGTGGGTTGTGTTTACTGTTTTATTTTCAAGTTACTTTACGGATTCTCGTGTCCACGAAGCGATGAGTAGCATTTCCTTTATCGTCGTACTTGCACAGCTTCTCGGCATGATCGTAAGCGGTTTCATAGTGGATTCTCTCGGGTGGCATGCTCCATTTTGGATTGGGGGACTACTTAGCTTACTAGGGGCTACACTTGCACTACTCATATACGAACCAAACGTAAAGGCAGGAGCCCCTGTTCAGCTAGGTGATCTGTCTTCCGTGATCCGAGAGCCTCTTCTCTTAAAGGTGTCGTTTTTATCGATCATTGCCCATAGTATTATTTTTACAACCATGTTTGGCTTTCTCCCAACATATGCGACCCGTATTGGGCTAAACACACAGGAACTAAGCTTCGTCGTCTTTGCTTTTATGATACCCCATGCCATTGGAACCCTTTTTTTAGGGAATGTAATTGTCCCGCGTCTTGGAAAATGGAACGCATTAAACGTTGCATTTCTCGGTACGGTGGTGTTTACGCTCTTGACACCGATGATCGACACGAAGGTGCCGCTAATGGTCGTTCAAGGGTTCAACGGATTCTTCTTAGGAATTCTTTTCCCCCTCCTTTTAGGGATGTCGATCGAATCCATTGCCCGTGAAAAAAGGGCGACAGCGATGGGAGTGTATCAAGCGTTGTATGCTGTTGGGATGTTTACTGGCCCTTTTCTTGCAGGTGTTTTAAGCGCAAGCTTTGGCCTTGCGGTCGGTTTTTACTTTTGTGCAGGATTAGCGCTGCTGGCTAGCATCCTTGTATTTGTTTGGAAACGAAACGAAGAAAGGCAGTCTATCGAACGTTTTGACATGAGTGGCTAATCAAAAAGATTTATTGGAGGTTTTACGTATGAAAATTGCATTAGATCCGTATATGTATCGTCACTTGCCGATTCCGAAAATGGTCGATAAAGTAGCCGAGTTAGGCTATAAATATATTGAACTATCACCACGCGATGATTTCATGCCATTTTACAAATACCCACGGGTCGATAAAGCACGGATTAAAGAATTCAAAAAGGCTTTGAGTGATACTGGTGTTCAGCTTTCTTCCCTTTTACCGATGCAGCATTGGGCTGGTCCTGATGAGGAAGATCGGGAAGCGGCGGTGCGCAACTGGAAGCGGGTGATAGAAATCGCCGTCGAGATGGATGTTCAAGTGTTGAATACAGAATTTACCGGTCATAATGATAAACCGTACAAATGTGAGCAAATGTTTGTGCGTTCAATGGAAGAGTTAATTCCACTGTTCGAAAAAGAAGGTTTAGAGATTCATATTCAAGCCCATCCATTCGATTTTATTGAGCGCAATAATGAAGCAGTCGATCTCATTCGAGGCTTCGATAAAGATTGGCTCGGCTACTTTTATGCGGTCCCTCATACATTCTTTTACGATGATGGTAAAGGGGATATAGCGGCGATGCTAGACTATGCTGGCGATAAGCTAAAGCATATCAATATTGCCGACACGTACAATCATAAAGCATCGTCATGCTTGCGCTATGTCGTGAACCCACCGGGAGTCCATGCAACCGTGCACCAACATTTAGATATCGGCAAAGGGGATATTGATTGGGATGTACTGTTTTCAAAACTTCGGGAACTAAAATTTGACGGCATTGTCACATCGGCAGTATTCGGTGAGGAGCACCGTGCCGACGAATCGAGCCGCTTTATGCTCAAGCGTATTACGGAGGAGCTAGTCGATAAAAATGTAGGTGTCGTAGTTGAATAAAATAAGAGGCTGAGACCAATCTAGCCAAACGTAAGAAAAAAGGTTTGGATCATCAAAATAAAATGATCCGAACCTTTTTCTGTTGAACTAGGCCCATATCCTTGAGCTAGCCACATGCATACATTCAAGCTGTCCTTTTAAGGCGCCCTGAAAAATCCCCTTTTAATTCTCTTCCATCATGATAGGACAGTAAACCGAGTTTGTCTCATAACAAACGTTGAGATGAAAAAGTTTGTCATAAAGCCTAACAGCAAATCTCCCTAGGGAGAACGGTGACGATAAGATGAAAAAATCAATGGATAGCTGCTTATATTTTGAATTTCAGCGGAATCACCCAACGATTCGTTCGTAGATGATAACTAAATAAATCGATGAATTTTAGAGAAAGTAGCTAATGCCTAGAGCTACTTTTCTTTTTATACTATCAGAAAATATAAAACTTTTGCTTATCTTAACATGCTCAGAAAACTTATGAATGCAGGAGCGAATCAATATGAAGCGATTTGATTTAATCATTCGATCGTCTACGGTTGTCACGGAAACAACGACTTATCGAGCTGATGTTGCGATTCGCAACGGGATTGTGTCAGCCATTACCGAGCCTGGATCCATTTCAGGCGATGATGGCCCGGCAATCGACGGGACGGGTCTACACCTTTTTTCTGGCATGGTTGATGTCCACGTTCACTTTAATGAGCCTGGGAGAACGGAGTGGGAAGGGTTTGCATCTGGTAGTAAAAGCTTGGCGGCTGGAGGGGTCACCACGTATTTCGATATGCCGTTAAACAGCAATCCGCCAACAATTACGAGAGAGGAGTTAGACAAAAAGCGTCAATTAGCTAATGAAAAGTCTCTTGTAGACTATCGGTTTTGGGGCGGACTGGTGCCGGGAAATATCGATCATCTTCAGGACTTACACGACGGTGGTGTCATAGGCTTTAAAGCTTTTATGTCCGAGTGTGGCACGGATGATTTTCAGTTCTCGCATGATAAAACCTTACTGAAAGGCATGAAGAAGATTGCAGCGCTCGGCTCCATTTTGGCTGTTCATGCCGAATCAAACGAAATGGTGAACGCGTTGACGATCATTGCAATAGAGGAACAGCGGTTGACAGTGAAAGATTACAGTGAAGCTCGTCTGATCGTCTCAGAGCTTGAGGCAGTCGAGCGGATCTTGCGGTTCGCTCAGCTCACTTGCTGTCCGCTCCATATTTGTCATGTAAGTAGTCGAAAGGTTCTAAAAAGAATTAAACAAGCGAAGGGGGAAGGGGTAAACGTTTCGGTGGAAACGTGCCCACACTATTTGTTGTTTTCGCTTGATGAATTTGCTGAAATTGGCTATCTAGCCAAATGTGCTCCTCCGTTACGAGAGCGACAAGAAGTAGAAGATTTATGGGATGGACTAATGGCAGGAGAAATCGATCTAATTAGTTCAGACCATTCCCCATCGCTACCTCAAATGAAAACAGGCAAAACGATTTTTGAGGTGTGGGGCGGTATTGCCGGATGTCAGAATACATTGGCTGTCATGCTGACTGAAGGCTACCATAAACGAAAAATGCCATTGACACAAATTGTGCAACTACTATCGACAGAGCCAGCAAAGCGATTCGGACTCTATCCGCAAAAAGGAACGATTCAAGTAGGAGCCGAGGCCAGCTTTACGCTTATAGATTTAAATGAATCATATACGCTAGACGCAAGTGATTTGTATTATCGCCATCCGATCAGTCCGTATGTTGGTCAACGCTTTAGAGGGAAGGTAAAGCATACAATCTGCCAAGGTAAGCATGTTTACCAAGATCATTGAGTGAGAAAAGGGAGGAAGACAGATGTCTATTAACGTACCGATCGGAAAAGCGAGTAAACGCCAGACGAAAAAATTTACGTTTCCTCATATTTATGTCATCTTGTTTGCGTTTGTCACCATGATGGCTATCGCCTCTTTGTTCGTACCAGCAGGAGAATACGAACGAGTCGAAGGACCGATGGGAAGACTGATGATTAATCCAGAGGTGTTTTCCTTTATTGAAGGAGAACAAATAGGCATCATGGGTTTCTTAACAGCGATTCCCAATGGAATGGTAGGAGCCGCACCTGTAGTCTTTTTCACGTTTATGATTGGTGGAACGTTCATGGTGCTCAATCGAACAGGAATTATTGCCTACGGTGTTGATCGGCTAACGAGAACGTTTATGAAACAAAAGGTGATGGTCATTCCGGTTCTCGTCGTCACCTTTTCCATGATTACTGCGTTTATCGGTACACCGGAACTGAGTTTAGTCTATGTGCCGATTTTAATTCCTTTAATGATCAAGCTTGGATACAATCGGATGTTAGCTACAGGGATCGCCCTCACGTCGACGACAGGAGGTTTTTTAGCTGCTCTGACCAATCCAGGGACTGTCGGCTTGTCTCAGCAAATTGCGGAATTGCCCATTTATTCAGGGGTCGGCTTTCGTTTAATGGTTTTAGCAACGATTGTGCTATCAAGTGTGATATTTTTAATGTTTTATGCAAAAAAATTAGAGAACCACCCAGAACAAATGGAATATAAAGAATTAGTCAGTGATGAAAAAGAAAAAACATATGAGATAGGCTCCCGCGGGAAAGTAGCTGGCTTCATTGTCATTCTTATGTTCATCGGAATGATTTACGGTGTCTTGAACTTCCAGTGGGACTTTATCGGGCTGGCCGGTTACTTTTTAGCGATGGGGATCATTGTCGGTCTTGTGGCTGGGCTAAGTGGAAATGAAATTAGTGAAGCGTTTAATCAAGGCTTTCAACACGTATTAATGGGTGCAATGATCATTGGAATTGCCCGCGGGGTCTCGATCATTATGGAGCAGACGCAAATGATTGATACGATCATTTATGGACTATCCCATGCGATCAGTAGCTTGCCGTCTTCCATTACGGTATTAGGCATGCTTGTGACGCAAGGATTGTTTAACTTTTTCGTTCCATCAGGTAGTGGACAAGCCTTAATTACGATGCCAATCATGATTCCGTTAGCTGATCTTGTTGGAACGACAAGGCAAACCGCCATTCTTGCCTTTCAAATCGGGGATGGGCTATCTAATATTATCTTTCCAACGTCAGGGTATTTTGTTGCGACATTGGCAGCGGCTAAAGTGTCCTACGGAAAATGGGTAAAATTTATTTTCCCATTACTTATAGCTTGGTTTACGATCGGCTGCTTTTACTTAGTCATCGCCCATGCGATTAATTGGGGTCCATTTTAATAATTGGTTAGGCCAAAAATCAATGAACGGACTCAAGGAAAGAAAGATATATTCTCTTCTCCTTTTCATATATAATGGAAGAAGGAGAGATCCATTTCCTTTATATTCACCGAAAAGAGGTGGTCCCTTGGTTCGTTCTGTCTATTATTACGCGGTGATGTTTATCACGCTCGTCATGATGATTGGCGGAGCTGTCGCAGTGGCCATGAACATGACAGATCTCGTTGCACCAACCCCGTATTACATGAGTTTTCACGACTACAAAATGGTGAATCAAGAGCGAGAAGGCGAAATAGAAAAAACAGATGCCCAGCTTATGGAAGAATATGAGTTAGAACAGGAACGAGAAAAAGCGATGGAGCGACAGCGCGCAATTAACAGTTTGTTGAAGAACGCTGCGTGGATCGTCATTCCGTTGCCATTTTTCGTGATCGCCAGAAGACGGGCTAGCCGGAGAAACGAATAAGTACAGATGCTAGTCACACAGACACAATCATCGTCTGAAGTAGGGGCTTAGAGGGAAGCGGAAGAAAGTGTCCGCCATTAAGGCTTGGTGGTTTTCCATTCGAATATAACTAATTCGTAGAGACCATTTTTGAGTGTTGAACACGGTTGCTAATATTGCATCTCCGACTAGCATCCCCTACAATAGGGGAGGAGCCATCACAGGTCGTCACAAGAGATCCATTAGCAGAGTTCATCTTGCGAAAGAGAAAATCGACGAGTGTCCGGTGTAGCACCGCAATCGGTGCTTTTTTTGTGGTTATAAAAAACCAATATCTCTTACATAAGACATGACTTGTTCATTTTGTGACATGATAATTGAGAGGAGGAGATCCTGATGAAGGAAGGAAAACGTCCAAGTGAATCGCTTACGGTGATGACTGATATTGTGTTACCACCAGATACGAACTACCATGGAACGATCTTCGGTGGAAATGTCATGGCCTACGTGGATAAAGTGGCGAGTATTGCTGCGATGCGCCATTGTCGCAAGCAAGTAGTCACGGCATCGAGCGACAGCCTTGATTTCATTTCCCCTATTCGTACAGGAGAAGCGATTTGTCTTGAGGGCATTGTGACGTATACGAGAAAAACATCGATGGAAGTGTTCGTCAGAGTTGAAGCGGAGGACTTGTTAACAGGTGAACGGCGTTTAACGGCTACATCCTATTTAACGTTTGTTGCATTAGATCCAGACGGTAAACCGGCGGAAATTCCTCCTGTCGTGCCAACAACAGAAGAGGAAAAATGGCACTACGAAGGAGCAAAAGAGCGCTATGAGATTCGCCAACGGCGCCGCCAAATGCAAAAAAATCATCAACGTTAGAAAAAAGGGACTAAGACCGAATCGGTCCAGTCCCTTCATTCTCAGCCTTCCCCGTTTGTTTGGCTGACATGATTTCGCTTTTTCACTTTTTTTGACCCTGATAAAGGTTCAGGCTGTCCAGGGTTCTCGCCTTTCGGTGCATTTTTACGAATGTCTTTTGCTGTATGTCGCTCGGTCATTTCACTCTTCCCCCCTATTTCAAATAAGCTATTGGTTCTTTTTTCGCTTTTTATTGTTTTGCCTCTGAGCTTGATTGAGCGGCTCTTGTCCTATTTCCGCGTGAAATTGAGATGTTAAGCCCGCATCCTTCCCTTGAGCTTTAGCTGCGTTCATTCCAGGACGGGAATGGTTTGCTTTGCTTTTTTACGTACCATCATTTCACCTCCTACAGATAGTGTGAACCATTTGCTCCATTTTACGTACTTTGTCCGCTGTTTTTAATTTATCGTGAAAAAATTTTGAAAATCCATTTATTCTTGAAGGAAGTTTTGCTATTCTTAAGAAGGAAAAAGGTCGCAAAGGGTTAAAAGCGCTTTCTTTTTTTGCGTCAGCATCCAATTTTCCATGAGTCGTATTTTAGACAATTTTGACAGCTTACGGTATGATAGTGTTTGGAGGAGGGACTGCATATGACAAAGACAAACGATGTGTTTAATGCCAAATCTACATTCGATGTAGACGGAAAAACGTACCACTACTATTCCTTGGAAGCCTTAGAGAAGGCGGGAGAAGGTAACGTTTCCAAGTTACCGTATTCCATCAAGGTTCTTCTTGAATCCGTCTTGCGCCAATATGACGGCTATGTGATTAAGGAAGAACATGTGAAAAACCTTGCAAAGTGGGGTACTGATCAATTAAAGGATATCGATGTACCGTTTAAACCTTCACGTGTCATTTTGCAAGACTTTACAGGTGTTCCGGCTGTCGTTGACCTAGCGTCACTTCGTAAAGCGATGGCTGACATGGGAGGTTCCGCAGATCAGATCAATCCTGAGATTCCAGTTGATCTCGTCATTGACCACTCTGTACAAGTGGACAAGTTCGGAACGAACGATTCCCTTGAGTTCAACATGAACCTGGAATTTCAACGAAATGAAGAGCGTTACAAGTTTTTAAATTGGGCGAAGAAAGCATTTAACAATTATCGTGCTGTACCACCGGCAACCGGAATTGTTCACCAAGTAAACCTTGAGTATATTGCAAACGTTGTCCATGCGAACGAGCAGGATGGGGAAACAGTTGCGTTCCCTGATACTCTTGTAGGTACTGATTCTCATACAACGATGATTAACGGGCTCGGGGTTCTCGGCTGGGGTGTTGGCGGAATTGAAGCTGAGGCAGGAATGCTTGGACAACCGTCCTACTTCCCAGTTCCAGAAGTAATTGGCGTCAAATTCACAGGAACTTTACCGAGTGGAACGACAGCAACAGATGTTGCCTTAAAAGTTACACAAGTGCTTCGCGAGAAAAAAGTAGTTGGAAAATTTGTGGAATATTTCGGTCCAGGCCTTGCCGAAATGCCGTTAGCAGACCGCGCGACAATTTCGAACATGGCACCAGAATACGGAGCAACATGCGGATTCTTCCCAGTTGATGATGAAGCGTTAGATTACATGCGTCTCACCGGTCGTTCTGAAGAGCAAATCAAGCTTGTAGAAGCTTATTGCAAAGCTAATGGCCTCTTTTATGTGCCTGGTGAAACACCAGACCCAACGTACACAGACGTTGTTGAAATCGACCTTTCAAAAATCGAGGCAAACCTTTCCGGTCCAAAACGTCCGCAAGACCTTATTCCTCTTTCAAAAATGCAAGAGGAGTTCCACCGTGCGGTTGTGGCACCACAAGGAACACAAGGCCTTGGGTTAACAGAAGATGAATTTAATAAAGAAGTGAAAGTCTCGTTTAAAGACGGTCGTGAAACAACCATGCGCACAGGTTCGATTGCGATTGCAGCGATTACAAGCTGTACGAACACGTCAAACCCATACGTGCTAATCGGAGCAGGGCTTGTCGCAAAGAAAGCGGTTGAGCTTGGTCTAGATGTGCCTGAATATGTTAAAACGTCGCTTGCTCCTGGTTCAAAAGTCGTAACAGGATATCTTCGTGATTCTGGTTTACTTCCATACCTTGAGCAAATTGGCTTTAACATCGTTGGTTATGGCTGTACGACATGTATCGGAAACTCCGGTCCTCTCGAGGATGAAATTGAAGAGGCGGTTGCCGCTAACGATTTAACCGTGACATCTGTTCTCTCAGGTAACCGTAACTTTGAAGGTCGGATCCATCCGCTCGTCAAAGCGAACTATTTAGCATCACCGCCGCTTGTTGTTGCCTATGCTCTTGCAGGTACGGTTGACATTGATTTATTAAACGATCCAATTGGAAAAGACAAAAATGGCAACGATGTTTTCTTTAACGACATTTTCCCGTCCGCTGACGAAATTAAGAAAGTCGTTGAAGAAACAGTTACACCTGAATTGTTCCGTAGAGAGTACGAAAATGTCTTTACGAGCAATGAACGTTGGAATGAAATCGAAACAACGGATGAACCGCTTTATAAGTGGGATGATGATTCAACATATATCCAAAACCCACCGTTCTTTGAAGATCTTTCACCAGATCCAGAAGAAATTAAACCACTTTCTGGTTTGCGTGTCATCGGTAAATTTGGAGATACAGTGACGACTGACCATATCTCTCCAGCAGGAGCGATTGGTAAAAATACACCAGCTGGTCAGTACTTAATTTCGAAAGGGGTAGAACCGAAAGACTTCAACTCCTACGGATCTCGTCGTGGTAACCATGAAGTCATGATGCGCGGAACGTTTGCAAACATTCGAATTCGCAACCAAATTGCCCCAGGAACTGAAGGTGGTTACACGACTTACTGGCCAACGGGAGAAGTCACAAGCATTTATGATGCTGCGATGCGTTATAAAGAGGAAGGTACAGGTCTTGCCATTCTTGCAGGGAAAGATTATGGTATGGGTTCCTCTCGTGACTGGGCAGCGAAAGGTACGAACCTTCTCGGCATTAAAACGGTTATTGCTGAAAGTTACGAGCGTATTCACCGTAGCAACCTCGTCCTTATGGGTGTTCTTCCGCTTCAATTTAAGGAAGGCGACAATGCTGAGTCTCTTGGCTTAACAGGAAAAGAAACATTTGAAGTCCACATTACAAACGATGTGAAGCCGCGTGAAACGGTAAAGGTTGTAGCAACGGACGAAGCGGGCAACAAAACAGAATTTGATGTTCTCGTACGCTTTGACAGTGAAGTGGAATTAGATTACTACCGTCATGGTGGAATCTTACAAATGGTTCTTCGTAACAAATTTACCCAAATCAAAAAGTAATGTGTGATTTTAGCTCAGCTCTCTATAGAGGGCTGAGCTTTTTATATTCAATTGACACATTCTTTATTAACCTCGATAAAGAAAGAGCGATAAGCTAAGTTTATTTTGATAATTTCACGTACTATATTATAAAAACAAACGAAATGTTACACAATAACGGGAGAGAAAAAGGAGTGAAGCCCCATGAATCAACCAACCAATAAAAAAGTAAAAAATCAAGAGCAAGGCAAAGAGAAAAAGTCGCGTCCTATCCCCACATATGCCGAGATGGAGGTAGGGAAAATGGGGATGAAAAACAAAGCGGACGAAGACGCATTTTTTGCAAAGGAGTAAATAACAGTATGTTTGACTTTTGGCAAGGGACAGAAACCTTACCGTTGTATGGGTTTATTATTCGTGCGCTTATTGTCTACTTGTATATTTTTTTAATCGTAAAGGTTCTTGGACAGCGCTCTATGAGCTCAATCGATGCACTTGATTTTATTTTTGCCGTCGTCATCGGGGATGTTTTAGGTGAACCTCTTGTTGATGGAGAGTTACCAATGGCAGGACCGGTCGTTGCTGCGGCTATTATCTCAGGATTGCATTTAATGCTTTCGATAATCGCTTTAAGAACTCCACGATTTCGACGAATTATTGAAGATGAGCCGATTATTATCATGCGTCATGGACAGATTTTGAAGGAACAACTTCGTAAGGCGAAAATAACCGTCGACGAACTTCTAATGGGTCTTCGTCAAGCAGGAGCGACTGACTTGAATGAAGTGGATTATGCGATTCTCGAAATGAATGGAGCGATTAGCGTCATTAAAAAATCTCAATATGACGCGTTAACACCAAATGATATGGGACAGCACCCTGAGGATAAAGGATATCAGAGTGTGTTAATTGAAGATGGGCGGATCGTCCATGCAAATGTAAAGAAAGTTGGTAATCTCAATTGGTTGAGAGAAAAATTAGCTGAATATGGAGTGACTCAGCAAGATGTCTTCTTAATGACGATTGATGAGACACAATCCATTTATTTGAGCAGAAAATAAGTCCATAGCACGTGCAAAAATGTATACTTTTCCACCTCATTTGCCATACTGTTTAAAAATGAAAGAGGTGGAAACATGAAAAAAATCAGAAAATTGTCATTTCAAGAGTTAGTTTCAGAAAACAGAGATCAGCTTTTAAATGATAAAGAGGCGATGGAGAAAATCGAGGAGCGATGGGAGCAGCGACATATAAGTAAAAAATTGCACGGATAGAAGAAAGACCTCCTTCAAAATCTAAAGAACAAAAGGAGGTGCTCATATGGCGAAGATGAAACATGGTTCTGCCCAGTTTCGCCCAGATCACTTAGGAACCCAGCCGAGAAAGTCAGATGCCAATAAAGGGAAAAAGATGAACACAAAAGGGAATGAGAACCCCCAATACATCCCTCCGAAAGGTTGAAATAGCAGCCTTGACCGCAAAAAGCGATCAAGGCTGCTATTTTTTGTAGGGGAATTGTTTGTTCCTGTCGGTTATTTACTATAAAAAAAGCTTGTTTTCCATACAAAAACACGAAATAATAGGGACAGTCCTCTTAAATTCAAGGGAGTGTAGATGGTGACGAACAGAAAGAACAAACAGAGATGGGCCATCCTTTTCTTGCTATATTTAATCGTTGTCTTATATATAACGTTATTTGCATGGAACTATGGAGCTTCCCTTGGACCAGAAGGGCCTGGAGGGCGAAATTACAACTTAGTGCCGTTGCGGAGCATTTATCGCATTTCTGTGTTCAGTCCAGATATATGGGATCCGATTCGTATTTTGCTCGGAAATGTGTTGTTGTTTATCCCGTTTGGGTTTTTATTACCGATGGCAGTAAAAAAAATCCACAAGCTGAAAACAATTGTAGGGCTTGGTTGTTTATTTAGCCTATTCATTGAAACGAACCAATTTTTGTTCACGTATCGAGTGGCGAACGTGGATGATGTCATCTTGAATACGGTTGGAGCTTGGATTGGTGCTGTTCTGTATATTGTCTTTGCTTTTTTTGCTACGCGAATTCACTATATTGCTCCTAGTGACAACAAACGGAAACATTATATATGACAGAGCTCCCAATAGCCGGATAGGCACGGGAGCTTTTTAACTATATATTAGAGACAAACGGTCAAATATTTGCTTGTTTTTGCAGAGCCACTCGTTGCCACGCTCGATATCCTATCCAGACGATAAGGAGAAAACTACTGTAGAAGAGGGCAATCCAAAGGAGCTGGGATGGGTTTGTCGCAATCGAGTTCCCTACAACAGCAAACAAGATCATCGATGGCACTTTCCCAAGAGAAGAAGCGATGCTGTAGTTTATAAACGAAACGCGGCTTAGCGCGGAATAAATGTTAACAATGATTGAAGGAATGATGGGGATTAGGCGTGTAATAAATATGGCCATAAAGGCATTTTTTTCAAACATGGCGGTTACTTTTGTTACTAGGTCCGAGCGTCGGATCAGCGAAAGCCCCCAATCTTGATAGCCATACCGAACAAACATGAACATAATGATCGATGCGAGCGAGGAACCGATCCATGTGACCGCGCTTCCAAGGAACGGGCCGTAGGCTGCTCCAAGAACACCGCCAATGATTGGATATGGAATGATCGGGAAAAGAGCAAGTAACGTGGCAATGATCACGGTCAAGAAGATGAAACGAGCACCACCTTGTTGAATCCATTCGAGCAACCATTCTCCATAAAGGTAAATGAGTGCTGCTATGACCCCGTAGCTTATAAGAATGAATAGTTTTTTTACCATTTCTTTTACACCTACTTCATTGTTCATGAACAGTTCCATTGTCGCATAAATTGTGGGATGTAGGGAACGATTCACGGTTTTGTCACATTTCTAAAAGGGGGGACCGTATGCAAATTCACGTGGTGCAAGAAAATGAGAGTGTATTTTCGATCGCGAATCTGTACGGTGTTAACGCGAATGAGTTGATCATGGCCAATGAAATCCCGAACCCTGACACGCTCGTTCCAGGTCAAACAATGGTCATTCCGATTGTCGGACGCTATTACTTTGTACAGCCGGGCGACAGCTTGTATTCGATCGCTAGACGGTTTAATACAACGGTAGAGCAAATTGCGCAAATCAATCAGCTAAATGTTAACGAACCGCTCCAGCCAGGCTTACGTTTGTATTTGCCACCACAGCCGAAAACGGAAATCGAAGTCAATGGCTATATTGAACCGAGGCCTCCTCTAGAAACGGAACCTCGAGTCATTTCACGAATAGGTCCATGGCTCACATACGTTTCCGTCTTTAGCTATCAAGTGACAAGGGAAGGAGAATTGATACCGGTTCCAGATGAGCCGTCCCTTGAAGCAAGTGCACTTTTTGCCATTGCTCCTGTTCTGGTCATAACCAATATCGAAGGTGATAACTTTAATCCAGAACTCGGGGAAGCTATTTTGCAAAGTGAGGCGTTGCAAGATAAAGTGCTAACAGAAGCGATCTCCGTCATGGAAGAAAAAGGGTATCGGAGCCTAAATATCGATTTTGAGCACTTACGACCAGAAGATCGTGAGCCTTATAATGCTTTTTTGCGAAAAGCAGCAGACCGGCTTAGAGCCACAGGTTATACGTTATCGACAGCACTTGCGCCAAAAGTGGGTCCAGAACAAGTTGGGGCGTGGTATGAAGCCCATGACTACCCTGCTCACGGAGAAATTGTTGACTTCACAGTGCTCATGACATATGAATGGGGATGGAGTGGCGGACCGCCCATGGCTGTTGCTCCGCTCGACCAAGTGCGGCGTGTTGTTGAATATGCAGTATCAGTGATGCCTGCAAATAAAGTGATGATGGGCATCCCGCTCTACGGCTATGACTGGACTTTGCCGTATGAGCCAGGAGGCGAATTTGCCCGAGCGATTAGTCCGCAAGAAGCGCTTCTAATTGCCGCTCGGTACGGGGCAACGATTCAATATGACGAAACGGCCCAATCTCCTTTTTTTACGTATCGGGACGTGGAAGGACGAGATCACGAAGTTTGGTTTGAGGATGCACGGAGTATCGAAGCAAAATTTCAACTTGTTAAAGAGCTTGGCCTTCGCGGGGTGAGCTATTGGGTGTTACGCATTGAAATTCCGCAAAACTGGTTGCTGATCCAAGAGCATTTCAGCGTACGGAAAATATGAATGTTTAGGCAAAGTCACTTGCCTTTTCTTTCTCCTAAAGATTTGGTAAGCTATGAAAAGCATATGGAATCATTCGTATTTTAGGAGGAAGACATGAGATTACGTACGTTAAGTATGATGCTTGTTTTATGGTTAATAATCCCAACTTCAACCGTTTACGGTCACTCATATGTTTCATCGTCCGAGCCAGAGGACGGAGAAACGGTGACAGACTTAGTTGACAACATCCATCTCTATTTTGATGGTGGGATTGAATCACCAAGTTCAGCTCAAGTCTTTGATCAGGACGGGCATGAACATGAAGTGGCTTCGATTGATCTAGGGGATCAAGAAATGGTGATCGTCATGGAAACCCCGCTAGAAGCGGGTGTTTATACAGTGGAATGGACAGTTCTTGGCTCGGATACTCACGTAACAGAAGGGAGCTTTTCTTTTACTGTGGAAGCTGTCAGTGAGGAGACTGAGCCGGTAGAGGAAGCAACAGAAGGTGAAGGCGATAATGAGCCAGAGCAAAGCGAAGAACCAGTAAATGAAGAGACTAGTCCTGAAGATGAGCGTCCATTAGCGGAAGGCAACCATGTTCGCTTCATTTTGCCTTTCGTTGGGACTGTTTTGCTAATAGCTATTGCCATCGTTATCAAGCAATTACGGAGAAGAAAGTAACATGCTTAGTGGTATGAGCGGTGGGATGTTATTTATCGTATTCGCATGGCTGATAGGTCATGCGGTCCTTAGGATCGTTCCGACTGCTTACAAACCTGTGCTGATGGTTCGTTCAAGAGGAATCGCTCTAGCGCTAAGTGCGATCCCTCTTCTCCTTGCTTATCAACTTTATGAAGTGGTAAGGGTTGTTCAATCACAATTTTCCCTTAGCTTTCAAGAAGCAGCCAGCACGGTTATCATTCAGCATCCAGTTGGCCAGAGCTGGTTCGTTGTTTTTACGGTTACTGTTTTCCTAGGTGTCCTGCTCTTGTTTCCAGAGAAGCGAGTCACCGCTAATCTCTTTTTTGTCGGTGTATTGTTACTGATTGTTTCCGTTAGCTGGGTTAGTCACGGCACGGCACTCTTAGGGTGGCAAGGTTTTGTTTTAAATACGAGCCACTTGCTTGCTAGTGCCGTTTGGATCGGAACGTTATTAATGGTCGGTTGGGGGGCTCGACCTTTAACCGATGGTTTAAAATTTCATCGCTGGTTTTCACTCATGGTTGTATGTGCAGTTGCGGTCCTTAGTGTGTCGGGGCTCTTGTTGATGAACGATATTGTTCCTGAGTACGTCCCGTCTTGGGCGTTAACTTACGGTCAATTTTTGCTCATGAAACATCTGTTGTTTCTCCCATTGCTTTTGTTTGGCCTGCGCCACCTTCTTTGGTTGAGAGCGGAAAAGCCTCTTTCTGTTGTGCAACGTTCCATTCGGATTGAATCTGTCGTTGGATGTGTTGTTTTCTTTTTGTCTGCTTTCATGACAAGACAAACACCTCCCCATGAAGTGGCTGAAACAATGCAAGTGGAACCGCCAGCATGGTCATTTTTGCTCTTTCATCCAGAAGGCCTGTCTGTGTTTCAGCAGTTGACTCTAAGCCCGACAGGCCCGGGAATTGCATGTTTGATTCTCGCAATGATCGGGCTTGCCGTTAGTGTCTTGTCGTTGCGCCGTCATTCACTATTCGTCTTTACGACGAGTGGCTTAACGATATCACTCCTTTTATATGTTGGGCTCATGCTGAGTGTCACGCCCGTCAGTATTCTCGTGGATGAAACAAGATATCCAACGGTGGAAGCGGCCATTCAAGCAACGTACGAAGATAAGACGAGTATCGACATAGTATTAGAGGATGAGACCGAAGAGACGACGACCGTTATTTACACGGTCAATGCCCATGATTTTGTCATTGAGAAATTAGGTATTGATTCGGAAACAGGTGATTTTTATCGCTTGCCAGCAGCTATGCTGACTGTGGGTGGGACGTCTGTGTATGACGAACCAATGAAAATTCGCACCTTCCAAGTGACGGATGGTCAATGGAAGCAGACGGGTAGCAACTACACATATGTGACATTCGGAATGATTCAGGAACCAAAGGAAACGGTCCGCCTGCAATTACACTATGAGGATGGTTCCTACGTAACAGAATTGACGAATGGCGTGTTCTACCATGTCTATCAGTCTGATGTTGAAATGAGTCAGCCAGTGATCGATTTCCTTGCAGAGGATGGAACGAAGGTTGATCAATTCTTGCCAGCAGGTGTTGAACAAGGGGTTTATTGCCATTAAGAAAGGTGTAAGAAGGTAGGCTCATTATGTATGGGCTTGCCTTTTTCATTTCACTATAACGGTAAAAATTGCTACACTTATACTATATGTCGGTGAGAGAGCAGGACAAGCTGCACGATCACAAATGAAAAGAGATAATGGTTGCTGGTGGAAGTAGAAAGGAACAGAGCGATGTGTCAAAACGAACGAACAATCGAACAATTTGAAGCCGAGTTGCAAGCGTTTTTGAATGGAACGAAAGTATTTTCTGAAGCGAGGGGCTTGCAATGGCTTTCGTGGTTAGAAGAAAATGAGCAGTACACAAAGGGAAAAGCCGATTTATTGGCTTTAATCGCAGGTGCACGTTTGCAGCGTAAAGGAGAAGCGGATAAGCGAACGAAGCAGTGGCTAGATGAAGGGCTCAACCTAGAACCTGAGAACCCGCGATTGTTGACATTGGAACTTCAGCAAGTGATTGAGGCGATAAGAGATCTTCCTCTACCCGCCACGTTCCCAACGATTCGTGAGACGGACCACGGGACGGTTAAAAAGAAAACAGCCCTCCGTTATTTTGAGTTGGCGGAGCAATTTTTTGAGCATGAGTCTTCTTACCGAAAGGCTCTTGATCATGGCCAACAAGGGGCAGAGGCTACCGGGGATGAACATAAGAAACAGGCGTTTGTGCAATTAAACAAGCTCTTTACCTCACTTCGGGAACCACTTCTGTTTATTGTGAAGGCTACAGAAGAGTATGCTCATTCAGTAAGCGGGGTGTATTATTCGAAAAGTCAGTTTCAGCAGATCCGCCAAGCTGTTGAGGAAATTGAAGCCCTTCATCGTGAATGGACACAGGTAATCGCCCAAATGGAAGAGGAAGCACGACCCCCTTCTTCTCCACTAGATGAACTAGAAAAGATGGTCGGTTTAGAAGATGTGAAGCGCAGGGTTCACCATCATTATCAATTTTTAAAATATCAAGTGGAACGGAAAAAAGCAGGCTATCAATTTCTCGATGAGATGAGCCTGCATATGATCTTAACGGGAAATCCAGGGACTGGGAAAACGCGGCTTGCGCGATTATTTGCCCAACTCTATTATGAGCTCGGCTTGCTAGAGCGCAATGAAGTGTTAGAAGTAGATCGCTCCCAGCTTGTAGGCGGGTTTGTCGGTCAATCGGAAGAAAACACGAAGGCGCTCATCGAAAAAGCGGCAGGCGGTGTGCTTTTTATCGATGAAGCTTACAGTTTGAAGCGTGAAGGGGCTTCTGGTAATGATTACGGACAAGCGGTGATTGACACGCTTGTAGCTGCGATGACGAGCGGGAAGTATGCAGGGACATTCGCGCTCATTTTAGCTGGCTATCCTGTAGAAATGGAGCAATTTCTCCGTTCCAACCCTGGCCTACGCAGCCGTTTCCCTGAGCAAAACCAAATTCATCTCTCCGATTACTCGATCGACGAGCTTCTACTGATTGGGGAGCAAGTGGCTCTTGATAATGATTTTACGTTGACTGACGGTGCTCGCCTAGCGTTAAAGCAACGGATTGAAGAGGCGCAAGTCGACGAATCATTTGGAAATGGCCGAACGGTAAAAAATATCGTAATGAACGCAATTTTTCAAAAAGGAGCCAAGGTTCAGCTAGATCAAGCCCATGTGGAGGATTTCGCTTTGCTAACTAGAGCGGACTTTTTGCAGGAAGATGACGAGCAGAAAGAAGAGGGAGCCATCGATCGTCTTGAGCAACTGATCGGCTTGGCTGACGTCAAGCGTGAACTGAAACAGTTGACTTCGTTTGCTAAGGTCCAGCAAATGAGGAGAGACAAAGGAATGACGACGATCCCTATTCAGCTTCACTCGATTTTTTCAGGCAATCCTGGAACAGGGAAAACGACGGTGGCTAAGCTGTTTGCCGAGGCATTACAGGAGATTGGGTTATTGAAGCGGGGCCATGTTTCCATCGTTAGCCGAAGTGACCTCGTTGCAGGCTTTGTCGGGCAGACGGCGCTAAAAACGAAGGAGCGGATTCGTGATGCCCTCGGGGGTGTTTTGTTTATTGATGAAGCGTACAGCCTGTTTAAAGGAGGACAAGACTTCGGAAAAGAAGCAGTGGACACCCTTGTCGATGAAATGACGAAGCAAGGGGAAAACCTCGTCGTTATTATGGCCGGCTATCCAAAGGAAATGGAGGAGCTCCTTACGGCTAACCCAGGGCTAAAAAGTCGGTTCAAAAAGGTGTTCACGTTTGCTGACTATACGAAAGCAGAGCTTCAAGCGATGATTGACTATCACAGCGAACAATATGGCTATCATCTGGATGAAGAAGCAAGACGTCAAGTTGGACAACTTCTTCCTGAATCAGGCCATCCAAGCAATGGCCGCTTTGCTGTCGACCTGTTAGAGCGGGCGATCCAACGGCAAGCGATACGAATCACAGAAATAGAAGAAGACATTAGCGAAGAACAGTTAATGACATTAACGGGAAGGGATTTTATAGAAGAGAAGGGAGGCGACGTCAGATGAAAAGGCCGTTTGTAACAAAAACAGCCATTGACGTGCGATACGCGGAAACAGATCAAATGGGCGTTGTACATCATTCAAATTATTTCATCTGGTTTGAATTAGGGCGTGGTGAACTCATTAAAGAAATGGGGTTTCATTATGCGGATATGGAAAAGGACGGGGTATTATCACCAGTTGCCGATATTCATGCTTCTTATAAGCGTCCTGTCCACTACGGAGAAACGGTGACGATCCATACGTGGGTGGAGCAATATGATGGTTTGCGGGTGGTATATGGCTATGAGGTGGTCAATGGAGAAGGTGTGACATGTGTAACAGGCTCAAGTACGCACGTCTGTGTGAAGAAAGATACGTTCCGACCTATTGCCATTCGTAAACACTTTCCCGCGTGGCATGAAGCGTATTTGCGAATCACGGCTAGCGAATAAAACAAAAACAGCGATGCAATACTAGGGTTAATGGCAAATGATTGGAGGATGACCCATGGCAAACCCTGATAATCGTAACAACAATGTTGAGCGGCTGAAACAAATGGTTCGCAATACGAAGGCGAAGATGGAAGCAGCAAACGAAGCGCTCGCCCATGAAGAGATGAACGCTGAAGAGCGCCAGCGGACAGAAGAAAAAAACAACCGGCGTAAGCAAAGCTTAGACGCTTTTGAATCAGAAATTTTAGATGAGCAAAGTGCACGAATCAATGACGATGAAGTCTAAAACAAAGAAATCGCATCGACAAAAAGGTGCGGTTTTTTTGTTTATCAAATGGTTTGCAGACAGGCCAAGTGTTTCGAATAGAAGGGCAAGACGTGCTATCATAATAGAAAGGAGGAGCGGGAGAAGATGGCATTTGGAATTAATCGACGACAATTACTGGAATGGAAGAAAAAAGCGAGCCGAGGGGAAATTGCGTTTTTAACCCACTACTGGTTAGATTCCCGCTTTCCTGAATGCCATACCGTAACAAAGGTAGCGTGTCGTGATCTCAAAAAGCTGACATGCTGGGGACAGCAGTATGGACTGAAACAAGAATGGATCCATCATCGGGTCGATTTCCCGCACTTTGATTTACTAGGGAAACGGCAAGTGGACATTTTGCTACAGGAAGGTTTGGAAGATCATCTGACAAAGTTTTCGCTTAAACCGAAGGATTCTGATTGAATCAAAACCGCGGCTCATTTACGATAAGAATGGACAGATTGTTTGTGTAGGAGGTTATTATGCAACAGCAAATAATAAAGGAACTTCACGTTTCCCAGATGGTAGAACCGAAGGAAGAAATCCGAAAGCGGGTTACGTTCCTCAAAAACTATTTAAAACATAGTGGTGCAAAAGGATATGTTCTCGGACTGTCTGGTGGGCAAGATTCAACGCTTGCAGGAAAGTTAGCACAGATGGCGATCGATGAATTAAATGAAGAGGAGCAGGACACTTCATATGTTTTCATTGCCGTTCGCCTTCCGTACGGTGTGCAAAAGGATGAGGCCGATGCACAGGATGCGATTGCCTTCATCAAGCCAAGCCGCTCGATCACTGTCAACATTAAAGACGCCGTTGACGCTTCAACTAAGTCGTTTGAACAAGCGACAGGAGAAGTGCTAAGCGATTTTAATAAAGGCAATACGAAGGCGAGAGAGCGAATGAAAGCTCAATATGATGTAGGTGCTCATTACGGCTGCCTCGTGATCGGGACCGATCATGCGGCCGAAGCGATTACTGGATTTTTTACAAAGCATGGAGATGGTGCTTGCGACGTAGCTCCTTTGTTCGGTTTAACGAAACGTCAAGGGA
The DNA here is from genome assembly GCF_005671335.1 of Halalkalibacterium halodurans. Taxonomy (NCBI): domain Bacteria; kingdom Bacillati; phylum Bacillota; class Bacilli; order Caryophanales; family Bacillaceae; genus Halalkalibacterium (ex Joshi et al. 2022); species Halalkalibacterium halodurans. The sequence continues at coordinate 2,428,561 of NZ_CP040441.1, read as the reverse complement.
AATCTCTACTAAAAGAACTAGGTGCCCCGACCCATTTGTATACAAAGGCCCCGACCGCTGATTTAGAAGATGATCGTCCTGGTTTACCTGACGAGGAAGCGCTCGGACTCACATATGAGCAACTAGACGATTATTTAGAAGGAAAACAAGTACATGATGCCATTCGCAAAAAAATTGAGTCAAGATATTTGGCGACTGAACATAAGCGGCAGTTACCTGTTACGATTTTTGATTCGTGGTGGAAATAGGGAAATCGGTATGATTCTCACAGCTCGCTCATAACGTTATACTAGTGCTTGTTCGATCCTGTTTGTAAACAGGTTGAAACAATGACAGATAGAAGCGTTAAGGAGTGGACGATATGAAAGGAAAGCTTGCCATTTTAGCGATTCTATTTGCTGTTCTAGTAGGCGTGATTTCTTTTACACGTTCCGATAAACCGATAGAGGTTCAAGGATCAGACAGTGCTTTGGCTTCAGCCAGTTCTTCGCATGTGGAGGAAGTAAACGATCTAAAAATCTCGTTAAATGAAGCGAGAGTGGAAGACCTAGCAGATGAAGAGGATATGCAGCTAGTGATCATTGATCTAACCGTTGAAAATACGAGCAACGAAGTAAAAGAATTCGCTTTGTATAAATTTACGCTCGTAGATTCCGAAGGGTATGCTCATCCTCATGCGTCAAATGTTGAAACAAAGGGTATCCTAGGTGGACAGCTTCATCCTGATCGAAAGAATCGTGGCGAAATTGCCTTTAAAGTACCTGTGGACACGAGCTATGAGCTTATTTACACAGATCATCTTCGCACGGGACAAGTATCATGGGAGATTACGATTGATTCATAAGGAGATGGAAGATGAGCCTTTCCAGAAACAGCGACCTGCACATGCATTCGACCGCCTCCGACGGGGGATATTCGCCTACGAAACTAATGGAGAAATGCCATCAAGCGAACCTCAAATTTGTTGCGCTAACCGATCACGACACAGTCAATGGGATTGAAGAAGCCAAGCAGACAGCTCACAGGCTTGGCTTAACCTTGATTCCCGGAATTGAACTATCAACGAAGTCGTCGGGTCAGAGTGTTCACATGCTAGGTTATGGGATCGATTGGAAAAACGATACGTTAAAGCGAAGGCTGGATCGGCAGCAGGACATTCGAAAACAACGATTAGAACAGATCTTACTGAAGCTAAAAGCGGCCGGCGTCCCCCTTGAACAAGACGCCGTCCTTCGTTACGCGGATGGAGGGGCGATCGGTCGCCCACATGTGGCTAAAGCGTTGATGGACAAAGGCTATGTCCGTTCAGTTCAGGAGGCGTTCGAGCACTATTTAGCAGAGGGACGACCTTGCTATGTTAAAAGGCAAGAATACATTTCCGTCGAACAGGCGATTGCATGGATCCACCAAGCAGGCGGTGTGGCCATAGTAGCTCATCCTGGCTATTACGATTTGGATGATCAGTTGATCGGCTGGGTGAGAGAGTATGGATTAGACGGAATCGAAGTGTATCACAGGGATCATTCTCGCGAAGTAGTCGCACACTATGAACAGCTATGTAAGAGGATGGAAGCGGAAACGGGGAGAAGGCTGCTACGTACAGGAGGTTCGGATTTCCATCATGAATCATATGGCCGGACGGCAGCCCCTCTTGGAACGACGAGAATACCTGATCAATTGACCTATGAACTTTTGCACGATTTGGAACGTAAAAAGACGAGGGCGTAATCGCTCCTCGTCTTTTGTCACTTAAAGTCAATTTACTATAAAGGGCTAAAGGATAGGAAACACGGGCTTTCGCTATAGGATGATTTGGCGGGAAGCGCAGTTTTTCCTATTCGATTAAATAGGCAACGAAATTTCTAATCGATAAAAGGTCATCATTTATAATGCTGGCCTTCTTTTTGCGCATGGCTATTCACCATGGTCCCTTCTAACGCTTGCGTCGCCAATCGATCGGCCTCTTGATTATTCTCCCTTGAAATGAGCTCATAGCGAACAGTCAAATGGAGGGATGAAATGATTTGCTCCATCCGGTCAAGCCATGTATGATAATGCATTTCATACACAGGCCATTCCTCAGATGCTTGTTTTTGCACGACTAATGAATCAAGGTAGATGGTGACATCCTCGTGACGAACGTCTAACGCTTGAAGGCGCTGGAAGAGAGCAAGAAGTGCAGCGTACTCTGCTTCATTGTTGTCTTGGATCTGCTGTAGCACTTGATTTTCCCGGATCCGAAATTCTTTTCCATTTTGTGTATAATAAATGACAATCCCAATGCCGGCCAAGCCGGTCTCACGATCATAACCACCATCACAGTAACAACGAATGTTATGAGCGGTGGTCGACTTTTCTTCTGTTAAACGGAGTAGCTCTTTCTTTGACCAGGTCACCCCTTTATGATCTCGGAACGTTAACGATTTTACTCGCCCCGTTCGCTCCAGATCGTCAGCGACTTGGAGTGCTTCTGTAAGGCTCATGTCCCCGCTTGTAAATGGATGGGTGATTGAACGATTCGGGTGTTTATAGATCCATTCGATTTGCACTTTCATGAAAATACCTCCGTTTGATCATTGCGAATTTTCTTATTTCATGGTAATTTTATTAGTTAAAAGGGAAGGGTACTATATATACATACAAAAAAAGATAAACGTAAAGGAGTAGGAGAACATCATGCCAATTAAAATCCCAGACAACCTTCCAGCGAAAGAAATTTTAACAAAAGAAAACATCTTCGTGATGGCTGAAAGTCGTGCGTATTCACAAGATATCAGGCCGCTGAAGATCGTCATTTTAAATTTAATGCCGATTAAACAAACAACGGAAACACAACTGCTGCGTCTTTTAGGAAATACACCATTGCAAGTGGAAGTTTCATTTATGTATACAGATACCCATATTTCCAAAAATACATCCTATGATCATTTACAAACTTTTTATCAGACGATTGACGAGGTCAAACAGAAGAAGTTTGATGGAATGATCATAACGGGTGCTCCAATTGAAACACTCCCATATGATGAAGTGGATTACTGGAATGAATTAAAGCAAATCATGGAATGGAGCAAGACGAATGTCACGTCAACGCTTCACATTTGTTGGGGTGCACAGGCTGGCCTCTTCTATCATTATGGCGTTGAAAAGGTTCCATTACCAGAAAAACAATTTGGGGTATATCCACATAAAATAAATGTACCGAACGTGAAATTGTTAAGAGGATTTGACGATGAATTTTACGTTCCCCATTCCCGGCATACCGATATTAACAAAGCGCAGATCGAAGCCCATCCCGACCTTGAAATTTTAAGCGAATCAGAGCAGGCAGGCGTATATATTGTGGCTTCGAAGGATGGAAAACAGATCTTTGTCACAGGTCATTCGGAATATGATGCCTGTACGTTGCAGCAAGAGTATGAGCGAGATCGGGCGCGTGGGTTGAACATTCAAGTGCCGGAAAACTATTTTCCAAATGACGATGCCACTAGAAAGCCATTACTGCGCTGGAGAGCCCATTCATACTTGCTGTTTTCCAACTGGCTAAACTACTACGTATATCAAGAAACCCCTTACGATTTATCCAGATGACGAGCGGAATCTCCCGTTCGTTTTTTTAAATGCGCTCTCTTCCATAATTTGAAAAAAGATGCTATTTTCATGAATGGAATTTTTCAGAACGTAGACATTAAGAATACAGGATAGGATGCAGGATCGTTCGATTGTAAAGGAGAAGGCAAATGGGCAGACGCGGACTAATGACGGAAACAACCTATTACGTGAACGGGACGGAAGTCTATGTAGCAGAAATTCCATCAAATCAATCGACAGAAACCTTTTTTTTGATTCACGGTTTTGTCTCTTCTACTTACAGTTATCGAAAGCTTATGCCGTTATTAGCGAAACGGGGAAGGGTAATCTCTGTTGACTTACCTGGCTTTGGACGTAGTGGGAAAGGGCGCACGTTTACCTACTCATTTCAATGCTATGCAGAGCTTATGGTGGCTCTAATGAGAAAGCTCAATGTTTCGAAGGTGACGTTTGTTGGTCATTCGATGGGAGGACAGGTGGCTCTTTATGTAGCGAAATGGAAGCCCCATCTAGTGAAGCGGCTCGTTTTGTTATCAAGTTCAGGGTATTTGCAGCGAGTGAAGCGCCCATTTTATTTTTTGTCTTATATCCCATTCTTGCGTCAAATGGTCAAATGGTACGTCCAAAGGCAAGATGTAACGAAAGCATTGCAGCAAGTCGTTTATAATAAGGGGATTGTGAACAATGAAGCGGTGGAAATGTACCGGTTGCCGTTAGCTGATGAGACGTTTTATGATGCGCTCCTCTGTTTAATGCGCCAACGGGAAGGTGATTTGCCAAAGGAAGAGTTACGTAAAATTCATCATCCCGTTCTACTGTTATGGGGGGAGCAAGATCGCGTCATACCTGTAAAAATTGGTCAGCGGTTAGCAAGTGATTTGCCAAACGCATCGTTGATCGTCTATAAAAACACAGGTCACCTTTTACCCGAGGAACGACCGAAAGAGATCATGAAGGCGATCGATCGATTTATTCGCAAACGTCGCCAGTTTTCTTTTTTCTCATGATTTGATAGCATGAAAGCGAGGTGATGTTGATGAAGTTAAATCCTGACTCGTTAAGCAGAAAAGAAAATTATCGATTGCTCATTGGTGCTGTTCTACCTCGGCCAATTGCGTTCGTGACGACGAAAAGTAAAGCGGGAGTCGTAAACGCTGCGCCATTTAGCTTTTATAATGTATTGACCGCCGAACCGCCCCTCATTGGCATTTCAGTGGGTCGTAAGCCAGATGGGACACCAAAAGACACAGCGCGAAATGGCCAAGAAATAGGTGAATTTGTCGTGCATGTCGTCGATGAACAGAACGTTGAAGCGGTGAATGTGAGTTCGATTCCTCTTCCTCCGGAGGAAAGCGAGGTTGAATATGCAGGATTAACAGAAGTCCCTAGTGAGGTCGTGAGCGTCCCCTCTTTAGCAGAGAGTCGTATTCGTCTCGAATGTAAAGTGGAGAATGTTATCCCGATCGGCGGGAAAGGCGGCGAACCTGCTGCTGATTTTTTGATTGGTCGGGTCGTCCATTATGAAGTAGCAGATGACCTATTTCAAGACGGTGGAATTGATACAGAAGCGTTACGGCCTGTTAGCCGGTTGGCAGGAAATGAATACGGTAAATATGGTGAGACATTTTCACTTGATCGTCCGACCATTTCACAGAATCGAGAGTAAGGCCGCCAAGGTCGCTTGTTTCGTTTTCTTACGGAGAGCAAAAGAACGGTGTTCTTAAAGGTGCTATGCTATAATAAATAAGAATGGAATATGAGCGCTGATTGCTAGGTCATCATGTCAAACACTAGTAGAAACAACTGTGTTTCCTAGCGTTTGATTTTTGTTTCGTTTGCGCAGGAGGTGTATGCATCGATGGACCCGTTAGACGTGTTGATGAACAAATCGAAAGTGTTGCCTTACTATCAACCAATCGTTAGTGCAGATAACCAAATGGTTGTCGCTTATGATGTGTTGGCCCGTTATGAGGGAAGTGAGGGAGAGGAAAGCCTTGGCTGGTTTTTTCATGACACTTCCATCCCAGACGAGTATAGGCTAGAGCTAGAAGATCATGTACAGACGCTAGCCTTGGAGCATTATTTAGCTGGTGATGATCAGCTCATTCTTTGTTTGAAATATAATGGAGTGCTGCTGGCTAAAACAAACGGGGAAAACGTATTAAAAAGACTCGAATTTTATCAAGAGCAAGGCCTAGATTTGACGAAAGTGATCATCGGAATTAAAGAGGAGCAACTCGACGGCCACCTAGACGATTTAAAACATGTGTTTATGTATTTTCAAAGCTTAGGAATTCGAATGAGTATCGATGATGTCGGTTTGTCTGAAGCGAACTTAGATCGGCTCGCTCTATTAAAGCCGAATATCGTAAAGGTTAACTTAGAACGGTTTCATGAAGAGGCTTTTTCGCAAATGTATCAGGAAGTGCATCATTCATTATCCATGCTTACGCGAAAAATTGGAGCCACTTTGCTGTTTGAGGGAATCTCGCAGTTTAATCAACTAAACTATGCGTGGCGTAACGGTGGGCGTTACTATCAAGGCTTGTATTTAGCGCCACCAAGAGAGACATTCGTCGACCGAGAGCTGTGCAAAGAGAAACTACAAAAGGACTTTCATCATTTCATTGTTTACGAGCGAAAAAAAATGGAGGCCCAGCTTCAGTTAACGGAGAAAGCGAATCAACAGTTAAGGATAACGTTAAAACGAATTGAACATATGACCTCGTATGATGAGATGGTGCTGGCGATTGCTCAAGATTGTGATGAGTTTGCCTTTCGAGTGTACATTACGGATGGAGATGGATTCCAGCAATCCTCCAATGCCGAAAAAGATGAAAACGGTGAATGGAAGCTACGGGGAGAAGGTCGGTATAAAAACTGGAGCTGGCGTCCCTATTTTCTGGAGAACATCGTAAGGATGAACTATGAAAAGAGAGGCATTTTGTCCGATCTTTATTCGGATATTCAACGGGATGAACGAATTCGTACGTATGCATACCCAATCAAAGACAATCTCTATGTGTATTTAGATATTCCATACCAATATTTGTTTGAACAAGATGGCTTGATTTAAAAAGCGAGATCGGCTATCAGTAGAAAAGAGGAGAAATTATGATACGTGTTCAGTCGGTCTATCGGCTTATGGCCTATTTATTTTTTGCTTATTCGTCGATGACCATTGTCACGAGCTACTTACCCGTTTATTTTTCAGCTGTCGGACTTACGGCAGGGGAAATTGGAGTGCTTATGGCGGTGGGGCCTTTTGCTATGATCTTAGCCCAGCCGACGTGGGGCTTTTTAAGCGATAAATATAAATCGATCAAACGAATGCTTCAAATTGCCCTAATTGGGATGATCGTGGCCATTTTTGCTTTTATGGGTGCTGCCAGCTTTGCTGGTTATTTTATTATGATGTTTGTTCTGTTTTTGTTTTTGTCGCCAACGACGGCACTAGGTGATAGTCTTGCGCAAAAAACAGCGATCAACAGGCGTCTTTCTTTTGGGAAAATTCGCATGTGGGGCTCGCTCGGGTTTGGTTTTACGTCCCTCGCTGTAGGCTATATTTTAGCTGCCATCGGGGTGACATATATTATGGTGCCATTGCTTGTCGTCACGGTTATCTCGCTATGGTTATCGTTTGGCTTGGAGGATTTTTCAGATACAACAAAGCCAGTCACCTTATTAAGTGCTTTGAAGCTTGCGATTGATCCGAAAATTTTCTTTTTCTTAGTATGTATCGTGTTTATTACGGTTACCCACCGGACCAATGATATCTTTCTCAGCATCTATATTGTCGAATTAGGCGGGCCTGAATCATACATAGGCTGGGCATGGTTTATCGGGGTTGCTACCGAAGCGGCTGTTCTTGCCACGAGTACTTTATGGTTTCGAAAATTTTCCCCGATCGGATTTGTCATTTTTGCAGCTGTTTTCTACGGAGTCCGTTGGTGGCTCGTGAGCATGGTCGCTGTACCGTGGCTGCTTTTGCCGTTACAAACGTTACATGGCATGACCTTTGGGGTGTTTTACGTGGCGGCCTTTGCCTTTGTAAGCCATTTGATTCCGAAGCATTTACAAGCGACAGGGCATGTGCTGTTTATCTCGACAACCTTTGGGCTCTCTGGAATTTTTGGCTCGTTATTCGGCGGTTGGATGATTCAAGCATTCAGTATCCCGACACTCTATTCCTATCTTGCTCTTTCAGCTTTCATTGGAGCGTTAGGTATGACCGTCTATCATTTCGTCTATAAAAAATCGTTCCATCCCCTCCCTGCCATAGCTGAAAAATAGCAGTCCTTCGCTTTGAAGTGGCTGCTTTTTTCTTATCGTTGTATACTCATGTATAGATGGCTTTTTTCTGAAAATTCAGTTAAATAAAGGGGAGGATTATTATTAACATGCGATCATCGTCGATTCTCTCATGCAGACCGCCGTTTCGTTCAAATGATAACAGGAAGGCATCGCCTCTGTGAGACAGGAGCTGCGTACAGTAGGTATCAATCAGACTCATCGGTAGAGGAGCGGAGCCAGTTGCAACAGGTGAATGTAACGCTTGGAATTTACTAGAAAATGGATAAAGCAGTCATGAAAGCCTTTGCTTAACAAAAGAAATCTTTTGATTTCAGAGAAATTTCAAACAATGATAGAAATTTCATAGGTAATTAGGTACAATATGACGGTGGAGGACCAATTGTCCTAGGTAGGATGATTGTGTCTTTGACGATCAAGAAAAATGACAACTTAGAGAGGAGATTACCTTTTGTTTAAGCAATCGATTCAAAAGAAACTAACAGTCTTATTTTCAATGACGCTACTAATGGTCCTAATGGCGGTGTCACTTATTACGTACATGCAAATGTCACGCTCCATTGAGAGGCAAGTAGAAAATGAAGCGGTAACCGTCTTACAGGAGGTGAGCCGGTATACGGAACGATACATACAAGAGCATGTTCATCAATTGCAATTGCTTGCAAATGATCCGCGTACATTAACCTATGTCAATGAGCAAATCGACGCTGGTTCATCAGACGTAAGTGGAGAGGTACTTGGTCAATTAGCCGGATACGGACAACTACATCCGAACATTCAGTTGAGTTATGTAGCAACAGAAGGGCGAACAATTGAGACCGTTCCTACTGTTGATTTGCCGGATGATTTTGATCCGACGACTCGTCCGTGGTATGAACTGGCGATGGCGTCCCCTACGGAGGTTGTTTGGACTAGTCCGTATGTGAGCATAGAGGACGGAGAAATCGTCATGACTGTCGCGAAGGCGATTTTGGATGAACGTGGACAGGCTCAAGGGGTTGCTGGGATTGATATGACATTAAATGATTTTTCTGATATTCTCGGAAGTATCGAGATGAATTACGATGGAGCGATCTTCCTTTTTGATCGTGAAGGTACTGCAATTGTTCATCCGACGCTACTTGGAGAAACGGTGACTGAGGATGAGCTGTATGGGCAAGTGATACAGGCAACCTCAGATTCGGAAAATGGACGAACAGATGGTGAATCAACGATTTTATTTTTCCAAACCGTACCGTTAACCGGTTGGATCGTTGGAATGGAATTTGAGCGGGATAACATGCTAAAAGATGTAAATACCGTGCGAAATGGGATTATCCTTGTGTCCGTTATCGCTTTAATCGTCGGAATGATGATTGTCATATTGGTAGCTCGTTCGATTACAAAGCCAATTAGCCGGCTAGGAACACACGTCGGAACGGTGGCGTCCGGTGACCTTACCGTTGACGTAAGAGCTGCAGGAAACGATGAAGTAGGGCAATTAACAGAAAGTTTTAAAGAAATGCTCGTACAATTAAGAGGGATCATTACGACTGTCAAAGGCTCTACCGCCCACGTCCAAGAAGCAGCTGATCACTTGACGGCCATTTCGGAAGAGACAATTGCCTCAAGCGAAGAAATTGCTTTGGCTGTCCGCGATGTGGCCATAGGTTCAACAACGCAGGTGGAGCATTTGGATGAAGCTAAGCGTCAAATTGACCAATTGGCACGGCAAATGGAGCAAATGAGCTTATCCATGACAGAGGTCGGCAGCCTTTCCAATGAAACACGTTTGGCTGGACAATCAGGCTCAGAGAAAGTTCAGCATCTAAAAACGAAGACATTGGAAGCGAACACAGTGTTTGATCAGATGGAAGACGGATTGCTTAAATTATCCGATCATATTATGGAAATCAACGAAGTGATCCACACGATCAACCATTTGTCGGAGCAAACGAATCTCCTTGCTTTAAACGCAAGTATTGAGGCGGCGCGAGCAGGGGAGCACGGCAAGGGGTTTGCAGTCGTAGCGAATGAGGTTCGCCGACTTGCAGAACAATCGTCACATGAAACCGTTCGTGTAGGTGATACGATCACGGGAATCGTCAATCGCTCGAAGCAGGTCATCGTGGACATGAAGCAAGCGCGAAGCATTCTTTCTGAACAGTCGGATTCAGTCGATGAAACAGAGAATACGTTCCTTCACATGGCAAGCCTCATTAAGCAAATGAACGAAACACTTGCTAGTGTCCAAGAGGATTTCGGTACACTTGCTGAGCAAAACAGCCAGTTTGTCAAACGTATCGAGGCAGTAGTGGAAGTGGCAGAGCAAGCCGCGGCGACATCCGAGGAAGTAAACGCGTCAACAGACGAGCAGGTTACAGCCCTTCAGCGGATTACAGAAGCAGCCGAACAGCTTCAAGAAGCAAGCCATGAATTGAACCAATCCGTACGCCAATTTCAAACGGAGTCTGAATCCAACTCTTAAGTTCGTTCGCACTTGTCTATGATGAGCAGAAAAAGAGTCTCTAGGACTCCTTTTCTGTTACATAACGATGAATGGAGGATATTTGTGAAAATCATAGTAACAGAATCTGCAAAAAGCCAGCTGGATAAACTGGAGCTTGGCGATCGTGCGATTCGAATTGTGGCAAGAGATACGTACGAATGCAGCACGATGATTGAGTTTTATTTAGCGTACGATCACGTAAATCAAGACGACCACGTCCAGTCGTTTCATGGAATGACGTGGATATATGATGAGAAGGCAGCCGAAGAGATTGGCGAGGAAGTCAAAGTAGATTTTGTTCCTTCTCAAGGATTCAAGCTGATCAATCGAAATCAAACATTAGCCTACGGACAATCGATTCGCACGATGTAAAGGCTGGTTTATTTAATAAAGATCGAACCGACAGACTTCACAAGGGGTGTCACTTGATTAACAGTTTTCACCACTTGGTCCACGGTTTGAAACGTTTTATTAATGTCAAAGGTGCCATCCTGATTCGTAAAAGCCGCTTTCCATGGGGAAGCTTTAGGCTTTTGCTGAGAAAAGTAATTTGGGTAAAAAGGCGGTGGGAAGCTAGGGCCTGTGCTCGTATACATTTGTCCCCATCCAGAGCTAGTTGGTTGGGGATGATTTGGCCAAGTCGAATGCTGAAAAGGCTGTTGGTAATAGGCACCTTGAGACCATGTTTGACGAGGATGCAGGTTGTACATGTCAACGCCTCCTTTCGCTCCAATTATTCAATGTTGATACGTTTCCGATGGTTCGGAATCGCGATCGTCAATAAGCCGTTTCGTAATCTCGCTTTGATATCACCTTCTTGCACGGGGTATGGGAAAGGAATCACTCGTTCTCTCGCTTGACTTGAGATGGATTTTGAGTAGATTCCTTTTTCATCTTCCCGCATTTCAAGTACTTCTTCTTCATGAATGCGAATACGTACATATTGGGGGAAAACGTCTAGCTGAATTTGGTTTTTGGATACGCCTGGAAGTTCGGCTTCAATGATAAACTGCTCTCCTTTCTCGTATTGGCGAATCGGAATGGAAGGAGCGAACATCCCATTATCATGGAGATGTTGAAACGATTTAGAAAAAAAATCATCGATGGAACGTAAAAAATCTTGATATACGTTAGGGAGCTTGCTTTTACCGCTCTCCTCGCGACTCATATGAATAGCCTCCTTTACCTATGTTCGTTACTCTATATATATGGTTCAATGTCGGTGAAAGTGAAAGCACATTCGAGAGAAAGGAGAGGAAATGGTTGCGTATTTTCGATGCCCATTGTGATGCTTTACTCAAGCTGTGGGAAGACCCTGCGAAGGAATATACAGATGATCCAGCAATTGAAGCCAATGCTGTCCGTTTAATGGAAGGTGGGGTAAGGGCACAATGCTTTGCGATCTTCGTCGAACCCGACATTCCCTTTGATCAAAAGTTCCAAGTCGCCTTACAACAAGCGGAGCTCTTTCACGAAAAGATTTTAAAAAAGCATCCTCAGTTTACGTTTATTGAACGTTGGGACGATTTGCTGACCCTTGATGATGACCAGATAGGAGCGATTTTAACATTGGAAGGTGCGGACCCGTTTGGTGATGATCCGACAAAGCTAAAGACGCTCTATCGCCTCGGTGTTCGTTCTCTAGGTCTGACATGGAATCAGGCGAATCTATGCGCGGACGGTGTTGGAGAGCCTAGGGGCGGAGGTCTAACGGAATGGGGGAAAGCCGTCGTTTCATTAAACAATGAACACCACGTATTGACGGACGTATCCCATTTAAGTGAACGAGGCTTCTGGGATGTGATCGAGTATGCACAGTTCCCGGTCGCGACTCATTCCAACGCAAAAGCGATATGTGATCATAGACGAAATTTAACCGACGCTCAACTAAAGGCCTTAATTGAGGCGGGTGGTTTTATAGGCATCGTGTTTCACCCTCATTTTTTGACGGGGACCGATGATGCTTCAATCGATGATGTCATGAAGCATATTGAGCATATTTGTTCCCTCGGGGGGCAAAAGCATGTCGGCTTTGGCTCCGATTTTGATGGTATCCCTTGCTTTGTGGATGGTTTGGAACATGCAGGGAGATTTCAATGGTTCATGGACGAATTATTGAAGCGGTACGATGAAGAGCTAGTTCGTGGATTTGCATGGGACAATTTTTTGAAAGCAACACCGATTTCGTATGTATGAGGTGATGGACGTGGCAGACATTTTACAGGTCGAACAGGTCACACTACGGAAAGCGAAAAAGCCGATTTTACAGCAAATTTCCTGGCAAGTGGAGCAAGGGGAGCATTGGGCAATCGTTGGCTTGAATGGCTCTGGAAAAACGTCATTATTGAAAATAATCACAGGCTATGAATGGCCAACTGAGGGACATGTAGCCGTACTAGGAAATCGCTATGGCCAAGTGCCGATTCAAGAAGTTCGAAAACGAATTGGCTGGGTGAGCATGTCATTAGATGATCGATTCCATACGAAAGGTCAAGATACTGTGCTCGAGATTGTGCTGAGCGGGCTTCACGGTACAGTCGGTGTTTATGAACCGTTAGGGGAAGCTGATGTAGCGAAAGCGGAGGCGGCCATCGAAACGTTTGGCCTTACCCATCTAACGGATGAGCGCTTTTTAACCCTCTCGCAAGGAGAGAGGAAACGGGCGTTCCTAGCGAGGGCATGGGTAGCAAAACCTGAGTTGTTTATTCTAGATGAGCCGACAACGGGTCTTGATCTTATTGCTCGTGAACAGTTGCTTCAGACGCTTGAATCAGTAGCAACGACGAAAGGAGCCCCGACCTTTCTCTATGTCACGCATTATCCAGAAGAAATTCAACCGTTTATCACCCATGTGCTCATGCTTAAAGATGGGCGTGTAGTTGCGCAAGGGCGAAAAGATGAGGTGCTCACAAAAGAAACGATCACCGCTGCCTTTGGCTGTCCGCTGGACGTTATCGTAGAATCAGGAAGGTATTGGGTCAAGCCTATGTGATCAGGGGAAAATAAGCCTTGCGCTTTTCTTACATCATTTTTTAAAATTGGCGTGCTACTTTGTTTTGTGCCTGTTATTAAAAGGTTTTTGCTTTGATTGTTTTTTACATTTTTGCCTTGAGAGCCGGCATCAGAAGAGGGAAGTTTTAGACTTCAATTCCTTGTATGTTACAATGGCGACAGGCTTGATCAACGAAAGGAGAGTCGTCATTGGTTAAAAAGGTAGGATTGATCGTTGGAGTGTTTGCACTTTCAATTGGCCTAATGGCTTGTAACGGTCAAGAACAAGAAAATGCAGAGACGAACATAGATGGAGAAGCGAATGGTGAAATTCCCTCGATTGAAGAGATTATTGACATTAACAATCTTCCTGATCCTGTCGCAACCGTAAATGGGGAATCGATTGACAAAGAAACCTATGTAATGGTCCTTGAGCAGCAAATAATGACCATGGCTCAATACGGTATTTCGCTTGAAGGAGAAGAAGGGGAGCAAATGATCTCGCTCATTGAAGAGCAGACGATTGAGCAACTAATAAACGAACAATTGCTTCAGCAAGCCGCAACTGAAAAAGAGATTGAAGTGTCCGAAGAGGAAATTGACGAAGAGTTGGCGTTTATCGTGGCACAATTCTCCTCGGAAGAAGAATTAATGGGAGCCCTAGAAGAAGGTGGCTCCTCCATGGATGAGCTACGAGAGGAAATTGAGCATTACGTCCGCCAACAAAAATACGTCGAAGAGGAAACCGAAGCGATTAACGTGACCGAAGAAGAAATCCAAGCTCGTTATGAAGAAGAAAAGCAGTATTATGAGGAAGATGAACTGCCCACTTTCGAAGAGCTGCAAAGTAATATTGAACAGCGATTGATCGCAGAAAAAGAACAAGAGCAATTGGAAGTTCTTTTTGAGAAGCTTCGTGAAGAAGGGGATATTACCGTTCATATATAACTCAGGGGCTGGCCTCAAAAGCACCTTGGAGCATAAAATCGGGTGAACTGTTTGAGATACAGGTCACCCGATTTTGTGTTGGTGTGTCTTCTTCGTTTCCTTTTATGAGAATCGATTGTAAGGAGTCTTTACTCCCATATTCAAATACTTTCTCTCTGTTGTACAATAGCGAGATAACAGGAGAAAGGAATGATACGATGAAGGTGATAACATTATGTGGTTCTACGAAGTTCAAGACAGAGTTTGAACAAGTCAATGCTTATTTGACGCTAAAAGGACATGTTGTGTTAAGCGTCGGTTTTTTTGAGCAAAGAGAAGGGATTGAAATGACGGAAGAACAAGTACAGATGTTTGAAAACATTCAAGCGAAAAATAGAGATGTCAGACGAAATTTTCGTCCTTGAGGTGGACGGTTATATTGGTCGCAGTACGAGAAAAGAGAGTTCGCTACCTCTAAAGGGATGCCCGTTCGCTATTATTCTGAAAGTGAACTCGCCTCAACTAACTTTTCCCTAATGAGTGCTGTTCAGAACCAAACACCGTTACGGTGAACTAGTTTTATGCTTCTGAAAATAGGGCTTCAATCGTTGCCATCACATCGTAGGCTCCAGACGATTGGTTTGCGCAGACGACGACAATTCCGTTTGAGGTTGGATAGAAGGCTGAGTGAAAACAAACACCAGGGTCATAGCCCATAACATGATATTTGCTGATTGCTCCATCCTGTTGCTTGATCCATACACCGTAGCCGTAATAGTCGTTATCCTCACAATGAACATGGGGGGGAGCAACTGTTGTGTGTAGGTTTCGTTTAATAGTTTATGCCTCATGAGTGCAAGCCACAGCTTCATCATATCCTCTGCTGTGACATACGCCCCGCCATCTGAGCCGCCAATGACCGGTAAGGAATAAAGGTTCGTTTTCCAAGAACCGTCTTCTAAATCAATGTAACCGAGGGCGGTTTTAGCCGGCAAAGTATCAAAGGCGAAATATCCAGACTCGTGCATTCCTGCCCTCTGGAAAACATTCGCTTCCACATATTCTTGAAACGTTACACCGATAACACTCTCAACGACCAAACCTAATAAAATATAGCCAGCGTTATTGTAATGAAACCGGTCGCCAGGAGGAAATTTCATCGGTGCATGCTGAAACAATGGTAAGAAATCCTTTAAACGGCGAAGATAATACATCGGAACGTCTTTCCATAAACCTTCAAAGTCATCTATGATTTCCTCGTCAAAATAGTCTGGGACTCCAGATGTATGAGTGAGCAAGTGGTGGATTGTGACATTCGGAAAAGGAGCATCTAACCAGTCAGATAGCGGTGTGTCAAAGGAAAGCTTACCCGCTTCCACGAGCTGACAAATCGCGATTGCCGTAAAGAGTTTGCAGCCTGAAGCAATGCCAAAGCGCGTGTGGTGCTCGTTCGGTATTCGTTCTGCTCGATTAGCAAAACCGTGGCTGGAAATAATCGGTATATCCTCCCCTTTTTTTATTAACGCTGTTCCAGACAGTTTCCAATCTTCCATGATCGTGTGCAAGTGATTTTCCATGAACCATTCTCTCCAATCATTCTGAAATTTTCAACTTTTTCCTCCTAAAGTTTAGCATATAAAACAGAGAAAAATGGGAAATATTTTAGCGAATTGTAAACATAACCCGGTTGGTCATGATAAGAAAAGAAAATGTTGACACCCTATTAGCAAGACGGAACATAAAGGGTGATAATACATGAAGCTTGAAGGAAATATCCTTTCCGGTGAATTTGATCAAAACCGCAACGAATTTACCTTACAAAAAATTAAGCACTTTCAAGCAGAGTCAACGCTCAAAGAAGGGCAACTTCTTTCTTTGTACCACTATTTAACGGCACATCAGTTTGATACGGGTGGACAAATTCTTACATTGTATGATCAAATGCCAATAAAACTTAATGAAGAGGAATTGAAGCAATTAATCGAGGATCTTGAAAAAGTAAAGGAATGGTACGATCGTTAAAAAATTAAGGTACGTACGTTTCTTCATATTTTCTTTAAATTTTTCCGTTAGCTTAAAGAAGAAAGGAGGCGTACATATGAGAAGTTGGAAACCGATGGTGGCGGGCATGCTACTCCTTGCGATCATCGCTGCTTGTAGTCCAAGTTCAGATTCTCCCCATGAGGATCATGACGCAGTGGAAGAAAAACAGGAGGAAGCAACCGAGGAGCAGGTTGATCGTCGTATGCTGGAGGAAGAGGCGGTGACCCCGCCACACGCTTTACGGGAAGAAGCGAGCAACCATCTCCAGACGTTACAAACTAAAAATATGACAAGGCTAGCAGAAAATGATCCCATTTCGTTTGCGATTCAACTTTCACAAATGGGCTGGCCAGCAACACATGAGCAAAATCAACCGAATACGGTTATTTTGGCTTCCGTAACAGATTGGCGAGCATCTCTTGCCTCGTTGACCCTCGTTCATCATCCGAATAACGGACCGATGCTTTATTACGATGGGACGATTTCGGACGAGGTGATTCAAGAGATTGCCCGTCTCGATCCCCTCGGGAATGATCAAGGCACAGAGATTTTGGTCATTGGGGATTTGCCGCAAGCTGAGTTAGACAAATTATCCGCTTATACGATTGCCCAAATTACGGCAGATTCAGCTCCAGAGTATGGGAAGCTGATTGAAGAATCATTTATTGAAACGATTGGCGATGTACCGCAAGCAGTGCTTGTCGGTTCGCTGGATGAAGATGCAAAGGGCTTTACGATTCCTGCTGCTTATTGGATTGCCCATATGAATGAGTCACTTCTATTCGTTGAAGACGGTGCGATTCCGAAAGAAACCGTAGAGGCACTCGAAGCGCGAGGTGGGGAGGCGATCATTTATTTGCTTGGACCTGAAGCGATCATTTCAGAAAACGTGGCATCAGAACTTGAAGCATACGGAGAAGTCAAACGGATTGAAGGGGATACCCCTGTCGAACAAGCGATTGCTTTCTCATCATATAAGGATGAAGCGACCGACTTCGGCTGGGATATTACATCTCCTGGACATGGACTCGTTTTTTCATCGACAAACGATGCTGAGCTAGCCATTGCCGCTGCTCCACTCGCTCATTTAGGAAAACACAGCCCGCTAATTTGGCTCGATGACGGTGAGTTAACTCAGCCAGTGTACGAATATTTAGCGAAGTTGAAGCCGGTATTTGCAGATGATCCGACAGAAGGTCCTTACAATCACGGCTATATCATTGGTGATGTGGACCGGGTTTCCTATCAAGTGCAAGGTGTGATTGACGAAAGGCTAGAAATTGTATCTGCCCATCAATCAGATGAAGGACATCACCATTGATCAAACGCATTGCTTGTCTTATGCTAGGACAAGCAATGTTTTCTTTCATTTAAAGGGGAGATGGACATGGAAAGGCGAGTGTTAGTTGTTGATGATGAGAAAAAGATGCAAGTGTTAATTACGGTTTGTGTATCAGAAGCAGGCTATCTTGTACAGACGGCTGCAACCGGCTTAGCCGCAATGGATCGCTTGAAAGCGGAGCCATTTGACCTTGTGCTGCTCGATATTATGCTTCCAGATGTTGATGGTTTTTCGCTCATCGCACAGCTTCGTCATTTACAGGAGGATGTTGCCATTATTATGTTAACCGCACTAGGGGAAACGGAGCATATCGTTCGTGGACTAAATGAAGGAGCCGACGATTATATCGTCAAACCGTTCGAGCCCGATGAATTAAACGCGCGGATCTTATCGGTGTTAAGACGTAAAGGTGGGCTTGCATCAAGAAAGGGTGAGGAAAAACAGCTCAAGGTTAATGAAAAAGCACACGACATTTCCTTTGCTGGTCAGTCACTCGGTTTAACAAAGACCGAATACCGGGTATTGCACAGATTACTCAGTAACCCTGGACGAACATATACAAGAGAACAACTTCTAGATTTGGCATGGGATCGCCAAGTGGAAATCTATGATCGAAATGTGGATGCCCATATTAAAAACATCCGTGACAAGCTTGAAAAAGTCGGAGCTGATAGTACTATGATCCAAACAGTATGGGGCGTTGGCTATAAGTATGTGGAACATGAGGGGATAAATCAATGAACGTTGCGACTAGATTTACGGTGGTCGTCGGTGGATTTTTATTGGTCGTTATCGCGGCCATGAGCTTGTCATTTTATGTACTATCTAAACAGTTTTACTATGAGCAGCTTGAAAAGGATATCACATCAAGGTTGCTGGCGCATCGTGAGATCCTTGAACAATCTTGGACTGCCAACACGCAGGAGCACGTCTTTTGGATGGAGCAACGTCAGGAGGACAATGTCTTCCTGATTTTAAATGAACAGTTTGAACCGATGATGGCTGGGAATACGCATGATCAGCGTTGGATTAAGCGATATGTCGATTGGATTCAATCAAATGACTTGAATGACCAAGTAACGCTTGAGCTCGTTCATGTGATGGAAGAGCACATCCCTCACGTATGGGCTACCGTTCCTGTTCACCAAGGCGGGCACGTTGCCGGTTATTTGTTCTTAGACCATGATACAGGGTTGTTTGAGCACACTCGGACCAATCTCGTCATGCTTACAGCGATGATGGGAGCTTTGACTTTGCTATTGTCTGGGGCGTTACTTTATGGGCTTATTCGAAAGGTAACCGCGCCGATCAAAACTGTACAGAAAGCGACGAAAAAGATAGCAAAAGGCGCATTTGATACAAGACTTCCTGTTCACGGTAGCGATGAAATCGGAGATCTCATGGGCAGCATTAATGAGATGGCGAGTCGGCTAAAACAACTAACAGAATCACGGAATGAGCTGATTTCAAACATCTCCCATGAGTTGAGAACCCCTCTTACGTACATTAAGGCGTACGCTGCTTTATTGAAAAAGCGAGAGGGTTTAACGGAAGATGAGAAGGATCAAGCAATGATCATTCATGAAGAAGCAATAAGGATGGAGCGGTTAGTCGGCGACTTGTTCGAGTTAATGAAGCTGGAAGAGAGAAACGTTTCGTTTCATTTAACGAAAACGGACTTAGAGGCCGTCGTTGAACGCTCGGTACGGGTCTCAACCATTGAAGGAAAGAAAAAGAACGTCACGCTGGCCATTCATAAAGAGCATTCTCCTTTGTTCTCCCTTGTGGATTCAGGTCGTCTTGAGCAAGTCATGCAAAACTTGTTAAGCAACGCCATACGTCATACACCTTCGAATGGAACCATTAATCTTATCCTTTACGCTGAAGATGGGAAAAACGTCATTTCCGTTTCGGACAATGGAGAAGGGATCGATAGTGACAAATTACCATATATCTGGGATCGGTTTTATCGTGCGGATCGCTCGCGTAACTCGAAATATGGCGGGACAGGACTCGGGCTAGCAATTACAAAGCAATTAGTTGAGCAAATGGGTGGAACCATTTTCGTTGACAGTGAGAAAGGAAAAGGAACGACGTTCACCTTGATCTTCGCTAAGGAAGAAGAAGTTGAGGCAAAGAAATTAGAGAAATAGGATTAAAGTATTGATATGATAGTTGTTAATTTGGCGGTTATCCAGTACACTTAATAGTAACAATGTCTTAAGAATGGAGAATCGTACATGAGCGATCATACATCTAACATTTTACTAGAGAGTGGGACGAATGAATTAGAAATCATTATGTTTTCGATTGCAGGTGGTTTGTTTGGCATCAATGTGTTAAAGGTTAGGGAAATAATCAACCCATTGCCAATGACCGAAACGCCAAACAGTCATCCTCATATTGAAGGTGTTATTCGGTTAAGACAGGAAGTCATCCCTGTTATTAATTTAGCCCAAGTGTTGAACTTGCCGCCATCTTCGAATCCGCAACAAGATAAGTTCATTATTGCCGAACTCAATCGGTTAAAAGTAGCGTTTCATGTCCACGAAGTATCGCGGATTCATCGAATTTCTTGGGAGCAAATTGAAAAGCCGAGCCAGCTTTTCCATAGCGGGCACGCGCATACAATCGGAATCGTCAAGCTTGAAAGTCAGATGGCGCTCTTATTAGATTTTGAAAAAATTGTGGTAGACATCAATCCAGAGGCAGGGCTTAGTATTGAAAAGGTTC
Source organism: Halalkalibacterium halodurans (assembly GCF_005671335.1). Taxonomy (NCBI): domain Bacteria; kingdom Bacillati; phylum Bacillota; class Bacilli; order Caryophanales; family Bacillaceae; genus Halalkalibacterium (ex Joshi et al. 2022); species Halalkalibacterium halodurans. Next base: position 2,408,138 of record NZ_CP040441.1, on the reverse strand, counting down.
GCGCGCTCGGCGTGCGGGAGCGTTCAGAGAAAAAGATTTACATTGCCGAAGATTCAGCTGTATTGCGCAACCTATTAAAGGATACATTAAACGAAGCGGGCTATGTTAATCTCCATTTCTTTGAAAATGGAAAAGGCGCATGGGAAGCTTTACACACATTAGTGGAGCAACACGGACAAGCAGCGACAAGCTTCGTCGATTTATTGATCTCAGATATTGAAATGCCGCAAATGGATGGACACCACTTAACGAAACGTGTAAAAACGGACCCGGTTTTATCCAATCTTCCTGTCGTGATCTTTTCTTCCCTTATTACAGAAGATCTTTATCACAAAGGGGAGCGTGTCGGGGCAGATGCCCAAATCGGAAAACCGGAAATCGTACAGCTCGTCGAGATGCTCGATTCCTTGCTGCAAAAAGGATAAACACTCACCCACCACCCCTCATTCACATACACTATCCTATCTTGAATGGAGGGGATGGGGCAGCCTTGAAAAAAGGATCAAACAAAAAAGGAAACTTCGTACAGCTATCAAAAGAGGAGAAAACGAAATATAACATGAAGGTAGTAACATCTGATGTGTGTGAACGATGTAGAACGCAGTGTACCATCGGAATTTCTTATATGGAAAAAATGCGAAAGCCTGGAGCGATTGGCTATGGCGTCCCGTGCCATTTAACGAAAGGCAAAGCATATAAATAACGTAAAAACTCGGCATCTGCCGGGTTTTTTTGCGCTTTAAGAAAGCTTAATTTCTATGAAGATCAACGAGGAGGAAAACGGTTGTTTTTGCCATTAAGAGTTGACAGTGTCGATGCGTTCGTTCTTAATGGATGCCTTCTCCTTCCTAGCATGACGCTTCTTTTCGGCGAATAGAATGAGAATAGGTGAAAGGGGGGAACGTGATGGCAAAGGATGAAAGCTATTTAATAAAACCACTGCTTAACCGAAACTATCCGTGTGTTTCCTACGGGAAAGGAGCAGCGCTTTATGATATGGATGGAAAGCGCTATCTTGACGCTTGCTCTGGAGCTGTCACCGCATCGATCGGCCATGGGGTGGATGAAGTTGTCCAGGCGATGTACGAACAGGCTCGCAAAGTATCGTTCGTCTATCGCTCTCAGTTTACGAATGAACCGGCAGAGCGGCTCGCAACGAAATTAGCGGAACAGCTGCCAGGGCAATTGAATCATAGCTTTTTTGTGAACAGTGGCTCAGAAGCAACCGAAACAGCAATTAAAATCTCAATTCAATATTGGCAAGAGCGCGGACGTCCTGAGAAAACGTTAATTCTCTCTAGATGGATGAGCTATCACGGAATTACACAAGGAGCGCTTTCATTGTCAGGTCATTATGAACGGAGACAACGATTTGAAGGAATGCTAGACCGGCCCCCATTTTTATCTCCCCCGTATCCGTACAGACAAGTGAGAGAAATGTCTGGTGTTGACTATGCGGAAGAGCTTGATCACCTGATCGAGCAGATCGGACCTCACAGGATCGCAGCTTTTATCGCTGAACCGATTGTTGGCGCCGCGGGAACTGCATTAGTACCGGGGGAAGGGTACTATGAAGCGCTAAAACAAGTGCTCGATCAGCATGACATTTTATTCATTTGCGATGAAGTGATGACGGGAATGGGACGGACAGGGAAGGATCTGGCGATTGAACATTGGGATGCGACGCCTGACATTGTCACTTTAGGCAAAGGGTTGTCCGCAGGCTACGCCCCACTCGCTGCAACCGTTGTCGCCGACCATGTGCTTGAGCCAATTCAAGCAGGATCGAACCTTATTATGAGCGGTCATACGTTTAGCGCCAATCCTTTATCCTGTGCGGCTGGGTTAGCCGTACTCCACTACGTAAAAAAACACGATCTCGTAAAACGCGCAGCTACAATTGGTGAAAAGTTGTTAGAGGATCTTCAAGAGATTCAAACGGCCTCGGCGATCGTAGGGGATGTGAGAGGGAAGGGGTTGCTCATCGGGCTTGAGTTTGTGAAAAATAAAGCGACAAAAGCACCTTTTCCGAAAGATGCTCAAGTGGCGGCTGGTATCGTAAACGAGGCTCAACGGCAAGGCCTTTTGCTATATCCATCAGCTGCCGGATTAAAGGGGGAAGGAGCTGGTTGTTTAATTGCTCCACCTTTCACGTTGACGAAAGAGGAACGATGTGAATTGTTAGGAAAATTAGCAAGGACACTTGAACGAGTCGAAAAACAGCTGTTGGGGGCTGAGACATGAGCAAACAAATGAGCAAACATGACGTATTGGAACGGTTTAAGGACGGGATGTCTATCATGTACGGAGGGTTTGGCGGGATCGGCACCCCACCGACGCTCGTCAAATGGTTAAAAGAATCTAAGACGAAAAATCTTACACTAATCGGAAACGACGCAGGCTTTCCGACGATTGGCATCGGCCCGGTCGTCTGTTCTCAGCAAGCTGAGCGTTTAATTACATCCCATATCGGCTCCAATCCAATCGCTGGTGAACTGATGCAGGCAGGAAAGCTTGAAGTTGAGTTTTCGCCTCAAGGAACGTTAATGGAGCGAATTCGGGCTGGAGGTGTCGGATTAGGCGGAATCCTTATAGATGTGGGGATGGATACGATTGTAGCAGAAGGGAAGGAGAGAGTTGTTGTGGACGGCACCTCTTACCTGCTGGAAAAGCCAGTACGTGCTGATCTAAGTCTCATCTATGCGAAAAAAGCCGATCCGTTTGGAAACCTTGTCTATGATCAGAGCGCGCGGAACACCAATCCACTCATGGCAATGGCAGGTCGGTATACGATCGCTGAGGTAGAGGAACTCGTTCCGCTCGGCCAACTCGATCCAGAAGAGGTCGTTACAGCTGGGGCCTTTGTCGATGGATTGGTCGAGAGTGAGGGGGTGGACTGGAAGTGGATGTGGGAATAAATCGGGAAAAGGAAAAAATGGTGAAGCGTGCAGTGGAAGAGTTAACCGATCACATGATCGTGAATTTAGGGATCGGCATTCCGTCCCTTGTTGTCGATTATGTTGCCGAAGGAAAGAACATTTGGTTCCATGCTGAAAATGGAATTATTGGCATGGGGAAAAGTCCGAAAAAGGGAGAAGAGGAGCCGCATTTATGCAATGCTGGGGGCTTCCCTGTTACGTTAAAAACAGGGGGCGTGTATGTGGATAGTGCGACAGCCTTTGCGTTAATTCGCGGTGGTCGTTTGGATGTAACGATGTTAGGGGCACTGCAAGTGAGTGAACAAGGGGATGTGGCTAATTGGATCGTACCAGGGAGAAAGGTGCCTGGAATTGGTGGGGCAATGGAGCTTGCTGTAAAAGCAAACAAGGTCATTATCTTAATGAATCATGTCAATCGTCAGGGAGAACCGAAAATTGTAAAAAGTTGTAGTTATCCGTTAACAGCGAAAAAATGCGTTGATATGATTATTACCGATATGGCAGTATTGCAGCGAAAAGGAGAGCGTTTTCAGTTGACAGAGGTTTTTGCCCCTTATACGATCGAAGATGTGCTTACGTACACAGAAGCCGAACTTGAGGTCAATCGCCAGTCGGTTCGGATTAGGGAGGTATAAACAATTGGATATTCCATGGTTAGTCGAACGGGATGATCGCAATGAACGGATCGTTCTATCGATAAAAACGAACGCCAAGGAAGCGCTCGAAAACGCTTATCGTAAAAAAAGTCGCGTAACTGGTAAGATGATTGCCTACGTCCACGAGTCATGCGCCCATTTTTTTTGTGAAGAAGGATGGTTACAAGAAGGGGCTGTTTCTACTTATTTTCATAATGGCCAAGCGAACGTTTTCTCCTTCTTTTTAAAGGAAGACAGACAAAACTCGGATCATGAGCGTCTTCACCGGGAGGTATTATCCTATGTACAAAAGATTGAGCGGACATTAGATCTTTCCTCTCACGCTGTACAGCGTCTGAATGAAGCCGATACGGATTCACTTGCTCAATTGTATCGCCATGTGTTTGAGCGTTATCCGACAGATGTGTTTTCTGCACAATATTTGCAGCAAACGATGAAAGAAGGGGCAAAATTCGTTGGAGTTAAGGAAGGTACGGACATAATTTGCGCGGCCTCAGCAGTACCAAACGGATTCGGTGGCTGGGAAATAACCGATTGCGCAACAAAAAAAGAAGCGCGAGGAAACGGGTATTTGTCTTCTGTTTTATGTGAGTTAGAGCAATGGTTATGGGAAGAAGGCGAGGAAAACGTTTATTCCATTACAAGGTCTCACTCCTTCGGGATGAATGTGACGATCAAAAAACGGGGATTTTCCTATGAGGGAACGATGGTAAACAATTGTATAATCGGAACAGGGTTCGAGGATATGAATATATGGACGAAGCGACTTACCGCTACTAACATTCGTTAGCCATATACTGGGGCTGGGACAAAACTAGCCAAACGTATAAAAAAAGTTCGAATCATTTTATTTTGATGATCCGAACTTTTTTCTGTTGATTCATGGGATCGTCTGCTGATTGATTAGCATCTCACTCGAATGTCCGTAAGAGGACACTAAAATATGCAACCCAGTCACGGAGGAGGTCTTAAATTTCCGCATGAACACGGAACCGATGAATGGTTCGGTAAAGAGGCTCATACCCTTGGGAAGACCTCCATCTTCCATCCAGAAGGAGTGGGATTAGGTTTTTAAAGCTTAAAATAATTCCGTTTTAATCGTCGAGGCATCTTCATTAACTGTTCATAGGTCGTTTCATCAGGAATGGCAGATTCGTCTACAAGTAGCAATTGATCCTCTAGCTCCTCTAAAATTGTCTCATCCACTTCTTCAATATGACAGTGAGAGCAATAGATGGATGGAACCGCTTTCAATTGGATGGCGCGCAATCCTGACGGTAACTCCCAGTAAGTCGTCATCGTTCGATTGATAGGATTTTCCACCTCGCACCATCTACATTTCATCGGATTTCTTCCCTTCTTGTAGCTTCCGCTGTTCTGCTAGCCATTTCTTCTCCTTTAGTTGATCGCGTTTTTCACGTAAATCTTTTAAGGACCGATGCCTTGTATCTTGTTCATAAACAGAACGTAGCTCTAACCGCTTCAACCCTTTCGGCACAAGATTGATTTCTTCATCCTTCATGAGCCGGTGAATTCCGATGCTCCTTTCATCTCCTGTAATTCCGGTCATTTTGGCAAAATAATCGTCCGCCTTCCCTGGAACGTAATGGTCAGGTTCTGGATAGGTGGAGATAACCCCTTCAAAGTTGCGCAATACCGTTTTGCTTGGACTTTGCGATAAAATGTAATTCGGTTGGAGTGTGACTTTCCCACCGCCTCCAGGGGCATCCACAACAAAGGTCGGTACGGCATAGCCACTCGTATGCCCGCGCAACGCTTCCATAATTTCGATGCCTTTAGAAATTGGGGCGCGGAAATGACTGATTCCTTCTGAAAGGTCACACTGGTATACATAATAAGGGCGGACGCGGATGGCGACAAGGTCATGCATTAATTTTTTCATAATGTGAGTGCTGTCGTTAATTCCGGCAAGGATAACGGCTTGATTTCCGACAGGCACACCAGCGTCGACTAGCTTTTCACAGGCTTCCTTCGCCTCCTTTGTGATTTCCAATGATGTATTAAAATGGGTATTTAACCAGACCGGATGGTATTTTTTTAGAATAGAGCAAAGGTGATCTGTGATTCGTTGTGGAAACACAACCGGAGCCCTCGTTCCAATCCGAATGATTTCCACATGAGGAATCGCCCGCAAGTTCTTTAAAATGTATTCAAGAATTTGATCATTGATTAGTAAGCCATCGCCCCCTGAAAGTAGCACGTCTCGTACTGCTGGGGTTTGGGCAATGTAGTCGATGGCGGCATCCATTTGTTTTTTCGGGACCCCCATACCAATTTGGCCGGAAAAACGCCGTCTTGTACAGTAACGACAGTACATGGAACATTGATTCGTCACGAGAAAAAGCACACGGTCTGGGTAGCGATGGGTCAGCCCGGGAACAGGAGAATCTTCATCTTCTGCAAGAGGATCTTCCATATCATACTTTGTTTTTTCGATTTCTTTTGAGATCGGAACCGATTGCATTCGAATTGGACAACGTGGATCGTCTGGGTTCATGAGTGAGGCATAGTAGGGCGTAATGTTTAGCGGAATCGTTTTCGTTGAAATACGTACGCCTTCTTCTTCTTCTTCTGTTAGATTAATCACTTGCTTTAAATCATCGATGGTTCGGATCGTATGGGTTAGTTGCCAGAGCCAATCGTTCCATTGTGATTCCGTCACGTCTTTCCAAAGAGAAATGTCTTTCCAATGTCGTTTCGGCTGATACAATTGTACCATTCTTGCTTCGCCTCCTTTAGTGCGATCGACGCCGTGAGAACGAAACAGTAAGAGAATCATAGGATCGTATGATCGTGGATTGATTGTCATCGTAAAAAAATAATTCAAGGGCGTCTTCTGCTTTTTCGTTCTTTTATTAATAAATGCAGCAAACGCCCAAAAGTTGAATAAAGTTATTCGTTTTGTATCTTTTTGAGTAGTTGATCTTTTTGATTTTTAGAGATGACGCCCCATTTATATAATAATTCAGCATAAAAAATCGTTTTTTGCTTTTTCCCATATTTCATGACGTTCCACCCCTTTGTTGTCCAGTTTATGCACAAGATAAAAAAAGTTTCCTGAAGGAAAGATATAAGAAAAAAATGGATTTATATCAGACAATTGTCACAACCTGTTCAAATTTGTGATTATTTTCACAAAGTTTATTGTGGCATAATAAAGGTGAAAGGAAAAGGGTGTTTGAAAACTAATGTGAAATAGTAAACAACTTTTTTCTTTCGTTATTTATGTGAAATTGTTCACAAAGTATTTTAGAGAAAAAGGGGGACTTAATAATGATCATGAAATTTTTAAGAGAAAATGTTTATGCTGCAAGCCTCATCACGGTGCTTCGTCTATATATTGGCTGGCAATGGCTAACGGCAGGATGGGGGAAGGTAACCGAGGGGTTTAGTGCAGAAGGTTATTTATTCGGTGTGGTTGGAAATGAAGCAGTACTTGAACAGTACCCTCGCTACCATACATTTATCGAACATGTTGCGTTGCCTAATGCCGATACATTCAGTTTTATGGTTGCGTGGGGGGAATTGCTTGTTGGACTTGGTCTACTCTTAGGTGTCTTGACGACTGCAGCCGCCTTTTTCGGATTAATGATGAATTTCTCGTTCCTGTTTGCTGGAACAATCTCCTCCAATCCGTGGATGATTCTGCTTACGATTTTCATTTCTGTTGCTGGTGCTAATGCTGGTCGTTTTGGTGGTGACCGCTACGTGCTTCCATTCATTCGTGAGAAGCTTCAAAAAAACAGGCTGGAGCAAAAAAGTCCAATAACCTCTTCTGACAAGCTTGCATCCTAAAAGAAGATCACCGAAAGAAAGGCAAGTTAATACATTTGTAAGCCAATGTCTTTGTTCAAGCGAGATTTTTTGGTAAGCTAATTTTAAGGAACATAAGCTTATCAATCCTATTGGATGTTCTTTGTTAGGATGGGCAGTAGAAATAAGAACGCAAGGCATCAGAAGGAGTGAAACGATGAACATTCAAATAACGAAGCCAGCGCTTCAATGGTTTAAAGATGAATTTGGCTTAGAAGGTGGAGAGAATATTCGCTTTTATGCACGATACGGTGGATGTGGTTCGATTCAAAGTGGCTTCTCCTTGGGGATTAGCCAAGAGACGCCAAAGGAAATTGGGGCAAAGTCGGAGGTGGATGGCGTTACCTTTTACATTGAAAATGAGGACTTGTGGTATTTTAAAGATCTCGATTTAAAAGTGAAGTATAGTCGTAAGTACGACGAAATTGAATTTGTTTATGAATAAAAAGAAGCATAAAGCTCCGCCTAGCAAAGGCGGAGCTTTATGCTTTTGGCAGAACCCATACAATTTCTTGGGTTCTAATAAGGAATGTCGCATCCTCCATTTGTAAGGTAAGGTGGTCTGGCTTTACATCTGTTAACCTTCCCCGCATGCTCCCTTTTGTCGTCTGGATGACGACGTGCTGGCCAAGTGTGGATTGAAGGGTTTGAAAAAGGAAAGGCTCCACAGATGATATCATTTGCGGACGACTTTGATCGGCGTGTTGCACGAGCTTTCATCCTTTCAAGACAATTGTTCACGCTGTATAGTATGCCACATGTCTAAAAGGGTGTATGACCATGAGAAAACCGCCTATGTGCAAACGACATAGACGGTCCTATTTAAAAGATGAGATGGGCCATCATGATAATAATAGGAAGTGTAATGATCGTACGTTCTAGGAAGATAAGCACTAAATCGATAAAGCGGATCGGTAACTTAGAGGCGAGGAGCAAGCCTCCCACTTCAGACATGTAAATGAGCTGAGTGACTGACAAGCAAGCGATCACGAAACGAGTCAGTTCGCTTTCAATTTCGCTCCCTAATATGGCTGGCAAGAACATATCGGCAAATCCGACGAGCATTGTTTTCGAGGCTTCAATTGCTTCAGGAATTTGTGCTAGCTCCAACAGCGGGACAAATGGAATGCCGAGCCATTCAAAAAGGGGAGTCGTTTCTGCAAGTAGGACGGTGGCTGTTCCAAAGGCCATCACCACAGGTAAAACCCCAATCCATAAATCACCAACTGTCAAAAGCCCTTTTTGGAACAAGTCTTTAACAGAGTTGTTCCGTGCTCTGTTCATCGCTTTTGTCAATCCCCATAACAATAAGGAACTAGTAGCAGGACGAGACTCATGAACGCTCGGTTCATGAGTATAATATCGTTCTTTTTTCCGTGAAAGCGGCGGAATTCGCGGCATGATAATCGCAGCGATGAATCCTGCCAAGACGATCGTTCCATAGTATGGAAGGACATAATTCATTAAGTCCATTTTGTCAAGGATGACAATACTGAACGTGATAGAAACGACGGAAAAAGTCGTTCCGATAACGGCGGCTTCTCGTTCTGAGTAATAACCTTGTTCATATTGTTGGTTCGTTAACATGACCCCTACCGTTCCATCTCCCATCCAAGATGCCAAGCTATCAATGGCCGAACGACCAGGAAGCTTAAATAGTGGGCGCATCAGGGGATTTAAGAGCGCTCCGCACAGTTCTAGCAAACCGAAGTTCAGCAGGAGCGGAAGGAAAAAACCAGCGAATAAAAAGACAGTAAAAAGGACCGGCATCAAATCATATAACAGCAATCCACCAGTTACTTCAATGATGGCTTCATCAGCTAAAGTAAAGAACGTAACCACAGCAAACATGGCACCGATCAAACGAACAACAAGCCAAAATGGCGAAACGACAACGAGCTTTGATACATTCGGTTTCTCGCTAAAAAAGACCGGTTTTCGTATCGTTGCATAGGCGCTAATCAAAGCGGAGATCACGATCAGTGCTGTTAGTAGTCCAGGGAGTATGGGAGAAAGCCATATCTGAAGGGAATTAGCAAGGATCGCTACGGGTATGCTATAACCATCTTCCGTTCGAATCGGAACCATAAATAAAAAGACCCCAAAAAAAGAAGGAAGAATAAATAGTAAAAAACCTTTCATATTCCACGACGTTTTCATGATTATTAAACCACCTTACTTAACGGTTGCATGTTTATAAATAATGCTTTTTAAAAATAACATATTCTTATCCCTGTGGAAACCTCTTTTGCATAATCTTTGTGAAGCGTACGAGTTGTAAAACTAGTCTATCTCCTATAAGCAATGAGCTTTCAGGTATGTACTGCCTATGCTATAATTCGATTACGATTGTAAAAGGGGGAGAAATAGTGGAAAAACGTCTAGAACGAGCGATGTTTGCTGGAGGCTGCTTTTGGTGTATGGTTCAGCCGTTTGATAAACAACCTGGCATCGAAAGTGTCGTATCTGGTTATGCAGGGGGGACGGTCGAAAACCCAACATATGAACAAGTAAAAACCGGGACAACTGGTCATTATGAAGTGGTTCACATTACATACGTTCCTGAGTTGTTTCCATTCGAGAAATTGTTATCGCTCTATTGGCCACAAATTGATCCGACAGATCCAGATGGGCAATTTCACGATAGGGGACCGCAATATCGTACAGCTATCTTTTATGAAAACGAAGAGCAGCGCGCGCTTGCCGAGCGGTCGAGAGAAGCACTTGAGAAGAGTGGAAAATTTAAAAAGCCCATCGTGACAAGCATATTACCGATGGCAACCTTTTATCCAGCCGAGGAGGAGCACCAGCAATTTTATAAAAAAAATCCGATGGCATACAAGGAAGATCGTGAAAAATCAGGTCGGGATGAATTTATTTATAAACATTGGGGAAAGTAGCGAGCAACGCTACTTTTTTCTTTAACTAGAAATCCGTTTAAATGTGTGAAAATATGTGATTAATTTGTAATAATCCGTTAACAAATTACACATTTTTTGATATAATAAAGTACATCCTGTTTGACATCTTAGAGTTAGGAGGAAGCAGCGTATGATCAGGATATTCCAAACGGTTTTACTCGCAATTGTTTCAGCTATCGTAGGTTTTATGATCATTTCGATCACGTTCGTGGAATATTGGTCCCATACGGAAGCTGGAAAAGTTCCTCCGAAAACCGCTGTACTACTCCATGCTATTCATCATAATTTAGTAACTCCTGACATGCGTCCACCGAAATTTCTTACACAATCAAATGGACATTCACGATTTAAGACAGAGTTGATTCAAATACCTGTTTCAGACGGGGCATCGATACCAGCTCGAGTGTATCAGCCTAAAGCAAGTGGACCCCATCCAATTATTTTGTATTATCATGGCGGGGCATTTTTAGAAGGATATGGGGACATTAACACCCATGATAATATCGTTCGCGCTTTGGCGGTCCGGACAGGCAGTATTGTCGTTGCGGTTGGCTATCGCGTGGCTCCAGGTCATCCGTTCCCAACAGCGATTGAAGATAGCTATGATGCACTTGATTGGATTTCAAAAAATGCTGAGTTGTTTAACGGAGACCCAGCAAATGTTGCAGTTGTTGGGGATAGTGCAGGAGGCAATATCGCCACTGTCGTATCGCTAATGGCAAGAGATCGAGAAGGTCCTGAGATTTCCGCCCAAGTATTGTTATATCCCCTTACGACCTTCCAAGATGTCGCATTTCCTTCGCGGGATCATTATGATAGCGGATATTATCTGCTATCGCGAGCGGTTATGGTTCAGGCTCGAGAGAAATATACGCCTCAGCAAGAGTCGTGGTTAAATCCCTACACTTCTCCGCTGAATGCTGATTTGGAAGGGGTTCCACCGGCCTTTGTTGTAACTGCTGAGTTTGACCCACTCCGGGATGAAGGAGAAATGTATGCACAAAGCTTGGCAGATGCAGGTGTTCCGGTGCAAGCGATCCGCTACAATGGTGTGATGCACGGATTCGTTTCCTTTTATGAAGTAATGGAGAGAGGGGATGATGCTCTTCATCAGGCTTCCATGTTTTTGAAAAAGTCGTTCTATGACGATATGGACGCTAAACCATATGAACTCGTCATTGATGACGTACCTTCTGCCCAAGTGGCGATTAAGGATCGGCTTGAAGCTTATGCTATCGGTGGATTTCTCATCGGAAAACAGTCCCTATCTCTATTTTCTGGATGGTGACCGAAGAGGCTAGTACAAAACACAGTTTATTTTATATGGGGTTGATTGTTTCAAAAACCACTTGTTGCTTTTTTCCGCAGGCGTCTCGTGATTTTGACCATAAACTTGAAAACGTCCGTCTAGTTAAGCGTGGATAGAACTTACGAAAGTATACGGCCATAAACGCCGATCAAACAGACATCTCATGAAGTAACAGAAAAAGGTTCGGATCATCAAAATAAAATGATCTGGATCTTTTTTTGCGCTTGGCTCGTTTTGTCCCAGTCTCTTTCTTGCTCATAGCTGGTTGTACGAAGCAAAGACAAAAAACGAACCTATTGAGAATGCAGCACATATGATTTATCACAGCAATGCCCAAAGGGGGAATCGTTTCATGACAAATGAGCATGGAAGGCTAACAGTGGTAGGGGAAGGCAAGGTTACTGTGCAGGCGGATGTGGTCGTGCTTAGCATCGGTGTGTCCACGACTCATTCAAATGTGGAAGAAGCAGTGAGGGAAAATAATGAACGAGCTCAAGCGGTGGTAGGGGCTTTGCAGCGAATGAGAGGAGTAGAACAAATCGAAACTTTGGCCTATTCCGTCTCACCGATCTACGAATTTGTAAATGGCGAACAAATCGTTCGTGGCTATTCTGCTGTTACTTGGTTTGACGTGACTGTCGATGATTTAACTGTTGTAGGAGAGGTATACGCTGAAGCATTTGCGCATGGGGCGAACGAGACACGAGATCTTCGGTTTAAAGTATCTGATGAGGAGGCTCACTATCAGCAGGCACTGCAGCTAGCTGTACGCAGAGGCTATGACCATGCTCAGGCGATGGCAGGTGCCAGCATGGTTGAATTAGAACAGCCTCCTGTGAACATGAGGGAGTTGATAGACGGACCAGTGACCATTCAAAGGCAAGCATATGCCCTTGCTGCAACTGTCGGTCCGCCTATCGAACCACAGCAAATGGAAATCGTCGCGAGAGTGAAGCTTGAATTTTCTTATGACCGAACAAATTGACGTTCATCCTCAATAAGACCACACGCCCCGCATTGGACTCTCATTTGCGGTCCTCGGTATGGCATATGGAAAGGCTCTAATTGTTCTTGGGCATATGTTTGAATGACTTCACCTGTCTGGGGATCAAGCTTGACGGCCTCCGCTTGTTGTTCGATGAAGTGAAACCGAGAACGGTTCGTTTTACATTGAGGACAAATATAACTTGGACTCATAAGGCATTCCTCCTTTTTTCTAAGTGTGTCCAAAACGAAAAAAACCAACCACTGGGAATGGTTGGCTTTTGGCAAATTAGAACGCCCAATTTCCTTTACGGAACACAGGCTCGCGCTTTCCATCTTTTGTTATACCGTCAATGTCCATTTCACTGCTGCCAATCATGAAGTCAACGTGTGTGATGCTCGTATTGATTCCGGCCTGCTCAAGCTCCTCTTCACTCATCTCTTTCCCGCCTTCAATATTGAACGCATAGGCCGTCCCGATGGCTAAATGATTGGAGGCGTTTTCGTCAAAAAGGGTATTATAGAAAATTAAATCTGTTTCTGAAATAGGTGACTGATGTGGTACGAGAGCAACCTCACCAATGTACCGGGCACCTTCATCAGTATCCAGCAACCGTTTCAACGTTTCGTATCCTTGTTCGGCAGTAAAATCAACGACTTTCCCGTCTTTAAACGTGAGCGTGAATTGATCAATTAATGTACCGCCATAGTTCAATGGCTTCGTGTTGGTTACTGTTCCGTTGACACCTGTTTTCTTGGCTGCGGTGAACACTTCCTCTGTCGGAATATTGGCGACAAAGTCAACGCCATCTTTATTTGTGCTCCCACCAGACACCCATAAGTGTGTGTCAGGCAATTCAATCGTTAAATCCGTACCAGGTGCTTTGTAATGGAGGGCATGGTAGCGACGTTTGTTCAGTTCGTTCATCTTCTCATCCAATGTCTTCAAATGGTTTTTCCATGCAGCAACAGGGTCTGCTTGGTCAGTACGCGTAGCGGCAAAGATTGCCTCCCAAAGCTTCTCAACTGCTCGATCTTTAGATTCGTCTGGGAATATTTTCTTCGCCCAACCTTCTGAAGGGGCGGCTACAATCGACCAGCTCACTTTATCAGCCATAATATACGAGCGGAATGTTTTTAAAGCTTTCCCCCCGGCTTTGTTTAAGTTGGCAACTCGTTCAGGATCGGCATCCTTCAATAGATCCGGATCTTGACCGGTAATCGACAAAAACGCTGCACCGTTTTCCGCTAGCTCTTCAAACCCTTTGGCAATCCATGCTGGATACTCGTGGAACGCTTCATCTGGTGCCAAATGGAACTTTGTCCGCGTAAGCTCTTCATCGCTCCATTCGACATGAACATTTTTTGCTCCAGCTTCATAAGCTTTTTTCGCCACGAGGCGGACGAGTTCCAAAGCTGAAATCGGTGTGCGGATGACTAAGGTTTGCCCAGGTTGAATGTTGACCCCTACCTTTACGGCAAGTTCTGCGTATTTTTCTAGGTTTTCTTGAAACGTTGTCATGTTATCCCTCATTTCATTATCTATTCGTTCCCGTGGATTACAAAATTATCTTACCAACTTTTTCATAGTAAGAAAAGGATGACGCTACCCAAACTGGATAAGCTATAGTATAATAGCCGTATTGCCATGAAGAATTTCACAGGTTTTCTGTGAGAGAGGTTCGCGAACTCCCTCTATAAAAAACTAAGGCAAGGCTGTATCAAGCGGTACAGTTTTCTTTTCGTTTGCCGCTAGCCGGCGAGGGTTTTTCGAGCTCGTTCTTCACGATAGGTAAGAGGGGAAACCGCTCTGTTGTGAAAGGAGAATGAGGGAAGATGGAAAACAAAAAAAAGAAAGCCGTCGTAGTGTTCAGTGGCGGCCAAGATAGTACGACATGCCTGTTTTGGGCATTGAAAACATTTGATGAAGTGGCGACAGTGACGTTCGATTATGGCCAGCGTCATGCCGAGGAAATTGAGTGTGCAAAGGAAATTGCTGAACAGCTTGGGGTTTCGTTCCGTGTACTCGATATGACGTTGCTGAATCAATTAACAGAAAGTGCGCTTACGAGAGAGGAGATTGCAGTAAAAGATGGAGAGAACGGTGAGCTCCCGTCTACGTTCGTCCCAGGGCGCAATCAATTGTTTCTTTCGTTTGCTGCTGTATACGCCAAGCAAATCGGTGCGCGCCACCTTGTCACCGGAGTGTGTGAAACAGACTATAGCGGCTATCCTGACTGTCGCGACGTGTTTATAAAATCGCTAAATGTCACATTAAATTTGGCGATGGATGACCAATTTGTCATTCATACGCCGCTTATGTGGTTAGATAAGGCAGAGACGTGGAAGCTAGCAGATGAATTAGGGGCTTTGGACTTTGTACGAGAAAAGACGCTCACGTGTTATCACGGAATTCGTGGTGATGGCTGCGGGGAATGTCCTGCTTGTATGTTACGTCGCCGCGGGTTAGAGTTGTATCTGGCTGAAAAAGAAGGTGACCGGGCATGATGCAGCAATTTTATCCGCAAACCCACCATCCGTACAGCTTCGAGTTAAATAAAGATATGCACTTAGCTGCTGCCCATTTCATCCCGGCAAAAGACGCAGGAAAATGTCAGGATGTTCACGGTCACACATATTTCATCAATGTGACAATCGCTGGAGACGAATTAGATAAAACAGGATTTCTCGTTGACTTTAAACAACTAAAAACAATCGTCCATAAACGATATGATCATACACTATTAAATGACCATGACGAATTCAAAGGGACTTTCCCCACAACCGAAATGGTAGCGAAGACGATCTATGAGCGAATTCAGGCTTATTTAGACAATCGGCCAAATAAGCCCGTCTGCGTCCAAGTGGTTGTGAGAGAAACCCCAACAAGTTATGTTGTGTACAGGCCAAAGAAGGTGGCGGAATGAAGCGAATTCCAGTAATGGAGATTTTCGGTCCAACCGTTCAAGGAGAAGGAATGGTCATAGGGCAAAAGACGATGTTCGTCCGCACGGGGGGATGCGATTATAGCTGTTCATGGTGTGATTCGGCCTTCACATGGGACGGCTCACTCAAAGCAACGCTGAGGACGGCTGATGAGATCATTGCAAAATTGGAGGAGATCGGCGGGGAGCGTTTCTCCCATGTGACCATTTCCGGCGGGAATCCTGCTCTTCATAAAGGGATAGGCGAGCTGGTGGACAAGCTTCACGACAAAGGCATTCGTGTGGCACTAGAGACACAAGGCTCTTTATGGCAGGATTGGTTTCTCAAAATCGACGATTTAACGATTTCGCCAAAACCGCCAAGTTCACAAATGAAAACCGACTTTACGAAGCTTGATCAAATCATTGAGCGATTGGATACAAAGCAAATGAGCTTAAAGGTTGTCGTATTTAATGATGAGGATTTTCGTTATGCAGAATATGTCCACGAACGGTATCCACATGTCCCTTTCTTTTTACAAGTTGGAAATGAGGATACGGTGACAGGCGATAATGACCTTTTAATACGGACACTTCTTGACCGATATGAATGGCTCATTGCCAAAGCGACCGATTCAACGATCATGAACGATGCGAAAATTTTACCGCAGCTCCATACACTTGTGTGGGGGAATAAGCGTGGTGTCTAATACTTTTTATTTGGAAGGAGAATGAACAGTGACTGGAAGGAAAGAGGAAGAGCTTGAAGGGGTTACGTTGCTTGGAAACCAAGGGACAACCTATACGTTTGACTACAATCCTGACATTTTAGAGGTGTTTGAAAACAAACACCAAGGGCGAGATTACTTTGTGAAATTCAACTGTCCTGAATTTACAACACTCTGTCCAATGACGGGGCAGCCTGACTTTGCTACTGTTTACATTAGCTACATTCCCGATGTAAAAATGGTGGAAAGTAAATCACTGAAACTATACTTGTTTAGCTTCCGCAACCATGGTGATTTCCATGAGGATGCGATGAACATCATTATGAACGATTTGATCAAGCTCATGGACCCTCGCTACATCGAAGTGTGGGGTAAATTTACTCCTCGTGGTGGCATTAGCATTGACCCGTATACGAACTATGGCCGTCCTGGAACGAAATACGAGAAAATGGCCGAATATCGAATGATGAACCATGATTTATACCCTGAAACGGTAGACAATCGGTAACGCTTTTAAATTTATCCAACAAGAAGTGCTCTCAGCCAAGAGAAAGGTTTGAGAGCATTTTTTGTTTGAATCCGCAGTTTGCCTAACTAGAAGGTAGGAAGCTCTCGGGTGGATTGACTTAAAATAATGGCATTTTACTCGATATTGTATGCACAGAAAGGGGATTAAATGTTTAGAACATTTACGGAGAAACGCTCGGAATGGAAAGAACAAATCAGTGAGGAAATTATACCTTTGATTCATAGAGGGATGGTTAATCGAAAGCAATGGCTATTAGTAAATTTAAAAGGACGCTTGTGGTCAGGAAGCCTTCGAGATCAGTTCATGTTTGAAAACATCGAATGGTTGCGCAATTATTATAAGGGAGAGAAACTCATTGTTTGGGCCCATAACTATCATATTCGCAAAAATCGCTCCCTTTTATTGGAACTATTAAGAATAAAAACGGTAGATCACTTGCTCGCGAAAAAATACGCTGACCGAGTGTTTTCTGTTGGGTTTTATGCTGGAAGTGGCACATGCTTAACCCCTTATAAGGACCTTCACGAAATCACAATGATAAATCAGTACCATCTTGAACTTCTACTAAAGGAATAGAATGGCCATACGTTCTTTTTACCTACGAATATTGGGGCAAAAAGAAATGCTTGGAACAAGCAAGCATGGTGGCTATTAGAAACGAGATTACTAGGATTGGCTCCTCTCGTCTTAAAACCTATTAAGGCTTATGATGCTATTTTCTTCATTAAATGTGTGAAGCCACCTCAGGAGTTGGGAAGTTAGGGAAAGAAAACTCTACTCTAAAGTATTATGGGGACGCTCGGTATAGCTGGATTATTTTTCGATTTCAAGTTCGGAACATCCACGTGGAAAAAAGATGGATAATATAAAGGTGGGAAAAGTTGTCTTCATGTCAATCTGGCAAAGAGGAAACTCTTTACAATAAACGATAAGTTCATAATGTAGGGTAAAGTCTAATTTTCCCACGTCATCCTTTGTATAAAAAACATAAGAAAAAAAACAATAGGTGTAACCTCAATTGAGATGGGTGGGTTTCACAGTGAAGTTTTCTCGAACGCAAATTTTCCTCGTCTTGCTATTAGCGATAGGGATATCAAACCATGTCCTTTTAATTCCACACTTATTGCAAGCTGCCGGCAGAGACGCGTGGATTTGTATTTTAATTGGCTATGTTCTATTGCTTATTTGGGGAACTGTTCTTTATTTTATTTTAAACAAAAACCGACATGGAACCTCCTTTTATTCATGGGTCAAGAAGCGAGCTGGTAGACCAGTTGCGGGATTTGTTGTATTTATCATGATCATGTACTTTGCTTTAGCTGGGATCAGTATTTTTTACGATCTCATTCAATCAGTTAATATCTATTTCCTCCCTCTAACACCAACATGGATGATTGTAGTACCTTTTTTGAGCTTATGTATTTGGGCAGCATACAGAAATTTAAAAACAATTGTATATATGTCAGTATTTTTGTTACCGATTGTTTGGATACTTGGTCATTTTGTTGCAATTGCGACCATGCGGGAAAAGGATTACCATTACATATTCCCTATTTTAACTAATGGATTAGATCCGGTACTTTCTGGAACAGTGGTTGTTTTGGAGCAAGCGTGGACCTTCTTGTCCTTATTCTTTTACAAAAGCATACGAAAGAACAATTTTCGTATGGAAATATTGTGATTCTCATCACCTTACTAATGGGACTTTCTCTTGGACCAACGATCGGATCTATTGCAGCATTCGGTCCAGAAGTAGCTGCGCAAATGCGTTTCCCAGCTTTTGAACAGTGGCGGTTAGTCGTACTTGGTGAACATTTTTCGCATGTGGACTTTTTAGCTGTCTTTCAATTACTTTCTGGGGTGACGATTCGTATCGCCTTATTTTCCTTTCTCCTTTACGATACGTTAGATTTCAAATCTATTCACTTTAAAAAGTTAATACTGTCCATCTATACTTTGGTTTTAGGAGTTGTAGCATTACTGCCAATAAGCGACATATGGGTGGAAACGGTTATTAGGATGTATCTATACCCTGTAGCCTTTATTATCGGCTTTTCACTGTCGTTCCTTCTTCTTTTGATCAGCTATTTACCGCAAAGGAAAGGATTAGGGAATCGCCTATGATCTTCAGACAAAAATATATGCCAAAACCTATAACAAAAACAGAATACCTAGAGCAAGTATTAGAAAAGGGACTTCTAACGACGGAGGAAGTAAAACAGTTTTTTCATGATTATTCTGATGTTTATTTTGTTCAGGCTTCAGACCAAGATCATTCTTTAATTTCCTTTTATTGTAAAGGTATGGTGGATGTAACTCGGGTAAATGAGTATTACTATGCCTTTGTTGAGGAAATGGAAGCTGAAAACTATAAATGCAAAGAATACATTCCACCTAGCATTCAAATCAAAACAGTAGCTTCTCTAATTGAGAAAACCTTTTCTGGGTATCTTATATTTTACCAAAAAGGAAATTCTTTCTTTTATGGAATTGATGTTGCTAAAGTACCACAAAGAGAACCGGCAGAATCTCGTACAGAGGTATCAATTAAAGGACCTAAAGATGCGTTTACAGAGGAACTCAATCTTAACATTTCCCTTATTCGTAAACGATTAAAAACAGAGTACCTATTTAGTGAAGCCTTTACATTAGGATCAATAAGTCAAACAAAAGTAGCACTCCTTTATCTTGACAATAAAATAAACCCTAAAATGCTTCATGAAGTAAGGAGTCGTTTAGAACGATTTGACTCAGAAAGTATTACGAGTGGTGGACAATTGGAACAATGGCTTTCTGATCGCACGTTCTGTTTATTTCCTCTTTTTGACTACATTATGAGGCCGGATTTTGCGATCGAGTGTATGTTGCGAGGAAGGTTTATTCTCGTTGTTGATGGATCTCCAACAGTTCTAATTGGTCCAATTAATTTATTTGAGCTGATTAAATCTCCGGAAGATACTCATTTTCCTTATTTTTTTGTTGCGTTCCAGCGAGTATTACGCCTTATAAGTTTAAGTGTTGCGATTTTTTTGCCTGGCTTTTGGCTTGCTATTAGTTCTGTTAATTTGGACCAATTACCTCTCCCATTATTGTCTACGGCAGCCGTGGCCCGAGATGGCTTACCGTTTCCGTCAGTCGTAGAAGCTTTATTTATCCTTGGATTATTTGAATTGTTAAGAGAAGCGGGTCTCCGCATGCCTTCAGCTCTTGGACCGACGATTTCCATTGTTGGCGGGCTTATTATCGGAGATGCCGCCATCCGTGCGGGGTTAGCCTCTCCGGCCCTTATTGTGATCATTGCGCTTACGGCCGTGGCAACGTTTACCCTTGTTAATCAATCGTTGACTTCGACTGTTAGTGTTTTAAGAATTTATACGTTAGTACTAAGTTCGTTTTTAGGAATATACGGCTTCTTCATCAGTATGTTCAGCATACTCATTTATTTATCACGTTTAAGTTCCTTTCATATTGATTATTTAGATCCCATTGCCTCGTTGAGTTATAAAGATTTTCTAGCCGCATTACTTGTCAATCCTTTTAAGCGAAAAAAATTTAACTCGTCTATGCTTAAAAAAGGAGATAACAATTTATGATTCGCAAGATTAAATTTTTATTTTTTGTCGTACTCTTTTTAGTTGGAACAACCCTTAGCGGTTGTAGAGATGTTAAAGAGATACAACACTTAAACTATGCCACAGCTATCGGTTTTGACTATAGGGATGGGAAGTATTACGGATACATTCAATTTGTCTCATTTGAAGGGATTGCACGGACGGAGGGGCATGTTGGTCAGAGGGGAAGTATGTGGGTCTCAGAAGTTGCTGCAGATACGTTTGAAGATTCGTTTTTTGAAGTTTATCAAACAACACAGGAAAGAACGGTGTGGGCTCATGTAACATCCATTCTGCTGAGTGAAGCGGCTTTAATAAAAGGGTTCGATGACATTTTTGAATCCTTAACACGATATTATGAATTTCGTTTGACACCGTGGGTATTTGCAACAAAAGAAGACATCCAAGAAGTGTTTTCAACCTATGGGTTTTATGGACAAACTTCATTGGATACGATACTTCATGTGCCGTTAAGAATTCATGATCAAAGTTCAAAAATACGCCCGATAAAATTTTATCAATTCTCACGGGAGATCTATGAACCTGTTGAGACATCGTATATCCCGTCCATTAGGATCGACAAAGAACAGTGGGAAAAAGACAATCGAGTCGACCCTAAACTTGCCCAAGAGGGTGCCTTTTTTATTCAAAATGATCAATTCAAAGGCTTTTACTCGTTGGATCAAATAGACGGTTTGCGCTGGATTTCTCCTGATACGATGCGAACGTCCATTATGATTCCAGATGAAAAGCAGACCGAATTCCAAATTGCTGTTGAGTATCCATGGAATCGAGTGGAAGTGTTTTTCGATGAAGGTAGGCTAAAATGCAATGTTTATCTTCGTTTAAAAGGCTATTTTTTGAGTCGAACTACGAACGATACTTTAAAGCTTCAGGCTATAGAACAAAAAGCGGAGAATGCCATTAGAAACGAAGTTAAAGAGTTATTTCAATTAGGGGTTGAAGAAAATGTGGACTTTTTTAATATCGAGCATTCTTTATACCGAACTGATTTTAAGGCGTGGCAACAATTGAAACAAAGCCAAGCCCCTATTTTGGCAGATGGAACTTTAGAAAATGTCATCATTGATTTATCTATCGAGCATACAGGAGGCATGAAAAATCGGAAGATCAATCTAAAGGAGGAGGGGGATAATGAATAACATGGCTGGAAGTAATCCTTTAAGGTTGATGATAGGCTTATAAAGAATTCATTTGTCAAGGTTTACTTACGTCATTGATTCAATATGAACAACACTGGAATCGGAAATTGAAGCGATTTTCTAAATGATAAATAGCTCTGGTCTTGTTGAAAATGATTGCACTGAATTCCCTCTTTGAAGTTTAGTCATCTGACATTTAAGTATATATTTGTAAAACTACTATATTTTGAGGATGCTTCAGATTCGTGTCTAAATCTCCAACACTAAGAACGGAGCTGATTCGTAGATGAAGTCGTGTCAGGGGTCTTGAAATGATTTTTGGAGGCCACCGATTGTGAATTAATTAAAGAAAAAGGAGTGTCGACTTATTGCCTTTTAGCCCGAATCTAGTATAGTAGTGAGGGAAGGAGGTAATTTATGAAGCGGCATTATTTATTTAGCATATGTATATTGACTCTCCTTCTCCTTGCTGCTTGTGGATCATCGGCAACGGAAGATCATGAGCTGGAGGTACCAGAAGATCATGAGACGATCGAGATAGATGGGGAAGAGGAAGACTCGTCCCAACCCGTATTTTCAGATGAAGAAGCACTTGTCGTTGATGATCTGCTTGAAGAAGAGAGCCGGGGAGAAGAAGCGACTGAACATAGTGAACCAATAGAGGAGAATACGTCCACTCCTTCAGAAACATCTGGGTCAGAAAACGTAGAGGAGACCGAACAACAACCTGCTGATGAAAACAATCAAGCCTTTGCTCTTAATGTGAAAAAGTTTAAGCTAGAGTTGGAATGGCAGGACGGAGACGAGCTAGAAATGGAGTATGAACAGAAGAAAAACGAGAAAGGGAAGGCAAAAGTCGAGTGGGATGGAGCGCATAAGGAAAAAATGTCGGGTAAACAAGCGGTTGAGTGGATGGAAGATTTTCTTTCCCAGCTTGATCTTTCGGAAGGAACGAACTCTGACAGGTTAAAATCTCAAGTTTATGCGATCCTCGACATTGATCCATCCGAAGTGGAAGAGCTGGATCTTGAGATTGAATTTTTTGACTAAATCATCGGGCTCCATAGAATGATGGCCAAGCTCATATTGCTTTCTGTATACAAGAGGAGAATTAAAGGAGTCGAGAAATGTGATACGAGTATTGTTTGTATGTTTAGGAAACATTTGCCGCTCACCAATGGCTGAAGCGATCTTTCGTCATAAAGTGAACGAAGCGGGGCTATCTGCTTCATTTCAAATCGATTCAGCTGGAACGGGCAACTGGCATGTGGGCAAACCGCCTCATAAAGGAACACTGACCATTTTACAGGAAAACGACATTCCTTCCGGGGGATTAAAGGCGAGACAGGTAGTAAAAGAGGATGTTCATCGCTTTGATTATATGATCGGAATGGATACGGAGAATGTCGGAAACCTTCGCGCGATAGCTGGAGCAACTGGAAAAGCAGAGATTTCTCGGCTTCTAGATTATGTACCTGCTGCAACGATAGTGGATGTACCAGACCCTTACTTTACAGGGAATTTTGATGAAGTGTACGATCTTATTTCCGAAGGATGTGAGCGGTTGCTTGCTTATATCTGTGAAAAAGAAGGGCTAACGGATCAAGGATAAACCAATGTGTAAAAAGAGCCAGCGATTCTAGGATGTCGCTGGCTCTTTACAGTTACTAGCGAAAAGTCTTTTCCACTCGACAAGCCATAAGATTACAGGTTAAGTACGGTCACACGCTCGCGAGTCATGGATAAAAGGCTTGGCTTAATGCCTTGTACACCTAGACCAGATTTTTTTACACCTAAGAATGGGAAGTGATCAGGCCCACGCTCTGTTTTTGCGTTAATATGGACCGTCCCGACTTCTAAATGTTTCCCGATGTTGATCGCGCGATCGGTGTCTTTCGTAAAGATGCTCGCTTGAAGCCCATAGTCGGATTGATTGCTCAAGCTAATGGCTTCATTTGCGTCTTTCACTCTAATGATTGGAAGGACAGGGCCGAATGGCTCTTCCCAAGCTACACGCATTGCAGGTGTGACATCATCTAACAGTGTCGGTGACAAGAGGTTGCCTTGACGCTTGTTGCCAGATAGTAAGGTTGCTCCATTTTCGAGGGCATCATCGATTAACCCTTGAATGAACGCGGCGCTTTTTTCATCAATAACGGGAGTAATGTCCGCATCGTCCTCAGGGCTTCCGACCGTTAGTTGCTCGACTAGCTCCTTAATGTTAGCTACGAGCTGATCTGCTACACTGTCTTGAACGAACACACGTTTAATCGCTGTGCAACGTTGACCAGAGTAGGAAAAAGCTCCGCTCACAATTTGGCTAGCTGTAAGCTTTAAGTCGGCATCGTCGAGAACGATCGCTGGATCTTTTCCGCCAAGCTCTAAAACGACAGGAATCATTTTCGCTTTTTCGGAAATACGCTCTCCAGTAGTTGTTCCACCTGTAAATGTAATCATGTCAATCCCTGGGTGTTCAACCAAGTGGTCACCGATAACAGAACCACGGCCGGTTACAACTTGAATGATTCCTTCTGGTGCTCCTGCATCTGCAAGTGCTTCAACCATTTTAATACCGCTTAATGACCCTTGAGTTGCCGGTTTAAAGACGACAGTATTTCCTGTCACGAGGGCTGGGGCAATTTTTGCTGCCGCAAGGTTAACTGGGTAGTTAAATGGTGAAATCGCTAAAACGACACCAAGAGGTTCGCGCTCCACCAGAGCAATTTTCTTCGAACTTCCTCCTTTGAACTGGTCCCCTTTGAGGGTTTCTCCATTTAAACGGAGGGCTTCATCAGCTGTGTGACGGATAATGTCAGCTGTTCGACTAACCTCACCAATTGCTGATTTTTTTGGTTTGGCCACTTCATGCATGATGAGTTCGCCAATGATCTCTTTTCGTTCCTCTAAAAGGTCAGCCCAAGCGTAAAGCAAGTCTACACGTTCATGAATCGGGCGAATCTTCCAAATTTTCTGTGCATCTTTTGCTCCTTGAATCGCATCATTTACTTCCTCTTGGGATAAGGCTGGGATAGATCCAAGAGCTACGCCAGATGCTGGAGCAGAAATCGAAATGCGTTCGCCAGTTCGACTTTCCACCCACTCACCATTCCTTAGAATGTTTGCGTTGAATTGTTCTGTTTGTAAAGCCATACTGTAAACCACCTCTCCACTCTTTTATATATATTTTTAAGAGTTTCCTCGATTATAGAGGGAAAAGAGAATGGTGACAAGTGTTTTGCTCATACTTTCACAAATAAAGCGCTTTATTTGCCCATGATTAAAAATTTTGGTAATTTTCTATTTATTTTGTTTTGAGCAACGCTTTTTCGTTGTGATCCCAGTTTCAGCCTTATTATGTGACAATTTATGCAAGTGAAACAGGGAAAAGGCAGTCTTTTAGTGACCTAATATTCAATCGTTCAATCACTTTACTTTTGTAAGTCGATTCGTTACGATATGAAAGAACGAAAGAAAGGAGAGTATGCTTCATGCCACAATTAACAACGAATCATGACGCTAAACTTTTTCAAACGATTGAAGAACGCCATTCTGTTAAGCAGTATGAAAAAGGATTTAAGATTTCGGAAAAGGAAAAGGAACAAATATTAACAGCTGCCGCGTTGGCACCATCATCGTGGAATTTACAACATTGGAAGTTTCTCGTGATTGAGGATGAAAAGAAAAAAGAACAATTATTACCGATTGCATACAATCAGTCTCAGGTGGTAGACAGCTCGTTCACCGTTGCGGTACTTGGTGACTTAGAGGCGAATAAAAATGCTGAGGCTGTTTATCAGACAGCTGTTGACAATGGATTTATGACAGAAGAAGTGAAAAATACTCTTGTCGGTCAAATTAACGGTGCCTACGGTCGGGGAGGGACTTTTGCACGGGATGCTGCGTTTTTGAACGCTTCGTTGGCTGCGATGAATTTAATGCTTGCAGCTAGGGGGCTAGGGTATGACACGTGTCCGATGGGGGGCTTTAATGGAGCAGAATTTGTCAAAGCGTTTAACGTTCCTGAACGGTATGTACCTGTCATGCTCATTACGGTTGGGAAAGCAGCAAAACCGGCCCATCCGTCATCACGGTTTTCATTAGAAGAAGTTGTCGTTAAAAATTCATTTTAATGAAGAAAAATTAAAATAACGAAACGTTTTAAGGTATGAGTCTCTGATGGCTCATGCCTTTTCTATGTACGAAAAAGGGAAGACCTTATCTAGTGTATATAGTTTTTTTTACCATATAGTGATCACTCATTTACTGATAAAATGGAATCAGAAATATATATGACTAGATTTATGACTCAAGTAACTAAACTTATGACGTGATCTTTTTTAAAATAGGTAAGTACATGGAGATTTCACTATACATTTAGTCTTAATGACGAACCTCATATTGTTAGGAACCATCTACAATTGAGGGGATGTAAA
The DNA here is from genome assembly GCF_005671335.1 of Halalkalibacterium halodurans. Classification (NCBI taxonomy): domain Bacteria; kingdom Bacillati; phylum Bacillota; class Bacilli; order Caryophanales; family Bacillaceae; genus Halalkalibacterium (ex Joshi et al. 2022); species Halalkalibacterium halodurans. The sequence continues at coordinate 2,382,107 of NZ_CP040441.1, read as the reverse complement.
CTTCATTCCTAGATCAGTAGCCAGTCCTTTTACTTAATTTTATCCCTTATATTAGGTGGATGTATAGTTTTTGTGCAGAAGTCCTTGATATAATGTTGATCATTCAAAGGGGCGGAAGGGAAAAATGGATGAGAAAGATCATTGTAGGAATAGTTTTTGCCTATTTAGTCACGAAAAAAAGAGCAAAAAGATTCATGTTCTCTCCATCATAATGGAACCATCATCAACCGCAGGCACTTATTAATATGGGGGACTTTAGGTTTAGAGGAAGATGACGATGTTAAACATTTAAACGGTAACGTTGATAGGGGATGTGAATCGGATGAAAAAAATCCAAATTGTTGATGATTCACAATCAAATATTCGTAAGCTAGAAAATCTACTGAACACTCATTTTCTTGTGATGGTTGCCCGAACGGGGGAAGAAGCGGTTCGAATGGCAAAGGAAAACGTCCCAGACCTGATTTTGCTCGAAGTGGCGCTCTCAGATATGGACGGATTTGAAACATGTAGGCGTCTAAAAGCTCAGGTAGAATCGGCGAAAATTCCTGTCATTTTTGTTTCAAGTTTAAAAGAGAAAGAGGCCGTTATTAAAGGTTTTGAGGTAGGAGGGCAAGACTATATAATCAAGCCTTTTGAGGCGAGAGAGCTTGTGCTTCGAATGAAATCTTTATTGAAGCAAGAAAGTTCACGAAAGAGGCTAGAGCAACATGTAAAAGTGTTGGAAGAGCAAAATGAAAAACTGAAAGGGAAAATTCAGAAGGTTGATCGGCTGTCTAGGGTAGATTTTCTTACAAACTTAATGAATCGTCGAGACATGCAGGAGAAAATACGTGCAGAAATCAATCGGAGCATACGGCACGGGAGATCTTTTACTTTAGCGATCGTTGATATTGATTTCTTTAAAAACATCAATGATACGTACGGTCATGATTGCGGTGATCATGTGTTGAAACATTTCGTATCCACTCTTAAGAACAGTGTTCGTTCAAGTGATTATGTTTCAAGGTGGGGTGGAGAGGAGTTTCTTTTGCTATTTCCAGAAACAAAACTGGAAGAAGGGAAAAGAGCTTGTGAAAAGATTAGACAAAAAATCAATGAATCTCCCGTCATTTATAAAGGGATGACCATTACGATTACTGCGACATTTGGAATTTCTGAATATCGCCCTTCGGTTCGGATCGAAGAGTTGATTAAAGCGGCAGATGACGCTTTATATAAAGGAAAAAAAACAGGCAAAAATCAGGTGGTGGTCCAAAGTATGTAATCTTACGGGGGATGATTGACGGTGGAAAGTACAGATGGATAAAAGGCATTTACAAAAGGCAGGTGTCATAGAGTGGGAGAAACGAATCAACAGGGCGTAAAAAACCCCCTGCAAACGAAAGATGTAGCCGAGCGACAGGAAAAGAAAGAGAAACAGGTTGTGTTCATTTATTATGACCATGAACCTATCTACAAATTGCTTGAGGACCAACTAGTGGATCAAGGTGATTTTGAGCTCGTATCTACGAATCAATCGGAGGATGCGGTCGCAATTCTCGGGTCCCTTTCTATTGATAGTGTTGTGTTTATTAATACAGCGAAATCTAAACAAATGTATCAATTATACGAAAAAACAAGTGGGAGTCACCATTATCTTCACGTCCCTTTCTTTTACATAGGTGAATGCAGCCATGAGGAAATGGGCCAAATTTTTGCGAACGGACATGAATTCATATCCAGCCCATTTAACCTAGAAACGTTCTATTTAAAGATGAAAGCAAAGCTTGATTATTGTACTCGAATAAAATACGACCGGCAAATTGATTTAGTGACCCAATTATACACGGAACGATTTTTAGAGAAAATGTTTCATTTGCAGGTTGCGAATCTGGTCAGGTTTAAAACATCTTTCACGGTGATCTTCTTATCTTTATACAATTATTACGAATTAAAAACGAAATATGGGTTAACGATTGCAGATCAAATTGTGGCTACGGTGAGCGACTATATTAAAAGTCAAGTGCGGGATTCTGATCTTGCCTTTCGAATGGATGCAGAGGATGAGATCGCGGTCATTTTACCAAACGGGGGTCAAACAGAGGCGGGATATTTTGTTCGTCGTGTCTTTGAACATATTCCTCCCGTGACGACTACGGAAAACGGGGAGCCACTACAATTTTTCATCGAGCTTAGTGCAAGCATTGTGGAGATTAACAATGCAGACGTCACTTATGAAGAGATGCTAGAAAAAGGAAAAGAAGCCTTGCAGGAGGCTGTTTTTAAAGGGGCTTCAACGATCGAAACAGTCAATGACTTCCAAGAACCAAACGTTGAGAAAATAAAAGTAACGGTGATTGTCGAGGATCAGGTAATCCGCAGCGTACTCGTTAATTTGCTACAGCGACTCACGCTCGAATATTTCGAACTTGATGTTCAAACCTTTTTTGATGGGGAAGCGCTATTAGAATCTTCTTGGCATCGGTCAGCCCATACACATATCGTGATCATGGATGACGTCTTACCTAAGCGAAATGGTCTGGAGATGGTCCATGAGCTGCGAAAAATGCCAAACAATGAAAAGTATATTGTCATGATGTTATCGAACAGAAAAACAGAAGAAGATGTCACATACGCTTTTGAGATGGGTGTCGATGATTATATTACAAAGCCGTTTAACGTAAAATTTGTAGAATCTCGTCTTAAACGGTATTTAAAGAGGTTACGATAATGGGGAATGCGATCGTATGGTTAACAATAGCCATTTTGAGCTTTATGGCCGTTTTGATTTTGTTATTCATCTATTTAGTTGTCCAACGAATGATCGAAGTTCGTGTTCAGCGCAAAATCGCTGACTACGTTAAAGACGGAAGCGACTGGGCTTATCGTTATTTAATAGAAGGTGATGCGCCTGCTGAGCAAATTATTCCAGACTCTTCAACAAAGCTCATTGCCATGGAAAAAATCCTTCGTTCATATGCTAAAAATATTAGTAGTGACATGGTATCAGCGCGAATTACCGATTACGCGCATCAATTCCTTTCGCCCTACTATAGAAAAAATTTAAATAGCCTGAATTGGAGCACTCGCATGAATACGCTCCATCGGATTTTAGAGTTTCGGATGAAGGATCTGTTAGATGATGTTCTAAACATACTAAACGAAAACAAACATTACTCGGATGACGAGTACCTACAGATTTATCGCATATTAGCTGCTTTTCAGTATGAAGACTTTCTACAGCATTTATTGAATCCGAAGATTGAGATGAATGAAATGGAGTATCGAAAATTGTTATTTGAGTTAGAAGAAAAGCCGTTTTTAAACATGATTGATCATTATCAAGACTTCCCTTCTCCATTGAAACACACCGTCCTTGATATGATCGGGGTCAAACACCTCGTTGAAATGGTTCCCTTTCTAGAGGAGCGAATTCATGATGAAGAGCTGGAGGTTCGAGTTCGGTCACTTAAGGCACTCAGCCAACTTGGGATCGTTCAAAACGAAAAAATCTATTACCCTTTTGTAGAATCTGAGAATTGGGAGGAACGCATGATGGTCGCCAAAATATTGGCCAATGTAGATTCACCCGAGGCGGTTAGCAGCTTACAACATTTATTGAAAGATCAGTCGTGGTGGGTTCGCTCACAAGCTGCCCAATCCATAGTTCAACAAAAAAATGGCAAATCGGTGCTTCGCGCGATTGTGGAGACCGAAGAAGATCCCTATGCGAAAGACATAGGGAAAGAAGCCTTAGGAATGTGATCGATGATGAATGCTATAACAAATATAGTGTCGTACCTTCCCTATCTTTTTGCTTGGTTCCTTCTAGGATATATGGGGATTGTCGTGCTCGTTTATACCGGAATGCTCTTACTTTCCGTCGTTCAATTGAAACGAGAGCAGAAGCTTAATAAGCAAGAGGTTTATGATGATTATTTAGAATTAACGTATACGAAGCCTGTCTCTATCCTAGTTCCAGCTTACAATGAGGAGACAGGGATTATTGAAACGGTTCGCTCTTTATTAAGCTTAAAATACCCACAGACTGAAATCGTTGTTGTCAATGATGGTTCAACGGATCAAACGCTGGAGGTTATAATTGAACACTTTCAGATGGTTAAGGTTGGGAAGGTGATCCGTAAGCAAATCGAAACGGAGCCGATTAAAGGGGTCTATCAATCGACGATTTTCCCTCATTTGCTGTTGGTTGATAAAAGCAATGGGGGGAAAGCAGATGCGTTAAATGCAGGGCTTAATGTGTCAAAGTATCCATACTTTTGTTCCATTGACGGTGACTCGATATTAGAAACAGATGCTTTGTTAAAAGTGATGAAACCCATTGTGACATCAAGAGATGATGAGGACGAGGTTATCGCTTCGGGAGGTAACGTACGCATTGCCAATGGAAGCGATATTCAGATGGGGAGTGTGCTGTCTGTTCAGCTAGCGAAAAATCCATTAGTCGTTATGCAGGTCATTGAATATTTGCGTGCTTTTTTAATGGGAAGAATTGGATTGAGCCGGCATAACATGGTGCTCATTATATCTGGTGCGTTTAGCGTATTTGCGAAAAAATGGGTCATGGAAGCAGGAGGGTATTCAAAGAAAACCGTCGGTGAAGACATGGAGCTTGTCGTCAGACTCCACCGCTTGGTAAAAGAAAAAAGATTGAAAAAAAGAATCACCTTCGTCCCTGATCCCGTTTGTTGGACTGAAGCGCCAGCAACATTCAGGGTTCTACAACGACAACGAAGCAGATGGCACCGCGGATTAATGGAAAGTCTATGGCTACATCGCGGGATGACCTTTAATCCGAAATATGGTTTAGTTGGAACGGCATCCATTCCTTACTTTTGGATTGTTGAGTTTTTTGGCCCCGTCGTTGAATTAATGGGCTATCTTTATATTGTGTTTGCTTTCTTCTTTGGAGGTCTTTATGTAGAGTTTGCATTGGCCTTGTTCCTCCTGTTTGTCTTATACGGGACCGTTTTTTCCATGACTGCTGTTATTTTAGAGGGGTGGAGCTTAAAACGGTATCCAAAGGTTAGCGATATGTCTCGCTTGATGATCTTTTCTCTATTTGAAGCTTTATGGTATAGACCACTAACGGTGCTTTGGCGTTTTGGAGCCATTATTGAAGCCTTGTTCAGGTCAAAGGCATGGGGAGAAATGACGCGAAAAGGATTGACCAAAGCAGAACAAAAAGCTAGCTAGAGTCTACTTTTTACGGAAAGGAATTTAGATATGAAGGCGTTGCTGATTAAGTTAAGTATCGGTTTATTGCTCCTTCTCATGTTTTTGCCTGTTGCTTTATGGTATTTAAAGGAGCCGACGGAATTGCAGGTCGCCATTCTCGACAAAACGGTCCCTGACGAAACCTATCGTGAGCATCTTGGAATTACGTGGGTTTTGAATAGCTATAAGTATGAAAAAAAAGACGGGTCATCGTATCACGCGGCGACTGATTATTATGGGTTTGTTCCTAATGAAAGCGAGCAAACGTATTCGGTTCAGCCTCTTCCTGAATCGTTAGATGATGCGGATGTAATCTACGTAGCCGATACGTATGGTGTCTATGAGGAAGACTTACCATGGATCGATCTTAAACGAGAAGGAACTCGCTCTGAGCTTTTATACGGGGGGCTCGAAATGGAGGAATGGCAAACGATTTATGATCGTTTGCAGCAAGAGAAGCGAAGTACTCTCATCGTTGAATTTAACTCGTTTGCTTCTCCAACTGAGGAGAATGTCCGTGACAGTGTTAGTGAATATTTATACGTTAAGCGCTCTGGGTGGATCGGTCGCTACTTCCAAGAGCTAGACCATGAACTAAACGACGAAATTCCGGCTTGGATGCTTGATCATTACAACGAGTTAGGTTTGGAGTGGAATTATGAGGGGCCAGGTTTTATCCTCGTTGATGAGGAGGCTCAAGAAATTGTCGTTTTGCTCGAAAAGGAACATTTTAATGAAAAAGGCATTCGCATGAGTTTTACGGAGCGGGGGCAGGAACTGTTCAATTTAACTACAAGTCCAAATTACTTGTACTGGTTTGATGTTGTTGAGGCAGAGCGTGAAGAAGATGTTCTAGCTTATTATGACTGGGACTTGACAGATGAAGGGAAAGCGGAGCTTCTGAAGCATGATCTTCCAATTCAGTTTGCAGCAGTGGTTGGACATGATCGTCCCCAATCGCGAAGCTTTTACTTTGCAGGTGATTTTACTGATATCGCAGAAGTTCCAAAAGTCCATCAATACAAAGGGATCAACAAATTAAAAGCTTTGCTGGCATGGGATGATTTTTCGGAGGAGCGCTTTTTTTGGAAAACATACGTGCCAATGATGAAAACGATCCTTGAGCTGCACACTGCTGAAACCCTGATCGAACCTGAGGAAGCGGTGGCTGTGGCACAAAAGGATGGTCTTGCGTATACGGCAAGAATCAAAGATCAAGATTACGAGGTATTCGTAGACGATGAATGGAAGAAGTTGCAAATCCATGGAGTTAACCTCGGGATGGGGAAACCGGGGACATTTCCAGGGGAAGCGGCCATTAAAGAAAAAGATTACTATCGCTGGTTTGAACAAATCGGAGAGATGGGCGGAAATGCAATCCGTGTGTATACACTACACCCACCGGGCTTTTATCATGCGTTAAAACGATATAACGAACAGCATGAAAATCCGATTTATCTCTTTCATGGCGTGTGGATCGATGAAGAGCCACTTGAAGATACACTTAATGCGTTTGATGAAGAAACAAATGAAGAGTTTCAACAAGAAATGAAACGAATCGTTGATGTTATCCATGGAAATGCTGTCGTGGATCCTAATCCTGGGCATGCCCATGGCGTGTATCAAGCCGATGTTTCCCCCTATACGATCGGCTGGATTATTGGGATTGAGTGGTATCCTCACACAGTCAAAGCAACGAATAAAAACAATCCTGATATAGGGGATTATGACGGCAAATATGTGGAAACAAAAGATGCTGAGCCGTTTGAGTATTGGCTAGCTAATCAGTTTGATATTTTGCTTTCGTATGAAATAGAGCAATATAACTGGATTAGGCCAGTCAGCTTTACAAACTGGGTTACAACCGATCTGTTGACACATCCAGCGGAGCCAAACGAAGATGAAGATCTAGTCGGTGTGGATCCGAATGTGATTCATCTCAAAGGACCAGCAACAGAAACCAATCAATTTGCCTCCTATCATGTTTACCCGTATTACCCTGATTTTTTGAATTATGAAGAAGACTATATTCATTATGTGGATCATCGGGGTGAATTGAATAATTACGCGGGCTATTTGAAGGATTTGCATGATGCTCACGATCTTCCGATTTTGATCGCTGAATTTGGTGTTCCAGCATCTAGAGGTCTTACCCACGAAAATCCATTTGGGAAGAATCAAGGGTTTTTGTCAGAAGAAGAGCAAGGCAAAATTGTCGTCGAATTGTTTGAGGATATTATCGAGGAAGAGCTTTTAGGTGGGCTTATCTTTACGTGGCAGGATGAATGGTTCAAACGCACATGGAACACGATGGATTACGATAATCCTGACCGTCGTCCTTTTTGGTCCAATGCTCAAACGAATGAGCAGCAATTTGGCTTGCTCAGCTTTGACCGTCTAAAAGTGAAAGTGAATGGAGACGATCAAGATTGGGAGGATGCATCCTTACTTTATGAAGAGGATCACCCGTATGTGAAGAGGCTGTACATGGATCACGATGAACGTTACCTTTATTTCCGAATCGATATGAAGTCGGGATCAACTGACGATTTCTTTAAAGATGGATTCCCGATTTTGGTGCTAGATACTTTACCGGGTCAAGGTAATGAGCACATCAAAGAAGTTGAGGGTGTGACCTTTGATCACGGAATTGATTTCATTATCGAATTGAAGGGCTATGATGAATCGCGAGTAAAGGTAGACGCCTATTATGATTTCTTCACCTATCAATACAGCCAAATCTATCAAATGATCGAAGAGACATCCATTGAGCCTCAAAATAATACGGGGGTGTTTCAAAAGATTCACTATGCATTAAACCAAGAGATCCGTATTCCATCAACGAATGAAGTGATCCCGTTTAGTTACTACGATACAGGAGAACTGCGTCATGGAAATGGTGATCCTGAAGCAGATGATTACGATTCCCTTGCTGACTTTTTTGTCAATGAAGAAAAAGGAATGATAGAAGTCCGCATTCCATGGCTACTATTAAGTTTTAAAGACCCGAGTCAGCGTGAGGTCATGTCGGCTATCTACGAGGGTGAAGGCGGAGAAACGAGTGAGATCATCGAAGGGGTTCGTGCAGCGGTGTTATTTGTTGAACCAAAGGATGATGACTCTTATCAAGTCGTTGATGCTCTACCAGCACTAGATGGAGATCGTCTGACGGATGAAGCGATGAACATGTATACTTGGGAAACGTGGGATATTCCCCTCTATGAAGAACGACTGAAGCAATCCTATGATCTAGTAAAAGAAGCGTTTACTTCCATTAAAGAGTAACACACCTAAACAAGAAGCTGTGACAAAACTAGCCAAACGTAATAAAAAGGTTCGAATCATTTTATTTTGATGATCCGAACCTTTTTTCTGTTGATTGATTGCTGTTTATGGCCGTGTACTTTCGCAAGTTCAGAAGCACTCACGAAGAAGGTCTTGAACTTCAGGATGGACACGGAATTGATGAATGGGTTGGGTAACTAGGCTGATACCCTTAAGCTAGCCACATCATACGAATACTGTCAAGCTATCCTTTTTTGTCTGTACCATAACTAGACGGACTTTTCCCCTTTTCAAGTTGATGGTCAAAATCACGAGACGCTGCGGGAAAAGCAAGAGCTGAAGATCCATCGGGCGATTTTCCCCGATTAGCTGAAGCCTTGCCCGCGGCAAGCGAGTGTTTTTTTAAAACAATCACTCCCCTATAAAATAAACACTCTTATTAACCCTGTTTTGGCTCAGACTCTTTTAAGTGCTGCTGCCTAAACACGCTCGGGGCTACTCCTGACCATTGTTTAAATTGCTTAGAGAAATAGAGGGGATCTCTATAGCCGACGGAAGAGGCGACCTCTTGAATCGTGAGCGACTTTTGAAGCAATGCTTCAGCTTTTTTCATGCGTATATTTAGTAAATATTTACTTGGTGAGTAACCTGTATACTCTTTGAATTTCTTCGAAAAGTAGGTTCGGTTGTAGCCGTAAGAAGCAGCGATGGTTTCAATTGATAATGGTTCAAAGTAACGAAGGCTCAACAAACGGATGACATCCTGTATATGCTGATCTAATTGATGATCTTCCTTTTGTGAATGTTCGTCTAAAATCGTTGTTTGTTCAATAAATTCACTGATAATAAGTCGTAAATAAGCGTTAGTCTTTAAGGAGCTAGCTACTTTTAGCTCTTTCATGCTCGAATAAAGATCATAAAATAATTGTTTAATCATCGAACCTTTGCCGCCGAGAGAAACAATAGGTGATTCAGGTTGAATGCCGGCAGAGCGTAGAGTTTCCTCAAAAAAAGGGCCTTGGAAAGCGACCCACGTATAATACCAAGGATCTGTCCTATCCGATTCATAAGTTACTAGCTCCTTTGGATAAATAAAAAAGCTATCCCCTGCTGATAGGGAGTACGTCTTTCCCGCACAGTGAAATGATCCCTTTCCACGAAGGACGACATGGAGCAAAAAATAGTCGTGGACTTGAGGCCCCACTTTATGATAGGGGAATGTTTGGCTATACCCTGAAAATAAGACATTATTTTCTCCGTGCTCAGAAAAGGAATTGAGGGCAAACTGTATTTTTTCAGTCATCACGTTTGTCTATAACTCCTTACATAAAATCATTGATTTATTTACATTATCATATCTGAATAAGTAACATTTCTCCATATATAAGTGCAAAAAATCCATATGTTTGTTTCCGTTTCCCCTTTATACTATGGTTGAATTTACTGAGTGAATGGGGGATGACACATGGGAAAGATTACATTTCTTGGAGCAGGAAGTACGATATTTGCGAAAAACGTACTCGGTGACTGCATGCTGACACCGAGCTTACAAGAATTTGAGTTTGCGCTATTTGACATTGACCTTGATCGTTTACATGATTCTGAAACGATGCTGAAGCATTTAAAAGAAACATTGCAAGCAAATGTTAAAATCAAAGCGTACACAGATCGAAAAGAAGCGTTGCGCGGGGCTAAATACGTCGTCAACGCCATACAGGTCGGCGGCTATGATCCGTGTACGATAACTGATTTTGAAATACCGAAAAAATACGGGTTACGCCAAACGATCGCAGATACCGTCGGGATCGGGGGGATTTTCCGCAGCTTGCGAACGATTCCAGTCATGCTCGATTTTGCTACTGACATGGAGGAGGTATGTCCGGATGCATGGCTGCTGAATTACACAAATCCTATGGCCACATTGACAGGGACTATGCTGCGGTATACGGGAGTAAAAACGGTAGGCTTGTGTCACAGTGTGCAAGTATGTGCACCTGAACTCCTCGATCGCCTCGGGATGGAAAAGGACAATATTCAGTGGAAAATTGCAGGAATTAATCATATGGCATGGCTCTTGGAAATTACAAGGGAAGGGGAAGACCTATACCCTGAAATCAAACGTAGAGCAAAGGAAAAACAACAAAATGAACGGCATGATGACATGGTTCGCTTTGAGTTAATGTTTCGTTTCGGCTACTATGTTACGGAATCCTCTGAGCATAATGCAGAGTATTTCCCATACTTTATTAAGGAAAAATATCCGGAGCTTATTGAACGTCTAAACATTCCCCTTGATGAATATCCACGGCGGTGCATCAATCAAATCGAAGATTGGAAAAAGATGCGTAAAGATTTAGTAAACAACAAGCATATTACCCATGAACGGACTCATGAATATGCCTCCTATATAATGGAGGCGATGGAGACGAATAAGCCGTTTCAAATTGGCGGTAACGTCTTAAACAAAGGTAGATTAATCGCCAATTTGCCGGAGAACGCCTGTGTCGAGGTGCCGTGTCTCGTCGATCGAAATGGCATTCAACCAACGTATGTGGGCGAACTTCCAGAGCAACTAGCCGCGCTAAATCGAACAAACATCAATACCCAACTGCTGACAATTGAAGCGGCGATGAAACGGAAAAAAGAGGCGATTTATCAGGCAGCTATGTTAGATCCTCATACGTCTAGTGAACTTTCGATCGATGATATTGTTTCCTTATGTGATGATTTAATAGAAGCCCATGGAAGCTGGCTACAGTCCTTCAAATAAAACAGAAGATATAAGATCGTCTCTCCTAGGGGCGATCTTTATTTTTTTCTTAGTCGAGGTGATCGCTTCCAGCTTAAAATCATAAAGAAACGTCTACTGATTTTTACAGTACACCGTTTTTAGCAGAGCAGCTTACCCCCGTTAAACGATCTTGTCCAAAAAAGTTTATTAATTAATTTTAAAAACACTATTGAAAACGCTTACCCTATATGGTAGGATTTCATTAAGTAAAAGTTTAGTTAATAATCTGATAATTTTAGTAAAATAGATCGTGTGGTGGGGATAATGGCAACAATAAAGGACATTGCGAAATTAGCGAACGTTTCCAATGCAACGGTGTCACGAGTATTAAATCGGGATGCGACGTTATCAGTAACGGAAGAAACAAGGGAACGGATTTACTCGATTGCAAAAGAACTTGGGTATAAACGAATAAAAGAACGGCAGGAAACAAAGAAACAGGTAGCGCCTAATATCGGGATCATTATTTTACAGTCACCTGAAGAAGAAATAGATGATCCATATTTTAATTCGATTCGAAACGGTGTGGAGCAAACATTACAAGCAAAAGGGATTTATTCGACAAAAGTGATACATGTTCAAGACTCAACAACGACTTCTAATATAGATGGGCTAGATGGTCTGATCATAATCGGTGGTGTTACCTCAGATAAGATTAAGCAAATGACAGCACCTTTGGAACATCTCGTGTTCGTCAATCGCTGTCCAAGTGAGGAAGAGTTTGATTCTGTTGTGATTGATTTTGAAAAGGCGACAAGTAAAGCATTGGACTACTTATTCTTAAAAGGGTTTCGCCGGATCGGATACATCGGTGGAACAGAGAGGCAGTTATCTGATCAAGGGAAGGTAGAGATAGAAGATTTCAGGCATACGGTCTATGTGAAGAAAATGGAAGAGTTAGGTCTTTATGAGCCTTCGCTTGTATTTATCGGAGAATACAAGATGACGGAAGGGTACAAACTCATGAAGCGAGCCATTGAAGCTGGCAATCTACCAGAAGCCTTTTTCATTTCTAGTGATCCGATGGCGGTAGGGGCATTGCGGGCATTAAAAGAAGCGAATATTGCAGTTCCAAGGGATGTTTCATTGGTTAGCTTTAACGATAATGAAATGGCACAGTTTGTTGATCCACCGTTAACAACGGTTAAAGTGTTTACTGAGCAGATGGGGGAAATGGCTGTTCAACTATTGTTGGACCGATTGAATGGGCGGACGTTGCCACTGAAGGTCGTCGTCCCGACTGAACTTGTTGTCCGCGAAAGCGTTAGCGAGGCAGTGACTGCTATTAAAGGAGGTGGTGTCTCATAAACCAAAAAGCCATTTGAAAGCATTGGCAGGCTATTCATCAAATGACTTTTGGCTTAAGAAAAACATTAGATTATCATTCTACCATATCTTTTATAGCAAACGCCAAAGAAAAACGAACAATAGGGGGATGAACATGAAAAAAGTTGCAAGCGGACTGATCGTTGCAATCCTGATCTTAATGGTGGCCGCGTGCTCAAGTTCTGGAAGTGGTGGTAGTAGTGAAAACGGTAGCGGCGGTGATCAAGTCGTTTTAACGGTCTTTTCGTCAATGGAACAAGAACAAGAGCAGGCAGCTTTACAAAGTGTTATCGATGCATTTGAAGAGGAGCATCCAAACATTTCGGTTGATCTAAATACTCCGAGCGGCGGGGGATATGAAGATTTAATGCGGGTGAAAATGGCAGCAAATGATATGCCGGATTTATTTGATACACACGGCTGGGCGCAATTGCGTTACGGTGAGTATGTGGCCGATCTTAGCGATATGGAATGGGTGGAGCGCTTAGATCCAGCGTTAGAGCCGATCTTAAAGGATGAAGACGGCAAGGTATATGCGTATCCTCTCAACCAGGCGAAGGATGGGATGACATACAATGCAACATTACTAGAAGAGATAGGGATTGAGCCTCCGACAACATTTTCCGAATTTTTAGAAGCGTTAGAAGCGGTGAAAGAGAAAACGAACGGAGACGTAACGCCGTTATGGTTCCCTGGAGGAAACCCGCACTCGTTAGCCCAGTTTAAAGATGTCATGGCCACACCGTTGTTAATTACACACCCTGACCATGATTACTCAGAATCATTGTTAGATGGGTCATTTGATTGGACAAACTATACGTACCTACCAGAAGTATTACTAGAGATGAAAGAAAAAGGGCTTTTAAATGAAGATGTGTTAACAGCCATGCAGCCATCTGCTGTTGAACTGATGGCGCAAAAGAAAATTGCCTTCTCATTTATAGGTGGTTCGTTCGGTCCAGAGGTTTCCGAGCTGAATCCTGAAGTGAAGGTTGGGACGCTTCCTGCTCTTCCAATTCACGAAGGGGACAGCCCGTCTTGGATTGGGGGCGAGCGTCACACATTTGCAGTCTCTGAGCAAACACCTCATCTAGAGGAAGCAAAATTGTTCATTGAATTCCTTGCCCAACCAGAGAATGCAAAAACGATTGCTGAAGGCACCTCGCTTACAGCCGGATTGATTGATGTTGATGCGGAAAATTATTATTCCGAATATTATGACGTTTTTTCTGACGTAGAAGTACAGCCATATTTTGACCGTGTCTTTTTACCGAGTGGTATGTGGGATGTGATGGGTACCACGTCTGCAGAATTATTATCAGGTACGTTAACACCAGAACAAGTATCAGCAGAGATGGAAAAAGAGTATTTACGACTACGTGAACAATAATTGAAAACATGCAGGGGAGGGGGCTTGTGCCTCTCCTCTGCCTGAAATGGAGTGGAAACGATGGCAGAACTAGCGAAAAAGGTGATCGGGCCGGAGGGACAACCTGTAAAAAGCAAGCGATCATCCCTTTCATGGATGTATCTTCCTGCTGTACTTGCCGTTGTCACATTCATCGTTTACCCGTTTCTTAATGGGATTCGAATCTCCTTTACGAACTGGAATGGGTTTTCGCAATCATTTGATTGGGTCGGATTTGCCCAATATGAGCGAATGTTTACAGACCCGACAACATGGCTCGTCGTAAAAAATACGTTACTTTATGGAATTGGCAGTACATTGTTGCAAAACTTGATTGGACTTGGCTATGCCTTGTTATTAAATCAGAGCATTCGCATGCGCACGATCACAAGAACGATTATTTATTTGCCGGTCATTATTAGCCCTCTTGTCATGGGTTACATTTGGTATTTCTTTTTTGCCTATCAAGGTGGTGCGATGAATGATGCTCTTACGTTTTTTGGTTTCCAACCATTGAATATTTTAGGGAATCCGGCAGTTAATCCGTGGTTAATTGTCTTTGTCAATACTTATCAGTTTGTTGGTATTGCGATGATCATTTATTTAGCGGGCTTGCAAAGTATTTCAAAAGATTACTACGAGGCGGCCCAATTGGACGGGGCGTCAAGCTTTCAGCAATTCAAAAACATTACGCTACCGCTTTTAATGCCATCGATTACCATTAACGTCGTTCTTAACATTATCGGTGGACTTAAGCTATTTGATGTCATCATTGCTTTAACAGGCGGCGGACCTGGAAATGCTTCTCAGTCGATGTCCACGTTTATGTATCATCTTTACTTCAGTAGACAAGATGCAGGCTATGCGGCTACCCAAGGGGTATTTATGGCCTTTATCATTCTTGTTTTGAGCATTTTGGCCCTCGTCTACTTTAAACGTAAGGAGGTAGAAGCATAATGCAAGAACAGGAAAAAACGAAACGGCGACTCTTAACAGTACTAGCAGCCGTCATTACGTTACTGCATTTTATTCCGTTTTACATCCTCCTCACGATGGCGCTAAAGGAACGGGGAGATTTTAGCTCACGCTGGGCATTACCGGACTATTTTACGCTTGAAAATTTCGCGACAGCTTGGGAGCGTGCCAACCTAGGAAATGCGTTTATTAATACTGGGTTGATTACGGCTGGTGCAGCGGTGCTCCTCATTTTGTTTGGGTCGATGGCAGCCTATCCTTTAGCGAGACGTGAGACGAAATTAAATCGATTCGTTTTGCTCTTTTTTGTCGCAATTATGGTCGTTCCCCCGTTAACCGCCCTTGTTCCGCTTTACCAAATGGTCGTGAATTTAGGGATGCTGAATACGAGAACGATTGCGATTTTAAACAATTTAGCTGCATTTTTACCGCTAACGATCTTTCTTTACGCAGGGTTCATTCGTTCAACAATCCCGAAAGAGCTTGAAGAAGCAGCGAAAATTGACGGGTGTAACACCATTAGTATTTTTTTCCGAATCGTCTTTCCGTTGCTTAAGCCTGTCACAGCTTCAGTGCTCATTATTTCGTGCGTGTTTATTTGGAACGATTATCAGTTTGCGATTTTCTTTTTGCAAAGCAAAGATGTTCATACGCTGACCGTTGCTTTAGCGAGCTTTTTTGGAGAAAACCAAAGCAATTTGAACCTCGTCGCTGCGGCGGCCTTCATGGCAATGTTGCCAATGACGATTTTGTTTCTTTTCTTACAAAAATATTTTATTGCCGGCTTATCATCTGGTTCGGTAAAAGGATAAACGTTAAAGAGACTAGACTTAGTTTGTGGAGGGGGAGCCCATGCCTATTTTTTATACAGAACAAACAAAGGAGTTTCATTTACAAACAAAAGGAAGCAGCTATATTTTTACGGTTTTGGACAATCAGCAACTCGGGCACCTGTATTACGGGAAAAAGATTGAACACCGGGATTCTTTTACCCATTTACTTCGATTTCAACGACGGGCGACAAGTTCATGTGTGTTTGAAGGAAACTTAGAGTTTTCCCTCGATTTGATTAAGCAGGAATTTCCTTCATATGGCACAACCGATTATCGTGAGCCCGCCTTCCAAATTCTTCAGGAAAATGGGAGCCGAATTACGAACTTTGAGTATAAAAACCATGTGATCTCCAGCGGAAAGAAACCATTGAAGGGACTTCCGGCCACGTACGTCGAATCGGAAGAGGAAGCCGCAACGCTTGAGGTGTTCCTCTATGATTCACTCATTGATGTTGAGCTTGTGTTGACCTATACCGTATTTGCAGAAACAAACGTGATTACACGGCATGCGCGGTTCATTAACCATCATTCGTCGCCGGTTCAGCTCATGCGCGCTCTAAGCATGTCGGTTGATCTTCCTGATGCAGATTTTCAAATGCTTCAACTTTCAGGATCGTGGTCAAGAGAGCGATATGTGAAGGAGCGTGCTCTCGTTCCAGGGATTCATCAAATTTCAAGCACGCGAGGGGCGAGCAGTAGTCAGCAAAACCCATTTATAGCTTTAAAAAGACCACAAACAACAGAATTCCATGGTGAGGTTTATGGGTTTAGTCTCGTTTATAGTGGGAACTTTTTAGCTCAAGTGGAAGTGGACCAATATGATGTTTCAAGAGTTCAGATGGGAATCCATCCTTTCGATTTTCAATGGCTTCTTGAAGCTGGAGAGTCGTTCCAAACGCCAGAAGTCGTTATGGTCTATACCGATCAGGGATTAAATCATTTGAGTCAGCTCTACCATTCTTTATACCGGTCTCGTCTCGTCCGCGGGAATTGGAGAGATCGGCCAAGACCGATTCTATTAAATAGCTGGGAAGCCACCTATTTCGATTTCACAGAGGACTCTCTAGTCGAGTTTGCGAAGGAAGGAAAAAAGCTTGGGGTAGAGCTGTTTGTTCTTGACGACGGCTGGTTCGGAACAAGAAACGATGATACGACATCGTTAGGAGACTGGTTCGTAAATTCCGAAAAGCTTCCGAATGGCATTGAAGGATTAGCTGAAAAAATAGAAGCGCTCGGTCTAGCTTTCGGGCTATGGTTTGAGCCGGAAATGGTCAATAAAGAGAGTGAACTTTTTAAGAAACATCCAGATTGGATCATCCATGTGGAAGGCCGTAGCCAGTCCCATGGTCGCAACCAATATGTCCTAGATTTTTCAAGGGCTGAAGTGGTGGATGCTATTTATGAGATGATGGCGGAGCTTCTAAGAAAAGCACCGATTTCCTATATCAAATGGGACATGAATCGTCATTTAACAGAGATCGGTTCACCTGCGTGGCCGAAAGAGCGGCAGCAAGAGATTGCCCACCGATATATTCTTGGTGTCTACGACTTATACGAGCGGCTCATTTCGGAATTTCCTGACGTTTTATTTGAATCATGTGCGAGCGGTGGATGCCGCTTTGACCCTGGTATGCTTTACTATGCTCCGCAAACATGGACGAGCGATGACACCGATGCGATTGAACGATTGAAAATTCAATACGGTACATCAATGGTTTATCCGTTGAGCTCAATCGGTGCACACGTATCGGCAGTTCCTAACCATCAGGTACGTCGAGTAACAAGCCTTGAGACTCGCGGCAACGTCGCTTTCTTCGGAGCGTTTGGCTACGAATTGGACGTGACCCAATTGACAGACGAAGAAAAAGAAAACATGAAAAAGCAAATCGCTTTTTATAAAGAACACCGTGAGCTGATCATGTTTGGTACGTTTTATCGGTTACGTAGTCCATTTGTAGGGGATGGAAATGTGACGAGTTGGATCGTCGTGTCAGAGGATCAATCAGAAGCGCTCGTCGGCTATTACCAAACACTGGCAAAGGTGAATGCTGGGTTTCGTCAGCTGAAGCTTACCGGCTTACAGGAATGTGGCTTATATCAAATTGACGGCATGATTGGAACGTATGGCGGAGATGAGCTTATGCATTCTGGTCTGCAATTGCCGAATGAATTTTCGGGGGCCAGTGCTTTAAGAGAGGATGAGCAATCAGGGGATTTCCAATCGTACGTTTTTAAACTGAAAAGAATCGAGAGCGATCGCCATTAACGGCGATCGTTCTTAAATGAATTTTCAGATCAATCAAAAAAAAGATTGATTTCCAATCAAGCCTATATTATACTCAGCATAAGGAAAGCGCTTACTTTATCTTTTTCCCTTAGAAGGAATTAAATAGAATTATAGTATTCTGTTTATTTTTTTAAAGCGCTTAACTTATGCCTCTAAAGGAGTGAACGGCTTGATTTGGATCATTCTTGCATCCTTTTTAACGTATTCTATTTTTGTTATGTGGTTTTCTTGGTATAAAACAAGAGGCACTGATCTATCGAGCTCCGACGGGTATTTTCTTGGTGGGCGCAGCCTGACAGGAATCGTCATCGCTAGCTCCCTTATTTTAACAAATCTATCAACTGAGCAAGTAGTAGGGTTAAACGGCCAGGCATTTGGGGAATCCATGGTCGTCATGGCATGGGAAGTAACAGCACCCATTGCCTTAATCTTAATGGCATTTGTCTTTTTGCCGCGCTACTTAAAGCTTGGCATTACGACCATCCCTGACTTTTTGGAACAGCGTTTTGATTTGCGGACACGGCAAATCGTTTCCGTTTTGTTTCTACTCGGTTATGCAACCGTTTTCCTTCCGACAGTTCTCTATTCCGGTGCTCTAGTGATCGATAGCATTTTTTCTTTATCAAGCGTTATGGATATAAGCCCCTTTATGATTGTGCTATGCATTTCGATTGCGATTGGTATCATTAGTTGCGGCTATGTTATTTTAGGTGGACTTAAAGCGTGCGCCATGAGTGATACGATTAACGGAATTGGGTTGATTATCGGAGGGTTACTTATTCCCATTCTAGCCTTATTTGTCCTTGGACGGGGCGATTTTGCCAGTGGTGTAGGTGAACTGGTAAGCGCGAATCCGACGAAACTTAATGCTATTGGGAATGATCAGGGATCCGTTCCTTGGGCGGTTCTCCTAACAGGGCTTCTATTTAACAATTTGTTCTATTGGTGCACGAACCAATCGATTATTCAACGGACACTTGCAGCGAAAAATTTAGCAGAAGGTCAAAAAGGTGTCCTGTTTGCAGGTATGTTTAAAATTTTCGGCGCCGCCTTTCTCGTGTTGCCAGGGATTATTGCCTATCTTCTCTATGGGGATGTGCTAGCGAATGCAGATATGGCGTATCCGAGCCTTGTCATCGACGTTATGCCGGTTGCTCTTTCAGGATTTTTAGCCGCAGTGTTATTCGGAGCGATTTTAAGTTCGTTTAATAATGTGTTAAACAGCTCGATTACGTTGTTTACACTGGATATATATAAGCCGATCTTTAAACCAAATGCGAAAGAACCTGAGCTCGTCAAGGCCGGACGAATTTTTGCGGCATGTTTAGCCATTACCGCTGTCGTAATTGCACCCTTTATTCTTTATGCACCTCAAGGCCTATATTACTTTTTACAGGAGATGAATGGCTTTTATAGCTTGCCTATCATCGCGATGGTGATTGTCGGCTTTTTCAGTAAATATGTCCCGGCATCGGCACCAAAAGTGTTAGTTGCCGTTCATGTCGTTTTATACGCCGGATCAAAAGTTGTCTTAGGCGAAGTCAACTTTTTATATGTCTTAAGTATACTATTCCCGATCAATGTACTCGTCATGTTGATCGTCGGTCGTCTGAAGCCGCGGGAAACGCCGTTTGTCCTTCCGACTGCCAATAAAGTCGATCTAACGCCGTGGAAGTATGCGAAGCCTTTTTCAGCATTCATTTTACTAACCATGCTCGGTGTGTACACGTTCTTTTCACCTCTTGGTGTGGCGGAGTCTTCCGGTGGTTACACGATCTATCAATTCATTTTCTTTATCGTAACTCTTGCATTCATAGGAGGGGTCGTCTTGTTCTGGAAGAAAACAGACCGTATCCGTGGTGGAAGAGTCCCATTAAATCAAATGTATCCATTCAATCAAAAATCAGGTTAACGAAAAGAGGGGAACAAACATGAAAACAGTAAACATTGGATTAATTGGCGCAGGACGAATTGGACAGCTTCATGCAAGGAATATTATCTCGTCACCTTACATGGAGTTGAAAGCGGTATCAGATGTACAGTTGGATCATTTAAAAGGGACGGAGATTGAGCGTTCTGTCGAGATAATGACGACGAACCCTGACGAGCTTTTTTCCAATCGGGACATTGATGCGATTTTTATTTGCTCGTCAACAGATACCCATGCCGCTTTCATCAAGGCCGCTGCTTTAGCGGGCAAACATATTTTTTGCGAGAAGCCAATCAGTTTTCATGTAACGGAAACGAAGGGTGCCTTAAATATCGTGAACGAGGCAGGAGTGAAGTTTCAAGTAGGGTTTAACCGTCGCTATGACAAACACTTTCGCCGTGTGCAAGAGTGCGTGCAAGCAGGAGCGATCGGTGCGCCGCACATTATACGCGTTAGCTCTCGTGATCCAGAAGCTCCGCCCCTTTCTTATGTGGAACGATCAGGCGGAATGTTTATGGATATGACGATCCATGATTTTGATATGGTTCGTTACTTATCAGGGAGCGAGGTGACAGAAGTATCCGTCAAAGCGGCTAACCTTGTGGACCCTCGGATCGGAGAAGTCGGGGATGTGGACACAGCGATCATTACGCTAATGCTAGAAAATGGTGCGATTGCGGTCATCGATAATAGTCGACAAGCGGTCTATGGCTACGATCAACGCGTCGAAGTGTTCGGTTCCCTCGGCTCTGTATCTGCGGATAATGAGCGTAAAACAAATGTACAAATTAGCACAAAAGATACAGTGACACTCGATTTGCCAAAGCACTTCTTCCTTGATCGTTACGAGCAAGCGTACAAAGACGAGGTAGCTGAGTTTGCAACAGCGATTTTAGAGGATCAGCCGTTGCGCTGCACAGGAGAAGATGGATACAAAGCAGAATTGCTCGCCTTGGCGGCAAAGCAGTCTTGGTTAGAAAATCGTCCAGTTGCTGTGAAGGATGTAGAAGTATTGGAGGAACACGCTAAATCGGAGTGAGAAAGGGGCTAGGAGAGTTGAAAAGTGTCAAGGTAGGCTTGGTCGGACTCGGACGGCTCGGGCAGCAGCATGGGGACAATCTAGCATTTCGCATTCCTCGTTGCGAGCTCACTGCTGTATGTAGCGTCGTTGAAGCGGAGGTAAAACAAGCAAGGGAACGGTGGGGCGTGCCTTACGGTTATACGAGCTACGAGGAGATGCTAGCAAACGAAGAATTAGATGCCATTTTCATTGCCTCACCGTCAGGTTTTCACTGTGAACAAATCAAGAAAGGGCTCGAAAAAGGCTTCCACGTTTTTTGCGAAAAACCTTTAGGCCTCTATTTGGCTGAAGTTAGGGAAGTGGAGAACGCGGTCAATCGCCACAAAGACCAAGTGTTTATGCTTGGCTTCATGCGCCGTTATGATCCATCGTATCAAGCAGCAAAAGAAAAAATCAACCGTGGAGAGATAGGAGAGCCAGTGTTGATCAGATGCTACGGACTTGATCCGGCAAGCCAAATTGACGGTTTTCTTGCTTTCGCAAAAGCGAATGACAGCGGTGGTTTGTTTTTAGATATGTCGATCCACGATTTTGACCTAGCTCGCTGGTATTTAGGGGCTGAGGCGTCTGAAGTGTGGGCGATCGGTGGAAGTTATTCAAGGCCTGAATTTGCTGAGCTTGGCGATGCTGAAACTGGGGCAGCAATGGTTCGCTTTGACAATCAGGCGATCGGTTTGTTTGTAGCTGGTCGAAACTGTGCCCATGGGTACCATATTGAAACCGAAATCATCGGAACGAAAGGGACGATTCGAATTGGTTCCATTCCCGAGCGGAATCAAGCGGTCGTGATGAATGAGCACGGGGTGATTCATGAATGTGTTCAAGGTTTTATTGAGCGTTTCGAGCAAGCATACCGAGCGGAAGCCGAAGAGTTCATTCGCTGTATTCTTGAAGGACGGAAGCCGGATGTGACCGTAAAGGATGGTGTGGAGTCTACGAAGCTTGGTTACGCATGCAAACAATCGTTTACAACAAAAACATTAATCAATGTTCAAGAAGTCATCCTAGCTTAATAGGAAGTGTCGATGAAAGAAGTGTTCTCCGTGCAAAAGTGGTGTGCCTCTATGGTAGAATGGGAATAAGCAACAGAGTCAGAAAAGAGGCAATATTAATGAAACCAACGATATATGACGTAGCGAAAGAAGCCGGGGTATCGATCGCAACTGTCTCTAAAGTGATCAATCATACGGGGAATATGCGACCAGCAACGCGGTTAAAAGTTAAACAAGCGATGGAGCGTCTGAACTATCGACCAAACTTGATGGCCACTGCCTTGACTGGGAAAGCGACAAAAACGATCGGCTTGCTCGTTCCGGATATTTCTAACCCGTTCTTCTCAGAAATGGCACGAACGATTGAAGATCGCGCCCATGAAGCAGGCCTAAGTGTGATTATTTGCAGCACGGACGAAAATGAACAAAAAGAAAAAAAATATCTTGAACTGTTGCAGCAAAAACGGGTGGACGGCTTTATTATCGCGTCGAGCTTTCATGATCGGGAAGGATTAAAACGACTAAAGGAACAGGGAACGCCGATCGTCATGTTAACCCAGGATGATGGTGGACTTGGGGTCCCCTCTATCTCAGTTGATGATTATAAGGGTGGGTTTGAAGCGACATCGTATCTTATCACTTCTGGGCATGAGCGGATTGCGATCATTGCTGAACACGCCAGTAGCAGTCGGTTGCGGATTTATGGATACAAGGAAGCACATGCTTCCCACGGCATCCCGTTTGTTGAAGAGCAAATTTACAAAACGACCGCCTCTACAGAAAACGGGAAATTCTGTCTTTTGACAATGCATGAAAAAGGTCTGCTCCCTTCCGCGATATTTGCTTGTAACGATTTGATCGCGATCGGTGTTATTCATGGTGCAAAAGAGTTAGGCATTCGGATTCCTGAAGATCTATCTGTCATTGGCTTCGATAATACCATTCTCGCAACAACGACGGTGCCTGCATTGACGACAGTCGCTCAGCCCGTGGCCGATATGGGGAGAAAGGTTGTCGATCTTCTGCTTGAAGCGATTGAAACAAAAGCGCTAACAAATGAGAAAGTGCTCTATACCCCAGAGCTGATCATACGCGGAACGACGAAAAATGAAACGATTGCAACATAACCCGACATGCCGGGTTCTTTTTTTGCTCGTGAAAGCAAACAGGACCTTAATCTGTTCTTTACTGCCTTTGCCTTCACACGATATGATAGGAAAAGATCCTGACATGGGGGATAGAGGAGGAATTCGATGGATCGATCCTACCGAACACCTAAAGCGTGGTTAACGAAAACATCTGGCTTTTTACAAGGCTATGATTATTCGTTAAATCCGTACGTTGGTTGTACGTTTGCGTGCTCCTATTGTTACGTAAGAAAAATGCCGGTCGCTCTTTTCCATAAAGGTGAGTGGGGGGACTGGGTTGATATAAAACAAGGGGTAAAAGAAACCTTTTCGAATGAGCTAGTACGAGCAAAGAAAAGAGGGCGAGTCCATCTCTTCATGTCTTCTAGCACAGATCCATATCAGCCAGTTGAAGTGGAGGAAAAGGTAACCCGTTCGTTGTTAGAAGTAATGGCAGACAATCCGCCGGACTTTTTGTTTGTTCAAACACGTAGTCCGCTTGTAACGAGAGATGTAGACATTCTGCAGCAGCTTGGTAAGCGCGTTCGCGTGAGCCTGACCATTGAAACTGATTTAGAGTCGGTTCGGAAAGCATTTGCGCCGAAAGCACCACCAATCCAAGGGAGAAAGCGAGCGCTCCACGCTCTATATCAAGCGGGGATACCGACTCAGTTAACAGTCGCGCCAATCCTTCCATCAAGTGATCGTTTTGCTGAATCCTACGTTTCGATTGCTGACCAAGTGTGTATCGATACGTTTGAGCTTGGTGACGGGGCTAATGGGAAGCGTTCGCGAGCTCTCAGGATGCCGGATAGACTGACTGAGCTCGGTTATGAATCTTGGTATGAAGAAGCGGCGCTTGAAAAAGTTCATCAGCAGTTCTGTGCCCATTTTGACGAAAGTCGTGTTAAACTGAGCCAGGAAGGATTTTTGCCATAAAGGAGTTTAACAATGATTGATTTAAATTTTGAACGCTATACAGAAGCAACTTTAACAAACTTTGCGATTGTCCGCACGTACGAGATTCAGCACTGGACGCACGTAGTTGTTTCTTTTCAATGTGATGCGATGCCGGAAGACATCATCGATCCAGAAGCCCTTCTCATCCTTAGTGAAAGTGGCGACGTACTTCAAGTTGTTTTATACGAAGAGGGCTGTGATTCCCCTAACTATCAGTTTACAGAATTAGAAAAAGAGCAACTGATTCGCTGGTTCCGAGCGAGTAGCTGAAGTAATAAGATTTATCAAGTGATGGATAAGGTTGACCGGTTTAACACTGGTTAACCTTTTTTGTTTATAACAACTTAAATTTCGGTAAAGCTTTATCGTTAAAAATCTTCCGCGATTCTGAAACGGTAGAGATTCACCTCTATCATCCGTGTATGCCTTTTTGTTTAACGTAACAGAAATCATTCGTACAAAGGGAAGGGCTCGATTATAGAACGAGAGAAGAAGTAGAAAATAACAGGAAACAGACATAAAAGGATTGACTAACTTGTATATACAAGATAAAATACAAGTAGCAGTTGGACTTGTATATACAAATTCTAATAAGAAAACGCAACATGAAAACGATAACAGGAGGAGAACACCATGGCTCAATATAAAAAAGAAGTGAACGCAATTGTCGAAGCCATTGGCGGTGCGGACAATATTCAGACAGCTACTCATTGTGTCACAAGGCTTCGTTTTGTCCTTCGCGATGAGGGGAAAGTTGATCAAGAAAAACTTGAAAGCCTTGACATTGTAAAGGGATCATTCTCCACGAACGGTCAGTTTCAAGTGATCATCGGTCAAGGGACCGTTGATAAAGTGTATAAGGAACTCGTGGCTGAAACTGGCATCGGCGAAGCAACGAAAGAAGATGTTAAAGATGCGGCAGCGAAAAATACGAATGTTTTCCAACGTGCTGTGAAAACGCTTGCTGATATTTTTATCCCGATATTACCGGCCATTGTAACTGCTGGTTTACTTATGGGGATAAACAATATTTTAACGGCGGAAGGGATTTTTTATGACGGTGCCTCTGTCATTGACATTCATCCCCAATGGGCAGATTTTGCTGGCATTATTAATTTAATCGCGAACACCGCCTTCGTCTTCTTGCCTGGTCTGATCGGTTGGTCTGCCGTCAAACGGTTTGGCGGGAGTGAATTGCTAGGGATTGTCCTCGGGCTCATGCTCGTCCACCCTGATCTTTTAAACGCATGGGGGTACGGGCAAGCACAGTTAGAAGGGGAGATTCCCACATGGAATTTGTTTGGCTTAACGATTGAACAAGTTGGTTATCAAGGCCAAGTGTTGCCGATTTTATTCTCGGCTTGGATCTTAGCAAAAATTGAAATCTTCTTGCGTAAACGTGTACCTGATTCCATTCAATTGCTTGTTGTTGCACCTGTTGCCTTACTTATTACAGGATTTATTGCTTTTGCTGCGATTGGACCAATCACCTTTACGATTGGGAATGGGATCACAAACGTGTTCACATCGATCTTTGCAGCTGTTCCGCTCGTCGGCGGCTTCTTATATGGACTCATTTATGCTCCCCTCGTAGTCACTGGGATGCATCATACGTTCCTTGCGGTTGACTTACAGTTAATCGGTACGATCGGTGGAACCTTCCTCTGGCCGATTTTAGTTCTTTCAAATATTGCACAAGGGTCCGCAGCTCTCGCCATGATGTTTGCAACCCGTGACGAGAAGCTCAAGGGACTGTCCCTTTCATCCGCGGTATCCGCCTATTTAGGCATTACGGAGCCGGCCATGTTTGGGGTGAACATTCGCTATAAGTTCCCATTTGTTTGCGCGATTATTAGTGCTGCCATTGGGGGTGCGTTCATTACGGTTAATGGCGTTTTAGCGAACTCAATCGGTGTAGGAGGGCTTCCTGGAATTTTCTCAATTCAGGCAGGCTTCTGGGGAGTGTTCTTTATCGGCATGGTGATCGCCTTCATTTTACCGCTTGTCTTAACGTATCTATATGCTCGAATTCGCAAAGCTGCATAGGCTGAGCAAACCCCATGAAATCATACGTTTCATGGGGTTTTAACCGTGTTATTCGGCGCTTCCCCACGTATAATTCAGCATTTCTCCGACAAATAGGTTCGTATCAATGTTGCACGTATCCGCTTCAAGCCCGTATTGCCAACCGAGAGGGCGGCTGCCATCTGGAGCGTTCACGTCGAAGGAATCAGGAGCATTTTCTTCTGACGTAATACCGACTTGTGGTTGATTCGACCATAAAATTAATTCTTCGAATATCGTCTCGTTTTCTTCTCTTGCTTCTTCGAGTGCAATCGTAACATTGCTATCGTCGTCAAACAATCCGTATAAAGCAGGCGGGTAGTTCGCTTCCGTTAACGTATCGTACCAACCAGCTAAAAAGGCACCATCAACAGGGTATTCAGGCTCAACGTTTGCAAAAATAGCAACCCCTTCAGGTATGCCTAGCTCCTCAGCAAACGCTAGCGCTCCTTCCGCTTCGTTTACTCCTGTTTCATATCCAGTCGCATCGATAAATTGGTTGTAAATAATGAGAATCGAAATGTCATGATCATGTAACAGCTCAATTTCTTCTGGAGTCAGTCCGTATGATACATCTTCTTTATCGCCTAAATAGCGCCCCCAAATGGTAGGGGAGCCAAAGTTTGTCGTGACACAATCAAGAAATGAGGAATCAGTTACATTCACCGAATCAACACCCCATACGATTTCGGGCAAGTCGTCACCATCTCGTTGCCCTTCCTGCTCCTCGCCACTTTCATCTTCTCCACTAGGCTCCTCTTCCTGCACTCCGTCTTCTTCACCGTTGCCCTTCTCCTTTTGGTCGTCGTTTTTTTCATTGGTAATTTCCACCTGTTTTTCCGTATAGTAAATAAACACGTTTTTCGAACAACTAGGTTTTTCGTTATGAATAAGTTGTCCCGTTTCATAATCATCTCGGACGACAAAAAGGACAAAGCTAGAAATGGCTAATAAAAACGCTGTTAATAGGACAATGCCTTGTAAACAGAATCGTTTCATAAACGCCTTCCTCCAATTCAAAGCTACTGTATGGTATGGGGAACATAGGAAAAAGGTGAAGACGTTTATGGGCCAGAAAGTTTACAACTGGGGGAGTGTCCTTTTACAATGAATGTAAAAGCTGAAATGGAGACAGAGGATGAGATCGATTCACATCTTAAAAGAACTTTCGAAAACCTTACACGAAGGTGAAAATCTCCAAAGAATGTTCCAGCGTGTGCTTGAGAAAACGTTAGAATTAACGAGGCTTGACACTGGCTGGATCTTTATGGTGGAAGGAGAGAAGCAACATTTAGTGGCCCATTCAAACTTACCGGAAGGACTCGTTCACGATCAGTTTCGGCCCATGTGCGAAGGAAGCTGTTGGTGTGTCGATCGTTTACACCATGGCAAGCTACAAGGGGCGGTCAATATTTTAGAGTGTCGTCGTCTTGAACGGGCTAAGCTCAACAACTGGGGATCGACCGCGCAAATTACTCACCATGCGACGATCCCGATTCGTGCTGGGGATCGAACATACGGTTTGATGAACGTAGCGGCCTCTGAAAAATTTCATTTTCAAGAAGAAGAATTAGAGATTCTTGAAGTGATTGCTTATCAAATGGGAGCGGCAGTTCATCGGATTCAATTGTTAGAAGAAGAAAAGCTCCGGGCGAATCTGTTTGAAAATTTTAATCAATGGGTTACCTACGTAAATAAAAGTAGAAGAAAGGGAATTGAAAGGGAGGCCTCCCAATCCCTTCTCGATTACTTCTCGTGGTCTGGACTGTCACTTACGCTAACAAATGGGGCTACGATCTTTTATGGGAAAAGCGATGAAAAAGCACGAACCACTAATGAGCAGATGGGTGATACAAAGATTTGTCTAACGGTATACGCACCATCATTTTCAAAGATAGAAGCAAAATTGATTGAGCGAATTGCGAATCATCTTGCATTATTCATCGAAAGAGAGCGATTACAAGAGGTGGCAACGGACGTATTAATCTCCCAAGAGCGGCAACGGCTCGCCCAAGATTTACATGATTCGGTTAACCAACTCCTTTTTTCGATCGGGCTAACAGCTAAAGGAGCGGAGCAACGGGCGAGGGACGATACTTTAAAAAAACCGCTTGCGATGATTCAACAGCTTTCTTCCGAAGCAATGGTGGAGATGCGTCATCTCATTTGGCAATTGCGACCACTCGGGCTTGAAAAAGGATTGATTTTCGCAATTGAAACGTATGCAGGTCAAATTCAACTGCCGGTTTCTTTCTCAAGCTGTGAAGTAATCCGCTGGTCAAAGGCAAAAGAGGCTGCGCTATTTCCGATTGTTCAAGAGGCGTTAAACAACTGTAAAAAGCATGCCAATCCTTCGGACGTTGTTGTACACATGTACAAGAATCGAGGGACAGGGATTATTTCAATTCAGGATGATGGCTGTGGAATAAAGGAAACCAATGCAGAAGGATTCGGAATGAAACATATGAAAGAGAGGGCGAAGCAAATAGGGGGAATGATACATGTTCGCTCTCAACCGGGTGAGGGAACGGTTATTTCCATTCATGTCCCGTTTGATGAGGAGGAGCAAGGATGAGTATTCGGATTGCAGTAGTGGATGATCATCATGTCGTTCGCAAAGGGTTGATCTACTTTTTAGAAACCTATCACGATTTTACCATTGTAGGGGAAGCTGAAGATGGTGAGGCAGCCCTTACCTTAGTTGAAAAAGTCCAACCTGACATTGTATTAATGGACGTCATCATGCCAGGAATAAATGGGATAGAAGCGACGAAGAAAATTAAACAAAAATGGCCAACTGTACATGTTGTCGTCTTATCAAGTAGTGCAGAAAGAGAGTCGGTGATTCCTGCACTGCAAGCAGGGGCAAATGGTTATCAATTGAAGGAAGTAGACCCTGAAATGCTTGCAGAAACGATTCGTGCCGTTTGCTCAGGAGAGAGCCGTCTACACCCGAAAGTGACCAAGCATGTGCTGACGAGGATGAACGGGGACGAGTCTGAGGAAGAGAAGCGGTTAAGAGACTTAACGAATCGAGAAAAAGACGTATTACGAGAATTGGCCAAAGGGCAAAGCAACAAAGAAATTGCGAGCGAGTTGCACATTTCTGAAAAGACGGTGAAAACCCATGTATCAAATATTTTTTGGAAGTTGGATGTTCATGATCGGACGCAGGCAGCCCTTTTTGCGATAAAGTATGGAATCTCTGAGTATGATCGGTTTTAACCTGATTCAAAGGTGACACAGAAGTGTCACCTTTGAATCAGTTCAATGATTTCATTGTTAGGGCCTTTGTAGAAAACCGTTTTAAACAGGTCGAAGGCGAAGGGACCCTCAATTGGTAAAAGGCCGAGCTTCTGAAGCCGAATCATTTCCTTTTTCAATGAAGGGACTCGCCAGCATATATGAAGCTGTTGAGAATGGGGAGAGGCTTGCTGATTTTCAATTAATTCGAGTCGGATGGCTCCTCGGCGGATGAAGAGGATGTTCTCCTTTTGAAATGTAATCGCTTGTTCTTCTTCGAACTTGAAGAACGTTTGATAAAACTTCAGTGTCTCATCAAGGCGACTTGTTTCCATTCCGACATGATCCCAGTTCATCACATATCTCCTAGCGGGAGAATGAAGTTCACGTCCCCAAATTCATGCCATTGATAGCCTTGCCTGATCGCCTGTTCGTACACGCGAAATAGCTCTTGTTCTTGGACGAAGGCTGCTAGCATATGAAGGTGGCTAGCCTGAGGCTCATGAAATCCTGTCAATAGGCCAGTTGCTAACTGCAGTTCATAGCCAGCATCAATGGATAGCGTCGTTGTTCCTTGTGAACGATTTGTTTGGGCGTATGTTTCTAATGCTCGGACGACCGTTGTTCCGACGGCAATTATACGTTTTCCTTTCTTTAGCGCCTCGATTGTTTCCTTCGGGATATGGTAATGTTCAGGATGGTGTGCAGGATCTGGCCACACGTCGTTTTCATAATAACTTAACCCAGTATGAAGCTCTAAAAAGGCGATGCGGACACCTTTTTGTTTTAAGCGCGCTAGCAGCTGCCACGTAAACGGTCTTCCCGCAGAGCACATTTCCACAGAACCAGGAGCGGAGCTGTAGACGGTTTGATAGTCTTGGATCGAAAGGGGGCTCTTAATATACTCGTAGCCGATCGGCTCTCCATAACGATAAACATATTCAAGTAGTTGAGCGCCTCTTTTACTAAACGCCACCCTCCATAATGGGGTATGTTCATCTTTTTCTATCAGTGTGGCCGAAAGACTTGAAGATAAAAAGATCCTATCACCGGCGTGTAGCTCACTAGAACTAAGAATTAATCCATCCCATAGGCCGTCCCTCCGTTCATGGGACAGCCGGAGCTCAATGGTTTCCCCGTGTAGCGACCCGATTAATCGGGAAGGGATTGTACGGCTTCGATTTAAGACGAGGACATCCCCCTGTTGTAAATAGTTCGCAATTGCCGTAAAAGGCTCATGGAATGTTCGGTGAGAGTCTCGATCGAGAACGAGCATTCTCACATCACTTCGCTGTTTCCCTTGCCGTTCAATGGGTTCACTTGCGTTTAGATGATCAGGGATGGAGAACGTCGGTGCGTGATTCATAAGCTTACCCCTCCTTTTGTCATTAATGCCTGCGCCTCAAAACGTTTGCCGTGAACTTCCTCTCGCTTTCGGCTAGCAATCGCGAAAAATACATTTGCTACATCTTCTGGTTTTGCAAGAGGGTAATCGCAATCAGGAACAGCGATGGCGTGCATGTCTGTATCCATTTCACCAGGGTCGATCCAGCTAAGAGCAATATCCGTCTCCGTTAGCTCATTAGCCCATGTCTCAGCTAAGCCTTCCAGCGCAAATTTGCTAATCCCGTAAGCCCCCCATTCGGCAAAGCCTGTTTTTCCTGCCTCTGATGTGACGTGTAAAATGGTTCCTTTCTTTCGTTGAAGCATGCCTGGTAGCACACGTTTCGTAATCATAAACGGATGGAGGACATTCGTCAGCAAAACGTCTTGGAATGAAGAGAGATCATAATCGAGAAGCCATGCCGGCCCAGGGCCGAAAATGGAGGCATTGACAATGAGTACGTCAATGTGTCCGAACGTTGATTCCGTTAAAGAGACGAGTCGATCCATATCCTTTTCTACTGCACCATCTGCTTGGATGGCGAGAACCGATTCAGCTCCGGATTCTAACGCCTCTTGTTTAACAGCTTCTAGCGCCTGCTCATTTCTTGCACACAAGGCTAAGGACCAATGGTTTCTCGCAAATGTGAGCGCTAATGCTTTTCCTAGCCCTTTTGATGCTCCAGTTATCATCACTACTTTTGTATCATTCATCGTATATCCACCTTTCATTGTAAGGACTGTGAGCTGTGAACTCATCGTTACAATGCTAGTGTATTAAGTTTTTTGCTTTCGCTCATCGTCGGCAAGAACGAGGCTGCTTACGAAATTCGTCTTGGACATCATACAGCAAAAGGTGTAGAACGAATGTTCCTGTTAAAATTAAATAAACCATAATTTTATTATGTAAACTTAATGGTCGCTCGCATGATGAAACATTTTGCGAGCGATTAACGTTTGAATTTTTTTAAAACGTCGGCAAAAGGCTGAGTTTTCTTTGCCTCGGCAAAGGTTGCAAAAGGCTGAATGCCGTTTCGGTACCGCTCTAGGACAGCTTTCATCGGAAATTGATCGGGAGATAAGGTGTTAGTCACTTCTTCCCAACGTAAAGGGGTCGCGATAAATCCTCCTTCATTGCCTCGGGGAGAAAAGGGGGCGACGATCGTTTTTCCTTCATCGTGCTGTAAGTAATCTAAATAGAGCCGCTGTCCTCGGTGTTTTTTTAATCGTTCGGTCGTGAAATCTTCAGGGAATTGGCTGCAAAGCAACTTGCAAACCGTTTTCGAAAATAATCGGGTATCGTCATAGGTGAACGTGTTGTCTGGGAGTGGCAAGTAGAGCTGTAACCCTTTTCCTCCCGATGTTTTCACAAATGATTGTAATTTAAGGGCATCGAACATGTTTTTCATTAGTTGAGCCGCCTTAACAGCAAGTGAAAACTGACTAATTGATGGCGGATCTAAGTCAAAAACAATCTCACTCGGCTTTGTGTAAGGAACGGGGTGATAAGGGATGTGAAATTCAAGTGCAAGCTGGTTTCCGAGCCAAACTAATGTTTGAATATCATTGCATACAATATAACGGATTTCGTCTAAACGAACCGTTTTAACAAACGACGGGGCATAATCGGGGCAGTTCTTTTGATAGAATGCCTCGCGCTCTGTGTTGCTTCGTACACCGTGAGGGTAACGGATGACGGTCAATGGTCGATCTTTTAAAAAAGGTAACATCGCAGGCGCAACCTCCTGCAAATAGTAAAGATAATCGATCTTTTGAATCATTTGTCTCGGCCAAAGCGGCTTATCTGGATGAGTTATCTCAACTTGTGGAGGCAGCGGGGCTAGCTGTCTTTGCAGCGATTTCCACGTGCATTGTGCAGGTTTGACATCGAGTCTGAATCGATGGAACATCGGTTCGCGCAAATGTTTCCCATCAAAATCGATGCAATCTACATCAAAGCAAACGGACGGTTCAAGGACATATCTT
This sequence comes from Halalkalibacterium halodurans, assembly GCF_005671335.1. Taxonomy (NCBI): domain Bacteria; kingdom Bacillati; phylum Bacillota; class Bacilli; order Caryophanales; family Bacillaceae; genus Halalkalibacterium (ex Joshi et al. 2022); species Halalkalibacterium halodurans. Next base: position 2,349,216 of record NZ_CP040441.1, on the reverse strand, counting down.
TTCCCTTTTTTCATCCCATTTTGGTTCATAAAAGCAATGAGTGTTTCTCGTTCGTGATCCTCAAAACCGTGGGTGACATTTCCAACCTCCACGCTAGTTCCATCCCGATAGACAGCAAAATGAAAATAGCCGTTCACAGGATCATAGGCCGTTAAAAAAACGGTCACCTGTCGAAAATTCTTCTTTTTTAACCAGCGATTTGTGCGTTTTCCTTCTGTCCAATCGGAGAACCTATCCTTAGCGACGACTCCTTCCCCGTGATGGAGCTCTACGGCTTGCCAAAGGGCTTGACCATCGGTTTGTGCCGGGATCATTTGCAAGCACGCATTCGATTGGATCGTTGGTTCTAACGGAACATCGATCGCCTTTAGGAGGGCCTTAAGTTGTTTTTTTCGTTCATCATACGGTAAGTCTACAAGCGTTTTTCCTTTTAGTTCAAGGATGTCAAACGCCAATAAAGTAGCAGGTGTCTTAATGCTACTAGCTGCAATCGTTTCGTGCTTACGCATAAACGATCGCGTCTGAATCGGGGCAAAGTGGGCTCGGTACGGGCTAACAAGATGGACAAGCTCACCATCAATCGTTATAGGGAGCCAGGCTTCCACTTTATTGGAAATTCGTTGGCAAAAATCGTGTATTTCAGGAAACTGATCGGTCAAAAGTCGTTCATTTCTGCTCTCAAGGCGAATCGTCTCCTTTGTCCAAAAGAGGATCGTACGAAACCCATCGTACTTCACTTCATAGCGCCAGTTATCGCCTGTCGGTAAATCGGTCGTTGTCTGTAAAAGCATTGGTTTCACTAAATCGTCACCTCACACCTTTAGTTTTTTATTTTTTAATGAGACCGATACATGCTGTTTCAGAAAACTTCCGTTACATAATCATTCCGGTTTCATCACACATTATGAAGGCTAGGGAAGAAGGAAAGAAGGTGATGACGATTCACACGATGTGGAAGGGAACGATCAGTTTTGGCCTTGTGAATATCCCCATCAAATTGCATGCTGCAACAGAAAATAAAGATGTTCGTTTAAGACAGCTTCACAAAGAATGTAAGACCCCGATTAATTATTTAAAGGTTTGCCCCAACTGTGATGCTGAAGTGGAGCCAAATGATATTGTGAAAGCTTATGAATACGCGAAAAATAAGTTCGTTGAGCTTGATGAGGAGGAGCTTGCCTCTTTAAAAAAAGAGCAGGAAGATAAGGCGGTTGAAATCATTGACTTTGTCAAACTACAGGAAATAGACCCGATCTACTTTGATAAGAGCTATTACATGTCTCCAGGAGATGGCGGGGGCAAAGCCTATACGTTATTACGAGAAGCCCTAGCGGAGTCGGAAAAAATCGGTGTTGCAAAAATCATCATTCGTGCCAAAGAGCATCTGGCTGTTATTCGTGTATACAAAAATACGCTTCTTATGGAAACGATCCATTTTCCCGATGAAGTGAGAGCCGTAGATCAAGTGCCGAATGTACCTGAGAAGGTAGACGTAACGAAAAAGGAAGTCGATACAGCCCTTTTGCTTATTGATCAACTGACGACAACGTTTGACCCTGATAAGTATGAGGATGACTACCGACAAGCACTGATGGAAATGATTGAAAACAAAAAGGCAGGAAAACAGACAGTAACAGCGAAGGAGAAAGAACCAGCAGCTTCTAATGTAACCGACTTGATGGAGGCGCTTCAAGCGTCGATCGATAAAACAAAAAAAGCAGGGGCAAAGAAAACGACACGCAAGCGAACAAACGCCAAAACGAAGAAAAATGCGTAATATACGTAGTAAAAAAGGAGCCTAGATCAGCTCCTTTTTTCATGAAGGTCTGGCTCCGGGTAATATTGTTTTAAAAATCGAATCACTTCATCATGGTCTTTTTTTAAGGAGAGCCCTAGCTCTTGTAAAACTTGTTTACACGTTGTATGGAATTGCTTTGCTTCGTGCTGAATGGCATGAATCGCAGCTTGGATCTCGTGTAGTAATTCGTTGGATAAGGTCGCTTCAACAGAAGGACAGATGAAGGAGCGACAAACGGCATTTTTAAAGCTAGCATCCAGCATGCAGCCTTTGCCGTTACGTAAAAAAACACAGACAGAGTACCGTTCAATTAAATCGCTTTGCTCAATCGGCGAAAGACTGGAAAGGTCATCACGATCAGAGTATCCTTCATGAACGTGGGCATGTACTTTTACCTCTGTTTCCAGCACCTCAGCTGTCGGGAGTTCGAATAACCTTCGGACAAAGCGCTCATCTTTCTGAACCATTTTCCATAGCTCGAATAAGGAAAAGGTCGGGCTATAACTACAACAACCGGCATTCGGAAGATCCGGATGAGCTTTCTTGAAATAAGGTTCTGGACAGTTTGAGCAAAGAGGTGAGAGGATCTGGTTGTTTTGCTGGTCTACAGTAGCGGTCATCATCATCACCTTTCCCATTGAAACTAAGCACACCATACTATGAAAAGAAGAGGGATGCAAGGGAAGAAAATGAAAGGAAGTAAAAAAGACTTTATTTTCAGAATTTAAAGACTTAAATTAAGTTTGTCGTTTTGCCTTGATTCGGCAACGCGTTGCTACTTAAAAACCTTAATAGACCAATAGTTTCCCGCGTAATTATGCGAAAAATCGTAAATTCAGATTACCTTTGAGCAAATGTGACAAACATGTTAAAATACTTGATGAAAGCGTTATAAAACAAACCTTTGATAGTTTTTGACTGACTAGAAAGTAGGGGGTTTTTTCATGTCCAGCAAGGAGCACACGTCGGAAGAGCCTTGGCAAGGATTTTATGGTCCTAACCTTGGTGTAGCAGTAGAGCTTTATGAAGAGTACCAAAAGGATCCCAATGCGGTCGATGATGAATTGAGAGAAGCATTTGAAAAATGGGGACCACCGCCGGCAACAGCACCAGAGCGTACGCAATCAACGTTTACAGCAGCATCAATCACTGACCCAGACGTCATTAAGAAGTTCGTGGGTGCAGTGAAATTAGCTGATCATATTCGTGCGTTCGGTCATTTAGCAGCGGATATTCAACCAATTCTCAAAGAGCAGCGCAGGGAAGATATGTTCGATTTGGATCGTTTTGGCTTAACAGAAAGTGACATTCGCTCCGTACCTGTGGACTTACTCTGTCCATATGCACCTGCCCATGTTAAGAATGGGTTAGATGCGATCAATCATTTAAAAGAAGTTTATACAAAGACGATTGCTTTTGAATTTGTACACGTTACCGATGAAGAAGAGCGCAAATGGTTGAATCGTATGATTGAATCTGGGCTCTACTTACCAAACTTATCGACTGAACAACGAAAATCCTTACTTAAGCGCTTAACTGATGTAGAAGGATTCGAAAAGTTTTTGCATCGGACATTCGTTGGACAAAAACGGTTTTCGATCGAGGGTTTAGATACCTTAGTGCCAATGCTAGATGAAGTTGTTCGAGAAGCTGTTCATGAAGGAACGACAAACGTGATGATTGGCATGGCCCATCGCGGCCGTTTGAATGTCCTTGCACACGTATTAAACAAACCATATGAAATGATTTTCGCTGAGTTTTTACACTCGCTAAATAAAGATTTATTCCCATCGGAAGGCTCGATTGGAATTAACTATGGCTGGACGGGAGATGTGAAATATCACCTTGGAGCTGACAGGCAAATTCGCGATGAAAATACTGCCGAAGCAAGGTTAACGCTTGCGAACAACCCAAGTCACTTAGAGTTCGTAAGCCCAATCGTTGAAGGGTACGCCCGAGCGGCCCAAGAGGATCGGACATCACCTGGTGCTCCTGAGCAGGATATCATGAAAGCCTACTCGATTTTAATTCATGGAGATGCCGCGTTCCCTGGTCAAGGTGTTGTAACAGAAACATTGAACCTTAGCCGCTTAACCGGTTATCAAACAGGTGGATCGTTGCATATCATTGCGAACAACAACATCGGGTTTACGACAGAAACATTCGATTCACGTTCAACGCTATATTCGAGTGATCCTGCCAAGGGGTTTGAGATTCCGATTGTACACGTTAATGCCGATGACCCGGAAGCCTGTTTGGCAGCTGTCCATCTTGCTTTCCAATACCGGAAACGCTTCAAGAAGGATTTCTTGATTGATTTAATTGGATATCGCCGTTTCGGACACAATGAAATGGATGAGCCGGCTGTGACACAGCCTGGGGTATATCAAATCATTCGCAAGCATCCGACTGTTCGCGAGCTTTATAGCAAGCAGCTAGTTAAAAAAGGTTTGATCGACGAGCAAACAGTCAAGCAGCTTGATGATGAGGTGCAAGACAAACTGCAAAGCGTATACGAGGAGACGTTAAGAAATCGCACAGATGAACATCTACCAGATACGCCTCCAGTGGAAGTGGTGAATGGCCTTCCGAAACTCGATACAGGAGTTCAGAGTGAAACGTTAAAGGCGATCAATAATGAATTGCTCGAATGGCCAGAGAGCTTCTCGGTGAATCCAAAGCTAGAGAAAATTTTAAAGCGGCGCCTGAACGTTTTTGATGGTGATGGAAAGGTCGACTGGGCATTAGCTGAGACTCTCGCTTTTGCGACGATTTTACATGACGGCACGCCAATTCGTTTGACGGGTCAAGACTCTGAACGTGGAACATTCGCCCACCGTCACCTTGTATTGCATGATTCTCGCACAAACGATGTGCACTCGCCTTTACAATCATTCCGTCATGCGAATGCGTCGTTTGCGGTCCACAATAGCCCGTTAAGTGAAATGGCGATTGTCGGCTTTGAATATGGCTATAACGTATTTGCTCCGGAGACGCTCGTACTCTGGGAAGCTCAATTCGGCGACTTTGCGAACGGAGCCCAAGTTATGTTTGACCAATGGGTGTCTGCCGGCCGAGCAAAATGGGGACAAAAATCAGGTCTAGTCTGCTTGCTTCCACATGGCTACGAAGGGCAAGGACCTGAGCATTCAAGTGCAAGGCTCGAGCGGTTCCTCGTCTTAGCAGCAGAGAATAACTGGACGATTGCAAACTGTACGTCAGCAGCGCAATACTTCCACATTCTTCGCCGCCAAGCAGCGATATTAAATACAGATTCTGTGCGCCCACTCATAATGATGACGCCAAAAAGCTTGTTGCGAAACCAAAAGGTTGCCTCTTCCGTGGAAGAGCTGACGACAGGACGATTTAAAACCGTTTTGGAGCAACCAAATTTAGGGGAAAGCCATGAGAAGGTAGAACGGATTGTTCTTTGTAGTGGAAAGATTGCCATTGATTTGCAAGATCGGATTGAAAAAGAGGCGGATAAAGATTGGGATTGGGTGCACATCGTTCGCGTTGAACAGTTATATCCATTCCCGAAAGAGCCGCTACAAGAAATCTTTGCCCGCTATCCGAACGTAAAGGAAATCGTTTGGTCGCAAGAAGAACCACGAAATATGGGAGCTTGGCCGTTTGTTCAGTCGAAAATTCGCCGTGCTGCTCCTAACGGAATCAATGTTCGCTACGAAGGCCGCACGTATCGCTCAAGTCCAGCGGAAGGCGACCCTATCATTCATAAACAAGAACAAGAACGCATCGTAACAGAAACTTTGACTCGATAACGCAAAGGGAGGCCATCATCGTGATTGAAATTAAAGTACCGGAACTAGCAGAATCGATTACAGAAGGAACCATCGCGCAATGGTTGAAAAAGGTTGGGGACCACGTATCCCAAGGAGAATACATTGCAGAGCTTGAAACAGATAAAGTCAATGTAGAAATTACGGCAGAGCACTCGGGTGTCATTCAAGAACTAAAAAGAGAAGAAGGTGACACAGTCGAGGTAGGCGAAGTGATCGCCGTTCTAGCGGAAGGCGACTCTCCTACTGCTTCAACTGAACAAGCAGAGGCTCCGAAAGAAGAGAAGAAGGTTTCTCCTGTAGCTTCTGAGGAAGCAGCCCCTGCCCCTGGGAATCGTCCGGTCGCGTCACCGGCGGCACGAAAGCTTGCGCGGGAGAAAGGGATTGATTTAGAAGCTGTGCCAACAGCTGACCCGTTAGGACGTTTGCGCAAGCAGGATGTGGCTTCATATGAAGAGAAACCAGCAGCTTCTGCTCCGGCGAAGGCACCTGAGAAAAAAGAGGCTCCTGCCGCAGCTAACGTTGAATCACCAGGAAAGCCAGTGGAGCGAATCAAAATGTCCCGTCGCCGTCAAACGATCGCCAAGCGTCTTGTAGAAGCACAGCAAACAGCAGCCATGCTCACAACGTTTAATGAGGTAGATATGTCGGCGGTAATGGAACTTAGAAAGCGCCGCAAAGACCAATTTTTTGAGAAGCATGATGTGAAGCTCGGATTCATGTCTTTCTTTACAAAAGCAGTTATCGGCGCATTAAAAGAGTTCCCGCTTCTTAACGCCGAGATCCAAGGAGATGAAATCTTACTGAAAAAATATTATGACATTGGCATCGCCGTATCGACAGACGAAGGCCTTGTTGTTCCTGTTGTCCGCGATGCAGATCGCCTCGGTTTCGCAGGCATAGAAAGAGAAATCATGCACCTTGGAAAGAAAGCACGTGAGAATAAGCTCTCCCTTTCAGAATTGCAAGGAGGAACGTTTACGATCACTAATGGCGGCGTGTTTGGCTCTCTTTGGTCAACACCGATTTTAAATGCGCCTCAAGTGGGGATCTTAGGAATGCATAAGATTCAATGGCGTCCTGTAGCAATTGATGAAGAAAACTTTGAAAATCGTCCGATGATGTACATTGCCCTTTCTTACGATCATCGAATTGTAGATGGGAAAGAAGCGGTAAGCTTCCTCGTACGAGTCAAAGAAATGCTAGAAGATCCAGAATCGCTGCTCTTAGATAGTTAATGGTTCTATGAAAAGCTCTAGAGTTGAATCTCTAGGGCTTTTTGTTAAATAACAGCTTTGGTTAAAGGATTTTGGTGGCAAGCTAGTTTTACTAACTGGTGCGCCGAGTGAGTTTTCTTTATTGGCTCTACAATAAATGTTGGGGTTTTTGCACAAAAGAGGGCAAAAAAAATGCACGCAGGCTCCTTTATCCATTATCCTTGAATTGCCGAGAAACAAAGAAAGGATAGGAGCTGCGTGTACGATGAATTTTACCATGGATTTGCCCGGATTAAAAGGTGTGAAGGTCACAAAGATGGAGGAACGAGAGGACTTTATCGCGCTCCATGTAGAAATGCCGCGAACGCCTCATCGTTGCCCATCCTGCGGGGAGAGAACCGAGAGAATCCATGATTACCGCATCCAAAAAGTTCAACATCTCAAGCTCTTTGAACGGTGGGTGTATCTATTCTATCGAAAGCGCCGGTACGCGTGCAGATGCGGGAAGCGGTTTGCGGAGAAAGCCTGTTTTGTAGAGCGATATCAGCGTCAGACAGTAGAATGGAATCAAGCGTTTCGCTTACGGCTCATTCAAGGGAAGAACTTTACGGACACAGCGAATCAATTCCAAACGTCCGTGACAACTGCCATGCGCCGGTTTGATCAATTGGCGGCCCCCCTCGTGAAGAAGGTGGATCACCTTCCTCCTCGGATTGCGATTGATGATTACAAAGGGGATACGAATGCGGGGAAATATCAAGTGATCATTGCGGATGCAGATACACGGAAGCCACTGGATATCTTACCGGATCGTAAAGCCGATACGCTTAAACGATATCTTCAAGAGAAGGGTCATCATGTGAAAACAGTCGTGATGGATCTCAGTTATACCTTCAAGTCGGCTGTTCAAAAGGCCTTAGGCCACCCGCTCATCATTGGGGATCCGTTCCATTTCTGTCGTTACATCTACTGGGCTCTGGAAGGGGTTCGCCGCCGAGTGCAAAAAGCGTTCCATCCGTATCATCGAAAACGATGTAAACGGATCAAACATCTGTTTCAGAAAGAGAGAGAAGGACTGGATGATAAGCAAAAGAAGAAGGTGGAGCGGTACTTAGAGCTATCCCCTGATTTAAGGGAAGCGTATGAGCTAAAAGAACATTTTCGTCAGTGGTATCAAGAAGCGAAGATGCAAGGAAGGGAAGGACGAATGAGCGAGGTGAAACAAGGTCTCTACGCCTTTTACCGAAGAGTGGAGGCGAGCCCGTTAAAGGAGTTCCACCGAGCCATTCAGACGCTGAAGAACTGGCAGACCGAGATCTTGAATAGCCTCGCGTTTGGCTTAAACAATGGTTTTATTGAAGGACTGAATAATCAAACGAAGGTGATTAAGAGAAATGCCTTTGGTTTTCGGCGTTATGATCGCTTGCGAAACCGTATTCTCTTGCATCATCAATTCAAACATCAGACATTCGGGGTAGGATAAGAGGGGCTCGCCCTCCTATGCCACCCCAACATTTGACTAAGAACCTCTTTATTAGCCCATTCGTTATATAATGGATATGGAGTTAAGTGTATTTAAGGGGAGTGAACGACGTGATTCATGAAACGTGGACGACAAAAGAAACATTGAAGACCGTTACATGCGTGCATACGGACGCAAAGAAATTTAAAGTGAGTGGAGTATTAACGCCAGGAAAAACGTATGAAGTCAAAAATGAAACGGAAGAATTTTATTTTATTGTTGATAATACGGGAAAAGTCGCTGGTTATTTCAAAGAGTACTTTTCTAATACATAATGAGCGAGCCGCCTTTGGTTAAAATGAAAGGCGGCTTAAGTTTTAGCAGTAAGAAAAACGGGAATAAAGCAAAAAAAAGATTTCAAACTTTTTCAACTTTTTCATGGTATACTATTTTACAACTACAAAAGTCAAAGGGAGGGGGCTAGGTAAGTTGGATATTCAGACGATCAATGTCCTTGTACAAGAATGGAGTTATTGTGCCATTTTCGTCTTTTTTTTGATCGGTTTGTTTCTTTTTCCTGTCCCCAATGAAATACTTCTAATGACAGGAGGCTTCCTTTCCACTACTTCGATGTTAGAGCCAATCCCAACCTATTTCACGATCATCGCTAGTGTAATCGCCCATGGAATTTTACTGTATGGTTTTGGTCAGTGGGGGGGCAAACCTTCCTTGCAAAAATTAAAAGATACCCGTCTCTTTGTCGTTCGGGTGGAGAAGGGGGAGGCTTTTCTTAACCGATACGGCCTTTGGGCTGTAGCTTTCGGTTACTATTTACCATTCCTTCGCCATGCCACTCCATTTTCGGTTGGGCTATCAAACTATCGATTTCACCAGTTTTTAGTCGCCGCCGCTCCCTCACAAGTAATTTGGAGCTCGGTTTATTTTTTGATCGGCTATTCCTTCCATGAATCGATCAGCTATGTTGGAAATTTTATTGAAACCTACGGAATGATTGCGGTGCTAGCTCTGCTCCTACTCATTACACTTTTAACGCTTTATAAGAAAAGACGAGAGAAGAGCAAGCGTTTGAAAACGGAAAATGAACAATCTGGCATTTTATAAAGAAGCGCCCCTGTTTACCATTAGAATAAAAATACAAGTAATGGGAATCATTTGAATAAATGATTAAGGGGATGTTTGCACCGTGGTTCAGGAGCTCGTTCAAACCATACTCCGCACGATTTGGTCGTTTGGCTTTTTACTAATTATGAATCATATACTAGGGAAGCATTCGATGGCCCAGATGACAAATCATGATTTTATTACGATGGTCATGCTTGGGGCGATCGCAGCCAATCTTGCGTTTAATTCATCGTTAAACTTTTGGCTGATGACAACCTCTCTCTTATTAATTGCGGTTTTAGGCTTTTTTACTGCTCGTTTAAGTCGGAAAAGCCGGGCGATTCGTAAATGGTTAGACGGTACACCAACCCTTCTCATTCAGGATGGGAAGCTATTAGAGCACAATTTAAAAAAGGAAAACTTCTCAATTGATATGTTTAAACAAACGCTCCGCGAAAAGGAAATCTTTGATTGGCAGGAAGTTGAAACCGCCATCCTTGAAACTGATGGAACGGTAACGGTATTAAAAAAACCTGAATACTTGCCAGTGACAAGAAAGGACCTTAACATTCCTGTAGCGAAACGGCATCGCCCGATCGAGCTCATCATCGATGGTGAGGTAAATAAAGAAAATCTATTGGAAAATGACCTGTCTGAAGAGTGGTTAAAACAAGAAATTCTTAGGCGGGGGTACGGAATACAAGACGTCTTTTATGCTGTTCTTGATTCAAAAGGGCGCCTCGTCATTGATACGTATCGAGATCACCTTCATTCCTAAAAGGAAAAAACGGTTGCATTGACGAGGTCCCCAGTATAGAATGAAGGTAGTTCGAGAATGCATATGTTTGCAATGATGAAGAAGAGTATGGATCGTGTCCTGTTCTAGAGAGCTGATGGTCGGTGGAAATCAGTACAGAAACGATGCAGAATGGGCTTCGGAGCATCCAAACCGAACGGGAATGGTTCCCTTAGTAGGCTTTGGCGAAAGGTCTCGTCGTTACATGAGACACTTGTTCTCGAGTTGTTGATGACAAGGAAGCAGGGTTATTTATTGACCAATGAAGGTGGTACCGCGGGCTCTCCCGTCCTTTTCTAAGGATGGGGGAGCTTTTTTGGTGGTCCTACACCTTGTCAGAACTAAATGTAAATATAAAGGAAGAGGTGACGACTATGGAAGACGGTTGGTGGGAAAGCGATTTGTTGATGATGTTCAATCAATTAACCTTTCGAAACAGGAGGACTTTTTATGATTAGCAAACCTATCCTTACATCAGGAATTAGACCAACAGGAGATGTGCATATCGGTAATTACATTGGTGCGATGCGCGACATCATCAATTTACAAGAAACAACGGATGCTCATTTTTTTATTGTTGATATTCATTCACTCACGACTCATTCTGATGAAACATCCTTAGCGAAACGAACGATTGATGCAGCCAAGTTATACGTAGCTGCTGGACTCGATCCTCATAAGGCGACTTTTTACACTCAATCGGTTATTGCCGCAGAAATAACAGAGTTAGCCACCTACTTAGGGATGGTCATGCCGTTAGGAGAACTTCTCCGTTGTCCCACATTTAAGGAAAAAGCGAAAAAACACCCTGATCACGTCCATTATGGTCTCGCGGGGTACCCAGTCCTTATGGCTGCCGATATTTTGATTCATAAAGGAGAGCTCGTCCCTGTAGGAGAGGATCAACTCGTTCATTTAGAAATGGCACGTGCGATTGTTCGGCGATTTTCGGCTCACTATGGTCCGTTATTTCCAGAACCAAAACCTGTAGAAAACCAAAGCGCCCGAGTCCCATCACTAACAGGTGAAGGGATAATGAGCAAGTCTGATGGGAAAGGGACGACGATTTCCCTTAAAGATCCAAAAGAGGTGATCGAGCAAAAAGTAAAACGGGCTTATTCAGATCCGCTTCGTACCCATAAAGTAAAACCTGGTCATCCGACGAGAACGGGCTGCAACGTGTTCCATCTTCATGAATACTTCTCAGAGCCAGAGGAGCAGCAATCCATTCAAACAGGATGCCAAACAGCCGAAATCGGTTGTGTAGCATGTAAACAAATGCTTGCAGCCTCCATTGAACGGACAGTAGTACCTATTCGCCAAACCTACGAGCAATTGACTGATGCAGATATCCACGATTTGTTATTAATGGGCAAAGAGAAAGCGAAAGTGTCAGCACAGCAAACGATTCAAGAGGTGCGAGAAGCGATTGGTTTTTATATGTATTAAGAGAATACAAGTGATTGAGCCATAGGCGCCAATTGTTCGATTGTTTATGATCGATGAGTAAATACTGACTTTAATCATACCATCCTAATCTATTACTAAGAACAAAAAACAGCTGTTAATTATTTTCCAACCGATAAAAATTAGGAAACTCTTCAAATGAGTGGGGGAGGATAAGGTTAATGGAAGATTTATTCCAATCAAGATTCGCGTCTTTTTAACTAGCAATATGGATAATTGATGTCTTTGTTTGCGTAACTTCTTTTTCTGCAGGTGAAAAAGTCATATGAACTTCCTCCTCTTTTTCTTTAATATGTTTTAGTATAAGCTGAAAAAGAAGGAGGGAGTGCTTTTATTTAAAGAAGGGATGATTGTGATAAATAAAGTGAGAGGATGCAAGTCAGAATGGGTGAGAATCTTATTGTAGTCCTTAAGTAGAACATTTTCATGGATGGCTTGTGCGTTCCATATGCTTATGCTGTCTGGCTAGAACGAAAACTAGAGGGATGGGACATGAGTTTTCTTGAATGAAAAGATTCTCAAGATAACAAACAATTACGGGTCATGAGGACAGATCTTTTCCTAGTAGTTACGGCATCATCGGCCCTTGTACATACGTTTATGAAAGCCGTTCCAGAAGTTGAAGTGATCATCGATGTTATCGATAATTCCTATTAGTAGCACTCGATTGACTAGGGGAAGCTGATAACAGAGAGATGGTATTGGAAAAAGCGAGATGAGAGGTCGTCCCCCCTGTCTTTTATTCTTTTCCGCGCTCTTTACTTGCAACGGGGGATAAATGGAACTTATTGTAGAAAAAGGGTGCATGATGGTTTGGCCGTTGTATCTTAAAGCCTCTACAAGCTGAAACCCATGTTTGGTCGCCCAAAAATCAGTGGTAATTAAAGGTGTTAAACGATAAAGCCGTAGGCAATAACGGCAAGTCCAATTGCAGCGACAATCATAATGACGATCATAAACTTGGATGATCGTAATGTGTAATTTACGATGATTCCGCCCATTAAAAAGGCAAAGAACAATGAGAAGTCTAATGGGAATAGCTTCAAGGCACCTTGGAAATCAAGAGGAGACACCATTGCTGCCCAAACAGGGAGTAACATTAAAATAAGTAAAATAATGACACAAATCGTATTTTTTTGTTGAATTGATAAATTCATTTGCTGCTTTCACCTCGGGAAGTATGGTTTGTATCGTTAGTTTGCAGCAATGACAGTGAAATATGTGTAAATGAAAAAAACACGAAATTGAATAAAAATACATTCCGTGAAAAAAGGGGGTTAATTAAAATTTTGTTGGCATAACAAATAAGAGTTGCTACAATAGATAAAGCAATATATTTATATTTAAATAAATTGATTGTCGATTTTAGGAGGATGGAGACAAAACATGACGAATTTAAATAATACATATGGTTCGCTTTAAAGATAGAAAGGTATAAAGGTGATGATATGTTTATTCCTATTTTTAGAAAAGATATAGAACCCATCATACGCTTAATTCCAAATGAAGCAACGAACATCGAAGAGGAACGATCATGTGTTGCGGTTACACTTGAAAAGGGAACAGTGCATTTTAAAGCGAGTGCGAGACAGACACTTTGCATCAGCTATTCAGTAGCAGATGTCATTGATTGGACGAATCGAGAACTGGTTTTATCCATTATTCATGCCGCTGAGGAAGTGGCAAAAAGTAAAGGCTTTATAGGATTGGAAATTGAGGCACCTGAACGTACTCCTTTGATTGGTCTCCTTATTTTATTGGGCTATGTAAACCAATTTGGTGGAAAGCGAACGAATGGAATGGAAGGTAAATATGCCCGCTTTTTTTGATGATCTTACCATAGACTAGCCGTTAATGAGACAGCTCCTTCATAATGAAGGGGCTGATTTTTTGCGGTACAATATCAGTCGTAAGGCTCGTACATAGGAAAAAATTTCATTATAGTAGGGCTAATTCATTATCTGTTCGACAGAAAAAGAGTTCATTTTTATGCATGATCGTGGAAGATTAAATGAAGGATATGAAAATTTAGGTAATTTTCATTATTTTCAGTTAAATGGCATTCTTTCAGTGTTGCTGCGTAGTAAAGGTCGGAAATTTCTGTTAAAATTTAATTAACAGTTAGGTTGAAAACGCAGGGACTGACCACTTCCTAGAAGGGGGTGGTTCAATGACCGTTTATGAAACGTTAAGCATCGTCGTGCAAGTCAACTCGATTTTGCTTGCGACGTTGACGTTTGTTCTCAGTTTAGTCGTCTTTTTTAACAAAAAGAAGTAACCTTCTCTGTTTTGCCTGTAGGATGAGGTGTTATTTCAATTTGTGAAGGCGACGACTAAAAGGTCAGTCCCGACTGAAAATCAAGCTAGCTGGGTATTGACCAAGTACTGCCATACTTGGTCCTTTTTTATGAGTGAAATAGTCGATGAGGAACTCGGTGATGAGAGAATTACTTTTAGAAGACAAGCTACTATACTTTTAGTTTAACAGAAAATAGGATTTTAACAATCTCCATTTTTCATTATACATGAGCGCTTTGTCCGTATTCAATTGCTTTTTTACTGTTTTGAAATCTTTTTTGTTGCTCGGTATGAACGATGACACTCTAAGGGAGTCACGTTATAATGAATGAAAGGATAAGTAAAGGGAGTGCTTACATGATCGCAAAAGAGATCGAACAAAATTTAACACAAAGTTCATGGATTCGAAAAATGTTTGAGGAAGGTCAACGCCTTAAATCGATCCATGGAACGGAAAATGTTTTTGATTTTTCACTCGGGAATCCAATTATTGATCCGCCTGCTTCTTATTTTGAGCAACTTCGGGCGTATGCCAATGCTCCGATCCCAGGTGGTCATAGTTACATACCGAATCAAGGATTACCAGAAGCCAGACAAAAAGTGGCAGAGCATATGAATGGTCGTTTTAACACAAACATAACCGCCCAAACCGTGACAATGACGTCAGGTGCAGCTGGAGCTTTAAATGTTGCTTTAAAAAGTATTATGAATCCGGGGGATGAAGTGATTATATTTACCCCGTATTTTGCCGAATATAAATTCTATGTAGGAAATGCGAATGGTGTTACTGTTTACTGTCCGCTAGCAGAAGACTTCACCTTTGATTTTAATGAACTGGAAAAGGCGATTTCACCGAAAACTAAGGCGATCATCTTGAACAACCCCCACAACCCCACGGGGCAGCTAATCCCTCAATCTGACCTAGAGCGATTAAATCAATATTTAGTTGCAAAAGAGCAAGAATGGGGAACGGAAATCCATGTTCTTTATGATGATCCATATAGTCAATTGATTTACGATGGTAACGTGCCAAATCCTTTTGCGGCAATTGAGCGCCTATTTTATATTTCTTCTTTCAGTAAGGATCTAGGCTTGGCTGGGGAGCGGCTAGGATATCTCGCGATTAGACCTGATTTTCCTAGTGTCGAGCAATATATGGCAGCCTTCGTTTTTGCGAATCGCACGCTCGGTTTTGGAAATGCTACCGTCACTGTGCAACGCATGATAAGCAAAATGGACACGTTGACACAGGAGCAGCACGAATACAAAAAGCGTCGCGATGCCATGGTTCAAGTCCTCGAAGATGCTGGGTTTGAGTTCGTCTATCCGAAAGGTGGATTCTTTATTTTTCCGAAGTCACCGATTGCTGATGATACGAAGTTTTGTCAAGTGGCAGCCGAAGAGTTCCAGCTCCTTGTTGTACCTGGTATTGGTTTTGGGCGCGCTGGTCACTTCAGGCTATCCTACAGTGTTTCGATGGAACAAATTGAACGGTCGGCACCCGTATTGAAAAAGTTAAAATCTTACTTTTCTTAGGCATGGTGAATGGAGGGATGGCGTGAACACGAGTAGAAAGGAACGGTCTGTATCTACTTTTTCCATTGTCGGCTATGACCCTAAAACGGATGAACTGGGGATAGCCGTACAATCGAAGTTTTTAGGCGTAGGTGCCATCGTGCCTTGGGCGAAGGCAGGCGTAGGGGCTATTGCCACTCAATCCTATGCAAATACGAGCTATGGATCTAAAGGGCTTGATCTTTTGGCCCGTGGTAAAACGGCTGAGGAAACGTTGGCACTGTTAATCAATGAAGATGCAGATCGACATCTTAGGCAAGTTGGAATCGTTGATGCAAAAGGACGAGCGGCGAGTTTTACAGGTCAAGGATGCTACGAATGGGCTGGAAGTATGACAGGCCCCTGTTTTGCGGTGCAAGGGAATCTCCTCGTGAGCGAGGAGACAGTGAGAGCGATGGCCCAGAAGTTTGTTCAGACGACTGGATCGCTGGCGGAACGCCTCCTTCTTACATTGGAGGCAGGGCAGTGCGCAGGAGGGGATCGACGAGGAAAACAGTCGGCTGCGCTCCTCATTGTGAAGGAAAAAGGAGGCTATGGTGGGTTTAATGACCGATTGATTGATTTACGCGTAGACGATCATCCTGAGCCGATACAAGAGCTGAAAAGAATATTTGAATTGCAGCAGCTTTATTTCGCCAAGCCTAAAGAACAAGATCAATTACCATTAACTGACGACCGGATTTCTATTATTAAATCATCCCTTCATTCATTGGGCTACCTGTCGTTAACCCAGCATTGGCGAGATGCCCTCCAGCAATTTATTGCCACTGAGAATTTAGAAGGGCGGATGGGCACAGGAACTCAAACAATTGATCGAGTGGTATTCTCTTTTTTGCAAAAGAAAGCAAAAGAGTAAGTAAACTATTCAGGAACATATCTTCCATGGTCTGGAACGGCCACTTGTTCAAACTGGCTGATTAACCGTTTTAACCCAGAATGCAAAGAGCTTCCTTCCATCATTTGTCCATGTCCGGTCACAGCAAAGGCAGGCTCGAGCTTCTGAAGGGTCTCCACTGACGTTTTTGCTAACTCCCAGTCAGGTGTGAAGTAAGCAGGCGGACCGTGAATTTCTTTTTTCTGGGCCAAAACGGAAAGGAGAGACTCTTGTTTAACGGTCGTAAACGCATCTCCAGCGATGAGAAATCGATCGCTGGGGCGAAAGAGGGAAACGTGTCCTTCTGTATGACCTGGTGTATGGATCCATCGCCAATCCGTAAAGAATGGCAGTGTACCATCATCCGGTAGCGGGCAAATAATTCGAGAAAAATCATAGGCATGATATGGATATAGCCAGGCGAGCTTTGCCATCAGCCCTCCGGGAACGGACGGGTCAGGTTTCACGTAGTGTCTTTGTCCGGTAAGGAAAGGGAGCTCAAGTTCGTGGGCATAAACAGGAACATTAGGAAAGCGCTGTAGCAATGGACGAAGAGCCCCAACGTGGTCAAAATGGCCATGGGTCAGAATAATGGCTTTTGGGGGAATAAGCTCTCCCAAAACACGACGAATCTTTTTTAAAATAAAGGCCTCTGAGTAAAACAGACCTGTATCGATGAGAATCCAATCGGAAGTCTTGGAGTCAACAATCATGATGATGTTCACGATATGGTGACGATACCAATATACATGGTGTTTATTCGCCATAGGAAAGTCTCCTTTCAAAGGAAGTATGTATGTTTGTTAACATGCCGCAATCCTCAGGCAATATGTATAAGAAAGCTCGCCCATCGTAAAACGTGGCCGAAATTATTCATCATTTGATATCCGCTTTCTTTAGTCATTTAAAAACAGGCGAATCCATTAAGATCCGCCTGTTTTTCACTTATAAAATATCTAATCGAATCGCAAGCACAATTAACAGTTGTAATAAAATTTGAATGTTAATCACCGCTTGAGTGTCAGTTGTCTGTACATCAACATTACGAGAGTTCCCAACAATTACTTTTTGGAATGAAAGTTGTTTTGTACGAGAAGTTTGTAGCAATTCTTGAGCAATGGTCTCTGTTTGTGGTGAATCACCAACCGCAAGCGAGATGAGTATTACGAGTGCGGCTTGTAATGCTGCTTGAAGGTTTACCGCTGCTTTTGTGTCAGTGGTTGTGACATTTACGTCACAGGAATCTTTAATCACGATCAACTCATCGCTAAGCTGAAACATTTTATTTTGTTGGGTTGCATCTTGTGTAAAATCATTAGTTGGGCCATCGCATAATGGATGTTTCGCTTTTGGATCGAGAGCATACCAGCCGTTTGCAACTGTATCTTGCCCAACTGGCCGCAAATCATAATGCTTTCTTCTACCCAATGTTATTCCCCCTTTCTTCCTTCTACGATAATGTATGAACGAAATGGAAAATCGTTTGGACAAACTGTCATGATGATTTCGTTGAATTTTAGCTGTATTGCTTATTTTTCTGGAGCTTGGTCGTTATCGTTTGTTTTATTTATTCGTTTTTGTTGGTTGGCCAAAAAGGTTTCAACATCAGACTCGACTTGTTTCAAAAGCTGGCGAATTTTCGCTTTTTCCTGCTCGTCGATCTGAACATTTTGTACTGTGACTCCGTGTTTTTTTAACACCCGATCAACGACAACTTCTAGCATGGGTTTTAAATCCATTTACATTCCCTCCTCCATTACAGTGTCTCTTTACGTTATGTCCATTCGAGCTTTTCTGTATGGGGAGATGAATTAGCCGAGAGAAAAATAGACGAAAATTGACATAAAGACGGGCAGCGAAGGAATAGGCTGAAAGGTAAAGATGATAACTTGGAGGCGGTAACGTGTTTTATCATGTGAAGCATTTGCAGTATCATGCGAAGCCAGAAAGACCTGATCCGGTCTATGCTAAAAAGCTTCAAGAAATTCTCGGTGGACAATTCGGTGAAATTTCCGTCGCCTTGCAATACTTGTTTCAAGGGTGGAACACGAGAGGGGATGGGAAGTATCGAGATTTATTAATGGATACGGGAACAGAAGAACTAGCTCATGTGGAAATGCTTGCGACGATGATCGCTCGTTTATTGGATGGGGCTCCTGTAGGAGATCAAGAAGCAGCAGCAAAAAACCCAGTTATTGGTGCTGTCCTAGGAGGAATGAATCCCCAGCATGCGATCGTATCAGGTCTCGGTGCGATGCCAGCCGATAGCGTAGGCAACCGATGGACGGCTGATTATATTATTGCGAGCGGAAATTTATTAGCCGATTTTCGAATGAATTTGACGGCAGAATCGCAAGGACGGTTGCAGGCGGTTCGTTTGTATGAAATGACGACAGATCCTGGAGTTCGAGATATGCTATCGTTCTTAATCGCGAGGGATCGCATGCATCAAAATCAATGGTATGCAGCCATATGTGAGCTTGAGGAAAAGGAGAATATCGTCGTACCGAGCACGTTCCCAACTCACCTCGAAAAGCAAGAAGTAGCGCATACGTTTTTCAATTTATCAGAAGGGCATGAAAGTAGTACAGGAAGGTGGGCGAGCGGACCGAGCATGGACAGCTTGTCTGAATTTACGTATGTCGCTGAGCCAGGAGCATTTGGCCGTATTCCCCGTCTGCGTCCAGCTCCACCGTATATACACAATACACCTATTGTTGATAAACCTCACGTACCTCCAATGTTTTGAGAAAGTGGACGGCCATTTTCTCTTTTTTTTTATTGATAATTTCACGTACCATAATGAATCACTAAAATTAAGCTCGATCAATAAGGACCTAACAAATGACTGGTTACGTTGGCAATCGAAAAAACCATTTAAAATATGATATCCTTAATACATAGAAGTCTTATACAGGAGAGTTGATGAATGAGGCAAAATGAAAAAGAACCATCGGAAGAGCTAGACGAAGAAGTAGAAGAACCTAGCATAGAAGATTTTTTTCGTGAAGAACCTCCAGATGAAGAAGAGATTCAGCGTAAGCAACGATCAAGAAAACTGAAAAAATGGATCGCTTTACTCATTGCAGGCTTTCTTATTTTAAATGCCTTTGGGTTGTTATTGAATTATGTGAACGCTGATTTATGGAACCTATGGCAATCAACCGAGGAGTTAATGGAACGAGAAGAGATACAAGAAATGAGTGAAGCGGTTGTTACGATTCATGGGCATCAATCGAGAGGTACCGGGTTTGCCATTTCGGGTGACGGGCTCATTTTAACAAATGATCATGTTATTGATGAGCTGCCTTCGATTATTGTGGCGTTTCCAAGTGGCGAATTATACGAAGGTGAGGTTATTTGGACTGATCCTGCTCTTGATGTTGCATTGCTTCAAATTGAGGCCGCCTCTGTTCCTCATTTACCATTAAGTAAAGAAGATGCGGCTGTTGATGACACCATCTATGTCATTGGGAACCCATTGTCTCAAAGTCAAATTGTGAACGAAGGTGTGGTACTAGAACAAACACGGGAGCACAACGTATTGCAAATCACAAATCCAATCTATCCCGGACACAGCGGTAGCCCTGTGATCAATGAGCAGGGAGAGGTCGTTGGGGTCGTATATGCCAGACCAACTGCGAGCTCCAGAATGGATGAGGGGAGTACGAGGGGCCTTGCTGTTCCCATTTCAGATATTTTACCACTTTTAAATGAGCATTAAATAATGGACAGCCTTTTGATGAGCATAACCGTCGATCTAGACATTATTCATGACGGAGATTTTCGCGAATAAAAAAAGAGGAAAAGATGGGCGATGACCCATCTTTTTTAGTTAGAGCCCAAGATATAAGCCTTTCTCTCCCTTTTTCAAAGGATCATAATAGATTATTTATTCAAGAACCCAATCAAACCTTAAATCACTGACATAGTGTATCAATGAGAAGGGTGAGGAGGTGAACGTCTTGAGTGCAGGATTCCATGGCGGAGGTTTCGCGCTGATTGTCGTGTTGTTCATTTTACTTGTTATTGTAGGTTCAGCTTTTTGTTGCTAGCCTAATGAAACTATGGAAAGAAAGGGGAATTTACGTATGTATGGATATGGTTACGGCCCGGTAGCAGGTGCTGGCTATGATTGTGGGTACGGTTATGGTCCAGTTGCAGGTGTTGGCCACTGCCCAGGAAAAGGTTTTGCGCTAATCGTAGTGTTGTTTATCCTTCTCATCATCATCGGCGCATCTTGGGGAAAGTGCTAATCAATTAAAAAGCAGCCCATAAAAGGCTGCTTTCTTCTATGAAAAATTACGCTGTTTCTATACGATCTTCTGTTTCACTTATACGCGAGCCGCCAGAAGTTAGCTTCAATAACCCGTTTCCTTGCAGTTTTCGGCTGTACGATAAGGAAACGGTTCGTTTGATTAATTGAGCAAAAAGCTCAGGCTCTGTGATTTTTCGCTCAAATTCTCGTTCAAACTTTTCAATTAGTAAAGCAGCAGCGCCTGTCACATGAGGAGTAGCCATCGAGGTGCCAGTCAGTGTGGCGAATTTGTCACCAGGATAAGTAGATAAAATCTTCTCTCCCGGAGCAACTAAATCGATTTTGCAGTTGGAGTTACTGAAACGAGAAATCTCTCCTGATAATGAAACAGAGCCAACTTGAACGACTTCAGGATACGCGCCAGGATAGGCAAACTCATCTGTTTCCTCATTACCATCTCCGTCGTTTCCTGCGGCGCAAACAACTAAGCGCCCGGAAGCGACGGCTTCTTTAATCGCATCATGGAGGCGAGGATCATTCTCCTTACCACCGAGTGACATGGATAGAACCTGAACTTTCTCACCATTTGGACCTTCCCAATTGATCGCATGGCGAATTCCTTCTACAACCCATTCGGTCGTTCCGAAGCCTCGATTCGATAAAACTTTGACGACGAGCAACTGACACTCAGGAGCCACTCCGATCACGCCACGGTCGTTTTCCGTCGCTGCAATGGTACCGCACACATGGGTTCCATGTCCATTTTGATCGGAAACAATTTCGGGATCATTACCGTCATCTGAGGTCACATTGTGTTTGCCTATGATTCGGTCACGTAGTTCATAATGCTCCACATCACAACCAGTGTCCAAAACAGCAACGACAATTCCTTTTCCTTTGTACCCTTGCTGCCAAAGATCTGGAGCTTCAATCATCTCAATGCCTGGAGGGATCTTTTTTGTGTCATCTTGAATGGATGTCACTTCGTAGGGAATCAGTCGAACTTGTCCCATGGAAAACACCTCCAAATTTGGATTGAACCACAGTATATCAAGGATTAATTAAATTGACAATACAAAACAGAATATTCAGTATTTTTAGCATATAATTCCCCGCTCTTTCGACAAATATTGTGACGATTGGAAGGCAAAAAGTCGCCTGTTTTTAGGCCTAATGAAACGTTTTCTCTTTTTGAGAAGGGTTAAATATACTTGATACATATGGAGAGTTTTCAGAAAGAATTCAAGGGAGGAATCGAGACACTTTTGTCGAATTATGATACGATAGTAAAGATTCGTTCCAAATAATGTTTTACCAATAGAAAAGGGTATTGAAGTATCTAGTGGTTTTTTATTGGTACAGAGGAGGACCTTGTCATGGCAGAAGAAAAGCAAGCGATTGATCCATTGGCGATTGCACAAGAGAGAGAAGTCATCCTTTTTAAGGGACATAAAATGAAGGTACTTGCCATTCACACGAATAGCGTAGTTGCTGAATTTCTAGATTACCCGATTCCAGGTGAGGAAGAAACGTATCCCCATTCAAGAACCGTCATCAACCACCGCAATTATGAGCGAACATTCAAAACGGTTGATGGTGAAGTAATTACACTAGAGGATGAAGAATCGTAAGCGTTGAAACAATAGAAGTGGATGTAACGGTACACGAAAACAGGTAAAAGCCATTTTTACCTGTTTTTTGCATGGTCGGCATCTCCCGTCACCCTGTCATGATTCTGTAAATAGGTCGACAGACAATTGCTTTAATACAGCGATCGCCTTTCGGACTGGTAATCTCGATAGCTTGAACTCATCGGACAACACCTCTTCGATCTCTTGTTCAGACTCTAGCATAGTAACGACTGTTTCACCGTTATCATATCGAACGGTCAGGCGCGAATTAACGAGCGATACACTACGCTTTTGATCTGGCTGATAGAGGTGACATCTTAAGATCGACATAAATGTGGTGCCGAGTTGATATGAACGTTCAAGAGCAGGTAAAAAATCATTAATAGTTTTTTTATCATGAGAATGAAAGTACCACGTGTTGCCGCTTTGTTTCCCATCGATTATGCGAATATATTTATAATTGAATGGGGGGGTGTCATCCGGTTGGAGAAGCACTACATCACGGCCAAACCGGGTCGAGGTTGTAGCAGGCCCCTCCAAACGTACAGGACTAAACAAAGGGGCAGTGGCACCGCAGTCTACATAAAATGGCTCGTCGTCCATTTGGACAATGATTCCTAGGTGTTCTCCACCAAGCATCACCGGATAGGTATCAAAGCCCAGTGCTTGTAATAGGCGAAAGAGATTTGCGTTCAAAGTATAACATGTTCCTCCATAATGGTAGCTTTTATAGTGTGAAAGAAATTGCTCCATTGTGGGGATGCCTATTTGTCGATTCCTAAAGAATAGAAGCTTGCTTATATTTTCAAACGGGAACGTACTTAAATGAGCTTGGCATATACGTGCTAAATAATCATATGACGGTTGGTTGATTGGTAATTGCAAGAGAGACAAATAGTTTTTGACACAGTTAAGTTGATAGTCCACCGTTTCCTCTCCTTGTTTTGGCTATGATGGGTTGTTCAGAAGTCTCTAGTAGCATACAAGTTCGCATATTTCCATTAGACGACTATTCAGTTGTTTGGGCAGCTGCTGACCTAGCCGCTGGATGAGACGAAGGGCCCAAGATGCTAATGTTTGAAATTTGCTAGAGCAAGGGAGAGATTATTTACTTTTACGACCGCTGGCGACGGTGCTGCACCTTCCTTAGAGGTTTCTCTTTTGTCAATGATAAAAGGCATCACTGGACATCTTAGATAATCTAAACATGATCGTTTGAATCGATGGCAGCTGCTCTAACCGGTAATATCCCGACAACGTGTAATATCATCGGGATGTTTCATGGAAGTCTATCCTAGTTTTAGCTCTGTTTGCACCGGGGCAAGCTTCACGCGAATCCCACAACGAGCGAGGGTGTCTATGATCAAATCGGCAGGTGTCGTTAGTACAAGGCTGTTTAAAGAAAAAGAGGAAATAGCCTCAATCTCAGTCGTAATCGTGGCAAGTTCCTTGCTTATGATCACACTTTCCTCACCAGCGACTAGTTTTTTGTAATATCGTTTGTACTTTGGATCTAGATCTTCTATTTGTTCATATAGTGTTTCAATCGTTCCGTATTGCTGGATTAAAGGAAGGGCCGATTTTTCTCCGACACCGGGGCACCCAGGGATGTTGTCACTTTTATCACCAAGTAATGCTTTGACGTCGACCCATTGAGCAGGACTAATGTTGTAGTCGTTCCTAAAATCCTCTTCTGTGTAGATCAGGTCCTTACCTTTACTGGAAATGATCTGTGATGTGGATTTAGAGAGCAGTTGTAATAAATCACGATCATTGCTGTAAATGAAGCAATGGCCTTTCTCTTCCTTCGCCCAACGGCAGGCGAAAGCACCGATCGTATCGTCTGCTTCGTATGGTGGAATCGTCACTTGAGCGACGCCGATCTCCTCTAACAGTGAGGTAGCCGTTTCATATTGTTCAATTAAAGCTTCTGGCAGTTCTCCGCGAGAGGCTTTATAAAAAGCGAATGCTTGTCTTCTATGGCTATCTTCCCGCTTCACATCCCATGCGACAGCCACATGGGTCACGTTGTGCTCACGAATGAGCTGAAAAAGTTTTGGGAAAAACACCCGCAATGCGTTAATGTAGTAGCCAGCTTCATTGCGAGGTAACTGGGCTTCGTCTTTTCCATAGGATGTAGCGAAATAACCGCGGCTCAGCAAATTAAAGCCATCGATTAACAATAGAACAGGTGAGTGCACTTGAAAAACTCCTCTTTGTTAAAGTTCAAATCTTTTTTCTATTGTACCATGGATGGCGGGCATCTGTTTAATCAACTAAAGAAATCTGCGATTGTAAGAGCCTAGGGGCGACAGTAGGACCGTATAAGTTAAAACGAAAATTTTTTATGCCTTCTTAACACAAAAAGAAAGCCCGCGCTAAATGACGCGGGTTTTACGCGAAAGTGAACGATTGTTGAACGACATCATAATCGACATGAATGGCGTTGATGCTTTCTTCATCGATCAGCTTTTCGGTTATGCTGTCCTCGACATGGTCTTGAATTGCCCGGCGCAATGGTCTCGCGCCAAATGCACGGTCAGAGCCAATTTTAACGAGTTGTGCTTTTGCTTTCTCAGAGACAGTAAGGGATATATCTTGTTCAGCTAGACGGTCTCCTAAGTCTTGTAGCATCAAGTCAACAATTCGCATAAGATCTTCCTCTGTGAGATGGTTAAACTCAATAATCGCATCAAGACGGTTTAAGAATTCAGGTTTAAAGTATTGGTTGATTTGTTCAAGAATTCCGGCTTTATTTTGTGTTTCCACATTCTTCTCAAAGCCGACGGTTATTTTTTTGACACCAACACCTGCGTTGGACGTCATAATGATCACCGTATCTTTAAAGGAGACGGCTCGGCCTTGACTGTCAGTGAGACGTCCGTCCTCAAGGATTTGCAAGAACATATGCTGAACATCAGGGTGCGCTTTTTCAATTTCATCAAGCAAAATGATGCTGTAAGGCTTACGGCGAACTTGCTCTGTTAATTGGCCGCCTTCGTCATGTCCGACATAACCTGGAGGTGATCCAATTAGTTTAGAGACAGAGTGTTTTTCCATAAACTCACTCATATCGAGGCGGATCATCGCTTCTTTTGAGCCAAACAATTCTTGGGCTAGTGTTTTCGTCAGTTCCGTTTTACCAACACCTGTTGGTCCTACAAACATAAAGCTAATCGGGCGATTTTTCGGCTTCAATCCAGCACGGCTCCGTTTGATCGCTTTTGCTACTTTTTCAACCGCTTCTGCCTGACCAATCACTTGTCTAGCGAGACGGTTGTGCAAATCTTTCATTTTCGTTTGCTCTGCTTTTTGCAGCTTGCGAACAGGAATGCCTGTCCGTTTTTCAATGAGCCCTTGAATGTCTGCAACAGTAACTTCAGTTTTTTCCGCACGGTTTTCATTCATTTGCTTGTGTAACAAATTTTCCTCATCACGGAGTTTGGCTGCGCGTTCATAATCTTCTTGTGCCGTCGCCTGTTGTTTTTCTTTTGTGATTTCAGCAAGGCGTTCCTTTAGTTCATCAAGGGTCGTAGGACCAGATGTAAGAGTGAGCGCTGAGCCAATCTCATCCATTAAATCAATCGCTTTATCTGGCAAGAAACGATCTTGAATGTATCGATCGGATAAGCGAACGCACGCTTCAAGCACATCATCAGGGTAGCTTACGTGATGATAAGCTTCATAGATGGGTCGCACCCCTTTTAAAATCTCAATCGCTGCTTCAAGTGTCGGCTCCTTAACTGTGATTGGTTGAAAGCGACGTTCAAGGGCCGGATCTTTTTCAATTTTACGGTATTCGTTTAAAGTAGTTGCACCAATGATCTGCAATTGTCCTCTAGCAAGGGCGGGTTTCAGGATATTTCCGGCATCCATTGAGCCTTCAGACGTAGCACCTGCACCTACGACCATATGGATTTCATCGATAAAGAGGATGACGTCGTCCCGCGCTTCTAGTTCACGGACGAGTTGCTCCATCTTTTCTTCAAATTGGCCGCGATAGCTCGTTCCTGCCACGAGAGAGGATAGCTCAAGTTCGTACACTTCCTTGTTTTTCATTTTCGCCGGAACGTTGCCTTCGGCGATTCGTCGAGCAAAGCCTTCGACAATCGCCGTTTTCCCGACACCAGCTTCTCCAATCAGCACAGGGTTATTTTTCGTACGGCGGCATAAAATTTGGATCAGCCGTTCAACCTCTTGGTCACGTCCAATAACAGGGTCGATTTGTCCTGCTTTTGCTTCTGCCGTTACATTTCGACCATGCTGATCTAAAAAACCACCTCCGCTATGATTTGTTTTTGATTTCATTGCGATAGGGCTTACAGGTTGATCGCTTCCATTCATGGAAGAAGAAGTAGAACCGATCCATTGCTTAAACATGTCGTCAAATGAAGAAAAGTCGGAGAAACCAAATGGCTGCTCGATCTGTTGATAGCAGCTTGAACAAACATGAAGTTGTTGACTGGATTGATTAATCTTTACGTGCAAAGTGACAGTCGCTTCATTGGTTTGACATTGTTGACATTTCATCATACATACCTCCTCATTTATTTTTTTGACTTTGATTAACTTTGACCTTTTAAATATACGAAATTTGACTTTGACTATCTTTGACTATTAATTTAACGAAGGAATTCAAAGTTGTCAAGGATTTTTAAAAAGAAATTTTTGGAGATATTGTTAGAAAACCAATCAAAACATTCGATGGAAGTGACTAGATTTGCTACAGTAGAAGAAGGAACTGAAGGAGGAAAGACGATGGACCTTTTGACATGTGAGACGGAAGCGCAGCGACTTACGGTAACGAAAAAAGTGGCCTCAGCGTTTCAAGAGGGGGCGCGAATTCATGATCAGGAAAGCACGTTCCCGTTTGCTCATATTGAAGCGTTGAAAAAGATTGGCTATCCTAGCTTGGCGTTGCCGAGGACTTTCGGTGGCCTAGAAATAACACTGCTTGAAATGATGAAACATCAAGAAACGATTGCCCGTTTTGATGGTGCAACAGCTTTGTCGATTGGCTGGCACGTCGGTCAAATCTTTCAATGGAGGGCTACTGCACAGTGGAAAAAGCCGGAGTACCGCTTGATTTGTGAGCAAATCCCAAACAAGCAAATTCTATTGAATTCAGCGGCGACAGAAAAAGCGACAGGCAGTCCAGCCCGCGGCGGGAAGCCCACGACGACAGCGACAAAAAGTGGAGAAGAGTGGGTTATCCAAGGGAGAAAGACGTTTACGAGTATGGCACCAGCGTTGGATTACGCGTTGGTGACGGCCACCATTGCAGGTGAAAATGAAGTGGGGCAATTTTTAGTCCCGATGAACGCAAGAGGTGTCACGATTGATGAGACGTGGAACATGGTTGGCATGCGGGCTACATCAAGTCACGACCTTGTCCTTGATCATGTTCGTTTACCGTTAGAAGCGCTTATGGAACGAATAGAGCCTGGAATGAAAAAAGCAGCAGGTTGGCTTCTTCATATTCCGGCATGCTATCTTGGCATTAGTCAGGCGGCTTATGATGAGGCGATTCGCTTTGCGAAGCAGTATTCACCAAATACACTAGACGGAACGATTTCAACGTTACCCCATGTACAGCAAAAAATCGGAGAAATGGCGATGCTTCTTATGCAAAGTCGCACCATTCTTCATTCGGTTGCTAGACAGTGGGATGAAAGCTCTGACTTGGAGCGAGAGGAAATGAAAAGGGAGCTAGCGATGGCAAAAGTAACGGTTATCAATAACGGACTGAGTGTCGTGGATATAGCGATGCGTATTGTTGGTGCTCACAGTTTGCATATGGATCATGATTTGCAACGGTACTATCGTGATATGCGCGCTGGCTTGCACAATCCTCCGAGCGAGGATATGACGATCGCCATGTTAGCAAAGGAAGCCCTACGTGATGAGTAGAAGAGCTTACTTAAAAGCGGTCCCCTTCATAACTGGGGATCGCTTTTAAGTAGGGATGGGAAAACTGTAGGTGAATTCCCGATAGTTCCTATCAATGGAAGGGATGTCCGTGATTTCGTTATCTCCGTTGCATCGATTTTCCATTTCTAATGAACGTGTAAAACCTTAGTATTTGATGAAATACGGATTTTTGCCTTTTACGCTGTATACGATAATATATGGTAGTTTATGGATGTTGTTTTTTGCTCCAGGTCTTTGGATGAGCATACAAACAGCCGACATATCTCATACGATGGTTGTCGTATATCTGGGCTTATTTCCTACTGTCGTTCCCTACTTTGCCATTGCGTATGTAACGATGAAGGCGGGAGCATCTAAAGCAACGATTATTTTGTACATCACCCCTGTTCTCGCCATGGTTCTATCTTGGCTATGGCTACACGAAATTCCAGGATATGTTTCGGTCGTTGGTGGTATTTTAACATTAACGGGTGTGTTGTTTGCAACAAGCGACATGCATAAAGGTGACAGAAAAAAGCCATCGAAAAAAACGAGCGTAACACTGTAGTTTCTGAGTCTTAGGAAAGGGAGCAAAATAATTTACAGATGTTAAGTTTAATGCTAAACTGATGTGGAAAGAACGGAGGTGGCTAGTCGGTGAACGAACGAAGAAATGAACGTCTAGGCATTTTACTCTGGTTTCGACTGGCGAGATTTTATTTACAGAGCAATAAGCGATCCAACCAACATTTAAAAAAGTGGGGGCTTTCAATCTCCCAATTTGACCTTCTTGTTCAAATTGGAACGCACCAGCCATTATCCCAGCAAGAGCTAGCAGAGCGTCTGCTCGTAACAAAGGGTAATATGACTCACGCTCTTGGAAAACTAGAAAAGCTCGGCCTTGTCAAAAGAGAGCAAGAATGGCGTACAAAACTGATTACGTTAACGGAGAAAGGGGAGAGCTTGCTAGCGGATGTTCTCCCGGAGCAACAACGATTTCAAGCGGCTCAATTTGATAGCTTAACGAATGAGGAACAACTAGAGCTGTTACGATTGTTGAAAAAGCTGCAAAAATCAAACAACGGTTTATCGTAATTTTATCGCGGTCAGTTTAATTTTAAACTTATGAGGAGTGACACACATGCAATTAAAACCACTTAAAGGGCAACACCATGTTTCTGCTATTACGGCAAAAGCTAAAGAAAACTATACGTTTTATACAAAGACGTTAGGTATGCGGCTCGTTAAGAAAACCGTTAACCAGGATGATACGTCAGTGTACCATTTGTTTTATGCAGATGAACGGGGAAACCCAGGTACTGATCTGACCTTTTTCGAAATTCCACATGCTGGGCAAACTTACCAAGGGACGAACAGTATTACGAAAACGTCGCTGCGAGTGCCGAGCGATGAGGCACTTCAGTATTGGCTCAAGCGATTTGACGAGTTTGGCATCGAACATGATGGCGTCTCACACCATACTGGACGTGCTACATTAGCGTTCCGTGATTTTGAAGGTCAGCGCTTGGAGCTTGTGTCTGATGAAAACAACGAAGGCGTTGCGAGTGGTATTCCATGGAAGGAGAGCCCTGTCCCGGAAGCATATGCGATTCGTGGTCTTGGGCCGGTTACACTAACGGTTTCAAGACCTGAGCTGACAGAGAAAATTTTAATTGATGTGATGGGATATCGTGAAAAAGGGAGCTACCCGTCTCTAGTGGAAGGTCAACCTGATGTAAAAGTGTTTGAAACTGGAGAAGGTGGAACTGGAGCAGAGGTACACCTAGAAACCCGTAAAGATATTGGTCGAGAACGACCAGGAAGAGGGAGCGTCCATCACGTAGCATTTCGGGTTGAATCTAAGGAAGAGTTAGAGAAATGGGTAGATTACATTACGAACATCGGGTTGCCGAACTCAGGATTTGTCGAACGTTATTATTTCCGTTCCCTTTATTTTAGAGAGCCAAATGGCATTTTATTTGAGCTTGCCACGGACGGCCCAGGGTTTGAAGGGGATGAACCATTCGAAACATTAGGTGAAAGCTTAGCCTTGCCGCCATATTTAGAGCCTCAGCGTGAGACGATTGAAAAAAACTTAAAGCCACTTGATACAGCGCAATCTTAAAAGGAGGAGAGACGGGATGAAGCATATTTTTCGAAAAGGGGCAGATCCAAATGCCCCGACCCTTTTACTATTACACGGGACCGGAGGAAATGAACATGACTTAGTCCCACTTGCGGAAATGATAAGTCCAGGCTCCTCCATTTTGGGTGTAAGAGGCAACGTACTTGAAAATGGGATGCCTCGTTTCTTTCGCCGTATCGCGGAAGGGGTATTTGACGAAGAGGATTTAGTTATCCGCACTAAGGAGCTTCACGAGTTTTTAGATGATGCTGTAAGAGAGCATGCAATTAATCGTAACCGGCTTGTTGCCATCGGCTATTCTAATGGTGCGAACATCGCAGCTAGCCTGCTGTATCATTACGAGCAACCTTTGATGGGAGCCATTTTGTTTAAAGCCATGGTGCCATTACGGAACAGGACAGTACCGGACCTTCAGCAAATGCCGATTTTTATCGGTGCTGGAAAATATGACCCACTCATTCCACAAACAGAAACGAAGGAGCTCATCAACACCTTGACGAATGCAGGTGCAAATGTTTACGAGCAATGGATTGACGGGGGCCATCAGTTAACTCGCGAAGAGGTGGAGCGAGCGAAGGAATGGTTTAACAAACAGTTTTTAGAAGCATAATATGACAGGAAGAGGGGAAATCGAGAAAAGAATAAAGTGAGAGGTGATTGTCATGGGAACAGAGCAAGAAATACAAGAAACGAAGGATCTGGTCATGGCCCAATTGGAAAATGTGATCGATCCTGAACTTGGAATTGATATCGTCAATCTCGGTCTCGTGTATGACATACTTGTAGATGCCGAGTGGAATGTGACCGTTGTAATGACATTAACTTCCATGGGGTGCCCGTTAGCAGGAGTCATTCACGATCAAGTAAAGCAAACCCTCTCAGAATTACAAGAACTAAAGGAAATTGGAGACGTAGATGTAAACATCGTGTGGAATCCACCATGGACAAAAGACAAAATGTCACGCTATGCCAAGATTGCCTTGGGAGTCGCTGACTAATTTTGATTAAGATTGGGACAAAAACTAGCCAAATGTAATATAAAAGGTTCGGACCATCAAAATAAAATGCTCCGAACCTTTTTTTGTTGATTCATGGAGCCACCGACCAGGCTGCACTGTATTTTTCAATCAATTTTCGCCAAATAAATGAAAGTGCTTATTGGCGTTGGCTTCCCTCCCTTGAGCTAGCCTCATCATACGAATACTGTCAAGCTGCCTTTTAGAGTATATGCATTACCACTTTTCCAAGTTGATTGTCAAAATCACGAGACGCCTGCGGGAAAAGCAAGGGCTGAAGATCCATCGGGGGCTTTCCCCCAATTGGCTGAAGCCTTACCCGCGGCAAGCGAGTGTATTTTGAAACAATCCACCCTATATGTTTTTTCCTAGACTCTTTTCATTGTTAAGAAGAGGTAACGATTATTTCGAAAAATCACAAGTCCACGTACTATTGGGAAGTTTTAAGAGAAGTACAGCTAATCCTTTCTGCCACTTGTCAAGTTTTCTTGATCGGGTCATGAATGATTTTTGCAACGTCCAACCATGCTAAACAGGAGAATGAAAATAACATCTCAGAAAGGGAGATGGCTGTGCAATTGTTTTTGGCACCAGAGATGATAAAAGCGGATGCGCAAGTGCTGAATGTGATCACCGATAAAGAAGAAGCGATTGGTTATTTAGCTTATCTTCAGTTCGACACCAACCTTTATGTTTACGGTCATCTGCAAGAAGTGGGAGCAAAAGGTGATTTTCACGATGTGGTGAAGCCGTATATTCAAGGGTTGCAAGCGACATTCAACGATTGTGATTTGTATACGTCCATTTCGGTTGGTGGAGAAACTCTTCAGCTTGACATCGATAGCGAATCTGGAAAATAAGGAGGGGAGCCCAAATGAAGGCGAGTCAGGCTGAATCTGAAAAAATGCTAAAGTGGTGGGAACTCTCTCTCCTTGGGGTCGGCTGTATCATTGGAACAGGCTTTTTTCTTGGTTCGAGCATTGCGATCCAGATGGCCGGCCCGTCTGTATTGCTCGCATTTATTTTAGCAGGAATCGGTACATATATTGTTTTTGATGCATTGGCACAAATGACGTCTGCTGACCCTGAGAAAGGATCGTTTCGTTCTTATGCTAAAAAAGCCTACGGCCGATGGGCTGGGTTTACGAGTGGATGGGTGTATTGGGCCTCAGAAATGTTAATTATGGGGAGTCAGCTAACGGCTCTGTCGATTTTTTCTCGTTTCTGGTTTCCAGATGTTCCGCTGTGGATTTTCGCCAGTGGCTTCGCCGTTCTTGGCATCATCGTCATTTTGACTGGCTCGAAAGGGTTTGACAGAATCGAAAATCTGTTTGCAGTTATGAAGGTAGCGGCAATCGTCATGTTTATTGCTCTGGCCATTTTAGCTTTGTTTGGGGTTTTTCGCGCTGGCCCTGAAGGTGCAGGTATACCGAGGACTTGGAACGGTTTATTTCCTGAAGGGTTTCTTGGACTCTGGCCAGCCCTCATTTTCGGTTTTTATGCCTTTGGCGGGATTGAAATTATGGGGTTGCTTGCCAATCGTTTGGAGGAAAAAGGGGATGCAGCAAAATCAGGGCGTGCCATGCTGCTGTTGCTTACGTTTCTATACGTCGTTTCTGTTGGACTGGCCCTCATTCTCGTCCCCCTCAATCGCTTTAATACGGAGACAAGTCCATTTATTACTGCATTGAAGCCATACGGTTTACCGATCGTGTCCCATTTGTTTAATGGCGTCTTGATTATTGCTGGCTTTTCTACTATGGTAGCCTCTTTATTTGCTGTGACGAGTATTTTAG
Organism: Halalkalibacterium halodurans; assembly: GCF_005671335.1. Classification (NCBI taxonomy): domain Bacteria; kingdom Bacillati; phylum Bacillota; class Bacilli; order Caryophanales; family Bacillaceae; genus Halalkalibacterium (ex Joshi et al. 2022); species Halalkalibacterium halodurans. The sequence continues at coordinate 2,316,050 of NZ_CP040441.1, read as the reverse complement.
TGACATTGGCCGCAGATAAAGATGCCCCTAATCTGTTTGCCAAAAAAGTAAAAAATAAAATAGCTCTCCCAGCCATCGGACTAACGGCGATCGGGATGGCGTTATCCGTCGTGTTGTCGTTGCTTATCCCCGGTCGAATTTACGAATACTTTACGACGGCAGCGGGACTCATGCTCTTATATAACTGGCTATTTATCATCGCCTCGTCAGGGAAGTTAATTCAGTACAGTTTAACGAAGCGTTGGATTGGCACCTTGTTCATTTTGTTAGCTGTAATCGGGACGTTGTTTCACCGAACAAGTAGGCCGGGTTTTTTGTTTAGTCTTGGGTTTTTAGTTGTAATCGGAATTGTGACCCTCATAATGAAAAAGCGCTGGAAGCAAGAGGAGGGCGATGAAAAAAAACGCCCTTCCATATTTGTGAAGTTAAAACCAAATTCTGAATGATGATCAACCGAACAATACCCGGCAGGCTTGAAGGCCGAAATAGACACCAAACCCAATCAGAGTAAGACCAGATAGGATAGAAACGATTTTGAGGCGGGCAGGTGTAAGCATATGCCTTGCCCCGCTCGCGATTCCTGCCATTGCCACATCCCACAGCAGCAAACCAATTAAAATCGCACTGCTATAAAAAACTAGCTGTGCAGGTCCGTATACGGAAGCCGTTTTGGCTAAAACAGAGCCAAAAATACCGAGCCAGAACAAAATCGTTAATGGGTTTGAAATGGACATGAGAAAGCCATATATAAATGATTTTCGGTACGTTTCACTTGTCCTCATATTCGTTGCTTCCTTTAAATGATTTACTGAGCTGATCGTTTCGATCCCTGTATAGACTAGTACAAAAAAGCCAAAAAGCCAAAGAAAAGTTTGCATAAACGGGAGTTGCAAAAAGTGCACAAGGCCGAAAAATACGAGGAGCATGTAGATCACATCAGCCGTTATGGCTCCTAATCCAACAAGCCAGGCGTGAAAAAAACCGTTTTTAATTCCCCTATCTAGCTGAGCGGCATTCACGGGTCCGATTGGAGCAGCTAACGATAAACCTAATAAAACATAACTCATAAAAATGGCCACGATAAATCACCACCAAACCTGTCCTTCTTCTATCCCCATATGTATTCATCATTTGATGGTTGTACAACTAGAAAAAAACAGAAAGACCCTTATACGAAAATATGATAGAATAATAACGTTTAACAATAGTATTAAAAGTATAGTCCATACAAAAGGAGTACAGTTCAAATGAAAGGATCAAAATCGTTCATTCAGCGACTAACAAAACCTGAGAGCCTCGGTGATTGGAGCGTGCTTGTAGGAATGTTTGTGGTGGCCGCTGTTATGTTAACATTTGCCGTTCGGTTCGATATAGTGTTTCGCGTCCTTGTTCTCGTATGGCTTGGAGTCCTCACTGTTTCGATTCAAATGAATGTAGCTAAGAGCAAGAGTGATAAAGAGGTTGAACAATCAGTTGGGGAGGTTGAGACGGACGAGGCCGGTGAAGAACAACCAACGATTATCTACGAAAAAGAGATTAGCCAACGTCTCGAACAAGTGGACTTGGACCGAACTCAGCTCTTCGAAGAGTTGCTAACGAAGGCTCAACTAGATGAGGCAGAGAAAAATCAATATCGGTCCAAAATGAAGGAAAAAGATTCGGAAATGTCGACCTTGATGAAAGATCTTATTTCCGCGAAAAATCGAATTCAACAAGCGGTTCTAGATACGAAAAAATATTTTATTAAAGTGGATCCGATGAAAGAGCTCGTGCAACATCTTGACTCAGAATTGATCATGTCTGGAGACATATCAGCTATTAATGAAGAATTGAAAAAGATAGAATCGCAGTTAGGAGAAGAAATCGTCAACAACTTAGTGGAAGCCGGTTACGTAGATTTCGAATTCAATTTAACGAGAAATGGCTATAAGGCGTTAACGAAACGAATGTCAGAGCAATAATATGGAAAGTGAAAAGCTGTACTTCTTATGAAGTGTAGCTTTTTTACATTAAGGGGGTTAACTCCTAAAAAGAATGATGCCAAGCTTGCGTCAGAAAAATGGAAACAATAACTTTTATGTTTACAAATGTTCGTTTTAGTTCGATAATAGAAAAGAAGAATTCGAGCGAAAGTGGAGGAATAGGATGCTATCTGTCGAACGTCACGAAAAAATTCTAGAATGGTTAGAAAAGAATAAAGCGGTCAAAGTGTCAGATTTAAGCAGAGAACTCCAGGTAAGTGAAAAGACGATTCGCATCGACCTTGTCCATTTAGAAAAGAAAGGTTTGCTGAAACGGATACACGGGGGAGCTGTGCCTCTTGATGACGAGGGGCGAATTTTTCCGATTAACGAACGACAATCGAAGCACAACTTAGCGAAGCAGGCGATTGCTGGTGAAGCAATCAAGCGAATTCAACCAAATGAAACGATTCTTATGGATGGAGGAAGCACGACCCTTGCAGTTGCAAAGCAATTAGGGGCGTTTCCAGTCACGATCATTACGAATGATGTAAGGATTGCTGCGGAATTGATCTCTAAAGAGAAAGTACAATTAATGGTCCTTGGTGGAACACGTATCGGGACTTCATCTTCACTCTTTAGCCCAGAGTCTTCCGAGCTCTTAAAGCGTATTCGCGTCAATCGCTTATTTTTTGGAGCAACCGGTATTTCAATTGAGCACGGATTGACTGTGCTTAACAGCCTGCATGTGGAATGGAAAAAGCAAGTACTTCGCTGCGCTGAACGGGTTACTCTTCTCGTTGACTCGACTAAGTTCGAAAAGGTTGGATTAATTCAGTTTGCCACCATCGAAGAGGTCGATGAAATCATTACGGATATGAACCTAGATTCAGCCATTAAGAAAAGATTAGAGACTTTAGGCAGAACGATTTTTTATGCACCGATAGAGCAAAAGAATGATTGAATGCGGTTTCCCTTCATGCTATAATCGAACTATAACGAACCTTATCGAACAAAAAAAGGAGGTACCTAGCATGCAATTATTCTCTTTAGAAGGGAAGATCGCGTTAGTTACGGGAGCTAGCCGTGGGCTTGGGCAAGGGATGGCCGTTGGACTTGCAGAGGCTGGAGCGGATGTTATTGGCGCTGGGATTAGTGATATGTCTGAAACGCGACAGCAGATCGAATCTTTAGGTCGAACCTTTTACGAGCTGAAAGCAGATCTATTTGAGGAAGGGGCCGGAAAGCAATTAATCGCTGATGCGATTGAAAAGGCAGGACGTATCGATATTCTCGTCAACAATGCGGGGATTATACGGCGCAACGAAGCAGAGGCTTTCACCGATAAAGATTGGAATGATGTCATCAATGTCAATTTAAATGCTGTATTTCAAATGTGCCGCGAAGCAGGGAATCATATGATCGAAAACGGGTTTGGACGGATTATCAACATTGCCTCTATGCTTTCGTTTCAAGGTGGACTCAGAGTTCCTGCCTATACGGCTAGCAAACATGCCATCGCTGGACTTACGAAGTCTCTTGCCAACGAGTGGTCAAAAAAAGGAGTCAATGTAAACGCCATTGCCCCAGGGTATATGGTGACAGATAATACGGCAGCGCTTCGTGCCGATGAGGTGAGAAACGCCTATATTACGTCACGAATTCCAAAAGGTGAGTGGGGAACGCCTGCCGATTTAAAAGGACCGGTTGTCTTTCTCGCATCGGAAGCATCAAGCTATGTTAACGGCCATATTTTGTGTGTAGATGGCGGTTGGATGAGTTCATAGTTTCGTTGAAAGCGTTATCTTTTTTTGATCATATTCATAGGGAGTGTTTAATAGATGGAAAATCGGTATGCGACTAGTCCAGAAGATGTAAAACGTTACACGACAGATAAGCTTAGGCAAGAATTTTTAGTCGAATCGCTTTTTACTCCTGGCGAAATTCAGATGGTTTACACCCATTTTGACCGTACGGTGATCGGGGGAGCGATCCCAATGAAGGAGCCGCTAGCATTGGATGCAGGTGATTTCCTAAAAACCGATTATTTCCTTGAGCGGCGCGAGGTCGGAATTATTAACATAGGGCCGAAGGGGAAAGTGATTGTGGATGGAGACGAATATACGTTGAACAAGAGAGACTGCTTGTATATTGGACTCGGTAAGCGAGATGTGTCCTTTCATAGTGAGGATTCATCCAATCCTGCCCGCTTCTATTTTGTCTCGGCCCTTGCTCACCATGAGTATCCAACTAAAGTTTTACCGATTGAAGAAGCAGTTCCGACTAAGCTCGGTTCAGATGCTGAATCGAACAATCGGACAATCTACAAATACATTCATTCTGAAGGAATTCAAAGCTGTCAGTTAATGATGGGAATGACCCTTTTAGAGCCAAATAATATGTGGAATACGATGCCAGCCCACATCCATGATCGACGTAACGAAGTATACTTATACTTTGATATGGAGGATGACTCCCGTGTGTTTCATTTTATGGGACAGCCCCATGAAACACGCCACCTCGTTGTGAAAAATGAGCAGGCAGTGATTTCTCCACCCTGGTCGATTCACTCTGGTGTTGGCACTGCGAACTATACATTCATTTGGGCAATGGCTGGTGAAAATTACACATTTACCGATATGGAATTTATTAAAATGGAAGATTTGCGATAGGGGCTTCGCCTCGAAGCTATGCATTCACGAAAATAACATCCGATGGGCAGTTGCTCTTCCCATCGGATGATTTTCTTTTACCATTGAATCGCTTTCCCTGATTCTGCCGATTGATATAGGCCTTGAATGAGACGCTGGATCACAATTCCTTGCTCAGGAGTAGCGAGTGGCTGTTCTAGACGGAAGCAACAATCAACGAAATGTTTAATCTCTCGTTCATGATGGTTGTACGTTGGTAAATAAACCGGTGTGATATCAAGTAAAGTACGATGTTTTTCTTGATAGATGGAAAGGGGAAACAAGTCAGCCCCTCCTTTATCACCAAAAAAGGAGACATTCATATGATCCTGCTCTTTCACATTGGCAGCAAACGCTGTTTCGATCGTAAGGGAAGCGCCATTTTTAAACGTGATCATCCCAACAGCCATATCTTCAATCGAAAACTGCTGCCAATTCCACTCACCTAACAGACCAACCCCCTCTTTAGTCCCGATCTTCCGATGGGTTTGCCCAAGAATGGTTGCTGGTTCTGGAAAGCCCATTACATATAAAGCGGTATCCAGCATATGGACACCAATATCGATAAGTGGACCCCCACCTTGAAGCTCCTTGTTTGTAAACACACCCCAGCCTGGGATCCCTCTGCGGCGAATCGCTTGAACACGGACATGATAAATCTCTCCTAATTCACCTTCATCGACAAAACGTTTTAACGTTTCTACTTCAGGGGAATGACGATAGTGGAAGCCATACGTTAAAAGGTTTCCCGTTTCCTTTGCTGCAGCTTCCATTTGCTTGGCATCTTCTACGGTAATCGCTGGTGGTTTTTCGCAAAGGACGTGACAGCCTGCATGTAATGCCTCAATTGTTAGCTCCCTATGAAAAGCATTAGGTGTACAAATGCTCACAGCATCTAATTCAACTTCCTGCATCATCCGGGAGGCATCGTTATACACATATGGAATTGAGAACTGTTCTGCCGCAGCTTGTGCATGTTTAGGTTGTACATCTGTAATAGCAACGAGTTCTACTTGATCTTTTAAGGATAAATAGCTAGGGATATGTACAGTTCGGGCAATCCCTCCAGCTCCAATAATTCCAACGCGCAGCTTTTTTTGTTCCATTTGGCTTGCTCCTCTCTCCAACTGAGATATGGGTGTAAGCGTCATCAACTAAACGTGAAGCAAACTCCCTTTAATGGCTTCTCTTCATCGTTTTGATTGTAGCTTAGTGGAAGTTTTTAGTCAATGAAACAAAAGAGTTGCTATTTTAGCTGAGTTGGGTGTATAGTTAGGAAGGAATTTTGTTAGGGGGCTAACTAAATGAATAAAGATTTTGATGATAAGGTAGGTTATCACATCAGTGTTGCAGCCCATTTGATGCGAAATCGTCACAATGATTATTTATCTACCTATGGGCTAACAGTTGCACAAACAAAGGTGCTCTCCCTTTTGGCGAGGAAAGGGGATCTAAGTCAAGGGAACTTACAAAAGAAGCTGTTAATCAAAGGATCTACGATGAATGGAATCATTGAATCGATGCTAAAGCGTGAACTAATTGTGAAAAAGGATAATGCTCGAGATAAAAGACAGAAAGTGATCTCATTAACGGAAAAAGGAGAAGAACTTCAGGCGATTTTATGGGATAACTTATTAGCTTTTGAAGAGCAGCTAATGGAAGGCTTCTCTCAAGAGGAGAAGCAGCTGTTTCTCGTATGGATAAAAAAAGTAATTGCAAATCTAGAAAAAGGTCGTGAAGCAGATGGAACAAAAGCAACAAAGTGAAAGATTAGGGACCGAAGCGATTCCTAAATTACTGAGAAGTTTATCGATCCCAGCGATGATCGGAATGTTCGTCATGGCTCTTTACAATGTGGTGGATACGATTTTTATCTCATACGCGGTTGGAATTGAAGGTGTTGCAGGTGTAACGATTGCCTTTCCAATTATGATGATCATGATGTCAATGGCAGGGGCATTAGGGATTGGTGGGGCTTCGGTCATTTCAAGACGTTTAGGAGAACGGCGCGGCGAGGAAGCGAACCAAGTGTTTGGAAATATTTTGACTGTCATTCTCGTTCTCAGTGTAATCGGATTTATTTCCGCGTTCACATTGCTTGGACCAGCTTTACAATTGTTTGGTGCTACGTCAGTAACCCAAGGGTACGCGACCGATTATTTATTCCCTATTCTTTTAGGCTCTATTTTTTTCTTCTTTGCCTTTGCTGCAAACAATATCATTCGTTCAGAGGGAAATGCGACATTTGCGATGGTTACGATGATCGTCCCCGCTGTCCTAAATATTCTGCTAGACGTCTTGTTTATTTTCGGTTTGAACATGGGCGTGCTTGGGGCGTCTATTGCGACAGTGATTGCCCAGGCTTCTGTCACAGGCTTGGTTCTTCGCTATTTTTTAACAGGGAAAAGTACACTCTCCCTTCATTGGTCTGATCTTCGTATGAAAGGTTCTGTCATAAAAGAAGTGTGTCTTGTTGGATTACCAGCGTTCGTACAACAATCATCTGCTAGTTTGATGATGATCGCGATCAACAGTATGCTCCTTCGTTTTGGTAGTGATTTTTACGTAGGTGTTTTTGGGCTCGTTCAGCGTATTATGATGTTTGTCATGATGCCAATGATGGGAATTATGCAAGCCATGCAGCCAATTGTTGGTTATAACTATGGAGCCAAACAATATTCCCGATTACGAGAAACGGTGATGCTTGGATTTAAGGTTGCGACCATTTTCTCCATCGGCATCTTTGCTTTACTTATGCTGTTTCCTGAAGCATTGCTACGGGTCTTCACAGCAGATCGTGAAGTGATTCAAGCGGGTGTTAGCGCGATGCACATTCTCTTTTGTGTCACCTTTTTAATTGGTGCGCAAATTGTAGCGGGAGGATTGTATCAGTCGCTCGGCAAGCCAAAGCAAGCGTTGATCCTTTCCTTATCACGACAGATCATCTTCTTGATTCCGCTTGTATTAATCTTACCGCACATCTTCGGTCTTTCAGGTGTTTGGTGGGCATTCCCAATTGCGGATGTGCTTTCGTTTATTCTAACCGTGGTCTTACTGTACCGAGACCGAAACGTCTTTTTCTTGAAGACAAAAGAGGAAAGGGAATTGGACTTAGTTAAGACCGCCTCTTCTACGTGAGAAGCAGACTATACTGCTTCTTTTTGTTTTCCCTTATAGCGGCAAGGTGAGCTTATAAGCAGCGTGACTTGTCAAAAGCACACAATCGTTTAAACTGTTAGTAACCATTCTTTATGAGGAGAAAAAGGAGGGGCTATTCTATGGGGAACGCACTTTCAGGTTACAAAGTGGTTCTTGCCGGAACACGAAAAACAGACGAAATGTCTACATTGATTGAAAAACAGGGAGGAACCCCGTTGGTTCGGTCGTTGCAGGGAACGGTTTTCCGAGCCGACGATGAAGTACTAAAAGACCTTGAAACGTTTATTTCAAAAGGGGCAGATTGGGCTATTCTCACGACAGGGATCGGTACAAATACTTTAGTCGAGCTTGCCGAGCGAATCGGAAAAAAAGATGAGTTTCTTGCAAGACTGAAGGAAGCCAATATTGCTGCCAGAGGTTACAAAACAAAGAATGTCATTAAACAATTAGGACTTCAAGCAGAAGTGGTCGATAATGACGGAACTGTAAGCGGGCTCGTAGCCGCAATGGAAGGTGCAGACGTGACAGGAAAGCGGGTCATGGTACAGTTGCATGGAGAAAATGCGCCGAAGCTTCTGGCCTTTTTAGAGGAAAAAGGAGCCGATATTCAAACGTTGTTACCTTACCGACATACTCCAGCGAAAGAAGAAACGATGGCTCAATTTTTTCGAGAAATTGAGGAAAGGGCATTCGATGCTGTTTGTTTTACGGCAGCTATTCAAGTGCGGGAATTGTTTACGTATGCGAAAAAGAACAACATGAAAGACCTATTGGTAGAAGCGTTCCAACGCCACGTGATTGCCGTTTCCGTTGGTAAAGTGACGACGGAAGCGCTCCAAGATGAAGGAATTAAGCGAATTGTTGCACCTGAGCTCGAACGTATGGGGGCGATGATTGTCGCATTAGCTTCTTATGTTCAAGAAGAGAAGTCGAGATGACTTCTCTTCTTTTAAAGGGTAGGAGTATCGCTTTTTTCATTAGAAAAACAAGAGCCCGAAGGCAGTCGCTACAATTAGTCCAATACATACAGGGATAAAGCTCCTTCTTACCATTTCGATGATCGGGACCTTGGCAAAGCCGGCAATGGCAATGATTGGTGACCAAGCGACGAGTGTGCCGCCTCCAACCCAAATGGCGCCTACTTGGCCAATCGAGGCTAAGGTAGCGACATCCATTCCTGTTGTATGACCGAGGGCAACAGAAAGGGTTCCGACGAGGGGAAGACCCGAGAAGCCAGAGCCATCAAGGCCGGAAATCATTCCTAAAATCAAAATCGCAAAACCAGAGACGAATGGGTGTTCAGGGATGACGAGCTGACTTGCCTGAACGAGATCAAACAAAAACGCAGGGGCATCTTGACCGCTAGGAATATTTAAAATGCTAGCAGCATGATTGTTACTGCCGATCAAGAAAAAGCCAGCAATCGGAATGACGAGTCCCATCACTTTAAAAGCAAACACAAAGCCATTCGTCAAATGATCGCTCACATGCTTCAAGACTGTTCGGTAGTCATACGACGCTGTTGCTGCAATGAGCAGTAAAATCGCAATTCCGCCAATTAATGCCGCTCCTGCTCCACTGGCAATTGAAGGGACGAGACTCGTAAATGTGGCGAGGATCACGTAAACGATAATCCCTAAAAAGGTTAATGGTACGAGACACGCATAGATGAAGCTATGTCGTCCAGAACGAACCTTCATTCGATCGTCCGCCCTCTGTACACCACCACTACCTGCTTCTTTTTGCTCCCATTTTGTTAACAACCTCGGTGAGGCTGAGCGAATGTGACGTCGTCCTTGAAAATAAACAATTAACAGTGAAACGGCGCCAGCAATTAAGGAGAGAATTAATGTTTTATCTGTAATTTCTGTCACATCAACACCGGCGGCTGTGGCCGTAAGAGCAGGAGCTGCTTGGATGACAAAGTCTGATGAAAGAGCCATCCCATGTCCAGCTAGAGAGATTGCTAATGCGGATGTCATCGCTGGTAAACCTGAGCGGATGGCCACCGGAATTAACAATGCCCCGATCAGTGGCACAGCCGGGGCAGGCCAGAAGAAAAGGGAGAGGGTATAGGTAACAAAGACGAGAATAAAAAACGAGACATGGCCATTGATCATTACTTTTTGAAAAGGAATAATCATTTGCTTATCAGAGCCTATTGACTTCAATGCATCAAGCAAAGCCGTCATGATGGCGATAATTAAAAAGATGTTAAACAATGCTCCGGCCGCTGTCAAACTACCGTTAAACGTGGTTTGTAATCCTTGCATAAATGAACCGCTATATGTCCAACCGATCAAGAACGTCATGAGGAGAGCGGGCACGACGACATTTTGTCTAAACAGCATCGTTAAGATAATGATGCACGTGCCTGCTAAGTAAAGCCAGTGGGCGACTGTTAAGTCCATCTTGATCGTCTCTCCTTTCCAGGTTTCATCTTGAGTTAAGATCATCTTATGTCAAGGAGAAATGAAGGGTGTCAGAGTGGTTTACGATCATAATCTTATGTAAATTGAAAGGGGAAAGGAATTTGTGCTACATCATGTAGAAATCAATGTTGATCATTTAGAAGAATCTATCGAGTTTTGGGATTGGCTTTTGGGAGAGCTAGGATACGAAGACTATCAAAGCTGGTCAAGAGGAAAGAGCTATAAACATGGCAAAACGTATCTTGTCTTTGTGCAGACAGAAGACCGCTTTCAAACTTCAACGTTTCACCGAAAACGAACAGGGCTTAACCATCTTGCGTTCCATGCACCATCACGTGAGAAAGTGGACGAACTCACGCAAAAATTAAAAGAAAGAGGCGATCCGATTCTTTATGAGGATCGACATCCATTCGCCGGAGGGCCGAATCATTATGCCGTGTTTTGTGAAGATCCTAACCGAATAAAAGTTGAGATTGTGGCACCGTAACGAGGGGATAGGGAAACATGCGAAAAAGCTTAGAGCGGAGTTTATTGGGAAAGCAAACGGAAGCGAGAAGAGGATCAATAGCTTACCAAACGATTTCGGTTCCGCTAAGTGTGAGCAAATTTGTTTTCTTTTCTTCCATTTTGTTAGAAAATGAAGACGATCTCTAAAAAAAGGAGGATCTATGATGGCAAACAGCTTACAAGCAACGACTACCTTACATAACGGCGTGAAAATGCCTTGGTTTGGCCTTGGTGTGTTTAAAGTAAGTGAAGGGGATGAAGTGATCCAGTCGGTAAAAGATGCTATCAGGGCTGGATACAAAAGTATTGACACGGCAGCTGTATACGGGAATGAGGAAGGAGTAGGCAAAGCGATTGCTGAATCTGGAGTCCCGCGTGAGGAGCTCTTCATCACATCAAAAGTATGGAATGCAGATCAGGGGTTTGATTCTACGATTTCGGCGTTTAACACAAGTTTGAAAAAGCTTGGCCTTGATTATCTGGATCTATACTTAGTTCATTGGCCGGTGAAAGGCAAGTATGTCGAGACATGGAAAGCTCTAGAGAAACTGTATCAAGATGGGCTTGTTCGTGCAATCGGCGTAAGCAACTTCCAAGTGCATCATCTGAAAGACGTCCTAGAGGCAGGGTCGATTGTTCCGATGGTCAATCAAGTGGAGTATCATCCTCATTTAACGCAAACAGAGCTTCATGACTTTTGTAAGCAAAACAAAATCCAATTGGAAGCCTGGTCTCCATTGAAGCAAGGTCAGTTGTTAAATGATCCTACAATTGTAGCCATTGCAGAAGCGCATCAGAAAACACCCGCACAAATCATTTTACGTTGGGATTTACAAAATGAAGTCGTCACGATTCCTAAATCGGTTAAAAAAGACAGAATCATTAGCAATGCCGATATTTTTGATTTCCAACTGACCGAGGAAGACATGCAGAAAATAAACGAGTTGAACAAAAATGAACGGGTAGGCCCTGATCCAGACAACTTTGATTTTTAAACGTAAGGGAAGCACCGCCCGCTTAGTGGGAGAGACGCGTGACACGAACGTAACGATCCGAAATAAGGTTGAATAAAACGAGGCCTCGATTGTGCTGATCCTAAATCGAGGTTTCTTTAGTATGATGATTAAGCGTAGTGTTCTATACGGATGAAAATGCAGATAAACAATCAGCTTTGCCATTAAGACTGGCCAGTAAGCTAAATTTTTTAAGAAGAAGGGATGAGACAGATGGCATTGATCCGACACGCACGTAAAGAAGATGCAGCAGGAATTGCTCGCGTCCATGTGGATAGCTGGCGGACAACATATGATGGAATCATTAAGCAACCCTTCTTAAAGAGCCTATCCTATGAAGAGAAGGAGAAAAGGTGGCAGGATTACTTTAGTCAACCACCAGAAAACACTGTTTTATATGTAGCCGAAAAGGATGATCAAATCGTTGGTTTTATTAGCGGTGGCCCAGTGAGAGATGGAGTTGAAGGGGCAGCAGGGGAGCTCTATGCAGTATACATTTTAGAAGAATACCAGCGGAGAGGCATCGGTCAACGGCTGCTGGCAGCATTAGTACAGGAACTAAAGGCTAGGAAGCTGAACAATCTCTTTGTATGGGTGTTAAAGGATAACCCATCTGCTAGCTTTTACCGAAAACTCGGGGCAAAAGAGTGGAAGGAAGCATCGTTTGAATTGGCTGGCCAATCGTTAGCGGAAATCGGTTTATTATGGGACGATCTTGAGGTGCTTAAAGAAAAGCTAGCCCTTTCCCTAAAATGACACTTGTAATTGTCAGGCGGACATTTTAAAATAATGGAATACACGAGAGTAGACAATTTTCAGAGAAGAGGAGAGATTCGGATGATTGATACGGGGCTTCGGATCGAACGATCAAGTAATCCAAAGCAAAAACCAGATCCAGAGCAGCTGAGTTTTGGAAAAGTATTTACCGATCACATGTTTGTGATGGATTATACAGAGGAAAAAGGGTGGCACGACCCAAGAATTGTCCCATACGGATCGATTACGCTTGATCCCGCCGCGATGGTGTTCCATTATGGACAAACGGTGTTTGAAGGGTTGAAAGCTTATCGTACAAACGATGATCGCATTTTGTTGTTTCGCCCAGAAAAAAACATCCAGCGTTTGAATCGCTCCTGTCATCGTATTAGCATCCCGCAAATTCCAGAAGAGGCAGCCATCGACTATTTAGTGAAGCTTCTCCAAGTTGATCGCGATTGGGTTCCGTCCGCTGAAGGTACCTCGCTTTATATTCGTCCGTTCGTCTTTGCGAATGAAATCAACTTATCAGCGGTTCCGTCAACCGAATACACCTTTATGATTATTTTGTCACCGGTTGGTTCCTATTATAAAGAAGGCATTCAACCTGTAAACATCTACGTAGAAGATGAGTTTACGAGAGCCGTGCGCGGAGGAACAGGAACGGCCAAGACCGGAGGAAATTATTCAGCTTCGTACATCGCTCAAGAAAAAGCGGCGGAAAAAGGATATGCACAAGTAATGTGGCTTGATGGGATTGAGAAAAAGTACATTGAAGAAGTTGGCAGCATGAACGTTTTCTTTAAAATTGATGGTGAAATTGTGACGCCAATTTTAAACGGAAGCATTTTAGAGGGTGTCACGCGTATGTCGATCATCGAACTGCTTCGTGATTGGGGCTATCCTGTTGCGGAACGTAAAATCTCGATGGAAGAATTGTTTGCAGCCTACGAAAAAGGGAAGCTTGAGGAAGCTTTTGGTACAGGAACCGCCGCTGTTGTTTCGCCGATTGGCCAGCTTAATTGGAAAGAGCATCAGATGGTGATTAATGATAAACGTATTGGCGAGTTATCGAAAAAGTTGTACGATACGTTGACAGGTATTCAACGCGGTCAGCTACCTGATCCGTTTAATTGGAACCGAGAAGTGAACGAATAGGAGTTTGATGATCTTGGTAAAAGCAATCATTTTTGACTTAGATGATACGTTGTTATGGGATAAAAAAAGTGTGAAAGAAGCGTTTGTTGCCACTTGTCAATACGCAGCGACCAAACGATCGCTCGATCCAGAAGCACTAGAGGAATCTGTTCGCGAGGTGGCACGAGAATTGTATGCCTCCTATGAGACGTATGAATTCACACAGATGATCGGGATCAACCCATTTGAAGGGTTATGGGGACAATTTTTAGATGACAATGATCATTTTCGAAAAATGAAAGAGATCGTTCCGACCTATCGCAAGGATGCGTGGACACAAGGATTGGCCAAGCTTGGAATCGAAGACCAAGCGCTTGGAGAAGAGCTGGCTGAACGTTTTCCTGAAGAACGAAAGAAACACCCCTTTGTTTTTGAGGAAACATTTCGTGTGTTAGATCAATTAAAGGGTAACTACCAATTGCTCCTTTTGACGAACGGATCACCTCATCTGCAGCAAACAAAGCTCGATATTACACCAGAACTCGTCCCTTATTTCGATCATATCGTCATTTCTGGCGGCTTTGGTCGCGGCAAACCGGACCCGTCGATTTTTGAGCATGCGTTGTCCTTGCTCTCCCTTACAAAAGATGAGGCAATCATGGTCGGTGATAACCTAATGACCGATATCCTCGGAGCGTCAAGAGTCGGGATAAAGTCTGTTTGGATCAATCGGGAACAAAAAGAGCAGGGTGAAGTCGAACCAACATATGAAATCGAACATTTAGAGCAATTATTGGACATATTAAAAAAACTGAACGTGCAAAACAACATGGCATAAGCTTTCGGACGATGGTCCGAAAGCTTTTATTTTTATGTATCAACAAATTGTTGACGAATCTCTTTTAAGGTGCGGATCTTCTTGATTTTCTCATGAATGGAACAGGGCCGACAAGAATACACTAAGGGCTGGATGATTGAAACAAGGAGGGCATTCATTACATGACAAGGCCAAGCGAAGAACGATACGGTTACAACGAATTAAAGCAAGTTGAGATGGCGATTAAAAGTGCAGAGCATATGGTCGGACAAGCGACAAGATCGATGGATGAAGGGCAATTACAAGCAGCAACCCAAGCATTAGAAGATGCAAAAAAACAATACTATGACGCCTTTTCCCATCAAACAGGAGTGGATCAAGCTTTTTTTGAATTTTCCAGCGAGCTCATTGATAAATTGTCTCATCAATTGGACGAGGCAAGAGATTAAAAGCATTAAATAATCCCGTACCACCCTTCACGTGTTACGGGATTATTCGCATTTATAAGAAATATATTATTTTTTCCGATTTGGGTGATCGGTGTTTGTAAACTCAGGATGATCAACATGTAAAAAAACTGTATCGGGATTAAAATCGATCGTCATTCCATCAAAATACCAAAAATCATCTTCGTTCACAAAAAACGTTACGCCGTCAATTATTTGTTTATACGATCGCTCATTTGGAACATCTTTCATCACACCGACGGAAAAGCCGCCTGAACCCACCCCGCCGACTCGTACATACAGACGTAAATGCTCTCCTTTTTTTAACGGAACTTCCTCGATGTAAAGTTTTGCTGCCTGCTCTGTAACGGTTAACTTCATTCAACGGCCTCCAATTTCAAAAATAGCTATCCTATATCTTACATGAAAATAATAGTCTCGTAAATTTTTGCAGTCAGCAGGAAATTCCTTTTCGTAAACCGAAATAAAGATATATGAAGTAATAAAGTAATGGACAACTTGGAAAGGTGGAAAACAATGTCACAATCTGTTCAACAGCTAGAGAAAGATTTTTTAAATCAGGTCAAAAAAATCGAGGACTATAAGCAAGCTCTCTCTTTGCTCGCTTGGGATTCTCGCACAGGAGCCCCGAAAAAAGGAATTGTGCAGCGATCGGAAGTTATCGGTACCCTCTCCTCTGAAGTGTTTCAAATGTCCACTTCTACAGAGATGGGCGAATACTTACACGCCTTGCAAGAGGAAGGCGTTCAAGCTGAACTTTCAGAGATTACGAGAAAAACCGTAGAAGAGTGTGCGAAAGAGTACGAACGAAACGTTAAAATCCCGAAAGAAGAATATAAAGAGTATGTTGTGCTTCAAAACCAATCAGAATCCATTTGGGAGGAAGCGAAGGAAAAAGCAGATTTCGAAACATTCCGTCCTAATTTGGAAAAGTTGGTTGAGTTTAAAAAGCGCTTTATTGGGTATTGGGGTTACGACAAACATCCGTACAATACGCTACTGGACGATTATGAGCCTGGCGTGTTCGTTGATACGATTGACGAAGTGTTCGGCACGCTTCGTGATCAATTAATTCCATTGGTGAAAGGCGTCACTGAATCAGCAACACAACCGGAGGCCGACGTTTTATTTGAACGATTTCCGAAAGCGAACCAACAGGCTTTGAGTGAAGCCGTTTTACGTGAGATAGGGTATGATTTTGAAGCTGGTCGACTCGATGAGACCGTTCATCCATTTGCGATTGGCATTAACCCGAATGATGTGCGGGTGACGACTAAATACAACGAACGTGATTTCCGAGTATCATTGTTTGGAACGATCCACGAAGGGGGTCACGCTCTCTATGAACAAAACATTTCAAAAGAGCTAATTGGCACACCCCTTTGCACAGGAACATCGATGGGAATACACGAATCACAATCCCTTTTTTGGGAAAAGTTTGTCGGTAAGCATTACGGATTTTGGCAACGGAACTATGAATTGTTGAAACAGCATGCTTCTGGTCAATTTGATAACGTATCTCTCGACGATTTCTATTTTGCTGTCAATCAAGCAAAGCCTTCGCTGATTCGGATTGAAGCAGACGAGTTAACGTACTGCTTACATATTATTTTGCGTTACGAGTTAGAGAAAGGGCTGTTTGAGAACTCCATCGAAGTGAAGGACCTACCTGGCCTTTGGAATGAAAAAATGGAAGAATATCTTGGTCTTCGTCCATCTCATGATGGGGAAGGGGTTTTACAAGATGTACACTGGTCTTTTGGGGCGTTTGGCTATTTTCCTTCCTATGCGCTAGGTTATATTTACTCAGCGCAATTGAAGGAAGCGATATTGAAAGACATCCCATCCTTCGATCGTCTCATTCAATCGGGAGATTACGCCCCGATTCGGGAATGGTTAACAAAGAAAGTCCATCAATATGGAAAAATGAAAAAGCCCACAGAGATCATTCAAGATATTACGGGTGGAGGTATTGATTCAGCACCACTTATTCAATACTTAAATGAAAAATATCGGCGGTTATATCATTTTTAGTGTAGATGAACACACGATCGTTTGAAAAATTTCATAGTGTATTGTATGAACTCCTTTGCGCTGGTCTAGACTACAATTACATCTGCCTAAGGAGGCATAGCATTGCGAGTTATTACATGTCACCCAAAGGAAGCACCGATCGTGGAGGAATTGCCGTTCGGAGTGAAGGATGTTTTACGTCATGTTGGTGAAGAAGCGATGTCTTTACGGTTTCACTATGAAGGGAAGCCTTACACGTTGATTTGCTCGAAGGAAGGTGTTCGTGTAAACCGACAAAAGGAAATCAAAGGATTGTACGGACGATTTCTCTTATGTGATCGAGCAGAGAATGATGAATGGCAAAGCTTAAATGAGCAAGAAGCCCACCAATTATGCGAGGTCCTAGCAACGAACGGATTTAGTCTTGACCAAATTGTTTATCATTAACGTGTAAGAACAAGGGTTGCTTATCTGACAGCAACTCTTGTTCTATTGTAGGTCTATAGAAAAGGTGAATCAGAGACGTTTTACTCGTGTACTAAAGAAAAGGAGAGTGGAGGGAACACGTTGGGAGGGGAGAGCGAATGGTGAAGAACTTCCATTGCTGCGCAACGTGCGTTCATTTCGAAGCAGAGAAAGTTAATAATGGAATGGTTTACCGATGCATTCGACTAGGTTATGAGACGAAGCCGGCGTATCAATTTTCTTGCTGGGAGCCGAAAGAAGCCGTCAAACGCTTAATGGGGAAGGAGCAAGCATGAACAAACCACCTGTGGTAAAAACAGGTGGTTTGTTTTTTACATGTTTCGATCGACATGAGGCTCACACCATTTAGGGTATAGCTTCATGTAGAAGAAAAGAGCACCCGCAAAGCAAAGGATCAAAAGAATCCCCATAAACCATAGACTTGATGATAACAGGCTAGGTGAATTCATAAACAGAACCGAGCGGAACCCTAACACTGAATAAGTCATTGGTAACCAGCCGTGCAACGTTTGAAGTGGGGATGCGAGCAACTCCACGGGAAAGCTACCAGCACTTCCACCAAGCTGAAGGATCAGCAGAATGATCGCAACAAACCGTCCAGGGTTATCAAGAACGCCGACAAGCAAAAAGATCAGCGTTAAAAAAGTGAGGCTCGTGAAAATGGTAAACGGAACGAACAGCAATGGATGTTTGACCTCTAATCCGATGCCAAAGAACAAGAACAGGAGAATGAGGACGGATTGTAACGTTCCGACGGTATAGATGACGCCGAGCTTTCCGATAAACCATTGACGCCCATTAGCATGCGGCGCAAGTGGCTCTCGGAACGGATAAATAATGGATAACGTGAGACCCCCAACATACAAACCAATTGATAAGAAATAAGGGGTAAGCCCCTCACCGTAGGAGTGTCCGTCTCCGGTATTTTTTGAATTTGAAACAATGGGATTGGCGACCATCTTTTCCTGTGAGGCATTTGGATCTACATCAAAAAGGACATCTTTTAATTTCTGTAAATTTACTTCCAGATTTCGAGCGCCGTCTTTTAAACTTCGCAACCCTTCTAATAACTCATGACTTCCATCTGAAGCCTCAGCTAGTTTTGTTGCTAAAAGGTGAGAACCGTCAGACAACTGTTTCAGTCCTTCATCCAGAGCCACTATCCCTTCATAAGCTTTATCTTGAGCCGTTAACACTTCAAGGTAGAGAGTCTCTCCGCGCTCTAACCCTTGCTCTACATGATAAAGTGATTCTAACAATTGCTCTTTTCCTTCACGGAAGGAATCCGTCTGGTCAGGAAGTGAACTCGGAAGGGTTTCTTGCATCGTTTGGAGCAATTGTTGAATATCAGCTAACGGCTTGAGCAGTTCATTCGTGGCGGTGACCAAGGTGTCATCTAGGTCTCCAGTGGTTTGCTGAAATTGTTGTACGTTTTCCTCAAGCTGCTCTAAAGTTGTTAAGATTTCTTGTTCGCTTTTATTTAATTGATTCATTGCATGTGGCAATTGCTCTTGGCTATCAACGGCGGCATGAAAGTCATCATTTAACTCGCTTAGCTTAGCCGTTGTTGATGCTAAATCGTCATACCATTGCACGAGATCATCGTTATCCTTCCAGCGTGGATCGACGTTTTCCATAATCCCAGGGAGCGTATCGACACTATGGGACAGGTGGGCGATCTCTTGCTCTGATGTCTCTAGTTGCTCATCGAATCGCTCAAGTGATTGTAAGGTCTCACTCATATTTGAACTAACCTGTTCAAAGCTTTGATTGATGCCATTTTCATCTGCTTGAAAGGAGGCTGTCATCCCTTCATTTGATTGCTGTAAATTCTCGATCATTTCTTGGATGTTTTGGATTTCTTGTTCTAATTGAGTGGCTGCTTTTTCTGCATCTGAAAGCTGTTGGTTGATGGCGGTCAACTTCTGATCAAGCTCATCAAACACATCTGCTGCCCGATCATATTTCTCACTTTCAAGCAACATGATTCCATTCCTCGTAAGTTCAAGAGCTTCACGAAACATGTTGTCGATGTCAAGGTCACTTGTTGTTTGCTCTAGGGCCTGTTGAAGCTGTTCGAACTGCGAACGAAATTGGCCGGTTCCCTCTTTTGCTTCATCTATTCCTTTTGCCAGAGATTCAGCTCCGTTCGTTAACTCCTGCAAGCCGTTGGCTAACGTTTCCATATGATTAGCTGCACGTTCGTTCCCATCTGCAAGTTCATCGGAGCCTTCATGGAGAGCAAGGACGGCACTTGTCAGCTCACTGAAGGCATCATTTGCAATTTCGATATACGTTAATGTCAACGTATCGGACAATTCTTTTTCCATTTCTTCAATTGCTTTTGTCGCAATTTGGGAAGATACATAATTGTAATCTTCATTGATTTCGTAAGAAATAACGGCCTGTACAGGTTCTTTTTCTTTTACAGAAACAAGGTTTTCAGAAAAGTCTTCCGGAATCTCGACATAGAAATAGTAAGAGAAGTCCTCCATACCTTGTTTCGCCTCTTGCTTTGTAACAAAATGGAAGTCAAGGGGCGGGTCTTTCTTTAACTCCTCCACAAAGTCGTCACCTGCTCGGATCATTTCCCCGTCCATTTCTGCGCCACGATCTTCATTGACGATCGCTACTGGAAGCTGGTCCATTTGTGAATATGGATCCCAAAAAGACCAAATAAGAAGACCGCCATAAAGGAGTGGCATGACCACGATTCCAATCAAGGCGATCGTCAATTTTTTATTGTTCCAAATCCCTTTCAGTTCTCCAATATATGGATTCATCGTTTCACCTCAACCATTCTAGCGTCTAAGCCTCGTCCTTTGTAATTCCGTGCATAAAATGAAGCTTAAAGATGTCAATCAATTCCTCTTTCTCTAACGGTGCATAATTCTCTTCAAATTCTGTAACGAGCGATAGGTAGGATTTGTACAAGAGAAATGCAGTTGCTTGCGGGTTTGGACAATGAATTTTACCGTTTCTCTCCGCCTTTATGAGCAGTTGTTTGACTAAATCAATCATGGCGTATTCGACCTGCTGCAACGCTTTGTTCGCACTTTCTGAACCTAGTACTCTTACTTCATCTGCCAGCTTCGCGACGAGTTGATGTTTTTCTTTGAACGTATGAAGTTCATCAAGTGCGGAAGTGATGTTTTCAAATCCATCCTGATCTTCTTTAATAGCCTCAGCAAAAACGGCTTTTAGCTCATCGATGACACGCTGAAGCACGGCATGAAATAAATCTTCTTTATTTTCGAATGCGGTATAAACCGTCCCTTTCCCTACATCTGCCATTTTTGCCACTTGGTCGATGGTCGTTCCTTTGTAGCCAAATAATGAAAATGAACGAGAGGCAGCTTCCAATATCTGATTTCGTTTGTTTTTAACCATCTTTATGCGCTCCTTTGCTTAAAAATGACCAAATGAACAAAATGGTCAATTCTCTTTACACATGATACAAAAAATGTTGACCTAATTCAACATTTGCCATCGAATGTTCACAATTTACTTTTTCATTAAACGGGAAGGATATTTGCCGGTTGATGGAGAATAGATTATGAATGAATATTCATTCAAAACATTGGAGGGAACTATATGAAAAATCAAACAATCATTGTCACGGGTGGCAGCAATGGAATGGGAAAGGCAATGGCGGCAAGGTTTGCTTCCCTAGGGGCAAATGTTGTGATCACAGGACGAGATCAAGAGCGTCTCGAAACGGCGAAAAGCGAAGTTGCACAAGATTCCGGACGAGTGTTGACCGTCCAAATGGATGTCAGGAATCCTGATGATGTGGAACGGATGGTGAAAGATACGCTCTCAGAGTTCGGAGCGATAGACGGACTTGTTAACAACGCAGCGGGTAATTTCTTATGCGCAGCTGAAGATTTGTCTCTGAATGGTTGGAAATCGGTTATTGATATCGTTCTCAATGGAACGTGGCATTGCACACAAGCGGTTGGGAAGGAGTGGATTAAGGACGGACGAAAAGGACATATCCTAAACATGGTCGCTACGTATGCGTGGACTGCAGGAGCAGGAGTTGTTCATTCGGCTAGCGCTAAGGCGGGAGTATTAGCAATGACTCGCACGCTTGCCGTAGAATGGGGAACAAAGTACGGCATTCGGTTGAATGCGATTGCTCCAGGACCAATTGAAGGAACAGGGGGGGCTGAGAAGCTAATCCTAAACGAGACATTTCAGAAGGCAGTTTTGCAGACGGTTCCTTTGAAACGATTTGGTACATTAGAGGAAATCGCAGGTCTTGCAGCTTATCTTTTCTCTGAAGAAGCTACCTATATGAATGGAGAATGCATTAGCCTTGACGGCGGTCAATGGCTGCGCGGAACCCTTTTCCCGTTTTCTTAAAGAAAGCGTTGACAAAGAAAATGTAAGCGGTTAAACTTTGTAATGAACCATACTTAGCTTCATGAAAAGCCATACAAGTAACACCTCTATTTTTTCAATTGACCAGCTTATCTTGCTGGTCTCTTTTTCTTTCGCTAGACATCCAGCATGTTTTCAGCGACAATTGTCATAGGATGGTATTAACTTGAAGAGAAGGAGGTTGACTCATGGAATTTGAAGCCGTAACATTTGCGACGAAGAAGCTTGATTCAGTAAAATCGTTTTACAAAGAAACATTGGGATTGCGGGTTACCCATGAAACAACCTCTCAGGTTACAATCCTTGTAGGTAGCACACTTGTAACGTTTGAACAATTTGAAGATGATGGTGAGCCGTTTTATCATTATGCGATCAACATTCCGAGCAATAAGTTGCAAGAGGCGAAAATGTGGCTGGAAAAACGAGTAACTTTGTTGCAGCATGAAGGAAAGAACGTTGTCCCATTTCCGCGTTGGAACGCGGAAGCCCTCTATTTTGAAGACCCTGCAGGCAATATCGTTGAATGGATTGCTCGCCATAATTTGAATCAAACAACATCCGAGCCTTTCGTGCCATCGGAGCAGCTTCTTTATGTAAGCGAAGTAGGTATAGTCACAGCAGATCTAGGTGAACAAACGAAGCTATTTGAATCCCTTGGCTATCCGGTTTGGGACCAAGGAACCGAACATTTTCGTGCCATCGGTGATGAACACGGACTTTTTATAACCGTGACAAAAGATAGACAATGGTTTATGTCTGAGCGCGTTTCGGATTTTTTTCCATTAGAAGTGATGACAAAATCGAATGGGAAGCTTTATTTTTACTAATGCTGAAAAGAGAAAAGGAGTTGATGCGATCATGATCACAAATCCAAGCGATGAAAAAATCAAACAAATTCTCCAAGAGGCAAAACGGATTGCGGTTGTTGGCTTATCTGGAAACCCTGACCGAACGTCATACATGGTCTCTGCTGCTATGCAACACGCCGGCTATGAGATCATACCAGTCAATCCGACCGTCGATGAAGTGTTAGGGGAAAAAGCAGTACCTTCTTTGCAAGATATTGAAGGAGCTGTGGACATCGTCAATGTGTTCAGACGGAGCGAACACTTACCGGACGTAGCGAGAGAAACGGTTGAGATTGGTGCACCAGTCTTTTGGGCACAGTTAGGTCTGGAAAACAAAGAAGCTTACGACTATTTACAACAGCACGGAGTAACGTCTATTATGAATCGTTGCATCAAAGTGGAGCACGCTAAATTCAAAGCATGAGAGAACAGCCCCGAGTCATGGCACTTGGGGCTGTTTCGTATCGTGAATCATGTAGTTATTACTTGTTACTAATGTGAGGTTCTTTTATATTCCTTTGACAAAGTGGCGATCGATCGTTAAAAATAGAGGAAATTGCACCGATGATAGAGAAGGATCTAGAAAAAGGTTGCGATTACCGAAAGAAACAGTACAATGGAAGAGCATAAAGGAAAAATGCAGTCCGAACATGCGTTTGTATGATATGATAAAAGAGAGAAAATGAGCGGACGGAAAAGTGAAAGGAGTACCAGATTTGGCACAAAGACAGGATTTCGTCTATAACGATGATGCAATTCAAGTATTAGAAGGACTGGAAGCTGTTCGCAAGCGTCCAGGAATGTATATAGGTAGTACAGATAGCCGTGGCCTCCACCACCTTGTTTACGAAATTGTCGACAATGCGGTCGATGAAGCGTTGGCTGGCTACGGATCGAATATAAATGTGACGATACATAAAGACCAGAGCGTATCGGTGCGAGATGAAGGACGTGGCATGCCGACGGGAATGCACAAGTTAGGCAAGCCCACCCCAGAGGTCATCTTAACTGTGCTCCATGCAGGAGGAAAATTCGGACAAGGCGGTTATGCCACAAGTGGAGGGCTTCACGGCGTTGGGGCTTCTGTTGTAAACGCCTTATCCGAATGGCTCATTGTTGAGATTAAGCGTGATGGTTGGGTATATGAACAGCGGTTTGAGAATGGGGGAAAGCCGTCAACAACCCTAGAAAAGAAAGGGAAAACTCGCCAAACAGGTACGACGATCCATTTCAAGCCAGATCCTACGGTATTTAGCACGACGAATTTCAATGTGGAAACACTTTCAGAAAGACTTCGCGAAGCGGCCTTTTTATTAAAAGGACTTAAGATTGAACTTGTGGATCTTCGAGACGATACGAAGGAAGTTTTCCATTATGAAGATGGCATTAAAGCGTTCGTTGAATATTTAAATGAGGATAAAGAAACGCTTCATCCAGTCGTTTTTTTTAATGGTGAGAGCAATGGGATTGAGATTGAGTTTGCCTTTCAGTTCAACGACGGCTATACCGAGAATGTTCTTTCGTTTGTAAACAACGTGCGGACAAAGGATGGGGGAACCCACGAGCTTGGCGCAAAGACCGCGATGACTCGTGCTGTGAATGAGTATGCTCGAAAAGCGAAGCTACTCAAAGAAAAGGATAAAAATCTAGATGGATCGGATATTCGCGAAGGATTTACCGCTCTTATTTCTGTTCGTGTTCCTGAGGAGAAGTTACAATTTGAAGGCCAAACGAAAGGAAAGCTCGGGACACCTGAGGCTCGTTCTGCCGTTGACAGCCTAGTTTCTGAAAAGCTCAGCTTCTTCTTTGAAGAAAACCCTGAAATGAGTTCGATGCTCATTCGCAAGGCGATTAAGGCAGCACAAGCGCGGGAAGCGGCACGGAAAGCCCGGGAGGAAGCGCGCAGCGGAAAGAAAAATAGACGGAGAGATGTGCTTTTAAGTGGGAAACTAACCCCAGCCCAATCGAAAAATCCGCAGCGTAATGAGCTTTACTTAGTGGAGGGTGACTCTGCAGGAGGCTCGGCAAAGCAAGGGCGGGACCGGAAATTCCAAGCCGTTCTTCCGCTCCGTGGAAAGGTCATTAATACGGAAAAAGCAAAAATCGACGACATTATGAAGAACGAAGAAATCCGCACCATTATTCATACGATCGGTGCAGGCGTAGGTGCCGATTTCACCCTCGACGATGTCAATTATGACAAAGTCGTCATTATGACTGATGCTGACACTGATGGTGCGCACATCCAAGTGTTGCTGTTGACGTTTTTTTATCGTTACATGCGCCCGCTCGTGGAAGCAGGCAAGGTCTATATTGCCTTACCTCCCCTTTACAAAGTAAGCAAAGGGTCAGGAGCAAAAGAAGTGGTAGAGTATGCATGGGACGAGGATGGTCTTAAAAAAGCGATCAAAAAGGTTGGACGAGGGTATACGATTCAGCGCTATAAAGGACTTGGGGAGATGAATGCAACCCAGCTTTGGGAGACGACAATGGATCCTGAAACGCGGACGCTGATTCGCGTTCGGATTGATGATGCAGCTCGTGCGGAAAAGCGTGTATCCACGCTCATGGGTGACAAAGTAGAACCGCGGCGTAAGTGGATCGAATCACATGTTGCGTTTGGCTTGGAAGAGGAAACAAACATCTTAGAAAACGAAAACCTAGCAGTAGTTGAGGAGGAATAAGGGTGGCACAAACAGAGCGTTATTTAGACCTCCCATTAGAAGAAGTGATCGGTGACCGTTTTGGTCGCTACTCAAAATATATTATTCAAGAGCGGGCGTTGCCTGATGCAAGGGATGGCCTGAAACCAGTACAGCGACGAATTTTATACGCTATGTACAGGGACGGCAATACGGCGGATAAACCGTTTCGAAAATCAGCAAAAACCGTGGGGAATGTGATCGGGAATTATCACCCACACGGTGATTCGTCCGTCTACGATGCGATGATCCGTATGAGCCAGGAATGGAAAGTGCGTAACATTCTTGTTGATATGCACGGGAATAACGGCTCGATTGACGGCGATCCACCAGCGGCGATGCGTTATACGGAAGCGCGACTGTCAAAAATAGCGGCAGAGCTTTTACGTGACATTGATAAAGAAACAGTGGATTACATCCCGAACTTTGATGATTCTGAACAAGAACCGGTCGTATTACCAGCTAAATTTCCGAATTTGCTCGTCAACGGCTCAACGGGAATTTCTTCTGGATATGCAACCGACATCCCACCTCATCATCTCGGGGAAGTGATCGATGGGGTCATTATGCAAATGGAGAATCCAAACGTTACTTTAGATGAGCTGATGCAGGTCATAAAAGGGCCAGACTTTCCGACAGGTGGAATCGTGCAAGGAATCGAAGGAATCCGCCAAGCTTACAGCACGGGAAAAGGGAAAGTAGTCGTACGTGGAAAAGCTGAAATTGAGGATCTACGTGGTGGTAAACAGCAAATTGTCATTACGGAAATCCCATATGAGGTCGTCAAGGCGAACCTCGTAAAAAAAATGGATGAAATTCGCTTTGACAAAAAGGTGGACGGGATTGCGGAGGTTCGTGATGACACGGACCGTACTGGATTGCGCATTGTCGTTGAGCTTAAAAAAGACGCCGATGCCAACGGGATTTTGCAGTATTTGTTCAAAAACACCGATTTGCAAATTACATATAACTTTAACATGGTGGCCATTCACAACAAGACGCCTCGATTAATGGGATTAAAAAGCTTAATCCAAGCCTACATCGATCACCAAAAAGATGTCATTATCCGACGGGCGACGTATGACTTGCAAAAAGCAAAGGATCGTCAGCACATCGTACAAGGGCTCATGAAGGCGATCTCGATCTTAGATGATGTCATTCAAACGATTCGAGCATCTAAAGATAAAAAGAACGCTAAGGATAATTTGATCGCCCAATTTGACTTTACGGAAGCTCAGGCAGAGGCGATTGTCACCTTGCAGCTATATCGTTTGACGAATACAGACATTACTACGCTGGAAGAAGAGGCTGCGGAACTTGAGCGGCGTATTCACGAATTAGAAGCGATTTTAGCCAGTGAAAAAAAGCTCATCGGGGTCGTTAAAAAGGAACTATTGGCCATTAAAAAACAGTTTGCTGATGAGCGCCGGACGATCATTAAAAAGGAGATCGAGGAGATCAAAATTACAATGGACGTCCTCGTCGCATCAGAAGATGTGATGGTGACGGTGACGAAGGAAGGATATGTGAAGCGAACAAGCCTAAGATCGTACGCAGCCTCAAACGGGGAACTCCCAGGTATGAAAGAAGGCGACTATTTATTAGGCCGTTATGAAATGAACACACAAGATACTCTCTTGTTGTTTACGAAAAAGGGGAACTACTTGTATTTACCAGTTCACCAGCTACCTGATATTCGCTGGAAAGATAACGGTCAACATGTGGCCAACCTAGTCACGGTCGATAAGGATGATGACATTTTAACAACACTTGCCGTGAAAGAGTTTTCGGAGGAGGAGTCGCTCCTATTTATCACAAGACAAGGGATGGCTAAACGTTCTCAGCTTTCACTCTACAAAGCGCAGCGTTTCTCCAAGCCTTTGATGGCACTTAAGCTTAAAGACGACGATGAAGTCGTATCTGTTATGCGTACATCTGGAAATGAAGAAGTGTTTATCGCGACAAGCTTTGGTTACGGTCTTTGGTTTAGCGAAAACGAAATTAGTCAAGTAGGGCAACGAGCCGCTGGTGTAAAAGGAATCAATTTAAAAAACGATGATGTGGTAGTCGATGCGACCACCTTTACTCTCAATGACCGAGTTGAATTTCTCGTCGTCACTCATCGCGGAGGAGTCAAGCGCATTTCCATTACTGAATTTGACAAATCAACGCGGGCTAAACGGGGGCTCGTAATGCTCCGTGAATTAAAGAAAAATCCTCACCACATTGTAGCCTGCAAACGCATATCCGATGGTTCAGATACGTTCTTCATCAAAACGGAGGACGGAACTATCGTCACTGTTGATCCTTCCTCTTTTAGACGAAGTGATCGTTATAGCAACGGGTCCTTTGTCTTAGATCAAGACAAAACGGGAGTAGTCACTAACGTTTGGAAAGAGGTTTCATTGATTGATGATAAAGAGGGCGAATCATAACCGCCCTCGTTTTTTCATGTTTCATCATTGAGAAACGGTCATAAGGCAAGGCCCTAGAGGTTCCGACTATTGACTTTTAAATGATGACACGGTGAGGCGGATAAAAGGGAGAAGGGTTATGGTGACATGTAGCTTCTCTCTACAGTAGGAGTTGAACATCATGACAGGACCAACACATATTATCGGCGGATTTACAGCTGCTGCAGCGATGGCCTATTTTAATGCTATAAGTGTAGAGCAACCGATCATTTATTATAGCGCGGCTCTTTTTGGCGCGCTTATTCCTGACATTTGTCACCCGAGATCGATGGTTGGCCGCGCATTACCAGTTGTTTCAACAGTGCTTTTACGAACATTTGGTCACCGTTCGTTCACCCACAGTCTCCTCTTTTTACTAGGAATCTACTGGCTATTGAACTGGCTACCAGTCTATTCAACCGACATCACACTCGGACTATTAAGTGGGGTCGTTAGCCATTTTATTCTCGATGCGATGACATCTCAGGGGATTCGTTTATTTTATCCTTTAAAAACGAGGGTTCGCTTTCCTTTTACTACAAAAACAGGTTCATTATTAGGCGAGCGGTTCGTCGCGTTCATGCTGATCGGTGCGACGGTTTATTTTTTTACGTTCGGTTAAGTGCTTTTTTATTGTGCTATAATGGGGCTAGCGCCATAAGGGGGAAGGTTATATGGTTAAATCCGTCGATCGAGCATTAACGATCATTTCGCTTGTGAGCGAACATAAACAAGGACTAGGGGTTACCGATGTGGCAGCCAAGCTATCACTCACAAAAAGCTCAGCCTATAAGCTTTTGGCTACACTTGTGGAACACGGATTTATTGAGCAAGATGAAGAAACAAAAAAATACCGTCTAGGTTACCGATATTTAGAGTTAAGCGCAACCTTGTTAGAATCGATCGACATTCGCCGACAAGCGCGGCCATTTTTAGAACAGCTTGAGGCAACAACAAATGAGGTCGTCCATCTCGTTTTATATGATCAAGGGGAGATGATTTACATTGACAAACTGGAAGGGACAAAGACACTTCGAACCCATTCAAAAATTGGCCGGAGAGCACCGATTCATTGCACGAGTGTCGGCAAAGTAATTATGGCTTATTTACCAGAAAAGGTGCAAATTAGTTTAATTGAACGCTATGGGTTGCCACCTCATACGGAGCGGACGATCACCGATAAAGAAACGTTTATGAAGGAATTAGAGAAAATACGCTTAGAAGGCTACGGGTATGAAATGGAAGAAAACGAGCCAGGAATTACGTGCATTGCAGCTCCAATTTTCGACTATCAAGGGGCTATAACGGCTGCTGTTAGTATTTCTGGCCCATCTATTCGCCTATCGAAAGAGCGCTTGCATGAGTTACGACCATTGATCATAGCTATTGGTAAGAAGATATCCCAGCGTTTAGGCTATCAAGACATTTAAATAGAGATGTTTTCGAAAAAATCTCACAATTCTATTGAAAAACAGGAAAACAGATGGTTTAATGGAATTAACGAGATAAGATCTGCATCAAAGAAAAATCGCTTGAAAAAGCGTTTTCTTTTCACTCATTACAGGAAACTAAGTTTCTTATTAAGAAACTTAGTTAGGGGAGGATGAGATGATCGTCTCTAATGCGCACGCCAAACTTGTCAAACAATTAAATAATAGCCAAGTTGTACAACGTGACCGAATGAACGATCCCTATGGAAATACAGGTTTACTAGAAATTATCCCAACAACGGAGAGAGAGCTAGCCGATGTTCTGACACTTGCAAGTGAAGAGGAGCATCTTGTAACGGTTGAAGGAGCTGGAACGAAGCGGGGGTTTGCTGGGACATTATTAGAAACGGAATGGGTCGTATCACTTCAACAGTTTACAGGCATCGTAGACCACTCGATAGGAGACATGACGGTGACTGTGAAAGCTGGAACGCCTCTACGAAAACTTCAAAAAGAGCTTGCCATTTTTAAGCAGGCGCTCCCATTCGACATGCCCTGTGATGAAGCTGCAACGATTGGGGGCATGATTGCCACAAATGAAAGCGGACCTAAACGCCTCCGTCATGGAGCAGCTAGGGATCATGTCATCGGCTTACGGGTCGTCTATCCTGATGGTCGCATCATTCGTACTGGTGGAAAAGTTGTCAAAAATGTGGCTGGCTACGATATGAATAAGTTGTTTATTGGTTCGATGGGAACATTGGGTGTCATGACAGAGGTGACCTTAAAGCTACGCCCGCTTCCAAAGGATGAGCGAGTAATCATTGCCTTTTTCAACGAAAACCAACTGACACTGATCGAAGATGTTGTCGCCAGTTTACTTGATTCCTATATGGAGCCGGTTGCACTTGAAATCATGAATTCGACATGGACGGAAGCAGTCACAGGGGAGGTGGCGTTAGGCCTTCTGATTAGCTTTGAAGATATACCGTCCTCGGTTCACTATCAAGAACAATACGTCTTATCACAATTGCCAAAGGGAACGAACGCTGCCATCTTTCAGCGAGAAGATGCCAATAGATTCTGGGATCAATGGCGAAAAAGGGAGTCAAGTCAAACATTGGATCAATCCAACCAACAGACAGCAGTTAAGCTCAAAGTAGCAGTCAAAAATTTCGATCTTTTTTCGGTGCTGCAAGAATGTAAGCGATTAACAGTCCTATATCATGTTTCTACCTCTTTTCATGGCGGTGTGGGGCATGGTCTCGGTGTGATCATCTTAACAGGAGACGAACAAGACATTTGTCTAGCGATCGCGGATTTGCGTCAAGTTATTGCAGGTGCCTCTGGACATCTCGTTCTCACACATGCTCCTCTTACGATTCGACAAACTGTCGATGTATGGGGAGAACCACCTGCTTACATGGAACTGTTACAAGGGATTAAACAGGCTATCGATCCACAGCGAATACTCAATCGAACTCGCTTTGTAGGGGGGATTTAATCATGAGTAGCACAAAGCAGCTACCTTGTTCGCCTCCATCATTGACTAACTATCACTGGTCCGATCACCCCGATCCAAACAAGTGGGCGGACTGTGTCCATTGCGGCATGTGTTTAGAGGCCTGTCCTACATACGAGCTGACTGGCCATGAACAGCAATCGCCGAGGGGGCGCGTTCATTTAATCAAGTCGGTAGCAGAAGGAAAGCTCGAAGTGAATGAAGCATTTGCCGATCCGGTGTTTACGTGCCTTGACTGCCGTGCCTGTGAAACAGCTTGTCCTGCAGATGTAGAGGTTGGTGGCTTAATTGAAGAAGCCAGAGGACAAATCCGCCAAGCTCTTCCGTTATCTGGGTGGAAAAAGGTTGTAAGCCATTTATTTCTCCGTGGGCTTTTCCCTTACCCTCATCGTCTACACGCTCTCGGTTCATTGGTGAAAGTGTATCAAAAGGTAGGTATACGAAAAGCAGTGCGAAAAACAGGATTGCTTCACCTTTTTCCTGAGCATTTCGCAGACATGGAGGCCGTCATACCTGAAGTATCAACGCCTGTTCAGAAGCGTTATCGCAAGAAATCGTTCATAAAAGCTAAGGGGAAGTCCAAGCAGAGAGTTGCGTTATTGGCAGGTTGTGTGATGGATGTCATGTTCAGTGAAGTAAATGAAGCGACGATACGCGTGTTAACGCGAAACGGAAACGACGTTTCGCTCCCAAAAGATCAGACGTGCTGCGGGGCTTTGCATGTTCATGCAGGTGATCGAGAGATGGGAAGAAGACTTGCAAAGCAGAACATGAAAGCTTTTGAAAACGAAGAGACGATTATTGTCAATGCAGCAGGCTGTGGTTCCATGCTCCAAGAATATCCTGAATTGTTTCGCGAAGTCGATCGGGAATGGTATGAACGGGCGGAAGCATTTGCCGAGAAGGTGAAGGATGTTTCCAAACACTTGTATGATACAGGTTATGAGAAGCCAAAAAGGAAAGTCCGTGCAAAAGTTGCCTACCATGACGCCTGTCACTTAGCACACGGACAAAACGTGCGTCAGGAGCCACGAGACTTATTGCTGAAAATTCCTGGCGTTGAGTTAATTCCGATGGAGAACGCTGATCGGTGCTGTGGCAGTGCCGGCATTTATAATCTTACGCATCCGAAGATGGCTAGTAGAGTACTAGAGAAAAAAATGGAGTGCGTCCCAAGTGATGTAGAGATGGTGTCTATGGGGAACCCTGGCTGTATGCTGCAAATGGCTATGGGCGTCAAAAAATACGGAGGTAATCAGAGAATCATTCATACGGTTCAATTGCTTGACTTGGCTTACCAGCAGGAAGAGTTGAAGACGAAAGGAGGGGATGGACTATGATTGGAAGGAAGCGCAAGTATGAAGATCCTCACATCCGATCTTTTCACGAGCTGTTAAGCGGACACAATTCGGTTCTATATAAGAAAGAAGACTTGCTAGCCTATGATTGCGATGGGTTTACGATTCATAAACATTTGCCAAAGGCGGTTGTGTTTCCGGAAAATACAAAGGAAGTGGCAAGCATTGTCCGTTACTGTCACGATCACAACCTTCCCTTTCTCGCCAGAGGAGCCGGAACAGGACTAAGTGGAGGGGCGATCCCGATCAATGGGGAGGTCATTATTAGCCTCGTACGGATGAAGCGCTTACTTGAAGTCGATCTGAAAAACCGCCGCGCGATCGTTGAACCTGGCTATGTCAATTTAAAGCTTACTCAATCCATTGAGGACAAAGGGTATTACTATGCGCCAGATCCATCGAGCCAATATTGCTGCACAATCGGTGGTAATGTGGCAGAAAATGCTGGCGGTGCCCACTGTCTTAAATACGGAGTTACGACGAACCATATATTGGGAATGGAAGTGGTACTCCCGAATGGGGACATTGTGGAAATCGGAAAAGCTGGAATATTGGATGAACCTGGGTATGATTTGCTTGGACTGATGACGGGATCAGAAGGAACACTTGGAATTGTTACAAAAATTACCGTTCGCATTTTGAAACATCCAGAGGCGAAACAGACGGTTTTAGCTTACTTTGACAAAGTGAGCGATGCAAGTCACACGGTGTCTGACATCATTTCAGAAGGAATTGTCCCAGCAGCGCTTGAAATGATGGATCGCATAGCGATGGAAGGCGTGGAGGCCGCCGCTTTCCCTATCGGGCACCTACTTGATGCGGAAGCGGTTTTGCTAATCGAAGTGGACGGCATTTCTGCCGGAATGGATCAACAAATTGAACGTATTTTAACCGTTTGCCGAAAGCATCATGTTCGCGAGGTGAAAGTAGCTACATCTGAAGAAGAACGGATGAAATGGTGGGCGAACCGAAAAACAGGCTTTGGTGCCATGGGTGCCATCTCACCTGATTACCTCGTACAAGATGGAGTGATCCCGCGGACAAAGCTTCCGGTCGTGCTTTCAACGATTCAAAAAATCAGCGAAACATACGGGCTACGAATCGCAAATATTTTTCACGCCGGTGATGGTAACCTTCACCCCCTTGTTCTGTTTGATGCGACGGTAGAAGGAGAGACCGAACGAGCGCTACAAGCAGGGAGTGAATGTCTCCGGGCGTGTGCAGCCGTTGGTGGAACCATCACAGGTGAGCATGGGATCGGAATTGAAAAGAAAGAAGAGATGCGCTTCGTCTTTACAGAAGAGGAAATCAATGCCCAACTCGAAATACGCCAAGTGTTTAATCCGCGCAATCTCCTAAACGGCGGGAAGCTTTTCCCTTCCCCTAGCCGTTGTGTTGAGATCAAACAATCATAAAAGAAATAAAGGAGGAGTTATGATGGAAACATACGAACATGTGGGAAATTTGCAGGTGGCGACCAAACTAATAACATTTATTGAGCAGAGGGCTCTTCCTGGAACGGGGATTAAGAAGGAAGATTTTTGGTCTGGTGTCCAGCAAATCATCACTGAATTGATGCCAGAAAACAAGATGCTTCTCGCTAAACGTGAAGAAATTCAAGCAACGATCGATGCGTGGCATCAAAAAAACAAAGGACCCATTGATTTTTCAGCATATCACTCGTTTTTAGAAGAAATCGGCTATTTAGAGCCAATCCCTGAACATGTAACCATTACAACGGAAAATGTGGATGATGAAATCGCGGCGCAAGCAGGACCACAGCTAGTGGTTCCAGTCAACAATGCACGATATGCGATTAATGCAGCGAATGCTCGCTGGGGAAGTTTGTATGATGCCCTTTACGGATCGAATGTCATTTCAGAAGAGGACGGATGCGAAAAAACGGGGACATACAACCCGAAACGAGGAGCCAAAGTTATTCAGTTTGCCAAAGACTTCTTAGATCATACGTTCCCGCTTACAAGCGGCTCTCATCATGAGGCTATCAACTATGCCATCATGGATAAGCAACTAGTCGTTACACTTGAATCTGGAAAGATGACACGATTAAAGGACGAGACACAGTTTGTCGGTTACCAAGGTTCACAAGGAGACCCATCTGTCATTCTTCTTCTTCATCATGGACTTCACGTAGAAATTCAAATCGATGCAAGACACCCAATTGGAAAAAGTGATCGGGCAAAGGTGAAGGACATTGTCCTTGAGTCCGCGCTAACCACAATTATGGATTGTGAAGATTCCGTCGCAGCTGTTGATGCTGAAGACAAAGTAGCTGTCTATCAAAACTGGCTTGGTCTTATGAAAGGAACACTTGAAGCAACGTTTACGAAAGAAGGAAAAACAAAAAAGCGAAAGTTAAACGAGGATCGAAGCTACACGGCACCAAATGGAGAAACGTTCTCGCTACCAGGGCGTTCGCTCATGTTTATCCGGAATGTTGGACACTTAATGACCACGCCTGTTATTCGAACGCAATCAGGCGAGGAAGTGCCAGAAGGCATTCTAGATGGAATCGTTACGAGCCTAATTGCTAAGCATGATTTGTTGCAAAATGGCACATTCCGAAACTCAAAAAAAGGATCGGTTTACATCGTAAAGCCAAAAATGCATGGTTCGGAGGAAGTGGCTTTTGCCAATCGATTGTTTAATCGAATTGAAGACATTCTCGGTTTGGAACGTCATACGTTGAAAATCGGCGTCATGGATGAAGAGCGGCGCACGTCCCTAAATTTAAAAGCATGCATTGAGAAAGTAAAGGAACGGGTCGTCTTTATCAACACGGGATTTTTGGATCGAACTGGGGATGAGATTCATACATCGATGGAAGCGGGCCCGATGATTCGCAAAGGGGATATGAAGTCGTCTAGCTGGCTCTCAGCCTATGAGCGATCCAATGTAGCCACGGGCCTAACTTGTGGTTTCCGAGGCCGAGCTCAAATCGGAAAAGGAATGTGGGCAATGCCGGATCTTATGAACGAGATGATGGAACAGAAAGGAAGTCAACTTGAAGCTGGAGCAAATACAGCATGGGTGCCATCGCCAACAGCAGCGACGCTTCACGCCATTCATTATCATCGCCACCATGTACCTGCCATTCAAAAGACACTTGCAGATGATCAAACGTGCTATCGCAAGGAGATTCTTGAAATCCCTCTAGCTGGCTCTACCGACTGGACGAATGAGGACATTCAAGCAGAGCTTGATAATAATGCCCAAGGGATTCTCGGTTATGTCGTGCGTTGGGTGGAACAAGGGATCGGCTGCTCTAAGGTGCCTGATATTCACAACACAGCATTAATGGAAGATCGCGCCACTTTGCGCATTTCGAGTCAACATATGGCCAATTGGCTTCGTCACGGCATCGTAAGTAAGGAGCAAGTGATTCGAACGATGGAACGCATGGCAAAAGTAGTGGATGAACAAAATGCCGGGGATCCCGCTTACCGTCCAATGGCTGATAATCTTGAGCAGTCTGTCGCCTTCCAAGCAGCATTAGAGCTCGTGTTAAAAGGGACAGAACAGCCGAGTGGTTATACAGAACCGATCTTGCATCGTCGGCGCCTAGAGTTTAAACAAAAAATCGCAAAAGAACTCGTGTAAATGAATAAGCACTTCCATCACCTTAGGTGGAAGTGCTTCCTTACATAATAGTTTTCATCGCATCTCAAGCTTGCGACTATGTTCGTCTATCGACACATACGAACAGATCCATCACAGCTCCTAACGAACGTTGCGAAGATGGTCGCTTTCATATAGATAGTCTAAATCTATTGAAAGGGGAGAGGCGGATTGACCACCGGCTGGTTAGCCTTTATGTCGTTGTTACCCATTATTGTTGTGGGGGTCTTATTAGTTGGGATGCGGATGCCTGCAAGTAAAGCGATGCCAATTTCATTTCTTGTGGCTGCAGGACTTTCGTTGTTTATTTGGCAAGTCCCTGTCAAGCAAGTTACGGCTGCATCGATCAACGGATTGATTACGGCTGGAACGCTACTTTACATTATATTCGGTGCCATCTTACTTTTGAATACGTTACAGGAAAGCGGTGGCATGAGTGTCATTCGTCAAGGATTTACCGACATTTCACCTGACAGGCGGGTTCAAGTCATTATTATTGCATGGTTGTTTGGTTCATTTATCGAAGGGGCAGCTGGCTTTGGAACTCCTGCGGCTGTCGCTGTTCCTTTGCTTGTTGGACTAGGCTTTCCCGCAATGGCTGCTGTTGTATCAGGAATGGTGATCCAAAGCACACCAGTTTCATTTGGAGCTGTAGGGACGCCAATGCTTGTTGGTATCCAATCTGGATTGGCAGCTGACACTACGATCTCAACTGACGTCCTTACATTGACGACGGTGATTGGTGGGCAGACTGCGATCATTCATGCAATCTCAGGAACGTTGATCCCGCTCTTTGTCGTTGCATTAATGACGCGCTTTTTCGGTAAAAACAAATCCTTTTCTGAAGGATTACAAATTTGGAAATTTGCTTTATTTTCTGCGTTAGCGATGACGATCCCTTATGTTATCGTAGCCAACCTTCTTGGACCAGAATTTCCATCTATGACGGGTGGCCTAGCGGGATTACTAATCGTTGTATTTGCAGCTAAAAAAGGTTTGCTTCTGCCGAAGAATAAGGTATGGGACTTCGATCAAAAGTCTTCATGGAATCCCGAATGGGTTGGCACTGTTAAAGTTCAGGATTTGTCTTTGGCTAAGAAAAAGATGAGCCTGTTTCGGGCATGGCTACCTTATATGCTTATCGGGTTGTTTCTCGTTTTATCCCGACTCGACATGTTGCCGTTTCGTGGTTGGATTACGTCTTGGGAATTGAACTGGAACGGGATATTGGGTACAGAGATCTCGGCTAGTTTTCAGCCTCTTTTTTCACCTGGAACGACTTTTATCGTTGTCACGATCTTAACTTTCTTTTTGCACCGCATGAATGTAAGCGCATACAAAATAGCGTTGGCACGATCGGTTCGTACGACATTGTTAGCGTCGGTTGCTTTAATCTTCACCGTTCCGATGGTACAGGTATTTCTTCAATCCGGCGGTGGTTCGGCTGGCTTCGAACGGATGCCGATCGAATTGGCAAATGGTATTGCACAGCTAACTGGAGAGGCTTACCCACTGTTTGCGACGATCATAGGTGGACTTGGTGCGTTTATCGCAGGAAGCAATACGGTTAGCAATATGATGTTTGCTCTTTTTCAATATGATGTGGGCACACAAATTGGAGTGAATCCAACGTGGGTGGTCGCGCTACAAGCGGTTGGCGGAGCAGCAGGAAATATGATCTGTGTCCATAATGTTGTCGCTGCTTCTGCTGTTGTCGGGTTAGTCGGAAAAGAGGGAGTGATTATCCGCAAAACGATTTTTCCATTTTTATATTATGTGGTTTTCTCAGGTGCAATTGGTTATACGATCGTCTGGTATCATGAAAAAGGCTTGTTTCATGTTGGAACGATAATTGTGTCTCTTATCGTTTTTAGTGTTCTTTATTTAGTCGCTACAAACCCGAAACGTCTGAAAAAAACCTTCGTTCACGTGAACCATACTAATTCGTTCTTTAAATAGAATATAATGTTTTAACGAATGCCTACTTTTATAATAATGAAAAAGCTCGCCGTTAAGGTGAGCTTTTTCACTTTATATAGTAAGAGGATGAGGGCTTTTTCGAACGAACCTCAGTCGTCATCTGTTTAACGACAACATAACCGAAAGGATAACTAAATCCATTAAGGAACTTGATTCATGTCATTTTTTGTTCTTTATAAAAAACAAAAACGTGAGAAATCATGAGTTATTCAAAGAGAATGTGTGAAAAATGTTCGTTATATCGTCCTTATCGTTCTTTACAGAGGTTTCTTTTCTTAATGTATAGATCTATACTGACAGTGTTAGTTCTTTATAAAGAACAAAACGAAGCTGCTGGGGGTGATGGAGTTTTGCGCAAAGATCGCTTAACTGCTCGACAAAAAAAGAAAGTAGCTTTCTCTATTTTTGTAAAAACATTTATTCTTATCTATTTGTTATGTTTTTCACTCGCTTC
Source organism: Halalkalibacterium halodurans (assembly GCF_005671335.1). Classification (NCBI taxonomy): domain Bacteria; kingdom Bacillati; phylum Bacillota; class Bacilli; order Caryophanales; family Bacillaceae; genus Halalkalibacterium (ex Joshi et al. 2022); species Halalkalibacterium halodurans. The sequence continues at coordinate 2,277,840 of NZ_CP040441.1, read as the reverse complement.
CATCACACAGCCTACGACTGCTTCCTTCAATGCAGTTGTTAAAATTGAACATTCGACGAACGCAGGTGAGTGGGACGATGGAAAAGATGACGTAAAAGAAGAATGGAGGGGTAGTTCTCTCACGTTCCTACAAGGAGAGCAAAAAGGCTCTTGTCAAGAACTATCAGTAACGATTAAAAATGCTGGCGACGGTGACATGAAAAAAAGCGTTACATATGTTGTGTACTTTGATCCAAATTTGAAAGGCAAGCCAACGTTTACGGATGAAACAATCCTTTATGAAGGTACCATTGATCCTCTCAAAGCAGGAGAAACATTGGAATTGACATACGAACCAACAGAACCTGGTCGCTATAAGTTTAAAGTCTATCAAGAAGAGGGGCACCCTGAAGAAGGCGAAGTTTGGCAAGATGGAGATGCATTTGTTTTGAAAGATTGTAAACAGCCTGAAGAAAAGATAGACGAAGCAGAAAGAAGCTCAATGGAGGAAGATAAAGAGACATTTGAGGAAGACACAATCTTGGAAGAAGACGAGTCTAGCGATTTTCCTTCGCCGAAAAACGAAGAAAAGGAGCATTCTGACATAGAGGAGCAAGAAGGCCGCACGAAACAGAACCATCTTGAAACTGGAGGGGAGCAAGGTGCCGATGAAGATACTGAAAATCATTAGTAAATCAATGACGTTTCTTCTTTTTCTATTAATGATCTCCGTCGCGATGCTCTCGATTATTTCTCATGCCTCTGGCGGAAAACCAACCGTGCTTGGTCATCAATTAAATGTGGTTCTCTCCGGCTCAATGGAGCCTGCATTCCATACAGGCTCGATTATAGCTGTGAAACAAGTAGAAGGCAATGGAACTGGTTTTCAGGCTGGAGATGTCATTACCTTTTTAAAAGAAGACAATACACTTGTCACGCACCGAATTGTAGAGGTGCTGCAAAACGGAGACCATGTTCAATATGTAACAAAAGGGGATAACAATGACGCGGCTGATCTTGAGCCTGTACTGGCAGCCAATGTCGTTGGTGAATACACAGGATTTACTGTCCCATACCTAGGATACATTCTCACATTTGCAACGACGAAAGAAGGAACGGCACTCTTAATGATTGTTCCTGGGGTTTTACTTATCTTGTATTCCATCATTACGCTTTGGCGAGCGATTGGGACGCTTGAAAAACGTCAGGAGCAAAAGCAAGTGGATCAAACCTCATGATGAAATCCGCATTTGGCGGTTTTCATAGATAAAAAACCCCTTCAACCTAACATTTGGGGGAATATTTAAGGAGGACTCTTTATGACAATTAAAAGAAAAGTAGGGATGGCGGTTATTACCGCAGCGGTAGGGGTTTCACTTTTAGGTGGAGGAACGTATGCGTGGTTTAACGATGTGGAAACGATTGAGAGTTCCTTTGCTTCCGGTACAATCGATCTAGGTGTTGATCCAACAATCGTCTTTGATGTAAATAATTTGAAGCCTGGCGACCACATGACGCGCAAGTTTACAATTACTAATAATGGAACACTTGATATTCATGAAGTACTTATGTTCACACAAACAGAAGTGTATAAAAATGGTAATAAATTAAAATCCTCTGATGAGGGAGCTGACTTTGCTACCCAATTAAGAGTCGATTTCCTAAGCAATAAAGGAAAAATTATTCCAGAAATCTCTGGAAAAACATTAGCTGAACTCGAAAGTCAATCTGGAAATATCGCGGATAACTATCGCAGGTGGCTAATCTGGGAATCAGGTAAAAAAGACTTACCAGTCGGTCATACCGATCGATTAAAAATGAAAATTACTTTCGTTCCGACTGATGAACGGAAAGAAGGTTCAAGAGAATTCGTTCAAAATAAATATCAAGGCTTGACACTTAAAGTTACTCATGAACTTGAAGCAACACAAAAACCAGGTCAAGCGCGTTAAATACAACGAAAACCCGATAGGAGTCAAGGTGATGTACGTCCATTGCCTTGACTTTTTCTTCAACGTGATGATTCATACAAAAATTTAGTAGTGAAGCGCGTTGAGGGTAGGTAAGTAGAAGTAAAGCTAAAACCAACAGTCGCTGAAATCTCTCATAAAATGGATGGATTTTCTTTTTCGTGGGGTGGTGATTATATTGAGGATAATGATACTGATGATAAGCTTCTTGTTGCTCTTATTTCCAACGACAGGATATGCTACATCAGATCGGATGCCAACGATCGATATTGAAACGTTCCCAGCAGATGTTTTATTCTCCGTGGACCATTTAAAGCCAGGGGATTGGATTCCGCGTGAACTAATAATAGTAAACCAGGGGGATGATCGTACTTATGTCTTGTCAGCTTCTTTTGTTTCAGGCTCGAAAGCGCTATACAACATCATGGATGTAACGATTAAAGATGAATGGCAGACGTTGTACTCAGGAAAATTAAAAGATTTTCGTAAGCTAGATTCAAGAGCTCTATCCTCAGGTGAAGACGATGTGTTATTTATTACAGTCACTTTCCCAGAAGAGGCAGGTAATGAATATCAAGGAGTGCAGACTGACATTGTCTTTCAGATTCGTTCGGAAGGTCGGTTAAGCACGCTCCAGCCTCCAATTGATTCTCCAGCAGATGGTTCGATGAGTGGACCGGGCGGGATATTACCACAAACAGGTGAAGCCGTGCAGACATGGATGTATTTGATCGGGATTCTTCTTCTTTCAATCGGTATCGTCTTTCTCATCCGAAAAAATCGTAAGGAGTCGCTAGAAGGAGGATCATGAGAACGATTACAGCTGTTTTGTTCATTAGTTTCGGCTTACTTTTTATGTTTTTTCCAAGATTACAGACCGAGTATTATTCGTTCTACGAAACCCGATTGATTGATTCATATGAAAAAATAAATAGGGAGCTTGAAGCCTCTACAAATGATGAACCACATCTCCTTTCTAGCGAAGAACCGCATGCGATCGGTGTATTAGAGATCGAGAAAATTTCTTTAAAGCTCCCAGTCTTACAAGGTGTTGATCAAGAGACGTTAAAAGTTGGGGCCGGCCATATGATTGAGTCATCGCCAATCGGAGAAAAAGGGAACGCAGCGATCGCCGGTCACCGAAGTCGAACATACGGTAGGCAATTTAACCGACTCGATGAAGTCGAAGTAGGGGATGTCATTACCGTCACAACGAATAATCACATGTATCGATATACGGTTTACAGTATAACAGTTGTTGAACCTACGAATATCGACATTTTACAACATGACGGAACAGCTCCAGTACTTACGCTCATTACGTGTGATCCTGTGAAAGATCCGACCCATCGCCTAATTGTACAAGCCGAGATGACCGAGGCCCTATACTAATGAACCGACAAATTAGTCAAAAATTTTCAGAAATCACAAATAAATTATGACTGGAAGTATGACCGAAGTAACTAAACTTATGACGTAATGTTATTTAAAATAGGTAAGGGATTCGTAGTCACAAAGATTTCTGAGACGTTATGGGAACGGCTATGTGTAATTGGATCAAATCTTTTGTGGAGGGACAAGGATGAATGGAGAAAAAGTTCTTGATCAAGAATGGTATGCATTAATCGTGGAGGCAAAAAGAATAGGATTAACTATTGAAGAAGTCCGCTCCTTTTTAACTGTTTCACAAAAAGAGAAAGTCAAGATCATCTAATAGGTTCTATTTACAGAACATTCAATTCGTTGTTATAATGATGACAACGAATTCGGTAAGCAAAGAGAGGAACGGTCTTGATGATTGGAGAACGTGTAAAGAAGTACCGATTGGAAAAAGAGCTTTCTCTTTCCGAGTTAGCAGAGCGGGCAGGAGTGGCCAAATCGTATCTTAGTTCAATTGAGCGGAACATTCAAACCAATCCATCCATTCACTTCTTAGAAAAAATTTCCCAAGTGCTGGACGTTTCTGTCGAATCTTTATTACAATCAACACAAGACACTACTAGCAGAGAAGAGCTTGATGAAGATTGGAAGAAACTAGTCAAGGAAGCAATGGAATCAGGGATAAGCAAAGACCAATTTAAGGAATATCTTGAATTCCAAAAATGGAAAAGCCAACAATCAGAACGTTAGAGATTGTTGGCTTTTGCGTTTAGTTGGCCTTCTTCATGACCTAGTGCTTCGAGAAAGGCGATGGCAGAAAGCAGTGCACCGGCTGAAGGCTTTTTTGTACGTACGCCTTCAAGGTAGTTCAGTTGATATTCAAAGCCCGCTCGTTTTTGTAAGAAAATCGATTTAACGATCGTTCCAACAAATTCAAACTCACAGTCGAGTAATTCGGCATACAAAGCATAAACAACATTAGAAGAGACAGGAAATTTTAAATCGGATTGAAACCGAAGCTTTCTCATATCTAATTCAATAACTTGAACAAGCGAATCCTTAGAGGAGATCTGTCGCCTATGAACCTGTATAATTTTTAACCTAGCATAAAATGGTTCGGTTAAACAGGGGATGGACCTCAACGTCAACCTCTCCTTACTCAAATCGTTCTTTATAAAGAACATTATAAAGGAAGAGAGAAGATTTATCAACTTTTCATTTCTTTATAAAGAACAAACTTGCTATACTAAGTACAAATTAATAAAAACAAAGGTAATTTATATAACATATTGAGGAAGTTGTAATTTAAAGAGGGAACGGTCATTAAGGGCGTATTAATTCTAGGTAGCTTGCTTATTATTTCCATAATATTCAACTAAAAAGTGAGTAAAAATGATGAAACTATACAATTAAATGCATAACTTTTTTTATAAGTTTTAGCCAGAAAAACGCTTATCTAGTGTTCTAAAAGACTAGATAAGCGTTTTTCTGTAATCAAGAAGAATCTATAGGTGTAGTATCCTTGGTTATTCTGTTATGAGATCATATCTCCCCTATATGTATCTTCAAATGAAAAGAGGTAGTCAATTCGTGTGAAGCTGTTACAAGACAGATAGCTTAAACTTGCACTTTCTGGCTAGCTCTCTAGTCATTGATGTTTATGGCAGAATAAAAATGTAGGTTATGGCATTCCTTTTATGCAGGCCCCCCGCGGGGGGCCTGCATAAAAAAAGCCACTTGCTAACACCCCAAAAATTCAATACACTTCCTGTTGGACCCAATAATCTGGCAGGAGGTAGTTTTAGGAGATGTTACAAGTGGACGAAATTAAGTATATCAGAAATGAAGTTAACTCAAAAGGGTATTCGTACTCAGATGTTGCGAGAAGAACAAACACGGATTTCCGCACAGTCAAAAAGTATGCCGATATGGACAATTTCCAACCGGAAAAGAAGAAGAAGAAAGCTCAGCCGGCTCCAGTAATGGATCCAGTCAAAGACATAGTTGATCAATGGTTGAGAGAGGATATGAAGAAGAAAAAGAAGTATCGAAGGACTGCCAAACGTATTTGGCAATTACTTAAAGATGAAGTAAGTTTCAAAGGTTCAGAGCGAACTGTACGCGGGTATGTCTCCAAACGGAAAAAGGAGTTATTGGAAGAAAGCGATGACGCTGCTCTTCCGTTGGAATCCAAGCCAGGAGACGCTCAAGTAGATTTTGGGGAAGCCCCTTTTAAAGTAAAGGGAAAGGTTATAGACCTGCCGTATTTGGTGCTTTCTTTTCCATACAGTAACGCATTCTTAGTTCAGGTGTTTGAAGCTGAAAATCAGGAATGTTTCCTGGAGGGCTTAAAACGGTTCTTCCATCATCTGCAAGGAGTGCCAAAAAGGATTCGTTTTGATAATTTATCCCCCGCAGTAAAAAAGGTTTTACCACAAGGAAAACGCGAGCTTACTGAGGGTTTCAAGCGCTTCGCTTTGCACTACGGGTTTGAGTATGAATTTTGTAATCCGGGTGCCGGCAATGAAAAAGGACATGTAGAAGCGATGGTTAAATATGCGAGGAATAATTTCTTCCTTCCGGAACGAACGGTATATCAGCTGGATAATTTGAATGATCGGTTATGGGAGGAGGCAGAAAAGGATCGAAACCGTCCTCATTATGAAAAGAAACAAGAAATTGCCAGGCTGTTTGAAGAGGACAAAGAAGCGTTAATGTATTTACCGCCGGAAGAATACTCTTGTGTACGCTATGAAACTCTCAAAGCAGACAAGTACGGCTATATCTTAGTAGATACGAAAAGGTATTCTACTTCCCCGCGCTTTGCCAATCAAAAGGTATTGGCTGGCATCACTTATAACAGGATAGATATCCTTTCGGACAACTATGAAGTGATTGTGAGCCATGAACGACTGTATGGAGAAGAATCAAAGTCGATGAAATGGCAGCCTTATCTGTACCTAATGGCTAAAAGGCCGACGGCGCTAAAATATACAACTTTCTATGATCAACTGCCCTTTAAATGGCAAACTTATCTGGAGGAATGTACTCTGGAAGAAAAGAAAAAGGCGCTTCAGTTACTCTCAGACCTTCTTAAAGACCATAGTCTGGAGACAGCTACAGAGGCCCTGGAAATTGCATCCGAGCGATGTCATCCATCCACAGAAACAATAAAGCAAGTCTTTCATCAGCTCATTCATGGCAGAGGCTCCAGAGAGACAGTAAGGCTAAAAAGTACAGTTCCAGTAATGCCAATAGCTGAACGAGGTATGAATCAATACGATGTCTTCTTCCAGCAGGAAAGGAGGAAGGCCTAATGCAGGAACAGATCCAAGAATATGCCAAGCGCTTAAAGCTAAGCTGGATTCGAGAGAACTACCGAGAGGTAGAAGCGGCGAACACAGAAGAATATTTACTGAAGCTCTTTGAAAAAGAAATAGAACAGCGTGAAGAACGAAAAATTAATCTTTTGTTCAAGGCGGCAACCCTGCCGAACGTATCCGGCAAACCTTTTGACTGGAAGGATATTCAGCTGGGGCAGGGGTTAAGTCAACAATCTCTCCTGGACGGTGAATTTATTGAATCAAAAGAAAACATGGTGTTTTATGGCGGCGTTGGTGCAGGAAAAACCTACCTTTCCACCCTCATTGGCATGAATGCGATACAAAAATATGGGAAACGAGTAAAGTTTTATACCATTGCTTCTCTAGCCAATGAGTTATTAGAGGCGAATGACAAAGGAAATCTCAATAAGCTGTTTAAGAAAATCGAGAAGCTTGATCTTTTAATTCTGGATGAGCTGGGATATATACCGCTTCACAAACATGGAGCCGAGCTACTCTTCCAGGTCATCTCCTTGTGTTATGAAAAGCGGAGTATTATCATCACTACAAATCTGCAGTTTGGGCAATGGAATCATGTATTTGGCGACCCTATTTTAACGGAAGCCGTGGTAGATCGCCTGATTCACCACTCTCATTTAGTGATTTTCGGAGGAGATAGTAACCGAATGAAAGAGTCATTCCTTTTGAACAATATGTAAGGAATAAGTGTTATTAAGTGGCTGCAAAAAGGCTTGCCGTTTTATGCATTTTTCTCTTGCCAAATACAAGTCATTGATTCCTAAATCTCGCAAATAGGTGGAAGCTTGCATCCGATCACGGATCCCGATCTTGCTATAAATTTCACTTATGTAATTTTTCACAGTACCTTCCGTAATATAAAGTTTCTCGGCAATTTTTTTATTCGTCAATCCTTGGGCTAAAAGGGAGGCAATTTGTCGTTCCCGTTCAGAAAAATGCAACCCTTCTTTTTTTAACTTTTCAATTTGTAAATCCACTTCAGTCAGCTCATTATATTTAGAGAGCTGTTTGGCTAGCTTAACGGCAATGGAGTTAGGGATTAACATCTGTCCATCAACCGATTGACGTATGGAATAGATCAGTTGGTCATAATTTAAATCTTTCAACAAAAAACCATTGGCTCCACCGACCAAACTTTCAATAATGTAATCATCATCTTCAAACGTTGTTAACATCAATACGTTAATGTGGGGATAAATTCTCTTAACTACCTTTAAACATTCAATCCCATTCATTATAGGCATTTGAATGTCCATTAAGATCACATGGGGAAGAAGGCAGGGGATTTGATCCAATACCTCCTTTCCGTTCTTTGCTAAACCGGTCACATTCATATCGTCTTCAAGATCGATGATCGTCTTCAGGCCTTCCCTCATAAGGGTCTGGTCATCAGCAATCAATACGTTAATTAACCCCATACACTTCATCCTTTCTATTAAACAAACAGCTGTAATCTCTATTTTGCGCATTACTGTGCAAATGATTTTCAAATATTTGATCATACAATGCACTTTCGAAAGAGATATTTAACATAAGTCAGATCTATTATGGTTGATTAGGATTCTCCTTTTTTCAGACCTATACAATAAAATTTAATAATATATTACAATTTTGTAAAGCAGATTGGCATTATTTTGTGATAAATATCATAAAAAAGTAGATTTAGAATGGGCTGCCGTGCAATGGTTTGTTTGCCTTTATATACACTCTATTCCATTTATGCGATAATGAGCGAATAAAACTTACGATGTTAGCGGAGGGAAGGAGAGGGCAATGGGCAAGATCAGTATCGAGGTTTTGATCTTCTTATTAGCATCAGGATTTGTTGCAGCATTTATTGATTCGGTTGTCGGAGGTGGTGGCTTGATTTCAATTCCTGCTTTGTTGTTTGCTGGATTGCCACCTTCAGTCGCCTTAGGAATGAACAAATCAGTAGCAACCATGGGAGTATTGACAAGTACGATTAACTTTTTGCAATCTGGCCATATCAACAAAAAACTCGTTTTTACCTTATTGCCTCTTTCCATCGTCGGATCGGCTTTAGGTGTTTATATCGTTCACTGATTCCATCTGAATTTTTAAAACCAATTATTCTATTCTTGTTAATCCTTGTAACGATCTATACGGTGTTTAAAAAGAATTGGGGAATGGAATCAAATGTAAAACACTTACCAGGCAAGCTGAATCTCTAGCTCTAAGAAGAAGTGGACCTGTTTCACTATCTCGACGGTGAAGTGCATTCTTTGGTTGTAATAAAAAATGCTTTCATTTTGTTGACGAAAAAGGCATAAAGCATGTACTTAGGACTAATCGATCTTTAAGACAACTAAAATAGGACTAAATACAAGTTTTAATTACTATAACATTCGGATTATTTTGAAATAACTTAGTTTGTTCGCTGGATCAACTAAGTTTATTGTTGCTATAATGGGATTATAAGTAGCCAGTAGGTAAAAGATTTAATTTTTTCACAACTTTATGAAAGCCCTTTCTTTTATCGACAGCGCCACTTTATTGAAAGGAGGTTTAGTTAAAGCCGTATTTTTTGCATTTTACTTTGCTACGAAAGGAGAATTTGTGATGATTACACTTTTTAAAAAGCCTTTTGTTGCTGGGCTAGCGATCTCTTTATTAGTTGGAGGGGGGATCGGCAATGTAGCTGCTGCTCAAGGAGGACCACCAAAATCCGGAGTCTTTGGAGAAAATGAAAAAAGAAATGATCAGCCTTTTGCATGGCAAGTTGCTTCTCTTTCTGAGCGATATCAAGAGCAGTTTGATATTGGAGCAGCGGTTGAGCCCTATCAATTAGAAGGGAGACAAGCCCAAATTTTAAAGCATCATTATAACAGCCTTGTGGCGGAAAATGCAATGAAGCCTGAATCACTCCAGCCAAGAGAAGGTGAGTGGAACTGGGAAGGCGCTGACAAAATTGTGGAGTTTGCCCGCAAACATAACATGGAGCTTCGCTTCCACACGCTCGTTTGGCACAGCCAAGTACCAGAATGGTTTTTCATCGATGAAGACGGCAATCGGATGGTGGATGAAACAGACCCAGATAAACGTGAAGCGAATAAACAGCTGTTATTAGAGCGCATGGAAAACCATATTAAAACGGTTGTTGAACGTTATAAAGATGATGTGACTTCATGGGACGTGGTCAATGAAGTTATTGACGATGGCGGGGGCCTGCGTGAATCAGAATGGTATCAAATAACAGGCACTGACTACATTAAGGTAGCTTTTGAAACCGCAAGAAAATATGGTGGTGAAGAGGCAAAGTTGTACATTAATGATTACAACACCGAAGTTCCTTCAAAAAGAGATGACCTTTACAACCTGGTGAAAGACTTATTAGAGCAAGGAGTGCCAATTGACGGGGTAGGACATCAGTCGCATATCCAAATCGGCTGGCCTTCCATTGAAGATACAAGAGCTTCTTTTGAAAAGTTTACGAGTTTAGGATTAGACAATCAAGTAACTGAGCTAGACATGAGTCTCTATGGCTGGCCACCGACAGGGGCATACACGTCATATGACGACATTCCAGCAGAACTCCTTCAAGCCCAGGCAGACCGTTACGATCAGCTTTTCGAGTTATACGAAGAATTAGCTGCTGATATTAGCAGTGTAACTTTCTGGGGAATTGCTGATAACCATACATGGCTTGATGGCCGCGCTAGAGAGTACAATAATGGAGTAGGGATCGATGCACCATTTGTTTTTGATCATAACTATCGAGTGAAACCTGCTTACTGGAGAATTATTGATTAGAAGGTAGCTACTCAATTAATAGTCTAGCAACGAAACAGCTCTGCTTTGGCAGAGCTGTTTTTTATTGGAACCAAAAGCCTCTATTGTTGAGTAAAAATCATATAATCAAGTTTCTGAAAGGAACACAAACATTCGACGGTTGCAACTTAAAATAACAATGCAGGTAATGGTAGAAGGTTTTTCACCTATGGATAGCGAAAAGTGAAAAGAAAATGATGACAACGTATGAGAGAGGGAGGAAATATTAGTGAGCTATGATATCTTAACATTAGCAGCCTATCGGGCAATCGGATTAAAATGGGAGGGGACCTTTTCTGAAATTGTCCCGGATTTAAAAAATGTCATTCAACAAATGGAAGATCGTGCTGATGAATTAGAGCATAAAATCAATTCCAACATTCAATTAGGCCTCTCCTATCACACCATTGAAAATGGATTTGTACATTATGCTGTATATGAAGTGAGTGAGGAGCAGGAGATTCCTGATGGGATGATGGAAATAAAGGTTCCTGAATGGACGTATGTAAAGACAACACATAACAAAGGAGAAGATATCCAAAAGACTTATCAGGATTTACATCAATGGTTATTTGATAGTGACTATACCGTAATTAGAGAAGATGGCGTAGATTACTATGATCCTTATATGCCAATTAAACATGAACATTATCCAGTTGATCGTGATCCGAATGATCCGCATTTTGATATTTATATACCCGTTGTAAAAAAATAATGTTTTTGCGATTACGAAACAACATAGGTAGATTGGTTTTCAAGGTCGTTTAATTGTCGTGCTCGTAAGCTTGATACAATTCTAGGTGGTGAATGGAGGGTGCTTCTTGAGGAGGACTGAATGATCGCAACACACATGACAGAGAGAATGACAAAGTGCTGCGATCGATAAGGGCTTGAAGATGGTTGCCTACCTACATTTTAACGAGAGACCTAACTCCTCTAAATAAGGTTTTACTTGTTCGCCTGGTTGAGAAAGGAAAGTAATTCTCTACGGCTGTTCACATTCATTTTGGCAAAGATGGATTTCAAGTGATCTTGTACCGTATGGGTTGAGATGTATAGGTGGCTAGAAATTTGTTTCGTCGTGTAGCCATTGACAATTTGTTCGACAATTTGAATTTCACGTTGTGTGAGACCGTAATAGAGAAGGGAATAGCCTAATCGTTCAAAAGGGCTTGTATTTTGTGAGATGACAGCATATTGCTCAGGAAGCAGTTCACTGGTTAGCTTACTCGCATAAAGGGTGAGTAACTGACCATTTGCTGCTGGGATACATACTGACCATCGATCAATTTCCCCCTCTTCTTTGGAGGAGGAAGTTGCTTTTATTTTTACACATAGTGTTTCAATAGGACGGGGGAAAGTCCCTTCTCCTAGTTGTTCCTGCTCTCTTAGCAAGCTTAATAAAGAGTGCGCGGCTTCATTTGCAGAAAGTAGCTCAAAAGTATCGGAAAAAATCATAATAGCGGCTTCAAAGTGGGAGCTATTAGGTGAAGGTGAAAAGGTTGATTGAAAGGTTAGCCTTTTCACTTTTTTCGTTATAGCAGGTAGTAAGCTGTTAACAAGCTGTTGTTCCTCTTGAGAAAAAGGGGAGTGATCTTTGGAGCGAAAGAGAGTCAAATGTCCCCAGCATTTCCCTTGATCGATCAACGCAGCACGTAATTCATCATGAAATCCAGCGGGTGCTAAAATGCGAGTGTAACGTTGACTTGCGGTAAGGTTCCCACCAGTGGCATCATGTAGTGTGGCTATATGTGGCGAGGAATCGACTAATTGAAAATAATGATTATAGTCTGATCCTGTATGTTCATTTTCAAGAATCAATGTATGAATGGGCTCAAGTTGTTTGTCCATGACAGTACCAGTTGAGAGCAGGCTTTCCGGATCTATCGTAGTGAAGCAAGCGGCAGTAAAAGGAATGTACACTCTTAACTCATCGAGTACAAATCGGCGGAACGCATAAGAGTGTTGCTCGAAATCGGTGGATGCGACCTTTTCTTTCAGTTTATGTATTGTCATCGTGACACTCTCTCCTTTAAATATTCCAGCTTAATCGGATATTTTTTGTAATGTTCACTTTAGAAAAGAAAGGTCGTGAAGGGGAATCATGCTGCACATGAACGTGTTAATCATAAGTTTATGCTATGGCGCATATGAAATGGTTATTCTCTGAAGACATCTTGGGCTATCGCCAAAAAAGTTTTAACTGCTGGGGAAGCTTCTGAAAGCGAAGAGCAGGCTAACGCTATTTCCCGAGCACTGGTTACCGATAATGCCCGTATTTCGATATTTGATTGGGTGCTCAAAAATAGTTCAGGTCCAATGGTCACTCCTAACCCTTCTTGTACCATGTTAGCAATGGTTGCACAATCATGTACTTCAAAGCGTACGGAAGGTTGAATAGCGCCTTCTTTAAATAGTTCACGTATATGAGATTGGTACATGCCCGTTGGCATAATAAATGGTTCATCTTTTAAAGCCTTTATCTCAACAGTTGTTTGTTGAGCGAAGGAATGCTCAGGGTGAAAAGCAACGACCATTTGATCTTTAATAAGTGGAAAAACATCAAATTCAGGATTCGATTGACCTTTTACAACAAAACCGATGTCTATAATTCCCGATTGCAGCCATTCGCTAATCTCTTCATATGTTCCTTCATAAAAAATAAATTCAATGTTCGGATGCTTTTTTTCAAAAGTCACCAGCAGTTTTGGGAGCAAACAGGAGGATGCACTAGCAAACGTGCCAATTCGAATCGTTCCAGTTTCCAAATTGGTGGATAAAGCCACTTCTTGATTGATTTTCTCCATACGATTTAAAATTCCCCTAATATGAGGAAGTGTTTTTTGACCTATGTCCGTCAGAGAGATACCTTTTCTACGATCCCGAATCAGAAGGGTGACTCCCCATTCCGATTCTAGGCTGGAAATAGCATGACTGACGGCCGATTGAGTCATATTCAACTTATCGGCAGCTTTTGTAAAACTCCCAACTTCCACTACTTTTGTGAGGACTTCAAAACGAACAATTGTCATGAGTGTATACTCATCTCCTGCATTAAAAACATCAATTTTACTTATGTTAACACGGCATTTACACTAAAAGCAACATCGATAATTGAAGGAGACAGATAACATGTCAAACAAAAAAACAGCCTTGACTATTTTTTTACTATCTTTAGGAGCTTTTGTCACAGGAACCGCCGAATTTGTTTTTTCAGGCATTCTTGAAATCATTTCGATAGACTTGGGTGTCTCAATTGCTGCCGCTGGTCAATTGCTTACTATGTATTCCTTGTCTTATGCAGCCGGTGCACTTATTCTTGTCTTGCTAACCGCCAAGTATAACCGTAAGAAAGTCCTTATGTATGCTATTTTCACTTTTCTGATTGGGAATCTAATCGCTTTTGTAAGTTATTCCTATTCGTTGTTGATGTTCTCCCGAGTGGTGATGGCGATGAGTGGGGGGCTTTATATTGTGGTGGCGACTAATTATGCCGCCCAAATAGTTTCTCCTGAAAAGCGAGGAAGTGCGATCGCAAAAATTATTACTGGTTTTACGGTATCCCTTGTTTTGGGTGTACCAATAGGAACGTTTTTCTCTGCTTACGTCGACTGGCGTTATATTTTTCTTATTATCGCGCTTATTTCGTTGTTTCTTATAATTTCACTTTATAAATTGCTTCCGGAAATTCAAGCGAACAAACCACTTCCATTTACAACACAGCTTCAGATCATGAAGGATAGACGGTTAATGACTGGCTTAGGAACGACCATTTTCTGGATTTTAGGATACACGATGGTCTTTGCCTATATTTCACCTTTACTAAGCAGAGAAGCAGGAATGCCGCTGGAAATGATCAGTGTCGCATTATTTGTCCTTGGGACGTCCGCTTTTATTGGATCACGTTTTGGTGGGTTTGCAGTAGATAAATGGGGGCCTGCTCGTACCATATCTATCAGCTTGATCATTCATGCCATTGGATTATTACTATTCACTTTTACCCTACAGTCCACAGTAGGAACATTTTTGACTATTATGATTTGGGGAGTAGCAACATGGACGACCACGCCAGCCAAACAATTCTACCTTATTTCTTTAAAACCTCAGTCATCCGAAATCGTGCTCAGCTTTAACACCGCCCTAATGAATATTGGAATGACCATGGGGGCTGGGTTAGGCGGTCTGATTGTTAAATACGTAAATTTGTTTCATTTAACATGGATAGCCAGTGTATTTGTGGTGATTGCGTTACTCTTTATCCGAGTATCGTTTCGTTTAAATAAGGCAAAAAATAGGATGCCTTATCCCATTGATCAAAAGGGTTAGGACTTTTTAATGAAAAAGAGAAAGGGGAATTAACACTTACAGAACAACAATTTTAGTCATTTTATTAAATAATTTATTGAATATGTACTGAACAATCAATTCGAGCTGAAGTATACTATGTCCACTAATTGGTTTCGGGTTTGGTGGACATAGTGCTATTTTTAGTGTGGTTAGCAAGAGGCTATTTTTGTACACAGTAGAAACGTGGACGAAGACCCCATAAGAATTTATAAGACAAACCGGTTAAATTATATTTTTAGTTTACATAATATATATTATAGGAACCAAAATTATTTGCGAAACTTCTATCTACTAAAAACTGCATTTGACAAACCACTAGTTAAAATACTTCTTTTGAATACTTCTTGGTTTTTGTGTTTTGTCTCAATTTCTGAAGTATTCTTTGAAATGAGACGGAAAATAAAAAAATAAATTAGACTGGACATCTTTATCATCAGCATCATTGGTCTTTAGTCTGTCAGGTTATTTCTTATTGTTCGATCATAGTCTTAAGGATAACAGTCTAATGTTCCGTGCACAAAAGTTTAAATATAAAATAACCTCGTCCCCTATAAGTTAACGAGGTTACAATATGATATTTTAATGATTCAGCGGTTTAAATTCAAATTTTGTGATCACGATTTCAGCATCCTGTTGATTGATAGGTGCCCTACCATCCATTAACCAAAGGTTTAGATGTGCTTTTTCGTTTCTCGTATTCGGAATATCCTCTCCAGTATAGGACCAGTCTTTAATAAGGTACCATTCTAGAGGGTTTGGTGGTTTTGAGTAATGGCCGTGAAGCGACTTAAATTTTATCTCTGATGGAGTCCATTTAAAGCTATGAGTTGACCGATATCCGTTAAGCAATGTTTGAAAAGATTCAGTGTTAGAAGCTTTTGGTGGTTGGATACTGTATTGAGTGTTTAAGGCGTGTGGGTCCCCCCATTTTGCAAATTCGATATCAATTTCACGGTGGTAAACTGCTGGGGCATCGTCGGAGATACTATCATACGTAAATAAGCCTAATACGATATTGGGATCAAACTGGTCAGGCCGTCCATCAATAAAAAAACGGTACGTTCCATAACCGAACGTTTGCGTACTGAATATTTCAGCACAGTACCATATACCATTACATCTTGTGACCTTCAAATGAAGCCTCCCTGCGTCATCGACCCATACATTGTCATGGCTACTTGAAAAATAGTTTGGCCCTGGCCCCCATTTCCCCCCGTGAGTGTCCTTTACATTCCAAGTGTAACCACTCCAGTTAATTGTTCTAGTTTGTTTCAAATAATTTTATGCCTCCTTTAATTATGAAGTTTCGGTCCTATTACATCATATGAAGCATAACCCTTACAGGCAAGTGTGTTTGTCCGATAATAGGAGTTATTTAATTGAACTCAAATAAAGAGAGGTTTCCCTCTCTTCAAATAATTCTTGCCCGCCCCCTGCCAAAACCGAACCTTATGTTATTTCCTCTAGCCAGAGAATGCTTGTTACGCCGCGAGGATAATATTTGCTGCCTGCGATTTCGCCGGAAATGATCTGGTCGCTCCAGCTCCAGACAGATAATGTCGGATGAGTAAGCCACTCCACATGGGCCGCGTCTGCTCTTGCGCCTTTTTCGTCCCACTCCAGTCCAATGATATGGCGGGCTATAAATTGAGATAAATAGATTTTGCTCAGCCACGAGTTATTGCTTGTTGAGGAAATTTTCCAGCCTCCGTTAGGGAATAAGCAAATCCCTTCTTCTAGGACTGCTTCCAGATGGTTTTCCAGCACTTGAATATATTCACCGAAACGACCGTTTCTGTCTAAAGCTTCCCGGCAGTTTGTAAAATAAGGGAAGACAAGCCCTTCGATCGCAGGGATAATCTTGGAGTTATTACCCTCTCCGATAACTGCCGGAACGTATCCTCCTTCAGTTACATTTCCGCAAATAGTTTTAGCGGCCCTCTCTGCCTGCTCGTCTGCAGCTTTTGACAGCTCTTCGAGACCTTCTTCAGCAAAGATTTTTTCTAGTGCAACATAGGCTGCCCAGCATTTTCCTGCTAGGTAAATGTTATTTCGGGCCTGTCCCAAGGAAACATCAAGGCTGTCGTAAGTGGTGATTTCCGCTCCGCCCATCGTCCGCGTGCTGTCGAGTCCCATAAGCCCGTTCCGCTTCTCGGGATCCGGATGGTCGCGGTTCAGCATACTTTCAAAGCACTGCTCGAAAACTGGCAACCTGCTTTTCTTCCACTCTTTATCCCCTGTTTGCTCAACATAAACGGAAGCACATAACAGCCAGTTAACAAGCTGCTCCTGAGTCATATGCGAGAAGCATCCATCAAGTCCGTATAGTTCATAAGAAGAATAATTTTTACGGGAGAAAGTATTCGCTACTCCCATATCGTGTGTGAAACTGATGCCGCCTGGATATTCTGTATCATTACTAGGGAAGCGGACTTTGTCTTCGTAGCTGTATCTATCGACAAATAAATCAAGGACATTTTTAACTGTCCACGGATTCATTTTCAGTTCGAAAAATAGGTGGTCAACAGTAAGGTCAAAAGTATTCATCATTCTGTATTCGCCCTCATTCACGACCCATAATGGTCGCCCTTCATGCTCGAGCAGCTGTGTGCAGCCATAGTAGCTACGGATCGCATGAGCCATCATGAACTTCTGGTCATCTGACAGCTTGCTGTTGGCAACTAATTCATCAGACTCTGCTGCTTTAGCAGCAATCGCATCGAACTGTCCGAGCGCGTACTCTCCCACTTCTTCGATGGTTTTGAAAAATTTGGTGTAAAGATATTCTGTATCAAGCCCCGCTGTTACAACACCGCCACGGAAGAAGCAGACCGCGAACCTAACTGTTTTCACTTCACCAGGCTTAACGTCAACAACTAAAGCACCGGTTTTTCCTAACCCAAACGTCCAATTTTCTTCCAATGGATTTGAAAGGATATCTTCCATGCTGAAATGGAGGGCGGATTTTACAGAGGGGTCATTGGAAACGATGGACGTTAACCTTCCCTGCCCCACTCCTGCTACGCTGGATGTATCATCAATTTTCCTCATGGAGCTGTATGGATCTGATCCTTCATAGCCGAAGAAAGCTCTTCGCTGTTCTTTGCCACGTGAATTATCAATGGTGAGCTCTGCAAGTACAGCCGGAACAATTGCTGCTTTCAGTTCTTCCTCCGAAGCTTTCGATGGATCAGGAACGCTTTGTACAGCCGAGTAAATAGTAAATTTTAAATCGCCTGCTTTCCATGTATCCGTGCCAGCATTGAAATCTCTCATAATCTCGTCCTTCCCGAAAGGAAACAAAATTTGAGGCTTATTCTGGTTCGGGTCCGGATTTTCTAGATCGTAACGGGCTGCTTCACTCTCCGCGTCGAGATGGAAAGGCAGAGTTTCATACTTCCCTATTTCTTCCGATTCAAGTCCAATATATACGTTTTGCTTTGGAGAACGGCCCAGCTCCAGGTCCAGGCCCCCTCCGCTGCCGGGAAAACCTAATGTAAAGCTTGAAAATGCGCCTACAGGTGAATGATGTGCGTTAAAAAATATATTTTTAGGTGTAAACATAAAGCATTAGCCCTTTCTGTAGCGAAATTAATCACAAAATATTGTAGATAGTAGCCTTAAAGATATATTTATAGCTTTTATAGTTGAAATAAAGCTTATCCTTTAACTCCGCCAAGAGTTAACCCTTTAACAAAGTATTTTTGCAGGAATGGATATACACAAATGATCGGGACAGAAACGATGATCGTCATTGCAGCTCTAACTGACTGAGGTGTGACCGTTTCAACCACCCCGCTTTGGGAAGAAGCAAAGGCACTTGCCGCAGAGCCTGATGACATGGATGCGTTAGAGTTTTGCAATATTTTCATTAATTCATACTGAAGTGTGCTTAACTCTGGTTTATTAGAGTTATAGATAAACACGTCAAACCATGAGTTCCACTGCCCTACTGCAACGAACAGGGAAACTGTTGCGATTACCGGGAGACATAGAGGCAATGCGATTTTGAAAAACTGGGTAAATTCCCCGGCGCCATCAATTTTTGCCGATTCAAAAATCGTTTCCGGAAGCCCCTCAATAAATGAACGGATAACGATTAAGTTAAACACCCCGATTAACCCAGGAATAATGTAAATCCAGAACGTACCGATTAACGATAATTCTCTCATTAACAGATATGTCGGAATAAGTCCGCCGTTTAAATACATAGTTAAGACGAATGCGATCGTCACGAATTTTTTCAGGACAAATTGCTTTCTGCTGATCGTATAAGCAACCATGGCGGTACAAAATACGGAAATGGCTGTTCCGATGACTGTCCTTAAAACGGAGATCATACCTGCGTGCAACAGCTGCGACTGGCTGAATACATGTTCAAAGTTATACCAAGTAAACTCCCGCGGCCAGAAGTAAATTCCGCCCCGCACGGTATCTGTAGCATCATTTAAGGATACTGCCAACGTATTAACCATTGGATACAGCATCACGACACAGAGTAGGAGCATAAATATGATATTTAATGAATCAAAAATAAAATCATCTGCTCCTCGCCGTTTACCCGCTAATTTCGCTAAAATTTTCATGATGCGATCCCCCTCTAGAATAGTCTGGCTTCGCCAAGCCTCTTAGCAATATGGTTTGCCGAGAACAGGAAGATGAAGCTGACCACCGTTTTAAATATTCCAGCTGCCGTGGCTAAAGAGAAATTCCCCATATTAATACCGTAGCGTAAAACAAATATATCTAGGTTTTCCGCAAAGTCCATGTTCATTGGATTCATAAGCAAGTACTGCGCTTCAAAGCCTGATTCTAAAATATAGCCTAAGTTCATGATTAACAGGATAACAATGACCGGCCTCATGCCTGGTAGAGTAATATACCAGATGCGTTGCAAGCGGGTGGCGCCATCGATTTCCGCAGCTTCATACTGTTCAGTATCGATCATCGTAATTGCTGCGAGGTAAATAATTGTGTTCCACCCTACGTTTTTCCAGACATCCGATGCACCAATAATTCCCCAAAAATACTCACCAACTCCAAGCCACATAATCGGCTCGCTGATCATACCAAGTTTCATAAGAACAATATTGATTATTCCGTTTTCAATAGACAAAGCTGCCGATACGAGCCCTGCTGCTACTACCCATGAAAGGAAGTGCGGCATGTAACTGATCGTCTGAACTACCCGTTTAAACGTCAGGTTTCTGAGTTCGTTAAGGAGAATGGCTAAGCCGATAGCGGTTACAAAACCAAGTACCAGATTAATGAGACTCATTGCTAACGTATTTCTTAATACTTCAAAGAACCGCGGGTCTGTAAATAAAAATGTAAAATGCTTAAAACCAGCCCAATCCTGATCAAATATCGGGCGCGCAGGCCTGAAATCCTGGAACGCTATTGACCATCCATACAATGGCACGTATCTGAAAATGATTAACCAGATTAAAAACGGAAGACTCATTAAGAGCAAAGCTTTTTGCTCATAACATTTTTTAAAAAATAACTTTATACCTGTCGGCTTCCCTGCCGGTGTTTTCGGTGGTTGTTTAATCGGTGCCGGCGATGAAGCTTGTCCCGGCGGCGCAGATGATTGCGTCTGCTGCAATGCCATTGTTATCCCTCCCCAGTTGAACTCCGTAACTTGATTAAAAAAGGGAAGCTATGACTAACCAGTATTCGGTTAGCCACAGCCCCTTTTGTTTTACGCTTTTGTGAATATTACCACTCGCCTCTTACGCGCGCCTGGACTACTTCGGTAAAGAAGTTTTCATAAGCATCTACATCAAGGCTTCTATATGCCTGAACGAAATCGTCCCACTCTTTATCAAAGTCCGCTGGATCTGCTAATACGATTCTTGCATAGTGTCTTCTTAATATCTCATCAGCACGCTCCTCGAAAATTTGCTGTGGAGAGCCTTGCTCGATGTTTGCACTCCATGCAGGATACCATGGGCGCTCGTCAGGCTCGGAGAACAATTCTGCAAAAGTGCTGATTCCGTATGCTTCAAGGTATTCTTTATCATCATCATTGTAGCTAGCGAAAGCAACTTCAGGCTGCCTTCTTGCTTCAACTGCATTACCGTCAGAGAATGTACCGTTAATACGCGGCCAGGACCATTCAAATGTTGTCATACCAAATTCATCTCTGAAGTTCTGGTTGTTTACAATCTCTATCTGTTCTTCCGTTTGATAGAAGCGTCCATTTTCGTCAACGTTGTAATGCTCGCCTTCAATGCCCCACATTACTAAGCGCTGGTTATCTTCTTTAATTAATTCATCCCAGAACTGAATGATGCGCTCAGGATTTTCCGCATTAACCGTAATACCGACACCGCGGTTCCCTGTGAATGCCGGCGGATCAATATACTGGTCTTTAATGCCTTCATCAAATACGACTGGAAGTGCCATATACTCACGGTCCGGGTTGCCTGCGTCCCTTAATGCGTTACTTGCAGTGCCGAACTGCCATCCATAATCGAAGAATCCAAGTACGCGTCCGGAAGAAAGCTTCTCTAAATATTCATCATAGTTCATAACGAACATTTCCTGATCCAGCAATCCTTCTGCATTAAGTTCGTTTAATGCTTTTAACCATCTCTTCGCATACTCAGAATCTGCGTAAACAGAAGCTTCGTGAGTATCCATATCAACCATTACACCACCGTCATTTGGATAACCGGCAAGATGGTTCGGTACGTTAGTAAAAGCGAAGAATCTCCAGTCATACGTTAAACCGGTGAAAGGAATGGTTCTCATTCCGTCAATCTCAGGATTTTCTTTCGCATATCGAGTAATGATATCTAAATATTCATCTAATGTGTTGATTTCAGGAAAACCGTACTCTTTCAAAATCCCCCGCTGAATCCAGAACGCACCCTGGTCAATGTTCGGGTTAGGCTGGAACTCGTTTACAGTAGCCCCGAAAGGAATGTAGTAGATGTTTCCATCGTCATGTGTAAACATGTGCAGGTAATCGCCATAAGCTTCTAACAGGTTTGGCCCGTGCTCTTCAAGAAGATCATTTAAAGGTATGAATGCTCCTGCATCTAATAAAGCATCTATAGCGGCGTCAGGAACGATAACGTCAGGATAATCACCGCTGGCAATCATTACACCTGTACGTTGATTGATGTCCCCTACAAGATGCTCCACCTTGAAGTTTACTCCTGTTTTTTCCTCAAGCATTTTTCCGATATAAGTTTCGTTCGTGTTGAGGTCCTTCCCAGCAGCACCGGCGTTAAAATAGTGGTAAGTAACCGGCTCTAATTCCACTTCAACCGCGTCATTAGTTGCATTATTTTCGTCCTGGTCATGTGCATCAGTTGCAGCATCATTAGAACATGCTGCAGCGACTAAGAGCGAAGACATTGCCATTGATAAAATCAAGCTCTTTTTCTTAAACATCGGACATCCCCTCTCGCAATCCCTTTTATTTATGAAAGCACTTTCATTATAGCTTTGACAGGCTTTTTGCATGACCCGGTAAACTATAGTTTTCACTTAAAAATATATAGTTTATTGTTTAATTTTTCAGAAATTTTTCATGTCACCGATGTATAAAAACAGATGAATATGTAAGTAAATCCCCCGTTCTGTCAGTATGTGTCGTAACGTTTCGAAAACTATTTTTACAGGAAAGAGCCAGAAAAGGAAAGTATCAGCAATACTTTCCTCAAGTTAATCAGAAATAATCATTATTATTTTGAAATATTATTTTTCTCCGCAGGAAGTTTTATTTGTACATTCGTCCCTTGCCCAGGCCTGCTGTTAATGGAAAAATCAAAATGATTTTTATAATGAAGTTTCAGGCGGTAATAAACGTTTTTAATACCAACATTTTCTCCCATACTTTCCTCATTTTTAAGAGTCTCGATCAGGCTAGCTAATTTCTCTTCATCCATTCCAGCACCATTATCACTGATCTCATAAACTATTTCTCCATCGTTTTTCTCAACTCTTATTTGAATAATGCCTTTTTCTTTCACGGACTCTATTCCGTGAATGCTTGCGTTCTCTACAAAGGGGAGAAATACCATGTTTGGAATAATATAATCGTATGCTTCTTCATCAATATCAAGTTCATATTCCATTTTATCCCCAAACCGGTACTTTTGTATCTCGAGAAAGCAGATAATTAAACAAAGCTCGTCCCGTACGGTTACCCAGTCTTTCCCCCATGTAAGGGAATTTCGGAAGATTTTCGCCATATTCTGGATTATTTTTGCTGTTTCCTTCTCCCCTTTAATCATGCTCCTCATCCGGATCGTTTCGAGGGCGTTAAATAAAAAATGAGGATTAATCTGGCTTTGCAGAGCGCTCAGTTGGGCCTGCTTTTCCCTTAATTGGAGATCCTTCTTTTCAATATTGCTAGCATAGACCTCATTAATTAATCGATTGATTGTCTGTGACATCTTATTAAACTCGTTTGTTAATTCTCCTATTTCATCCTTGTCTCCAGGAAAATTAATAATGTCAAACTTTTGCTTTTTCATTCTCTTCATATGCTTTAATACACGCAGCAGTCGCGAATGAATAGATTTAGAAATTAAGACTATTAATAATGTTGGGAACAGCAGGTTAATGCTGGCGAGAATCACGATAAACTCCCGTGATTTATAAAGTTCTTCCAGTATTTCATTTTCCGAGATTGTCCCGGCCACTCTCCAGCCTTCTAGGTAATTCTGGGAAAGCATTCTTTCTTTTGTGAAAATGGTGTCTTCAGGAAATTCAAGCGCATCAAAATGCAGTTGTTCTGTTCTCCAGTTGACTTCCTCATTAGAGGAAAATTCTATATTCCTCTCGCCGTTTAATAAATAAACTTCACCAGTAAATGCAGCATTGTTAAAAATCTGTTTAATTGTCAGTGGATTCAGGTCAATTCTGACAATTTTTTTATGGTTGTATTTATTTTTGTGATAATCAAGCTCTCTTATGACACTGAAGAGCCCGCTGTCCGTAGCAGGATTAGTCCTGATAATAATCGGATGATTAGCCTCCGTTAACAACCTGTACCATTTTTCTTCTTTCGTATGCTCTGTCAGCGGACGTATACCGCCGGCGTAAATGAAACTAGGATTATCCGTATAAAAAGAAATTGACTGTATGGAATAATAAAGCGGGCTGAATCTGCTGTATTCTCTTAAATAAAAATCATATGCTTCAATATAGTCTATTGCCGTTTCATATTCTGTTTCAAAAAAATCATAGATTCTTGTGTTCGTATAAAAGCCTGATGAAATCCCAATGGCTTGGTCAACTGCATTGTTAAATTCGTTCGTAATCTGGTCCACAACGAGCTCAATATCATCCATCTTCTGAGCTTTAATATTATTTGCAGTAACATTGTAGAAAATAATATTAGTTAACAGAATGGGGAGAAAAACACAAAAAATATATAACAGTAGCAATTTGTTTCTTAATTTCACGTTATTTAAACTGTATTTTTTAAACAGCATTTAGTTTTATCCTTCACTAGTAATTTGAAGCGTTTATGAATCCTGCTAAGTTTGCAGCCATCTGCTGCGGTATCCATCTGTCCATATTTGACCTGGAATCTACTTATTTTAGCAGCTTGTTCCGGTACTCTGTCGGAGTCATTTTATTAATTTTCTCAAACTGTGTAACAAAATAATCGGTGCTCCCGAACCCTACTCTTTCAGCCACCTCATAAACACGCATATCTGTCTGCCTGAGAAGTTTTTTTGCTTCGTTTATTCTTAATTTAAGCAGATACTCCTTGAAATAGACGCCAAACGTTTTTTTGAATAGCTGCCCCATATATACAGGATTCATATAAAATAAGCTGGCAATACTTTTCAGGCTGATATTCTCATGGTAGTGATTTTCAATATAAGTTTTAACTTTATAAATATCGCCCTTCATATTTTCTTTACGCAGTTCCTGAATGATAACGGCTGCTTCAAGGACAAACTTCGTAAAAACCTGTTTTAGCTGGTCAAAAGTAAGATTGTAGCTTTCCCAGTTTGTCATTGCTTGTGCAGAGATTATCTTCCCCGTATCCCCTTCCATTGCCTGAACTGTCTGCATCACCTTGTGCACACAGCGGTTAACCGATGTCTTGACTGCGCTCGGGACGAATTTTTTTGTCTGGAATTCTGAAAAAATTTTATCAATAATATTAACGATTCGGTCGGAGTTGTTTTCCTCCATCTGTTCCATCAAAGTTACAAACAGGTGATTATTAAGTTCATCATATGTTGTATCTACGCTCTCTGTCTGTTCGTGGATAAACACATTTTTTTCATTAAAAATATATTTATAGTTTCGTAGGCTGTTCGCTGTTTCATATGATTTCTTAATGGTTGACAAATCATCTGTTTTCGCTCCTACATATACAGTCAGGGGGATGTTTGTAAAGTCTTGAATATCCTTCCTTAGTTTTTCAGCAAGCGGTTCAATCTGTCCGTTAAATTTTTTTAGATGCTCTGATGTAATCAGCAGCCCATACGCATGATCGAGCTGTTCGTAAATTGCCGTATACTCCTCTGTAGCAGCCTGTCTTGCAACAGTTTCCCTGATAACCTTTCTGATAGGTTCTTT
This sequence comes from Halalkalibacterium halodurans, assembly GCF_005671335.1. Taxonomy (NCBI): domain Bacteria; kingdom Bacillati; phylum Bacillota; class Bacilli; order Caryophanales; family Bacillaceae; genus Halalkalibacterium (ex Joshi et al. 2022); species Halalkalibacterium halodurans. The sequence goes on along the minus strand of NZ_CP040441.1, from coordinate 2,252,450 downwards.
GTACTGTTCATTTATGAACCCCTTATCCAGAGACAGGTTATTTACCTCCAGTAATAAATAATAATAAAAGTCGCGATTATTTATATTTAATTTCGCGGCCCAGCGGCGAACCTCATTTTCCTTTTTATTTTCTCCAAGAGAGTGAATGAAAATTTGGTCTAGAAGCACTTTTTCTTGATCAGAATTTGTTGCTTTTTCCTGATCAAGGGTCGCCGCAAGTTTAATGAGAGCTGCTTCCAGTTCGTCCTGGTCGATTGGTTTTAATACAAAGTCTACGGCCCCGAAACGCACGGCCTTTTGTGCGTATGAAAAATCATTATATCCGCTAATAATAATAAATTTTGTATTGAAAGATAATGTTTCATTCACTTTTTGTATCAGTTGCAGCCCGTCAAATACAGGCATTCTTATATCCGTAATGACAAGATCAGGCTTTATTTCCTGTACCAGCTTAAAGGCATCTTCACCGTTATCAGCTTCAGCTGCAACTTCGTAGCCGCATTTTTCCCATTCAATTAAGCTTTTTAACCCATGCCTTACAAAAAATTCGTCATCTGCTAAAAGTACTTTGTACAAATAAATCACTCCCTCTGCTGCGGGTGAAAAAAGATAGTATACTATCAAACCTAAGGTAATTTTAGCAAAATAGTAAATTGGTTACAATGTAATAACGTTATCATGGTAAAGGAAGAAAGTTTTGTTTTTAAGTGAGACTGCGAGGGTGACAGGGAAGGGTTCTCGCACTTATTTTTTGTGAATATAGGGGTGGAGGAGATTTTCTATGCTGACTTTGCCATAGGCCGACAGATTGTCCAATAAGTGTCGTTTATCGGCCAATCTGTTGCAATATCTGGTGTAGTTTGTCCCTCCCTCCCCTCTTTTAACCTTTAACCAGTTGGAAATTCAACAGTAGCTAGCAGGTAATTCGCATAAAATGGCTGTGTAGTCACAATCAAGCTTGGTCGCAATTAACTATTTTTCTCTTTTTACCTTTGTTTTACTCTCAAATGTCCTGTTCGTGGTGCTATTGTTTATCCATGTAGCCTGAAAATTGTTTGATAGGTGCTTCTCGCAGTTCTCCCATATGTCATTCCACCGTACCAACCATATAGATTGCTTGTTGTCACAGCTTTTGAAGAAAATAGAAGATTAAACTTAGAAATTTGCCGTTTGAGGGCAGGACTGTAATTTTCTTTATTTCAGCAAGCGTACATTTCAAGAATCCTTTTTTATTAACTTCCATCTCCTATGAATCGTGAAAATTCATACGTCAGTGTCAGAAACTTAGTTTTGCCCCGCTAATTCAAGCTTCTCTTTCTTCTTCTCAACTCTGTTAAATGACATGTTCGCGCACCACATAACGATCAAGGCGAATGTGCTTGGCCCGAAGAAAGGTATCAGTCCTGGTACGAGATAAAGCAGATAGCCAAGAAGTCCAATGCTGATAGCCAGTGTAACCAGTGCTAAAGGGTTTACAAACCCAATGATAAGCGCTGTCTTAATATACTGGAATAATTTCAAATTGTAATGAACATATGCAGGTATAATATAGAACAGGGTGATGATGTAAAGAATTAAAAATGCATACCAGCCGAGGGACAGAACCATATGAACTGTGCCTTCCACTGTTCCGAGATACATATAGTTAAAATAGAGGATATAGGCTCCCAGAAGTAGTACAGCCCCTAATAGATTTATCTTTAAAAACTCGTTTTTATAGGCCTGGAAAAAGGTTCTCGTAATGGCCACATCGGGATTTCCTGTAAACCACTTCCGCAGCACGGTAAACATTGCTGTTGTTGCCGGCAGAAAGCCTAGTACTACAAGGCCGAGGAGTGTACCGCTAAGCCATAATAAATTGATATATGCTAATTTCCATATCCAGTCACATGTTTGGTAAAATCTGCTCGACATCCAGCCTGGCTGCATAGTTTATCCCCCTTTTTTCAAAAAAATAATTTTAGTTTCCATAAAACTCCTGTAATAGATAAAGTGCAAGTTCAGTATGAGGGCTGTCCTTCGTTATAGCGCCAATCATCGGTGTTGGTAGTATTAACCCCATATCCTTGACTAGGGACGAGTCATTATTTAGGGGGATCGCGTACAGGTGAAATTCCCCTGTTGCTTCATCCTGTATAATAAATTCGTCGACATCGACAGTGACCCTCTCCATCAATGGATCAAGCGGCTGCAGCCCGTATGGATCAAGGAGAATGTGCCGAAGCCCTTCATCCACTATAAAAATATCAACTTCCCGCTCAATAATCGAAATGGTAAGTTTTTCGTGGGAAACGGGAAAAAGCTCAACATTGATTTCTATACTTTCATAGTCCAACTCGCTGTCTGACAGTATTTCATCTAAATATGGCCCGAAATTCTCTTCATAATGAACAGGAACTTCTGAAATGAACATTACATTCAGACTGCTGTCATCACCCCGTCCTTCAGCTCCGCAGGCAGTGAGCAGGAGAAGCGTAGCCATCCAAACTAACACCAGATTTTTTTTCACCGATAAAAACTACCTCTTCTTTAGCGCCAACCTATGAAAGCGCTTTAATTTATCTGTTAAGAAAATGTAATTTATAAATAATAATATTCTAGTTTTTCAGCAAAATAAAGATAGCAAACTATAGTTTTTACCGAAAAAATTTAAGAATTCTGCTAAGCCCCTACCAAATACTATATTTTTTAAAGAATGATCTTTAGTTTCCTTCATTACGCCTCCTCCCCTCCCCTGATATAATCTGGCTAAAAGGGAGCGTGATTTTATTGGGAAAAATTAAAGTCACGAACATGCGAGGCGTTTCGTTAACAGCTGGAAGCTTTGCTTAGGAGCAGCCAGATCGGGCTTGCATTGCAAAAAGAGCATATCGACCATCTTTTAGAGATGAAACGGAAAGTTATATAGATTTGAATGGCAGTTTAATTACTTCTTTTTCAAAAGGATGGAGCTAAAACTATTAATTGAGGAGGCAGTTTCTTATGAAGAAAACGACAGAAGGTGCATTTTATACGAGGGAGTACCGAAATCTTTTCAAGGAATTCGGGTATTCGGAAGCGGAAATCCAAGAACGAGTTAAGGACACATGGGAACAGCTTTTTGGCGATAACCCAGAAACGAAAATTTATTATGAAGTGGGCGATGATCTAGGTTATCTCCTCGATACGGGAAACCTCGATGTGCGGACTGAAGGAATGTCCTACGGAATGATGATGGCTGTTCAAATGGACAGAAAGGATATTTTCGACCGGATCTGGAATTGGACGATGAAGAATATGTATATGACGGAAGGCGTGCACGCGGGCTACTTCGCTTGGTCATGCCAGCCTGATGGCACTAAAAACTCCTGGGGCCCAGCTCCGGACGGAGAGGAATATTTTGCCCTTGCATTATTTTTTGCTTCGCACCGCTGGGGCGATGGTGATGAACAGCCGTTTAATTACAGCGAACAAGCTCGTAAGCTACTTCATACTTGCGTGCACAATGGTGAAGGTGGTCCTGGCCATCCAATGTGGAACCGGGATAATAAGCTCATTAAATTCATACCTGAAGTGGAGTTCAGTGATCCCTCTTATCATCTCCCCCATTTTTATGAACTGTTCAGTTTATGGGCAAACGAAGAGGACCGCGTCTTCTGGAAAGAGGCTGCTGAAGCGAGCCGGGAGTATTTGAAAATAGCTTGCCATCCTGAAACAGGACTTGCGCCTGAGTATGCTTACTATGATGGAACGCCAAATGATGAAAAGGGATACGGCCACTTTTTTAGCGATTCTTATCGTGTGGCTGCTAATATTGGACTTGACGCTGAATGGTTCGGAGGAAGCGAGTGGTCGGCAGAAGAGATAAATAAGATCCAGGCGTTTTTTGCAGATAAGGAGCCTGAAGACTACCGCCGCTATAAAATAGACGGGGAACCGTTCGAAGAGAAATCATTGCACCCTGTCGGACTGATTGCTACTAACGCGATGGGTTCTTTAGCCTCTGTTGATGGACCATACGCTAAAGCTAATGTGGATTTGTTCTGGAACACACCGGTTCGCACCGGCAACCGCCGTTATTACGATAATTGTTTATATTTGTTTGCGATGCTCGCACTAAGCGGCAATTTTAAAATTTGGTTTCCTGAGGGCCAAGAAGAGGAACACTAGTTGCTGACGTTATTGAAATACTCTTATGCTCATGAAAAATTGCATAAGAAAGCACCCAGCCGTTTGGTATAGTTGATTTGTTGAGAATCAAACATACCATACAGAAGAGGTGTCCTTTATATGAAAGCTAATCATGACCAAACTAAGCAAAGCCTAGAAAAAGCCGGCTTCCACCATGGTAAATGGAACCGGCTAAATGTTTGTCAGTACGAAGACTTGTTTGTTGGGTTCTTTTAAACAGGACTTATTTGTTATCCACTTATTGTTTTCACCATTCGGTACAATGAAAATGCAGGTTTATTGATTTCTCCTGTTATATGTTAACCGATCTTTTGATATAGTTTAATCGCAAGTTTATTCTCCTTTTTAACCGTTAAAGAGCATTTGGAAAATCCTTGTAAAGACGTTTGCACTTCGGCAAATTGAAGAAGCTGGCTCCCTACCCCTAACCCTCTACTTTCTGGCAATGTGGCGATGGTTCCGACATGAAACTCGTCATCTTCCCCCTCTTTCATCGTGGTGATGAAATAGAGTAATTTTAGGTTTCGAATATTATAATAAAAAAGCTGCAATTTACGATAAGAAAACAGCTGCTTAAAGGTCGGCCAGGCAAGCTGTTTTAAAACCTTAATTGGATAACATGTAATCATTCCTAACGTTTGTCTATCGATTTGCGCTTCAAAGGCGTACTGATGGCTAAAGCGGTTGTTTTTCGATTGCCATAACTTACGAAACGTTGCATCAATTATGTTCTTATTGTTAGAGCCTGCTAGTGGGTTAACCATATAATCTAGTGCCATTTGATTCAGGCTAGCTCCGAGCTGGGATTGTGGGTCTGCCTTTACGATTGAGATATGTGACATCATGGACACTCCTTTGTCTCGCTACTTATTTAATGATCAGAATGCTGTTGTTTTAGGATGTAAATGAAATCAAATTGCCCTCTGATTGTAGGATGATCAACTGTTACTTTGCTCTGAAACCGTGATAAAACGTACTTAACACAAGTGAAGCGGCAGAATTTTTAGCTATATGGCCTTCTTGCACTTGCTGCCATGTTAGGAAAAGTAACGAGTAAAGCACATTTAAGATCCATTCACTGTTAACCGATTGGATAAAAAATCCCTTTTTCTGTAGACGCTGAATAACGCAGCGAACAGGTGCTCTTAACTTTTCGTCCGCTTCTTCTAACTCTTTGTTATAATATACCGATGCGTCATGCCCAAGAAAATACACTTTGTCACCTAGTGGGATTAATGCTTCAACCAGCTTAGAGATATAGTTTTCATCGTTTTCTTCATTCAGCGGAATGCCCTCAATAGTTTCACTTACTGCCTGTATGGCTCGGTAACCCAAATAAACCATTAGCTTTTCTCTGTTCTCAACATAGCGGTGGAGAGTGGCCACACCCACTCCTGCATATTCCGCAATCTCATTCATGGACGCGGTCGGCTTTTCAACTAAAAGCTCGGTAGCGGCATCAAGAATCGCTTTGAAACGTGCTTCTTTTGTTGGTGACATCCCGTTTTTCATCTTGTTTTTCTCCTTATTTAGATGTTTTTGATATAAAAATATATCACTTGATAAAAGTATAAATCATAAATGGATAGTATGTCAACTGTCATAAGGGCTATTAAGCAAAGAGGCTGTCCTAAAAACACCTTAAAACATAAAATCAGGAGAACCGTTTGATGGCGGTTCTCCTGATTTTTGTGTTGCTGTGTTTTCGTTGGTGCCTTCGAGCGACGATCCACCGTCGCCATTTCGAACGAATAAGCAAAGAAGCCGCCTTATGACGAAACGTTTAGTTGGGTAGTGCCACAGATCCGTATGATTCTCCGATTTTCTTACGTGCCTTTCCTTCACTCGTTTTGATACAGGTTAATGTTTAAAATGATGGAGCTGTGTAAAAAATTCTTCTAGAAAGGCATAAAATAATTCTTCTGTTGGCAAAAGCCCTCGTTCAGTCGGAGTGATCACACCAACGGTCCTTGTCACGTTCGGCTCAATCAGCGGAATTTTGACAGTTGAGCGAGGCGTGCTATCAACAAGAGTGACTTCCGGCATTAATGTGACTCCTAATCCTGCCGAAACTAAGCCTTTCAATGCATCGATATCATCCCCTTCAAAAGCGATGTTGGGATAGAACCCTAGATCGGAGCATGCATTGATGACAATATCTCTGAAAACAAACCCTTCTGGGAGCAAAACAAATGGATCATCCTTCAAATCTCGTAAATGGATTGCGTTGTTTTCAGCCAATGGATGATGCAACGGCAAGAGTGCAACAACCTGTTCAGTGAATAAGATTTTACGAGCAATTTTCTTTTCGTCCATGGGAACCGGGCCAATAAGTGCCATATTATAGTCCCCTTTAATAACCCCATTGATCAGCTCATGATAAAGAGCTTGTTTCAGCTGAAACTTTGCCTCTGGATATCGTTTGCGGAATGCGTAAATAACCGTTGGCAATGTATATGCTGCAAGGCTGATCGGAAATGCGACACGAATTGTCCCCTTTTCTGGGTCTAGATACTCTTGAACTTCTCGTTTGGCATCATCAATGACATTCATGGCATGAGTGATTCGCTCTAAAAACATTTTACCGATGGGAGTCAATTTCACTCGACGTCCATCCCTAATAAACAGATCAACGCCTAATTCGTTTTCTAAGTTAAAGATCTGTCTGCTGACTGCAGATTGAGCTACATGTAGAGCGGCAGCCGCTTCGGTTACATGCTCTCGTTTTGCCACTTCCATGAAGTACGTTAATTGTCTGAATTCCATAGCATCACCTTCACATTCATCTAAAAAAGGCATTAAACTTATCAATTATTGATATTGATTAGATGATTTATTTAATTATAAAATACTTCCAAGCAGATATCTATTCTTGTTCACATGAATAAATCCTCATGACGTAAAAAGGATTCTGTTACAATGAGAGACTTTTTGAAAGATTGACATAAAGGAGTTAGGGAGGCCGTGGAATGACAACATTGGTAAGAGAGAAACAAACGTATGACGTTCAGTATTATGTACAGCACGTATACGAAACCGTGAAACGACGTAATCCGAATGAACATGAATTTCATCAAGCGGTTAAGGAAGTGTTTGATTCGTTACTACCTGTCCTTGTGAAGCATCCTCAATATGTTAAGCAAGCGATACTCGAAAGAATCGTAGAACCGGAAAGAGTTATTTCCTTTCGAGTCCCTTGGGTGGATGATCAAGGAAACGTCCAAGTGAATCGTGGGTTTCGTGTACAATTTAACAGTGCTCTCGGACCGTATAAAGGTGGTTTGCGGTTTCATCCTTCTGTTAATGCAAGCATCATTAAATTTCTCGGATTTGAGCAAATATTTAAAAACGCTTTAACAGGTCAACCAATTGGCGGTGGCAAAGGCGGCTCCGATTTTGACCCAAAAGGAAAGAGCGACGGTGAAATCATGCGTTTTAGCCAAAGCTTCATGTCAGAGCTTAGCAACTATATTGGACCGGATATAGATGTTCCTGCAGGAGATATCGGTGTGGGCGCCAAGGAAATTGGCTATATGTTCGGGCAGTATAAAAAAATGCGTGGCGGCTTTGAGGCCGGAGTGCTGACTGGAAAAGGCATTGGCTACGGCGGAAGTCTTGCCAGAAAAGAAGCGACTGGCTACGGCACGGTGTATTTTGTAGAAGAAATGATCAAAGATCACGGCTTCAGCTTTGCTGGGAGTACGGTTGTTGTATCGGGATCGGGAAATGTCTCGATTTACGCCATGGAAAAAGCGATGCAGCTCGGTGCAAAAGTGGTAGCATGCAGCGATTCTGGAGGCTACGTCTACGACAAAAACGGCATCGATTTACAGACGGTCAAGCGTTTGAAAGAAGTCGAAAGAAAACGGATCAGCGAATACGTAAACGAACATCCCCATGCTCATTATGTTCAAGGTTGCTCAGGTATATGGTCTGTTCCGTGCGACATTGCCTTGCCTTGTGCAACACAAAATGAACTCGATGAAGCGGCTGCAACGATGTTAATCGCTAACGGTGTGAAAGCAGTCGGTGAAGGAGCCAATATGCCTTCCACACTTCAAGCTGTCCATACCTTTCAAGAGCATGGAGTACTGTTTGCGCCTGCGAAAGCGGCGAATGCAGGCGGTGTTTCCGTGTCTGCTTTGGAAATGGCACAAAACAGCACAAGATTAGCGTGGACTTTTGAGGAAGTGGATGCCAAGCTGTATGAGATAATGAAAAACATTTATCGCGAAAGCATAAAGGCGGCGGAGTTGTATGAGGCTTCTGGAAATCTTGTGGTCGGCGCCAACATTGCTGGATTCGTGAAAGTTGCAGATGCCATGATTTCCCACGGGGTCGTCTAGTGTTTGCATTGAGTTCCCTTATTTCATAGCTTTTTGATAGTATCCGTTTGAGAAAATCTAAGCATTACCATCAATGCTACAACCCACAGGCTTGTCGAGGGAAGTCTGTGGGTTGTTTCACCTGTATTTTTAGGTAGTTGAACTTAAGGAGAAGTCGGGCTACTGATTCCTCCGTTCGATAAGATTAATCCCTAGGCCCATGGCAATGATCCCAATCAGTAACATAGTGAGGAGTGCCATTATGACATCTGACAACCCAGCATGATAGAAAATGACAGACATCATTGCATCCATGGCATGAGCCATCGGAAAAAGGTCAGCGATAAACAACAATACTGGATTCGTAATTGTACCAGGCATCATATAGGCCCCACTAATCAGAGGAATTAGCGGGATTAACGATGGAATAAATAGCGTAAAACTGCTCTGTTTTCGCGATCATTTTCAATTGCGAATGAGAAGCCTCTACCTTACGTACACCTTCGATCATCTTCACATTCTGAACAAAAGTTTCGTCAATCTTACTAAGTTCAACTTTAATCGTATCCTCCGTCGATAAAATGCTCAGTAGTTCCTCTTTCGTACCTGCTGCAATAATTTCCCCATGGTCCATAATGTACAATCGATCACAGAGCTGTTCGACTTCCTCCATATAATGACTCGTGTATAAAACCGTTGTTCCTTCGTTTTCATTTAATGTTCGGACTGTTTCAAGAATATGATTTCTCGATTGCGGGTCGATACCAACCGTTGGTTCATCTAAAATAAGAATTTTCGGCTCGTGGAGCAGGGCTGCTGCAATGTTAATCCGGCGTTTCATTCCACCAGAAAAGGTTTTGACCAAATCCTTTTGACGGTCTTTTAATCCAACAATTTCTAATGCATGTTGAATCCTATTTTCAAGGTGTTTTCCTTTCATTTTATAAGTTGAACCGAAAAATTTAAGGTTTTCATAAGCTGAAAGTTCTTGGTAAAGGGCTAACTCCTGTGGCACCACGCCTAAAATTTTTCGAATGTCTCCTGGATGACTAATAATGTTTATACCATTAAGCTTAATTTCTCCGCTTGTCGGTTTAATCAAAGTTGAGATCATAGAGATCGTCGTTGATTTCCCTGCCCCATTTGGGCCTAGCAAGCCAACGGATTCACCAGAGTTCAAATACATATTGACCTCTTGCACGGCTGGCTGTCCTTTAAAAGTTTTGCACAAATTGATCGTTTCAAGCATCCTTTTTTCCCCTTTCCCTCTGTTGTGTAATTGCATCTTAAAACAGAAAAACCAAAGCCGCTACTGACTCTGGTCACTCGAAGGTCTAACATCTATTACTTTTGTCACTTTTTCTTATCATCATACGAGCCGATGACGAATCGCATAGATCGCCAGTTGGGTTCGATCCCTTAAGGCTAGTTTATCTAAAATCTGACTCGTCTGATTTTTGACTGTTCCCACAGATAAGCCTAGCCGTTCGGCTACTTCCTTATTATTCAGACCTTCGCCAATACATTTTAAGATCGCAATTTCCCTCGGGGTTAAGGTAGGATCGATTGGGATGGCCTCTTCATGTTGTAGCAACACGGGCATCACTTTTGCTGCAACCTGATCCTCCAACGAGAGGCCGCCGTTCAGCGCACTTTTAATCGAACGAATGAGGGATTCTGTATCTCCATCTTTCAGCATATAGCCACTAACTCCTAGTTTTAGAGCTTCCATTACATATTGGTGATCATCAAAAGTGGTGAGCATGAGAATTTTCATCTCGGGAAAGCGTGAACGTAAAACCTTGGCCGCTTCAATTCCATCCATTTCAGGCATGCGAATATCCAAAACGGCGACATCGAAACGTTGGCTTTCACATAAACGGATCGCTTCTTTACCGTTCGTTGCTTCTCCCGTTACGAAAATATCCTCATCTGTCTCGATCATGACCTTCAAGCCTTGGCGAACCATTACTTGATCTTCCGCTAATAATACCTTGATCATATGATCCTCTCCGTTCAAATAATCGTATGCTCCCTGTTACGATAAATTGGCGTTCATTTTGAACGATATCCAGTGAACCGCCCACTTTTTCTAATCGTTCTCTCATCCCTTTCAATCCATAGCCCTCTTGAAAAAAAGGATTGGGAGGGGCCGCGTTTAGGACTTCAAAACGAAAAACGCTCCCGCCAGGCGATTCAAATAAGACTTGCGCTTCCCGTGTCGAGCTATGTTTCATAATATTCGTCAACGCTTCTTGAATCGCACGATAAATAGCAAAGGACTGTTCCCCAGTTAATGGTGCAGCAAACGCCCCATGCTTGACAGAGAAATGGATGTTCATAAAGCTCTCCATTTCTAACTTTCGGATTAAACGGATAACTCCTTGCAAGCCGCCTACTTCTTTGTGCTTAAAAGATTTGACCGCCCGTCTCGTTTCCTCTAGACTTCGTTCAGCTAGTACTTTCAAGCTTTCGATTGTTTCTTTATCTTGCTCTGCTGCTGTCAGACGGAAAGCCTCAAGTTGCATGACGAGTGCTGTAAGTTTATGACCGACTGAATCATGGATTTCATGACCGATCAACATCCGTTCATCCTGTCTTGCCTGCTCCTCTTCCGTTAAGAGTTGCCTTTTCATCTTTCGATATTCATCTAATAAAGCATCTTTCTTTTTCTCACTCTCGAGTCCGCGTCTATGTATGGATTGATGGTACAACATTGCAATCGCGACTAATAGATAAAAAAGCACGGAGAAAGTGAACGCGGAAGTCGGAAGGATCGCGTGTATCATGATCCATGCTGCGCTACCAAGCTGAACGCCCATCACAACGAAGCTTTGCCAATGAGATAGGTAAAAAACTGCTTCCGCTATAATTAACCCATGTACGAGGAGAGCATAAAGGTTTAATCCATTGTCAGTAGGATAAAAAAAAGATGAGGGTAGTCAATGCTTGAATACTAAACAATGCTGCTTGGATCCATGGCTTTCGTTTAAAGAGGGGGAGGATAAATAAAATGATAAAAAACAGACAAATGCTCGCCAATTGACTATTGTGTATGCTTGGTTCTATATGTAAAAGAACAAATACCCAGATAACAAAATGGACTGCAAGCCAAATAAAATACGATTTTCCCATGCCACAAAGCCTCCCACACACGTCGGAAGTAACAACAAACCTTTTTCTTATTATACTATGATATACAAAAAACAACCCCAGGATTTAAGGAACTTTAACCCTTACACTGTCGACTTTACCATCTTACTTCAGAGAGACCAAGATTTTTTTCGATTCAGATACCGTCCCCCTTTTTATGATTAGGCAAAAAAACGGAGATTTTATCTACATTCTATCAGCTTTCATCTTTTATTTATTATATTTTTATGGTAAATTCGAAATGGAACAAATAGGATAATAGAAGGGGGTGTGGACATGTTTAAAAAAATTGCCAGCGATGCTCTTGGGATTAGTGATATCGGTAAGATTATTCGTCCGGAGGATTTTGACAAAACGGAATCAGATGACTATGTCTTGCATGAGGACGGAGAAAACATTCATTTTCTCATCAAATCAAAAACCGATGAATATTGCTTTACCAATCGTTCCCTCATTCACCTTGATGGAGCAAAAGCGACAAGCAGTAAGCGAAACATATATCGTTATGACTATTACTTGTTCCCTATTCGAAACATTATGATTGAAACGGCAGGTACGATTGATTTAGATTTAGAAATCAAATTTACTATTGGAGAAAAAGCTTTTTCTGTTGATATTGATCGTAGAGAAGGAGAAGCAATTGCAGACCTGTATAAATCGTTAGTCGCCATTTCTCATATTCAAATTGAACAAGATCGGCGGAAGGACTATGCCAAAAGTGGTTTAACCTATTCAAAAGAATTGTTCACGGATAACCGCTTCCATGATGGGACGATTTCCGAAGAATTTGAAAAAGCAACGAAATTCGCCTTTGATTGGCTCGATACAACGTATAATGAAAACACAAGAAAAGATTTCGGTGATGTTTTTTCAAAATATATTCAAAATTAACGAGAACGCCAGCGTAACACGATGTAACGCTGGTGTTTTTATAAACTCTTAGGTTTACTCATTAAACAAAGAAATAAATAAGTTGAATACTTTTTGATTCGTTTTTTCCTTCTTATAGATCAATTGACGATAGAAATCAAACTCTTCATTGGCAAAATGAATCGCTTTTACGGGATCATCATGCGCTATTGTAAAATCTGGTAAGAAGCCAATTCCCCATTCGTTTTGTACTGCTTTTTTTATTGTTTCCACACTACTAAGTTCCATTGAGACGTTGTAAGGAACGCCGTGTTTCTTTAATTTTTCGAGTAAGAAAGCGCGATACGTACACCCCTTCTCAGTTAAGAGCAAGGATTGATTTTCTAGATCATTCAACGTTATCGCCTCCCTATTCTCAAATAGGTGATTGAAAGGTACGACAACTGCCATTCGTTCTTTTTGAATCGAAAGACTTTCAATCTCTGGCACTATACAAGGAGAATCGAGAATAAAGCCAAAGTCGATTTCCTTATCGTTTACTCTTCTTATAATGTTTTCCTCACAGTCAGGGATGATTCGAATAAGAACATCGGGGTATTGCTCTTTAAATTGTTCTAATATCCTAGGCAGGCAGTAAATGGCAAGCGTTTCGATGGTTCCGATTGAAATGGTTTTGATTTCTTGCTTTTGCAGAGCCATATGTGATTCTTGATGCAAGGAGAGGATTTTTTCCGCGTATTCATAAAGGAGTTCTCCAGAGGGAGTTGGCTTCATGGATTTCCCTCTCCTTTCAAGTAACGTAATCCCCCCGTACTGTTCCTCAAGTTTTTGTATGTGATTAGTTATGCTTGATTGTGCATACCCCAACTTTAAAGCAGCGTGTGTATAGCTTCCGCATTGAACGACTTTCACAAAGGTTTTAAGATATAAAAGTTCGATAGCCATCAGTCCTTTAGAGCGACAACAGCGAAAATGAGAATCTGGCGTTTTATCATAGGAATATTCACCTCTAATCTCATTTTCACCAAATTATTCATAAGTATTTATGTTTATTTCATTTACGTTAATAAGCAACAATTACGATCCGATTGGCTACTTTAGTCTTTCAGTTTCACAAATCCCCCACTTCCACTGCATTGGTTTGGAATCTAAAGCTTTCGGGATAACTAAAGAGGATGTCAATCGACACCCTCTTTACGTATAGTCTATTATTGGACGGTCACTTTCGTTGCTTTACTTGTGTTTCCTGCCTTGTCCTTCGCTGTAACGGATAGCTTGGTTCCCTTTTTTTGCTTGGAAATTTTGATGCTGAACTTTCCATTTTTGTCGGCTTTGCCAGAGGCGAGCGTTTTTCCGTCGCGTTTAATGGTAACAGTTGCGTTCGCTTCCGTTTTTCCGGTCACTTTTGTATCACGACTCGTGACTTTATTCACAGTCGGCTTTTTAGGAGGTGTTTTGTCTTTAACTGTTTTCGTCGTCGCTTTGCTGACGTTCCCTGCCTTATCCTTAGCTGTAATGGAGAGCTTCGTTCCAGCCTTTTGTTTGGAAATTTTGATGCTAAACTTTCCATTTTTGTCGGCTTTGCCTGACGCGAGTTTTTTGCCGTTCTTTTTAATTGTTACGGTTGCATTTGGTTCTGTTTCCCCTTTAACGGTTGTCGTGCGATCACTAATCGAATTAACCTTTGGTGCTTTTGGCGGGATCTTGTCGATTACTTTTATTTTGACAGCTTTGCTTTCCTTGTTTCCTAAGTCCATAGCTGTCACATATAAGGTTGTATTTTCTTTCTGCTTATTGATTTTAACTTTAAACGCGCCGTTCTTATCCGCTTTACCGGTCGCAATCACTTTTTTGTTTTTATCTTTCACATTCACAGTAAGATTCGGCTCGGTTGTCCCTGTAACATGCGTATCTTTGTTACTAACCGTGTTGACTTTCGGTGCTTTTGGTTTTTTCCCTTCTTCCACTGCGATTCGAATCGAAGCCTTTGCTGCACCTTGTGAAGCTTTAACGTAAAGGACTTGATTGGCAGGTTGTACTGGGATTTTAACCTTGAATTTACCGTTAGCATCTACAGGTCCGCTACCAAGTGTTTCACTGCCGTTTGTCACTTCGATTGTTGTCCCTTTTTTGGCGGAGCCTGTTACAACGTTTTGGTTATCAAGTAAACGATTGACTTTTACATTCAAATCGACGGCGCTGACCGCACTGTGTGCATTTAATCTTCCCCAGCCTGATGCTTCGTCATAGCCTGGTAATAATACTGGTTCTTCTTCATCGTCATAATAAAAATAGTAGTCTTCCTCGTTATCCAACTCTTCAAAGGCGATGTAATCCGTTGTCTCTGTTAAGATTTTCTGGATATCTTCAGAGCTAAGCTTTGCATTTTGCGATAACAGTAGCCCTGCAACAGCTGCCACGTGTGGTGCAGCCATGGACGTTCCATCAAAATAGGTCACGTTTCCGTTTGGTAGGAGACTAGGAATGTCTGTTCCTGGTGCTACTAAATCAAGCCCTTTCCCATAGTTGGAATAATCGGAAACGATGTCAGAACGATTCGTAGCTCCAACTGAGATGACATATCGGGAAGAAGCTGGATAAGACAGATACGGTGAGTATTCATTTCCGCTAGCGGCTACGATCGTTACACCCTTTTCTGAGGCATATTTTAAGGATGCTTCAATTACGCGGCTATAAGATCCCCCAAGGCTTAAGTTGATAACGTCAGCCCCTTGATCTGCTGCGTATTTAATTCCTGATGCAATCGACTCTGTATCGCCACTTCCTCCCCCATCAAGCACTTTGATCGGGATAATTTCAGCGGCATGATTGATACCTGTCATTGAATAATGATTGTTGGATTCGGCGGCAATAATGCCAGCGACATGTGTTCCATGTCCATTGTCGTCTAAAGCGTTCGTATTACGGCCAATAAAATTGTACCCTAGATCGGTGCGAACTTGATTCTCTAAATCTGCTAATCTGCTATCAACCCCTGTGTCGATAACAGCGATTAACGTGTTTGGTAAGTTTTTCTCTTTTACTAGTTCTTGCAAAGGGGCATATTTAATATCTGCGCCTGCTTCTCCGAGATTGCCTCCTTCATTCTCAAGAGACCATTGATCGGAATAGTGGATGTCAGCTGATAACGCTACGTACTCTTGGACAGGTTCTGCATATTCAACTTCTGGTAAGTTTTCAAGTTGATCAACTGTCATATCCAGTTCCTGAGAGGAAATGCTGACCTCTTGTTCATCTCCTAGTTCGACAATATACATGTCCTCAAATAAAGGGTCTTGATCTTCAAATGGAGAAATGGTAGCTTCATCGTTTACATCTTCAGCTTTCGCTTCAAGTGCGCTAACGCTTTTTCCTTCTTTTAACTTGACAATGACTTTATTCGACGTGGATGCCGTATCAGGTGCCATTCCTGCCTTATCTAACACAGTGGCTAAACGTAATCCTTCGATTTTTTGCAAGTTTACTTGTTGATTGATCTTTTCCATCTCTGCACGTAAGGAATGAGGAACGGAATCAGCCCCTAGTTCATACAGTCTGAGAATCGCGTCTTGATCTTTTTTCGTGATCTTATACGTGCTATTAGCCCCGTTATCTAACAGTTCCTTGAAAAGTGGGGTTAATGTGACTAAATCTTGATAGACTTGATCTTTTAATTTTTGATCAAATGCTATTTTTGACACGATGAACGGAGCTGCTTTGTAATACAAAGAAGTAAATTCTTTTCCTTGTTCCGTTTGTGAAAACACTTGATCTCTAATTGTCCGCAAGCTTTTTAATAGTTCTTTACCAGATTCTTTTTGTGAAGCACTTAACTCCACCGGGCAATCTTCTTCTTCCATTCCAGTCGAAGGGGGTAACTTGATTCCTTCAAATGACAGCGTATAATCGGCGGTCGTAGGAGATTCCTCTTCACCTTCTTCCTCCCACTCTTCATCTGATCCATAGTACTCTACTTTGATATAATAGGGGCCTGTCCATGCAAGAGGAAAATTAATTTTCCCTGTCTCCCCGAGCATAGAATAGCTTTTGTACGAGCTATAGGTATCATCGCTCTTCGCTCGGTCGAGACTAGGATAGACAGAAATATTCATTTCATTCTCGCTCGTTAATTGAATTTGATAATGAGAATCATCCTTTGCATCCTCTTCGATCGAATCGATCTTGTACCAATGAACCTGTTCTTCTTCTTCAAAGGTTAATTGGTACTCTTGTCCCTTCGTAATCGGTGTTGCTGTGTCTATGGAACCTAGCGCGTTTGCGTAAGCTCCAAATGGTTGCAGTACGCTGCAAAGCAACATAAAGACTAAGAATAATGCTGTGATTTTTTTCCCCGTTTTCGTTTTCATCAAGTACCTCCATCACTCGATCAAATTTTTTTAGAAGGTTGATGGCCTTCTTTTCCATTTAATCATGTTTTTTCATTATTGGAAAGAATTACTTTCGTGTAAATTTGTAAAAAATATCTATAATCTGTATGAAAAAACCGCTCCGTATCGAGCTGTTTTAGGCTTTAGAAGTACGTGTGGATAGCGTTGGGGCGGGAAATGATGTAATTGAAAAATTCCTAAATCATCGAATAAAATGGTTTCTTCGATCATGCGCAAAGAGAACCATCGCTGCTCCTAAAACAGAACAAACCATATACATACTAGAATAGGAGAAAAGATCAGCGACTGGCCCCATAATCACCCCTCCTAGTGAAACACCTAAATCAGCCATGGCGATAAATAATCCAATCAACACATTCCGATTCGTCTGAGGCAAGACAAAAGTCAAATAGGTTGTTAAGGTTGGATATATAATGGCTTGAGCGATTCCTATAAAAATTGCACCTAAATAGAAAAAGGCTACTCCCCCCGTTATTGAAAAACTTACACACTGTGTTCCAATTGCCAAAAGGAACATTGTTCCCATCATAAACGTTGAATGCCATTTTCCGTCTGAAGGAATTTTTTTTCTTAATGTAAAGCGAGCAAAGACTACAGTAGCTGCCATAATCATAAGATATATTCCCGCATTGCCGTCCTCCAACTGGACCGCGTATAGAGGGATAAAGGTCGTAACCGCTCCAAAAATAATAGAGGCTACTAACATCAACACGCTGCATTTAAATAAAAATGGATTTTTCACCAATTGATTAAATGATTTGAAAATATTTTCTCTTTGTTTGATATGGTTTGCGGCAGACTGATCATTATCCATTTTTGCACTATAGCCAAATAATATCGTTGAGGCGGCAATTGCAATCATCACAAAAGTGAAATAACTCATATCATCTGTTTGCCAAATTCCAAGGGCTAGCATGGGGCCAATGATCCCTGGGATATATGAGAATAAAGAATAAAGGGAAATGCCTTGAGAACGATCCTTCTCTGGCAGTGCGTCAATAATACCGATCTGTAAGGCCATCGAAAAAAAAGCGGTCGATACCCCTTGTAGCATACGAGCTGCCAAATACCCCCCTAATCCTGTGAACGTATAGAGGATTAAGGCTACACCATTGATCATAAGAATAATGCGTAACACTTTTATGGGACCGTGCTTTTGGATGATCTGGCCTGCCCACGGTCGAAAGAACATCGTAGTAAATAAATATGCGCCCATGATAATCCCTATGGTTGTATTACTTGCCCCTAAAGTTCCACTCTGTAAAGGAATGATCACATTTAAGATAGAATTGGCACTAAAATAAAGAAGTACCAGTAGATACAAACGTAGAAAGGGCCAAGATAAAGCTCCACTCAACATGACTTTTCCTCCGAATCTCTATTCCTCATTAAAATGTAATGACCTTCTTCAATAATTTCCTTGCATAAGCGGACTGAACGTCGATTAACTGCTCTGTAGGGACAATCTCCTCAATTTGACCGTGTCTAAAAATCATGATTCGATCACAAATGTAAGCAGCAGCTTGAATATCATGGGTGATAAATAGATAACTCATCTGGTAGATTCGTTTAAGTTCTATTAATAAATCAAGCACTTGAGTTTGAATAGATACATCTAAAGAACTAATCGCTTCATCTAATACAATACATTTCGGTTCTGTTGAAATCGCCCGTGCAATACATACCCTCTGAACCTCACCACCTGATAACTCATGCGGATATTTCTTTTTATAGGACGGATGTAATCCAACTTGCTTTAAAAGATAATCAACCTTGCTTTTCGCTGCTTTTTTCCCTTTTAGAGGTTCCATAATGGCGGTTTCAACTGTAAAAAATGGATTGATGGAGGAAGTATAATCTTGGAATACAGCGCTTATGTTTCCTGACCTCACACTTCGTTCCTCAACCTTATTTCCTTCAAAGTAAATATGTCCACGATCGGGCTTTTCAATTCCTAATAGCAGACGTCCCAACGTTGATTTTCCACTTCCGCTTTCACCAATGATTCCGAGACATTCGCCATGCCTGCATTCAAAGCTAATATGGTTTAGGATTTTTTGTTTCTCTTTAGAAAAGAAGCCACCTTTTGTGTACGATTTCTCGACCCCCTTAACTACTAGCAATGATTGCTCCTCCCTCCATGACTCTTTTAAAATGATCCCCTAAAGCTTGTCTCGTAGATACGAGATATTTTGTATAATCCTGCTGAGGGTCTGAAAAAATGGTTTGGGTGGTGCCTCTCTCAACGATCTCTCCATCCTTCATCACTAAAACATCATCTGCGATTCTTTTGACCACTCCTAAATCGTGAGACACAAAAAGAATTGAGGACTCAACTCTTTCTCGTAATTGAATCAATTGTTCAACGACTTCAAATTGGGAGATCGTATCTAGTGCTGTGGTTGGTTCATCTGCGATAATGATGTCTGGCTCTAATACTAAGGCTAAGGCGATCATGATGCGTTGCAGCATGCCACCTGATAGCTGGTGAGGATACTTATTCATGATCTCTATTGGATTTTTTAACATGACACTCTCCATGGCAAAGGCCATTTTTTCTTCGATTTCTTTATTGTTCCAGACGGTATGTTGAGAAAGGGTCTCCTTTAAATGAATGCCGATGACACAAGTGGGGTCAAAGGCCCGCATTCCGTTTTGCAGGACCATGCAAATGTTTTTCCCTCTTTTGCTCCTCATTTCTTTTTCAGACAGGTGGTGTAGATTCTCTCCTTTAAATAGAATGTTTCCTGATTGGCGTATTGATGGTTTATTCAATCTCATGATCGATCGGCATGTTACAGACTTACCGCTACCACTTTCTCCTACTATGGCGAGACAGCTTTGTTGCTTAAGTTGGAATGAGCTATTATGAATAATCACTTGATTCGTGTGCTGATCCCAGACGTTTAAATTTTCAACTTCTAACAGGTTCATTGTGTATCCCCTCTCTTTCTCGACGATATTGTTTAGAGGTTAATAGTTTTGGATCTAAAGCAACTTGTAAGGCATCTGATAAAAAGTTAAAGGTAGCAACCACTATAATAATTGCTAGCCCGGGAGCTAACATTAATTCCGGCCTGGAGAACATGACATTCCTTGCTTCGTTTAGCATCATGCCCCATTCCGCGTGGGGAGCTTGTATACCTAAACCTAGGAATGAAAAACCTGATATTTGTAATATCATGGAACTGATAGAGCCACTTGAAATCACAGCTACATCAGCAAATGTAACGGGAACGAGGTGTTTATAAATAATTTTTAGATCATGAATCCCTGATGCTTTGGCAAATTTCACATAGTCTACTTGAGAATATTGCATAACAGATGTTCTAATTGCACGAGCAAACCAAGCCCATTTCATTAAAATAAAGGCGATCAAAATATTCTCAAGACCGACACCGAAAATACCAATAAAGGCCAATGGCATGACGTAGCCGGGGAAAGAAAGCATAATGTCACAAATTCTCATTATGACAGCATCAACTTTCCCTCTAAAGTAGCCTGCGATAAATCCTAGAACGAGCCCAATCAGAACCGTTAGGAATAATGCCACTAAAACCGATAATACACTCGGGCGAATGCCGTAAATTAACCTAGATAAAATACACCTTCCGAGGTGATCATTTCCTAGTAGGTACTCCCAGGAAGGTGAGGCGTATCTTAGTTCCATATGGACTTCATTAGGAGGGTGAGGCGCAAATACAGGAGCAAAAAGACCAACTACAATCGTAATCACAATCACGGATAAGGAGAGTGTAGCCACCTTATCTCTCATTAAATTTTTTAATAGCCTCATTTTACATACTCTTCCTTTGTTTAGGATTCATCGCAGCGTTTATGATATCGGAAAAGGTATTGAAGAAGACAAAGGATACGGCTAAGATGAGAACGTATGCTTGTATAATTGGGAAGTCCCTGTTTAAAATGGATTTAACGCTTAAACTCCCTAAGCCTGGCCACGCAAAAACATTTTCAACTACAACTGTTCCGCCTAATATCGTAGGTATCCCCATACAAAAGATTGAAATGGCCACTTGTAATGAATTTCTCAAAATATGAATCGTCACTTTTTTTTCCGATATGCCGCATGCTCTTCCATATAATACGAAGTCCTCGTTTAAGTGACTTAGCATTGAGTTTCTAACGGTTCTAAAATAAATGCCCACGTAGCTGGCCGTAATGACCGTAACGGGTAGTATATAGCTTTGATAGGAATCGAGCCCACTGGTTGGCAGTAAATCTAATTTGACAGAAAAATACCAAATCATGAAAGAGGCAAGCAAGTAGGATGGTATTCCCATAAGCAAAAAAGAGAACCCTCTGATTGATTTATCGATTGCTTTCCCTTCTTTCATCGCGCAGATCACACCTAATAGGATGGACAGAACGATTATGACGATCGACGAAACCAATGTTAGTTTCAATGTGTTAAAAAAAGCTGGACCGATTATTGCCGAAACAGGTTCTTTCGTGACATATGAATGTCCAAAGTCTAGTTGAAGGCAGGCTAGGAGCCAATGGAAGTATTGGATAAGAAAAGGCTGATCAAGCCCCAGTTCTTGCTTAGTTTGAGCAATTAACTCATCTGTTATAGTTGGAACTCCTTGTGCTTGCAATACGACTTCAGCTGGATCTAGAGGAGAAAGATTAATAAAAACAAACGTTAAAAAAGAAATGATGAAAAGCAACGGGATGACGGAGAAGAGTCTTTTCATGACATAGCTTCCCATGGAATGCTCCTTTCATAGAATCAAGTGATAGTGCACGCTCTGTCCACGTCCACGAAAATATAGTAAAGACCGACTGAATCTATTAATGATCACTTGATAATGTCCTTCGAGAAATCAAAGAGGGACTTAGGTAGTGTCCCTCTTTGATTTCTCGTAAATAAAAAGGGGAAAGCCCCTTTTTATTTATCGTTCTATTCAAAGTACATGAACTCAAACGGTAGCTCAAATTGTGTTTGCTTAAAGGAAATACCGTTTAAATTATGGGGAGCTACGACGGTGACACTACCATTTGAAATGGGAATAAAGACGGCTTCATCATGGACGATTGTCAAAATATCAGCGTATAATGATGCTCGCGTGTCTTCATCAGTAGAGATCATAACTTCTTCAATCTTTTTGTAAAGCTCATCTGCATTGTTAATGCCGCTTGTCGTATGCAAGTAAGAAGACTCAGATGTAAAAGCAGCAATCGTACTTTGTGGATCATACGCTAATCCCCAGGTTTGATTGAACAATAAATCATAGTCGCCGGTTGCCCTTCTATTAGCGATTGACGTGGATTCTTCGCCAATGATCTCTAGCTGAATCCCGATCTCTCTTAACGATGCCTGGATAAATTCTGCCTGTGTTTTTTGAGAAGAAGAATTGCTGTCATAATAAAGATTCATCGCCAAAGGGATACCGTCTTTCGTCCTAGCATTCCTCTCATTTTCAAGTGTCCAGCCGGCTTGTTCGAGTATCGCTTCTGCCGTTTCTATATCATAGCCTCGGTCTTTTAGCTCTACATTTGCATAATGGATGTTATGTGAAAACAATGTATCCGCTACTGTTTCTGTTCCAGCTAAAATATCATTAGCAATGGTTTCCCTATCAATGGCATGCCAAATAGCTTCGCGTACAGCAGTTTCACTTACCGGGCTCTCCGCATTGCTACTATTAGCGGCAATTATTTTCGTATTCATTGCTTCACTTCTCACGAGCTGATACTCGCCTGTATCTATTAATTGATTCATGGCCTCAACATCAATACTGTCTGTACCACGATCATCAGTGAAAATGAAATTCACTTCTCCTTTTTGTAGGGCCAAAAAGGTCGTTTCTCCAGCTGGAAGCACTTTGGCAGTGATTTTTTTAATGCTAGGCTCACCTCCCCAATAGTTTTCATTAGCTTCAAACGTTGCATAATTATCTTTCACATGTTCTGTAAGAATATATGGGCCTGTCCCGTGGTAGCCATTCACCCCATCTTTGGTCTCCTCATTAGTAAAATCGTTTGGGGACAGAAATACGTACGGTCTCGTCATGGATAATTCAACTAATGTTGGATAATAGGCTTCCGAAAGGACTAATTCC
This sequence comes from Halalkalibacterium halodurans, assembly GCF_005671335.1. Lineage (NCBI taxonomy): Bacteria > Bacillati > Bacillota > Bacilli > Caryophanales > Bacillaceae > Halalkalibacterium (ex Joshi et al. 2022) > Halalkalibacterium halodurans. The sequence goes on along the minus strand of NZ_CP040441.1, from coordinate 2,229,440 downwards.
ACCGTATATTCATCTATTACATTGCATTCTACGATTTTTTGTGACAATTTAATCCAAGAATGCAGGTCGACGTTCCTTTGTACGGCCTCAATATTTTTCTTCACTGCATCTGCGTTAAAGGGTTCCCCGTCATGGAATTCCACATCTTCTCTCAAATGAAACGTATATACCTTTCCATCATCTGAAATCTCCCATGATTCAGCAAGCAAAGGCTGGATTCCTTCTTCTGTATTTTCAACCAGTGATTCGTACACCATCCCTTGCGCGGGCATAGAGCCTGCGTATAAATGAGGATTCATATCGTCAATATCTTTGGTCGTTGCATAAATCAGTTCATCCATGCTAGGTGTTGAATCTGTTTGAGTAGCTTCGTTGCTACATCCTACCAATAGTCCTATCGAAACGAAAAGGATAAAGAAATGAACAAGTAGTCTACTTTTTTTCACGCGATTTCCCCCTAATACTATTTCCACTTCGCCAGTAGGTTTAAGTCGATACTGTCGTTTGGATTCATGTATTTTTACTGTCTTGCTTTTACTCTCTTTCCTATTTCGCTACATATCATTTGCAAATCTTCATCAAAACTTTGCACGACAAATGCTTGAGATAATTTTTTATCTTTATGAGATTGAGCGATCTGTTTAATTGCCTTCTCGTATGTTGTAATGAATTGATCAATCGTTGGACAAGGCACACTTAAGTAGTTAGCAATCCCTTGAATGATTTTTATACGGTAATAGTCTTCCTTAGGCATTCTCGGAATATCTAAATGGCCTTCCTTGTTAATAAAAATTTTTCTAAAAGGTACCGCCGAAAAATCAAAATAGTGCCCATGTTCATCTGGTTCTGAGAACGGATCAATCAACAGTGAGGTATAACGAATATACAATAAATACTCTTGATGGATCGTCGTAAAATGGTTGAAGTTTTCAATATCATGACGTGATAAACTTTCAATTCTTACGGGATAATTATCATCGGTCATAAATTGAAGTAAATTAATCTTTTTGATATTGATCTTTCCTATGATGTCCATTATCTCTTTCCAATGGGCCAACATGTCGCGAATTAAATATTGGGTAATGGGTCCTTCTGGATACATTTTATATACATATTTCTTTGCACTGAACGATCCAAATATGGCATTTAATGAAAAATCGTTCATAAACAACGGAGGGTGAACATAGAGAGAAATATTTCTTGTCTCTGCCTCAAATGGAGATTCCATGACTTGCACGTTAATACCGATTTGTTTAAATACTTCACAGAGCTTGTGTACATTCTTAGATGAAACATGGTTAGAGCCAATATAGATTTTTTTCTTGATCGCTGTTGTCAAAACATGATTAGACGGTCTATCGTGCATCCACCGGGTATCACCAAGGTAGGTCGAAAAACTAATAACTTCTGCATCCGGATTCAGCTTGTTCATATAATGGCTGATTAAACCATTGGAGCCAAAGGTTGGAGAAATTAAAACGATGTATTTTACGCGCTTTAAGAGTTCATCATCTATTTGTTTTAGCACTTCCTTATAGGCATCTGTGGTAACGGAAAAAATAAGGGTGTCCCATTCATCTTCAATGGTTTCATACTTTTTTATCACTTGATCAATGAAGCATGTTCCTTCCATCGCTCGATGCATCTCGTTTTGAACGCTGACGTGAATAAGCTGATCACTTTGATTTACTGCCTCAAAAAAGCTTTCCGAACGAACAGACTCTCTTCCCGCAATTCCAATATAACAATTCAAGTGATGTTTTAACGTTACCGCCAGTTGGATGGATGTTGGACCAGTTCCTAACAATAAGACTCGCTTCATCTCACTCATATAAGCCCTCCATTTTATACTGACAAGCGCTCAATTATGCCTTTGTATACAACGCAATATCAAACACATGCCGCGGTCTTGAGATATTTTCAACCATTTTCCACTTCCGCTGATCCACTTCTTTCAATGAATAATTAAATAAAGATTTCAACTGATTGCCATATCTCATAGCTACCACTAGATCTTCATTCGTCCGTGCATGCAATTGATCTAGTATTTCGAATTTTCTCTCGACGGTTGAACTAAAAATAATATGGGTTGCTTCTTTCGTGAAATCAAGGTCTTCTACTAATGTATTTTCGAGTCGAATTTTCAAATCTCGTCCTAACCTTTCTAGGACATTTAATCCAAGCGTAATGGCCTCATCATCAATATCGATGCCAACAACCTCTGCCCCCGTTTGTTTCGCGATTAATAGTGGTGTCATCGGAAATGCACCTGATCCTATTAATAAGACTTTTGACTCGGAACAAACACGAAAATGACCGAATTCGTTTATGATACATGACTCAATGTTTTTGAAATAATCTGTCATTCCATCATTTCCATTCAGTAGCTTCAAGGCACGATATTTTTCCATAATCGAGACACACAGTGCCGATTTTTTTCTCAAATCTAGCAATAGTTGTTGAAACTCACTTGATTTAGCTAACTCTAATTGTCCCCAAATTTCTTTGTTTCTCTCGTTAGTAATAAACTTAGAGTAATCATCGATTAAACTCTCTAATTCCGAACAATGATTGGTTGTATGATCATAGCTTGTGGCTAAAGCATCAAATTTGTCTAAAAACTCACGTAAATCTTTTTGAAAAGTTTTTAAAGCAACCATTGATGCCTCCCTTTTTATGTGATGATTAAACATCTATAAACGCCTTACCTCGTGCTACTATACCGACGGAACCTTCAATTTTTAAACTTGTTAACTTTTCTTCCTCACACGTAGCGATTACTTGAATCGTGCCACCGGGTTGCTTTATTTTTGCTACAATTTCTTTTTTGTTCTTCCACGCTAGATAAGCTCCTAATGAGGCTGTACCTGATCCGCAGCCTCTTTCCCATATCATACTGTCCAGATCTGGAACAAAAATGAGAGGAGCCAATTCATTGGTGTTTGATTTATACAATAAGATTCCGATCAAGTTGGTACCTAGAGTTACTCCTAGTAATTTTGCTAATGACTGGGCTTTTTCCCTCACTATCTTATTAAAATCGTCGACCTCGATGACAATATGTATAAACTCTTGATACCTCACGATAATCAGGTTCATCTCGCTACCATCATACTTGACGATCTTTTGTTCGATTTGTTTAGGTAGCGGCATCGTCACTTGACAATGAAATTCGTCTAAAGTTCTTTCCACTTGGCACATGACTAAGTTGTCAGTACCCGAAACTTCTAATACTATTTCCATCAATTCGGTTGGTTTTAGTCCTTTCTCAGATGCAATTAATGCTGCTAATGCCATGCATGCATTACCACAAAACTCACCTCCAGCCATCTCTAGATGTGCAGCAGCTTGTCGATTTAAGGGCTTTTCAATAAATCCAACTTGTTCAGCGTATACGCTGTCGTATGACATAATTTTTTCCGCGATGTGCTTATATTCCCCAATGGGATCATTCGTTTCTACAAGAATGGTCATATTTTGTGTTGGATTAAATTTTATAAACTCGATTCCTTGTTTCATCACAACGACCCTTTTCTTTTCATTTTTAAGCGTATCATCAGACGAAAAACGATAATAATTTGATTTGCTGCTTTTAAGTGAAGTAGACGATGAGGTTGGGTACTGTCAAGCTTCCATATTACCTCCTTTTCTTTTTCAAAAATCGAATGATTTAACCAAATGAAAATTGTAATCATTACGATTTAAATCGTATAATGAATTTTTTTTGTAGTCAACCCCCTTTTTAGGCTATTTTCTGAACAGATATCCAATTATATCTATTTTAATAACATGTATCTTTTTAATCTGCTTATTCGTTCGTTTGATCATATACATCCCTAAATTCTTGATTATAAAAAAAGGGCTGGAAAATAACACAGCTAATAAGAGTCGCACTTCCAAGTAAGTGCCACTCTTATTTTGTAGGATTGATTGTTTCAACAAACACTCGCTTGTCGCTTCATATTTCATCCCCACTCTTATTCTTCACCCTATCCATTCGCCCCTGCTTGCTTATTCTTATATATATGCAGCATATACGCTGTTCCTCCGCCGAGAGCAAAAGCAATCACGCTAAGTGAGATAAGAAAAAAGTCCCCAGCCATCCCAGGATAGATGACAAAGACAGACCCAGCGATAAAACCAATCATAAGCGCGTATGTGGCTGTTTTGTACTGTACAAACAGGTAGGAAATAAGCCGGCTCGTAATCCCAAGTCCGAGAATAATTCCGATTCCAACGGTGAATAGAACAGCTAAGTTAAAGGTAGATAGAGCTTGAATAACTGTTGGATAAACCCCTAAGAGTAAAAAAATGAACGATCCGCTGACCCCTGGTAAAATCATCGCAGTGCTCGCTAGCCAACCGGCAAAAAACAACAGGATATAATCCCCTATAGCAAGCTGGTCCATAATGGTGGTAGGCGAGCTGTCCTTTAGAAGGGTTGTAGCACCAACAATGATCGCACCGAGAAGTAGCACCCCATAATGAATAGGGGTAAATGATTGTATAAAGTTAATGTCCTTTAACAAGGTCGGCACGATTCCAATGATTAAGCCGATAAAAAAGAATAACGTCGGCTGAGGGTATTCGTTCAGCAACCAACTAATAATATGGCTAACAGTCAGCAGGGCTAAACCGATTCCAATCACAAGTGGAATTAAAAACATGACATGCTTTTTACATTGTTTTGTTGTTAAACCATTAATGGCGGTGATTAGAGATTGATAAATTCCGAGAATTAATGCAATCGTTCCGCCACTGACTCCGGGAACAAGATCGCTAATTCCCATCGCCATTCCTTTAAAAAGATTTTTCCATTGAAACAAAGTTCTCTTCTCCTTTATGTAATAGAATCATTAGAGGTTAAAGCGATTGTTTCTAATCCTTTCTTCTTTTTATAGAAGTGCAGCATTCTTAAAGTGTAAACAGAAATTTATCGTTGGGCAATAAACCTATGAATTTTACGTATTTTTTCAAAATATGACAAACGTCTTGGACACAAATCGAAGCAAGCAACACTTTCGTATGGGATAGTTCACGTGTCTCTCCTTCTTTTTTATGACTTCATGAGAGTGATAAGCATCAGCCTCATTTTCAGTAAACGCTTTCAATTGTGACAAATTTGTGATAAGATACAGTTAGCTAAAGACACAATCTAGACACAATTTGTTTGTATGCTCAAGCCTGAAAGGAGTGGTTGTCTATGGATTTGTTTTTTGCTTATATGCTAGTTGCAAGCGCCACACCATTATTTTTGTGGCTTGAACATCGAAAAATAGCGTTAACGAGTATCCCGTTTATTATTATCATGTGGGTGTTGGCTTTAAGTCACATGTTTGAAGGGTTTTTATTTGACCTTCATCACTCCGTTTTTCTTACGGCCTTTTTTGTAAACGTTATTATTGCCCATTTTGCGGCTCTTGTATTGTATGCATATCCGCACATTCGTCCAAAATCTCGCACATTCACGGAATCAATGGACTAGGGTTTATAGAAAAAATGACCTCGGCTAATACCGAGGTCATTTCATTTAGTGTCCTGAGTGATCTTCGTGATCTTCGTGCTCCCCGTGGTTCATGTGATTTTCATGACCTCCATGATCCAAGTGATTTTCATGATCGGTATGAAGGTGGCCTGTCGTTAATACGAGATAAGAGCCAACGACAATAATAACCGCAATGGCGATGGCAAACCACGTATGACCGATCTGTACGGTTCCTGACTTCCCTTCCCCCATATGCATGAACATATGAAGCTGGACCGTCATTTGGATGAAGGCAAAGATGAAAATGACGATCACACGAACATTCCATGACCAATGCGTCTGACTCATAACCCATACGGCCAAAAGCGTAAAAATAATCGAAAGGGCAAAGCCAACAACGTGCATCCAAGGAAAGCTGTGACGGTGAGTGGCCGTTGTTTCTTTTTCATGTGCCATTTACATCCACTCCATTCCAAGCAAGTATACGCCTGTGAAAATCATAATCCAAACGACATCTAAAAAGTGCCAATAAAGGCTTGCGATAAAAAACTTCGATGTTGTTCGTGGCGTTAATCCGCGCTTTTTCATTTGAATGACGAGAAGCACAATCCAGCCAATTCCAATGGATACGTGCAAGCCGTGTGTCCCGAGGAGAAGGAAAAACGCAGACCAATGGGCACTTGCTGATAGTGTTGCTCCTTCATGGGCATAATGGACAAATTCGTAGATCTCAAAGCCGACGAAGCCAAGACCTAAAAGGAGAGTCCAGCCAATCCAGACGAACATCCGGTTCATTCGCCCGGCTCTCATCTCGTGAATCGCGAGCCCGCATGTGAACGAACTTGTTAACAGCAAAAATGTCATGATGAGCACAAGGTTCAAATCAAACAAGTCTGCTGCTCGGACAGCATCAGCATTGCGATCCACAAGGACGAAATAAGAAGCAAACAATGTTGCAAACAAAGCGAATTCAGCACCGAGAAAGATCCAGAAGCCTAAAATATTGTTGCGGCCTTCAGCTGATTGATATTCAAGAGGTTGATTCGGATTTATCGTTTCATGTGCCGCCACTCGCTACGCCCCCTTCGCTTTGCTTTCGATTTCTTGAATTTCTTTTGCGCTTACGTAATACCCCTCATCGTAATCAAACGAACGAAGGATCATGCAAATAAAGATCCCGATGCCACTAATGATCGCCAGTGGAAACCAGCTAAAGACGAGGGCAAAGCTAGCAATAAACATTATAAAGCTCATCACAAACCCAAGCCATGTGTTGCTTGGCATATGGACTTTCTCATAATTCGTATCGGCATGTAGACGAATGCCCTTCTCTTTCATCGTCCAAAAGGCATCACGATCAGTGACTTCCGGTAACTTTGCAAAGTTATAAAATGGTGGTACTGCAGACGATGTTGCCCATTCAAGCGAACGACCGTCCCAAGGGTCTCCCGTCGTTTCTCGCTTTTCATAACGCCAGCTGTAATAAATGTTGTAGACAAATAGGGCAAATCCGATGGCCATCATAAAGGCACCTGCCGTCGAAATTGCATTAAGCGAGAACCAGTTGTCCGACTCTAAATACGTGTAAATCCGGCGCGGCATTCCATCAAGTCCTAGGAAATACTGCGGGAAGAAACATACGTTAAAGCCGATCATGAAAACCCAGAATACCCATTTACCTATCGTTTCATTTAAACGGTGCCCGAACATTTTCGGATACCAGTAAATCAAACCAGCAAAGCAGGCAAATACGGTTCCAGCTATGAGTACATAGTGGAAATGTGACACGAGAAAATACGTGTTGTGATATTGGTAATCAGCTGCGGCCATCGCGAGCATGACCCCTGTTACCCCACCAATGACAAAGTTCGGGATAAACCCAATGGACCAAAGCATCGGTACGGTAAAGCGAATCCTTCCTTTATGGAGCGTGAAAATCCAGTTAAATATTTTCACGCCGGTTGGGATCGAAATGGCCATCGTTGTGATTGAGAAAAAGGAGTTCACAGCTGCACTATTCCCCATCGTAAAGAAATGGTGCACCCATACAAGGAAGCTTAAAAAGGAAATCACAACAATTGAAGCGACCATCGCGTTGTAGCCAAACAGCTTCTTACGGGCAAAGGTCGAAATAATATCCGAGAAAATCCCGAAAGCCGGCAGGATGACAATATACACTTCAGGGTGACCCCAAATCCAGAACAGGTTCGCCCAAAGCATATCAAGTCCTTGTCCTTGTAACGTAAAGAAGGCTGTGCCGAATAACCGATCAAACGTCATCATCGCCAGAGCGACCGTTAATACCGGGAATGCGAGGACGATAATGAGCGATGTAATGAGAACCGTCCATGTAAACATCGGCATTTTCATGAGTGTCATGCCTTTTGTACGCATTTTTAAGATCGTGACGAGAAAGTTAATTCCTGTTGCCAGAGTTCCTATTCCGGAAAGTTGCAGTCCGAGCGCATAAAAGTTCTGTCCGACCCCAGGACTGAAGTCGTTTGAGGCAAGCGGAAAGTAGGACGTCCAACCTGCAGCAGGGGAGCCCCCGATAATAAAGGAAATATTAAAAAGGGCCATTCCGAAAAAGAACGTCCAGAAACTTAAATTGTTCAAAAACGGAAAAGCAACGTCGCGCGCCCCAATTTGCAATGGAACGACAACGTTCATTAAGCCGATCAAAAACGGCATCGCCATGAAAATAATCATGATTGTGCCATGGGTCGTAAAGATTTCATTGTAATGTTGGCTATTTAAAAACGTCATGTTTGGAGCAGCCAACTGCATGCGCATCATGACGGCGTCCACACCACCACGGAATAGCATTAACAAGGCGCATGCGATATACATAATGCCGATTTTCTTATGGTCAACCGTTGTGATCCAGTCTGTCCAAAGCACTTTCCATTTTTTGAAGTACGTAAGGGCGACCACTGTCAAAATCACGGATAGTCCGATAGAAATTTGCGCAGCAAGGATTAACGGGTCACCCGTTACAATAAATTCATCCCATCTCAACGGTAAAACTCCTCTCTTCCGCTGTTTGCACCATCACTCATCATCCAATTCGACTTCATACGTTCTAGTCGTGTCGATCGGTTGACTAAGTGTAGGCATTTCATATGCTTTTCCTTCCCTTGAGTGCGGATTTAATGCCTCATATCCGAGTTCTGCTCGTTTCTCAAGTGAGTATGTGGGATCATCCGCATGATTGACAAACTCAAGATGCGTAGAAGAAAATGTCATCTCCTCTGCATGGCCAGGAACCATCAGATGTGCGTACTCTTCTTCCGATAATGGCGGAGCTTCCGTCTGAACTTCTTCGACCCAAGCATCATAATCTCTTGCGGTGAGGGCGTTGACAACAAAGCGATGCTCAGCAAATCCTTCACCTGTGAAATTTGAGTTGCGACCGTTAAAAGTACCTGTATTATGAGACATCAGATACAATTCCGTTTCCATGCCGGCCATACTGTATTTTTGTCCACCGAGATGCGGTACCCAAAAAGATGCCATCGAATCAGCAGATGTTAATTTAAACAGCACGGGACGATCAACGGGAATGTTAACATAATTGACGGTCTCGATGTTTTCTTCAGGATAACTGAATATCCACTTCCAGTTCACGCTCGTCGCATGAATGACAAGCGGCTCAACTTGGATGTTTTCGGCATTTACCTCAGACACCTCTGGCGCCTCTTCTAAACTATAAATGGTCGTCACGGTCGGTATCGAAAGAATGGTAACGATGATAATTGGCACGATAGTCCAAATAATTTCGAGCTTGTGGCTCCCCTCGATTGACGGGTCGTAATGGTCATTGTTCCCGCGGTCACGGTATTTAACGAGCATAACTGTCAGCAGTACGAATACGACTAACACAATAAAGATCATGAACCAAATGGATAACATGATCAAATCGCTTTGCTGTTCAGCCACTGGACCTTGTGGGTCTAGGACAGTTAAATTACCACAACCAGTTAATACGAGACCGACCATCGCTAGAGCCATCCACTTGAAAATGATCGATGGTGTACTCAACTGTAATCACCTTTCTTTGACAATAAAATAATGAATATGTAGAGCTAAAACGGTTGACGAAATCCTGAGCCATTATGGATGTGTACTCATCCTATCATTTTCGAAAAAAAAGTGCCCGAAATTAAAACGGTTACGTGAAAAATATCACAAATTCGACATAATTTTTTAGACATAAATTTTGAAAAAGTTCCCTATCTTTTTATGAGATGTTACTTCCCCCCTGTTCAAAGGATGGAGCTACGATATACTTACATTAAGATACATTTCCAAAACCAAGATAGGGGCCAATGAGATGAGAGTAATTGTTTTATTGATTATGCTCAGTTTGTGGATTATGTTGAGGTTCTTTTTAAAGACAAAGCTACAAATCTCAAAAAAGAATGGGGGCTATAAACATGAAAGGAAAGAGTTTGCGGTTCTTTTTTATGTTGTGATCGCCGTTGGTGCCCTTGTCCCTCTTATCTATCCAACCGTAAACTTCTTTTTACTGTTCCCGTTTATCGGTGTGCTTGTTAATCTCCTTTTTTCAGTCGAACAATGGATTTATAAGAGAGACTCGAAGCGACATCTTTTTTATTTGTTTGATGCTGCCCACTGGCTCGTGTTTGGAATGACAGCTTTTTTGTTTTTTGCATAAAAGGAACTCCCTCTCTTTTTTTAATTTCTTAATGGAATCGCGGCATCTGTCGTTAATCTAGAAAAAACATGTTTTGCGAGTGTAACAAAACATGTTTTTTCATAGTTAGGTTTATGATGCTCTTGCATTTTTCTTCAAATACCAAATCATGACCGGGACGAGAGCAAGGGCAAGTCTCCCTCCTGCAAGCGACAAAGTAGCATAGCTAGATTGGGCGACGACCATGCCGGACAGAGCCCCTCCTGCTGCGCCCGACAGTCCGACGAGAACATCAATTGTTCCTTGCGTTTTCGCTCGGGTTGCAGGATGGGTTGCATCGACAATCATAGCTGTTCCACTGATTAACCCTAAATTCCACCCGAGTCCTAACAAGGCGAGTGCGATGATCAAAACGGCTAACGAATCACCAGGGGCAACCGCAGCGAGCAGTCCCGCACTAAGTAAAATGACGCCAGAGGTTACCGACATTGTTGTTCGTCCGAGCTTATCGACGAGAACACCTGTCACAAGAGATGGAAGGTACATGGCTCCAATGTGAATGCTAATGACAAGACCGATCTCTTGTAGCCCGTGCCCGTGGTGTTGCATATGGACGGGTGTCATCGTCATAATCGCTACCATGACCATTTGGGTTAAGACCATGACCGTCGTTCCAACAATGATCCCCCGTTTTGCGATGGTTGACATCTTTTCAGTAAGTGGCTTCTCTGTTGTTTGGGTTGAATGGTTATGTTTTTCGTGATCAGCCTCTTGTTTGACGATTGCTTTTGCAACGAGAAATGGATCTGGACGGAGAAACGCAAAAAAGATGAACCCAGCTAGTAAATAAGCGACCGTTGCTAATATAAACGGTCCAGCCAGAGTCGGAACACCGAAGGAACCAGCTACATTTCCCATCACATTCACTAGATTTGGACCAGCAACGGCACCAAATGTCGTCGCGACCATCGCCATACTAATGGCGGTTGCTCGTTGTTTCGGTTTTGCTAAATCAGTCCCTGCATAACGCGCCTGTAGGTTGGTGGCGTTTCCTGCACCGTTTAGAAGCAGTCCAAGAAAGAGAAGGATGACGCTGTTACTTACGGCCGCATAGATAACGATGATCGCACCGACTCCCCCTAACAAGAAGCCAGTTCCTAGCCCTATTCGTCGACCGAACTGATCGGATAATCGACCAACAAAAAAGGCAGCCGCAGCTGAACCGAGCGTTAATAGGGCAGCTGGTATGCCTGCATAGCGGTCGCCCCCTAGCATGTCTTGAGCTAAAAGGGCGCCAACAGTGACCCCCGCTGCGAGGCCCGCACCGCCAAAAATTTGTGACATGATAACAATCAGTAAGGTGCGTTTATATAAGATTTTTTGCTTTATAGGGCTATGGATATACTCTTGGATGCGTCCAGTCTGTTGCTCATTAGGATCGGGAGCTTGAGCAGGTGAATTTGGCATGACTTCCCCTCGTTTTCTATCATTTATTTAGTTTAGCAGCTAAACTATTAGACAAACATTATTCACTTAAAATATCGCGAAGCTTTGAAACACATTGCTCAAAAATGGCGATTTCCTCTTTCGTGAACGATTGTTGCAATTCCTCGTAGAATGCTGCATGCATATCAGCATGAGCACGATATGCCTCCCTTCCTTTGTCGGTAAGTACGACTTGAATCCCTCTAGATACCTTTGGGTGTGCGGTTCGTCTCACAAGTGTTTTTGCTTCCAATCGGTCGACGAGTTGTGACACGGCTCCCTTCGTAACCCCGAGCCGCTCTGCGAGTTCTTTCATAAGTAGTCCTTCATCTGTACCAATTGCATCGATCGTATGAATCTCACTCGGTGTCAGAGCTCCAGCGCGGCCGAACGTTCGCGGTGTACTCTCTAACCTTCGGAGCTGTAAGATCAACCGTCCGAGACGAAGACTTGCATGGTTTTCTGATTGTAAAGGATTGTTATTTTTCATATGTTTAGTTTAGATGCTAAACCAAAGGGTGTCAAGAAAGAAGCTCACTCTTTAACAAGGCCCTTTACAACAAATAAGTAAAAGGGATACGGAAACGATTCGGGGATTGAGGGGTCACACATGAAATAACTTCAAATTATTTCTCTTATTTCCTTTAGCTTGTGATAAAACACGGCCTGACTAACCCCTGTAATAGCGTAATTCTCCTTTACAGTATATCTGTTGTCTTTCGTAATTTAATGGCATGGTCTATTCCTGTGTGTTAGTGAAAAATTATTTCTTTTTTACAGCGAAAGTGATTGCATTTGTTTTTAACAATACATCTCTCTCATCACGAACAATTTTATATTCCAATGGTTTTACTAATTGATTAACTATTTCCCAACCATTATAACTTTGCCTTAATTTACTCAACATATCTTTTGTTTTCATGTTTACTTCCATCATCGCATCTAATTTCTCGTTTGTACTTATATCAATTTCTCTACTTCTGAATTAACAATGATACAGTTTATTCCTTCATTTTTTGTTCCCGATGCCATTTTTTTAATGACTTTTTCAAAAACATTCTCTGATTCAACATGCTCTAATGTTGAAACGGCAACGATTAAATCATATTCATTGGTTTTCTAGATCGATAGGACCACATGCATCTAGCCAGTTTTCATCAGACAAAACGCGAATGTTATGTTTGGCAAGCAGGGCCGTCGTAACCCCTTGACCGGCTATGGTCTCATTTTTAAATTTTCCGTTATAGATCTTAGTGCTCCCACAAGAAGGGCTGTTCTCTTTCAACACAACGACGGAGGTACCTACTTCCTGGGCAAATTTTAACGTTTCATAAGCACCTTTTATGTAAAGATCTGTTACGTCTCGTCCCGATTTTTCGATCACCTTTGCTGTCCCATTGAGAACATCCTCTCCAGTCCCACCAACAATTTCTGCTGGCTCCCTCGGTGTTGAAAACCCAGCGAGCAATTCTGGACAAACCATAGTCGCTTTTCCAGCTTCGATTAAAGCTGCAATCTTTTCGTTAAGGCAATGAGAACCGTTGTACCTTACGTGACGGCCGGCTAAGCATGAGCTAACTAGGATCATTAGAAATCTCTTCCTTCTATTCGATTTAATTCCACTCTCAATGACAATATAAAGCGGCCTGCAAGGCAGTAAGATTCCTTCATCTCCCCCTGCCTTCTTACCATTGTGAATCTAGTAGGAAATGTTTGTAATGAGTATAACATGAATCCCTTACAGAAGGTGTTTCTGAAATATTCACGTAACATTTGTCATAGTATGAATCAAACTTTCTCATTAAGTGTACGTTTTTACAGCATTCGTTTCCTCTGTACTTAATGATTTGGAGCAGGTTCATTTGGATATTAGAAGTGCTAAAATATGAAACACATAACCTGCTATCCGCGTCTATAGCACCTTATTGTCATAGGTAACAAGAACCGCTTTTTTTGTTGTTTTAACGTATTTTTAACCTAGCTGAGATCTTCTAACCCGACTGTATATATACAATAGACATAAAGGGACATGAAGCGTGAAGAAAGGTAGGATACTATGGTACAGTTAATCAAAAAGTACGAGGACTTATTATGTCTTTTAGAGAGGACATTTTGGTTTGACCTGTTTTATCGAAAATGGACCATTGGGTGGAGCTGCTATATCGGACTTAGATGTTTATCGGCAGCAAAGTCTTCAAGGTGGATTAGGTTTTACAGAACAGAAACTTATACAGATTTTTGAAGATTTTGCTGTGATTGAAATAAGAAAAATGAAAGAGTACCCTAGTGATTCTAGTCGCTTTGGGGTGAATGGGTTATTGACGGCTCTATTTCAAAAGAAAAAAGTTGACTAGGTAAAATAGGACTGCCTTTTTCTGCGCAGTCCCAAAAACGTTTATAAGGTTAGTCACTTCTTCTCCGCATTCTTTTCCATACGTTTGTTACGAACGATAAAGTAGCCGATAACGCACAAAATAAGTAGGAATAAAAGAAAACTAGATTTAAATAAATATTTTTCAACAATATACCATTTGTTTCCGATTTCATGTCCTAATGTAATAAAAACAAGACACCAGATGAAAGCACCTGTATAAGCGTATAGTGAAAACGTTCTGAATTTGCACTTAGACAATCCTGATAAGTAGCCTGTTACATGACGAACGCCGGGAAGAAAATAACCGATGAACAAGAGAATGGGCCCATATTTTCGGAACAATGCCTGCGCATGGTCAATTTTCTGATGAGAAATGTGAAATTTTGGCCCGTATTTCATTAAAAACGGAAGGCCAAGTTTTGTTCCTAAAAAGTAACTAATGGAAATTCCAAGAGTCGCGCCGAGAAATGAGGCAAGTAAAGCTAATACATATGACATTTTCCCAAGTGAAATATAGTATCCAACCAGAGTGAGTAAAACCTCATCTGGAATCGGAAGTCCTACAATTCCCCCAGTTAGGATTAAGATAAGTGCGATGTAACCATATTTTATAAGTAAAAATTCAAATAATTCCATGACGCCCCTCGATTGATTTGAATTATTTTTCTCTCTTTTTTCTGCATGTATTCTTGATGCAGTAACACCAAGGTGCTAACTATACTGTAATGAACGGATCGGTTCATTGCTATCGCAAAACCTTTAAACAGCCTTACAGTTTTGTAAGGTCGTAGATAACTAGCAATCAATAAAGAAAAAGCCCCCTCCAGTTATGTACGAGAAAGGACTTCCTTTGGTACATCTTTTGGACGTGCATTTTTTCTATGTCGATTCCTGTCATGGTCGTTACTTTTCATTATAGCAAGAAAATACAAAGGCAGGGGGAAGATTTCGATAGACACGCTCGACCGTCATTTGGTTAAAAAATTGAGTAAACAATCGTACCTTGGTTTGTGTGTATTGAAAGGTAATAAACTTTCCTTTAACTCCTAATAAATATCGAGCTTTATTCAATATAGCATTGGAAACATGAAGAGGTAAACTAGCAAATGGCAATCCGGAAATAATATAATCTACAAACGGAATGTTATGTTCTTTTACGTATGTTTCAATATGTTCCGCTGACCCATTAATGATAATGACATTTTTTTCGTCTTGATACTTTTCGTTGAGGATACAAAAAAACTCTCGATTATGTTCAATGATCATGACAACCGTATCAGGGTGCCTGTAGCGGAGAATCTTATCCGTAAATACACCCGTTCCTGGTCCGTATTCTATAATATATTTCGCTTGTTCGAAGCAGACACTCGCCATCATTTTTTCTGCTAAATAGTCTGAACTTGGAAGAATAGCACCAATCGTTCTAGGATTTAAAAGGAATTCACGAACAAACAACGTTGCTTTCACGCGGCATCGCTCCATTTTTTCATCATATGCTACTAGTTTATCGTGGAAATATAAAGAAATAGGGTGGAAAATTCTTAAGAAAGGCTTAATTTTCATAGGAAAACGAGCCCATATAATCGGACTCGTTATACGAAGATCTCTTGAAAAAACTCTTTTGACACCTTTTACCGGTGAACAATCGGAAGGTCTGCCCCGTTTTTAAGGAACAACGGGATTTGTTTTAATGGTGCATCTACGGTTATCTGTTGTCCACCTTCAAAAGACTGTCCAGAATAAGGGTTCGACCAATCTGCTCCCTTAGGCAAATAGACAGGGCGGCTTCGCTCTCCTTCTTTTAGAATAGGAGCAACTAAAATATCTGGACCAAACATGTACTGATCATCCACTTCCCAAGCGTGCTCGTCCTCGTGAAAGTCATAGAATAGTGGTCTCATAGGCGGAGTACCTTTTACATGAGCTTCTTTCATAAGGCCAGTAATATAAGGGCGGAGTCTTTCGCGTACATGTAAAAGATCCTTTATGATTTCGTAGGCCTCTTCTCCATAACTCCATACCTCATTGGCCGCGCCGCTAGGGCATTGTCCTCCCCCAGTCGTTCCGATCGGCTTTTGACTAGGCAATCTGTCTCCATGAAGTCGAAATACAGGGCAAAATACACCATACTGGAACCAGCGAATGATACATTCCTGGAACGAAGGATCTTCGGGATTACCGCCGTGAAAACCTCCAAGTCTTCTATTGCCGTATACGAAGCACGAATTCGCAGGGCATCCTTTCCCCAAGGTTCAATCCATAGTATCTCAGAATCGCACTCTCTCACGAGGCGATTTTCATTGATTTTGAACACAGGATAATCCCTCCATTTTATCTAGGGGTGATTAAATCAGTGGCTTTACTATCTAAACCTTTCTCCAACCAACGACTTTTTGTATATTTCTTTTGAAAACTTACCGGAACGGTTCACTTCGCTGTTACCGCTTTTCATGAATAGATAAACGAATGATTGTCCTTCCTCAAATGGCTCGACTTGAATGTGTTTATAAGTAACATCCCTTACCGCGTTTCGATCGCTTGCATTAATCGCTAATGCTCCCCCAATAATCCTGCTGGGGTTCATGATGTTCTTAAATATCGATGTTTTCATAGTGGATTTTTCCAATAAGGTCTCCGCCTCCATGGTATCCCCTTGTTTTCCGATCATCAAAGGATGCGCCACAGCTGCCCATAATACGCAATTTGTCACCTTCGACGGGCACTTTATAGACATACAGGTTTTGCCAAGGTCCATTTAAAGGACGGACCTTTATTGAAAAATCATCACGACCAACCGCTTCATCGGGAGCAGAATAAGAGATCACTTTGTTCATGTGTACCTCCTTTCGTTAGGCTACACTTATTTTCCTTCATACCAGTAGCCATTACGCAGCTTTTCAAGTCGCATTAACGCCTCGGTGTAAAAGTAGTCTCCCCAAATGACGTAATCGTCTGGTGCGTGACCGATGCGTACGCTGTAAGACCCTCTTTTGATCAGACCTTGAGCGTCTTTTTCTGAAGCATAATTTTCAACCAATGATGCCATTTGCTTTTGCACAGATTGTTGAAGAAAGGCTTTATCCGCATCTGTCTCTTGTAAATGGGAGAGAAGCTCAAGAATTCCCGCATGAAGCGATCGCAGATGCTGAGCTGTCCCGTAAAATTCCTGACCAAAACCCATTTGTTCACTCATTGTTGTTATTGAGCTCATAATGTTCTCCATCTTCGCTCACGTGGGGGAATCGTCCGTTGAAGCGTTCGATATTGGTAAGGGTCTTTACAGCTACATCTGTCATGGCTTGTTTCCACATCATTAACTCTTCCCTTCTTTTTGGAGGGTCTTCATTCATGTTGATCAGCAAATGGAAAACGTTTTCAATCATTATTCTAGCAATCGCTAAAAGAAATAAATATAAGTGTGTTAAGACAAAATGGTACATCGTTGCGATTTGAATTTTTTAATAAAAAAAGAATGGTCTCATATTGGGAGAGAAATCATCGCCTCAGTCAATATTGAATATATCCCATAAAGCATTTAAACCATCCATCTTTTTTTACAATGAATATAAAACATGGAAATGCCGAAAAATAATCGTATCATTACTTCTCAAGGAGGTATCACGATGTTAAATACGCAGCGTGCACAGGAAATTGCCGCTTCACCGATTATGGCGAATGTAACGTATCAAGAGGTACCGATCTATATTCAACATGTGGACGAACAAAATGAAACTGCGCGAATTTATCCATTAGACAACCCAGAGCTTGAGCAAGATGTACCATTGTCCCAGTTAATGGAGCATTAAAAACCAACATTACTAGCATAAGTGTAATGGTGTCGTGAACATTATAGTGGATTAGAGACATTAGCTCCTTCTTTAGAAAAAAAGGAGAAGGTACTATCGGAACACAAAAACAAAAAAGAAAGCGTGTAATTTGCTTTCTTTTTTGTCGGTGAGATGTTCTTATAAGAGGTTCTTCCGCATTTTTCGGATATACATGATTTGACCAATGTGGTAGGCATTATGGGTTGTCGTGTTTCCGATTAGTGCCCACCACTCTGCATGTACAGGAAATCCGTTGACTTTCGACTCTAATGCTTCTTCTGTCAAGAGATCTTGCCAACGTAATAGTACCTTTAATAGTTCCTCTTTTAGTTCTGAAAAGGTTTTCCCATTTGGGATGACGAAACTTAGGTCATTGTTTTCAAGTGGCGGGACAGCTTCTGTATGTGACTTTTTGTAGCGAAGTTGCCATGTTTCATTCCAGTAGATAAGATGCTGGACAATTTCCCCAATACTATGGCTTTCTTTGTCGGGTTTCCAAAACGCATCCTCTTCTGATAGCCCTTCAACAGATTCTTGAAAAGAGACATACCAACTAGGATCATTTGCATTTGCCAGTAATTGATCTAATAACAATTCTTTCACATGCACCAGCATCATTCCCCCATTTGTAAGTAGTGTTTTTTCCATTGATCGTCCTTCGTTATTGAGTAAACGGTACTTTACATCATGACCTTATCCTTTATTGATGTAAATAATTTACTAACACCTGAAGTTCAGAACGGAATAAAGTACTGCTGAGCCCCTAATTTTTACCCGGTTACCGAACAGAGCGATCAATTAAACATGAAACCAACTGAAACAAGCAACCTGAGTCCATACTAGTATAAAACTCAGGTTGCATTAGATATGTTTTAATTTTGTACTCAAAAGTTGTTACTTCATGTTGGGCGTGTAGTTTGCATAAACATAGCTCACTTTTTGGCAACAATAAAAACGCGGCCTTCACCTTCTGGATTTTCTAAAGGGCTGGATAAATCTTTTAAACGAGCAAAGTGGACCTGCTGCCATCCAATTGCTAAAAGAGTTTCTTTTACAGTTTTTAATTCAAAGGCACAATTGTGAACAGAATGAACAAATCGTTTATAGAGTCCGTCCTCTTGTTTTGTAAATCCTGTCATATTTGTGATGGCTCGAGCAGTGTGCTCATCATAAAAGCTTCTCGAAACAATCATTGAATCTTCATTATCCTCTACAACGATATTTGTCCAACCTTTAAGTCCTTGTTTTGTGTTTAAGTCAAAAATAAAAATGCCATCTTTACTCGTAACGTGATAAACACACTTAAAGCACTCTCTTAATGCTTTTATATCTGGCAAGTGGTTAAGGGCATCAAACGTAGAAACAACCAATCCGAATTGTTCATCTAATGTAAAATTGGTGACGTCCCCTTCGATAAAGTTTGCTTGGCCTGATTTGACAAAACGAGAATTATTCTTTTTGGCATAGTGCAACATCCCTGGAGAGAGGTCAATTCCTGTCACATCGTACTCTTTTTTTAAGAAAAAGTAAGCTAGATGACCAGTACCGCAGCATAAATCTAGTACCTTTTTGTTCTTTTCATGAATATCATGTTGAGTAAAATATTGATGAATGCGTGGAGCCGCCTGTAAAGCAAAGCTCGACCACTTTTGATTATATAAACTAGCAAAAATCTCTCCGTAAGATGATTCCATTTACTATCAACTCCATTATTTGCTTTGATATCGTAACGAGATTTCCTGCAATAATCCTTTGACCAAGGTGAGAAGTTGTTTTTGTACGCCCTCATCTAATTCGCCTTTCTCGTTTAGCTCCTTCTCGCACACTGCCAGTTGTTGAGGAATCACATGTGCGTGTAAAGAACGAAAAATGAGCCGTAAAGAATTTAACGTATTTATTCCCGCTTTCATGCCCCCTGAGGAAGATACTAGAGCAACTGGCTTTTGCATGAATCCAGAGCCGTCCTGGTAATCTAAAAGGTTTTTCAACGCGCCAGAGTAGCCTCCATGGTATTCTGGGGATCCTATGACAAAGGCATCAGCTGATTGAATCGTTTTAGATACCTTTTGCATTTCATCTGTCATTGGTTTTAGTGGATGATACAACGGAAAGTTTGTTTCTAATACACAAATCATGTCCGTGTCATGTCCTTGTTTATCAAGGACTTTACCAATCCTTTTTAAAATACTTTTACTTGTTGAATTCGGATTCATACTTCCGCTGATTAAAACAATTTTAGCCATTAACGGTTTCCTCCCCTTACCTTTTTTAAACGCTTTACACGATCAACTAATGACTTGACCTCTTTATCTTCTTTTAATTCAAGGGATTTTTCTAAAAAAGTTAAGCCCGCTTCGTATTGATAAGTGCGAATGGAACTAATCCCTAATATTTTCAATCCGACTGGTCGATTTGGAAACTTTCTTACAAAGGGGCTTAATAGTTTAAAAGCATCTATTTCTCTTCTGGTTCGAATATAGAGCATCCCCAACCCTTCTATTGCCCATTCATGATGAGGACCGTTTATATGTGACAAGTACCATTCCTCTAACTCCTCTTTTTTTCCAAGTTTTTTAAGTGCATGAGTATACAAGGACATATACTCAAATCGAGTTGGATGGTTACGACATAATATGGTCAGACCTTCGGCTGCTTGCTCCCACTCCTCTTGGATCACCGCACATTGAACAAGATTATGCCAAGCCTTTTCGTGTTCTCGGTTTTTAGATACTGCTTCTTTCCAATAATTCATCGCAGAGGCTTTATGACCATAAGCGTAATGAATATTTCCCAAATGAAAAAGCGGCTCAGCGTCGTTTTTCAAAAGGAGCAGGACACGCCAAAATGTAGAAATGACTAAAAACCGGAACCTTGATTTTCTATGTTGAGATCGTTCTTCTAGCTTGTTCAATCAATATACCTCCCTGTCTAAGCTTCTTCACTAACTGACGAACTGAGGCATGTTGTTTCTTTGGAAATCTTTTTAATAAGTCTCCTATCTCTATGGCATGATCACACGTTCTTAGTACCGTTGAAACTGCAGAATTTATTAAAATAAAGCGATCTTTCTCTAGATCATAGAGCACATTAACCTCTTTTTGTATAACTGGGTCTGAAGAATATGTCTTCTCTTGACCTGGTACTGTAAGTTGGACCCCTTTTTCTAAATCGGTTGGTGAAAAAGGGAGGGTAACGTTTTGGATTTTAGATGAAAGGACAACTTTTATATGATCGTCCATGTTGATTTCTTGCACATCTTCCTCTTCTTTTGTATTAGAAAGATAAAGTTTCGTGTCATCCACTGCGAGAACATCACGGGGAAAATCTTTTCTTGTTTTTCTTTGCACTTGTGACACGAGCGAAGTCGCTAATGTGTAAAAATGTTCGCTGTCCCAGCCAGTATACGTACGAAACGGAAATCCTCGTTGTAAGTCCATGCTTGGCTTTTGTTCGGGTATCCAAGTAATTCCATAGTCTTTCGGCCGATTCCAAAATGGGCTATTTTCATATAACCGGAATAGTTTAAAGCGAATGTTACGATCAACCCACTCCTGATGATCTGAAAGAAAGGTGATGAATGCACGGAAGTCTTCTGGAGAGCTTAAAGGGTATCCTAGAACGATCGAGTGATAAACTGGGATATTGGCCTCCTTGCAAGCTCTCCAAGTTTGTAGCATGTTTTCTTTTACAACGTCTACTGAGTCCGTGGCGAGCCAACCCTTTAGCTCCCAATGGATCCATTCAACTCCCTTACTTTTAAGCATTTCAATATCATCTCCACTCAAGAATTGGTCAAATTTAAGATAGAATCCCCATCGGAATCGTTCTAGTATTTCTCCCCACTTGAGTGCATCTATTGCGGTTGTCGGTTGATACAAGTAAAAACGTATAGTTGGACTATGCTCCCCTGTTAACCATGCACAAAAGGATAAATCATTGATCCACTCTTTACGCAAACGTATGTCATCATAAGGTGTCCAATAATCACTAATCTTTAAGTCATCGTATCCCCACTTGATTACTGGATTGTTAATGCGTCGAACAGATGAAAGAGATTGAATGAAATCATTAGGGTGAGTGACAGCAACGACTTTATCTATAGAAGAAGGTGGTCTAGTAATTAGGTTTGCACCAAATTCAGCAAAAAAAGGCCCGGCCCATGAAATGTTTATGTTCGGATACTTTTTGTGAATCAAATAAGTTAACGTATAGGTTGGAATCAATTGTTGATCCGCTTCAACCCAAATGATCCACTCCGTTGCACGCTCTTCGATCATAGACATTAAAAAGTGATAGAATGGGTTACTAGGATGTTCTATGCTTTTATATAGTTGCTCTGTACTCTCTGTGGAGAACATTAAATTTGCGTCATTAAGAGCTAGTTGGGTTGGTGTGTATGGCAGTTGAAATAATTCTAATGCGTAACGAATAACGGTTCGTGCTTCCTCCCTTTTATTTAGATCTTCTGAGCTTTTCATCATCTTAACGGCTTCAACTAGCTTGTTTTCAACATGTTCTCGTCTTAAAAAGGCTTTTAACAAGCCATAAACATACTCTATTTTATTGGGGGGGATTTCCTGTTGTTCAGACCAGTAATTCCAATCTCCTTCAAGGGTCTTGTAACGACTTTTTACTTCTTCTAAATCTAAAACATACTCCCAAAAGTTTTGATTGAAATCTAACAAATGTATGTCTATACCTGAGGAGCGAGCGGAAGCGATGCAAGAAGATAAAAGAAATGGAATCTCGGAAGGGTCTCTAAGTGGTGGATAAACTACATTAATCGATTGGGACATGGTCATTAACTCCTTTCAACAAAATAACTCAGCCTTATTTCAGCGGTGTGAGTTTTTTGATCTTCTTTAGAAAGCCATAGCTCCGACAAGTTTGGTAACATCTCGCTGAACGTACAATTCTCTCCGTCTGGCCAAAGTCCCTCCAACATCTCTATAAGAAAATAACTAGTGAAATTTACATAGACAGGCTTTGGTTGGCCAGGAAGTTTTGCAAATCCCTCTTTAGGGAGACTTTCTTTTAAGTGAAATCGGTATGCCTCATAAAATAATTCGATTGAAGAGCCCGTGTGTTTTTTGCTCCAGATGTCCTGTTTTGAAATGTGCCATTTAGCACGTTGAACGACAAGGTCTCCTAACATCAAACGTGGAGTTGATTCGCCTGTTCTGATCGAGAAAGATACGGCTCGGGGCAATGAAAAAAACGAGTGAACCATTGTATTTAACTCCCCATTATACGTATAAAAAACCTCTTCATGATCAGGAAGTGTTAGCGCTAGCCCCTCTTTCGTGTAGGTTACTTTTAATTGACTTAACGGAATTTTTTCATTTGGGCTGTTTGAAAAGCTGTTCATTTGGATCGTTGTACCTGGATATTCAAAAGGTACAATTTTAAAGCGTTTGCTTGAGAGCATGTTAAGCATTCGAAGGTGTTGCGTACTTTTTTGTATTTTCTTTACTAATTGTTCATTCACTTTGTCTTTTTCTGGATGAAATTGTAAGGCCCATCCCCAAACCATAATCGTGTCATGTATTTCGCCTAAAATGACTTGATAGGAATCATCATCTTTTTTAGCTATCATGAGATCAGGAGAAGTTAACCATGCCATGTCACGATCAAAGTCTTGGTATTCTAAAGAAAGATGGACAACTGATTTAGGATTACTCGCTACTTCATGGGTAATGGCCTCCTCTATTTCTGTTTTTATTGATTGCCATCGCTTTTCCCACGTATGTACATCTGGGTGATTAGAAAGGTCGCGAACGAATTTCAGAAATGGTACAGAATCTTCATTTGGATACATCGTCTTAAAAATCTCTTGAGCCAATGCTTGTTCTTGTTTCCGCCTCTGTTCCCCGTGTTTAGCGCAAATCGATAGCCACTTAGGTACATCTTGCTTAAGAACGTGCTTAATGGACCCACCAATTTTAATATTGTTTAACGGTCCATGACACTCTTCATACAAAAGATTTCGATCTGCATAAATCTCCCCGCCTAAACGCCTAGGCTGTTCACCTGTCCACTCAGTAAAAGTTGACTCCAATTTGTGAAATAGCTCTTGTTTCTGCCCAAGCGTCATGTAAGGATAAGCTTGTTTGACTTTCCAAAGCCATTCCAATCTTTCTTGCCATAGTGATAGGTCGGGATGTTCAACATCTTTAATTTTAAGTATCCAACTCCTTAATTCGTTTAAACTATCCGGCTCTGTGATCGATAGAGGGATCTCAATTAGGATCAATCTCTTTTTTTCTAATAGTCGAAGCTTTTTTGCTAACCATGCCACAGGCTGAGAAAGTTTTTTTGCGAGCTGCTCAATTGATTGATTTTCATAGGTTAAATGTTTGATGATATCCGCGTATGGCTTTGGAAATTTGACCATTTTCTCTAAAATGGGAGAATGAATTGAATCACCTGTTTTTGTATACTGATAGGAAAGTTTTACATTTAGATAAGGAAAGAATACGTCACATTCTTTCATTTGTGCTGCTAATACTTTGATTGACCAATAAGGCATAAAAGCTCTCCGTTCAGTTTCCTTCTGATTGAAATTATATTCAATGTCTTGTTGTTCTGAGGTTAACACTCCATACTGAATAGGACCAAAGAAGCTCGTGGTTTCATTTTTTGTACACAGTCTTTGTAAATAGGAAATTAACTGTCGTTCAATTCGCTTGATATTTGTGTTCCGTTTTTGTAAAGAAGAGTGAACATAAGGGACAACTGCGTTTTTATACATTGAAGGACTTTGTTGAAAAATGGCTTCCTGCAATCGGGGATTTTTATAAATCTCCTGTAGGAATAATTGCTTTTCCACTAATTCTGCCTCGAATGACTCACGAGCTTTTGTCCAATTTTTTTCTTGAAGGCGACGTTTTCTTTCATAACTTTCGATTTCTTGAGTTAAGGATTGATCAAACCCTTTCTGTTTCATTAAATGAATGAATTCATCTGTAACTTTCTTTCTTTTCCCTACTAGCTTGCGAATTCTTTGCCAATCTTGTCGGGCATTACTAGGGATATGACAAGTTTGTTCTAATGTTTTTAACCGCTCAACCAATTCATTTAAAGATTGTTCGGTTTGATAACATAGATCGAACATTGTTGTCGTTTTATGAAAGCACAGCTTTTCGATCCACTCGGCAGGAAATCCAGTTGAGCGTAAAATGCAATCGGAAAAATAGCTCCATTTGCTTATTTGAGAATCTTTTGTCTGAGAACGATTAGACTTAGGTGAGAGATTTGAAATGCTAATGATCATCAGCTCCCTTAAATATTAGCTTGAAGCGTTTCTTGCTTTTGAAAAACGGTCCCCCTCATTTCAAAGCAATATTTTCCATTATCATCTTTCAACCATAAGTTCTCTGGAGATGGCTCCATTTCAATAAAGCTCACTTCCTTATTTTTTTTCAATAAACTATGGAGCATTTCAACGGAAAAGAAATTTTCAAAGTCGAAATAATAAGGCTTTTTTTCAGATTTCACTTTAAAGAATAAGTATCTAGGGAGCTGAAACTTTTGCTTGAGCCGTTGCATTTCAACATAAATCAAAAACGGATCTTCCTGATTGCAAATAGTAAGAAGTTCTTCAGCCCCAATGTCCCAACGTTCGCGTTGAAATATAACATCGTTAATTTCAATCCTTGGAGTATGTCCAGTAAATTGAATAGCAGGTGAGCTGACACGAGATGGAGCAAAGGCCCATAAGTGAATGTTCTCGTCTCCACTGTTGTATAAATAATGCTGATTTCCATTTGTATCGACTAAAGATAATTCGTCGCCTTCCTCTGTCACATATAAATCACGGATCTCCACAACATGATTCGCCCTTTCTGAAGGAGCACCGAACAGTTGAATAATGGTTCCTGGAAACGACTCATGGATAAGACCTTTGTGCCTCCGTGTATTTAAAATCACGGATAGCTGTCTATACATAGGGAGCTTTTCTAGCATTTGGTTTATTTCCTCATTTACTTTCTCTCTCTCGGGGTCAAAGAGTAACTGTGATCCCCACATAGCGATAAACTGATGAACTTCTCCCAGTACAATTTTGTAGTCTCCCTTAGCTAGAGCTTCTATACTTTTAGCGGAAAACATAATATCTGGAGACGTGTGGCATTCCGCATAATTTCGGAAACGATCAAACAGACGAACATCGCTTTCCGAGAGTTTTGCTACACCGTTGTCTTGACGTATGTGTACAAGCTGCTCTAGTTGTTGATGAAAATGTTCCAGTGGGGAAAACGATAAATCAATGTCTTCGGCTTCAAGAAGTGCTTGCGACTGATATATAAATTCACAATAAGGAATTTGACTTCGCTGTCCTTGTATTTTTTTAAATAATCGTCTAGCGATCGTTTGGTAATAATTGCGCAAAACATCGCCGTATGCCGCGCTAATATCAAAGATAGGTTTAATTCTTTTCATGAAATCTTCATGGAAATGTTTACCGAATGACATTTCGTTAATTGTCCCTTTGCACTCCTCATAATATAGCGTTCGATCTGCGTACATTTGACCTTGGTTCCGCCTTGCTGGAAGATGGGTCACTTGTTCAAATAAAGTCTCCATCTGTGCTGTCACTTTTTGGCGGTATGCTAAATCCTTTGTCAAAACTTCTTCCTTGTATTTAACAAATTGCTCTAAAATGTTTAACCACTCGTTCTTAAGGTCACTCGGAGGTAAGTTCTGTACCCATGAATATAGGTATGTAAATGGGTCGAAAATCGTTGAAGGTATCTCAATGTCAAGAATAATCATTTTCTTTTGTTCAAGCTGTTTTAAATAATGATTCAGAGTCGGCATCTTCAAATTGAGTTGGTGTGATAATTCATACAATGTGTGCGAATCGGTAACGATGGCTTGAAGAATTTTCCGAAATGTTTCAGGCAAATGAAGTTCCTTTTTGATGTGAATAAAACTTACTTTGTCATGATCATACTTGCACATAGGATGTAATTTTGGGGTTAGATATGGACGAAAATCTGCTTCTTCCGCGATTCGTTTCGCTAGTTCTTTTACCATCCAAAATGAGTAATGAACGATGCGATCGCTATACTTTCCCACTGTGCTTTCTAGCTTTACATTCGCAAGTTGCTCCTTATCCCATTTCGCATAATTCATAGGGCCAAAAAAGCTAGCTGTATCATTTTTTGAACAAAAACGTTGCAAGTAGGAATAGAAGCGCATTTCCAACGTTCTAATTTTTGAAGGTCGTTTATCAAAATCGCGATAGGCTATGAATTTAGGATACGAGATGTTAAAAACATCAGGATTGGAAACATACACAGCTTCGGCGATGTAAGGGTCTTTGAAGATCATTTGTAGGTATTTTCTCTTTTCCTTAAGCTCTAATTGAAAGAATGCGTAAGCCTTTTCCCTTTCTTTTTCTCTTTGATCTTCAATGTTTTTCCAGCGATTTAGAGCAACAAGCAGAGGATGTTCTCCCGTAAATAACTCCCTTAGTTCGTTTATTTCTCGGTCTCGCACCGCTCCTTTCCCTAGATATTTTCTAAGTCTTGATAGAAGGTGTAACCCCTTTTTATGATCGTGTTCGGCAAGTTGGACAACACTTTTTGGAATAAGGTTGTGAAGAAGTTGTTCTGTTACTTGTTTTTTTTCTCCATCCAATTGAAACATCTTTGTAATTGCAGAGCTCGTTTGTTTCCAATGGAGTTGCTCTAATATTTCAAATGGAAACCCTGTTTTTCGAACGACTAGTTTTGATACAAATTCCCAGTTTACATCATTAACATTCACGCTAGTCACCTCCACAAAATGGTTAAAAGTCTTTAAAGTGGGTTAGGGATATGAATAGGATAAAATGGTCGACCTATTTTTGTTAATGGCTCCTCTAATGATGTTCCGTCATCGCATATTTTTCCTCCTTGCTTTATTAACTGTCGTTTTTCCTCGAGGCGAGTTGCGAGATGGTTATCGCCGAACAGTCTAGCCATGAATGCAGATTCATTTAACCAGTAAATGGCTTTTTCCCATTGGTGATCTTGACATGCATAAAGGGCGAGTTCCTGTGCAATGAAACAAGCATGAAAGGCATCATCAATTTTTTTAGCAATGAGATAAGCTCGGTCTATGTTGGACAACCCTAACGCTCGATCGCCGCTTTTTATTTGTAGTGCTCCGAGTCGAAAAAAGTAAACTTTAGTGAAGGCTTCAGTCGCTCCTTGTGTTACAAATGATTCGAATTTCCTCCAAGTAGCTAAGGCTTTATCAACATACGTCATTTCCTCAAATAAGACGCTTAAATTTGAGAGAACGTTAACCTTTAGGTGGAGGGCATCTCCTCCCTGATAGGCTTTAATATGTTTGAAGGCTTCCTGTGAGTAATGTAATGCGGTTGGATAATCGTTTTCTCTAAACGCTGATAATGCTCGAACGTTACATAGCCATCCCTTTTCAATATCTGCCTCTTTTCCCTCAAGAAAATTGGCTTCCTTAAATCCTTTTTCAATCCATGCCTGTGCTTGCTGTTCTTGTCCTAACCTTTTGCTAGCTAAAAGCGCAAGGTACATGCAAACAGCGCTTTTTCTTTGGGCGAGATTCGTGAACGTGAGAGTCATCTCGTAGCAATCCATTGCTTCAGAAAAATTGCCGCAAAAGGCGTTTGTAAGCCCCTTTTTCATCCAAAAGAAGGAAAGGTTCTCTTTGTCATTTGTTTGATTCAACCCATGTTCAACAAGGGTCATACCAGCTTCATAGTTTCCCCACATAATGAAATGCTGTACGATCTCCTCTACCTTTGTATGGATAACAGCGTCAGGTTCTGTGATCCATGAGAGAGCTACCTGTTCTTCAGCAGTCATAGGTCGATCCATCGGACGAACCGCTAACGATCTTTCTCTCCTGTCATTAAAAACCAATCCTTTTTTCCATTCTTCGATTATTTTTTTGCGCATCGCTCGTGATTCATCTTGCCATGTTGTTGGGATTTCGCCAATATAAAGCTTGATGAGACTTTTTTCTTGAAGGATGCTCGAGAGATAACGAATAAATTGAAGGCTGACTCTGTCAGCTTCTGCTAGTTGGTAAAAGGTGATGTTTAAGCGTCTCGTCTTTGCTAGATGATAAAGAAGTCTTGCGATCCCCCAAACGATACGAAAGATTTGTTCGGATTCTCTTGATAATCTTCTTTCGGAGGAACCAGCCGTTATTTCTGCCAATGGCTTCCCTTCAATAAGGGTCGGATCTTCAGGAAAAAGAAAAAGTAATTCTGAAGAAAATTGGGCTTTCAATTCAGGAACATCACGGTTAATTAATTCACGAAGCTGCCACCAGCATTCTTTAAGTGCATAAAAATTGTGAAACAGTTTTCCCTCAAAGGAAATGTTCAGTTTGATTTCCTCAGTAGCATGATCTGAATGGAGGGTTCCTATGAGAAGGTATTCAACCGGATCCAGCGTATCGGTTTTTCCGTGTCTTTCAGAATCAATTGTTGGAAATTCACGCATGTTCAGAAACCTCCTTAATCCCCAATTTATAAACACTCATCCGTAACTCGCACGAGTGACTCCCTTTTCTTGACTTTAGCCACAAATGATGAGGATCTGGCAGCATTTCCTCTATTGTAATCTCATTATTTTCTAGTAAAATTTGCTGCATTAACTCAAGGGAAAAATAGTTTTTAAAATCGACCCAATAAGGCTTTCGAACATCAGAACCCTTGATGTAAACCACCTCTGGTATTCCTTCTGCCTGTCTCCATTCCTCAACTTTTTTTAATAGCAAAGGCCCTTGTAGTTGGTGAAACAGATCTACCAGCTGTTTTGTATAATAAAACCATCGTTCTCTTTGGTATACGACATCATCAATTACAATTCGTGGTGTATGTTTCCCGCTAGAAATCGGGACATGGAGAAGCATCGGTTTGGAAAACATCGCAAAAGGTAGATAGTGCACTTGATCAGCAAGTGGAACATATAATTCAATAGGTCTGGAAGTGTTTTTTTCTTGTAGTTCAAGGTGTCCGTCATCATTGCGAACCACAATAAGATCCGTAAGCTTGATCGACTCTTTGCTAGAGTCCGGCTTCTCTGCATATTCAATGACTGTTGTTGGATAATCATAGTAAGCTTTGTTTCTTCTCATGATTTCAAGGCCCGATAGGACGGTTCCATCTTCATGATCAAGCTTCTGTACGAGTTGAACCAGGTCCCTTTCAAGTCTCTCTTTGTCTTGATAAAAATAAGTCATCCAATTATGCATTAACAAGTGGTGGTGTAGCTTTGCGAGAATGATTTGCACGTCTCCGTTACGTAACGCTTCTATATTTTCCGCTTGTAAAAACAAATCCGGTAAAGAATAAAAGGAACGATTCGAAGGGAAAACATTTAATTGATCAGAAGTAAGCTTAACAACACGCTGTTCAGTCCCTTTCTCTCTAATAATCGCCTCTATTTTATTCGAAAACGATGATTTTGGTAGTTGAGGGACATCTGGGTACGTTTGGCGCAGTTTGTTGATGAACGACGAAAAAGGGATTCCAGAATTGGCGAGTTGTCTCTTTTCATCGTTACGCGCCTCTACCTGCATGTCCTCATACACGTTTCTTCCTAATTCTTGATAGTAAGCCCATATTTCCTCTCCATAAGCAGCGCTCATATTCAAAGATCCAGCGAGCTTCGTTTGTAAATCCTCAATAAAAGGTTTACCGAATCTAAATTCTTGTATATGCCCTTGCGCATCTTCATAGTAGATGAAGCGATCAGCGTAAAGAGAAGCTTTTCCTCTACGACTAGGTTCTCCTGTTAGCTTGGTAAACGTTTCTTCTAAGTGAGCAAAACTTCTTCGCTTTTCTACGATCGGTAAGTTAGCTAGTTTAGTAACCTCAGATGCTAATTCGTCAAGTGCCTGACACCACTTATTCTTCGCAGGGCTATCTGGAAGCTCCCTTAGCTGCTCAAGCAAACGGTGTAGTGGATGTACAACGGTGGAAGGGATTATCCACTCTCTATGAATGAGTCCTTTAGAAATTAATTTCTCTAACGATGCTTTCAATTGTCCTGCTTCGATATGATTGAAATGATTTTGAAGTTCCCATAAACAAGAAGAAGTTTCTTGAATATAATGCATGATTTCCATCATCCAAGCCGGAAGATTAATCCGTTTTCCGGAGGACAACACAACATACTCCTTGCGTACGACAATCCAGGACGGGATTTGCAAAGGGACATATGGTGCTAACTCATTCTCTTTTGCAACCGCTTTTGCCAATGCCTTAACAGCCCAATAGGATAAGAATGCTTCCCGCTTTTGTAAATCTTTAGTCTCAATAAACGATCCGTCCCAATACTCGTCAATATTTGGCTCAACCTG
This sequence comes from Halalkalibacterium halodurans, assembly GCF_005671335.1. NCBI lineage: Bacteria > Bacillati > Bacillota > Bacilli > Caryophanales > Bacillaceae > Halalkalibacterium (ex Joshi et al. 2022) > Halalkalibacterium halodurans. The sequence continues at coordinate 2,198,268 of NZ_CP040441.1, read as the reverse complement.
ACCGTAATTTAATGGTCCGAAAAAACTTGCCGATTCATTCTTGCCACAAAAGCGCTGAAGGTACGTAAATAATTTTTTTTCAATTCTTTTCACTTTTGATGGGCGTGAATGAGATTGAAAATGCTTCATATATCGGTCTATATGTTGATACATATCGGGATTAGATATAAACACAGCTTGACGAAAGTCTTCCGAATCGAAGTAAGCCTTTAACTGCTCTCTTTTTATTGCTAACTCTTGATTGAACTTAGACTCTACCTGTTCCCATTTCGCATTTTGAAAGATTAAGTCAAAGGTTTGTTGCATTTTAAGTTCCTTCATCCATTCATAAGGGAAGCCTGTGCTCCGTAAAACAAAATGCCCAAAAAAATCCCAGTTATTATGGTCTTCATTTATACTAGATTGTTTCACTGACAACATCACCTTCTAACTTTTTCATAAATGTCGAAAAAGGCTTATGTGAATAAGTGAATCCCATTCGCAATTCACATGTTTGGGGTCCGTTCTCTCCGTGCCACCATAGAGAATCTCCGTTCGGCAGAAATTCCACCAATTCGAGTGTGGAGGTTTTTTTCATTGTTCGAAACAGCCAATCTAACGCCCAATAGTTACGAACATCAACAAATACAGGCTTTTCTGTTTCTTTCCATTTGACAAAAAATTGAGTAGGAAGCCCATATCGTGATTTGAATTTTTGACCAGCTTTCATTAAATCGAACCCAGAAGGAATGTTATCGTCTACTTGATCACACGTTATTTTCCATCGTTTTCGTTGGTAAACCATATTCCCTAGGTAGATTCGGTCTGTATAACAATCCTTAGCATGTTCATTACTGTCTAGCTCAACAGGGATGATCCGCGGCAAGGAAAAAGCCCCATGAGCAACAGTTCGTACATCTCCTGGATATAGAAAAAGGTTTTGTCCTTGATAACGTAACGTTAAAAATTGTTTAGACCTAGCGATTTCTACTTCACTCATAGGAATCACTTTATCTTGTGACTTGATAGATTTTGACGCTAATTCTATCGTCCATCCCGGAAGCTCTGGGGTAATGTGCTTGTGTCGTCGGTTCGAAACAACACTAGACATCTGACGCCAAATAGGAAATGAGCAAATCATAGCTTGTAATTCTTTTTTTAAGGTAGTTGTTTCAGGATGAAAGTATCCGAACACACCGTCATATATTGTGCTCCAATCATCATGAATCTCACCCACTACTATTTGAAATTGTCCATTCTCTAGCTCTTGCGGTGACTTTGATACAATCATTAAATCTGGACTTGGAAGACTAAAAGGCATAAGTTCAAACACTTGGTCGACTAACGGTTGATATTCTTGAAGCAAGTCTTCCACATGCTCTCGTAAAAGGGCGTAGCCTTCAGGAGTCCGAGTTAACAATGAACTAGCTCTTTGCTCAAATTCTTTTACCCTAATAGAAGTGAAAGGGTTATCTCGCTGATCGACAATTTGAATGAGTTCAGAGTATGCGATCGACTGGCGCCCCCTACGAATTTTCTCAAAAGCTTCTAGTGCGTGGGCTTGATAGTCTAACCACCTTAGTGCAGCAGGAATTTTAAGAAACTCCAATAAAAGAGCTCCTTCTGAATAGATACGCTGATAAAGGGAGTGTCCGATTGTTAATTTTTTCACGCTTCCAACACAGTCTTCAGTGATAATTAAACGGTCTCCATATAGTTTTCCCTCTTTGCGTCGAACTTTTTCTTCATACCATGTACTGAGCCATTTTTCAGCTTCTTGAAAATGCTTCATTCTATCAGGCCATCTCACTTTTTCGAAGTTGTGGCGTAAGTGAATAGCTTCTTCAACAAAGTGGCGCCAGTGCTTACCTACATGTTCCGGTAATCTATTTACCATTTCTTTTAAGTCTTCCAATTGTTGTATACGTGTTGCGCACAATTCAAGTTCATGTCGAATGATACCTGCTTTTTCTAACTGTTTCAGCATCTGCATCATTGTATCTAGACTCATATTTAACGATTTAGAAAGTTCCTCAGGAGTCGTTTGCCCATCTATCCGTTCTAATAGAGAGAGGTAAGCACTTGGAAGTTTTTTCTCCTTTCCAATAAAATGATATGTTGCTAAACCTTTTCTCACTCTAACCAACGGGTTTTTTCGAGGTGAAATATACGGTAATACAGACGGGTCTTGACTGATTTTACGTGCCATCTCTCGGACACACCATTGACTAAGGAATGAGGCTCTTTGCTGTAGCTTGTGCTTTTCAGTATGTTCAACTGTGATCGCCTCTTCTGATGTTGGATCAAACTGTCCAAAGTTGATTGGCCCGAAAAAGCTTGTTGTATCATTTTTTGTACAAAATCTTTGCAAATAACTATAAATAAGTAGCTCATTCTTCCGGATATCTTTATTTCGCTTAGGACCTTTGTGATCAGATGTTTCCCAAGCTTTCACGTGGCGGTTTAAAGCTTCGTGAGCAGAGGGGCTACTTAAAAACACCGCCTCCTGAAATAGAGGATCACTGGATAGCTCTTTTAGCCATACTCGTTTCTGAATGAATTCTTTGTTAAATTGTTGTTCACCATCTGATAGAAGCTGTTCTTCTATCTGAAATAGCCTGTTCCAGTCACGGGGGAATTCTAGCCATTCAGCTGGATAACTTCTTGATTGCCACCAGTTAAATAGGTGGTTTGGGAGAGGACTGCGTTGAATAAAATACTTTTTCACTTTTTTCACTCGATCGTACTGCTGTTCTTTTATCTGGGTTTGTCTCCACTCCCAATCCATCATTTTGTCAAAATAATTGTGCAAAAACTGTTTAGCGAGTATCTCTTTTTGTTCTTCTATCTGGAGCCAATTTTCCAAAATGTTCGTTAGTCGATCAACGTTCAACTTTTCGATAAAGGCAAAGGGAAAGCCTGTTGTTCGCAAAACAAATCGGTTCATAAGCTTCCAATGATTTTCAAGTTTCGATGTTGGCATAAGCTTGATCCTCCTTTCCACTCAGATGATTCACTTCTGGTCGAATCATGATTCCTCGAAGCTCACAACAATAACTTCCTTGATGGTTTCGAAACCAAGTAGAGTTGCGATTCGGTAATAACTCGCTAAACGTGATCTTTTCTTCTGATCGTACATATTTTAGTAAGAGATCAATTAAAAAGAGATTGTGAAAATGAACATAAAAAGGCTTCATTTCGCTATCTACTCGCACAAAGACTTCATCTGGTAATCCAAATTTTTGTTTTAACTTCCATGTGTGTAGAATCTGTTCATACTGATCTTTATTTGATACGTCACTCCACTCGGATGTAGGGATAATCCAAGTCTCTCGTTGGATGACAACATTGCGATATTCAATGCGTGGTGTATGATTTTCTATGTGGAACTTAGGAATGACAACGCTCGGTTCGGAAAAAATAAGGGCAATCGGGTTGTTTGGTTCCCCCATGTGAGGGATGATGCGTTCCTCCTTTTGATTTTTTATTACCAACTCTCCATCTTCCTTTGTGACGTATAACTCAGCAAACGGATATACATGTTTTTGTTCTTTCGCGGAAGCTCCCATGAGTGTGATGCTTTTTTCGAACATTTCTACAAAAAAATTTTTGCCTGCTCTTTGTTTAAGAACAACGTTAACAAGATGTTTTCCGTTCGGTAGAGATTTCATTGATTGAGTGACTTCTTTTATCCATTGATTACGATTAGGATGAAAGTATAGCAGGTTACTCATACCTTGAGTCCCCCAATGGACTTCTCCAATAACCCATTGAAAGTCACCTTGTTCGATCTTTTCGAGATTTTCGGCCTGTAACATTAGATCTGGTGAGGTGACACATAAGTGCTTATGGAAAGAGCTAGAACGAATTTGTTCTTGAATCCATTCATCCTGTAACTCAATCTTTTTTGATTTCTGTAGTGTCTGCATGGAAACCCAATTTGCTAATAATTTTGAAGGGCTTTTTTCACCTAGATCTATTTCGAATGCATGTTCCTTTAATGCAAGTAAAAAAGTTAAGAGAGGGACTCTGTCTAAACCATTCCTTTCTATAAGTTGGATAAAGATTTCGTGAGCTTTCTGTTGTGCTAAATTTTTCTTTCTCACTGCGATTGAGTATCCCCAATCCAAAATAGGGCTTATTCGAGACTCTATGTCTTTTTTCAAGTTTGTACTTAGAGTAAAGTGTTTTATATCTCCGGCACATTCCTCGCAGAATAAATGACGATCGGCGTAAAGCATCCCTTGTGCTTGAGTCGGTTCTTTTCCAGTTATCGAACGAAATAAGTTACCTGCTTGTTGTAATATTCTCACTTTTTGTTCTGCGTCTCCATTGCTATATTCAGCTTGCCACAACTGAAATTGATTGAGCCGTGTGAGCCATTCTTTGCGTAATTCTGCGTTTGGTAACGATTCAACAAAATGCATCAACTCTTCAAGTAGATGATGGTGTGATGGACACACTCTATATCCTCTTTGGACGATTCCTTTCTCTATTAATTTTTCTAATTGGTCAATAACAGGCTTGGAATACGCTTGATTCAAGTTTTCGTTGATAGTACGCCCGTCTGATTGTCTTAGAATATAGATTACATCAGCTATTAGCGTAAGTTTTTTTCTTGTCTGTGCTTGGATGACGCCATCATCAGTGAGGTAGAAGCTATCTTGTAAAGAAAGGGGTAGATAAGGCCTCCATTCTTCTTCACGATTGATTTCATTAGCAAGTGCTTCGACCGCCCAATAAGCTAAAAAACTACGTCGTTTAGAAGGAATGCTCCCCGTTCTTATGTATTTCACAGGTTCAGTTTGTTTGTAAAATTGTCCATAATTAAGTGGTCCAAAAAAGCTTGTTGTATCATTTTTAAACAAAAAACGTTGCAGATAACTACTGTAAGTTCTTTCCTCATACCGTTTTCTCCAAGGTTTCATGTCACTCATCGATTTTTGAAGATAGCCTTGCAGCGTTTTCCATACTTCAGGATTTGAATGGGCAATGGCTTCTTGAATTTTCGGCTCTTTAAGGATAGTGTGAAGAGATGCTGTTTTCTCTTTCCATTCATTTTGAAGAACGGTTTTCATTTCTGCACGCTGTTCCATTAACATTGCTCTACGTTTATTATACTCTTCGATCCATTTTTTCCCTGGAGGCAAATTGACTGGCCATTTTTCAATTCGAATGTCATTACCTTTTGAAACCTGCTTTTTCATTTTATAGATAAGCTTAAAAATAGGGTCGCCTTTTGGATACGTTAATTGCATAGATGCGACCCACTCATTAAAGTGAAGAAGAAACCAATCTCTTTCAGATTCGTGTGATTGTTCGAGCTGAACATACTGTTTAATTTTGATCATCGATTGGGGGAACGTCAATCGATCCATCAGGTGTTGAGGGAATCCCGTACTACGGACAATAAAATCAGATAAAAATGACCACATAATCGCCTACCTCCTTTCAACCATCGCAAAGCGATGTAAGCCAAATGATCCTAGTTTGTGGGATTGGTCCTTGCCTTCAAGCTCTTCAGCCACTAAGTGACCGGTCCAGCCGCTTAATAAAACACCGTGACGACTGTGACCGGTTGCTAAATACCAACCCTCCCATTCTGGTACATAGCCAATAATAGGCTGACCATCGGGTGTCGCAGGGCGGAGACCGGCCCATAAATGTTGTATTTCCCAATTTTTAAGTTCTGGTACATAATCAAATAGTGGTAATAGTTCCTGTATGCCTTTAGCTGTGATAAATTTATTAAACTTTTCTTTTTCACTTGTTGCACCAAGTACCACGGTGCCATTTGGCTTGGATAAAATATAACCTTTAGATGTATTAATCATGACATTTAAGTCAGTATCCCCTTGCTTCAAAACGATAAGTTGTCCTTTTAATGGGTAGACAGGAACCTTCACTTTTGCCAACCTAGACAAGAGATGAGACCATGCTCCGGCAGCTAATATTGTTGTTTCTGCTACTATTTGTGTTCCTGTATTTGTTACTACTCCGTACATACGATTGTTTTGATGGATGAACTGAATAACCTCTGTTTGTTCACGGATTGTCACTCCTAATTGTCGTGCCATTCTGGCCAAGGCATTTAAATATAATGAGGGTTCCAGATGATACTCATCTGGACTGCAAATAGCCATTCTTAAATCGTTAGAAAGTAAAGGCTCTAGGGTGCGGGCTTCTTCAGCGGACAACCTTTTGATTTGAGAGTTGGTTTCAGTTTGCATCAACCAATGGTCTTCAAGTAATGCGGCTTCTTGTTCATGAAGCGCTAAACGTAGTAAGTTTTGTTTGACTAAACCGCTAGAAATTTGTGTTTTCTCCTCTAGTTCTGGAATCCATTGGAGCAAGTATTGTAAGGATTCTCGTGAAAAAATAGAATAGGGGTCATGTCTGTCTACTCCTTCAGCGACTGTTGTTAATAAGCCTGCTCGACCTCCGGAAGCCTCTTGGCCAAGTCTGTCTTTTTCAACTACTAGTACGTTCGCTCCTTTTTTAGCGGTATGGATTGCAATCGATAAACCTATGACCCCGCCACCTATTATGCATAGGTCAAATCTCTCTTTCATATAATCCTCCCCGTCCTGTTACGTTAAATTCTCATGAATAACGCTGAAGCGAAATTCTGCTGTGTGCTTGTTCTCTCCACGAGTGAACCAGAGAGAGTCTTGTGCTGGGACCATTTCAGTAATACTCACATGTTCATTTCTTTTTAATAGTTGATAAAGAACCTCAAGGGTAAAAAAGTTATGAAAATCGACAAAAATGGGCTTCGGCTCGTTGTTTCCTCTAGCATATACATATCGCGGCATGTTGTAGTTTTTTCTTAAATCGGTGGCCCAATCTAACAGGAGCCAATCCGTATAACCATTAACCCTTACCAGTAGCTCCTCACAAGCGAATGTCCACCGCTCTCTTTGAAAAACAACGCCGTTGATTTCAATTCGAGGTGTATGCTCCCCGATCTGGATGGAGAAAGACTTAACACTAGGCAAACTAAAGATTTGATTTAGCGGTTCTACGTCTGTCTCTAAATCCATTAGTTTCGGCTTTTCACCCTCAGTTACATAAAAACGTTCATTCTCATAAATTAAGCCTAATTCTGCAATCGATCGGACATATTCACGTGATTTCATCGAGCGACCTAGATTTTCCACGGTTGTTCCTTGGCTTAACTCAGGTCTAAACGTTTTCCCTGGTGCCCTCGGTCCAACATGCTCTAGCCAGAATGATTGTAAAGTAGGGCCAAGATGATGATAGATTTCCTCATTCAATCGAAGCTGATCCGGATATACAGAGTTGAGTACACTCCAAACTTGAATTCCGCTATGGACCTCCCCAAGTATAAGTTTGTACTTTCCTTGATTAATTGCATCTACATCATCTGCTGCAATCATAATATCTGGACTAAAGAGTGCCACATCTGGTTGAGGGAAGTTTAAGCAAAAGGCATCCACATCCTCTTTTCCAATCACGATACTTCCTTTCTCAAATGGGTGTAATGCTGTCCATTCTGACAACCTATTGTCAAATTCCTTGAGCTTTTCTTTTGCATACTGAAGGGCCTCAGTCTTACATCCTTGCATATGCAAGGCAAATGTTAGGAAATTTACATCACTATTAAACGATTGATATTCTTTATAAGCAAATTCAGTTAATGCTCGATGTTCTACTGCTGCACGGCAAGAGATGAGTTTAAAAATTGGTTCAAGTTGCTCTTTCCATTGTTTTTGCATGTTCAATCCAATTCGGCATGTTTCTACATCACCTCGGGCTTCTTCAAACACAATTAATCGATCCGTATAGTGCTTACCCCTGTCTTTTCGGGAAGATAGTCCAACATTTTGTTCAAAAGAGTTTTCAAGTAAGGTTAAGATATGGCGACGTTGTTGGAATGATTCGCTTTCCTTCCATGTGATTAAATGACTCGACCACTCGTTGATTACATGTAACCATTTTGATTTTGAAGAGCAATCATTTGGAAGTTGTTGTATCTTTTCCTTCAGTTTTTCAAATGGATCAAAGACAGACGTCGGAAAGTCAATTTCTAAAAGGATTATACGTTTTTCTTTTAATTTTTGAATACGAGCGATACACTCGGCTGTCGATAGGTCGAGCATGGCGGCTATTTGATGGATATTATGATTACCGTCACTATACCGAATCATTTTATGATAGATCTCAGGTAATTGGATTAATTTTCCATTGGATGACTGTCTAAGGTTGGAGTTTTCTCTTTTAATAAATGGCGAAAGTTTTGGCTTGAGATAGGGCAGGATGGAGTCGTCTTCTGCCATGTAGTTCGCTAAGCTTTGAACAGCCCAATATGACATAAACAATTGACGTTTGATTGGCCCGTTAACGTGTAATTCTAATAATCCCGGTTGTGATGTAAATGTCCCGTAATTTGTAGGTCCATAATAACTTGCGGTTTCATTTTTCGAGGTGAATCTTTGCAAATAGATGGCCGCCAGTTGCTCTTTTTGTCGCTGTCCACGTGGACGGGATTGTTCAAGTTCTTTGGAAAGAAAATGTTTAAGTCCGTTATGATAAGCATCTGGGGATGATAGAAAGACCGCTTCTTGAAGGCTTTCGTTCTCTAAATATACCTGCTTTAAATGATGTCGTTGACGATCAAGCTCAGTTTGAAAGGTTTTTGAAATTTGCGCCTCTAGGTAATTCATTTTTTCTATCATATCTTCCAACTTGATCTGAAATCCAGCCCCTAAGTTGGCTAATAATTCAGTACTCCCTTTAGCTGTCGGTATTTTATAACGGCGTAACTGACTGATTAATTTCTTTTTTTGTTTAGTTGTTAAGTCGAGCATCTTTTCTAGTTCGTTGTTGCACTCACTTATAGTCTCATTCCACTTTTCATCGAGCCTCTTTTTTTCTTCTACCAGGTTCATCGTATCGGTAAAAGTGAACTGGGTAAGCCACTTTAATGGAAATCCGGCACTTCTCAAAATCATATGAGGAAAGAAGCGCCATTCCCCTTGGTCTAATGGATCATTAAGCTTTTCGTTTATGAATTTGGTCGTCATTTAGACACCTCCTATGTTGATAGTTGTTGCCGTTCATCTACCTGTTTTTCTTCGTTTGTCTCAAGCTCGTTGAATCTTTTTATTCGACCCAAGATCAACATTGTAATGGCTAATGTTGCTACTATGACTCCAGATAACGCATAAATCATCGTAGGGGTATAGGCTCCAAACAAATAGCCGAACGTGGCATAGGCTAAAAACTCACCTATCCAAATGGTAACCGTGTGAAATCCGAAAACTTTTCCAAGGTGCTGATCTGCAACTCGTTTTTGAATCATAGTCACGAGCGGGACATCAACGAATGGTTGGCTCATACCTACTATGAACAAAAGAATAAATGGAAGCCATAATGCAGAACTAAATGGCATAAATAGAAAGACGATACCTCCAAGAAGCCAAGCGAGCATCATCGTACGAAACGAATTTTTGATGCTTAATCGAGCTAAAAGTAATCCAGCGATAAGATAACCAAAGCCATCTGCACTAGAAAGAATGCCAAAGCCGGATGAGTCTAGGCCGATTTCATTTGAAACCATTAAATTACCTAAATGGGCTATCCCACGTCCAAAACAAGTGAAGGCTGCAAATGTCATTAATACTGAGTAAATGAGCCGGTCCTGAGTTACCAGTCTTAGACCAACAGCGATATCTTTAAACATGTGTTTCTGATGTTGTTCGACTTTTGCCTGTTTGATATGAACTGGAATGAGTAAAAAGACGGAGACAATAAACAAAATCGCGTTCATAATCATGATTTGACCTGTGTTTAATAATGTTAGGCAAAACCCAGCGAAAACTGGACCTATTAACCAGAAAGCCATCCGACAACTATTGGTGATCGCGTTTGCTTTCATCAATTGGTCGCTGTGGACAATTCCAGGCATAGCAGCTTTGTAAGCAGTCATTGCGAAAAGTCGTAAAAAACCTAAAGAAAAAGAAGCTAACATGAAAACCAACTCATTTAAAAGTTGGGAAAAAGCGAGCATTCCTAACAGGATCATAATGACTGCTCTAATGACATTGCAAAGCATAACGATATGCTTACGGTTAAACCAATCCGTAGCCACTCCAGCGACTACTCCAAAAATGATTTGGGGAATCGCAGCAAGTAATAGTGTTAACGCCAAAATTCCAGTTGAGGAGGATTGTTGCCATACAGTCCAAGTGATTAATAGTGCAGCAAAGCTCTCTGCAATTGGTGAAACAATTTGTGCTAACACCCAAAAAATGAAACTTTTATTTTTGTGCAACGGCGTCATTTGTGCCAACCGGTTTCTCCTCCTCTAAAACCAAAGCTTATGAAAAGGGTAGTAAAATCGAGAATTAGGTTTTGGAAGTAAATGATGCAGTTGTATTTCTTCTCTTTTAAACCGCTCGAGTCTTTTCAACCCATCCTCAACTTCTGTTTGATGCGAGTTTTTTAAACGATTTAGTTGTCTGATAAATGGTTGCTTTTGGACTCCTATTAATTGGCATACGGCGATGCGAGTAACGGTAACATCTACCCACTCCGTTATCATATGCACTTTCTTGCACCCTTCGGCACTTCTTTCAAGCCACTTTACTGCTTGATTTGGTTGATTTGCCTTTAACCAAATATAAGCTGCGCTCCTAGCAATCCACTCTTGCATGTACCAATCACCCATGTCAGAACATGTTTGATAAGCCTTCAACAACCAATTTACAGCTTCTTCGTACTCCCCTATCTCTCCTTTTAAAAACCCGATTCGAAACCAGTGGCTCATTAACAACTCATCGTTGAGATTGTCCCCTCTTTTAAGGAATATTTGTTGCGTCTGGATAGCTTTCTCTATCTTTCCGATTGCTTCATAAAGGTAACTGGAGTTCTGAGTGAAAGCTGCGGATAATAAGGCAGCATCTTCTTCTTCTACGAGCGTGATGTAAGTTTTAACTTGTTGGAGAGCTTTTGCTGCTGCCGAAAGGCGTTTTAATCGATAGAAAATCAAAGCTTCTACATTGTTTAACCAACCCATTTCTCGATTGGCAGCTTCCCCAGTTTCGTTTTTTAATAAAGCTTTCCCTTGGGTGACGATGGGTAAAGCTGCCTCCGGTTGTTTAATGTGATTGGCTAGAAGCAATGCATAGAAGATGCAAGCTCTTGCTCTAATGACTTTTGAACATTTTGATTGTTGCACGATTTTTTGTAATATTCGTGCTGCAGAAGAGAGCTGCCGTTCAAACAAATAGGCTCTCATCATAATCATTAAAGCTTCTGCTTCCTCGTCATCATTATTTGCATTGAACTTCAAATCACTGCCGTGACTTAGAGCAGCATAACCTTCGCACCAAATAAGAGCTCTTTCTAATGGAAGAGAAGAACGATTAATGTCTATCGGCTGCCTTAGGTGAGTTGGCTCCAATCGAAATGTTCCAATAGAGTTATAGAAATCCTTGACTCTACGGTATATTAATTGATTAACATCTCCAGGCATTTCTTTTTGTTGATTTTTCCAGAAATAATAAGTATCAAATGCAATCGGCATTTCTTTTGAGCGTAGTATTAGTCGTTGCAGAAAAATGGTGCTTACCTTATCTAACAAAGAGATGTTTACTTTAAAGATCCAAGGGACATCCAACATTTCATTTGATTGACGAAGTTCAAGCAAATAGGTCACCATATCATTTGAAATCCTTAATATCTTTTCCATATTCGTTGAAAATTGACGATCTTTAGGATGGGCTGGTAAAGGTGTTAGCCAGCATTCTCTATTATCAAGCATCGCTTGTTCTAAAATGTTATGTTGCAAATGATCGATCGCTTGTTCTTTGTATGGAATCACAATTTTTCTCCATACTTCTTGCATAAGCATACCTGGACTGTACGTATCGTCTAGTAGTTGAATGTAAATCCCGCTTCTCTTTGGAAGAGAGAATGGGTCGGTATGTTCTTTTCCAGTAAAGCTCGGAGAAGCAGAGAGCCACTGACTAGACGGGGATCGGTCCATCCATTCCTTTAAGCTACTTTGTGCAGACTCATTGATTATTTTCATAGTCCACCTCTTTTAATAAATTACCAACAAAGACTTTATCCATATCGAGGGTGAAAGGATGTTGTGGAATGTTGAAAGATCTCCATAGCCATCTTTTGCAACAGCTACAATCGAACGTAACATTTGAAATAATGGAGCCTCTATTCTTACACGAGAGATTCGTTCAACTCGCTGGCCTTCATGTATCTTCCATCCATCTGCTTTGAACATGAGACGTCCGGCTATAATTTGTCCATCAAAGCTACGATTGATTAGGAAACCTGTTTTCATTTCCTTCAGTAGATTTTCTGTAGACCTTGTACCCGGTTCCACTAGCAAGTTTGTATATTGGATTTTCGGTGCAAGGTCAAAGCTTTTTCGATAGGCTCGACCATTCGATATCTGATGATGCTTGGATGCAGAAGTTATGGAATGAAGTGCATGTTGAAATGTTCCTTTTGCTAGAATCGTAATATCTTGACTTAGAACACCTTCATCGTCAAAGGGAGAGCTCGCGATTGACTGAGGAAGATGGGCTTGATCCTTTAATGTAAACACCGTACTTGCTATTCTTTTTCCTTTCATTTTCCAAAGCGCAGGAACACTGCGATCAATCGTATCTGCTATAAAAAGATTGCCCAATGCTTTAATAAATTCTTTCGTTCCATTCTCAGATAAGATAATTGAACTTGTGACAGCATTTTTGTTATTATTGGAATTTTCGATATATAGCTCACGTTGTAAGGAGTCATAAAGATGATGCCAATTGATTTTCGAAAGGTTGCGGCAAGAAATTTTAACATTTGCGCGCTCTGTTTTGCGATGAACTAGAACAGATAACGTGTGACGACAATGTTTCTTTTCGAGCTCTCTTCCTTCCGTGTCCTGATAAAAAACATTCTTCTCTTGCGATTCAAAATGAAGGGTTGGAGCTGATGTCAGTTCAGGGATTGAACCAAGAATGGCCCTCCCACTATGTAAAAATTGTTCTATTTCAGTATAACTTTCCACCGGATGATATAATTCTAAATCGGGGAAGGTTATATCGATAGGGTCCAGTCGTTTGGGGAACTGAGACTTAACCTTATGTTCACTGTTCCATTCATGCCAAGGCTGTTCTTTCACACTAGCCATATCAGGTAATTGTCGGCTAATAGTAGTCATTCGGTCTTCCGTCCACTTTCGTACGGTAGCTCCGGTAACTTTTTGTTCGGAGTACAAATGCTCCAACTCTGTTAGTACCCAAGAGTAGTTTGTTGCCTCTTCTCCAAAATACTCTGCGTACGTTCTCATCGGTCTGCTCCCTTCACGTACCAGTCTAATACTCTAACGGTCGGTGATCCTGCTGATACAGGTAGGGGAGATTGACCTAATTTTCCACAACCTCCACGCACTTCGGAATGAATCGCAAAATCATTACCCACTCTATCAATTGATTGAAGTAATTTTTGCCCATCACCCTTTAACGTTGTTGGCAGGATTGGAGAGGTTATTTGTCCCTTTTCAATCAGGTATCCTTCTGCGACATGAATCTCAAATTCGCCAGTAATCATATTAACATCTCCATTTATCGCTTTTTTGACGTATAGACCCACCTCTGTATCGCTAACCATTTCTTCTGGATCGTCTGTTCCTGGTAATAAAAACGTATTAGACATGCGAACAAGCGGTAAATGTTGATAATTTATTACACGTCCATGCCCGTTAGTAGGGTGGCCTGTGTGTAAATGGCTTAAATAATTGACTACCCTTCCCTTTTCTATTAATGTTGTTTGTTGTGCGATCGTTCCCTCATCATCAAGCGAATAACTTCCAGGAAGCCCTTCTTTTGTCGGATCATCGATAATCGTAACCTTTTCACATCCAACCATAGCACCTAATCGTTGATGAAAAGCAGACTGAGGGATGGAAGCAATATCGGCTTCTAATCCGTGACCTACAACTTCGTGAAATATACCAGGTGCCGCGAGCGGGCCTAAAATTAAAGCATAAGATCCTGAAGGGAAAGGCCTAGCATCTAACTTTTCCATTGCAGCGTTAGCTGTATATAAGACTAATTCTTGCAAATCCTCTTCCTGAACATTTATTGGAGATAACCAGCTACGAGTCAAGTTTGATTGCTTCGTACGTCCCTCTTTTTGGACTGTGATATAAAAATCTAGCATAAAGCAAGTTCTAATATCCTCTTTCAACTCTGAACTAGAGGTACAAAACCAAATATGCTGTTGGACCGATTTCCAATAAGCTTTCGTTGAGACCACTTCAGGAGCATATTGGCAGGCTGATTCATGCATGCATTGATTCCATAATTCCACTTTCGAATTTAAAATATCTTCCCTTACTTTTCCCCAGCTGGGTTCCCATTTATTTAAAACTTCTAATTCATTCAAGGGTAAAAATTGTTTGCATGTCGAATACAGAACATCTGGATCAACGGAAGATATTGCTTTAAGCTTTCGGTATTTTCCGCTATTCAAGCGAATCGCGCTTCCTTCTTCAGTTAATGTTTTAGACTCTACTTTCTCGAGATTCTCGAAAATCACCCAGTCTGTTTTTTTTTGTTCTCCAAAAATATGCAAGTTTTGCATTTCAAGTTCCCCTTATAAACGCTTATTGTGTATAGGAATCTGCTCACACTTAGCAGATTCCTATACAGAAGGTTTCCCGAATTAAAGAGCCAGAGGAGCGACTTTATCTTCAATTTCCTCTAGATCAAAGTCGATGTCATCAAGGTCTTCAATTTCTAATTCTAGATCTAACTCTTCTTCAGGTGTAACCTTGTCGGCCATGTCTATCACCTCCTTTACTAAATTAACCCATGAGCATATCTTTGGAAGTTATCTCTTGCCGATAAGCAAAGGTTCGCAATTCACAACAATAATGGCCTCGATCATCCTTCAGAAATAAATCCTCCACCCCTGGGTCCATTCTGGAAAACGTAAACCATTCTGCTTTTTTAGCCATATTGAAAAACAAATCGACACAAAATGGATTATTAAAGTCAAACCAAACAGGTTTTAGCTCTTGAGAAAATCTTAAGTATCCTACTTGCGGTAATTGATATTTAACCTTAATCTCTTGTAAACACGCCATTTGTTGAAATCCATCAAGTGATGCATGGACTTCTCCCCAATCTGTCGGCTCGAAAACCCAATGTTCCCTAATTAATGTGACATTTCCTAACTTTATTGCTTTGTGTCTCCCTTTTGAGTAATTGGATGAAGGTTCCATCATAGGTGAACAGAAAAGTGCAAAAGGGAAAAAGCTTGTTTCGTTAAATCCATAGGCAGGGGGATAAAACATTAGAGCATTATCAGTTCCTTGTAAAAAAACAGCCACTTTATCGCCTAACCTTCTAACCTCCAAGTCATATAGAGAGAATGACTTCTCATCTGGGTATTCAGAATGACCTGTAAGCTTTACTGATACACCTGGGTACTCTTGCGGAGTACTTTTCATTTTCCTTTGAAAGATCCAATTAGCCCAAGTAAAGCTTGGATTCTTTTCTGGCATAGCTTGCCGGACTATTCGATTGATTTCTTTTTTGTCAGGATGAAATTCAAACATCCAACCATCGGCGGTAAAACCGTGATGTAATTCCCCTATCACGATGGATGCTACATTGAAACGATTAGTCTCAAATTTTCCTTTTACCATTAAATCAGGTGAGAGTAACCATCTGAATGAGTTAATCTCCTTCCGCCAGCTTCGGATAACTCGGTCCGGGAGTTTAATTGAAAGGTAGCCATTACGATCAACTAGCCAAGGTGAAAGCAGATCGGTTGCTGATTGGTTGTCAAGGCTTGGAGGATAACGCAACCAATAGGAAACCCATTTCATTAACGGAATCGAAACATTTCCATTCGCCAATTGCTCGAATTTCTGGACCGCAATATTTTGCCAAGATCTCCAAATGTCTAGGCGTAGTTTGGCATGAATCAACAAAGCATGATCTAACTCTGTCCATAAATCGACAGATAGGGTGACGGGTAAATATTGCTGATCATGGCATTCTTCATACAGCAATGTTTTATCTGCGAAGTATTGCTGATTCTCTCCTTGAAAAGCCTCCCCTGTTATGTTTGTAAATAGTTTCTCAGCTTGAGCTAAGGCTTGTTCTTTTTCGTTTGGTTGAGTGGACGTCTCAAACAAATGTCTAGTCTCCTCAAGTTGATCTAGGATTCGTATCCATATTTCTGAACGAGGATCATTACAATCTTCAACCCGTTCTCTAACAAGCTTCCACCCATCTACCGTGGACGATGGGAGATTCCAGGCATGAGCCTGCGGCATTAAATCCTTTTTTATAACACTTAGCAATTTTTGTAGCCCTTGATAGGCAAAATAGGCTTTTCTTTTCGTAATTTGCCTAGTTTGAATCAGCTTGCCTTGATTGAATGCACCATAACTGATAGGGCCATATTCACCGATAGTGTCATTTTTAGTTGAGACCCGTTGAAGATAGGCGAAAAGGGTTCTACATGTTTGTTTTTTTTGTGCATCAGTTAGATTTTCAAGACGATTCTCCTTAATCCAGAAATGCCAAAGCTTGTGGTTCAATGTATACAGAGCTAATTCATATTGGCTAGATTGAAACCTCTCAATTAACTGTTGTTGTAGTCGTTCAAACTCTTCATGAAAAGATTGTTGCGCCTTTTTCTTTAAGCTTATTAATGATTGCTGCTGTGAGCAGTACTCATCAATCAACTTTTCCATTCCCCACTTGGTAACAATGATTTTATCTTGTTCGGTTAGTGGGTTTCTTTTTTTTATTCTTCGTATGACTTTTCGTTGGTGCGGAAGACTTATTCGCTCTACTGGTACAGACCTAATTTCTTTAATCCAATGGTTGCACCATTGATCAAATGATTGTTGGCTTTTGCTCCATTCATTTAGTTGCTTTATTGATTCTTTTAACCTTAAGTTCAAAACCATCTCGATGGGGATAGAGGTACTGCGGAGCACAAATGGCTTTAACCAACGCCATGTGGAAGTATTGAACCACACTACGAGCTCTCCGTCCTTTCACAATAGAGATTGGTCAAGTCAAAAGGTCGGTTAAGTTTAGAATCTGGTTTTTGAATGGCCCATTTAACATAGCTCTTCCACTTGTCGTTATCTTGATGCTCCCACTGAGTTAACATATCCAAAACCATTTGAGCGGCATCACCTTTTGTGTGTGTCTGTAAACACGCCTCAATTTCTTTCATCCCTTTGTGACTTTCTCCTAACTGATTAAAACAAATAGCTATTGCTGCAACTACTCGGGGAATATCTTCATCTTCTAATAATTTGTACTTTGCATTTAAACTACATCTAAACCATTGAATTGCTTCAGAGAAGTTCTCTTCCTCGAAAAGAATAGCGCCTAAGCCTCTGGCGATGATATCCATATGAAAATAGTCGTGCAGTTCTGCTGCGATCTTATAACTTGCTTTTAAGGCTTCAATCGCCTCGAGATAGTTTTTCATTTTGTAGAGTAATCCAGCTTTTCGATACAAATAATGTTTTGTAAACACTGGACTAGATTGTAGAATGAACTTATCGAATTTCATCCATTTTGTTAGGGATGCGTCTACTTTATTCATGTACTCATACAAAACAGAAATATTGGAAAGCAAATTTATTTTGATATGAATGGCATCTTCTGATCGATCGCCCTTTTTAATATGCTCAAGAGCTTTTCGACAATTTTTATAAGCATTCACTAAATCTCGCCGCTCAACAAACGTGAGAGCTTTTAGGTTATAAAGCCAAGTGCGTTCTACCTCTACTCGATTTCCAGTAAGTGATCCTATGTTTTGAAGTGCGTTGTCAATGATTTCCCTGCCAAGTAGTGGGTTGTTGAGTCGCTTAGTATACAACAAAGCGATAAGTAGCTGTATTTCTGACTTTTGCAGTGTGTCTTCTGAATTTTTCAGGGCGTATTGGAACAATGTGAGAGCTTTCTCATACTTGAGCATGAATGCGTAGCCTATGCCGATGTAAATCCATACTTCTACCTTCGTTTTGTTTTTAAGATGATCCATATAAGGGGAGGTCTTGTTGATAAGGAAAAGTGCGTGTTCATAGTTTTGAGTAAATATACTTTCTTCTAGAGCGTCAATCACTTCGGAGTCAAGATTGTCTAACTTTCTTTTATGTATGCTTTCTAGGAGAGTTGTAGTCGTCTGAACCTCTTTAGTCATAAGTTGCGTATTCTTCTCAGAAGCGATAATGGTATTCTTTTTATGAAAGAGATCATTTGTTAGTGTTGGTTCTAACACAAGTGGGGAAGTCTGTTTATGTGCTGTATGAAGCAGTCGATTACGGTTTTCAGCTAAGCTAATGTAAGGCTGGTTATCAGTGTTTATTTTAAAGTTAAAACGCGGGTCATTATCGGACGCCTCAGAAAACGTTGCAACAACAACAGCTTGACAATGATGGATACATTTAGATAGGCGTGTAAAGCAACGAATTGTATGTTCGTCCATTTTATCAATTTGATCAAAAAGAAAAACAACGTCTTTGCCTGTATGCTCTACATATTTTAAGAGAAGGCTTACGACCATTTGGGTGACTCTGAACATTTGTTCAGATTCTTTATGCAATCTACGACGTGAGGGAGAAAGAGCTATTGCGTCTAATTGCTTAGCATTTCTAAAGGGTGGTACGGAAGTTAGATCTGGGAAGAGATAAATGATTTCCGGAGCAAAGGTTTCTAAAAAATTGTGGTATCCTTTTTTTAGTAGATAAGTAATGATGGTTCTTAATTGAGTAGCTATTCCACTATAACCGGTTGTTTCCCAAACTCCTCCGATCGTCAAAGTCTCTATGTTGTTGACAAGGTGTTGTTTCAACTCTTCGATAATTGCAATTCGATTTTCTTTTTTATGAGTGAGAACCCACACTTTATCTTCACAACAATTTTTATCTTTCGATTTTTTCTGATCGAAGACTTTTAAAACATGTGATACAACATCACCCGTGTAAGGAATTTTCTTTCGATCCCATTCAACGTCTAGTTTTGTTCGTTCGGATAACATTCCTTCACCTCGCTATCGCCTATACTTATTAAAACAAGAATATGCAAAAAAGGTGTGGCTTTTAATAAGCAAAGAATCGACAAAAATCTATTTCACGACCACGTCCCCTACTATTTGTTTATCGTTAGCAAATAGGGTCAGCTGGTGAAACTTGAATGGATGAAACGTGTTAAGACGAATAGAATTTCTTTTTATTGTTCATGATAGGTCCCTCCTAAAATGTAGCTATGGTTTAATTTGTTAAATAGTTACGTTCATAATATGATACCCTAAAATAAATGTCAAATTATATTTTATATTGCTAATATTATTTACATTTTCTATAATTTGAAAATGAGGATAATCTATTAGTGCAATAGTTTCTATTTTTTTATGAGATGAAAAAGGTATGACTACTTTAGGTACAATAATAAGAAAAAGAAGGGAATTGTCACGACTTACATAAGAAGATTTAGCAGCAGAGGAAATCAATAGACTTATTGAAAGAGATCTGAGTTTCCCCATTTTTAAAAGTGTTTGAATACTAAAGTCAAACATGAGGAAAGTTTCGCGGGGGAAAATAGAGAATTTTACCTAGCTAATACACTTAGTCATTAGACTATTACTTAAATCAAAAAAGTATCATTAATGTTAATCAAGCTTTTGCAACATTCTGCTGTGAAGCTGAGCTTCCTTCTACTTTTAGGAAAGCTATATTTTAAATCATTTGATGCCAAATTTTCAGGTGCAAAACCCCAATTTACACTTCTTGTGAAATAATCGGGGGTAGAATGTATCTATTTAAGATGATAGTGCAGACGATCCTTCACACGAGCGGCTATAAACCTTGTATTGATTACGGGAAGCCTCGTTTCAACAAACGAAACAAGGCTTCTTTGTGAACACTCTCAGAAAGTTTGCAGTCAAATTTTATCGCGGAACTCTGAAGGAAGTCGACAACATGGATACCTTTTATTTACGCCAAAAAATGGAATAGCCTTCCTTATCCTGAATATTAAACTCAATCATTTGTTTAAGCAGTTCGTAATGGACTGGATCATTCCAAGGAATTCGAAACAAGCCTTTGGTCGCGCTGTAGCCCGCTTGTGCAATAGCATCGGCAAATTGCGAAATGCCTATTTCTTCGGGTGAAACGCTCAAATGATGTTTCGAGGTGGAGAAGCCAATGATAAATGTACCTTGATTGGAAAACATCGGCGTATTCCACTTCATTTGTGGTTCTAAATTTGGGAATGTAGCAGCAACCCACGATAATATCTCCTCTGTTCGATCGCGGTGATCAGGGTGATCGATGCCTTTTAAATACTCTGCAAAAACTTCCAAGTTCATTCCTCCTAAAAATGTATGATTGAATATATCTCAAGCGACTTTACCACTTCTAGATTTAATCACACTACACTTAGATGTCAAATGGACATGACAAGTGTTATTCCTCAAACCAAATGACGGTTGAGGAAATTAAAAGAGAGCTAGAAGATATGCTCAAAACAAGAAGTAACGATTACGATGAACAAGGCGAAGGAACTAGGAGCCGATGTCTTTCAAGTACGTGATTATCTTTACCGCTTCCATCCCGAACAATGGAAAAAGTCAGATAACAAAGACCAACCGGAGATTCAAGAAATTGAAGTGACGATCAACCCGTTAAAGTCTATTAATAAAACGCAAAAAGAGCTGCACTAAAAGTTTCCCCACCCTCTCCATGTATAGTGTGGCAAGGGTGGGGTTTTACGAGATTAATATACGTGTGCAACAAACGTTAAGAAAAATAACGTTGCGATCACATAAAGAGGAATGGGAACCTCTTTTGCTTTTCCTAATGCAAACTTCACCAGTGGGTAGGCGATAAAGCCGAATGCAATTCCGTCCGCAATGCTATATGAAAATGGGATCATGACAATTACAAGGAAAGCAGGAAATCCTTCTGAAAAATCCTGGAAATCAATTTGCTTTACTTGCTGTACCATTAATCCACCAATGATCATTAGCACAGGGGCAATGGCGCTGCCTGGAATCAGTTTCACTAAAGGAATCGCAAAGAGCGAAAGCAAAAACAAGCTTCCTGTAACAATCGCAGTGACTCCTGTTCTTCCTCCGGCTGCAATTCCTGCTGTCGTTTCAACCGTTGCAACAGTAGGGCTTGTGCCAAAAATTCCACTCGTGAAAATAGAGACGCCATTTGCTTGAAAGGAACGGGAAAACTTCTCAGGACGATTTGTCATATTAAGGTGACCATTAATTAACCCGATGTTTTCGAACAACAGCACCATGGTTAAAGAAAAGACAGCAACGAAAAACGAAAAGCTGCTGAATCCTGAAAATGAAATGTCCCCAAATAGGCTAGGGTATTGATCTAGCGGTACAGTCCAAGTACTGAGTTCGTCGAAACTGATCACGCCTAAAACCGCTGCGATTGACGTACCGGCTATTATGCTAATAAGAAAGTTGCCTGGAACGTTTCGCATGAAAAGAACGACGGCGAGTACGACTGACATTAAGGTCGCAATGACAAATGGGCTGCTCAAATCCCCTAACGCAAGTAGGGAATTTTCACCCCGCGTAATTAGACCACCCTTTTCTAACCCGATTAATGCTAAAAACAACCCTAGGCCGACCGTAATTCCGTGCTTTAGTGAACTTGGAATCGAATCGAGTAAAAGCTGCGCGAGTTGTGTAAAGGAAATGATCGTCACAATAAGCCCAGAAATGACGACGACCGCTAACGCTTCCTGCCATGTGAGACCCATGGAATGAACGAGCGTATAAGAAAACATTGCGTTAATTCCCATGCCCGGTACGAGGATAATGGGGGCATTCGCCCAAAACCCCATTAACCAACAACCGACGAACGACGTGATAATTGTTGCAATGATTGCGGCCTCTAAAGGGATTCCTGATTCTGACAAAATCGCTCCATTCACAGCAATAATGTACACAATGGTAATGAACGAGATTAGGCCAGCAAGAAACTCCCGCTTTAGCGTTGTTTCATGACCTGGCAAATCAAAATAGTTTTTCATCCATTTGACCATCATAACAGTCCTTATTCAGTTTCCCTCTCCCACCCGATCATAAAGATCCACAAGTACGTATTATAATCGTGGACGAGCAATCTGTAAATAGATATGCTGAATGATTAGAGTGTTTGGGGTGACGCTTTAAAAAGCTCTTTTTCTACCGTAAAAAGAAAGGTCGTTCTGCTAAGTCAGAAGCCTTCTTGAATTAGGAAAGTGTAAAAAGCCAAAAGGAGTCATCCCCTTTTGGCTTCATTGTCGTTATGCTCTTTCAATGATTGTCGCTACGCCTTGCCCGCCACCGATGCAGAGGGTCGCTAAACCATAGGTTTCCCCGCGGCGCAAGAGTTCGTGAAGGAGGGTAACAAAAATTCGCGTGCCGCTTGCACCGATTGGGTGACCTAATGCGATAGCACCACCATTGACATTCAACCGATCCTTTGCGAAAGAAAGTTCTTTGGCAACGGCCAATGATTGAGCGGCAAAGGCTTCGTTGGCTTCAATGAGGTCAATGTCATCCATCGTTAGCCTGGCTTTCGTTAACGCTTTTTTTGTTGCTGGAACGGGACCGATTCCCATAATCCTCGGCTCCACCCCTGCTGTTGCATTCGCTCTAACTGTGACCAGTGGTTTGATCCCGAGCTCAACGGCCTTTTCTTTACTCATAACGACGACCGCTGCTGCTCCATCATTGATGCCAGAGGCGTTACCAGCCGTAACCTTGCCGTCCTTTTTAAATGCGGGCCGAAGAGCTCCTAGCGTTTCAGTAGTCGTCCCTCTTTTCACATATTCATCGGTATCAAACTGGATCGGTTCGCCTTTCCTTTGTGGGATGTCTACTGGTACAATTTCATCTTTAAACCGACCTGATTCAATCGCTTGGACGGCTTTTTCTTGACTCCATGCGGAAAATTCATCTAATTCGGTCCGTGACAGTCCATATTGCTCGCATAGATTCTCAGCGGTGATCCCCATGTGATAATCATTAAATGCACACCATAACCCGTCATGGATCATGCTATCAATTAGTTGATGATGCCCCATTCGATAGCCATCCCTTGCCCCTACTGCTAGATAAGGAGCTTGGCTCATATTTTCCATTCCGCCGGCGACAACAATCTCGGCATCACCACAAGCGATTGCCTGGGACGCTAAGTGGACCGCTTTTAAGCCAGAACCGCAAACTTTATTAATCGTCATCGCTGGAACTGTTTCAGGCAAGCCGGCTTGGAGCGCCGCCTGTCTTGCTGGATTTTGTCCAAGTCCAGCTTGGAGGACATTCCCCATAATCACCTCATCTACCTGCTCATTAAGAACTCCCGCCCGGTGGAGCGCTTCTGAGATTACAAGCGCTCCTAATGTTGGCGCTTTCAAATCTTTTAAATGACCACCGAAGCGACCAATCGGCGTCCGAACCCCACTGGCGATTACGACTTCTTGCGTCATCGAATCTCTCCCTCTTTTAAATAATGGCAAATCTCAAAACGAACCGAGGGTTTGCCTTGTCTTTATTATATAACCCCTGTGAAGAAAGCAACAACGGTCATAACAATCGTTGTACCGAAAGCTGCCTTAAAGAGAAATCTTTGATGGTCTCTTAATTCTACCCCTTTCTCTTATCTTTTCTAAGCAAACAAAACCCAATAAAGTGAGGCAATAATCACACCTATAATCGGAATAAGAGCAAGGTACAATAAGAGTTGATTGCTAATACTTTTATGGCTACTGTAACTCGTGTCTTCAGATTTTGTTAACGCTAATGTGATGACAAGAGCTACTATACAAACGAGTGCTACTAAAATAATTAATAGTTTCATGATTATGCCCATTCCTTTCGCTTCGCTCAAGGCACAAAACGGCATGAAATAAACTTGTGCTGAGCGATTTTTTTATTATTCTAGACTTATAGGGATACCAGTACACTACAAATCACGTGGAGGTGAGTGGGCTGCTCCAGTTATGGAGTGACCGCATGATTATATGTGTAGATTACCTTTCCAAGCACAAATAAGTGTGACTTCGAGCACGCAGACTTATCTTTGTATAAACAACTCGTTTATAGCTAGGTAATCAGTCAATGCTGTCTATCCCTATATATCTTGGAAAGGAGTTCTCCCTATGGGTTTAAAAATTGTCTATCCCGTCTGTTGTGGAATTGACGTCCACAAAACCTTTGTTGTGGCCTGTATTGCTTCAACCAACAAAGGAGTGACTACTTACAAACGCCATCGCTTTTCTACCTATAACAAAGGGCTGAAAGAGCTGTCACAATGGCTTTGTGAAAACAACTGTAAAGATGTCTGTATGGAATCTACCGGGAAATACTGGATTCCCGTGTTCAATGTTCTTGAAGATTCCTGCAACATCACTCTGGCTCATCCCAAATACGTCAAAGCCATTCGGGGTAAAAAGACGGACAAAAAAGATGCCAAATGGATTGCTGATTTATTTAAACATGATCTTGTAGCTGGAAGCTTTATGCCTCCCCTAGCTATTCGGCAACTTCGTGACCTGATGCGTTATCGTTTTAAATTGACCAACTTTACGTCCAGTGAAAAGAATCGATTTCAAAACAGCCTAACGGTATCGAACATCCAGCTTGGTAATACCGTGTCGGATACCTTTGGAAAGAGTTCCATGAATATTATTGAAAAACTGCTGGAAGACCCAACAGATACAGATTTTGATATCGAACCCCTTATACACGGTTCGATGAAGGACAAGATTCCCGAGTTAGAACTTGCCATTGATGGTGTTATTTCACCTGAGCAAGCAGGGAAAATAGCTGTGATTAAACAACATTATGATGATCTTCAAGCTCGTAAAGCAGATCTTGAACAGCTGATCCTTTCTCTTGCCGAGCCCTACACAGAAGAAATTAACT
This sequence comes from Halalkalibacterium halodurans, assembly GCF_005671335.1. Taxonomy (NCBI): domain Bacteria; kingdom Bacillati; phylum Bacillota; class Bacilli; order Caryophanales; family Bacillaceae; genus Halalkalibacterium (ex Joshi et al. 2022); species Halalkalibacterium halodurans. The sequence goes on along the minus strand of NZ_CP040441.1, from coordinate 2,173,329 downwards.
TGATCTTAACTGTTCCGCCCTTTAAAAACATCTTCTCCGCCATTGCAGTGGTTTCGGAAATAGGTGTCAATATGGACGTGTTCCCGACAGCTAAGCATTTATGTTCCTGGGCAGGGCTAACACCAACGAATAACGAAAGTGCTGGCAAGAAAAAATCCGTAAGGGTTTCGAGAGCAGGGGTTTATATCAAGCCCCTTTTGGTACAGTGTGCTACGGCTGTAGTCAAAAGCGATAAGCATCCCGAAGTCCGAAACCGCTATTTAAGACTTAAAAAACGTCGCGGACACAAACGTGCCATTATCGCTATAGCGCGAATGTTGTTAACAGCAATTTACCACATTTTGAAGAAAAAAGAACCTTATAACCCAGATCTGTATCAGAAAGCCGATGTTCTTCCAGTAAATCGCGAAATTACGATTGAACAAGCAATCTCGTTGGCAAAATCCCAAGGCTTTCGAATTATGGAAACAGTAACTTAAGTTTTGTTTGATATACCATAATTTGCTAAACAGTCATCTCTGGATGGCTTATTTGTCATACTCTTTTACTTTAGTTGTTACATCATTGGTTTATTTCAGACTTCCTCCTCCATGTAGAACAAGATCCACTTCTCCTACAGCCTTTGATTCAGCTTTATTTTGAACAACATCATCCTGTCCTGCCAATCTTCATTCTACCAACCATCCTTCACACGAGTAAAACAAACAGCTATTCAGGATTATCCGCAAAGAAAAAACACCTCCCTTGTCGTTGGTCGAGAAAGGAAGGTGTCATTTTATAGCTTTATTCTGTGACTACTAGCTTGCTGACCATATTTTCGTGGTCATCTATTGGTCCGCATACAACACTACAAGCAAGCTCAAATTCTCCAGCTTGGTCCGCAACAAATGTGACAGGTTCCCCTTCAGAGAGGGACACATTATACCCTTCAATGACTGCCTCATGATGCCCTTCAACATTTTCAAACGTAATTTCTACAGTAGCACCGAGAGGCACTTCATATTGCTCTTGATCAAAAGAAAAATTGTCTGCTTGAATATGGAGGGTGACTACGTCTTCTCCGTTAACTTCTGATTCAGCACCAGATGCAGCCTCTTCAGTCTCAGATGGTGTAGCTTCTTGCTCCGCATCCGTCGACGTGTCGTCAGAACTACCGCATGCAGCTAGACCAACAGCAAGAGTTAAGCCCATTAATGATAGCCAAATCTTTTTCATTGTAACAACCCCTTATTGAAATTAATCTCAACCGATGTTTACATAAATCATTGTACCAATTCGCACAGGTAAAATCTGTTGCCAAAAAGGCACAAAATGGTGGCGATTTTATGAAGATTTTAAAAGAGATTGTTCCGCTAGCTAGAATAGATGATATTGTATGTCGGCTTAAACACGCCAGTTGAATATTGCTTTATGTCTACTAGGTCTAAATGCCATTGGTTTTTCATTTCACTAAGCAGACGTTTACCTTTCCCAATGAGGACGGGATTCACCTTTAATACTAGTTGATCAATGAGCTTGTGTTCAAGTAGCGAACCGGCTAGTTGGGCACTCTCGTCAGACCTCTTCTGTTTGTTTAAGATTCATCAAATCCCCTCCCCGAAATAAGACTACATTCGATAAAAAGCTTGATCTCCATTAAAAAAGTAGCATTTATCCTCCTTTTCTTATTGTATTGGAATTTCAATGACGTGACCGTATCGTTTCATGTAATGCATCCCTTCGATTAATAATTCTTCCGGCTGTTCGTTTGTTTCAAACCATAATGTCCGTACTTTTAAGCTTTGTCCATCTTGTTCCATATAGGTTTGATTAAGCGTAGTCTCCAGCGGAGTGATCCCTTCGGTAGTTACAACCGATACTTGATCTAGCATCACATCTTCATCTGTTGCGATGGTGAGCTCTATCCCTTGGGAAGTTCTTGTCAAGGGATCAATCCAAAGTTGTTTTCCCGAAAGCATTTCTGCTCGTTCATCTCTTAATGGAAGCGAAATTTTCTTTTCAAGAGTCTCATATCCAGCAAATGCCTCAACGATAAGCTCGAGATTCTCTATTTCTTCCGGTAAGGCATCATACTTTAATTCAAGCTTGCTTCCATTGAAGGAAGACTCGATGCTACTTCCGATTTGATCAATAGAAACTCCGTCCACCACTAATTGAATGCCGCTAAGGTCGGATACGCGATCAAAGTTTTCTACGTTTAAGGAGCCGGTGATTACGGTCATCGTCGGTGTCGCGGTGATCGAATGGAAGCTGATGATCCCTTTGTCCACTTCCACCGTTTGTCTAATTGACTGCTTTAACATCGTTGGCATTGCCTGATTGGGATCATATGGAAACGTTAGGGCTTCTTCACTATACTGGCTACTCCCTACTTGTTGGGAAAAATGCAAAGTCAGCTTTTTGGAAAATGGACTAACTGGCTCAAACGACAATATCCCCTTTATCTCTGTCCGATCGTCATTCATGATTGATGTTCCGCTAATTACATGGGCATTCGTTAAAAATCCAGTTATGTTGCGGGTGTTAAATAAGTCGCTTGTTTCCTCGTCGACACCCTTTGAATTGAATAAACGGTAGTACAAGATGAGTTGATTTGCGTCTGTCATGATCCCCTCGATTGTTAATTCGGTACCATCTAGAAGAGTCATCCCTTTTTCAATTGCTTGTCCCTTCCCTTGTTCGTTGAGCCGAGCTAACGTATCACTGGTCAATTCTCCAAAGCCAAACAGTGTCTTACCGTAAAAGGCAATCGCATTGTACTGTGTGCCGATAAGAAGGGAAAGAAATAACGCAGCGGCGGCAAACTTCCACATCTTGGATCTTCGCTTACTTGAAGGTGCTGCTCGTAACGCGCGCCTTAACCGCTGTTCGATTTGTTCAGGTGCGTGGATGGCGTCGATTCGTTTCTTTTCAGCAGCCAATCGTTTTTCTATCTCATTCATGGTAATCACCTCCAATATGCTCTCGTAGTTTTTTTAATCCTTGAAAAACTCTTGATTTGACCGTTCCAACGGAGACATTTGTCATGTTAGCAATCGTTTGATAGTCGAGATCGTGAAAATATTTTAATTGAATCGCCTCTTTTTGCTGTTCATTCAAATGATCTAGTAAACGCATAATATCGAGATGCTGTTCACGTTGTATAAATGGATCGATCAAAGTCGAGTATCTATTTGTTTCCTCTTCATTCCACTCCTTTGCGTGTATGAGTTTCTGTTGTTTGCTAAGCATTCTCTTACAACGGTTCACTAAAATGGTGTTACTCCAACTATAAAAAGCATCCTCTTTTTGAAGCTGATCGATTGTTTCATACAGTGTAACGATCATATCTTCCATGGCGTCCATCGCATCATGGGGATTCCCCATATAAGTGAGAGCCAGTCGGTAATAGCGATCTTTTTCGGCCATCACGAGCTGCAGCAGCGCCTCTTTATTTCCTTTTTTTGCTCTTTTCACAAGTCGCCCAACATTCATTCCTTCACCTCTCTCCCTAATAAGAGTCAAGTCGATAAGAAAAAGTTCATTTTAGAAAAAATAATGAACCTAGCAAAAAAGGTGCAATTTCTATGAATCGCACCTCTAGTCAATAGTAAACGGAAACTATTCTTATTTACGAATAGTTGAAAGGGTAAAACAAGGAGTCTTCAAGTATCGTCATCATTTCGAGAAATCTAGGAAAAATGCGCATGATCTCGTATTAATACTTCCTCTTCTCTCGCGCAAAGGTATAATTTCCTTCATGTCGCGTCAACAAGTGACCTGCTAGCCAGTATGTGACAGGAAACAACCGATCGAGGAAGTAGCGATCATGGGACACGGCAATGACCGTCCCTTGAAATTCAGAAAGAGCTTCTTCTAATACTTCCCTTGAATCAATATCCAAATGGTTTGTAGGCTCATCGAGGATAAGCAAATTGTGGCGCTGATGGACGAGCTGGGCTAATCGGAGACGCATCCGCTCTCCTCCGCTTAAGTCCTTTACTTTCCGGAAGACGGTGTTTCCATAAAAGAGGTAGCGTGCTAAAATGTGTCGCGCCTCGCCTTCAGTGACTGTTACCTTGGCACGAAATTCTTCTAAAATCGTCTTCTTCCCGTCCATTTCCTCGTTGTGCTGTGATAAGTAGCCGATAGACACATTGCTGCCAATCTGAATACGCCCTTTCTCCGGCTGTTGTTTCCCAAGGATCATGTTTAATAACGTTGATTTGCCACTACCATTTTCTCCGACAATCGCGACCCGTTCCTGAAAGCGTACATGGAGCTGAACGTCATGAAACAATTCCCTTTCACCGTATGTTTTCGCTACATTCTCCATCATGATCACATCGGTTCCACTTCGATTTTGAATATGGAAGTCCAAGTCTACTTTTTTATGTTGCAAAATCGGTTTTTTAAGTAATTCAATCCGAGCTAACGCTTTTTCCATACTTTTGGCTCGGCGGTGCAAGCCGTCATTTGGCGGGTTGGAACGATTAGCCCATTCTTTTAATCGTTTAATCGTTTCCTTCATTTTCTTAATCTTCTTTTGTTGGTCTTGATAGTGTTGAAATTCCCGTAAAATCCGTTCTTCACGCTCTTTCATATAGCTGGAGTAATTCCCTTGATACGTGTGAAGTTCACCATGCTCCAACTCAAAAATACTCGTTGTTACCTCATCTAAGAAATAGCGATCATGAGACACAATGACTACGGTACCATCGTATTGGCGGATAAAATCTGTGAGCCATTCGATCGCAGATAAGTCAAGATGGTTTGTTGGTTCATCAAGCAAAAGCAGTTCAGGCGATCTGAGGAGTAGCCTGGCAAGCCCAATTTTCGTTCGTTCACCACCGCTTAACTCTTGCCATTTTTTATCGAGTAAATGTACAAGCTGTAAGCCGCTCACGACGCGATTAATTCGGCTATCGATTTCATACCCGCCTAATTGCAAAAACTGGTCCTGCAACGATCCGTATGTTTCTAAAAGTTGCTCTAGAGAGGCTGGATTTTCCGCTAACGCTCGTTCGATTTCAGCTAATTTTCCTTTCAGTTCATTTAAGTCGGAAAACACGTCATGCAAAAGTCCGCGAACTGGCTTTTCAGGGTCAAGCTTTGGTAATTGTTCTAACAGACCGAGGGACAAACCTTTTTTCCGAGTCACAGTACCTTTACTCGGGGGCTCTTTCCCTGCCATTACGTGTAACAATGTTGATTTTCCTTCCCCGTTTCGGCCGATGATACCGATTCTTTCCCCTTTTTTCACTTCACAACAAATGTCGTGAAAAATCGTATGAGCTCCGTACATTTGTTTCACATGCTGCAAACTACATATAATCATGATTATCTTCCCTCCATAAGGGAAGAGACACTCATTTATGAATGCAAAAAAAGATGGCAGAGCTTTCTCCACCATCTTTAAATTAGTCGTTTGTGGGTAGATGTCTCTTCCTGGTATTTTTCCCTATTTAAGTGTGTGCAAAAGGGCATACGTATCCCGTTGATTAGACACGTGGGAAAAAATAGCACGACGGATCCATAAATAGTCTTGAATAAACGTCACGCCTTTACCAGTTCGATTCACCTAACCCACCTCCTTTTCATAAAGTATCTTCATTTTAGTTAAAAATCGTTCGCTCGTCAAATGTCTTCTTTTTTTACCCAATGGCACTTTACTTCTTTAAGAGGAGAACAGTGCTACCGGCTAAAAGGAGAAGCAAGCCGACAAGGATGTAGGCGAAATGATTCGTTGCTGTATTCGGTAAAAGTCCTCCTTCTTTCCCATCTGTAGGCGATTTCCCATCGGTATTTTTTTGATTTAATAGCTCCTTGTTCTTCAAAGGATTCCTGTTATCGTTCTTATTTTCGGGACTAGGAAGCTGCTGTTCCTTTTCTTCTGTCGAATTAAGATTGTCGTCATGATCCGTATTGTTTTTTGCTGGCTCTTTTCCACGGATAGGCTCCTTCGTTGGCGACAACTCTTCTTCTTCCACGTTCGCTATCCGATATAAGGCAAAGTCATATAACGTTCCCCACGCCCCACCGTTCGCTTGAATTTTTGCCTCGATCGTAATTGTACCGTTTAGGATAAGAATTTCCGTTATTTCAGGATTGCGCCAATTTACCCAGCCGTTCACAGATGTGGACGTTTTAAATCGTTCGCTGCTTGTCTCGGCAAATAGGAACATATCCGAATCATGAGCATCTCCGCCTTGGATAAACATCGATAGCGTATAATAGCCCGGCTCTAAATCAGTAATTGTTTGCTTTACCGTAAAGTCGACAGCCTCAGGCGAGTAAAAGTGCAACGAATAATCCCCTGTTTTTGCATCGGATGGTTTGTTTTGATAGTTCGTATGTGGTGATGTTCCATTCTCGTAAGAAATAATCCACATGCTTCGATCATTCTCTTCAAAGCTTGGATTGCGAACGTAGTTTTGCTGGACGATTTGCAGGTGGGCTCTTACAGCTGAGCCTTCTTCGACAATCCCCTCGATTACATACGATCCCGCTCCACTGGCCAACGCCTCTTCCAATGCTTCTCCATCCCACATAACGTTCATTGTCCCAGTTGTTCCGTTGTTAAAGCGCACCTCTACTGTTTCAGGTAATGTCACAGCTTCGCCTACAAAAGCGGTAAGATAGACATCTTTAATTTCATCGATTTTTACTGGAGAGATCGTTCCGGTTTCCACATAGTTGAACACATGTAAGGAAGGTAATGGATGCCCTTGAAAATCAAACAGCGCTTGGTTGTCGACAGCGCTCCCGCCGTACCACTCACCTGCATCCTCTGGATCATATGCGGCCGCATAACTTGTCGCCCAGCCAGAGCCGTCTCTTTCCCATAACTGTTTGTTTTGTTCGATGCTTTCAGGTGGACCGACGGGAATCCACGCAGGTTCCCAGTAAAAGACGCCTATTCCCGATTTGCCTACGTTTACAACGGCTTCAATAACATCGCGAACCGCTGTCCCTTGGCCTTGAACGGTGATCGGATAATTCAATGTTTGACCAGAGCTCGGCGCTGTGTTTGCATGTCCGTCCCCATCCTGGCGCGTATACGTATAAGAGGTTTCTGCAACCATGACGAGTTTGTCGTACGTATCAGCTACATGGGATAAAACAGTCGTTAAATTGTTTAATGTCCCGTGCCAAAACGGATAATAGGAGCTTGCAAACACATCATAGTCCACATTGTATTCGTATAATCGTTGGGCAATCGTCTCATATCGACCTGGGGTCTCCGGATTTGTAAAATGGAGGGCCACTAAAATCGTCTCATCTACCTCTCTTACGGCGCGACTTCCTTCATTGAGTAGCTCGCTCATTTTTTCCCAGTTTGTCTCCCCGACAAAGGCGTTCGTCGTTTCGTTACCGACTTGAACCATCCCTATATCGAGGCCTTCATCCAACATCGTCTTTACACTTTCTTTCGTAAATTCATAGAGCGCTTGTTTCTTGTCTTCGAAACTTAACGTCTCCCATGCTTTCGGGGGCTTTTGCTTGGCGGGATCAGCCCAAAAGTCGGAATAATGGAAGTTTGCAAGTACTCTCATTCCATTTTTCGTTGCTCGTTTACCAATTTCAATAGCTTTTTCAAGGTCATTATTTCCACCGCCATAACCATTTCCATTGGAATCATATGGATCGTTCCAAATGCGGATGCGAATGTAATTGACTCCTGCCTCTTGTAACGTTTGAAAAATGTCTTGAACATTCCCGTGATCATCATAAAAGGTCACACCACTTTGCTCTAAGGCGATGATGCTTGAAATGTCAACTCCTTTCATAAAATCGTCAGGGATTCCGTCTACTCTCTCAACGAAAATATCAGCCTCAACTGGATCTGAGATCACGTCATTACCTCCTGGCTCCTCAACTAATGTTAAGGAGAATTGATCGAGATAGCCCCATGCACTAGATGTTCCTGTTATAACGGCACCAACTTCAATCGTTGATTGTTCGTCTACTTCAAGTGGCAACGTAATCGTTTGCCACTCGTTGTAGCCTGTCGTCGTAACGGCTGAAGTCGTCTCATCCTCGGCAAACAATTGGATCGCTCCTGCCTCCTCATTAGAACCTCCCATCGCTCGGACCGTTAGCTCATATATGCCGGCTCTTAATTCAGAAGTCGCTTGCTTTAGGATGAACGATTGAGATCCAGTCGCTGTGTCTCTTATCCAAAAGTTAAGGGCGTGTTCTCCTTCATCCGCTCTGATCCACGGATCATCTGCATAGGCAAAATGATGGATATCGACCTCATCAGGCGTATGCTCAATGGCCCACGAGCTATCTTCCCAAAAGTCTGTTTCAAATCCACCATTCGTTACATGATTAGGGCTACTGGATGCTTTGGCGATTGGCTTGAACATAAGACCATTGAATGTGCTAATAAGAATGACAACGATTGCTAACATAAGGGCGTTCCATGTGATCGTCTGTTTGTTGAACATGTCCTCCTCACCTTTCATTCAATCTTTCAACTAGTAAACGCTTACATTTTGAGCAGGAAGAGCACACCCAGTTTAGGGTGGTCTTCTAAGGGCTATTTGTTAGATTTTGAATAGACAAGAATCTTCACTTCATAGGGCTTTAACGTAAACTCAGCAGGTACGTTTTCTTTCGTTACTAGATCCTGTACTTCAGATTGAATAGTAACCGTTTGCTTTTCTTCGGTAAAATTCATGACGAACACATAGTCGGTTACGGTATCTCGCCTTGCTTGCACAGAAACACCTGGACCATGATTCACTGGTAGAACGGATGTTAGAGATAAATCAGTCATGAGACGACTATAAAAATCACGATGGAACTCATCGTCTAGCCGGGCGCCAATGTAGTATGCTTTTCCACCTTTGTAAGAGTGACTCGTAACGGCTGGAAGCTTTGCATAAAAGTCTTCCTTATAGAATCCTTCCGCTTGGGCTGATTCAAGCTCAATAATGGTGGCGTAATCTTTTATCGGGTACGTTTTATCTTGGTAGGTGACATAATTTCGATCACTTGGATACAACGTGTCGGTTTCGAGTGGTCTCATCCCGAAAATGTCTTGTAAGTCCTTTGGCCAACCGCCCGTATAGGTTAAATCATGTTCGTTCACAATCCCGCTAATATAAGTCATTACAAGCGTACCTCCGTGTGCCACATATGACTTTAAACGGGCAATCGTCTCCTCGCTGGCTAAATAGAGCATAGGAACAATGAGCAATCGATAAGCGGAGAAATTTTGCTCTTTGGTAATGACATCGACTGGAATATCTCGTTCCCAGAACGTACGGTAGTGTTGCTGCAGCGTTTGTGGGTACCTTTTTGATTTCATCCCAAATCCTTGGGCATCCCCGAGTGCCCAATGGTTTTCCCAATCAAACAAGATGGCTACTTCAGAGGTGCGGTTCGTACCGACGACTGGTGCTAGCTTTTCCAATGTTCCCCCAACTTCACTGACATCTTGAAACACTCGATTATTCGGACTGTTATCATGATCAACGACAGCTCCGTGGAATTTTTCCGAGGAACCTCGGGATTTCCGCCACTGGAAATACAAAATACTGTCCGAGCCATGGGCAATCATTTGCATCGAAGAAAGCAGATGCATCCCTGGGCGTTTTGCCTTATTGACGTCATGCCAATTGACTTTACTTGGCGTTGATTCCATTAACAAAAACGGTTGTTGTTTTAGGCTGCGATATAAGTCGTTAATAAAGCCGACCTTCATCGCCAGATCAGCGGTGCTTTCCCAATCGTTATGCCATGCAGGATAAGCATCCCAGCTAATGACATCGAGGTGTTTGGCAAACTTGCTGTAATCAAGGGCTTGAAAAGGAATAAGATCAAACGTATCCGCCATAAAGTTAGTCGTAATGGGAATCTCTGGCGTGAGCTCCTTCAATGGGACAATTTCATTTTCAAAAAAGGAGATCGTTTGGTCTGTAACAAAGCGCCGCCAATCTAAGTTTAAACCGTGCACCCCCTTCTCTCCGATTGGAGAGGGGGATTCAATTTGTGACCAGTCGGTATAAGTGTGACTCCAAAACGAGGTCCACCAGGCCTTGTTTAACGCATCTAAGTCGTTGTTATACGTTGATTTAAGCCAATCTCTAAACGCTTCTTGGCATTTTTCGCAGTGGCATTCGCCGCTATATTCGTTCGAAATGTGCCACATTAAGAGGGCTGGGTGGTTTCCATACCTTTTTGCGAGCAAGCGATTGATCTGCTGTGTTTTTTTTCGATACACTTCAGAGGTAAAGCAATGGTTGTGGCGGCCGCCATGAAGCTGTTTGACACGATTTTCATCGACGCGCAACACCTCAGGATATTTTTGCGATAACCAAGCTGGTCGAGCCCCGCTCGGTGTCGCTAAAATAATGTTTCCCCCGATTTTATGGATGTTTTCAAAGATATCATCAAGCCATTCAAAATGATAAACTCCTTCTTTGGGTTCTAGTGTGCTCCATGCAAAAATACCGACTGAAAAGGTGTTTGAATGGGACAGCTTCATCAAGTGAAGATCGTCTGCTAAAATATCTGGCCTATCTAACCATTGATCGGGGTTGTAATCCCCGCCGTGAAGCATATGCTTAGCCTTTGTGACAAATGTTTTACCGTGTATGGACATAGCTCTCTCCTTCTTATCTCTCGTTCTTTTTTTACTGAAGTTTTGACTTCGTAGAGGCTTCCGTTGCAGGAGTTGCGACCTAGCTATCCTTTCGTTCCTCCCGCTGTTAAACCGGAAACAAAATGACGTTGCAGTAAAACGAAGATGAATGCAACGGGAATGCTGATTAAAATCGCTCCTGCGGCAAATTTTGTGTAGCTCGCCCCCATAACATCATTTACTAGATTGAAGAGCCCGATTGGTAACGTATACGCATCTGGCGTTCTTAAAATCGTGGACGCTAAAATAAAGTCGCCGAGAGGACCTGTAAAGCCGTTCATCGCTACAACAGCGAGCATCGGCTTTGAAAGAGGCATGATGATTTGGAGAAAGATCCGCGTATGGCTCGCACCATCGATTCGCGCGCTTTCATCTAAATCGATTGGAATGGAATCCATGTACCCTTTCATTAAATAGGTGTTCATCGGGATGAGCCCACCGATATAAAGCATGATCAACAGCCAATGACTATTCATTAACCCGAGCATTTGCGCTAGGACAAAGAGGGCAATTAACGCTGAAAACTGAGGAATCATTTGTAGCAGTAAGAAGAGCGTTAAGCCATGCTTTCTTCCTTTGAATCGAAAACGAGAAAAGGCGTAGGCTGTAAACGAAACGCTGATCATCGTACCGACCATCGTGAAAAGACTAATTTTCAGCGAGTTTTTATACCATTGGACATATTGCAAGCTACCTTTTCCTGCAAACAATTCTTGATAATGAATGAGCGATGGATTTTCCGGAATGATCGATGTACTAATTAAACTGTTCCCAGGGTTGAAGCTCGCGCCAACCGTCCAAAGCAGGGGATAAATGATGACACATACCATAATGGCTAATAGTAAGTATGAAAGAAGAAGTCGAATGAACTTCTTTTGCTTCATGTTTGTTTTCACCGCTTATGCCCCCTCCTTGAAAGAATTAGTCCGTCTAAATTGCCATAAAGCAATTGAGATAACGAAAATAGATAATAGAATCGTTAAAGCAGCCGCTAATGAATATTGACTGGACTGCATCGTTAATTTATAAATCCAGGATACAAGGATGTCCGTGCCTCCTGCTGTTGACCCAGGCATCGCAGGACCCCCGCCATTAAACAAATAAATAATGTTAAAGTTATTAAAATTAAAGGTGAACTGGGTAATGATCACCGGTGCAATGGCAATTAAAATCATTGGCAGCGTGATGTGACGAAATTTGGAAAACACTGATGCTCCATCAATGGTAGCAGCCTCATAAAGATCATCAGGAATCGACTGCAACACCCCTGTCGTCACAAGAAAAATGTACGGAAAGCCAAGCCACCCTTGTATCGTAATTAACGCCACCTTTGTCCAAGTAGAGTTCGTCATCCACGGAATCGGATCAATCCCAAAAGCGGCGAGAATGTCGTTGTTAATCGCTCCGAAGCTATCGTTAAACAGTCCGGCAAAAATTAAAATCGTAACAAAGCCTGGTACCGCCCAAGGCAAGATCAGTATAGTGCGGAAAAACTTCTTAAATTGTAAATCCTTCTGGTTGACAACCACGGCTAGAAGAATCCCCAGGCTCACTTGAAATGTGGAGGCTACAAGAGTCCAAATAACGGTCCATGAGAGCACATCGAAAAAAGTGGCACGCCATATATCAACGATGAAAATTTTTGAAAACGTCTCAAGTCCAACCCAATCAACTAAATTGGCTGGTGGTGAATGATATAAATTATAGTTTGTAAACGCTAAGGCGAAGCTAAATAAGATTGGAAAAATAACCGCGAAGATTAAAATAAACAAAGAAGGTCCACTAACCAAATAAGGGTATCCTTGTTCAACAAGGTTTCGGTATTGATCTTTCAAAGAGTGAAGTGGCCTGTTTTCATCGCGTAACTCTCCATTTTTATAAGCATCTCGTAAGTTTATATAATACATGGCAAGACCAAAACATGTGACAATCACTGCGATAATCCCTTCCGCTAATAAGAAGATCGAATTATCACGAGGGACTTGTGTCCCCAATGTGAACAGACCCCAAAATCCCATATTTAATAAATCGCCAAATACAAATAAGAACGATATGGCGAGAAACAAGAAAAGCAAACCCTTCACCCATTGTCTGTTATAAAATTGGCCTAGTCCCGGGATCACAGACAATAATAAAGCTATTTTTCGATGCTGCATGTTTTCACCTCTCTATATCCACAAATGACGAAACGAAAAAACGTTGAACAAATGGTGTCTAGCGCCTTTTGAGCACTGGACACCATTTGGTTCTAAATCCTTCTACTTGTCACTATGGTTCGCTTCAATTTGTCCTCTGATCGTTTCAACCGCTTGAGTTAAAGCATCTCGGGGGCTTGCATTCCCTGTGGCGATCGTTTGTAATGCGGCATCAGTCGGGGTCCACACTTCATTCATTTCAGGAATATTCGGAGTCAGCTCAGAGAATTGCGATTGTTCTGCGACCGCTTTTGCCGCATCGCTTTCAGTGACGACTGGATCTTCAGCTAACGCTTGGAATGCTGGAACCTCTTTTGTTCTTTCATAACGCGTGCGCGAGTTTTCTTCGTTGGCGATAAATTTCACAAACTCCTCAGCTAGCTCGGCGTTTTTAGAATACGAACTCACATTGTAGCTTTTTACGCCCATAAATGAGCTCATATTCAAACCATTGTCTAGCTCGGGCAATTTTACAACACCGTAGTTGATCCCTGCTCTTGCATATGGTTCAAGGTTCCACGGGCCAGAAATGACGGCTGCTGCTTTTCCTTCTGTAAACAATGAATCGAGCACATTGATCCCTTGCTCGCCGATGATTCCTGACGGGAACAACCCTTCTCCATAAAAACGTTGAATTTGTTCGGCCCCTTCAATGGCGCCTTCTGTATCCAAGCCAATGTCTGTCGGATCATAGTTTCCTTGATCATCAAGTCCAAATACGTATCCACCATAGCCACCTAGTACACTTTGTGCATAATAAATTTGGTCAAATAACGCTAACAAACCGTACATGTCATCTTCACGAAATTCCTTCGATAGGTCAAACCATTCATCTAACGTTTCGGGTAAATCATCCTCGGAAATGAGCTCTTTGTTATAGTAAAGCATCGTTGTTTCCACTGCTTTCGGTAAGCCATAAACTTTACCATCAACGATTTGCGAGAGCATCGCTGCTTCTGTGTATAGGGATTGGATGTCCTCACCCATGACTAATTCTTTTACCAACCCTTCAGTGACAGCTGTTCCGATTTGATCCCCAGGCATCGTAAACACGTCGGGGCCAGTCCCTGCTGGGCCGTCGAGTCGCAAATCTTCAAGCTGCTGAGCATAAGGCTTTTCCACCACTGTAACGGTGACGCCATGCTCAGCTTCAAATTGAGCAACTGCTTCTTCGATCCCTTCTGATTTTTCTTGGTCTTCCCAGATGAGTAATTCGTTGCTTGCAGGTGCCTCAGCTGTGCTTTCCCCACCTTCATCTTGCGGGCCGCAAGCGACTAAAGCGAGACTTAGCGCTATTCCACTTACGATGCCTATGAATCGTTGACGTTTTTTCATCATACGAACTCCCCTTCTTTTTATTTTTTTGTGAGTCTATCTATGAAAGCGTTTTATAAGATTAATATAACACTAGAAAAGAAAATAATAAACAACTTTTTTACTTAAATGAGTAAAATATTTTCGGAAAACAAAAACCTAAGAGGAACTCCCCTTAGGTTTGTATCAATTCGTGCTTTTGCGAATGACGAGCTCGGCTCCAATGTAGAGTGTTTTCACGCTTTTTCGTTTATCCACTAGCCGTTCAAGCAACAATTTGATCGCGTTATTGCAAAGCTCTTCAATATCGATATGAAACGTCGTTAACGGCGGAGACACGTATTTTGCAATACTAATGTTATTTATACTTATAATGCTCACGCGATTTGGAATGGCTATTCCTTTCTCGTTAAGCGCTTGCAAGCAGCCAACTGCAATAGGGTCGCCAGCGACAAAAAAAGCTGTTGGTAAATCATCACCGAGGGTTTCGATCGCTTGCTTCATTAAGTGGTAGCCGTTATCGACGGAAAACCCTCTACGACAAAAAATAAACCCTTCCTTTAGTCGTTGCTTTTCGTCTAAATATTGTCTGAAGGCACGTTCACGAATGTCCATCTCATCCATATCTGTATTAGGGTTATGATATGTCCCACCGATAAGGCCAATCTGCTGATGACCTTTCATAATCAAAAAATCGATGGCTTGTTTTGTCATTTGTGCCAAATCTGGTCGAACAGAATCAAAATGATTCGGATCTGGGGTTGAATCGATAAATACCCCGTTTGTCGTTTTTTTTCTTAAATAAGCAAGCTCTTCATCTGAAAAAGTTCCTACGGCAATAAAACCTTCAATGCTGTCGGGGATTTTTTCAATCCCGTCAGAGATTTTATACGTTTCTAATTCTACATTAAATGCCTTAGCGAGCTTTTCGATCTCGAGCCGCATCGTTTTAAAATATACATCTTCTAATTCTTCTTTATCGGTAAGCCAATATAAAAAAGCGACATTTTTAACGAGCGCTCTTACAGTTTTCTTGCGATAGTTTAACTTGTCAGCGACCTCGTAGATCTTTTCTCTTGTCTCTTCTGTAACAGAAAGATTTTGGTCATTGTTTAACACTCGGGAGACGGTGGAGATGGAGTATCCCGACATTTCTGCTACGTCTTTTATTGTTGCCAATTGTGTCCCCTCCTACAAATACTATTAGTAAAACTTTTACTAATATTTTTGCTTAATCATTTAATAAAGTCAAGAGTGCTTATGATAATAAACGAATGGTTTGATCCCATGCCATTAACCATAAATGATGTTTCCACTTTATTATAAACTTCTTTTGCCCATTCTAGCATTATCAAAAAACATTTAAAGAAAACACTTACAATCATTTTGAATTTATGGCATACTTAGGGAGAGTTGCTTCAAGCTCAAATTCTCTATGGGAGGGAATGTGATTCTGATCTCGATTATTGGTACGTCAAATAGTCTGTTGTTTTTATCCCTCATCGTGATCGTTGGTGTCCTCTGGCTCATTTTAAGGAAGTTGAAGAAATCATAAACCAAAAGAGCGTCCATGTTCTCTTTTGGTCTTTTTTTACGTTTTACCAATTCCAGAAGGTGACCTTCCCTAGTTGTGCGCCTCGGACTTAATCTAGCTCCTCTAATTGAAACAATTCCTTCATCGGGTCAGTAACGACCTCTCCGTACGAATTCCATGATATTCAAGAAATGAATCCTTTTTTCAAAGACGTCGGCTCTAAATAGTCTTTCTACTAAAGCTGAATAAAAAATTCTTAAGTTTTTCTAAAATCTAGCGAAAGACTCTGTTAGCATTTTATAACTTTTGATATGATGAGGAAGAGTTTCCAATGTTTACATTTTGGAGCTGAAAGAATGATAGAGATGAATGGGTAAGGATGAATTAGATGAAAGAAACTAAACATGTTTATATTCTACTAACAGACACTGGAACGTTGTTTACAAGAATGATTCGCTTATATACAAAACAAAAATTAAACCATGCCTCCATCGCCTTTGATCGAGAACTTTCTGAGCTGTACAGCTTCGGCCGAAAAAGACCACACAATCCTTTTCTTGGGGGCTTTGTTAGGGAGAACGTCCATGCACCACTCTTTTATCGGGCGTCTTGTGCCGTCTACCGTTGCGAGGTCAGTCTAGCAGATTATAAAGCCATGAAACAGAAGGTAGCGATGATTGAAAAACAACAGGACGATTATCGATATAATTTGCTAGGCTTAATAGGTCTCATGTGTAAGTGGGATATTCAACGAGAACGAGCGTTTTTTTGCTCACAGTTCGTCGCGACCATTTTAAATGGTGGATCGACAAAACTAGTGTCAACTCCGCCTCAATTTGTGCAACCTTATCATTTGACGGATTTAATCTGTACGGAGAAAATCTATGAAGGTAAACTAGCAGCCTATCCGTTTCTAATATGGGGAGAGACAAGTGAAGGAATGTCTGTTGCAAAATGTGAGCAATACGCAGGCTAAAGCAGGTGTCATAAATCGTCTCAATAAAAAAGGCCCTTTTCCCTTTGTGGGAAAGGACTTTTTATAACTATTGTAGTTGCTTTTTCCATTCGTTATACCAGTTTTCAATGCTATCACTCGTATGAATGCCATATTCTGCTTCTAATACGTGATTGAGCTTTTCATATTGCGATTTCACCGAGTGATTATCCCCCATTTTGGCGTATACTTGCATTAATAAAAAGTAGCTCGTTTCCATAAGTGGATGCAGCGTTTGTACACGCTGGCAAAGGGTGATAGCATCCGTATAATACCCGCACTCCAAGTAGTAAGTTGTAACTTTATTAAACGTGGAATGATAGAGTGTTCGCAAGCGTTCCCGCTCATTTTCTGCCCATAGATACGCTTCCTCCGCTAAATAATCACCTTTATACGTTTCTAATAGTCTTCGATAGGTTGGCATTGTATCTTCCGTGATGTTCGGTAGTTGTCTAAGCTCTCTCTCCCATTCTTCGACATCTAGCTTGGTATCATTTAAATTAAGCTTGTAGCTTTTATCAAAACTGACGACTGTACTATTCATTTGCAAGGAGTCCAACATTTTACGAATTTGATAAATCGCTGAGTAAAGTTGAGCGTATCCTTTTTTTACATCTGACTCAGGCCAGAAGAATTCGAGCAGTACATCTTTTCGTACCGGTTGTTTTCGATGCTGAACAAGATAGGCGAATAATTCTCGAGCTTTCGCTGTCCGCCAATTTACATCTATTGGATCAGCTTTTCCTATTTCAGACCCATTTTGAAAATGCAAGGTTTGAAAGCAGCTGATGATCTTCGATTCCGTCTGTGAGCTATGCGGTTCAACCGTTTTGCGATCGGTTATCCGCTCAATGGTACGGTTTAAACGATCACGCTGCACAGGCTTCATCACATAATCAATCGCATTAAGCTCAAATGCTTTAACAGCATATTCATCGTAGGCGGTAATAAAGACGATATGGATCTCGGGTAGGGTAGATTGCACCTGTTCGGCGAAGTCAATACCGTTGATTTCTGGCAAGTTAATATCAAGAAAAATGAGGTCAGGTTTGTGTTGGATTACGGATTGCATCGCTTGATTTGGGTTTGTATAGGATCCAATGATGGTGAGACCGCCGATTTCAACTAAAAGTTTTTCCAAGTATGCTAGAGCTAAAGGCTCATCATCTACTAGTATGATCCGCAAACTGGATACCTCCCGCTGTCATTTCCAACATCATACCTTTTTACCATCGATTTTAGTAGTGTCTTTTTTTTTATTGCTTTTTTCTCTTACCTGGTTCATGTGTCATGCTTTTTGTCCGTTTGTTTCCACTAATACACCCCGAACGGCTACCCGTTGCTTCCCTGATCTCGTACATGTAATCATCGTGATTTCATTTTTCCCGTCTCGATCATCCAATATGTCTACATCAGTCGGTTCAATAATGCTTATGTCGGTAACTTTGTAAACAAACGTTTCTTCTTTCGTATGGAGAAACACTTCGTCTCCTATCGTCACATCTGGGAGGCGACTAAAATGTCGGTTGCCTCGATACCCTCTATGGCCGGCAATCGCAAAGTTCCCTTCACCTGGGTGCTGATTCTCTTTCAACTGAGTTAAGGCAAGCTTTAAATTTTCCTCTGTTGTTTCACTTAACACTTTTTGCTTCAACTCAATCGATGGTATCTCTAGCTCCAGTACCGCATTCAGCTCATCAGTCGTAAAGGAAGTGCCTTCGACTTGCTCATAATCAGAAATGAGAGAAAGGGCTTCTTCCAAAGCCCTTACCTCTCTTCCGTGTTGCCATTCATAATAGAGGGGAATCGAGACCAGAATCAACCCTGTGAGTAAAAGCATCACACCTAGTATTTTTCTGGTCTTGTTCATTCGTACCTCCTTAATTAACATTCCGTCAAGTTTCTACGTTTTAGAAGCAAGACGCCTCCAGCAGTCATCAACAGTAGCCCTAAGATTAGTAAGAAAGTGAGGAATTCTTCACCCGTTTGTGGTAAACGGTCGATACGATCGTTCGAATCTCCTGGTTTCTCAGAATCTCCTGTTCCGGTTGAATCGCCTGGGTCTTTTGACCCTCCTCCTGGGCCGCTTGGATCAGGCTTTGGAGTTACCGTGTTTTCAACTACGAGTGTCAGCACCTCATCTGCACTCTTTTCAATCGTAAAAACGATTGGGGTGTCATCTAACTCATAGCCAGTAGGAGCCTTTGTTTCGATAAACTGATAGTCTCCTGGTCTTAAATCGACCACCACAAACTGACCATTTTCACCTGTTCTGATTCCTTCTCGAAGAACATTCCCTTCTCCATCAAGAAGAGAGAATTCTGCCCCTTCGAGTGTGATTGTTGAATCTTCACTATCCACCTTAATGAGCTGAACCGAGCCTGGGATCAAACGGTTCGTCGCTGTGACGATTAGCTGCTCCTCCTGGCTTCTCTCAATCGTGAACGTGAGAGGTGTCTCATCAAGGAGATAATGCTCTGGTGCTGCCGTTTCAACGAACTGGTAGTTACCTGGACGAAGATCGCTTACGACAAGCTCGCCAGCTTCATTGGTCGTTAATCCTTCTTGCAGGATGTTCCCCTCTTCATCAAGGAGAGAGAACTCCGCTCCTTCAAGAGTAACAGATGGCTCATCCGCATCTACTTTCACAAGCTGAACCGAGCCTGGGATCAAACGGTTCGTCGCTGTCACGGTTAGCTGCTCCTCCTGACTTCTCTCAATCGTGAACGTGAGAGGTGTTCCATCAAGGAGATAATGCTCTGGTGCTTTTGTCTCTACAAATTGATAGTTGCCTGGCTTCAAGTCCGTCACAACTAATTGCCCGTTCTCGTCTGTTGTTAATCCTTCTTGCAGAGCGTTCCCTTCTTCATCGAGGAGAGAGAATTCCGCTCCTTCAAGAGTAACGGATGGCTCATTCACGTCTACTTTCAAGAGTTGAACCGAACCTGGAATGAGCTCGTTTTCAACGACAAGCGAGATTGATCCTGCTTGACTTCTCTCGATCGTAAACTCTCGAGGAGTAGCATCAAGAATGTAATCCTCCGGAGCTGTCGTTTCAACGAACTGGTAGTTGCCTGGACGAAGATCAGTTACAATCAATTGTCCGTTCGCATCTGTCGTTAGACCTTCTTGTACGATGTTTCCATCTTCATCAAGAAGGGAGAATGTTGCCCCTTCTAGAACAATGGATGAATCATCGGCATCGACTTTCACGAGCTGAACCGAGCCTGGAATGAGGCGGTTCGTCGCTGTGACAGTCAGTTGCTCTTGCTGATCCAATACAATGGTGAAAGGATACGGTGTATCGTCAAGAAGATAGTGTTCTGGTGAAGTGGTTTCGACAAACTGGTAGTTGCCTGGACGAAGATCGCTTACAACAAGCTTCCCTTCATCGTCTGTCGTCAATCCCGTTTGAAGGACATTTCCATCTTCATCAAGAAGAGAAAATTCCGCCCCTTCGAGAACAATCGACGAGTCATCACGATCGACTTTCACGAGCTCAACTGACCCGAGAATGATTTCGTTCTCTTTCGTCAGTTCGATGACTTCTGTTTGCTCTTCCCCGATCGAAAATGGAATCGGGTCTGCGTTTAATACGTAGCCAGACGGTGCTGCTACTTCTACAAACTGATAGTCACCCGGCTCTAAATCTTCAACGGCCACGACTCCGTTTTCGTCTGTTTCTAAATTTTCTCGATAATCGACGAAATCGCTGCCTTGTCTTTGCTGTAATGTAAACACAGCCCCCTGTAACGATTCACCTGTTTCATCATCGATTTTATGCAGCTGTACGTCACGAATAATTTTTGCGTTTTCGACGGTTAATTCATGCAACTCGGTATTGAGTGTAATATGCTCCGAGTCGTTAATGCCGACTAAATAGCCTTCTGGTGCAGAAGTCTCTCTTAAAATGTAATCATCATACATAAGGTTAGCAAAGGTCGCTATCCCATCTTCTCCAGTGACAACCGTACGGAGAACAATTTCACCTGTGCTGTCATAGAGAACGAACGTTGCCCCCGCAAGTGTTTCCCCTGAAGTGGCATCAACTTTTGTAACCTCAATGCTTCCTCTTTCACCGCTACCCGTACCAGAACCTCCTGATAGACGGACTTGAATGGATTCAGAGGAGTTCGTCGACTCATTGGTCGTTATTTCATCCCCTTCAAACGATACTTGGTTAGAGACGAATTCATTGTTCTGAGCGTAAATGAACGATTTGTACTCTAAAATGTACGCTCGGTCAATGACATTTGGGAATGAAAGCTCAAATGTTTCGTTGCCATCCTCATCAGTAAAAATCTCTAAAATGTAGTCAACTCCGCGTTCTAATGGTGCCCCTTTTGTAATGGTACCATTTGTCGCTACGTTTGTTGAAAATAATTGGAAGCTATCCTCTAACAGGATTTGATTCGGGCTCGGCACATCAACAATCTTTGCATTGGTGACCGTCGATTGAGTGTAGTTAATGTTAATCCGCCAATCGATCACTCGACCATCTTGTACACCCGATTTGTTGACGTATTCCCCGCCGTGCTGAACCGATACAGCAGCATCTAAACGAAAGTCATCTGTATTTGAGCTACTAAGGATGGCCTCGTTTTCGTAGGTCTGTTTGATTAACCGTTCATCGAGGCTCGTTTTAAAGCTGATCCAGTACGGAGAATCAATCGTGTCTCTGAATTCTACTCGGAAACCTGGGTTTCCATCTCCGTCTTGAACCATGACAAGGTCATAATCCACGCCTTCAGTTAACAGATCCCCTTGGTTCACGCCGTTCGCTCCACCTGTGAGCCCCATTTCGAATACTTCAATCGAATCAGCGACCAAATGCTGCCCTTCTTGAATGAAATCTTCGACAACGGCATCATGTAATTCCTGCAAGTTGTAGTTCACACCAATGTTCCACGTAATCTCTTTTGTGACAGCATTGTAGGAACCGTTTTTAAAGCCGTTGTTACGCGTGTTGCTGTCAGGAGCAAACACTGCTGTGGCTTGCATTGAGCGCGAATCCGTTTCTCCCTCTGGAACCCACTCGAGAGTTGCCACATTGTCTAATACGTTTCGAGATTTGTCCTGTCTCGCTTCATAATCAAACGCTGTGACATATTCAATGACGTGAGGGGGTGTAATTGGGTTAGTGAATTCAATCGTAAACCCATCAGCCCCATCAAGAGCGAACGTGTAATCAACACCTTGTACCAAAGTAGTTGAGCCGCTACGAATCGTAAACGTGCCATCAATCAACGTCAGTCCACCATTGTTAAACACATCGGTGATGGTAACGTTCGTCATTTCATACGAATCGTCATTTAGAGTGATCGTCCAAGGAATCGTTTTCTCTTGGTAGTTTGGCGTTCCATGTCTTTTATGGAACACGACTTGACCGATGGAACGATTCGCGCCGGCTGTCCGTCCTTCACCTGTTTCAACAGTGTTTTGGATCGTCTGGTTGCCGAGCACCCGCTCTGAGGAGGTCGTCTGATAAACGATCTTATATGCATTGTTGATATCCTCATTGAATTGAAGCTCAAATCCATTTTGGCTAGCATTCGACGTTTCCGTCAGCGTAAAGTTGCTAACTTCTTCGTCTTCCGTTGCGTTTCCATTTTCATCGATCGTCATTCGAATAACTCGGAATGACCCCGGTATCAACTCTTGTGAGTTAGTAAACCAGTCGGTTAAAATGGCGTCCGCTTCAGCAATCGTTTTTTCGTTGTAGTTGTAACGGATTTCCCACGAAATGGTCTGAGTTGCTGAATTGTAGACAGTAGACGTTTTGGCTATAGGCACCCCTCGTTGTGTTCCAACGGATGCATTGGCCGGCATCGGGTCAATGTTATCACCGTCGAGTGTGGCGACGTTTTGATAAGATGTAGCGTCTCCGTCCGTAATATCCGTCTTAAACACAACGCGATAAGCAGAATCAATGTCGCCAAAATTAATTTGGAAATCATCGCCATCGATTTGCCCGATCGAGTAGTTGCTAGGGTCCACTAAGTCTCCTTGCACAACGCTTCCATTTAATTGAACGTTTAGCTCGTATACTTCGATTGATCCAGCTTGTAACGCTTGACCTAACTGGATCGGATCTCGTAACACTGCATTATCGATTTCCCGCATTTGTTTGTTGAAATCGACCGTCCACGTAATTTCGGTCGCATTGTAGCCGCGATCGACGATTCCTTGCTTATCAATCATCGAAGCGGACGGGACTCGGAACTGGACTGGAAGTCGTAGAAGCTCTTCGTCTTTTGCTTCAAAGACGATATCTCGACGAACGTCTCCTTGCAGATCTTCTTTTATTTCCGTCCACACTTGCAGCATTCCGTTAATGTTGAAAAGCTGTTCAATCATTTCATTAAAGGTCATCGTCACGGTCCCGTCCTGCGTGATCGTAAACGTTCCGACCTCTGTTCCGTTAAATACTAACGGCTCATTCTCAATGTCGTTATAAAGATGGAAAACATCTGGCAATTGGAACGTAAAAGTCGAACCGACTGTGTAGCCGTGACCATTAGGCAAGCTCCAGTGATACGTAATTCCAATCGGATCCCCAAGGTCTAAATGGTTAGTCGAGTCCGCTTGGAGTATGTTTCCATCCTCATCTCTTACTTCGACACCCGTGATAATGTTTTCTGCTATTTCGCTAGCCGACATGATGAAAATAGGTGCTCTTCATCTTCAGCGCCCTCTTCCTCTGTTACAGGTTCGCTTTCAGATTCAGATGTTTCTTCTGACGTTTCTTCTGTTAACTCCTCAGTTGATTCTTCAGTCGTTTCCTCTGCTACTTCTTCCTCAGCCTCTTCTTCTACCGTAAACGGTACGACAATGGTCCGTGATTCACCATGTAGAAGAAACGTAAGGGATAATTCACTTTCCCCATCCACTAGCTCCTCGTTAAAGGTTGCTGGTACGGCAATGGTTCCACTACCACTCGCCTCTTCCGCAAAAGTCAACGTGATGTTCTCGCCGACTACCTCGTAGGCACCCACTTGTTCATTGTCTGTTGTAACGAGAGCACCTTGCTGAGGTGTTGCGTTGAGCTCGGATGGAATTTGCAATGAATGTGACTCCCCCTCAGCCACATCTTCCCCATCAATCGCCCAAGAAATGATTAATTGGACGGTTGAATCGATGGCTACGGTATGCTCTGGAAACTGAGCGGCATCAATAGTCCGTCCATCGTCATCTTTCAATTCTACATTCGTAAAAACGTTCGCAGTTGCATTCGCGATCGCCTGTAAGGGTAAGCCTATACTTGCTAGAAACGTGTGCGGTATCAAGACAGCGACCATCGCTAGCAAGAGTAGCTTGTTGCTTAAATGCTTCAATCAATGTTCCTCCTCCATGAAAATTCAATAGCGACCTATTCATAGGTCTGATGGTCCATGAAATCAGCCCATACATGAAGGAGTGATCAAGCATTACCCCCCTTCGATGTTCGCTTCATCCACTCAACGATCATTTGCCTTGCCATGATGTATTTCTTCGTCGTTTTTTATGTCGATTGTCTGATGTCAAAAGTTTGTTCATAGCCTCCCTCCCTTCTTCAAGGTTCAATTCATTTTACCTAAACGGTCTGAACAAATTCTGTACAAGGCATGAAAAATAGGACTAGAAATGGAAATCATCTAGTCCTCTATGGGAGGTTCACCTATATAGATCAAGATCAACTAAGATTCTTTTTCACTATTTATTTTGTGACTATTTAAGGAGATGAGGTGTCTTTTCCTAAGGCTATTTGTCCCTATTCCAGCTTATTCAAGGGAACGTAAAACGAGATGCTCGTTCCTTTCCCAGGTTGACTTTCGACGAAAAGGCCTTTTCCAAACAGTTGTTTTAACCGTAAATCCGTATTTAACATTCCAATCCCACTCACTTGATCAGGTTTTCTCGTGAGAACATTGTTCAGTGTTGCTTTATCCATGCCGACACCGTCGTCTGTAATCATGATCTTGACCGTTTCTTCTTGTTTTTTGATTCGGATGTGAACGTTTCCTCCTTCAGGCTTTTTTAGTACGCCATGCTTTAATGCATTTTCCACAAGAGGTTGAATTGATAGCGGTGGAAGATTGCACACGACATGTTCATCTTTATCCCAATGAACCTTAAGCCGCTCGCCGAATCGTTCCTGTTCGATATATACATAAGATTCAGTTAACGCTAGTTCATGCGTAATCGGCACTAATGAATGTATGTTTTGACCATCAAAGCTCTTTCTTAAAAATTGTCCAAACTTCTCAAGCAGTGCGGCCATCCGCTTCGTGTCGATTTCACTGAGGGAAGCAATGGTATTTAACGTATTGAATAGGAAGTGGGGCTGAATTTGGGCTTGAAGCCACGCCGCTTCCATTCGTAAACGCTCCTGAATGGAATGCTTCAATTCGATGACAGCACGAATTCGCACCTTTAACTCTAACGCATCAATCGGCTTTACTAGGTAGTCATTCGCCCCAGACATGAATCCTGTATAGATTTCCTCTGGCTGGCCGCGAGCAGTTAGCAATAATACCGGTAGTTCAGAAATTGAAAATTGCTTTCGGATCTCGCGGGTTAACTCATATCCAGACATGCTTGGCATCATAACATCAGCTAGGATAAGATCCCATCCTTGATCCAATCGATCTAAAACTTCCTCGCCGCTCGTTACAGCTTCGATCGTATAGGCTTCGGAACAGATAATATTTTTAAGCACGTGCAGGTTGACGGCATCATCGTCAACGATTAAAATTTTCGGCTTGCGTTCAAGCCCCTCCGTCCTTACGGGGGCAGACGTAGGAAGGTGGGAGGCAGCAACCTCCTCATCGATCTTATGTTCTCGGAACCGCACCACTTCTTGCCCGGCATCCCTTTGTTTTTCCTCACGTTCAGATGATGATGCAAGTGGTAAAGTGAACGTGAATATAGAGCCTTTCGATGGTGCTGATTGAACGGCCAATGTCCCGTTGTGCATAGAGACAAGATCACGGCAAATGCTTAGCCCTAGTCCGAATCCACCGTTCTCATGATAATGTTCCTTTGCCCCTTGTTCATATGGGTGGAAAATCCGCTTCTGTGTCTCCTCATCCATGCCAATTCCAGTGTCCTTTACGCGGATGACGGCACGTTTCTTTTTCACCTTGGCTTCGATCACGATCGTACCTTCCTCTGTGTACTTAATCGCGTTGTGAACCAAGTTAAACAAAATTTGACCGAGCCTCGTTTCATCGGCGTAGACAAGAGGAAAATCGTGCGGAATGTTCACCTCGATGCGAAGATTTTTCGCCTCCACCATAAACCGTTGAACGTTGACAACAGTCGTAACGGCTGCCAAAAGATTGGTCGGTTGTTTCGTTAAAGTTACTTTCTTTTGCTTCATTTTTGTTACATCGATTAAGTCGTTCAGCAAATAGGACATTCGTCGCCCTACGGTCATAAGCAGTTCTAGGTTTTGCCTGCTTTCAGGAGCGAGACGACCTCCCTCCTGTTCGACCACGCCTTGCGCTATATTGATCATTCCGTGAAGCGGGTTGCG
Organism: Halalkalibacterium halodurans; assembly: GCF_005671335.1. NCBI lineage: Bacteria > Bacillati > Bacillota > Bacilli > Caryophanales > Bacillaceae > Halalkalibacterium (ex Joshi et al. 2022) > Halalkalibacterium halodurans. The sequence goes on along the minus strand of NZ_CP040441.1, from coordinate 2,147,142 downwards.
AAGCTCGTGAGATGTATTCGCGAGAAACTGATCTTTTTTCACATGCTCCTTCTGCAATTTAGTAACAAGATCCGCCTTGTCGTCATTTGCACGGAAAAAGCGAATAAACCAAAAAGTAGAAAAGCATAAAAATGCAAGAGTTAAATCAACGGGATAAAACGAATAATCGATCTGACTAAGAATGCCCCATTCAAATGATTTCACTCTTCCCGTAAAGGAAGACCACAAGATACTAGAGGCAACGCTAATCGCTGCAAGAAGCAAGAAAAGAGAGTCCCGTTCTTTTTTTAAAATGACTTGAACGACGAGCAAAATAATCGTCGTAAACGGGATGGCTAACACGAAAAGTAGCATGATCGTCCATTCTCTGATCGTCGTTGCTGGTGCGATTAAAATAAACAGTGCATAAAGTGCGCAAAAGCCAGAAATCCAGCGCACCGCTTGATTTCGTTTATAATTTGAAAACAGGTACCTCACAAACAATAAAAAGAAAAGCGAAAGACCAGTGTACGACAGGTAAGCAAGCTTAACGAACCATTCATAATTCAATGGTACCCACTGAAGCAAGAGGCGTTCATCGCTAACTAGAACTGAGAAAGCCGATAGTAATACAGCGACCATAAAGTACAAAAGCTCAATCTTTTTTGGACGGATAAAAAATAAAATACAAGCATAAATTCCATGGATGAACATGATTGCAGCAACCATGAGCTGAGCGGCCGAAGTGGACCAATGCTCTCGGTTCATTGCGACCTCTGTTCCAAAACGAATCGATTTTAAGACGCCACCATCATAAATGTTTTCACTTGAAGAAACAGCGATCATAAGATGAATCCAGCCGTTTTCATCAGGAGTTACTCTTACAATGGATGGAATGAGTGAAGATCGAGCGACGCTTTCTGCTATAGTAGGGGCCCTTCGCTCTTCCACAAGCTCATCGTTCGCATAAAGGAGGAACGAGTCAAAGATTCGTTGCACTTTTAACGCGTACCGCTCCCCTGCATCTTGAACGCGGATGCGAAGTTGATACGTTCCGACTTGTTCACTTTCTTCGGCAAAAGGGGAGACTTTATTCCATCCGAGTGGGACTTTAATTGTCTTTTCTTCTTGTCCTATTAATTGATCTTCAGTTGTCGCGAAGACATTCGGATAGAACGACCATTCCCCATCGAGTACAACGGAATCTTTATCAGATAAGGAAAATTCAGACAAGTCTAAAACCCCTTGCTCAGCAAACGGTTGATGAAGGGGCAATAGGCTAATATACCAAATAACCCGAAAACTTGTAATAATAACTACAAAAAGAAGCACGATTGAAAGCGTTTTTCTCATCGACATTTGTTTCCCCCATAACGGACGACTTTAAGGTTTGTCACACCTTCCGTTTGAAATCTATCATACCATAGAAGCGACTCGGGAGAAGGAGCGGAAAAAGATACTCTTTGTCAAATGAGAGTAGCTCAAGGGGTAACAGTGCGCAGCAGAGCTATCCTTTTCACTTTGGTAAAAAATTGTATTTATCCACTCCTATAGTAGAAGTCATTATGTTCTTAATGCTCTATCTTTAAAATGTTAAACGTTTTATAAGTGTAAAAAGTTCAAAAGTGCTCCATTTGCAACGGTTTAGGAGCCTCTTATAGTGCAACGTATGGTTTATGTTAGACAACATATATACTTCAAGGCGAGATCGATACTCAATTGAAAAACCGTCTATCACCTTCCTTCTCCTATCTTTTGCTCGTGACGTATAAACAGGAACAGATGTTACATAATAAAAACAACATTTTCCTGTGAGGGATTGCAATGGTATTTCAAGAAGGAATTATATTACCAGAATGGTCGATTTTCGGGGCCGCCTTCCTTACGTTGTTGTTCCTGTATGGCGTGCAGCGTCTTTATCGCTCGCTTGCGAAAACGATACAACAACCTTGGATGGCGGAAGAGCAGAAAAAACAACGTGAAGCCATCCTAAAACAAATGTCCACAAAGAAATAGAGCGAACTATTTTTGTTGTCTTTCACACCTCTTAAGGGGGGCGTCATTTGAACCGAAATAACAACTACACCATCGATCCATTAGAAATATCGATCGCTCTCATTGCGTTTATTATCGGCGTTGGTATTTTGACTTTACCAGGTAGTTTGGCGGACACGTTAAATACAGCCGATGGCTGGATCACCATCATTGTTGGTGGTTCCATCATTTTTACCCTCGTTTATGTCACCGTAAGGCTACAAAAAGAGTTTCCGGAACAAACCTTACTACAATTTTTACTGGCGGGCCACAAGAGCAAGTGGCTTGCTGTTCTACTGGGCGTTCTCTTTAGTCTTCATTTTTTAATGCTAATGGGTTTTGAATCTCGAATGTTGGCGATCGTTCTTGACATGTATTTGATTGACCGTACTCCTTCCGTTATCGTCATTTGCGCGATTCTCGTCGTCACAAGCTATGCGGTGAGCAAGGGGGTTCAAGGTCTTATTCATTTAAATGTATTATTTATCCCTTTTATATTAACTGTGCTATTAGCTATTTTGTTATTTAATGTCCAACATATTAATTTTGATCCCATTCGTCCCGTTGCACCAAAAGGGTTTCTCCATCCATTGAAAGGGTTACCTAACGTCGTTCTTGCGTATGTTGGAGTGGAAATCCTTCTGTTCTTTATGGGGAGGATGAAAGGAAAAGACGTAAAGGCATGGCCATTAAACATCGGTGTTGGCATTGTCACGCTGTTCTATTTTTTGATCACCTTTTTCACGTATTTTGTGTTTGGTGTCGAGCAGTCGAAAGTTATTAATTTCACGACGGTGGAATTAGCGAAAGTAGTCGAAGTACCTGGAGGTTTTTTTGAACGGGTTGAATCGATGATGATCACAGTATGGACGATGGCGATTTTTAATACGATTGCCATGTCTCAATTGATTATTATCTTGATTTATAATGATCTTTTCTCAATCTTTAAAAAACAGACTCAATCAGGAAACTACCTTACTCCAGTGATTGTTTTTATCACGATCATCATTGCGTTCATACCAGAGTCGATTTCAGATACGTTGACATGGGGAGATTGGATCGGGTATTTCGGCTTTTCGGTTCTCATCCTCAGTCTTCTGGTCGGTTATGTGACAGTAGGTTGGAGAAAAAAGCGAAGGGAATTAGGAGATAGACATGGTGAGAGCACAAAGGCGTAAACTGATTTTGCTAGTCGGGCTAGTATTTTTAACTGGCTGCTGGGATCAATTGGAGATTGAAGACGTTGGGTTTGTCATGGGAGTGGCCCTTGATCCGATCAACGATCAGCAACAAGCCGGAGAAAACGTGAATGGTTTCGATATTAATCAACCGTTGTTTCGAATTACTCATCAAACAGCTATTCCCGAGCGATTAACCCAAGTAGGTGGAAGTGCTGGTTCATCTAATGGAGAAGCTCCTTTTGTAAACATTGTATCGACAAATGCAAGCAATATGGATGCGGCAAGGCGGGCAGCGGCGAAAAATAGCCGATTTCTCAACTTTGAACATTTGAAGGTGCTCATTATCCATGAAGACCTTGTTCGTCAAGGGCTGCTCGGGCATTTAGTTGATTTTTATATACGTGACCATCAAATGCGAAGAAAAACCTTTGTTTTTATTTCAGATGTAGAAGGAAAAGCGATACTTGAAAAAACGGTTCCCTTAGAAGACATTCCTGCGTTATTTATGGAAAAGCTATCAGAAAATGATCCAAACGTCTTGCAAATGCCAAAAGTGAAAGAAATTGGAGAGTTATCCCAAAATATAATAGAACATCAGAGTTATATTGTTCCTCGGATTACGATGGGACCAAATGAAGGAGATTATGTGATGACCGGTGCTGCTGTATTTCGAGGGGGAGATGACCGAATGGTTGGCTGGCTTGGAGAGTACGATCTCCAAGGGTATAACTGGATGGTGGGAGAAGCAAAAAACGGAGTCCTTCATGTAGGGATAGAGGAGCAAGGAAGACAAAAAACGGTCGTATTTGAAACCGATCAGATGATCACGAACGTCCACTATGAAAGAGAAAATGGGCAAGATCGTTTTAAGGTCAATATTGAAGCTAAAGGGACGATTGTCGAAAGCTGGTTAGAGGAATTAGAATTAGAGGGTGCTAAAGTAAAAAAAGCGATAGAAGAAAAGATTGAAAAACAAGCAAATGATATTGTGAGAAAAACCCAGGAAGAGTTTCAAGTGGATATTTTTGATTTCATCAACTTCATAAAACACAGCGACTATCCATATTGGGAAAAAGTGAAGGACACTTGGAGCGATGAGGACGGACAATATAAAGACGTACAAATCGACATTAGCGCAAGTGTGAAAATACGACACCAGATGCTCCAGGAGAATGTAGATTACTGAAAGGGCGACATGAATGAAAAAACGGTTGAATCGACTCGTTTCAAAATCCATACTTGAGAAGGCGCAAAAAAATCCCTCTCCCTCTTTTGATTTGGAAATAAACATTTCGACGTTCCGACAGATCATAGCTGATAGCAACGATGTAGGGTTTCGTCGCTTTATGGTCGCGCAAACGGTACCAGCTGCGTTGTTTTACATTAAAGGATTAACAAAAGTGGAGACGATCGAGCGTGAGGTATTAACCCCTCTTCTTCGTTGCCCAAAAGAAACGCTTGAACGTACCCCGTCCTCCGAGTGGGTGAACTTGTTAAGTCAGGACGTCGTAACCGTAACCGAACTATCTGTCCATGAGACGTACGAGCAAGCAATCCCTTCCCTATTGACGGGACATTCATTGATCATGCTGGAAGGTGTTGACAAACTCATCACCTTAAGCACAAAAAAAATAGAGCACCGTAGCATTGAAGAGCCAGAAAGTGAAGTAACCATTAGAGGGCCAAGGGACGGCTTTATTGAGTCATTGGAAACAAATATTGCCCTGTTACGCACGAGAATCATTAATCCAGATTTAACGGTCCAAGTCGGAAACATTGGTCAACATTTAAAAAACAGGTATGCAATTGTTTATATTAAAGGACTTTGTAAGAGTGAGCTCGTGGATGAAGTCTGTTATCGAATCGCCTGCATTAATGAGGATGTTCAGGAAACGGGTGCGATTGAACAACTGCTTCAAGATGAACCAATGACCATTTTTCCTCAACTCTCCCATACTGAGCGCCCAGACAAAGCGGTATCAGAAATGCTCAAGGGTAAGGTCGTTATTTTACTCAATGGTTCCCCTTTTGCACTAATGGCGCCGGTCAAGCTTTCAGAGTTGCTTAATTCACCAGAAGATGATTATCAAAACTGGGTATTTAGTTCGTTGATTCGATTGTTACGCTATTTAGCATTATTTATTAGCATACTTCTTCCGTCCATTTATATTGCATTAACGTCCTTTCACCCTGGGTTGATTCCTACCCAGCTTGCTCTTTCGATTGCAGCAGCTCGTGAAGGAGTTCCTTTCCCTGCTTTTTTAGAAGCGATTTTCATGGAAATTGCCATCGAACTGTTACGAGAAGCAGGGGTTAGGCTTCCGCGATTAATTGGGTCAACCGTTGGCATTGTCGGTGGTTTAATTATTGGTGAAGCAGCGGTACGAGCAGGAATTGTTAGTCCAATCATGGTCATTGTTGTTGCTTTAACCGCGATTGCCTCGTTTGTGCTTCCAGCCTATAGTGTCAGTATAACCTTTCGCATCTTAAGGTTTCTTATGATGTTTGCAGCAGCTTCCCTCGGGTTATACGGAATCATTCTCGTCTATATCGCCATTAACATTCATCTCGTAGGACTCCGCAGCTTCGGTGAGTATTATATGACCCCTTTTGCTCCCTTAAAGTTGAAAAGCTGGTTCGAAGTCATTGTTCGAGCGCCATTTACCTCGTTGAAACCTCAAGGAGGGCAAAAAAACGAACAAAAGATGCCTTGAAGCTAGATAAAACAGCGACCTCTCTAATAAGAGATCGCTGTTTAAACATTTAAACTCCAAATTCAGCTTTACCAGCCATGAGAGCATCGTTTGATGAATTGCTTACTCCAGATTCGGTTGAAATCACAGTTGATACAGAAAATGCTGCTGATAAGACGAGCGCCGACGCTAGAACTACTCCGAATACTTTTTTCAATTTAATCCCTCCATTAATCTTATAATTTGATCTCTTGCATAATGAGCCTTTTCAAAATAGTGTGACGATAGCAAAGTATCTCCTTTTTTCTTGTGATGGAAAGCTGCATCTAACGTTAATTCTGCAACATCTGTCCAGAGCTTCTGATCTTCTAAATGATCAAGCGCTAATTCCATAGAAAGAGCATCCTTTGTGTTGTACAGACCGTCAATAAAGATGAACTTAGCCTTGTACTCTTCTTCGCCTCCTTTTTCGGCTTCGTATAAGCCTTTTTTATGCCACTCTTGAGCTTCTTCGAATTTTTCATCTTTATATAAAACATGTGCTAGCTCAAACATGGATTTCATTCCAACAGTAGAACTCTTATGTTCGTGAATACTTAAAGCCATTTTAAAATATTCAGCAGACGTCGGATAAAGATGCTGCCTACCATAGCACAGCCCTAAATTGAAATACGCTAAGCTTTCAGAAAATGTAAATCCTGCTTGTATTGATTTTCTCAAGGCATTTTGATAGTGTTTTTCGCACTCGGTATAATTCCTCATGTCTAATTTGTTTGCCCCGATGATCATTTCACAATAAATTTCTTTTTCAACATATCCTTGTTGGCATTTGAATAATTGTAAGGCTTGTTCTGCGTGGTTGATCGAAAAAAAGTGTTGATCGATTCGGTAATAAGCCATCGCTAATTGATAGTGAAATTCTGCGACCTCAATCTCGTCAGGAATTTTATCAATAATGGCTTCCGCCTGGCGATAAAAGCGAATCGCCTGAATATATTTTTTTTGGTAAAATTCGTAGACACCAGAAAAGAAATAATAATAATATTGAATGACTTCGTCTGTCACTTGCTCAAGTGCTTTTATTGTCTCAATATTCCCTAAAATTTTGCCCGAATCATCATATTCTTCCATTAACAACTTGTGTCTAGATTCAATTAAATTAAAATATAGGAGAATATTCTGATTTTTTGTCATGTATGGTAAGCTGTCTTCTATTTCTTTACGTAATTGAGTAGCCGTCCATTTATCTCGCTTCAAGATGGCACCATACCATTCATTTAATGAATTGGCTACTTCTTGATGTGCAATTTGTTCAGGCAAAAGCTGTCCCTCCTTCATCTCTATAATCTGGATGCTTTGGAGAAAAGGTCAAAAACAACGAATGGAGCATGGGACGTATTACTATTAAATTTTGTATTATTTTGTTTGTGTGATTTCTCTTATAAAGTTGGTGGAAGTCTCGACAGCTTGCGCTACAGTTGTATGTAAAGTTGAGGAATGACAAAAATGTTGCTTTGCTTGAAGGATGTTGATCAGAAATAGCTTGTTTTCTATGAATTAACTACATCATAGATTAGATAAAATGCGACCTCAATCGGCAGAAATCGTCTAAATATTCAATAAAAACGCAAAAAGCTACAATAATAGAGGTTTTTCTCCTTTTATCGCCATCGTTAATTAAGATATTTATAGATCCAATATAAAAACAAAGAGACCCCATTAATAGAGGTCAATATGTGAGTCTTCTCCTCCTCGGTGGAGAGGTGCTCAAACAGTCTATTCCGTATTGCTTTTCACGATCGCTTTCAAATGCTCCATCTTCTTTGTCACTCTGAAGTAAATCCTTTTTTTCCTGTCACTTTTAGATCCTAAACGCTTTTTTCTTTATTTGTAATTTCTCATGGAAATGATCGAAAGAAACTATAATACCATTGCTGCGATCAAACCAAAGACGATCAGTGGGATGTTGTAGTGAAGGAAGGTCGGTACGCACGTATCCCAAATATGGTGATGCTTTCCGTCGGCGTTTAAGCCAGACGTAGGACCGAGAGTACTATCAGACGCTGGAGATCCAGCATCACCTAGGACGCCTGCAGTCCCGATTAATGCAGCCGTTGCTAGCGGAGAAAATCCTGCCGCTGCGCATAACGGAACATAGAGTGCCGCAATGATCGGAATTGTTCCAAAGGAGGAGCCGATGCCCATTGTAATCACTAGACCAATGAAGATTAACACGAGTGCAATAAGAAATGAATGGCTTCCTAATGAGCTTGAGGTTGAGGCGACAAGCTGTTCAACAGCACCCGTTTCTTTCAAGACAGTTGCATAACCAGAAGCAATCAGCATCACAAAGGCAATCGTACCCATCATTTTAACCCCTTCATTCATCACCTCGTCGCCTCGATGAAAAGGAACGACTCGAAAAGCGAACATGAGGATGATACCTGTTAACGCTCCGAGGACGAGGGATTGGAACAGGATCTGAACGGTAAGAGCAGCAACAATCGCTAGAAGTGTGAGTACATGTTTAAGTGAAAAGGACTCCCTTTCTTCTGTGGCTGCAGTTTCGTTAATTGTTGATTGTTCATCGACTTGAGCATCATTTCGTGGGTTGCGATCTTTTCCATATGTAATGAATATAGCAACGAGTAAACCTACCACCATTGCAAGTCCTGGAAACAGCATTGCTAGCGGAATCTGTTTTATCGATATGCTCATGCCGTTTGCGGTCATTTCATCAGCAATAATACTATGAAACAAAAGGCCGTATCCTGCAGGAATCAGAATATACGGAGCCTTTAAGCCAAATGTTAAAGAAGCTGCAACCCCGCGGCGATCCACTTTCATTTTGTCAAACAAGAGCAAAAGCGGTGGAATCAATATCGGAATGAACGCTATGTGTACAGGAATGACATTTTGAGAGAGGGACGCTATCCCAGCAATAGCTAGGAGCATAAAGGCCCGTCTCCCTTTCAAGACCGTAATGAGACGTTTAACTAAAAAGCTCGTAATTCCCGAGTACCCGATCATCACAGCAAATCCACCTAGCAAAATATAGCTTAGAGCAGTATTGGCTTGCCCTCCCATACCCGATAGCAAAAGTTGCATCGTGTCTGTAATCGATAATGAAGCAACAAGTCCTGCTGTAATAGCGGCAAGAATGATGGCAAGGATGACATTCACCCGCAGCAAGCTTAACACGATCATGACAACAACGGAGATTACGACAGCATTGAACATACCTTACCTCCCTTTTTCATTGTGGATTCGACCGAAAATTCCGACCTTTCAGAAGCTAGCAAGGGGCATTTGCCCCACTAGCCGATTGATTTGATGCATTTTCCTTTTAAATAATTCAAAATGACGTGAGCGGCTGCCCGGCTCGTCATCTCACGAAAGTCAAGGGTAGGATCGACTTCCACAATATCCATCCCTTGTACGAGCGAGTCCTTTCCTAAATGAAAGATTCCTTGTAACAATGTTGTGCTATCCATCCCGCCCGGGCTGATCGCAGGACAGCCGGGAGCGTGGGCTTGATCGAGCACATCCATGTCAACCGAAACATAGATAACATCTACGCTCCTCTTCAATTTTGCCACCGCTTCATCTAGAATCGTCAGGATGCCACGGGCGTTTACATCTTTCATCGTGTACACTTTGACCCTGTGCTTTTCTGCGTATTTTCTATAAGGATAGCTATTCGAAAAATCGCGGATTCCGACTTGGACGAGATGTTCTCCTACAAGCGATCCAGTTTCGAGTAAGCTGCGAAACGGAGTTCCATTGCATGGCCCGCCATCTTCTAAATTGCGTAAATCATGGTGCGCATCGAATTGGATGACGCCAACGGTTCCTTTTGCACTTGCGAACGCCTTAATACTCGGGAAGCTAATCGAGTGATCGCCTCCTAGAACGATTGGCTGCCAATTCGGCTCATTTTCTAGCAGCTTTGTCATCGTTTCTTCGATCCGAGCCTGCGAGCCAACAATATCGGTCACGTGCATCGTAATGTCGCCAAGGTCTGGTAGCTTTAACTGTGCTAAGTCCAGATCTTCCTCCACAGAATAGGTAGAATAGGCATGTAAGCATTTACGAATAACTGTCGGGGCGAACGAAGCGCCAGAGTGGCTAATTGATGATTTAGATAATGGGGCCCCGATTAATCCGAATCCGTCAATTCTCTTTCCATCCCACGGATAAAAAATCTCTCCTGCTTTTGTCACATGGCGATCCACAAAAGGAGCATTTGCTTTATCGAGAAATGGATAGCCCTTCAAACGCTCTTCTCCTCTCATACACAACCTCCCCTTTTTTCCATACTGAATGCACGTGATTGACGCCGTAATGATATGGTACATAGTAATAATTTTTAGCGTCCCAAACCACTACATCTGCCGCGCGTCCGACCGCTAGTTGACCGGCTGTATCCCCTCGGCCAATGGCATGGGCACCGTTCACCGTCACCGCATGCCAAATCTCTTCTGGTGTCATTTTTAACCGTAAAGCGGCGATGGACATTATCAGCTGGAGGTTTTCCGTCGGGGAACTTCCCGGATTAAAATCAGTTGAAATGGTCACCGCTAATCCTTGATCGATCATGTCCCTTGCTCGTGCGTACGTATCTTTTCCTAAATAAAACGTTGTCCCTGGCAGCAGGCATGCTATCGTTCCTGCAACGGCCATTTTTTGAATGCCTTGATCTGAAGCGCCAACAAGATGATCGGCTGAAATGGCTCCAAGCTCCCCTGCAAGCTCAGCTCCTCCAAGTGGATCGATCTCATCAGCATGTAGCTTTAAACCAAATCCTTTTTCCTTTGCTTTTTGTAAAAACGTTCGAGATTGTTCAACAGTAAATACGCCCGTTTCCGTGAAGATGTCGACGAATTCGGCGAGATTCTGTTCTTTGATTTCACCAAGCATATCTGCCATTTCATCAAGAAAGCGATCAGGATCATTTCGATGGGATGTCGGGATCGCATGAGCTCCTAGAAACGTAGAGACGATATCGATTGGATGTTGCTCTCCAACAGCTTTAGCTGCACGTAATTGTTTCCATTCTGTTTCCCGGTCGAGACCGTAGCCACTCTTTGCCTCAATTGTCGTCACTCCGTATGAAAGCATGCGATTGAGGTGACAGATTGCTTTAGTGATCAGTTCCTCTTCCGAAGCGGCCCGTGTGGCTTCCACGGTCGCGAGGATTCCTCCTCCGTTTTTCAAGATTTCAAGGTAAGGAACACCTTGTTGCTTTAACGCCATTTCGTGCTCCCGTGACCCTCCGAAAATAAGGTGGGTGTGGGGATCAACAAGGCCCGGTGTGACGAGCTTTCCTTGGCAATCGATCATTTGATTGGCTGTAAACGTATCTGCTTCCACCATCGTCCCGATAAAGGCTACCTTGCCGTCGCGTATTCCGAGAGCTGCATGTTCCAATAGCTGCAGCTCACTCATCTCCTTCCCTCTTTTCGGTCCTTTACTTTCCATTGGCAATAGCTGGCCAATGTTAACGAGTAATGTATCAAAATGCTGAACCATTAAACTCCCTCCTCATTTTTGTCCTCCATTGGAATCATGACACCTTTTTCCCGCGCCACTTGTTTTGCCAGCTCATAACCCGCATCCGCGTGTCGAATGATGCCCATTCCCGGATCTGTTGTAAGCACACGACGCAATCGTTTTTCGGCATTCTCTGTTCCGTCCGCAACAACAACCATTCCAGCATGTAACGAATAGCCCATTCCAACCCCGCCGCCATGATGAACGGATATCCAGCTTCCCCCTGCAGCAGTGTTAATTAAAGCATTTAAGATCGCCCAATCCCCAACAGCATCACTGCCGTCCTTCATCGCTTCCGTTTCTCGGTTAGGCGAAGCAACCGAACCACAATCAAGATGATCCCGACCAATGACAATCGGTGCCTTAAGTTCTCCATTGCGAACAAGCCGGTTGATTTCAAGTCCCATTTTCATTCGCTCGCCGTACCCGAGCCAACAAATTCGAGCTGGAAGTCCTTGAAACGCGACTTTTTCTTGCGCTATGTCGATCCAACGAATTAAAGCTTCGTTCTCAGGAAACAGTTCCTTGATTAAACGATCAGTCCGGTAGATGTCCTCTGGGTCTCCTGACAGAGCAGCCCAACGGAACGGCCCTTTCCCTTCACAAAACAATGGTCGAATATAAGCTGGCACAAATCCTGGGAAAGCGAACGCCTCTTCTAATCCTTCATCTTTTGCTACTTGACGGATGTTGTTCCCATAATCAAAGACAATCGCCCCTCGTCGTTGAAACGCAAGCATCGCTTCCACGTGCTTTTTCATGCTCTGTTTGGCTAGCGCCATATACCGTTGTGGGTTTTCTTTTCGCAGAAGCTCAGCTCCCTCTAACGAGTGCCCTTCAGGAACGTAGCCGTTCAATGGATCATGAGCCGATGTTTGATCGGTGACTACGTCTACTTCGACTCCCCGTCGTAAAATTTCATGGTGAAGGTGGGCAGCATTTCCAACAAGTCCAATAGAGAGCGGTTCACCTTTAGCCTTTGCTTCGCTTGCCCAAGCCAATGCCTGATCGAGTGATTCGGTGATTCGATCGGTGTACTTTGTTGCGATTCGCTTCTCAATCCGTGATCGATCCACATCCACACCGATGACGACGCCTCCATTCATCGTAACAGCAAGCGGCTGAGCCCCACCCATGCCTCCAAGTCCTGCTGTTAACGTGAGCGTTCCTTTTAAACTTCCCCCGAAGTGTTGTCTCGCCAGTTCAGCAAACGTCTCATACGTCCCTTGTAATATCCCTTGCGACCCGATATAGATCCAGCTTCCTGCCGTCATTTGTCCGTACATCATAAGCCCTTGTTTCTCAAGCTCATTGAAATGCTCCCAATGGGCCCACTTTGGCACTAGAACAGAATTTGATAACAAGACGCGCGGCGCCTGCTCATGGGTTTTGAACCGCCCAACTGGTTTACCAGATTGAATCAAAAGGGTCTCATCCTTCTCTAACGTTCGTAGCTGCTCGACGATCGCTTCGAAGGCAGCCCAGTTGCGAGCGGCTTTTCCAATCCCACCATAAACAATTAACTCGTCAGGTTTTTCCGCTACTTCAGGGTCCAAATTGTTGTAAAGCATCCGTAACACCGCTTCTTGTTCCCAGCCTTTGCATTCTAGCTCTATACCTTTCTTTGCTTGGATCATACGTTTTGTTTCCTTTACCATCATCAAAGCCTCCCTTTTAGTAGTGATTGGTCCTTTCCTTTTCACGCATTTTTGTGAAATCCCAACTGCCATCCTTCAGCCATTTAGCAGCGCGTTCAATATCTTTGGCAAACATTCGATCCTGATCAATATAAGGAACGTGCTCTCTTCCTTTTTCTAGTATGTTTTTCGTGAAACTAGCCATCTTTTCCCGGCCGCGAATGTCAACCGCCTGCATGGCACAAATCAATTCAATCGCAAGAACGTTACGGACATTTTGGATGATTTGATAAGCGTGACGAGATCCGATCGTCCCCATGCTGACATGGTCTTCTTGATTAGCAGAGGATGGGATCGAATCGACGCTTGCTGGATGGGCTAACGTCTTGTTTTCAGAGACAAGTGAAGCCGCACAATATTGCAAGATCATGACCCCTGACTGAACGCCAGGTGCCGCACTTAAAAATGGCGGCAAGTCATTTAATTGAGGGTTCACTAAACGCTCGATACGGCGCTCGGAAATGTTGGCAAGCTCAGCCATGGCGATTCCTAAAAAGTCCATGGCCAAGGCAATTGGCTGCCCATGAAAATTTCCGCCAGAGATCACTTTTTGACCATTATCAAAGATTAATGGATTGTCGGTCGCTGCATTCATCTCAATTTCTAGCTTTTCCTTCACATAGCGCAACGTTTGCCACGTGGCACCATGGACTTGGGGGATGCAACGCAGCGAGTACGCATCCTGGACTCGGAGCTCTCCTTGCCTAGTCGTTAATTGACTGTCTTGAAGATAGGACTCCATCCTTCGAGCGACGTCGACTTGCTCGACATAGCCGCGAGCGAAATGAATTTGTTCATCAAAGGCGTCGATGATGCCACGTAATCCTTCCATTGTTAAAGAGGCGATGATTTCCGATTGAAAGGCCAGCTTCTCCGCTTCCAAATAAGCAATCACCCCCATTGCTGTCATCGCTTGTGTCCCATTGATCAAGGCGAGCCCCTCCTTTGCAGTTAACGTAATCGGCTCAATCTCTTCTTCCTTTAAGGCGAAGCTTGCCTTCGTTTTCGTGCCTTTGTAAAACACTTCTCCTTCTCCTAGGAGTACGAGGGCTAAGTGAGACAACGGGGCTAAATCACCGCTCGCTCCAAGTGACCCTTGCTGGGGAATAACGGGATGAATATTTGCATTCACAAGGGCGAGAAGTCGTTCAATCACAAGGGGCCTTACGCCAGAAAATCCTTTTAGTAGGGCATTGGCCCGAAGAACGAGCATGGTTCGGCTTACTGTTTCTGGGAACGGGGGCCCTACACCGCAAGCATGAGAATAGATCAAGTTGTGCTGCAAATTCTCCACATCGTCTGGATCGATGAAAATATCGCTAAACTTCCCAAACCCGGTCGTAATCCCATAAATAATTTTTTCGTCTGCGACGATTTGTTCGACTGCTTTTCGACTCTGTTTTACCTTCTCCATACTTTCATCTGAAGCTCCTACCGTCTCACCTTCATAAATGATTCGATGCAAATCATGAAGGGATAAGGAGCGTCCATCTAACAACTTCAAGTTCGTCACCTTCCTCCACTTATGCCCTTGTTTAGACACAAAAAGGGGCTATACCAAAGAATCATCAAGATCCTTAGATATAGCCCCCTCATGTCTAATCACTCTGGGCAAATTAAATATGGTTGATGCCTAATCCAATTGTTTCATGCTCTTGACCTTTGATCGGAGCACCGATTGTTCCATAAAGGGCAACCGCGATCCACTCTCCTTCGGCTTCCTCCTTGTAAGGCTTGCCGCGGACAATGGCGAACCGTAATCCAACCGTTCGCTGAAATGAACCTAATTGGACTTGCCCCCTTGTGACTCCGTGCAATGCTTCGATAATTGCGTGGTACAAGGCATGGGCTTCTCGGTAAACCCCTTCACGGATGAATCCATTTTTCTTCGCTGCCGTCTCAATCGCAGCAACAATCTTATTTGACTCCATGGACCCAACTCGACCGATACAAGATTGATAGTCTGATGACAGAATGCTCGCTTCAACAATGCCAGGTTCTTCACTGACCGCTAGTAAAATCGCGAGCTGACCGATGCGATGACTTTTATGTTTGGACAAGAAGGTTCCACCTCTAATAACTAATAACTGCTTTTATTGTAAGCGCTTTAAGTTAGAGGTGTCAACAAAAATTTAGAGGATTTACGTTTTTTTGTTAAATGTAAACACCCCTCGCAACTTAATGAAAGGGGCGTTCGTCTTACCGCTTAACCGGACAATTTGCCATCCTTAAATTCCCGCATCCAATGGCGGTGCTGGGCAATGGCGTGGATCATTTCATCAGTAAATGCCTTAAAATCTTTATCTGTTTGAATTGTAATAATCCCTAGGTCGTTCACAACATGATCGTTCGAATCAGGACCTGCGAATGTAATTCCTTGAACTTGTGCAGCTATTAGTAGTTCAATGCCTTCATTTGTAGCTCCGATTGTTTTCGCATGTTTAAATGCTTCATCAACAAAGGTTTTCGATTCACTGTACAAATTGAGGCTACTAATGGATTGGGCACCACCGCCGATGTAAAGTGCGTCGTACATGATGGCACCGGTAGTGGCGAAGCTTTTGTTTGCTTCTAGTTGCTCCCCTTCAGCGCTGGAAATCATCCCTAACTGCTTACTCACGAGATCTACTCCGAGACCAGCGGATTGTAGCGCAGTGACCACTTGTGACACCTCGTCGAAAGCAAAGCCATGATCAATTAGAACGGCCACTTTTCGCGTTCTTGCCAGTTTGATCGTATTTTCTTGACTGACGGCTGGAGATGACGCTGTTACTCCCGTTCCCCCAGGTGTGGTCGGAGGGTTGACACCGATTCCTTTCGCGATCTCTGCCGCTAACTTTCCATCGACTTGATTAAACATCTCAACAACACGTTGTTTGAGGTTTTTATCCTTTACACTTCCGACTTCAAAATGGAACGCCTTGATCAGGTGTTGTTTTTCCGCTGTCGACAAACTGTTCCAAAACAAAGTGGCTTGGCTGAAATGATCGTTAAAGCTCTCACTGCGCCTGCGAATTTTTTGTCCTTCGACCTTTTCCATATAATGAACGTATCCGTGTTCTTGATCCGATGCTGGTTCAGGCGAGTTATTGCGAAGCGTATTTGGCGAGTAGCTAACAGCCCCCTTGTCAATCGTCATCCGATGGAATCCATCTCGCTGGTTGTTGTTGACAGGGGCAATTGGTCGATTGATCGGGATTTCGTGAAAGTTCGGACCACTTAAGCGAAGCAGTTGGGTGTCAAGATAAGAGAAAAGCCGACCTTGTAAGAGCGGGTCATTGCTGAAATCAATCCCTGGGACGACATTCCCTGCATGAAATGCGACTTGTTCGGTTTCGGCGAAGAAATTGTCCTGATTTCGATTCAATGTCATTTTCCCGATAAGCTTTACCGGAACCATTTCCTCTGGCCAAAACTTCGTCGGATCAAGGATATCGAAATCAAACGAAAACTCATCTTCTTCCTCAATCATTTGCACGCCTAACTCGTATTCAGGGTATTCTCCCATGTTAATCGCTTCCCACAAATCGCGACGATGGAAGTCAGGATCTTTCCCGGCAAGCTTTTGCGCTTCATCCCAAACGAGCGAATGAACTCCGAGCTTCGGCTTCCAATGGAATTTTACGAATCGGGCCTTCCCTTGTTCGTTCACGAACCGGAACGTGTTGACGCCAAACCCTTCCATCATTCGAAAGCTGCGCGGGATTGCTCTGTCTGAAAGGAGCCACATAATCATATGAGCGGTTTCTGTGTTGCTAACGACAAAATCCCAGAACGTGTCGTGCGCTGCAGAAGCTTGCGGGATTTCATTGTGCGGTTCAGGTTTTAAGGCGTGAACCACATCTGGGAACTTAATAGCGTCCTGAATAAAAAAGATCGGGATGTTGTTTGCTACTAGGTCATAGTTTCCGTCCTCTGTGTAAAACTTCGTCGCAAATCCCCTTACGTCACGAACCGTATCGGCTGACCCGCGCGAACCGACCACTGTAGAAAAACGGACAAACACCGGTGTCTTTACATTAGGGTCCTGTAAAAATGATGCTTTCGTATATTCGGTCATTGGCTCATACACTTGAAAGTAGCCGTGGGCACCGAAACCTCGCGCATGAACGACACGCTCAGGAATCCGTTCATGATCAAAATGAGTCATTTTTTCCCGAAAATGGAAGTCTTCCATTAAGGTAGGGCCTCGATCCCCTGCTTTAAGGGAATCGTCCGTGTCAGATACTCTCACCCCTTGATTCGTTGTGAGCTTCGTGTTTTTGTGATCCACCTTGAATGGTTCTAGCTGTTCATTCTTCTTATTTTCAGATGATTCGGTTCCTTGTTGGTCTTTGTCCACTCCACTTTCCTCCAATCTGTTTTTACGTACATGAAATGATGTACATATCGTACTGGAAATTTTTATGACAACCTTAGTTTGTCGCTGACTTAAGGTTCTATACGATAAAATTGTAAAAAAGAGGACGTCTTTCCTGATTAAGACCTGTTTGACCTGTATTGCAATAGCTTTTCAATCACTCTCGCAATGATCCTTATTTCATTCTTGACTTACATCTCGAAGTAAAATTTCATTCAGTAAGAGGTCTCTTTTCCTTCCCACTGAACGTGGTGTATGTAGTCTGTGGGGAAAGAGGTTCTTTAGCCTAGTTAAACAGGTTAAAAAAAGAAAGAGGCTGGGACAAAACCCGGTAAATAAAAAATAGAGAGGCACTCATCCCAATAAGTTTGGGTGGGTGTCTCTCTTTCCTTTTTATGCTCTGCTAAACTTTGTTGTTGATTTTCGCTACAGGATGCTCGCTTGCCTCGGGCATTGCCTCAGCTTCCTCGGGAAAACCGCCCTGCGGGATCTTCGCCGAATGCTTTTCCCGAAGGCGTCTCGCTCCTTTCGCTACAATCAACTAATTTGTTGAAACCTAAAGGACACCTTCTGGTAAAATTAAAGTAACCACACAATAACTTACCGGGGGTGTCCTTATGTTTAAATATTATAACATGGATCAAGTGATTTTGCCGTTAGATTTAGAAGTAAAGCTTCAGGAAAAGGATATTGCCTACACTGTAAATGACCTCGTGGAACAGATTCCTGATGAAGCCTTCGCCAGTTTTTTGCGTGACACGGGCAGCCCTGCTTACCATCCACGAATGATGATGAAAGTGATTTTATGTGCTTACACACAATCTGTTTTCTCCGGAAGAAAAATGGAAGCATTACTCAAGGATAGTATTCGTATGATGTGGCTGGCTCAAGGATACGAACCGAGTTACCGTACCATCAATCGCTTTCGTGTCCACGAAGACGTAAAAGAACTACTACGTCAGTGCTTCGTCCAATTTCGTTGCCAGCTTGTGCAGGAAAAATTGATAGAGGAAGAAGCTATCTTTATTGACGGGACGAAGATCGAAGCGAACGCCAATAAATTTACGTTTGTTTGGCGCAAAGCGACGGAAAAATACAGTGCAGCTTTGGTGGAGAAATCCAATCAAATGTATGATGAATTGCTGGAAAAGGAAATTATTCCGGTAATAGAACGGGAAGATCAGGAAGAACTATCTCCTAAAGAACTCCACGAGGTCGTGCAAAAGCTTGACGAGAAAGTGGAGGAATTTGATAAAAAAATTAAAGAAAGTGCAGAAGTAGAGGAACGTAAACAACTACGTTCGGAACGCAAAAGATCGAAACAGTACCTCAAACAGTTCAAAGATTTTTTGGCCCGCAAACAAAAATACCAAAACGACATGTCCATATTCGGAGAGCGTAACAGTTATTCCAAGACGGATCCGGATGCCACTTTTATGCGAATGAAAGATGATTACATGAAGAACGGCCAGCTAAAAGCAGGATATAATGTGCAAATTGCGACAGAAGGGCAATATACGCTTGCATTTGATGTCTTCGCAAATCCAACAGATACACGCACGCTTATTCCTTTTCTGGATAAGATTGAGGAACACTTCTTTAAGCTGCCCCAGTACATTGTCGCTGATGCAGGGTATGGTAGTGAACAGAATTATGAAGATGTAATGAATCGGGAGTGCACTCCACTTATCACGTATAATATGTACCGTAAGGAGAAGAAAAAAAGATATAAAAATAACGACTTTCACTCTGCCAATTGGGAATATGACGAGGAAACAGATTCTTTTACATGTCCAAACGGGCAAAAGTTGACGTTCCGTTACCTATCGAATCGGAAAGATAAAAGTGGTTTTACACGAGCATTTAAAGTCTACGAGTGTGAGGATTGTTCAGGTTGCCCATTCCGTTCCCAATGCACCAAGGCTAAAGAAGGCCATAATCGAAAAATACACTACAATGAAAAATGGGAACAGCAAAAGGAATCCATCAGACAAAAGCTTTCAGAAGAGAAAACGGGCGAAATCTACGGTAAACGTAAGATTGATGTGGAACCAGTCTTCGGATTTTTGAAGGCTAATTTGGGTTTCACTCGTATGTCAGTGAGAGGAAAAGAGAAGGTAAAAAATGAATTAGGTTTTGCATTCATGGCGGTGAACTTGAGAAAGTACACCGCCATGAGCAGTTAATAGGACAACAGATGACCAAAAATACAACTAAAAAGGGTCCAAACATCTTATTTTGATGGTCGGCCCTTTCTACAATTACTTCTTAGTTAGATTTGTCCCAGCCTCTTGTCAAACAAACGTTATTGTTGGCTTTGTTGCTGTTGTTGCGCTTGGGTTAGCTGTTGTGTCGCCTGTTGTAACAGTTGCTGAACCTGCTGAAATTGTTGCTGTTGGGCAGGTTGTGCGCTTGTTTGCGCTTGCTGTACGAGCTGAGCGGCTTGGTTTAACTGTTGCTGCGCTTGCTGAATCGCTTGAGGATTTGCTTGTTGTGTTGCTTGCTGGATGGCTTGTTGCGCCTGTTGAATCGCTTGTTCTGCTTGTTGCGCCGCTTGTTGGGCTTGCTGGTTTTGTTGCATGTTTGATCGACCTCCTCATGATGATTGTTGCTGTTTCATCGTTAGTATGTAACCTTCCGTAGTCATGCATACCCTTTATTCTCGGGAGCCATTTTTTAATTGATCTTGGACCGCTTTTACTGCCTCCTCAATTTCTTGGTAACCTGTGCAACGACATATGTTCGATTCTAACCAATCCTTGATGACGGTATCGTCTGCCGTCGGGTATTTTTGCAAGAGTGTATGGCAATTGATAATAAACCCCGGTGTACAGTACCCGCATTGGAAGGCGAACTTCTCAATGAACGCTCCTTGCACTAGCGTACCTTTTAAGCCTTCAATCGTTGTGATTTTTTTCCGACAGCCTCTACGGCTAGCATTAAGCACGCTTTCATTGTTTCCCCATCCACCTCGATGGTACATGTGCCGCAATCTCCATTTAAGCAACCTGGCTTCGCTCCTGTTAACCCTAATGGCTCACGCAATACATCTAACAATAGATCGGCATTTCTCACATAAACCGTTCGCTGTTCGTTGTTTACGTCTAATGTGATTTCTGTTTTATACATGACCTTCGCCCTCCAACTCATTCAATACATCAGTCAATGTGTTTTTTAGGACAAACGTTCGGTACTCGGATGATCCATGCACGTCATTTACAATCGGCGCCGGCACTTGCTCAATCGATTTTTCAATCCGTTGTTCTGTAGATAATTGATGATCATTTAACCATTGCTCCATGGTTTGATCTCGAAACGGAAAAGCGCAAAGCCCGCTAAACGCATGCGGAAATTCCTTCAGATCAATGATGGCACCTGATTTTAGTTGGTTGACTCGCCCTAGCGTAATGAGTTCGGTAGCGCCCGAAACATACATCGGGTCTTTCCCCGCTTGATCCAACGATTGAAATAATGTTGTCGCTTCTATGACGGAGGCTGGTTTGTAATATTCAAATTCAAACGAAATCATGAGGAGGACCGCCTTTTCTCTTGCCAAATGAGCTCCGGAGTTAATGGCAGCTGATTGAGATCCACACCTGCAGCAAGTGACAGACTGTTGGCCAATGCTGCCGGCATGCCGATTAAGCCGTGTTCACCGATGCCACGCCCACCATAGGGTCCATCAATATGGGGAGTCTCGACAAAATCCACTATATATTCAGGGTGGTCACCATAACGAAACGGTGTATAGGTTCGCAGGCGAGGATTTAACACTTGACCATCCTCATTGAACACGAATGTCTCACTGCTACCAAAGTTTAACCCCATGCTCATCGCCCCCATTACTTGCCCTTTTGCCGCCTTTTCATTTAACACTCTTCCGATATCGATTACGGCGTAAGCCTTCAAAATTTTATACGTATAGTCTCGCAGGTCAAATTCCACTTCTACCCCTTGGGCACCAACAGCATATTCAGGTCCAGGCTTTCCGACCCCAGTATCATGCTCCAGGTGGGTGATGTGCCTTAATGTGTAGTGACCTCTTCCAACAATCGGTGCCCCGATGGCGTAACCACTCGGGTATTTATAGCCATGACAAATATCGGAGACTTTAATAAATGTGTCAGGTTCATCACGAACGTACACCCTCTCATTTCCAACTTCTAAATCCTCAGGGGAGCAGATGAGAACCCGTGAGGCCAAATCCTTTAATTGACGAATGACGTCGTCTGCAGCATGTAATAACGCCCTTCCCGCCATTAACGTCCCTCTACTTGCCACGGTTTTCCAATGCTCTGGCATCGATTGGGTGTCTACTTCCATTTTGACGTGGATCTTATCCACATCCATGCTCAACTTTTCTGCAAGTAATTGAGCTAGGATTGTTTTTGTCCCTGTCCCGATTTCAACTAGACCCGATAGGACGTTGATGCTTCCGTCTGCATTAAAGATTAGGACAACACCGGAGCTTGCCTGTGAATCAATTGTTGATGTTTTCCAAAGACAGCTTACGCCTTTCACCCGTATTTTTCGGTCATTAATTGGAATAACTTGGCCTTCTGTCCAATTCATTAACGTTTTCAATTTATTGATACACTGCGGCAAGTCTCCGACAGTGCTTTGATTTAATCGCATTTGCGTCGGGGTTGTATGCCCTGGTAAGATGGCATTTTTTAGCCGTATTTCTAATGGATCTATTCCCAATTTTCGCGCTAGTTGATCCATCGCTCGCTCGAAAACAAATAGTAGCTCAGAGTGACTGAACCCTCTGTAAGCTGTCGCATACGGATGGTTTGTATAGACACAAAGGGAATCGCACCAAATGTTTTCGATGTGATATGGGCCTGTACAAGTGACAGCCGCCGCTCGGCTGATCGTCGCCCCTTTATCAGAATAGGCCCCTGTATCAAACTTGTACAAGATTTCGGCTGCTTTTAAAAATCCATCTTTTGATGCTCCTAGTTTGATATCTGCTTCGAGCCCGATGTGCACGGGCGATGTAATCATATCCTCCTCCCGTGTATTTAAAAGTTTCACCTTTCTTCCACCGACTGCGAGCGTTGCCATATAAGCAATGAGTTCAAGTTGGACCGCTACCTTCCCGCCATAGCCCCCTCCTACTAACGGAGTGTGCACAATCACGCTCCCTTCATCAATCTCAAAGTATTTTTTCATTAACTTTTTGATGATATAGGGTGATTGGGTCGATGAGGTAAAGACAACTTTCCCGTCTGGGCAGATTTCCGCTGTAACACAGCGAGTTTCCATCGCGATATGGTCCGAGGGTGAAAACGAAAAGTGAGCATTGACCGTCACATCACTTTGCGCCCAGCCTTCTTCTATGTTTCCTTTGCGGATTTTTGTATGGTCTGCTATGTTGCTGTTTGCTTCAGGATATACATGTTCAATCCGTTCATAGGTTTCGACATGGTCATGAACCAACACCGCGTTGGGATGAAGCGCATCGGTGACCGAGTTCACAACGGGAAGGGGTTCATAGGTAACCTTAACCTGTTCCGCTGCTTTTTTTGCTTGCACAGGATCATCTGCAACAACCGCCGCGACAGGCTCCCCGTGGTAGCGTACTTTATGATAGGCGATCGGAGGGCGATCTTGTAGTTCTTCTCCAGTAAGAGGAAATGGCTGTCCGATGACAATTCGCCGAACACCCGGTACTTGATAGGCTTCGGTTAAGTCAATATCTTTTATGAGTGCATGGGCATAAGGGCTTGTGACAAGCTTGATATGTAGCATCTCGGATGTCGCCCAGTCTGCCGTATATTTTGCAGCCCCCTGTCACTTTTGCCATTGCCTCTTTACGATAAATGCTTTTTCCAATACTTCGACTCATCATAAAGCACCTCTGAAAAACAAGTTTTTCCAAACAAAAAGGTTCATTTTGTTAGTATTGCTTATTAACGAAAACCCATTCGCATACTTTGGGGATGATTTGCTATTGAATAAAAATAGACGTTTTATTCATCCTAATAGCAAAATTGTTCGTAAGGAGTTCACCCTTTATGTCAAATAACAATGACATCATTTCACCAGAAATGTTAGTGTTAATTATTACAGCAACAGTGATTGGCACCATCGCTCGGCTTCTGACTATTAAATTAGACTATCGGCAATATCCGAATTATCCGAATGGATACCTTATTCATGTCGTCACAGGCGGGCTAGCCTCCGCATTAGGGGCTATTGTCATTCCGACATTAATGGCAAAGGCTTTGCTGCTGTGACCTTTCTTGCGTTAGCCATTCAGTATTTCCGTGACGTGCGAAAAACCGAACGGGAAAGCTTGCTAGATCTTGAAGGTGATGAATTTGCAAGACGTGGAGATGCATACATCGATGGGATTGCAAAAATCTTCGAAGCGCGAAACTATATCGCCATGCTTGTTTCGTTTACAACAGCCTTGACAATTCAGCTACTTCAAGAGTTTTTAGACGTTTCTAGATGGGTTGAAATTTTCGTTGGGGCCGCGGTCGGTTTGAGTCTATTTTATTTGCTGAAGCGCTTTACGGAGCGGCAAAAAATCGGGGACATCGCGTCAGTGACAGAAGGGCTTATGGAAATTAAAGGATCAGACCTTTATGTGGATGGTATGTTCGTCTCTCATTTAATGGGGAGAGAGGAAGCAAAACAATGGTTTTTAGAGGATGGGCTTGCAGCTGTCATACATCCAAACCATGAACACTATCAAATTCCTCTCCTTAACAGTGGACAACGGCAAGTTATCTTATGTTCGAGGTGAAACAGATGGAATGGGCTCAGGATATTCCTACGGTATTAGGTCGAGTCGCCATGATCTTGCCTTTGCTATTAGTCGTTACCCTATTTATGGGGAGACGCTCAATTTCAGAACTTCCCGTCTTCGATTACATTGTGTTTTTAGTACTGGGATCGGTCGTTGGGGCAGATTTGGCAGACCCGGACGTCAAACATCTTCCAACGGTGATTGCCATACTTGCGATTGCTCTTCTTCAAAAAGCTGTGGCAACGTCACTGATTAGCTTTGATCGCTTCCGCAAATTAATCACCTTTCCTCCTACGATCGTCATCCAAAACGGGCAATTTCTTGAGCAGAACTTAATAAAAAACATACGCTATACAGTCGATAATATCCTGTCCATGCTGCGCCAGCAAAATGTTTTTGATGTATCCTTGGTCGAGCTTGGAATCATTGAGGCTAACGGTGATTTAAGCATACAGATGAAATCATCGCACGTCCCAGTCACAAGAAAGGATTTTCAGTTACCACCCGAAAAAGGGACGATTGCCTACCCCATTATTGTGGAAGGAACGGTTCAAAAGCAAGTGCTACACAACTTAGGCTTAACGGAAGACTGGCTGCATCAAACGTTAAAGCAACTTGGCTATCACAATATTTCCGATATATTTTTTGGATCCATCAACGAAACTCATAACATGCACATCTCCCTTTACTCACATCATATTGCACCTAAACATCCGGTTCTTCGCTAGCAGTGATCGTATCTAATCATCATTTAACATTTGGAAAGAATGAAATCTCGACTTCCGCACAACCTTAGTATAAAAAGTAAGGAGTTTTTATATATATAATGATGATTAGTTTGATTAAAAAAGTGCTTCACCACAGCATCCGAATTGAACATTGGAAAATCATCTTCTTTGGAATTCTGTTTATTTTCATTAGCTCATTTGTGATTCATTGGATTGAACCTGAAGAGTTTAAAAGCCCTTATATCGGATTTTGGTTCGTTATGACAACGGTATCCCAAGTTGGTTTAGGAGATTACATTCCAGAGACCGTTGCAGGAAGATGATTCACGACTGTGATTTACCTTTTTGGTATTAGTTTTTTTGCGGTGATGATTGCGAAATGGATCGATTTTATTCAAAAGTATGAGGAGTTAAAGGAGGACAACACGATGGTCTATCAAGGCAAAAATCATGTCGTGATGATCACCTGGTCTGAGAAGGCAAAACTCTCCATTATGGAAATTCTAAACGAAAAGAAGACAACGGATATCGTCGTAATCGATAAGCTGGAAGAGGCTCCGATTGACGATGACAACGTTTATTATGTAAAAGGCGATCCAAGTAAGGTTGAAATTCTTGATAAAGCGAATGTACTGGAAGCAAAGTCGGTTTGTCTTTTTGCCTCCGACTACCCGGTTGACGTAACAGCTGAAGATGGAAAGGTATTGTTAATCGCGTCAACCATTAAACAGATGGCCAAAATGAAAAATACTGATCCGTACATTGTGTGTGAAATTTTAGACGAAGATCACATAAACAATGGCCATGCTGATTGGGTCGATGACTACATTTTATCCCACAAACCGTTCTCCAAATTGATTGCAGCAACCGCTCTTTCTGAGAAATGAATGTTACGCAAAAAATCTATGACTAAGTGGAAGATGTCTCCACCATGTGTGCTGATAGCTCATGAAAGAGTTGATCCATTTGCTTTGCATGCGCTTTAAATTGCTCCTTCGTTTTAGCATCTGTCACCTGCATGGAAATTTGGATGAGATCGGCTTGCAATTGTTTAATGTTTGCTGCCATTAACAATTTTTGTTTCACTTCAGGCATGTTTGATTGTTGATCATTGTATAAATCGACATAGACGTTCCCTTTTGAATCAATTTGGGCAAGAAAAACATCCTCAAATCGTTTTGCCCCTTGCTTTGTCACTTCTGCGAGCAACCATTCTTTCGTATATCCATAATCTTGCAAACTTTTTTCGAGCACATTCCCAGCAATCATGACAATTTGCGGAGAATGGTCTAGCTCGATCACTAGTCCAGCATCCTTTGGGGTGAGCGGTTGAACATTGCTTTTTTTCATAACACTTATGAGTCCGCTTTTCTCCATTACAGCAGATTCAACGTCATCAAGTTTAAACGCATCCTTTTGTCTAAGGTGAATCATTAGCTCATCAACGGTTAAGTTTTCCTTTTTCAAGTTTTCTTCAAGGATGTTTCCATTTTCGATTAAAACCGTTGGTTCACCTTCGGATAAAGAACGGAAGCGAAAAGATTTTAATTCAAGCTTTGACAAAACCATCGGAAAGATCGCCCAGATGATCATTCCAAATAAAGTGTTCGACATTCTTACATGTGGACTAAACGTTAGTTGCGCAGCAATGTTACCAATTGTAATGCCTACGATGTATTCATAATACGTCATATCGGTGATATGCTTTTTTCCCATTATCCGCACTAATATAAATAAAACAATAAAAGCAACGACTCCTCGAATAAAAACATTCCCTAAATCAGTCATCTGTTTCCTCCCTCTTTAAAAAAAGGCGATTTTTTGTTTATTATGGGGCAAACTAATGGAAGTCATACTTCTCTATTAATCGAGGGAGGAATCTGAATGGGAAAATATGTATACATCGTAACAGCAGCTCTTCTTTTGACATTATTGTCAGGCTGTAATGTGGGAGACTTATTTAAGACGAAAAATGATGAGCTTCTTTTTGATCAAGTAATGGAATTGCAGCAGCAAATTGAACATCAGAAATGGGAAGAAGCCCTTGCAAACATTGAAAATTTTGAAGCGCACTATGCCAATCAAAAATGGAAAATGCAACTTCTAGGAGAGCTCGAAGACTACCAAGACATTGAGTTAGAGATCGAACGATTGAAAGTGAGTGTGCAAGAACAGGATGAGTACGAGTGCATGCTTGGGTTGAAACAAATCCAGTATCGCTTGGCGGTTATTTATACGATTTAGAGCGATTGCTGACTTCGCTTTGAAGTATTTCAAAGACGAAGTCTAATCAACGCTCATGATACAAAAGCTTAAAAATGCATTTTAAGTCCTTCGTGAGAAGCTTTAAAGCCTAGCTGCTCATAAAAACGCAAAGCGTCGGGACGCTGTTTATCTGTTGTCAGTTGAATGAGGTGGCAGCCTCGTTCCTTTGCTCGCTCGATTGCCCAACATACCAATTGGCTCCCGATTCCTTGGCCGCGTGCAGCTGAATGAGTTCTTACCCCTTCAATCGTTGCTCGCCAGCTCCCTTGATACGTAAGGTATGGGGTAAATGTTACTTGCAACATACCGACGATCTCTTCCCCATTACAAGCGACAATTAACTCATTATTCTTATCTTTTTTAATTTCTTTAAATGCGCGGACGTAGCTTACTGGTAGTGGCTTTTCATAACGCTCCCGTTTACGGCCTAACACGTCATCAGCGAGCATATGAACCATTTGCTCTAAGTCTCCCTCTGTCGCTTCACGAATAGTAACATGAATATTCAATTTCATTCCCCCTTTCTTTCATTGTATCGAATTTTATTTATAATAAAATTTAGGATTATTTATGAATTTTGATTATATTTTCTTATCATTCTAATGATAGTCGAAAAGAATTCCCGTGTATGGCAATTTTCCCATTTTAAAGCATGATTTTTTAAATTCGCCTTAGGGATCGCATTCCTCGGCTTAACAAGTGCACTATATTTTAATCCTATCTCAACCGCTTTTGGCATCCAATCTTTTGAAAGCCAAGCTTCATCTTCCTGAACAATAACAGACTGCTCTCTTGAATCAATCAGCAATTTTTTTCCCCTTTTCTGTTTCAATAATTCAAGAGCTTTGTCGTTAATTTTTTTAAACTGTTTTCCCTGGGCAAATCCTTTCCATCTTAGAACCACGGCTTTTAAGGCTGGGTCCCAGTATACCTGAGCTTGAGATGTTTGATAATAAACATTCACAATCCTCTGCCTCACTTTCTGTACATTGAAAAATCGTCAACGGTAGGTAAAACCTTTTGTTGTTTACGAAATTCTGATGGACTTAACCCTGTCTCTCGTTTAAATATACGACTGAGATAACTAGGATCTTCAAAACCAACAACATAGGCTATATCTTTAATTGTTAATCCTAGATTTTCTAACAACAACTCTTTTGTTGCCTCTAATCGAAGTTTCACAATATATTTTGCTGGAGATATCCCTTTATAACGACTGAAAATTTTACTTAAATATGAAGGAACCAGTCCGAACCGTTGAGATAATGTTTGATGATTAATCGGTTCGGGAAAATGCTCATCGATATACGCTTCAATCTCTTGAGCTAGCAAGTCGTTGTCATGATGTTGACCCTCAACAATGTCTTTTGCTACGGCTGCAAATAAATCGATCATTCGACAAGTCGATCGATACAAGTCATCGTAATCCAATGCACGTAGCATGGCATCACTCAAGTCTGCGTAAAATAAATCTAGTGTGTAGGATGAAGAGCAATGAAAGACTTGCTGGATTTTAATCAAGATCCCCATTAGCTGTCTAGCTAGATAGTTTTGCTGCGGCTTTGTTTCTTGCCACTGAACGAAAAGCCCATACAACACATTCTTGACAAGTTTTAGATCTCTTTGCTCAAGAGCAAAAGCGAATTCTTTTTCAAAAATCGGATCAGGAGCCGGATCAGCTACTGTACGTTCAAGATCAGCTAGAGAAAAACAGTCAGAAACAGCTAAGCGAATATGCTTGATCAAGACCATTCTTAACATTTTAGTTAATTCACGTACTTCATCAAATGAGTGAAATAAATTACTGTGACTAATCGTAACGTTCATACCTTGGTTTAAGAGGTTGCCGACAAGTTCTATCCAATGTTGAACCGAATGATCTTTCTGCTGTTGATAAAATGAAATCATGAGCCATTTTTCTGAGGGCGTTGCCCCATCCACTATAGTACATTCAGCAATTCCTTTTAACTGTACAGATAAGCGTTCTTGCCAATCACTTTGTTTCCAAAAGACTTGTGCCGGAATCTCTTTGCTTTGGTCAAACGATGAAACTAATTCAGCGCAGCACAATACCAGTAAATGATGACGATAGCGGTGGCTATTTGTAAACGAAACACCCGTTCCAAGATCTCCATGTATTAAAGAACGTACAAAGGTTTCATAACAGTTTTCCTGTTTCTGCACAATTTCTTGAAACATTTCATGTAGTACATTTTTCAAAACGATTTCTGGAGCTGAATGTTTACTACTTTGTTCCGTTTTCATTATTTCATCATTAAAGTTCTTTCGATTTCTTAAAAGGACGGTTTGTGTTTTCGGATGCTGTTTTTGTATGGTTTGAATCAGATCCATGTTGTTCTGAAGCGGTAAATCTGTTTCGTCAATCAATATAATTGTAAACAAATCTTTTACAAGTTGCAGCATTTTTTGATCCGAATCTGAAATCGCTAAACGGCTAAATTGGTTTTGCGCTGAAACAATGATGGATTTAAGACGGTCGGCGAATGTTGCATCCTCAGTCGCAATGATGACGTGTATCAATGTTTTCCTCCTCATTTTCAACCGACGTCCTGAATCAAAAATCGACAGATACTTATTCGCTCAGCATTTCACATGTATCAAGAACTGGATTTTTCTGTAATAATAACACCATCCTTTAAAAGTCAAGAAGATTTATTTAATAGAAAAATCAGTCGCCCAGGTACTATCGGTTATTTCCTCAATCTATAGTAGTTTCAACGTATTTCTTTGTCAATTTCAACCGTTTTAGTATGTTTTATTTGTCTTTTCGCGTCCACCCTTGATCTTCTTTACTTTTAAGGTCTTTTGCCTCATTTTAAAATCAGATCAAAAGAACTACACGAAAAAAGATCACACTCATTTGATTGGTGATCTTTTCTTAGCTAGCGGAAGGCGTGCTGCTGTTCCTTCACTAAAAGCAACATCTGCTCCACAATCTCATTGGAAGCATTTGGCTTTTTTAGTTTTCTCGCATTTTCGATCATCGGACCAAAGCACGCTTCTTCGTAAAGAACTCGCTTGATTGTTGTAGGAATTTCCTTGCTTCCCTTTACCCTTAGCGCTGCGCCAGCGTCAATTAAAAATTTTGCGTTGTGTTCCTCATGACCAGGCACTGGCTGGTGAATGATAATTGGCGTCTCACACACTAATGATTCAGCCATCGTTAAGCCCCCGGCCTTAGACAAAATCGCATCGCTTGCTTTGAGGTATAGTAAAAATTTATCGGTAAACTCGATTACTTTTAATTCGTGTTTGCTTTTGATTCGTGAAATTTTTTCTTTCACCTGGTAATTGTGACCAATCATACATAACAGTTGAATGGGCTCGGGTAAACATTCAAGGGCGCGGATCACTTGAGCGTAATTGGTTAAGCCAATGCCCCCTCCTGCAATAATCAACACTTTACGTTGAGGGTCTAATCCTAGATCGTTCCTCACTTTCCATTTCGGTTGATCGATTGATTCCAGATTAGGAATCGGGATACCCGTTGGAAAGAAGCGATCATCGGATACGTTGTTCAATTTCGCAAAGTCGGTAAAGTTCGGATCACTTGTAAAGTAGCCATCAATTTCAGGGCGGAGATAGGCTGGGTGAAGAACGAAATCGGTAATCACTGTATATAACGGCAGATTTAACTGCTTCTTGCTTTTTAAACGAACGAGAAAGGCGGTGACAAACGGATGGGTGGAAACTAAAAAGGAACACCGGTTGCTTTTCACAGTCGCATGGAGGCTTTCTACAAAGAAAGTAGCAAACTGATCTAAAAACAAAAACAACGGATATTTTTCCGCTTGAAAGTAAATCTTTTGCCAGATCCTTGGACCCACCTTAAGCAAGTTTACATAGCTCGTAAGCATAAATTTGTGTAAGGCCGGACTTAACGAATAAAACGTATCAATGATTTCTGGTTGATATCCTTTGTTTTGAAACTCCACTTGAAGGGCTTTGGCAGCCTGGTTATGTCCATTGCCTATAGAAGCGGAAAATATCAATGGTCCTCGTTCCATTTTCATTTCCTCTCTTTCAAAGATGTCGAAGCCATGATCGTCCTTATATATTGTGACAAAGGGGCGTGTGAATCATTCAATGGATTGTTGCTCAATTCCTTCCATTCATCTTCAAAGAAATCGCATCACGATAAGCAACAAAAGTATAAATTTGGCGGAGTTTATCATACTAAGTGACAACTTACATTTTTCGATCAAAGGAAGGTTGACATGTCTGAGAACAATCCACGTGAACATGTGATCATGATGATGCTTGATACATTAATGGACGAACCTCTACAACGGGCGTTAGAGGAAGAGTCATTGCCGGCATTACAGTTTTTCATGGAGAAAGCAAACCATTATTATCCTGATGTCGTTGCTCCTTTTCCAACGATGTCTGTCAATGTGGAAAGTACGTTTATCACTGGCCACTATTCAGATCAGCATCACATCCCCGCGTTAGCTTGGTTTAATCAAAAAGAACAGCGAATTATTAATTATGGAACCCATGTCATAGAACAGATGAAGCTCGGTTTATCAAGGTGTGTATATGACACGTTTTATCGTTTAAACAACGAGCATTTAAACCCTAATGTTACAACGATTTATGAAGACCTCTATCAAGAAGGGAAGACAGCCGCTTCGGTCAATGCGCTCGTTTATCGAGGGTCTGTTGAAAATGAGTTAAAGCTACCTCGCTTGCTCCGCTTGTTTGTTCCGTTAGATCGGACCATCCCAACCAAAGGCCCTTCGCACTTTGTGTACGGGAAGTTTTCAAAAATGAGCCCATGGACAAAATACAGTCATGTTTGGAATAAATACGGTTTTAACAACCACTTTTCCATACAGGAATTTACCTATTTTGTTGAACAGGACATGATCCCCCACTTCTCTATCGTCTATTTGCCCGATCATGATAAGCGCGTTCATAAGCATGGCCGAATGGACCTAAAAGGCATAAAGCAAATGGACGAACAACTACAGCAACTGTTAAACGCGTTTTCTTCTTGGGAAGAAGCCCTTGAGCGCAACATTTGGATTCTTATGGGTGATAACGGTCAAGCGACGGTTGGCGAAAACAAAGAGCAGGCACTAGTGGATCTCCGTCGCCTTCTGGAGCCTTGGAAAATCACAAAGTTAAGAAAAGGTGTGCAGCCTGATGACCAAATCGTACTCGGGATGAATTTACGTTCTTGCTTTGTCTACTCCTTGCATCCAGACGTTCTCCCATTAGACGAAATTGCGAAAAAACTACAATCTGACGCTCGAATTGAAGTCATCGCGTGGAAAGAGCAAGAGTGGATTCACGTTATTTCTGGAGATAAACAAGGCACGCTGCGATTTAAGGAAAATGGAAACGTAAAAGACGTATATGAGCAGATGTGGACGATTGAAGGCGACACCACCGTCCTTGATTTGAATGTAAATGGGTCGAACCTGTCGTTTGGCGAGTATCCTGACGCCTTAAAAAGGCTTCATAGCTGCCTTCACTCTCATGACGGTGATTTTGTTGTTTGCGCGACAAAGCCAGGCCATGAATTTATCGGAGAAAGTACCCCCCATCATGAAAACGGAGCAAGCCATGGTGGCTTTCATAACGATGACTCCCTTATTCCGTTACTCGTGGCGGGAACCGAGTCTCAGCCACCGTTTTTGCGAATTGTCGATTTGAAAACGTGGATTTTGCAATTGACGAGGGAACTAAAAGAAAGGAGTGAATAATGTGAATTTGTCCTTTGATCAAATGAAGGAAACGATGACAGAAGTAATTTACTCCCTTATCCAGCATGAGTACGGTCAGGTGTTTGAGGAAGAAAAGCCTCATCATGAACAGACTCAGGATGGCCAAGATTGAACATGACTACCTTTTCACTAAAAAAGATGCCCTCACACAACGGAGAGAGCACCTTTTTTAATTTGCAAACGAACAGGGCTTTCCATTATTGGTTCCCCATCGCCTTGGACAAGGACGGGGGTATCAGATTGAACGTAAACATCCTTACCGGTCAAAAGAGTCACATGTTGTTCCATCACTACATGTTTTCCTTTGTACGCTTTCGGAAACAATCGGAGCAGCTGCCACTTTGACATTCCGTGTACCACACAAATGTTTAAAAGGCCATCATCGTAACTAGCTTCTGGGCAAATCCGAATCCCTCCCCCGTAGTTAGGTGAGTTCGCCACCGCCACAAGCCAAACACCAGAGAAAAATAATTCCTTTCCATCGACTGTGATTTGAATATTCGTTGGACGGTAATCCTTCAAGACTTCTAGCATGCTTAACACATAGGAAAGCCCACCAAAACCGAACTGGTTGAACCAATTTTTATAGATCGCCTCATTCACTGTTTTTGCTATCTTCCCATCAAATCCAATACCTGTAACCGTTAAACAATGTCGCTGTCCAAGGTGGAGCAAATCCACTTTTTTTTGCTTGTTTTCAAAAATACGGTGTAACGCCTTTTCATAATGCATCGGAATATTTAAACAGCGGGCAAAGTCGTTGCCAGAGCCGGCTGGAATAATTCCTAGTGGGACGCGATGGTTAACAAGACCATTGGCTACTTCATTAATCGTGCCATCCCCACCAACGGCAATGATTGTTTTCACTCCCTCTGTTAAAAGCTCTTTGACAATCGTTGTTGCATGACCAGATCCGCTTGTAAAACGGACAAGGTAGGGCGTGTTTCTTATTTGTAGCTCATACTCAACCTTTTTCCACGTACGTTGCCCTTTCCCGTTACCAGAAGCTTTATTGACTATAAAACCGTACATGACCTGTACCACCTTCTTTCTTCCTCTTTCCCGTTCGTCAAAAAAAACATCGTGTGTTTATATGTATAATTTTGGTTTTGGTTGAAGATATTATTCATAAGAAGAGAAATTTACATACATTCTGGAGGTTGAATATATGAAAACATTTACATTTCACGGTATACCGAATCAGCCGTTTTCCAGTTGGTTAACGGAAGGAATGAAAGAGATTTTTTCTACGCGAGGCTATACCTATTTGCCTGCTCCAGAAGATCACCCTAAGCTCGTGTTTCATTTAGCGGATATGGAGAATCCACGACCTTATCGCAGAAAATCTCAAGCGACATTTGTAGTAACTATCATTGAAACGTTTCAAAAACCAAAGGATATTCATAAAGAAGCGTATCCCTATTTAGTGCGGACACTTGCCAACCACCTAATGTATGTTGTACACCATAGCGACGGAACCGAGCTATATTTTCTAACGCCTGAGCAAGGGCGATATTCGATCATGGTTGATTCAAATCAAAGCGATGAGGAAATTTTCGAGAAAATCTTTGAACGGCTGGAACCCCTCGCATCCTCAAGGCTTGTGATCAACAATGATTTCTATGAAGATTTACCAGAGCCGCTCTGGGAAGGAGATGAAGTGACGGAATCCTTAAGTGTGTCAGGTAAGAAATTAGATACGATGAATTTACTCCCTGCTCCCTTCCCGTTAGAGGAAGTTCTTACCCCAAGGGACATTCGTCATTTGAATCGCCTTTATGGTATCGGTGGCCTGAGCTATGGAAACTTGAGTGCACGAAAAGATGAGAACAACTTCTGGATGAGCGCAAGCGGGATTGACAAATCAAATATGAGCGATGTAGGCAAAGACTTTCTATACATTTCTGGCTACGATGAAAAAAGCAATGCGATGAAGGTGAGCATCCCGCCAAAAATCAAGCCGAAGCGGGCGTCTGTAGATGCGATCGAGCATTGGATGATCTATCGTGAGCATCCTGAGGTCGGTGCGATCGTTCATATTCACGCATGGATGGACGGGATTCAAGCGACACAATTCAATTATCCATGCGGCACCCTTGAACTAGCCGAAACCGTTGCGCAAATGGTTAGTGAATCGGAGGATCCGTCTCGAACGGTAATCGGCTTGAAAAACCATGGGCTCACGATCACCGGTCGTGATTTAGATGACATTTTCGAACGGATTGATGGAAAAATCATTCCTCAAGTTCCGATGGATTAGAATCATTATAACGAAATTCACCATAAAAAAACAGAAGAAATAGGTGAAAACATGAAAGCGATCCAATTTGATCTAAGCATTCCTAAATATGCATTAAGCAAGGCGATGGGAAAAATGAATTCGTCTCTCTATGTGGAATCGCCGTTTTCATGCCTTCAACTAAGAGACGTAGAAAAACCGGCTCTCCCGAACGACCACTGGGTAGAAATTAAAGTGAAATATGGGGGAATCTGCGGGAGTGACCTAAACCTCATTTTTTTAAATGACAGTCCAGCTACCTCTCCTTTCGTTTCCTTCCCGTTTACCCTTGGGCATGAAATGGTTGGGACGATTTCTAAAGCAAGAAAAAGTGTGACAAATTTACAAGTGGGTCAGCGCGTCGTCATCGATCCGCTTCTTTCCTGCGAGGTTCGCGGCATTACCCCCGTCTGTTCTGAATGTGCAAACGGAAATTATAACCTATGTCACCATATGAACGATGGCGACATTGCCCCTGGTTTATTGACAGGAACATGCAAAGACACAGGTGGTAGTTGGGGCCGGTACTTGGTCGCCCATCAAAGTCAGGTTATTTCGTTGCCTTCTAGTGTGGATGATGACAATGGTGTACTCGTGGAGCCATTTGCCTGTGCCCTTCATGCGGTCTTGCAAAACAGGCCGAAGCCTTCAGACACGGTATTTGTCATCGGATCGGGGGTGATTGGCATTTGCGTGATCGCTGCCATTAGAGCGTTAGAGATCCCATGCAAAATCGTGACGTTAGCCAAACACCCCTTTCAAGCGGAACTTGCTAAGCAATTTGGGGCGGACGAAATCGTATTTCTTTCGCGAAAACGAGACTACGTTACAGCGGTTGCCGAGTCATTCAACGCCAATGTCCTTCATCCCGTTTTTGGTGAACCGATTGTACATGGAGGGGCGGACATCGTATACGAATGTGTCGGAAATCGCAAAAGCTTGCATGACTCTTTGCGATTTGCCCGTAAAGGGGGCAAAGTCGTCTTGATCGGACTCGCAAGCTTTATCGACAACCTTGATATGACGATGATTTGGCTAAATGAGCTAGAGGTTAAAGGCAGTTTCACTTACGGCATGGAAGATTGGCAGGGAGGAAAAAAACGAACGTTACAAATCGCAGTCGATTTAATAGCCGACGGGAAGGTAGATCTCTCCCCTTTAATTACCCATCGTTTTCCGTTGGAAGCGTACCGTGAAGCACTGGCAACTGCGGCAAATAAGAAAAAAGGCCAAACCATGAAAGTCGTTTTTGAGCCTTAATAATAAAGAGAAGCGAGCTGACGTTTTCAAAGGATCAAGCAGCTCGCTTTTTTGATTAAATGTGTCTCCTGTATAGTGCTTCGCCTGATCTGACAGCAAACAACGACGGTATCAGCTACTTTTTTCTGGCAACAAAGGCGAAGCAATCAAATGAAGCGTCTCATCTTCTAATCCATGGGGCGAAGATCATCACACAGCTTTTCGTCAATCCAAGCAACGGCGCTTTTGGCTGCCCCCGTCACGATGATTGATTGTTCGTTTAATGTGTTAACTACTCCCCCTTTTGCTATTCGAAAATTAAATACGAACTTCAAACTCCCTTATAAGCACGGCATTACCTGAGATTTCGATCATGACATCATCCGTTTGCTCAGTAACTGTGACGGCAATACGACCATCTTTACCGATTTCATGCCCTTGTTCGACGATTAACTGGAGCGAAGGTGATGACTCTATGTATTTATGATAATAGGCGCCCATCACGCCAGAAGCCGTTCCTGTAACTGGGTCCTCTACCGTACCGGAATACGGTGAAGAAAAATGGCGAGCGTGCATATCGGCCTCTTGGTCATACGTTTCTAAACAAAACGGATGGACAGAGGCGCGAGGCATTTCTTGCAAAATATGAGGGAAATGTTGATTGTTTGGCTGCATTCGCTTAAAAGCATCGAGCTTTTTAATCGGAATCAGTAAGGTCCACGTACCAGTGCTACCATAGACTACTGGTAGCTCCTCATGGAGATCCTTTTCTTCAAGGGCAAGCGAAGCGGCCAATTCCGATCGTGATCCACTAAATGCTCGAAGCTGAGGTGCGGCTTGCTTCATCGTAATCATCATCGAACGATCTACATCTATGCTCAGCCGAATGGGCAAAATGCCTGCTTTCGTTTCAATCGTGATCTCGTCTCGATCTGGAAGTAATCCTTTCGTCTTTAACGCATAGATCGTTGCCATTGTGGCATGTCCACAAAGATTTATTTCGTGACCTGGTGTAAAGAACCGAATGTTTACATCTGCTCGTTCGGATGGAAGCGGGAAGGCAGTTTCATTAAAACCTACTTCCTTCGCGATTTTTTGCCTATCCGAATCAGTCAAGCCCTCCCCGTCTAAAACGATTCCAGCAGGATTTCCTTTCGATGGTACTGTACTAAATGCTTCGTAATGTTCTACTTTGATTGATCTCATCTCATCCTCCTTTTATTTCATCGACTGTTCAATTGGTCAATACGTTTACGCATTTTTTAAAATCAAGAGTGTCTGCTTGCTTGTTTTTTATTAAATAGTTCATAAAGCTCATCGCATAAAGCTTTTTGTAGGCTTGCAACACTTCTATCTCCGTGTGATCAAATTCGTATGCTTTAAGAAACGTTGTTTCAGAATGAACGGATTGAATAAGATACCGAGCCACATCCCACAACGGGTCCCCAATGATCGCTAGCTCAAAATCTAGGAAAAGAAAACGACCATCACTTCCCTCTCCAACATTTGCAAGCCTAGCATCGCGATGGATGAGACAAAGTGCTCTTTGATTTCTATCGTAGGCTGCTCGGACGGAATTGATAGCCGACCAATACATAGACTCATATTTTTCTGTTCCAATCGTCTGGAGCCAATTCGGTGCAAACGATTCAAGGTAATCAAGCCAGGTTTCTTTCGTTACACCATTTCCAGGGTCAAACACGCTTGGCTTTTGAACAGTATGTTGATGAAGTTCACGTAATAAGCTTCCAATAATTTCGTCTAAGTCAGCCGCTTGGATGTTTTTCTGTAGCGGCTCGTATGTCAGCTGCTCATATGCATCCACGAGAGAAGGACAAATGGCTTGAGGGACAGTACGTAGCGCATGCACTTCTCGTAAATACCCTTCTTTTTTTCGGTATTGCTTTTTAATCAATTGACTCCCGTCTACCGTGACTAAGTGAACCGTATTACCTGACCACGGACTCGACAAATCCTCGATGATTTGTTCGTTCATATCACCCTCTCCTTTTATCTTGCCTTTAACATTTTGAAGGTATTTGTCAGCTTTTTCGTAAAGCAATCGAATATCCAGATTCACGTTCGTGTCAATTGACCTTTCCTACGATCGACACACCCTCGCGGCAAGATTCTCTTAGCATACAAATGTACTCCCGCCTAGATCTGTTGTTTTTTACCAACTCCCTTTCTATTGTATGACAATTCATTATAAAAATCATCCGTTTTAAGCAATGCTGAGCTGAGGATTGTTAAAGTGGGAACCATACAACTTCTTGAAAAGGTCTAGAATCTCACACTTTTCATGTCATTCCTTATAAGAACGATCGGGCAATTTTTTTGTATGTTCTCTCGCGCGTTAATGGGAGTCGAACGAGAGACAGGCGGCGACTCCTTCGGGAAAAGCAAACAAGGAAGCTGGAGCGTTGCCCGCGGCAAAGAAAACACAACGAATGCAAACAAGATGTGCGTGAGTCGATGGTTGCACTTGTGCTTTTGGTGAAAGCGTCCGCCAAGTCGCGATTTTAAACGAATCAGAAAAGCTGCCTCTAAAGATAGACTTTTGAGGCAGCACCTTTTACGTTATTGCGGCAAATATTGAAGCAATGCGGTTGCGATCGAAAAATAGATGAAAAGGCCAAGAATGTCATTCAAGGTCGTAATGAACGGCCCTGATGCAACCGCTGGGTCAATTTTTAGTTTATTAATGATGAGAGGGATTGTGGCTCCTACCATTGTCGCGACACTTAATGTCAATAGTAACGAAACACCGACGATTCCCGCTAACACGAAGCTTCCATAAAGGAAAGGAATGACGATTAAAAGGGTTACGGCACACATGATTCCGAGCATAATGCCGGTTCCAAACTCTCGCTTCAGCATTTTACCAACGGTGGATCGGTCTACTGTTCCAACAGCTAATCCACGAACAACAACCGCCAAAGCCTGTGTTCCCGTATTTCCAGCTGAATCCATAATGAGCGGGATAAAGACAGATAAAAGAATGACAGCTTCCAACGTTTCTTCGAATTGACCGATCACTTCTGCGGTAATGAGGCCTAAAAACATCAGCATAATGATCCATGGTGCCCGTTTTCTTGCAGCTGTAAAGGCAGAAATGTTGGTATCCATCGAGCCTCTAGCAGCGGCCATTTCTCCAAAGTCTTCTTCTGTTTCCTCCTCTAGTACATCGATAATGTCATCAACCGTCACAATTCCAACTAATGTCCCTTGCTCTGTAACGACAGGTGCTGCGAGGAAATCGTATTTCTTAATTAATTTTGCCACGTCTTCTTGGTCCTCACCTACCAAAACAGAAACTACGCGAGTGCTCATAATCGTTTCAATGGTTTGATCCGATGGGGCGGTTATCAAATCCCGTAACGACACAACGCCAACGAGTTTTTTCTGTTCATCCACTACATATAAATAATAGATCGTTTCCGCATCAGGGCCTTCTTTTCGCAAATGGTCGATGACGTCAGCAGCCGTATCGGTCGAGCGAAGGACAATAAATTCTTTCGTCATAATCGCTCCAGCCGTCTCCGGTGGATAGGACATAAGCTCCTTGATCTCGCTTGCTTCCTTTTTATTCATCGCCACTAAAATTTCTTGTGCCTTCACTTGATCAATCTCTGCTAAAAAATTGGCCGCATCATCGGCGTACATATCATTAAGCATCGCAGTAGAGTATTCACGATCCAACTCTAAAATGAGCTCTTTTTGTTCGCTGACATCTAACTGCTTGAACACTTCCGCCATTTCTTCTGGCGTTAAAGCAGCGTAGACAAACTGACGATCCTCCGCATCAAGCAATAAGTATAGATCCGCTTGATCGGTCGGGTGTAGATCTAAAAACAGTTCACGAAATCTCTCGATCTTTTTCGATGTAATAACATCAACCACAGTTCGAATATAATCATCTCTTGTTTGTTTTGTTAATCTTACCATTTAAATTCCTCCTTTTTTATGAAAGGAAGAACATGCCTCTAAGAGAGTAAGGCACGCCTGCCTTCCTTAATTCAGTTGTCTGGATTGATGGCATCAGGCTGGGTTCAGGACTACTATCCATCGTGCCTCACCTCCTTGAAATTTAAACAAAAAACACCCTCCACGAATGGAAGGTGTCAACATGAGCAACACAAAAAAAGCATGACTAATGATCACCAAACTCCTCCATTCGTAGAGCTTTAGCACTGTGCGGCATAGGACGAAGCCAGCTACGTTAAAAACCACCTTATGTCGATGGTTTCTGTTGACCCATTGGCGTCTTTGGACGTTTTTGGGCAGCAGCGTATCTCCAGCACAGGAGCCTCACCTAACGAGGATGATTCAATTTACATGTTTGAATGTAACACGTTTATTTTTTACCTGTCAACAATATTTTTTAAACTATAGGCAAGCTTCATCATAAAAAAGTTAATTTTTTTCACTGCTTTATCGTATGTTTTCTCTTGTAAATCGTGCAAGGCCTTTATAACGTTTTCAATGTAATCGTTACGGTCGTCCCTTTTAGTTCCTGTGAAGTGATGTCTATGGTGCCCCCATGCTTTTTAATAATTTGTGAGGCGATCGCCAAGCCTAATCCCGTCCCGCCCTTTTTCCGAGACCGAGATTTATTTACACGATAAAAACGTTCGAACACAAGAGCGAGCTTGTCCTCGGGAATGCCGATCCCTTGATCCGAAAGAATAAATTGG
This sequence comes from Halalkalibacterium halodurans, assembly GCF_005671335.1. Lineage (NCBI taxonomy): Bacteria > Bacillati > Bacillota > Bacilli > Caryophanales > Bacillaceae > Halalkalibacterium (ex Joshi et al. 2022) > Halalkalibacterium halodurans. Next base: position 2,105,925 of record NZ_CP040441.1, on the reverse strand, counting down.
GCCCTGCTTCCTTCACGCCCTATCGTAAGTGAGATTGTTGTCTCTTCATGTGCGTATTTGATCGCATTATCTAACAGATTGCGAATGACTTGCTCGATCCGATCAGGATCTCCTGAAATAATGACATCCTCATCTAGATCTAAGTGGACCTGAAGCCTTTTTTGCGCTGCGAGATAGCGAAATTGCTCCACTACCTCATAGACTAGCTGGGCGAATGCAATCGGTTCATCCTTCATCACATAGGACTCCCCTTCTAGTTGAGCCAAATCCAATAAGTCATTAACGAGTCGCTCCAATCGGTTTGCTTCCTTTTGAATGATGGAAAGCCCTTTGCTCGGATCAATCACTCCTTCCTCTACACCCTCTGCGTAACCTTTCATATAACTAAGCGGCGTACGCAGCTCATGAGACACATCAGCAAGAAACTCCCGCCGCTTTTCTTCCACTCGTTCGAGGGATGACGATAACGTATTAAAGGATTCAGCCAGTTGACCTATCTCGTCCTTTCGACTTCTTGTTGAAGAAATACGTAACGAAAAATCCCCCTTCGCCATCTGAATCGCTGCTTCTTTCATGTCGGTCAGTGGGGTAACCACATGGTTCACAACCTTTTTACCGATTAGGATAATCAGCAAGATGATGACGCTTAAAGAAAGCAATAGTATTTTTCCTACGTTTAAAAACGGCTCATACACATCGGATAGCGGCAGCGAAAAAAATAACGCTCCAGCGAGTTGTTCATTGTCAAATAAAGGGATCGCTACCCCGAGAATTTTTTGCTCAAAGTACGCATTCTCCCGTATCATGACGACCGTTTCCCCTTCTAGCAGCTGCTGTCTTTCGTCAAACGTGATCAAATGTTCATTTGCAAAAGGTTCAAATGGTGAGCCACTCCCAAGCTGCATCGGATCCTCTGTATAAGTTAGCGTGAGCTCTTTGCTGTCGTTTGCCCATTGAATCCGTTCGAAAAAATAGTCATTCGCTCCATGCTCCGCATATACAGTGCGAAGCTCTTGCCCTTCCATGAATAAACGATCGATCTGCTTGTCGATATAAAGTCGTTCATAAAGGAAAAATGTCATCGAAAGGGCGCCAACACTAACGGCGACGATGATTGCGAATATAGCGCTCCATACTTTTGCTTTGATCGACCAATTTTTCATGAGTCTACCTCGAACTTATACCCGACACCCCAAACGGTTTTGATGAATCGATCAGCTGGCTTTAGTTTTAAGCGTAACGTTTTGATGTGAGTATCAACTGTCCGAAGCGTCCCTTGCTGGGTATCCATTCCCCACAAGCGGTCATGGAGATGCTCTCGTGTAAACACACGTCCACGATGTTCCAATAGAAAAACTAGCAAATCGTACTCTTTTTTTGTTAGTGAGATCTCTTGACCATTCACAAACACCTTGCGACCGCTAGGCTGGATGCGAAGCTCGTTGAAGCGATATCCGGTATCATCCACTTGCTGGATTCCTTGCGTTCTTCGCAAGGCAACTTCGATTCGGGCGACGAGCTCACGGGGACTAAACGGTTTGACAATGTAATCATCGGCTCCGATTTGTAAGCCCATGACTTTGTCGTCTTCTCCACCTCTTGCTGTCAACATAATAATCGGTATTTGCGAAAACGCACGGATTTCTTTACAAGCAGTAAAGCCGTCCATTTCATCCATCATGACATCAAGGACGACAAGATCCATTGGCTCCTGTTCAAGCCGTTTGATTGCTTCATCTCCCGTCTCTGCTGTATAAACAGCAAACCCTTCTTTTCGTAAATAGGACGTTACGAGTTCGCGTAGATCTAGTTCATCATCTACAATCAAAATGTTATGCCGCTTGTTCATTCTTCTTCCTCCAAAACAATGGCGTAAGGCCCTGCTGGCACATTAATCTCATTTACTACCTGAAATGTTGTTCGTTCAATGATGGAAAAAGTATCATCGTCCAAATTGCTCACGTACAAATGATCGCCGTCCCCTTTTAGATAATAAGGATTATGACCAACTGAGAGGGATGCCTCGACACGCTTTGCGTCTAGATCTACTTTGTACAAAGCATCATCTCCATGGCAGAGAACGTATACATAGGTGTCGTGCTGGTCTTGATAAATCGTAATTGGCATTAGGCCCACTTCAACTTCCTGATCAATTACACCTGTTTTTATGTTATACGCGAAGATTCGTTTGTTTAAATCCCCGTAAGGCCCATGTCCACCGATCCATAGATGAGATCCATCATAAAACATCCCTGCTGGTCGTTCGGTAACCGAAAATGATTGGATCATCGTTTCCGATCGCATATCGTAGATAAAGACCGTACTTGTCTCACTGCTCAAAATAAATAACAGATCATCGATTACTTGCAGATCCGTTGGTGAACAATCGATTGCGATCCGCGTCTGTACCTCTCGTTTGTCCACATCAATTTGGATGATTTCATCATTTAACGTATCAGCGACAAATAGCATCCGTTTGGCTCGATCAAATTCCATCACGGTTAAGCCTTTATTTAGCGTTATAAACGGCAGGATCTTCCCTTGAACCGTATCAAATAAAAAAAGCGTGTCTTCCGTTTGACTTGTAACCACAATATGTCCACCCTCGATGTCCACCATCGCGGTCAATGGATAGGGACTTTCCTCGGTTTCTAGCAACTCCATCTTGTTTTTGCTAATAAAGGAAAAGGTCGATTCTTTTATATGGGAGACGACGACCATAGGACCATCTTCTTCTGGAATCGTCACATGTTTTCCTTGGCACCCACTCAACATAAACAGCAGTGCAACGAAACAAATCAATCGGCTCTGGTTCATTCATGTTTCTCCTTCGTCATAAACTCACTCTGTTTGTTATTCTACCACTAGATTGTGAAAAAAATTTGAAGTCTTTTAGAAAACCTTGCTTTCTTCCTATGACCTGTTAAAACAACGGTCTCAACAGTATACTGTCTTTTTTCGTTAGGTCGAAACAATCGTCCAGCTTGGAACGAGCTTTACGTTTTGCACCATTGAAATGAATACTTGACTGCTGCTTTGACTTAAACACTTCATGCGTTCTTTTTACAATAAATTTAAACAATACCAAAAGCGCAAGTGAAGTTTATCATTCCTAGCAGGTAACAATTTAAGATTATTTTTTTCATAGTAGTTCTTTTTTCTTCTGTTCTTCCTCGTATTCACTCTTTAATACGCTCATCACATTCAAGGATTCGAAACCATATTTACTTTTTAAACATTCTCGAAGTGTCCCTTCTAGGACAAATCCTTGCTTTTCATATACGTGCATTGCACGAGCATTGTTTGTCTTCACATCAAGCCATAATCGGTTGGCCTTTGCCTCTGTAAAAACCCATTGTTTCATTAGACTAAGCACCTGTTGTCCAAACCCTTTTTCCTTGTCATGGATCGTAAGTCTAACAAGCTCAATGCTATCATTTTCATTGTGTACACCGTGGAGAATGACGTAGCCGACCGTTTTTCCTGCTTTTTTACTTTCAATCATAAGGTGTAGACAATCTCGATCTTCCAAGGTCTGTTGATGCTTTCTTTCATCCCACGGAATAATATATCGTTTATTTTCCTCGATCGCTTCTAACTTTAAAACAAACGCTAGGTCCTCCGTTGTTGTTTTGCGTAGGCGAAGCTCAGGTGTCTCAAGGAGCATGACCCTTCTCCTTCCTTTGAATGGTTTCTTCAAACTACAAAACACCAGAAAAATAAGAGTGGCACTCACCGGCGGTGAAAGTGCCACTCTTATTCACTGTGTTCTGTCCCAGCCCTTTTTCCACATCGTTAATCGAGTACGTTTTCTTCTAAGAATAACGTGAATCCTTCGTCAGAGTGACTACCTACAAGCCGAGCCACTTCTTCACCATTTTCAAAATGAATGATCGTTGGTGTAGACTCGATGTTGTAGTCATTCCATCCCTGTTGAAATTCCTTCACATTATACTGGACAAGGTCAATTCCTAAATCTTCAGCAATCGGAACGAGGCGCGGTGTTGCTTCTTTACAATAAGGGCAATCAGAGGCGTAGAAATAAACCGTTGCTTCCCCTTCTCCTGCTAAAATGTCTTCCAATTCATCTGGTAAAATCACATTTTGATAATTTGGATCGTCTAACAGCTCAATTGTAGTCGGATCCAATGTCTCCTTACCAAACGGATTCCCTTCAATTTGTTGCTTTTGCGATAAGTTGGTAACAACCGCAATCGCTACAAATAATAACACAATAATGCTTCCAAAAATGGCTAACTTTTTCAATGGTCATCCTCCTACTTCTCACGAATAATGAGTAAACTGCAAATGAAAATAATGACAAATGCTGTAAAAGCTAAAAATGGAATCGTCACAAAGCCGAACCAATTGATATACTGACCTGTACACGGAACCCGACCACAAGCGGGAGCGGCATCCGTTAAAAATGGGAGCTTTTGTATTGAATAATGATAGAGCGACGTGAACATCCCGATGAGCGAAAACCAGAGGGAGTACAACGCCACGTTGACATCCCGTTTAAGATAGCCAATAAAAAGAATGAGTACGAGCGGATACATGATGATGCGCTGGTACCAACACAGGGTACAAGGCTCGTACATCCTAATTTCAGAAAAATAAAGCGAGCCAAGCATCGCCGTTAATGCCGTAAGCCAAGAGCCAAGCATGAGGTTTTCAACCTTTTTGCTCATATAACACCCCTTCCTTGTTCCCTTTCATTTCGAATTAAATGCAACATTCCAAAACTGAACGTATCATAAAACAAAGGAAAATAGAAAGGGAGATTTCGTGAATTTTTTGTACCTTTAAAACATTTGTCACTAGCGATCTAACGCTCAGCTGATTTATAGCGAATCGATGAATCGAGAAGACGTACTTATACTTTAATGGAATTTGTTTGAAATGACAACTTAGAACGATTTTTTAACCTATTTCACTTGCGCTAAGTCTTCTACTTCAGGGCTTAAGATAACAAGATTAAGAATGTCACATCCTGAAGCGAGGAATAAAATCCCCTTTACTTTGCTCATTTTAATCAAATGTCAAGGCTTGTTGAAGTCTTCTCACTCCCTCTTCGATTTGTTCCATTGACAAGTGACCATAGCCTAAAATGATTCGTTCAAGTTGACTTCCTTTTTTAATCGCATGACTTTCGACAGAGTCAACGAAAACACCACAAGTACGCATCCGCTCCATCGTTCGTTCTGTGAATGTTCGGCCTCTGAACTCAACGATAAGATGCAGGCCGGTGGATGCACCAAGTACTTTCATTTCTCCAGTAAATGCGTCATGTAAACAATCGATCAGGCGATCTCTTTTTTTCTTATAAGATTTTCGCATTTTCATTAAATGTCGCTCTAAATGACCTTCTTGAATAAAACGTGCAAGGACAAGTTGGTTTAGTGATGGTGTGTGCAGATCTAAAAACCACTTTTCTTTACGTCCTCGATCAATAAACTCTGGTGGCAAAATCAAAAGAGGCAACTTCAATTGTGCTCGATCAACTTAATTAACTGCCCATCATCGGTTCTTTTTACTTTAAATTCTGTAACTCTCCTCGCGTTTCGATTTCAGTTAGTATAAATTCATAATAACCGTATCTTTTTAGTAGCATAGCTCTATAGTCTCCGCATAATAAACACTTTCTCCCCTCTTCCAACTAGCGAGCTTACTTTTCCTTTAGCATCTCCCAGCTGTGCTTCCTCTTGCTCTTTACACGTCTGATAAGTTTTTGTTATCAAAATACTAAAGATTTTTAAATAACGAAATATTGAGCTTTCATACGTGATCAATAGCACTATTTGCTATAGTATAGATATACAAAATGGAAGACAGAACCATTACACTGGAAGGAGCGATTTTAATGTCACAAGCAGAGATTGATTTCATTACGCAGTTCCGCACAATTCCGACGACATGTATATCAGATGCCTTAGACGGTCTCACCAATCTAACCTCCAGCATAAAGCCGTTAAACGAAAACGATCAAGTGGTTGGACCAGCTCGAACGGTCCAAGTAGCTACTGGTGATAACCTTGCTGTGCTCAAAGCCATGTATGAAGCATCGCCAGGGGATGTGATTGTCATTGATGCTAAAGGAGACTGTACCCGAGCGATTGCTGGTGATTTTGTATTAGGAATGGCGAAGACTCTTGGAATCGCAGGATTTGTGGTTGATGGAGCAATCCGTGACATACGAGCGAGTAAAGGGCTAAATTTCCCGATTTTTTGCCGAGGGACGACGATTGCTGCTAGCCAGAAAACAGGTATTGGGAATATCAACGTGCCCATTTCTTGCGGTGGCGTACCGATTCGGCCAGGTGATCTCATTGTAGGCGACGCTGATGGCGTTACAGTGATACCGAAAGGACAAGAAGAGAACGTTTTACAAAAAGCGAAGAAAAAGCAAGCAGACGATGGAGCTAGAGAACGGGCGATCTCTGACAATGTCATGGCGATTCGCGCTTATCTTGAAAAAATGATTCATCCCTCATAATCCAATTCCAGATAAAAGAACCCTCTTTCGTTCATTAAAGAGGGTTTTTGCCCAGCTGTTCTTTTTTCCATTCTATATTCGGGAGGATGATGGCAAGAAAAATAAAGAAAACACCGAGCCATTGGGACAATATTACAGTTTCTTTTAAAACGATCACTGACAGCAGAACAGCGACAGGTAACTCGATCGAACTCAGAATACTGCCTAATCCTGAACCGATTTGCGGCATCCCATAGGCAAACAACAATGGCGGAATACAAACGCCAAAAAGTCCGAGCAACACTCCATACCAACCAAGTTGTCCGTACATTGTTAAAGGTTGATGGATAAGCTGTGGTCCAAAAATGAATAAAACGGCCATTAAGCTGCCTGACACCATGTAATAACTCCGTTGAACGGTGGGTAGCTGGGGCAATACTTTTGCGTTTGCTAGGATGAACAGGGCAAATGAAACAGCCGCCAGTAAACCGAACAAAACACCGAGCCAATGAACCGTCCCTTGATTGACCCATGAGCTACCGCTAGCTAACACGGTGCCAATTAACAAAATGATAAGGGAACCGACCGTTTTTTTCGTTGGAAACTGGCGATTGATTAAACTTTCAAGGACAACCCCTATCCATACGAATTGAAATAAAAGAATGATGGCTACTGATGCCTCAATTGTGACAAGGGATAAGTAGTAAAAAATCCCCACAAGGCCTGTAGGAATGCCAGCTAACATCAATTGGATTTTTTCTTTCATTGTTAGCCTTTGCTTCTTTTGCGTAAAGGCTAACAATGCTGCTAACAAAAACCATCCGATCAGAAATTGACTCGAGGTCACCACCGCTGTAGGAACTCCATTTTCGTATGCAAGCTTTACAAGAGTGGACAAAACCCCGTATGAGCAAGCTCCTAGAAACACAGCAGTTACAAACTTAATCCGCACAATGAAGCTCCCCTTCTCCGCAAATACGATCTATCACACCCCTTAAGTATACCAACCGAGGTGATGCAACTGTCAATGGAAAGGTTCCTTTTTTATCCTTACATGATCCCTTTCAACTGGCCTACACTAATCTAAAGACGGTCTTTTAGAGGTGTACTATGATTAAAATTATCATGATTTCACTCTTTGTTTTCGCGATCCTCATGGTTAATAACTTAATTATGAATTTGTTGACAGGGGTATCATTCAATCGCTCAATAACCTATTTTTTACACCCGTTTCAAGTGATGGCTCAGTCAGAGAGACTTATTTTTTGGTCGATGATCTTCTTCGCACTGATTGGAACGACTTATATGGCTTCCAGCTTTTACGGTAAACGTTCCTCATGAAAGTGAGCTTGAGTTTTTCACTTTCCCCATCTTTTTCTGAATGAGTAGAATTCCTAACACAATCAAAGGAATCCCTACTTGGAACGGTAAATGGAGATAATATGGAACAACCTCCAACCCTTCTTTTAAATGTTCACTAAAATTGGCCGCAATTTGTATAGAATTAAATACAAGGATCGCACCGAAAAGAGGTAAGATTTTTTGGAACTTGTCCACTTTAAACAACTCACTAATTCCAGCGACTCCGGCATAAAAAAAGATGGCTACTTTAAAGAACATGGCAACGACTAGCACGGTTACCGCTAAAGCATCGAGCCGCTCGATAAAGTCGGCCGCTTGGATTTTCCCTACCATCGTTAACAGTGGAAACGTGGCCCGATTCGTAATATCTACCCCTAATACAATAATGTATAAAATCGTCGTTAGTGCGAGCAGTAGTCCGCTCACGCTGATCGCTAAAAGACCGATCCGAAATCCCATCTCTTTTTTGTTTAAAAAATGAAAAAGCATTGTAAAAACAATAATTTCTCCGAACGGAAACGTAAACGTTACAGGGAACGCTTGTCTCAGGACAGGTATCCAGCCATTTTCTAAAATGGGCAGCAGATTTTTTATGTTGTAAAGGTCTGTACTAAATATAAGCGTGACGGAAAAAAAGCCGATGAAAAATAAAATGATGAGAAAAAACTCTCCCGTTCTCGCAAGTACATTTATGCCATGAAACAAAACGTAGACAATGACCAAAACCACCATTAAATTAATCACCATGAGCGGGGTGTCTGTTAGCATGGACGTGGTTAACAAGTCGCCAAAATCACGTAAAACCCTCGTAGCAATGTAAATGAAATAAAGACAATAGAGAAAACCGATGAACCAACCGATCGGGACCGTAAGAACTTTTTGCAAATAGGCGATCCAAGTATCGCTTGGAAAGTGGCTATGCAAGTAATACAAAACACAATAAAGCACTAACCCTGCTAGCATTGCTGTTAGAACCGTAATCCATGCATCTTGTCCTGCGTCTAGCCCCACTCCGACGACAATGGCGCTCCCTAATTCAAACAATACAATCATGGAAAAAAATTGATATGTGCTAATCGTCGTTCCATTCTTCATCGGATATCTCCTCGATTCAATTTATTCGATGAACGGATTGTTTCGGAATCCTGTTCGGCGAATAAACGTATTTACTTGGACATTAACTTGAAGCTCGGCAAAATGCTCATTCCACTGATCTTTAAGCATCTTCCATTGATCAGGATACTTACGATGCACCTCTTCCCCAAACCCGAAAATATCGATTTGCTCCTCTTGACTAATTTGAATCGCTTCTAGTGCCTCGCTGCGAATTTCGTCCTCTAGTTGTTTTTCCACCTTATGGATGTTTTCAATGACAGTCAGATCAACACGGCAATTAACTTCCCCGATGTTTCCTTCTGCAAAAATGGTTAGGTTTATTTCCAACGTTTCTTGATCCGTCATCTTAGCTTCCATTTGTGCATTAGACTGGATAATTTCAATCGCTATTTTTTCATCGTTATGGCATGGCAACGTAACCACAGTACTTTCAATCGCATTGTCAATCCAATTGGTCCCCCTCGCAGCTTTGTGATCTAACCACGAGTGTAAATGACCATCTCTGAACATGGCCATTCCGGCAGCTTGCAAAATGACAGGTGGCTTTGATTTACCTAGCCCCTCCCCTTCCACTGCTTCAGATAAGTCTCCAACAATTTTGATTCCGCTGATCGTATTTTCCCGGCCCATTCTTAGCTGATTAATAATCACATCTTGGATTTCCACTTCTTTCGTCTCTCCCCATACGGCTCCTGAGGTTTTAATCGCTTCATCAATTTTTTTTGCAGGAATCCGCTCAAAAGGAGACTGGACGAGAAGGACTTCTTCCGCTGTACTTCCTCTCGCAATGACCATCGGGATGTTCGTTCGAAAGGCGTGATCGCGCTCGAACCAATCGAGGGCTTTATTTAAACCTTCCTCTCTTGCAAAGTCCTCTCCGATAACGACCAAATTCGTATGGGGAGAATAAATACGACGAGACAACTGCTCCGATGCTTTTCGAACTGCTTCGAAAATAGAGTTTCCGACACTGGAAATGACGACCGTTGACGTTGATCCTTGCTGAACCCCATCTTCATCGGCTGATACTTCTGAAGGATTGATAATTTGGAATGACACTTTGTACGTTCCGTTTTCCCCTTTATCGATTCCGACACCAGAAATAATCGACAAATCCGACAACTCACTAGCATCCCAGCAGCTTGACATCAGTAGAGTCGCGAAGAAAAGAACCAGTAGCTGAGTTTTGCGCCATCTCATAAGCGTTCGTCCCTTTCTAATCTAGCTAAAAACTTAACTGTTTTTGTCTTCTACATGTCTCTTATCAAGCCATTTTAACGGTAGGCGAAACAGTCCGTCTTTTTGTGCTTTCATACTGAACGGAGCAAATGGTGCAAAGTAAGGCATTCCAACGGAACGCAAACTCGATAAATGAGCAACAAGCATAATAAGCCCTAAAATAATCCCATATAAGCCGAAAGTAGCAGCGAGTAGCATCATAAAAAAACGCAATAAACGAGCGGCAACGGCTAAGTTATATGCCGGTGTTGTAAAGCTTGCGATCCCGGTCGCTGCCACGACGATGACCATCGAGGCCGATACAATTCCCGCTTGCACCGCTGCTTGACCAATGACAAGAGCTCCGACAATCGATACTGCCTGACCAATTGCCCGAGGCATTCGCAATCCTGCTTCACGAAGTAATTCAAAGGTAAATTCCATAATAAGCGCTTCAACCAAGGCAGGAAAGGGGATCCCCTCTCGTTGTGATGCCAATCGGATTAGCAGCGTTGTTGGGATTAAATCTTGATGAAATGTAATCAAGGCTACATACAAAGAAGGACCGAGTAATGAAACAGTAAAAGCAAAGTAACGCAATAAACGAATAAACGTCGACAAATCATACCGCTGGTAATAGTCTTCTGCCGCTTTAAAAAACTGGGCGAAATCAGTTGGTAAAATTAAAGCAAACGGCGTTCCATCAATAATTAAAGCGACTTTCTCTTCCACAAGTGCATATGCCACCATATCAGGTCGCTCCGTATTATAAATCGTTGGAAATGGTGTTAGCATCTCGTCCTGCATCGCTTCCTCAATATTAGCCTCGCTAATCACTTTGTGGGTGATGACACGGTTGAGACGTTGTTTGATTTCTTGCAAGAGTTTTTTGTCAACTAAATCGTCCACATAAACAAGGGCCACATCGGTATGTGTTGTCTCGCCAAGCTCCGTATTTTCCACACGTAGACGGTTTGATTTTACTCTTCTGCGAATGAGAGAAAGATTCGTTTGCAGCGATTCATTGAATGCATCTTTCGGACCGCGAACCGTCGTTTCCGTGGAAGGCTCCTCAATCGAGCGCCATTTGCTTCCTGGGGTGCTGCAACTTAAGGCTTTATCAAATCCATCGATTAGTACGATCGAATTGCCTGATAATAGCGAGTGGATGATCGGACTCCACAAGTCATACGCCTGTACTCTCGCGACCGATAAAATTTGTGTTTCGATTATCGAAAGACGTTTATCCTTCGTATCTTCCTTAAAGTAGTGAGCTTCCTTTGAAGGGTGGAGAGTCGCACTGACGATACATTCGCTGACCAGTTGCTCATCAGCCAGACCATTGATGAACACTGCAACTCCACTAATTTCTGGTTCATGGATGATCATTAACTCACGAATAACTAAATCGCTACTATTTCCGAGCAGCTCTTTGATTTTTTTTTTATTTTCCTCGAGACTTTCAGATAGCATCTCATTTTCCCTAATATGGTTCACTTCATGAACCTGATCAATGGGCCGCTTCCGTTTTACAATGGATGATAATCCCTTCGTCCGTCTCATCGCGATCTCTCTCCCCATTTAAAGTATCATTAAAGCAATCTAAGTCATCTTTATAAACTTAACCTTTGCCATCTAGGGAAAAATATGCATGATGAATAGGCCTCTCTATGTTAAAAAAGCAACCGAAAACAATTTTTCCTATGGTAAGAGTATTTTAAATAGAAATGCACTTTTGAACGTTCCATAGAATGCTTTTGAATACGGGTAATCATCCGTAGAAATCGCTCGACCGATTAATGAATGACCGCCCACTTCATAAAAATCCGTTATATCTATAATTGAAGCGAAGTCCTACCGTTAGAGCCTTTTCACTATAGTTAAAAAGAGGCTGTCCCATAAGTCAAAATGATTGACTTATGGGCAGCCCTTTTGAATACAAAAAAATCGCCCCGTTCGTTATAATGTAAGTACCCACACAAACAAAATAAGAAAACGGAGGCGATTCTTTTGAGTAACTCTATAGCTACTTTCATTCATTATAACATGGACCAATTAGTCCTTCCAATGGATTTTAGCGATCTCATCCCCGAAGACCATGTGGCGCGTGTGGTGAATGACATGGTGGAAATGGTGGATGAAGATCTCTTCTACGCCCCATACAAAGGTGGCGGCCGGAGTGCCTACCACCCAAAGATGATGACGAAAATCATTTTGTATGCCTACACGCAAAAATTATATTCGTGTCGCGACATTGCCAAGTCCCTGCGTGAACATCTTCCGATGATGTGGTTGGCCGCTCGTCAAACACCAGATTTCCGCACCATTAATCGTTTTCGCTCGGAACGAATGAAAGACATCATTGAGCCATTGTTTACGTCCCTCATTCAGTTACTGCTCGACCAAAACTACATCACCATGGACAACTACTTTCTCGATGGAACCAAAATCGAGGCGAATGCCAATCGATATACGTTTGTTTGGAAAAAGTCCGTCCAGAAGTATAAGGAGCGGCTACAGGACAAGCTCGAAGAATTATTCGCCCACATTGAAGAGACGATTGATTCCGATAACCAGCAGGTAGAGAATGATCAAGGGGAAAACAAGCGTGTGACTTCTGAACAGTTACGTGAAGCTGTCACTCAAGTGGAAAAACAGGCGAATCAAGCGGAACAAGCCCTTCATGACGAACAAGATCCGGTTCTGAAAAAAGAGAAAAAAGCGGAAGCTCGTCACTGGCGCCAATTACATAAGAAGTTAAACACAGACTATCTGCCACGCTTAGAAAGATACGAAGATCAATTAGCGACATTCGGTGATCGAAATAGTTTCTCCAAAACCGATCGAGATGCCACATTTATGCGTATGAAGGAAGATCATATGAAAAACGGTCAACTGAAACCCGGATATAATGTACAGGCAGGGACCGAAAATCAATTCATTGTCGGTTATTCCATTCATCAACGCCCAACAGATACTCGTTGTTTGATTCCACACCTTCGTATGCTTGAAGAACGCCAACTCCCCTTTCCAAAGAAGCTAATCGCAGACGCTGGTTATGGAAGTGAGCCCAACTATTTATATATCGCTGAAAACGAATGGGATGCCCTCATCCCTTATCATACGATGAGAAAAGAAGAAAGCCGGGTCTATCGGAACGACCCATGGAAGGTACAGAACTGGACGTATTTGGAACATGATGATACCTATATATGCCCAAATAACCGGAGAGTGACTTTTCGATACTACCGCAAACGAACGGATGCCTACGGATACGAACGAGACTTCAAAATATATGAATGTGAAGACTGTACTGGGTGTCCATTCAAGACGGATTGTACAAAAGCGAAAGGCAATCGCCAGATTCACTATAATCCGGTATATGAAGAAGGAAAATCAAAAATGAAACGAGCCCTTGATACGGAAGAAGGCGCAAAGACCTATCGAAAACGGAAAACAGAGGTCGAAAGCGTGTTCGGTCATATCAAGGGCAATCGGTCGTTCCGTCGTTTTCACCTTCGTGGCCTTGACAAGGTGAACATTGAGTTTGGGCTGATCGCAATCGCCCACAACTTCCTGAAACAGGCGAAGACCATCCGCCTGTTTCAGGAAGAGATAAACCGATCATCGGAGACAAAAAGCCTGAAGCGACTTATAAATGTCACTTCAGGCTTTTCTTTTTAAGGGCTTTTGAGACAACCCCTTCCCACCTTAGTAGTAGAGGGGCTCTATTTTTCCACACTTTTCGCACGTTTGATAGGTAGGGCCTTTTTGAAAATGGTGCTCACAGCTCATTTCATGCTGCTTGATCTCCTTTTCGATCCGAGTTGTTTCGTCTTTTAATTGCTCCAGCTTTTTTCGTAGCTCTTGAATAACCAGGATGATCCCTCCTTATCGGTATAGGTTACCTCCCGCTTGTTTAAATTCATCGGCTTTCTCTTCTAACCCTTTTTCAATCGCTTCCTCCGTATCAAGACCCTGTTCTTTCGCATAGGTGCGAATGTCTTGAGAGATTCTCATGCTACAAAATTTTGGACCACACATGGAACAGAAATGAGCGGTTTTTGCTCCCTCAGCCGGTAATGTTTCGTCATGGAATTCCATTGCCCGTTCTGGGTCAAGAGATAAATTAAACTGGTCACGCCATCTGAACTCAAAACGCGCTTTCGATAAAGCGTCATCCCGTTTTTGTGCCCCTGGGTGTCCTTTCGCCAGATCTGCTGCATGGGCTGCGATTTTATACGTGATGACACCTTCCCTTACATCATCTTTATTCGGTAAGCCCAAATGCTCCTTCGGTGTCACGTAACAAAGCATGGCTGTTCCGTACCAGCCGATCATCGCTGCTCCAATCGCTGATGTAATGTGGTCATACCCCGGCGCGATGTCGGTCGTGAGCGGTCCTAACGTATAAAAAGGGGCTTCCTGACAAATGTCTAACTGTTTATCCATATTTTCTTTAATTTGATGCATCGGAACATGTCCTGGACCTTCAACCATCACTTGTACGTCATGCTCCCAGGCGATTTTCGTTAACTCTCCTAGCGTTTCAAGCTCGGCAAACTGCGCTTCATCATTGGCATCAGCGATCGAACCTGGTCTCAGTCCATCCCCTAGGGAGAAGGCGATATCATATGTTTTCATAATCTCGCAAATCTCTTCGAAATGGGTGTATAAAAAGTTTTCTTTATGATGGTACAAACACCACTGCGCCATGATCGAACCACCGCGGGAGACAATGCCTGTCACGCGCTTTGCTGTTAACGGAATGTAGCGAAGTAAAACACCGGCATGGATCGTAAAATAATCGACCCCTTGCTCTGCTTGCTCAATTAACGTATCGCGATACACTTCCCACGTTAAGTCTTCTGCTACTCCGTTTACTTTTTCTAACGCTTGGTAGATCGGTACGGTCCCGACTGGCACAGGAGAATTGCGAATGATCCATTCCCGGGTCGTATGAATGTTTTTCCCTGTCGAAAGGTCCATGATCGTATCGGCTCCCCAGCGCGTAGCCCACGTCATTTTTTCCACTTCTTCAGCAATCGACGATGAAACAGCCGAATTGCCAATATTCGCATTAATCTTAACATGGAAATTCCGCCCGATGATCATCGGTTCGCTTTCTGGATGGTTGATATTGGACGGCAAAATCGCTCGCCCACGTGCAAGTTCATCACGAACAAACTCTGGGGAAACATTTTCACGGATTGCGACAAACTCCATTTCCGGTGTGACAATTCCTTTTTTGGCGTAATGCATTTGTGTCACATTAGCACCTTTTTTTGCTCTTAACGGCTTGTGCGAGCTGGTGCGCGGAAACACTTCTCGCGCCGCGCGTGGATCATCGTCCTTCGTAAAGCCATTGTCTTCTGGACGCACATCCCGTCCTTCATATTTTTCACAGTCACCCCGCTCTAAAATCCATGACTTACGAATCGCAGGCAACCCTTTTTCGATATTCACTTCATAGGATTCATCGGTATAGGGGCCGCTGGAATCGTAGACGAGGATCGGCTCATTTTCCGCTTCGCCGCTATCTGTCACGGTCGGGTGCTGGGAAATTTCGCGAAATGGGACACGGATGTCAGACCTAGAACCTGTAACGTACCGTTTTTGGCTGTTTGGAAATGAGGATTGAATCGATAATTGCTTGAGGTCGATCGTTGATTTGGACATGGAATCTCTCCTTCGCGTGTGTAGTCGTCAGGACAAGATTCTGAATCCATAAAAGGTGGGAATAGGAGTGTATTTTTTTAATAAAATAAGCCAGGGTTTTCGTCATTCAGACGGACCCTGGCATAAAATACATTCGTGTGGTATAACATGATAACTTCCCCACGCTGGTATGATCCAGATCAGGTCCCGAGGGTTTAAAAACTTCATCGCGTTTTTTTCTCAGCCCAGCTCATTGGACTCCCCTAGTTATTTCTATTAAGTTCGAGTTTCATTATAAAGAAACTGAGCGAAAAGGGAAAGGCATTGTTGTCTTTTTAGGAAAATAGACCCATTAGGGCGCATTGTTACCTATTGGCTTCCATTTGTTCTTTTACTTGCTCACGGAGAGCCCGTTTCAAAAATTTTCCGACCGATGTTTTTGGTAGCTCATCCATAAAGATCACCCGGTCTGGAAGCCACCAAGATGGAAACTTCCCTTCTAGAAAGCGACGAATATCTGCTTCAGCTACCGACCCTTTATTTGGATCTTTTAGCACGACACATGCAACTGGGCGTTCTTGCCATTTCGGATCAGGGACGCTAACGACTGCTGCTTCAAAAACATCCTCATGGGCCATGATCGCATTTTCTAAATCAACAGAAGAAATCCATTCGCCCCCACTCTTAATTAAATCCTTCGTTCGATCCACAAGCTTAATGAATCCTTCTTCATCAATCGTCGCCACATCCCCTGTATGGAGCCATCCATCGGCAAAAGCATCTGATACCTCCTCTGCCTTATAATAGTGGTCGGCAATCCAAGGTCCACGGATGAGAAGCTCGCCCATTTCCGCCCCATCAGGTTTAACCTCCCCATTAGGCCCAACGACCTTCACCTCCAATCCTGGGACAACTAACCCTTGCTTTGCCCGTAATTCTAACGTTTCCTCTTCATTCAAATCAGCTTGATAGCTTTTTACCATCGAAACTGTCACAAGAGGACTGGTTTCTGTCATTCCATAAGCATGAAGAAATGGAACGTTGTACTTTTGCTCAAAGGTTTGAATCATGGCTGCTGGTGCGGCAGACCCTCCGCATAAGATGGCACGGAGATGCTCTGTTTGATAAACTCCCGTCTCTAGCTCTCTCAGGAGACCTAACCAAATCGTTGGCACTCCTGCCGCAAGTGTTACCTTTTCTTCATCGATTAGCTCTGCCAGCACTTGTGGCGTAAACTGAGGGCCTGGCATCACCTGTGTTGTGCCAAACCAAGTCGCAGCAAAAGGGAGACCCCACGCATTTACATGGAACATAGGGACGACTGGCATGAGCACGTCTTTTTCTGACAATCCTGCGGTATCAGCAAGTCCTAATGCCATGCTGTGCAAATAAATTCCCCGATGGCTGTAAACAACCCCTTTTGGTTTTCCAGTTGTAGCTGAGGTGTAGCAAATTCCTGCCGGAGATGTCTCATCGATCGACTGAACAAACTCGAAGGAAGGGTCCCCTTTCGCGATGAACTCTTCATACGAGAAAACATTCGGCCAATCGACTTCCGGAAGCTCACCATCAGACATCAAAACAAACGCTTCAACTGACGAGAGTTGATCACGGAGCTGGGCAATGAGCGGCCAAACATCTGCATCGACGAAAAGCACCCGGTCTTCGGCATGGTTGATCACATAGGCAATATGATCTTGAGAGAGACGTAAATTAATCGTATGGAGCACGGCGCCAATCCCTGGTATGGCGAAATACGCCTCCAAATGTCGATGTGTGTTCCATGCAAAGGTCCCTATTCGATCTCCTTTCTTAATGCCAAATTGGGCCAGAGCCGATGCCAATCTTCTCGTTCGTTCCCCAATTTGCTGATACGTTAAGCTCTTTTTTCCGTTAAGCGTTCGGCTAATGACTTGTTTTGTAGGAAAATAACGTTCTGCTCGTTCAATGAAATGAGAGAGTAAAAGTGGTGAGTTCATCATATTCGTCAGCCCCTTCCAAAAAATAAATGACAGAAAATCGCGTTAGATCTTGCGGCTATTGACAAATACGACAGCCGGTGATCAATTCCTTTTTTTATTTGTAAAGGCTTTCATATTTTTTGTCGACATTCCCATTCAGTATTTTGATTAATTGCATTCACGAACTGTAAAAAAACACAGTGAAGGACCCTTCATTGTGGTTATAGAACATAATGGATTTGAGGCCAACACAATGCTTTTGACACAAACGTTGATGTTCTTACTCTGTTCTTCATTCAACGTTTACTTTGTCTTTCTTGTTTCTCAAAAATCGTGTAGAAGGAGTCTTAGCCCCAGTAAAACCGGTTAAAACAGCTAATCCGAGTAACAGCAGTAATACTCCTCCCCATGCGATAAAGGATAAAGCTTCACCCACAAGAAATACACCTAGTAAAGCTGCAGTGAGTGGTTCTGCTAATGCGAGAGTAACGGCAGTTGATGATGCAACGCCTGTCAACCCGCGGGTAAAGAGTAAATAAGCGATCGCTGTAGCGACGATTCCGAGATGAAGCACAACGAAAATTCCGCGAAACTCTGTGAGCCAAGATAAATCGTAGAGAAAAAAGAGTGGCACTAAAAATAGTGCACTTAAGGAAAAGACAACAGCGACTACCGCTTCAGACGGTTGCTGTTGAAGAAGCTCCTTACTCGCAGCCGTATAAACGGCAAAGGACAATCCAGCCCCGATGGCTAGTAAGAATCCTACCGGTGAGACTGTCACCTCTTCGCCTGGCAGTGTCAACAGAAGACAGCCGGCGATTGCTAAAATGGTGGCGATTCCCCATGTCGGACCAGGAGGTTTGCGCTGGATTACCCAATCGAGTAACCCGGCAATGATCGGCGCACTCCCAATTGCCACCACTGTTCCAACCGCAACACCGGTGATCGATACGGCTGAAAAGAAAAAGGGCTGATACGCAGCCATGCTAAGAGCTGCGATAAAAGTAGGGAGGACTGGCCATCCTCGAAGCTGGAATTTTCCCTGGGCCATCAAGAATATAAATAACGACAGTCCCCCGACAGCAAGTCGACTTGCTCCAATGATAATCGGATGGGCCTCAGCCGGAGCAAATACTTGAGCCGTACCGGTTGTCCCCCACATCATAGCGGCTATTAATATAAAAATGATCGACAGTGAATGTTTCACAATTTTCCCCTTCCGTTCTATCGCTGACTTTTAAAAATATTGTAATCGATCTGGAAGGGATAATCGGTGCTTATTTTTAGATGAATGTTTGCCATTTTTAAGATCTTTTTTACTCTCTATTCTTCTTCGCTGTTCGGAATCGCACCCTCTGCTGAAATATATCCTGCTCCGTATACGTTTGGATCCCTATCCGCCCAACGATCCGTACCTTCCATTAGCCTCGTTTTCACTTCATCAGGTGTTAAGTTTGGCTCATGTTGAAGCATAAGTGCCACAACTCCTGCACAAACGGGTGTCGCCATCGATGTACCTGACATCATCGTATAGTGGGAGCCGACACGACTTCCTTTTTGAATTTTGTCATAAAATGAATTTGGTGACCGAAGCGATACGATGTTCACACCTGGCGCGAGAATGTCCGGCTTAGGTTTACCGTAAATCGTAGGGCCTCTACTTGAAAATGGGGCAACATCATCATCCTCTCGATCGGTTGTATCTCGGTCATCAAGGGCACCAACTGTGATCACCTTTTCACTCACCCCAGGACTGGCAATCGTCTGTGCATCTGGACCGCTATTTCCAGCAGCGACACATACAGTAATCCCAGCGTTCCACGCCTCTTCCACAATGCGAACCATTGGATCTTCCTGCTCGTTTTCGTACGGAAGTGCTTGCCCACCTAGAGACATGCTGATGATATGAATCGGATCGTCTGGGTGTTTTTCGTTATATTGAATACACCACTCCACTCCTTGCATAATCGATTCAAGAGATCCCATTCCTTGCTTATTTAAAACTTTGACACCAATGACATTAGCCTCTGGGGCTGGGCCGCGATACTGACCATCAGAGCTTGCTCCGTTACCTGCTGCGTCTCCAGCGCAATGAGTTCCGTGACCATTGTCATCGTATGGCTCTTCCCGTTGGTTGACAAAATCAACAAAAGCTTTAATTCTACCTTCTAAGTCTTCATGGGGATAGATTCCTGTATCGATGACAGCAATCGTCACGTCTTTTCCAGTTAACGTTTCCCCGTTGCGAATCACTTCAAATGCTTGAGCAGATTCAACTGCTGTATCAAGCAGTGCATGAACCTCTCGATTTAAATAGATTTTTCGAATATCTTTGCACACGAGCATCTCTTGCAATGACTCTGGCGTGACGTTGGCGCTAACACAGCGGATTTTCGAGAATGAATGGCGAAGCTGACACTTTTGATGCTTTTTCAACACATGCTCCACCGTCATGGAGCCTTGATCAAAACACCCTTGATTCAATTCAACAATCACCGAATAGGTTTTACGTTTCAGCAACATTTTTTCAAAAACGCTGTGAAAGAAGCATGGTGTCCATTTAAATGGTTTATACATGCTCAGCATTTGTTCTCTCAACGGTTTATCTAATTTATGAGCATTGGAGCGGACAGTCTGTACCATGGAATATCCAAACATCTTAATTCCTCCTATCATCCGTGGTTTTAACAATCTATGATTGGAGGGAGACAAGCGTAAAGATGTTTGTCCCTTCTCTATGAAAAAAGGCGAATTCCATAGAGAAGGGGATGGTTAAAAACTCCTGCTTCCTACATGCTCCATGCCTGTATGTTCTTACAGCGCAAAAAAGAAAAGTGACCACCCTAGTGGATGCTCACTCCATAAAACAATAGTATGCTACTTAAATCTTTCGACATGAATCCCTCTCGATGAGGGTGACGGGAATTTTCACAGAAAGGCTTTGCTTTTCATTTTCATTAATTTGATCCAACAAAAGATTTGCCGCCGTTTTCCCGATCAGATCTGTATTTTGACGAATCGTCGTCAAAGCAGGAGCCGTATAACGGATCATCTGAATATCGTCAAAACCGACAATAGAAAAATCTTCAGGGACGCTAAGACCGTGCTTTCGGATCGTGTCAATCGCTCCTAAAGCCATTAAATCTCCTGCTGCGTAAACAGCGGTTGGTCGCACACGGTTACGAAGAAGGGCCTCCATCGCTCGCTGTCCTCCTTCATAAGTAAAAAAGCCACCATCAACAATAAACTCATCAGAAATGGAGAGGTTAAGTTTTTGAATCGCATCTTTAAATCCTTTTAACCGTTGGACGCCAACGAAAAGCCCTTGATCACCGGAGATGTGAGCGATTGATCGATGGCCTAAGCTAACCAAGTAATCCACTGCTAGTTCGCTTCCATACTCATTATCACTATAAACGGCACTAGAGCCTTTACTATCTAAGTCAATGACAACGGACGGAATGTCTGCTTTCATCAGTTTTTCGACTTCAGGATCATTTAATAAAGAGCAAACAACAACAATCCCGTCCACCCCGCGATAGCGGAAATGCTCTAAATAGGTCTTCGCTTCATTACCAATTTGATTGGACGCAAATAACAAATCATATCCGAAGCGTTCGACATTTTTCTTAAAATTTTCGATCACCGAGCTAAAGAAAGGATGCTCCATCCCCACTCCTGCCTTCTCTACGAATACGACACCGATCGTCCACGATTTTTTCGTCGTTAGCATGCGCGCGCTAGAGCTCGGAAAATACCCCATTTCTGTAACCGCATCCATTACTTTTTTTCTTGCTTTGTCACTAACATCTGTATAATTGTTCAACACTTTTGAGACAGTCGTGATGGAATAACCGGTCTTTTTTGCTATATCATAAATGGTCGCCATGTTTGATCTCCTTTTGTGCGAAAACCCTTTCGAACCCATTCTATTTCACGTCTCTATATGTGTCAATCATAAAGTAAGGCACTCACGACCAATATACTGTCCTTAACTAGCATATTTCTTTATAAATGTCGTGAGATTTTGACTCATCCACACATAGGAAATCACACTCACTCCTACGACAAGAAATACTTTCGGTAAAAAGATGGCAAGCAAAACATAGGCGACGAGCCAAATGAATTGCATCACCGTTTTTAGTGGATGAACAAACACAAGACCAATTGCTGCTTTCACATATTGGATGGTCTTCATCTCAAAATGAGCCATGATCGAAAATAAATTGATGAAGGCTAAAGTCATAATAGCCGCAAAGAAAAACACGACGAGGTAAATAAAAAATTGAACATCCTTCTCATAAAAATAAGTCGCAAATGCTGCATTCACATAAAGGACATAAAAGCCTAATCCAAAGAAAAGTCCGAGGACATTCGAGCGAACAAACGCCGTTTTGTAAGCGTCGAAAAAGGCAGGCACGAGCTGAAGTTCTTGATCTCTCCTCAACTTTGCACGAATGACAGAAAACAAGGCGACCGTTGCGGGCATGACACCGAAAACCCCTAAACCTAGCAAAGAACCTAGCAACCAGAGGAGATTTAACACGGTGAAAAAATAAACCGCATGGGCGAATTGAACCATCTTTTGATTGATCATTGTAACCCCTCGCTTTTCTTTTTTTCAGACTTAGCTTTTCACTGCCCCTTCAGACAGACTGTCGATAAACAGTCGATTGAACAAGAGAAAGACGATAATTAGCGGGACAGTAGCCCAAAATGTTCCTGACATGATCATCCCATAATCCATTTGCCTTGCATCGTTTAACGATCGTAAGGCCACTTGCAACGTATGCATGGAAGGATCACGCAGGACGACGAGCGGCCAGAGGAAATCGTTCCATACTTGCATAAAGACGATGATTCCTAGCGTAGCGAATGCAGGGAGAATCATGGGAACGACAATGTTCCAATAAATTCTAAAGGTTGAGCACCCATCCATTCGTGCCGCTTCTATTAATTCAGTCGGCACCCCTTCTTTAATATATTGCCTCATCCAAAAAATCCCGAATGCATTAATTAATCCAGGGACAATGATGGCGCGATAATCGTTCAGCCAGCCAAGTTCCGTAATAATGTAATATTGAGGAATCAGCCCCAATTGAGGCGGGACCATCATCGTAATCAAAATAAAGACGAACAGTACATTTTTCCCTTTGAACGCAAGCTTCGCAAACGCATAGCCCGCGAGTGAGCAAAGAAATAACGTTCCGATCGTGACCGATGTAGACACGACAAGGGAGTTCCACATTGCACCAAAGAAGTCGATGTTGTCAAGTACTTTTTGGAAATTGTTCACCAAGTCTCGCCCTGGGGTAAAAGGTGGAGGTACTTGATTGATCTCACGGTTCAGCCGCGTTGCCATAACAAACATATAGTAAAACGGAAATAGCGAGGCAAGCGACGCGATAAGTAAAAACAGGTAGACGGCCAGTTTTTTTATCGAAAATCGAGGGCTCCCTACTTCTTTCTCTTTCGTTCGATCCACTTTTGTTCCCTCCTCACATCACTTTTTTTGAACGGCCAATCCGATTCGTAATGAGCAAATTGATCGCCGTAAGGGTAATAATAATGAAAAATAAAACAATCGCTGCAGCAGAAGCTGTTCCAAAGGCATTAAGCACAAACGCATCTCGCCATAAGTACGCAACCATTGTGATCCCTTCTTCTCGCAGGCCGCGCCCTAAAAAGATTAACGGCTCCGTAAATAGCTGCAAGCTTCCTATCGTTGCCGTAAACACCACAAACAAAATAAACGGCTTTAGCATCGGTACCGTAATGAGGCGAATTTGCTGCCCAATGGTGGCACCGTCAATTTTCGCCGCTTCATAAAGCTCCTTTGGAATGCTTTGCATTCCTGCCAAAAAGATAATCGTGTTGTACCCAACCCAGCGCCAAAACACCATGGTCGCAATCGCGATTTTTACCGGCCAGTATTCCTGACTCCAGCGGACCGGATCCATATTAAATAAACTTAATACATAGTTCGCAAGCCCGAACGGCTGATTATTAAACACGAGGCCGAAAATAATCGCCACAGCGACGATCGACGTAATGTAAGGTAAAAAAACAAGCGTCCGAAATGTATGCTGAAATCGAATCAACGCGGAATTCAACGCGAACGCGAGTAAAATACCGACGATAATTTGCGGTAACGTCCCGAGAATTCCAATAATGAACGTATTTTTGATGGCAGAAAAAAACGTCGGATCATTAAAAATAAGTTGAAAATTGGCTAAACCCACATAGCTCATTGGGTTCAGACCGTCCCACCTGAAAAATGACAAGTAAAAACTGAAGATCATTGGAAACAAACCGAAAACTGCAAACAGAATAAAAAAGGGTGAGATGAACGCATACGCTGATAGTGCCGTCCGTCTTTCTTCTGTTAACCATCGTTCCTTCGCCGAGTGTGCCAACGAATTTCCTCCTTCCTTTGTGGAGCGAAGGGAGAGAAGAATCCCTCTCCCTTCAACTGCCACCTATTGACGATTTAAAACATCTTGAATCCGTTTTATCGCTGCCTCCCACTCGTCATCTGGCTCTGAGCCCGCGGCAACATTATCGATTGCTTGTTTGATTTCCTCATCTATTGGATAATAGTTTCTTCCTTTATAAACAGGCTCGACAGCTTGTGCTGCTTCAGAAAATATTTGTGCTGTTTTCAATCCACCAAAATACGCATCTTCATAATCCATAAATTCTGACATCTCGTAAACGGCTGGAGCTGATGGGAACAGTCCATAGTCTAAAAATGACTTTAATTGTTGCTCAGGTGCAGTTAACCACTCGACAAATTTGTACGCCTCTTCAGGATGCTCTGATTCCGCTGGAATTGCTACATATGAGCCTCCCCAGTTTCCAGCACCTTCAGGCATAGTGGAGATCGACCAAACACCTTCTTCTGGTTCATTGTCTTTAATAACTCCTTGCATCCATGCAGGCGCTAACATCGTTGCATACGAGCCATCGCCCATACCAGCAAACCATTCTGGCGTCCAAAGAGGAATATCACCAATAACACCTTTGTCAAGCAAACGAGCGGTATAGTCGAAAGCGTCACGAATGTGCTCGTGGTCTTCAATGATCAACTGATCTTCTTCATTAAAGTATTGTTGTTTTGCTTGATCACGCTTTGCGTTATAAATTAACTCTGCGCCATCTGCCATTTGCTTGCCTGTTTTCTCATAAATCTCGTCTGCCACGCGTTCAAAATCATCCCAAGTTGCGACGAGCTCACTTACAGCCTCTGGCGATGAATCAAAGCCGGCTTCTTCAAACACATCGGCACGGTAATACATGACCGTCGGTCCAATGTCTGTTGGTAATCCAAACATAAAGGTCCCATCTGCATTCTCGCCTCGTCTCCAAACCCAATCTAAGTATTGATCTTGTACATTCTCCGCACCGAATTCATACAAATTGTGAAACGCTTGTTCTGCGTTACGATAACGTTCCATTTGCGCTTCTTCAATCATCGTAATATCTGGTGCTCCACTTCCAGCAGATATGGATGTAAATAAATTATCATGAAGGTCATTCATGTCACTGTTTTGTAGGTTAATCTTCACATGAGGATTTTCTTCTTCGTACTCGGCAATGAGTTTGTCATAACCTGTGTTTCCAAACTCCCAAAACACTAATTCGACTTGATCTTCACTAGTAGGCGACTCAGGATCGTTGTCTGACGCTTGCTGACCATTACAACCAACGAGCAAGAGTGCTGAAACAAAACCAACGCTAAGCAATTTCATCTTTTTCATCGTTTTTCCCCCTTCATTCTTTTAGCATAGAATCCTAAATAATCGATTTTTCTCATTTCACCTCCTTTCATGCGATCACAAAACCTAAAGCGCTTTCGCAAACCATTAAAGTAAGTTGAATCTTGAGAAAAAATGGTCGCTTGCTGCTATAAATCAATTAACCTCTTAAAGTTCAAAGAACTGATTGGCAATCATTTGTTTATACCAATAGAAACTATCCTTCTTCGTCCGTTCTAACGTTCGATAATTGACGTGAACGATGCCAAACCTCATACTGTAGCCCTCGGCCCATTCAAAATTATCGAGCAATGACCACGCCATGTATCCTTTAATATTGACACCTGACTCCATGCTACGCTTTAGTGCCGTCAAATGCTGTCTCAAGTAGCGGATTCGTCCCTCATCCTTCACTTGCCCATTCACAGGCTCATCATTGTAACAAGACCCATTTTCCGTAATATAAATCGGAATTTGACCATATTGCTCAGTTATATAGGACAACACTTTGTAAAAGCCTTCAGGATAAATGTTCCAGCCAATATCCGTTTTCTCATACCCTGCGTCTACTTTTTCTAGATCAAATAGTCCTTCGTTCTCCTTGTAGCGGGCAACACTTCCTGTATAATAGTTAATTCCTAAAAAATCAATTGGTTGCTGAATCGTCTCCATATCTCCAGCCTCAATGGGTACGGTTATCCCTTTCTTCTCAAACCATTCGACTAAGAAAGATGGGTAAGCTCCCTTGAAGACAGGATCCATAAACCATTCGATAAACCAACCATTTCCCCGTTTGCAAGCTTCCGCGTCTTCCCTTTGATTGCTGAAAGGCTCATTCCATTCCACATTTGGCGCGTATCCGATTTGTCCATTAAGCCCCATTTTTCGATACGACTGAACCGCTTTTCCATGAGCAACTAGAAGATGGTGGGCCACATTTGCCGCTAACTGGAGATCGGTATTCCCAGGTGCATGGACACCGATGTAATTTGAAAGGAAAGAAACGCACCACGGTTCATTAAAGGTAATCCAGTGGTCGATTTTATCCCCGAACTCTTCGAACATAATCTCAGCATAACAGACAAAAGCATCGATCGTGTCGCGATTATCCCATCCGCCTTTTTCTTGCAATGCTTGCGGCAAATCCCAATGGTAGAGAGTACACATCGGTTGAATCCCGTTTTCGGTTAAACGATCAACAAGTCGATGGTAATAATCTAATCCTTCACGTGACACCTCCCCTGTACCATTCGGAAAAATTCGCGGCCAAGCAACAGAGAAGCGATACATATCCACGCCTAAATCCTTCATTATCTCAATATCTTCTTCATATCGATGATAGCTATCACAAGCCACATCTCCATTGTCACCGTTCTTTACTTTCCCTGGAGTTTTCGCAAAGACGTCCCATATTGAAGCGCCTCTACCTCCAGCATTGATTGCTCCTTCAATTTGATAGGAAGCGGTTGCCACTCCCCATTTCATTTCTTTCGGAAATTGAATGATCGACACGTTAAAACTCCTCTCCACCAAATAACTAAAGCGCTTTCGAAAAAGATTCTAGTAATATCTCTATGATTGCCATAGAGACAGAGAATTTATATAATAAATAATGAAACCGCTTTCGTAAATTATTGTAGTCGTTTTTCTTTCCCTTGGCAAGAGTTTTTTTTATTTTCCGTAAAATACTTTTTCTTAGTTCAAGTCATGTGAAAAAGCATAGCCTTCCTTTAATGGCTACGCTTTTCGAACGATTCTTCTGACAAATCAATGATCATTTTTTCATCAAGGAATTCACTTTTTGAATAAAGTAAAATCTCAAACGTAACGTCCGATAGATCCTCAGGTATGTTCGAAAATTCCATCGATATTTCTAACGGCAAACTTATAAAATCTTGATAAGTAAACCGCTCTAATTGTGCTTCTGGAATTTCCTGACCATTTCGTTCAAGGTGAATGATTGAATTGGTTGTAAATGAGTAATTGTTTAATCTTCTAACTTTATCAGCTAGCTTAACGCTCGCAGAAATATCAATATGATGAAAAGGCCGCTCTATGTTTTCTTCGAACGTAAAGACAAACGTTGAAAATCGCTCACCTGATAAGCGGCTCACCTGAATGTCAGAGTTTAAAAATGAAAAAGTCGTCTCTTCCCCTTCATGTAATGTAAGCTTTTGTTCAAAAAAGACCTCTTTTAAGATTTCTGCCATTGTCATCTTTATGATTAATTGATCTGGAATGTCGTCGTACAATGGCGGAAAAACTAAATAGGAATCCCACACTTCTTGAGTAAAAAGAGATGTTTCAAACGGAGTCAATGGATCGATCGCTTCCACTTCTTTCCCATTTTGATCGATCATCTTAGGCGAGAAGGAAGCGAAATGAGTATCGTTGATTTCTGAATAATAATGGATAAAGGTAGCTGTCGGAGCAAATATCACTTCATCAATAAACCAATCTTGATCGATGATGGTTGTTTTTTCATCTACCTGCTTGATGACAGTAGGTGATTTTTCTACAGGAATCTCAAAATGCCACTCACCATAAACAACATGAGACTCCCAATCACCCGATGCATCCCAATTATGTACAAATAGATCTCGTATTTCTAAAGAGAGGTATCCTTCATCTGCATGGATCGGCTGCAAATAAAAATCCCCTTCATATGTGGCATTTGCTTCGTCGACATGAGTGGACTGTTGCTGCCAGAAACCCATGGAGCTTGTTACCCTCTCTCGCTCAGAAATAAAGCTGATCATAAACATATTCAACGAGCAACGTTTGAGGTACAGAGCACGATCCGATGACAGCCACAGAAGGCTCAACCTTTTCAATAATCTGAAGTTGACGTTTCAACAGTTTACTGTAAGAAATACCCAATACATCGGCAGCTTGCTCAATGGGAAGCTTAAAAATGTGAACAGCACCAATTAGGTAGTTGCTTGAGTAAAGGGTCTTTCGGTTTACGACTAAATCGTTTGCAATCATGGATGAAGCGTTGAATGGTTGTAGCTGTAAGATCTCGTTGATCGAAAATATGGCTTTTTTTCAGCCATTTATAATGAGCAAGCAGCGTACGCTCAATGCTCTCCTCATCGCCGAACAGGGATGCTGCTTGATAATAACGTAACAAGTGAGATTCAAACAGATTTAGATGATGTGAAGGAGTTTCCATCTCGTTCCTCCCTCTTGGTTATTTCCGCTCGGACGGTGCACTCAAATGTTCATGAATTAACAACCACTCTCCATGCTTAACCTTCGTAAATACATTGGTGGCTCGACCACTGCCTGTCACATGTTTCCCGTTCATAATCCCTTCATAATGAAACGTATAAATACATGTAGCATTGTCATCCCCTGTCGTTAGCCAATATACATTATGAGCAGAGTAAATTTCATCTTGAACGGTATTCCAAGCGTGCTCGAAATAAGCTCGAATTTGTTCCATCGTTGTACATGTTTCGTCTGTAAACCAATAGACGGCGTGAGGGTGCAGGCACTTTTCAACTTCCTCAAACCGATGGGTATTAGTTGCAGTAATATATGCCTTTAGTGCATTTTCAAAAGCTGACACATTTATCTCTCCTCATAGTTATAAAATCCGTTTACTGAATTTTTTCTTGTTCAAGTAGCATCATTCAAAAATGAATGCTTCTCGTCCTTCTTTTACCGGAAGTAATATTTCGAATGTCGAGCCTTCACCCAGCTGGGAAACAACATTGATCGTTCCTCCATGGTTTTTAATGATTCGATAACAAATCGATAATCCTAATCCTAATCCATCATCTTTCGTTGTGAAGAACGGGTTAAATAATTGATTTAATTGGTCTTCGCTCATTCCACATCCTTCATCTTGGACTTTGATTGAGAACATGCCATTCCCTAAATCTTTTCCGGTCTCTACTCGAATGGCTCCCCCGCGCTCCATCGCATCCATCGCGTTCGTTAGGAGATTGATCAACACTTGCTTCATTTGACTTGCATCTACTAGTAATTCATCCGTTTCATCAATCGAATGATTTACTTCCATTTGAACATTATGTAAAGATCCTTGACTTTCCATAAAGCGAATTACTTGCTCAACAAGAGTATGTAGACTCGTTTTCTTTAACTCTGGCGGCTCCGGCTTTGAGACGATCACAAAATCATTTACGAGCTTGCGAACTCGCTCCAGCTCATCTGACATGATTCGTAAGTATTGCTTCACCTTTTCATCTAAATGGCTTTCATTTTTTAATAGATTCACGAAACCAATAATCGGTGTTAACGGATTCCGTATTTCATGGGCAAGCCCAGCACTCAGTCGACCAATCGCAGAGAATTTCTCATTTTGAATTACTTGCTGTTCTAGTTCTACACGATCCGTGATATCACGAAATTGGCCATAAGCACCAATAAATTCTTGATTTTTTCCGTAGATTGGTGATACGTCCATCGTAATATACTTCATCTTATTTTCAATGTTTATAAAGTTTAAATCCATGTTGTCAATGCGTTGTTTCTTCCTCACGGCTAACTCAACATATTCGCCAAATGGCTGAACCTCGCGAACCTTCTTCCCTAACATATCCTCACGATCAATGGCAAACAACTCTTCCGCGCTATGGTTGCACTCGGTTATCTTGCCTTCTTTATCCGTAATAACAATTCCGTTTCTCGACGTTGTGACCATAATTTGATTCAGGCTTTCCAACTTGCGATTTTGTACCCGTAGCTTAAATTCTCGCTCAATCCCATCAACGACTGAAGATAACAGACCACTATGTAGCGGACTGGCATTTTCCACGCTTGTCATAATCCCGATTGTTCCCTTTTGAGGTTCATTATACCAATTAACTGTACTAAATAAGCAGCTTGTACATGAAAAGTTGTGCATACTTTCAAAGAAGTGTTCCTTTCCTTTGACTTGGAACGTCTTCTCATATGTAAGCGCTAAGTCTACAGCATTCGTTCCTGCTCCCTTTTCCGTAAAGGCCAATCCTGGCTTTAATCCGAGCTCTTCTTGAAAAAAGGCTTCCCCCGTTACATCAAGGACGACACGTTCATGATCGGTGACGATAATCAATGTAGGGATCCCTTTCAAATACAAAAGAAGCTTATCAACAAAAGGTTTCGTAATCTCTAAAAACTCTTTGTATTGTGCTTGCCTATGTTCAAGAATTTGTGTTGGATAATATGGATCAAGGCTTGGAAGTTCTTTTGGGTTTAGTCCGTATTCATAACGGCAGCGGTATTTTGAGTTAAAAATGTATAACGGCTCAAAATGCAATGATTCCACCACATACACTCCCTCCGTTTGCTTCCTATGTAGCAACTATTCTCTTTAACGGCTGTCAAATCCTGCAAAAGTACATAAGACGAAAGACGGAATTTTTCATGATGGCAAAAACAAGTGAATGATGTCAAACATTTGTAGCATACTAGCGTAAAATGACTAGGAGGGGTTCGATGCCACTCGTTCGTACGTTCATTCTCACATTCCTTGTTTTCTTGCTTGTTCATCATCTATTTTTCTCTTAAATGTAAGGTTTGTCAACAGATGTCATTCGACTTATGGTGATATTGGTGGTGTGCATTTGCATTCTCTTGCATGATCTAGTAGAATGTAAAACTGTATGTTTTTTTGGTTTCTTTAATGTTTGTGGGAATTAATAGAAAGGAGTATTTCATGTTTTTGCTTGCTCAAGAGGAGGAATTGAAAGACGCGAAAGAATTAAAAGAAGATTTAGAGGATCTAGAGTTTCAAATGTTTCGTATGCGTGAAAATGTAAAGGAAATTGCCAAAAAGTCTAAAGTGATAGGAATTGAGCCTACAAAGGGAGCGGAATGGGTCATCGTCTATTTACATGATGATGGCTACCAATGTAAGGTAATGTTAACATCCTGCGATTCAGCTTTTGATGGCACGTGGGATTTTTCAATCATGGCTAGCTATAAGGATGAAGATCACCTTCACATTGGTGACATTAAAGGACCAGAAAATCAAGGGTACGGATCGATTTGCATGAAATATTTAAAAGAGATCGCCTACGAACAAAATATCCGTTATGTGACAGGAGATATCGCAAAGCGGGACTGGGATCATCTTGATCGCCTCATCCACTTTTACGAAAAGCATCATTTCGATGTGAACATTGATACAGAAAAACAAGCTGGTGACATTGTTTGGCAGCCAGCCTAACTACAAAAGGTGATGGCATTTGATCAGTTAAAGATCGTTGGTGTAACCATAGAGGCTTACTTCTATCCGGTCCGTTAGTTCTGCAAAAAATAGAAAAAAGTCCGCCTATGTTTAAGCGGACTTCATTCCTTATTTTTCGTATGGAATGCCGATCAGCTCAGAAACCGTCACAAACTCAAAGCCTTGCTCCTGTAATGTGGGGATGATTTGTCTCAAGGCTTCAATCGTCTGAGTCCGATCACCGTCAGCCTCTGCACCATCATGCATCAGTACGATAGACCCGGGCTGGGCACTGCTAATCACTGAAAAAGCGACTTCCTCAGCAGGGCGCTCGCGCCAATCTAACGTATCGATAGACCAAGCGACAACCGTGTTGTTTAATTCGGCTAACTTCTCCACAAGTTCGTTGTATAAAAACCCGTAAGGCGCTCGAAAAAAGCGTGGTCTGTACCCAACGAGGTTTTGAATAATGGCCTCCGTTTGAAGCACCTCCTGTTCAAGGAGAGCAACATCATCCTCCACCACAAAATTAGGATGGGAATAGGAGTGATTCCCAATCACATGCCCTTCGGCTGCCATCCGTGTTACAAGGTCTGGAAAACGTTCCGCACGCCGGCCCATCACAAAAAACGTTGCCGGAACGTTGTACTCTTGTAGTACATCTAGCACCTGCGGCGTGAAACGAGGGTCAGGACCGTCATCAAAGGTTAATGCGATACGGTTCGCCGTTGTAGGTCCAGCGAGCACAACCGTATCAGGGTAACGTTGCTGTAAAACTACATTCGACACCGGTATGCGCTGAGTCATTTCAGCACCACCTTCAGGATCAGGTATTTGTCTTTCCTCGGCACGTTTAAACCAATTTACTCCGTGGTCGTTTGCAAACGCCATTCCTACTGGCAGCAGGAAGAATAACAATAAACAAACAACCGCTAGTAAGATTTTTCTATATGTTTTCATGACAACTGTCCTCCTTTCTACACTTCATCGAGCGCCTCTTTTCCTCTCGGTGGGATCACGCCTTTTTCACGCTGGCCCGTTTCGTTAAACTCTTCTGTAAACTGAGAGCCTGGATGATCGTCTTCCATATGAACTTCTAAAGGCTCGTCTCGATTCGTTTCACGTTTTTTCATGGTCACTACCTCCTTTTGCTTGTTGTTGTAACGCCATAGAGATCATTTCTTTGACCATTTGGCCCCCGATTCGTCCTCCGACTTTACCAGCTTCATTGGAACTTAATTTGCCGTTATACCCTTTCGTTAGAGGAACACCGAGCTCTCGCGCTACTTCATACTTCACATCATTAGATGTCTGATATCCTTGCGTTGCCATTACGTCTTGCTTCAATTGATTTAATGCTTCGCGGGCTTCTGGAACGAGAGGACGTCGTCGTCTTGCCATAGAACCAACTCCTTTCCATCTCATGTCATATATAGCAGTTAACAAATGCAACAGTTATAGCATTTGCAGATGATTGGCAAATCTTACACGT
The DNA here is from genome assembly GCF_005671335.1 of Halalkalibacterium halodurans. NCBI lineage: Bacteria > Bacillati > Bacillota > Bacilli > Caryophanales > Bacillaceae > Halalkalibacterium (ex Joshi et al. 2022) > Halalkalibacterium halodurans. The sequence goes on along the minus strand of NZ_CP040441.1, from coordinate 2,072,705 downwards.
TTTTTATAAGAAAGACAGTGAGTGATGCTAAATCGAGTTCTTTTCGTCCAAAGTAGAGGGGGCTCGCTTAACCTCTGCCAGGTAGCAGGAATATGAACATAACGAAAAACGGCCCTTCTCCTATTGAGGAAGGCCGTTTTCCCCTTATCGATCTCGGCAAGCAACATAAACATAATCAGGTGGTAATACATGAGAGATGGAAACTGGGTGCTCATAGACCCGATCGAACAATGTTTCAAGTTCATGAAGGAAGCTCTCAGATGGTGAAGCACTCCAAAATGACACAGCACCGCCAACGCTTACCCGCTCGCGAACAAGTTCGAGACCTGTTTTCCCATACAAGCTGGCGTTTTGCTTATGGACCATCCAATCTGGTCCGTTATCCGTATCTAGACAAATGAGATCGTACGTCCGTTCGTTCGTACGTAGCCATTGTTGAATGTCGGAAATAATGATCGCCGTCCGTTCATGCTCTAGAGCTTGATTGGAGAAAGGATAAAGGTAACGATATTGCCATTCCACTACAGAAGGCTCGATTTCAACGACGTGAACTTGAACGTGATCGTTTAGGTGCACCGCTTCATCAGCTGTGATTCCGACACCTAGCCCACCAATCAACACGCTATGAACTGCATTTTTCATATGCTGAGCCCCAAGGGTTACCATTTCTCGCTCGGATCGTCCATTTTCTGTAGACATGAGAAACACGCCATTGCTAATAATTTCATAGCTACTGCTTCGTTTTTGCAGCTGAATGTCGTCACCAAACACGCTTTGTCGACGGTCAATGACTTCGACTTGTCCCATCACATATCCCTCCTACATTTGGAAGCGCTTATCTTTTATCATACCAAATTTTTGTAATGATTCGCAAAAACTCTGTTGGGGGCAAGCCGAAATGTTATCTGCTAACTTTTCAGTCATCAATTTGAAATTATCGGTAAACACAACAAAAAAAACGCAGACTTTTAAAAAAAGACTGCGCGTTGATAACATTCATGTTATTCGTTCCAAAGCTCCACTCGCTCTCGTACGAGCTCAGTATAAGCCTTTTCAGCTTCTTCTACCCCTGCTTCCTCAAGGTCGTTCATAAACGCATCCCAGATGTCATCAAAATCGTCTGGTGAGGCAAGAATCGCTTCAGGGATTCGCTTTTTCACAATATCTAGACATCTTTGCATAATCAGCTCTAATTGTGATCCAGACTCTACTGGGATGTTATATGCCGCACCCCACGGTTTAACAGGGAATTCCTCTTTCGTGGGATACAAATCCTTCCACATCTCCACATCGTAATTCGCTAAAACCTCTTTTTCAACGTCAGTGTAAGCTTCAATAATTTGATCTGGACTTACAATCGTATACGTCTGTCCCGTCGAATCAGTCACTCCGTCACCGTATGATGGAGCAAATCCTTTTAATACACCGATTCCAGTGTCCCTTACGTAATTTGCAGAGTTATTACGTCTATCCATTTCCTCTTCAGGAATGACACGCTCTCCGTCAATCACCTCATAATGTTCTCCATCTATCCCCCAATTTTGCAATATTTGCCCTTCTTCAGATGCTAAGAAATCGATAAATTTGATCGCGCGCACAGGATCTTCACAATCGATGGAAATGCCGATGCCCCAGCCGCCAAGATAACCTGTGTCTTGGAAGTTCGGATGCTTATACTCTTCTGAGAGCGTGACAGGATACATACCAAACATCCGTTCATGCTTTCCTTCTTCCCTTAGAGCCCGCTGTGCATCAGCGACTTGCCAATCTGCATCAATCGCTCCTAGGACTCGACCTGATGAGATTTTCGCTAAATATTGATCATAGCTTTGAACGAAGCTCTCTGGATCAAGCAAGCCGCTATCATTCATATGGTTTAACCAACGGAAATAGTCTTTTTCCTCCGGACGACGATAGTGCATCGTGGCTTCATACGTATCAGGGTCAATGTAAAACTCACCATCATCTGGAGCACCTGTTGCATAAAAAGCGGGATTGGTCGTAGAAATTAAGATTCGCCAGTCATCTGCAAGTAACGATAAGCCAATCGTTGGCTGTCCATCAACCTCAGGATACATTTCTAAATAGTCACGAATGGCTTGCTCAAAATCATCAACTGTTCGAATGTCCGGGTACCCTAACTCCCTTACGACGTCATGTTGAAGCATAAACCCGTTGCCTGGCTCCCAATACGTATGGTCCACAGGTGATGTCGGTAAAATGTAAATCGACGGATCCTCTGTGCTCCATTTTAATCGATCGAGATAATCTCCATAAATTTTTTGCAAGTTAGGTGCATGCTCCTCAATTAAATCCGTAAGGTCAATAAATGCCCCTGCATCGACCAGTATGCTGGCCGAACCTTTCGGCAAAATAAAATCAGGGTAGTCACCGCTTGCCGCCATAAGCGGGATCTTTTGTTCTCCTCCAGCTACATCAAATTCCGCCTCTAATGTAATTCCTGTCGCTTCCACAACTTTTTGACTCACTGGGCTGTCCATATTGTCCCATTGGGAATGGGGATCGGCGCTAAATAGCGTAAAAGTGACAGGCTCATCCGAGCTTTCCTGTCCCTCTGTTGAGGTCTCTTGACTACACCCTGCCAAAACGATGATCATCGCAAGCAATAAGCCACTTAATAATCGGAAGTTTATGTTCAATTTCAGTTCCCCTTTCGCTTGTTAACTCTTCACTGCACCTAGCGTCATACCTTTGACGAAAAAGCGTTGGACAAACGGATACACGAGCAAAATCGGAATGATTGTTATCATCGAGATCGCCATTTTTATCGATTCAGGGGACACAGTCCTACTATGATCTTCACCAGATGTTCCCCTAAACGCGTTCGCATCGGAGGCGCTCATCGTTGTGTTCTGTAGAATTTTCATTAGTTCGTACTGCAATGTCGTCAAATTCGGGTTGGAACTATTATAAAGGTACGTGTCAAACCAAGCATTCCACTGACTAACGGCCACAAATAAGGCGATGGTTGCCAAAACAGGCGTACATAGAGGGAGGATAATTCGCCAGAAAATCGTAAAATCATTCGCCCCATCGATTTTCGCTGACTCCTGTAGGGAATATGGCAAGCCATCCATAAATGAACGAACGATAATAATATGGAATGCATTGACCATCCCTGGCAAAACGTACACCCAAAACGTATTAATTAAATTTAACTCACGGATGAGCATATAGCCAGGGATTAACCCACCTGAAAAATAAAGGGTAAGGACGATAATCGTCGAGACAAATTTCCGCCCTTGAAAATCTCCTCGGCTTAGGGTAAAGGCCACCATCGCCGACGAAAGGACCCCAAGCACCGTACCGATCACTGTCCGTAAAACCGAATTAATAAACCCGGTCACAAGGTGGTCGTACTCGAAAATAACTCGATAGTTTTCTAATGTAAACTCCCGTGGCCAAATGTAGATTCCTCCCCGAACTGTATCGACCGAATCGTTGAGCGAAATCGCAAGAACATTTAAAAAAGGGTACAGTGTGACAAGTAAGACCATCGTTAAAAAAAGGTAATTGCACCAATCAAATAGTCGATCCCCCCATTTGCCTGTCATATCTTTCCGCCTCCTACATTACGCTTTGATTCGTGAACCGTTTAAAAATGCCATTCGCTAAAAACAACAAAATGATACAGACAACGGAATTAAAAATACCAATCGCTGTTCCATAGGAATAGCGTCCAAGTCCCAAGCCATAGTTTAATGCATATAAATCCAGAACCTCAGAATAGTCAACGACCAACGGATTTCCGAGTAAAAATTGCTTCTCAAATCCGATCGCCATCAAATGCCCAATCGATAAAATCAAGATGACGAGTATGGTTGGCCGAATTCCCGGTAAAGTGATGTGCCAAATTTGTCGCCAACGGCTCGCACCATCAACTTTCGCTGCTTCATAAAGCTGTGGGTCAATTCCGGCCATTGCCGCTAGAAAAATGATTGAGTTCCATCCCATTTCCTTCCACAAGTCAGATAACGTAACGATGACCCAAAACCATTCACCCTTGGCCATAAACTGCACGGGTTGATCAACGAACCCAAACGCCATGAGCAGTTGATTCACGATGCCACCATCGATCGAAAGCATTTTCGTAACAATCCCAGCCACAACGACCCATGAGACAAAGTGAGGCAAATAAGAAACCGTTTGAACTGTACGCTTAAATACTGCGTGTCTTACTTCGTTCAATAAAACCGCAAATAGGATTGGCATCGTAAAGCCTACAATAAGTCCCATGATGCTCATCGCCAACGTATTACGTAAAACTAAATAAAAGCGATCATCTTGAAATAACTCGATAAAATGTTGCAAACCGACCCACTCTTGTTCAAAAAAAGATAAACCCGGCCGGAAATTTTGAAACGCCATCGTCCATCCCCAAAGGGGAAAATAATGAAACACTAAAACCCAAGCAACGAAAGGAAGTGACATTAAATACAAATATTTTTGCTGCTTCAACGTTGTAAGGATCTTTTTTCGGCGCTGCACTCGAATCTTTGAATGCGCTTTCTCTTTTACGGTTTCCAAATAACCCCCCCTCTCTGATACTTTTATCATAACGAAAACCGTTTCGTTTCAGTACCTTTCGAATGTGAGGCGATTTCAGGTCAAAATGAGAGATTGCCTAGCATTTAGTCATGATAAACTTGCAAATTGTCGTGACGTTTTCGAAAGGTTGATGGTGAGACACCGACGTATTTTTTGAATTTTCTGTGAAAATAATCTACATTCGCATAGCCTATTTTTTCAGCTACCTCATATACTTTATAGCCTTTTTGCAACAACCTTTTTCCATTCTCAATTCGTACCTTATCAAGATAAGTATTAAAGTACTCGCCGGTGTAATTTTTAAAAAGCTTTCCTAAATAAGCACGATTATAATTAAAAACGCTTGCGAGTGTTTCGAGCCGTAAATTTTTCGCATAATCTTTATGGATTAACGCAATCATTTTTCTCAGGAGCAGGTCTGGCTGACCATTATCTAGGCATTCAATAAGGTGCTTCAATTGCTTGGTAAGGAATGCCATAATGCCTGGTAAATGTTCAAACTGATAAATGTCACCAGCATTCATTACGAGCGGCTCAAGTACCCCTTCCATATTTGGATGTGAACGGACAAGCTGATGCAGGATATTCGAATATAGTTGAAATAGGGCAACTTTGATTTCTTTTTCTTCTTGTAGATGAACGATTACAACATTCTTTAGCTCCTCTATGATCGCCACACAGCCTTGCATATTGCCGATATCGATAGAATAGTAGAGCCGGTCAGCATATGATTCAAGCGAAAACTCCGGTGCTTCCGGCTTGCTTCGGTCAACGAGCTGATCAGCGGTAAACAAACGTCCTTTCTCTACGAAAAATTTCTTTTCGTACAGTCGCTTCGCTGACTGATACGATTCATGAATGTCGACTAGATTAACCACTTTACTACCTGCACACGCATGAAGCTCTTCTTCTTCAAGCCATTTGGCAAACAAATGATAGCGATGATCCTTTCCTCGTTTTTGCAAAAACCGATTCTTACAAACAATGACAATATATTCAGGAAAGGGGATCACGTACCCTTCGTCTTGTTCCTCGATCAATCGTTTCAACTGTTTCGTTAAACGATCCTGCCTGTTCTCAACAAGGGCTACTTGATAATCGGTAGCAAAAAAGTTGTGTTCTTTCCCGATGGGGATTTCCGATAATGGCGTTCCTTCTAATAGCTCGGTTAAAACCATCTCCACCTGTTTTTCTTGCGCCCGCTCCACTAGTTCATGCACCTGATGGTGACGTGTAATCCGTCCATATACCTTCTTTAAACTATCAATTAATTCATCCTCATCGAGCGGCTTTAACAAATAGTCGTCACACTGACAGCCTAGGGCCTTTTTTGCATAGTTAAAATCGCTATGTCCGCTTAAAATAATAAAATGAATGGCCGAATCTTCTGCCCTAATGCTTTCAATTAATGACAATCCGTCCACTTCTGGCATTCGGATATCCACAATCATCAAATCTGGCGATAACTGGCGATATTTCGTAAACCCCTCCTTCCCATTTCGAGCAGTATCAATGACGCGAAATCCATACTCCTCCCATGAAATAAGCGCCTTTAATCCTTCCCTCACCATCGCTTCATCATCGACAATCATCACATCATACATCGTCATCCCCCCTGATTTGAGATATGGTAAACCGTACGCACGTTCCTTTCCCTTTAGCGCTTTCGATGATTAGTCCAGAAGGCTTCCCATACGTGAGCTGTAGCCGCTTATGGACATTAAGCAACCCAATTTTATTTCCGTCTACCTCTTGTGGATGGTGTAACATGTTTTGAATCGCTTCAAGTTTCTCCTCATCCATTCCGCAGCCATCATCGTTTACGATGACGGTTAAATCGTTTCCATTGACGATCGTTGAAATCGTAACGGTTCCTCCATCCTCTGTACGTTCCAACCCGTGGATCACCGCGTTTTCCACCAACGGCTGAATGATCAGTGGTAGGATTTCAACCATTTCCGATTGAGGATCGATATACAGTTCGTAATGCAAGCGATCACCGTAACGGAATGTTTGAATTTCCAGATAACATCTCACCATATCAAGCTCATTTCGTAACGGAATGCGGTGTCCTGTTACATCAAGGCTTTTTCTCATTAATTTTCCTAGCTGTTTCACAACCTTGGCGATCTCGGTTTCCCCTTTCATATGAGATTTCATTCGGATCGATTCTAAGGTATTGAAAAGAAAATGCGGATTAATTTGGCTGGCAAGCATTTTTAATTTAATCTCATTTTGGCTTTTTTCAAGTAAGCGTTTCTGCCTGTTTGTTTCATGGACTTGATGTATGAGGCTACGGACGTTCGCTACCATTTGATTAAATTGCACGGAAAGTTGACCAATCTCGTCCTTTCCGTCAACAACAATCTTCGTTTTCAAATCCCCTGATGCGACCTGATCAATCCTTTCACTTAAATGAGATAAGCGCTTGGATATTAACCAAGAAAAGTGAACGATCAGCATAACCGCAACCGCCATCCCACCCATCGTCACAGTAGCCCCCATCATACTGAGACGTTTGGCATCCTTCATAATGTGTTCGTTCGTCACAATTGAAATGATTTTCAACTCACTTTGACTCATTTGTAGCGTGAGGTAATCCACAATAATTTGCGAAGGCTCGCCGTTCACTTTTCCTTCGTAAATGGCCGGTCCCTCCTGAATCATCTCATGAAAATCAATCACTTCATGTAAGTCTTTTCCTATATACTCTCGCTGATTAGTCGCTGCAATTCGGTTTCGCTCATCGACAATCATCGTAGCAAATGATTCTTGTTGTAAGATTCGATCCAATTTACGAGGGTCGATCGTGATAACCAATACACCAGCAGAACCGTGATTTAAAAAGTTAAGCCGTCTGACCATGCTCAAGTAGGCTTGGTTTTTCTTCGTTTCATCTTCTAAATAAACCCAACGATTATAAGCAGGGTCTGTCATTGCCTCCATGAACCACTCTTCTCCTCCCTCATGACCGATTGGGATAATGGCCCAATTGTTCATCAAGGTCTGATTCTCACTATAAAACTTCATATTATGAATTTCTGGATAGTACTGAAGGTAAAAGGTAAAATTCTTGTATTGGCGATAGGCACTGACGACATCATAGGTTGTTTCATATTCTCGATTGACTAACTCGATAAAACGTTCATCGAATTGTAGGTTGTTAGCAATTAAAACGGGGACGTTCAACACTTCCGTCGTTCGCTCTTTTACGCGCTCCACATTAACTTGGGATTGCTGTATCGCATCTTGAATCGCATTGCTTCTGAGTTCATTTGTTAAAAAGATTCCGACGATCATCATTGGAAAAAAAACGACGGCGACAAACATAAACATTAGCTTATCCCGTAATTTCATGTCATTGATCGTCTGAATGAGCGTTGAGTACATTCTCGTTTTCACAAGTATCCCCTCTAATCTGCAATCGCTTTCAACAGTTTATAAATGCTCTCTTATATGCGAAAAAGAACTTGAAAAGTATGAAAACTCATCAAGTTCTTTACGGCTACCATCATGAAAACGAAAACCAGCTAAGTTGGAACTCTCCTTTAAAGACGAGATAGAGATCTCTGATTTCGGACGTTTCGCCATTTACATTAGCAGTGACTGTCGTCCAAGCTTGCAATCCCCCTGTTGGAGGAATATGACATTGACTAAGAAGAGAACCATCGACACGGTCTGCCCTAATTTCAAGCACTGCTCGCTCGTTTTCGTTAGCCGCCCTTACAGTTATGAGGTTCGTTGGCTGCTCCAAATTAACATCATGAAAGGCGATTCAGCTTCCATCCCCTAAGCCTCGTATACTTTGCCCACCTTCCACGCATCGATCGATCAACACGTTATGATAGTCGTCGTAGTTTAGCGCCTTCACTTTTGTCGATAGTAGGCGAGCAGGAATCACTTCACCTTCGAGTTCAATGGTTTCCTCAAGCTGAATGTCCTTTGAAGAACGACCGAGCATGATCGTGTACATCCCTTGTTCTACACAATAACGCTCCCTCGTCACGTCCCAAATCGCTAACTCTTCTGGTTCAAGGGTAAATGTGACGACTTGTTGCTCGCCTCTTTTTATCATAAGCCGCTTGAACCCTTTTAACGTTTTTAGAGGTCGTTTTACCCTAGATGTCTGGCAACGAACATATAGCTGAACAACTTCCTCTCCGTCCAAATGGCTCGTGTTCGTTATGGTCGCTGAAACGGTCAATACGTTCGTTTTCTGAATCTGCAAATGGTCATACGAAAAACGAGCATAGGACAATCCGTGACCAAACGAATACAAAACGTCACCTTCAAAATATTGATAGGTTCGCTTCCCTTTGATCATGTCATAGTCCATCATATCAGGAAGCTGGTCGGCTGATGAATACCATGTCATATTGAGCCTTCCCGCGGGGTTATAGTCACCGAATAGTACATCAGAAATCGCTCGGCCAAATTCCTGACCTCCATGGGCCGTGTAAATAATGGCAGGCACGTGCTCTTTCACCCATGGAATCGTAAATGGATAACTACCAACGATGACAACAACCGTATTTCGGTTCACCTTTACGACTTCTTCAATGAGTCGCTGTTGTGCAGGAGGTAACGCAAGGTCAGGCCTATCAACACACTCTTTTCCATTGATGTATGGCTGATTTCCTACAAAGACGACCGCTGTATCTGCTTGCTTCGCCGCTTCAACCGCCTGATCAATGCCTCGCTCGACAATGTCCTTCACAAGTGAGCAGCCATTCTCTCCATTTACCGAAAGTCGTTCGAATTCATCCCTTTTTACTTGCTGACGATCCCATGTATGAAGCGTTACTTCATGATCATTCTCTTCCATTGTCAGCAGTTCTTTCACAAACCAGCCTTTGACTTCTAAGGCATTGGCCGCTAGCACCCCTTCATCCGTTAACGTCACATACTTTCCATTTTGTTGCGATTGCAAGGTCTCGCACCCCCAGCCCCAATCTGTGTGGATAAACGTTTCCCCTTGTCCATCATGACACGTTAGTTGGCTTGTGCTTGCATCGATTCCGATACCTTTGCCTAATTTTGCATCACGTAAGCAGATACGATCAGAACCATCAGCATAAAGGACTGGTTCATTTGCCTTTTGCATGATGCCTTCAAGAGGCGAAATTGTGTAAGGGGGAGTCCCGCTGTACCAATCAGTATAGATCTCGTTTGCTAAAGGGCCGATGACAGCCACTTTTTTCTCAGGACTTAATGGCAGAAGATCGTCATTTTTTAAAAGCACGATTGCTTCTTTAGCTGCTTGTAAGGCAAGTTGGCTATGTTCAGGGGCACAAAGCTTTTCCTTTGCTACTGTAGCATAGGGGTTCTTATTCTCTTCATCAAACTCACCTAAACGGATGCGGACACGAAACACACGCTTCAATGCTTGATCTAAATCTTCCTCACCAAGTATGCCTTGTTCAAGGGCATCACCAATCGCGCGGTGAATGATTTTCTCATCATCGGTCACATTGTCAATTCCGTTTTTAATGGACAGGGCAACCGCCTCAGCATACGATTCTACGAACTGATGATCATCAACCGATCCTACTACGTCACAAGCATCACTTACAACGAACCCTTGTAGTCCCCACTCCTCTTTCAAAATATCGTTGACATCTGGATTCATGTTACACAGTGTTCCGTTAACCGCATTGTAGGCGGTCATGACACACTGAACGTGCCCTTCTTTCACTTGAGGTTCAAACGCCTTCAAATAGTATTCTCTCAAGTTTCTAGGATCAATGCTTACGGAGCATTCGGTTCTTGCTTCTTCATTGTTGTTTGCGAGAAAATGCTTTAATGTTGCAGCCGTCTTTAAGTAGAAAGGATGATCTCCTTGCATTCCTTTAATGAGCTCGGTCGTGAGTTTCCCTGTTAAATAAGGGTCCTCTCCATAGGCTTCTTCGGTCCTGCCCCACCTCGGATCCCGTTCCATATCAACGGTTGGTGCCCAAATGGTAAGACCATTTTGTTCAGGATTTTCCTGATAATAAACCCGAGCTTCTTCGGCTATAACGTCGCCTATTTTTTTCATTAGCTCTTCGTTCCATGTGCAGCCAAGTCCGATGTTTTGCGGAAAAACAGTCGCTTTTCCGAGCCACGCTACACCGTGAGCCCCTTCTGTCCCATGCTTGTACTTCCCAATACCGAGCCTCGGAACCGCCTCCTGATATTGGCACATTAAGCGAATTTTTTCATCTAGTGTCAGTTCAGAGACAAGCGATTCTACCCTTTCATCTAGCTCTTCGTTCATTTGTTTATACTGCTCATCGCTTGCGTATATTTTCATCATGATCCCTCTCTCCACATAAGTTTTCTTTAGTGTAAAAGTAAAATTTGCACGATCATACGATTAAAATTTGAAAAAAAATCAGTACGACTTTTCACCTTTTGCCTCTTTTCTTACATGTTGTACGCGAATTGTTTTTTGAACGGCCTGGTAAAAATAGAAAAACCCACAATAGGCAACGAGAGAGCCGCCTACGCTTGCGATCAGATAAAGCTGCCCGAGACTTAAGTAGAATAAAGCCATGTGAAGGCCCGCAACGGCTGCTGTGGAAATTGGATGAGAGACCGCCAACATGAGGGCATTCGTTAATGCAGGAATCACCCCACGCTCAAAATGGACGATATAGGAGAAAAAATAAGCAGTCCATGTAATAAATAGACCTGTAAGCAACAGGTACACAATGAGAATGAGACCGGATAACGATTGGATGAGCTGAACATAGTTCACCAGCCAAGCTCCCCAAAAGATGACGAGAAAAACCCCTCCTGTCACACTTTTCCGATAATTTTCTTTATAGAGACTCCAAAAAGTGATAAGCAGACCGGAATCGTTCTCTTTGATAATCCATCTTCGGACTACACCGTACAAAGCAGTCGTTGCTGGGAAAAACACAAATGGAAGTAAACAAGCGGTTATCGCGAGCAAATGGTTCATGTTTTTTGCATCGGTGACGATCAAATGTAATAGTAAATAGACGACCGGTGCATTAAAAAAGATCCAAATAAGATTCGTATAGGCGAAACGGGTTATAAACGTGGATAGTTTGTACAAGCCGCTAAATGGCCCGTTCATTTTTACTATTCCCCCTCTCTCCACCACTGCTCTTCGTTAAATTTTCCTCAATTCACAAGGTCACCTTCTCAAAAAAAGTAAGCGCTTACGAAATTACGTTTAGTTTAGCAATCTTCATGTACGGATTCCATGTTTTATTTAGTCAAAAAATCCATTCATGTTTTCATATTTTCGCTAAAGGTCGGAAGCCCTATGCGGCGAAACTCAGATGGTGTACAACGTTTATGTCGCTTAAACAGTTTAATAAAGTAGCTAGGATGGTCGAAGCCAACTGACATGGAAATGTCCATAATTGTTCGATCCGTTTCTCGCAGAAGACGAGCGGCTTTATTTAATCGTTGCGTATGAATATACTCCACAGCCGTCATCCGAACGATTGATTTAAAAAATCGGCTAAAATGGCCTTCACTCATTTGAACGAGATTGGCTAACTGTTTAATCGTAAGTTTCTCATCATAATGTTCATCAATAAATTGAAGCACTTTTTTTATTTGACGAATTTGCTGAGGTGTGCCTGTTTTCTGTTCCTCAGTTCTAGGAAAATGCTTCACCAATTCCGCCATCATCTGAAGAAGATTTGCTTTAATGACAAGTTCATAGCCCTCTTCTTTTTGCTGAAATTGGCTAATCGTCGCCTGCAACATCGTGAGCATATCGCTCATCCAATAGTGGGTGGGGCAAAGTTTTATCGGTCCGGTTCGTTCACTGTCTTTAAAAGGGTCTATATAGCGACTCTGGATTAAATCATAACCAAAACTACTGATAAAGTCAGGGTGAACGACCGTAGCATATAAAGAGAACGGTTTGTCCGAGACCGGATACGCCCCGTGCAGGTGACCGCTCGGAATAAAAAGTCCTTCCCCTGCTCTTACCGTGGTCATCTTGGTACCGATCTGAAACTCAGCTTCCCCTGCCTCCATATAAATCCATTCCATTTCATGATGCCAATGGCAATGGATAATCACCTGTCCATTCACCTCTTTGACCCTATAGACGTTACACGGAAACATAGGGTCCCCATGTGCTCTTGCTTCCAACCATTGATCATCTTTCACAGGCACACCTCCTTATTAATAATCTATCAGAATTGTTATATAAAAGGGCAGAAAAATTTAAGATTCTTACTAAAAAGATCAGTATGATGTGATCAGAAGCTTCTCTATACACAAAAACGAACTCGAAAGGTAGGGAACAAAGGATGAAATTTTCAGATGGTCAGTGGCTGACACGACAAGAGTATACAATTATAGGAGCGGTTCAAGTTCATGAGATCATACAAGGGGAAGCATCCATGACGGTTCTAGCCTCGCCGAAACCGATTGTGGATCGGTATGGACAGCTTGATACCCCGTTACTGGAGATCACTTTTTCCGCCCCTAGGCGAGAGATGATCCGCGTGCAAATCGATCATCATAAAGGAGGGAGAAAACGAGGTCCGGTTTTTACTACCAAACATGATCACAAGCATCAAGCAAGTTTTACAGAAACGGAGACGACGGCAATCCTCACAAGTGGCGACCTATCCGTCACCGTCCATAAAGAAGGTGATTGGCTCATTACCTTTTCCTATCAAGGAAAAACGATCACATCGAGTGGTTCAAAAAGCATCGCCCACATTCTCGCTCAGGACGGAAAGGCTTATATGCGTGAGCAGCTTAGTCTCCAGCCAGATGAAATGATTTATGCTTTAGGCGAACGGTTTACACCTTTGATTCGAAACGGTCAAGTCGTCGACATTTGGAATAAAGATGGCGGTACGAACACGGAGCAATCGTATAAAAATGTTCCCTTTTATCTTTCTAACAAAGGGTACGGCGTGTTCGTGAACCATCCGGAGTGGGTGTCGTTCGAAGTAGGATCTGAAAGTGTGTCGAAGTCTCAGTTTAGCGTCGAAGGTCATCGCCTTGATTACTATGTGATGGCTGGGCCGTCGATGAAAAAAGTCATTGAAAGCTACACCGATTTAACGGGAAAACCAGCATTGCCGCCGGCCTGGTCGTTCGGTCTTTGGCTGTCCACATCGTTTACAACGAACTATGATGAAGCGACTGTCACCCAATTTATTGATGGGATGAATGAACGCGACTTGCCTGTTCACGTGTTTCATTTTGATTGCTTCTGGATGAAGGAATTTGAATGGTGTAATTTTGAATGGGATCGGCGGGTATTTCCAGAGCCAGAAAAAATGCTACAGCGCTTAAAAGAAAAAGGCTTGAAGCTATCTGTCTGGATCAACCCTTATATTGCGCAACGCTCTCCGCTGTTTCAAGAAGCGGCTGCAAATGGATACTTACTGAAAAAAGAAAACGGTGATGTATGGCAATGGGATTTATGGCAACCAGGGATGGGCGTGGTTGACTTTACGAACCCTGACGCTCGGATTTGGTATCAGGACCACCTTCGCAGGCTTCTAGAAATGGGCGTTGATTGTTTTAAAACCGATTTCGGTGAACGGATACCGACCGATGTCGTGTATCACGATGGCTCTGACCCAGAAAAAATGCATAATTACTACACGTTCCTCTATAATCAAACGGTGTTTGACGTCTTGAAACAAGTAAAGGGTAATCATGAAGCCGTCTTATTTGCTCGATCGGCCACGGCTGGCAGTCAACAATTCCCTGTTCACTGGGGTGGAGATTGTGCCGCAACTTACTCGTCTATGGCGGAAAGCTTACGAGGGGGATTATCTCTCGGTATGTCTGGTTTTGGCTACTGGAGTCACGACATTGGCGGCTTTGAAAGCCAATCCACTGCTGACCTTTATAAGCGCTGGACCGCCTTTGGTTTATTATCGAGCCATAGTCGTCTGCATGGAAATAAATCGTATCGAGTCCCGTGGGTTTATGATGAGGAAGCCACCGATGTTCTTCGTCAGTTTACAAAATGGAAATGTCGCCTCATGCCATACCTTTATGCGAAAGCATGTGAAGCAAGAACGACCGGGCTCCCACTCATGCGTGCGATGGTGTTAGAATTCCAAGACGATCCGACGTGTGCGTTTTTAGATCGCCAATACATGCTCGGGGATCAGTTGCTTGTGGCTCCGATCTTCAATGAAGAAGGGCTCGCTCATTACTACGTTCCTGATGGTCGTTGGACAAATCTCTTAACAGGCAAAACTGTGGAAGGTGGTAGCTGGAAGAAAGAGCATCACGACCATCTGAGCATCCCTTTACTCGTTCGCCCAAATTCGATCGTTCCGATCGGCTCGGTGGATGACCGTCCAGACTATGACTATACACACAATGTGGCATTCCACGTGTTTGCCCTTGAAAATTACGCGACAACATCCATCTATACAGTAGAGGGAGAGGAAGCACTCACTTTATCTGCGACTCGCTCCACCACTACAGTCACATTTGATATATCTGATGGAAGCAAGCCTTGGACCGTACATTTACACGATGTCACAGAGGTGTCTAGCGTTGAGGGAGCTGACTTTGAAATTAGCGATGGCTCTGTCATCCTCCACCCTATCCTTGATGTGAAACAGGTGGTTGTCCACCTAGGCGTCTAAAGGGGTTAGACTACGTCCATGACGAATGTTCAAAAAATGATTTTTTGAGTGGAGCTCGGGACATAACTAGCCAAACGTAAGAAAAAGGTTCGGATCATCAAAATAAAATGATCTGAACCTTTTTTCTGTCTGAGGATCGTCTGTTGTTTGATCGGCGTTTATGGCCGTGAACTTATTAACGTTGGCTTCCACCTTCGTTCCATCATTAAAAATGGCTTTATTGTCAGTTACCTTCTCTTCAATCAGCAACCTTAAACTTTAATAGCTAATTAAAGTGTAAATAATAGTTTTGTCGTTTGAGATCATTCTCTCTACTTACATTTTCTACCTAAGGCTTTGAATCATAGTTCGGATTATACTTTGACTAAAATCCTTTTGTCCAAGACTCTTTACATCTTTTTATCCATCTTCCAATGTCCAAAAATAATCAGCAAACACTTCGGCAAATGCGTCGGCGCTACGATTTAGCTCGTCAATATGGTTATCGACACCGCCAAATTCAATTAAGATCGATTGGTCAGAGAGATCTTGATTGTAGACGCCATTTCCGCTTGAGCGATCCCGACCAAACACACCGCGACTGAGTCCTGGATATTTTTCTTCCACTTTTTCATGCAGTTTTGTCGCAAGCTCTAAATTTTTCTCATAATCAGGATGGGATTCACCGATGACAAACAACACTTGCGCATATTCTTTCCCATTAATAGTAACCGTTGTATCATCCCTTCGTACGGAGTCTCGGTGAAGATCAAAAATAAATGAGAGGTCATCGTGTTCCTTAATCGCTTCTTGAACAATTTCTCGTGATACTTCATACGCCCGACTCGGACGAACATTGCGCTCATGAAGCAATGCGGTCATATCGGTTTTGTCGACAGCTGCCTGAATTCCGTGTTTTTCAAGGGCATCCCCTAAGCGTTCACCCACCTTAATAATATTCATCTCATTGTGCGTCGCTTGATTTGGGTTTTCCACACCTGGCAAATGAGGCAAAAACGATTCCCAGCTATGGGTATGATGGATAAACACACGTGTGCTGTCCGTTTGCCGCTCTGTATCTGGTGTAGATTCAGTATCAGCTTCTTCTTCATCTGAAGACTCCATGACCGCTTCTCGTTCTTCCAACAACACTTCCATCGGTGGCGGTGATTCGAAAGGCATGTTCGAAAGATTTGTCCCTTCCCCTGCAACGATAATACGTGTATCAAAAAGAGCTAAACCAGGCAACTCTCGTCCGAGCAGTGAACGAATGTCCCCCATTTCAATGCTTGTCGCCATTTCAAACGAGATCGTTGCCATAGAAGGGGGTTCATACCCTTCCGGCAAAGCCGTTGTAAAATACGGATTTTCTGTTCCCATCATCGACAGGAGCATTTCACTTGTAACAAGCTCCATTCCTCTATGGACTTTTTGTGAATGGAAATAAGTGTTCGATACGAGGAAGGAGACAAGGACCATCATGAGTGCCATCGTTGCAACGATGAATGTGACTAAGCGTTTAACACTGATGGAATAACTCGTAACAAAAAACATAGGCCCCTCCAAAAACTAGACTTGTCCTAAATCTATGAACGAAGTCTAGTATTTAGAAGAACCTTTTCATCTTTCAATCTTCTGTCACAATCATTTACGATTCATTAGGGATCTTACAGCTGCCATCACTACATGCAGCCCCTTGTTCCCCTTCATTTGCTAGTGGTTTCAACTCCTGCTTTTCTTCGTCTAACACTTGCTTTAGGGCTCGGACAAATACGTCCGTGGGTTGGGCACCAGACAGGGCGTATTTGTCGTTGATGACAAAATACGGGACGCCACGGACTTGCAGCGACTGGGCCTTTGCTTCCTCGCTACGTACTTGATCGGAAAAGGCTTCACTTTTTAACACGGCATGTGTTTCACTCGTATCGAGACCCACTTCACCTGCTATCTTCACAAGCGTTTCGTGGTTATCAATCGGGAGTGATTCGCAAAAATAAGCACTCATCAACCGCTCCGTCATCGCCTTTCCTTTACCTTTGGTATCTGCAAATTTAGCAAGCCGGTGAGCATCGAACGTATTTGTTTCTTTCGCTTGTTCAAATTGAAACGCCAAGTCCACGGTTGCTGCTTGTATCTTGACTTGTTCTGTCATCTCCTTCGCTTTTTCAATGGACATGCCATATTTCCTTGCTAAGCTCTCATATACAGTTACTTGATTCTCTCGCGGAGCATTCGGATCAAGTTCAAAGCTGCGGAACACAACATCAATCATTTGCTGCTCACTGTCTGCGAGTTGCCCAATCGCTTGTTCCAACCGACGCTTGCCAATATAGCAAAACGGACAAACAAAATCTGACCATATGTCAATTTGCATAGTCGCACCTACTTTCTTATCACATGGCATAATCTTAGCATATCTCTCACTGAGCAACAGCGAAAATGCTCAGCATCACTTGATTTTCCCCTCCAGTCATCTCACCTGTAATGAGATCATCAGAAAAGAATCATACTAAGGAAAGAAGCTTTGACAATGATTGGGAGGGCTTTGAATATGCGCACATTTTTTCTTTTTTTACTGCTTTTTTTCCTTAGTGTCCTTATGGTGATCGCCATGGACCTGCTCGTATCGATCCCTTTATCGGTTTCGTTTCGCAATATTATTATGACGTTCAGGGCTTTAATGGTCGAAGAAGTTGTCATTGTGACCCTTATTACCCTTTACGTATTTTTAAAGCCAGTTGTGATTCATTTTGCTCAAAAGTGGCGATAAAATGCCTTTTCGCTAGGAGGAATTGAATCTAAATTTCCCCTTTACCGTGCTTACGATCAACATAAGGATCGGAAGGCCTGAGCCAAAGATAAGAAAAACAGAAATCAGTGCGAAGTTCCCTTCTTCTATATGTTCTGCAAAATTCCCCGCAATCATTATCGAGACGAACAGAATAATCAACCCCACAGGATAAATCAGCTTACGGTGGTCACTTATTTGAAACAAATCCGCCGCCGTTTTTACCCCTGCATAGTAAAACAGCGCAATTTTAAAGAAATCTCCAATAATTAGTGAGAGGACGACTAGTAAATCCAACCGCTGAATGAACTCACCGATATTCACCAGACTGATCGTGTGCAGTAAAGGGAACGTTGCCCTGCCTGCAATACCGATTCCAAGTGCAGCAATATTCATCACTGTCGTTAAGCTAAGAACAAATCCGCTCAAGAGTGTCGCGATGACACCGTATCGAATCCCCCGTTTCATCTCGCTTAACAATGGCAAGACCATCGTAAAACAAATAACTTCGTTGAACGGAAATTCATACGTATGGGTGAGTGTCGTTTCTAACACTGGCTCCCAGCCTCTCTCCAACACAGGTAATAGACGGGTAAAGTCAACCACTCCAGAAACGAACAATAGCAGGTTACTTGCCACACCACTAAGAACCAAAATACCTAAAAAGATAAGAGCTGTTCTCCCTAGCACTTCAATCCCTTTATTTAAAACGTACGCAACAGACAATGTCATAACGGCATTGATGACAATCAGCGGTGTTTGATCCAATACCGAGATAACGAGGAGCACACCACCATCCCTGACATCTCGCGCCGCCCCATAAATGAAAAAAATTGCATAAAGTAAGGCTAACGGCCAGCCAATCGGCTTACCTAAAATCTCGATAATGTAGCCGGAAAGGGGGAGTTTCGGATACTGTCGGTAAAGAGCAACGTAAACGAAAAACAAAAGGAGACCAGTGACCGTTCCGAATAAAATCGCGAGCCACGCGTCCTTCTCTGCCATAATCCCTAAACTGACAACTAACGCTGTACCCATATTGAACAAGAAAATTAAAGCAAATAGTTGGCCTGGGCTTATTTTGATATCTCCCACCGTTCTCACCACCTTTCCGTCTTATCGCTTTCTTCGTTTATGTGCGTGCAGAACTAAAAGTTTTCCGTAGCTTAGCCACCACATACAAAATAAAAGGAATAATTCCACCGAATGCTAAAAAGAAGGTGTACAACAAAACGTTCCCTTCTTCAATTTGCTCGGCGAAATTACCTGTCAGCATCATTGAAATAAACAAAATGATGAGCCCAACATAGTTGACAAGCTTTTTATGATCTTGAAATTGAAAAACATCGGCAGCAGCAATGACACCGGCATAATAAAAAATGGCCGTTTTATAAAAATCACCAAGGATGAGCGTTAACACGACAAATACATCGAGCCGTTGGATGAATTCTCCAATGTTAATCAAGCTGATCGTATGCAATAAAGGGAACACGGCCCGTGCGGAAATATCCACACCGAGCACTGCCACATTCATCGCTGTCGAGTAAGCAAGAATCAGCACACTGACAATGACGGCCAAATAACCAGCCCGTATACCTTTCTTCCTATTGGCTAAATAAGGGAGCACCATGGCAAAACAAATAACTTCCTCGTGGGGAAACTGAAACGTCTGCTTTAACGTCGTCTCAATCACAGGCTCCCACCCTTTCGCCAAGACTGGGAGCAAGCGGTTGATATCAATGACTCCTGAAAAATATAAGAGGAGTCCACTAATCGCTGCGAAAATGAGAAAAATCGAAAAGAAGATTTGTGCCGTTCTAGCTAATACTTCAAACCCTTTATTCAAGACATACGCAATCGAAAAGATCATTACGATATTAAGGACAATAAGCGGTGTTTGATCTAGTACTGATGCCGCTAGCAAATCTCCTCCTTCTCGCAAGTCGCGGGCCGCTCCATGAATAAAAAATAGAACGTAAATTAAACCGAGCGGCCAACCGATCCATTTCCCAAGAATCGCCCTCATATACCCGGTTAGCGGCAGGTTAGGGTACTGGCGATAAAGGGAAACATAGATGTAAAAAAGGAAAAGTCCTCCAATCGCTCCTAATAGGATCGCAAGCCACGCATCTTTTTCGGCATCAATGGCGAGAACACGAAGAATTGCGGTTCCTAAATTAAAGAGGACGAGCAAGGCAAACAATTGGCCTGGACTAATTTTTGCATTTTCCACTTTACCCCACCACCCTTCCTTGTCACCTATTCCATTTCTAATAAATAAGGCTTTGACACTTGTCCTGTTCGTCTAAGGGCCGATTCTACATTCACTTCTACTTCAATCGTAGGGAAAATTTTATCCCACTCTTTCTCCATTTGTTGCCATGTCTTAGGGTCTGCGCGAAGAATCGCTTCACCAAAGCCAAGGACATCGGTCTCAAGCTCCTTCGCTTTGTCAACCATCACTTTTACGTGATTGCTCGTTTCTTCTTCCAATTGGCGTTCTAACTTACGAATTTCTTCCGATTTGCTTAGGTCGATCGGGCACAATGCTTCACCCACAACACCGATCTGCTCAATGGTCACTTTGACGACTGGTTGACCATTGCGTATCTCTCCTACCTTTCTTGTACGGGTACGAAGAAGTTCAATTGCGATCGCATCTTTCTTTTTTCCGCAGTCTAGGTTTATAATTGTACTTTGCATTTCATGGTTAATCCAAGAAAGCCCTTTGGCTTCCTCATTGTTGACCCACCCGACTAATTTGGCGTCTTTGAAAAGAGCCATCCCACTCACATGCATCTGTGCTGGCGGATCGGAATTGTCCACATTGATTCGTTTCTGGCCTGTTTCTGGATCGCCTAGATGGTCAATCCCGCTTATGACAGGACCGCCGCCTTTGACTAGCAGCCCGCGAATGACATCATCGATCTGAACCTCATAGGCTTCACCTAGCACATGTGATGAGATTTTTAACTTTCCGAGGATCGAGTTTGCCGGGATCATTTCGACTGTTGTCCGTGTCTTCAACATCGTCTCTGCGTCAATGCCTCTCGCGATAAAAACCCGGGTCGTCATTCTCGGTTCAGCATCCCGTTCAATTAATTCAAATACGTCTTCAATCCCTTCCTTCGCTAATTCCTCACCAATGATAAAATCACGGACATGTTCAAAATTAATTCGCCGCGGTGACTTTTCTGACGCTTCCCGGACGGCCTCAAATAACGTGTCTCCCTTTCCGCTGTATATAACAACGGGCGCTTTCTTTCCCGCCTCACCGGCAATTTCTTGGGCGTTTACCAGTTGAAACGAAAAACGATATTCACCTGTATCTGGTATTTTATCTACCCCCATTGCAAGGACAAATGCGAGTTCATTTAATTCCCGGTAGTCCCAACACCCAGTAAGGGCTATAAGGGACAGAATGATGAGCATCACTCCCTTTACTCGCTTCACACGATTCCTCCTTTCTATTTTTGTGAACTTTGACTCGAAGAAGAACTTACATCATGATGAACCGAATTTTTCATATCTGGACGGGTTGTAGGTTTCTTGAAAGGAATACGCCAAATCGTATCCTTCTGATGCTTGAAACCGAATGGCGCAAACGGAGACAAATATGGAATACCAAAAGACCGCAAGCTCGACATGTGGGCCACGAGTAAAATGACACCCATAATCACGCCATAAAATCCAAGAGTCGCTGCCGCTAGCATCATCGGAAAACGAATCAACCGCGCCGAAGTCGCCAAGGTGAAGCCAGGCATTGTGAAGCTAGCAATTCCCGTGAATGCCACAATAATAACCATCATCGCCGTTACAATCCCCGCTTCAACTGCCGCTTGACCGAGCACAACGGCCCCGACGATCGAGACGGCTTGACCAACCGCTCGCGGCATGCGAGTACCCGCTTCTCGCATCGTTTCGAAGGCCACTTCCATTAGTAAAGCTTCGAACACAACCGGGAACGGAACCCCTTCACGCTGAGCGACTAAATTGATCGCTAGCGGTGTTGGAATCATTTCATGATGGTAAGCGGTCACCGAGATATAAATAGATGGAAGAAGCAAAAGGGTAAAAAAGCTAAAATAGCGAATCAGTCGCATAAAAACCGCAAAGTCAAATCGCTGGTAATAATCTTCTGCTGCTTTGAAGAACTGCGAGAATGTCGTCGGCAAGATGAGAGTATTAGGTGTCCCATCAACAAGTAGAGCAATTCGTCCCTCAAGTAAGTTACCAACCGCTACATCTGGGCGCTCTGTGTTGAACACCGTCGGAAATGGTGTAAACGTTTCATCTTGCACTAATTCCTCAAGATTTCCTGATTCGAGAATGGCATCAATTTGAATATCATTTAATCGTTGTTTGATTTCAGCAACCAATCGATCTTCCGCAATTCCTTTTAAATAAATGAGAGAAATTTCTGTCTGCGAAATTTTTCCGACGCGCATCCGTTCCAAGCGCAAATTTGGGCTTTTTAACCGCCTGCGGATGAGCGATGTATTAGTTCCGATCGATTCCGTAAAGCTGTCAAGTGGCCCCCGAATGTTTACCTCGGTTTTCGGTTCCGAGATGCTTCTCGTTTCTCCGCCTCTCGTGCTCCCGACGATCGCTGTGGCACAGCCGTCAATCAAAATGACGACATCCCCAGATAAAATGCAATAGATCATCCCATTCCATTCATTAATGTCTTTTACATCGCCGACTGTTAGCGCTCGCTTCCAAATCATATTGTATATCCACTTTACTTGACTCGTGGTAGAGCCTTTTCCTCGCGGAGCATCAGCTTCTACAGATTCAAGCAGCAAGGAACGAGCGACAAAATCATTTACCTTTTCCTCATCTATAATGCCCTCTATGTAAATCGCCGCAACTCGTCTTATTTGCTTGTGGCCAACATGAAACATGCGTACCACAAGGTCCGGACAATCTCCGAGCTCATGACGAATGCTGTGAATCATTTCGTCTAAGTTTTTTTGAAGTGGTCGCTTATCTGCTTGAAATCCCACCTCATGAACAACCTCTTTTTGTTTCCGCTTCCGTTTAGACCGAAAAAACCACTTTTTCAGCATCGAAGCTACCCCTTTTTTACATTTCTTTCGACTATTATTCGCTACATTTTGGAAGCTATACCAAAAGCGATCTGTCCACTTAATCCCACTGACAACGTAAAAACCAACCACGTATCATCACGTGGTTGGTTCAAGAATTCTCCCTAGCTTCGCTTTGCAAGAGATCTTTTTTTCTCAAGCAACTGCTCATATCGTTTCTCAAGCGCATCTTTTTCTGCTTCATCAGTAGTAATTGATAGCTTGCTAATCGTTTCCGTTAACTCGATTTCAATCGTTAAGAGCTCCTCGTCCTTTTTCATTACAGGTGCAGTCGTTCTTCTCCCTACCTCAGTAATCACCCCTTTCTCTAAAGGAAGAACATGGGTGGCAACCGATTGGAGGAGATGCCGATCATGGGTCACAAATACGACGGTACCGGGATAGGCTTGCAGTACATCCACAAGGGCTTGCCTTGACTGGAGATCTAAATAATTGGTCGGTTCATCTAAAAGGAGAACATTTGCCTGGCTTAATAAAACGTTGGCTAGCGCCACCTTCATCCGCTCACCACCGCTAAGGACACCGACCTTTTTATGGACTTCTTCCTCCCTAAACAGTAGCCGAGCTAAAACCGTCCGTACAAACGTTTCCTCATAAGCACTTGAGTCAGACACATTTTCTAGGATCGAGCGCTCCTCGTCTAATTGTTCGAGCCGTTGATGAAATGTTGCCAAAACGGCTGGTCTGGCAAGTTTTATACCTGGTGCGTTTGCCTTTTCAATCAGATGAAGAAGCGTCGTCTTTCCTGCGCCATTCGGACCTGTGATCGCTAGCTTATCTCCCGGTTGAATGGATCCAGAGATACGTGAGACTAGCAACGATTCTCCAACTTGAATCGTGACATTTTCGAATGAAAGGACCGTCTTGCTATGCATCGCCTGAAACGTTTGGACATCGAACTGAATCGGTTTGGCCTCTTTCGGTTTTTCCTTCACGTCTAATTGCTCGATTCGGCTGCGAATGGCCTTGGCTCGGTTGTCAAGCTTCGCCTTCTTTTGACCGACACTTCGCTTATGAAGCCTGGCTTCTGAGTTGCCCATCCGTTTCGGTGCCTTGCGGAGCGATTTCGATGTTTCGCTCTGTTTCCTTGCCGCCTCCTCGAGTCGCTTTTTCTCTTTCTGAAACTGTACATATTCAAATTGTTGCCTCTCGCGCTCGTGCTCCTTTTGCTGTAAATAGGCATCCACATTTCCGTCATATTGATTCACTTCGCCAGATTCCACTTCCCATACCGACGTACAGACACGATTTAATAGCTCACGATCATGAGAAATGAGAATGAGGGCTCCTGGAAAATGAATAAGCTCAGCTTCTAGCTTTTCAATTCCTTTCAAATCGAGGTGACTTGTTGGCTCGTCTGCAATGAGTATCTTTGCCGATGTGGAAAGGGCTTGGGCAATCTTTTTTCTCGTTTGTTCCCCACCGCTCATCCTTTCGTTTGAAGCCTGAGAAACATTCCACTGCTTTTTCACTCGTCCATCGAGGCTCGCATCACGATCCTCAAGCTGGGGGATATAGGCGATGTCTCCATAAGCCTTCACAAAGCCAGAGCCATCTGAAGCTAGCACGCCAGCCAACATTTTGAGCAAGGTCGATTTTCCTTCCCCGTTTTTCCCGACCACTCCAATTCGGTCCCCTTCGTAGACGAAGAGCTCTTCCGCCTGTATCACCTGGCGATCCCCATATGTTTTCTCGAGTTGTTTTGCTTCTAATAACAACATAAAAAACCCTCCCTGCGTTGCTAGAGAGGATTAATCCGATCGGGCTAATAACATCCTTAAATCATCGCAAAAAACGCCGGAAGGAGCATGTGCCTAAATAGTGCACAAAATCGTCTTTACTCGCGCTTCTGCAATCACTTCTTAACCGTAAAAGGATGAACCAGTACCCTAAAAATGGCAGACTAATCCTATCTAGACAAAATCATCTGTTCTTTTATGACGATTGTCTGAAGTGTAGGATTACTGCTTCATTGGCAAAGTACCGATCCTTTCCTTATCATTGTTACGTTTTGAAAATTGGCTTCTCAAAATGGTAAGCTGATCAAAACGCAATGCTAGGGCCTACATCCTGTAGGCAACACACATTTATAGCATAGTTTGGAAACTTCCCCATGTCAAGGCTGAATTTCATGTCCTAGCGTCATGCGAAAAAATCCTCCAGTTATCTGAAGGATTTCTCGTCAGCTATTCCTCCTGTTCCTCTTCTACAACAGCCGGCATGCCAAACAAAAAGCCGAGCCACGGATCGGGGATGGGAGCTTCCTGCTCTATATTTTCTGACCGTCTTCCGAACATAAACCCATACCACTCATCTTCAGCTTCACTCGAACGTTCTTGGACTGGAGTCTCCTCTGTCTGTGGTGCCGGTTCTTCCATCGTACCGCCAAACATGATCTCGTTCCACGGATCAACCGATGTTGCTTGCTCTTGAAAGGTTTCTCCTTCCTGCTCGTTTTCTTCTTGATGTCGTTCATTCTCGCTCATTCTCTTCGCTCCTTTTTCCTATGTTCCTTAGTATCCTATTAGGTTGATGCCCTGAATGTTTGGGCATCTATCCACATTGGACGGAAGAAACTTACTGAAAAAAGGACGGTTGATCTCGTAAAGTTCGTTATTGACTTACTTGGCCCCTATGTAAACGCCGATTTTTGTACACCTCACAGGCTTTTACCCATTGCGTAGCAACAGCTGGTTCGGAAGCAAAATGTAGATGGGTGTAGCCAGCAAGTAAATGATCAGACATGTAGCCTTCCTTCCCTTCCCCAAACAATCCTTTCACAAAATAAGCCGGCCTTTCTGTTTCCGTGTAAACTGCTTTTGAATAATGGAACTCATGTCCACGAATTTGTTGTCCTTTCGAAAGTAAAAACGAATCGTCTAATGGGGTTACATCTCGATAGCCGAGGGAAACGAGCTTGTTCTCCATTTGAACGACCATTGGAATGACACCAGCCATCTCAACTGTTTTTCCTTTAGTCGTGGTCAGCTGTTCGCCTAAAAACATATAGCCACCACATTCGGCTAATGTAGGCAGTCCGCTTTGGACTCGCTTTTTAAGCTGGGGATGGTCTTTTATCCATTGAGAGAGCTCATCTGCAAACTCTTCTGGAAAGCCGCCGCCTAAATACAAACCATCACAATGACTCGGCAAATCTTCACCGCGAAGGGGGCTAAAATAAACAAGCTCAGCACCAGCTTGCCTGAGCAATGTGAAATTTTCCTCATAGTAAAAATGAAAAGCCGCATCATAAGCGACCGCAATTTTCACAACTGATGGGCGTTTCGTTTGTTGAAACAGGTTCGTTCGCCTTGAAAGGGCAGATGTTTCCAAAGCCAGCCGCTCGATTCGTTCAAGATCAAATTGCCTTGAAACAACTGCCGCTAACTGTGAAAAAAGCGAATCATGCTCTCCACGCTCAAGGGCAGGAACGAGCCCTAAATGCCGTTCTGGGATCGATGGAACGTCCCCTTTTTTCAAGTAGCCTAAAGCGGGAATTCCACACGCTTCCTTAATCGCTTCACTGCACATTTCCGCATGTCTCTCACTTCCTGCCCCGTTGAGAATGACGCCAGCGATCTTCACCTTCTCATTTAATTGTTGGAAGCCTTTGACGACCGCAGCTGCACTCCGAGCCATCCCACTAATGTCGACAACGAGCAGAACCGGCGCCTGCAAAAGAAGGGAAATATCCGCTGTACTTCCTTTATCACTTGTGGAGGCTTTGCCATCATAGAACCCCATGACTCCTTCAATAATCGACAAATCCGCTCCATTACAGCCTTCAATAAAAATATCATTCACGACGTCCTCGCTCACCATCCAGCTATCTAAATTTCGCGATGCACGCTTTGTCACCGCACGATGGTAGCTCGGATCGATATAATCAGGGCCACATTTAAACCCTTGGACGATGTTTCCTTTTTCAACAAATGCCGCCATTAATCCTAACGTAACAGTTGTTTTCCCGACTCCACTATGAGTCCCTGCAATCACCAGTCTCGGTTGCAATTCTACCACCTCTTCTTTAGTCTCTCCCATCCTACCGCGTCTCTTTACGTTTATTAGCCTTTGGTGAAACACCAGTATACAGCCGCTCGAAAAGGGGCCTTATCCCTCAGCCGTGTAGCGCCTATATAAGGAGGTCTCTTGATCCATCGCAGCCGCGATCGTAAACGCTTCTTGCTCCCTTTTCCCGTTCGTGATCAGCTCGTACATAAACCGTGTCACAAACATTAGATTGGCATTGCCATCAATATAATCAATAGGACCGATAAACGACGGGCAACCACACTGAAGAAACGACTCGGCTAACCGTTCTACTCCTAGGGTGCAACCAGTGGCCAACACCTTGACACCTTTTACACTTGCAGACCGAATCACATCATCGGCACTGAAAAATTCCCCTTTCGGCTCACCGGGCTCATAGATGTCCTCACTAAGCACCGGAAGACAAAACCTTCCCTCATCACCATGAAAATTTAACAGTAAATAGTCTACTTGCTGCTCCCGATCAACGCCTGATAATACATCAACAAAATCATTTGGCCGTCCCACCCAATGGACGTTCACCCTCGCGCCAAAATATTCTAATGTTGAGCGCAACGCGTAGGATTCCATTTCACAATTTGGGCCGATCACTAAACTTACATGCATAACTGGTTTACTCATTTCTCTTGAACTCCCTATTCAAATCTTTACCTTCTAAAAGTGTAAAAAACGCTGGACGAAAAGTCCAACGTTTTTCATACAGACTATTGAAACAATTTTCCGTTTTTATCGACATAAACATTTTTGACAATGGTTCGCTCAAAAGGCGCCTTGTTCGTCGTCTCCCCAGAAACATCGAGTGTGATCGTGTAAGAGCCTTCTTTGTTTAACGGAAGATACAGTTCGCCGTCCTTCGTGACTCTTGCTTTTACTTTCTGGGTAACGGTTTTATTCGCTGGGTTCGTATACTCAACTTGAACATCGTATTTCAACTTTTGCTTATTTATTTTTGCGCCCTTCGTTTTAATTTTTTCATTCGTCACCGTAGGGATTTCGATCTCAAGCTGATCGGTTACGCCTCCCTCTAGCTGAACCGTTAGAAGATACGGATGTGTTTTCACATGTTTGGCTGTCACCGTCCATTCCCCTACTTGTGGGTTCGTAACAGTTGCTATATGCTGCCAAGCACCAGCGAACTCACCCTCTACTTCGACTACTTGATTGAGAGGATACTTGTCGCCGTTAGGAGCCGTTACGGTCACATCTTGCAACGGTGCATCGGATAAATAATCAAATGTAATTGTTTGGACACCATCCTCAACCGTCACGACTTCCTTTACTTCTCCTTGCTCTTCCCCACCGCGAAAAATTGTTGCACTGGCCAATGGTTGATCAACCTCCGCTTGTGCGTTCATTGTGGAAACTGTCTGACGATTAGGGGTCAAATAAGAACGAAAATGTTGAAAAGTCGTGCGACCATTATTGATGTTGTAATGATCCCAGTTACTGACGGCAAGTTCCCTTGCATAAGGTAACCGAGAGGATGAGACTGTGACAGCTCCATCATTTTGGCCATACTGACTTAAATAAAGACCACCCCAGTAAAGAGAGCCTCCAAAGCTCCCCCAGCTCGTACCGGCTAATGTATAAATTGGATTCGTGCGATGATGCGCGTGGGAGTCTGTTAAGCTACGATAGTACGCCATATGACCTGTTTGCAATGAATACGTCCCATCATTCCTCCCACCGATAATTTCTGCTAGCCAACCAGCCCAACTGCTATAAGCTAGATCAGCGAGTTGGGAGCCATGATGGGGTGTCGACAAGGTGATCACATTGGAAACATAAGGATGGGCGCCATAATGAACTAGAGCTGTTTGTGAATCAACCCCCCCTTTGCTATGGGTGACTAATACGAGAGGCTTTCTACCGAAGTGATGATAAATCTCCTCTAACATGGTGGCTAACATCGAGCCGTTGTCCCACATATCCTTCACAGGGTATAAATCCACGAAGGCCGTTTGGTAGCCGTTGGCTCGTGCGGTATCGTACATGTCGTTTCCATCCCACCACGTATGTGATGAACTATTGAGACCATGGACGAACACAATCGGGGCTTTATTAGGGTCTATACTCCCCGGGTCGTCGCCTGCATACCAATGACCAGGGTTCCCTGGTGGATCGAATTTCCCTGCAAATGCGTCAACTGGAATTATCAAAAGAAACATCATCATCATCAACCCAACTACTTTTTTCAATTGTACCTCTCCCCCAAAAGATTGATAGCCGTTCGTCTGCTCCCCCCTTTCCCGGCTCAAAAATGCTTATGTCTCTATTTCGCAACGAGACTGTAAAAATCCTATGAAACAGGTTAAAAAATGATGTTAAAAAAACGTAAACATGAGGTTAAATGGAAACATTTACGGATAACTCTCCGTCTTTTTTACTGGGAGAGCCTTTCGGGGTTTAGGACATTCGTTAACAAACGAATCACTAGTAGAAAAACAAACGATAAAAAAGGCTGCTAGGAAGCCCCTAACAGCCTGGCAAAATCGGTTAAA
This sequence comes from Halalkalibacterium halodurans, assembly GCF_005671335.1. Taxonomy (NCBI): domain Bacteria; kingdom Bacillati; phylum Bacillota; class Bacilli; order Caryophanales; family Bacillaceae; genus Halalkalibacterium (ex Joshi et al. 2022); species Halalkalibacterium halodurans. Next base: position 2,043,106 of record NZ_CP040441.1, on the reverse strand, counting down.
CTCTATCACTAGTTTTCTTCATTTTCCTCATCATCTTCATCATTGACTAACGGTTCATCTGCAAGCTTTGGCCCGCGTCTTTCTTCTTTGAGCTTAAAATATTGATCGAGCATCTCACTACCAATATCCTGCGCCATACCCCTTACTGCACCTGGTGCTGAATCGACCCTCGCATTTGGTACGATGATGGCAAACGCCACTTCCGGATCGTCGTATGGAGCATAGCCAACCAATGCTTGATTGTTCCCCTTTACGACTCTACGATTGTCCCCTTCACCGACGACAACCGACACCTGTGCCGTTCCTGTTTTCAACGCTGGCTGATAGCTCTTTCCAGAAAATTTGTCTCTCGCCGTTCCTCGACCTCCAACTGCGACCCGTCGCAACCCTTGCTGGACGTCACGAATGTGGGCTTCGCTCATATCGATCCGGTTTAACACCCGCGGTTCAAACTGTTGCACGAGCGCCCCAGGGCTGCCTATTTCCGTGCTCGGCTCACGAATTTCCGTGACGAGCCGTGTTTGCATCCGGTAGCCGTCGTTGGCAATCGTTGCAATGTACTGTCCTAGCTGTAGTGTCGTGTACGTATCGAGCTGCCCGATAAACAAGTGGAGCAAGTTCCCCCCTTGTTGAATACCCCCATTAACCCCGATGTATTCGGAAGGGAGATCAATCCCGGTCTCAACGCCTAAACCGAACTGCCCGAAGTAATAGCGTGCTTCGCCATACCCTTTTTCTAAGTTCCAGCAGCAGTTAGAACTTAAATTGTAGCCAGCGAGCGCCATGGCGATACGAAACATGTAAACGTTGGAAGAGCGCTCTAACGCCGTTTGTCCGTTCACCCAACCCATATTTGTATAGGAGCCCATTGGAGGAGCACCTGGTAATTGAATCGGCGTATCGTACAACGATTGTCCCGGGGAAACGACCCCCGTATGATAACCTGTTAATACAGACGCTCCTTTAATCGAAGAGCCCATTTCAAAGGCCGCGTTCACAACTCCGAGTTGATCCGGTCCACGGTCAGTACGATAGCCGGTCATGGCGATGACGTCACCCGTTTTCGGATTGAGCATGACGACATAGGCTGAGCCGACATCGACAAAACCATGACGGCTATTTGAAATCTTCTTTTCAACGATCTCTTCTAAGTGTTGCTGCATCTCCATATCGATTGAGAGCACTAAGTCATAGCCCCGGGAGCCTAATCGTTCATTCACTAAGCGGTCAACTTCCTGTCCACCCGTCATCGTTGTAACGCTCTCGACTTCCGCTTTTTGCCCGCGAAGGACATCCTCGTATTGCTCTTCTAAATAGCTTGTTCCGACGATGTCTGAACGGTCATAACCGACCGATAAATAATAGTTTAACTTTTCTCGCGGAATTTGCCCGGTCTTCCCGAATACCCCCATGAGTGAGTCACCGTAAGGATATTCTCTAGAGGCGTCACGCAACAAGTCGACGCCCGGTAATTCATCAAGCATTTCCCCGATCATATGGGCTTCTTCTTCGGTGACGTTTCGCTTAATCCGTTGCGGAGTCATCGCATATCCTTGATTCATCTCACGGAAAATCGCTAAAATTCGTTCATCTTCTTCCGTTAATGTTTGCAAATGCACATCGGAAACCCGCTCGATTTCAAGGTCGTATTCCTCTTTTTGTGGCAGATCCTTTCGCTCTTCAAGTGTAACGAGCTCGTAGCGATCTTCTTCGCTCGCTGTCAGCAGCCAGTAATCTTTACGGTCCCTTTCGGTAATTTTATCCGTTTCAACCGTTATAATTTTTTCTAGCTTTTTAGCCACATCCAGCATTTCTTCCATATCACGAGTGTTCCCTTGAGACGTGTAGGTTAGTGACAGTTCTAAGCGGTTATCCACAACGACATGACCGTACCGATCAAACATTATACCGCGCGGGGCGTCAATGCGCGCCACATTATTCGACGTTCGTTGCAAGTTTGCATTGTGGACGTCTCCTTCAACAATTTGCACCATACCTAAGCGCAAAATGAGTAAGGAAAATAAGATAAAAATTGCAAAAAATAACACATTTAATCGAAGCGTCACATGATGACGCTTTTTCCGCGGAGCTTTCTCCATTTTAAGTCCTCCTCAAATTTTCATGAAAGGAATGAACTTCCAACAATATGATCCTATCATATTATGAGATCAAATGGTAGAGGTAGGATAAAGGAAATCGCACAAACGGTTCAGGGAAAAGCTCCTGTTATTTTAACTCCATAAACCGATCGAGGAAAATCCTGCTTGTTCTCGTGACATTTGGCGGGAATTGATCAAGTGCTATGTATTGTAGGTCCAACGATTCTCGCGGGTCCATTTGAATACTCCCCGCTACATCACGGGTCATAAACAGAGCCGTGACCGCGTAAAATTCATCACCATTATCGACTTTAACGTATAAATCTTTACCGGAAAATACATCAAGGAAGGTGATGTTTCTGATTGTCAAACCTGTTTCCTCAAGTATTTCACGCTTCGCTGTTTCTTCAAAGCTTTCACCGAGCTCCATTAAACCGCCGGGCAACCCCCATCGTCCATTGAGCCGCTTTTGCAGTAAAATTTCATCCTGTTCATTTAAAATGATGACCACAGATGCTGGTAATATAAGCGGCCTTGTTCCGACTCGTTTACGTAAATCTTTCATGTATCCCATCTTATCGGCTCCTTTTTTCGCTTGAGACAAATCCATGACCAAAGAGAACTCCTTGATCGGTCTCCCCTTCATATACGGCTCCCGCTAATGTTTCGTTTCGGTTATTCGAAAAAAACACAGATTGTTCCGCAAGCCCCCTTCCTTACCGATTAATGTAATTAGCAGAGACTGGTTCCCGCCCTAGCTCTCTTGCCCAGACAGACAGCTGCCCCATATGATGAATTTCGTGGGCAATCACATGACGTAGAATCTCGCCTTTTCGATAAGTACCTTCAAGCCAACGGGGGTCAACTAGATCCTCCTCCTGCTCATCTGTCCATGTTTGTAAAAATTCATAGATTTCCGGCTGACACGCTTCAGAATGTTGGCGAATGTATGTAAGAGACTTCATTGATTCGTAATCTAAAATCAGATCCTTTTCTCCTTTCATCGCTCGAATCCAGCTGTGCTCCACATCGACGATATGAAAGAGCGTTTGTAAGATTGAGCCTACTCCTCCTATTCGCTCGGCCGTTAACTGTTCAAACGATAAGTTTTCACACCAGTCAAACCACTTGCTCCGGACGTCCCAGTTGTACAAAAATAAGTGTAACACTCGGATCACTCCTATCTTTTCCATTTTTTTGAAGGTGAAGGATCATAAAAGAGTGAGAAACTCTCGCTCAAGAAGAGAGAATTCCTCACTTTTGTTTACATAACATCATTACAGTAATCTAATCTTGCGAAGTTTCGATTCTTTCATAGTTTTGCAACACTTTAAGCATGTGCACCGTTAAATAGCCTCTCCATTCTATCTCAGCCTGTTTCCAAACGTCTTCATAGTGACCGAACCAAGACCAATTAGGTTGCCAATATCCCTCCTCTCCTAGCTGTTTGATTTCATAATCAAGATTCTCAGCAATTTGTTTTTCTAGTAACGGCGCAAAGGGAGAATGAGGAGATGGTGCGATGTGCAAAGGCTTTGCTCCATAATCGTCCCACTCTGAAGGACCGAGCGCGGTTATGACGCGAACCGATGAACTAAGCTTGTCGAATAACTCCGTCTTATATGGATCAGGAATGACGTCTAATAAACGAGCAAAGCAATAAAAATCATGGATCTCCATCTCAAGTGGCGCAGTTCTGGCGGCTTGCATGGCGTTTTCAGTTACTTCCGCTAAAAAAGTGGCTGGAACGAGGCTGCGATGTTCGTAAAGGTAGGCAACAATTTCTGCCCCTGGGTTCGCCCATGAATCGTGTTCACCTGGGAAATCGTTTCCTTCATCAAAATGCCACCACGGAGCATGGGGGACGTTGTTTACCTCTTTCGGGACCATTTGCCACTTCTTTTTCTTTTCATCGTATTTATTGAGAAAATAACCAATTGCTCCTTTCACAATCGGATGTTCACTAGGTAAACCGATCGCACGAGCATACTGCATCCCGACCGTCGTAGCTAATGAGGACGAGGCAATTAAGCGAAAATCAGGCTCTAAACTGTGGCCAAACCCTCCATCTTCATTTTGGAAAGCTGCGAGCTCGCGCGCCACTTTATCGCTGTCCCCACCTTCAAAATAATAGCGAAACAACTGCCTGTCGAGCGGTCTAGCCTCTCGCATAACATACGCTTTCACGCGATCAAATTGCTCTCGAGTTAACTGCATCGTTCGTCTCCTTTCGTCTTACACTTCCGGAATAAAACCCATCTCTTGTCCTTCTTCAAATGAAGGCCCGTAACAGCCAGGAACCTTTACCCCCGCTTGCCGCATAAGAACGGTCATCTGTCCGCGATGATGAATCATATGCTTAATGAAAAGCGAGAGGAGCTCTGCTTTCGATAACGGTTCCCCCCAGGCATCTTGGACGTAGGATAACGATTCATCCGTCCATCGCTGCTCTGCTGAGCGGGAGACAGCCTTGCTAGCCATACGAAAATAATCGGCTATTTCCTTCGCTTTTGTTGGAACATTCGCTGGCATTTCCACCTCTTCCAGTTCAAAACCAAACTCCGTTAAATACTCGGGTATCGTTTGTGATATATGCCAAGCCAACCTTCTAAGCGTCCGGCCGTTTTCAGAAAAGCGTTTATCTAACGATTCATCTGTTAACGCTGCGATTACTTTCTCCGTTATCGATGCTTCTTCCTTCCACTCTTGCAAAAATTGTGTCACCTTCGTATACATACTGAGACCTCCTTTTATTTTGAAACATGTGCTTAGCCTCTATAAAGCCGCCCTCCTTTAGCGACCAAGCTGACATTTTTCTGTTCACAAGGTAAAGTCTAGCATATAATAGTGACAAAACTTGTCATAGTTACGGAGAAAAGGTGGGAACATCATGTCAAAAGCGAAACGCCTCATGGAGCTAATGATGGTTATCAACCGAAAGCGGAGATTTACAGTGAAGGAACTTGCCGAGGAATTTAGTGTTTCATCACGAACGATTTTAAGAGATTTACAGGAATTAAGTGAGCTTGGAGTGCCTTTATATTCAGAGGTAGGCCCTCATGGCGGTTATGAAGTACTCAATGAGCGAGTACTGCCACCTATTGCATTTACAGAGGAAGAAGCGGTCGCCATCTTCTTTACCGTCCATGCCCTACGCCACTTTTCAGCCCTTCCATTCCAAGCGGAATCTTCCTCTGTTAATCATAAGTTCTATTCGTACATGCCAGAAGACGTTAAAGAGCGGATCGATCAATTGAAAAATCGGTTTGATTTTGAAACCCCGATGAGACCATTGGCTACACCGTATTTGCCAACCTTGCTTGATGCAGCGATTAAACAGAACGTAGTATCCATCGAATATGAAACGAGCCAGGAGAAGACAAAACGAGAAATCCAACCGATTGGGGTCTATGCACGAGATGGTTTCTGGTATTGTCCTTCTTATTGTTTTTTACGAGAGGACATGCGTCTTTTTCGCTGTGATCGGATCACATATGTAACCGAGCAAACAACAAACAACCCTTTAAACTTTCGGCATGTTCATCTAGGGAATTGGCAGTCCTATATGAAACAAGAAAGAAACGTTCTCGATTTCTATGTGGAACTGTCGCAAGACGGCGTTCAACGATGTGTTGCCGAACAATGGCTGAAACCTCACCTACACATTCGTCAAGATGGGTCAGGTTGGCTTGAAGGTCCCTTCCCTGAAAGCGAGGTTCCCTATTTCTCCTACTATTTTATCGGGTTCGGCCATGACGCAACTGTCAAACAGCCTGTACAACTTGTGACTCTCATAAAAAAGTCGTTACGTGAACTACTTTCTAAGTATAATGGAGAAAAGGAGGGGTTACCTCAAAAGTCTTTCTAAAACATAATCATGAAGGAGGTCGTTTAAATGCCACCAATGAAGGATAGTTCAAATTCAACGCCTAGAACTGATGAAGAACTCCAAGAGGTTACGGTTGGAGAGCTTAAGCCTCATAATGCCTCCATTACTCTCTTGGAATATGATCCACGTTGGCCTAAACTATTCGACCGAGAAGCTAAACGAATACGTTCAGTACTTGGCAACAAGGCATTACAAGTAGAACACGTAGGATCAACTTCAGTGCCGGGACTATGTGCCAAGCCCATCATTGATATCCTACTCGTTGTGACTGATTCTGCTGACGAAACGACCTATGTTCCCGACTTAGAGAAAGTCGGCTATACGTTACGTATTCGTGAACCTGATTGGTTTGAGCACCGTGTTTTCAAAGGACCTGATACAGACATCAACCTACACGTATTCAGCAAAGGAACATCCGAGATTGATCGAATGTTGCGCTTCCGAGATTGGTTACGGGCCAACAATTCAGACCGGGACAACTACGCTCGTGTTAAACGCAAACTTGCTCAGCATGAATGGCGACAAGTGCAACACTACGCAGATGCTAAAAGCTCGATTGTCCAAGAAATCATGGAGCGAGCAAACGCAACATGATCATGCCCCTGTGATTTCCAATATTCAGCCTTTTTATTAGGATGCCAATTGGTGAGGTAACTCTTAATCAACAATTGGGTGTTTTAATAAAGTAATGAAGAATCCAACTTTCTCCACAAATAATTAACGCGCGAATGAGCATTGATGCACGCTAGCTCCCAAACTTTTTTAGCTGTCTACTTGTCTAGGGGATGAAGAAGAAACCAAAGAAACACATCAACACAAAAATCGGTTGGACCGTTTACTGCGGTCCAACCGATTTTATGGTTCAAGGTGCTTCTGAGACACCCCCCTTGACTACTTTAATGCCATTTGTCGCTTTAATTCTTTTACGAACGATTCAAGTTCTTTTATTCCCACTAAGTTAGAAAGCATTCCTTTGATGACGGGATAACGAGGATAATCATTCTCCAACTCTTCTTCAATCACGTGGATCGACAAAAGTGCGTCATCGCTATTTGGGATAGTCGATAGCGTTTGCTTCATTCCGTGAATTAACTGGGCAATAGAGTCCTCATCCTCTTTTACGAAAGCACGAACCCTTTTGGAAATTCGGTGCATTTGAATTTCAGACATCATCGGTTTTTCTTCATTTGCACATAGACCTTGATATAGATCATCAACTCTATTCAAGAGAAATGCGACTAAATCATCACTTGAGAATGTCTGTTCATTGAGAATGAGAATTTTCATATATGATCGTAGCATGCCATCTAGCATGATCGCTAAATCATGGATATACGGCTTTGCCTCATGCCCGTAAATCGCTCGAAGCCCATGCAAATAAAAGGCATGAAGTTCATAGTGCTTTGTGATTAAAAATTTTCGTACTTTTTCAGGAATCCTCACACTTTGTTGCAACAGCTGATCATCGACAAATTCCTTGTGGCTTGAAATATGGTCTAATAGATAAGAAAGCTGCTGGCAAAAAACCTCCCTCGGATCTTTCCCTAGCTGTTGGAACGACATCAGCTCTGACTGAACGGCTTGAAAGTACATTCGTAACGCTGCTAGAAGGATATCCTCCTTTGATGAAAAATAAGAATATAGTGAACCTTTAGCCATTCCACATGCTGAAGCAATTTCTTGAATTGAAGTTGCGACAAAGCCTTTTTCAATAAAAAGCCTCATCGCTCGTTCGATAATCAATCGTTCTTTCTCTCGCATGTTTCTCCCTCTCTCTAGTTAGTCATCAACCTCATCCAACCGCTTTATCCGCTCCTCCTGCTCAAGAAACTGCTGAAAAACCCAAAATACTTGCCGCGGATCTTCTTTAATATCATGAAGATACCGTTCCTTTGCCTGGTCTGGAACATAAGAGCTTGTGGCGATCCGATCTTTAATATAGGTAATACTGGAGTCGATAAATTCTTTGTTTTTATGCATCGACTCTTTAAAAAGTGCCAATCCGAATGCACCCATTAAACAGAAAATGGCAATCGCAATCGTGAAGTCCTGTATAGGCAACTCCCCGTTAAACAAAAAGAGGAATAAATTAAATAGGGCAAATGAAAGAAGCGGAATAGAGATGAAGCTATAAATCGTGCTTTTACGAATAATCGGGGCAAGCTGGAGCTGCATTCGCTCAAACTCTTTTTTCACATGAAGTGTCATTTTGTCTTGCTTTCGTAACATAAGTATTCCTCCTCATCATAAACATTTGAAGGATTAATCACGCAATGAAGACGGGGGCATCAAATTAACTAAAATCGATTCATTCGGAAGACTGAAGATTTCATTATCAATGATTAATTCGTAGCGTTCATCCTCATCGGTTTGTCGATCCTTCCAGGCACTCATTTCATGCTGAATCTTCTCCATTTTTTGATCTAAGAGCGCAGCTGATTCTGCTGCATCCTTTAATTCTTTCAACAAATGCTCAGGCACATTTTTGTTGTATTTGTAGTAAATTTTATGTTCTAAGCTTGCCCAGAAATCCATGGCGATCGTTCGGATTTGTACTTCTGCATAGACATCCTGCACCCGGTCAGACATGAAAATCGGAATCGATAAAATTAAATGGAGACTGCGGTAACCGTTTGGCTTCGGGTTTTTAATATAATCTTTCGTTTCAATGACCGTAATGTCATGTTGCTGCATCAATTGTTCACTGAGCGTATAAATATCCGATTCGAACGAACATGTAATACGAATTCCTGCAATATCACGAACATTCTCTCGAATGGACTCCAGCGTAAAGTCGTTACCCCTTCGTTGAATCTTACTTACAATACTCTCCGGTGATTTGACCCTTGATGACACATGCTCAATCGGATTGTAATCATGAATGTATTGAAATTCCTGCTTTAGGATATCTATCTTTGTGTTAAGCTCTTGTAAAGCAAATTTATAAGACATCATAAAACGTGTAAGTTCTGTTTTCAGTATTTTTAATTGTTTCACATTTAGTTCATATTTAGTCATAAGCCTTTTCCTCCTCAAGGGCGATCATCCGAACAATGGTTCAATAATCTTTGACCAATGGGTCATACACGATTATTTTAATCGATTGTTGTCGAAAAATCACCCATAATGAGATACCCTACATGGCATTTTTGTGACAGAATTCACAAAAATAACGGTATACAGCTAGCCCTATTTCAAGTTTGACTAGCCGTTGATTACTCTAACTGCCAAAATAGGATATAGCCTTGATAGCACGTCATTTTTTAAGTGTAAAAAAGACCTGGCTCATGTAAAAATTTGCGCCTAGGTCTTTTCAGCTCCTTTATTCAATTTAGCAAGGGTTAAAATGTAACGAAAAAGCCAGAGCGGCAGATGTAAGCAAACGTCTTACAGAATGACGTTTCCCTTTTCGTACTGCTCAGCTGATGCACTCCCTAATGGTCCTGCTGCTTTCACCCTTATTCGCGTGGCGTTTCCCGGCAAATAAGCGAGCGGAACATCTTCCACGTCAACAATCGTCAAATCACTAGGATCTGCCCCTGCTTTTATCGCTTCTTCCCTTGCTAAGTCCTTCGCATACGCAAGTGTTTGCTCACGCCCGCGCTCATCAAGGGAAAACACTCGTTCAATTTGTCCACTTACTTGAGCAATGGCCGCACCAATAGCATTCGCAACACCTAAATGCTCAGGCTTCATCACTTCGGAGGCACCTCGTAATTGATCAGGCAATAAAATACTGCCACCACCGACTAAAATGACTGGAGCATCCCCACTACTCGTTTTCATTTGATCGACCGCCATTTCAACCATCTCGACCATTTGGTCATAGATTCGTCTAAGCAGCTCTTTGTCTAAGTGTGCCACTTTTGAACGGTCACCGATATTGGCTCTGCCAAGGGCGACGACCACATCTGTTGTCGTCAATGTGTCACCACCAAACACGAGCCCTTTTTCTGGGAGCCGATAGCCCACGCTTTCTGGACCAATGGTAAAAGTCCCGTCCGTTTCATTCACTCTGATGATCGTCCCTCCACCTAAACCGATCGACACTAAATCCGGCATACGAAAATTTGTCCGGGCTCCGCCAATTTCTACAGCGAGGGATGATTCACGTGGAAAAGATTGAGCGAGCACACCAATATCGGTCGTTGTCCCGCCGACATCAACGACGATCGCATTCTCTTTTCCTGTTAAAAAAGAAGCGCCTCGCAAGCTGTTCGTCGGTCCGCAAGCAATCGTTAAAATCGGGTATTTCTTCGCGTATTCAACAGACATTAACGTTCCATCGTTTTGACCAAAGAAAACGTTGGCCTCAATTCCTTCTTCCTTTAAAGCTGCGACAAAGCCTTCAGCGGTTGCCTGCGCCACATTGACGACAGAGGCGTTTAAAATGGTTGCATTCTCCCTTTCTAATAAACCTACGCTGCCAATTTCCTTTGACAATGAAATAGGGATAGCCTCTCCAAGAACTTCACGGATTATTTCCGCTGCCCTCACTTCATGGTTGTCTGAAACAGGAGAAAAGACAGACGTAATCGCAACAGAATCGACAGCCCCTTTAATTTCATGAGCAATCTCATAAAGGTGATCCTCATCCAAAGAAGCGATTTCCCGTCCGTCAAACTCATGTCCGCCACTTACAATATAGACATGCTTCCCTAGCAGGGTACGCAGGTCGTCAGGTACCCCAATGAGCGGCTTTACCGCAAGCGTTGCAGGAGCACCAATGCGAATAATCCCAACTGTGTTTAACCGCTTCCTTTCCACGATTGCATTTGTGCAGTGAGTCGTACCGAGCATGGCATAATCGATCCGGGTTCGATCGACTTGGGCAGATTCAATCACGTCTCTCATCGCCTGATAAATACCTCGGCTCACATCTTCCGTCGTCGGTGCTTTCGTTTCTGCCATAACCTGATTGGTCTCATCTAACAACACCGCATCTGTATGGGTACCACCTACATCAATCCCAATTCGGTAGCTTGTCATTTTGTCTGCGCCCCTTCCTTGACTAAGTCCTCAACAGGTACGTAGTCCACATCATAGCCAAAATAGGCAGGCCCACATGTTTCAATGCCTTTGGCCGTCCGCCATTTTGGATGACACGGAATCCCGATCACGACACATCTCGCTCCATATTTTAATCCCTCAGTCGTGATCGGTAGGCCTGTTTCTGAATCAAGGATAGCAATCAGGTCAGGTGTTACACATAATAATCGATCAGGCGTTTTTGCAAGAAGGTGCTCATTTTGAAATTTTATTTCTAATGTTTGATCATGATACAGATCAAATCCTTGAATGTGAGCCGTTCCTCTGGCAAACCCACTTTCTGTTTTACGGTTGATGTCGACAACTTTTCCTTTAAACAATTCGAAGCCGCCAACAAGGCTTAACACTTCTGCGATAGGCTTAGCGTTCGTTCCTTTCGCCTCACGAATGATTCGGCCAATGTCTTCCTCAAGCTTTAAAATGTGGTGAATGCCGCTCTCCTTTAATTGTTTTCCGACCATTGGATAAATCGCCATCATCACTGAGCCGCCCATCTGGATCGTAGCCGCTCTTGCAATCCGTTCAGCCCACATATTGTTCACTGTATTTAAAACCGAATGATTCCCTTTTTCATCAGCAATAACGAGCGGTGTGGCTGAAATGCCATCAAGATAAAACGTCACCATCTGGAGCTCCGGAAAGGCCCGTCCCATTCCATCTACATCGACGACTGGCAATCCGAGCCTGGCGGCGAGCGCAAGAGGTAACAATGAATTGATCCCTCCAGCTTCGATGGGCATCGTGGCAAAAATTTTTTTCCCTAAATATTGTTCCAACGTTTGAAAAGCTGCGATCGCCTCTTCCCCGTTTGGCACTTTTTCGATCATAACAGTAGGGGCTCCCATCATTCCGGATGGGACAACAACCGCTTCATCTTCGATTTCATCCACACTTAATAGTTGAATAGGTCCATACTCCTCAATCGCTTGTAGGGCCATTAGCTTGCCAATGTAAGGATCTCCCCCGCCCCCTGTTCCTAATAGCGCCGCTCCGACAGCAATGTCTTCAATCTCCTGTTTTCCTAACCATCTCATGTCGTGACACGCTCCTTAATTTGAATTTGCCTGACGTGTTCCTGTTTCGATAACGGTTTCCTGTCTTGCAAATAGCTTTACGAGGGCTAGCTGTAAGACAAAAGCAACGATAAAGGCATCAAGCCCAGGTGCATTTGTAAAGGAAAAGAAACCGAAGCCATTTGGAGAAGGTGTGGTCATAAAGGCAAACAGTGATGCGATCATCCATGTCGTGACACCTATAGGGTTGATCATTTTCATGTTCGAAAGATTTGCAAATGAATATTTCCCTTTGTTTAAAAGATAATCGGCAACGTAAATACCGCCAATCGGAGGGATAAGCGCACTTAGGAAGATGAGAAATGGAATGAAATTATCATAAATTCCAAACACGGCCATTAGTGTACCGATGATCCCGGCCCCTATGGTTAGCTTAGCTTTCGGGATATTTTTAAAAATGACAGAAAAGCCGAGCGCCGCTGAGTACAAGTTGTTGTCGTTCGTTGTCCATTGGGCAAGAATCAGGATCAGCATGGCGAACGTTCCCCAGCCGAGCCCTAGCATGATCGCCACAATGTCGACTTCCCCTGTTGCCTTAGCTAAAATCGCTGCAACAATCAAGACTGCACTAAACCCGACGAGAAACCCTGAAAAAGAGCCAATAACCGCATCTTTTGGCGTTTTTGCATACCGAGCGATATCTGGTCCAATGACAGCTCCTACTGCGAATGAGCCGATCACGAGTGAGATCGCAATCCCGAGCGGCAGTGGGTCACCAGTCATTGGCGCGTTTACTACATCGCTCCATTGTTGTGTAGATAGAACACGCCATAACGAAGCGATGAGTAGTAAACCCATAAGAGGAACGGCCGCCTTACTTAATTTTTCAATCGCCTTGTATCCGATGACGGCCGTAGAGGTCATGAGAATTCCTCCGATAATGACAAGTAGTATTTTAGGAATGTTCAAACCAAAAACATTCATGATGACTTGTTGAAAGCTTGTCCCAAATAAATCGAGCTGAACTCCAAACCAACCGAATAAAGCTATTGCAATAACAGCCGAAACAACATAAGCGCCATAGGTACCGAGGGTAAATTTTGAGACAAGACCTGTTGAAAGACCGGTGCGTGCACCAACGACGCTACAGCATGCACTAACGATTGAAAGGACAAGCGCCCCAAGCATTGTCGCTAATATGGCCTGACCTAGTGTTAAACCGCCACCTAACGTCCCACCAAGAACAGTAGCCGATAAGGCAATCGCAATCCCGAGCCATACAAGTGAAAGATGAATCCAACCTTTCCGATGTTCTTCTGGAACCGGCATTCGTTCAAAATCATCAATCTTTCGGGCTTCGCTTTGTTTGTTCACATTCATTCCTCCATTCATGAGTCTTTGACTTGCCCAACCGCTTTAACTCGTATCCGAATCACTTCGCCTTGCAAATAGTCAAACGGATATTCCTCCACTTGTTCGATGGAAATCGTGTCAGGAAATGCCCCTTTGCGTTCTGCTTCTTTTATCGCTTTCTCCTTCGCCTCCTCAATGACTTCTGCTTTCGTTTGATCCTTAAGGTGGTACACTTGATCAACTTCTGCGCTCACCATTCCAAGACAAGCTCCAACAGCATGGCACCTTTGATAGCCAAACGGTGCAACGACCTCCCTTGTTTGACTTTGCAGCCGCTGCATCATACATGGCGCCCCACTGCCTACAACAACAATAGGTAATTCTTGGTCATAAATTTGAAGCTCCTCAATTGAGTCATTCACTCGCTCCACATATTGTGTCATCGCCTCTCGATCAAGCTCTGACTGCTTTAACGTGGACCACATTTCTTGTTGGTCTTCTAGATTGCTGGCAGACGACCCTGCATGCCTTTCAGCTAACGATACGCCTTTCCTTTCAGAGATAAGCACTTCTTCCCTTAAGGTCTTTTCGCTAGGATTCCCGTGACGAATATCATGACCAAGCGCCCCCTGCTTTTCCTCTCCTAAAGGTAGAACGATCGAATGAGGCATTCGTAAATTTGTCGGAATTCCGAAAACATAGGTTTGGCTATGGCTTTCCTCGAATCTCTCTTGGATCATCGTCCCGATTTTCGTTATCCCCTCACTGACATGAACCACTATACAAGAACGCTCCTTTGCAAGAAATGCCCCTCCGCGAAAACTATTTGCCGAATCAGAACCAAGCGTTAAAACAGGAAATTCAATGGCTTCTTCTATTGTCATCAAACATCCATCGTTTCTTGTTACCCATAAAGGACAGTGAAACCCGAGCGAACTTAAAAAATCTTTCACTCCTTTAAGTGTGTTTTTCATTTTCTTTGAAAGCAGCGCATTTAAAACAGCAGCATTTTCTCGTTCAAGAAATCCAATACTCCCTATCGTATGGGACATCGTGACTGGAATGGACGGAAGATGATAATTAAGACTTTCTTTCACTAGCTGCTCGGAGCAGTTATCCATTGGAGAGAACGCACCTACCACCGCAATCGCTTCCACTTCGGCTTCTTTTAAGCGAGCAAGTGACTCTTGAAAATAATTAAACCAATCGAGTTCTTCACCAATTTCAACGGACTGAGTGTAAACAACATGATCGGAAAGAGCCTTTGGCCACTTCATTAACGGTTGAATTTGCGACTGATATCGGTTCAATCGAATCAATCCTGTTTTAGCAAGGCCTTTTCCAAGTTTGACTTCTTGGCATTCACTCGTTGCGCCGATAAACACCCCTCTTACTTCATCTGTGTCGCGCAAATAACGGATGAGTGAAACAAGTGCTTCTTTAATTGCTAAGACTGTCTCATCATCTTGAATCACCGTTTCGGAGGCGGCCACGACTTTTCCATGCTTAGAGAGAATGACAGCATCAACTTGGGTGCTACCTACATTAATGCCTATCCTCATCTTGTTCACCTACCTTTTTTAGAAGAAAGGTTCGTAGGATACGTCCAATCCGTAAGCTTGTGGGCCGACATGATCAATCATTTGCTTTTGTCTTAAAACGTTTGGCGCTGGAATGGCATAGATAAGAACTGACATTCCACGCTGAATCTCGTTTGTCGTATAAGGCAAAAACGTTTTTGCGTTAACAATAATAATTAAATCTGGCACCATAACAAGATACTGTCCCTCTTTCTTCACTGCTATAAATTCATTATGAAAAGAAACTGTAAGCGTTGTTCCAATAAATCGTTGTTTTCCGATAATCGTCAACTCTCCAACGATCTGTTCTTGATCAAACGTTCGAACGACAGACTCAACCGTCCCCTTGATTAGCAAAGTAGGCTTACCATATATGGAATTTTCCCATTCATCTTCCACCGCAGTCCAACCTGCTGCTGCTGACAATTGATCTTGTTCCATCGCTCGTCCGAGACGATATGCGAGTTTTAATGTACCTGAGACCATCATATTTTTTACAACGTTAGCGTCTGCTCCACAACAAATAAAATGACCGAATCCCCCGTGCATGTTTAGAAGTTGTCGATTGTCTCGTACGATCCGATCATTTGCCGCGCCTTCAATCAGATGCTGTTTGCCATCCCGTGTTAATAGAATCAATGGGCTTATCGGAAGGCCGTGCATATAAAAGGTGGTCATTGTAAACTCTGGAAATGCCCGTCCCATACCGTCTCCATCAACGACAGCACACCCCATTTGTAAGGCGACAACGAGAGGAATTAACGCATTCATCCCGCCAATCTCAGCCGAAATAACAGCATCGATTTTTTTGTTTGTTTTTAATTGATACTCCTGAAAAACCATTTGCCCCTCATCGCCTCTAGGAAGTTGTTCTTCATAAAGGATAGGAGAACCGGCGAAGCAAACTGTAGCGACAACCTGTTCTGTAAGGTCTTCATATTGCAAGACGTTAATTTGATCGTCTTCCTTCATGATCGATTCTAGAAGCCTTTGGGTAGTCTTTGTATCTCCACCACCTCCACATCCGAGTAGCTTAGCTCCTCTCGAAATATAAGCAATATCTTTTCTCGATATGAACCAACTCATTTCTACGCCCCTTCTATCAAAAATATTTGCAAGTTTCGTGCCAACTTTGCTAATTTTTATAAATATTCCTAAGCCAAGGGAATTTATCGCTCGATCTTTTTCGAATAAAACACTTAAATCTTACAAATTTGTATAAAGATTGTGAGAATCCGACTTTTAAAAACACCGAATATTGTCGATGAACTGTTGATTTTATCGATTTTTCTCAATAATTCTCAATATTTATCTAATTTTCAGTTTTTTCAACCTGCGGTAAAGTGTTGGGAGGCTAATGCCCATCTCCTTCGCAATTCGTTTTTTTCCTTCCGTATGCCGACCATAAACATCCAGCAGGTGAAGAACTTGTTGTTTAAACGACTCCTCACCGTGAGGGGCTACGTTTATTTGCAGCTGAGAAGTAGCTTTCCCTTCCTTTATTTTCAAATAGGCTGGTAAACTATCGGCCGTGATAAGGTCTCCCGTTTCCAAATAAATCACGTGTTCTACCATATTGACAATTTCACGTACATTTCCCGGCCAAGGATATCGAAAAATTAAGTCATACGCATCCTTCGAAAAATATTTCGGTTGCTTTTTTTCTTTATTTGATAGACGTTTCATAAAATACTCGATTAAAATAGGTAAGTCTTCTTTCCGTTCTCTTACAGGCGGGATTGTGATTGGGATCACATTTAAACGATAATACAAGTCTTCACGAAACGTTTTTTTCTGCACCATCTCCTCCAAGTTTCGATGTGTAGCTGCAATGATACGCACGTCGACATAAACACTTTGTGTCCCGCCGACACGCTCAACCTTACGCTCCTGCAATACTCGCAAAAGCTTCGCCTGTAGATGAAGGGACATATCACCGATCTCATCTAAAAAAATCGTTCCGCCATGTGCTAGCTCAAACCTCCCTGCTTTTCCTTGGCGTTGCGCACCGGTAAATGCACCGCTTTCGTAGCCAAACAATTCGCTTTCCAGTAAATTATCCGGAATGGCGGCGCAGTTAATTGCAACGAATGGGCCTTGCGCCCGCTGACTTTTACGATGAACAGCCTGTGCAAACATCTCTTTTCCCGTGCCGCTTTCACCTCGCAAAAGGATCGTAATGTCTTGACCTGCGATACGGCGAGCCATCTCTCGGGCAAAATGAATCGCCTCACTACTCCCGATAATATCTTGGAACGAATAGAGAAGGTCCTTCGATTGTTTGAATTGATTTGTTTCTTTCTTTAAAAACTTGATCATAAACGATACGACCTCACCTTGAACGTAAGTTGGCTTAATTTGCACATGCCATTTTTCTCTTTTCCCCTCCAGCTTCATTTCTACTGTTTGAAAGGATGGTTTGAATACGTTCGTTACGTCAACCTTGACCTTTTCCGAGGTTAACCGTTCAATCGTCTCGCCTAAAAGTCGCGATCGATTCAGCCCTAGAACAGTTTGGACCCCTGCTGAGCATTCCGTCACTATTCCTTGTCTGTCCAATAAGAGAAGGGGTTTATCTTCAAACTCAAGAAACCCTTTTAATTCCTGCCGTAACTTTCTATTCTCTACCGTGTATTGACGTTGTTTTTCCTCCATACTCAGATACGTCTCGATCATCGCCACGACTTGCTCGATTTCGTTGAAGGGGATCTTTTTCCCACTTGTAAACATGACCCACAATAATCCGACCACTTTGAGTTGAAGTCGAATCGGCAAAATCCATTCTCCATGACGATGGCTATCTTCTACTCGCTCCTTTTCAGCCAAAAAAATAGGGAAGCCTGTTTTAACGATAGAATCAATCAATTCTTGAGTAACAACCGCATGCTCTTGAGTCGAATGGAGAGGTACATACGTAATCTGAACAGGGAACTTATGCTCATATAAATCACATATATCCATGATCATCTGATCCAATGTCAATCTCCCTTTCTATTAAGCAACTTTTTTGTTCCTTAGAGCGTAAACGAGATCTTTCCCGTATATTTAGCGCTAAGACCCCCATTTCAAAGCACAGCAGCATAAGAAAGACTTAGTCAATGTGAAATGAACACAGGTAACATTCACTAAAGGATAAAAGAACCCTCCACTGATTTTTAACTACGGGAAATCTTCATCTTTTTTCATTTTACAACAAAAATCACCCTTTTTAGGAAGAAATGCAGATTATCACGAAACCTCTTATTTGACTTTAACTTTCTTTGAAGAAACTCGTTTTTCTAGAATCGCCAATTCTTATGAGAGAAGCCTATCGCATTCTCTTCTTAAATGTTTAGAAAGCTTTTCGCCAAAATCCGTTTTTTCTTCTACGTTTAATCTTTACTGAAGTGAATTGAATGTAAAAAGACCCGCTACGAACGTTCGTCATAGCGAGCCTACTTTCTTATTTTTGCTTGGCTAGATGTACGATCTCCTCTCTCGTTAAAGCTACTCCATCATAAATGCGCAGCTCATCTATCATTCCTTGAAAAGGCGCGTCCCAATGATTAACCCCCAAAGCGAAGTATGCATTTGGTGTTGTAAAGAGATTCGGGAAGTTCTCCCCTCTAAACCGTTCCTCGCCGTTCAGATAGATGACGATCTCTCCGTTATCTACCGAGAAAGCAACATGGCTCCATTCGCCAACCGGTAACTTTACTCCCGTTCCTGCGTCATACCATTGAGCGCTACCGGCCCAAAGCATCGTATCATGGTTCACCCCACTGTGGCCCCTTGGTACGAAGCTAAGCCAATGATGTTCTGACCTTGCTGCGAAGAAAGCGGTCGTAAACTCCGTCAGATGTTCAGGATTGAGCCAAAATGAGACGGTGTACGTATTTCTTGATATGAGACCATTTGGTAGGCGGATGCCCATAGTCCCGTCAAAAACAGCTGCCTCCCCGTCTATCCCTTGTTCAAACGCAATCGTTCCACCTGGATTGTCAATGCGATTTCCCGTTACTGTGCCAGAACCAAATCGAGCATCATCCACTGCATTTTCTAACGTCCCATTTAGAGGATAGTGAGCAACTAATCCGCCTTCCGGTTGCCCAGGCACAACGAGCTCAAACGTTTTGATCCGCTCTGCACTCCCTTTTGATATAGTAGCGGTTAGTGACACGACCACATCGTCTTCCCCAATTTCAGGACGATTCACCTTACCAGATGATGAAAGGACCTCCTCATGAGAGGACGACCAAGCGATGGTCGTTTGCCGCATCCCACTTGTTGGCAGTTCGACATCACTTATTATCGTTCCTTCTAAAGTTAAATCATCATACACCGCATCCACGATCTCGTTATCCGTTTTTTCCTCTAACTGACTCCCCCAAATAGCAATCCCTTCTTCAGAAAGAGCAGTAAATGTCATGACCTCACGTTCAGCTACCGGATCCCATTGGCGAAGAAATACACCATAATAGGTCTCTCCGTCAATCTGTAGTTCCACATGATAATCCCCGACTTTTTTCCACTTCCCAGTCACATCGCCTAAGACCTTATGATTTTTCTCTAATCGAACTGTGACCGACTCCTTTATTTCAGCTGAAATCTCTTTTCCGTGATTGATCCATTGATAGTCACCGATAACTTCTTTGGCTTTTACCTTTTCAAGCGACTCCCCTGTATAGCGATAAGGAGCGATCACCGGCCAACCTTTCCGATTCATAAACATTTGATGGACGCGAATTTCATGTGCTTCTCCACGCTCAGGAAAGCGTGTATGGAAAAATAAAAAAATCTTGTCTACCTCATCATCGTAGTAAACGGAGTTATGCCCTGGAGAGACATATCCTGTTCCGCTCCCTGTTCCTCGCTCTCCTAACTCACGCTTGAATAAGAAGTTCCCCATCTGTTTCACACCATATGGCTCAATCGAGGCATCATCAAAAAGCGTGCCCGGAGCTCCTCTTACTTCGCTCATCAAATGTCCTTCTCCATCCACATACGGTCCATCCGGCTGCTTCGAGCGAGCTACGCGCATGTTATAGCCACCGGTTGAATCAAGTCCACCGAATGTGACATACAGGTAATAATACTCAGTTTCTTTGTCGTAGTGAATGTAGGGCGCTTCGATCCGGCTATGGTTTCCTCCCATTAAATGAGTGCCATACCCTTGGCCAGGCAATGGAAAGCCTGTATTAGGGTCCATCTCTAAAATAAAAATTCCCCCAGAGTATGAGCCATACACCATCCAGAGCTTTCCTTCTTCATCAAAGAATACATGGGGATCGATAGCGTTCGGATGAACATTGGCATCATAAATCGTGCCATCTGGGCTTTCTTCTCCCCACATCCCTGACTTTAAAAACACCCCTAAGTTTTCGTATGGCCCTTCGATATCATCTGCTACAGCGACACCAAGTGCTGACCTTGGCGCATCTCCTTGGCAAGCGTTATAGTACATGTAAAATCGCCCATCTTCTAATTGAATGACATCTGCCGCCCAAAGGGTATTGCTATTGGCCCATTCAAACGCTTCGGCTAATTCCTCAAATACGTTCGGAATCAATGGATTACCTTCATGAACATGAGTTGCGATTTGTGTCCAGTTCCTTAAATCCCCTGTTTTAGCTGCAGCCAAATGGGAACCGAATACATAAAATGTATCCTCTACTTTAATAACAGAAGGATCGTGAACAGACGCCTCCGTAAAGGAAGGAGCCTCCTTTTGATCTCCTGATTGAGCTAAGCTCGCTGTAGGAATCATGATAGCTAGAAGGAGAACTCCAATAAACAAGCGATACATGGTTGTTCTTTTCATTCACAAATGACCTCCTATTCTTTTGTGAAAACCCTTACAAAAGTAAACATCACTGAACCTTTTCTAAGCGTATCAACACCACCTCACTCCCTAAAAGGTTCATAAAAACATCAATTAATTTATGTTTTTATTTAATATAATCAGAATATATGAAACATTATGATTATGCAATACCTACGCTGATTATTTTCATTAACCTTTCCAACTTAATTAACATAAACATTAACAAAAAGAGCTGACTCGTCACTGAGTCAACTCTGTTTCACTTATATTAAACCCTAATAAACATCAATCACATAGCATACGGACGCCGTAAACACCACCCGCCACCGTTCCTTCTTTTGAAGCGAACGTAACGACTACCTCTTCCTTTCCTTCCGTTAGCGCAAGTGGAATCGGATAGTAAACATCTAGCGTCTCGCCTGGATTTTTCCCTAACAGCTGTTCTTCTTTTATCACTTCTTCGTCAATGAGAATGCGAAAGCTGCGATCGCACCACTTCCCATCAACGAAAAGACCATGATCCCCACCGTAATACGTCACGAGAAGAGACATCTGTTGATTTGGTTTTACCTTCATCACATAGGAGAAGAAGCCATCTTCCCCTCGACTATCACGCCACCGTTTTTGCATAATATTCAGATAACCGGTTTCCGAATGATTCGCTTTTAATTGATGTTCCACTTCAGGCTGTTGCTCACCTGGCTGGACCGCATCAACTGTACGTGCCTGTAATCGATCACTCTCTACTTCTTTTCGCGCTTTAAAGGCTTCATATTCTACCTCACTCATCAAGTTCCAATAAACAGTATAACGCTCGTGATGGAGAGCATAAAAAGGAATCAATGTAATCTGCACGTTCCCTGGTTGGCCGATAGCTGCCGTGCGAAACGTAAGTGGCCTTCCTTCCACCGGATGAATCCATTGATCTGGCGTTTTTTTCGTAGCGACAAGAGTAGGAACATCAATAAGCGGATGATTGTGTAAACTTAAATGGTTCGGGACAATATCCGTTTCTGGAAAATGATCCTTTCCGAAAGTTCCTGCTAACACGATAGGCCCGTACATGATTCCAACCTTATGTGGATCATCCTTCGCTTCGTAAATTCGGAGTTCCATAGGCAAATGAACTTCGATTTCGTCCCCTTTTTGCCATTCTCTTTCGATTGTTAAATAGTCAGCCCCTGATTCAGAAAAGGTTTCCTTTCCATTGATCCGAGCCGTAACAGGGCCTGCAACCCATTCAGGAACACGAATATGGAGCTTTATCGGTACACCATCTGCTTTCACAAACGTAAGCTTTGTTCGATCCGTTTCCGGAAAATTTGTTTCCTGACGAATTTGGACTTGTAAGTCTTTTAAATGAATCTCAGAAGCCATAAACAAATTCACATAAATATGGCGATCATCCCGATCATAAATCGTTCTCGTATACCGAGCTGGGTTTTCTAAGCCTGTTCCGAAGCAACACCAAAACGATTCTTCTAACGAACTGTACACTTTGAAATGACCAGGTTGTAACGAGACAAAATACGTTTTCATCCCTGTATCAGGATCTTGCGAGGCAAGGATATGATTGTAAAGAGCCTTTTCATAGTAATCCATTAATTGAGAGCTGCGATTCCAGCGAAACAGATGCTCCGTTAGTTTTAACATATTGTACGTATTGCACGTTTCGGCCGTTTCCACACCTAGCGTTTCCTTGTTTGCCGGGCCAAAATGCTCACTGTTGCTATTGCCGCCTATGATGTAGGAGCGATCGTTTGTGACTTGGCGCCAAAAAAACTCAGCGATCGCTCGGTACGTATCATCGCCTGTAATCTCGAACAATTTCGCAGCGCCTATTACTTTCGGAATTTGCGTATTCGCATGCTTTCCTTCAAGTTCATCTATACCGTTTGCGAGCGGCTCAAGTACCGCCCAATGGCAAAAGCGAATCGCGAGCTGTAAGTAATCCTTATGACCTGTAAGGGTATACAAATCGGCCATTGCTTCATTCATTCCACCATGTTCACAAATCAACATGCGCTGAAACTGGTCATCGGTTAACTGATCCGTACCTTTTTTTGCCCAGTCAGCAAGTTTGGTTACAACTGTTAGGGCGAGTGAATGTCCGGTTAGCTGATGCACATCAATCAGACCGGCAAACAGCTTATGAAGGTTGTACCAAGGCACCCATGTACCCGCAATGTTAAAATGCCCTACCTGAAACTCTCCAGAAAACATCTCGTCAAAATGAGCGCGTTTCACTCCGCCCACGTAGCCCACATCATCTTGGATAGTGGCTAGCTCTTGAACCGCACGATCGATCCGCTCCAATAACGCCTTATCTCCAGTCGTTTCATACATTGCTGCAGCTGCCGAAAGCCAGTGTCCAAGGGAGTGTCCGCGTATCTCCCGTTCTTCCCAGCCGCCGTAGCTCCGTTTCTTCGGTGGGAGGTTTGCTGCTTCATAGTAAGGTGCGAGCAGACGATCAATATCCAAAGCAAGGATAACGTCATTCCCCTTCTTCTGGGAATCATAGAATAACCCTTTTGTTAGTTTTACGTTTTCGATTGATTTCACCCTCTATACAGTGGTCCCCGATCATGAGGCTAGGACCATTTCGTGCCAGCAGGATGGGGACACGATTTGTTCTGAAAACGGGAAATATATTGCACGAGCATCCCGCTATATTTACACGTCGTTTCATACAATAAGTCTGGACATTGCATGCATTGATTGACACGGCGAAAATATTCGCCTGTTCCGACAAGAGACTTGCCGTCTTTTTGACCATACTCAACCATAAGTTGATCCATCTCTTTTTTCGTTAATCGGACACTTGCTGTACAACTTTTGCAAAAAGGTTCTCCACTCACTTTGCCACACCCTTTTCACTTTTGGCTTCTGCAGTAGAATGACGGACGACTAACTTCGGCTCATAGATGATTGATTGCTCTCCATCTGCCGATCGATCCTTTCTCTCTTGTTCAATGCAGGAAATGATCAATTTTGCTGCATCGATCCCCATCTCCACCTTTGGATGTTGAATCGTCGTTAGCTTCACTTCGGAGGCAACAGATAAAAAAGAATCATCATAGCCAACAACAGAGAGTTCTTCTGGCACGCGGATATCAAATTCCCGTATGACATCAAGTAGCTTTAGGGCAAGCTCATCATTATAACAAACAATCCCCGTCGGCCGATGGGAACGGTCTTTAAAAATCCGATGCAGCTCCTCTAATGGCTTAGCGTTCTTTTGCTCAGTCGTGTACGTAATAATATGCTGAGGATTGAGGGCAATTCCTTGCTCCCGGTGTGCTTTTATAAAGCCTTTTAACCGCTTTGCCCCTTGCAAATCATCATTTTTAAATAGACCAACGATTTGCTCATGGCCTAAATCAAGGAGATGCTTCGTCTGCGTGTAGCCTCCTTTTACATCATCCATCCCTAAGAAATAAGGCTCTAGCTCCTCGTAATAAGCGTTGATCATTACATATGGAATGCCTTGACGTTCAAGATTTAAATAGTAATTGATGTTCGGGTTTGGAATGGAACTTTTCGTTGGTTCTACGATCAAACCATCAAACCTTTGCGATAAAACCGCTTCTAATACCCGTTTTTCTTGTTCGTGATTATTGTTCGTGCTAAAGATGGTGACTTGGTATCCATGTTCGCTCAAAATACTTTCAGCTCCGCGAATAATCGAGGGGAAAATATACTCAGATAGATAGGTCGTAATAAGGGCAATGTTTTTCCGCTGCGCTTTACCGATAGGGTTTTTTTGATCTGTGCGATCCGCACAAAATGTCCCAGCCCCTTGCTTCCGGTATACCCATCCTTCATTCACTAATTCGTCAATCGCTTTTCGCACCGTATGTCGACTTACATTGTACTCTTTCATTAACTCATTTTCGGAACCAATCTTTCCATGAGGCAAAACGATTCCTTCAAGAATTTTCGATTTAATTTGCTGCTTAACAAAATTATATTTTGTTTCCATCATCTATCCCACCTGACAACTTATACGTACAAATGATTATACCATAATTGATACAATCACCTTTCCTTGAAGGTCAAACAGGGATTACTTCCTTTTTCCGCAATCCCTGTTAATGACCTTTATGGTCTAATTGTCACACGGAGTACAGATGATGCCGGAACCTTTAGTTCCATCTCATGTCCGCTTACAGAAGCTGGCTCATACGGAACAGGCTCCACCTCATTCGGTCGTTCAAACGTATTGTGGGCATTTAATTCATTTGCTGTTAATAGTTCTACTGAAACAGATGATGCTGACAACGACTTGTTTAGCCCACTTAGCTTAAGGGTGAGATCTGTATCACGATGAGGATCTAAATGACAAACACTTACGTGGATGGCACCTTCGTTATCCTTCGATGCAGAAACGGTTACCGCCGGAAGCTCATCATCTCCGAACTTGTAAGTTCCCACGTCTGCATTCACTTCAAGCCTCGTTGCATCTTGGTGAACTTTATACATGTTAAATACATGGTAGGTTGGCGTTAAAAGCATCTGCTCCCCTTCCGTCAACACCATCGCCTGCAAAACATTGACCATTTGTGCGATGTTCGCCATATGAACCCGGTCGTTATGCTCATGGAAAATGTGAAAATGAACGCCAGCCACTAACGCATCACGGATCGTATTTTGTTGATAAAGGAAGCCTGGATTTGTACCTGGCTCCACATCAAACCATGTACCCCATTCATCGACAATTAAGCCGACTCGCTTTTCAGGATCATAACGGTCCATAATTGTCGAATGCTTCGTCAATAATTCATCCATTCGGAACGACTTTTTCAACGTTTTAAACCATTCGGATTCACGATCATCTAGGGCCGACCCTTTGCCTTTCCAAAAATCGCCTGGAATCGTGTAATAATGCAGGCTTAATCCGTCCATAAGATGAGCGGCCTCTCGCATCAACACCTCAGTCCAACGGTAGTCGTCTACATTGGCCCCACCAGCAATCTTATAAATTTTATTGTCTCCGTAGTTACGGACATAGGTTTGATAGCGTCGGTAAAGATCCGCATAGTATTCAGGACGCATATGCCCCCCGCAGCCCCAGTTTTCATTTCCAACACCAAAATATTTTAAAGCCCAAGGCTCTTCTCGCCCATTTTCTGTGCGCCAATTGGCCATTGGCGATTCCCCATCAAATGTCATATATTCAACCCACTCTTGCATTTCTTGAACGGTACCACTGCCGACATTTCCACAAATGTAAGGCTCGGCGCCAAGGAGCTCACATAATCTCATAAACTCATGCGTGCCGAAATGATTATTTTCGACAACACCGCCCCAATGGGTGTTCACCATTCGCTTCCGGTTCTCCCTTGGCCCCACACCATCTTTCCAATGGTACTCATCGGCAAAGCAGCCCCCTGGCCAGCGTAGGATCGGGATGTTTAACTCTTGTAATGCCCCTAGTACATCGTTGCGGATCCCCTCTGTATTTGGGATTGGTGAGTCCTCTCCAACCCACAATCCTTCATAAATGCACCTGCCTAAATGCTCTGAAAAATGACCATAAATATGCTTGCTAATTTTCCCATGTTCAAGATCTGTATAGACTTTAATTGATTGCTTCATCTTGCCTCTCCTCACTTTATTCAACTTTAATACTGATTCATAAAAAGCTTTATTTAAATAGTCGGCGGAAAGCTTCATTCCATTGGAGCTGTTGCTGGAATTGCGGTACGTCTGTTTTGTCATTAATGAAAACCACTTCAATATCAGCTAAAGTTGCCCAATCATAGAGCTGCTCAGGCGTCACTTCGAAGGAGAACACCGTATGATGAGCTCCCCCTGCATGGATCCAAGCCTCTGTCGCTTCACTTAAGGATGGCTTGCACTTCCAAAGAACTTTAGCAACTGGTAGCTTCGGCATATCCCGTTCTGGTTTGATTGCTTCTACTTCGTTCACAACTAAACGGAATCGGTGGCCAAGATCGATCAAGGAGGCATTTAACGCTGGTCCATCGGCCCCATCAAAGACAAGCCGTGCAGGATCTTCTTTCCCGCCAATACCTAGCGGATGAACTTGGATTTCAGGCTGATTCGCCGCAATCGTTGGGCAAATTTCCAACATATGAGAACCTAGCACGAGCTCGTTCCCTTCGGCCAAATGGTATGTGTAATCTTCCATGAATGAGGTTCCTTTACCATCAGCAATGATTTTCATCATCCGCAATAACGCCGCCGTTTTCCAGTCTCCTTCTCCACCAAAGCCATATCCCTCTGCCATAAGACGTTGCACCGCTAGGCCTGGAAGCTGCTTCATTCCGTGCAAGTCTTCAAAGTTCGTTGTAAACGCTGTGTAGCCCCCTTCCTCCAAGAACTCCTTTAACGCTAGTTCCATTTTCGCTTGCTCTAAAACCGCTGCTTTTACCTCATCTTGCTCGAGAATCGATGGACTTAAGCGGTAAAGCTCTTGATATTCATCGAATAAGCGCCGGACTTCGTCTTCAGATACTGCTTTCATTTTTTCGACGAGATCGCCAATACCAAAGGCCGTGATCGACCAACCGAATTGAATTTGTGCTTCGACCTTATCTCCTTCCGTCACAGCAACCTCCCGCATGTTGTCGCCAAATCTAGCCACTTTTAAGTGATGACCGTCCACAAAGGCCGCAGCAGTTCTCATCCAAGCCCCTAGCCGTTCTTGTACATCATTATTTTGCCAATGACCGACGATTACTTTTCGAGAGATGTTAAGCCGTGCCCCAATGTGCCCGTACTCGCGATCACCGTGGGCAGATTGATTTAAATTCATGAAATCCATATCGATGTCATCGTAAGGGATTTCTCGATTAAATTGCGTATGCAAGTGGAGGAGCGGCTTTTTTAATTGTTTTAAACCGTTAATCCACATCTTTGCTGGGGAAAATGTGTGCATCCACGTAATCATCCCCGCACAATCGTCATCGCTATTGGCCGCAATGACCATTTTTCTTATCGCATCAGGTGTTGTGAGAACCTCTTTTAATTCAATGGTGTACGGCAACTCGCCAATTTCATTAAGCTTTTCTACCATAGTTTGCGAGTGCTGTCTTACTTGCTCTATCGCGTCTTCTCCATATAAATGCTGACTTCCAGTAATGAACCAAAACGTATATGGCTTCGTTTGTAACATTCGAGAACCCCCCACTAATGATAAGATTTGAAAATTAATAAGTTACGTTAACAAAGAAGACGGACGATGCTGGATACTTTTTAACGCTTTCAAACGCTTCATGACATCATTCGCACCCCGTCCGAAGTAATCGTGAAGCGTCACATATTCTTGGTAAAGCTTTTCATAGATAGCCACATGTTCAGGAATTGGCTTAAAAGTTTCGTCCTTCACTCGGCCCATTTTCTTGGCAGCTTCTTCAATCGAGTCATAGCCTCCTACCTCTGAACCAGCAGCAACAGAAGCAAACATTGCTGCCCCAAGAGCTGGTGTTTGTTTTGAAGCAGCCACTTTAATTTCCCTGTTTGTCACATCAGCAAAGATTTGCATTAACAGGTGATTTTTTTGCGGTAAACCTCCACATGCATAGAGTTCGTGAACTTCGACCCCTCGCCCGTGAAAAGCATCAACAATCGCCCGTGTACCAAATGCTGTTGCCTCAAGCAATGCTCGATATATTTCTTCCGGCTTCGTTTGGAGCGTGTAGCCTAAAAGCATCCCTGATAATTCAGTATCAACGAGAATCGAACGATTCCCATTCCACCAATCGAGTGCAAGTAAACCCGACTCGCCAGGTCTTAATTGTGACGCTTTTTCTTCTAACAAAGCGTGAATGTTCACCCCTTTTTCTTGCGCCTCATCGAACGTCGCTGCCGGAACGCCGTGCTTCACAAACCAGGCGAAAATGTCTCCAACTGCGGATTGCCCTGCCTCATAGCCTAAATAACCTGGGATGATACCATCTTCAACAACTCCGCACATTCCTTCGACTTCCTGTTCCTTCTCCCCTAGTAGCATGTGGCAAATGGACGTCCCCATCGCCATGACCAACTTTCCAGGCGTCGTGACGCCAACAGCTGGAACAGCGGCATGGGCATCTACGTTACCTACCGCTACTGCGATGCCAGGGTTCAAGCCCATCTTTTCAGCCATTTCAGGCAATAAACCACCTGCCCTTTCACCTAGAGGGACGATGTCACCGCGTAGCTTCGTTGTCGTCAAATGCTCAAGCCTAGGATCGAGGGCTTTAAAAAATTCATTGGAAGGGTAACCCTCTCGCTTATGCCAAATCGCCTTATAACCTGCTGTGCAACTATTTTTCACGATTTTGCCCGTCATTTGTGAGACGATCCAATCGGTCGCCTCTAAAAATTGATCCGTTCGGTTATAAACGTCCTCCGCCTCATCGAGAATTTGCCACACTTTTGCGATCATCCACTCAGAAGATATTTTCCCGCCATATCGTGGCAAAAAGGCTTCTCCTCGTTTTTCAGCCATTTCATTTATAGCGTTCGCTTTATCTTGAGCGGCATGATGCTTCCAGAGCTTCACCCAGCTATGAGGATTGTCTTTGTACTGCGCGAGCAAACACAAAGGCTGCCCTTCCTCGTCAACTGGTAACATCGTGCATGCCGTAAAATCGACGCCGATCCCAATCACATCGTCAGCATCCACTCCCGATTCTTTCATAACTGCTGGCACCGATGTCGTTAAAACCTCTACATAATCAAGGGGGTGCTGCAAAGCCCATTCGTGACCTAATTTAATGTTTGTATTAGGCAAATATTGATCGATGACTCCGTGTCTATATGGTGTCACATGGTCAGCTAGCTCTTGCCCATTCGATAGATCGATTAACACCGCACGTCCTGACTCCGTCCCGTAGTCAACCCCAATTGTGTATTTCGTTGTCATCTATATGTCCCACCCTTTCCTGATTATCTCTTCTCTTGACCGTAGTAAGCTGCTTGCCCATGCTTCCGATAAAAGTGTCGATCTAGTAGTACTGAATCCATTGGTAGTGTCCTCTCAGAGATTGATAGCGTTTTTTGCGCCATTTTCGCCACTTCTTCAAGGACGACTGCATGATGGACTGCCTCCATCGGATCTTTCCCCCAGACGAAAGGAGCGTGTGAATGAACGAGGACGCCAGGAATCGACAACGGGTCTTTATCACGAAACGTCTCAACGATCACGTTCCCTGTTTCCTTTTCATAGTCTCCTAGAATTTCTACCTCTGTCATTGGGCGGGTACAAGGGATCGTCCCATGAAAATAATCAGCATGCGTCGTTCCATAAGCTGGGATTTCTTTTCCCGCTTGCGCCCAAGCCGTTGCCCAGACCGAATGGGTATGGACAATCCCCCCTACTTTGTCAAATGCCCGATAAAGCGCTAAATGGGTTGGCGTGTCTGAAGACGGTTTCAAATCACCTTCGACTATATTGCCCTCTAAATCAACAACGACCATGTCTTTGCTTTTCATTTCGAAGTATTCCACTCCACTCGGTTTAATGACGACCAAGCCTTTTTCCCGGTCGATACCGCTTACATTTCCCCATGTAAACGTTACGAGTTGATATTTAGGCAAATAAAGATTCGCTTTAAACACCGTTTCTTTCAATTGCTCTAACAACCGAAACGACCCCTTTCCTAATCATAGATTGAAACGCTTACTCACATTATTACACTTATACGTACAATTTTCAATATTTATATTCAATTTAATCACTTGTATTAACAACTACATTTATCAAGGAGTGTTTCTCTTTTCACGATCTCTTATTATGTCTAGTATTAGTATGGTGTATCAGCTTTTAATCCATCGACATCTATTTTGAACGATAAAACGTTTCCGACTGAATTTCCCAAATAACAGATACGGACAATTTAATTAATAGTTACACGAATACGTAAATTATTTTTTGTTAATGTTAATCTTTTAAAATGTTCGATAGCAATCATTAATATTATCAGAAAACATTCAAAG
This sequence comes from Halalkalibacterium halodurans, assembly GCF_005671335.1. NCBI lineage: Bacteria > Bacillati > Bacillota > Bacilli > Caryophanales > Bacillaceae > Halalkalibacterium (ex Joshi et al. 2022) > Halalkalibacterium halodurans. The sequence continues at coordinate 2,012,372 of NZ_CP040441.1, read as the reverse complement.
CCACTGGTGTAAATATGTGCGATAAATCCTTTTAATTTACAAACGAAAATGTTAATATAAATGCAAACGATTAGTTGATCGTTTATTTTATCTTGAACGTTTGGATAGGGGGATAAAAGTTGGAAGTGAATCGATTATCTGCTTTAACTCCACCGATGGGGTGGAATAGCTGGGATTGTTATGGAGCGAGCGTGACAGAAGAAGAAGTGCTAGGAAATGCCGAATACATGGCAAATCATTTAAAGAAGTATGGATGGGAATATATCGTCGTCGATATTCAATGGTACGAGCCAACGGCTAACTCATCTGCTTATAACCCGTTTGCCCCTCTTTGTATGGATGAGTATGGCCGGTTACTCCCCGCAACAAACCGGTTCCCGTCTGCAAAAAACGGGGCCGGATTCAAACCATTAAGTGATGCCATCCATGATCTCGGCTTAAAATTCGGTATACATATAATGAGAGGCATTCCGAGACAAGCCGTTTATGAAAACTCCCCTGTCTTAGGCTCTACGAAAACTGCTCGCGAGATTGCTCACATCAATTCCATTTGCCCATGGAATACGGATATGTACGGTGTAGACCCGACAAAAGAGGGTGCGCAAAGCTATTATAACAGCTTATTTGAGCTTTATGCTCAGTGGGGTGTCGATTTCGTCAAAGTGGATGACATCGCGGCCTCAAGGCTCTACGATACACATCTGGAGGAAATCAAAATGATCCAGCGGGCGATTCATGCATGCGGGAGGCCAATGGTTTTAAGCCTCTCCCCTGGTCCTGCACCTATAAAATATGCTCACCACTTTAAAACGAACGCCAACATGTGGCGGATATCAGATGACTTCTGGGACGATTGGTCCCTTTTATATCAAATGTTTGAACGATGTGAAGTTTGGGAAAAACATATCGGTACAGGCCACTGGCCGGATTGTGACATGCTGCCACTCGGTCATATCGGTATCCGTTCTGTTGATGGACCTGGTGGTGATCGCTGGACTCGTTTTACAAAAGACGAGCAGTTAACGATGATGAACTTATGGGCTATCTCTCGCTCTCCATTAATGTTCGGCGGCGAACTCAGGGATAACGACCAGTGGACATTATCGCTATTAACGAATGAGGAAATCCTCTCGATTAATCAAAAAAGCGTATTAAATCGGTTCGTCTATCGTGAGGAGGATAAGGTTGCATGGGCTGCAAATGGTAGAAATGGCGAGGCATATGTTGCATTATTTAATTTACACGATCAACAAAAGACGTTACAATTCCGATTAGATATGGTAGGTATTATGGAAACGGTTCACCTTTTCAATGTATGGGACCGTTCATTTTTACAATCCCTCGCCCCTTCTGAGTCGTTTCAAATAGAACTGAAGCCCCATCAGTCGATGATGTTAAAGCTCTCACCAGACCAGTAATCACTAAACAACGGAGGAAAACGATGCAATTAGACATTTCAAACGAATCTTTACCTGTATATGAAGCATTAGCAAGCAAAGTGCGGTTAGCAATCATTCAACAACTAACGAGAAAGTCAATGAATATCCGGGAACTAGCCGAGGCTGTCGGACTAAGCAGTGCCATTATGACGATGCACATAAAAAAGCTCGAAAAGGCTGGGATTATTCGGACGGAAATGGTTCCCGGAAAGGCCGGGATCCAAAAACTCTGCATTTTAGATACAGATCATATTGAAATCAACTTCCCTCCGAAAAAGGAAAGTTTAAAATTATATCATCAAACCATCTTATCTGTCGGTCATTATACAGATTTCCTAGTAGAACCAACGTGTGGTTTAGCGACTGCGGAAAAGATTATCGGAGAATTTGACGAGCCTCGCTATTTCTTAGATCCAGAACGGGTCAACGCAAAAATTTTATGGTTTTCCAAGGGATACATCGAATATAAAATACCAAACTTTTTGCATCACTCAGAAAATCCGAAAGAACTAGAAATTTCCCTCGAGCTTTCGTCCGAAGCTCCATTTACGAATGATAACTGGCCTTCAGACATTAGTTTTTATTTTAATAATGTGAAAATCGGCATATGGACGAGTCCTGGTGATTTTGGTGATAGTCCAGGAAAATATACGCCAGATTGGTGGCCGAAAGTCATTAACCAGTATGGCCTCTTAAAATTTATCCGGATCACAAAAGAAGGAACGTTCATCGAAGGGGCAAAAATTTCAGATGTCACGATAGATGATGTGCACATTCGCAGCAAACAATGGTCATTCCGAGTGGCCGTTCCTGATGATGCGGAAAACGTTGGCGGGGTGACCATTTTCGGAGAGGGTTTTGGAAACTACAATCAAGACATTATTTTCAGATTGTATTACACGAAAGACTTAAATCCAGAGCAAGAGCCATCAAAAAAAGCATAACTTTGTTCTAAAGGGAGATATGTTGTTTACTGTCTTCCTTATCTTTTTGTATTTTATCCTTCCCAATTCAAGGCATTGTGGCAAGGCTGTATTCTTCAACCTATTAAGTTTTTCTATTGCGAGGGCTTTAATCCCCGCTGAATGTCATTTCATTTTTTTCGATCAATCCTTAAAACTGGAGGTAACTCTTTTGATACTAGAAACCGAACGATTATTTTTACGAGAATTTATCGGGACGGATATCCCTACATTGCACAGCTTATATTCAGATGCCGAAACGATGAGCTACTATCCCGCTCCTTTTCGGTATGAACAAACGGAAAGCTGGGTGAGCAGAAATCAACAGCGGTACAAGCGAGATGGTTATGGATTATGGGCAGTATGTCTAAAGGAAACGGATGAATGTATTGGCGACTGCGGATTGGTGAAGCAACTAATAGAAGGGCAAACTCACGTAGAAATCGGCTATCACATTCATAAAAATTACTGGTGTCGTGGGTTTGCAACTGAAGCAGCAAAGGCTTGTAAAAGCTATGGTTTTGATGCACTAGGCTTAGACAAATTGATCAGCATTATCGATCCGGCTAATACCGCTTCGATTCGTGTCGCAGAGAACATCGGATTTACTCGAGAAAAAGAGGTTTGGATCTTCGAAAAAATGCATGCGATTTATTCAGGATTGAGGGAAGAATGATGTGACTGCTTTAATTTAGAAAGGCTTGGCTATCACCAAGACGTTTTTCTTTCTGGACGGAATTGTCTCCGTTCTTTTTTATCGATGATTCGAAAACATTTATACAGAAAGTGCTCGCTAAGCGCAAGCACCTTCGGTTACGTCGCTTTCTCCATGTTCATCGTATCAGGTAATGGCTCACCGAACTGAGGGAATCCGTCCTTATCCCACGTGAATAATTTCAAACGTGCATGACGATTAGGATCATACAGCGGATCTCCTTCAATTTCCTTGTAACTACGAGCATGATATACTAAAACATCATACTTTCCATCTTCCGTTACCGTAAAACTATTATGACCCGGCCCATATTGTCCGTTTTCTTCACTTGTTTGAAAAACAGGAGTCGGTGACTTAGTCCATGAAGCAGGGTCTAGTAAGTCTGCCTCTTCATTTGCCCAAAGTAGACCCATGCAGTAATGGTGATCGGTGGCGCTTGCCGAATATGCAATAAACACCTTGCCGTTTCTCTTAATGACGGCAGGCCCTTCATTCACCTTATATCCAATCACTTCCCAGTCAAATTCTGGTTTTGAGAGCATCACCTGTTCCCCTTTAATCGTCCACGGGTTTTCCATTTCGGCAATGTATAGATTTGAATTCCCTTCGATGTTTGGATCTTTTTGCGGCCAGACGAGGTAACGAACGCCCTTGTGCTCGAAAGTTGTCGCATCCAGTGAAAAGCTCTCCCACTTTGTAAAGATTTGCCCCTTCTCGATCCACGATCCCTCTAGTGGATTCGCCGATTCATTTTCCAAGACAAACATGCGATGGTCAAACAATCCTGCTTTTGTTTCTGCCGTCCTTGCTGCCGCAAAATAAATATACCATTTACCTTCAATGTAATGGATTTCTGGCGCCCAAATGTTTGCACTCATCGGACCGCGGTCATATTTTCGCCAAACGACTTTCGGTTCTGCCTCACGTAGTCCATCTAATGTTTTCGCTCGCCGTAATTCAATGCAGTCATAAGCAGGGACAGAGCCTGTGAAATAATAAAAACCATCTGCATGTTTGTATACCCATGGATCAGCCCGTTGCTCAATAAATGGATTACGGTATGTGTTTGCGGTAATAGTCAATGTCATCCCCTCCAAAATAAATATTAATTAATTAGTAAATATATTAATGATTAAACAAAGCGATACGCCAAAACAACCCTAAGTCCCTCTGAAAAACAATAAACCCGCAGGCCTCCCCCACGGGCCGTTAATTGAGTTTCATTTTATTTTTGCACTATCCCTTCACACCTGTCATCACGATGCCTTCAATAAACTGCTTTTGCGCGAAGAAGAACGCAACTAACGTTGGGATTAACGCAATCACTGATCCGGCCATAATTAATCCCCACTCAGACGTGTAATAGCCGCGAAAAGATGCTAATACGAGTTGAAGCGTGAAATTTTCTGGAGAGTTCAGATAAATCAATGGCCCCATAAAATCGTTGTAGCCAGCAAGTAGCCCTAAAATGACTTGTGTAACGATCGCAGGCTTCGCTAAAGGAACCATGATCTTGCGAAAAATCCCGAAAAAACTAAGTCCGTCAATTTTTGCAGCATCGATTAGGTCGTTTGGAATCGTCATAAAAAATTGTCGTAGGAAGAACACTGTCATCGCAGCTCCGAAAAAGCCAGGGATCATTAAAGGTTTAAAAGTATCAAGCCACCCTAACTCTCTGAATAAAATGAACTGTGGGACAAGGGTTACAATCCCAGGCAGCATCATCGTGGCGATAAGAGCGAAAAACAACTTATCCCGTCCAGGAAAGTTAAGCTTAGCAAAAGCAAACGCTGCTAGCGAGCTCGTGAAAATCCCGATCGCTGTCGTAGGAATAATGATGATCATCGTATTACGGAACCCTAGTAGTAGATCTGCTTCAGTGAACACTCGAATGTAGTTTTCGAATGTAATCTCACGAGGGATAAACTCTGGAGGCATAGCGAAAATCGCCCCTGGGGTCTTCAACGATGTAGAAAGCATCCATAAAAACGGGACAGCCATAATCAATCCACCGATCATTAAAAAAGTATAGGAAAGGATTTTTTTGATTGTATTCATTTTTGATTTGCTTTGATACCAAGAAACAGCTTCCATAAGGCCTCACCTACCGATCAATAATGCACCCATTTTTTTGCAAGCTTAAAGTTAATGATTGTAATAATAAGAATAATGATCCCGAGCACCCAAGCCATCGCTGAAGCATACCCCATCTCCATGTATCTAAAGGCGTTTAAGAACAAGTAATACACAACCGTGGTCGTCGAATAATTCGGTCCACCTTCAGTCATAATCATGAACCGCTGAAAATCCTGCAATGCCCCTATCGTAGATGTAATTAAAATAAAGAAGGTGGTTGGCGAAATGGAGGGAACCGTAATATGAATGAACTTCTGCCAAGCATTTCCTCCATCAATATCTGCCGCTTCATATAATGCAGGGTTAACCCCTTGAAGCGCGGCAAGGTATAAAATCATGTTAATCCCTAAGCCGCCCCAAACCCCTTGAATGATCATTGCCGGCATCGCCCATTTTTCGTCACTTAACCAGCCTGGCCCATGAATCCCAACATAATTTAGCATAATGTTCAATAAGCCAAAATCAGCGTTAAAGATCCAGCGCCAAAGCAATGTAATCGCGACAACCGAACTAACAGCTGGTAAAAAGAACGCTGTACGAAACAAGGCGATCCCTTTTACTTTTTGATTGAGCGCAACGGCAATTCCTAAAGAAACAGCCATCCCAATCGGAATACCGAGGGCTGCATAAAACGTATTAAATACCGTTTTTCGAAACAAATCATCTGTCACAAACAAACGATAGTAGTTATCAGCACCAGTCCAAACAGGCTCATTATATAAATCGAAATCGGTGAAGCTAACATAAATGGAATAAAGCATAGGGCCTAACGCGAAAATAGCAAACCCAATAATCGGAGGGGCAATAAACAGATAGCCCCAAAAATACTCTTTATTAAGACGGCGCTTCTGTTTCCTCGCCTTCGTCGTTTTCGTCTCTCGAGGAGTTTCTACTTCCATCTCCACTCACCTCTCCTTTCGCTTCGGTCAAAAGGAAAGTGAGAAAAAGGGGGTGAGCCCCCTATTCCTCACCATCACCTTCACCTTCCTCCTCACTTGCAGGTTCATTCCCGAAAATTTCTGGATTCCCTTCTTCAAGTAGCTGCTGAACTTCATCTGCTATTTCATCCAAAATTTCCTCAGCGCTACGCTCTCCGTTCCATAGATAAGTCAAATTTTGATTCACATGGTCCAACCAACGATTGTTCGGCGTAAGCGTCCATGGACCTGGTCGTTGCGTTTCCGCACCAATGATGAATGCTTCTGCATTTTCAGGCTTTTCCCCTGGCTGTAGAAACACATCTGTTTCAGACACAGATTTATAAGTTGGGATCGCAAACCCGAGTTCTGTTTGAATTTCTTGCCCACGTTCACCCGCAAGGTATTCTATTAATTGAAAGGCTTCCTCAGGGAAATTCGTGTCTTTATTAATCGCATAACCTACAGATCCAGACCAGCTGGATGACACCCCTGTTGCCCCCGCAGGAGGCGGTGCTACATCCCAGTCAAAATCTAGTTTACGATACGTCGGTACCATCCATCGTCCCGCTGTCATCATCGCAATTCGCCCGGTTTCAAACATTTGATCCGCATCCATTGCTTCAAGCGAACGAGAGTCAGGCGCCACCTTATGGACGTGGGTTAAATCAGCTACAAATTGCAGAGCTTCCACTGCTTCCGGTTCGTTCATAACAAACGTTGTTCTATCTTCACTTAAAATATCGCCGCCATTGGACCAAATAAAACCTTCCCACCAGATCGGACCTAACCCGAATTGATCGGGTCTTCCATTACCATTTTCATCAATCGTTAAGGCTTTTGCTTTTTCTAATAATTCGTCCCATGACATCGGAACTTCTGGATCTGGGTAAGAAACTCCCGCTTCATCGAATAAATCTTTATTGTAGAAAAGAGCTGAAGGACCAATATCTTTCGGTAAAGCGTAGAGATCCCCTTCTCCCAATACTCGTCCATCCCAGCGGTAACGACTAAGGGCCGATTCCCACATATCTTCAAGATTAATCGAGCTTTCTTCCACCATGTCTTGAATGTTCAAAAACAAACCAGCCTTTACCCAACCACCAAAATCACCATCAGAAGTAAACACAACGTCAGGAGCTGTTCCCCCTGCAAGCATCGTATTCATCTTTCCACTATAATCATCAGGAATATGAATAACGTTGACCTTAATGTTCGGGTTATCATTTTCAAAGTTATCAACTAACTCATTAAAAACGGCTAACTCATCAGGTAATCCCCATGTGGAAATGCTAATGTGCACATTCCCTTCTTCATCCACTTTGCTTTCCTGCACGCCACCTTCCTGTGCAGACCCACCGCAAGCAGCCAAAGATACAGCTAGTAACACCATCAAGAAAAAACTTAACTGTTTCTTTACTCGTCCCATCGTGTACCTCCCCTTTTTTATGTAACGTAATATTACAGAAAGAAAGATTCTTTCGTGCAATCAATGTTAAAACGCTTTCATAGATTCATAAAAATAAAAAATGCCTTGCTCCCCTTCATTTGTTAATATTAGAATTAATTAAATTGCTTTATCGTTAATATATGTACATTATATTTACTTATTTCATTAATGTCAATGCTAATTATCATATTGAGGAGTAACCCTTTTTTTCTTCTCTCAGATACAGCTGAATGATAAAAGAAAAAGATCGTCATTCTTATAAATGAAATGAAGAAACAGATAGTATTTATATTAATTAAATTATGTTATTCTGTAATTAATAGCGATGAAGAAGGTGATTCTTACTATGAATGAGGACAATCCGTACACGAAAATCATGAAACTATTCGAATGGATCATGAGACTCGTCTATTTGAACCTCCTCTGGCTGCTTTTTTCTTTCATTGGCGGCATCATTCTTGGGGTCATGCCTGCAACAGCAAGTCTATTTGCGGTTTTTCGCAAATGGTATCAAAAGGAGGATGATTTTCCGCTCTTTCAAACCTATTTGAATGAATTTAAACGGTCGTTTAAAATCGCGAATTTGGTCGGGCAGACTCTCGTTCTAATTGGAGGAATTTTATATCTGGATGTTCTCCTCCTTCTCGGAACTTCCCACTGGATGGGCCAGCTTCTTTTAATGGGCGTTGGTGCCCTCTCGTTTATTTATCTAGTGACACTTTTGTATATTTTCCCTACGCTTGTTCATTTTGATTTATCTTATAAACAATACTTTAAGCATTCATTTCTTCTCGGTGTGCTGCAGCCGTTTCGAACTTTGTTGTTAATGATTACGCTCAGTTTAAGCGCCTTGCTCTTTTTAACTTTTCCGATTCTTCTCCCTTTGTTTGCTGCTAGCTTTATGGCGGCACTCACGATGTGGTCCTTTCTCTTCGGCTACAAGAAACTGGCCGATCGCTATGAACATATGAAAAAAACGGAACCGAACTAATATGGGTTCCATTTTTCCCATCCCACCTCCTTAGGAACGAAATGCGTTAACCATTCCGTTCCTTACTATTTGTCTCCACAAAACCTTCTTGTATAACTTCCGAGATAAGAAGCGGATGAAGCGCCGAAAAAAAAAGACGACCATCGATATTGATGCTTGAAAATGCGCTTAACAGATCCTCCAATAAAGGTTAAGACGTTTTTAAATGTTCATTCAGACAGTAAAGAAGCGTACACCGCTCTCGTAGCTTATGAGCTTTCTCTAACGCCTCGTCCTCCAACGAATCAGCAAGAGCTAAATCAGCACTTTTCACTGCCCCACCTACACTTTCTAGCAACCTTTGAATGTCGCTAGATTCTGGTATCGTGTCAATTAACATTAAAAGTCTCTCTCGATGTTTATGAATGCTATTGACCAACGGGGAGCCTTCGCCTTGGAACGTTTCGATCTTTTTTCGAGCTTCGTTTTTATATAATGCCGAAATCAGCATCGTCGCATAGCCGACTTTCGCGCCATGAAGGGGTTGCGTTCCTCCTGAACGTAGAAAAGCCATTTCCCAATAATGGGATAGATGATGCTCTGCACCTGATGCCGGATGGGAATGACCAAAAATAAGCATGGCTAACCCTGACATGATGAGAGCTTCTGTTAACAGGCGGATCCCTTGTTCATTGCAAGCTGCAATCTCATCAGCATGCTCCATACACATCGTGAGCGCAGATTTTGTCATGTGAAAAACAGCGGGACAAAAAGGCTCATCATTCAACATATGGCTCACTTGCCAATCAACTAGTGATGTGGACTTCCCGAGCATGTCACCGAAACCGGCAGCTACCATAGAACGAGGGGCTTGTGTTAAAAAATCCAAATCTGCAAATAAAGCGATCGGGGCCTGCGTTTGGAACGTTATTTTTACCCCATCACGGATAACCGGTGCCCCCATCGAGGTAAACCCATCGACCGAAGGTGCTGTGGGAATCGCGATAAATGGCTTACCAAACTTGTAACTAGCGATGCGCGTCAGATCATGAATCGTACCGGCTCCTACCGCAAGAAAGACATCTGTTTCCTTAGCTGCCCCAATGACGAGTTGGCCAAGCCCATGCTCATCAGCAAGTAAAGTAAGCGCCCCCTGCTCTTTAAGGATGCAATTTTCTACATCGATCCCGCGGCCTCTAAGGAGCTGAGCTACTAATTGTCCTGCTACAGCATACGTATTGGCATCGGCAACTATTGTCACATGTAATAGCCCTTTTTCATGTAGATACTCAGGGAGGTAGTTAATCGCGTTCCTACCCAGTTGCAATTCATCCATTTCGATCCATTGATGTTCGTGACCGCACTCGCATTCACTAGCGACTCGCTTCGCTTGTTTCAATAGATGATTCACGTATAGTCCGCCTCCTTCGATTAGGTGAACGACGCTTGCTTAAATACGCTTTTGACGTATCACCTAATGTTCGTGTCAGATTTATTAATAGAACACGCCAAAGTAGAACTAAAGATAGGGGCTGTCTCAAAAGCCCTTAAAAAGAAAAGCCTGAAGTGACATTTATAAGTCGCTTCAGGCTTTTTGTCTCCGATGATCGGTTTATCTCTTCCTGAAACAGGCGGATGGTCTTCGCCTGTTTCAGGAAGTTGTGGGCGATTGCGATCAGCCCAAACTCAATGTTCACCTTGTCAAGGCCACGAAGGTGAAAACGACGGAACGACCGATTGCCCTTGATATGACCGAACACGCTTTCGACCTCTGTTTTCCGTTTTCGATAGGTCTTTGCGCCTTCTTCCGTATCAAGGGCTCGTTTCATTTTTGATTTTCCTTCTTCATATACCGGATTATAGTGAATCTGGCGATTGCCTTTCGCTTTTGTACAATCCGTCTTGAATGGACACCCGGTACAGTCTTCACATTCATATATTTTGAAGTCTCGTTCGTATCCGTAGGCATCCGTTCGTTTGCGGTAGTATCGAAAAGTCACTCTCCGGTTATTTGGGCATATATAGGTATCATCATGTTCCAAATACGTCCAGTTCTGTACCTTCCATGGGTCGTTCCGATAGACCCGGCTTTCTTCTTTTCTCATCGTATGATAAGGGATGAGGGCATCCCATTCGTTTTCAGCGATATATAAATAGTTGGGCTCACTTCCATAACCAGCGTCTGCGATTAGCTTCTTTGGAAAGGGGAGTTGGCGTTCTTCAAGCATACGAAGGTGTGGAATCAAACAACGAGTATCTGTTGGGCGTTGATGAATGGAATAACCGACAATGAATTGATTTTCGGTCCCTGCCTGTACATTATATCCGGGTTTCAGTTGACCGTTTTTCATATGATCTTCCTTCATACGCATAAATGTGGCATCTCGATCGGTTTTGGAGAAACTATTTCGATCACCGAATGTCGCTAATTGATCTTCGTATCTTTCTAAGCGTGGCAGATAGTCTGTGTTTAACTTCTTATGTAATTGGCGCCAGTGACGAGCTTCCGCTTTTTTCTCTTTTTTCAGAACCGGATCTTGTTCGTCATGAAGGGCTTGTTCCGCTTGATTCGCCTGTTTTTCCACTTGAGTGACAGCTTCACGTAACTGTTCAGAAGTCACACGCTTGTTTTCCCCTTGATCATTCTCTACCTGCTGGTTATCGGAATCAATCGTCTCTTCAATGTGGGCGAATAATTCTTCGAGCTTGTCCTGTAGCCGCTCCTTATACTTCTGGACGGACTTTTTCCAAACAAACGTATATCGATTGGCATTCGCCTCGATTTTGGTTCCATCGAGAAAGTAGTTGTCCATGGTGATGTAGTTTTGGTCGAGCAGTAACTGAATGAGGGACGTAAACAATGGCTCAATGATGTCTTTCATTCGTTCCGAGCGAAAACGATTAATGGTGCGGAAATCTGGTGTTTGACGAGCGGCCAACCACATCATCGGAAGATGTTCACGCAGGGACTTGGCAATGTCGCGACACGAATATAATTTTTGCGTGTAGGCATACAAAATGATTTTCGTCATCATCTTTGGGTGGTAGGCACTCCGGCCGCCACCTTTGTATGGGGCGTAGAAGAGATCTTCATCCACCATTTCCACCATGTCATTCACCACACGCGCCACATGGTCTTCGGCGATGAGATCGCTAAAATCCATTGGAAGGACTAATTGGTCCATGTTATAATGAATGAAAGTAGCTATAGAGTTACTCAAAAGAATCGCCTCCGTTTTCTTATTTTGTTTGTGTGGGTACTTACATTATAACGAACGGGGCGATTTTTTTGTATTCAAAAGGGCTGCCCATAAGTCAATCATTTTGACTTATGGGACAGCCCCGTCTTTTTTATTTTTTCCCTAGCCGAATTACGTTCCAAGATAGCTTTGCTAGATTCGCTGTCAGCCGCCCTTGATCAATGGCGGAGTCACCATTGTGATGAGGCGTTACCTGTTCTCGTCCTTGATTTGTCGCTTTCATATTTTCATGTTCAAGGACAATATGCTCCAATACGTGATACCCTTCAAAGCTACGCATATCACATTGTAAATTTAGCGATTCTGTTTGGTGTTTATTAACTGCAAAGATCGTCACTTCTTCGGCTTCCTCGAGATGCACCACCGCCGCATCCAAATAAGGAACGTCTGTAAAATCTTTACTATCGTATTTAGGTGAAGAGATTTGCGCTTGTAAAGCCACACCACGTCCGTATACTGATGCGTGCATGTACGGATAAAAAATCGTCTGCTTCCAAGCCGGCCCACCTTTTTCAGTCATAATCGGAGCAATGACATTTACGAGTTGAGCAAGACACGCAATTTTGACACGATCCGCATGCTTCAGTAACGTGATGAGCATGCTTCCAACAAGAAGGGCATCTTCAAATGTATAAATGTCTTCCAATAATGGCGGTGCTACACTCCACGGAGTTATTTGCCGATCCGCTTCGTTGGAGTGGAACCAAACATTCCACTCATCGAATGAGAGATGAATCGTTTTTTTGCTTCGCTTTTTCGCTTTCACATAATCAGCAATCGCAATCACTGAGCGAATGAACTCATCCATATCCATCGACTGAGCAAGATAGTTTGCTAGATCATCATCACGATTTCCGTAATAAGTATGTAGCGAAATATAGTCTACATAATCGTACGTATGGTCTAAGACCGTTGCTTCCCAATCGGCGAACGTTGCCATTTTACTGTTGGAGCTCCCACAAGCAACGAGTTCTATGGAAGGGTCTACGAGCTTCATCACTTTTCCTGCTTCCGCCGCTACACGACCGTATTCTTCTGCTGTTTTTTGCCCGATTTGCCAAGGACCATCCATCTCATTCCCTAAACACCATGTTTTAATATTATGCGGATCTTTGTATCCATGGGAGATGCGTAGATCACTCCAATAAGAACCGGACGGATGGTTACAATACTCAACAAGATTACGGGCTGCATCAACCCCGCGAGAGCCGAGGTTCACAGCCATATTCACCTCTGCCCCAACCTTTTTCGCCCAATCAACAAATTCATTTGTCCCTATTTCATTCGTCTCCGTCGTTCTCCACGCTAAATCCAACCGCTTTGGCCTTTCGGAAACAGGACCTACCCCATCCTCCCAGTTGTAACCGGATACAAAATTTCCTCCAGGATAGCGTACGAGTGGCACTTGCAGTTCTTGAACGAGCCGGATAACGTCTTTGCGAAACCCTTGCTCATCTCCATCAGGGTGTCCGGGTTCATAAATTCCTTCATAAACAGCACGTCCTAGGTGCTCAATAAATGAACCGTAAATGCGCTTATCAATTTCGCCAATTTTAAACGATTTGTCGACAACCATTGTTGCTGTAAGTGTCATGAAACTTTCCCCTTTCCTACTTGAAATTCCCATCTCCAAACGTTCAGTTAATAAATAAATTATCTCATTAATATTAATATTAACTTGTACGTACATAATAGCATCTTCCTCTTAAGCAAGCAATGGATAAATTAATATTTAATTGCCTTCCTTCTGTCTTGTTTGATTAGCTTGATATTTTTTTGTACGTACAAATTTCTAAAAGTACAAAAAAAGACGGTGATTTCTACCGCCCATCTCCTTTAAGCAAATCTGCTATTTCTACTAACAGAGGTTTTTCTATAACCCTGTTCTACCATATTTAAACCCCTCTACTATTTCCTCATTTATCTACATCCCCGCTTGTATTGGATGAATATACACTTTGTACGATTGTATGTTTATCTTTGACCAAATAATGATACGTAACGTCCGGCTCCGTTTCAAAAACAACTCCAATTAAGTAAGGGTTCAGATGCTTGTGCTCATTCACTCGATGGGGTACGGTCTGTATCCCCCACGCCTCCCCTGGATAATGCTCCTCTAAATACGCTTCCAGCTGGCCAACCTTTCGTTCAATTTGTACGTCAATGTAGTAAGGTCGGACGAAAAACAGGAGGCTGGACCCTACCGAAATTGTTACAGCTATCATGAGGAAATTTTTTCTCCATTTTCCTTGACATAATAAACAAACAAAAAGGATCACTCCGACGACTGATCCGACAACGATCATCTCAAGTAGCTCTCGAGGAACCATAAAACAGTCCTCCTTCCAACTTCCCCTCTTCATTTAGTATCCTCGTTCACAAGTAAATGTGCAATCTTTTTTTCTTTCCGTAACTATTCGTTCAAAAGGCCATGTGGTACGATGTGAATAGCTTCGAATGGATACACTCTTACAGGAGGGATCGCTATGAAGGCAGCATTTATTTCAGACATTCATGGTAATGCTCAGGCTCTTGAAGCCGTACTAACAGACATTGAATCAAAGCAAGTCGATCAGATCATAGTCCTTGGGGACATATGCTTTCGCGGGATTGAACCGAAACGGTCGCTCGAGCTCGTCCGTTCACTTCAAGTGCCAGTGGTAAAAGGCAATGCGGATGAGTGGGTCGTGCGCGGCATTCGCAAAGGGGAAGTTCCAGATTCAGTTCTTGAGGTCATGCGGATAGAACGGGAATGGACGTATGGAAAGCTAGATGAATCCGACATTGATTTCTTAAAACAGTTACCAACCGTACATACTTTTTCTTTATCAGATACTTGGAATGTCCTCTGCTTCCATGCGACACCAACGAGTCTTTTTGATATCGTGACACCGACAGCTGCCGATCATGTCGTAAAAGAAAAACTGATGGCACAAAATCAAGCAAACCTTTATCTTTACGGTCATATCCATTTGCCATATGTCCGATTTATTGATGGGAAAATCGTCGCTAATCTCGGTAGTGTCGGACTCCCGTTCGATGGAGTGTGTCAAGCGTCTTATTTACTCGTGGACGGAGCTGAGGAACAGTTTAGTGTCACAATCCAACGCGTTAGCTACGACATACACTCGGTCTGTGAACAGATTGAGGCTTCCGATTATCCGAATCCTACTTTCTTGCAAAACGTCTTGAAGCATGGAAAACCTCAACGCTAGCGATTAACAAAAAACTTGGCCCCGAGCCAAGTTTTTTGTTATTTTTTCATAATGGAGTCTAGCGCCCATTTTTTCAGAGAAGCTGTTAGAGAGCCATGGATCGTCTTAAACTGAATGCTGCGATTGGCTGGATCTGCAAAGTACCGAGCCGTGAACACTTCCTCGCCTTCGTTTACAAACAGCTCGACAGCAGACGTATCCACATAGAGGTGAAGCGATGATAGCTCAGCTAACTCACAATGACGGCTTTCGGTTAAACCATCAACAAAGCTCACTCGTTCTAATGTTAGTCGTTTTAACCCTCGATTGAAAATGACACGGACATTATCGCGTATCGTTAATTCAAACACCTCTGCCTGATTCTCTTCAACATCAAGGAGTAATTCAAAGGCTTCGCCAGAGATTTCTTCAAACCTCTGAGGGTGTTCTGAGATCTTTACACTTGGTCGTGACACTTCATTTTTTCGTAATTGTTTGAGCTCTTCCACTGGGCGTTGATAGATTTTCCCATCCACCAACTTCAGTTCACGAGGTAATGTCATCGCATGAATCCACTGATGTTTGACCGTTGGATGCTTCTCCTCTCCCTGATCCGGTACCCCCATCCAGCCGAACAAAATTCGTCTACCGTAACGATCGATCGTGGTTTGCGGCGCATAAAATTCAAAGCCTCGATCTAGCTCCTTAAATGGCCCATGGACAAGCTCGCCCGTTTCATAATCGAGCCGACCAATAAAATAGCCGGTATTATGAACGTTATGATAAAGATAACCTTGCTTTTCGAGCCCTTGTGGTGAAACGAGCAAAACATCCTCCCCATCTAAATGGAAAAGGTCTGGGCATTCCCACATATAGCCGAAATCACCCATACTTCGTACATTCGATCCTGTCACAATACCAGCAAACTGCCATTCTTTTAAATCGTCTGATCGAAACAACAAAACGTGCCCGTCGATCTGTTTTGTCTGTGCTCCAATCACTAAATACCAGATGCCATCACGCTTCCATACTTTTGGGTCACGAAAATGCGCCGTATAACCGTCCGGAACGTGCAAAATCACGCCTTTTTTCGTAAATGTTAAGCCATCCTCTGATTCTGCTACACATTGATAGCTTTCCCGTTCGTCATTTTCATTTTTTACATTCCCTGTATAAAAGAGTTTTAGCTTTCCATTGTCTGCCACAGCACTTCCTGAATAGCAGCCGTTTTTATCGAACCAATCGCTTGGCGTAAGCGCGGGCTCTTTCTCTTCCCAAAAGACTAGATCGCCTGATACGAAATGCCCCCAAAATTTAGGCCCATGAGCCGCTTCGAATGGATGCCACTGATAAAATAAATGGTAGGTCCCATCCCAGTCAATAAACCCGTTCGGATCGTTTAATAACCCAACAGGTGGCATTAAATGATAAACAAGACGGTACGGATCACGTTGTACTAAGCGCTCATATCGTTTAATGGTCTCTTTCGCCTTTTGTCGTAATTCTTGATCTCGATTCGTCATCAACACTTCACTCCATCTGTTCATTTCGTAGGATGTCATTAACTTTCTCAAGGGTCGGCAATGCCGTCATCGCCCCTTTCGTTGCAGCCGCTAACCCTCCAGACACGCTAGCAAATCGGGCCATCTGCTCTACTTCTTTGATAGACAACTCAGCTACTTGCTTCCGTTGCTCTTGCAGTTTGAAAAGAATAGCTGAAACAAATGCATCACCTGCACCGGTCGTATCAACTGTTTGTACTGCCATCGCCGGAACCTTACGCTGGATGCCGTTATACGAAACGATGCTACCTTTTTCCCCTAATGTGACAAAAACAAGCGGAATGTTGTAAGCTGCAAGCTGATCCAAACCCGCCTCAATTGTCTGTTCGCCCGTGATGAACGCCAATTCCTCCTCACTGATTTTCAGCACATCTGCTTCCCCTAGCATTGAAGTGATGAGCAATCGTGCTTGCTCCTCATCCTCCCAAAGGTTTAGGCGTAAATTCGGATCATAGGAGATCATCAGTCCATTTTTCTTTGCTAACGACACAGCATGTCTTGTCGCCGTTCGTGCCGGTTCACTTATTAAACTAATTGAACCGAAATGGAGAACACCATGCTCTTCAAATATAGTAGGAGCAACCTCACCTTTTTCTAAAAAACGATCCGCGCTCGGATTAATATAAAAATCAAAGCTTCGTTCGCCATTAACTGCAAGGGTTACAAACGTAGCCCCAGTACGGACCTCCTTGCTAAACAGCATGTGCTCAGTGTTTACATTCGCTTTCGACAAAGTTTCTTTTAAAAATCGCCCGAGCAAGTCGTCTCCCACCTTGCCGACAAACGTTGACTTTGCCCCAAGCTTGGCTAATCCTACAGCCACATTTGCCGGAGCACCCCCGGGACTTTTTTGGTAGATTTCATTAGTAGAATCCATCGGAATAAAATCAATCAACGCTTCACCTAAGCAGATAACACCTCGGTTCATCTCGATAACTCCCTTCCTATACATGAAGGGGAACGCGCAAAGGTGTTCCCCTCAGGTCCTTCTTCAATGTTTAATTTTCTTCCTCTTTGAAGCCTAATAGCCATGTGGCAACAAAAGCAGTGACTAAGGCAATAAAGAATCCAATGACATAGTGGAGCAAATTGATCGTTCCGAGTGGAGAAACGATCGCCAACATCGGAATCCCTGTTAAACCATAGGCTACTGCGGAAACATTCATGAACACAACATATGCTCCGCCTAATGCCCCTCCAATCATCGCTCCGACAAACGGGCGACGATATTTTAAGTTAACCCCAAAAATGACCGGTTCAGTAATTCCGAGAAAAGCGGAAAACGCCGATGGTAGAGCCACTTCCTTCGTTTTTGCTCGTTTTGTTTTAAAGAAGACCGCAAGTCCAGCTCCGCCTTGCGCTACATTGGCCATAGACCAAATCGGTAACAGATAGTTTATACCAATACTTGCGATTAAGCCTGCTTCAATGGCGTGGAAGCTATGATGTACACCTGTAATAACGATGGCAGAATAAACACCACCAAACAATAGTCCGGCAACAAAGCCAACGTGATCATAGACGAAATTTAAGATGACGGTAATTCCATCTCCAATGAAGTTTCCGATCGGTCCAATGACCATAAGGGAAATAAAACCTGTTAACATGATGGTCACAAACGGTGTGACGAGTAAATCAATTGCGTTTGGAACAACTTTGCGTAAACCTTTCTCAATCTTGCTCATTGCATATACAGCAAGTAGGACAGGAATCACAGTACCTTGATAACCGATAAGAGCGATATCAAAGCCGAGAAACGTTAAATAATCTGGCTCCGCATTCCCGAGTCCCCATGGATTTAATAACGCGGGATGGGTCATGATACCACCCATGACTGCCCCTAAGTAAGGATTGCCGCCAAACTCTTTTGCCGCACTAACACCAATTAAAATTGGTAAAATGATAAAGGCCGCACTCGAAAACATGTCAAGCAATACGATTAGTGCGTGATCTGGAGCTACCCATTCAAACGTTCTCATCATTCCAAGGAGACCCATTAATAAACCGCTTGCAACAATCGCAGGAATGATTGGAACAAAGATGTTTGATAGCGTTTTCGCAAAACGCGCAATTGGGTTCATTTTTTTCTTAACAGCTTCTTGATGATCCTCTTGATTCCCTTCCTTTAACCCTGTTTCCTCAGCGAAAGCTGCGTATACTTTATTCACAACACCTGTACCAAAAATGATTTGATATTGTCCTGAGCTTAAGAACGCCCCTTTTACGCCGTCAAGTTGTTCAATCTCTTTCGTTTGCGCCAGCTGATCGTCTTTTAACACGATGCGAAGACGAGTAGCACAATGAGTCCCACTGACAATGTTCTCTCTTCCACCTAACAATGGGATAAGCTGTTTAACCACTTCTTGATGATTCATTGTTTGCCTCTCCTTTATCATAATCTTTTTTAGGAACCGGTTCCACAAGAAAACAAAAATAAAAATCTTAGCCTAGTCTTTAGGAACCGGTTCCATTCTAATTAATAGTCATTTGGAACCGGTTTCGACCTCATTATATCTCATGCTTTTACACATTGTCAACGCTTTCTCGTTCAATTAATTCCACATCCATACGTGTAAGATGGTTTACCTCTTCTCCGTTCATTAATTTGATCATTTTTCTCGCCGCCATTTTTCCTGCAGCTTTAAAGTGAAAATTCACTGTCGTGAGGCTTGGATGGATAATCCCGGTGACCTCATAGCCGCCAAATCCCGTAATCGACAGATCTTTCGGTACGTTCATTCCAATCGAATAGGCCCCTTTTAGCGCCCCCAACGCAATATTATCTGTTGCACAGACGAGAGCTGACGGTCGATAGGTTTCGATCATTTTCGGTGACACGCGAAACGAATCTTGCATGCTAAAGCTTGTTTCGAAATACGCCACCTCGCACGGACCATGCTCGGCAATCGCTTGCTTGAACCCTTCTTTACGTTTAACTCCTACCGCAATGTCGTGTTCCCCGACACCTAAATACGCGATCCGCTTATGCCCCTTGCTGAGCACATGCTTCCCCATTTCATAACCTGCTTTAAAGTCATCATGGATCAAACACGGAACCTCAGTATGCTCTTGACCGACGAGTAACGTCGGAATGCCTACTTCTCGAAAGGCATTGAGATGCTCTTTCGTAATGACAGTGGCAAGCAAAATAACCCCAGCAATTTTTTGATTCGCTAAGTTATAGATCGTCTCGATTTCTCGCTCTACGCTTTGATCCGTATTGGACATGAGCATTTGATAACCTAACGATTTTAACTCATCATCAATTCCCATGACCGTTCTTGAAGCAGCAAAGGAATCTAATCGAGGGACAATCGTTCCGATAAAATTCGTTTGCTTCGCTTTTAAGCTTTGGGCAAAAGCATTCGGGATATACCCTGTTTCCTTGATCACTCGTTCAATTTTTTGCCTTGTTGGTTCGCTGACAGAGCCGCCATTTAAATAACGAGATACGGTACTTTTGGCTACACCTGCTAATTTAGCAATATCTAAAATCGTTGTCATGTCCGTCACCTTTTGTGGAAGTGTTTATGATTTGAAGTCATCCTTTTTATTATAGACAAAACGGCCTTACGGTGAAAGCGGAATCTGGGGTATGTATTTGATTTCCATGTAACGTTTGCTCAGCCAATCTCACACTTATCGCTGAAAACATCATTCTTTATTGATAATGAAAGTGTCCGTGAACATTGTTTAAATATTTTTACGACTTCACGTTTTCCTCACATTTTTATGTAACACTCAACGTTGGTTCATGAAACAGACAAAGGAGTTAAGAAGACATGGATGTAGCAAAATCAACGAGCGGAGATTCGAACAAACAAATGAATGAAACGAAGCCATCACTCTATCAAGTTATTTGGCGGTGGCACTTTTATGCTGGGGTGATTGTTGCCCCGTTTTTGATCATTTTGGCTGTAACCGGGGGAATCTATTTATTTAAACCACAAATCGAACAAACACTCTATCAACAGTATAACGAAGTGACGCCAACCGGAGATCGCCTGTCTCCAGATGAACAATTAGAAATGGTTCATGAACAGTACCCTGATTCGGTCATTACAGCGTATCGCCCAGGAGAGAGCTCTACCCGTTCAAGTGAAGTGACACTCTCAACGGTCAACGGGCCACTCACGGTATTCCTCGATCCTTACACAGGGGAACAGCTCGGAACGTTGGAACATTTTACACAACCAGAGAGAGAGTCACGATCAAGATCATGGGGATGATTCCCATCATTAACAACGGAAAAGACATTCGGTTCTGTTGCGATAACCGAATGTCTTTTTTGCCATTTTCCCTTTTTCGGTACTTTACGTCATTATCAAACGTAAAACAAGTAAAACAGGAGGAGGTCGCTACTGTATTCAAGTGTAAGTGGAATTTTAACTTATTGCACACTCTTCCCTTCAAGGCAGATGGTTTTCACGTAACTAGGGTCGTGTTGGGTCAAAAGAACATATTCACGACCGTTATAGTGAATTGTATCGGACAGAACGGATTGCTTTCCTATGTTGCTGCTCAATCCTTCCCCTACTGCTTTCCCTAGCGCTTCCTTTCTCGTCCATAATGACAGCCATAGTCTCATCTTCTGATCGGGATCCACTGAAGCTAATAAGTTGATCTCATCTTGATGGAAAAAGAACGGGTGCACTTTGGGTGGAAAAGGGCGTGGACATTCAATATCAACGCCAAGGACTGCCGTTTCATGCAAACCGATCAAAAAGTAATCTTTAGCATGGGAAACGTTAAAGAAATAGTCGTTATTTTCGACTATGGGTTTTCCGTACTTCCCATAAGTAAAGTGAATTTGATTTGGTGGAAGCGCGAGCACGGTTGAAAGTAAGAAACGTAAATAGCCCCTAATCAGTTTGAAACGCTCTGCGTAAACGGATGATTTCATGCGTTCCGCACGCTGACGTTCATCTGAGGAAAGGATAAGAAACGCATTTTTCCCCTTGGTTAAGGGTTTTTTCGATTTCCCTTGCAGCTTCATGATTAGACGCGTAGATGCCATAGACAAAAGCTCCCTGTTCAACAAAAGTTTTTACAATCTCTTTCCCGATTCCCCTTGTAGCACCTGTTACAATGGCTACTTTATCACGTAATAACATGGTGAGCCCCCTTTGCTTAAAAGACCGGAGTATGGGCAAAGCCACACTCCGATGATTCCATTTAGTTCCCTACTTTTTCCTTCAATTGCTCCTCGATAAAGGATGAAAGAGTAGCAACAGAGTAGAAATGCTTACGAACATCCTCCTCTTCCAATCCTTCTACTTTCACGCCAAATTCAGCTTCAACACCTGCGACAACATCAAGGGCCTCAACTGAATCAAGTCCTAGCCCATCTCCAAACAATGGCTCTTCATCCTCAATTTCATCTGCCTCAATGTCCTCCAGCTCCAATCTCTCAATCAAAATGTTCACCTTAATAATTTCTTTAATTTCGCTAATAGATTTCATTCTACATTCCCTCCATTTTTTTATTTTCTAATGGCCATGGCCATAGAATTCCCGTTAATCGATGTAGTGATAATAAGCCCTGTTCTCAGATCGTTTTTCGGCCAACCAAAAGCATGAATCATAGACTGTTGTTCTTCTTTTGGTAAAGCAAGCAGCTCTAGTGCCACTTGTGCGTGAAAAAGCGATCCATTGATTCCATATAACCGCAAAGATGGTTCAATGTATAAACAGGGATATGCCCTAGGCGTTCCTTTAATTGAAGAAACGCATCGATGTCTGTCACATTGTTGTTATGGTAAAAGATGAAATCGATCTCATCCTCAGAAAGGTTTGCATTTTGCAAACATTGCTCCACAGCATGTTGAATCGTTTGATCCATATCATTTTGGCCAGAAAACGCTTGACCGAAGCCTTCGATTGTAGCAATCGGATCTAGACCTTTCTCTTCAGTAACTTTTGTATCTGCTAACAAGATAAAAGTACTTCCTTCACCGATCTCATAAGAACTATTCTGTAAATTCATTGCTCGATCAATCTCATCAGATAATCCAGACCGCTCATCTCCAGCTCCTACTAGCACGGTTGATTGCTTCCCATCAAGAATGCTAGTCATCCCATATAGGATCGCTTGTAGTCCATCTATACCACCTGAGCTATGAGAAGAGCTAAAACCTTTAATACCAAACTTCTTGGCAAGCTTTCCTGCTGTTGAGTTCAACACCATATCTGGAAAGTAGACACTACTTGCATTTCCAGCTCCGCGCTCTAAAATAGAACCTAAGTATTTTTCCGCACTTTTTAAGCTGCCACGAGAAGTTCCATAAACAAGCCCAATTTGTTCATTGTCTATGTTGGAAAGGGAAGTGTTCTTTAAAGCTAAATCGCATGCTGCAATGCTATATTGAGTTAGTGGGTTCATCCGTCTTTCGTATAATGAACGATTATATTCTTTAAGGGAAAAATCTAGTTGAAATGTAGTAGGTGAATCTTGATGTAAGTTAGATAGAAGTGTTCCATCATGATCGGCCAACCTATGAATGGTTCCATAGCCATAAACGCCAATTCGCTTCTTCTCCTCAGCACTAGAGGTGGTGATCGTAGCTGGTGAGAACGCTGGATGGTATACATTTTTTGATAGAATTGAAGAATTGTGTCCACCAAAGGCTGAGTTATTACATAAAAAATACTTTGGCTTATATGATTTCATTTCGTTTGTCACTAATTTCGGATGATTGCAGCCTTCCCTCGCCTGCGAAAAGTGAAGTGTTGCAGGGAGAAGACCTTGTTCTAATGCCAGCAATGTCGTCGCGTACTCAATTGCTGCAGCCGCTCCTAGATTGTGACCAAAATACGCTTTACTTGAGCTAACGTAAATGTTGTCAAATTGCTTGCCGAAGTAAGCACGTAGCCCTCGCAATTCTGCAGGATCATTTGCTTTTGTTCCGGTTCCATGTGTATTAATGTAATCAATTTCATCTTTGGAAATATTCCCTTGTTCAATGGCCATTTCAACCGCTTTTCGAATGCCTTGTCCCTCCGGCTGAGGAGCAGTCTCATGATAGGCATCACTGCTCAAACCATAACCTTCTACGATCGTATACACCTTTGCGTCCCTTGCTAACGCTTTTTCTAATGGTTCCAAAACAAGAAAAGCAGAACCTTCTCCAAGACTTAATCCATATTGTTCATTATAAGGAGAACATGGTTGATCATTTAGAGCCTTTAAAGCATTAAAGCCCGCATATACTGAAGTGGACATCGAATCCGATCCACCTGCGATCATGACATCAGCAAACCCGTGGCGAATCATGTCACACGCATATCCAATTGCATTTCCACTTGCGGCACAAGCAGTGTTTAACGTGATGACTGGTCCGGTTAAACCGAAATATTTAGCTACAACATCTCCTTGTTGATAAAAAGGATAATTTCGTGTTTTTTCTAGGTCTAACTCCTGTAAAGCTCTCTGTTCTTCCAGTGAATTCAAGCCACCATTGCATGTTCCAAAGGCTAAACCAATCGTTTTTTCTACTGTCTGATCTACTCTTGCCTCCTCCAAGGCTTCCTTAATAGAAACAACAGCATACTGAGCGCAACGATCTAACCCTTTCTGTTCCTCAGGTGTAAAATGATCAGATGGCTGGAAGGAGCTAATCTCGGCCCCAATTTGGCTAATAAATTCTTGTACGTCGAATGACTGAATCGGTCCAATTCCTGTTTGATTGTCAAGCATATTCTGAAAAACTTCCTCTTTGTTGTGTCCAATGCTTGTTAAAATTCCAATACCTGTGACAGCAACCTTTAATGAGTTCACCGTTTCCCATCCCGTCCCTTCCATTTGTTGTATGTCAGTAAAAACGCTAACATGATTCGAACAAAGTACCTCTTGCTATTGCTATGCTTTAGGATGCTTAGAGGAATGATTTTTTGAATGAGAGGCAAATGATTCGGCGATCCATGAACATCATCAAACTCGTAAAATGTCAAATTCGCTATGTTGTCAAGAAGAAATGATTTCTCACTTTTAGGAATGATCTCATCTTTGGTACTAAAAATATAAGTAATAGGAATTTTAAGCTTGTTTAATTCTTTTGGCATAAAAGCGAAACGAGAAAGTGCTCGTCCGACATGGTCTAATTCCTCCTCCATCACATGAGCCAACGTTGCTTGTGTGATAAAAGGGACATTCAATTGAGAATAGTCTTGAAAGAAATAATGAAGTGGGGCTCCTACCGTCGTAATTCCTTTAATGCGTTCGTCATGTAACGCTTGCTTCATAGCAAGATGACCACCAAAACTCATACCAACAATATACGTGTCACCAACCTTAGCTTGTTCGGCAAACGTATCTAATATTTGGCCAATCATTCGATAAGAGTCTGCATGATAACGTACTTGATTTTCTCCTACACCAGGACATTCTGTAATGAGGACTGAAAATCCGAGCCGCTTTCCAACTTGCAGAAAGACACTCCATTGTTCCTTTATCGACACAATTCCACCAAGTACGAGCAAACAAGGAAGATCAGGATGAAGGTTTGCAGCATAAACAGTTACCTTTTGATTATCATAATAAACTCTATGTTTTTGTACATCTTCCCTACAATATGCTTGCTCAAAAACCTTTGTCAAACGGGCTGCAGCCTCTTGCTGTAAGCTCGTTTGCGGAAAGGGAAAGCGTGCAAAATTGTAACATTGAATAGCATCTTCTATCGCATTTGCTTGCAAGCATTTGTTGGCAGCATCCACCCACTGCCAATCCCACGCTCCCGCTGTAGGCTCTTCTGAGGCTGCTCGTTCAATGCTCTGTAATACTTGGCGTGGGTTGATCGCTTGGAATGAATGTGTTTTTACATGTAGGTCGGCGTATTGTTTTAACTCTTTTAACGCAATCACCTGACTTCACCTACTTTTCCCAGAAACATTTTCATGAAACGTTCGACAATTTCTGGCTTTTTTAAGATGTGAAAATGATCTCCTTCGAATGTTTCATAATGAAAGGATTGCCTCCAACACTTCCTCCACTCTATGACTGGACTATTTCGTGTAATGAGATCTTTTGTTCCATTTAAAACATAGGTAGATATAGGTGCATCATCTTGAACAAATCGAAATGATTTGACAAGCAGTAAATCTGAACGAACAATAGGAGCAAACCATTGAACAAACGCAGGAAGATCAGCATATTTAGACGGTATTCCACTAATATCAACTAGCTTCTGAATCATTGTACGATCATCTTCTTTGAGTATACTCACATCATTTTTATATTGATGCAACGGCCTAACACCACTCAGGATACGAAAGCTAAGCCACTCATCTTGATAGATTCTCGTTACCTCATAAGCTAGCATAGCTCCTAAACTATGACCAAAAACCCCCCACTCTTGTCCCTTTACTCTTTTTCTTTGAATTTCGCCGGCAAGATCTTGGGCTGCACTCTGGAAATCTGTATGAAAAGGCTCACGAATTCGTCTTCCTCTCCCCGGTAAATCAAGGGGAATCGTCTCAATTCCAGAAAATCCCCAACCATTAAACAATGATGACGAACCACCGGCGCAATGAAAGCAAAATAGCTGCATTAAGCACCTCCTTCCTTTATAACCGACGGTTACTAACCTAAGGTTATAATAAATCATCGTTTTATAAATTTCAACATATTTTTTCTAAAATTAATATAATTTTTATAAATCCAATAGAAAAATACCTTTTTAGAATAAAAAGGTATTTTTTCTTACATAAAACATTTATTTGTCGTAAATGATGTTTTGCAATTGTGTTAATGTCATAAAGAGTGGTTAGCTGATCGTACGATCCTCGTTTTTGATTTTTTGTTGATCATTCCGCTCATACTTGTAATGGGTCAAATATTCATCAATTTGTGTATGAGGATTGTCAATATCATTCCCATGACAAATACTCACTTTACTTGGCTGAAGCTTTTTGACAATCTCTCCACTTCTCACAGCCTCATTCATATCCGCTGTAAACATTTTAATAGGTTGCTGTAACTTGCCACGCTTCGATGTAAATAAATCGCCTCCTATCAGGACTCGATCTTTTTTATGATAATAACAGACATGACCTGGAGAATGTCCTGGTGTATGGTAAGGTACTAGATTTCCAAAACAGCGAAACTCCCCGTCCTCATCAACAGGCAATGGCTTAGCAACACCCGGTTCAACTAAATATTCTCTTTTTTTCCGACCTGGGAAAGGCTCTTTCCCTTCCATATGTTTGATATCAAGCTTATGAACATACACTGGGAGGTCCTGGATGTCTAAAATCTTTTTTAGCCCGCCTACATGATCTGAGTGACCATGTGTTAACAGGACACCTTTCACTTTTCCTAACTTTTCAGCTTCTTTAAGAATTCGTTTTCCCATATAAGGCATTCCTGTATCGACAATATAGACGCCTTCGTCCTCTTTCACAATCCAAGCACTCATTTTCAGCAAGAACCAACTCTCCAGCTTATAGATGTGAGGGGATACTTGTATTCGTTTCATCTTCCTCCACTCCTTTTATTAAATATAAAACGGCCTCTGTAACAATTGGAAAGACCCTTTTAGCAATTGAAAGAACCCGCTCTTCTAGATCTTTGTAGGTCATTATCATGCCATGAAGCAGAAAGTAAATCATTCGACTGAAATCTACAACCTTGCGATGCCCTGCTGTTGGAAAAACACCACATACTGCTTTTGTTAAGAAATTAAAAAGGGTCAAGCGCTGTTCATTCAGCTCCCATTTCGTCTCTTGGGTATCCACACGATCGGCTTCATAGGTCAGGAATGCTTGATATAGATTCCGATAACTTAATCCGAAATAGAAAAACATTTTTGAAACACGAATTAACTTTTCCTTGGCCCCGTACTTGGTTGAGGCGAGCGCTCCAGCCATACTTTCTTGAAGACTGACAAGAGGTTCTTTCGCAAGCGCTTCTAGCAACTTTCGTTTGTCTTCAAAATACACATAGATACTCGTATGTGAACAGTTTGCCTCTCTGGCAATTTCTCGAACCGTCACTTGTTCATAGCCCTTTTTTAAAAAAAGTTTATTGGCAGCAACTAAAATTCTTTCCCTAGCTTGAATATCGTGAGGCATTGTCCTCTCCTTTCCTTCAATCAATATAACCGTCGGTTACTAACCAACGGTTATATTGTATCATGTTTTTTCTTTTTGTAAAATATCGCTTTTAGCCTATTTCCCATTTTTAATAAAAACTTTAAACTTTTTTACATCTGTGACTCTCACCCATCCTACTATCATCATCACAATTAAAAAAACCGTTATTTTTTCTTGTACTTTCACCAGTTACATTCGGCAACCTTTCATAGAAGTGAAAAAAGCCTTGACCACTCCGGTGTGATCAAAGCTCCCTTCATACTATAACTGCTTTTCATATGCCTCCATTAAAGTCTGCTCCACATTCATTAAATGTTGGAGCATCGCATCGTTTGCTCCTTCGGCATCTCTTGCTTCAATGGCCTCATAAATACGTTCATGCTCATCTTGTAGCCGTTCTAATGTTTGTTTTGTTGAGAATAAGGCAATTCGCCGCGTCTCATACATTGTTTTTCCAAGAGTATCGGATAGTTGCTGCATCATATCATGAAGCATGCCATTGTTCGTTGCTTTCGCCAACGCTAGATGGAAACGAACATCGGCCTTTTCTCCGAGATCCCCTTCGCTTTGCGCCATATCCGTTAAAGCCGCTCGCATTTCAGCTAGATCTTCATCGGTACGATGCGTAGCAGCTAAACTGGCCGCACCGACCTCCATGATTTTCCGAATTTGGAGCAGTTCTTCGATTTCTTTTTTACTCATGATTCGTTCAGGGGAAACGGGGGCCATCATCTGTGACACGTCAAATTTGTTCACATATGTGCCCTCTCCTTGCTTGATCGTAATATACCCAATGGCTCGCAAGGCACTGAGCGCCTCCCGCACAGCCGAACGGCTCACATTAAACTCCTTTGCTAGCTTCTCCACAGATTGAAGTTTTTCTCCTGGCTGTAGCTCACCGTTACGAATCATCATTTCTAACTCATCACGAATGACCTCTGAAATTTTTTTCGTTTCTACCCGTTTAATTACCATCGCTTGCACCCCGTTTAGATCAATCGCTACCATTATACCATAGAAGTCTAGGTGCTCCGAATTTATCGGGGTGCCATACGAGCCTTAACGATCTTCTACGACAATATAGCAGGCGCGGATCGGCCCATGAACACCAACGACTAAGTTCATTTCAATGTCAGCACTATTGCTTGGTCCAGAGATAAAATTAATGCAGGAAGGGAGGCGTTCTCCACTGGCTGCCTTAAGGTGGAGATCTCTCGTCACTTGGCTCATTCTCGGGACTAGCGTGCTCTTCGGAATAATTGCAATGTAATATGTCGGTAGTAAGCTGACTGAACGCCCTTTGCCATTCCCACTTAACAAGACGACGGTTCCTGACTCGGCCAGTGTGTAGTCAGCGAATGTGATGCCAATGTCGGCTTGCTCTGCTTTTTCGACTAAGCGTTCACCCTCGGTGTGATCCCACACTTCCACTTGCTCTCGCTGCAAAAATGACGTTAACCCAAACTGATCAAAGCGAGGGTCGTTCCATGTAATCACGTTTCTCGCACTATATTCTTCTAGCACGTTATCAATGGCTTGCTCTAATCGATCCACTTTCGTTTGCTTCACGTCCGTATGGATTTTCGTACACTGCCCTGACAATACATTCACCAGTTGATCTGAAGAGTGCTCTTTCATCACTTCAAACTGTGGCTTAACGGTGTAGTCCGGACGCTTGACCCCGGCCGTACGCCGCCCTCTACCGAGCTTTTCTGCAACATTATTGAGAAAGGTCTCTCGTCGTTGAATCATGATGGATGTTCCCCTTTCCTCGAGTTTTAAACCAGTCGCGGAACCGTTCTTTCTTTGCAGCTGGTAAATCACGAATGTCCGTCCATCCCTTTAGCGGACCTGGTCCCTTTTTAATCGAACCGTCCTTTGTTAGCGGCGAGAGAACATAAGGTGCACCCTTCGTCCCCATTTTAAATAAATTCGGCTGACTTGCCACAAGACTGAAGCCTTTCATTGCCAAGGATTCAGAGAGCGAAGTCCGTTTCTCCTGTTCGGCGATGACCCGGCGATGCTTAATTAGCAGCTCATGGAGCGGGATTTTCACCGGACAAGCATCGGTGCAGGCAGCGCATAAACTAGAGGCGTATGGGAGCTCTTGATGATCGTCATAGCCTTCTAAAAGCGGGGTCAAAACAGCACCAATTGGTCCCGGGTAGATCGAGCCGTAGGAGTGACCGCCTACATGGCGATAAATCGGGCAAACATTAATACAGGCTGCACAGCGAATGCAATGGAGGGCCGCTTGAAATTCCGTTCCTAAAATATTTGATCGACCATTGTCGACGATGACGAGGTGGAATTCCTCTGGGCCATCCACGTCTCCTGCTTCTTTCGTCGAGGTAAGTCCTGTCACATAGCTCGTGAGCTTTTGCCCGACCGCACTACGGCAAAGCATGCTCACCAAGATATCAAGCTCTTCCCATGTCGGGACAATGCGCTCCATGCCCATCACCGTAATTTGCGTCTTCGGTATCGTCGTAGCAAGGCGGGCGTTCCCCTCATTCGTTACAAGGGTGATGCTGCCGGATTCAGCGACGGCAAAGTTACAGCCGGTAATGCCAATATCGGCTTGTAAAAATTCTTTCCGTAACTGTTCACGAGCAAAAAGCGTCAGCTCTTGCGGATTGGCAGACTTGGAATAGCCTTTTTTCTCCTTGAACGTCTCTCGAATTTGCTCCTTGTTTTTATGGAGAGCAGGTGCCACGATATGGGACGGTGGATCATGGTCATCAATTTGCAAAATGTATTCACCAAGATCGGACTCGATGACCTCACAGCCGATGCTTTCGAGGGCTTGGTTCATGCCAATTTCTTCTGTGACCATGGACTTTGATTTAATGATTTTTTTCGCCTGCTGTTTCATTGCGATTTCTTTGATGTATTCATTGGCTTCCTCAGCTGTTTGCGCAAAATAAACATAACCGCCGTTTTTGCTGACATTATCGCTCAATTGCTCCAAGTAGTAATCAAGATTGTCTAATGTGTGCGATCGGATCTCTTCGGCGAGCGTCCGCCATTCCTGCCAGTCCCCTAGCTCTTCTTCCGCCTTTGCTTTTGCCAGCTTTAATCGCTCTTGCGCTGAGCTCACCGCTTGTCGCATAAAAAGGTTGTCTATTCCTTTTTCCACTCGCTCGTCAAATGACGCATGGCCAATTTTAATGCCCATAAAATCATTCCTCCCTTGTCCGCTCTTGATGATTCAACACTTCGGCAAGGTGCATCATTTTAATCGGCTTGCCCTTTCGCTGAATACGCCCACCAATGTTCATCAAACAACCACAGTCAGCACCGATTAACACGTCCGCTCCTGTCTCCTCAATATGGCGCACCTTTTCATCTACCATCTGCTCGGAAATCGGCGTCATTTTTACGGAAAACGTCCCACCAAATCCGCAGCACGTCTCCCGATTCGGTAGCTCTTCCAACTGTAACCCCTCGACTTTCTCTAGCAAATCAAATGGACTTTGCGTTTCACCGAGCAAACGTGTCATATGACAAGACGTATGGTACGTAGCCTTCGCTTGCAAACTACTATGAACCTCTTTTACTTTTAATACATTTACGAGAAATTGAGAAAGCTCATATGTTTTAGCTACAAGTTTTTTTGCCCGTTCTTGCCAAACCAGCTCATCCTTCAATAATTCCTCATATTCATGGAACATGGCAACACATGATCCTGATGGTGAAACGACATACTCTGCCCTTGCAAACGTCTCAATCATGTGTTTGGCGACTTTTTTCGTGTCCCGATGATAACCGCTATTGTAGGCAGGCTGACCACAACACGTTTGCTGTTCCGGAAACTCCACTTCACAGCCATATCGCTCTAACAATTCAACCGTGTGTCTGCCGACGTCAGGATAAAAGACGTCAGCAAGACAGGTAATAAACAACGAAACTTTCATATGATCACCCTCCGAACTTTTCTTCGATGTTGTTTAATTTCTCCTTCTTCTGTTGATTCCCTTTGACAATCATACAAACGATACCGATGATGACGAGAATAGCCATTATCGTTCCAATATTAAAGCCGATACCGAAAAACGCCACATAGCCGATCGCTCCTGCGAAAAACAAGTAATACCCTGTTGGAATGAGAAGCTTACGTATAAGGGCTCCCTCTTTTCCGATCAACCCAGCTGTAGCAGAAGCTGCAACCACATTATGAACACAAATCATGTTTCCTGCGGCACCACCAACTGCTTGTAACGCCACAATCGTCGCAGGATTCAAGCCTACATTTTCAGCGGTTCCAAATTGGAATAAGGAAAACATCATATTGCTGATCGTGTTACTGCCAGCAACGAATGCTCCTAATGCACCAATAACTGGTGCAACAAGTGGCCAGCTTTCACCAACCAACTGAGAAACTCCTTCGGCTAGCACGAGTGGCATACTGACAAATCCTGAGGCATTGTCGCCAGAGTTAATAAACACTTGAACCATAGGAACGGCAAATAATAATGCAGGTGCTGCCCGAACAATCATCGCGCTCGATTGTTTTACAGCATGCATATAAGAATCTACTTTCATTCGATAGATAACATAACCAACAAGTGAAGCAATGACCATAATAAATCCTGGTAAAAACAAAGGCGTACTCGTAATCGAAATGGCTGTCCCGAACAACCCTTCCACAGAAAACTCTAGCCGTTTTAACCAATTGCCAAACGGTAGTCCATTCAATCGAGTAAGAACAAGCAACAGACCGATTAACACGTAAGGCAGCCAAGCAACCCATGGACGAATCGTCGGCTCTGCTAAAGAATCCGCTTTTAACGTCCCTGTCCATTCAGGGTCCCACATCGATTCATGAGCAAAACTCCATGAACGCTTCGGCAGCAGCCACCCTTTTTTCGCAGCAGGGACGACAATCGCAAGGCCGATCAACCCTCCGAATAACGACGGAAATTCAGGTCCTAGTACGTTGGCAACGATCATATAAGGAATCGTGAACGCCAATCCAGCAAAAATAGCAAAGGGCCATACTTCACACCCCTCTTTTAAAGATCGATTTTTCCCGAAAAAGAACGTAAGCATGGTCACCATAATGAGCGGAATAAATAATCCGACGATCCCGTGAATGATGGACACTTGTCCACCAATCATTCGCACATATTCGTCGACTGTCAATCCTAGTCCACTCGCCTCGACTGCTACATTGTCTGCCCCTGCAAGACCAGAGGAGACACCGACTAAGATAGGTGTACCTACAGCTCCGTATGAAACAGGAGTCGATTGAATAATTAAGGCAACCATAACGCTTGCCATTGCTGGAAAGCCGATCGCCACGAGGAGCGGGGCAAGGATTGCTGCAGGTGTCCCCCAACCAGATGCTCCTTCAATAAATGAGCCAAACAACCAACAAATAATAATGGCTTGGACGCGCCTGTCTGGTGAAATTTCAATAAATCCTTTTCGAATCGTATGTATGGCCCCGCTTTCTTTAAGAGTATTTAAAAGCAGGACCGCACCAAACACGATAAACAGAACTTCTAGGGCTGTAACGACCCCCTTCACACTTGCAGCCCCTATTTGATGACCTGGCACTTCCCACAAAAAGTATGCAGCTAATGCCGTAACGAAAAACGCGATTGGCATCGCTCTTTTCGCTGGCCAACGTAAAACAACTAACAGTAAAAACACCGTCAATATCGGGATGAGTGCAAGCAATGACAACCATCCTAAATTCATCATTTTCCCCCCATATTATAACATCATTAGATCATTAGGTCATCAGATGACTTAATGTAAGCGTTTTAAATATAGCTGATTTTTCGTCTGTTTTCAATCAATTTTTAAAATTTACTGATAAATTTTATCTATCTTGTCTTACATACGGGGTTTATTCAGCGCACAAAGAAGCCATTGCCGGTCATATGGGCAATGGCAAACGTTTATTCTTTAATCCCTTCGAGCCATTCATCATAGCATTCTTTACACATTGGTTTCTCTTCAATGTCTTGCTCCCATTTAAAGGGGACATGGTAAACCATCCCTTCCCCGATTGCATCTTGGCAATAAAAGCATTGTTGCATCATGTGTCTGACCCTCTCCGTTATGGCTTTAAAACCACTTTTATACAGTCATCTTGTTTTGCATCAAAAATGTCGTACCCATGCTCTGCCAACTCTAAAGGTAAGCGATGTGTAATCAGATCGGTCGGATCAAATACCTCGTCCTTAATCATTTGATATAGGGTCGGCATGTAGTGAATGATCGGTGCTTGCCCCATTTTCAATGTAATATTGCGCGCAAAAAAATCCCCTAGCGGAAACGCATTATACCGCGTCCCATAAACACCAACGATACTGACCGTTCCACCTTTACGAACGGCTTGGCTCGCAATATTGATTGGACCTAATGTTCCTCCTTGTAGCTTTAACGCTGTTTCCACCATTTCTACTGCTGACTTTTTCCCGTCCATCCCAACACAATCAATGACAGAATCGGCTCCCCCCTTGGTTATTTCCTTAATATGGGTTCCTACATCATCGATGGTTGAAAAATCGAGCACTTCCACCTGATTTGTTTGCTTGGCGTGGGTAAGTCGATATTGAACATAATCAACAGCAATAACCCGCTCGGCACCTTTCAGCCATGCAAATTTTTGTGCTAATAGTCCAACAGGTCCGCAGCCTAACACAACAACGGTATCCCCTTTTTTTACTTCGGCTTGCTCAACACCCCAATAAGCTGTCGGAATGATATCGGATAAAAACAGTAACTTTTCGTCTTCCATTTCCGCATCTTCCGGTACGACGAAAGGGGTGAAATTACCATACGGAACCCGTAATAGCTCGGCTTGTCCACCTGGATAACCACCAAAAGTACCTGAGTAACCAAAATATGCACCGGCTTGCCCATTCGGATTAGAATTATCACATTGACTTTCTAGATCGTGCGTACAATAATAGCATTTCCCACACGCAATATTAAACGGTACGATGACGCGATCGCCTTTCTTTACCTTTGTCACGTCAGGCCCTACTTCTTCCACGATTCCCATCGGCTCATGGCCGATAATATACCCTTTAGGAAAGTTAGGGATCATGCCATGAACGAGGTGAAGATCCGATCCGCAGATAGCTGTGCTTGTAATCCTTACGAGCACATCATCCTTTTTCTCCAGCTTGGGGTCTGGTACTTCTTTTACTTTTACATCTTTTATTCCTTGATAGGTGACGGCTTTCATGCAATGACTCCTTTTAAGTGGTTTCACCTATAATGTCAGACTTTACTGGGGAAAATATAACTGAGGGTTATTACCAACTACCTAACAAAAAAAGCAGGCCTTAATAGACCTGCAAAGAAAGTAAGTTCTATTTTTTAACAACTCCGACAACGAATCCATCGTAGCCCTTTATTCCAACCGTTTGGATG
Organism: Halalkalibacterium halodurans; assembly: GCF_005671335.1. Lineage (NCBI taxonomy): Bacteria > Bacillati > Bacillota > Bacilli > Caryophanales > Bacillaceae > Halalkalibacterium (ex Joshi et al. 2022) > Halalkalibacterium halodurans. The sequence continues at coordinate 1,977,284 of NZ_CP040441.1, read as the reverse complement.
GCGGTCGATTCAATGCGAGGTTCTTCAGACAGTAAATGAATAAACTGGCGAATTCCTTTGATAGATGGATCATCACTTTCTTTGTTCAACACGTTACCATTGCGAACAACATTATCACCGACGATAAGTGTACCAGGCGTTGATAGCTTAAGGGCCCATTCTAAATAGTGAGGATTGTTCGGTTTATCAGCATCGATGAAAATCATATCGAAACTGGAAAACCCTTTATCCTTTAACGTAGGCAATGTTTCAAGCGCCGGTCCAATGATCACATCAATTTTGCCATCGACTCCTGCTTTTTTCATGTTGCTTTGAGCTACGGCTGCATGCTTTTCGCTAAATTCCAATGTCACGAGACGACCATCATCAGGTAATGCTCTCGCCATCCAAATGCTACTGTAGCCTCCAAGGGTACCAATTTCTAAAATCGTTTTTACTCCTTTTAGCTTTGCGAGCAAATAAAGGAATTTTCCTTGATTTGGCGCGACATCGATTGGTGGTAGCTCCGCCTTTTCATTTGCTTCTAAAACCCAATCCATCACTGGATCAAAGGCATGAAGCTTCTCGCTAAAATATTGATCTAGCGCTTCCCACGTTTCATGTTCTTCCATACATATCCCTCCCTGTCAAAACTTTACCTAGTTCTTATAAGAATACCATAAAAAGCCGTGGGTGCGGCCACACGACTTTCTACATATGTTGAACTTATTTTTCGCTCTCTACGTCATCAGTTGATTGAACTTTAAACGCCTTTGCTTGTTTGTTTAAATCATCGCTAAGGGTGTTTAAGCGTTCAGACGATGTACCGATCGTATTTAGCACGTTTACTAATTCTTCAATCGATGCAGATATTTGTTCAGCAGCCGCTGCCGTATCCTGACTCGTACCAGCAATGTTGTTGATCGCCAGAACTGCCTGATTACGACTTTCGTTCATCGTCTGTAGCTGTTTTACGACCGTTTTTATTGAGTTTACGACTTGTTCAATATTGCTTGAAATATGGGTAAACGAAGCAATTGACTGGTCCACTCTTTTTACTTGCTCGGCTGACTGAGCTGCTGTTTTTGTCATTTCCTCTGTTGCATGAGCACCGCTCTCTTTAATTTTTTGTACAGCGCTTTGGATATTGTTTGTCGCCTTCGTTGACTGCTCCGCTAGCTTGCGAATTTCCTCCGCTACGACGGAAAAACCTTTGCCGTATTCTCCTGCTCTCGCTGCCTCAATACTTGCATTCAACGCAAGTAGATTCGTTTGCTCTGAAAAGCTCTGGATGAGCTCCACGATCGACAGAATTTCTTCTGTTTGATGGACAAAGTGGTTGACGATGCCCTCCATTTTTTGAATAATTCGCTCATGCTCTTCCGTTTTTTCTCGCAACGTTTCCACTTGTTCTAACCCACTAGCACTTACATTTGCTGTTGATGCAGCAAGCTCATTAATTTGACTTGCCGTTTGATCCATCCAGTCGATCTGAGCAGAAAGTTTTTCAATGTCTGATTTCGCATGCTCAATCTCTTCTGCTTGGTCCACAGCCCCGTTCGCCACAGCTGTTGATGATGTGGCAACTTCTTCACTAGAAGCAATCGCTTCCTGCAGCATGGACCGCAACTCCACAGCCTCCTTATTGGAGGTAGCCCCCGTTTGTCGCAGAGCGTGAATCATCTCCCGTAGCGTTTGAACCATTTGATTAAACCCATCGCTTAGCTGACCAATTTCATCTTGACTTTTTACATCAGCAGAAGCCGTTAAATCTCCTTTGATGACTTGTTGCATTCGGTCATTCAAGGCTAAAATCGGATTGGCCATTTTTCGTCCGAAATAATAGGAGGTTGCCGTCGCAATCGTCATACTTACAAGAAGAACGAGGATAAAATAATTGCGTAATTGGCGAACAGGCGCCGTCACTTCCTTATCTCGATAAAAGGCGACAATGTTCCAATCCATCTGATCCATCTTGTTAAAAAATAACGTTCGTGCCTCATTCTCAAATTCATATTCTATCTGTCCCTGTTTTCCTTGGGCCTGTTGTAGATCTTGAATAAAGCTTTCATCACTTAAGTTTTCCCCGCGTAAATCAGCGTCTGGATGAGCAATGACCATCCCGCTTTCATGGATCAGTGCCAAAGAACCACCCATCCCAACCTCGGTTTCATTTAACAACTGAGATAAATCATCTAACAAAATATCGATGGCAACGACACCAAGAAGTTGTTGATTCCTCGGATCGACAATCGCTTTCGCCACCGTAACCATCATCACCTCATGCCCAACGGTTGCACTTAAATAAGGCTCTGACCATACGACTTGCTCAGGCGTTTCGGCCGCTTTTTCATACCACGGTCGAGCCCTTGGATCATAATCATCTGGAAGTTCGACTTCCGGGTACGAATAAAAGTTCCCATTCGACTGTTGTCCAATGTAAAAAAGGTCGGCTCGTTCATCATTTTCTAAAAAATAAACAAACTCCTCATTGATCTCATCTGGGAACGACTCATTATCGGGATTAGAGCGTAAAAAGGTCATTACCGCTCGATCCTGAGCTAAACGGTCGACCGCTGATGAAAAGAAAGGTAAATAATAATCAAGCAACTTTTCCATTTCAATAGTGACTCGTCCTGCTTCGCTTTCGGTTGATGTTTGTGTTTCTTTGCTCGCTTGCACGTACATCGTGCCTAATATAGCGAAAACAATAAGCCCTATTAGTCCTGATGTCGTTACAATCAACTTCCATTTGATTGATTTTGCCATGACATAACCCCCTGCTCTTTTGTATGATCTATGGAGCTATTCATAGCATCGGCAATTATTATAAAGAAGTTAATATGTAACGCAACAGAATATTTATTCATTTATCTGAAAAATCTTTCATTTTTTTAGTCTTGACATTTTTCTTCACAAAACGATGAGCATTTTGCACTCGAGGTCTAAGATCATACATAAATATACAAAAGCTCATTAGTTAAAACCATCTTCTCCGTAAAAAAACAGAGCTGTCCAGAAACGATCCCGTTCGACAGCTCTGTTTTTTATGAGCTCATGACAAATTGTATTTTTTTAGCCTTTTATAAAACGTGCTTCGCGGCATGTCTAGCTCCTTTGCCGCTAACGTCACATTTCCATTTGTATCCCGCAGCGCACGAATCATTTTCTCTTTTAAAATTCGTTCGCGAAAGGGTAAAGAATTTGCAGAAGGACCCGTAAGCTCGACCGCTTCATTTTCCGAATCTTCCGTACCTTTATGGTGTTCAAACAACAGTGAGTCAAACTCCGATACTTCCCTTTCTCCTCCGTCCGATAAAATAAAGATCCGTTCTAAAATATTCAATAATTCGCGAATGTTCCCTGGCCAATGATAACTCATCAATTTCGCCATGAGTGTTTTTGAGAGGTTCAACTCCCAACCGTTTTGCTGGCAAAAGTAACGAATCAAGTGAGGGATGTCTTCCTTTCGTTCTCGGAGCGATGGTAAAGCAATCGGGAAAACATTCAAGCGATAATACAAATCTTCGCGAAAATTCCCTTCTCTCACCAATTGACGCAAGTCCTTATTAGTCGCTGTGATAAGTCTGATATCCACCTCAATTTCTTTTGTCCCTCCGATCGGTGTGATCACTCGCTCCTGCAAAACTCGCAAAAGAGCAATCTGCATCGCCTCAGGGATCTCGCCAATTTCATCAAGAAATACGGTGCCGCCATGCGCTTGCTCAAACTTCCCTTTATACCCCTGTCGCCTAGCACCTGTAAACGCACCTTCCACATAACCGAAAAGCTCACTTCCAATTAAATCTTTCGGTATCGCACCACAGTTAATCGCGACAAACGGTGCTTCGTGTCGACTACTATTTTCATGAATGGTGCGGGCCGTGACTTCCTTTCCTGTACCTGTTTCGCCAAACAAATAAACAGTTGCATCCGTTTTAGCCACTCGCTGAATGAGATTCAATGTCTGTCGAAAACTTTTGCTCACTCCAGGTTCGCCTTTGAACAGAAATGGTTTATGCGTATTTGCCAATGAAAATGGTTTTTTGCTTTTCTCCATTCGTTCAGCCCGTACAAAATAACCAATGGCCAGCATCGGATCATGTTTAGAGAATATAGGTGCTTTTAATTGAGTTTTGTATCCGGCTAATCGAAGCTCATCCATATGACAACCGACAAGGTGTGGTAATTGCTCGTATATGCTTGAACTAGCACCAATGACTTTCCCTTTTTGGTTACAAATCAGGGCAGGCTCTTGTTTAGATAAAAGACCCATCGATTGTTGCATAAGCTCTAATTCGTCCTGCTTCGCCTGAACATGAAAATCTTTTTCTATTGCATATGCGATTGTCGTCACCATCCCTAGAACGTAAGGATGAGAACGATCACTTGGGCAAGAAACATCGATGACACCGACGACTTTCCCCTCCTCATCACGGATTGGGGCTGCAAAACAGTTCCATGTATGGGAGGCAACCGCATAGTGCTCATACCCACTAATCACAACAGGTTCTTCGATTTTTAATGCGGTACCAATAGCATTCGTTCCCACCGCTTCTTCTGTCCAACGAACGCCTTCAATGAAATTAATCCTATCGGCCTTTGATACGGTATGTTCATGGCCAGTTATCTGCAGGACATATCCATCTGAATCAATGATCAGCGCCATCATTCCTAGAGAGTGAATAAAATCATGGATTTGCTGAAGATGAGGTTGAGCCAATTGTAGTAAACGTCTGTTTTTTTCTATTTGATTCTCAAACTCCTTCTCATTTAACACAAAGGTCCCTTTATTCAAATAAGGACTGACCTGTGCCTTTTTGCATCGGTGCCATGATTCATAGATGCGCGTTCTGAGCCTCGCCTCGTCTAAAGCTCCTTCTTTTACAAAACGTTTCCATGTTTGCAAAGGAAGTGAATGATTCATTTTTTCACCCTCTCTCCTTGATTCAAACGTTTCTTTAATGAATCAGCAGGGTCGCTAATAGATGTCAAGATAGATCAAGATTTGGTTTGATTATACCACAAAAGAAAGCGCTAACAATGAGATCAATCAAGGAATGGCCAAAAAATTAGACATGAACCGCCTGGCCTAATGCTTGCAGCACAGCTTCATGTACAGCTTCCGATACGGTTGGGTGAGCAGCGATAAACGACTCTAAACTATCAAGCGTTAATTCATTGTGTACCATGAGCGTTCCTTGAGCAATTAATTCCGTGGCATGGGGTCCAACGATCGTTAACCCGACGATCGCCTCGTACTCAGGCTCGACCACAACTTTTACTTTTCCTATCGTTTCATTCGCAATAAGCGCCTTCCCGTTGGCAGCAAACGGATATTCACCAATTCGAACGTGTCCATAGTTTTCCCGCGCTTGTGTCTCCGTCAAACCGACCGTTGCAATTTCAGGTGATGTGTAAATACAACGAGGAACTGCCTCATACCTCACTTGAATAGGTTCGCCACACAAATGCTTAGCAGCGACGCTTCCCTCATGAAACGCTACGTGGGCAAGCTGAATCCCTCCGATTACGTCACCACATGCGTAAATATGTGGGATCGTCGTCTGCATGTGTTCATTGACCGTTATACCTCGTGAAGTAAAATCAACTCCAATTCTCTCTAATCCTATCTCTTGTAAACGCGGCTTTCTTCCTATGGCAACAAGCACATAATCACCAGTTAAAACCTCCACTTGACCATCTCTTTCAACAACAACCTGCTTGCGGTCTCGCTGCATTTCTTTGATGACTGTCGATGGATAGATTTCAACCCCTTGTCGTTTAAGCTCCTCCATTAAAACCTTACAAATATCGTGATCCTCACCAAACAGCAACCGATCAGCCATTTCAATGATCGTCACTTTCGTTCCCATCCGTCCATAAATACTTGCAAATTCACAACCAATCACCCCGCCCCCTACAATGATCATAGATTCAGGCTGGATAGGTAACGACATTGCTTGTTCACTACTGATAACCCATTCCCTGTCAAAAGGAGCAAAAGGTAACGGAGTCGGTTCAGAACCTGTCGCGATGATAATTTGATTTGCTTCGATTGTTTGTTGACCTCGTTCTGTTTGCACAAGTAATTCATGTGCCGATTGAAACGAAGCCGCGCCTTCCAGAAGCTCTATTTTATGCTTCTTTAGTAAATAATCGATCCCTTTCACAAGCTGGTGGACAATTTGATTTTTACGAGCCTGTACTTGTCCCCACTCGATACGCATTTCATCTACTGGTCCCTTAATGCCATAATCACTTGCGTGTTTCACTTTATCATAGGTGGCTGCACTTTCTAACAATGATTTCGTAGGCATACACCCTTCATTTAAGCACGTGCCACCTAATTTTTTTTGCTCAATTAACGTTACTTGCTTTCCCCGGTGGGCGGCTGTAATTGCCGCCACATACCCGGCTGGTCCTCCTCCAACGATCGTAACTCTATCCATAGAAATCTCCTTTCTACAAAAGTAGGTGAGTGGGTTTTTCTAAAAATTGTTTTATCGTTTGTAGAAATTCGGCAGCAGGTGCCCCGTCAACGATTCGATGATCGAACGTTAAGCTAAGCGGTAGCATGGTTCTCGTTTGCCAATCGCCACCTTGAAAAACGGGTGCATCCGTTGCCGCCCCAACCCCTAAAATACCAGCCTCAGGCGGGTTCAAAATCGGCGTAAAGTGATCGACACCGTAGACACCAAGGTTGGTGACCGTAAATGTGGAACCTGTCAATTGATCACTTTGGAGTTTTCCTGTACGAGCTTGCTCTGACAACGATTTAATCTGCTTTGAAAGCTCAACCACAGATAAGGCTTCGGCATGTTGAACGACCGGGACAACTAAGCCTTGAGTTAGTGAGACAGCCATCCCAAGATGGACATATTCATAAGTAACGATATGCTCATCAATGTAGGCGCTGTTCATGTTTGAATGTTCTTGTAACGCGAGTACGACAGCACGGGCAATGAAGTCAGTTACCGTTAATTTCATCCCGTATCGTGTTTGAACAGTGTGGTTTACTTCCTCTCGTAAAGCCATAAGGTCCGTTACATCCGCTTTCATATTCATCGTCAGCTGAGCTGATTGCATTAAACTACCGTGCATCCGCGTAGCGATCACCTGTCTCATGGCCGACGCAGGTGTGATTTTGGCCCCGTCTTGCATCCCCTTCTCTGTAACGTCCGAATTCGATCGTTTCGCTTCACTTGGTTCCACCCTCTGCTCAGCAATGGTTTTTTCCACATCAGCCTTCGTAATCCTTCCCCCTGGTCCTGTTCCTACTATGTCCTCTAGATTAATCCCTGCCTTTAGGGCCATCTTTCTTGCAACAGGCGAACTACTCACTGTGGCTCCTTTTGAAGAAGGCTTTTCCACGTCAAAAACGGCTCCTTCCGTCGCTTTTTCAGCATGAGAGTCGGCCTGCTGTTTTTCAAGTGATTTGGATTGATCTAACTGTTCATTTGGTTCTCCAATATAACCAATGACTGTGCCAGGAGGAACGCTTTGATCCTCCTGCACAACGACTTTAAGTAAAGTACCGTCTGCCGGTGCCTCGATCTCTGTCTCAATTTTTTCCGATTGAATGCTCACGATCGCTTCGCCTTTTGCGACCATGTCCCCCTCTTTTTTATTCCAAACCGAGATGGTTCCTTCTTTCATCGACATACCTAACTTTGGCATGACTACTTCAACAGCCATCGAAGTTCCCCCTATACGCTTTGTAATGATGAATTTCCTAATAGTTCTGATACGGCCTGAATGACATTTTCCGGAGTCGGCAAGTATAGATCCTCTAATGGAGGTGAGAACGGTACTGGCGTATGAGGTGCTGTAATTCTCTTAATCGGTGCATCCAAGAAATCAAATCCTTCATCAGCCACAAGAGCAGCAATGTCAGTAGCCATGCTACACCTTGGATTCGCTTCATCGATGACGATGAGTCGATTCGTTTTTTCTACTGACGTTAAGATCGTCTCAGAATCTAGCGGTGATAAACTTCGCGGGTCTATCACTTCAACTTCAATTCCTTTCTTTGCAAGCTGATCAGCAGCTGTTAAAGCTGTGTAGACTTGCTTGCCGATCGCCACGACCGTTAGATCATCCCCCCTTCTCTTTATATCTGCCTTTCCGAGCGGAATGGTATAATGTCCCTCAGGAACCTCACCCATTGTGTTATAAAGCGTCTTATCTTCAAAAAAGATAACAGGGTCATTGTCTTCAATAGCAGAAAGCAGCAAGCCTTTCGCGTCATAAGGAGTAGAAGGAACGACGACTTTAATGCCTGGCATCGCCGTGAACATTGCATAAAGGCTTTGCGAATGTTGCGCCGCCGCGCGAAATCCAGCCCCATGCATCGTGCGAATCGTTACAGGTACTTGCGCTTTACCACCAAACATATACCTTAGCTTAGCCCCTTGGTTCAGCACTTGATCTAAACAACTGCCAATAAAGTCATTAAACATTAATTCAGCGATCGGCCGTAACCCTGTTGCCGCAGCGGCCATTGCTGCCCCAACATAGCCTGCCTCAGAGATCGGTGTATCAAGAACGCGGTCTCTACCAAATTCCTGTACGAGCCCCTTCGTCACCCCAAAGACGCCGCCCCATGCTTCATCGTCTTGCAAATGATCCACCTCTGCACCACCTGCCACATCTTCTCCTAATAAGATGACATGTTCATCTTGACGCATCGCTAATTGCATGGCTTCATTAATAGCATTCGACATGCTGATTTTTCTTGTCATTATCCGTTCCTCCCTTCGTGATCGTAAGAAACATACACATCAGTTAACAGCTCTTCTGGTTGTGGATAGTCACTCGCGTTTGCAAAATCTACTGCTCGATCGACCGACTCTTCCACCTCGTGTCGTACCGTTTGGATCGCTTCTTCCGTCAGGAGATTATTGCTTAGCGCATACTTTTCGAAAAGTGTAATGGCATCCCGTTCTTCCGTGTGCTCCTCTTTCTCTCTACCTGTTTTGTACGTTTGTGCATCGCCTTCAAAATGACCGTAGTTGCGGTAAGTTATACATTCAATTAACGTCGGCCCTTCTCCTCGGCGGGCTCGCTCAACTGCTTCACGTGCAACCTCATAGACAGCGACCACATCTTTGCCGTCCACTTTGACACCTGGTATGTTGTAACCTTTTGCGCGATCAGTAATCTGTTCACAAGCAGAAGCATAATGGAAAGGTGTCGCTTCTCCATAGCCGTTATTTTCCGCGACAAATACGACGGGTAAATCCCATATTGCGGCTAAGTTAATCCCTTCATGAAACGTACCTTGGTTGTTCGCCCCATCTCCAAAAAAGCAGACGGCGACTCCTCCGGTCTGTTTAAATTTCGCTGTTAAGGCAGCCCCGGCTGCAAGGGTAAAGCCGCCACCAACAATTCCATTAGCTCCGAGCATCCCTCGATCTAAATCGGCGATATGCATGGAACCTCCTTTTCCTTTACAAAGGCCTGTGCTTTTACCGTAAATCTCAGCCATCATCCCATCCAGTTCACACCCTTTTGCAATACAGTGACCGTGCCCCCGGTGTGTGCTCGTAATGTAATCGTTGTGATCTAAATGAGCGCATAGACCAACAGCAATCGCTTCTTCACCTGCATACAGATGAACAAATCCTGGAATCTCTCCTTTAGAAAAAATGTCATGGACTCGATCCTCAAACATTCTGATCTCCACCATTTTTTGATAAATCCACCTCGCCTTCTCACTTGTCATTGTTGGACTTGTCTGTTCCACTGTCTTCATCTTTATCACCTCACCTTTTTATGAAGCGCTTTCAAAAAAGTGCTTCTACATTTTGTTTCTTGCAAAAGTTGTGCCAACAATAAAGCCTGCATCTCTACAGGCTTTTACAAAACTAGCAACACTGTTACGTCTCACATTGTCTATAAATGTTCCGATTTGTTCACACGTTCAAGATGCTAAAAGAGTGCTCTCAAAGAAGAGATCACTAATGGCTTAACTACAAAAGGTTTCTATACTCTAGTACTGTTCTTTACCGTTCTTAAAAGTAAAAAAGACTCCACCTTTGTGGAATCTTCCAAACGGTTGTCATTTAAATAAAAAATCGCTAACCTTTGTGACCGTCACACCTTCTACCTGTAATTGTGCGTGCAATCGCTCAATAAATGAAAGGGCGGTTGGACTATCACCATGTACGCAAATCGTATCTGCCTCAATCGGAATGTGACTTCCGTCGATAGCGATTACCTTGCTTTCTTTCACCATTTGAATCACTTGTTCGGTCGCTCGTTCACTTTCTTTGATCAGGGCATTCGCTTCACTCCTCGGCGTCAGTGTGCCATCGGGTTGGTACGTACGGTCAGCGAACACTTCATTGGCAACGGTTAGACCGAGCTTTTTCCCAGCCTTTATTAACTCACTTCCGGAAAGACCAAATAAAATTAAGCTAGGATCAATATCGTAAATGGCCTCGGCAATCGCCTCGGCGATCACGCGGTCTTTCGCTGCCATATTATAAAGAGCCCCATGAGGCTTCACATGCTGCATCCGTACACGATGCAACTGGCAAAAACCGTTTAGTGCAGCGACTTGGTACACGATAAAGTTGTAAATATCTTTATGATCTGTTTGGATGTTTCGTCTGCCAAACCCGAGTAAATCGGGAAAGCCAGGATGAGCGCCAATTCCCATTCCCTTGTCAGCCGCGAGCTTGACCGTACGCGCCATGACATTGTGATCTCCAGCATGGTAGCCACAAGCAATGTTGGCAGAAGTCACATGTTCAAGGACACGATCATCCTGACCAATCGTATATGCGCCAAAGCTTTCACCAAGATCACTATTCAAATCTACACGCTGCATTTTCGCTTCACCTCTTTAAGTTAAAATAGCTGTGGTATCATTTGCATCAATGTGCGAATACCTAAAAATAGCGTGAGTATGACAACGATGGCCCCAAAAATCGTTAGCCAGATCGGATGGTTATAATCACCTACAATCTTTTTCTGATGGGCAGCAAGCAAAATGCAGCCAAGTGTTAATGGCAAGATCAACCCGTTAAAGGCCCCGGCTAACACGAGTAGAGTGACTGGTTGTCCAACAAGAGCGAAGACTGATGTGGAAAAGACAATGAACCCGATCGTCCAATAGTTTTTGTTTCGCTCAATACTCGGATGAAAGGTCGTCAAAAAGCTCACGGACGTATACGCAGCCCCAATGACAGAAGTAATTCCAGCCGCCCAGAACACGAGACCGAACAAACGGTAGCCGATTTCTCCGGCCGCATGCTTAAACACATCTGCCGTAGGGTTGTCTGGGTTGAGTGTATACCCCGCAACAACGACACCTAAAATCGCTAGAAACAAAATAATCCGCATGACAGAGGCGACGACAATTCCTGATATCGCTGTATTCGTTACTTGCCGTAAATTTTCCTTTCCCGATATCCCTGCTTCTAATAAACGGTGACCACCAGCGAACGTAATATAACCGCCAACCGTACCACCAACTAGAGTTACAATCGCAAGAAAATCAATTTCAAGTGGAACAACGGAATGAACAAGAGCTTCACCGTATGGTGGCTTACTTACGACCATCACATATGCTGTTAGCAAAATCATGAGAGCCCCAAGATAACGGACAATTTTATCCATAGCCACTTGGGCTTCCTTTAATAGAAAAATAATAATACAAATAACTCCTGTTAAAATAGCTCCCACCGTTGGGCTTATCCCAAGCAATGCATTCGAGCCAAGTCCCCCTCCGGCAACGTTTCCGATGTTAAACGCTAATCCACCAAGGATAATGAAAAAAGCAACAACATATCCGAGCCCAGGCAAAACGGTATTGGCAATGTCTTGACCTTTCATTTTCGTGACGGCAATGATGCGCCATATGTTCAGCTGTGCCCCGATGTCGAGGATAATCGATGCGAGGATAACAAAAGCAAAGCTAGCAAGTAACTGTTCAGTAAATACGGCCGTTTGGGTCAAAAAGCCCGGTCCAATGGCTGAAGTAGCCATGAGAAACGTGGCTCCCATCATCGCGGTCAACCTTCGTTTCTTTGTCAATTCTTTTTCCATAAGCTCTTGTTTCATTCATTTCACCCTTTCGCTAGTTATCTAGACAGGCCCTATTCCGTTTAGTAGAATGATAAGTAATGATCATTCTTCGGAGGCATACGATGCAAGAAAAAAATAAAACCGTAATTAAATCCATGAACCTCCTTAACCTCTTTCGTACCTATCCAACCCTTACCCTACAAGAGATGGTAAAACAATCAGGGATGCCCAAAACATCCGTTCACCGTATGATCAACTCTTTGGAAGAAATGGGCTTTCTTCAGAAAAGACATGATGGAGCCTACGAGCTAGGTGTCGTGTTCCTAGAGTTGGGTCAATTGGTTTCAGATAGGCTGGATCTTCGTCAAGTAGCCTTCCCTATTATGGAAGCGTTGCGCAATCAAGTGGAAGAGGCCGTTCACCTCACAGTTCGCGATGGCGACGAGGCGATCTATATCGAAAAGCTGGACACGCTACATCCAGTGCGTCTTTTTACAAAGGTGGGACGACGGGCACCATTATATGCCGGAGCCTGTCAAAGAGTGATCCTTTCTTTTTTACCAGAGCAGGAGCAAACAGCTTATCTAGAGCGTGTTGAGCTAGTACCATTAGCTGACGGGACAATTACCGATAAGCTCCTATTAAAAGAACGTATTTCCGAAACGCAACAAACGGGTGTTGCGATCAGTCATTCAGAGTTGGAAAACAATACGACAGCAATCGCCGCCCCAATTTATGATCATTCTGGAACGATTGTTGCCGGTATTAGCATCGCAGGTCCTGACATTCGTGTCACAGAGGAGCGTTTACCTATGTTGAAGGTGACTCTGAAAAATGCAGCGAAGAGCATTTCCAAGCAATTAGGTTGGCTTGCAACATAAATAATTTAGCGTGTTTGTAAAGAAATGCTTGTCTTAAGCTCGTTAAATTCACGTGCTCGTCGTATGTATAGTCGCTCTGCCTCTTTTAGCGACGCTTGTTGAAAACGAATGGCTGCTCCAGGCTTGGCTTGTGCAATAATCGGTAAATCCACGGCAATGACATGGGCGATTCGAGGATAGCCCCCTGTTGTCTGCCGATCAGCCATCAAAATGATTGGGTTTCCGTCAGCAGGCACTTGAATCGTCCCAACCGAAATCGGTTCCGAGATTAACTCCTGTTCTTCTAGACGTTCAAGAGTTGGGCCTTTCAAACGATAACCCATCCGATCCGATTTTGAAGTAACCTGAAACGTTTCGGAAAAAAACTTATGCTGACTAGCCTCTGAGAACTGTTCATAATGTGAACCAACGGTTACCCGTACCACCTTTTCGGCTCCATCCCTACTCCGTTGCGAAGATACGACGCTCCATTTAGTTGTCGCGAACGAATGGACGATTCCCTTTTGACATGTTTTCACTAGTCTTTCTGTCTGCTCCGGTGGAGCTCCGCATATAAGTTCATCTCCTTCGACTAACGCCCTTCCTTGAAAACCACCAATTTTTGCACGAAGATAGGTACTCCTGCTGTTCATGACCTTTGGTACATCGATTCCGCCGCCAATCGCTAAATAGGATCGACAGCCTGTTTTACAACGTCCAAAAGATAGAACGGCTCCTTTTTTTACAAATACAGGACGATACATCGGTACGGAGTGGCCATCAATCGTAGGGGACAAGTCCCCACCTGTCATCGCGATCAGCTGATCAGACGTAAATTGAATCGTCGGACCGATAAATGTCATTTCTAAAAGTGCCGCTTTTTCATCGTTCCCGACAAGTAGGTTGGCCATTCGGTGAGCATATTCATCCATCGGGCCACTAACAATGACACCGTACTTTAAATACCCCGTTCGACCAAGGTCTTGAATCGTAGTTAACAGACCTGGTCGAAAAATTGTCATGCTCATGCCTCCTCACCTTCCAAACGAATAAATTCTTTCTCTGTAATTGGTTGAAAGCGAACAAAGTCCCCCGCTTGCAAAAGACTTGGGTGTTTTGCTGTTGGTCGAAATAAAGAGAGTGGGGTTTTTCCAATGATTTGCCATCCTCCAGGTGTGTCTGTGGAATAAACGCCTGTTTGTTCACCAGCAATCCCGACGGAACCAGCAGGTATAAGCGTCCGTGGCTCCTTCCTCCGAGGAGCTGCGATTCGCTTTGACATTCCTCCTAAATAAGGAAACCCAGGGGCAAAGCCGATCATATACACTAAATATTCCTTACTCGCATGTATATTCACAACCTCTTCTAGACTAAGCTGATTATGCTGAGCAACCTCCTCTAAATCCGGGCCATAGCTCCCTCCATAGCACACAGGTATTTCTATGACATTTCGTTCCTTCACCGTCCCTTCGTTCATCTGTTCGAGTTTTTCGCTAACTAGTTTTCGGACAACTTGGAATGCTGTGGTACCATGATCGATCATGGGCGCTATTTTTAAAATGTCGTAATAAACCGCAACACTCGTATAGGATGGTACACATTCAAGCATCCCTAGAAATGGCTCCGTTTCAAGCAAGGTCATAAAGGCATCCACTTTTCGCTGAACATGCGGATCTATCTCCTTACCAAATTGCACCAGCAAAGCCGACTCTCCTAGTGGAAGAACCTTTGCTGTACTCTTCATTTGAATGTAAACCACCCCTTTGTTCCGATATTCAGAATATAAGTCCGAATAACAGTTTTTCCACTATTATAAATCATACAAAAATAAAAACACAAGAAAAACCAGCGGTAAAAGATGCTGGCAGACTTACGACATTTGATTTTTAATGTAAGCAATCGCCTTTTTATAGTAAACTCCAGCAGGTTTTTTTCTCCTTTGTGACATGCTCTATAGAGAGTGATAAGCAGAAACATTTTCCCTTCCCTTTTTAACAATATACCTCCTGGTAACCGTTTGTTTAAATCCCGAATACAAAAAGGCGATGCCCAATTGACATCACCTTTCCCTTGAATGGTTATCCATGTGACTTCCACACGTTCTCCATTTTTCGATTGATCTCTCGTTTTACCCAATAAGTATGGTCCTTATCGATTATGACCGGAATGAACGCCCAAAATCCTTTGTCATGAAACTGATCAATAACATCTAGCAAGTGCTCTTCCTCTTGACTATACGTATTCACTTTTCCATTCCGTCCATAACATGAGTAAGTCCATTTATATTGCCTGTCACCTTCCTCTCTCTCCTCCGTCTCTTGCTCCATAGCTGTAAACAACGTCACCGTTTCATGATCGCGAACAAATATTCCAACCTTTTCCCAGCGTTCCATATATTATCCCCCTCTATCGCACTTTATCATTTTGTCATGAATTTGCTAATCGATATTGATCTATAATCGCCGTTGCTTCCCGCTGAATTTCTTCTGCAAGCTTAGGTGGATGAATCACTTTCACCTTTCCTCCTAAAGAAAAGAGCCAATCCATCAATCCTTTGTCTATGACAGCCTTCGTTGCCAAGAGAAAACGCTCATCCGTTAACGATTGAATCGTTACATCAAGTCCAAAACAATCGAGTACGTCTTGCAAGGAATCTAGGTGACATTCAAGCTGCAAGTCTTCTTTCTGCTCTGTCATCACAGAAGAGTGGGTGCGAAGCCATTCCATAAGATCAAATTTTTCAGGCCATGTGAAAAAGGCACCTGTTCGTTCCACATGATACATTTGATCGACCCGTTCATAACGAATTAGATCTTCGTCTTCGTCTTCCCCAATTAAATAATACCTCTGATCATCCCAGATAAGTGCATATGATTTTAATGTATAAAAACGCCCATTTTCACGCAGCGTAAATTCTTTCGTAAGGTTGTATTGCCCATACTGATAGCGAATGACGTCACCGTGTTTAATCACATCATGGAGTAAGTGAACGGTCTTTATGAGCTCTTGAACTTCCCTATTCCCTCGATCTGGCGGTACCAGTAGTCGGTTATCCAAATGATCTGCTAGCCTATGACTCGTTAGCTTTTTTAGCTTGTTAATCATTTGCTCAGTCTCTTCTTTGCTGATGAACGACGCGGTCGTAAGAGCATCTGCCAAGAGGCGCAGTTCCTGAATGGTAAATAATTTCGTTCGATGTTGGTACGTTTTCTCCACTCCGTTCTTTTCTTGATTCACGGAAATGGGAAATAACCCAGAATCTTTAAGAGCATTTAAGTCATCACGCAACGTTTTTTTATTGACTTCCGTACCTTTAACAGCATGAAGCTTTGTCATAATTTGCTCAAGAGTTAATTCATTCTCCTCATCGGTCTCTTTTTGTAAAATTTCTTGTACATATAATAATCGCTCTTTGTTGTTCAAATCCCCTCACCTCATTTCTATAACCCTATCTTACTTTTCATCCCCTCTTTCTTTATATCGGACAGTTTTTCAAAGAGATCGAGTGAAAAATAAGAAAAACCTTCCCTCTCATACTCATGAGGAAAGGTTTTTGCTTTAGGTGTTAAACCTTTTAGCTAACTGTCATTTCTAGCGATTTTTGAAGTTTCTTGATCTCCTTATCTGCAATGTTAGCAAACAACTCGTTGTCCTGAATGTCAAAAATCATTTTTGCTTTTTCTAAAAACTTCAATGCTTCTTTTTTTCGTCCAAGGTCAATCAAGTTTTGTCCTTTTTGATAATGAAACTCTCCGAATGAATATAAAAATCCATGCTGCTTGCAGAGAATGATACCTTTGTTACACAAATCAATTGCTTCCTTATATCTCTTAACATTGTTTCGGTTTAACGAATAATTAAATAAAAAACGAAGTTGAATTTTTCGATCGGATAGATAGCTTAATGCCTTTAAAGAATCGTTGATGTCTTGATATATTTTAGTTGACAGGTCATATTTTTTCTCTGAATCATGAAAGTTAGCCAAATTTATAAGAATTTCAATTTCTCGTTCGGAGTAAGAACTGCCCTCACTATGGGTTAGTTTTAATGCCTTTTCAATCTTATCAACAGCCTCATCGTAATCTTTTTTAAAAAAATAGTCACAAATGGCTTCATGCCACAATAAAAATTGCAAATATTTGCTATTGTTAAAAATCGGATTTTTCCGTTCTGTCTTAATAATGTTTAATGCTTCTTCATAATTATGCTCTTGAACTTGTTTACGTATTTGGTACTGTACTTCCAAAATATAATCTAAGGAATTGTCATGCGTTTCCAAGAAATAATCTGCTGGGGCTCCGAGCTTTTTGGCAATATTAAAAAAGACATCAATTGTAGGCGTCGTTTTGTTTTTTTCAATATGACTGATTAACGCTTGAGTGCAAATCCCTTCAGCTAAATCGCGCTGTGATAACCCTAAGGACTGTCTAAGCGTCTTAATTTTATGTCCAACCGATAATGTCTCCATAATAGCCCTCCAAGTAAAAATTAATATATTAATAAGCCCGTACAAGAGAACTAGATAATTCCGTAATTTGGTTTAAAAATCGCGTAAAAATCCTATATTTTCATTCTTTTCGCTTTTTTCTTCCGCCCATTTTTCGTTTATACTGATTGCAAACCTACACGAAAGGGGAAATACTTCATGAAAATGGTAAAAGGTTTATTTGTTGCAACATTAGTTTTAGGTGTATTTACGATCGGCTCCTTTGATGCCGTGAGCCAAGATGTCATTACATCTCTCGGAAACAACTTGCCTTATATGAATTAATCATTCTTCATCCACACCGCACAATACGTGCGGTTTTTTCAGGCAAAGTGATGGTTACTGCAAGGGAGCACCCTTGCAGTAATGTTTAGAAAAAGTCAAGAAGCAACGGACGATTTCTTGGAATCATCTGCGCAAGCCGTACAATTTCCCCCTCTGGGCCGTTTACAGCTTCAATTGCTAAAAGGTCACCTACTGTTTTGTATCCGAATAAAAGCGCACTTAAATGATTTATTTCAATGACTACCGCTCGGTTCCCTGCAAATTCATCCACTTTCGTGCAAGTGCCCTCCGTCAATTTAAATACCCCTCGATTCCATGGTGCTTGTTTATCCAAAACATGCAAAAACAACGGTTCGTCATTCTCTTTCAATAAAAATGGACATTGTGTTAAAAAACGCTGAACATCCACAATCCTCACCATGCCGAAGGGCTTTTGTTCAATGCGATCTTTGACGTGCAAGCAAGTATATAGCAGTGGATCATGTTCTTGTAACGTAATAGTAATCGTTTGTACCATTGAATCGTGTTGACAAATAAAGTTCCATAATCCTAGCCGAGCCTCATGTTGGAGGGCTACAAACTCATCTATGATCATCTTTGCGTCTTTCACTTGATAAAGAATATACCCAGTAGGGCTTCCTTCTTTAGTATAATAAATGGCTATTTCACAATCGTTTACGACCTTCTGTTGCCACCAAGAGTCCTTGCGATCAAGTATCCCTGAATACGTTTTTGCATATTCATCGTAAATCGTACGAAGCTCTGCAAGCGTAGCCTTAGCGGTACGTCGCCTCATATATCCTGAGGGCTCCTCCATAAGAACTAGCTCCTTAACTGAAAAGTCAACCGAAACATAATAAGAAAAAAGCTCCCAGCCATACTTTCGGTAAAATGGGATTGAAAAAGGGTGGAGGATCGAAACGGATTGACCATTGCGCCTCATCTCTCGTAATGAGTGAAGCAGCAAATCTTTAACAAAACCTTGACGCCTATATTCAGGATACGTTGCGACACCAGCAATACCACCCATCTCTATTTTCTGACCATTAAACCATATTTGGAATGGATAAATATGTAGCTTTGCTGCCAATTGTTCATCATGAAAAATACCGTAAATGTCTTGTTCCTTTAAAATAATCGCACGTTCTTGTCTCTCGCTTTGGGTCAATGGATATTGAAAAGCATAGCTTGATAGATTAAGAACTTCGTCATAGTGAGATTCATTCAACTGTATAATGGCCATCATCTCATCACCCTACTTCTTTCCCTTTAATTACCTGCTATCATTTATTATGACATACCCTTCAATAAGATTAAACTATGACCTTACGAGGACAAAACCTCCACATAAGCCCCTCGATCCGCTCGTCTCTGAGCTTCTTCATTCCACTTTTTCACCTGTTTAGAGAGTGAGGATATTCGTTGAAAAGTTCCATCTAGATACACATGAGGATCAATTAGCCGGAGCTTGTTCGTTTTATGAATATGGTAGTGATTTTCATTTTCGCGAACGTTAACGTGTGGATGGAGGGTAGCAAGCTGCTTTTGGATCGAGTCATCGTTCAATCGTTGTAATTGCTCCATGAGTTCTTGGTCTGTTTTTAAAAAGTCATCTAGGCCTAGGGCTTTTCGTTCAACGGCACTCTTTAGCACTGATGTTAAAACAGACGAACCGTATACGTTCAATGGATCTAAAAAGAAATCAATCACTTCCTTGTAGTATGCTCTTACAAACCACTCAGCCCCTGCAACAGAAGACGTGCTAATGATTCCATCTACAACAATCAAATTAGCGATAAAATCATCCACTTCTTGGTTGTTAATATGGCCATAAGTGTATAAATCCCGAAGTGTATAATCGATTCGGTCAGCACATAGAGACGGTGAGCATTGCTCTAGTAAAGTCCAGCACGAATGATTAAGGACGATTCGTTCTAAGTCAAAGCCGTACTTGTCTAAAATGTGTGGAATCTCGGAAGCCCGTATCACTTGCTCGTAAATTTGCTCGTGATAATCTTCCTCCTCTTCCGCTAATACATAATCAATCACATGGGAAAAAGCGGTATGAGAGACATCATGGAGTAACCCGGCGATTTGCTCTTCAAGAGAGCCTCCTAACTTCCGAATAAGGAGCATGACCCCAATCGAATGCTCAAAGCGAGTCACATTCCATGATGGTTTTACTAAATAGCACGCTCCACCCTGATGAATACCTTTTAATCGTTGTACTGGCGCTGAATCGATCAGCTCCGAAATGACAGGTTCTACCGTATACGTACCATAAATGGAATCTACTAATTTCATTTTACTCCTCCTCATCATTAATCATTCGCCATTCACTCGTACCACTCCTTCATTTTACCAATTTATTCCCTGTTAACAAAGCGTGAATCTTTTTTATTAAACTTTTAGCTGGTTTTGACTAATGGTTGAGACATCCTGCATTTTACGAATACAACATCCGCCAATCATCGAAGCAATCAAAAGAAAAATACCTGAACCGAAACACATGATTTCTAAAAGTTTACGAAGCAAGACAACAAGCACGAAAAACAGAAATCAATCACGATCATTTTGATACAAAAGTGGCACACGAAAAAACCTTGAAAACTTAAGCCTTCAAGGTTTTGAAACCTAAAATCATTCTATTAAAACTTTCGTCCACGGCCACCATATGATCGGCCACTACTAGAGCTTCGGACCGTCGATCGTCCTGGACGCGACCCGCTAGTGGACTGCGTCTGAATTCTCCGCTTTGTCACTTTCGTATTGTAGTGGTGATCCTCGTGTCGAATCAACCGAAACGAATCTTTTAACAAATAAGTTCCCTTACTTATGCTAGACGTGCTTCGATTTTTCGTTGCCATTCCCCCGACAACCAGCAACCCGATTACGCTCGAAATACCAAGGTATACTAATAATTTATAGGCTAAGCTCGTTTCGTTTTTTTCGCTTACTACTACTGTGTGTTGGTCCGCAGGTATTCCTTGTTGAACGTATTCGTTGACCCCTGTTAAGAAAAACTCCACCGCAGAGGTGTAATTCTGTTCAGATAAATAAGGATAGATGTCATCCAAAACTAAGTCCAGTCGTTGATCTGTTAAATATTTGCTCCCGAGCCCGCTCGTCAATATAAAGACTTCCCGACTGTCCATGTCAATGAGAAGAAGGACACTGTCTTCACCATCCTCGTTACCTAAATCATGCTCGTCAAAAAAGTCCATTGCATTTTCCTCAGCTGTTTTCCCAGCATTGTCATCGATCGTAACTACGGCAATATCCAATTGAACCTGTTCTGAAAGTGTTGTTGCTTGCTGCTCCAAATCATCCCGTTCTGAATCAGTAAAGAGCTTAGCATGATCATAAACATGAGGCGTGGCACTATTTACCGGATTCGAGAATGTAATAAGTAACATAATGGCGATACCCATACGATAAAATAGCTTCATGACCACATTACTCATAAGACCCATCCTCCAATTAACATCGTGAGAAACGACGCTCCGGTAACAATCCCGAACCATGCAGCAGCTCGTTTCATACTAATTGGGAGGTTTCCGGAAATTTTTCCTGTTTGCCCGTTCATCGCAAAGACGTACGTCTTGCCTTTGTATTGGTATGTGAACATCCAGACAGGGAGCAATACATAGGTCGCATCAACTTTCTTAATATTAAACGACGAATCTTTGATCGAAACACTCCCATACCCCTTGATCGTTTGCCGAAGCAGAGAGCTTGTATGCTGCCGGATGACATCCGATATTCGACCGTACACATCATTTTGATTGAGATCATACTTTTCCGCTAGATAGCCCGATAAATAAGACATGGAAAAATCCTTTAAATCTGCATAGTCATAAGGTTCAAGTCCACCCATGAGCTTCTCATCCATTTTTGTTGAACCATCAGCAGGGACTTTTCGATAATCTGCTCTCCCTTCTCTGATCACTCGATAATATTTTGTTTCCGTGTAACGCATATTTCCTCGAGTATACGATCGTGATTTCGTTGCTTCTGCATCAATGCTCCCTAATGTATCGCAATCAAAGAGCCAAAAAGGGACATAAATTCCCGATAATTTCTCGAGTTGCGAAGGAAATGTAAAGTATTTGGACAAAAGGGGTTTTTTGTTACACCATTGAACGAACGATTCTTCCGCTTGTTCTTTCGTAATTTGAAAAGGAATCACTTGTGCTGGGCGATAGTCTCCTGATAATTGTCCGGGAATGATCGTCGGATTATGACAGTAGTAACAAAAAGTTGCAGCCGTCGTTTCCTTCGTTACAATTTCCGCCCCGCAGCTTTTGCAGCTATAACTCTTCGCTTTTTCTACAAATTCAATCTCTTGTCCCTTCTCTTTTTCGATTGTTTCTGTATCCATTTCTGCCACTGCTTGTGACTTTTGCTCATCCTCAAAGCGCTTCATGTCCTCTGCACTAAAGTCGCTTAAACAGTATTCACACTCCCACTTTTGAGACTCTGCCTTGAATTCCAGTGGCCCACCACAATTTAAACATTTATAGACAATGACCCCCAAAGTACGCCCCTCCTATTCATGATTGAAATCATCAAACCGCTAACCATTAAACGATTGGCCGCATTCTGGACAAAATTTCATAGCCGCATTCGGTGGAGGCGTAAACCCACAATTATTGCATGTCACAGCTTTCATTTCTTCAGGCTTTTTCAAGCCACATTCCATACAAAAATTCCCAGTGTTATGTTGACCACACGTGCACGTCCAGCCTTCCTGATTTGGACTCGGCTTTGCTGTTCCACATTCGGTGCAAAAGCGACCATGGTTCATCTGACCGCAACGGCATTTCCATTGCTCGGAAGCTTGAGCTGCCTGCTGTTGTCCGCCCGACTGTTGAGCCTGCTGCATTTGCTGACGATTAGCATCTGAAACGGCGCCCATAAAGCCACCGCTTCCTTGCATCCCCATGCCGACCCCCATAAAGCCTTGCATCGCACCACTTTCATTCGAACCAGCAGCCTCTAATCCTCGTGCAACTGAACCTTGAACATACCCTTCTCGCACGGTAGGATCTTGTAGCATCGCCCCTTTATTTCTCATGTTGATTAAGTTTTGCGATTGTTCATCATATGAAATACTTGCAATTCCGACAGATTCCACTTGCATCCCGCGCATCCGACGCCAATCTTCATCTAAAACGGTCGCCATATATTTCGCTAGCTCCATCCCCTTTGACGTGACAAACGAGATGCGTGTCCCATCACTGGACATTTGGTTGATGGCCGCCTGCAAGGCATTCATAAACTCTGAGAGATATTGTTCGTTAATTTGTTTAATATCAACGACCGACTGATTACGTGGAATTGCCTCCATAAAAAATTTTATTGGGTCAACAATCTTGATTGAATACGTTCCGTGAGTTCTTAAAAATAATTCAGCATTGTAAAAGTTATCGAAATAGTTAATTGGATGACGAGTCCCAAATTTAATACCTTTAATTTCTTGTAGATTAATAAAGTAAACCTTCTGTGTTTTCGATGGAACCCCGCCAAACTTCACTCGATTAAACGTCTCTTTTAGTGAATCGCCAAACTCCCCATTAAAAACATGGACGGCATTCCAAAAAAGTCCACCTCATAATAGCCTTCCTCTGCCGTATAGTCCACGATTTCTCCCCCGTCGACTAACATCATAAATTGATTCGGGTACACATGAATGATCGAACCGTTTGAAACAGTAGCTTCGGTTCCTTTGAAATTTTGATTACGCCGATCTTTTGGCCGCACTTTTACGCCAACAGACATCACTGTACTATCGCTCATTCCCTGCGGTTCTATAACTTCGAGCCACTGATCCGCCAATCCACCTTTTACTGCACTTACCGCAGCTTTAATAATTCCCATAAGTCCCTCCAATAATATAAAAGTTTTCTTTATTTCAATTGCATTTTTCAACAAAAATCTACTCGTTCTATCTTAAAATAAAAGAATTTTTCAAACAACATTTTTTCATAGATTTTCCACCTTCTTTGCTTCTTAAGATCCTATTAGCTTCTGTTCGTTCTCTTTTTTTATATGATTTGTGCCCGTTTTCACTTGTGATTTGAAAACTCTAAGCTTTTTTACCGAATTGACTGTATATAATAGGTAAAGGAGGTGTTCGGTTATCATGATTGACTTTCACGACAAGCGTTACCAATATAGTTACGCAACAAGACGAGCTGACGTTTCATGGATCAAGAAGATGTCTATCCTTCTTGATTCTCCAACAGGACATGCCGTGGACATCGGCTGTGGCGGAGGTATTTATACAAGGGCTCTTACTTCATTAGGGTTTGATACGGTAACAGGTGTAGACAGTTCCCTTCCTATACTTGAGGTGGCAAAACAATTGCACCCAACTCTCCCTTTTCACCACGGGCAAGCTGAGGCTACTGGACTTGCATCTGGGCACTACTCCCTCGTTTATTGTCGAGCTCTGATCCATCATTTGAATGAAGTTGAACCTTTTCTTTCTGAAGCCTTTCGCTTGTTAGAAAATGATGGGCAGTTGATCGTACAAGATCGCACGTCGGAGGACTGCTTTTTGCAAGGAAGTCCATCCCATATCCGTGGCTATTACTACAACCTATTTCCTCACTTGCAAGAGATTGAAAGAAAACGACGGCCAACAATTCAAATGCTTTCTTCCACAATTATTCGCTCAGGGTATGAGGTCGAACGGGTAGAAACGTTTTGGGAAACGAGACAGACATCATCCAAGCAACATTTCCTGCAAGAGATCCGAGCTAGAACTGGGCGCTCGATCCTCCACGCATTATCAGACCTCGAATTGAACAAGTTATTTGACTACCTCGATCAACAAATCCAAGACGAATTCATCGAAGAAACCGACCGTTGGACCATATGGGTTGCTAGAAAATAATCGCTCACTTTATTACAAAATATCAATTTTTTATTACACCGGTCACCCTATCGTAATATTTTCGTAAAATTTGCTACTTTTATTTCAAGCACTTCCCATGTCTTGCTTTCAGCGTAGCAATGCCCATCTTGCCCACCGATTCCCGCTATACTTTTCAAACGTAACCTATTAAGATGAAAACCATGAGATACTTAACACAATTTTTCATCATTTTATTGTTGTCTGTTGTCTGTGTCTTTGGTATTGGGGAAAAGGCTGAGGCTTCCACTACACATACTGTTGTCTCAGGTGATACGATGTGGAAGATCGCTGCTCGCTATCAGGTTGGCGTATCCGAAATCATTCAAGCGAACCCTCAAGTTTCGAACCCAAATGTGATTTACCCGGGGCAAAAGCTAAACATCCCAGCCAAAAGCGCTCATCTAAATTTTGAAGAGGAGGTTGTAAGACTCGTAAACCAAGAGCGCGCAAAACATGGGTTAAACCCATTAAAATCAAATTGGGAGTTGGCGCGGGTAGCTCGCATTAAATCAGAGGATATGAGAGATCGCAACTATTTTAGCCATACATCCCCAACATACGGTAGCCCACATCAAATGATTCGCAATTTCGGCATTAGCTATCGTTCATCAGGTGAAAACATTGCTGCTGGCCAGTCCACACCACAAGCTGTATTCCAAGCATGGATGAATAGTTCAGGGCATCGTCAGAACATTCTTTCATCTAATTACACCGAAATCGGTGTCGGTTACGCACGTGGAGGCTCTTACGGTCATTACTGGACGCAAATGTTTATCGGGCGTTAAGTAGCATATAAACATTGAGTAGTACATACCAACGTGATGGTTTGTGCTACTTTTTTATTTGGAGGTAAAAAGGGGTCGTGGTAACCCGAGTACGCTTGAGTCTATGAAATGGGGAAGGAAAAAAGATTGGGTAAGGAGGAAACTCATTTATTTGTGATTGTAGTGATAACTAGTTCAATGCCATAAAAGAGACCATTATCCTTATGACTCAAACTTAGACAAAGTAAACGAAGAGGGAATGACCACTCCCTCTTCGTTGTATCGTGTGACAATCTTTTCTGTTCATGGTTTTCTGAAGCCGTCTTTTATTCAGCTTAAGCATCATCCGCCAACGGCAACGAGATTTGAAAGGTCGTACCATTTTCTGAGGAGTCCACCAACCGGATCGATCCGTGATGATTTTCAATGATTCGCTGAACAATCGTAAGGCCTAGTCCGGTGCCACTTTCTTTTGAACTTGAGAACGGTTCAAAGATCGTCTCTTGTAAGTGTGAAGGAATCCCTTTTCCCGTATCACGGATAAAGAGGTGATACCAACCACTCTCATCCACTTTCGAATAAAGAGTAACCGTCCCTGTGCCCCCCACCGCATCAATGCTGTTTTTAATTAAATTGTGTAACACTTGTTTCATTTGCTTCCGATCCATCATGACCACAGCTGAATCTAATTTCATTTCGATCTTGAGATCATCGTGTCCATATGAATGGCGAATCAGCGGAATTAACTCCTCCGCCATTTCTTTTATATCTCCACGCTTTAAGATTGGTACCCCTGGTTTTGCTAATAAAAGCATCTCGTCAATGATACCATTGATCCGATCAATTTCTTGCAATAGCAGTGGCATATAGCTTTTGTTTTCATTTGAATCAGGCATCGTCTGTTTCATTAAGCTAATAAACCCGTGGATCACGGCAAGTGGATTCCGAATTTCATGGGCAGCTCCAGCAGCCATTTCACCTACAAGTGCAAGCTTTTCCGATTGGTGCATGCGCTTAGCCATTTCTTCCACTTCTGTAATATCAATAAAATAAAAGATTTGTCCAATGACGATCTGTTGATCATTAAACAATTCTGTTTTCGAGACGAGCACTTGATGAGTCCCCTCTGAATTGGAGAACGACACCTTCACGTTTTGACACATACTATTCGACCAAAACAGTTGCCAAAACGCCTGATTTTCTTCAACCTGTTGCAAGAGAATATCAGACTCAGATGCTTGCACCCAAAGTCTTGCAGCCGTATTCAATGAGAGTTCATTGCTTTGATGGTCGAATGTAATAATTCCGATTGGCAACGAATTTAAAATTTGCTCACGGTATTTTTTTTCGTTAAATAATGTATCGAACGACGATTTTAATCGCTTGGACATTTCATTTATGGCCACCGTCATTTGCTGCATCTCAAACTGAGGAGTTGATGTAAGATAGAGTCCATATTGACCTTTCGAAATCGCATCCACTTGGTCGACCATTCGTTCAAGAGGATTTGTTAATTTTCCACTAATGCGATAGGCAGCAACAATGGAGAATCCGATGACCATCACCGTCACGATAAACAGAAGCCATAGCGATTGATGAATGATCGTCGTTAAGCTAGAAGAATGATCATTTAATGTCGAAAGAACGTTACTTCTCGCTTCACTTAATTCTAGTTCGACTTCTTCGATTCGCGGCAAAAATTGAGTTTGTAAATAGGAACGGGCTCCTTCCTCATCTCCAAAGTCAAGCAGCCCTTGAACGTTGTTAATCATCTCAAAATCGAGCCGCTCCATACTCATTTTAATCTCTTCTAATGAAGAAGGAAGCCTGGTCCAAGCCTCTGGGATGTTGCCATCCTGATCTGAATGAATGGATTGATATTCCTCGACAAGATCACAACACCATTCCTCGTTTAAGTACGATTCCACCAAAAAAGTTTTAACGGCGAGCTCCTCTTGCCAGCTCGTAAGCCACGCCAATTCTGGAACACCTTCATTTGATATTTTTTTGCTTACATCATTCACTTCACTAATCGAAGCTATTAATACAAGCGAAAAGCTGCTCATCAATAACGTGATGAGCAATAGCACAACTAAAATCCGATTACGAAATGACAAAGACTGGAACCAATTTCTCATAAAATATCCCCAAGCCTGTAATGTATCTATAATTCACCACGATAGTAGCGATCCAACTCTTCCTGTAAACGTTTTTTTTCTTCCTCTGTAAACATCTTCCCGAAAGGCGCCAAGCGAAAAACACCGTCTTTTCCCGAGAGGATAACGATCCCATTTGGAAAAGGCTCTTCCTCGTTAAAATAATCTTCTATAATTTTAACATAGGCCTGAGTAACATCGTTCAATACACTTGTCAGCACGTGCTCCTCACCAAGGTACGACTGGTCATCAAGAAAGCCGATGACATAGATGTCATGTTGTTTCGCGTAATGAATCACGTCTCGGTTGAACGCGTTGCCACGGGAATAGACGACGTCAACTCCTTCTTTTATTAATTTATCCATCACTGCTTTCGCCTGCTTTCCATCATGGCGGCTGTTTACAACGTAATAAAAAAACTCGATATCATTAGCATATTTTTCAAGGCCTCGTTCAAAATAAGGCTCATCTTCTCGTCCATCATAAGCATCGATGAGTGCCACTTTTCTCGTTTTCGATTTCATCGTAGCGGCAAGGGCTGCAATCAGTTCAATTTTCCCCTTTTCAAACGTATAGACCGTTTGATTCTCATAAGTTGCGCTTCCATGAATCGTAACAAATCGAACAGTTGGATAGCTTGGTGCAACTTTTGTAAAAAAGTCAGAAAACTCTCGCCCGTGCCCAATAATCAGTTCCGTTTTTCGATCTATGGAGGCATGCAAGGATTCTTCCATTTTCTCTATTGTATCGACTTCACTATAAAGTTCAATATCGACCGGAAACTTCTTCTCCACATGGAGCTGAGCCAAATAGGCTAAGCTGCCCCAACTCTGATCCACCAGTTTATCTGACGTAAAAATACTCATGATGACTCGGTCAGTTGGTTCAGTATCTGGACTTAACACAATTTTTACTGATTGATAGCAAAGAATCATTAAGATGATGGCTACAACAATTAAAGTTGCCACTAACATCCACAATCGTTGTCGGGATTGTTGCATACACTATCCCCTTTTCGAAAATCTCTTCTTACGTATTATACTGAAAACTTGTCCATAAAAGCTACCCAAAAATGAAACGACCACCTGCTTAAGTAGGTGGTCGTTGGGATAAATGCCCACTGCTATTCGTGTTTTCAGGTCATAAGTCCTTTTCCATCCGTTTGACTTATGGTTAAAGCTGGCTCCTCATTTGAATGTTTGATTAAAAAATGGAGATCAATTCCTTCGTATACGGATGCCGTCCTTCTGAAAATAAGTGGTCACTCTGAAATTCATCGACAAACGTGCCATCTTTCATTACGATGATTCGTTGACTCATTTGTTCCACAGCGGCAAGGTCATGGGAAATAAACAAGTACGCTACATTTAGCGTGTTCCGCAGGTCTGAGAGCAAGCGGAGAATCGCCCCTTGTGAAATCACATCAAGGCTCGCTGTAGGTTCATCTAAAATGATCAGGGCTGGCTCTATACTTATCGCTCGAGCGATCGTAACCCGCTGACGTTGTCCCCCGCTCAGCTCATGAGGATAACGCTCTGCTAAAGAGCTTGGAAGTTCTACCGCCTCTAGGAGCTGTCTAACAAAAGCGTTTTTTGACGTGTAGCTAAAATGACGAAGCTTGAGCCCCTGTTTGTATTGGTCGTATGGGTCAAGGAGGGAATCTTTCACTTTAAGCTTCGGATTCAAGGCCGCCGTTGGGTTTTGAAATACAGCCTGTAGATCTTTGCGAAACGGGCGTAATCGCCGCTCTTTAAGGCGCTCAATTGATTGATGTTTAAACGTAATCGAACCACGATCAATCGATTCGATTCGTAGTAAACAACGGGCAAGAGTGCTTTTTCCGCAACCACTCTCCCCAACAAGGCCGAGACATTCCCCTTTATTTACATCAAAGGAAACATCGGAAATGGCTACTTTTCCTGTCCCGTATGATTTCACTAAATGGTCGACAGATAGTAACGTCACCCCTCCCCCACCTCCGGCAAACCTGAGGGCAATCCATGTCCTAGCGTAGGCGCTGCTTGGATCAGTTGCTTTGTATAATCATCTTTCGGATGATCAAGTACGCGATGTTTCCCACCTGATTCTACTATTGTCCCTTCTTTCATGACAGCAATGTGGTCCGCATAACGTCTCACATGGCGCCAATCATGGGTTATAAAAAGAATGGCACAGCCTGTTTCTCTTTGTCGTCTCGCAAGCAGTTCCAAGATCCGATGGCCAGAAACACTATCAAGAGCGGTTGTCGCCTCATCCGCAATTAGTAAATCAGGTGAAAGCAAGAGAGCGAGCGCAATCGAAACCCGTTGAAGCTGGCCGCCACTTAGCTGAAACGGATATCGATGATAGAGCATTTCCTCAAGACCGACCGATTGAAGGGCACGCATGGCTTCGTCTTTTCGTTCCTTAGCCGAACGGGTTGTATGGTTTTTTTGGTATTCTTCAAAATGTTGGGCAATTGTACGAAATGGTGTAAAAGAGCCTTGATAGTCTTGGAAAATGTAAGAGATCTTAGATCCACGAAGGGTTCGCATCTCTTTTCGTGATAAAGTAAACAAGTCTCGTCCTTTGAATGAGATCTTTCCCTCCACTTGCAAATTAGGGGCTAACATTTGTCCAATGGCTTGGGACAACAAACTTTTCCCACTCCCACTTTGGCCGACGAGAGCAAACCACTGTCCAGCTCGAATTTGGAGGGAGACTTGATCGACGATGATGTTTTCTCTACTTCTAATTGTCACTTGCTCAACAGATAAAATCATTGTCCCACCTCCTTCTTCACATCAAAATAATCTCGTAAGTAATCCCCCAGCATATTGGTAAGCAACACAACAATGACGATCGCGAGACCAGGATAGATCATTAGTTGCGGCATCGACTGAAAATAAGGACGAGAATCATTGAGCATCGCCCCCCACTCAGGAGTCGGCGGTTGGGCGCCAAGCCCGATGTAAGACAAAGCTGAGATCAGCAAAATGATTTTTCCAAGGTCCAAAGTAGCCATTACTAATACATGTCCAACGATATGAGGAAATAAGTGTTTACGCATAATTTTGCTTGACGATAAACCGTTTATCCGTGCGATCGCAACATAGTCTTTTTCCACCTCAGTCAGGACCGTACTTCGTACAAGACGGGCATAACTGACCCATTTCACCATGACGATCGCAAGGACGAGATTGCCGATGCCAGGCCCAAGCAAACCACTTAAGACAATGGCTACAATCGTATCAGGAAACGCTAAAAATCCATCGGCGACTCTCATAAACACCCGATCCACGATGCAGCCTTTGTAACCGGAAATCAAACCAAAAGGAATCCCAATGAATAGTGCCACGAGTAAAGCCATCAAGCTGTATCCGACCGTCTGTTGTGCACCTAAAAGTAGTCTCGTTAACACGTCTCGGCCAAGGTGGTCTGTGCCGAGGGGATGCTGAAGACTCATTCCTTGCAGGCGTTCTCCCATGTTCGCTAACGTTGGATCGTGCCGTAAATAAAGAAAAGCATAAAGGGCACTCACAGCAACAACGACCAAACAGATAAAAGCAATGATTGCTCGCCAACTATTTTTTTTCTTACGAATCAATTCTCGGCTTGACAGAACGCTCATCCGTTTGCCTTCCTTTCTCCTAACTTCATTTCCGGATTCAAATAGCGATACGATAGATCCACGCTTGTATTAATGACAAACACAATAAGCGCCATGACCAAAATATAGCCTTGGATTAGCGGATAATCTCGCTGCCTGATCGCATCCACTACGAGCTTGCCGATGCCAGGATAGGCAAACAGCACTTCAATAACCACCACGCCACCGATCAAGCTTCCTAAGCTAACTCCAAACACGGTGATAACTGGTGGGAGGCTATGACGTAGAGCATGGGCAACAAAAATCCGCTTTTCAGATAAACCACGGGCTCTCGCTGCACGAATAAATTCTTGACTTAATGAATCAAGTAAGCTGGAGCGAAGCAGTCTCACATAAACACTTGAAATCGCTAACCCCAACGTAACAGACGGCAAAATCAATGAAACAAAACCGTCTCTTCCCATCGTTGGTAACCAATTCAACCGCACGGCAAAAAGATCAATAAAAATGAGGCCCAGCCAAAAGCTAGGGATTGCCGCACCAAGAATTGCGAGAATTCTGCTAAGATGATCAATCCAACGATTCCGATAAAGGGCTGCCAACGATCCGAGTGGAATGGATACGATCAACATGACAATCAAAGAGCCCACCGTTAACTCCAGCGTCGCCGGAAGCCCCTTCATAATCATGTCCATTACCGGTTGTCCTGTAACATATGAGACTCCAAAATCCAACCGTACAAAATCAAGAAGCCAGTGCCCGTATTGAACGAGCAAAGGCTTGTTAAATCCCATATCTTCTCTTAATGTCTCTACTTCCTCCTGGCTGACAGAGAGTTCATCCACATTCAAAATCGTTAATACTGGATCGCCAGGAGCAAGCCTAACAAATAGAAAGCTCACAAATGTAACGAATAAAACAAACAAGGCTACTTCAAGAAGTCTGCGAATGAAAATTCGTACCACTTAGTTCACATCCAGTTGGTTGGTAATCATATAATATTCGCTCCGTGTCGTTACCCAATTTTTCACTTTATTTTCATCATAGGCAACGACAGCAGAAGGATGTATGAGAAACGAATGAATCTTTTGTTCATCAATGTATGCTGCAGCCTGCTCTGTAAGTTTGGCGCGCACATCTTGATCGACGGTTCGATTGAGCTCATCAATAATGCCTGTTAACTCAGGGTCATTCACACTACCAAAATTTAGCGCTCCAGTTGGATGGTATGTTGCATTTAAGTAATAACCAGCATCGCCTCGTGGTGATGTTACATTACTATAGGTGATTAAATCCCAGTCGCGGTTAGAAGCCATATATTCTTCAGGAACCTCAATTTGCCGAATCTCCACTTCGATGCCAATTTGTTTTGCATTCGATTGGAATACTTGAGCAATGAGTGGCAGCTCTGCTCGTGAGCCATACGTTAGTACTGTAAAATGAAGAGGTTCCCCATCTTTTTGCATTTGACCGTTTTCAAGTGTATAGCCTGCTTCCTCTAAATATTCGATCACTATTTCAGTCCCTGTTTCCTTTTCTTCATATGATGGTGCAAATGGTAAGGTCGGATTAAACGGTCCGTCTGCTACTTCAGCGTACCCAAGCATAATCGTATCAACGATCTCTTGACGATCGAGAAGGACATCTACCGCGCGACGAACGTTCACATCTTTTAAACTGTCTCTATCCAAATTCATCGTCAGATTATGGGTGCGAAACGTTTCTGTCGCTTCTACCATGATCCCTTCATTTGCTTGGAGTGTTTCAATGCTCTCTACTTCGGGACGGTAGACAATATCAGTCTGTCCAGATTCTAACGCAAGGGAACGAGCACTAGCGTCTTCATTAAAGGAAAACGTGACCGAATCAAGCTTGGACGCCCCATCCCAATATTCATCATAGCGAACGAGCTCTAGTTTACTTCCAGGTGTAAAAGATTCCAACGCGAACGGCCCTGTACCAACCGGGTGGTTCGTAAAATCCTCTTCCGTAACATCAATGATTGAGACGTTCGGGTTGACAAGCTCTGAAATAAACTCAGGAAACGGCTCCTTAGTTGTAATATGCAATGTGTATCCATCGGCCTCAATCTCATCAATTTTCAACGCATTTTCGATCGATACACTCTCGTCAAGCGCTCGTTCTAAAGAAGCTTTTACCGCTTCTGCATCCATCTCTTTTCCATTTTGAAATGTAACATCCTCACGTAGTTTTATCGTCCAGTGTTGCCCGTCCGTACTATCCCAGCTTTCCGCTAGCCAAGGGGCTATCGTTACGTTTTCTTCATCCACTCGGACAAGTGTTTCTGTAATTCCTGCGCGTACAGGAATGTAGGTCATATCCACATGAGGATCTAGCGAATTTGTGGAGACGTTAAAAAGAAAGTGAATATGTTTCTCCCCTGCCCCTTCATTGGACGAAGATTGGGCACAAGCACTAAGTAGCATTAAGAAAGCCAATAGGGCAACTAGCTTAATAGAATGCCTGTTTATGTATTTTTTTAACTGTGTGAAGATTCCTTGTCGATTGTAGCGGGAATTTTCTGTTTTCATTAGTAGGAAGCTCCTTTTCCGTAATTGTTACGATTTAGTACGAATTATATATTATCGTAATGTTTACGATTTGACAAGAGAGAATCCTATTAATTTAGAACATGCGAAAAGAAGCTTGCAGCTTTTCTTATTAACCAAATAGGGACCTCCTCAAAAAATAAACTTTTTGAGAAGATCCCCTTTACTTCAAGTGGATTCAAAATCACGTTCAACGGAGGTTTTCACCATAGGGAACAATTCTATCCAAAGGCTACTCTCCTATGAATCAACTCGTTTTTCCTCCGATCATGTGGCACACCCTAGATAGACACCGTAAGAAGTTTCAAAAAATTTTATGAGGCTGTCGGTTCTAAATAACGAGCAAAATGGTAGAGCGCTTCAATTGAACCGATGTCTTCTGGAAACAACGGAACGCGCAGTAACGTTTGCTTGCGAAAAGTGTTGTGAATTTGCTGCAAGTATCGCTGTTCTATTTGTCTTCTTTTTTCTAAAAATTGGCCATCTGCTACATCTGGCAAAATTTTATTAATGATTAATGTCTCCACATGTAAATCGTGTTTTGCTAGGAGCTTGACAGCTTTTTCCGTTTCCAATATCGGCAGCCGCTCTGGTATTAAAACAAACATGAACCCCGTCTTTTTCGGATCGAGTAATACGTTTCGAACGGCAGCAAATCGCTCTTTCCGCTGCTGCAGAGTATCGTAGATCGGATCATCTACTGGTTCCCCATCGTTTAACAAATTGGAATAGTTTTCGTTTATTTTTTTCCGTTTTTTCACCATCCCATCGATCCAGACGCCCATCATTTCCGGAAGAGTCAATAGACGGATCGTGTGTCCAGTCGGCGCTGTATCAAAAACGAGCTTGTCGTACGTTCCTTGTTCGTCTAATACAATGGATGAAATCGCATTAAACATCGCTGCTTCATCTGCACCGGGTGTCGCGGCGGCGGCATCGATCTGCCGATTTACTTCGTCCAGCATCGTCGATTTCACCATGCCCCTTAAATTATCCTTAACCGATTGAATGTATCTCCTTGTTTCTTGCTCTGGATCAATTTCGGTCGCAAACAGATTATCCGTTATTTTTTTATGCTTTGCGCCGATTTCTGTATGAAATAGATCTCCTAAATTGTGCGCTGGATCGGTGGAAATGAGAAGCGTTTTCTCTCCACGTTCAGCGCAACGCCAAGCAAATGAAGCAGCAGACGTTGACTTACCCACGCCTCCCTTTCCACCGATGAAATAAATGTGCTTTGTATACAAATGTGACATTTGCACCCACCCTTCTCCGTTAAGTTAGCAACAACGAATCCCTTGCAATGGTGACTTATCCATCCCCATCCGCAAATGCCATTCGTGAAACGTTTCAATGATGTACGGGTAAAGTTCAAGCGTATAATAAAAGGCTGGATTTGGCACGCCTAGCATCTCTGAATAGACGAGAAGCAAAAACAAATCATCCTCATCTTGGAGCTCCCGATAAATTTCTGCTCGATGGGGAACACGTAACATTTGATCATAAAGTTCGAACAATCGTTTTAACGATAGCTTTTGCTCCATTGGTTCCCCTCCTTCCTTTACATCTACATGAATGAAAGGGATTAGTGAGACTAACCCCTTCCTTTTCGTTCTT
Organism: Halalkalibacterium halodurans; assembly: GCF_005671335.1. Lineage (NCBI taxonomy): Bacteria > Bacillati > Bacillota > Bacilli > Caryophanales > Bacillaceae > Halalkalibacterium (ex Joshi et al. 2022) > Halalkalibacterium halodurans. The sequence continues at coordinate 1,942,020 of NZ_CP040441.1, read as the reverse complement.
TACGCACTTTTTCTTGAATCATCCCTTGGCTTGGATTTCATAATTTCAGAGATGGCGACAATGACAATCCAGAACGCAAATACGAGAATAATTGAACCTAGCGTAAATAAGAGAATGTTCGTCCCCGTACCACCAAATGGTGACCATTGAAAGAGGACTTGTTGTAACATAGCATACAGCGTCATAAACAAAACGAAAACCATCGGGATCAAAGTCGGTAAATAGTTACGCCCTTGACGTTTCAGCCAAATCGTTATTAGCAGCAAGGTAATCCCTGCAAGAAGCTGATTTGACGTTCCAAATAGTGGCCAAAGCAAGTAACCTCCTGAACCAAATCCATTTGGTCCTTCTGGTAAAAGAACGAGCGCCGCACTTGACACAACGGCAATTGAAGTGGCCACATGGGTTTTAGATAACGCTGGCACCTTATATTCTTGACCGAGTTCAGCAATAATGTATCGCATTAAGCGGACAGAGGTATCCAGTGTGGTCGCGGCAAAGCTGACGATGATCACAGCCACGATCGTCGCCGCCATATCTTGCGGAATGAGGAGACCTGTCGCAAGCTGACCTGCGGCTTGAACGAAGTTTCCTAGCCCGCCTTGATTTGCTGCACCAAAGCTTGAGTACACCTCGGAGAATGCTTGAGGCGATGCAAAGAACGTAGCAACTGCGACGATTACGATGAGAGCGAGTAGCCCCTCACCAATTGCTCCTAAATACCCAACAAACCTCGCGTCTGTTTCCTTATTCAGCTGTTTCGATGTCGTCCCAGAAGAAACGAGACCGTGGAACCCGGAGATCGCACCACACGCAATGGTAATAAACAGCAACGGGAACCATGACGTATCAGGTGAACCGTTGACAGCAGGTGCTGTAACCTTTGGGTTAGAAAACAGCAAACCTAAGTATAAAATAAGCAAACCGACGACGAGCTGATGGGAGTTAATGTAATCCCGTGGCTGTAACAGCTTCCAAACCGGTAATGTGGAGGCGATGTAGACGTAGATCATAAGGACGATAATCCAGACGAAGAACGACATAGCGACCCCATCAAGACCAAAAGCTACGATGTTTTCCTCCCCACCAAAATAGCGGACAAGGTCAATTTGTAAAGCAGGTACTCGGCTTGCCACAATGGCTGACACGTACATCACCGCCAGCGCCACAAGGGACGGGATGAGCATTCCTCCTTGTCGTTTGTATACATGGTAGCCAATCCACACTGCTAATGGAATTTGAATAAAAACGGACAGTACCGCTGAAGGATTTGAGATAAACAAGTTGGAAATGACCCAGGCAAACACAGCATTAACCATAAGAACAAGGATCAAAATAATAAATAAAAATAACAGCTTGGCCTGACGACCGATGAGCTTATCGGCTAACGTTCCGACCGATTGACCTTTGTTTCGAACCGATAAAACAAGTGCCCCAAAGTCATGAACACCTGCTGCAAACACCGTCCCAAGGGTGACCCAGAGAATTGCTGGTAGCCAGCCCCAATAAATCGCAATTGCTGGCCCTACGATCGGTGCGGCACCAGCAACTGAGGTAAAATGATGTCCCCACAGAACAAACTTGTTGGTTGGGACAAAGTCTTTTCCATCCTTAAATTGATGGGCAGGCGTTACAAAATTAGGGTCAAGGCGATAAATTCGTTCGGCGATAAACTTTGAATAATACCGATACCCTAACGCAAACACGAGCATGCCTAAAGCTGCAAGTAATACTCCGTACACGTCAACAGCCCCTTTCACCAGAAAACCGATTGATTTTAGACTATTCTTAATATAAAGAATAGAAAACGCTTACAGAGTTTATTATAAATAATTGTAAAATATGAATCAACGCATATTTTACCTATCATATATTTCCACTATTGGTTCTTTTAAGTAAATGACAGAAACTCCTAACGGTTTTTTCTTATTAAAAAAAGAGCGACGACTCGTTCGTCACTCTTTCCAATCGATCGGAATGGGTACCACTTCAGCTACTGACTCACTGTATGCCTTCTTCTCGTTTGTGCTCATCCATAAGTGCACATTTCCATGATCATGATGGCTACGAATCAAACGGCCGATCCCTTGGCGAAACCGTAGGAGCATATACGGAAGATCCACTTCAACTTCTGGATCACTGGCATGCTTACGTTTCGCTTCAAAAACAGGATCCTTTGGCGGGAAAGGCAAGGATGCAATCACCACTTGCGTGAGCGCCTCTCCAGGAACATCTAGACCTTCCCACAAGTGATAAGAACAAAGCACCGTATCCGTTTCCTTTTGAAATTGTTTCACAAGCTCGCTAATTTCTCTGTCCCCTTCATAAAGAATCGAAAATGACCATTCACTGCTTTCTGCCCACCGGCGAAAGCGATTCATCTCTTCCTGTGATGTGAAGAGAATCAAACTACTGCCACCATTTTCGCGTAGTGCTTGTCCAATGACCTCCCACTTTTTCATCTCTTCGTCCGTAATGTGCCCTTTCACTTGCATTTGCCTTTCGTAATCGAACGGGGAGTCGACAGAAAAAGTGAGCGGGTCTTCAATCCCTAATGCGCTGGCAAGATAGCTGAAATCTCCGCGTTGCGATAAGGTCGCAGACGAAAAAATAAACGGGATGTTAAGCGAAAAAACCTCTTGACGAAGAACATCTTCCACAAGTCGTGGCATAATGACAAACGTTGTTTCCCCTTCTGTCTCCTCAAGCCAAAAGATCCCGTCTCCTTCTTTCAATAAGATCGATAAACCGTAGCTAAGGAACTCTAAATGCTCCTCGATCATCTTCATATGATATTCTTCAACAACATACATTTCGGAATCAAAGACAAGCTCTTCAAGCAGTTGCTGAACTTTACCGTATAACGCTTTTGCTTGCTCAAGCATTTCCGGACCGAACGGTACCTCCTTGCGGTTGGAGCCCTCAACTGGCACCGCTGTCGTCTGAAGGATGTGAAACCATTCGTCATGAAGGGCTAAAACATCCTCGATAACATAAAGGGTCTTCTCTCTTACATCCTGGTCCATAAAACTCGTCAATACGTTTTGCAATGTGGCTAAGTGAAAACGATACGTTAAGGCTTTTTGCGCTGCAAACTCAAGCAAATGCCCTTCATCAAAAACAACACAGCTCGCCTCTGGTAAAAGAGGAAGCTGTCCCTCCCGCTTTCGTGATTCCTTCGTCCACACATGCTCCATGTAAAAATCATGGGAGCAGATGATCAGGTCGGTCGCTTTCCGGTAATAATCGCGATGGAGCGTCTGACCACAGCGATGTCTCCATTCACAGGTCGTGCATGGCTGTAGAGGGTCCCATGCCATTCGTTCCCATTTTTCATTGGACACCCACGGATAGTCTTTTCGGTCTCCATAACGACGAAACTGCTGCATTGAGGGTGAATCATTAAACACAAACGATGGAATTTCCTCGTGAACTTGGGTCACATCCTCATCGTCACCGAATTGCTGGACAAGTGGGTCTAGCTTGCGCATGCAAACGTATTGCTCTCGCGCTTTCGCCAGACGAACATCCACCTCAAATCCAAGAGCTTGCTCTAATTTACGAATATCTCCTTCTTCTTTCACAAGCTGTTCAATCAACGTTTCGTCGGCACAGGAAATAATCGCAGGCTTACCTGTATAACGTGCATAACAGATTGCATAAAGTAGATAAACAAACGTTTTACCAGTGCCGACCCCTGCTTCGGCAAACATAACGGATCTCTTTTTAAACGCTTGCTCGAGTTGAAACGCCATAAAAATTTGCTCATCGCGCAATTCATAGCCTTTCTCTGGTAACATTTCATAAAAAACATCGCCAATATAATCCCCTAGCTGGTCAAAGAACTGTTGCTGCTTTGACAGTGGAAACGGTAGTGAACGGTTCATCTTTCTCTCCTTTAGATCCTTGATCATGTACTCCAGCCTATATCATAGCAAACCTGCACTAGATATTGTGAACAAAATCTCATGCTCACAAACTTTTCTGTCTGGAAAGCATAATCAATCGCTACCAATACGAGAAATTAGAAATAAGAGATCGATGAAGGTAGCAAATTTCTCTGTTTGTACAAACGTATCGGGCGGAGTCACCTCGCCAAAATGCAAAAACGCTTCTTTTTTATACCAATCGCTTTCAGTGTCTCGGACTGCCTTCTTTCGCTCACCCCACGCTTGAGACAACGTAGGACTATGTAGAAAAGGCTTTCCCTTAACAAGCGAGCGATGCCCCTGCTGTAGTACCGCTCGCTTATCACTAGAAAACAAGTGTGGCCACATGTCTTCGCGAGATCCTGAAGGTTTAAAGGATTTCGCAAACCATTCATATGACTCGCGATGCCTTGGCAAGCCAAAGGTGAGAGCATAAAGTGTTCTGTTCTGTTGAATCCGTTCGGCTACCTCTGTCCACTCATTCATCCTCATTCCAACAACTGTTCGTGGCACTTTTTTCGTCGCAAAAGGAACGAGAATGAACGGTCGGGATAAAAACTGTTCGATGATATATGGAGAATCGGCAAGTGCCGATGTGATACGTTGCCGATAGTTCGCCATTGTTGATTCGAGGCGATATTGTTCATTTATGAGTAAGGCTGTCGTGACCATTTTAGAATCTTCGGTTTGAAAAAAATCTTCCCAGAAAGGGATCATAAAACGGGAGACCCCAAGTGATGGAAGTAGATGAAACAGCGGTTTTCCATGCTTAAGACTTTCTTCAAATAGCAGCAGCTGAGGATAGGCATCCTGAAAGATGACCGAATTGGCTTGCTCGAAAAAAAGATAAAAAGCTTCCTTCTGCTCGAACGATAGAAACGGATGTAACAAGCTCCCTTGAAGATCTGTCATTCGCCAACCATAATTACGAGATACAATGTGGGCAAGCAATGCCCAATGGACTTCTGGATGACGGCTGAAAAACGTTAAATACGCATTCGTTCGTGATCGATTGTTCTCGTTTGCTTTCTCCGTTTTTTGCTTGATCTGCTCAATGATCGTTTTCACTGTCGGAAACAACGCAACGGATTGATAAGAGTACTCATCCACTTGTCGCTTTAATCGTTCCACTCTTTGCTGATCAAAGGAAATCGATGGCCAATCGACAAAGCGAAAGGTTTCTAATTTAACAGTTTCATAGATTTGAGAAATGAATGCTCCGATTGACCCAAACATAATGCCTCTCCTCCTTCATCCATTATATATAGAAAAGGAGGAGAATAGTAGAAGGGAGTGTCAACTTAGATTACTGTTCAGTAAACGATGGCAGAGGATCTGGTAAGGCAGACCAGTCTTGTCCCAACTCTTCGTCTGTTAATAAACAGGTGTCAAGACTTTTCTCGATTTCCTTTCGATCCATATCAAGTCCAATAAAGACAAGCTCATTCATTCGATCCCCGTACTTACGGTGCCAGCGCGCAGCTAACTCTGGTTCTTCAGCCAACACTTGTTGTTGCTCTTCTTTATCATAAGCTGCGACCCAGAGTCCAGCTCCTTGAATGACAATCGAAGTCCCGGCCTGAGAAATAAGCCCTGCCATTTCGTTGCGCGTCGCTAGCCAAAAGAAGCCTTTCGCACGCACTACCTCTTGCGGCCAATTCTCCAACCATTCCATCCATCGTTCAGGATGAAACGGCCGCTGCCGTTTATACACAAACGATGAAATTCCATATTCTTCTGTTTCGGGGGTGTGCTCCTCATTTAATTCCTTAATCCAGCCAGCACCTTGGCTTGCCTTATCAAAATCAAACAGACCTGTATGCAATATGCGGTTCAAGTCTACACGACCGTGGGAAACTGGCAAAATCTCAGCCTCTGGATTTAATTTGTGTAAAACAGCAGTCAGTTCCCGTACGTCATCTTCCTCGACAAGATCTACTTTATTCAAGAGAATGACGTTGGCGAATTCAATTTGGTCAATAAGTAAATCGACAACTTCCCGTGTATCCGCCTCATCATCCGTTTGCTTACGATCCAGAAGACTCTCCCCTGACTCATAATCCTCCCAAAAGCGGTTGGCATCAACGACAGTCACCATCGTATCGAGTGTACAACGGTCCCCTAAATGTATTCCCAGTTCTTCATCAAGATAAGTGAACGTTTGTGCAACCGGAATCGGTTCAGAGATTCCAGTGGATTCGATTAGGATGTAATCAATATTCCCGAGCCGCGCAAGCTTTTCCACTTCAATAATTAAATCTTCTCGGAGTGTGCAGCAAATACAGCCGTTTTGTAATTCCACAAGCTTCTCATCGGTTCGAGTAAACCCTCCTTGTTTGACAAGAGTGGCATCAATATTAACTTCGCTCATGTCATTGACGATGACCGCCACCTTCATCCCCTCTTTATTGGCCAGCACATGATTTAACACCGTTGTTTTTCCGGCTCCTAAATAACCGCTTAACACAGTTACAGGTATTTTTCCTATGTTCATTTTATGCTCCTTTCCCACGTCTAAATAATTGATAAAAGTTATCATTACGATTTGAATTACAGAAACAATTTATCATCTTCCCCATTTTTAATCAAAAACGAAGAAACGGTTCAGCCATGGATGCCACCTCCGTTAATAAGCCACGTAAGTTACATCCGAAATCCCCTTAAATTAAATCGTAATAATTACGCTTTGTATTGTAGAGGAATTTTCACGTAACCGCAAGTAGTCCGCTTTTCCAATCTCCCCTTCACTAAATATACGTTATGCGTTCATTACGTATTGTACATAACATAGAGAGGCTACAATAATGCAGCCTCTCTAATCTTTATAAGGATCAAATTCCCCTTCGCCTGCCATGCAGACGCCAATTGGCTTCAACACATGTTCAATGCTTAGCGTCTGTTTGTGCGCTTCTAAAACGTCTGCTAATTTTTTATAAACAAATGGGCTTTCATCCGTACCACCGCCGCGTAATTCAACACCATATTCTTTAATCGCTTGCTTCATCTGATCCGGTGTGATTTTCCCACCACTTCTCGTCCGGGTTTTCCAGTTCATTTTTCCAGCCGCCTCTGTCCGGCTCATGATGCGACCAGCTCCGTGAACTGTACTATAAAAAGCGTCTCTATTTTCCTCACTGTCCACGCCGCGAACGATCACGGAAATGTCACCCATGCTTCCACCGATAAAGCCCCACTGGTTTGGTGCAGATGGGGTTGCCCCTTTACGAACGATGACATATTCTTCGCCATTGTGCGTTTCCTTCCACGCAAAGTTATGATGGTTGTGTACAGAAAAAACAGCTTCTGCCTGCAAGATGTCTAACACTTTTTGAATCACGTAATCTCGGCCAGCATATGCATATTTACCTGCAAGTTGCATCGCCCTGTAGTACATGTCGCCAATTTCAGAATCTAAGTCTAAGAGTGTAGGGGCATCTTCCATCCGTTCGCCTTTGACTTTATCAGAAAACTTTACTCCTTTGGCCAAGTTCATGAAGCCGCTCGCCGTTTTGTGTCCAAATCCTCTACTGCCAAAATGGTTTGCCACCCAAACGTCGCCTGTAGCTTCCTCGACAAAAAGGTCAACGAAATGATTGCCACTTCCTACCGTACCTAGCTGTTTTTTCGCCAGCGTCTTTAAATTGTCATGCTCCTGCTTTCCTATTTCTTGATAAACGCTCCAATCAGAATCATCGAAAAGGTCATGCTCTACCTTCTCGCGATTGCTTCTGCCAACCCCAAAAGAAATCGATTGAGCCAATTCATCCATAATCTTAGATAGCTGATCTTTTATATCCACATATTTCACATTTGTTTTTACAGCCTTGTTGCCACATGCAATGTCATATCCTACCCCTGAAGGTGAGATTTGATTTCGATACACAACGACACCACCGACCGGCTGACTATAGCCCTTATGATGATCAGCCATCAACAGTACTTGTTCTACATCCCCATGCTGAGCGCATGTTACTGCTTGATCAACAGCGTTCTCTATTGGATCTCCCCATACTCTGACACCTTTTATTTCCTGATACAACGTTCTTCTCTCCTTTTCTTTATACCGAGCATCCAACGTAGTGACTAGATGGTAAGTCTCTCATTGGATAACAATACCATAAATATCATCCATATGGAATCATTTCTGAACAATTATGCCGCCACCTCTATCAATTGTTTAAACCTCTGTTTCCTTGATAATACCCAGCCGTATACGATGCAGAAAACGACCGGAACAGTGAGAATCCCGTAAATAAACTCTACTCCCGCTTGTACTGCCACAAAACCAAAGACCGGAGCGCTAATCGTAACAGCTCCTTGATTGAGAAGCATACGTAAACTTGCGAGTCTCCCGTGGTACGCACGATCGGTCGCCATCTGTTGCACCGATTGGAGCAGCACCCTGACCCATGTCGTTCCAGCACCGATGAGAAACAAGCCAATCATTGCACTGTAAAAAGAGGAGGAGAAAAACACAATAGTCAAGCCGAGTACAATGATGAAAAAGGAATGAGTCACTACATGATGTTTCGCTTGCCTCCACCACCATGCACCCGCCATTCCGGCAGTAGCCCCGCCTAGAGCTATTGTCGTATCGAGCCAGCCATGCACAATGGCCGAAACGACAACGCCAAGGTAGCCTGTCATGAGTCCACCTGCAGTAGCACCAAGTAAACCACCTAAAATACCTAAAGCCGATGAGCGGGAATAGATTACAGGTAGTTCCTTTAATTGAAATTGTTCCGCAACAAAAGCTTGAATCGCGGGACGAAACAAAGAGCCTGCGACTTGTATAAGCATATGGCAGCCAATGATCCATCCAATCTGCATGTGATCCAACAAAATGACGCCTAAAAAACCGCCATTCCCCCACTACTCGTAAGCAACGCAATGATAACAAGGTGCTTGTGTATCCACCGATCCACTATGACACCGATCCACGGCATTAAAAGCACACTTGGTAAAAAGCCGAAGCCAACAAGACTTCCGAGAACAAGTGGGTCTTCTGTCTCATAATAGATCATCTATGTGACCGTCACGAAATGAATGGCACGCCCAGCTTCAGCGAGAAAAAAACATATGTAGATGGTAAAAGCTTGATCGCGCATCGGCCTCCCCCCTTTCCACATTCTCCACTATTTACTATAATCAAATTGAATAGATTAAGATACTTTATCTTTTTAATCATCTTTGATTTGAAAAAATTATCAAGGAGTGGGCGCAATGAAACTGGATGACTGTCAGCTATTAATCCATGTTCACAAGGCGGGGACGATGCGAGGCGCAGCGAGATCCTTGCACCTATCACAGCCAGCGATTAGCCAGCGACTCAAGCAAATGGAGGATTTATGGGGCGGGGCAATTTTTATTCGCACACACAAAAAGCTATTGCTTACACCTCTTGGAGAAAAGGTACTTACATTTGCACAAGAAACACTCTGGCGGACAGAGCGACTTCGCGAAGAGCTTGAACAAATGAAAGGGTCTGTCTCGGGGCGATTATCGCTCGGCATCTCTTCCGTTGTCAGCCATTATCTTATTCCGCCACTGTTAGAGAAGTATACGAAAGCGTATCCGCGCGTAAACATTGAGCTCATATCAACGACAAGTGATCAAATTCGCCGAACGTTCTCCTCCTATCATGTGGCGATTTTTCGCGGAGATCGACTGCCTGAGCAAGCGAGCCATTTGCTTCTAGCAGATCCTCTATATCTTGTATTTGACAAGGACATTCCGATTGAGAAGCGACCGCTGATTCAATGGAAAAGTGATCCTTCCCTCGAAGCACTTATTCAAGCATGGATGCGAAGCGTTACTAGCTTCACTTTCCGTGGTCATGTTTCTGTCGATCAAATTGAAACATGTAAACAGCTCATGCTCCGGGGAGTTGGTGCAGCGATCTTACCGGAGATGGCGATAAAAGATGTGTCGGATCAATGTTTCCATAAGCTTCCTCTTCAGCTCGATAACCAACCGCTTGAGCGGCAAACATGGGTACTTTATGAAGAAGAAGCCCTTAGCCTTCCACAAGTAGAAGCGTTTTTACAGTTGCTCCCCTTAAAATAAAAAACGTTTTCATCTGGAGCTTCTCATCCTTATCCGATACAATGTGAACTATAGGCGGCTCGCCTGCTCGTCTATTTTCGTGTTCAGATTCCGTTTTTGACTGACAGGAACATACAGGAAGGTGGCTCACCAATGAATGCGATCCAATGCGAAACGAGAACGTACGAACGTGAGTACAACACTCATGATCATTCGTATGGACAAATGTTGTTTGCATTACATGGGGCAATGGAAATCCAGACCCCCGTTTATGATACGTTTCAATTAGAGGCGAACTTCGGGCTTTATTTGCCCCCTCATGTTAACCACCGCTTTCGGGCTGTCGCAAGAAATGAATTTTTAGTCGTTGATATCCCTGCTCGTTTTCTTGGGGATGCGGTTACGACAGAGCAGCATGTAGCACTTGATGAAACGTGGGGAGCCCTTTGTCATCTGTTTCGAGGGGAAGCATATCAGCCTGCTTCCAGCCAATCATTGCGCCCGCTCGTCGACTATTTAACGAGCAAGTTGGCAAAAAAGACACTCCCTGCCTCCATACATTATATGAAGCAGCATTTTTCCGAACCGTTATCGCTCGAGACTTTAGCAGCCATCGAGCACTACCACCCAGCCTATTATTCATCATGGTTTAAAGGCTACACTGGGATGTCTCCAAGCGAGTATTTGCAAAAGCTTCGAGTGAAAGCAGCGAAACGGCTACTTGGGGAAACGACATGGTCTGTCGCAAGAATTAGTATAGAAGTCGGCTATACCCATCCGTCAGGGCTCGTCCGCGCGTTTACAAAAGTGGAAGGGATGACCCCGTCGGCTTATCGTAACACCTTACATTAGGCGCTTTTTTTTCTTGATTGAAGCATCACCTTTCATGAAACCGTTGTTTACAATCGATGATGACGAATAGAAAGGAGTGCTTTTTGTGGCAACGTTCGAAGATTTTCAAAAGATCGACTTACGTGTTGGTACGATTCTAACGGCCGAACCATTAGAAAAGGCTCGTGTCCCAGCGTACAAGCTAACGATCGATTTTGGCGAGGATATAGGTGTCAAGCAATCCAGCGCTCAGCTGACCGAGCGATATACGCCTGAACTGCTGATTGGCAAACAAATAGTGGCAGTTGTCAACTTTCCACCAAGACGTGTGGCTGGATTTAAGTCGGAGGTGCTTGTTCTCGGCAGTGTTCCCGAACAAGGAGATGTTATTTTACTTAAACCAGATACACCGGCCCCTAATGGCTCACCCATCGCATAGCTCTGCCCTCTTTGGGTACACTACGTAAGAGATTTAGCAAGAGGGGGTCCACACATGGATGCACGGGAACAATTAACCGATTGGCTTGAGGCTCACAAAGATCAGAAGTTGATGATTTCTAAACAGGAATATGCAACAGGAATGGCATCAATAACCGATTCGGATCAAGTCTCTATGACGCTAGAGGCCGTTACTTTTATTGATAGTGAGAATCGAGATTTAGACGGTTATGTAGCCAATCATGAACTTGTGCTTCATGGGGAAGGCTCCATTCAAGGCTCCGAACATGCAACAGGTCCACTACCAGATCATCGCTTCGATATTCAACTGGAAGATGGGATGACCATCTCTGCCGACGGAAATCAACTAATCGTCGAAACGAGTCGTGCTAAATATTTTCTAGAAGCGGAAGTGTAGGCATGAAGAAAGAAGGCGGAATTACCGCCTTCTTTCCTCATGCCCGCCATTGTTTTCTGCCACAATCACGATTTTCCCCGCATTCGCCTGAGGCGGATAGCTTTCACGGATTGAGGCATCCCCACTCGGGAGCCAAACAAGTAATTGATCCCCTTCGTTCATTTCGGTAATGGACGTTTCTTTCCCTTCCTCATCTTCAATATTGGTTTGCTCATTGATTGTAAATGAGAAGTTCTGATAGTCATTTCCTTCGTCTGATCCTTGCCCAGTTAACAGCACAAACCCCTGGTTCTCATCTACTACACTTACATGAACAACCTTTCCTTGGTAAAAAGGAGGGAGATCCCCATCGACTGAATGAGCAGTTCCGCAACCTGCCAACAGAAACAGAGCCAATCCATATAAGAGCCATTTCACTGTCGATGTCCCCTTCCATGTTCCTCTCTTTTACCTTTAAGACGTATTGAGGCAAGAAAAAGTTTCACATTTTTTCAATGAACACTATATGATTTTTCATGCGGCAATCGTCACACTTTCACTAACCCCTGTCTTCCTGTTATACTTTTCGTAAGCTAAAACCTTCAGGGGGGAGTAGTACAAATTGAGTATCCCAAAGCCGCTCGTTCAGATCAATCAACTGTTTCTCGTCATTACGGTCATCCTCGGGGTAATTGTGAGTCCTTGGATATTATGGCTGCCTTTTGTCGTTGGTGTGATCGCATTAGCGTTTCGTAAAAACCTTATCATGATCACATTTCAGCCTTTGTTAAAAAAACCTGCTGACACGTATCCGCCAGAAGATGCGGATCAACAACGCTTCAATCAATGGATTGCAACGATCTGCATCGGGATCGCCATTCTTACGTTTGCTACAGGTTTTTCTATACTCGGACTTATCTTTTCGATCATGGTTGTCGTTGCAGCAGGACTTGCCCTTTGTGGCTTTTGTATCGGCTGCACCATTCGCTATCGTTACTTGATGTGGAAGCATAAACAGCAAAATGGATAAGGGAGGCTACCTCAAAAGTTAATTTATTGAGGTAGCTCCCTCCTAAGCTCGTATTCACAATGATGGCCACCGCTACCAGTTTTCCCAAGGTTTACACTTCTTATATGTTTATCCCCTTATCTTCTTTAGCACCTCTTCCAATGGCTCTGGCTTTAAAAATTCAACCGGCGAATAGCCTTTCTCAAACTGAAACGAATCCCCTTCAATGAGTAAGACGTATTTCCCGTTTGTTTTTGCGATGTGGAGTGATTCACCAAAATCAGACAGCATCGCTTTTACTTGCAAATGGTCTAGCTTTAGTTTTAACTCAAGCTCAGGCTGTTGTTCGACAATCGGAGCCGCTGCCTCTATGACTTGCTCTGGCGTCCATTGCTCTTGCAACTCGCGCTTCGGCGTGTTCGCCCATGCTTCAAGTCGCTCCTCTTCTGCCATTCGCACATCGCTTTGCTCTTCATATGTGGCGGCAATATGAGAATGGGCCTGCTGGATGACATGCTCTTTGATGATTTCGGGCATTGGCTTTTCATATGTGACAAATGGTAAAAAATCTTCAAAGTAACGGGCATGTGACGCTTGATGAAGCTTTAACTCACCTTCCTCAACCATTCCTTCCTCTGGCATATACGGATACTGAATCGATTTCATATTTTTAGTTGTAATCGCCATTTCAACTTCCTTGATTAACGTGGAAGCGTCAGAAATATGAGCCACTTTTTGCTCAAAGTCGCATTTTAAAAGAAACAAAAAGGGGTTGTCCATGTATTGGTTTAGCTTAGCCCGAATGACGATGAACGCCCCTCCTCGGATCGCACTCGTATCCATATACCCACGGACTAACGCTTCGCCTTCCTTCTGAAAGGCTTCGGGGTTCTTGGCAATCAGAAGGCGCTGAAATTGATTATAATTCGGGTTCGATGACAGACCATGCCCAGGTTCAACGGTAAAGCGACCGATTTTCGTTGGTACGTTGTCCGATTTCGGAAAGCGGTCCACCTTTCGTTTTGAAATTTTCATCAATTCCCCATCTAAAAAGGACGATAGCGTGCTATGTTCATAGCCAGCTTGATCTAATGTTTGAAAATGTGTAAAGTGTTTGGTCACTTGTTCCCCTTGTCCGTCCATACGGATAACAAAAAAGGATACATACTGTACGGTAAAATCCATCCTACTCTCTCCTCGCGACATGACTCATTACTCTTGTCTATATGAATCGATCCAATTTTGAATCGCTCAAACGATCAAGACGCTCAAGTTGTTCGATTCACTCGTCGCTATCTTTAATCTACATGTCAAAACCCTCTCGCGATGTAGAGGGCTGACTGGATAAAACCTATCGATTGTGCAAAAAAACTTCCACAGCTCGCTTCACTTTTTCATTCTCCTTTGCGTGAATGGGCTGAACGATAAAATGATCTCCATCAAGCTTTCCCTCTACTCTTAGTCCTTGTTTTTCTAGAAAGGATAAGACATCGTCTGCCTCTTCTGACGCCGTCATCAGCTCACATTTGCCAAGATACTCTTCTCCTACATAGAAATCATAACTGTCATGAGCTTGTTTTACATCTTCTGTATTATCTATTGGGAGGAAAGGGATAAAAAATCGCCCTCCTCCAGTGTCATTGTTAAACATCAAACGTCCCTGCTTTCTCTTTTTTATTAGTATGGCTTAGAAGGCCCTCCCTTATGACTCATGACAGCTCATGGAAAACAGGCAGACGGGTATGCTATGGAAAACGGAGAAAGGAGAGAACAAATGGGACTCTTAAAAAGACCAACAACGCTCACCCAATGCAAAACAGAATATGGCGTTTTAAAAGATGTCATTGTCTGTGAACCAAAGCATATGACGCTGCGAAACATGATTAACGAAACGCAAAAAAAATTTAAAAACGAAGACATCCACATTGAAATTGCAATGGAGCAGCACCATGAGTTTGTCCGCGTGTTGCAAAAACACGGTGTCAACGTTCATCTACTTCCCGTCAACGAAAAATACCCTGAACAGGTGTTTACTCGTGACATTGGCTTCACCCTTGGGCAAACGACCTTCGTCGCCGATATGGCGCACGATGTTCGCAAAGGGGAAGAGAACACGTTAAAAGAGTGGCTCGAACTGAAAGGCATTTCTTATTACAACTTAGTAAGTGATGAGATCGAAGGAGGCGATGTCATCATCGATCGCCATTCCATCTACATTGGCATCAGTAACCGTACAAACATGGCAGCGATTGAGCATATCCAACGCCTTCTCCCTGAGTATGAGGTAATCCCCGTTCCATTCCATCCAAAATATTTACACTTGGACTGCGTGTTTAATATCGTTTCTCCCCACGAGGCCCTCATTTATCCAGGTGTAATGAACAGAAAAGAAGAGAAGCTGATCGCTTCTCGCTATGATTTGATCGAAGTCACAGAAGAAGAACAATTCACGCTCGGTACCAATGTGCTATCAATTGGCCATAAGCGCGTCATCAGTCTGCCTGTAAACACGAATGTTAATGAGCAACTGCGCAAGCGCGGCTTTGATGTGATAGAAGTGGACATTACAGAAATTATCAAATCCGGTGGTTCGTTCCGATGCTGCACGATGCCCTTACGGCGGGAGGACGACGTTTAATCATCAAAGAAAGTCATATGCGGCTTTGCTTCCCGATAATAGTCTAATCGGTCGTTCAATGTTCCACAATGAAATTCAAACTTATGGCCATCAGGATCGGTAAAATAAATGGACTGGCGATCACGTGGATCCCGTGGTCGCCCTTTTAAAATATTTACCCCTAATCCAGCAAGACGTTCATATGCCTCCTCCATTTCCTCTTCCCCAACGGTGAAAGCAATATGAGTGTACGACTGATGGATTTCATTTCTTGGGATATCCGGCTCCTCATTTAAGGCAAGCCATATTCCTTGAAGATCAAAATAGGCCGTTGTTCTTCCTTTCACGAGTAGCTTTGCGCCAAGAGCCTTCTTATAAAACTCAATGGATCGCTCTAAGCACTTTACTGAAAAAAGCAAGTGGTTAATCCCTTGAATACGCATAATCCCTCCCCTTTTCATAACAGATGATTATTTGGTCGTTAGAATGTACCCTTTTCCACGAATCGTTTCGATTTCAATCGATTGAGCGACCTTTTTCCGCACACGATAAAGAAGAGAGTTCACTTCCTCAGCACTAACATCGACCCCTTCACCATCCGTTCGTTTTCGCTCTGGCCAAACGTATGGAAGCAAAGTCTCCTTTGAGACAAATTCTCCATATCGTTGAACGAGAAGTTCAATGCATTTATATTCTTTTTCCGAAAAATGATAGTCTTCCCCTGACACGAGCAACGTTTGCTTCACCGGGTCAAGCTTCACATGATCCGGATACGGCTCCTTGCTCTTTTTTTCATTCACAGGCAAAAATGGTGTTAAGTCAAAGGTTTCCTCCATATCAATTGCTGAAAATGTAAGGACAACGATATCCTTCGCTAACGATAGTCGATCTCCGTGGCTTAATCGCTCTGGAGCATGGGGTGCTAGTCTTTGGTCGTTCACATACGTACCATGCTTGCTATCTAAATCCTTTACAAACACTTGGCCCTCCTCAACGTAAAGAAGGGCGTGCTTTCTCGAAATAAACACATTATCAAAAGCGATATCTGGCTTCCACGATTTCCCCAACCGTCCAATGGACCACGATTCTTTTTTAACAGTAAAAACGGTACCAGGTTCGTATGGGACCCCTCTTTCTACAATAAGAAACGGATTACTTCTCATTTTTCTTTCTCCTCTACTTTGATCCAGTCTCTGTATTGCGATCATGTTTATCATTTGATTATTATGTCATAACTATTGTGTCTGCGCAAAGGGGAGCATATGATAAAAGCGTAAGATAGGCAGTAGGTCACATGGGAGGGAAGATATCTTGAAACGATTTCGCTCATTCCTTAATTTTAAAGTTAGCATTGTTTTAATCGCCATTGCGTTCGTCCTATACATTAACCATACCGATTTATTATTTGCAAAAGAAACAAAACATGAGCCCCTCCTCCTTTCTCACCGAGGAGCTCACCCAGATTATGTTTTAACGTCTGATGAAATCAATGGATGTTCCGAGATACAGCTCGCAAATACAGAACCGGCTTCGATTGAAAATACGATCCCTGCCATTCGAGCGGCGTACGAGGCAGGTGCCGCGATCGTTGAAGTGGACTTGCAGCAAACCCGTGATGGGAATTTTGTCGCATTTCGTGACTGGAACTTAGATTGTCGAACAAATGGAACGGGTCCCATTTGGGATTATACGACAGAGGAGCTAAAACAACTCGACATCGGCTACGGCTATCAACTTGAAGGAGACAACACGTATCCATTCCGTGGGGACGGTGTTGGTCTTATCCCCACCTTGGAAGAAATTCTTAACACCTTTCCTGAAGAAAGGCTATTACTGCACATTCAAAGTCGCTCTACTTCAGACGGAGAGCGATTGGCAAACATACTAGAGTCTCTTTCCGCTGAGCAATTACAAACACTCATCGTTACAGGAAGTCATGCTACGATTACCTATATAAACGAGCGTTTTCCCTCCGTTCAAATCATGACAAAAGAGGAGTATCAAGAATTTTCCACACCAACAGATCGAAGCGGCTGGTCCACCGTTCGCTCTTTTGACTAAACATACTTGGTTACTTTACGTTTGTGCAACGTAAAGTAACCATTTTTTCTTCCCTTTTCCTGTCTTCCATCATCTTATCTATCATTGTAAATTTCCTACTTTTTTTAGGTTAAAATGATTGACACTTATCTCCCTTCCAATTATTATAAGTAAGTCTTTAGTGTCTAGAAATATTTCATACTGTAGGGAGGAAGAGTGCTCGTGAAGTCTGAACAACGTCATAAAATGATTCTGTTAATGATCAACATGTTTATTGCGATCGCCAGCTTCGGAATCATTATTCCGATTCTACCTGCCTACCTCGAGTCAATTGGAGAAGGCGGTACCGCCGCAGGTCTCATGATTGCCATTTTTGCTGGGGCACAGCTCGTCATGTCACCTGTTGCAGGGAAGTGGACTGATCAATATGGGCGTAGGTATATGATTATTCTCGGACTTGGCGGGTTAACCCTTTCCATGTTCGTTTTTTATTTTTTTGATTCGATTTGGTGGCTCTACGCTTCTCGCGTTGTCGGGGGTGTTGGCGCAGCTCTTTTGATCCCAGCTATCTTCGCGTACGTAGCAGACATTACAACGATCGATGAACGGGCGAAAGGAAATAGCTTTGTATCAGCAGCCATGTCTCTAGGATTTGTTGTTGGCCCAGGGATTGGTGGTTTTCTTGCAGACTTCGGACTGAAAATGCCGATTCTACTTTCTGCGATTTTGTCTTTGGTTGCTGTTCTATTCTCGATTATGTTATTAAAGGAAAGTCAAACAGAAGAGGCAAAGGAACTTACAGCCGAACAAGTAAGCGAAAGTCCGCTCGTGAAACAACTCATACAATCCGTCAAAAAGCCTTATTTTATCCCACTCGTCATCACTCTAGTTATGAGTTTTGGGTTAATGGCGTACGAATCCATTCTCGGTTTGTTTGTTGATAATCAATTTGGAGCAACGCCAGGACAAATTGCGATCTTATTAACTTCCATTGGTACGATTAGTGTGATCGTTCAGCTCTTTGTCGTCGAACGATTCGTTCGCTGGCTCGGAGAACGTACCGTGCTCTCGTTGTTTCTTGGTGTCGCCTCTTTTGGCTTTTTACTTTCCCTGTTTGCCCCGAGCTACGGGATGTTTTTTGCGGTAACGATGTTCATCTTTTTAGCTACTTCGATTTTGCGGCCGGTGTTAACGACCTTAATTTCAAAGCTTGCAGGCAATGAACAAGGCTTTGCGATGGGAATGAACAATGCCTATATGAGCATTGGAAACGTACTTGGACCAGCTCTAGCTGGTGTGTTGTTTGATGTGCAAATCACCTATCCATTCATCCTTTGCCTGATCGTTCTTGCAGCAACCACATTTGTTTCAATCTTTTGGCAAAGAAAACACGACCAAAACAAACCTAACACGCCTATTATTGAGCCTGCTCAACCAAACCCAGACGTGTAATCCAAAACCATGCTGGCAGCTTTTCACCTGCTATGCATGGTTTTTTTAGAGGCTGGTACAAAATACAGCTAATAACAGGTGTTTATTTTATAGAAAGTTGATTGCTTCAAAAACCACTCGCTTGCCGCGGGCAAAGCTTCCGTTAATTGGGGGTTTTACGGTTGATTTAAAGATACGACGTGTAAGGATCTACTTGAGAGGGTATGCTGAAAACGATCGTCCAAGGGGGGATTGCACATGTTTCAACGGGCATTCTTGCTTTATAATGGAAAAGCAGGAAACGGAAAAACAGATAAGTACCTAAAAGATGTTGTACCTCGCGCGCTACAAAGCATTGGAGAATTGACGATTATTCCAAGCAAAGAAAAAGGTGACATTGAATCGATTTGTCGTGAGCGGGAAGTTGATCTTATGATCGTAATGGGGGGAGATGGCACCGTTCATGAATGTATAAATGGGTTAGCGGTATCCCCCTCTCCCCCTCCACTTGTTGTCCTACCAACTGGGACGTGCAACGATTTTGCTCGCTCTCTTAGAATTCCTCTTTCCTTTGTGGAAGCGGGAAATTTGCTTGAGAGCGGCACATGGAAACGAGTGCCGCTCATTCAAGCAAATCACCGTTGCTATACAAATTTCCTCGGGATGGGGATCATCACAACTGCATCAGAAGGAACGAACCCTGAGTTAAAAGAAACCTTTGGGAGGTTTAGCTATTTTTTATCTGCTCTCCAATCATTACGTGAGCCATCTCCTTTTTCTTATACCATTACATCAACGAAAGGCTCCATGTCTGGGCAAGCCATTCTCTTATTAGTAATGCACGGTCAGTTTCTTGGTACCTTACCTGTCCAATTAGACGAAAACGCCATCGAACAGCCTTTTGTGACGATTTACATTGTGAAGGAGGGTGGTCTCCCTTTCATCAAAGACCTAGTGAAGGGACTCGTCTCCCCTGCTATGGTAAATGAGTCTGATCATATTGATCGGATGACCTGTGATCAGTGCCAGATCGAAACGGAGCCAGTCCTTTCTATCGATATGGATGGAGAAATCTACATGAAGACACCTGTTAACATTACGACAGTTGGAAAAGTAATAACCGTGCGAGTACCAGACGTGAATGTTACTTCTGATGCTGATCATACCATTGGCGGAGCTCAGGATACTCCTTGATTGATCGTTCTATAGGCTTAAAATCACCAATTTCGACAGGTCGGAGTTCTCCGCCAATCTTGACAAGACAAACGTCTTTCACTGGTGTCGAAACAATGTCTTCTACCTCTTCCCCTTTCTCTGCATAAAACTCGTAAACCGATTGACGATCTTGTTCACTTATCGGAAACTTAGATTCATTTTTCGTTCCAGGCTCTAGAGTCAAAGGGTTTTCAGGTGTATTTTTGATCTGCTCGCTTCTAAAGTTACGGATGTGCATTTGTTCAATCAATTCGGAGAAAAATAAGAATAGCCCAGCCAATAAAGCACCTTTTACCCAATAATCCCAAGTAATTAAAAAAGAAAATGAATAATAGATGTCATGCGCTAAGCCTAAAGTAAGTCCCCCAATGAAAGCCACACCTAAGATAACATAACAAAAATATAAGAGCAGCTTAGCGACTTGATTTCTTCGTACGAGCATACTCACCCTCCTTTTGTAAATAATGTCATTTAATGCATCATTCAACAGTTGAACAGGTTGCTTGACCTTGTATAAAAGCAACCCCTAATAACAATAATAACCATTGTTGGATATTTGTCCAGACTTTTATTATTTTTAGAATTTTTAGAATCTAGAATTCATAAGAATATTCTGTTAGAATAGCACGCGACGAATACGATAAAGGAGTGATTTGGTGGAAAACTGGTTTCGTGCCGACACGTGGTTTGGCAGGCTGGTGGATGTCGGAAACACGTTCATTTGGACATACGTCTTAATCGCGTTACTGTTAGGGCTCGGTCTTTATTTTACGTTCGTTTCACGCTTTGTCCAATTTCGATTGCTCGGAGAGATGGGACGCCTCCTCGTGGAAGGAATGAATCGGAAGGCGTTTAAAGAAAGGAAAGGAACGTCCTCCTTTCAAGCATTCGCCATTAGTACCGCTGCCCGCGTCGGAACAGGAAATTTGGCTGGCGTAGCAGTTGCGATTTCCTTAGGTGGGCCCGGGGCAATTTTTTGGATGTGGATCATTGCTCTAATCGGGGCAGCGACCGGCTTCATCGAGAGCACGCTGGCGCAAATTTATAAAGTAAAAGATAAGGATGGTTTCCGAGGTGGACCAGCCTATTACATGGAAAAAGCGTTAAACGCCAGATGGGCAGGTATTTTGTTTGCCATCTTAATTACGTTATGTTTCGGATTAATTTTTAACGCTGTTCAAACACATACGATTGCAGATGCTTTTGTAGGTGCTTATGATTTAAATCCTTTCTTTATTGGGTTGATCATCGCTTTTGTGATGGCGTTCATTGTCTTTGGTGGGATACGTAGAATTGCGGTCATTGCAGAAGTCATCGTCCCGACATTCGCCATTGCATACGTATTGATTGCCCTTGTCATCGTGCTACTAAATATCACGCAAGTTCCGGCTGTCATCGGTCTGATTGTAGGCAACGCCTTCGGAATACAGGAAGTCGTGGGCGGGGGCTTCGGGGCAGCGATTATGCATGGAATTCGGCGTGGTTTATTCTCGAATGAAGCTGGAATGGGAAGTGCGCCAAACGCAGCCGCAACCGCTCACGTCTCACATCCGGTAAAACAAGGACTGGTTCAATCTCTCAGCGTCCTTACCGATACTCTTATTATTTGTAGTGCGACCGCCTTCTTGATCTTGTTAACTGACGTCTATACAGTCGGTGAAATGGGTGGTATTCAGTTAACACAAGAGGCACTAACCGTTCATATAGGTGAATGGTCGATGACATTTGTGACAATTGCGATTTTCTTTTTCGCCTTCAGTTCATTGCTCGGGAATTACTATTACGGTGAAGCGAACATTCAGTTTATTTCTCAAAACCGCGCCTTACTAACAGTCTTTCGCCTCGCATTTCTTGCCATGATTTTAATCGGAGCTACAAGTGAGCTTCAGATTATTTGGGAAATGGCCGATTTGATTATGGGTGCGATGGCGATCGTTAACTTGATTGCTATTGCATTATTGGCGAAAATTGCCGTTCAGGCACTAACGGATTATCAGCATCAGCGTAAACAAGGAATCGATCCGGTCTTTTACAAAAACAGCCTGCCTGACCTAAAGAACATTGAAGCATGGGATGAAAAACCAGTAAAAGAGAAAAATTAACAGTCATACATGTGGACACACACCTTAGCAGTAATGGGTGTGTGTCCTTTCATGTCTAACTCCTCACAATTTCCCTATTTCGTTGGCCTTGCCTTTCTAATTCCTTCATTTTTCCACAAAACAACCCTATCCTTTGAAAGACTAGGGTTGAACGTTGATCAGCTTATTGTTGAGAGCCCTCTGGATGACGCGGAGGTCTCGGTCCAAAAAACTGATAGTAATCTGTTTTAATGTTCCCGTTATACAGCTTTCGCTTTTTCGTCGCTTGTTTGCCATAAAGTTCTTCAAACCCCTCATGGGAAGTGAGGATGTAGATGGACCATGTCTCTAAATGTTCACGAAAAACTTCCCCCATCTTTTGATACATCTTCTCTACTTCTTCCCTCTCGCCGATCCGCTCCCCGTACGGAGGATTTCCTATTAATATGCCGTACTCTTCTTTATGTCGAAAGTCGGTGACTTGCATTTGCTTGAAGGAAATCAAGTCGCCAAATCCCGCTTCCATCGCATTGTTTTGTGCGAGTTCGACCATGCGATGGTCAATGTCTGAACCAAGGATATCGAGTGGCTGGTCATAGTTCGCCATATCTTCTACTTCTTCACGTGCTCGATCCCAATGCTCGCTTCCGATCCAATGCCACTGTTCGGAAACGAATTCTCGGTTAAAGCCAGGTGCGATGTTTTGCCCAATCATTGCCGCTTCAATTGGAATCGTGCCTGATCCGCAAAACGGGTCGGCGAAGGGGCGATCTGACTTCCAGTGGGAGAGCATAATCATTGCAGCAGCTAATGTCTCCTTTAGCGGTGCTTGGCTGTGAAGGTAGCGGTAGCCACGTTTATGTAGACCTGTTCCGCTTGTGTCGATGGTTAGTGTGGCTATATCCTTATGGAGGGCGACTTCAATCCGATAGAGTGGACCATTTTCATCAAACCAGCCACGCTTGTATCGTTTTTTCATGCTCTCCACAACGGCTTTTTTTACAATGGCTTGGCAATCGGATACGCTAAATAGTTTTGATTTAACAGACCGACCGATGACTGGAAACTCCGCATGTACTGGAATGATATCTGCCCAAGGAAGAGACTTCGTTTTTTCAAATAACTCATCAAACGTAAGTGCTTTAAATTCTCCCACTTTCAACTTTACACGATCCGCCGTCCGCAACCATAAATTGGCTCGCGGAATAGCAGCTACATCGGATGTAAAGGTAACCTTTCCGTTCTCCACCTTCACATCCTCATACCCAAGATCTTTAACTTCTCGTGCAACGAGCGCCTCTAATCCCATCGTCGCCGTCGCAATCAACGTTACTTTTTCCATAAATTTAACTATCTCCCTTATGTATCATCTTTCCCGTCTCCATTATACGGGTAGAGGCGAGCAATGACAAATCAAGCCCGGCAACCAATAACATTTCTTCTTTTAAGCTTCTTTGTGAGTAAAGAGACACGGACTTCTTCATTATCCAGAGAAGTTAAACGTCCTTAAAGTGTAAAAATAAAAAAACCCCTAGACAGGAGTTTTCGTATGGCCGCTTATCTTAGTCATCTCATTCCCGTTCGATAAGCCATGTTCTGTTCCTTCGTACTACAAACGGTGATGAACCTCGTACTCCGGTGGTAACCATCTGTCTACAGAAGTAAACTTCCGTCCTTCTCTCCGTTCATTTCCTTCAAGAAGGTTCCCCTACCAATTTTTGGGTTTCTCGCTCGAGGGGTTTACCTCGTTCCACTCCGTCTGTTTCCAAACGGACTACGTCACTGTGGCACTTTCAAAGGCATCACACCCTATTCATGATGAACGTAGGTGCTTACCTTGCCGTTAGCCCAGTTCTTAGAACCAGACTACCCTAGCTTATGACTTCGCTAGGCACGAACACTACAAGCATCTCAGCCTGTGCGAGCATGGACTTTCCTCTACATCGCATGCGATGCAGCGGTTACCTGAACGGTTATGATGTTATAAGCGACAATCTCTATTATAACGAAAAAAACGAATCAATTCAATGTTATTTTTTGTCATTAATGTCATTTAATCGAATGGCTGTTCTCGCTAATTCATCAGCTTTTTTATTTTCCTTGCTTGGCACCCACTTAATGAAAAAAAGCTTAAAGCGATCAATTAAAAGAAGGGCTTCCTCCAGCAAAAGACGATACCGTTGATTTTTTACATATCGCTTTTCAATCGCTTCTTCTAACAGCTTGGAATCCGTTCGAACCCAAAGTTCATTCCATCCTTGCTCTTGACAGAAGCGCAGAGCGTAAATGAGCGCATGAAACTCCGCTTCGTGATTTGACAGCCTCCCTAAAGGAATCGTCAAATGCTCCAAACGCCCGTTTTTATCATCGATGAATATACCGGCCCCAGAAGGTCCTGGATCTCCTGCACTGGCTCCATCTATAAATACGTGGATCAACCACGATCGCTCCTTTTCTTATTACTCATAAAGCTTGTTACCAAACACCTTTTTCTCTAAGTTGGATAAACGTTGAAGGATATCATAGTTCGTGCTACCGACACTCGGACTTGTTTGATGCCTTGTCTGACGTTCACTTGCTGCCCGTTTTGCCTCGGTTCTAAGCTGATGAATTTCCTGCTCAAGCCGTTCAATTTTCTTCTGAAACACTTCATAGTCCTGAATGACTACATCTAAAAATTTATCCACTTCGTCTTGACTATATCCACGCATGCTCGTTTTGAATTCTTTTTCCAAAATTTCCTTTGTCGTTAGTTTGACCTCTTGATTATACATATCTATCACCTCAATCATCATCCGCATGACGGAGAACTATTAAAATCAGTAATCGTTCATTTTCTTTCTATTTTTTCAAAAGTTACTATGATTGTCAATTTCCTTTTGATATTTTACAAATTGTCGATGTCTACTGAGTCATTCATTTCATCTTCTTGAGCAATCCATTCAAGATCATGGGGTGTGATCAAGCGAATATCATATGGCTCCTGTTGTTGCCGCCTTTTTGCAGCTTCTAAATAATAGCTTGGAGAACCTGGTTTGTCTTCGTCATAAAGAACGAGTAGACCATCGGACTTTTGCACTAAATATTCGTTTTTCAGACGAAGCTGAGTAGGACCTTCATACGGTCGCTTCGTAATACTGTCCACAAAGTCAGCCGCCTCCAAAATGTCATGATATTTTTTACGAGAAGCCTCTTGCCACTGGGATTCCTGCTCAAGAAACGGAGTCAAAACGGCCAATTGAATGTGTGGATGAGTTTGTTTCAACTTAATGACGACTTCGGCTGCCCATAATTCCACTCCGACCTGGCCGCTAATAAGAAACCACTCTACCCCTTCTTCAATCAAGGCAAGGATCTGTTGTTCAAAGGCTTTTTTTATATATGTAATGCCGCGATGGTTATGGGAGAAAATCCCTAGCTCGTGAGCTTTATAGCCAGTAAGTGTAATGACTTTCATTCGACTCATCCTCTCATGGATAAAGAGAGAAGCGAACCAAAATCGGCTCGCTTCTACATTTACATTTAGCAACCACACTTCCCTTTTCCTTTGCCAAAAGCGGCTCCTGCGACTGGAGCGCCATACCCAGGTGCGGCCATGGCTCCTGCGACTGGACCTGCCATTGGACCAAAGCCTGGGCCTGCCATAGCTCCTGCGACTGGAGTTGGTGGTCCTGGCGGTTGATAAAACTGCTGATTGTACACTTGTTGTTGCTGAGATACTGTATGAGGGAAGCTATGAACGTGGTTGTATACATGGTTCGTTACTTGAGTTGTGTGAGTTGGGTGAATTTCAGGAACAATGTATTCACATGTCTGTTGAACCACATTGCACTTCGTCGGGTGGACGATTGCCGGTAGTACTTTACAATGCTTTCTCGGTCGACAATGCATAGGTTAAATTCCTCCTTATGAATAGAGTCAATATTAACCTATGTGATGCGTGATATTGGTGTACTAGTTCGTTTACCTAATTCAAGGTGAATCATCTAATTTTGGACGTTCGCACACATAGCCACCTGTTAAAAAATGGCTTTATCATGTAATTGAGTGGCAAAAAACAACACCATTCCGATAAGAACAAAGAACATAATTAACAATGCGCGAGTCAATGCAACCACTCTTTCCTACTTAAAATATTATACTCCACCTGTGATTGTACGAATTTTTTTATCGTTCGACAATCACTTTTTTTTGGTATTTCCCTACGAATAGATTTTGTCACAAAATCGTCAAATTTGTGGAATCACGACTAATCTTGCGCTTGCCCAGGAAATAAGGTTTGAGATTTCCTCACCTTGTCTTCAAGTCTTCGCAGTCTATTTTCCGTTGCTGCTAAAAAGGCCTTCTCATGTTTGTTTGTCAATCGAGCCACTTCTTTTCTAGACATAAAGACTTTCTTAGTCACGTTGAACGCTTTTTCTGCGTCTTTTAGCTGATGCTCATAAATCTTAGCTAATTCAATACCGGCCTCTTTGAGAAAAAGATCTCGCTCAATAAGCGTCTCATATAACCCTTGGGCACGCTCGAAACGTCCGCGCTTCTTTTCAAGATGGGCTAATCGTAGCATCGCTTCAGCTTGAATGGAGTGATCACCTTGAGCAAGCTGCTCATATAAAGACTGGCTGATGCCGAGTTCACCGACGGCTTCATACCAGCGAGCCACTTCAAATTGCTCTTTTGCCAATAGTTGTCCGCTGTTCACTTCCAAAATGGAAGCAGAGAGATGGGCATAGAGAGTTAATAAAGAGAGTACGTCCCATTCATTATGTTGAAAGACTCCCTTGACGAGCTCTGGATCGGGGTCTTGCAGGAAATCAAAATAAAGCATAGGTGCTAAATAGCCAGGCGTATCTTCCTCTCGGTGAAAGTGAAGGATTTCCTGCTCCACAACTGAAAGCTTGCAGGAGGGCAAAAGCTCTTTCCACAGTCGTCTAGAGGCATGGAGCAGATCGTAGTGACCAAACTTTGGCAAATAAGGCACTCTGTCTCGAACAAAGGTGTGCCGCGTTTTCACTTGTGGCCAATCGAACGCTTTACCATTAAATGTGACTAAGTTTTTCATATCCCCTACATCATGCAAAAAATGATGGTATAACGCTACTTCCCTTTCAGGACCAGGGAGAAAATGTTGTTTGACTACAACCTCCTCCCCTTTTACTTGGGCATATCCTAACATAAAAATGGTCGTCCCAGCACCGTGACTTAGTCCCGTCGTTTCCGTATCAAAAAAAAGAAGCTCCTCTACATGCATCCCCTTTGCTGACAGGGGATGATTTGCAATATGCTCTTGCCATTTCTCTACTTGGTGTACGACCTGACGGAGTGGGTAACGGCCATGGTTTTTATCAAGGTCGTACGAAACCTCACGAATAATGGAATATTCGTCTTCAAACCAAGCAGGTTTAGCGTGTAGTTGTCTCCATGATTGCTCGTACGGGACTTTTTGATCAGCTATCGAGTGTGATACAGTCTGTTCTGACTGACTTCCTGTCTCCACTCCCATACGGGCCTTTAAGCGGGATAATTTCCCTTTTAATGCCATGTTTGTTCACTCATTTCATTTAATAGTAAAGAAAGAAGGCGGAGCACCGCTTGCTTCACATTGTCTCCTAATTCACTTGAGGCCCCTACGCAAGCAGGACACCCACTTTCACATGGACAGGAGCGGAGCAATCCCCATGCTTGTTCTAGAAGGATGTCGACTTGCTTGTATACATTTTTCGCCAAACCTACCCCTCCTGGATACCGATCGTAAATAAACAATGTCGGCCTCTCGGAATGGTCCGCTTTTATTTGTGGAACGACATGCAAGTCAGAACGGTCACACATGACGTAAACAGGTGCCACATGTTGAACGACATGAGCGAGTCCAAGAAGCGCTTGATCTAACCCATTTTCTGAAAAGCGCTCAATGAGATCGTCTGAAAAGCTGATCCATGTGGCGTTCGTATGAAGCTCCTCCTCTGGCAAATGGATTGGACCTGAACCGATGTTTTCAAATGTAGACAGTTTGATTTTTTTTAAAAGAGTCGCTTTGGCATTTACCATCACATCGCCAAAGGCAATCGTTGCTTGTCTTGTTTCCTTCGTTTCATCCTCTTCCAACACTTTTAGTTGAACCGCAAGATTGGCATCGGTAAAATACTCAACCTTAACTTCGCGAACGAACGCTTTCTTCTCTTCCCAGTCTAATAATTCGACTTGATATTGAACCCCTTGATGGAGGTAAATCGCCTCATCGTGAAGCAACGTCATCGCACTGAATCGGTCCATTTCTCCAATCACTTGAGGATTAGCTATATCGGACTGATCAATGATGACGACATTTTCTTGTGAGGCTGAGCGTAGGCTAATGCCATGAGCGGGAAATCCGTCATTCATCCAATACCACTTGCTTCCTCTATGATGGAGCACGTGTTCCTCTGTTAAAAATTCGAGTATCTCCTCAATTTCAACCCCATCTAATGTCTCCCCTTCTTTAAAAGGAAGCTCATAAGCGGCACATTTTAAATGGTCCACTAAAATGATCAAGTTATCACGGTTAATGCGCACAGATTCTGGCGACTTTTCTAAAAAGTAATCTGGATGTTGGATCATATATTGATCGATCGGTGAAGAACCGGCAACGAGTAACGTAAGTGATTCATGTTGCCTACGTCCCGCCCTTCCCGATTGCTGCCATGCACTCGCAATCGACCCAGGATATCCGGTCATAATGCAAACCTGGAGTTGCCCTATATCTACCCCTAGCTCTAAGGCATTTGTACTCACGACGCCGATAATGTCTCCATTTCGAAGACCACGTTCAATTTCGCGGCGTTGCTTTGGCAAGTAGCCCCCGCGGTATCCACGTACCGCCTGTTGCCCGATCTTCTTTTTCGTCAATTCTTGAAGATGGCTAAGAATGACCTCTACTCTCACACGACTGCGGGCAAAGACAATTGTTTGAATGTTGTTCTCAAGAAACTTCTTCGCTAAGCGGTTCACTTCCACCGTCGCACTTTTCCGTATGTTGAGCGGTTCATTGACAGCAGGAGGATTATAAAACACAAAGTGCTTTTTTCCTGACGGTGCTCCATTGTTATCAATCAGTCGAACGTTGTGGCCTGTCAATTGGCTCGCTAGCTCCTGCGGATTGGCAATCGTCGCTGATGTGCAAATAAACGTCGGCTCGCTCCCGTAATAACGAGCTATCCGCTTCAATCGGCGAATTACATTAGCCACATGGCTGCCGAACACCCCTCGATAGGTATGAAGCTCATCGATGACAACATACTTTAAATTTTCAAAGAAAGCGACCCATTTCGTATGGTGCGGCAAGATGGCTGAATGAAGCATATCTGGGTTTGTAATAACAACATGTCCCGCTTTTCTTACCGCTTGGCGGATGTTGGGGGCAGTGTCGCCGTCGTATGTAAAACATTTAACCGATATACCCATTTCCTCAATGATTTCATTTAGCTCGCTTTTCTGATCTTGGGCAAGGGCCTTTGTCGGAAACAAATACAGCGCACGGCTAGTTTCATCTCTTCGAATTTGTTGAAGGACGGGAAGGTTATAGCACAACGTCTTTCCAGAAGCTGTAGGTGTTACAGCTACGACGTGCTCTCCCTTTTCCGAACATTCATACGCTGTATTCTGGTGAGTGTATAACTGGCCGATCCCCCTTTTCTCCAACGCTTCTCGGATACGAATGTCCAATGTGGTTGGAAATGGCACAGTCTGTGCAGGTTTCGCTTCGATTTCATGCCAATGGACAATATTTTTCTTTATTTCATCATCGGTTTTTAACCAATGGACTAAGTCTTGAAACGTTTGTTTGAACATAAGCTACACCTCCCTTTTATTTTAGCGAATATTTGTTTGCATTTCTAGCAATATTGACAAGTGTATAGGAAGAGTGATAGTTTTGCTTCGTTATAGAAATTTTTTAGATCGGATAATAATACGGTACGTGAAATTATCTAATAAATGGCTATAATTAGTTTACATAATATGATTACAATAAATTAAAAAGTAGAGTCTTCCGGTTATTAGGAAGACTCTGGATGATAAAAAAGCAAGTTCGTATAAATTGTCGCTAAGATAGGGGCTTGTATTTGATGTAGTTCAGCTAGCTTCAATAAATAGCCTTGCAAGTGTTCTCGTTCAATCGGCAGGCCTTTTTCCATATCACGTTGCATCGAGGATTTCATTTCGTATTCGACACCGCCCATTTGCTTCCATTGCTTTTCTTCTACTTGATCGGCAATCGGTGCTCCTACCGCCCGCATGATCGCCCCAATTTCAGCAAACAGTCCGCGGATCACCTGTTCCCCTGAGGGAAGTTCACGAATAGGGCCCACTGGTTGATTGTACAATGTAGTCACACCGGACATGGTCGTAATAAACATATATTTGTGCCACATTTCTGTAAGAACCGAGTCTGACACTTCAATCATGGCGTTGGTCCCTGCGAAGGCGGCTTCAATTTTTTTCACCCGCTCGCTTCGTTCCCCGTTCAACTCTCCGAACACAAATCGATGAATCTGACTCGTTTGGACAATGTCACCAAATTCATTTAACGTCGATTCAATAAAACAAAGTCCGCCAATCACTTGTTCTGTTGAAAACGCCTTACGCAATCTGTCTAAATGAGCGATCCCATTTAACATCGGAATGATCACTGTTTGATCATGAATAAACGGACGGATGGTTTCAATGACGTTCTCTAAATGGTAGGCTTTTGTTCCGAGAAGGACGACATCAAATAGCCCAGTGTCCTCCATCGTTATAGTTTTCGCTTGTATCGTCGTATTTCCATGAATGCTTTGGATACGAAGACCTCGCTTTTTCATTTGTTCCTTTCGTTTTTCCCGAACGAGAAAGGTTACATCTTCCCCCTTTTCTGCCAATCTTGCTCCAAAATAACCCCCTACGGCTCCAGCGCCAACGATGAGAAATTTCATCCGCTCTTACCCCTTTGCTATGTATTTCCTTCAGTATAGCGTAATGATCAGAATGATGAAAATATTAAGATTTTAAGAGGTACCTCTAAAACATTTAAAGATTAAACGATCTTTAAGTATAAAGGAACTCAGCATCACCGATCCCTCAGGCGACATGAGCTGGGCTTACACTTAATTACATTGAATAAAAAAAGCCCCCTATGGAGGCCTTACTAACCCCTATTACAGAGCTTTCATCATCGTCGATCACTTAATAGTTCCTCCCCGTCTGTAATAAGCCATCATCTCCTCTTCAGGTACCATGCTGCCGCCTGTTCCCCATATAATATGCGTGGCGTTGTTCATTTTTTCAGCTAAGTTGTTTGCTTTTAAATAGTGATTGCCTTCCTGAACTAATTTTATCGGTCCAAGCATTCCTGCCAGCGCTGAAGGTTCAAGGAACAGCCCTTCTGCATCGGCTAGCTCTTTCAGTAAGGTAAAAAGCTTGTCATCGTCTATCGTAAAGCTCCCACTTAATAAAGGCTTCATCATCCTTGACACAAGTCGCGAAGGTCTGCCGACAGCAAGTCCATCTGCCTCTGTTCGGTTGTCGAGACCGATTTCTTGAACCGAAATCCGCTCATGAAGGCCTGTCAAAAGTCCAAGCAACATGGATGGAGAGTGGGTAGGCTCTGCAAAAAAGCAGTGGACATGATCTTCAAACAACAGCTTTAAACCGAAGGTAATCCCACCTGGGGCGCCACCAACCCCGCATGGGAGATAGACAAACAAAGGGTGACTCTCATCGACCGTAATCTTCTGTTCAGCCAATTGTTTTTTCAGTCGAAAGGCTGCCACAGCATAGCCTAAAAAAAGATCTTGAGATTGTTCATCGTCCACAAAATAACAGGTGGGATCCTGCTCAGCCTCTCTTCGCCCTTCCTCTACCGCTTGACTATAATCATCCTCATATTCAATGACGTTGACGTTTTTACTTCGAAGCAAGTCTTTTTTCCATTGCTTTGCGTCTGCCGACATATGGACCGACACGTTAAAGCCAAGTTTTGCGCTAATGATGCCAATGCTGAGCCCTAAATTCCCCGTCGAACCAACGGCAATCGAATAATTCGCGAAGAAGTCCCGGCAAGTTTCGCTGTCAAGGATCGAATAATCATCTTGAACTGTTAAAAGCCCATGCTGCAAAGCTAGTTGTTCAGCATGTTTCAGCACTTCATAAATGCCGCCCCTCGCTTTGATCGATCCGGAAATAGGTAAATGACTATCGCATTTTAGCAATAATTTCCCCGTAATTGGTTGCAGATACTTCTGTTCTAACGATTGTTTCATCGAAGGGATTTGCACTAAGGGAGATTCGATCATTCCGTGCGCTTGGTTTGTTTCAGGAAAGACTTTCGCGATATATGGCGCAAACCGCTCTAATCGCTTCTCGGTATCCTTGACGTCGTCTTCGTGTAGACTAAGCTTTCGAACTGCTGACTTAAACGAATCTATATGAGGATTGAGCCAAAAAACTTCCTCGGTCGCCATTAGTTTAATTACAAGTGGATCTTTTCTCCATTGTTCAAGCTCGTTCACTCTTAGCACCTCTCCTTTTCGTCCTTTACGTTTACTATGTCCTTCCATTTACTGTCCCTAGATGATATTTTACTAAAAGATTCTATGATAGGGTAAAGTTATATACCCTAAGCTGAGTGAATGATCGAAACATTCCGCCTAAAGTATAAACATTCGGGAACGAGGAAAGGATGTGAGTAATAAGAATAATAAGAGGATGATTAACAGATGGGAAAGCCCGAGTCATCGAAGCTTATGGATCAAATTGTCGAGAACCAGAAGAAAAAAAACGATAAGGCTCGCGAGCAAGCGATGAAAGCCTTAGGAAAAGAAAAGTGAGATGTTCATTTGACATCTCACTTTTTTACGTCTAGCTTTGGTTCTTTTTTCAACGCTTTTAACGCACGATGGCGAACTCGTTCGTTTTTCTTTTTCATTTGATTCATGTAGTGATCGGAGAGTTCCTTTGAATAGGGCTTGTCCTTAGCAGCTTGTCCCATCTTACTCCTCCCCTTTCTTCGTTGGATTCGGTGAAAATTTGTTCAGCAGTTCACAGCAAATCCATAAAAGCTCTTGTGTAATCGTTACATTCAGTTTACCAGATTCGGTAGCGTCATTCAATTTCTCACGATTGTTTTCGTTCAAATGTAGTGAAAGCACCCATTGGGAGCCGTCTTGCAATGTTCGCTTCCACGAAATGAGATCCCCTACTTTTAACGGATCTTTGTAGTCCCGTTCGATTGCAAGGATGTACGGATTCCCCTTCTCTGTAAAAGGAATAAAGTCCTCCATCTCCGCCTTATTGACCCCATAGGAATCAACAAATTCGAGTCCTTCTTCTCCAACCTTGTAAAGAGAATAGTCTGAACCGAAATCAATTGAATCTAAGCTGAATTGATCATGAACGAGTAAGTTCAGCTTGGACTTTAACTGAAACACGAAGTCGAGCAAAATTTCATATTTTTCTTTGAACATGAGCGTATGCTCTTCATTGTCTTCTACGATTTCCAATAAATCCTCTATGACACGATCTTTCTCCTCGATATCCTGCTCTTTTTCCTTTAGAAGCTCCAACAAGTTTGGAAGCGATGGAGTCGAGGTGACCTGTTCAATATCAGCTGCAATTGATTCAACATAATCTCTCTCTTTTGCAAGCGCAATCAGTGACATGT
Source organism: Halalkalibacterium halodurans (assembly GCF_005671335.1). Taxonomy (NCBI): domain Bacteria; kingdom Bacillati; phylum Bacillota; class Bacilli; order Caryophanales; family Bacillaceae; genus Halalkalibacterium (ex Joshi et al. 2022); species Halalkalibacterium halodurans. Next base: position 1,908,313 of record NZ_CP040441.1, on the reverse strand, counting down.
ATTCATCCGGCTTGCGCTTTTCGTACACTTGAATATGGAACAGATCACTTCCCGGACGGCTCATTTCATCAAGGACTAAGTGACGTAAATAAGCGAAAAGAAAGAAGCTCATACCTCCTAATAATACAGTGATAGACGTCCATGGAAGCTCTCCTATCGCTCTAAATGCATCGGTAGTGTATGCCATGAGACTGCCAGGTACGAGAACAAGTAACACCCCGGCTACGCCTCTTACCGTTTTCACTGTGCGGTACACATAAACGAAGGTATTCTTACATAGTAACCACAGGGTAAGGGGCGTCTGTTTTTTGGATTCCTCATACAAGATGTTCACAAGCTGATTTAGTTCCTTGGCTAGAAACTGCACCTTATTTTTTAGCTCTTGACTCATCCAACGTTCCCTCCCCAGCCCGCGATACACTTTGCTTCAATCGTTAAGTACTCTTTTCGACAACAAGAAAGCGTCTCCTTTTTTCGTTTATGAGAGCTGACGAAAGACAAGAACAAAGACCTAGAACAAGGCACCCCTTTCTTTTATAGTAATCTCTCCCTTTCTAACAAAAAAAAAGACCTACCATAAGGTCCTTAATGGTACATCGGTGGCACCTGCGTCGTAAAAACATCCTCTGTATGCAGATGGGGAATGCTCGGGTCGGCTAAATCTGCTCCAACAACTGCTCCGAGAGTTAAAATAATCAAAAAATCAAATACCGGAAGTTCGGCGATAGAGCGCTTCCCCATGATCATGGTGACTAGTAGCATGAGCGGCAAGATCGTTAGAACGCGGGCTAGTAACACGACGAAGTCTTTTGCCAATTCCATAACTGGTCACATTCCTTTATGCATGCTCGTATTTCCGTTCTATATTCGCCATGATATACCCACTTTCCGGCCTTGTTGGCATCCGGGACAAGCTGTAGCTAATGTCTTGATCAGGTACGTCATAGTCGATATCGTTGACGAGAAAGTCCATAGTGGCCTTCATCACCTCGACAGTAATGCCTTCTCCAGGGCAGCGATGCCCTTTCATTGGATCTCCCCCGCCTTGAGGAATAAAATCATAAAGGGAATCTTTTCGTTCTTGAAACCGTTCCGGTCGAAACGCGTCTGGCTCATCCCATAGTTTCTGGTCATGATTCGTTCCGTACATATCTAAGAAGACGAGCCTTCCCTTTTTGAAACGAACGCCTTTCCACGTAAAACTTTTGCGCACCTTCGCTCCGATCAATGGTGCAAATGGATAATAGCGCCTCACCTCTTGCACGAACATATGGAACTCCTCGTTGCTGCCGTATTTTAATCGCTCCTGCCACTCTGGGTGCTCTTGCAAGGCAATTGCAGCAAAAGAAATAAAGGTTGCGATCGCGACGATCGGTCTAAGCACATTGATGAGTTCAATAGCCGCCATCCGCTCATCGAGCAACTTTCCATTTAACTCCCTATGGTACGATACTTTATAAAGCGGACTCCCCTCACGTGCCTGTAAACTACCGGTTCGTACTTGATAGATGATCGATTGGATCCATCTCTCCGTTCGTCTCCGTCCCTTTCGCCCTCGCCAATGTCTTGGGCCCACTGCGCCAAAGGCATCAACCATGGCATGAAAATCTTCCGCTCGCCGATTGATTTCTATTGATTTTAGAGGAACCCCTGCCCACTCACATGCCACTTGGCATAAAACACGCTTCGCCTCATCAAACAGAACAATTGGTCTGGACTTTTTCCACCCTTCCGCTACTCGTCGCCACGTTTCATGGGTTAAGCGCGCCAATTCCCGCTCATCCTCAGGCTTCATCATCGAGAGAAATAGTTGTTTGCGATGAAGGTGCGCCTTATCATCCATTGTTTGAATGGCATTTTCGCCAAAAAGTGATTTTTGAATCCGTTTAGGCGTTGCTCGATGCCGTTTAAAGCGCTCAGGGTCATAAAACAGCTTTACCGCCTCCGCCCCGCGTATACAAAGCACCTTTTGTCCCATCACCCGCGTTTCAAAAAGGTCGGTTTGAAACCGCTCCATTCGATGACTGAGAAACTCATAGCCCTCGCGCATTAAATTCATCGTATGATCCAATGGAGAGTCTTTAGGAATCGGGTCATTTGATTTCATCGCTCATCGTCCTTCCCTTTTCATGTTAGTGTTAGTATGAAACACCGTAAGTTGAAACATGTAAGGAAAGTTCGGTGATTGCACGAATCAGGTGATAACGCAGGCATACGTATTACTATCTTTTGAACAACTAAAGCTTCACATTTTATAAAAGTGAAAAAAGCATGCAACTGCCTCTTTTGCATGCTTTAATATCATAATTTTCTTACACGAGCGGAAGCGATTATCCTCTCGTGATCATAGTGCGGGAAAAGTAGACGCATGAGTTTCCCACAAATGACTGTCTATCCCTCTTGTGATCAAATCAATGTGGCATCATGATTAACTTGCCGTCATGGATTTTATACTTTTTATGACATATTTCAGCTACGTGAGGATTGTGGGTAACGATAATCAGGGTCTTCCCTTCGTCGTTTAGTTGCTTACAAAGGGCTAAAATCTCAGTTTCACTTTCTTCATCTAAAGAGCCTGTAGGTTCGTCTGCTAAAATAAGCTCTGGCTGTTGAATTAATGCCCTAGCAATGGCGACACGCTGAGCCTCTCCTCCTGAAAGCATATCCACGGATCTGCTCTGTACATATTCTATCCCAAGGGTTGATAGCATGGTTGTCACTTTATCTGTCATTTCTTTCTTGGGTATGTTACTGTATTTTAACGGTAACGCTACATTATCAAACACATTTTTACTATCAATCAACGGATAGTTTTGGAGGATGAATCCTATTCTTTTCCTCCGAAATTCTGCTAAATCATTTAATGTCTTTTCATGAATTGTCTCCTGTTGATACAAATAAATCCCGTGATCCGGCTTATCTAACCCTGCAAGTATATTAAGCAAAGTTGATTTTCCGGACCCACTTCGTCCCATAATCGCAATCATCTCACCTTTGTTAACCTCTAAGTCGATCCCTTTTAATACTTCAATTTGTTGCTTTCCCATAAAATAGGTTTTTTTAACCTCTTTTAATTGTATCATGACTGTTACTCCTCTCGTTTAAGTAAACGACTGACTGGCAACCTACGAAAGTGTAAGTATAGCGGGATAATGGCCAATATCATTAGGGCAAGAGCACACAAAAAAATCACCATCAAAACCAATAAAGGCACATTGAACCCCATAATAACAAGAACGAGTAATATAGTAGGCAAACCAACAAGCACTGCGATTTCAGCGACACTATACAAAAATAATTGACGCATGCTCCCACCAGAGATCAGATGAATCATCATATTTTTATAGTTATCTTGAATTTTCTTTCTCAACATCATTGAAATGCCGAATATACATACAATAAAAAGCACAGTTGCGATAAATAAAAGCCAGTATATCGATTCTGCTATTGCTTCAAACAGCTGACCAAGCGGAGTGGTGGGGGAGCCCATCATTATGGCATGCGGGAATCGACTAGCAGCCTTTGCCTCTTCTAATGCCGCTTCAACCGCATCCCTTTCCGATTCACTGTAAATCGCTCCCCAAATCAGGTTAAAATAGTGTCGTTCTTGGAAACCCTCTTCCTCTTCACTATTAGGTTCTGCAAACTGCTGTGCTGGTATGACAATATTGCGATCTAAAAAGACCTCGGGTTCACTAGGACTACTGACAAACTGGTTTTCCTTTAAAAACCCTTTAACCTCCAGCTCAAACTCTTGAAATAGATAGTCCGCTTTTATATGATCCCCCACCTCAAAGTATTCTGAGTAGGCGGCCCCTAAAAGTACCGGAATTTGGCCGGGGGCATTTGAATGATCAAAATCCTCCGAAGTTAAGGTCTCTCCCTCCATCACCTGGATCGGAAATAAATTCAGCGCTTGCTCGTTTAGTGTGACTGTCTTTACCGTGTATTCATCGTTATAGATTGGCCTTGGATTCCCTTCTTCGTACCCTTCTAAAAACGATTCATCGATCTCGATTTGATCGGTAGGTATAAATAGGGGTTGTTGGCTTACATGAATGAAGGTTTCATTTAAGTTCTCTTCTAGATATGTATAATAGTGTTTCAGTCGATCCAATGCTTCGGGCTCGTCCAAATAGGCTTTAAATTCACTATCCTCATATAATGAATCACTAATTCTGTAAACATGTAAACCTTTAAAAGAGCTTACACTACTTTCCTTTTCCTGAAGGTGAACATAACTAATGATGATGAGAATGACAGAAAGTAGAAAAACAAGAATCCCGAGCATAAGAAAGAACGTCATCATTTTTTTACGCCTAAGACTTTCTGAAACTTCACTTAAGATCATATTCATTGCTTCACTCCCTCTCTTCTATAAATAGTCTTTTTCACTCTCCAACTGCCTAAGCTAATCGAAGCACTGATCGCTAGGAGCATAAGGAGATACCCAATCAACATATTGTTTGTGTGGAAGATGATTGTTTGTAGATTATGATTGAATATCAGCATCCAGCTCAATGTAAGAATCCCTATTAAACCATACGAAATTGATAGCAAACCAAATAACGTAAGAGCATACCGACTGTACGGCTTTCTTAACTGAATTCCTAAATGCCAGAGAATTATACATTCTGTTCTTTGTTTCTCGAGCCAATAAAAACTAAATAACAGTGTTAAACTGAAAATAAGCACGTGCGAAAGAACCGAAATAATAATCTGGAATAGGCTAAACTCTAAAAAACGAAAAACTCCGACATCTTCTCGCGCGATTGTGTTCACCCTAAATACTGTATGATGATTAAAGTGTAACTCGTCCCCTACAATTAGCTTGTCATGACTGTTAATTACATATATTTCAGAGGCCACTGGTTCCCCGTCTTCATTGTAATAAGCAGCCGGTTTCCCCTGTTCCATAGCATCAAGATTGACTAGAATTAAATGATCAATGGCAGATGCGTAGGAGGCACCCATAATCCCAAGTAGCCTATAACCTTGTTGCTGCCAATTGTCAATAGTCTGCTGGTCGATCGCTTGACCAACAACTATATATTTTTGACCCCGATAAAAATCGTTCTCTTTAAAAAAACGACCAGATATCATTGGCGGAATATACGTTTCACGCTGATAATAAAACCCACGAATTGGTTCATCTGGATTCGTGAAAACAGTAAATGGTCTATCAGTATCTATCTCTTTCCAATCGATCGCTTGACCAAGGTCTTCAAACGTAAAGGCAACTGCTCTTGGGTCATATAATCCTCGGGTGACCATGTTTAACTCATCTTGTTTTATTTGAAAGGCACTCAGCGCCATCATTAACAGACTGAACAATCCAAACAACGCACCGATCGTAAGAGTTCCATTTTTTCTTAATTTGGTCATGGCCGCCTGATTCATATCGTCAACTCCCTTTTGACAAATGGGAATGAAGCTGCCAATGACAGCTTCATTGTAGTTTTAGAGTATTCATTTATTTTGATCCATAGAATGTACGAGCTTGATAGTTTTTTGATATCCATGGTGAACGAGCCTCAGTGGAATCAGTACCCCAAACTCGATAACTATCAGCATGTACATATCCTGATACCCGGCCTACCATTTGTGCTCTTGTATAATGCTGTTTGCTCCATTGGGTCACTCCTACAGCTCGGTACTGCTTTCCTCCACTTCTTTCTCTTACCTGCTTCCATCCTTGATGAGAAGTAGGTGAGCTACTCTTTCTTATTTCATAGTTGTCTTTGCTTGTCCAATAGCCTTCTCCTTCAACCCAGCCCCCTACTGCATCATCTTCAGCTAGTGCCACACCAGACATTGCGCCAAAAATCCCTAAAAAAGTTACCCCAGCAATCAATTTTTTTCTTAAATTCAACTTCATTCTTTATTAGTCCTCCTTAAAATAATTTGAACCAACTAAATACTTAATTAAACGATGAAACTAATTTTTTTCTTATAATAATCACCTCCTTAAAATGATTAGGAGTTGGGTACAAGCACCGCAATATAGGTAAAAAGACTAACAGATGCTATAATAGAACAATAGATCATTAATTTCATATCATGTTATATTATACCAATTAAAAAAAGATATAACAACCTATTAAAATCTAAATTAGAAATAAATTACTACATATTAGAATTTAGTTGTTGGTTTGGAATTAAATTCAATTCTCTTTTTTATGAGCTAACTTCAATGTTTAGAGATTAGTTTTATTACAGACATTATTATTCTAATAAAACTTTTAGGACTAAAGTTTGATTTTCCAAGGGAATGGTTTTCCTAAGGACAGATCTGTTATAGAATGGAATGCGCTTGCACAGCTAGAATTGTCAGAAATCTTTTGCTTGTCTAACAGAATTAACACGAGAAAGGAGATTCACTATGGAAGGGCCAAAGAAAAAAGGCGGGATTTTCACAAAGTTCCTGAACTTTATTGAAGTAACAGGAAACCGTCTGCCTCACCCAATTACATTATTTGCTATCTTAGCGTTATTAGTTATTGTAGCTTCAGGTATTTTATCTGCGTTTAACATTTCGGTTGACGATCCCGCCAATCCTGGGGAAACAGTCGAAGTCATGAACTTATTATCAAGTGAAGGGATCGCTTACATTTTCACCAGTATGGTAAGCAATTTTATTAATTTTCCTCCACTTGGTGTTGTTCTAGCAACGATGCTCGGTATTGGGATTGCCGAACGAAGCGGTCTCATTAGTGCTAGCTTGCGCGGACTTGTCACAGCAGTACCGAAAAGTCTAATTACAGTCACTCTTGTGTTTGCCGGAATTATGTCAAGCGTGGCCTCTGATGCTGGTTATGTGGTCCTTCCACCGCTCGGAGCGATGCTGTTTATTGCTCTCGGACGCCACCCGCTCGCAGGTTTGGCCGCCGCCTTTGCTGGGGTATCGGCAGGGTTTAGTGCGAACATCTTCTTGTCGGCAACCGATCCAATGCTTGGCGCCCTGACACAACAAGCAGCGGCTACGATTGATCCTGCTTATGCGGAAACCATCAACTATGCGATGAACTGGTACTTTATCATTGCTTCTGTCTTCGTCCTTACACTTGCTGGTTGGTTTGTAACCGATAAAATTGTAGAGCCTCGGCTCGGAGCCTTTAAAGGATCGCTCGAAAAACAGAGCATTGATTATTTAAAGCCAGAAGAGAAAAAAGGACTTTTGTGGGCGAGCATATCGTTCATCATCACGCTCGCGCTTATGCTTCTTCTTGTTATTCCTGAATGGGGACCGCTGCGCGGGGAAGGAGACAGTCCGATTATTCAATCGCCGTTTATGAGTTCGCTCGTCCCGGTCATCTTGATCCTGTTTCTTGTCCCTGGTCTTGTTTATGGGGCAATCACGAAATCGATTCGCAATGACAAGGACGTTGCCAGTCAAATGTCTGACACGATGGCATCGATGGGAATGTTCGTCGTCCTCGCCTTTACTGCAGGGCAGTTTGTTGCGTATTTTAACGAAACAAATATGGGCCTCATTCTCGGTGTATACGGTGCTACCTTTTTAGATAACATCCAATTGACAGGGATTCCGCTCATTTTGGCGTTTATTTTGATTGCAGGGTTTATTAACCTGTTTATCGGAAGTGCTTCAGCCAAATGGGCCGTCATGGCACCTGTTTTTGTTCCAATTATGATGCAGCTCGGCTATTCGCCAGAATTAACACAAATGGCGTATCGGATTGCCGACTCTACAACGAATATTATTACACCACTCATGACCTATTTTGCGATCATTATCGCCTTTGCGCAAAAGTATGATAAAAAAATGGGCATCGGTACGTTAATTTCGGTGATGCTTCCTTATTCAATTGTGTTTACGATCGTTTGGACGATTATGTTAATGGTCTGGATGTTCTTCGGCATTGATCTTGGACCTGACTCACCAATCCATTATCCACCACGCCCTTAAATCATTGAAAGGTGCCTTATCGCTAATGCGAGCAGGCACCTTTTTTTATGTCGGATTGTGATCACTTTCTTCATAGGCGATGAGCACAACATCTTTATTCGTTTCTTTACGAAGCTGTTCCTCTAATTGCCGGATTTGGTTCAACTGTGGCTCTGTGAGCGCCATCGTTGCATAATGATCACTAACTCGTTCCATTATATCCCTCCTCGTTATAAGAATTACTTACCAAATGATAAACGACGTACCGCTTTTCCTTCCTCCTACCTTTAACTTGTTTAATCTTCCTGCATCATGCGTCACTAAAAAAGATGACTGAAACACTGGATGACATGTTTCCCTTTATAGGTAAACTTAAAAAAGCACATGCAGCGTCGCATGCGCTTCCTTTCATATCATTAAAATTCTCTTTCGGATTGCTGAACGAGACGTTTTGTGATTTCTCCACCGACAGAGCCGTTTGCTCGTGACGTTGTATCAGATCCTAAACGAACACCAAATTCTTGCGCGATTTCATATTTCATTTCGTTAAGCGCTTGTTCTACCCCAGGAACGAGGAGTTTGTTTCTGCTTCTAGCCATTGTTTTCACCTCTCTTTTTCATTTACCTATAGTATAAGGAGGGGAACAAAAGCTATTCTCGATTCAGGCTAGCATTGATTCCCATGGTGTAAAAGCTCTTCCAGTGAGCGGTATTCTTCAGCAAATGTCCCAGCCGCTTTCCATAAATATAGACAAGCGACGGTTTCATAAGGAGCCCACGCTTTCCCATGATAAATGAGCAACTTTTTTCCGTCACCTTCACCGTTGCCGTACAACCATTTTGCCCCTCGTTGTAAGCCCACATCACCTACAGATAGCACATCCAGTCGACCGAGGGAAAACATCATGAACATTTCGGCTGTCCATTGGCCAATTCCTTTAATAGCCGTCAGCTTTTCGATGACTGTGGTAGCCTCAGCTCCCTCCAACTCCGTAAAATCAAGTCGCCCAGATTCAACATGTTCACAAACGTGACGGATGTATTCGATCTTTCTTTTTGACACGCCAGCCTGACGTAACGCTTCATCTGATACTCGATACAGCTGTTCAGGCTTTTCCAACGCCCCACCGACTAATTGCTCTACCCTACCGTATATCGCCGACGCTGCTTTGATTGACAGTTGCTGCTCCACAATTGAAGATACAAGCGATTGAAAAGGATTTGGCTTTGTCGGCAACTGCACTTCACCGGCTATTTCGATAAACTGGAAAAGTCTAGAGTCTTGGGCAACAATTGTTTTGACTTCCGGGCTGTCTGTTGAAAAATATCGCATAACCCTCTCCCCTCGTAAACCTTTTCTCTATTGTAGCTCTCTTTACAGACGATTTGCACGAAAAAAACAAGCAATCGTCGGCGATTAGAGCATTTACGAAGAAGGAATTGCTCGACAAGGCAAATGTCTCAACGACCGCGTGTATCATGTCTGTCTTCTTCTCATGATTCAAAATGAAAAGAGAGCAGCACCTAAGCCGCTCCCTTTCCATTTTGTTTACTGGCCTTGCAGGCTTGCTTTCATTTCTTCCACAGATTCCACTTCGAATCCTAAATCTTTCAGGATTTGATGGTCAGCCGTTTCCTCCTGACCTGCTGTCGTCAAATAATCACCGATGAAAATGGAGTTAGCTGCATAAAGGCCAAGTGGTTGAAGGCTCTTTAAATTGACTTCCCTTCCCCCTGAGATCCGTATCTCCTTCGTTGGACATACATAGCGGAATAAGGCTAATACTTTCAAGCAATAAATAGGAGTCAGTTCATGGACGCCTTGAAGCGGTGTCCCGTCTATCGCATGTAAGAAATTCACCGGAATGGAATCGGCATCGAGTTCCCGCAATTGAAAGGCCATGTCCACAACATCTTCCTTTGTTTCTTTCATACCAACGATCACACCTGAGCACGGTGAAATCCCGCTATGCTTTACAACTTCGACCGTGTTTACCCGATCCTCATACGTGTGTGAGGTCGTGATCTGATCATGGTGGCGAGCCGATGTATTAACATTGTGATTATATCGGTCAACCCCTGCCGCTTTTAACTGCTCAGCCTGCTCCGGTTTTAAAATACCGAGACAAGCACATATCTTTAATCCATACGTATCTTTAATTTCGCGAACCGCTTCCGTAACATGATCAATGTCTCGATTCGTAGGTCCACGCCCACTGGCCACAATACAGTACGTCCCCACATTTAATTCATGAGCCCGTTTTGCGCCTTCCAAAATGGTTTCTTTATTCACCATCGGGTACGCGTCAATCGGTGCCTTCGATATGGACGACTGGGAACAATAACCGCAATTCTCTGGACAAAATCCTGATTTTGCGTTCATAATCATATTTAATTTTACTTTCTTTCCGTAGTATGTTTGCCGGATCGTGAACGCCCCTTGCAACAAAAGCAAAAGTTCGTCGTCAGGACTGTTAAGAATGGCTAACGCTTCATTTTCTGATATACGTTTCCCCTCAATCACTTCTTGGGCAAGCTGAATCCAATTCATTGCTCACTCCTCCAATCAATATCAATTGTAAACTGATCATAAAATTAAGTTAACAATTTAATCCTAGACTTCCTTTTCTTCTGTGTCAAGGGTTTCTCATGCTCCTACTGTCATATTACAGAACAAAAAAAAGAGCTTAACCCAATGGCTAAACTCTGTCATTTAATCATTACGTACGACCATAATAGTCGTTAATCATATCAAGGATCGTCGGCTCTTCTTCCGTTGTTGTTTCCGGCTTTTTCTCCTGTTGATCAGCAGAGATTCTCAACATTCTACTCTCACTCCCCATTCTTTTTAAATTTTCAGTAAGTTTCTTTTTCTTAGTTACAGTATACGCATCTGTTCTATAATAGTCAACAGTTATTTTCTATTTGTTATAATACATTGAACTTTGTTGCTACTTCGTTTTATATAGCAAAAAACCTACCTGCTTTTTCTAGGTAGGTTTGGTCGTTATTCTCACTTATTTCAACCATTTGTTGATCGCTTTAGCTACACCATTATCTTCATTTGAAGCTGTGACAAAGTCAGCTAATTGTTTAACTTCTGCTTCTCCATTTTCCATCGCGACAGCCGTACCAGCATACTTCAACATAGAAACATCATTTAAGTTATCACCAATTGCCATCACGTCGTCTGAGTTAATGCCGAGGCGCTCAGCTAACCGACGGAGAGCAATTCCCTTTTGTGCTTGCCAATGTGTGATCTCTAAGTTATCAGAGGCAGACGCACTTACGGAGAAGACATCCTTTTTTTCAAGGTCGTCCTTTGCAGCTTGTCGCTTTGTTTCATCCCTTGAAAACGCTAAAAATTTATAGACAGCTGTTGAGTCGATTAATTTCGTATAATCCTCTGTCAACTGAACAGCACCAGACTCAAATCGATGCTTTGCAATTTCACGCATCTTCTCATATGAATCATCCGATCCTGCCGATTGCAAAACGTCAATCACAATCTCTAATCCTTTTTCATAATCATCAGTAAAAGCCCCTCTGTTTGTGTACACTTCAAAGTAAACATCCGCAGCTGTTAATATATCTAAAATCGTCAGCGCTTCATTTTTAGCCAAAGATACGGCGTGGATCAATTCGCCATTAGCACTTCGTTCCTCAGCTCCGTTTACACAGAGAATAGGACAGGTTAATCCAGCTTCTTTTAACGGCATGCTTGCCTCTTTAAAATCCCGACCTGTTGCAACAACCACATGGATGCCGTCTTGTTGTGCTGCCTTGATCGCTTCTGCATTTTCTTTTGATATTTTTCGCTCGTCATTCAGTAATGTACCATCCATATCTGTGGCAATTAATTTCATCTATTTGTCCACTCCTTTAAGGTCATCTGTTTCATTTTAGTACAGTCAGTTGAATTGAGCAATCAATAGCCGTTACGCATACAAAGCAAGAAACATCCTATACTAACGTTAAGAATTTAAAGACAAAGGGGTCTATATTCATATGAAACGACGATTCACTCTGTTCATTCTCCTAATGACGACGATCGGCTTCATTTTTAGCGGTTGCCAACAAACGACAGAAGAGCAAGTAGCAAACGATATGATCGCACAGGAGCATGATCGAGCTAAAATGGTCACACCACCGTCGAATACGAAGGTACAGCAACAACAGCAAAATACTCATGAGGACTATGTAACTGAGTATGCTGACCATTTCGGATACTATTTAGTGGAAGCAGCTCATGAATTAGAAGCTCTTGCCCCTTTTTACCGGGGGGGACAGACGGTACGAATGAATGAACCAGAGGCAAGGGAGAGGTTAAGAGAACTTCATGCTTGGACAAAATCCATGCTTGTCAAAGACACTCCTTCTGAGTTCCAAGGTGTGCGAAATGTTTTGGAAAGCTTAGAAATTGAATTAAATACGGTAACCAACTTACACGATGAACTTGTGTCAAACCCAACCAGTGGAAACCGCGCCAGAACGAAGGTGCATTTTGAAAACGCTGTGTCCAACCTTAAACAGGTGGAACGGGCGTACTTGACTGTACTGGATAACGAAGGATTATATTAGAAAAAGAGGTAGTTTGCACGCTCTTTATGCAGGCTACCTCTCCCCAGTATATTAACGTTTCTAAAAAACTCAGTGTAGTTGCCCTTATAAAAAAGCACGTCTTTATATAAGAAAGAACGTGCTTTCCTTTTTATGATTGATCTTGATTAAATCGCTCGACCATCTCACCCCAGAACCCTTCAACGGCTTCTATTGGCTGACCAAGATGGTACCCTTCTTCAAATGTTCTCATCCTTTGAAGGTGAGCCCTTTTCGTTGTGATCGTCACACGATTCAGATCGACAAGGTCGTCAATCGTCTCACGGATCGTTCGATGCAGCTTTTTTCGATTCGATTCTGCCGCATCTACCCCGATGATAAGCGAATGCCCATTGGACAGAATGTAGACATTATGAACCGATTCTAAGTTAAGCAGTCGCTGCTTAATTGCTTGTTCTCGTGTTTGGACTTCCTGAACACCTACCTGGGGCTGCCTTTGCTTCATGTGTGGATGATCACTAATTTGTGGCATATCTTCCACAGTACCCATTCGATCTTTCAATATCCGTTGACTTTGGTGGCGAAAGCCTAGCCCTCGTTTCGCCCCTGCTTGCTCTCGTTGCTCACCAAACGTCTTTGAGTCTCTTCGCGCAAGCCCATTTCTTGTACGCTCTGGAATCATCATATCGGTAAGTGGTCCTTCTAGACCTTGCCAAGTATGGGCTGTCCCGCGCGCCTCATGTCCTTGGTCACGAGCAAGCCCGAAAGTTGTTGGTTCCTGTGCGCAGCCTGCAACTAACGTCACAAATGAAATCACAACGACGGATAATCGTTTCATTATCTCCCCTCCTTTTGATTATAGTTTTCCTATACCTCTGGCGTTTCAATGCTGAAAGATTTAGGAAACGCTAATCCTGTCGAAATTCTACTACTTTTGAGTAATATTGACTTTTTTTAGTGAACCTCTTTTCAATCGTCAGAAATTGACTATAATAGTCATCGTGTGATTAAAATCATCTGAATGTTGTTTAAGAAATACGAATAATGGAGCTGAACATTGATGGTTGTGAAACAAATTGAAAAAAAACGAGAGCAAATGCTTAATTTAGCTGCAAAATATGGGTTAACTGCTGAAATTACCGTCAGATGTAGTCAAGAATTAGACAGGCTTCTCAACATCGTCCAAAAACATTAAGCAAACCACAGAACGATTGCATTCCCTTCATTTGAAAAACAATTTAATCTTCCCTCACGAATAAAGAAGTGTTTCCTCACTATTTACATAAACTTAAGCGAAAATATTGATTTCACATTGCATTCTTAATCATCTTTTGTTAAGGTGGAGACACAATCACATATATCTCAACTTCTTATTATTGAAGTGAGGATAGAGGTGCAAAAACCAAGAGTACACAATTGGAGGAGAATGAGATCCGTTGAGAATTGTGGAAAGGGGAATTTGCCGAAGCTGGAAGAATCTCATGTTCTGAAGGCTGGTTCTGTATTAAATAAATACAGAACTGTCATATAGCGGATGTTGCTATATGGAGGGCTATCTCACGCATCGGAATGGTTGTTAATCAACACATACCATGCAACAATGAGCCCTCTCATTGTTGCTTTTTTGATGTCGTATACTTTTTCTTTGCGATGAGGTCGTATAGCTCTATTCACCAATGAGACAACCGATCACGTACTTCAATTTCAACCATGAATAGAGGAGGATGCACGGAATGAATATCGGACGGATTGTTACAGCGATGGTCACACCGTTCAACGAACAGGACCAAGTGAACCTAGAAGCGACCTGTCAACTTGTAAATGAATTAATTGCCAATGGGAGCGATGCCCTTGTCGTTGGTGGAACCACTGGCGAATCGCCCACGTTAACGACAGATGAAAAAATGGCCCTTTTCCACACCGTAGTGGAAGCCGCAGGTGGCCGAGTTCCCGTCATCGCAGGAACAGGCTCCAACAATACGAGGGCTTCGATTGAGCTGAGTAAAAAAGTAGAAGATTTAGGTGTGGACGGTATCATGCTCGTGACCCCTTACTACAACAAGCCATCTCAGGAAGGCTTATTTCAACACTTTAAAGCCATTTCCGAATCCACTTCCTTACCAATCATGCTTTACAACATTCCCGGAAGAAGCGGTGTCAACTTGGATGCGGAAACGACGCTACGCCTTGCTGAACTAAGAAATATTGTTTCGATTAAAGAAGCAAGCGGCAATCTTGATCAGATTGCTGAAATTATTGAACATTCTCCTGCAGACTTTAGCGTCTACAGTGGGGATGATTCATTGACATTACCGCTCTTATCGATCGGCGGGACAGGAGTCGTCTCTGTTGCTTCGCACATCATCGGAAATGAAATGCAAGAAATGGTGCAATTATTTTTGTCAGGGCAAGTAGAGCGGGCAGCAGCGATCCATCGGAAACTACTACCGCTCATGAAAACTTTATTTATGACACCCAACCCAACGGCAGTGAAAGCTGCTCTTGAACTAAAAGGGCTTCCTGTTGGGCATGTACGCCTTCCCCTCGTTCCGCTAACGGCTGAAGAACAGCGGCAATTAGAGCTAGCGATCAACCCACAGTTCAATATGTTTGTTAGCTAAATTTACTTATGAAAAAGCACAGAAGAATCATCCTGTGCTTTTTTCCATTATCCTACTTGATCGAAGCGACGTTTACGCTTCTGCATCCAAGCGTCTACATGTCCAGTACCAAGGATGACCCCTGCAACGATAAAAAGCAAGCCTGCAATTTGAGCAAGGGCAATCACTTCGCCTAAAAAAAGCGCAGAAAACAAAAGGCCAAAAAACGGGACCAAATTGTTAAAAATCGCCGTTTCACCTGTACCTAGCTGATGAATCGCTTGATTATAAATAATGTGCCCAAGACCCGTCGCAAACACGGCGGAAATGGCAAAAACCCACCAAATCCACAGTGCTTTATCTCCCATCGAGGCAAGACCATTTGGCTCAATGATAAGACTTGTCACAAATAATAGCAATGAGCCGATCAGAAGCATCATTCCTGTCACTTGCTTCGCATCCAGCGTATCTGTTGCTTTTTTTATGTAAACAAAGCTGAGGGCTTGAATCATCATCGCTAAGAAAATCACGCCATCCCCCGTTCGAATTCCTGCCAGTCCCCCTTCTCCAAAAAGAACAATTGTACAAACACCGATAAGTCCAAGGAAAATTCCGAAACCCCTCCAGCGTGTCAACATGTCACCTAATAAAAGGATAGCCAAAAGCGAAGTCGTAAGTGGCAGCAGTGCCAAAATTAAAACAGCATTGGATGCAGACGTCATCGTTAACCCGATCGATAAAAAGAAATGATGTCCTAAAACACCGAAGATAGCTGCCAATATGACATATTTCCACTCCGTCGCCGTCAGCTGCCGGAATGTTTTTAAAAGAAGTAAGACGAGCAGAACAACAAAGCCGGCAACAAAAATGCGGAGCGCGGTCATCGTAACGGGTGGGAACGATGTGACGAGTAGTTTTAACATCACCACATTTAATCCCCATAACACCATAACGAAAAAAACAAGAAAATAAGTAAGCCAGCGATTCATACGCTCCCCTCTCCTTTCATACAAAAACTTACAGCCAGTTCATAGCATGTAAGCCATAGAGTACACTCGTTAGGACTACCCATTGAGTGAAAATAAATCCAATATTTCGGCGAATAAGAATGTGCGCAGGTCTTTTTACCAAATGAGCCGATAAGAGAACTTGCCCTGAAAAAGGCGAGAGCTGGGTAGATAGCGTCCAACTAACGATTAAAACAAGCGCCAAATACGCCGAACTAATTCCGAAGGCTTCCGGCGAAATGGACGAGCCGATCCCTGTTAGGACTATTACCGGATGGATCCCTACTTGTGCAAGAATAACAGCGAATAAGATAATAAGTCCGCTCACGATGAAAACAGACCCGTTTGCCAACCGGTATAGCCATTCGGATGCAAACGTACCGAAGGCAGTTTCTGAAAGGGCGACGGCAAAGAAGCCGGCGCTAACAAAGATTGCCCACTCTTGCTTTAACCTTGTAAAAGCCGTAAATAGTTGTTCTATTACAGATTGAAAAAACGTATGTACTTGTTTCATCACCACTGCCCATAAAAATGGGAACAGCACAGCTAAAATCGTGACAATCGTGACCATGTTCACATTAAAGAGCATATCTAACGTAAAGCAGCTAGCGATCAGCAAGACGGAAAACGCGACAAACGGCTTAATCGTTGTCTCACCCTCTTCTTTCCTCCTATCGACTGGATGATATTTAATGACAGGGTCAGTATCAAATTGAATAGCTGGGTAAAAGAGCCAAAATAAAAAGATATAAATCAAAGCCATTAATAAGCCAAATCCGCCAATCTGATACCATGAAAGGTCAAAAATCGTTAATATTAACCCGATGTTTACCATAAATGGTGACCAGAGTAGACATGAGCCAAATCCACGTAAAATCACGAGCATTAACCGCTGTTCACGGAACGAAGAGAAACTACCTTCAATGATCCGTTTTACGATTGCAAGCGAGCCAAAATTAAGAAGCAAGCCTACGATTGATGTCAACCAAAACGCCGTATGATCGGGCCGAAGCCTCCTCTTTTGCTCTTGTTTTTGCACCCAATGCTTCATCGAGTCGATGTAGCCAACAGAAGACAGAAAAGTGCTAATAAATGGGATAAATAAAAACATAGAGATAATGTTTAGATTTTGCCCGAAGCTGAAAACAAGCGTACTTCCGCTCGCCCCCTCTATCCAAAAACAAAAACCGCCTATCCCTATAAGAGCAACGACAACAATCTTGCTCACAAGTGAGAGAAGCGGAAATGCGTAAAAAAACAAAATGGCAGCTAACATTCCATATGTCATCTGAAGCCAAACGGAGGGGAAAAATAGGTGAACGAGGTAGAACACACAGGTCAAGTAACAAAGAGTACTTAATGCCCTTTCTTTTATTTGAGTCATTCCATCATTCCTCTTCCCATACACGGATGTCTTTTCCCTATATTTTAACACGATAACGCAAGAGAGGCACCTTTCGAAAACCTAAAAAAACGAGAACCGAACGATTTTCCTATACACTATAGGAAAACCGCAGCGATTGCTACGGCTAGTCAACATCTCGTTTGATTGCGCAATTACCATCGACCCACAACGGAGGAGAAGGGGGCTTTTCAAAAATCTCTCGAGAAACATTCGTCAACAACTCCACCCCATCATCGGTTATTCGGATGCTCTCTGTAATTTCAACTCCGTAGTCCTCATACCAAATACCTGGCATTAAATGAAACGTCATATTCGGTTTTAGTAACGTTCGGTCCCCTTGGCGCAAACTTACGGTATGCTCGCCCCAATCGGGTGGAAAGCTTAGGCCGATCGAATAACCAAGACGAGAGTTTTTTTCAAACCCATGCTTGCTGATGGATTGACTCCATGTAGCAGCAACCTCTTCCGCAGCCACTCCAGGTCTAATCATTTGTAACGTTTCGTGTATGCCTTCAATAACCACTTTTGCTAGCTCCTTTACATGCTCAGGTGCGACCCCGAGAGAGACGGTCCGAGCGATCGGAACATGGTATCGTTTATAGCACCCTGCGATTTCGACAGTTAAATAATCCCCTTCTTGGTACGTCCGATCTGTCCAAGTTAGATGGGGACATGACGTATTTTCACCCGTCGGCAGCATCGGAACAATCGATGGATAATCCCCGCCAAACTCAGCTGTTCCTTTAATTTGCGCGTGACTGATGGCCGCAGCCACATCACACTCACGCACGCCTACATTTACCGTATCGTAAGCTGCCTTCATAGCGTTTTCTGCAATTTTTGCCGCCTTTCGCATCACCTGGATTTCTTGATCGGATTTTATGAGTCGGACCCAATTGATAAGCGTTGTTGCATTTTTAAACGCCCCGTTTGTCAACCCTTGCTGAAGCCGTTGATAGCAGAGCCCAGTAAAATAATGGGCATCCATTTCAACACCGATCGTTCGGTTTCCTTGACCAATTTCCTTTAATATATTTGTGACGAAATCCATCGGATGCCGTGTTTCCGATTGAACATAATGGTCTGGATACGGAATGACTTGTTGCTCATCTAGCCACGTCGTCTTGACTACACTAGAAGCATCCATCTCCCGTCCGATCCAAAGGGGCTGAGGATCGTCAAGCGTCACGACAAGAAGCTGATGGACATAAAAACTCCAAGCGGAATAGCCGCTTAAATAATACATATTTGATGGATTTGAAACGAGAAGGACATCAATCCCTTCATCCATCATCCGTTTTTTCGTTTCATTCAAGCGATAGCGGTATTCCATTAACGAAAACACGGACTCCACCCCTCTTTCTTTCCTAATCTTTACTTAAGAAGCGTGACTTGTCGTCATCTTTAGACGGCCATATCATCGTTTTACTTATATTTTATGTTCGGGCAAATGAAAAGCGACTACCTTCTGCTCCGTCATTTCCTCGATCGCATAGCGAACCCCTTCTCTCCCGAGTCCTGACTTCTTTATTCCACCAAATGGCATCGCATCAATTCGTACATCACTCGAATCGTTTACCATGATTCCACCCACTTCAAGCTTTTCAATTGCCGAAAAAGCAGCCGTTAAATTGTTCGTAAACAAACCTGCTTGTAAGCCAAAATCCACATCATTCGCGCGGGCTACTGCTTCTGTAAGTGAATGGACACCCTCAATGATCACAATGGGGGCAAAGGCTTCTTCCTTCGCTAATCGGGAACTTGGGCTTACATTCGTTAAAACGGTTGGCTCGAAGTAGGCTCCGGTTCGCCGTCCGCCCGTAAGAACCCGAGCTCCTTCCTCCTTCGCTTCCTCAACCCAGCGCTCAATTCGTTTCGCTTCCTTTTCCGAGATCATCGGCCCTATATCGGTCTCCTCCAATTGTTTATCACCAAGTCGTAATTGCTTTGTTTGAGCAACAAACGATTGGATAAACGAGTTAAATACCGATTGTTCCACGTAGATCCGTTGAACGCCGATACAATTTTGCCCTGCGGCACAAAACGCACCGGATACACAAGAAGCAACAGCCTCCATTAGCTCAGCATCTTGTAAAACAATCGTCGGCGAATTGGACCCGAGCTCCATTGCAAGCTTTTTGACACCAGCCGAGCGGGCAATTTTTTCACCTGTCTCATAGCCACCTGTAAAGGAGATCAAGCGAACATCTCTATGCTTCGTCAAGGTAGGACCGATCACCGATCCGTGTCCTGTGATCACTTGCACAATTTTTTTCGGTAATCCTGCCTCCTCCAATGCTTTCACGAGACGAAGGGCACTTAACGGGGTGAAACTTGACGGTTTAATAATCAAACTGTTGCCAGCTGCAATCGCTGGTCCGATTTTATGAGCGACTAAATTAAGTGGATCATTAAACGGCGTAATGGCCACGATGATTCCGAGCGGAAAACGGTAAAAGTAGCCAACACGCCTTTCATGACCAGGCATTTGTGAAAAGGGGATCGTTTCACCGTGCAATCGTTTGGCTTCTTCGCCGCTTAATGTGAGCGTTTCAATGCAACGTCTTACTTCGCTTCTTGCTTCACGGATCGTTTTACTCCCTTCCTTCGCAATAGTTTGCGCAAAAAGCTCACGATCCCGTGTCACAATTTCTGCTGTTCTTTTCAAAATAGCTGCGCGCTCATGGATCGGCATTTGACGTGCTATTTCCGCTCCTTCTTTTGCCGCTTCGATCGCCGCCTTCGCATCGGCTTCCGTTGCCGCTGGAACAGTAGCGATGACGTGATTCGTTCCGGGGTCTATCACCTCTATTGATTGCTGGCCGTGCTGCCATTGATCGCTAATGAGCATTCTCTCTTGTACGACTTGTGTATGCATCTCTTCTCACCTCACTCCCCTAATCTGTTCACATGCAATAAGTCGATTAATAAGGCAAAGCCTGTTTCTTTCACTCCAGCTCCAGCTCCAATCAAAGTGATCGGCCCAGAAATGTCACATTCATACGTAATCGCATTGATCGCGCCGTTAATATTGGCGAGAGGATCGGTGAGCGGCAGACGCTCAGGCCTAACGGTTGCGATCGTCCGCTCCCCCTCTTTTTTCACTCGACCGATAAGCTTCCACCGTTCTCCCGCTGCATGAGCATCCTTTATATCACGAGGCGTCAAGTGGGAAATCCCTACACGCTCCACATCTGATGGCTTCAGAGGAATGCCCATCATTACATTTGCGAGGATAACTACTTTGTAAAGAACATCGTATCCTTCAACGTCGCTCGTCGGGTCTGCTTCAGCATATCCGAGCGTTTGTGCGTCTTGCAAAGCTTGCTCAAACGTTTTTCCTCGTTCCATTTCTGTTAAAATGTAGTTGGTCGTTCCGTTCAGAATGCCTTTAACCTCTTGAATGTTGTTACCAATTAATGTATGTTCAGGTAGCCTTAGGGCCGGGGTGCCACTCATCACCGTTCCTTCATACAGCAGCTGAACGCCGTTTGCATCGGCAAGCTCCTTTAACTCTTGATAGGCAACAGCGATGGGCCCTTTGTTTGTCGTCACGACATGCTTACCGAGACGCAGAGCTTCCTTGCAGTGATCAATGGCCGGCTGTCCGGTTAACACATCGGTGAAGGTCACTTCCACAATGGTGTCTGCATTCGTTTGCTGAATCGTTTCAAAGCTATTCCATCCCTTTATGACGCCAGACCGTTCAGGATAATGCTCAAACGTCCCATCGGTTTCAATTATTTCCGCAATGAAATCCAAATCAAGTCCATTCGGATCGTGTACCGCCCCCCGTCGCCAATCCGTGATCGAAACGACTTGTATATGCTCTGGGAGCTCCTCGCCCCGCTCTCTTAAAATTTGAATGAACCCTTGTGCCACACCGCCGAACCCAATTAAAGCAACTTTTTGTGTCATTTCGTTCACCTCGCATTCGGATTAAGTAATCGAGTCAAGAGCTTGGGACAAATCCTCTATAAGATCAACGGCATCTTCAATTCCAGCTGAATACCGGACCAATCCTTCAGGAATTCCGAGTGCTGCCCGTTCTTCTGGCGTGTTCTCTACATGACTTGTCGTTCGAGCAGGGCCGACCGTCGTTTCAACTGCTCCAAGGTTGGCTGCCCGATTAGCGTAAGTTAAAGCTGGGAGGAATTTCCGCACAGCTTCCATCTCTCCTTTTAACGCAAAGCTCAGCATACCGCCAAAACCGCGCATTTGTCGCTTGGCAACCTCATGGTGAGGATGGGTTTCTAATCCTGGGTAGTAGACAGCTCTCACTTTGTCATGTTCGGTAAGAAATCTCGCCACTTTCATTGCGTTTTCTTGCTGCTTTTCAACGCGGAGCTTTAACGTCTTCATCCCTCTTAACAGCAAATAAGCTGCCATCGGGTCAAGGGTTGCGCCATTAATTTCTCGGTAATGGTAAATGGCCGATACAAGCTCTTTGTTTCCGCAAGCAACACCGCCTAAAGCATCCGCATGACCGCCAAGAAACTTTGTTGCGCTATGAATGACTAAATCGGCTCCAGTAAGCAGTGGATTTTGATTGATCGGTGTCGCAAAGGTGTTATCAACAAACACGAGCGCATTATGCTCGTGAGCAAATGACGTGATTCGTTCCAGATCGGTAATTTTAACTGTCGGATTCGTTGGTGTTTCTAAATATACAAGAGTGCAACCTTTGGTGATTTCCCTTTCGAGGGCTTCATGATCTCCTGTTTCGCAAAGCGTCACTTCTATCTTTAAACGGGGTAAAAACTCTGAAAAAATTTTATTCGTCCCACCATACGTATCTTTTATCGAGACGACACGATCTCCTGGCTTTAATACGGTCAATAACGAATTTGAGATCGCCGCCATACCCGTGGCAAAGCTTGTGGCAGCCTCTGCAAACTCCAGCTCCCGCACTTTTTCTTCAAACGCCTGAACAGTTGGATTTGTATTGCGACCGTAAATGTGCCCATCTTTTTTACCTGTTGCTACTTCATACCATTCATCCACATCATCATACCCAAAAGATACGCTATGGACGATCGGTACCTGTGTTGCCCCATAGGCTAAAAAGGATCGTTCTCCAGCCCATACAGCTTTCGTTCCAAGTGCTTTGTCGTTCATCATCATATGAGGATTCATCTAGATCCCTCCTGACCGTTTGATACTTCCATTCTATTACTCTTTACAAATAAATCCATTCACCATTGTGTAAGAAGTTTTCAAACGGCTGTTGAACAAATTGTCTAAATGTTGCGATCTTTCTTGTAGTATGGGCTTGCCTCTTTGTACAATGAAACCAAAGGGATGAACTGGAGGTGGTCTGTTATGAATTTGACCGTTTCTGACGTAGTGGAGCTAATGGGTGATGCGGTCGTGCAAACAGGAGAAGCCTCTCTCCAAACTCAGCCAGTCGAGTGGGTCTCTGTCATCGAAACACCTGTCGAAAACTTCGTCAGGGAAAACGAGCTTGTTTTAACGACAGGGATCGGCTGTGGGGAAGATGAGGAGCGTTTTCTTCAATTCGTCCACGATATTGCTGCTTCCAATGCTGCAGCGCTCGCCATTGCCATGGGGCGATTTGTCAAGCATATCCCAGATCGTGTACTTCACTACGCAAGTACTCATGGGCTCATTTTGCTCGAAATCCCATGGGAGCTTCGGTTTGCCGATTTGATTCAAAGTGTGTTATTACAGATGGAGCAACGAAAGCAAAAAGAAATTGAGCAAGCAGAAAGCTTAAGGAAACAGCTATTGGAAATGATTCTCAATGGTACCACCTTTCATCAAATTGCCGAGCATGTATCACACGTATTCGACGCACCGATCTTACTGCTAGACCGACGGGGCGTCATTCGAGGAAAAAGCGAGAATAGTGATCAACTAGAACGTATTTGGCACTCCTCCTTTTCGCACGAGGTCATCGCTTATCAACCATCGGTCCATGCCCCATCCGGTTCATCAAAATGGCTCCATGATGACGAGTCTGCTGCCTTACAGTTAGTCATTCGTTCTGCTGGCGAGATTCAAGGTTATTTACTCATTGGCACAGCCTCGGAGGAGCATACATTAGAACAGCAGATGGCACTTTTTGAACATGTCACAACGGCGGTTGCTCTTCACTTTCTTCATGAACACGCTGCCAAAGAAACGGAATGGCGTCTGCAAGGGGATTTCGTTTGGAGCTTAGCGAAAGGAGACGTAAGCTCCTGGGATACCGCCCTCTCGAGAGCAAAATCTCTTGGCTATCAAGTCCATTTACCTTATCTCTGCTTAACGGCGATGCCAGAAAACATTTCACAGCTCTATCAACAAGACCGAGAACAAATTGGGACATTCGATCATTGGTTACAAGGGGTGACTCGTTGTCTAGAAGAGGAAGCATACGATGTAGCCAAAAGTTTACACCTGCAAGTGATGGCTACCTATGCGAAAGAGTATCTGATTGTATTTTTAGAGGTTGTTCAAGACCGTAGTACGGAGACAGCTTACACTTACATTCAAAGCTTTCAGCAACGAATGAGTTTGCTCTTTCCCCATTTGTTTTTTTCTTGGGGAATTAGTAAGACCTCCGGCTACAAACAGTTTCATGAAAGTTTTGAGGAAGCGAGAAAGGCCCTAACCGTTGGCCGTAAACAACGGGGACCAGGGTGCCAAAGTCTGTATGCCGATACAAGGATCGATCGAGTTCTTTTCAGTTTAATAGACAATCAAGAGCTTCGTGAGATGACCGATAGTCTCCTTCATTCTCTTCTCGTTTATTCAGTTGACCGGAAAATTGATCTCGTGAACACGTTTCAAACCTACCATCGTAATAAAAGTAATGTGAGTCAAACCGCAAGACAGTTAAACCTGCACCGACAGTCGTTACTCTATCGACTTAGGAAAATAGAATCTCTCACCGGTTGCTCACTTAACAATCCAGATGATGTGTTTTTACTTGATTTAAGTATCCGTCTCTGGCAAGCAGGCATTTTCGATGGCTCATAAGAAAAGGGCAAAGCGCTCGCTAAACAACGTAGCCGCCTAGAACGAAGCAATCTGGATAAAGGAATCATAGTAGCTTGCGAACCGATGATACTGGCGCTTCGCTAGACATCACTGGTTAATACCCCTTTATTGTTCACTTATTCATAATGTGAATGGAAAAGGAGTACGGACCTTTTACCGTCCATACTCCTTTTCAACTTGGGCTAACACTTCAATAGAACGTTTGGCCCATTCACTTGTATCACTTGCCAACGATTTCTTCATCTCCTGTAAAGCCTTCTCAAGAGACGCCTCATAAGCTGAGGGTTCTCCTTCAAACGGCTTTAATTGAGATAAGGGCATCCATGCTTTTTCGTAGTAAGCTAATGCCTTCCGTTCATGAAAGAAAGGAACGTTAGCTTCTTTTGGGTTATGTAAATCCCCTTGCATCGGATGTTTTAGAACAGCCAAAACTTTCACAAGGGCACGCCCCTTCTCTTGCTCGACCTGCATTAATTCTCCTGCGTATACCCCAGTTTTATAAACACCACGCACAAAATCTCCAACGTTCATACGTCCACCCTTTCTTTACAACCTCATAAACATGAACACAACATAGATGGCGATAAAGGCAAAACCTGTAGCAAGCCCCCATTTGGCTAGCTTGCGCCTCCCTGTCAGCATACCAAAAACACCGAGCCCACCACAAACACCTGTCATTAGAAAAAATCCAAATACGGTAAGTACAATGATGATTTCTTCTGTCATCGTTTCCCTCCCATCCTACACTACAATCCTGGAACAAGCCAGAGGAACATGTCCCATAAAAATTCAGAAACTGGAACAAAATAGGCTTCTGCAAAATCGCCTAAATGGGTAGAGTCACTAATCGTATCAATGATCACAAAAGTAAACGTAATAAAAATCGAAATGATCGCTAATGCAAGTGTTGCCACTATTACGCAAACGTACGCAAAAAGAAGACGAAGTACCCACTTTAAAAGAGGAGACTTCGTCCTTAACCATTGCTTCATTTCCATGCCCCTCTCATCCTTTTGTTCTATCTTTATCCTATCAAAAGTATCGAGCCCGGGAACGGAACAAATTTAAACATCCTATGAACCATCTTACTGAATCTCAAGCAAATCGAGCAAATCATCGATTGGGACGCCAGATGGTGTCGAAATCACAGAAAGATCATACTTTCTTAGATCAATCCATTTGTCATCGCGTTTAATCGATCGTTCGACTTTTTCATTGTTTTTCTCGTGTTTCTCTATAACCTCTGATTCTTCATACTGGCTTTCTTGCAAATTAATCGCTTGAGAATCATCACGTCCAAACTGATACGTTAGGTTATCTTCCCGCTCAACGACTTCATCACTAAGCATCTCTTGCGGAGCACTTGATTCGCTATTTAACTTAATGACAGCAAGGGCCCATACCCCAATAAAAAGAACAAACGCAAATAAAATCATGCTCCACTGTTTAACCATACGAGCTTCCCTCCATTTTCCTCTCTATGTATATCTGCGTTATCTAGTAATAGAGTACCACATTTTATTTCCACCCGCCTTAAGTTTATGTATATTTACTTAGAAAATTTCATTTTATTTTAGTAAAATAGGTTTATTTATTACAAATAAATCCAAAACCACCCCCTATGAACTACTACTTTTTATGAACCATATGAAACACTAAACCAATCCGTACCTAAAGAACTATATTGTAAAATTCAGTTAATACGAGTGTTTTTTATATAGGATTGATTGTTTCTAAAAATACTCGCGTGCCGCGGGCGAGGCTTCCGCTAATCGGGGAAAATTTCCCCGATCGATCTTCAGCTCTGGCTTTTCCCGCAGGCGTCCCGTGCTTTTGACAAGCTACTTGGAAACGTCCGTATAGTTATGCACATACACAAAAAGGATACCTTCTGATAATGTGAAAGTCACCACACTAAAACAGAATCGAAGGTATCCTTATGTTATCTCAGAAATGAATTAGGGTTTTCGTTTATGCTGTAACTTACGTAAGTACAAGGACATAAACGGCGATCACACATAAACGATCCCATGAATCAACCAAAGAAAAAAGCCGCTCATAATGAGCAGCTTTTGATTTGTAATTACATTATACTCATGCTTGCCAATAGGGAGGCATGTTTTTCCCCCAAAAAACCGTTCCTAATTCGCGATGAGATTGGAATTGATCCTCATAGGAATGATAGTGAAAATTAAACCAATACCCTTGCTTTGGTGGCTGGTCTCTCCGCACGTGGAGTCGTAATAGGTCGTTCCCTGTTTTTTGATGATAGAGATGAACAATCTTCTCACCTTGCCCACTAGCAGGATCATCGGACACCTTTAAATCGTTCAGATCATCTACTGGCATGCCTGCAACCGCATCCACAATAGCATGTTTAAACTCAGGTAAGATTTTTTCTTCGTACATGGAACCAATTTTTCTTGCGATAACTGGACCAAATTTCTTTAAACTTTGCTCATACGCTTCTTCAATAATACCGTCGGCAAATAATCTAGCGGTTGTTTCATCTGCCAGATGCACATAATGATTTGGTGTTTTCAGAACCGAATCATATAATCCATACGAATCCGCATCTACGCGGTAAATGATCGGCTTTCCATTGTCCGTGTTTTCTGACTTTTCAGGTAGTGAACTATTTTCCGTCCCTCTTACAACATCTGTTGGGGAAGCGAAGCCAAGTGTAATGAGCGCCGTGGAGACAAGTACTCCTCTTTTCATCCATTTGACCATGACAACCTACGCCCTTTCATGAAAAACGTTTAGAAAAACTTGACTTGCCACCACTGGCGGAAGCGACCGTTTTTCTTATCCTTTAAATATCCAAAAAATGGAGCGTCCATCGAAGTATGAACGCTCCGTTTCTATTATTTTCTCATGAAAGCTATGAAAATACTATTACAATTCCATAACAGAATTGTGTGTCATTACGGTAAATTCGAGGCTCCCATCAAATATTTATCACATTCTCGTGCCGCTTCACGACCTTCGTGGATCGCCCAAACAACAAGGCTCTGTCCACGGCGATTATCACCGGCAGCAAAAACACCTTCTAAGCTCGTCTCATATTTACCATACTCAGCTTTAATGTTCGAACGTGTATCAGTTTCCAACTCTAGTTCACGAACAAGCTGTTCTTCTGGCCCCGTAAATCCTACAGCTAGAAACACAAGGTCAGCTGGCCAAACTTTCTCGGTGCCTGGAATTTCAACACGGGTTTTGCTTCCATCAGGATGCACGGTTGTTTCCACAGAAATCGTATGAATTTCCTTCACATGACCTTCAGCATCACCGACAAATTTTGTCGTCATGACTTGATAAGCTCTCGGGTCCTTTCCATAAACAGCAGCCGCTTCTTTATGGCCGTCCTCTACCGTATGGACGATTGGGAACAAAGGCCATGGGTTATTGTCAGGCCGTTCGTTTGATTTTTCACGATTAATATCAAATTGCGTAATCGATTTTGCCCCATGACGGACAGAGGTTGTAATACAATCAGCCCCCGTATCTCCACCACCGATCACAACGACATGCTTCCCTTTTGCGGAAATATAGTTACCATCTTGATGGTTCGAGTTTAATAGGCTTTTCGTATTTGCTGTTAAGAAGTCCATGGCGAAGTGAATACCTTTGAGCTCTCTGCCCTTAACATTTACATCACGTGGCTTTGTCGCACCTGTACATAAAACGACCGCGTCAAAGTCGTCCTTTAACTGCTTTGCTGAAACATCTTTTCCAATTTCAACATTCGTGCGGAATTCAATCCCTTCTTCTTTTAAAAGGTTGATTCGACGTTCCACTACGTGATACGGAAGCTTTACATCAGGAATTCCATAAGTCAACAGCCCGCCGATGCGATCTTCTCGTTCAAAAACCGTTACCCAATGACCGGCTTTGTTCAATTGAGCCGCTGCTGCTAAGCCTGCAGGACCGCTACCGACGACAGCTACTTTTTTGCCTGTTCTCGATCTAGGAGGGTTAGGCACAATCCAACCTTCCTGGAATCCACGTTCTACAATATGGAATTCCATGCTCTTTATTGCAACAGCGTCGTCGCTGATCGCAACCGTACACGAGCCTTCACACGGAGCAGGACAAACTCGTCCTGTAAATTCTGGAAAGTTATTCGTTTTGTGTAGACGTTCTAACGCTTCCTTCCAGTGACCGCGATACACGAGGTCATTCCATTCTGGAATCAAGTTATAGACGGGGCAACCAATCTCCCCAGAACCATCCATTGACGTCCCTGTTTGACAAAATGGAACACCACAATCCATACATCGTGCCCCTTGTTGTCTCAATGCACTCTCCGGCATAAGAAGGGTAAACTCTTGCCAGTTTTTTGAGCGTTCAAAGGGGTCTTTCTTTGGAGGTGTTTCCCGCTTATATTCCATAAATCCTGTTGGTTTCCCCATAGCACTCACTCCAAACTACGAACGATTTTTCTCGATCTCTTCATGCATATTAGACGGGCGGTGATCAAGGTCACCGCTCCGTCGATTAAACAAGTTATTTACCGCCAACTCTGCTTTTATCGTTTTTATTCTCATCAAACGCAACCATGACCGCTTCGGTATCAGATAACCCTTCCCGCTTCACTCGCTCAATCGCCTCGAGCATGCGTTTGTAATCTTTAGGGATGACTTTAATAAATCGTTTCCTTGCTTGATTCCAGTCTGCAAGAATCGATTTAGCTAGGTCACTATCGGTGTAAGCCAAGTGACGTTCAAGCATGGACTTAATGAAGGCCACATCTCCTTCATCTGATAACGATTCAAGGAGAATCATTTCTTTGTTGCATTTTTTCTCAAACGTCCCATCATAGTCGTAAATATAGCCGACACCACCAGACATACCAGCACCAAAGTTTTTACCAACTTTTCCTAAGTTGATGACACGACCACCTGTCATGTACTCAAGCCCATGATCACCCATTCCCTCAATGACCACATTGACACCTGAGTTACGAACACAGAATCGTTCGCCTGCTTGACCACGGATAAACGCTTCTCCACTCGTGGCTCCGTAGAACGACGTATTCCCGATAATCACGTTCTCTTCCGCTTTAAAGGTCGAGCCGGCAGGTGGACGGACGATGATTTTCCCACCAGACAATCCTTTTGCTGTATAGTCGTTCGCATCCCCTTCAAGGTGAAGCGTCATCCCACGCGGAATGAAGGCGCCGAAGCTTTGCCCTGCTGAGCCTTTAAACGTAAGCTCAATCGTATCTTCCGGCAGACCAGCAGCACCATAACGCTTGCTAATCTCGCTACCTACAATTGTACCAGCGACACGATCGATGTTTTTAATCGACACAGCTGCCTGCACTTTTTCTTTGCGCTCTAACGCTGGTCGGCAAATGTCTAAAAGCTTTGTCATATCGAGTGATTGCTCAAGCTGATGATCCTGCTCGATCGTCTTGTAGTTTTTCTCCTGCTGTCCTGGCTTTGGCTGATAGAGCAAGCTTGAGAGATCGACATGGACGGCTTTCCAGTTATCAATGTTGCGATTCTGTTCAAGAACATCGGTCCGGCCTATCATCTCATCAACTGTGCGGAACCCAAGTTCTGCCATGATTTCGCGGATCTCTTGTGCAACAAATGTCATGTAGTTAACCACATGCTCAGGCTTACCCATATATTTTTTACGCAGTTCTGGGTTTTGCGTAGCAATTCCTACCGGGCACGTATCCAAATGACAAACGCGCATAATAATGCAGCCTAGTACTACGAGTGGAGCTGTAGAGAATGCATATTCCTCTGCACCAAGCAGCGCCGCAATCACGACATCACGACCTGTCATAAGCTTCCCATCCGTCTCAATGGAAATGCGGTCACGCAAATTGTTTAGTACGAGTGTTTGATGGGTTTCTGCAAGCCCAATTTCCCACGGCAGTCCTGCGTGTTTAATACTGGTTCGAGCAGCAGCTCCCGTTCCACCATCATAGCCGCTAATGACTACGTGATCTGCACGACCTTTTGCTACACCTGCCGCGATCGTCCCGACGCCTGTACCAGCTACGAGTTTCACACTGATCCGTGCTTGCGGGTTCGCATTTTTCAAATCGTGGATGAGCTCTGCCAAATCTTCAATCGAATAAATGTCATGGTGAGGAGGTGGTGAAATAAGCCCTACGCCAGGTGTAGATCCACGTACTTCCGCTACCCACGGATAGACTTTATTTCCGGGCAGTTGTCCACCTTCTCCAGGCTTCGCTCCTTGGGCCACTTTAATTTGAATTTCATCTGCATTGACTAAATAATGACTCGTCACACCGAAACGGCCAGAAGCTACTTGCTTAATGGCACTGCGACGAAGATCACCATTCGCGTCTGGAGTGAAGCGATCTGGGTCCTCTCCCCCTTCACCGGTGTTACTTTTTCCACCAAGTCGGTTCATTGCAATTGCCAATGTCTCATGTGCTTCTTTTGAGATCGAACCGAACGACATCGCCCCTGTCTTAAAGCGTTTCACAATTTCCTCAACAGGCTCTACTTCTTCTAATGAAATAGGTTTCCGGTCAGTAGTGAATTTCAACAGACCGCGTAACGTCGTTTGCTCCTTTTCTTGCTCGTTGATAGCCGACGCATATTTTTTATAAAGGTCATAATCGTTTTTACGACATGCGTGCTGAAGCATGTGAATCGTATGTGGATTATACTGGTGCGGATCTCCGTTACGTCGCCATTGTAAATCGTCACCAGGATCTAGCGCTTTATCGACACCTTCTTGCTCAGAGAAAGCTCGTTCATGACGAAGGCACACTTCTTCAGCAATCTCTTTTAATGTCACACCACCGATCCGTGTCGTTGTCCATGTAAAATATTGATTAATGACCGATTCGTCCACTCCGACCGCTTCAAATATTTGCGCACCGCGGTAACTTTGAATGGTTGAAATACCCATTTTAGAGAGTACCTTCATAATTCCTTTCACCGCTGCTTTTACATAATTCTCTACCGCTTCCACATATGAGATATTATCTAACAAACCATCGCGCAATAAGGCATCGATTGAGTCAAATACGAGGTATGGGTTAATCGCCTCTGCCCCGTAACCAAGCAAAACACAATGATGATGAACTTCTCTCGGTTCTCCAGATTCAAGAAGAATGCTTACTTTCGTACGCGTTCCTTTGCGAATTAAATGGTGATGCAAACCGCTAACAGCGAGCAAAGATGGGATAGCAGCATTCGTTTCATCCATTTTGCGATCGCTTAAAATAAGCAATGTTTTTCCGGCTTCAATCGCTTGATCCGCTTCAGCAAACAAGTTTTCCAATGCTGCCTCAAGTCCTTTGGCACCTGACTTCGCATCGAATAAGATCGACAAGGTCGTTGACGTAAACCCGTCCATCTTGTTGTGCTTTAACTTTGCCAATTCTTCATTGTTTAAGATTGGTGATGGTAAATAAATGTGCCGACAACTTAACGGTTCCGGGTTTAACAAGTTACGTTCAGCACCAATGGTTGTTCCTACTGCAGTGACCACTTTTTCACGAATCGCGTCAATTGGCGGGTTCGTTACTTGGGCAAACAATTGTTTAAAATAATTAAACAAAAGCTGTGGCCGTTTTGACAAAACAGCAAGCGGTGAATCATACCCCATGGAACCGACTGGGTCTTCCCCTTCTTTCACCATCGGTTGAATCATTTTTGTTAGTTCCTCGTACGTGTAACCAAAGGCTAATTGACGCTCACGTAACTTGCCGAAATCTGTATCTTCCACATGGGATGTTTCTAATACATCTTCCAGTTGAACGAGGTTTTCTTTCACCCATTCCTCATAAGGGTGCTCATTCGCGATTTGATGTTTAATCTCATCATCTGGAATGATCCGCCCTTCCTCAAGGTCAACGAGCAACATATGACCAGGGTGCAAACGCTCTTTGTAAAGAACATTTTCTGGATCAATGTCGAGAACGCCTACTTCTGATGACATGATAATATAATCATCTTTTGTAACGTAATACCGCGATGGACGAAGGCCGTTCCGATCAAGACAGGCACCGATTTGAGTTCCGTCGGTAAATACGATCGCTGTCGGACCGTCCCAAGGCTCCATCAATGTACTATGAAACTGGTAAAACGCCTTTTTCTCCTTACTCATGTGCTCATCGTTTTGCCAAGGTTCTGGTATCATCATCATTGCTGCATGGGCCATTGAGCGTCCAGATAAACTTAAAAACTCAATCGTATTGTCAAACATGGACGAGTCACTGCCCTCTTGGTCAATGACCGGATGAATTTTATTAAGATCCGTCCCAAACACTTCAGATTCAAATCTGGCTTCTCGTGCGTGCATCCAGTTCACGTTCCCTTTTACGGTGTTAATTTCACCGTTGTGAATCATGTAACGATTCGGATGAGCACGCTCCCAGCTTGGGAATGTGTTTGTGCTAAAACGGGAATGGACGAGCGCTAAAGCTGTTTCAAAGTCTGGGTCCACTACATCTAAATAAAATTGATCCACCTGCTCTGTTGTCAACATTCCTTTGTATACGATTGTCCGGCTCGAGAAGCTTGCAAAGTAAAAAGATCCGCTTTCCACCAATGGGCCGATTTCATTCTCCGCCCGCTTGCGAATGACATAGAGCTTTCGTTCAAAATCAAGTCCTGCCTTTACATTTTCGCTTTTTTGAATAAACAATTGACGGATGTATGGCATGGCTGCTTTTGCCGCATTGCCAAGCATTGAGTCATCAGTCGGAACGGTTCGCCAACCAAGGAACGTTTGTCCCTCTTCATTGACAATCGCCTCGAGCTTCCGTTCAGTTTCGCGACGCAACGATTCGTCCTGTGGCAAAAACAGCATCCCAACACCGTATTTCCCTTCCTCCGGTAATGAGATGCCTTCGCTTACAGTTACCTTTTGGAAGAAACGATGAGGAAGTTGCAACAGAATTCCTGCGCCGTCTCCTGTATTGACTTCATCACCCTGTCCCCCACGGTGCTCTAAGTTGCACAAGATGTGAAGCGCATCTTCAACGATTTTGTGTGATTTTTGTCCCTTCATATGAGCCAAAAAGCCAATACCGCAGTTATCATGCTCGAACTGTGGGTCGTATAGGCCTTGTTTCTTCGGGTATCCATAGTTTTGCATAGGCATCAACCTTTCTCCTAAAAGTAAAAACCTCATCACACTTCACAGCATGCTTTGAGCTAATATACAAGATAATATCATTTTTCTGACATTTCGGCAAATTAAAACTTTCAAATCCAGTCGATGAAAACGCTTTCTTCGTGGGTTTTCCTTAAAAAATTTTTTTAAAGACCAATCATCAAGGTGTGATTAGGTTGAATATTAATTTATTTTAATGTATTTTTATAACAACAGAAAATGACAAAGATTATTTTATTGCCAAAATATCCCGCATATGGACAAATGTCTATATCCGAACAATATAGTGTGTTTTCTTAATAAACCTTCACCATTTTACGAAAGGAATATCGCCATCACCTTCAAATCATTCGTAGTCTTTCTTCATATTTAAATAACTTGAAGGTAATTGGATATGAAATTCTCGCTTTTCTAAAAAAATACCCATTGGTCCGTAGTTCCATTCTAGAAAAAAGCTCTCTCCTTCATCAGTGCAAATGATCACAGTCGTAGCCCTTGTCCCATACGTTTTCCCGTTAATAAAAATCGGCGACAGGATACGCTCCCATTCAATTCCGACCCCCGTATCTGGTAACTGCTCATCAGGAAATCGCTCTTCATCCTGCATGATCGCAAGCAACTTTTTGATGATCGTCTCTATGTCCTGTTCTCTTTCAAGCACAGACTGCAAGTGGGTCCGCACTTTCACGGCTTTCGGCCAGTGGCTGTTCATTTGTCCGTTGCTGAGCATATAATAGCCCGGCTTTAGTTTTTCTCCTTTTTCCATCCGGTTCGTATAATAATATAGGTCATGATATGAACCAAAAACGAGGTTGTAGCCATCAAACTCATCAGCCGTTTGGATTAGGCGTTCCATAAAAAGCTGAGCAGAGGTATTACTAGTTAAATAGTCCTGGACAATAAAGCCCCTTGATTGAAAAGGAATCCCGCTATGTTTAAAAGAATCTCGCACATTCGTTAGTGCTGCTATTTTTCCCTCCTTTGTGAACCCTAGCCATGTTCCCCCTTTTTTAAGATCGCGACCTCCAATCACATTTGGGTCCTCTTTCCACTCATGGGCAAATAAAGTAGGTCTATCATAGTATTCATCTCGATTGGCCGCAAAAACAAATGGAAATCGTTTGTTCGTTTGATAAGCAAACGTAAGTAAGCACATGGGCATGACCATCCTTGTTTTGTTTGTTTACACTTACTTTACCGAATAGCCGTCAGAAGGCGCAATGAATTTCAGTCCCGAGATTGTTGTCATGTTTTGTCCCTTCCTGCATAATAAAGGGAGATCTATTGCAATTAGAACACCTTTGCAACCAACATTTTATTTGCTACGTAAATATAGCAACACGCCATTTGGTGGTGGATGGAGGGATAAGTATGTCAGAACAAGAAAACATGGAACAACGAGTTAAACATGAGAGTGAAGAATTGCTGCAAAAATTTAAATCGACATCAAACCTTGACGAGCTCATCGAGTCTCTCGGTGGATTAGGTGAAGAGGCGCAGCGGGAAGCTGGGGAATCCCTTGAAGCGTTAAAGCGACCGGTTAAAGAGATGATGAATGACGAAAACAATCATCTTCCGCAAAAGTTGCACCAACTGAAGGAAGTGGTTTCTCAACTTGAACCCGATCACCTAAAACAGGGAGCCGTAAAAAAATTTGTGAATAAAATTCTTGGGCGTAGTCCCATGGAGCAATACGCTCAACGATATAAAACCGTGGAAGCACAGGTGGAAAATATCATTGAAGCCTTGTTAACCGGAAAAGATAAATTGCAGGAAGATACGTTAATGCTCACCCAGTTAAAAGGAGTAGCGCGTGAACGAATCAGCCACCTTGAAGAGCAGATTGAAATGGGGAAGCAGCTTAATGCGATGCTTGAGTCGGAAATGACATCAGAGGAATGGAAAAACAATCCGACAGCTTTAAAAAAAGGACAACAAAAGGTCATTTCTAGAATTAAAAACATGTCCCAAGCCATTATGGTCTTACAGCAATCCCTCGCGTCTGTCGATCTGATCGTTGAAAATAATGAAAAGCTCGAGGAAGCGATTTTTAATGCGATTACGATGACGAAAAACATCATCACCGTCACTGCTTCTATCCAGCTAGCATTGGGTAATCAAAAGAAAGTGATCAACGCTGTACAAAACGTGAACGAAGCAACGGAAAATATGCTGTTGTCTAATGCTGAAATGTTGAAGAAAAATACGGAGGACACATTAAAAACGCTCGAGGAACCTGCCATCGCGATCGAGTCGTTTAGAAAAGCGTACCAAGATGTGTTTGCTGCTATCGAATTAACTGAACAATCCAATGAACGAATCGTTTCATCCGGTAAAAAATTCATTGCAGAGTTAGATACGTTAAATAAGGAAATGAAAACGAAGCTCATCGAAAGCAAATCAACGTCCTCATCATGAACATACCATATTTAGTTAGTGAGAGGAGGTGGGCGGATGAAAATGCTTCAGGAGTGGCCCTTCTTTCATCTATTTGTACCGAACGCCCGGAAGCCAGTTGACTCGCACATTATAAGTGACCAAGCCACACGGGAGTTAATCGCCGATACCGAACGAATATTAACGAAGCTTATTGAGCAGTCAAACGGAAAAAACATGAAACGCTCAGTACGCCGGAAGCATAAAGAGCGACGTATACATGTGAAGCTTAATCATAAGCACATTCGCGTTATGATGTTTGATACGAAATATTCAACAGCCGCCGTCAAAAAGAAAATTTTCATTGACTGTTATCGGAAATATGTGAAGGCAAAAGATGGGATCGGAAAAACGAAGGAAGCTTCCATCTATTACATGAAAGATGGGCGCTCCCATGTCCGATCAATTCGGGAATCCCCTTTATTTAAAGGAATTTTCTACCATATCAATCGACTGGATGACGCATTTTTAGGCGTTCAATCCTCCAAGGAAGCCTCGATTTCCGCTTTAACGATTGGCCATCAAGAACGGACGGCTGCTAGCCAGAATGATTTACAGCTTTTACATCTAGAAACGGAACGATTTATCCAGCAGCTTTCCCATTTTGCCCTTGATCCATTGCTTGAAAGTCGTTTAAAACGGATCGCCATTCAAACGGAGAAGCTCGTACCCGATTTTCAATTGCTTGATTTTGAAGAGCGCCATACTGTTCGGCGTATGCTTCGTGAAGACATTCCGAACTTATTAACGACCTACTTATCGCTTACGACACAGCATCAGCTTGATCAAAAAGAAAATGTGTTTGTCACGTTATCGAAAATGGAGCTCACGTTGATCAGCCTTAACGAAGAGCTAGAAAAAGCGCGGGTGGAACGAATGGAGCATCTCCTACGGTTGAACGAACTTCGCTACGATCAAAAATAACGGATGAAAAGAGTCAGACGACATGAAACACGTCTGGCTCTTTCCCTTGGGTGATATGGACCATTGCGCTTCTCCCCTTTTCATTTTACACTATTTGTAAAGGTTTTCACGAATGAGTAAATGAGGGGGGTTATGATGGGGCAAATACAATCTGTAGCAGAAGATATAATGTTAATCGATGGATTTGACCTCAATTTGCAAGGACGCACCGGAAGTTACTTATTGCTTAGAGAAGAATTAACGCTTGTTGAAACAGGACCGAGTCAATCAGTGCCTTACATATTAAAAGGACTTAAACAACTTACGATTGATCCAAAAGACATCCGTCACATCGTTCTTACTCATATTCATTTAGACCATGCAGGGGGCGTTGGACTGCTCCTTTCCCATTGTCCGAATGCGGATGTATATGTTCATCCGAAAGGAGCTCGTCATTTGCTTGACCCCTCCCGTCTAATAACTGGAGCTAGACAAGTATACGGATCACATTTTGATGCCCTATTTGATCCGGTGATTCCAGTTCCCGAAAGCAAATTGATCTCGGTTGAAGAGGGCGATACGCTGATTCAAGGACTGACCTTTTTGCATACGCGTGGACATGCCAATCATCACGTGAGTATTTACGATGAAGAGACAAATGGTATTTTTACAGGTGATACGTTGGGGGTACGCTATGAACCTTTAGCGCAAGATGGGTTGGAATTTATTCTCCCCTCTACATCACCGAACCAGTTCGATCCTAGTGCCATGCTCGAATCACTTAAAAAAATTGAAAATTACAAAGTAGGACGAATCTATTTTGGTCATTTTGGCGTGTCTCATCAGCCAGCAGAAGTCTACAAGCAGTTGGCAAACTGGCTTGATCTGTTTGTGACATTGGGGGAATCAGCCTATCTACATGGTGAACGCCCAGAAAAACTAGCCAATCGCCTGTTGGATAAAGTGACTGCTCACCTAAGGGAAAACGGCGTGACTGATGACCATAAAGTGTATAAGCATTTGCAAATGGATTTACCGGTTTGCGCGATGGGACTTCTTCATTATTTTAGTAGACTGTAGATTACTTGAAAGCTCGTGTCCGTCTTTTTATAATAGAACGTAACCCCTTTTAATTAAAATAAGCTTGTCGCAGTCCTATCCTTTTTCTTATACAATTAGCATAAAAAATAAGTCAATCGAATCGTTCAGCAAACCTTGAACCGAAAACATTGATTTTAAAAAAGTGAGGGTTTCTCATGAATCGAAAAGAAGCAAAAGCATTAATAGGGAAACCTGTTATTCTCGATAAAGGACAACAGGGTGTATATATTGGAGAGTTAAAACAAGTAATCGCAGAACCGGGCAGACCGTGGCGTGGGCAAGTAAAAATTCGTGAGGTCGTGCAATTTCCTCACATTGATTTAGGAAGCGCCCATACCCCTCTTCCGATCTATGAAAATGGTGAACTGGTCGAAGTAGCAGGTAGCAGACTGACAGCAGCTGAAGAGGAAGATCGCCTCCCGTTTGAAACGTCGCTCAAGCAAGCAGCTGCTAAGACGCTCGCCGCCCTTCGTTACTCTCAACAACAAGGGCAAAAACACATTGAAGCCATTGATCATTACTTGCAACAACAAGGAGTGACCAATTCCTCTTCTCAAGAAGAAGACCGTTTCATTTATTACACATGTTTAATTGAAAATGACCGACCATTTTTAGTTGATGGAGAAGGTCAACATCTTGAGCTGGAAGGTTGTCCGTTTGAATTCGAATGGAAAACAAAGGACGGATGGATTCCTGTTCAATATGCCGGAGATCAGACTTTTACTTCCAAGGGCGGTAGGCAATTTCGTTTACGTGAAAACAGCGCCATTCGCTTAGAAAAAATTCAACTCGATCCTTATTATATTTTGCGAAATGAACTTGAGAAACAAGCGCTACTTGCCTTTGAAAAAGGGCTCGCTGATCATGGGGTGACTCATCAGCAAATGGTGCATTGTCATAACTCATTGCTGTTTCAGTTGCTCCAATCGAATCATCAACCCGTTCAAGCCTTTTCTGGTGTAAACTTCCTTTCTTATTTAACCCCTAGCGGATTATTGGTCGTTCAACATCACTACGATCGAAAGCTAGTGAAAAACGGCAAAGACGAAGTATATGATCGTTTTGAGTTTACTACCGATCAAGGCACGCGATCCATCGCCACATACACGAATGAATTTTCGAAATGAAGTAAGTAAAACTCCTCTCGCTTGTGGTGAGAGGAGTTTTACTTTAATCGGTGGCTCTTTCTGGAGTCCGGTCACTAAAGGAGACCGACGGCTGTTCGATCGAAAACCATGCCAGCAACCGGTTCCCATCCTTTCGATCCAAGTCACGGACACTGAACGTCTTACCGACAATGCTCGATTGAACAGATACGAGCGGACTGCATAAGCGCAGGCGCTGTTGAAAGACCGATGTTGCCACTTCGAACATTTGAATTTTTCGTTTAGGAACGATCACGTGGACTTGGCTTAATTGGCGATAACGAAAGACTAGTTTATCCTCTCGATAAAAGTACCCAGCCACTTTGTATTGCGAATATCCGAGCCATACTGCCAATAATATAAGGACGATACCAATCCAACCATAGTCGGTGAATGTAAACAAAAGGGCTGTCACAATGACAGGAAGGCTAACCGTTCGAATAAGGAATCGGAATAAGGCTCGTTTTGGAATCGGT
This sequence comes from Halalkalibacterium halodurans, assembly GCF_005671335.1. Taxonomy (NCBI): domain Bacteria; kingdom Bacillati; phylum Bacillota; class Bacilli; order Caryophanales; family Bacillaceae; genus Halalkalibacterium (ex Joshi et al. 2022); species Halalkalibacterium halodurans. Next base: position 1,868,649 of record NZ_CP040441.1, on the reverse strand, counting down.
ATGATCGACTGATCTTCCAGTTGATATTCCGGCAAACATTTGGCTAAAAGCCCATTCACTTCTGACTTGCGGACGAGGGGGAACAACACGGTCGACAGCTGCTCATCACTTGATCCGCCCCCCTTGCTCTCCACATAGACAGAAGTGTAACCAAATGGCTGTCTGAACAGGTTCGACACGAGTCGTACGGCTGTTACACGCTTGGTTTGCAACGTAAGCTGACGGGTTTCGAGAAGCCCTCTAGTAATGATTAGCTCCCTTCCTTGTTTCGCTGCTTGCACTTGATGATTCCAATATTTGCTCATGGTTGCTAATATGGAAAGGACCCATGCGATTACGGTTAACGTAAAAGCAACGATGACCACTAACCAAACACTCGATGCCGTAAACCAGCCGAATGTTTGCTCATAAACAGTGTCTGGTATGAATTGTTGCAGTTGGCTATAAAGCGCCCCAATGGCCGACAACGTTAAGCCAATACCACTGGAAGTGATCGCTGCAATCCATAACCTTGTCTTTCCTAACGTAAACAAAGGAATCGTTGACGCAACTTTTTCCTTCTCATCTTCATCAGAATCGTCTAACCATTCTGTTTCTAAAAGCTGACGTTTTTCGAGTAGTTGCTCACGGAGAAATTGGGCCTCCCGCTTTGTAATGGCAAGTAGCTCCACTTCCGGCTCTGCCCCGCCGCCTGCCGTTTCAATTTTCACTTTTACGAGTCCAAATAACCGTTGAAATATTCCCGCCGTCACATCAATCGACTGAACGCGATGTTTTTGAATATACCGTTTTTTTCGGATCAGTATCCCCCGTTGAACATACAATTCATGTTCAGACAAACGGTAGCGAAACGTGATCCAGTCAAGGACCCCTGACAAAAAGGAGAAGATGAGTAATCCATAAAATATGTATTGAAATTGAAAGCCAGTTGCGCTCGTGCCTAAAAAGAAACTAACGACTAAAGGCACCAGCATTCCTCGTAAACTTATCATAAACGACACAAGCATCGATGCAGGGTGGAGACGTTTTAATTCATTCATCTTCAGCCACCGCCGCTAGCACTGCAATTCGGTCTCGCAACCGGTCTGCCACTTCAAGGGAAAGGGCAGGAATTCGGTGTACAGAGGAAGCGGTTGAAATGGTGACCGCTGCTAATTGATATTTTCGTAATAGTGGCCCTTGCTCCGTATCAACGTGTTGAACGCGCGTCATAGGAATCAATGTGCGTCTCACAATAAGCACGCCATACTGTAAGTCAATTTCTTGCTCGAGTACGTCATATCGCCACTTGCGCCAAAGGACAATTGGGTAGATAAAAACGGATACGATGACGTAGAGGACAAACAGAGCCAGTAGTGGCCAAAGTGGCCAGAGCGGGAGCCCAGCAAAGAAATATCGGGCAATCATATAACCGACAGGGAGAAGTAACACCAAAATACTTTTTAAGCTCGCCTGGATTCTCCAGACAGGTAATGCTTTTTTGGAAATCGTTTGCTCAGGTGCTGGGCGCACAATCCTCCCTCCTTCGTTCGTTAATGTTTATTCATCTTCATCTTTGACGTAAATGAGCTCGACCCCTAATGATTGAAGAAGTGTCAATACCTCTTTGTTTAAATGCTCATCGCGCAAGAGGCCTAGTGACTCAACAAGTTCCAGCTCCTCTAATTCACCTTTCTCAGCATCTTCTAAAAGCTCAATTACATCATCAAGCCCCTCTTTTTGGAGCCGATCTAGAATATGTTCTTTGTCCATGTGAATCCTCCCTTTCGTATCGTTTGTGAAAAACGACGCCCATGTGTGGCGCCGCTTCGATGACTCGTTATTCGTTCTTTCCTTTTGCCATCTCTTCTGTCATCTGCTTCCAGACTGAGCCTTTTGCTTCTTCACCACCGACAATGCGCTCTAACGCCATTTTAACTTGCATCGCTACTTCGAATTCTGGGTCATCCTCCGCCAGCCGCAAAGCATCAATGGCTGTCTCATCTCCAACCTCATATAGAAACATGGCGGCTCTCCAGCGAACAAGCTTGTTTTTATCCTTCAACGCTTCAATCATCGCAGGAATCGCTGCAGGGTCACCAATATCAGACATACAGTCACCAGCCGTGCGTCTCACCGTAACAGAAGGGTCCTTCAATGCTTTTTCAAGTAAAGGAAGCACAACCGGTTTTTCAATCATTCCTAGGTAGACGGTCGCTAACCTGCGAATCGACGCTTTTTCATCCTGTAGCGCTTTTTCTAAGACTGGGAGATCTTCTTCAGTTGGATCCATTTTGTCGAGGGCTGCATAGCGATCGCGCCAGTCGTCTTGCTCCATGTCCGCTAATGTTACTTTGCGAAACCGCTCCTCGGTTTGCTCTTGCGTTTTATCGACCAGACCTTTCGCGATGTTCACTAAACGATCAAGCCGCTCTTGAGAGAAGGCAGCTAATACTTCCTCCGCCACATCCTTCGCCACATCAGCCAATTCCCCATAACGGACTCCTTGCTCTACCCATTTACGCTCGAGAACGACGTTATCATCTGGCTGTTGGGCGGCAAATGCTGCATTCGCAAACCGCTCCGGTAGGCCTTCTCTCACTTCTTCTTCCCCATTTGACAATTTTATTTGCATCGGGATGCCTTTAAATAGTTGTAAAAATACTTGGACTTCCCCGTAGCCTTCTTGAACTTCTGGCTTTTCTTTTTGTGACCCGTCACCTGTTTCGTCACCGAAAACGGCACGTACCTTTGGCAGGATCACTTTCCAGTCGACTTTTGCATTTCGCTCGATCGCTAAGAAGTCGGCCACGTGGTATACCCCTTTAACGCCTTCAATCTCAAATAGCTTTTGAATAAAAGGAGGGGCCTCCTCTTTATTTTTTAACGTGTAATTGTTGCTTTTTCCTTGTGGTAACGTTTGATCAAGGGTTAATTTCATCGTATTTGGACTAGGTGTTGGTTCAATTGATTGAATGTTCATGTTCTCTCGGCTCCCTTCTTACTTCCATTACAAGAGCGTTGACAATCCTTGCATGATCTCCATAAATGCTGCTCTATCTGAATAGCGGTACTTTATGTTTAGCTCTTCATCTAGCAAAAACGTTGTCGGTACGCCCATACAGCGATACTGGTCATATACGGTCGTCCCTTCATCTAACAAAATCGTAAAATCATAACCATGCTCTTTTGCATAGGCTATCCCATCGTCTGATCTTCCCTCACGACCTGTGACGTTAATCGTCAGAAACGCCAATTTTGCCTTATCCATTTGTTTATAGAGCTCCCACTTTTGCTCTAAATCTCGCTGCGAATCTGGGCACCACGAAGCCCAAAACGTGAGCATAACCACTTGTCCTTTGACGTCCTCTAGACGAAGGATGTTTCCTGTCTGACCATCTTTTAAAGAAAACAGCGGTGCTTTCATAGCGGTCACACACCGATTATTCGCAATGTTCGTTGTACGCCATAGCCAGACGACGGATGAGAGCTTCTGGCTCCGCCCCTTCAATCTCTTCCCGTGGGATAAAATGGACAAGCTCTTTTCCTTTAAATAGGGCCATCGATGGTGAGGATGGTGGATTTGGCGCAAGGTATTCTCTCATTTTAGCGGTTGCTTCTTTCTCTTGACCCGCAAAAACGGTCACAAGATGATCTGGATGCTTATCGTGAGCAAGAGAAGTAACTGCCGCCGGACGGGCTAGCCCTGCCGCACAGCCACAGACGGAATTAATGACAACGAGGGTCGTGCCTTCAGCCGATTCCATATATTGCTCAACCTCTTCAGGTGTTAATAACTCCTTAAATCCGCGTTCGGTTAATTCTCTTCTCATCGGTTCAACCACTTGACGCATATAATCTTCATAATGCATAGACATGACGTTTTAATCCCCTTTCGTTTGGTCGAGTCGAAACGATTTATGTAATCGCTCCACAACCGTGTACGGTTTTAGTTTCGTATATAAATGTTCTAACGAGCGAAATGCGTACAATCTCTCCGCTTCACGCTCTTCTTGAAAAATAATCAAGCAAGGAATGCTCGTTACTTTGAGAGAGTGAGCTAGCGCCATCTCTTCATTAATATTTACTTCCCTAATCTCAAAATGAGGAAACGTTTCTTCCATCACTTTGATCATCCGCTTTGCCACTTTGCACGTCCCACATAACGGTGAGTGAAAGTATACCCCATGCGTGTTAGCAGCTGCAGGTGCCTTGCTTCCCACTAGCACGAAACCTCCTCATCTCGCCACATTCATGCTTCCCCTCATATTGTAACAAAAAGCTTATGAAGAACCTACCATTTTACACGGAAAGATGGCTAAAACGGAAAAGGAACGGGTTTTAAACCGCTCCCTGCTCATTTATCGCTTTAAGATCATTCGGTTTTCGAGCTGTCGAATTTGCCGCACCGCTCGTTCGAGTTCCTCTTTTTGCTCTGGTGTAGCTGATTTGACAATCCCTTCGAGCTCCTGATTTAACTGCTCTAAGCGAAGTTGGGCTTCATGGTAGGCGACATCGTCGTATGCGCCCACCCGCAAACCGTCTTCAAATTGCTCTTCGACTTCTGATAACGTTTGGTCCACTTTTTCCAACATGTTAAAAAAGTGTTCACGCACCGTCATAGTTAGACACTCCTTCGTACTTGGGAATGCCCTTACTATACCCTGTTATCTTGCCATTTATCCCTTTGCAACCGGCAGGTGAAACACGTAAAAATCATGGGCTACAACTGCATTCGCAAACGCATTTTGCGCTTTCTTTTGCAGTTCATCACTCATATCATGGTAACGGGAGCTAATGTGGGTAAGAATTAGATGATCCACATTCGCCTGCTTTGCTAATTGAATTGCGTCAGCCATCGTAGAATGTCCATACTCGTGGGCATGCCCCTTTTTATCGTCTAAAAAGGTCGCTTCATGAATAAGAACATTGACGTTCTTAGCAAACGGGATTAACTCTTTGACTGGCCGCGTATCGCCCGCAAGCACAAATGATCGCCCCCGTTTTGGTGGACCTAAAAAAGCGTTCGCTTCCAAGCGTTCACCAGTTGGCAGTTCAACGGTTTCCCCTTGTTGAATTTTCCGGTAAAGCGGTCCAGGTGGCACACCTTTTGCTTTTAACCGATCGACGAGCAGTTCGCCGGGACGGTCATCTTCTGTCACTTTAAACGCATAGCAAGGCATGACATGATCGAGAAGAATTGTTTCGACCTTGAACCCTTCCTCATGAAACAACAGACCAGGCTCTGAAAACTCCTCAATGGTCAGTTCATACTTCACATGGGTATTTGATACTTGTAGAGCCGTTTCCACGAAGGATCGTATACCTTTAGGTCCATAGAGGAACAGCGGGTTCTCTCCCCCTTGAAACGAACGGGAGCCGAGCAAACCCGGCAAGCCAAAAATATGATCCCCGTGTAAATGGGTAATAAAGATTCGCTCAATTTTTCCTAACGCGATCGAGGAACGCAAAATTTGGTGCTGTGTCGCCTCACCACAATCAAATAACCACTGCTTGCCACGTTGCTGTAAAAACCGTACAGCACACGCGCTCACATTGCGCTCAATGGAAGGAACGCCTGACCCTGTTCCAAAAAAGTGAAATTCCATCGCCTACATCCTTTATATGTATTTCAAACTTCTACTCCATGTACTGTTATTATACATGTAATAGCTCATCAATCAACTTTACCAATTGGGCGATTTCAGGCTTGCTGATTTGTCCATCTGCTCCAACCGATTCCCCTTGAAAATAGAGGTCCTTCGTGATGAGTGATGAGAAAATAACGACTGGAACGTTGCCCATAACTTCATCTTGCTTTATTTTCTTCGTTAAATGAAGGCCGTCCATTTGTGACATTTCCACATCTGTAATGACGAGATCAACATTGTCAAACAGCGTGCCTTCCTCTTTTTCATGGTTTAGATACGCAAATGCTTCTTCGCCATTTTCGAAAAAGGTAAGCTTTTCATAGCCTGCAGCCGTAAGAGTATCATGTAACAATTTCCGAAGCATGACAGAATCTTCAGCAATAACTAGTTTTTTAGTGCTGCGGTTTTTGTTCTCAAGCCCTTCTATTTGGCGAGGGTGGATTCCTGTTTCTGGATTGATGTCAACAACGATTTTTTCGAAGTCAAGTAAGAGGATAAGCTTGTCATCGACTTTAACGACCCCTGTTACGAGCCCCTCTAGTCCTTGAGAAAGATCGGTCGGCTTTTCAATATCGCTCCATGAAATCCGGTGGATGTTCGAGACTTTTTCAACGTGAAATGCGACCTTCATCCGGTTAAGCTCACCGACAATAAATTTATCTTCAGTCGCCTCTTCTGCTCGCAGTTCTCCTAGCACTTTATATAGGTCTACAAGGCTAAGCACTTCATCTCGGAGTCGGATAAGCCCTTCCACGTGGGGATGGCTATTCGGAACAGATGTTACAGGAATCGGTTGAATGATTTCCCGCACTTTCATGACATTCATGGCGAAGGTTTCTTTTCCTACTGTAAAGATGATGATTTCTAGTTCGTTCGTTCCTGTCTGTAATAAGTCTTGACTCATGTTCAATCTCCCCTTCACATACGTGTTCACTCTTTTTATCGTCCTTTTTCCGTCATTTTGAAGAAACGAATGATCGATAGCGATTGAAACCCTCATTTTTATTCAATCCTGCGTTATCTAAACACTAGGTAATAAACGGAATTTTTCTTTACTTACGAAAAAAACGCCTCGAATTATGACCGAAGCGTCTTTATCCCCTGTCAAATTAACAGGTTAAACAAACTCTCATTTTTATTAATTTCACGATATTCAAAGCCTTTTTTGTTGAGACGATCCATTAAACGATGATAGTCCTCATCACATTTCAGCTCAATCCCTATTAATACGGGGCCATTTGATTTATTGTTTTTCTTTGTATATTCAAACCGAGTGATGTCATCATCTGGACCGAGAACATCAAGAATGAATTCTTTCAATGCCCCAGCTCGTTGCGGAAATTGGATGATAAAGTAATGCTGTAATCCTTCATAGATCAATGAGCGTTCCCTCATTTCCTGCATCCGGCCAATATCGTTGTTTCCACCACTTAACACACAGACGACCGTCTTTCCTTTGATCTCGTCTTTAAAAAAGTCGAGTGCAGCAATCGGCATCGCCCCTGCAGGCTCCGCTACGATCGCATCTTGATTGTAGAGGTTAAGGATGGTTGTACATATTTTTCCCTCAGGTACTAGAACAATATCTTCCAGAATTTTTTGGCAAATTTCAAAAGGAATTTCTCCGACCTTTTTTACGGCTGCGCCGTCGACAAATTTGTCGATTTTTTCAAGCTCGATAACCTTCCCTTGCTTAAGTGATTCCTTCATGGCTGGCGCTCCGGCCGGTTCACATCCGATCACTTTCGTCCGCGGGCTAATGCTTTTAATGTATGTTCCAACACCACTAATAAGGCCGCCTCCACCAATCGAACAGAACAAGTAATCAATGTTGTCGTCAATATCGTTCATGATTTCCATCCCAACGGTTCCCTGACCTGCAACAATCTTTTCTTGATCGAATGGATGGATAAAGGTCATTTTATGCTTTATTCCGTACTCTTTCGCTTCGTTAAAAGAGTCATCGAACGTATCCCCTGTTAATATGACCTCCACATATTCCTTACCGAAGAATTTGACTTGGTCTACTTTTTGCCGTGGCGTCGTCGTCGGCATAAAAATTTTCCCCGGAATTTGCAACGTGTGACAGGAATACGCAACACCTTGTGCGTGATTTCCTGCACTGGCACAGACGACCCCGTTGTTTAATTCCTCTTTCGGAATGCTGGAAATTTGATGGAACGCGCCGCGGATTTTGAACGAGCGAACCACTTGCATGTCCTCCCGTTTTAAATAAACGTTGCACTCATAGCGCTCAGAGAGTACTTGGTTTTTTTGCAAAGGGGTATGGACAACGACATCTTTTAACGTCTGGTTAGCAATAATGATATCTTCAATTTGAATCTTTCCCATGTTCGGTTATCCTTTCCATCACTATACAGCCTTAATCTTTTTTTCGAGTTTCCTTACAATATCATCATCTTAACATACGGACTGTTATTTGCGAACCCTTGGAAGCGGATCGTCTGCTTTACTGATTTGAAAAAGCGTTTTCACAAGCTTGTAACTGAATGGAGTTGATTATTGCGAGTTAGAAAATTATAATAGAGACGATACGTACATAATGACCATTCCCGTTGCTAGCAGAAAATGAGCAACGGATCGTGGGGAGGTTAGTGATACATGGCAAAATGGTTAGCTTTGGTTCCTGCATTTGTTTTTACATTTTTGCTCGTACCGGTTTCGACTGTGCTTGCTGCAGGTGGTGGCGGTCACGGAGAAGAAGAAGCAGCGGCTGCAGAACCGACAATTTTAACACCTGTCTTAATGGGATTGTCCTTTGTGACAATCATTGTCATGATCTTTTACATGTTTAGAGATAATGGGTAATCGAACGGAAAGATCGGCGGACAACGTCGATCTTTTTTTACATTTGCACGCATGAAACCTTCGTTTGTATAAAGTGCCAGTATGGCTCGGAATCGCCAAGTTTTCTTTAAACGTTCAGACAATAGCAGCCGCTAGCAAATGCCCACATTCTGCTCCTCGGTAATCGTTTTCTTGCCTAATTCCCCCTTCATTCAACAACGAAGCTATGGTATAGTGTGTTTGCTGCCATCACGGAAAAGGAGAACAACATATGGCTTGGGACGTGTTAAATGTCATCGGGACGATCGCCTTTGCATTGAGCGGTGTCATCGTCGCAATGGAAGAAGATTTTGACCTAATGGGTGTCTACATCTTAGGATTTGTCACCGCTTTTGGTGGAGGCGCGATCCGCAACTTGTTGATCGGCGTCCCTGTCTCCGCTCTTTGGGAGCAAGGAACGTTATTTACGATCGCCTTCATTGTGATGACGATTGCCTTCTTCCTGCCGAACTTATGGATTAACCATTGGCTAAAGTTCGGACTGCTATTTGACGCCATCGGCCTTGCTGCCTTTGCGATTCAAGGTGCACTATTTGCGACGAGCATGGATCATCCATTAAGTGCCGTCATCGTCGCTGCTGCTCTCACGGGAGCTGGTGGGGGAATTGTTCGCGATATGCTTGCTCGCCGAAAGCCACTCGTTTTGTCAAAAGAAATTTACATTGGCTGGGCGATGCTCGCAGGTGCGGCGATCGGACTAAACATCGTTTCCGGACCAATCGGGATCGGCTTTCTTATAATATTAGTCGTTTTCTTACGAATGCTATCCGTTCACTACAATTGGTGCTTACCCCACCGCAAAATTGAGCACCGCACCTCTTAAATGCCAGAAGCGATTGCATCTCTCTTATCCTTATATTAAAGAAGTAAAAAAGAACACGCGACCGTTCACTTGTCACGTGTTCTTTCCCCTTCCTCACCCGTAGCAATTTCACTTTCATCGTGCGAAATCCAATCGCTCCAGCTACCGACGTATAAGCGTACACGTTTATACCCGAGCTCCTCAAGGGTTAATACATTCGGACAAGCTGTTACACCTGACCCGCAATAGACAATGACCTCATCCTCTTTCGGAAGATCAGCAAATCTCTCCGCCTGCTCCTTTGCGCTCTTTCGCTTCTTCCCGTTCAAGCCGTCCTGCCAAAAACGATTTTTAGCGTTCGGTATGTGGCCTTTCTTCTTATCAATCGGCTCCACCTTTCCAAGAAAGCGTGCAGGCTCTCTTGCATCAATTAGATGAACAGCTGGGTCGGACAGGTTCTGTTTTACGTACGTATAGGTCGCGAGGCGCTCCGGCTTCACTTTAACATCCATCGTTGTTTTTGCATACATAGGGATATTTCGATCCACGGGATAACCCACCGCTTGCCATTCGGAGAACGAGCCATCTAAAACATAGACATTCTCGTGGCCGAGATAGCGAAGCAGCCACCAAAAGCGTGAAGCGAATGGTCCTCCCTCATCATCGTAGGCAACCACTGTCGTCTCATGATCAATACCTGCCGCCTCTACTTTTTCTAAAAACGTATCCACCTCTGGGAGAGGGTGTCTCCCACCATGGTCTTGGACCGTGCCTGACAAATCGTGCACGAGGTCAAAATAAACCGCCCCTTGTATATGTCCGTCCTGATAACGGCGTAAACCATCTGCAGAATCCTGTAAGGAAAAGCGACAATCGACGACCTTTACCCCCTCAAGGTGCTCCGATAACCAGTCTAGTGATACAGTATACTGTTTCAATGTGCCTTCCCCTTTCTCGTGACACGAACTTGTTCTTCTAATTGTTCTAGTATGAAATCAATGGATTTAATCATTTCGACAAATCGTTTTTTTCCCGTCTTCAGAAAGAACGATTGAACCGAAATGATCTCCAGATTTTCAACTGTATTTTCCACCTGTAAAGGGTAGACGTAATCTGGTTCATATTGTTTCACGTAACGAAGAGCGAGGGGCTTCCATTCATCACTTTTTTCTTTTACTGAATCGGCAAATGGCTTTACTTGCCCATAAAAATCTGGCTCATACGATTCATCTCCTCGAACCGTATGGATATAGTGATGATAAGCTTCATTATTTTGTTTTCGAAGTTGGCTTGTTAGCTTTTCAAGTTGCTCCAAATCTTCCCTATTCATTCCTGCCACCCCCATCTCATATTGTAGCAAAGGTTGCGGGAACTAGGAAGAATCGAACGTTAAAAGCTAAAGAGTCGCATGAACGAACGTTTTCGCTTCGGGACGTCGCCAGCTGCCAATGGAAATTCTTCTTGCTGTTTTTCTAGCTGCTCTTCCACTTTTGCCATTCGTAATTCAAGTGATTGAAGCGTTTTAAACATTTCATCGATTTCCGCTCGGTGTTTTAAAATTTGATAGCTCACGACATCGTCCGCTTTCTGTGAGAGCTGCTTTTCTAGCTCCGCTATTTTTTCCATGAATTGTTTCGTCCGCTGTTCGTATTGTTCCGTGGCTACCATCGGTTGCGTCTCAGGCTTTTGAATGAGCTGCTCATTCTCTTCAATCACTACATCTCTCATCTTTTTTCCTGACTTAAGCTGGTTTTGAATGGCTTTCAACACGGTGAGATGTTCTTTTTCAAACAGCAAATGTCCGTGTTCATTTGTCTCACATTGGATTCCGAAAAACTTCACCCATCGTTGCACTGTCGTTGGATTAACCCCAAGCTGTTCAGAAACTTCTTTCGTCTTCCACTGTACTGCCATAAAAAAATCCCTCCTACAAACAATTCGTTGCTAGATTTATTCTTAATGAACAGGCAGATCCCTGTCTCGTTGACAAAACTAGTAATCATTCGGCAAAGAAAGTGGGAATCGACGAATGTACGTAAAGAAATTGAGGATTTTCCGCATCTTTGTTTGTTTTTGTCAGAAAGGCTCATACTAACACCAACCTTAGGACTGGAGGTGAAGGAGATGGCTCAGCGCCAAACAGGACAACGTCAGGATAAAGCACCGGATTCCCAACAGAACAAACAAGCTCCCGGATACGGTGATAAAAAATTGACAGGACCAAATCGACCAGTAGAGTAAAAACAAGCCCCTTTTTAAGCCAGCTGATAGGCTTAATGGGGGCTTGTTTCATAAGGGATTACATGCCTTAGTTTCTTTTTAACAGAATAAAGAAGAAACAGCTCGGTCTGTTTTTTCTTCACCCACGGCATATGGTCAATAGGTTTCGTGACCCCAATCGGCGCCATCCATTTATTGAGATCTTTCACTGTCGCATTCCATCTGCTTGAAGTGGCCGATTGATGGGAGATGATTGGATGCGTGAGTCGTAGAAGTGGGCTCGTATTGCCTGAATTCCATGAACCGTAGCGTAAATAGTCACCGCGAGACCCTGTATGCTCCGTTGAAAAAGCAAAGGCCGCAACGCCTGAATAAACTTCAGGATGAAACAATAGTCCCGCCAACTTCTTCCCTAACCAGATTCGCGCATCAACCTTTTGAAATTGGCGAGTATAAAGACCGAATAACGACCCATCCTTCGTTGGCAATAAGACATGTCCGAAGTGTCCAAGCTCCTGTAAATAGAAGGGAAGACGACGAAAGACCGCTTTCTTAAGCGAAGGTTCTTCAATGACCGGTTTTTGTATCACATTTTGTTCGTTTATGATGAGCGCTGCACAGAGACGATCCATGTTTCCTTGTCGCCAAAAATGTCTCCACTCTTTCATCATGAAAGGTGACACTTGAAACTCTTTTAACCAATGAAAAAAAGGTTGCCCCCACCGTTTTGACCATTCATAAATCATTAATTGCGGATAAGCATCGCGGAAAATCGCCCAGTTGGCTCGTTCGTATGTAAGAAATAATTGCTTTCGGATCAACGGATTTAAAAGAAATTGAAACCATTTGCTTTCTAAATCCGTCATATGATAGCCAGCATTTCGCGACACCATACTAGCTAAAAACGCCCAGCGAATTTCAGGATACTTTTGAAAAAAGCGTTGATAAGCCATCGTCCGGCTCACATTATCAGCGTTCAAGTATTCCGTTTCTTCGCGAATGACACGGATGATCCAATCTTTGCAGCATGAATTCATCGGCTTCTCCTTTTTTCGCCATAAAGTTTCAAGATTATCGACAAGATTTGCCGATTAAATGTGATAGAATATATAAGATTGATGGTCTTAGTGTGTGCATATAGCCATCATTTCATGCATGAAGCTGTTTCAGAAAGGTTGGTGATCCTTTTGACGATTCGTTATCCGAACGGAAGACCGTTTCAGCCGGCTAAAGCTTCTTCGACTCATAAACGAAAAAAAATCGATTATAGCAATCGCGGCATGACGCTCGAATCCGACATTAACGAAACAAACAGCTACTATTTAACCCATGGCCGAGCGGTTATCCATAAAAAGCCGACGCCTGTTCAAATCGTCAACGTCGATTATCCAAAGCGAAGTGCGGCTGTCATCAAAGAAGCCTACTTTAAACAGCCGTCAACAACGGATTACAACGGTGTATACCGCGGAAAGTATCTTGATTTCGAAGCGAAAGAAACACGGAATAAAACATCCTTTCCGATTCAAAACTTTCATGAGCATCAAATGGAACATATGAAAAAAGTGCTCGCCCAAGATGGGATCTGCTTTGTTATCGTAAGATTTACAACGTTTGATGAAACCTATCTTCTCGACGCGTCCCATGTTATAAAGGCTTTTGAAACGAAAGAAACGAAGCGGAAATCCATTCCAAAGTCCTATATTGACAGTTACGGACATTTAATTAAAATAGGATATCATCCACGTGTTGATTATTTACATGTGGTTGATCAAGTGTACTTCTCATAAGTTTTTAGGAGAAAGGGAGAGTCAATCATGTCAAATGAAGCAAATACAAGACAAGGGCGGCGACAAGCGAAAAAGAAAAAGAACGATCGCCGCAAGCCGAAAAGAGGAATATTGAAAAAGCTGTTTATTGCGTTTATCCTTCTTTTTGGAGCGATCATGCTTGCAGGCGGTATTACCGTCTTTGCCATCATCGCACAATCGCCGGAAATTGATCCTGAAAAGCTTCAATTTCCACAAGGAGCGCAAATTTTTGATCAATCAGATGAGTTTGTTTCCCAATTAGACACATCTGAGCGCCGAATCCTAGTCAACTATCAAGACATTCCAGAGGAGCTTGAGGAAGCATTCATCTCCGTCGAGGACGTTCGATTCCGCGATCACTTCGGGATTGACCTTCGCCGTATTGGTGGAGCGATCGCTGCGAACATTACGAGCGGCTTTGGCGCTGAAGGGGCTAGTACGATCACCCAGCAGCTCGTCAAAAACGTTTTTTTAACGAACGAAAAAGCACTTACACGTAAAATTCAGGAACAATATTTAGCGGTTAAGCTCGAACAACAATATTCGAAAAACCAAATTCTTGAGATGTATTTAAATCAAATCTATCTCGGACAAGGGGTATACGGGGTGGAGCAAGCGTCTCAATATTATTTCGGGAAATCGATCACAGACGACTCGTTCTCCCTTGCTGATGCAGCTTTGCTTGCAGCGATTCCGCGTCGGCCAAGCTTTTATGACCCGGTCGTCAACCCTGAAAACGCAGAAAGCCGTCGGAACCTTGTCATCTCGATGATGGAGGATCAAGGAAAAATTACCGCAGAGGAAGCTGAAGCGGCTCGTTCGATTCCGATTGCTGAACAGTTAAACGTTCAAGAGCGAGAATCTTATCCATTCCAAGCCTTTTATAACCAAGTGCATAAAGAAGTCGAGGAAATGGAAGGCATCAGCGTTAACGATTTGTACAATGCAGGTCTTAAAATCTACACTACGCTCGACACAGAAGCGCAGCAACACGTAGAAAAAGTCTTGCAAACCGATGAGTTTATTCAAACGTATCCGAACAAAGAAGACTTCCAAGCGGGTATTACCCTCGTGGACACACAAACAGGTGAAATTAAAGCGATCGGTAGCGGTCGTGAAAATACAAATGTGCAACGTGGATTTAACTACGCAACCGATATTAAACGTCAGCCAGGTTCTACAATTAAGCCGATTCTTGACTATGGGCCAGTGATTGAGTATTTACAATGGTCGACTGGTCGAATCATTAAAGACGAACCGCATCAGTACAGTAATGGAGTGGAATTTAAAAACTTTGATGGCGCGTATAAAGGAAACATGACGATGCGACAGGCGCTCGCTGAATCACGCAACGTTCCTGCGATTAAAGCATTGCAGGAAGTAGGCGTTGAGCGTGCAGCAGAATTTGCTGAAAGCATCGGCGTCGAAATCGATCAAAAGCCAATGCATGAATCCTATGGGTTAGGCGGGTTTAACACAGGCGTATCGACCCTTGATATGGCTGGTGCTTATGCGGCGTTTGGTAACGGAGGAAAATATATCGAACCACACACTGTTCGTAAAATTGAATTCCCTGACGGCCGCGTCATTGACACTACGCCAGAATCAACACAGGCGATGAGCGATTATACGGCCTATATGATCTCTGACATGTTGAAAACAGCTGTTGAATCAGGAACAGGTACAGTCGCAAGTATTCCAGGTCTTCCTCTCGCAGGTAAGACGGGGACAACGAACTTTGATCGAGAGATCCAGCAAAAATATGGCCTCCCTAGTGGAGCTGTTCCAGACCGTTGGTTTGCAGGCTATACGACACGGTATACAGCTGCTGTTTGGACTGGATTCACTGAGTTCGGTGAGGAAAACTATTTACTAAGTCAAGAGGAACAACGGATCGCCATGCAGATATTTAAAGCTGTCATGGAAGAAGTATCAAGTAAAGTAGAAACCCCTGACTTTGAAATGCCGAACTCCGTTGTCCGTATTGGCATTGAAAAAAGCACGGGATTATTACCGAGCAGTCATACGCCTCAAAGCGAAATTGTTTACGAGCTATTCGTCCGTGGAACGGAACCGACCCGGGTGTCTGAACAATTTGATCGTCTGTCAGGACCATCAAACCTGACAGCAAACTACAATGAAGCAACAGGACAAATTATCGGTAGCTGGGAATATGATGCGTCTAAGCTCGATGAGGTATCCTTCCGTTTAGAAATGGCCGTTGGCGATGGTGGCTTTAACACGATCGACACGACCAAAGATATGCAATTTATCGTTGATGACGTAACCCCAGGCACGACCTATCGTTTCCGTGTCACTGCCGTCTCTGATAGCGATTCTAATGTGACAAGCAACTCTGCCGAAGTCAAAGTAACCGTTCCAGGCGGAGAAGAAGAAGAGCCAGATGAGGAAGAAATGACAGAGCCTGACGAGGAAGAGCAACAGGACGGCAACGAAGAAGAGGACCCTGATCAAGGAAATGATCAAAACAACGGAAATGAAGGTAACAACAACGGGAACGGCAATGGGAATGGAAACGGAAATAACAACCGTCCAGGTAATGACGGACGACCGAATGACAATGATGACGACAATGAAGATGATGAAACAGATCCACCTGCTACGAACCCTCCAAACGATGAACAACAGGACGGAGAAACGGAATAGCGCGAAAAAACGGCTCGCCAGGATGGCAGCCGTTTTTTCAATGTCACAAACGCACACTCTCGTCTATTAACGTTTGCAGTTGATCTCGTTGTTCTGTAATCTCGCGCTTTATTTCACTGCTCATGAGTGAGTCGATTCTCGTTATTTCCCGATTCAGCCCATCATCCAGCTGTTTTTTCACGTCTTCACTTGCCTGATGAACCGCTTGAACGATCGCATTCGAATATTCCCATTCCGCTTCCTTTAATTGTTTTGTTGCAACTTCAAGCATGTCATCTACTAATGTTTCTTTTAATCGTTTCAACCCTCCCTCTTCAAAAAAGCTTCGAGCAGACGGATAAAACGCTTCATAACTGGTCACCTCAAGTAGTAGTTTGACATCAGAATCGACGATGACCTTCACTTCTTGTTCATAGGCATCAACGGTCAAATGGGGCAAGCTTCGTTTCCAATCATAGATGATTTGCTCCTGCCACTTGGTCATTCTTCCTTGTATGACCGTTTCCAAACGGACGGTTGTCGCTGCAAGCTCTTGCCGAACGTATTGCTCCCCTTCTCGCTTCCACGCTTGAATCGCCGATGTTAGCGCTGCTTTTTGCTGCTTACGGCTTGCTCCGGTAACGGTCGTAACATTGACAAACTGAGAAAACTCATCGGCTAACACATAGCGTAGTCGCTGCCGCAAATAAAGAAATAGTTCCGCTACTTCCTGCTCGCTTTCCCGTAACGATTGTGTTGGTACTAAAGTTAAAAGTTCATCACGGAGCATTTCCACTATTTGCTGAACCTCTTGTCTTCTCGTTTTTCGCTCCCCTTCTTCCTTTTGAAGGAAGGCAAGCGTGTCCCCTAGCTTGGCGCAAAAAAGAGCCGCTTCTTCAACAATTCGCTGAGCGCTGATCCTTTTTAATTGATTGATCATCTGCTGATAAAACATCGTTTCAAATTGATGAAACGACGACGCATCTTCATTGGATGTCTCACCTGTCGTTTTCGCGGCTAGTGCCTGCTTGCTCGAGACGTAAAATAGGCGTGGTGACTCCATATGATTGGCCTTCAACTGCTGTTTCACATGGGAAACGACACCTGCAAGCTCCTCGGCTGAAGCTGCCAAATCGGCTGCATTGATAACAAAATACAGCTTGTCGTCATGGAATGCCTCATTTATTTTCGCCATTTGCTGTAAAAAATATTGATCTGCTTTAGAAAACGAATGGTTGTAGTAGGTCAAATAAAAGATGGCATCCGATTCTTTTAGTTGGGTAAAGGCCACATTCGTATGACGGCCGTGAATCGAATTAACACCAGGTGTGTCAACGAGAACAACCCCTGCTCTCGTTAAGTCACAATCATAGTACAACGTCACTTCCTGAATGAGACACGCATGCGATTCTGTCCCAACCCAAAGTGCGAGTTCCTCCAGATCAATCACTTGCTCTGACCCGAGGGTCCACTCTTGATCCTTGAGAGATGCTTGCAAAGTCGATAAATAATTAACGTACGAACGTTGTTGATTTGTCGCCACTTGCATCCGTTTTGGTTTCCAAGATTGGATGTTTTTCAAGCTGAGCTTTAAATCGAGTTGATCTGCAACGGCTTGAATTTCTTCGTCTAGATCTGCTCGATTTTTCATTTTAATGATAGCGGATCGATGAGCATATTGATCTGTTGGCCTGCAAACGGTTGTCACGGTAGCAGTCGTTGGATTCGGTGAAACCGGTAGCACCGCTTCCCCTAGTAACGCATTGGCGAAGCTAGATTTCCCCGCACTAAAAGCACCAAACAGAGAAACGACGTATTGCTGTTGATGGTAACGCTCCATTCGCTCCAGCAGCTTCTTCATCTCATGGTGCAATGGATGACCGTCTGTGTCGTACTTTTCGATCGCTTGGTACAACCGGTCTATCCATTCCTTCGTCTCATCTTCACGGAAGACAACATCCTGTTCTTTTATAGGCTCTTCAAGAGCATCAGCAATGACACTTTTATTCGGTAAGCGAATACCATAAAACGGCGTTTGCTCTTTCATTATGCTCTCGTTTGATTGATTCTTCACCACTGCTAATGCTTTTGCATATTGTCCTTGATCGTCATAGCGTTCCGCTTCCTCCATGAGATGCTGTTTTTGCTTTTGAAAAGAGCGCTCCGCTTCCTCGATTTTATCCACATAGCTTTTGACGTTTTGAAGGGTGGCAAGCTTTTCCTCTAGTTGCTCCAGTTGTTCGTGAACATGAGCCTTGATTCCTTCCTGCTGCTTCTGGAAAACGACAAGCGCTTTTGCTTTTAGCTGCTTACAGATTAAATCAGTGAGCTGACTTGTGAACGTAAAAACATATTCCCGGCTCGTCGTCCCGATTTTGACATGATCGATAAATAACGATGGTGTTACTTCGAAGTGGACTTCGCTAATAGCACGTTCCACTTCCTCTTTATTCGTCAATCGTTCCCAGTCGATCTGTTCTTGAAACAGGCGATGTAGATGGAACTCTAATTGACTTTTTACTTTGTCCTGAAGATCTGCTACAGCTTTCTGCAAACGGCTCGCGCGCTCGGCTTCTGTTTTCTTTTTTGAGAACAGAAGCCCCACTTTATACGACGGTTGAACGCTCTCCAGCCAGTCCCTAGTCAAATCTGTCGTTGTAAACGGAAACAAAGTGACGTTTTGAAAAAGTTTTGACACCTCTTGTTCCCCTTTAGCCAACAACGTTTGTGGCAGTTGAAGAACTTTCTCTCGTTCCGCTTCCAGCTTGGTCTTTTCTGTTAAAACGGCAGGGTCATAGCCGTTTGCGCTCATCTCTTCATGAATCGCTTCGATCGTTTGTTCTAATTCATCACGAAGCCGGCGTTCTATCCCATAATAAAAACTTTGCCATAGTCTTTGTTTGGCGAACGGAATCAGGCTATCACTATAATACAGACGCTTCTTCACATCTTCCGCAAACGTCGAAAACTGATTCAATAGATGGTTAGCTACTTTCATGCTTGTATAATAAATGGTTTCAAACTCGATGCCCCATTTTTGGAACACGTCTTTTACCGATTGATCAAAAGTAGCAAAAGGAACTTCTCGCTCATCGTGTTTATCAATTTGATTAATGACGATCACAATTGGCTTTTTCTCATCCGATAATTGCTTGAGGAAATAGAGGTTCGTTTCCGATTGGACATGGTTGTAGTCCATGACATAAACGATCCCATCGGTTGTGTAAAGCTGTTCGGTCGTCACTGCCTGATGGGTTGGGTCTGTTGAATCAACTCCGGGCGTATCGAAAATACAGCTCGTCTCATTTAAAAAGGGGAGAGGTAGTGTGAGGGTTAAACTGGAGATCTCCTCTCCATTCATTCCCCACTCCCGCACTTGATCCCATGGGATTTCACCGGTAAAAGTTGATAATTCCCCATTGTTTTTTTCCACTTTCAACCCGAGAGGACCTTGGGCGATTTTAATAATGTTGGCACTCGTTGGAATCGGACTTGTCGGCAATACCTCGGCACCAATTAGTCTGTTTAAAATGGTTGATTTTCCAGCGGAATAATGGCCACAAAAAGCTAAGTCATATCGATGACTTGCTTGTTTTTCTTCGATGAGCGCTCGGCGTTTTTGTTCGGCGCTCGTAAAGGTAAGCACATCTGATCGCGTTTGTTGACTCGTTGTCATCTGCATCTCTCTCCACCACCTTTTGATTTCCACACGAAGCTATCTCTTTTTTACCTTCGCTAGGGCTACCGATTTTGCATACATTTTTCGCAGTTCATCCATCATCGCTCGTAATTGAACAAAGGAATGATACTTGTTCGGAGCGGCTAATAAAAATGCGAGCCGCTCTTCAATGTTGACTGGCTTCACGGCTAACTCATTAGCATCTTCCTCAACGCCGATCAGCCGTTCTACGGGCTGTTCGTTCGTCCAAAATAACGCATCAATAAAGGCTGCAGTTGCTAAAAGCATCGGCCCTTTCGCCCGCTGAACATCTCGATCTTCATAACAGGCTTCAAGTGTTGGTAGAAGCTTCTGCCACACAGAGAAAAGCAGTGGAACATACGTCTCACGCTCATTCCACGGTGCTAAAGCTCCCTCTAGATCAAAATAAAATGGCACTTGCTGAATGATCTTTTCAAAGGGAGCTTTCATTGGTTCAACGGTTGTCTCATCTGACCGAAAAAACGGCTCCCTTTGAAAAGGACGCGGAATCACAATGACACTCATGATGCCCCCCTCCGTCTCATGCGTTTTTTCCCTTCCCGGCACATATCAAGCAATGGACAGATGTCGCATTGAGGGTTTTGCGCTTTACAATGATAACGTCCAAAAAAGATAAGACGATGATGAGAAATCGACCATTCATCCATCGGGATTTTTTTCATAAGGGTTTGTTCTACTTGTGTCACATTGTCTTTCCAGCGACAGATGCCTAATCGCTTCGACACTCGCTCTACATGGGTATCCACGGCAATGGCCGGCACGCCAAATGCTACGGAAGCGACGACATTAGCCGTCTTTCTCCCCACCCCTGCAAGCTTGACAAGCTCATCTCGATCTTGTGGAACTTCTCCGCCGTATTGCTCCAACAAGGATTGACAGAGCTTTTTTATATTTTTTGCTTTGTTCCGATATAAGCCGATCGAACGGATGTCCTGTTCTAACTCTTCAAGCGGAACGGCTATATAGTCTTCCGGTGTTTTATATTTTGCAAATAACCGAGGCGTTACTTTGTTGACGAGTGCGTCGGTACATTGGGCAGAAAGAACTACGGCGATGAGTAGCTCAAACGGATTGGAATGGGTCAGTTCACATTCTGCATCTGGATACATGTCCGCAATGACCGCTAGTGCCTCTTGCGTTTGTTTTTTAGTTAACATGATTCTTCCCTTTCTAGCGTTGTTCTACCTTTATTGATCTAACCAATTGTACGTTGGGATCACATTTGCTTTGGCCCGCGGGGCATCTTGCGGACGATTGTCTTGACGAGTACGAAATTTCTCCCCATATTTTTTCGCTTGGTCTAAAGTTGTTACCCCGTTTTTTTTCCACTCAAATAAAATCCGATCAATGTAACGAAAGTTGAGCTTTCCAGAAATGACAGCTTCTCGGAGTGCCGCTTTTATTAGCTCAGGAGTATGTTGATCCTGATCAATCCACATCGATAGCGTTTCCCCTTCGATGGGAGAAAGAGGACGACTGAATTCACGCTCAAATAAACGATAGAGGGTCATCTCTTCTTCCTGGCCGCGCTTCTCTTCTAATTGCTTTATTTCACGTGCCACTAACTCTGCAAGTTTTTCCCATAGAGGGGATAGTGAAAACTGTTCATAAATAACACCTTCTTCATCAGATCGCTTTTCAAGAGCCAAACAGCCTTTTTTAATGAGTCCGTTTAAACACTTGGAGCATTCGACACTAGCTAGTGACATTCTAGATGCTAGATCATCGGGTGTTGGGAAAGAGCTTCCTTCTTCAATAAACGTTTGAATATGTAAAAGAGCGACGAGTTCTTGCTCATCTAATGATAATTGGCGATAATGGTGCATGAGCAATTTCGGAATGGAAAGGGCTCCTGCTTCTAACCACTTTGTCAATATGGATGGATACATGTCGAAACACCTCTTGGCTATTATATCATGAGTTTTCCGTTTTTTGCGTAACCTATGTCCCAATCATGTTAGAAAACGTTCCTCACCGCCAAGGCTTAATGGAAATTGATTATCATTTATGGAAAAAGAAAAACCTGGGCAAAGGCTGCCCAGATTTACGGATACAAGCGGTTTAAAAGACGAGGGAACGGGATCGTTTCTCGTACGTGTCCAGCGCCGGAAATCCAGCCGACGGTTCGCTCAAGACCTAAACCGAAGCCAGAGTGCGGTACTGACCCGTATTTACGCAAATCTAAATACCACGCATAAGCATCGAGCGAAAGGTCATGCTCTTCAAGCCGCTTTTTCAACAAATCATAATCCGAGATTCTTTGTGAACCGCCGATGATTTCTCCATATCCTTCTGGAGCGATTAGATCGGCGCAAAGAACCACATCATCCCGGTTAGGATCAGGTTCCATATAAAACGGTTTTAGCGAGGTTGGGTAGTGGGTAATAAACACGGGCTTATCAAAATGTTCAGCAATCGCCGTCTCATGTGGCGCCCCAAAGTCATCGCCCCATTCAATATCATCAAACCCTTTTTCATGCAAGAACTTAATGGCATCGTCGTATGAAATCCGTGGAAACGGCGCTTGAATGCTTTCTAGAACAGAAGTATCCCGCCCAAGCGTTTTTAATTCAATTGCGCAATGTTTCAGCACAGACTGAACGATGTATGCAACGTAATTTTCTTGAATTTCCAAACTTTCTTCAAACTCAACAAACGCCATTTCCGGCTCAATCATCCAAAACTCAATTAAGTGGCGGCGCGTCTTTGACTTTTCTGCTCGGAATGTTGGCCCAAACGAAAAAACCCGTCCAAATGCGAGTGCTGCAGCTTCCATATACAGCTGACCACTTTGCGATAAAAACGCATCTTCATCAAAATATTTTGTATGAAACAGTTCAGTCGTTCCTTCTGGAGCACTTCCCGTTAAAATGGGTGGATCAACTTTGACAAAGCCGTTCTCATGGAAAAATTCATAGGTCGCGCGAATGATTTCATTTCGAATTCGCAACACCGCATGCTGTTTTCGAGAACGAATCCATAAATGCCGATGATCCATCAAAAACTCCGTGCCGTGCTCTTTCGGTGTAATCGGGTAATCGGTCGCCTCGTGAATGATGTCAAAGGAAGTGACCGTTAGCTCATACCCAGATGGGGCACGCTCATCTTTACGGACAATCCCTGTTACATAAAGGGAACTTTCTTGAGTTAAATTTTTAGCTTTTTGAAACCATTCATCTCCAACTTCAGCTTTGACAACCACTCCTTGAATAAAACCTGTCCCATCTCGAAGCTGTAAAAACGCAATTTTACCGCTGGATCGCTTATTCGCAAGCCAAGCGCCTAGCGTCACCTCTTGATCAACATACTGTCCGATCTTTGCAATCGTAGTTTTCACGTCTTTCCCTCCATGGTTCATATGTATACCAACGTCCATTATATACTTCTGGAAAAATTGAAGTCAATGACTACCATTGTGTAGAAGTTGAAGACTTGTGTAATAAAGCTGACCTTCATTTTTTTGGAGCTCTTTGTTATACGGACGTGAAGTTCTTAGTCTGCCTTTCTTGTTGTCTTTAGTGCCTTGATGTAGACCTTAGCGTAGCTTAATCGGAGTAAAAAACGACCACACCCCATGAGTATGGTCGTTCTTCGTTATTTGCTGCGTTTCATTTCGACGAAGCGGGAAATTCGGTCGATCGCTGCTTCTAATAGCTCCAGTGACGTTGCATAGGATAAACGAACATTGTCAGGTGCACCGAACCCTGAGCCAGGTACGAGGGCGACTTTTTCTTCCTCTAACAAGACTTTCACAAAGTCGTCAACCGTTTCGTGACCTGTTAATGCTGCAGCTTCCTTTACATTCGGGAATAAATAAAATGCTCCCTTAGGTTTTACGCACGATACACCAGGAATCGCCACAAGCTTATCGTAAATCGTGTGGAGTCGCTCCTCGAACGCTACTCGCATCTTCTCGACAGATCCATCATCCTCAGTGTAAGCGGCAATCGCTCCATATTGAGCGCTGGTCGTTGGATTGGATGTACTGTGGCTCGCGAGATTGGTCATCGCTTGAATGAGCGCCTCCGGTCCTGCCGCGTACCCGATCCGCCAGCCTGTCATCGAGTGAGATTTGGAAACACCGTTAATTACGACTGTGTTTTCCTTTAATTGTGGGGAAATTTCCGCAACCGATGTATGTTTTGCTCCATCATATACAAGCTTTTCATAAATTTCATCTGAGATGATAAGGACATTATGCTTAAGGCACACTTCCCCTAACGCTGCTAACTCCTCTTGCGTATATAAAGAGCCTGTTGGATTACTCGGTGAATTAATAATAATCGCCTTCGTTCGCTCTGTAAGAACAGGCTCAAGCTGAGCTGGTGTTAACTTAAAGTCGTTCGATTCTTTCCCTTCCACGAACACAGGTTCCCCTCCAGCAAGCTTCACTTGCTCTGGATAGCTCACCCAGTAAGGAGATGGGATAATCACTTCATCGCCTTCATTTAACAACGCTTGGAACAGTGTATAGAGAACGTGCTTCGCCCCTGTACCGACGATAATCTCCTTCGCTGTATATGTAAGCCCTTGATCTTGCTTAAACTTTTCAATAATAGCTTCCTTTAACTTTGGTAAGCCTCCAGATGGGGTGTATTTCGTATGCCCTTCTTCCATGGATCGTACCGCAGCATCAATAATGTATTGAGGAGTATTAAAATCCGGCTCCCCTGCTCCTAATCCGATCACATCGTGCCCTTGCTCCTTTAACTCTTTTGCCTTTGCTGTAATCGCCAATGTTGATGACGGTGTCAAGGTAGAAACTCGCTTAGCTAACTCCATCTGTTACGTTCTCCTTCCCATGTCTTCATCTGTTTCTCTTACTATAGACCGGATAAACGGACAATTCAAGTGCTTTTCTTGTGAATCTTTCGCCTTTTCTGCGATTGGTTACGTAAAATTGCTACTTTTATTTCGTGCCGCTCCGGATTACGGCCTTAGGCTGTATCGTTTAATGAATGTGCCATCATAAAAAGACACATAATAATACGACAATCGGCCCTCTTCATCATAGTATGTGACCTCATAAACGGGGTGCTCGTTTTCAACTCCTAGGCGGATGGCCACCAACTCGCGAACAGCAAGCTCCCTCTCGATGATCGCACGAACGTCTTCCTCACTGATCCCTTCTGAAGCTTTCTTTGAGATCACCTGATCATCTGGACCGACCCAAACGATGCGTTCCTCGCCATCTTCATCCAATCCATGAATGACTTGATAAGCGTCAGAACCATGGTAATAAGATGCATCGTTTACGGTGGCTAAATAGCCTTCGCTCAACACAAGCTGAACCGCTTGTTCCTCGTCTTCACTAAACGGGCTTTTAATGACAGTGTACCCGTATGCTCCTGCTCCAATAATGGCGGAAAAGAGTACGATTCCGATTAAAATAAGCCATTTCCTCATTTAGATTGTCCCCTTTTTAACAGCGTTCACTACGTTTATGTACGATAGATCGAAAACACCATTTTTTCCTCATCTTTTTTATCCAGCGATAAGCCAAACATTAAGTCATCTTCCTTTAACGTACGGTTCAACGCATCAACAATTTTATACAGATCCTTGCTTTTGTCTATTTTCACAGTTGAGATTAGCTCCACTTTGCTATTCATGGTGGATCCTCCCTTGTTAAAAGTTATCCTTGTACTCATTCATTACTAATCATAGCGATGTAGCAAACGGTCATACTAATTGTAAGCTAACCAATGACATACACGCAGCCCTACATCCGTATGTTGTTCAATTCAGGGGGAACGAATGGTTATGCGAACAGTCGTATCAACTGCCAAATGGTTTCAGCATTACAAAAAATCTGTTGCGTTAAGCAAACGAAGCTCAGCTTTTTGTACACAAATGGTTGCTCCGTCTGTAAGGGAGACCCAATTCCCTAGCTGTTTTCAAGACGATGACTGCAACCAACTGCAAAAACAATAAAAAATTGCCAAGCCCACACCCACTAAAATAGACCGGAACTCATCTGGTCTATTTTAGTTTTTCGCAAATTCGCTGATAGTGAGCGTTCGCTTCAAATTGCAATTTCTCTTCATCAAATGTCTTTAATTCCTTGTTGAGCATTAGGGGAGCTCCTTCGACAAAAACATCTTGAACGTCGGCCCCTTTCAGCGCATAAACGAGATGGGACATCACATGCTCGTGTGGCTGTAAATGAAGACATTGGGGATCAATCATTATAAAATCAGCCCGCTTTCCAGCTTCAATGGTACCTACTTGTGGCAAACGGAGGGCTTTTGCACCGTTTTTCGTAGACATAGCAATCGCCGTTTCAGCAGGAACCGCGGTAGGATCAAGCACAGCCCCTTTTTGCAGGAGTGCTGCTATCCGCATTTCCTCCACCAAGTCTAAATGGTTGTTTGAAGCGACACTATCCGTTCCAAGACATATGTTAATTCCCCGCTCAAGCATTGATTGAACGTTGGCAATTCCCGAACCGAGCTTCAAATTACTCATCGGATTATGACTTACATGGACAGAAGGATGCTGTTCAAGAATGTCAAGCTCTTCCTCCCCTAAATGAACACAATGCGCCAGTAACCAATGGCGGTCCTTTAAAAATCCAAGCTGTTCAAAATGTGCGAGGGGATGGACACCGTACGTTTTACGATGCTCTTCCACTTCCCGTTGAGTCTCCGCCATATGAGTATGGAGCGGAAGATCGATTCGATCCGCTTCATCTACAATCATCTCAATAAATGAAGGTGGGCATGTATACGGGGCATGGGGAGCCATCATCGTTGTAATTCGCCCGTTTCCATCTCCGTTCCAAGTGGTAGCAAAAGTTACGGCTTCTTTCAGTTTCTCCCGCTGCTCAGATTCCGAACAAAGGCCGATCATGGATCGCATCAGGACAGCTCTAGGCCCTTGTTCAACGACCGCTTCCGCCAAATCGTCCATATACAAATGATACATCTCTAAAAATGTCGTCGTCCCTGATTTAATCATTTCTGCCATGGCTAGCTGTCGCGCGTGATGTACGGCTTCACGATCCATTTTTCCTTCAAAGGGCCACATTTTTTCTGATAACCAGGACTGCAATGGAAGGTCGTCGCTATGCCCGCGTAATAACGACATGCCAAGATGTCCATGGGTATTAATCATGCCAGGCATGACCCACTTTCCTTTCCCGTCGATCACTTCAACACGATCGATTTCTTCAGGAGAAGGAGTTCCTTCAGCAACACTTACAATCACGCCATCAGCAAACTTAAAATAACCATGTCGGATAAACGGCGCTTCTTCTTGACCCGTCACGATTGAAACATTTTTTACGATCGTTCCCATAACTCCTCCTACATCCATTCTTTATGTGCCTCAATAAGCGATTCCAGCGTTCCTTTATATACAGGTACATCTGGAAGAGATTCGAGAAAGGCTCTACCGTAACGTGTTGTGGCAATTCGTTTATCGAGCACAAACACACTTCCCTTGTCCTGGTTCGTACGAATTAAACGGCCGAATCCTTGCTTAAATCGAATGATCGCCTGAGGCAAAGAAATATGACGAAATGGATTCTTTCCTTCCTCTTCAGCTTTATCCAACTTAGCTTTCAACAATGGTTGATCAGGTGGAGCAAATGGAAGGCGCACGATGACAAGGCAACGTAGTTCATTTCCTGGAAGATCAATCCCTTCCCAAAAGCTGCTTGTTCCGAATAAAATAGCTTTTTCATGGAGCTTAAATGCTTTCATTAACTTCGCTCTGCTACCGCTTGTAATTCCTTGGCCAATTAAGGCGAGGGAGTCATCCATGGATAGATCCTTCACATATTGGTATACCTGTTTTAACATTTCGTAAGATGTAAAGAGAACAAGGATTCGACCTGAAGAACAATCGGCGATCCGCCAAATTTTAATCGCCACCTCTTGTGCGTACTCTTCTTCTGAAACATCCTTAATTGCCGGAATATCGGTCGGAAGCAATAAACGCGCCTGCTCTTTATACGAAAACGGGGAAGGGATACTTTCCGTACGAACCCCAAAATCGTGGAGCCCGAGTCGCTCCATCTGATAATCAAACGACCCTTTGATGGATAAAGTGGCAGATGTGAGTACGACACTTTTTTTCGTCGCGAAAAATCGATCGGCAAGCGATTCACCAACCTCGATTGGACGAGAATATAAAAAAGTAGCATTCTTCGCCCCACGTGGTTCAATTTCAATCCAATAAACAGCATTTGGATCTGATTCGAGAAGGAGCTCATAAAGGTTGTTTTCCTCTTCTTGAAGTCTGTCAATTACCCCTTTTGCATCGGTAAGTAAACCTTGATCAAAAAAAGAAAGTTGATCATACACATCATGAAAGCACGTTAATACAAGTTGGAGCTTTTTTATCCCTTCCTTCATCATAAGATGTACTCGCATCCCGCTCTCTAATATGGCCTCCCACAAGGTCCCCTGTTCGCGAAAGCTTTCGTAGCGATAGCTTAATCGACCGACGTCCGATTTTGAACTTGACCGATTTTGTAGCACGTAACGGTGCAACATGCGGAAGAGCTCATCAAGTTCAAGCTGGCACTCCTGCAAAATCGTTTTTACTTTCTCCTCATCAACCGTCAGCTTCACGTCTTCTTTTGCTGCGAGTTGAAACATTCGGTCAAGTAAGCCTTCCTTATCTCCGTAACCGAGCCGTTGAATAAAATAATATAAGCTGTAATAGTCGGTCTGTTTCCCAAGATGATCGCTTGCCACTTCTTCAAAATGATGAGCTTCGTCAATGACCGCTTGTTTGAATGACGGAAGAAGGCCGTTTTTTTGCACCATATCGGTACATAGTAACGCATGGTTTGTAATGATCAAATCTGCTTTTGCTGCTTGCGTACGCGCTCGCTGATAAAAGCACCGTGAAAACCAAGGATCATATTTACCAAGGCTGGAAACACCATCGCTTTCAACGGTTGCCCAAAAGCTTCCTGGACCGGTGGGCAAGTTGAGTTCTTCCCGATCCCCTCGCTCCGTTTCTGTTAACCACACGAGAATCGCTGCCTTTGCAAGAATCGTATCGTAAGAATCTTGTTCACAGCCCCTCGCTAATGCTTGCTCAAATTTCCACAAGCTTAAATAATGGTTCCTCCCCTTTAACAAAGCTACATTTATCGGAAACGGGAGAATCTTTTGCAGGAGCGGGATGTCTCTCTCTAAAAGCTGTGATTGCAGAGGGATCGTTTGTGTGCTAATGACGACTGGCGCCTTCTCCATATGAGCAAAATAAGCAGCAGGAAGTAAATATGCCAGTGATTTGCCCGTTCCTGTCCCTGCTTCAATCAACACATGCTCATTATTCGAAAAGGCTTCATGAACAACTTCCATCATTTTCAGTTGCCCCTGACGCCATTCATATGTAAGAAAGGCTTTGGAAAGGGAACCTCCCTCTTGTGTAATCCTATCTTTAAACGACTGGAATGTATCTGTCGTTGTGATAATCTCTTCTTCTTGTGGTTTCATCTTGACAGGCTTACGAATGGCTAGCTGACGATAAATGTCAAAGGCTTCTTCTTCCCTGGCGTGGTCGTGCATTTTCTTTTCAATCAACTGTCGTAAAATCGGCCCCATATCGCTGATCCATGAGTCACTTAATAATTCTAATTGCTGTAATGTCATGAGTGGAAGCTGCCGCAGCTTCTGTAACAACAGTAATAACAAGTCGGCGGTTACCTTCGCATCACTATCCGCTCGATGGGGATTTTCGTGCTCCAAGCCTAATTGTTCCGTTAACGCTGAAAGCTTATAACTTTCCTCAGTTGGCAATAATATTCGAGACAGCTCGACGGTATCAATAATAGGGACAAGGAGCGGTCCGTACCCTTCGTGCTCCAATAATTTTTGCAGGAAGGATAAGTCAAAATGAACATTGTGGGCAACAAAAACCGCCCCTTCGAGCATAGACATAAGCTCCGGAATGCATTGATGAAATGTCGGGGCCCCCTTCACCATTTCGTCAGAGATCCCCGTTAATTCTTCTATAAAAGGAGGAATGGAGCGCTCAGGGTTCACGAGCGTGCAGAAACTCTCCACAGCCTCCTCGTCTTCGATGACGACAGCACCAATTTCAATGATTCGATCTCCTTGGGCAACCGATTGGCCTGTCGTTTCGATATCAATCACGACAAAGCGGTTATTCATTTTTCTCTCTAACCTCTTTCTATACTTGCTGCAAGCTGCCTTAAGTTCCCATCATTCCAACAATGGGCGAGGAACTCAATCGATAGGCGAACATCTTCTCTAATTTGGGGAACCGCTATGAGTTCCTTCAACATGTGAATCGCCTTTTCCCGTTCATCCTGAAGGGCAAGATTCCAAGCGATTCCGTGCTTCGCTAAATGGCGAAGCTGGCGAGATTGCAGCAATTGTTCAAAACAATGAACGGCAGCCTGATGAAAGCCGTACCATTCAAGCTTCGTGCCGATTGTCAGCAAAACTTTCTCAGGGGGACAAAGTTGAATGGCTTCAAGCCATTTTGCACACCCCTCTTCTACATAGCCACTTTCACAAAGGGCACAGCCTAAAAAATAAAGGGCATCCACATCTTCTTCCCCATCCTTAATCACTTCCACAAAGCAAGGAATGGCGAGTGCATATTGATGCTGAAGAAAATACGCCATGCCTAAATTATACATGACATCAGGATGAAATGTTAGCTTTGAAGCGTGCTCATATGAAGTAAGCGCTTCTTCCACTTCACCTTCCTGCATGTATAACGTACCGAGTGCCATATAAGTAAAATAACGGACGAGACGGTCAACAGATGTTGTTAACACATAGACACAATGTTCCTTACATCGCTCCCTCTGACCTCCATAGAGATTAGCGAAAATGGCATACAAGTGAAGGAGCGGGTGGTGCATGTGAGGTTGCATTTTCAATTCACGGTCAAATTGCATAGCGGCTTCCTGAAACATTTCTAGATCATAAAGGGCGGTTCCTTTTGAAACGTAAGGTGGATACTTTTCCAATACGGATGACTGCTGCTGTCGCTCACGAAGGGTCATGCATGCTTCGTGCATGTCGCTCCACTCCTCTAACACCCGCTCGGTCCACTCCTCTAACAAGGATAGTTCTTTTTCTTGTTCTTCGACGGTCATGACGTCCCATTTTTGTGTGACATCCTTAAAAACGGAACGCCACCCCTGACGAGATGACGAACCCATAGTCCTCTCCCCTTTTTTACTTTCAGTGTTTGACGTTCAGGGAGAGAGTATTCGGTTTATAATACGGTAGAAGCTGGCTCTGTACCAAGCATTTCAACGATTTGGTTTGATTCATTCAGAACTGCCACTTTTGGCTGGTGCTCCTTCACGTTCTCTTCAGCCACGAGAGCATAAGAAATGACAATAATTACATCACCTTCTTGTACGAGCCTTGCCGCTGCCCCATTTAAGCAAAATACACCGCTTCCCCGTGGTCCTTTTATGACATATGTCTCAAATCTAGCGCCATTGTTATTGTTCACAATTTGAACTTTTTCGTTTTCAACTATGTCCACAGCATCCATAATATCTTCATCGATTGTAATGCTGCCAACGTAGTTTAAGTTTGATTCTGTCACCCTGGCTCTGTGAAGCTTCGCTTTCATCATTGTACGAAACATGAATAATCCTCCCTTTACTCTCCATAAGGCACAATCAAGTTGTCGATCAACCGTGCATTTTCAAACTGGTACGCGACCGCTAAGATGACTGTTTCTTCAATGCGCTCAATCTTTTGTAACCGAGGATAGCTTAACACCTCAACATAGTCGATCCTGCCTGTTAAGCGCTCCTCTAAAGATTGGCGAATCCGCTCTCGAATCACAGCCGCATCCTTCTCCCCTGCATCTAGCGCTTCTCTCCCGGCAAGTAAGCTTTGATAAAGACCAGGTGCCTCTTTTCGTTCTTTTTCACTTAGGCGAACATTGCGTGAACTTTTCGCGAGACCGTCTACTTCCCGGACAGTTGCACAAGGGACGATTTGCACCCCTACATTTAAATCTTCCACCATATTTGTAATAACAGCTACTTGTTGCGCATCCTTCAATCCAAAGTAGGCCGCATCTGGTTCGACTAAATGAAACAATTTTAACACGACCGTGACGACACCATCAAAATGTCCGGGACGACTTGCTCCACATAAGACGTCCACCCCTTGTGTAACCTTTAAACGAACCGACGCAGGCCGCGGGTACATTTCGTCTGTAGACGGGTAAAATAAAATGTCCACACCTTCCGCTTCGGCTAGCTGTTCATCTCGAGCAAAATCCCGAGGGTACGTATCTAAATCCTCTCCTGCTCCAAATTGGAGTGGGTTGACGAATATGCTCATGACGACAGTATCATGTTCTTCTTTTGCTCGCTTGACAAGGGATAAATGCCCTTCATGTAAATAACCCATCGTTGGCACGAACCCAACGGATCTCTTTTGTTCTCGCTCTATTCGCAACTGCGCTTGTAAATCTGAGATCGTTGTACATACGATCATGTGAGTGCTCCTCCATACAGTTCCTGAATGACATTCTCTTTAAGAGAAAAGGCGTGATCTTTATCGGGAAATGTCCCTGCCTTAACCTCTTGAACATATTGCTTCATGGCCTCTTCAATCGGCTTTGTTATGTTTACATATTGCTTGACAAAGCTCGGCACGTGACCTGCTCCATACCCGATCACATCATGGTAGACGAGCACTTGTCCATCACAGCCTGCGCCTGCCCCGATTCCGATAACGGGGATCGTTAACTCTTCGCTAATTTGGGTAGCGACTTGCTCAGGCACACACTCTAGCACAAGGGCGAACGCTCCAGCCGCCTCAACTGCTTTTGCATCGGCCAATAGTTGCTTTGCGCTTTTCGCATCCTTTGCTTGAACTCGGTAGCCGCCTTCCACTGCTACGTTTTGCGGGGTTAGACCTAAATGGGCCACGATCGGAACACCTGCTAACGTTAGACGCTCAATCGTTTCAATGATGTCCCCATTTCCTTCAAGCTTAAGCGCATCAGCTCCAGCCTCCTGCATGAGTCGTTTTGCTCCTACCAACGTTTCATTAAATGAGCCATGATACGTTAAGTACGGCATATCCGTTACGATGAAGGTGTTTTTCGCTCCCCGCTTTACGGCCTTTGTATGGTGGATCATGTCATCCAATGTGACCGGAATCGTTGAATCGTAACCTAACACGACCATTCCGAGCGAATCACCTACAAGAATCATGTCAACATCTGCGTCCTCTACTAGCCTTGCCGATGGTGCATCATAAGCAGTCATCATCGCAATTTTTTCCTTTTGTTGTTTCATTTTTTTAAAGCTTGCTGTCGTCTTCATAACACCCTCCTCATGTTTTCAGAGGTCGATGAAAGAACGAAAAAACGTCCTCCTTCGCTAGGAAGGGGACGTTTTGCATGCATACGTAAATAAGCGTTCAGCTATGCAGAACTTTACTCTGTTCAATCATCCCTCTGTCCTAGTCCTTTTTGGATCAAGGCAGCTCATTTGTAATCATCCAATTTAAACAACGTTCGTCAGATGGTGCCGTTCCGAATTGGATACCGCCCATCTAGTAACAGTATAAAGACCAGATCCCCTATTGGTCAATTTCTATATCTGCAGAATAAATCGAATGAAGCTTTCCATCATCATCCTCTAGCAAAAGAACACCATCATCGGTAATCCCTTTCGCGACTCCAAATTTAACGTCGTTTAGCATTCTTGCACGAATTCGCTTACCGATGCTAATGGCATGAGCTTCCCACAAAGGTTTAATTCGGGAAAAGCCGTGTTGGAGATAAAGGTCGTAAAACAGCTCAATGTTTTTTAAAATAGCTGCGATGAGTGGAGCACGTTGAATCGGTTCTCCTTTTTTTATCGCAAGGGAAGTGGCGA
This sequence comes from Halalkalibacterium halodurans, assembly GCF_005671335.1. NCBI lineage: Bacteria > Bacillati > Bacillota > Bacilli > Caryophanales > Bacillaceae > Halalkalibacterium (ex Joshi et al. 2022) > Halalkalibacterium halodurans. The sequence continues at coordinate 1,835,093 of NZ_CP040441.1, read as the reverse complement.
TTTTGCGGATTTCTTCTGCAAACGCTTCTTCCTGATGGTTTACGTTAATCCCAATCCCTTGAATGACCGAATGAACAGAGTCTTGATCCGCTTGCATCTCGGTTAAGATTCCGACGATTTTCTTTCCATCGATTAAAAGGTCATTCGGCCATTTAATGTCGGAATCTAACCCTGTCGTTTCCTTGATCGCCCTCACGATCGCCACGGCTGTTAGCAACGTTAATTGCGGTGCTTTTTGCGGCGGCAGTTGCGGGCGGAAAATGATGCTCATGGAAATGCTTGAACCTGGTGGTGAGTACCATCCTCTTCCCATTCGGCCTTTTCCTGACGTTTGCTCATTTGCGAGAACAATATGACCTTCCTTTGCTCCTTCTTGAGCGAGCTTAAGAGCGACCGTTTGCGTTGATGCTGTTGATTCAAGGTACGTAATCTCACGCCCGAACCGTTCCGTTTCCAGCACAACTTGAATGTCGTGTGGCTTAATTTGATCTGGACGTTTGACAATGCGGTATCCTTTCCGTTGAACGGCTTCCACTTCATAACCGCTTTTTCTTAACTCCTCAATGTGCTTCCATACAGCCGTACGTGAGCAACCAATCGCTTGGCTTATTTTTTCGCCTGAAACAAAGTCATCTCCAGCCGTAAGCAACATTTTTAACAACGTTTCTTTCACGACTCCACCCTCCGTTCTTCAAGCCATTGGATAATGGACTTCTTCTCATTTTCTATATGTTTAAGTAAAACCGCTTCCTCAATGTCTGCCAAAGTGTCTGCTAGCCATGGCCCTCCCTTTTTTTGAAAATGAGCCATTACATCTCGACCGGTCACAGCCAATTCTGTCCGTGTTTGGATCGGAAGTGATGACCACAATTGCCGCAACTCCTCTTCATGTACAGAGGCTTGTCCAAATAGTGCTCTAATTTGTTCAACAACGGTGGCAACAGACAAGGACGCTTGATAAAGCATGGTCTCGTTCCATGAATGGTTCTGGCGCTCGCCAACATAGTGGACGATCGTTCTGATCCGTTTTTTCTTCTCTTTTGCTAGCGGGAGCTTCATGCTGCAATTTTCTAACAGGTAAAGAATCGCCCAGAATCCGTCGGCAGGAAGGAGGCCTGGGCTTCTTGAGATCTCCTTCATTCTTAAAACCGTTTCCTTTGAAAGAGAAACACCTGGAATAAAAGGATAAAGCCCTGTCTCATGTAAAAGGCACCACCCGCTCGAACGGTGCGTTCCGATCATTAGTTGCGTTAACTCTTTCTCTACACGTTCAACCGCCACATCCGCCAGTAATGAACAAGATCCCTTGATCGCTTCAGCTGTTCCTTTCGCAACCGTAAACCCAAGCTCGCTGGCAAAACGGGGCGCACGAAGCATACGTAATGGATCTTCTTTAAAACGCGCCTCCGGATGGAAGGAACGGATTACCCCGTTCTCCAGATCCGTTTTCCCTCCTGTAGGGTCGATGATGTCGCCATTCATTGCTAAGGCCATCGCATTGATCGTAAAGTCACGCGAGCATAAATCATCTTCAATGCTTCCACCACGTAACGTCGAAACTTCAATCGCTACTTTTTGCAGGTGAACGGTAAGCGTTTGAAATTGACGGTTGATTTGAAAAGCATGTGGGTACAGGGTGCGAATTTCCTCCGGTGACGCGCTTGTGACCACATCTACATCTTTCGGTTTTCTGCCGATGTGATAATCCCGAACAGCTCCACCTACGATATAGGCCTCAAACCCATGGTCCCTTAATTCAGATACGATGCTTAACCCTTTTTTGATCACGTCATCCATTGCTCCACCTGCTCTCCATCACACCGATTATTATTCGGATAAAAGCTGCTCGTATAAATCTTCATATTGCCGCACAATTTGCTCAGACGAAAAAACAGTCGCAGCCCTGTTGATGCTTGCCTCAGCAAACATCTCATGTCTTCGTTTATTCGTTAATAGCTCAATGGCTTTCTGAGCGACTCCTTGAATATCACCGATTTCACAAATATACCCTGTTTCTTCATCTACAATCACTTCCGGGATACCACCTATGTTGGCTCCGATCACGGGAACCCCGCAAGCCATTGCTTCCAACGCAACTAGTCCGAAGCTTTCTTTTTCACTTAAGAGCAGCATGACATCGCTAAGGGACATCAACTCAGGAATATGCTTCTGGTTACCGAGCATGAGCACGTCATCCTTTAAGTCTAACTCTTTAATTAAATGACAGGCTAATGTAGCGTCAGGTCCGTCTCCAATTAATAGCAATTTCGCTTTCACGTGCTCACGGATGATTCTGAAGCAGCGAATAATGTCGGGGACCCTTTTGACACGCCGGAAATTCGATACATGAACGACCACCTTTTCGTCTTCGCCAATTCCGTATGTTGCTTTTAATTCTGAAACATCCTTACGATAATACTCTCGTGGATCGACAAAATTATAAACGGTTTCGATCGGTTTCTCGGTATGTAGTAGCGTTTTGGTTTGCTTCACAAGATCATCAGATACCGCTGTCACCAAATCTGACTTTTCAATTCCAAATTTAATAATTTCCGCTAATGCAGGATCATACCCTAGTACGGTTATGTCCGTTCCATGTAATGTCGTGACAACCTTAAGCGAATCCCCGACCATTTGTTTTGCTAAAATGGCACAAATGGCGTGCGGTACAGCGTAATGAACATGGAGAAGATCCAGCTCTTGTCTCTTCGCCACTTCAGCCATTTTACTCGATAGTGTCAGGTCATAGGGCGGGTATTTAAACACTGAGTATTGGTTCACTTCTACTTCATGAAAATAAATATTTGGATTGACTGGCTCAAGGCGAAATGGAACGCTTGACGTGATGAAGTGGACTTCATGCCCTTTTTCCGCTAACAGCTTTCCAAGCTCTGTCGCCACAACACCTGACCCACCTACTGTAGGATAACAACTAATTCCAATTTTTCGTTTCATCGTCCTCTCCTATCTAAAAAATGATGGAACGACAAAAGGCTTGTCGAGCTTGAACCCTTCAGCATACATAGCATCAGCTTCCTTGCCATATAAGCGTTCACGTGCTTCTACTGCCTCTAGATAACCGTTCGTTAGCGGCGTATCTACACTTGCTTTCGATTTTGTAAATTGACTTTTATATGCGTTAAGTGCCGCTTGCTTTACTTCATAACAGTGACTCACATCCACGAGCAAATCCGGCCGTTCGAAGCTATTGATCATATAATAGAACAAATCTTGTACATGGTGAGCTCCACCTTCCGCCTTATAGTTGCGAATCCGGGCATTAAACACAGCTTCCTTTACGAGCTCAGCGCAATGCCCATGATCAGGATGGCGATCAACTGGATAAGGAACGAACACGAACGTCGGCTGATAGTGTCTAATGACGCTTACAATGTTTCGCACTTGTTGTTCGGACGGATTACGAAGTCCTCGATCCGGTAAATCGAGTTGAATTCGCTCATCAATGCCAAGAATTCTGCTCGCATCGGCTGCTTCCTTTTGCCGCTGTTCAACGGTCCCATTTGAAGAGAGCTCAGCCTTCGTCAAATTGCAGATCCCCACTCGATGTCCCTTTTGCCTATAGTGGTATAGGGTAGCGCCCATCCCGATTTCTACATCATCTGGGTGCGCGCCAAATGCAAGGATATCCAGTTTAGACACGTGGCTCCTCCTCATCATGGACAAGTTCACGCCATGTAAAATCACCCCGGGCTAGCCCTTTTATTAAGATCTCGGCCGTCCCTATATTCGTCGCAAGAGGGACTCGTTGTACGTCACATAGGCGAACAAGGGCGGTCACATCCGGTTCATGTGGCTGGGCAGTTAAAGGATCGCGTAAAAAGATAATAAGGTCAAATTTATTTTCTGCTACAAGGGCACCAATTTGCTGGTCGCCTCCTAACGGTCCTGATTTGAATCGTTTCACCGGTAATTGTGTGGCTTCCATGATTCTCATACCTGTCGTACCTGTAGCATACAGTTCGTGATCTTTTAATACGTCTTTATAGGCAATCGTAAATTGAACCATTTCATCTTTTTTCTTATCGTGGGCAATTAGGGCGATTCTCATATTCTTCACCTACTCGATAATATTTTCAAGGCCATAAACCAACGTATCAATTCCCATAACCGTCTCAATTGAAAGCTTCACGCCTGGCATAAACGACTCTCGGTTCATCGAATCGTGACGGATTTTTAACGTTTGACCAACCCCGCCAAATAAAACTTCTTGGTGGGCAACCAAGCCAGGCAAACGAACACTGTGGATGGACATCCCTTCAAAGTCTGCACCGCGTGCTCCTTTAAGCTCTTCTGTTTCGTCAGGGTGCCCTTGCTGCTTCGCTTTGCGCACTTCACTAATCAGCTGAGCGGTTTTAAGGGCCGTTCCTGATGGCGCGTCTAGCTTACGATCGTGGTGCATTTCGATAATCTCAACATCTGGTAAATATTTTGCTGCCGTTTGGGCAAACTTCATCATTAAAATCGCTCCTATTGCAAAGTTAGGGGCGATGATCGCTCCGATTCCTTTTTCTTCTGCTTTTTTTCGCAAATTCGTTATGTCTTCATCGGTAAAACCAGTCGTTCCGACAACTGGACGAACGCCGTGATCGAGCGCGATCTCCATATGACGCTTTCCGTGCGCAGGTGTTGTCAAATCGACAAGGACATCTATTGTTTGTGATGTTAAGCATCGCTCCAGCTCATTGTAGACTGGTGCGTCACTTGGTGGAAGCCCGTCTAGCTGTCGAACTAACATCCCATCGTGTTTGGAGTCAACGACAGCGACGAGCTCCAACGTGTCCGCTTCATGAATCATTTTAACGGCCTCTCGCCCCATTTTTCCTCTCGGTCCAGCAACCGCTACTTTAATCATGTTCCTCATCTCCTTCAATTCTCGTCCAACGGTCTTTATCGCGTGTATGAAATTTATTCATTACTAACGTGAATGCTTCTTCTAAATCAATCTCTAATGAGTTGGCAAAACAAATGAGTACAAACAAAATATCCCCCATCTCTTGCTCCATCGTTCGTTCTTCTTCGGAGTCTTTCTTCGGCTTCTCGCCATAGAAATGGTTCACTTCTCGACTTAGTTCGCCGACCTCTTCGCTCAGCCTGGCAAGCATGGCAAGCGGACTAAAATATCCTTCTTTAAACTGGCTTATGTAAGCATCGACTTCTTGCTGCATCTGGCGCATCGTTTTCTGTGACACGTTTTTAATCACCTCACTGTTCATACACGTTCCATGTTAGCTTACTTGCCATCGTTTTGACAAACTTTTATTCCTTTTAAAAAAAAGATTTTAGAAATGGCGCGCGTTGCGTTAAAATATGTAATTGCAGGCTATCATGTTGGAAGAAAGGAGCACGTTATGGCCTATCGATTAAAATGGAAAAACATCGTTTTCATTCTTTTAGGCTCCGCGATTTTTTCATTCGGTCTCGTTTATTTTAATATGGAAAACAATTTAGCAGAAGGGGGCTTTACTGGGATTACCCTCATTCTCTATTTCATGTTTCAAATCAACCCCGCTGTGACGAATCTCGTGCTAAACATCCCTATTTTGCTAATTGGATGGAAAATTCTCGGCCGAGTCACCCTCATTTACACGATCATTGGCACCGTTTCTGTGTCCGTCTTCCTTGAGATGTTTCAACGTTGGAAGTTCATGGACATTCCTTTACATGACGACATGACGCTGGCCGCCTTGTTCGCTGGTGTTTTCGTCGGAACAGGGCTAGGGATTGTGTTTCGCTTTGGTGGGACAACGGGCGGTGTCGATATCATTGCAAAACTTGGATTTCGCTACCTCGGCTGGAGTATGGGTAAAACGATGTTTATGTTTGATGCCGTCGTCATCGCCTCCTCTCTCATCTATTTAAACTACCGAGAAGCGATGTATACATTGCTCGCTGTTTTTATTGCCGCAAAGGTGATTGATTTCATTCAGCAGACGGCGTATTCGGCGAAGGCTGCTTTTATTATTTCAGAGCATACGGAAGCGATTGCCGATACGATTTTAAAAGAGATGGAACGAGGAGCGACAACTTTAAAAGGGAAAGGGAGCTTTACCGGGACGGAGAAGGAAATTTTATATTGCGTCGTAGGACGAAACGAATTAATTAGATTGAAGTCGTTAGTAGAGCGAATCGATCCCCACGCTTTCGTTACGGTGAACGACGTGCAAGATGTGATCGGGGAAGGCTTTACCCTAGATGAAAACAAAAAACCACTCGGCGTTTAAAATGACAAAAAAGCTTGAGTTCCATTCAGAACTCAAGCTTTTACCCAAACCATTAGTCGTCGTTCATCCCAATATACATGAGGATAAAACGAGCCAATTCTAACAGAGCCACTAACGCGCCCGCTACGTAAGTTAACGCTGCAGCGTTAAGCACTTTCCGTGTTTCCCGTTCTTCATCATTACGGATGACGCCTGCTGAGACGATTTGGCTCATCGCCCGGTTGCTCGCGTCAAACTCGACTGGCAAGGTAACGAGCTGGAACAGCACCGCTGCTGCCATAAAGACGATCCCTAGGAGAAGCAAGCCCGACGCCTGCATAAGAATCCCAGCGATGATTAAGATGAACGAAAAATTCGAGCCGAAATTGGCAACTGGCACAAGGGCATGACGGAAGCGAAGAAACGCGTAGTCATGGGCATCTTGAATGGCGTGACCAACCTCGTGGGCTGCAACTGCCGCACCGGCCACCGAAGTGCCGTGGAAATTTTGTGATGAGAGACGTACCGTTCGATCACGTGGATCGTAATGGTCTGTTAACGTGCCACGCACTTCCTCCACGCGGACATCATAAAGCCCGTTGTCATCTAGAATTTTACGAGCAACTTGAGCTCCCGTCATTCCTGATGAAGCAGGGATCTTGGAATACTTTTTGTAGGCGCTCTTCACTTTCATTTGTGCCCAAAGCGGAATGATGATTAATAGCGCAAAGTAAATCAAAAAACCCATTTCGTCGTACCACCTCTATTTTCAACATTTCTTACTTCTAAGTGTAGAAAAAGCGTGCAATGATGTCAAACTTTTTGCCTACGCAAAATGTGACTATTCTTTGACTTTCACTTTGCTCTTTTCCCCTTTGTATTTTCTCCAGCCAGCGTACGATAAAGAAGTGATAATCATGCCCCCGATTGTAAACATTACCCAAAGCAGAGACGGATCAGCACTATCCTCTTTCACTTGTGCAAATAGAGCGGTGAACGTTTCCTCCATAAGGTTCAGATGGTTTTCGACTTCATCTGCCGATCGTTCCATCCGAAAATTTTCCATGTAGCTCACCTGTGATTCAACTTGCTGTAAATGGGCCGGTTCTAATGTAATCGTCAAAGAGGGCCGGATCATTTGATAATGGTTTAAAAATTCATTTAAACGATGCTGGAAGCCTTGATGATCCTCCGCCTGGATCGCTTCCTTCATTCGCGTTAACGCGTGCATGATCGATGTTTCAGAATGAAGCCATAAAGGATGGTGCTCACTCACGATTGCATCGACGACGAGACGAAATTCCGTAACATGCCTGATTCGTTCATCAAGTCCCATATTCGTTGCCGTCACTGCCTGATTCGCTCGCTCATATGAAGTCGTCACTGTACGAAGCGATGTCATGGATAGTTTACGATCCTCATAATCCGCTTTGACGAACTGAGTTTGAAAATAATCAAGCAGCTGTTTGGCTTCTTCCAGTTTTTCCTGCTTCACAAGCTGTAGTACTTGATCCGATGTGCGATTCAACTCTTTCCATGTATCTTGTGAATCTGATTCTCCGTACATTAGGTGGACGGGAGAGAGAAATAAAACTAGGAAACATAGACCAGCTATTACTACACGCATACCATCGTCCCTCCTTCATCTACTCCCATCCTATGTAGGTGTGGACAAGAGTAGACCTAAAAAAGGACAAGAAGGCCTTGCTTCCTTGGAATTACTCTAGCGAACGTTTCGCTGCCTTTCCCCGCACCGACAAGAAATAGACAGATAAAATACTAAACAAGCTTAACCCGACGGTAAACATAGCAATTTCAGGAATCACATAGTCGTTTAACCGTCTCGATACCCAAGGATGCATAAGGTGGGCGTAATCAATATAATCGTTCAAGAGCGTCCAGCTAGAGACGACAAGAAGATGCCACAAACGGATGCGGTAGTAAGACATGTACAAATATGCTTGGATCGCCATGCCGCCGTGGGAGAAGATGAGCATGTAATGTTGCCAGTTGAGCGTATCGCCGGCGGCAGCACCTGCGAGAATCATAGCCACAGCCCAAATCCCATATTTTATTAAAGTAACAGCAGCAAATGCTTCAAAAAGGGGCCAATTTTTCCTCTGTAAAAAAGCTATTAACACAAAGACGAAAAATAAGCTAGCCGTCGGACTATCGGGAACGAAAATCAAAAAATGCGCTGGTGTTTGCGCCAGCTGATCTGTGTACCATATGTAACCGTAAACCGTGCCGAGAAAGTTGATGACCAACAGGGCCCATAGTATGTCTTTTCGGACTAAAAATGAGAACAAATGGTGCTTGATCCACATGGCAGATGCTTCCCCCTTTATCAATAACAACGGTAACAACATGTGAAAAAGAAAAAAGCTGACGAGACAGTCAGCTTTTCATCCCATTAATCTTCTGGGTCAAATCCATCGTTGGCGATATACTCTGCAAGAATCTGGAGTTCTTCGTCTGTTCCTTCGAACATTCCTCCAGGCATGTCACCTTGACCGTTAATAATGACCTCTTTAATTTCGTCGACGGTCTTTTCACTTTCGATTAAGTTAGGACCTGAAGCTCCACCTTCAAGCTGGTTTCCGTGACAGCCGATACATGACTGTTGATTTGAGTAAATCTCATATCCTTGCGCTTCTGTATCGATTTCCTGTTCAACAATTTCCCCTTGCTTTGCAGCTGCTTCCCAGTCATGCTGGTCAACCGATTCCCATGTTAAATAGGCAATGAGCACAAACGCGAGGAGCATTAATCCTGAAGCAATCGGACGACGGAGCGGGCGGCGCTCCTTACCAGTGTCTAGCCACGGTGCTAGCAGAAGGGCACCAAACGCAAGACCAGGCATAACAACCGTTCCGATAACATTATAATCTCCAGATGCGAATGGGTATTTCAAGAGCTGGTATAAGAATAAGAAATACCAGTCAGGAAGTGGAATATATCCTGAGTCAGTCGGATCAGCCATACGCTCTAATGGCGCAGGATGAGCAACTGTTAAAAGCAAGTATCCGGTTAAGAAAACGGCACCGACCATCCATTCTTTTAGGAGGAAGTTCGGGTAGAACGCCTCGGTCTTACCTGGGTATTCAGAATAATCTTTAGGCACGTTAGCCATCCGGTGTTCTTTCGTCGTTAACCGGGAATCTCCTACAAATTTTAAGCCTTTACCTTTTTTCACCACATTCCCTCCTATATAACGTAATGATAAAAATCGTTGGGGTGGCTTACAACGGTCCAGAAATACCTTGCTTTCGAATTAAATAAAAGTGAACACCAATTAGACCAAGTAAGGCTGCTGGTAGGAAGAAGACGTGAATCGCAAAGAAACGAGCGAGCGTCGACGCACCAATAATTTCTCCACCGGCCAGTAGCGTTTTCGCAAAGTCACCAATAATCGGAACACTTTCAGCAATTTGCAAGCCTACAACTGTGGCAAAATAAGCTTTCATATCCCAAGGTAGCAAGTATCCCGTAAATCCTAAGCCGAGCATCACGAAGAAAATAAGAACCCCGATGACCCAGTTAAGCTCACGAGGCTTCTTGTAGGATCCCGTGAAAAATACACGTAACGTATGTAAAAACATCATCACGATCACAAGACTTGCGCCCCAGTGGTGCATCCCACGAACGATGACACCAAAAGCCACTTCGTTTTGTAAGTATGCAACCGATTGATACGCATTGATAATATCTGGCACGTAGTACATCGTTAAAAACATTCCAGATAAAATTTGAATAACGGTTACAAAAAAGGTTAAGCCACCGAAACAGTAGACAAAGGCTGAGAAATGGTGGGCAGGATTGACGTGTTCTGGTACCTCATGGTCCGCAATATCACGCCAAATCGGTGTTAAATCAAACCGCTCATCAATCCAGTCGTATAATCTCTGTAACATCTATGAACCCCCCTCCTATCTGTTTTGAATTAATGATCCGAGGTACACTTTACCATCTTCAACCGATACTTCATAACGGTCAAGTGGTCGTTGAGGCGGCAAGTTTGGAACGTTTGTACCGTCCTTCTCGAAACGTCCGAAATGACAAGGGCAGAAGAACTGATCCGGATGATCTTCATTCGTACCAAAAGCAACGGTACACCCTAAGTGCGTACATGTGGATGAAAGGGCTACCACTTCTTCGCCATGTCTAAACAGGTAGACCGTATGATTTGCTTCTGATTCATACCATGCATCTTGCTGTGCATACTGCAAATTGAAAGATTGTGGTTCTTCTGTCAAATCATCCAAATCACAGATGTAATGAAGCTCCGTTTCTGCGCCAGCCTTTAGCGCTGGATCAAGGGCAAACCGTACCATCGGCAAAGACGCCGCAGCAGCCATAAATCCACCGACACCCATTAAAGAATACGTAAGAAACTGACGGCGAGAAACTTTGTGCTCTCTTTCGCTCACTTGATATCCCCCCCTACCTATACTAATTCAGTCCAAACGGACAAGTAAGACACATTCATACTAGGACATACTCAATATTACAAAAACGTGAACCGACTGTCAATTGCGTGAAGGTATGAAACGAATTCTCTCTTCGCACTGTTACCGATTTTGCCACTTCTTTGTCATAATCGGGATCAGCTGGTTCAATTGGTCTTGGATGATTTTATGCTTCACTTGCCCGTCCAGATGGGCTAAAGGAATCGATGGCACCCAAACGAGTTCTACGTTCTCCTCACAGGTTTTTTCGTATCCTTTCCAATTACTATCTGACGTAATTAAAAAAATATGCTTCATTCCAAGAGTATTCAGATCATCTAACCATACTTGCAATCGCTCAACTGCTTGTTCTTGCTCCTCAGAGACATGATACGTGAAGGAAGGAAACTGGACGATCCTTCCTTTAAACTGTTTCTCTACTTCATTCGAAAGGGTGTAGGCAAACTCAAATTGCTCCAATCTACTCTTTTTATCCTCAGCAAACGAAACAGGTAGTAAAGAAAGGACGGCCGTATCAATGTACTCTTGTTCTTGCAAATAAACGTCCACATCATTCGTATTCCACTTCATCCGTTCAAACTCCTATCTAACGTAATTTGCTTGGTTTCGTGTAGTTTGTCAATATAACCATATCATAGCCACTATTTCAGGGAAACGATCTTCACTATATTTTCAAAAACAAAAAAGAAAAGGCATCTCCAATTACCCTTTCTTTATCCACAGAAAAACTCTGATCAAAGGGGAAAACCTTTAATCAGAGTGTTGTCTTAAATGTTGCAATTGTTGACTGAGCGTGAGGAACGTCTCTTTATCCCGCGCATCCAACGCTTCATCGATTCGGCGAAGCAGCTCCTTTTCTTCAAAGGACTGAACGGACCTTTCTAAAAAGGCCTCTGCCAGTTTTTTCTGCTTTGCGATTAAATCCTCGTTTTCAGGCACGTACGGGTTATCTTCTAAAACGGCGATGTAGTTCGGGTTATGTTTTGCACCGGAAAAATGAAGCTGGATGTAGATCGCCTCCTCGGGATTCATGCGAATGTCATGAAACGCCTTTTCTGCATCCATTGTGACCTGTTGATACTTATGAAAACAAAAAGGGACTGTATGCACATCATTTGTGGACATAATAAGCGCCTTTGGACAACGTTCTGCTTCTTCTACAAAATGAACGTTCTCCATCAGATCATCATCGCTCATTAAATAATTAAGCAGCCACGAACATTCTCGCTTTTTCAACGTAAACTCCTTTAAAAACCACCGCAAAAAATCCTTTTTTTCAACAACAGGAATAATGCCGTCCATGCGCCATACCCCTCCTAATGCCATTTGCACGTTCAGGCGTTTCCTTTGATATCATCCTACCATAATTCATTCGGCTTCGGCGACGAAAATACCTCTAACTTTTTTTAATTTTCCCCTTGAAGCTCCAATTCATAAATCCGTTCCTTTACATGCAGACGATGGGGGTCTACTGTTAAAGCGGCTCGGTATTGTTCTAACGCTTTCGCGCGATCGCCATACTCGAGCAAGAAATCCCCATATTCCTCTAAAAAGTCAGGATCTTCACTGAAGGCGACAGAGATTTCTTGATAAAGCTCATAAGCTTTTTTAAATTGGTCCTCTTCTTTTAAAGCAGCTGCCTCATACCATGTAAAGAGCGGATCCTCCTCCCCATACCCTTTCACATGCTCGATCAGCTCCACCAACGCCTCAAATCGCCCTTCATGTTTTAAGTATGCTGCCAGCGTCCGAACCGCTTCAACATTTGCTGGGTTTAAGGCAATCGTTTTTCGTAAAAATGCTTCGCCTTGGGACGGCTGCTGCATTTTAAAGCTTAACTTTCCTGCGTGCACGTAGAGCGTCTCGTTGTATTCATCCACGATCATCCCCTCTTTTAAAACATCCATTGCTTCCTCTAAACGATTTTCCCCTTCTAAAGCCTTCGCCAAATACGGGTATAGGGTCGTAAAATCTGGATCTAATGCTTTCAATGCTTGAAATTGCTCAATCGCGAGGACATAATCGCCTAATAAATAAGCTGTGTACCCATAGCCGAACAACCCATGAGGATCTAGCTTCTGTTTTAATCCCTCATCATAATGAGGCAGCGCTTCTTCAAACTGCCCGCTACCACTATAGGCTTCCGCTAGCTTTAAACTTACATTCACTTGATCATTTGTTAAACCACCATGCTTAGCTCGTTTTAAATGGGGGATGCTTTTTATATAGTCTCCCCGTTCTAAGTAAAATTCCCCTAAGCCAAAAGAAATGATCGGTTCATTCGGAGCTACCTCGTATGCCTTTAGTAGCTTTTGTTCCGCCACCTCATCTAATGATTGGAGCTGATAAAGGTCAGCAAGTAATAATTGCGCTTGTAAAAAAGCGGGATCCTGCTCTTTAATCTCATTAAGCATCTCAATCGCTTCATCTTCTTTATTTAAATCAATGAGGATTTCGGCGGCAAATGTATACAAGCCCCCTTCATCTGGATAAAGCATTAAAAGCTCGTCAATGATCGCTTGCGCTTTGTCTAAGTGACCTAATTCATAATACGTTTCAGCAACTGTATATTTCATTTCATGGTTAGCGGTTTTCGCCGCTTCCTCTAAAGTAGTCAATCCTTCAGTCACTTGTCCGCTCTCAATTTTTTCAATCGCTTGTTCAATCAATCTCATCCCATTCGCTCCTCTTTGGCCTTCTCACTTGTTTATTCATTATTAGAAAAACTGTGTCCGCCAATAACGGCGGAAGCAGAAAGGAAAAGGCACCGTTCTCACGATGCCATGCCCTCATTCTTACATACCCCAATGACTCGCTTCCGAGACAGGAATAAACTGACCAGGTCGGGTGATGCGAATACGCCTTCCACCCCCCGGACGAATGGAAGTAACCTCATTGGCTTTTAACACAGACCCTCGTAACACAACGACATTTGGCTTGTCTCTATCATAATCAAGATCACACGTCTCAGCAAGCGTGGCATTTGTCCTAGCCACATAATACAATAAGTAATCCGCATCACCGCCGACCCGAAGTTCCCCCTTCTTTGGATACAGACCGGCTAATTTTAACAAGTTTTTAGGCCATGCTTCTAGGCTGTTCGGCGGGTGGGTTGTACCATAAATCCGATGAGCTTCACACAAGCTGACCCAAAGGTCCTCCGCAAGCTTCCGTTCATCTTCCAGCAATTGGTTCATATTCGGCAAAAGAACGATAGGGTAGGAATAAAGAACGTCCTGCAAGCGAGACCATGGGACGTCATACAAGTCGTCGATCGATTGAAGACTAAATCGTAGCACAGGAATTTTTTCTTTTTTACAAAATCTCAGGACGGAGGGACGGAGTAAATGTGCCGGTAGTGACAAGCCTATGACATAATCAATGAACGAATTGTTCATTCGATGGTACGCTTGTTTGATGACGAATGGCAATTGCCGTTCATAGTTCGCAGAAGCAAAGTAAACGACCGACGTACACCCTTTTTCGATCATGGAAGTTAACGTCTTCTTAAATGAGGAGATGGACAAATTCGTTTCTAATTCGTCGTTGTTCATGACACGGCCTGGAGCCATGCAAAACTGATCTCCGTTCATCCGTATGAACGTTAGCTTATCTAAGCGACCATTTACGTAGGCAATCTCATTCCCTTTAATGAGAAACGAGCGCCGTACCATCCGGTCTTCTTCTTCTTTTAAAATGCCTTGAATGACATATGTCACCATTACTCCCCTCCCGATTCGTTGCTTATAGACAAGCTATGAATCGAGCCGTGGAAAAAGAACAAAAAAAGAGCTTAACCTAAAAGCGGAAGCGCTTTCAAATTAAGCTTTAGCAAATAAATTGCTAATAAGGAGTATAGTATGGATAGGAGTGGAGAGAAACCATACGCTGACTTTATTATAACTTATTGGTGGTAGAAGTCAATAAGTTCATTCAAAAAATTAAAATAAATTTGTCTAGTAGTGAATTTGAAGGAAAACCTAGGTTTGCAAAGAAAAAAGGTGGCCACGCATCAAATACGTATACCACCTAATGTCTTATTCCGATTTTAATCGATCTAGGTGATCAAAAAAGGACGGGTAAGAAACCGCAATCGCTTCTGTCCCCTCAACTGTTACCGGCTTCTCCGCAAGCAAAGCGGCGATCGCCATGGCCATGCCGATGCGATGATCGCCATGGCTCGAGACAGTCACTCCTCCTTTTAATGGCGTTGGCCCCTCGATGATCATTCCATCGTCGGTCGCATGGATCGATGCCCCGAGCTTTGTAAGTTCACTAACGACCGTATCAATTCGGTTTGTTTCTTTTACTTTTAACTCCTCCGCATCTTTAATGACCGTTCGCCCAGACGCTTGGGTGGCCAAGACAGCAATGATTGGAATCTCGTCAATTAACCGCGGAATGATATCACCCCCGATTTCAACTCCTTGTAGCACTGACGTTTCAATCGTCAAATCCGCCACTGGCTCACCGCCTTGCACACGTTCATTCTCCATCGCCAACGTTGCTCCCATCTGTTTGAGCACTTCGAGAATGCCTGCTCGCGTCGGGTTGATCCCTACATTCGTTAACGTGATACGACTGTGTGGCACCATCGCACCAGCTACGAGGAAAAAGGCAGCAGAAGAAATATCACCAGGTACAACGACATGCTGTCCCGTTAACATTTGTCCTCCCTCAATTGACACGGTCAGCCCATCTTTTTCGATGTTAACTCCGAATGCTTCAAGCATTCGCTCCGTATGATCCCGGGTTTTCGCCGGCTCAGTTACACTCGTTTTCCCTTCCGCTCGCAAACCAGCTAAAAGGATCGCCGATTTCATTTGTGCGCTCGCAACGGGCGAGTGAAAATCAATCCCTTTTAGCTGTCCCCCGCGAATCGAAAGTGGTGTTAAGTTCCCATGGTCGCGCCCGTCAATTTGAGCGCCCATTGATTTTAATGGCTCTGTGACTCGTTTCATTGGCCGTTTGCCAATCGATTCATCGCCAATGATAACCGAATGAAACGGAAGAGTAGATAAAATACCGAGGATTAACCTTGTCGTCGTCCCTGAATTGCCCACATCTAAAATATCGCTTGGCTCCCGTAGACCATCCCAGCCTTTTCCCTTTACAGTGACTCGCTCTTCAGCTTGCTCGATCGATACCCCTAATTTTTGGAAGCAAGAAATCGTACTTAAGCAATCAGCCCCTGGTAGAAACCCTTCTACCGTTGTTGTCCCTTTGGCGAGTGCGCCAAACATGACCGCACGGTGGGAAATCGATTTATCTCCCGGAACCTTAATCGTACCTTTTAGCCCTTTCGCATGAGGGGTTACTGTTTTGTTTTCCATTGTCTCACATCCTTACATTAAATAAGTTTCATACATTTCTGCTTGCAACACGCGTTTGGCCTGTTCCCGATCTTCCTCAGAACGGAAGCTCAACCGAAGCACCCCCATAATGTCTTCCCTTGTTTCAAGAATCCGAATGTTGGTAATGCTTATTTTTTCATTCGCTAAAATTCTAGTCACATCACTGATCACACCTGGGTGATCAGGAACATCCACATACAAGTCGTAAAACGACGGGATGGCACCCTTTTTATGAATCGGCAGACCATCTCGAAAAACCTTCGCTTCGTGAAAATATTGAAGAATTTTCTCCTCGTCCTCCTCTTCGATCACCTGCTTAACAAATTCCATTTCCCGCTCCCAAGTTTCCAACAATTGCAAGAGCGAATCTTTGTTATGAAGCAGGATGTCCCGCCACATGATCGGACTACCAGAAGCGATTCTTGTAATATCACGAAAGCCACCTGCAGCAAGTCTTGAAACCATCGGGTCTTCACTTTCGATTTTGGCTACTTGGTGAACCAAGCTGGCCGCAACAATATGAGGAAAATGACTGATGGCTCCTACGAGGCGATCATGCTGATCCGGTGTCATTTCAATGAACTTCGCTTTTGTCCCTTTTAACCAATTTTGCAATTGAATGATCGGTTTTACGGTAAGCTCCTTTGAAGGTGTTAATATGTAAAAAGCATTTTCGAACAGATGGGCACGCGCGGCCTCGACTCCGCTTTTATGGGAACCAGCCATCGGATGACCACCAATAAAAGTAATTCTCTTCTCCTCAAGGAACTGAGCTTCTTCCATGATTTCTTTTTTCGTACTTCCCACATCGGTGACAATGGCATCTGCTTTCAAAGGTAGCTTTGCCAATTGTTGCAAAATTCTAGTTGTACGAGCAACAGGT
This sequence comes from Halalkalibacterium halodurans, assembly GCF_005671335.1. Taxonomy (NCBI): domain Bacteria; kingdom Bacillati; phylum Bacillota; class Bacilli; order Caryophanales; family Bacillaceae; genus Halalkalibacterium (ex Joshi et al. 2022); species Halalkalibacterium halodurans. Next base: position 1,818,166 of record NZ_CP040441.1, on the reverse strand, counting down.
GTGGCGAGCACGATCAAATCGGCTTGGCTTGCTCCCTCTTCCATTGTTGATGCTTCTTCGTCAATGACCCCTAGAGAGAGGGCCATTTTCACTTGATGCTCATTGACATCAAATCCGATCATTTTGACATCGTGTTCTTTTCGAATCGCTAGGGCAATCGAACCACCGATCAACCCAAGCCCAATAATGAACACTGTACGTTGAGCCAATGTACGTTCTCTCCTTTCTCACCCAAAAAACAGAAAAAGGGAGATCTCCCCTTTTTGGAAAAAGATCTCGCCTAACTGCCGCGAAGAAGGGGGACTGTTTCTTTCCTACCCTTACGACAGGTGTTGCGTTGTCAATTCCTCTGCTAAAACATCAGCTAGTGCTGCGAGACAGCCGTCGTTTTGTTCTTTTGAGCCAATCGTTATACGAATCCAGGCTGGATAACCTAACGCCCGTCCAGAACGAATAATGTATCCTTTTTTCAACATCGCATTAAACACGTCATCACTGGAACGATTAACATGAATAAGCAAAAAGTTGGTCTGCGAAGGGAAATAATCAAGTCCCATACGTGAGCACCATTCGGTTAGCTGCACCATCCCTTCGTTGTTTTTTTCCACCGACGATTGAACGAAAGCTTCGTCTTCTAAAGCGGCGACAGCTGCCACTTGCGAAAACGTGCTGTTGTTAAAAGGTGGGCGAACAGGTTCAATTTTTTCAATGAGTGCTTGATTGGCTACGCCATATCCGATACGTAAAGCGGCTAGACCGAACACTTTGGAAAATGTGCGCAACACGACTAGGTTTTTGTACGTACGAATCATCGGAACTGTGTCAGGATAATCATCTGCGGTCACATATTCCACATACGCCTCATCAGAAACGACGAGCACATCCTCAGGAACTTTGGCTAAAAACGACTGAAACGCCTCAGCGCTAACGTACGTACCGGTCGGATTGTTCGGGTTGCATACCCAGACAATCCGCGTGTTTTCATCGATCACCTCAAGCATCCCATCCAAATCATGGACACCATCTTTTAGTGGAACTTCGCGAAGCTCTGCTCCTTCAATGACGGCGTTTAACTTATATTGAGAAAAGGTCGGTTCTGCCATAACAGTATTGGTTTGTTCATTCAAAAACGCACGACATAAAATTTGAATGACTTCATCGGAGCCATTTCCGAAAATAAGCTCTTCCGGTGCTACCCCTACATAATGAGCAACTTTATCCCGCAATGTTCGCGCATAGCCATCAGGATAAATCGCCGTATGATGTAACGCTTCCTGAATCGCTTCCGCTACTTTCGGCGATGCACCAAACGGGTTTTCATTTGAAGCGAGCTTGACGACAGTCTCTAATCCGAGCTCTCGCTTCACATCTTCCATCGGCTTTCCAGGCTTATATGGAGGCAAACCGATAATTTGCGGCTTAATTTTCAACTTTAGCACCTCACCTTGTAAAAGGATCTTCCTCTCTATGTTACGATGAAATGAGCTCAGAAACAAACCTTTTTATTTTAAACAGTCCATCTTCCCGTTTTTCTGGATCGTTAAGTTCGTCTTCTAGCTCACCAACTAGCTTAACGATCGCGCTCCCCACGACAACACCGTCGGCATTTTCCGCCAATGCTTCGACTTGCTCGCGTCTTGAGATACCAAAGCCAACGACAACCGGAACGGAGGCGTGCGTCTTTACCGTTTGTAAAAACTCGTGAACGCGAGGATCAAGCTCATCCCGGAGTCCGGTCACTCCTAACGAGGAGACGCAATAGACGAAACCTTGTGCTCGCGCGGCGATTTTTTCAATCCGTTTGTTCGATGTTGGCGCCACGAGGGAAATGAGGGACAGGTTATGCTCTTGACACGCTGCTTGCAAGGCCTCCCCTTCTTCAAATGGCATATCCGGAACGAGAATACCGTCCACTTGATATTCAGCCGCCCGTTTCACAAATTGTTCTTCACCGTATTGAAGCAGTGGGTTCACGTACGTGAAGACAATCACAGGAATGGTTAACCCTTGCGCTCTCATTTTCGGAACGAGGGAAAGAGCTTTTTCTAATGTCATTTCATGTTTTAATGCCCGCTTTGAGGCAGCCTGAATGACTGGACCATCCGCCAATGGATCCGAATATGGGATGCCAAGTTCCAATATGTCAGCTCCTGCTTCCTCAAGTGTGAGAGCTAACTCAATCGTCACTTCTGGATTAGGGTCACCGGCTGTAATAAATGGAATGAATACATTCTTTTTGCCGTTGACTGCCGCCTCTAACCTACTCATGCCCCTCACCTCGAAAATGTTTCATTAATGTATGCACGTCCTTATCTCCGCGCCCTGAAAGACAAACGAGAATGGATTCCTCTTGTGAAAGCTGTTTGGCCCGCTCAAATGCTTTCGCTAGAGCATGTGCCGACTCAACAGCAGGAATGATCCCCTCATGGACTGACAATTGCTTTAACGCGTCGAGCGCCTCTTTATCGGTCACTGCGTCATACTTGACTCTACCAGTACTGGCTAAATAGGCATGCTCAGGTCCGACCCCTGGATAGTCAAGCCCAGCCGAAATCGAATACGGCTCGGTAATTTGCCCAGCGTCATCCTGAAGCAAGTAGGTCATCGATCCGTGAATGACACCTACTCGTCCTTTCGTAATCGTCGCCGCATGTTGAGAAGTCTCGACTCCTTTGCCCGCCGCTTCCACGCCGATAAGCTTCACGTCATCCTCTAAAAATGGGTAAAACGTTCCTATCGCATTACTGCCACCACCAACACATGCGATCACCTCTGTCGGCAACGTTCCAGTTATTTCCTGGAACTGAACCCTAGATTCATCGCCAATAATCCGTTGAAAGTCACGAACCATCTGTGGATATGGGTGGGGACCGACAACGGAACCGATTAAATAAAAGGTGTCATCTGCATGGGTCACCCAATAGCGAATCGCTTCATTGGTTGCATCTTTAAGCGTTTTGCTGCCGGACGTAGCAGGAACGACCTCCGCTCCTAATAGCTCCATGCGAAAAACATTCAACGCTTGCCGTTCCATGTCCTCTTCCCCCATGAACACTTTGCACTCTAAACCGAAACGAGCGGCAATCGTTGCCGTTGCGACTCCGTGCTGACCTGCGCCTGTTTCGGCGACAATTTTTTTCTTGCCCATTCGCTTGGCCAAAAGCGCTTGCCCCATCGCATTATTGAGCTTGTGAGCCCCCGTGTGGAGAAGGTCCTCTCGCTTCAAATAAATCTTTGCGCCGCCAAGCGTTTCGGACATATTTTTTGCATACGTAAGCGCCGTTGGCCTACCTGCATATTCCCGCAGGTGTTCTTTGTAGTCGTGAATAAACGCTTCATCGTTCATCGCATCGTTTAACGCTAATTCCAATTCTTCAATCGCGCTCATTAATGTTTCTGGCACGTATTTACCACCAAACGTGCCGAACCGTCCGCGCTCATCTGGATATGTGACTGTCATCGCCTAACACCTTCTTTTCAATTTGACAAATTTTCGCCGAACTCTTTTGTCCATTTTCCTCGATTCCACTTGAAATATCAATCCCACATGGTCCATAAGGAAGAAGCAGCTCCACATTATGTGGATTGATTCCCCCTGCAATAAATACAGGAACCTGCTGTCTCTTGCCTTCTTGTAAATAGAGAGGGACTACGTGCCAGTCAAATGACTGACCCGTGCCCCCCCACTGACCTTCGACCTTTGCATCAACGACGAAAGCTTCGACAACCCCTTCTAGAGCTCTCATCATCTGCAGCCCTTGACCTGAATGGTGGATCGCCTTCCACACAGGGAGGTCGATTCGCTCCTTTAACGTCATAATGTAGTCTCGGTTTTCCGTACCGTGACATTGAATCACATCAAATAGGCCTTGCTTCACTACATTTACGATTTGATCAATCGGCTCATTGACAAATAGGGCGACTAGCTTTTTCCCGTTTACATTGACCTGATCAAGCCAACGTGTCACCTCATTTACCGTCACTTGCCGCTTGCTTTTAGCAAACACAAACCCTAAATAATCGGCTTTTGAAGTGGCAGCTGCTTGAACATCTTCCAGCGACCGGTTTCCGCAATATTTAAGCATCGGTTGCAACTGGTTCGCCTCCAAACAAATGCTGAATCCCTTCTTCTGGTGAAGAAGCCCGCATGAGCGATTCACCTACTAGTACACCCGTGGCTCCCGCTCGCTTGACCCGTTGCAAATCGTCATACGTATGAAGCCCACTTTCACTTAAAAACATCGTTCCATGAGGGATAACTTGGGCCATTTTTTCCGTTTGGGCCACATCGGTTTCAAACGTTTTTAAATTACGATTATTGACGCCGATCAGTGTTGGTGTAAAGGCGGAGAATAGCTCAGCGATTTCCTCCTCGCTATGGACTTCCACTAAGCATTCTAGCCCAAGCTCATGGGCTTCATCGTACAGTTCTTTTAACCGTGTCGTAGGAATGGTGCTGACAATTAATAGAATCGCATCGGCTCCGATTCGAACCGACTCTAAAATCTGCGCCCGATCGATAATAAAATCTTTACGCAACACAGGAATGTTTACCGCTTGCTTCACCTTTGTCAAATAGTCACGATGCCCTTGGAAATACGTTTCATCTGTTAACACGGAAATCGCGTCCGCACCAGCAGCCTCGTAGCTCTTGCCGATCTCAACAGGATGAAAATCGGCACGAATGAGCCCTTTTGATGGGGAGGCTTTTTTTACCTCTGCAAGTAAACCGAGCGATCGATTCGGTTTGCGCAAAGCATCATATAATGATACCTTCTTCACTTCAACCTGTTCTGGTAATGCTAAACGCTCGATCTCCTCTCGTTTCGTTTGCAAAATAGTATCAAGCATGTTGCTCCGCCTCCTGATCTGTTTGTCGTAAGTTCCGCACATGATCGGCTACATGTCCGGAAGCAACCCCTTCCTTCGCGAGCGCAACTCCCGCTTTTATTGAATCGACGCGGTCGGCTGCATATAACGCCGCACCTGCATTCAATAATACGATCTGTTGAGCTGATTTGTTTGCTTTTCCAATTAAGACCTGATCAATGAGCGTGGCGCTTTCTTGAACGGTACTTACTTGGATCTGAGCCAAATCACCACGTTCCAGCCCTACGTCTTCCGGTATTAACTCATATCGGTCGATCGCATCTCCTTTCACCTCAAATACAGTAGACGGCCCTGTGATCGATAATTCATCCAAACCGCCGTGACCTGCTACTAGAAGGGAGTGCTTCGTTCCTAAGCGACGTAACGTTTCCGCCATTTTCTCTGCAAAGTTTCGGTCATAAACACCGATCAACTGGTGCTCTGCACGAGCCGGGTTCGTAAGCGGTCCGAGCAAATTAAAGATCGTACGAAACCCAATTTCTTTCCTTGGTGCGACCGCATGTTTCATCGCCACATGGTAAAGTGGAGCAAACATGAAGCACATGTTATGCTTTTGTAATGAAGCCGTCGCCTCTTCTGGACTGCTTTGGATCGGGATTTGCAACGCTTCAAGAACATCAGCGCTTCCGCTTTTGGATGAAACAGCACGATTTCCATGCTTTGCGACTGGTACACCTAATGCGGAGACAAGAAGAGCCGTGGCGGTGGAAATATTAAATGTCCCTACGTCATCTCCTCCTGTTCCGCACGTATCGACCACTTGTGAAAACGAGTGTTCAATTTGGATGGAATGGCGTCGCATCGCTCTCGCAAAGCCCGTCATCTCCGCAACGGTCTCCCCACGAAAGCGTAATACGGTTAATAAACTAGCGATTTGACTTGCCGTCGCCTCCCCTTTCATGATCGCATCCATCACTTGTTCGGCTTTCCGTTCAGCTAACGTATGTCCCTCCATACATTCTCGTAACGTTTCCTTAAACACGCGGGGTCGCCTCCTTTTTCGCAAACATGGCTTCAGCCATTTCTACCGCCTTTAGCAACGCCTTTGCTTTGTTTCTCGTCTCTTCGTACTCATTTTCGGGTACTGAATCGGCGACAATTCCAGCACCTGCTTGGATATAAGCACGGCCGTCTTTGACGATCATCGTGCGAATGGCAATGCAAGAATCGATGTTTCCGTCAAACCCTAAGTACGCGATCGCTCCTGCATAAATCCCTCGCTTTGTCGGCTCCAATTCATTTAAAATTTCCATTGCCCGAATTTTTGGTGCACCAGAAACAGTTCCTGCTGGAAACCCATAGCGAAGCGCATCTAGCGGATGGAGCGTTTGCTTCAACTCTCCTGTCACCTTTGAAATGATGTGCATCACGTGTGAAAATTTACCGATTTCTAGCAAGGTTGGCGTCTTGACCGTCCCGTATTCTGCAATCCGACCAATGTCGTTACGTGCAAGGTCAACAAGCATATAATGCTCGGCGCGCTCTTTTTCGTCAGCTAGCAGTTCCTTGGCTAATGCCTCATCCTCCTCCCGTGTTGCCCCTCTTTTTCTCGTTCCAGCAATCGGGTGGATTTCCACATGTCCATCTTGGACTTGAACGAGCCGCTCAGGAGAACTGCCGACAACCTCTACGTCATGAAACTTAATGTAAAACAAATAAGGAGATGGGTTAATCATTCTCAGGACGCGATAGACGTCAAGGGCACGGACCGATAGTTCACGTTCAAAGCGCTGTGATAAAACCGCTTGAAAAATATCACCTGCGCGAATATATTCCTTAATTCGTTCTACGTCGCGAAGAAATGCTTCTTTTTCATAGTTAGAGGATACCTCTTGAAACGAGACTTCATCTTGGACCGGTGCAGGACGTAACAGCCGATCGCCGTCCCGCCGTTTATGAATCGTTTCAACCACTGTTTCGATGGTATTGACCGCACATTTATACCGTGTATCAAGGGATCCTCCATCCTCAGTACTTAAGTAGATGACCGCTAGCTTTTTTTCTATATGATCATAGACAATCAGCGTCTCACAAAAAAGAAAATGATAGAGAGGCGCCTCACTCTCTCTTGCATTTGCCAATGCTTTCTCAATTGTTTCAATCGCATCATACGCCATATAGCCAACAGCCCCGCCGTAAAACGGTAGTTCCCGCTCCAATGGCTGTACATCCAAAACGTCAATCGTCTGTTGTAGACACGATTTAAAGTCATCCGTCTCCACAAGAATCGAGCCGCTTCGGCTGATTGATTGATAGAGACCATTTCGTTCTATTAACTCCACAAACGGGTTCAGACCAATAAATGAAAATCTTGCCCATGGGGATTCGTCGTCCTTACTTTCTAAAATAAACGCCACTTCGTCTCCAAGTTGCTGGACAATATGAATCGGGGTAACAGCATCGGCAAAGCATTCACCGATTACGGGAATTGTGCGAAACTGCTGGTTGGCTGCTTTAACAGCCGAAAAAGGGGTTACGTTCATCGATCTCTCACTCCTTTTTGTAGGAATGAAGGAACGAGGAATCATTCGAAATGAGGGTTTTAAAAAGTGATCTAAAAAAGGCTAACTCTAACAAAGGTGATGGAAAGGACGACTTTCCAACTCCTTTTTTTGTTCGAGCTAGCCTTGGTTCCACTTATCGGCTTTCCTCAGCTCGACTCTCCTCAACTCTTCATTCTCATCTCAACTAAACTGGTAAACTAAGCTTTACTACTTGCTATTAAGTCTACCGTGATTAGGAATCTTTTGTCAACTGCAAATCTGGTCGTAGCTTAACCGCCTCATTTAAATATACGTGATGAATCTCACTCTGTGCCTTCGTTGTATTGAGTGTGATCATGACACGGATACATTTTTCAAGCCCATTCGGCACAGGAATCTCTTGAGCACACATGACCGGAACATGCGTCCAACCAGCAAGACGACGTAGCGCCTTCGCTGGAAAGGTTGCCGTTAAGTCTTCTGTCACCGTTAGAATGACTTGCGCCACGTTCTCTGGATCGATCTCATTTTCTTCGCAGATGGTACGCATTAACCCTTCGGTTGCATCCAAGATTTCCTTCTCTTGATTTGCTTTGACCGTCGTTGCTCCTCTTACCCCACGCACGATCATGTTGTCTCCTCCTCTATTTCAACATTCAATAGCTCTCGGATGAGCTGTTCATCTACCTCTTTGATGACAGCATGACCCACTTCCTCAAGCAAGACAAAACGGATCACTCCACGCTCTACCTTTTTGTCCTTTTTCATCGTTCCGATGAGGGCACCTGTATCAAGCCCTTTTGGAATCCTCGTTTCATAGCCAAGAGATTTGAGCCATTTTTCTAGGTCTTGGATCGGTAGCGATTGATGGTACACTTTTTCACTCAGTTTCATGGCGAAGATAATCCCGATAACAACCGCTTCGCCGTGAGTGATTTTTCCGTAGCCGAGCTCCGCTTCAATCGCATGTCCGAGTGTATGCCCGAGGTTTAATAAGGCTCGTTCCCCTTTTTCTTTTTCATCTGCTGCCACGATATTGGCCTTTACTTGAATCGAACGGAGCAGAAGCTCCTCGGCTATTTCTCCTTGAATCCGAGAAAAATCGTTAATATACTTCTGTAACCATGCATAAAACGCGGCATCCTTTATTAATCCGTGCTTCACCACTTCTGCAAAACCAGAACGCCACTCTCGCTCCGGTAAGGTGGCAAACACCTGTGGATCGTAAAGAACCGCCTCCGGTTGATGAAACGCACCAATCATGTTTTTACCAAGAGGATGATTAATAGCCACCTTCCCTCCTACACTGCTATCATGGGCAAGAAGCGTCGTTGGCACTTGAACGTAAGCAATTCCGCGCATGTAGGTCGCCGCAACAAAACCAGCTAAATCACCAATTACCCCTCCGCCAAGGGCTATAATCATTGACTTTCGATCAAGTCCATACTCTAGGGCAGCGGTTTGCAACGCATAATAGTTATCAAAAGATTTCGTCTCTTCTCCGTTCGGCAAGACGACGGCATGCAAAGGGGCAAGATTATGCAGGCTTGATTTCACGGTATCCAAATAAAGGTCTGCCACTTGATCATCGGTCACTATGAGAATCGCCGAAGGGCGCAGGGGAGCTATGTATGAGCCTATCTGCGATAGCACCCCCGACTTTACCGTAACATCATATACTTTTGACGATGTATGGACAGTCAAAACCGGCATTAAAACAACCTCGCCTTTTCATTGAATTCTCGAATGTTTTTTTCAATCTCTTCTACTTGATCCGCGCCAAACCTTTCGAGAAGGGCATTGGCCACTTCCCAAGCGACGACCGCTTCCGCTACAACGGCTGCTGCTGGCACCGCGCAGCTATCTGAACGTTCGATGCTTGCAGCAAAAGGTTCCTTCGTCGCAATGTCAACACTTTGAAGAGGCTTGTAAAGGGTTGGGATCGGCTTCATCACCCCGCGAACAACGATCGGCATCCCGTTCGTCATTCCTCCCTCAAACCCGCCGAGGTTGTTCGATTTCCGGTAGTAGCCTCTCTCTTCATCCCATGCAATTTCATCATGAACCTCACTACCTGGCTTTGAGGCCGCCTCGAAGCCGATTCCAAACTCGACACCTTTAAAAGCATTGATGCTCATCACCGCTGCGGCAATTTTCGCATCGAGCTTTCGATCATAATGAACATGGCTTCCAAGTCCAATTGGTACACCTTCGACGATCACTTCTACGACACCGCCGATCGAGTCACCATTTTCTTTCGCTTGGTCGATCGCCGCTATCATTTCTTGCTCAGCCTCTTTGTCAAGACAACGCACAGGTGAAGCTTCCGCAAGCTCTTTTAGGTTCGACAATTGATCGTACGAAGTTTTTTCCGCCTTGACTCCGCCAATTTCTAACACATGGCTTCCCACTTCAATTCCAAATGTGCGCAAGATTTTTTTCGCAACGGCTCCTGCTGCTACTCGAACAGTTGTTTCCCGAGCGGAGGACCGTTCAAGGACATTTCGCATATCACGATGACCATATTTAATAGCGCCATTTAAGTCGGCGTGTCCTGGACGAGGACGAGTGATTTTTCGCTTGATCTCTTTCTCCTCGTCGCCAGTAAGAGGTTCTGCGCCCATGATTTTCGTCCAGTGCTTCCAATCTTTATTTTCTACAACAAGGGCAATCGGTGCACCCGTCGTTTTACCGTGACGGATACCACCTACGATTTGCACCTGATCTTTTTCAATTTGCATTCGTCTCCCACGGCCGTGACCACCTTGTCGACGAGCTAAATCGACATTAATGTCATCGGCTACCAGCTCTAGTTGGGCTGGCACACCTTCAATAATAGTCGTTAATTGGGGACCGTGTGATTCCCCTGCTGTCAAATACCTCATCTCGACTCTCTCCTCCTACCCGATCTTCTCTTTATTGCTTTTGTGCGTTAAATTATAACATACTTTATCATTTGTGTCTTTCGTTCACGATGTTTTTTTAAACATCGGTCTTGTTTATCATCTGTCATTTTAGCAAAAGGCATTTACAAATTCAGCATAAATGACAATTTTCTTCTGAACGATCGAACGTGGTTAAGTTGAATCAATGAACAACCCAAGCTTCAGAGTTAAAGGAACAAAACACAGCAGGGACTCACCTGCTGTGTCACACTTTACGATAAAAAAATGTCTCATTCGTCTCAAGTCCATATTTAGATGCTTCAAAAATCTGCTCGGTACTACCGACAAACAGGACTCCGCCTGGACGAAGAGCTTCGCTGAATTTGTGATAAAGCTCACGCTTCGCTTCTTCTGTAAAGTAGATTAACACATTGCGACAGACAATTAAATCACAGTCCCGTTCAAATCGGTCTGCAAGCAAATTGTGTTGTTTAAAAGTGACGGCTTGTTTAAGCTCATTGCTCACGTAGTAACCCGCGCGATCTTTTGTAAAGAAGCGCTCTTTCAACTCTACAGGAATTTCTTTTAGCGAACGCTCCGTATAATAGCCTACTTTCGCTTGTTGTAAAATGGCTCGATCAATATCCGTCGCTAGAATCGATACATCCTTGAGAGGTAAATGCTTCTGTAAAATCATTGCTAGCGTATACGGTTCTTCACCAGTTGAACAAGCAGCGCTCCAAACTTTTAGCCGTTTTTTTTCCTTTAAAAGCTGAGGAATGATCGTCTCATCAAGAACATCCCACCGTTTTCTGTTGCGAAAAAATTCGGATACATTGATCGTCATTCGTTCCAAAAATTCGTTCTGCAGCGTATCATCATTCGTCATCGCTGTGAAGTAACTACGAAAATCTTGGTAATTACGCTTCTCTCGGAGAGCGATTAACCGCCGCTTCATTTGCGTTTCTTTATAAAGATTTAAATCAATCCCTGTCCGCTCTTTTACTTGTTCAATGAACCAATTATAATCGTCTGCCATAAGCTCCTTGTTTCGACTCCCTTTTTTTCAGTGGTTGTTTTTTCTTTTATTATACATTCAAATCTCGGTCTTGGGTGAGCTGATTTTCGAAAAGCGCAAACCACCTGCTAAAATCACGGTGAGCTTGCGAATCATTTGTACAGAAACGGAAGGAAACACAGAAAGGCTGTCTCTGATCATGAGACAGCCTTGTTATAAACAAAATAATTAAACATGTTATACCCAGCGATTGACGACCTTGTCATATTCATTAAGCTCTGAAGAATCAAAGAAAATATCAATTTCACGTTTAGCACTTTCTGGTGAGTCTGAGCCGTGAATGACATTCATCGCTACTTGGACCCCAAAATCTCCACGAATCGTTCCTGGCTCGGCATCGGCAGGGTTCGTTGCACCCATCATTTTCCGTGCGGTTGCAATCACGTTTTCCCCTTCCCAAACCATTGCAAAAACCGGACCGGACGTAATAAAATCGACCAATTCCCCAAAGAATGGACGCTCTTTATGCTCGGCATAATGTGTTTCAGCTTGCTCTTTTGTAACCGTCATCAATTTCGCGCCGATTAATGTAAACCCTTTCTTTTCAAAGCGAGAAACAATCTCTCCAATCAAATTGCGCTGAACTCCATCAGGTTTGATCATTAAATATGTACGTTCCATGTTCTTCCCTCACCTTTTCTTTTATGTATGGTCATTCCTCCATGATTGTAGCAAAAATCAGGAAATTCCGCAATTAGATTTAAGAAAGCGTGAAAAACGTCTTGATCGTTGAATATCAAGACGTCACTTTTCGATTCCGTTAAAATTTTCGTCTGCCAATATAATTGGCGATTTCTTGTAAAAATTGTTTCGGCTCATCATCAGGTAGATGATCAAGCATTCGCATGGCTTTTTTCAAATAAAGATCGCTGATCGATAGAGCGTAATCGATGCCTCCAGATGAAACAATCGCGGCAATGACCTCTTCCATATGAACCGAGTTGTTGCCTCGATCAGCCAACACCTGTTCAATCAATCGTTTGGCGTGCATATCGTGGTGGAGAGCGTACAAAGCGGGTAGGGTCACATTTCCTTGCAGTAAATCACTTCCTGCCGGCTTCCCTAGCTGCTCTTCCGTACCGACGAAGTCAAGAACATCATCAGTAATTTGAAAGGACATCCCTACGTAATAACCGAAGTAATATAGCTTTTGCACAATCGCTGAATCTGCCTTCGCAGCTAGCGCTCCTAATTGACAGCTTACTGCTATTAACAGAGCGGTTTTTCTTTTAATTCTTCGGAAATAAATGCGCAGATGTTGATTCGGGTTGTATTGGTCACGGATTTGCTCAACTTCACCGAGGCACATCTCGTTGATAGCATTTGAAATGATTTGATGAATGTTTGGATCATCGAAATAGGTTGCCGTTTGTACGGCTTTCGCAAACATGTAATCACCAGTATACATGGCAATCCGATTGTCCCACTGAGACTTGATCGTTTTTTTTCCTCGCCTTAAGTCAGCGTCATCGATCACGTCATCATGAACGAGAGAAGCCATATGAATAAGTTCTAAAGGAACGGCAATATGCTTCAATACGTTGACATCATATGTGCCAAACTTACCTGCCAGCAGCACAAACACTGGACGAATCCTCTTGCCACCAGCCTTTAACAAATGGACAGAGGCCTTCCGTAGAATATTATGTCTAGCCTGAACCGCCTCTTCTAGTTCGCGCTCGATCGTAAAAATATCTTCCTGAAAATGTGCATATATGTCTGCTAGTTTCATAAACGGCCACCTTACATCAAGCTGGAGTGGTGTGTGCGTACGTCACCCCAGATTTTTATTGATTCGATCGGCTTAGGTAAAAAACCTTCTTCGTATGCTTTCTCGTAAAAGAGAAGCAGACCTTTTTGCTGCTGCGTATGAAAATCATATACAAGATTCGAAAAATAGTGGTTCCAAAAAGCCGTCGTTCCACCCATTCCTTTTTGGATGTGTCTAATCATTGAAGCATACTGCTCCTTGCGATTTTTCTCTTTACTTAAAACAAACGCAGTGTAAAGTTCTTCTAGAATCGCTCGCTGCCGAGCAATTGCATCTTTGCGAACGGCAAACACGGCAAAGGTCATTGAAGTACCTGTATATTCTTTCCACAATTCGCCAAGATCATAACGGTATGTCTCAACCTCTTCCCGCCAAGAGGTGACGATCGCTTCATCACCAATAAGAAGACAGCCATCATGGTCTTGCATCATCTCATCAAAGGAAGGGTCCATTTCGTCATATGTCACGTTGACCTCGACATATTGTTTGAGCAAAATTTTTAGTAAGTGAACGGAAGTGGCAGAAGTTGTTGTTAATGCAATACGACTTCCTTCTAACTCCTCTAATGGACGTTTCGTATAGAGGAAAATGGAACCGACAGGCCCGTTTGCCGAGACCGATAAATTTGGCATCAACACGAACTCATCTACATTTTCCGCATAGGCAAATGAAGAGATAGGACCCACTTGAATTCGACCAGCTTTCATTTCACGGTTTAAAGTCGCTGGCGTTTGAATGAGAAAATGGCAATCCTTTTCAAGTAATTTATTTCGATCTACATAGTAAAAAAAGGGGAAAGCATTCGTATACTTTATTTCACCGACTGTGATTGTCACGTTCTTCACCCCATCTCGTAAACAGCTCGTGTTCAATCCCGAGCTGGTCAAGTGCTTTACCAACAACGAAATCAATCAGGTCATCCATTGTTTTTGGTAGCTGATAAAACCCTGGCATGGCAGGTAAAATTGTTACCCCCATTTTCGATAGCTTCAGCATATTTTCCAAATGAATTTGATTTAACGGCGTTTCCCTTGGAACGATGACGAGGCGGCGTTTCTCTTTCAACATGACGTCGGCTGTTCGCTCTAATAAGTTCCCTGACGCTCCTTGCGCAATGCCGGATAGGGTTCCCATCGAGCACGGAATTATAATCATCCCCGTATTTTGATAGGAACCGCTTGCGATCGGCGCAGTATAATCATCCAACTGGTGGAAGCTTACTTCACCATCGCCAGCCGCAAACAGCTCATCAATCACCTTTTTTCGATCGTCTGTTTGGATGAGCAGTTCTTCTCGGAAAACTTGCCAGCCGGCTTCTGTGATCACTAAGTGGACCTTATATCCCTTTTTTTTCATCTCTTGTACGAGACGTATTCCATATTGCGCTCCGCTTGCTCCTGTTATCCCGACGGTATAAATGCCTTTATACACTGTCATATAAACATATCTCCTAACGTAAAAACAAATAAGACCATGCTTAAGATTCCGTTCATCGTAAAAAAGGCCACATCTACTTTTGATAGATCATCTGCTTTTACAAGCGAGTGCTCATACACCATAATCCCACCAGCAATCAACACACCGATAAAGTAGAGCCATCCGAGCTCTGTTATGAAAAACAGTGTTAAAAATGCGGAAAAGCTTATGATATGAAATCCTTTTGCCATTAGCAAAGCTCGCTTAATTCCAAATCGACTCGGAATGCTGTTTAATCCGTGCTCACGATCATACTCGGCATCCTGAGTAGCGTAAATAACATCGAATCCAGCGGTCCAAAGAGCGACGGCGATAAAAAGGAATAATGCATCCCATGACAATGTACCTGTTGCCCCAACCCAACCGCCGAGTGGGGCAATCCCGATCGTCATGCCAAGAATTAAATGACATGCCCACGTAAATCGCTTCGTGTACGAGTAGATTACAAGAAAAAAGACAGCGACCGGCAATAGATAAACAGCCAGTATGTTTAGCTGGAATGCCGCAACAAACAAAAGAACAAATGAAACGATAATAAAGATACTTACTTCCACACGGGAGACGAGACCTGCCGGAATGGCTCGTCCAGCGGTTCGCGGATTCCCTTTATCGATTTTCCAATCGATCACCCGATTTAAGGACATTGCCGCACTTCTAGCACCTACCATTGCTAACGTGATCCAAATCCAGGTTGTAAGGGAAGGCCAATGCCCTAGGACAACATGTGAGCCTAAGATCATCCCAAAATAAGCAAACGGCAATGCGAAAACCGTGTGCTCGAACTTGATCATTTCTAGTATAATCTTTATTTTATTTAACACGTTACGTTCCTCGATTCTTCGTCAAAGCTTTCCTTCACACCAAGATGCATCGCTGCAGCACCACCTGAATAAGGTTTTACCTGCACGTCCGTAAGGCCAACTTCTTTAAACATCTGGGCTAATCGGTCACGACCTGGGAAAGACAAAGTTGACTCTTGTAACCACGAATATTCGTCATAGCTTTTAGCGAACATTTTTCCAAAGAGCGGCATGACGTGCCGGAAATAAAAAAAGTATAATTGCTTAAATACGGGAATGGTTGGCTGAGAGGTTTCCAAGCAGACTACCTTGCCCCCGGGCTTTGTCACGCGCGTCATTTCTCTTAACACTTGCATATAATCGGGAACGTTCCGCAACCCGAACCCGATCGTGACAAAGTCAAACGTATCATCAGCATACGGAAGCTCCATTGCATTTCCATGGCGAAGAAAAACATGGTCTAGCCTTTCATCCGCAATTTTTTTCTTACCGATGCTCAGCATATTTTCGCTAAAATCTAATCCTTCCACATGGCCTGTAGGTCCAACCGCCTTCCCGAGGGCGATCGCCCAATCAGCGGTTCCACAACAAACATCTAAGGCTGACTGCCCTTCTTGCACATTCATTCGTTTCATCGTGTCTTTGCGCCATGCTTTGTGTCGCTGAAAACTGATGACAGAATTCATTACATCATAACGCTTATATATTTTTTCGAATACTTGGTGCACTCGCTCTTCTTTCGTTTCTGTCATGTCCTACCCTTCTTCCGCTACTTTTTCATGAATGTAATCAGGTCCGAACAGATCGTTCAAGTGATCAACGAAAAATCGCTCAAACTTTGGAAGAAGAGCTTTTACATGCTCAAGGAGATGATCCTTCCCTTCTTCCACCTTTTCTTCCCAAAACTCCAGTACTTGAAGCTGATCGTCCTTTTTCAACTCATCCACTGGTCGATTTGAACCGAACAGTTCGGTCACAATCGCTTTCATAAGCGGTGTCGCCTTCCCATTGACCCATGCTTCTCGCTCATGTACTAAACGTTTAAGATGGAAGAACACTGAAATTGCTTTTTTCCATGTCGTGAGTTGAAAGTGCTCTGCTAAGTTTTGCAATAAAAATGTATCAACCTTGTCAACATTGTTTTTTACTTCGTCAAAGTCAATGTTTTTCCCATCATAGAGCTTCATTTTATACTCATTGATTTCTTGAATTGAATGGCTAAAAACTTGAATGATCGGCAAGTGACGACTATCTGCTAACAAGTAATAGTAGAGACTACTATAGTAGTCACCAGCTAACACATTTAACTGACGATTTTTTTTGATTGGGTCGGTTTGAATGTTATGAAGGGAGACTGCTTCATGGATTTCGAGGGCCGCATCCACAAGCAGCGCGGACAGCGTAAATAGTTTTGTATCTTTTTTCGGCAATTTTTCCGCTAGCATCGTATATAAAAAGCGGAGCTTGTCCTCATCCACAATCGGTTTCGTTATGTACTTTTCAAGATAGGCATGGCCAATGAGCCCATAAAAGTTATCTTTTATCTCGTTCACTTTGTCATTCAGGTGATTCATCCGTACCATTTAAGCGTCCCCCATCTTCCATGCAAGGACCGATCAGACCCTTGCATCCTTCCTTGATGTCAATTTTTTATGCTAAAAAAATAATTCTTCCAGTATTATAGCACATTTCCTCTGTCTCGATAAACCTCGATTCACCCTTTCCATTAGGCGGCTGTAAGGATGATTCATTCGAATCCAAAATTTGTCATGCATCAGGTAGCGCTTCCACGTTTGTATCACGCATATAAGCTAGTGGATTGATCCCTCTCAAATGCACAAAAAAGAAAAGCAGGACAGCTCCTGCTTTTATTCATCTTTCTCCGTATCTAGCGTACCATAGCTTGTTTGAATGATCGCCTTTCCTCTAATTTTTACCGCTGACGTGTGTTCGGTAAATTGTGCGATCATGACTTCACCTTTATCCAGCTTTTCTGAGTGGTGAAAGCGTGTATCCGTCCCACGTGTCATCCCAAAAACGTTCACACCGTTTTCCTTTGCTTTTATGACAAAAAAGTTTGAGTTATCCCCCACGTTCATAAACCTCCTCCTAGCCTTTAATTAACGAAAGTACTTCTGCCCGTGCTGCTGCATCGTTAGCAAACGTTCCTCGCACCGCCGAAGTCACTGTGGTCGCACCGGGCTTTTTAACCCCACGCATCGTCATGCACATATGCTCCGCTTCAACAACGACAATCACACCGTGAGGCTCGAGCGTTTCCACAAGCGCATCTGCAACGGTCGATGTAATCCGCTCTTGAAGTTGAGGACGTCTCGCAACGGCTTCTACCGCCCTTGCCAATTTGCTTAACCCTGTCACTTTTCCACCTTTTGGGATATAGCCAACGTGAGCCTTCCCGAAAAATGGAACGAGATGGTGTTCACACATGGAGAAGAACGGAATGTCTTTCACTAACACGAGCTCTTCATGATCCTCTCCGAAGATTGTCGCAAAGTGTTCTTTAGGATCTTGGTTCAACCCTGCAAACACTTCTTCGTACATTTTTGCTACTCGTTTCGGCGTATCTTCCAACCCTTCACGAGCTGGATCTTCTCCAATCGCTTCTAAGATCATCACGACGGCTTGTTGAATTTTTTCATGGTCTACCTTGCTCAAAGAAGTTCCTCCATTCTATTTCCACATCAACTGACGGTATGAGTCCATAGCTGATTTTCTGATCGGTAAGTACCATCAAATTTTAGCACAATTAGACGAGGAAAAGCAAAAGAACCCCCTTGCGCAGGGAGCTCTTTCGTTTAGAGGATGATGGCAATTAAACCTCCAGAACCTTCATTGATGATTCTCTCTAACGTTTCTTTCAACTTGTAGCGTGCATTTTCTGGCATGAGTGAAAGTTTTGCAGAGATTCCTTCGCGAACAATCGAGTTCAACGATCGGCCAAAGATATCTGAATTCCAAATAGAAAGTGGATTTTCCTCAAAATCTTGCATCAAATAGCGAACGAGCTCTTCGCTTTGCTTCTCCGTGCCGATGATCGGGGCAAATTCAGACTCCACATCGACCTTAATCATATGAATGGACGGAGCAACAGCTTTTAGACGTACCCCGAACCGAGAGCCTTGGCGAATGATTTCTGGCTCATCGAGACTCATATCGGATAAAGCTGGAGCTGCAATGCCGTAACCAGTCTGCTTCACCATCCGAAGGGCATCAGCTACTTGATCGTATTCAGATTTTGCATGGGCGAATTCCTGCATCAAATGGAGCAAGTGATCTTTTCCACGAATTTCTACGCCCACCACTTCTTTTAAGATTTGGTCGTACAAATCATCTGGTGCATAGAGGTCAATTTCCGCAATCCCTTGGCCCATTTCAATTCCGGCTAAACGGGCATCATCGATAAACTCATACTCAGCAAAGTGACCGACGACCCGGTCCACATCGCGGAGCCGTTTAATATCTTGCACAGTATCACGGACGGACTGCTCATAGTTTTGCCTGAGCCAATGCTCTTCTTTTAATACCATCACCCAGCTCGGCAAATTCACATTCACTTCATGAACTGGAAATTCGAACAGCACTTCGCGGAGAACATTGTTAATGTCCTGCTCCCCCATGCTTTCAATGCTCATCGCCAACACAGGAATGTCATGCTCTTCCTGTAAGTCCCTGCGGAGCTGTTCGGTTTCTGGATGATGAGGTCTTACACTGTTGATGACAATAATGAATGGTTTACCTACTTCTTTTAATTCTTCAATGACTCTCGTTTCTGACTCAATGTAATCATAACGCGGAATTTCACCAATCGATCCGTCTGTTGTAATGACTACCCCAAGTGTTGAATGCTCTTGAATGACTTTTCTCGTACCAATTTCCGCCGCTTCTTGGAACGGAATTGGCTCTTCATACCAAGGGGTATTAATCATCCGTGGACCATTTTCATCTTCATAGCCTTTTGCTCCAGGAACAGCATAACCAACACAATCCACCAATCGTACATTAACATCCAAACCTTCGTCGACATGGATCGAGACAGCTTGATTCGGAACAAATTTCGGTTCTGTTGTCATGATCGTTTTCCCAGCGGCACTTTGCGGTAGTTCGTCTTGGGCACGCGCTTTATCCGCTTCGTTTTCAATGTTTGGCAAAACGACAAGTTCCATGAATTTTTTGATAAAAGTAGATTTCCCCGTACGTACAGCCCCCACGACACCGAGATAGATGTCCCCGCCTGTACGTTCAGCGATGTCTTTGAAAATGTCGATCTTTTCCAAGAGATCCCCTCCCGATTAAAAATTGCGATTCGTCGTTCCCCGTTTCTAGGACACTATCATATGTATGATGTTGTCCACTGATTATGCCTAACCTGATATGTTCAACGGGAAGAAAGCATTCTTTTTTTCGACGAATCTGAACGCGAAGACACGCGCCACCGAGAAGGGGTTGTTCCTTTTATTGTGTTCATAGATGAACATCTCGATTAAAAGAATGCCCCTTCCTCTTGTCAACTATATGAGTGACCTGAACACTTTATGATTAGAAAAACGTAGCTTGTCGTTAAACGAAACGGTTGATGCTATTCTTCCCGTCTCGTTTGTAGCGAAAAAGCCGTATAGATAGGTGCCGGCTCCTCGTCTTTTCTATCTCTCTGCTTAAAAAACGTCGCTTAAATGCCGCGTCCTAGAGACAGAAACAATCGTTTTTTCTATCCATTCATAGAAGGGAAGCGTTCTTAAAAGACAAAAAAAGAGACCGATTACTCGGACTCTCCTAACTCATATTGATTTGGAAGGCTCATATCGTAAATGGGTTCTCCTTTGGAGTCAATCGTATATGGAATGGAATATGCCGGGACAAACGGGCTATCTTCCAAAAGGAGATCACGAATATCCTCACCTGGCCTATACTCCACATTTCCTTCGTTTTGCTGCAATACGCGATTAAGCTCGAGCCGGTAGTCAATCATAACCTCGCCCGTATTTGTGAAAATGAGCGGCAAATAGGTATCACTGTAAGGGCTTGGAACAAGGGGTTCTTCGTTATAGCCCAACTTCTCATAGTCAAGACTAAACAAACCAACATCTAATATGTCCTTTACCGGGGCATAGGTGTGACGACGCATGTAATCATTGAGCTTCCGTTGTACTTGGTTCATTTCGCGTTGTGAACGAAGGTCGATCAATTTCACTTCTGGCTCTTCTTCAACATTAAATAGGACATACTGATAGATCCCACCACTCTCAAATGAGTTTCCTGGTGGTTGCTGCATATAACGGGGCACAAGCTGTCGGAAATCGACTGGGTACCGCTGATAGACGATCACGCTTTGATCACGGGTTTGAATGGGTAAGACTCCTGTATCCGAATAAAATTGATCGACTGCCTGTTGAACGGAAACAAGTTGATCTGCGTAAGGAACTTGGTTTTCGGCCCGCTTATCATCTGGGTAAAGGCAACCTGCTAGAAGAAATACCGTAAGCGCACACAAGAACGTGATCAGCTTCTTTTTCATCATGAATCAACCTTTTCACTCGTAATAATCATCGGTGCAGTGGTTACGACCCGTGGGTCGATGTTGGACCCCCAATGACAATGTAAAACACAATCAAACCGGATACGACTAAACAGAGAAAAGAAAAAACGAGTACGACCTTTTGCAAAAACCCACTTAATTTTTCTCGGCTTACAATAGCGGTCACAACCGAGACGAACATTAAAAAAAGCCCTATGAATGAAATCCACATATTCATCATCGCATCAGACATAGCGGACAACTCCTTTTCATGCAACGTGCTTGTCCATTTTTATGAAACAAGCAGAGGATCATTTTCTATTTACGTTATGTAGTATAGCACAAGCAGCTTCATAGATCGAAGCGAAAATGGTAATAGTAGAAACATGATTGCTTTGAAATTTGTCTCAAGAGAAAAAAATTGTGGAGAAGCGGGGCACACTTCTCCATCATGACTAAACCCTTCTTGTAGCACAAACCCTATGTTAGTGTCTGTTCACTACACTATATGCAATCATGACGCTTTTGCCTTCCGTATTTGCCTAACAAGCCGCCCTTATTTTTTCGTGTTGTTGAACATTTTCGTGAGGGACGCTAAGTCGGTTGGAACATCATTATTTAAAATCGCTTTAACTATTTGATCTTCCTTTTCTTTCGGTACAGGCACGTTCGCTAAACGTGACACTTGTGCAATCAATTGACGAACCGTCTTCTCATCTCGAAGATTTGCTTGACTAACCGAATCTGCTAGCTTGAACAAATCGGCAGGATTAACGTTCGTCTTATTTTTGAGGTGATCAAAAAAAGAACGTTCGTTCTGGGACATAAAGGAGCCTCCTTCATCTTGGTGTCAACATATCGTATGCAACAAATGGTAGTTCGTGCAAAAATACGCGACTAGGAGGCTCTTTTCTTATAGGGTTCAATCGTTCTTCTGATCACTTACGACATCGTGAAGATTTTCCATTTCATGTTTCTTCACCCGTCCCATTAATTCATCTGCTGCGTGCTCTGGCTTCTTCCCTTCAAAAAGAACAGAATAGAGAGCTGAGGTGATCGGCATTTCGATTTGGAGCTTTTGCGCTAATTCATGGGCAGCTTGCGTCGTCCGAATTCCTTCGACGACCATGCCCATACTTTCTTCTACTTCAGCTGGAGATTTTCCTTTTCCTAGCATTTGTCCAGCGCGCCAATTTCGACTATGTATGCTCGTGCAGGTCACGATCAAATCACCTAAACCTGATAATCCTGCAAATGTGAGCGGGCTTGCCCCTAACTTCACTCCAAGCCGTCCGATTTCCGCAAGTCCTCTTGTCATAATCGCGGCTTTTGTATTATCACCATACCCAAGACCATTCGTTAAACCACAAGCGAGAGCGATAATATTTTTTAATGCTCCGCCGATCTCCACTCCGATCAGATCCTCATTCGTATAGACGCGAAACTGTTGATTCATAAACAAATCTTGAATTTGTTTTGTCGTGGAAAGAGACTTTGATGAAACGGTCACTGTCGTCGGCTGTCGTAAGCTCACTTCCTCCGCATGAGAGGGCCCTGACAACACGACCACCTCTTTTAACAATGTTGGCTCTAATTCTTCTTCGATCATCTCAGAAATTCGTAAATGAGAGCCAGGTTCAATCCCTTTGCTTGCATGTACGATTGTCACTGGCTGCTTCAACACATCATTCAATGAACGAACCGCTTGACGGATCGCTTTTGTCGGCACGACGAGAACGATAATCTCAACGTCAATGATCTCCTCCATTGAGCAGGTGGCGACGATCGAACTCGGGATCTCAATGGAAGGCAAATACGTCTCATTTGTATGACGTTCGTTGATTTCTTGTGCGATTTCCTCTCTCCTTGCCACAAGGGTTACATGATGTCCATTGTCCGCCAATACAAGGGAAAGGGCGGTTCCCCAGCTCCCAGCTCCAATGACAGCTACGTTTTTCACTATGAATCCACTCTCCTCTCGCCACTGGCCTAATTGATCTTTTCTATCTACGTTGTTTCCTTTTTACGACCAAGCTTATTCTCCGTCCCACTTAGCAAACGTTGAATATTGCTCCTATGTCGCCACATGGAAAGGATGGCTACAATGATCGTTAAATAGATATAAGCAACTGGGTACCCAAACCATTGTGAAAGGACGGCTACCAGAAGAGCCGTAAGTGTAACGAAAAGGAGCGATCCAAGAGACACGTACCGAGTCCATACAATCGATCCGATGGCAATGACCCCGGCAAGAACTGCTGCAAGTGGCACAAGACTAGCTAACACGCCAATCGTTGTTGCTACGCCTTTTCCTCCGCGAAAACCGTAATAGATCGGCCAGTTATGTCCGATAATGGCTGCAATACCAGCAGCCGCTGCAAACCAGCCATCTCCATCAGGTGTGAGCTGAACGGTGACAACAACAGCAATGACCCCTTTTAAAATGTCAAGCAACAGGACGGTTACCGCCGGGCCAACCCCTAACACGCGTAGAGTGTTTGTCGCTCCAGCATTCCCGCTTCCATGTTGACGAATATCCACTTTTTTAATTTTCTTCGCAATAATGTAACTAAAACTTACTGACCCAAGCAAATAGCTCCCGATGACAAGCAGCCAGCCTAATTCCATCTCTCTCCCCCCAAGGATCCATTACGAGATTAATCATTTTTCTTTCGCGCGATAATTTTAATTGGTGTTCCTTCAAACTCAAACGTGTCACGAAGGCGATTTTCTAAAAATCGCGCATACGAGAAATGCATCAGTTCAGGATCGTTCACAAAGAAAACGAACGTCGGAGGACCGACAGCGACCTGTGTGACATAGTTTATCTTCAGACGCTTTCCATGATCGGTTGGCGTCGGATTCATGGCCACTGCATCCATGACCAGGTCATTCAACACGTGGGTTGGGACGCGCAAATTGTGGTTCTCCGAGACTTTTTTAACCGCCGGCAATACATGTTGTAGCCGTTGCTTCGTTTTAGCTGATACAAACAAAACAGGTGCATAATCCAAAAATTGAAATTCATCCCGAATTTTTTGTTGAAAACGGTGCAAGGTTTTATCGTCTTTTTCAACCGCATCCCATTTGTTTACAACGATAATGATCGCTCGTCCCGCTTCATGAGCATAGCCGGCAATTTTTTTATCTTGCTCAATGATGCCTTCTTCCCCATTAAGCACAACAAGCACCACATCGGAACGTTCAATTGCCTTAAGGGAACGAAGGACACTGTACTTTTCAGTGCTTTCATATACTTTTCCTCTTTTTCTCATCCCAGCTGTATCAATCAATACATACTCCTGATCGTCTCTGCTAAATGGAGTATCAATCGCATCCCGCGTCGTTCCTGGAATGTTGGAGACGATTACCCTCTCTTCTCCGAGCATTGCATTCACTAAGGAAGACTTCCCTACATTTGGGCGTCCGATCAATGAAATACGAATAGTATCTTCATCATAATCGTCTCCCTCATCTTCTGGAAAGTGCTCGACACAGGCATCAAGCAGATCACCAAGCCCTAATCCATGAGCCCCAGAAATCGGGATTGGGTCACCGATTCCTAATGAATAAAATTCGTAAAGCTCCTCCTGCATATCAGGGTGATCGATTTTGTTCACTCCTAAGACGACAGGTTTTTTTGAGCGAAACAATAACTTTGCCACTTCCTGATCAGCCGCTGTCACACCTTCACGTCCATTGACAATAAAAATAATAACATCCGCTTCTTTGATCGCTAGCTCCGCCTGTGCTCGCATTTGTACGAGCAACGGCTCTTCACCGATTTCAATTCCACCGGTATCGATCACATTAAACTCTCGGTTTAACCATTCTCCATGACTGTAAATACGGTCGCGTGTCACACCGGGCCGGTCTTCAACAATGGCCACACGCTCTCCTACGATCCGATTAAAAATTGTAGACTTCCCTACATTCGGGCGTCCTACAATGGCGATTACTGGTTTCGACATTGAGCTTCAACCTTTCTTCTTCTATGTAAACGAACGTGAAAACGCAAATCAACCATGTTTTCACGCGAATAGCACGTACTAGCTCATTCATTTTACTAGAACTTCTCGTAAATGTCGACCCTTCATTAAGCGGTTAAGATGCGGATGGATGGGAAGAAGTTTGCTTTCTGCGATCGGTTATAGACGCAATCCAAGTCGCCAACCATTCAAGGGCACTCCAGCATACGATAAGGAAGCTGCTCACCATGAAGACATCAAGGCTTGCGAAGCTTCCGAGTTCAACA
Source organism: Halalkalibacterium halodurans (assembly GCF_005671335.1). NCBI lineage: Bacteria > Bacillati > Bacillota > Bacilli > Caryophanales > Bacillaceae > Halalkalibacterium (ex Joshi et al. 2022) > Halalkalibacterium halodurans. The sequence continues at coordinate 1,792,995 of NZ_CP040441.1, read as the reverse complement.
GGATGGTATGAATGACGAAACCCAAACGTGACAAGCCATTCTCCATGGGTAAAACCAAGGATTACGAACGAGAAACGTTTTCTTCGATCCACAGCTAACAACAATACGAGAACTGCGATAATAGGGCCCAAAAGCCATATTCGATCAACGATTAAAACGACCGGATCAAATACTTCTATAAAATGAAAACCTGCATAGGCTGCTGCAATCACCCATGTCCCCATGCAGACGTACAAAAGAGTAGTGCCTTTCGACCTTCGCACGAGGAAGTAACCGATCATTTGCAAAAAAATAACAGATGCATTAATTGCTTGTCCCCCTATCGTAAACTGGATACCACTCATGATGATTAAAAGCAATAATACGACGGCAAGCTTTGTACGCACTTTCGATTTTGGCACAAAAAATGTGATCACAATCCAACTAGTCCAGGCAAACCAAAAAAAATAGCCTCCGCTCATCTAACCCACCTCGGTCCCAGTATCGGCGGTTTTCGCTATTTTTAAACAACGCAGTGTTGTTGTTAATCACTCTAGTAGGAAAGAAAAAAGTCGTGAGCAAATCCTATCAGTGTGAGAACAGCGGCGACTCTTGAGTGATCCTTTACACCTTGCTTGCAGCAAGTGATCGCTCCCTTCTCCTTTGCACAAAAAATCGGTGGCCGTTTCAACGCCACCGATTCACTGATCCTTACTTGTATTTTTTCAGTTCGTCACCAATCATATCACCGAGTGAGAAACCTGAGGATTCCTCATTCGTGCTTTCATAAACTTCACGGTCACTTTGATTGCTTCCAGCATCGTCTAAAAGTTCACGAATGCTGAGCGAAATCCGTTTTTCAGAGATGTTCACATCTAGAACTTTCGCTTGTACACGTTCGCCCTCTGATAGTACTTCTCCAGGTGTTCCGATGTGGCGATTGGCAATTTGCGAAATATGAACGAGTCCCTCAACTCCAGGAGCTACTTCTACAAAGGCTCCAAAGGATACGAGTCGTTTAACTGTTCCTTCGATGACATCACCCGGCTGAATCGTTCCTTCCACTTGCTCCCAAGGACCTGGCAATGTCTCTTTAATCGATAACGATACGCGCTCGCTATCAGGATCTACAGATAAAACCTTTACTTTTACTGCATCCCCTTCTTTTACAACTTCTGCCGGTGTTTCCACTCGATGGTGGGCAAGTTGAGAGATATGAACAAGTCCATCTACACCACCAACATCCACAAAGGCTCCAAAGTCTGTTAACCGCTGAACCGTTCCTTCAACAACATCACCTGGTTGTAGGGATGCAAGCACTTCTTTCTTCTTCGCTTCAACTTCTTCGTCAAGAACGGCACGCTGAGATAGAATAAGCTTATTCGCTTCTTTATCAAGCTCCACCACTTTAAGGCGAAGAGTGCGTCCTTTATAGTCTGAGAAATCTTCAACATAATGACGTTCGACAAGAGACGCTGGAATGAAGCCACGGACGCCTAGATCTACGACGAGACCTCCTTTGACGACATCTGCCACTTCAGCTTCGATTACTTCTCCTGAATCAAGGGCAGCTTGAAGCGTTTCCCACGCTTTTTCTGCTTGTACAGCACGCTTAGACAAAATGAGCTCATCATCTTCCACTTTTAATACTTTTAGCTCAAGCTCGTCCCCTTCAGACAGAACGTCACTTACTTTCTCCACATGCAAGCTGGAAAGCTCGCTAATTGGAATGATGCCATCCACTTTAAAGCCTACGTCGACGAACGCTTGCTTATCTTCGACTTTTGTCACTTTCCCGCTGACAACATCTCCAACAGAAAAAGATTTCATCTCTGTGACTTCATTGTTCATTTCTTCGACCATTGACTTTTGCCTCCTTCAACCCACAAAACGAGGGAAATCTAACTTTGTTTATAACCATCTTTCACGTATGCGAAAGAGATTTAACTCATGTGATTTTGTTCATGTAGCTTGCGAATGGCTTTCATAATGACTTCAGTGGCCTCTTCAGCGGAAGCTTTACGCTCCTTCAGCTCTTCCATCGGGACCGGGTCCCCAATCACAAAGCGGACTTTTCGAAAAAAGCGATATTTACCTACGATCGCACAAGGGACTACCGTTGCATCGCTTCGTAAGGCAAAGAAACCAACTCCAGATAGCCCTTTCCCAATTTGTCCATCTTTGCTGCGAGTGCCTTCGGGAAAGATCCCGAGTGTTTCGCCTTCTTTTAATAGCTTCAACCCAACTTTTAACGCTTGTTTGTCGCCTGCTCCCCGTCTAACCGGAAACGCGCCTACCGCCATCATCAGTGACTGGAGCGGTTTGAATCGAAAGAGCTCTTCCTTTGCCATAAAGCGAACTTTACGTGGGAAAAACGAGCCGACAAACGGCGGATCATAGTTGCTAAAATGGTTGCAACAAAGGAGTAATCCTCCTTCGTCAGGAATGCGGCTTGCGCCAATGACTTCAACTTTGAAAAAGAGACGAAAATATGACCGACAAATCCATCTGCCAATGGAATAAATGGACATGGACTACACTCGCTCCTTTACATAGCCGATGATGGTTTGTGTCACTTCAGATATGGAAAGGCTCGTCGTATCGATTTCAATCGCGTCTTCCGCCTTCCGAAGCGGGGCAAAGGAACGATTTGAGTCAAATTCATCTCGTCTTGCAATGTCTTTTATTAATTGCTCTAAGCTTTGCTTAAACCCTTTTTGGATATTTTCTTCGTACCGTCGTCTTGCCCGCTCTTCTACGGTAGCTGTTAGAAAAAACTTCAGTTCCGCATTCGGTAAAACGTAGGTACCGATATCTCTTCCATCCAACACACAATTTGTACCTTCTGCTAGTAGACGCTGCTGTCTAACCATTTCCTTTCGCACCTGTCCATGGCTGGAAACGAGCGAAACCGTCTTTGTTACTTCTTCTGTACGTACTTGATCCGTAACGTCTGTATTATTTACGTATACCCTCGTTTTTGCTTGTTCATCCACGAGCTTAATCTCGATCGAATCAAGTAGCGATTTTAACGATGCTTCATCATCAGGCGAAACATGATGTTTAATCGCTGCATACGTTAACGCTCGGTACATCGCCCCAGTATCTATGTACAAGAAGGACAACGCCTGTGCCACTTGTTTGGCAACTGTACTTTTCCCTGCCCCTGCAGGGCCATCAATTGCAATTTTCATCTTCTTCATTCTACACCTCTAATGTCTAAGGACAACAATTCAATGGATAATCTATCTAATTATTCAATCAATATCATACCATATTCTTCGCGGATGGTCTAATCCTCGTCTGCGAAAACACGATTTAGCTTTTTATGAATCAAATAACAACTGCTTGTCTTGCAGTTGACGCTCGAAGCAAAATCGAATAATTTTCTCTTTATGACGTTCTTCAATCGAAATAAACTGAAGGGACACGCGGCTGAGCGCTTCCTCATGTCGCTTATGTAAACGAACGATCTTGCAGCGTGCTTCTACGAAAAACATATCACTCGATTGTAAATGTAAGGCTAGCACAATGTCTATCTCTCCATCTCCGGGAAGGCTTCGACCGTTTGGAAGGACAATCGCACAGCCGCCACCACTAATGTCAACCGTTGTCGCGCGAAATGGAGTAAACGCCGTGTTTTCAGTTGGATGAATCGCACAATCCACAGTTGCTGAAACGCGCACATCTTGCCTTCGTTGAATTCGCTTATAGATTTCGGGCCCAGGATCATTAAAAACGAGAACTGGAATCGTCTCTCGCCTTCTTTCCTTAATGGTTGATTCAAATATATACATCGCGCCATCCTTCCCTAAGAAATGTGCACGAAATGGAGTTCCTTCTGGAAAAAGACTAGGTTTCTTCGTCTGTTCGTGGATTGGAACATCGATCACCATTTCTTGATTCAGTCGATCAACCAGACGACAATAATAACGTTCAGCCTCTTCGTTCTCCCCTTGTTCACCTGTTTTCTCTAGATAGATTGTATCACCAATGGCTATCACCGCAGAATCCCCCTCTAACTTTTCGCACTTGATGATTTAATCTTATTATCTCACGGTAGACGAAAAAAAAGAAGAAGGAGAGCTCCCCTTCTTCCTAATCAAAATCATATACAGGCTCGGCCTCCTGCATTTTTTCCACTTTTTCTTCTTCTCCATCTTCCGCATTAATGTAAATTCGATACGTTTCGTCATTGATGACCCCGAAAAACTCATAACAAAGCACTTCTTCCCCGAGATCATTTTGAATGAGTGCGATGTGATCTTCCATCACCTCTAAACGCGGGTTTAGTCGCTCCCTCGCTTCATCTGCTGTCAACTCAGGCTCTTCAAGGTCACGATCATGATGATTCACTAAATAGGACATCGCCTCATAGCCGATAATATCGCCTTCATCTAAAGCGACTTCGACTTTAATCCTGTCTGGATAAACCCGTACGTTATCTTCAAGATAGACAAATTCAAACACACCGATCGAATCATACTGCTTGCTATCAACGAGCTGCATATTTTCCTTGTCGTGCTCCTCTAAAAACTCTTGTGCTTTGTTAGAGGCTTCATTCAAACTCATATTTTGCTCGTTAATCTGGCGTTCCTGAAGAAACCAAATTGGGTGTCCGCCTTGTTGAGTCATGTCTAAATAGTAATGGGCTTGCCTTTCAGGATCATCGATGATGACACTATACATATCAAGGCCATCACCTGTTTCAGAAACAATCACATCCGTTGCCTGTTCCATATCAACATATGATAAAGCAATTTCCTTTGCTTCCTCTTCTGTTATCTTTCTTTTTTCAAGTCGTTTTTCTAATTTTTTTTCATGGTCGTTTCTAATGACCATTCCTGGTCCCCACTCAACTTCACTTGCACCTTTTACATGCTCATCCATCGTTCGAAAGCCATCGACGATTGCGTTATCTAATGGTTCGTCTTGTGCTTGAAACTCCTTATTTAAGTCGAGCCAGCGCATATCTTTTTTCAACGTCATCGCTTGCGTTTTCCGCAAATCATTTTTGATCGTCTTCGAATAATCATGTAACTTCTCTAACTTTTCGTATTCTTCGTCTGTTAACGGTTCCTTATCAAGATCTCGGATCGATGTTTTGTAACTAAACGTTCCCAAATGATGCAAAAACTCTTCCGTTTTGCTTAAATCGACAATACCTAAGGGAAGCTGGCCAATCTCCTCTGATGCAAGACTCGTCAGCCTCCAAACTTCCGCCAGAGAAGGGGTTAGCTGCCTTCTTGTATTCATAGCAATCGTCGCCCCTAGTTGATCTTCAATTTGATCAATATGATAGGCTAATTCGTGAAACGCCCGTTGATAGCTATTTTCGGCTTGCACGGTCAAAATTTGACTTTGCTGTTGTTCCTGGAAGCCCCAGTAACCTGTCGCGATGACGGCTACCGCTAATAGGCCAATGATTACATTCCGTATCACAATCGCTCACCTCCAGATACTAATTACAGAAAATATGTTTTCCAATCCGTTTAATTTGTGGTCTTGACCAGATCCAACCAGATGTCGCTGTATCCGGGTTAAAATAATAGGTTGCGCCTCCTGACGGATCTTGGCCGTTCAATGCATCTAACACGGCCCGTCTTGCCGTTTCATCTGGTGTCATGTAAATTTGCCCGTCGGCTACTGCCGTGAAAGCAAGTGGCTCAAAAATGACACCTGAGACGGTATCTGGGAAGGTTGGACTGTTCAATCGATTTAAAATAACAGCAGCAACAGCCACTTGTCCTACATAAGGCTCTCCCCGCGCTTCTCCATAAACGGCTTGTGCCATTAGTTGAATATCGTTATCAGAGTAACCTGCAGGAACATTTGTTGCTTTTTCGATATTTGCCTCATCATCTTGAGCATCTGGTGTTTCTTCGTAAGGTGTTGGCTCCTCTGGTGGTGCAGGTGTCGGTTCCGGCGTCGGAGCAGGTGTTTCCTCACGCCGCGGAGCTCTTTCATCCGTTGGCGCGGCAGGGTCATCTCTTCCAGGACGATCAGCTCGAGGCTGTCTCACTTCTTCGCGTGCACGCCTCCTTTCATCTGCGCTCCCTTTTGGCCCTTTTTGAATCTGTTTTGGTACCCCGCCATAATGGGTAAATTTCCTTCCTTGGGTCAGCGCCCTATCGACAAAATCTCGGTTGAAGTTTGTTGTTTTTTCAAGCTTTGCTTTCATTTCAGGCCCAACAAGACCATCCACTTCCATCCCGAACTCATATTGATAATTACGAACGGCCCAGTATGTGCTCCATCCAAAGACACCATCAATCTTCTTATTGTAAAAACCAATGTATTGGAGTCGGGCTTGTAATTCCACCACATCATCCCCGGTGGCTCCATGCTGGATGACTTGGTCAGAAAAAGCATGGGCTGTCGTCGTCATGTTCATTAAACTGAGAAATAAAGCTAAACTCAGAAGAGGAATTTTCAACCATCCTCGTGTACTCATGCTGTTCGTACCTCCTTATGGTTTAGGCAATTGCTTATTCCCAATGTTGTGTCTATACGCCAACGCTTACACGTATTGTTTGTTGACCCTTAGCGTTTTTATTCAAAAAAGGAGAAAAAACTTAAGCATTGAGAAATTTGAGCAATGAGCACACGATCTTACCAGCTAGGTGTTTTTTACAAAGTAAAAGTTATTAACAGCCCGTGCTTGTCGCCACCCTTTAGCAACTTGATCTTTCATACGCGCTCGATTATTTAAAATGAAAAAAGACCTTCTCTGCTTATAACAGAAAAGGTCTTACCTCTATAAAACATTAAAATAGCGAGCCTCAGGATGGGCAAACACCATCGCGGTGACGGAGGCTTCTGGTTCCATCATAAACCCTTCCGTCAACTCAATTCCGATCTTTCCAGGCTTCAACAGCTTAAACAACTTTGCTTGGTCATCCAAGTCAGGGCATGCAGGGTAGCCGAACGATACACGGATGCCACGGTATTTTGCAGCGAAACGCTCTTCCATTGTAAAGTCAGCCGAATCAGGAAACCCCCACTTATCACGCATGAGCTGATGGACACGCTCGGCAAACCCTTCCGCCATCTCTAAGGCTGTTGCTTGGATTAAGTGACTGAATAAATAGTCTCCAGCCTCTTTCGCCTGCTCCCCTAATTCACGAACGCCTTTTCCTGCGGTTACAGCAAGGAAGCCAACATAGTCCATTTCCCCACTGGAAACCGGGCGAAGGAAATCGGCAAGACACAGATAAGGCTCCTTATTCTGACGCGGAAAATGGAATCGCTCGATTTCATTTGTTCCCGTTTGATCATAAATGACAATATCGTCCCCATCCGACTGAGCAGGAAAAAACTGATACATGCCATGGGCTTCCATGAGCTGCTCCTCCTTCACCCGGATGAGTAGCGCATCAACTTTTTCTTTTAATTCAAGAGCCTTCTCGTCTTTTTCTGCAAGCAGGCGGCTCACTTTCCCTTGTAAGCCTAAGTGACGTCCTAACAACATCTGCATGTTAATATACGGCTCTAAATGGGCAATGCTATGGTGGCGCAAAATGTGCGGCTTCACATCAGGTGGGACCGCTACAGGTACCGTTGTCGAAACATGGGATCGAGTCGGCTTTACCGCAACTGCAGTTCCGCCTCCTCCCATTTGTGTCCTCGAGTTCGCCTGCTCCTTCGCTTCATGGAGGGAGACCGCTAGCTTTTCTCGTTCATCAGGTTTCATTAATTTATTGGCAAGCTCTAACCCGTTCATCGCATCCTTCGCGTAGACGACGAGACCATCATACTCTGGAGCGATTTTTGTATTCGTAAATTTCCGCGTAAGGGCTGCGCCTCCGACTAAAATCGGAATGGAAATTTGTTGTTGCTTCAAATCTTGGGCGGTAAGTACCATTTGTTGTGCTGATTTGACGAGCAACCCTGACAAGCCAATCGCATCTGGATTTTCTCTCGCCACCGCTTCAATCAGCTCATTAGAGGTAACTTTAATTCCTAGGTTCACGATGCGGAAACCATTATTGCTCAAAATAATTTCCACTAGATTTTTCCCGATATCGTGAACATCGCCCTTGACCGTGGCAAGAATGATTTTTCCTTTTCCATGATCGTCTGCTTTCTTTTCCATATGTGGCTCAAGGTGGGCGACGGAAGCCTTCATAACCTCAGCGCTTTGCAATACTTCAGCGACAATAAGCTCGTTATTGTTAAACAAACGACCGACTTCGTCCATTCCATTCATGAGCGGGCCGTTAATGATATCAAGCGGATCATCATATTTCGCGAGCGCTTTATCTAAATCTTCTGTCAGCCCGTCCTTTGACCCTTCAACAATGTAGTTTGCCAACCGCTCTTCCAAAGTTAAATTAGAAGTCTCCACTTTTTTCTCTGCTTTTTTCCCTCGATAAAAGGCGGTGAACTCAGCGAGCGTTTCATCTGTCGTTTCAAATAAGAGCTTCCTTGACAATTCTTTTTCTTCATCAGAAATCGAGGCATAACGCTCAAGCTTTTCTGTGTTCACGATAGCGTAATCAAGGCCAGCTTGTGTACAATGGTATAAGTACGCCGCGTTCAGCACCTCTCTTCCGACAGGCGGAAGACCGAACGACACGTTACTAACTCCAAGAATCGTTAAACATTCAGGGAGCTCTTCTTTGATCCTCCTAATTCCTTCCACCGTCTCATTCGCCGAGCCAATGTATTGCTCATCGCCTGTTCCTACTGGGAACACGAGCGGATCAAAAATAATATCGCTCGGACGAATGTTGTATTTGTTTACGAGCAGGTCGTATGACCGTTTCGCAACCGCTAATTTTTTTTCTGCCGTAATCGCCATTCCTTCTTCGTCGATCGTACCAACGACAACCGCGGCTCCATACTTATGGACGAGCGGGACCACTTTTTCAAAACGTTCTTCGCCGTCCTCTAAGTTGATCGAATTAATGATCGCTTTCCCTTGTGAATACGTAAGCGCTTGTTCAATTACCTTTTCGTCGGTGGAGTCAATCATGAGCGGTACCTTCACTTTGTTGATCACGAATTTTAAAAATTCCTCCATGTCCTCCATTTCATCGCGATCCGGATCAGCAAGACAAACATCGATAACGTGGGCCCCTTTCTTCACTTGGGATCTTGCAATTTCTGAGGCTTCTTCATATTTTTCTTCTTCGATCAACCGTTTAAATTTACGAGACCCGATGACGTTTGTCCGTTCACCGACAAATAGTGGACGCATGCTGTCATCGTATAACAGTGGCTCAATTCCTGAGACCGAGTGGGGGTGATCCCCTTTTGGTTGTCTCGGCTCAAATTGCTTCATAACGTCCAAAAGAGCACGAATGTGGTCTGGAGTCGTCCCGCAACAGCCACCAACCATATTCAACCATCCCTTTTCCGCAAAACCTGCGAGCTTGGCTGCTAATGATTCTGGGGATTCGTGATAGTTCCCCTCTTCGTCAGGTAACCCAGCATTCGGATAACAGCTTACAGAGCAGGTCGCAAGGTCTGAAAGAGAACGGAGGTGATCGCGCATAAATTCCGGTCCTGTAGCGCAGTTAAGACCGACAACGACGGGATTCATATGCTCTAATGACAAATAGAACGCCTCGATGTTTTGGCCGGCGAGCGTTGTTCCCATCGGTTCAATCGTTCCAGAAATGATGAGCGGCAGTTTTACCTCTAGCTCTTTTTGCGCTTGACTCAGTCCTAAATAAGCCGCCTTCACGTTTCGCATATCCTGGCTCGTTTCGAGTAATAAAATATCCGCCCCGCCTTTAATTAGACCTGTAGCTTGCTGGCGATAAGACTCGATAAGTTGTTCGAATGTCGCGCCCCCTGTGACGGAAAGAGATTTCGTCGTCGGCCCCATCGCCCCTGCAACGAATCGAGGCCAATCTGGAGTGGAAAACTCTTCAGCTACACGTTTAGCGATTTTCACCGCGCATATGTTTAACTCCTCTGCTTTGTATCCGAGATCATAATCGTCAAGAACGATATCTGTTGCCCCGAACGTGTTCGTCGCAATGACGTCTGCTCCTGCCTCTAAGTATGCGCGATGAATGTCCTCAACGACATGGGGGGCCGTCTCATTTAAATATTCATTACACCCTTCATACTCTTCTCCGCCAAAGTCATCAGCGGTTAGATTCGCGGCTTGTAACATGGTCCCCATCGCCCCATCAAGGATGACGATTTTTCGCTCTAACTGTTGTTCAAACAACGATTTAGTCATTCTTCTGATCGTCCTTTCTACTTCTGAACCGAGCGTTCTGGCTGTCTGATTTGATGATGAGTCTCCTTCACATAGTGAGTCAGATCAACAGTCATTCCGTAGCGTAAAAACGGGGTAATCAAATAGATGCCGTTAAAATAATGAGTCGCTACATCCAATAAAGATTTGGCAATGGCGAGTCCTTCCCGTTCCCCTTTTTGTCGGTCTTCACCGGCACGTGCCATCCGTTCTCGAATCTGATCTGTCAATTTAATACCCGGTACCTCATTATGAAGAAATTCTGCATTTCGACCGTTAATTAATGGCATGATTCCGATATAAATCGGCTTTTCAATGTGCTTAGTCGCTTCGTAAATGTCCTCGATCTGCTTTTCATTGTAGATTGGCTGGGTCATGAAATAGTCAGCGCCAGCCTCGATTTTCTTTTCCATTCGTTGGACCGCTCGCTCAAGGTGACGGACATTTGGATTAAAGGCAGCCCCCACAGAGAAATTCGCTTTTTGACCTAGTTCTTTTCCTGAAAAGGAGATTCCTTCATTCAATTGCTTGATTAAAGAGATTAGCTGAAATGAGGTCACGTCATAGACCGACGTGGCACCAGGAAAATCACCGACCTTTGTTGGGTCCCCCGTAATCGCTAATAAATCAGTCATCCCTAAGGCATGGAGCCCCATTAAGTGCGACTGCAACCCGATCAGGTTCCGGTCACGGCACGTCACATGGACGAGTGGCCGAGCGCCCACTTGCTGCTGAATAATCGCTCCAAGCGCTAAGTTATCGACACGAGGAGAAGCCAAGGAATTATCCGCCATCGTCACCGCATCCACTCCAGCATTTTTCAAAGCCGCTGCCCCTTCAACAAACCGATCGATCGCCAAGTTTTTCGGTGGATCTAGCTCCACGATGATCGAAGGCTGCTTCTTCACTTTTTCCGCAAGTGGCTCTCGAGCCGTCTTTTGCCCAGTAGAGCTCAACGTTTCTTTGATTTCCAATCTCACAGGCTTGCTTACAACAGGCTTTAATCCTTTCACAACTTTAGCAAACGCACGTACATGTTCAGGAGTGGTACCACAACATCCTCCTAGAAGGCGAACTCCTTGCTGCACAAAGCGTTTTCCCATTTCATAAAAATATTCTGGATTTGAATGGTAATACAGCCGACCGTCGCGATAATCTGGTAAGCTAGCATTTGGATAAGCAGAATAGTAGGCTCTGTCCAAAAGTTGAACCGTTTCGAGGGAGCGAAGCATTTGGTAGGGTCCCATACGACAGTTAATGCCGACAAGATCTGCTCCGAGCCCTTCTAGCTCTGCAAACGCCTCTTCTAACAGTTTCCCCCCTTGAAGTACGCCAATTTCTGCGATCGATAAATGAGCGATGACGGGCAAATCCGTTAAAGAACGGGCAAGACTGACGGCCAATTTCGCTTCTTCTAGATCATAAAAGGTTTCCAATAAAAGACCGTCCACCCCTTCGCTTACGAGCGCCTTCATCTGCTCCAAAAACACGTCCTGGACTTCTTGGATTTCTACTTCTTCAAATTGAATGCTGCGAATGCCGCCGATGGTACCGAGGACAAACGTCTCTTGTTTTGCAGCCTTTCTCGCTAATCGAACGGCGGCGCGGTTGATTTCCAATACTTGGTCGTCAAGCTGATATTTTGCTAGTTTCATCCGATTTGCCGCATACGTGTTCGTCTGGATCACATCAGCTCCAGCTTCCACATACGCTACATGGGCTGCCACGATTTTCTCTGGATCGGTCACATTGAGCTCTTCAAAGCATCGGTCAATCCCTTGCTCGTAAAGAAGCGTTCCCATGGCGCCATCTCCGACTAATATGTTCGTTTTCAGCGCTTCGACCAAGTTCGTCATAGATGTTCCACCTTTCCTCGAACGTGAGCAAATGCCGCTTTAAAGTCAGCCATTAGTTCTTCCGGTTTTTCTAACCCGACTGAAAGTCTAAGCAATCCATCACGAATGCCTCTTGCCTCCCGCTCCTCTTTCGGCATCGCGGCATGGGACATTTTGGCGGGGTAAGACAAGATCGATTCTACCGCTCCTAAACTGACAGCAAAAACAGGGAGCTTTACATGTTCCACGAACCTTCGAACCGCCTCTTCATTTTCTAGCTCAAACGATAGCACAGCGCCAAACCCTTCCGCCTGCCTTTTTTGCAATTCGTGTCCTAGGTGATCTTTTAAACCAGGGTAGTAGACTCGCTTCACTTCCGGGACGCCTAGAAGCCATTCGGCGATCTGCTGAGCCCCTTTCTCTCCGTGCTCCATCCGCACATGAAGTGTTTTCAAACCTCGGAGAACGAGCCATACGTCTTGAACGCCTAAAATAGCGCCGAACGAGTTTTGTAAAAAGGCGAGCTTTTTTCCCAGTTCTTCATCCTTTGTCACCGCCAGCCCTGCGACAACATCACTGTGACCTCCAATAAATTTCGTCGCACTATGGAGGACGACATCGACTCCAAGTTCTAGCGGTCGCTGCAAAGCAGGTGTTAAAAAGGTGTTGTCAAGAAAGGTGAGACATTCGTGTTCTTTTGCCAGTGAAACGACCCCGTGAATGTCGGTAATGTTCAACGTCGGATTGGATGGCGTCTCCATATAAAGGACACGGGTATTTGGTCTGATGGCCGCCGCCACTTCCGCCAAGTTTGTCATATCAACAAATGTATGGTCAATTCCAAGCCGGGTTAAAACTTCCGTTACGAGGCGAAAGGTCCCACCGTACACATCTTTCGTTAAGACAACGTGATCGCCCTTTGATAGGAGCATAAACGCTGTGGAGATGGCAGCCATCCCAGAAGCAAACGCAAATCCATGATTGCCTCCCTCAAGCTCAGCAATCGCCGCTTCGAGAGCATCCCGTGTCGGATTACCCGAACGGCTATAGTCATACGTTCCAAACGTATCAAAGTCAAACTGATGAAACGTAGAAGCGTGTTGGATTGGTACGCTTACCGCACCAGTTGCCTGGTCAACCTTATGCTCATTATGAAGTAGTTTTGTTTGCAAGCTGTACTGTTCGCTCACTGTGCTTCACTTCCTTTCACCGCTGACTGCTCGATGACACGGTTGAACGCTTGATCGAGGTCGGCAATCAAATCACCCACATGTTCGATCCCAACTGAGAATCGCAACAAGCGATTACATACACCGTTAGCGATCCGCACATCCTCTGGAATATCGGCATGGGTTTGCGTCGCCGGATAGGTCATTAAGCTCTCGACTCCCCCTAGGCTCTCTGCAAATGAAATGAGCTTCAACGATTGTAAAAACGGGTTAACCCAGCTCTCCGATTGGATGCGGAAGGAAAGCATCCCACCCCGTCCAGGATAAAGAACATCCGTTACTCCTTCATGCTTTTCTAAGTAAGACGCTATAGCCCTCGCATTGTTTTGATGCTGCTCCATTCGTAGAGCAAGAGTTTTCATCCCACGAATGAGCAACCATGAATCAAAGGCTGAGAGCGTTCCGCCAATTCCGTTATGGTAATAGGCGATCTGCTCACATAGCTCTTGTCCTTTGGCAACAATCAATCCAGCGATGACATCATTGTGTCCGCCTAAGTATTTTGACGCACTATGGATGACGATATGGGCCCCTTCGTTTAATGGTTGTTGTAAAAGTGGCGTATAGAACGTATTATCGACGATCAGCAGCAACCCATGTTTATTAGCAAGGGCGGCAAGCTCACGAATATTTGCTTCTTGCATGAGTGGATTCGTAGGGGTTTCAATAAACAGCGCCTTCGTTTTTTCTGTTATTTGCTGTTCTAACGCTGCAAGATTTCGCGGATCAGCATAGGAGAAAGAAAGCCCCCACTTTTTCCAGCCACCTTCAAACAAGCGGTACGTCCCTCCATACAAATCTTGGGAAGCAATAATTTCATCCCCTGATTGAAAAAGAGAAAAAACCGTTTGGATAGCTGCCATACCGGAACTACAGGCAAACCCTTGATCTCCGTTTTCTAACGTAGCAATCGCCTTTTCAAGCACTTCTCTCGTGGGATTCCCTGTCCGTGCATAGTCATAGCCAGTGGATTCGCCAATTCCGGAGTGACGATAGGCGGTCGAAAAGTAAACAGGCGTGTTGATCGCACCTGTTCGATCATCCATTCGATTTCCGATTTGTACTAAAGCTGTTTCTAATTCTTTACGATTCATGGTTGCTCCTCCTATCCATCTATTGGAAAAATCAGCTCGTCGCCAAGTTGCGAAAGCCTTCATTTTCCTTAAACTATCTGAAAAGTTCGATCTTTTCTGATTGTGTAAAAAAACACCTACCTTCTCGTCATGTAAGATTAAGAAGAAGTAGGTGTTGGATCTCACTCGCTTCCTCTTATCTCTCAAGCAAATAATGCTTGCAGGAATTAGCACCTGACCACAGGATCGTGGCTGGTTGCTGAGGTTTCTTCGGGCCGTTCCCTCCACCTCTCTGGATAAGAATACGAGACACTATTTTGTTTTCAAGACCTTTTTATAAAAATTACAACAATTCTAGCGAAAATGCAACAACATTCTTTCAATTCGTTTATTTTTTCACGGTGCGAATGGATTATTCTGGGGCACCATCAATATAAAGGTGATCTTCGTTGCCACAAATGCATTGTTTAAACCCCGTTTCATACTCTCCTTTTTCGTTTCGGTGGCCACGAAGAATGTAGCGTTCACCGCATTCAGGGCAGCGAATGACGACACGGTACCGTTCCTTTGCCATGCTCTCTACACCTCCATTCATTTTCTTCAAAGGTAGACGTATCTACTTCTCTACCTTTCATTAGCGGTCCAGTTGATTAGCCAGTTTTACTTTTTGTATCGCTACCCACCATAATACCAACATAAAGGGCACCATGACAAAAAGAAAATGCTTGCTCCACAATAACAAAATTGCATCATACAAGCTGTGCAGCAAAACCGGGAGAAAGAGCGAGAGAAAGAGCCATTTCTTTCGATGCTTTTCTTCCATTTTTGCTCGTCCTAAATAGTATCCCATAATCACGCCATAAATTGCGTGGCTTGACACTGGAAGTAACGCCCGACCGATCGCGGTTTCCACACCGTTAGCAATTAAGTATAATCCATTCTCCATAGAGGCAAATCCTAACGAAAGGGAAACACCAAATATAATCCCATCGTACCGACGGTTAAATTCCACATGTTTGTAGGCGAAAAAATAAAGCATAAACCATTTGAAAAATTCCTCGAAAAATCCATAAAGAATAAAGGCTTTTAACAAAGGATTCGCAAAGAAACCTTCCGCAAGAAACGCATGTTGGAGCACCATGACTGGAAACATCAGGAGCGCGCCAATTAAAAAGGTTCGCACGACAAAGCCCAAGGTTTGCGAGCCGTATTCATTTTTCAAATAAAAAAAGCATAGAAGCGCCATGGCTGGAGCAATGGCGGCTGTCAATAAACTGAACACAATGTCTCAACCTCTCCGTCCAAACTCACTACCCCCATTGTAAACGTTTTGTAAGGTTCACGAAATGGATTTGCAATAAGAAAGAGACTTTTTTACAGTTGAACAGCTATGTTATGATGATGCTTGTGAACAACTTGGAGTGAAGGGGTACACTTTGTCAGATTCACTTGTCTGGTTTTCACTCAAACAGTATAACCATTCGCCAAAAGGAGAACGAGCCATGAAAAAAGTTTTAGTTATACACACAGGTGGAACGATTGCGATGCATGAAGATGAAAAAGGGGGCGTACAGCCTAAAGAGACAAATCCCCTGTTTGCCACCGTCGAATCGTTAACATCGATTGCCTCGATCGAAGTCGATGATTTTCTCAATATTCCTTCCCCCCATATGACACCTGAGCTCATGTTTCAGTTGGCTGAGCGACTAAAGAGCCGAGTAGGTAATGAATCGTTTGATGGGGTCGTGATTACACATGGGACGGATACGTTAGAAGAAACAGCCTACCTTCTAGATTTGTTACTCGATTGGGAAGTCCCTGTCGTTGTCACAGGGGCGATGCGTTCCAGTAATGAGCTCGGAGCGGACGGACCACACAATTTTATTTCTGCTGTCAAAACGGCTGCTACAGATGAAGCAAAAGGAAAAGGAGTTCTCGTCGTATTTAACGACGAAATTCATACAGCAAAAAACGTCACGAAAACTCATACGAGTAACGTCGCCACGTTCCAAAGTCCACAGTATGGGCCGATTGGGATTGTCACGAAACGAGGCGTTACCTTCCACCACGCCCCTTCATACAAAGAGAGCTATACGGTCTCAAGCATCAATCATCGAGTTGTGCTATTAAAGGCCTACGCAGGCATGGATGGGTCCGTTGTTGATGCGATTGCCGACACGGGAATTGACGGCCTAGTCATTGAGGCTTTCGGACAAGGAAACTTACCACCAGCGGTCGTCCCAAGCATCAAACGTCTTCATCAAGCCAACATTCCAGTGGTACTCGTGTCAAGAAGCGTTAGTGGCATCGTTCAGGAAACGTACGCTTACGAGGGAGGCGGGCGTCACCTAAAAGATTTAGGGGTTATTTTTACGAACGGTTTAAATGGTCAAAAAGCACGATTAAAGCTACTCGTCGCCCTTGAATTGACGACCGATCATAAGAGATTACAAGAAATCTTTTTCAAATAAAAGAGCTAGGCACCATGCCCAGCTCTTTACTCCACTCGTTCCCGAATCAGTTTTGCGAACATTTCTCCGTGAAATCTGCCATTTTCAATAAATATCTCGTTAGCGTTATTTCCTGCAGCTATAACACCTGCGATAAAAATCCCTTCCACGTTAGTTTCCATCGTTTCTGGGTCGTGAATGGGACGACCTGTATCGTGATCGATAGCAACACCCATCGTTTTCAGAAAGTCGTGGTCTGGATGGTAGCCGATCATGGCAAACACGAAATCGGCTCTTGCCGCTTTCCTCTCACCATGGGTCTCATACTCCACTTCCGAAGCTGTGATTCGTTTCACTTGTGCACGAAACACCATCTTTACTTTGTCGTGGTTTACAAGAGAAACAAATTCCGGTAAAATCCATGGCTTGACACTATCTGAGTACGTGTCTCCACGATATAGGACCGTTACTCTTGCTCCTGCCTTCTCCAATTCAAGGGCTGCGTCGACCGCGGAGTTTTTCCCGCCGATCACGACAACGTCCTGGTCAAAGTACGGGTGCGCCTCTTTAAAATAGTGAAAAACATGGGGAAGATCTTCCCCTGGGACACCTAGTGAATTGGGATGATCATAATAACCTGTGGCAATGACCACTTGCTTGCAGTGATATGTTCGCTTTGATGTTACTACATAGAATGTCCCGTCCTCTTGCTTCGTCACCTTTGTGACTCGCTCAAATGGATTGACACGAATCTGCTTTCGTTTGACCACTTCTCGATAATAGACGAGAGCTTGGCTTCGCTTTGGCTTTCGCTCTTCTGTTAAAAACGGTACTTGCCCAATTTCGAGCTTTTCACTCGTACTAAAAAACGTTTGATGGGTCGGATAACGATGGATTGCGCTCACAATGTTGTCCTTTTCAATAACAAGAGGCTTGAGACCTTCATTTTGTAACGCAATCGCTGCTGCCAACCCGCACGGACCACCACCGACAATAATCACCTGTTCTTGTTCCATACGTTGATTCACCACACTCTTATTCTTTAACTCGACCTTCGTTCAAAAATGAAACAACCCCCTATAAAGTGAAAGCTTTATAAGGGGACACCATCTTTATTATACCTCGTTATACCCAGCCACGGAAGCGAGATGCTTCGGCCATTTTCCTTACGCCGACCATATACGCTGCTAGACGCATATCCACCTTCCGTCCTTTCGCCAGCTTATAAATGTTATCAAAAGCGTGAACCATAACAGCTTCTAACTTTCCTTCCACCTCTTCTTCCGTCCAATAATACCCTTGGTTGTTTTGCACCCATTCAAAGTAGGAGACGGTAACGCCACCTGCGCTTGCGAGTACGTCTGGTACGAGAAGAATATCGCGCTTTGTTAAAATTTCCGTCGCTTCAATCGTCGTCGGACCATTCGCAGCTTCGACCACGATTTGTGCCTTAATGTTATGCGCATTTTTTTCCGTAATTTGATTTTCTATCGCAGCCGGTACAAGAATATCGCAATCTAACTCTAATAGCTCTTCATTTGAGATCGTATTTTTAAAGAGCTTTGTAACTGTACCAAAGCTGTCCCTGCGATCGAGCAAATAGTCAATGTCAAGGCCGTCTGGATCGTGAAGAGCTCCATAAGCATCCGAAATTCCAATCACCTTTGCTCCTGCATCGTGCATGAATTTTGCTAAGAAGCTCCCTGCGTTTCCGAAGCCTTGGATCACCACCCTTGCATCTTGAAGATCGATACCTTTTTTCTTCGCTGCCTCACGAATGCAAATGGTAACCCCTTTAGCCGTAGCAGACTCCCGTCCGTGTGAGCCTCCAAGGACAATTGGTTTCCCTGTAATAAAGCCCGGTGAATCAAATTCACGTATTCGGCTATATTCATCAAGCATCCATGCCATGATCTGTGAGTTTGTAAAAACATCTGGTGCCGGAATGTCCTTCGTCGGACCGACAATTTGACTAATCGCCCGCACATAGCCGCGACTGAGTCTTTCTAGTTCACGGAACGACATGTCCCGCGGGTCGCAGACAATTCCGCCTTTTCCTCCTCCGTACGGAAGGTCGACAATTCCTGCTTTTAAGCTCATCCAGATAGAAAGCGCTTTCACTTCTTTTTCCGTCACATTTGGATGGAAGCGAACACCGCCTTTTGTTGGGCCTACCGCATCGTTATGCTGGGCCCGATAGCCAGTAAATATCTTTGTTGAACCGTCATCCATTCGCACAGGAATTCTAACCGTTAACATGCGAATCGGTTCTTTCATCAACTCATACATTTCATCTGGATAACCTAATTTATCAAGCGCCTTTTTAATCACTGTTTGCGTAGAAGCAAGCACGTCTGTTGTTTTCCCCGACCGCTTGTCTTTATCTTCCATTCGTTTTCACCTCTGGCCACCCTTACACTCTTTAGTTAAAAAGCTTCGACACTTATAACTATAAAGAAAGTACCTTCTTTTTTCCACCGTTTCTGTAAGAAAAATTACGAGATCATCCAATAGTGTACCCTTCAAAAATCGGATGATTCTTTGCATCGATTTTTGAAGGGTTTTTAAACACGGAAACGTTATTTTTTTAACGAAAGGTTGACAAACGTTTGGATCATTTCCTCATACGACATACCAACCCCTTTGGCAGCATCTGGATACAAACTCGTTGGTGTCATCCCCGGAAGCGTATTGACTTCTAAAATGACCGGATCCGATCCGTCGTTTGGAACGATGAAATCAACCCGCGAATATACATCACATCCTAGCGCTTGGTGAGCACGAACGGCTGCTTGTTGCACATAAGCGGTATGCTCCTCAGAAATTCGGGCAGGAACAATATGTTCGCTCATCCCTGGAGCGTATTTTGACTCATAATCATAAAGTTTATTTTTCGGAACAATTTCCACAACAGGAAGTGACCGCTCTTCCCCTTTATTGCCAAGCACAGCAACCGTTACTTCTGTTCCGGCGATAAACTCTTCAATGAGAATTGTATCATCATGACGGAAAGCTTCTTCAATCCCTTGCAAAAGCTCCTCCTCTGTTTCTGCTACGGTTAAGCCGATGGTTGATCCTTCCTGATTTGGTTTAACGACGACAGGATATGTGCCTGTAAAGTTAAACGCATTTGCATCGTACGTAAATGAATGGAGTACGACCTCCTCTGCAACCCGAATGCCTGCTTTTTCAAAAAAGAGCTTAGCCTTCGCTTTATCCATGGCAAGGGCCGAACCTTGAACACCTGTACCAACATAAGGGATGTTTAACAAGTCAAGCAGTGCTTGAACCTTTCCATCTTCGCCTAACCGTCCGTGAAGTCCAATAAATACAAGGTCAACGTCTAAGTCAACCAAGTCGCGAACCTGATCTGGATGAAAATCAATGCCAATGACCTCATGACCGTTGACCTTTAACGCCTCCATAATCCCTTTTCCTGATGATAATGATACTTCTCGTTCTGCTGATGTCCCACCATATAAAACCGCTATTTTCACGTATGTTCACTCCCACTGTCATATGTTTCTACAATCACTTTATTCAATGAACTATGTATTGGACGATTGTCTATCCTGTATCATTGTATCACAGCTTCAAATATGACGAAGCTAATAGTTTCATCACAAAAAAGTGAACTTCACAAAGTGGGCGCCTCTGCTGAACGTTTGTCCAATCTCTGGCGATGTGGGACACCTAGACGTTGTCATAGGACGTGGATCGTTTCGTCTCTGTTGAGATTTCCAGTTATGACTTAGAGCTAGACCTCTGACGAAGCCGTTTCTGATCCTTTTGTTCTTTAGTAGTTAATTTTTTTAAGTGCAAAAAACCGATGAGTTTCCCCATCAGTTTATGTTCTCGCTTTGAAAAAAGATTGATACAACTTAATGCATGCATCATTAGCAATGATTAATGATCCGTATTCTGCTACACGATAGGTTGAGATTGTTGAAGGATAACCGTATTCGGCCAGCAGGGCTATTAACGACTCTTCATCGATTCCGTCCAAATCAAGATCTGTGAAAGAAATATAGTATCGCCCTTGATACGAATAAAGAGTCCCGCCCGTCATTCCTAACGTTACCAGCCTAGGGACAAGTGAGATGACATCTTCAATATCGGCAAATTCGTAAAACACTTCATCGCTCTCATCAAGGGTCACTTGCATTTCAATATAGCCATCTTCGAGCCCATCTTCATCAAAATCTGATTCTTGGTGACCTTTCGTTACGATAATAACCATCCCTTGTGCTGGGAGGGCAAACACTTCAACAGCAATCGGGCCATCGGCTTTAAAACCTAATTCATCGTCTGCTTCTAGCATCATATCGCGAAACAAGTCATGAACCTTTGGGATATCCTGCCAAAGTTCATCCTTGGTAATGCCTCGCTCTTTTAAGTCATCGAATGTCAAAAACACTTTGATTTTATTCACAGCTAAACGCTCTAAACGCATCTCTGACCCTCCTCTCACGGCCTCCTAACACGACGAAGAAGGACCAAGTCTTGAGATCTTCTTACTATACGGTATGTGGAATTGAACAGAAGGTTCATGATTCAACCCTTTCAGCCAACCCATTTACTTTTATAAATTTTTAGCTCCATCGCTCCTAATTCTTTTGTACTTCCAATAAGGAGCGTCCACCCCTGTTTTGCCCGTTGCCTTATCTCTTTGTAACCTTTATCGTCACGCCAAAGCACTGACGCTCCTGCTCTGTGATAAAGCAAAAGGCGATATAGAGTTTTGATTGACACGTGTAATCCCCTAAAAAAGCTCGTTTTCGCGTCACGAATGATTAGTTCCACATCTTCCACTGAAATTCCTGCTCTGGGGAAAAGAACGTTACACCCCATTGTTTGCTACTAACGGAAACCTGAAACTGTAACGAAATTCGCAATTGGCACAATGATAACTTGTCCATTTTCGCCTGATTGCACAAATGTTCCTAATAGTCAATCTCCCATCGCTTAGAATGGATGAATAAATGCCCCCGCTTTGTCGACATTCTTTATGTTAGATTTCCCTTCGTTCGACTTCAAATGATTGCCCTACGCTGTCCCATTCCCATTACTGATAGTAAGTATAACGGAACATACCCCTTTGTACAATCTTGATCATTCCTTCCCGCGACGAAGGATGAGAACATGAGTTTCCGGGGGTGCTCCCAGCCTGAACGGAACACCGGTCGTCCCATAGCCATTGCTGACGAGTTGAACGAAGGTACGGTGCTTCGTTAATGCTCCAGGTTTTTCTAATCCGAGTCCAAAAAGACGAATTTGTCCACCGTGGGTATGACCACTTAATACAAGGTCAAGCGAATGGCGGGGATCTAGCTGATGGACGATCTCTGGGTTATGGCTTATTAGAATACGAAATCCGTCAGGAGCGTTTTCCAGCGCGTCAGACAGACGATCCCGTCCATGACCCAAGTCATCGACGCCAATGAAAACGAGGGTATCTTCATTTTGCGCAATCACCGTAAAACGATTCACGAGCTCTTCTACTTGCTCTTCTCGAAATAGCGCCCGAAGCCCTTGAATGTCCCCTTCATAATCATTGTTTCCCCACACAAAAAAGGTCGGCCCGAGCCGCCTTAGTTTTTGGACATTTTCTCGAACCTGTTCGAGCGGTACGTTCTTTTCAAGCAGGTCGCCTCCGATGATGACGTAATCAATCGATGCAGGGAGCTGTTCGAGTAGCTCATCTTCCAGCTTCCGGCGATGGAGATCAGAAATAAAAAAGATCATTACTCCATCAAATGACAAAGGTAGACTCGGAAAATACAACTCATGAGTAATCAAACGATTTTGCTTGGCTTCTTTTTTCATATGGACAACAAGTACGGCTCCAATAATAACAGCGATAATACTACCAAGGATGATCATAATGGAATCCTCCGATTCCGCCAAATAGTAGGTAAATCAACGTCCATTATACCATAAAACAAGGCGAACACCCCTCCAAGCAAGGCGACAATCCAGTGATGAAAAAACAAATGGATGAGTGACAACCCAGCCACAAGTACGAAAGCAAGGCGAACGTGGCTTTCTCCCGGTCTCCCATTCTTCTCTAAAAATAAAATTTTACATAGATCTTGAACAAAAAGCGAATAAGCTAAAAAGCCGATGCTAAACATGAATGCAGCGACGAGCAGCTTGATTGGCGAAAAAATAAGTTGTCCTAATACGAGTGAAACCGACCATGGATGGGAATGGGGAAAGGAAACTGCAGCTGCAAGCAAGCCACCATACCCAGCTAGAAGTAAACCAGACCTGATCGAGACATCTTTAAGCACGTAAAACCCTCCTAGACAAGTTGCTAAGAGCATTGTATTCAGCCTCCGCTTAAAGCATGTCTTTTTACGGTAAAGAAAAAGCCCGTCCAGTGAAACGGGCATTGGGTTGCTTAATTTCGCTCATCATAGCGATGCTCAATATTCTCTAACATAAGCTGTTCATGAGGGCCGTAACCTTCAGACCACTCAACATACTCTGTCGGGCGATTCAAACGGATGGCAAATTCCCCGCCTTGATGGTGTTCAAATCGAGCGAGATGAACTTCGACATCGTCGTTTCTAAAAACGTCATACTCATCGTCGATCGCCTGGAGGCGGGTCTGTGATGTAATCAAGTCATCTGTGCCACTTTTCGTATAACCCTCTGTTTCAAGGACATCTACGTAAGCTTCGAAAGTCGCGTCATTCGTAAACGCAAACAGCTCAAACACAGGTACGTCCCAAATAGGATCGCCACCACTAAACTTTACATAGACTTGCCTGCCCACGATACCGTTTTCGTTGAACCGCTCTAAAACAAAACGCTCGTCATACCAAAAATCTAATCCAAACTCATCGATCACTTCTTTTTTATAAACAAATTCCTCAGACATCCCTTCTAGCTCACCATAGACAATCCGTGTTTCTACATCCGCTTCATCAGCTTCAGCCATGCCTATATCTGGCTGTTCCGCATCATTAGCAGGAGATGTTTCTTCTCCTTCCTCTTCCATCGCAGGAGTCTCAACCGGCTCCTCATCTGCTTCTAACGCTCCGGCTTCTGCGCCTTGATCCATATTGGTCTGATGTTCATCTTGTTCAAGCGAGCCCTTTTCGATTGCTCGCTCCTGTTCAGAGTCAGCATGTAAGCTAAATTCCTCAGGTTGGGAAGGATTGCCGAAAAGGTTAAGTCCTAATACAGAGCCAATGCCGACCGTTAAAACGAGCAGGGCCGCCATTTGCCAGCGCTGGAATCGCGCGGGCCATTGACGTTTCTTTTTTATGTTTGCCGCAATTTTGGCGGAGGAAGAACGTGTAGGCATCTCATCATATTGACGCTTCAACCTTTCCATCGCCCGATCCAATTGGTTTTCACTCATAGCTGTTCACCTACTTTTTCGTACTTCGCTTTAAGTTGCTGTTTTGCACGAAGCATGCGTGTCTTAACAGCACCTTCTGTAATCCCTAACACTTGAGCAATCTCCTGGTACGTCTGATCGTGAAAATAATGGAGAACGATCGGGATTTTGTATTTATCGTCAAGCTGTTGAATCATCTCGTGAAGGGCTCTCGCCTCTTCGTCAAAATGCTCTTCAACATACGCTGTCTCTGGTGATTGATGTTGCAGCTCTAGCGCTTTCTTTCGCAGCCGCTGCTCTTTTCGGTAATGATCGCGGACAACGTTCAACGTAATTGAATAGAGCCACGTCGTAAATTTGCCCCGATCATGTTTATGGAGAAACCGATATACCTTAATAAACACCTCTTGGGAAATATCCTCTACCGCAAAAGGTGAAACACCTAGCTGGAAGGCAAATTTTTCTACCGTTTTCAGATGCAGTTCGATCAGCTGCTCGAACGCACCTTCATCCCCCTTTTTTGCCTTCATCAGTAAAAGCTCTTCCATTTGTAATGACCCTCCGTAAGATGTACACCTTCTCTATCTGACTATGAAACGACACATTTGAGCTGAAGGTTACACCATATGTAGTCTTTTTAGAAAAACTCGGCGATTAATGAGCCTGAGGACATGAACAAAGCTTGTATGGACCCGATACTTACATCCTACCATTTCCCGGCACATGGTGGGCTCTTTTTGTGAAAATTTGTATGGTGCCGTGATGCAGCCAAAACAGGTTGATACAAAACATTTTGAAACATACAGTACGTAAGTTCACGGCCATAAAAGCTAATCAAACGATCCCATCAATCAAAAGAAAAAGGTTCGGGTCATCAAAATAAAATGATCCGAACCTTTTTGATTACGTTTGGTTAGTTTTGTCCCCTATTTCAAGTCTTGGGCTAAGCGAATCATATGCTCACAACGAATACCTTGTTCAACGATCGGCTCACGATAATGCTTCGTAAAGAAATCTTTGTCGACGGCGGTGATCGAAAACCCGCATCGCTGATAAAGAGCCAATTGACCAATGCTTGAATTTCCCGTGCCAATTTCGATTCTGTCAGCACCCCTTTTGAGGGCAACGTGAATCCCGTGAAGAAGCAACAGTTTTCCGTATCCTTTTCCTTGCTCCTGTTCAGCCACCGCTATGTTCATCACTTCGAACAGACCGTGCCCTTTATCCTTCAAGACGATGACACCAACAGGCGTTCCTTCCACTTCGGCTAGGAAGCCTAAGCCACCAGACAGGTAACGTTCGATCATCGCTTGTTCGGGATCAGCTAACAACAAAAGATTCATCGGCAGTTCCTCACCGCATCGCTCCGTTATATTGACCATAGGCAACTTTCCTTGTTGTTCTAAAGAAAAAAACTGCTCTATTTGCTCGCGGTGATGTCGATCATGCTCGATCACTCCTTGTAAGTACGTATGAATAGACAGATTATGATCCCCAATCGTCAACGTCTGTTCCCATGCTTCTTCACGTAATTTTTCTACTGTTTCAATAAGCGCATAACGGCTTTTCAGGCATTGAACGATGATCGCTTCTTTTCCTAATCCATCCCGAACTTCCCTCTCCGATTGTTCGTTGAACTTTGCATGAGCACCGGCGGTAAACGTCGCTCTTCCCGCAAGAAAGGGAATAAATCGATAATTGCGGGCAAAATCGTCCCAGCGGTGAAAGTGATGAATCACCTCAGCAGGTGACCATCCTCCTTTCTGGAGTGGCGTGTGCCAGCTTTTCTGGCCCACAAGCACTAGGCGTTTGACCCATTCGGCGTGATTCTCTAACTTAGCGATCAGATGTGGCAGATGGCTCATGAGCTGAAGCGTCCTTTTGACTATATGATAGCGTAGCCGTCAGTAATGTTTTGGCCGCAATCGCTAACGATCGTTCATCGATCATAAATTTCGGATGATGGTGAGGGTAAATAATCCCTTCATCCTCATTTCCTGCACCTGTAAAGAAAAAGGCCCCTGGCACATGATGAAGGTAATAGGCAAAATCCTCGCCGCCCATAACCGGAGCCATTTCAGCTACATGTTCTTCCCCGACAACTGCCACCGCCGCATTCTTAAGGTCGTCTGTTTCTTTCGGATGATTGATCACCGCTGGATAGCCTTTATCATAAGCGAAGGCATATGTAGCCCCTGCAGCATCACAAACACCTTTAATCGTGCGCTCCATTCGTTCAATGATCATATCTTGAATGTCTTCTTTAAACGTACGAACCGTTCCAACAAGGTTTGCCTTATCAGCAATGACGTTAAATGGCCCGCCTGCTTGGAATGACGCAACGGTTACAACAGCCGATTCTAACGGGTCGACATTCCTACTGACAATTTGCTGCAATTGCTGGACGACCGAAGCACCCACCGTCACCGCATCGACCGTCTCGTGAGGTGCTGCCCCATGTCCTCCTTTTCCGTAAATCGTCACTGCAAATTTATCCGCTGCTGCCATGAATGCCCCGCTTCGATACCCGATTTCGCCAGCGGGCATCGTCGCCCATAAGTGTGTGCCGTAAATGACGTCCACCCCATCGAGGCAACCATCTTCAATCATGGCAATCGCACCCCCTGGGGCAAGCTCTTCGGCAAATTGGTGGATAAGGACAACACTTCCTTCCAACTGTTGACGGTGCTCCATTAAAATTTTTGCAATGATGAGAAGGGTGGCCGTATGACCATCGTGCCCGCACGCATGCATAACTCCAGGAACAGTTGATTGGTAAGGAAGACCTGTTTCCTCTTGGATCGGAAGGGCATCAAAATCAGCTCGTAACGCCACCGTTGGACCAGGCTTTCCACCTTTAATCGTGCCAACAACGCCTCGGCCTCCTACGCCGCGACGAACATTGACACCAAGCTTTTCTAAATAATCTGCGATGAAGGCAGGTGTTTTTACTTCTTCAAATGATAACTCAGGATGTTTATGAAGTGTCCGCCGAATGTCAACCAATTCGTCAAAATAAGCGTCCACTTTTTTCAATACGGCTTCAAGCATCTGAATCCCCTCCATCTTTTTCTTCTAGTGTAACGCTCCTGTAAATAAAAGAAAAGTCTGTTTATTCGGTTGATTTTTTGTTTTCCGTCCAGTCAAGCCAATCCCCCGAAGGAATCAATGTGCGCACAAGGGGCGAGTCAGGAGTAACTACATATAAATAACAATGGCTACCGTCTTCTAGTGTATGTAAGACCCGCTCGTACAAGTTATGATTCCGATCTGGAGCATAATCCTCCAATTCATCAAGGGAAACTAAATGCTGTTCATTAATCTCATAAAGTTCACCAACAACCTTTCCCCCTTTTTCATCGGATACAAGTGCTGGATAGCCGAGCCCTGAATCATACAAGTGACCATATACATAGCAACGCCGATTGTGACACCGGGCTCCGCGCAAATAATGATCGTTGGCTCCTCCTTTGCGAAGCGTCCCATAAACAAAAACGAGCAACGTCCATCCCCCCAAGATGTGCTGTAAGTACTCTAGTTATGATTATATACGAAAAAGGCTGGTACCTCTTTATGAGTACCAGCCTAGTAAATTAATCTGACATATTTGAGAATTTGTAGAGAGAATATGCCATTAACACTGCAATTCCCATTGCTAAAAAACCAATGCCAATAATTGCACCTAATTGCCCTGCTGTCATCATTCTCTTGATCCACTCCCATATCTTTTTAAAACGTTTCCTTATCTTGTAGCTTAACATGAACAAAGGCTTTTCATGTGATCATTTTGTGACAATTATAAGACATTCATTTACTTCTAATTCTAACCAAGAATTTTCAGAAACTTATTGAAATTCATTTCCATTCATTGTATAATTTTAATTATGAAAGCGTTAACATTTCTTTCGATCCATCTCTCATAACATGATATGTCCAAATAAATGAAACAACTTATGTTTAAATGCTCGTGTTGGTTATCATTTAAAAAAACAGAAAAAGGAAGGTGACTTATTTGTTCACAACGAAACGATTGGAAAAATCACTCGTGACAAATGCGGACCTCCACTTTAACCGAACGATCGGATTGCCGATTGAAGTTGTCTGCCTTCAGCGTTTGCACACACTCGCCTTTGGTCGGATACAAGCATATAGCGAAGAGCACGTTCAAGTAAATGACCAAACCTTTTCCCGCGATCAATGCTTGTTCTTTGGTCAGCCTGTAACCACCCCTTCACTAAAGAAAGCCTGATGTTGTCGATCAGGCTTTTTTGCTGTTATTTATAATATAAATTAATATCAAATGTATCCTTTAAGTGTTGGAACGTCTCATTTCGCTTTTGCCACAGAGGTTCCGTATCCCATAGTTCGACCGAGCGTTCCACAAGTTCCTTGCGAAGCTCTTCATATTCCGTTTCCGCTTTTTCAGCTTTTTTATGAACGAATTGCATTTGAAAGAACGAAAGGGCCACACCTAACAACACGAATAAAAACGTCTGATTGCCACTAATGAGCTTCAATAAATATGTGGTGTGCGTGCTTGTAGTAAGGACGATGACATGGATGATGCCTAGTAACAAGAACGCTAGTCCGAGCACAGACCAAAATCGAAGCTGTTTTTCGAGCTTATCCCATTTTTCTTTACGGACAATTAGCTCTTCAATCATAACATATGTCACATCGGTCACTCGATTTTTTATGAACAGAGTTGCTCCTTTACCGCCCATGCTTCAGTCCCCCTTCATTATCTGATATATGAACGAAGAGGGGCTTAAAGAACTAACTTTTATAACATGTATTCAAGCCAAAACGGAGATAATAGGGCGCCAATGACAATAAGGAAAAAAAACACGAGCAAGATCCGAATGAGTGGAAAGCTAAGCGCCTTTTTCTTCTTCCTTCGCTTACGGCGATGCACGTCAAGCCGAGAAGGCAGCTTTTCGCTAGCAACAGGCAACTCTTCCACGTTTCTGCCTTTAGCTTCATACCGCAAATGTTCTGCTTGGTTATTCACGTGTGCTGGCATAATCATCCCCCCTATTGTTATTATCGGCTACGTTATACCCGATTTGAAGATGATTTTAACATATTTCGCAAGAAGATCCCGAGAAGAAAATCGATGCAAAAATGAGCAAAGATGGTGACGAGTAAATTCCCTGTCACTAAAAACAAAACCCCTAGCAAAAAGCTGATCGCAACGATGCTTATAAACAAAATAGGCTTATGTAAATAGCGAAAGTGGACGAGAGCGAACACGAGACTTGCGATCACGAGACCAAGCTGTTGCTGAATGATGCCGCGGAATAACGTTTCTTCCGCAACGGCAACAACGAGAGATAAAAACGCAATGTGGAAAGTGGATCTGTTGCGAAACACTCGCTCATTAATGCCCCCATCATCCATCCATTCTTTTGGAACATATCGGTATAAAACAATGTCGACTGTCACAACGAGAACGGCTGCACCGCCACCGAGAACGAAAATGTTGAACGGCTCGAAACGAAGGATGTCGATGTAAGCGTCCCAGCTTCCAAACCACCACCAACCTAATATGAACGCAATGACGAGCATGGACGTTTGTGAAAGATAGAGATTTATTAAAAGCTCTCTGTCTGTCATCTGTTTTATAAGCTGTTGCTGTCTCTTCATCCCCGCCCTCCTTTCGATTGATGGCACAATAAAGCTAGACGCTCGCGCCAATGCGGCACTGTTTGACCCACTGCTATGATGGCAGAGGCTTGCTCACCTGGCTGGTCTTTTAAACCACAATTATCACAGCACCGTACAGGCCGGCTTGTCAGTTGTTCTGAAAAAAATGACAGAAGCCTTTCCCGGCGGCATTCCTTTGTCTGTAACCATTCTTCGACTAAGTATAGTTCTTTTGCCTTTATTCGCTCGCGCTGTTGAAAGTGGGATTCCACAATGGATACGAAATCATCAACGGTCCGGTTCCTTTTCTTAAACCTCTCAAGCAAGAAGCGGACGAATCTGTGTGCCGTCGCTACATCCCCGCCATATGAAAGCACTTCAGTTGTTTGACAATCTTGAATCATTTGAATGATTTCATCCTTTGACGGGTGATCATGTGTCATGAGCGAACGAGCTAATCCCTTATCCTCCTCCGAAAACAGCACATAGGCGCTACTCGCAAGTCCGTCACGACCGGCTCTACCGATTTCCTGGACATATGAGGCGATCTGCTGCGGGTAATGGTAATGAATCACAAAGCGAATATCTTGCTTGTTAATGCCCATTCCAAATGCACTCGTACTGCAAATCAAATCAAGCTCTCCCGCCATAAATTGCTGTTGGATCAAGATTCGATCCTCGTTGCTCATCCCCCCATGATAAAAGGCCACTCGTTTCTTGACATTCAACATAAGCTCCCTAGCGATTTGCTCACTCCATAAACGGCTTGAAAAATAAATAATCCCCGCCCCGCTATGTCGCTCAATAATCCCCCGAATTACTTCAAGCTTATCCTTTACGGTCGGTGTTTGCTCTACCGAAATGGATATGTTTGGCCTGTCCACACTATGAACAATCGTAACTGCCTCATCAATCGCTAATTGGGTTAAGATGTCTTGCTGAACAGCTGGGGTAGCCGTTGCTGTCAACGCCAAACATGGTGGATTCCCAAGCTGGTGTTTCACGTCTGAGAGGCGAAGGAAGTCTGGACGAAAATCATGTCCCCATTGGGAAATACAATGGGCTTCATCCACAACAAAATACGACACCTTCACTTGCTTTAACCGCTTGAAAACGACAGGGTGCTGCACCATTTCAGGAGAGAGAAACAACAGCTTGTACAGATGAAGCTGTTTAATAATTCGCTCCTTAGCTCCTTTTGACAGAAAGCTACTCAGCGCCGCCACGTCTTTCCAGCCGTTCGATTTCAGTTGCTGCACTTGATCTTCCATTAGTGAAAGCAGTGGTGAAATGACGAGCGTTACCCCTTCTGTTATTCGCGCCGGTAATTGATAACAAATGGACTTCCCAGTACCTGTCGGAAGCATCGCAAACACATCGTTCCCCTCCACTAGCGCTTCTATCACTTCTTTTTGTCCTGAGCGGAACGAATGGTATCCAAACCATTTATGTAACTCTTGTTCCAAATTCATGTACAGCCTCCATTTTTACAAGCACTAATCGGATTTGAAAGTAACTACCTGGTTGTGTCAACTGATCCCGTATTGGCCTCAGTTTTTTTGTGTTTAACGTTCTGGCGATTTGGATGATCTCTTGCTCCAAATCCCGCGGGACAAACGCCCTGAGCGAAAACGTCTCATCGTGTAGAGCAATTTCGACAAAATGATCTTCAATCGTGCTCCGTTTTAATCGCCGAGCATTTGCAATTCCCTCTAATGATAAGCCTTGTCTGAACATTGACCACGTCTTCTGAGCTGAATTGGTTAACACGTTACCCGAATCTTCTCCCGATTGAAACAACGACTGGATCAGCGGATAACGCTCACGATTCTCTATAACAACCGAACCGATTTGCTGTAGCGATACTGTATGGATCAAAGCTACATCAGATCGGGAGAGCCCTAGATTATAGGCGATTTGCTCCAACGTTTGGCCGATTTGTGTAGATCCGCTTAATTGGCGAACGAGCACTTCGCATTGTACTTCCTCCATTTTCGTCAACAGCTCGACGAGTTCATGATGCAATCGTGTTAATTGCTGGATGCGAGCTTGTGGGCTGTGAGGAATGGTTCGCTTCACCCATTGTTGAACGGCCTCATTTAAGGTTACAGGATAAAACGTTACACCTGCGACACGATTCGATAAGGCTTGCAACCATAATTGTAAACACATCCAAGCTTTTTTCGTTTCATTCTTCCATCTCCATCCATCGACATAGTGAAGAAAGGTATGTGTATGTCGCCACTCTTCAAGCTCCTCTCTCCCCTTAGCTGTCACGACCACTCGCCTATCGTTGACCGTGAGAGCATCATCCTTTTTTAACTCCTCAATTAATTCCTCAAACTCGGTTCGCGATAGATGAGAAAGAAGTCCGAAATAAGGAAGCAGTCCAAATAAGTGTCCATCTTGAATCGTTTGTGCTGATCGTTTTCCGTTCAATAAATGGTAAAGGCCATAAATGGAGCGATCACCCCTTACCCGATCGATTGCCAGTAAGATGACACCTTTTGTTACGTGATTCGTCATGAACGCCTCTCCCTTCACCGAAATTCCCGATCAAAGCTCTTCGTTTATTTTAACAGACAATGGTCTGAAAAAGAGGGGTAATGCTCACTCTCTCTGGACAAGTTAAAGACAAACCGTTATACGAAAAAAACTTAACGGTTGAAAACTGTCGTCATCACCGATACAATAGTTACTGGAACGAACGAGCTGACCGTTAAAAATATATAAACATCCATTTCTTTTCTGTCATACAACTGTTAGAGAAGAGATAGGTTCTGATTCTTAGAGGAGGGGTTCTTGTGCCTAAATACACAATTGTTGACAAAGATACATGTATCGCCTGCGGTGCATGTGGAGCAGCTGCACCAGACATTTATGATTATGATGATGAAGGGATCGCGTTTGTTACCCTTGATGATAATGAAGGAACGGTTGAAGTTCCAGACGAATTGCTTGAAGACATGATCGACGCTCAAGAAGGTTGCCCAACAGACTCAATCAAGGTAGCCGACGAGCCATTTGATGGCGACGCATTAAAATTTGAGTAAATCGTTGGCAGAAAAAGCGGCCCTTTTCGGTGGAGCCGTTTTTTTCTTCCTTTCTTTTTTCGAAGTTGCTATAATGGACGTTGATTACATTTATACATAACAAGGGAGGACTTCAGATGGCAATCGAACCAAAGGTCATTGAAGCATTTATTGAAATTCCAACTGGCAGTCAAAACAAATACGAGTATGACAAAGAGCGTGGCGTTTTCAAATTGGATCGTGTTCTTTTTTCGCCAATGTTCTATCCAGCAGAATACGGCTACATTGAAAACACACTAGCCCTTGACGGCGATCCATTAGATGTTCTTGTCATTGTCTCAAATCCAACATTCCCGGGCTGCGTTATTGATGCCAAAGTACTCGGATTTTTAAACATGATTGACGGTGGTGAAGAGGATCAAAAACTAATCGCCGTTCCAACAGAAGATCCTCGTTTCAAAGATGTGAACTCTTTAAACGATCTACCCAAGCATAAGCTGGATGAAATCGCTCACTTCTTCAAAACGTACAAAGACCTTGAAGGAAAGAAAACAGAGGTTGGTGCGTATGAAGATGCAGAAGCAGCCGCTAAATTAATTGACGAGTGCTTTGCTCGTTATAAAGGATAATATATGGAAAAAAGGCTCGGGATTATCCCGAGTCTTTTTCATTCTTTCACTATGCCTTTACATAAGTTCGTGTAAGGTGAGCCCTTCCAATGCGAGCAAAATGTTGTTAGACCAAATCTCTCCGAACGCCTCAAGTGGAAGCGGATTTTTCCCTACGCCCACTTCAATTGTAAATCCCGGTCTTCTCGTCTCTTGAATAAACCAATCCTTGTATCCCCCATCGCTATCCGCCGTATGAACCGGTTTATACGAGCTCATAAGTGAAAGGCGCTCCACCATGGCTTTGCTAACGTTAGGCTCGAATCCTTTATACCCCCAATAAATCTCTTGACCTTGGGAATGAAAGGCAAGCACATACGCAAAGTCATTTGCCTTCGTATACTCGTAGATTGCGATCGCCTCTGGTTCTGACAGCGGCGAAGGTCCGCTATAGTGGCGCGGCCATGGCTGCTGTGGACTTTCCGCCGCCTCCTTCTCCCACCCTGCTGGCCACTGGTGGTTCAAATCGACACCGCGAATGTTGCTCGACCAATGATCAAACGTCCGTGCACCTTTATTGATGGCAAGAACCTGTTCATAAAAAGGATGTTCTGGGTAGATTCCTTGCTGAACAAGCTCGACACCATCAGGGTTGACGAGGGGCACGAGATGGAGAGTCACTTTTTTTAGCAACTCGTAAACCGAATAGCCGAACAAATCGGCTTTACTCACCTCCGCCTCGATTAACGTTTGTAAAAAAGTCATCAAAAATTTTGCTGTATGCCATTCGTTCGCATGCCAACCGCCTGAATAAAAAATCGGAATCTCTCCTGATCCTATTTCAAATGCGACAATCTCCTTCCCCATGACCGATTTGCCGATGACCGATTCTTTAACCCGTTGTTGTTTTAGCCTATTCCGATCAAGCAGCAGCTCCGTATATCCATACTCATACAAACATTCGAACGGTCCTGCAGCAAATGTTGAATTCACGCTTTTTGGGATCAAAAGTTCTGTTCCCGGATAGACGTAAGATCGTTCATGGGCAATAAACGAATTGCTATCCAAAAGGTCGACCGCACGAACTCCGTAGCGATTTGCAATTTTCGCTAGCGTCTCCCCTTTTTCTACAACATGTTTCAACATTTCACCACCTCTTTTCACAATATTTCTCACCGTAAATCTTCAGTACCTAATTGACAAATGTCCATCTCCTGTGGTAAGTTATCAAAAAATTATAAAACACATTTGCTTAAAAACGATGACGAAGATGAGGAATGTAGATGACCAATCCAGAGAGCTGGTGGTTGCTGTGAACCAGCTTGGCTCTACAATTTCCGTAGCCCTTCTGAGTTGACGCTCTGAACATTTAAGTAGGAGCGCTCCGGTTAATCCGTTACCTTGGAGACGTAGTTAAATCTCCTTGAGGCACATACTGCGACAACAAGTATGTGTGAATGAGGGTGGCACCGCGGTATGAACCTTCCGCCCCTCACGACAGTCGTCGTGTGGGCAGAAGGTTTTTTTACTATCAAAAAAGTTTGATGTTAGGGGGCATGTGCTTCAAAATCATTCCATTGCTTGCTGCTAAAGGTAGAGAGGACAGACGATCAAGAGAGAATACTTAATTTAAGGAGTGGAGTTTAACGTGATTGAACAAGCAATCGCTGACAAAAGCCAAACGGAGAACAAAGCCATTTATCGCATCCTCGTATCGGATGCTATGAGCGAACAAGGACTTTCCCCTTTATTGAATGACCCTCGTGTAGAGTGCGTACAACAAAACGTAGCAGACGCGGATGATTTACATGAATATGATGCGTTACTCGTTCGTAGCGCCACAACGGTCACAGAAGAACTCATGGAAAAGATGTCTTCCTTAAAAATCATTGCCCGCGCTGGTGTGGGTGTTGACAATATCGACATCGATGCTGCGACAAAGCATGGGATTGTCGTCGTAAACGCTCCCGACGGAAACACCATTTCTACGGCTGAGCATACTTTTGCGATGATTTGTTCCCTCCTGCGCAAAATTCCACAAGCAAATGCATCGATAAAAGCAGGTGAATGGAAGCGTAAGGCGTTCCAAGGAACCGAGCTCCGCGGCAAGACGCTCGGGATTATCGGATTCGGCCGAATCGGTTCACAAATTGCGAAACGTGCCAAGGCGTTTGAGATGACTCCTTATGTGTTTGATCCATTTTTAACGAAAGCCCGTGCCGAAAAGCTTGGTGTCACTGTAGCAAGCTTAGACGACGTTCTTCAGGTCGCCGATATTATTACGGTCCACACCCCTTTAACGAAAGAAACGAAAGGCCTCCTAGGCAAGAAAAACATTGGCAAAACGAAAAAAGGGGTATTTCTCATTAACTGTGCCCGCGGTGGAATCATCGATGAAGGGGCGCTTAAGCATTACTTGCGTGAAGGCCATATTGCTGGTGCGGCATTGGACGTATTTGAAGAAGAGCCTGTCGCTGACGAAGAGCTACTCGCCTTTGACAACGTCATTGCCACTCCGCATATTGCTGCTTCCACAAAAGAAGCACAGCTTAACGTGGCAGAACAAGTCTCACAGGAAGTTCTTCACTTCTTAGAAGGCAACCCTGTCAGCAACTCCATTAACCTACCGACCCTCTCTAAAGAAGTTTATGAGAAGGTCAAGCCTTATTATGAGTTAACGAAGAAAATGGGCTTCTTGCTCTCCCAATGTATGAAAACACCGGTACAAGAAATTGAAGTTCGCTACGGCGGGAACGTCGCCGATATTGAAACGTCGATTACGACAAGAAGCTTAATGGCCGGATTCCTTTCTCCACGTGTTGATGCGGGCGTGAACGATGTTAACGCTGGTCTCATTGCAAAAGAGCGTGGAATTAGCTTTACAGAAAAGCATAGCAGCAACCAAACGTTCGGGTATGCAAACATCATCCATGCGGTCGTTCATGGAGAAGATCGCACGTTTGAGGTTCACGGAACGTTTATTAAGGAATATGGACCACGGATTGTGAAAATTAATGGCTTCAATGTTGATTTTGTTCCAGAAGGTCACTTAATTTACATTCAACACAATGACCGTCCAGGTGTCATCGGAAAAATGGGTCAGCTCCTCGCCGAGCACAATGTGAACATCGCGACAATGCAAGTTGGTCGTCAAGAGGAAGGCGGCGACGCGATCATGATGGTAGCGGTGGACAAAGTTGCCACCGATGAAGTGATCGAAGCCTTAAAAGCGGTTGATGAAATCCATTTTGCCGATCGCATCGAGTTGTAGCACGAGCAATGAAGCTTGTCCCTATTGTAAAAAAACTAGCTGGCGTTACCCAGCTAGTTTTTTTATATCCAGATATGATGGCACAAACGATCTAATTGTATTTCTTTGGAATACGTAAGAAATTGAACCCCTTTGTCTGACAAGCTAACGGATTGCTTGTGAATGTGAAGAAGCCCTTCCACCTTTGCCACATCAAAATAAAACTTGTATAGATGAGCGGGTCGTCTTCTGTTCCCTTTCATCAACCGATAGCCAAATGTCCGATCATGACATTTCCAAAAACGAGGGTGAATCGTATCCGGTGCTGTTAAACGAATATGGCCATGGTGTTTAATTCTTTTCAGCATAAACACAAACCCATCCACTAAATCGATCTGATAGCTTGTAAGGTCTGTTTGTTCATTTAACCATTGAAAAAGCTCTGTTGTCGCTTGCACCTGTCCCATCCTATTTTCCGTCCTTTTTACCTAGTGATCCAGTCTTATTTTACCACACTTACACATAGGCTGGCGACAGAGCTCCTTTTACTTTAGAGCCAACACTTGACCAGGGAAAATCAACTCATCTGTTAAGTCATTATTCGCTTGCAACTCTTCCACTGTTAACTGATGGTTTAGCGCAATCCGATAGAGTGTATCTCCCGTTTTCACGACATGACTTTCTTCGTCATCAAGAAGGACGATAAGGTCGTCTCCAGGATGGATCAATGTGTCGTTTAAACCGTTGATCTCCATTAACGTTTCTACACTCATTTCATGTTTTTGCGCGATTCCCCATAAAGTATCACCTTTTGAAACCGTAAAAACTTGTTGATTTTCTAGCAGCTCTATTTCTTCTAGTTCATCCTCATCTTCGTTAGTAAATTTGTTTTTAAATGCATACGTGGATTCCTCTTCCTTCCCGTCTTTCCAGCTATCATCCACGGCAGCATACATATAATCCCGCTCATCAGCTAAGACGAGAAACGGGTCAATCGCATTTGATTTTTCAACATTCCATTCATCCTTATGTACCTCAAAATGAAGGTGCGGACCAGACGATCTCCCGGTGTTACCAACGGTACCAATTTGCTCGCCTTCCTTTACTGTGTCGCCTTCCTCTACAAACCTTTCATTCAAGTGTGCATAAACCGTTTCCAAACCATGATCATGTTGAACAAAAATGACATGGCCATAGCTATCTGAATAATAAGATTTTCTTACCATTCCGTCTGCAATAGAAATAACAGGGGTCCCAACAGGTGCAGCAATATCAATCCCGTGATGGGTCCCGCCTCTCGTTCCAAATGTATCTGTAATTTCCCCTACGGTCGGCCAAATATGAATAGGTGAAATCGCTTTTTCTTCTGCAGAGGCTGTACTTGTACCGATGAACATGATTCCAATACACGTTCCGATCGCAAGGGCAATAAACAACCTTTTAATAAAATCAAGCATGGGTTCCTCCTTATGTGTTCGCTCATTTAGCTGGAATGAACTCGTCCATGATCTACTGCTATCCTATGGACACATGCTCCCTATTATGACTAAAAAAGTTCAAACGTATGTGAAAGGTTGTTTATTCCGTTACTCCTGATTGGACAATTTCCACCTCGGCTGTCACTTCTACAGTGGCCTGTTCATAAATGGAATCGTGCCACACTTCCGGCTTCCAGTCTCGTGTGTGGCTACGGTATTTTTCCCCTAACCCTACAGGATCGATGCCAAGAGATTGAAATCTCTTGAGCAATTCCTCACCTTTTGTTGCAATTTGTCGTGCCATTCCCTCTTCAATTTTATTCATCGTCTCATCTTTTGTTAAAGTCAACGGGCCTGTATAGTCGGTTATTTCCCCGCGAAAATGAATATGACAACGGAAGTGAGGTGCCTCCATTGAACCGGTCATCTCGCGATTGAAGGATGAAAAAATTTTCTCTACCATCACATAGGCTTTTTCTCCATCCTCATCGATTTGAAATTGATGGGTTGTTTGTTTCATCTCATCCACCATCAATTTAAGAAAGAAAGAATCCTCGATTCCGATATTATCGACGAATCGATCTCTTTTAAAAAGGGCCGTTCCTCCGATCCTTAGCTTATCATCTTTTACGAGTAATAACGGTAAGTAAGGATCACGGGCATCGTTAAGGGCGCTAAACATAAAAACATGGAGGTTTGTCGATGGAAGCAAATGTTCCTCCATGTTATGTAGCAATAAATCCCCTAAAAAGACGTCAGGTCGCTCCCCTGCTCCAAGCCTAATCATCAAGGCGTCCTGTGCCTCCCCGTCGACTACAGCTAACAAGACGCGGTTCCCTATGGATGGATCCCGATACATCGAATCTACATACGGCTCAACTCCTGATTCTGAAAGGGCATCACTAAAAAGAAGGACGCGAATTTGTCCAAATTTTAATGGTCGCTGTGAGCTTCCGTTCAATAGTTCTCGAGCGCCTTTAATCGTTTTGGCGACGGCTGCAATTTGTTCCGACTCTAAAATGTTTTCTTGACCTTGCTCTAAAAAAGTAGGATAACTTACGGTCAGCTTAATGTTGTCATTTTCCGTCCGATCAAGTGCCGCTGCCCCAATAAGTGCCACATCATCAATGATACTTGTTTGAATGCAGCCAGTTATTAGGAATACTGCCGCAAGTACAGCAAGCTTTTTAACCTGTCGTTGTTTTTTCATCAGCACCACTCCTTAAGTGGGAAACCGCAAGATAAACCATAACCAACAACGGAACGTATACCCCAACAAAATAAAAACCGAATTCAGAAACCCATAAAGCGAGCGTTTCTATTTCTTGGCTCGTTTGAAGGAACATCGTAATTAAAGCTAAGGCTGCTATAACAAACACTAAGACCGTCCGCTGATTAATGCCTAATACACGTTTTCCAATTCGACTGGCTCCCCATACGGTTAACGCAATATTCGGTGAAATTAACAACAACCATAAAGAAATACCAATATATTCAAATCGCTCAATAAACGGAAACTCTACTACTTTAAAAAGGGTCAACGTTGCCCAAATCGTGCGATGAAGCTGTTCCTCACTATAAAAGGCTAAACTAATTACCATTAAGCTAGTATAAGCAAAAATCGTCATTAAACCACCAAGCTGTGCCCATTTATGGGATTTTTCTCGTTGTTTAATGAACGGATAGCATAACAACAAAATTTCAAAGCCTAAATAACTTAAAGAAGCTTCCTTCGCACCTGCTATTAACTCGCTAAGCGTATGCTTCCAGATCGGCAGCATGTTAATAAAATGCCCGAATTCTAGAGGCATTAATAAGATCGTAAACAACGGCGCTGGTACAATGACCCCAAGAAAGCAAATGCCGACCACTTTACGGAATCCCCCAGAGATGAGCAAATAAAAGATCCATGCTAAGATAAGCGTAATGATCCATGTCGGTAAATCATGAAACACCCATGCTTGAACAATCTGAATATAGATTCGCAAAATAACGACAGCTAATAAAAGGAGATAGACACCGAAGATGACGCTAAAGACCCCACCAAGCCATTTTCCAAAAATATCTTTATGAACCGAGATTAAATCACCATTCGCCCGGTTAAGGAGAGCGTACATGAGGGCAATGATGATTTGAACGACAATTCCGGCGATGATGATCGATATCCATCCATCATAACCGGAAATTTTCACGATTGCCCGTTGAAAACTAAGGGCCCCGATTCCGACCTGCATTCCGTGAACTAAAAAGAACGTCATTCCAGTCGAAACGAGAAATGGCTCCTTTACTTGATGTCCCATCCAATCACCTTTTTCTCTAAATAATCACTCATCGATGTCGCGACGTTCATTGGCGCGAAAGAAATTCAGACGTCCGCGATCTTTCGGCCGTGTCAATTGCGGTCGCTCTGCCATCCAACTGAACGGCATACGCACAAACGCATCGCGAAAATCCTTAAACCGGAATGGATAAATCGGTTGCAAATAAGGTCTGCCGAGAGAAGTCAAGCGCAAGAGGTGGACGATCAAATAAATCGTACACACCGTAATCCCTATTAATCCTAATGCAGCTGCTGCGATCA
The DNA here is from genome assembly GCF_005671335.1 of Halalkalibacterium halodurans. Classification (NCBI taxonomy): domain Bacteria; kingdom Bacillati; phylum Bacillota; class Bacilli; order Caryophanales; family Bacillaceae; genus Halalkalibacterium (ex Joshi et al. 2022); species Halalkalibacterium halodurans. The sequence goes on along the minus strand of NZ_CP040441.1, from coordinate 1,752,267 downwards.
TGAACGGAAAGCGTAATAAACGAATCGTATTCCCCATCTGGTAGACAGGCGTTGTAAAGGAGGCAAGTGCGGCTAACGCGACGATGATTAATAGCACGTTACTCGTAAGACCTGCTTCAACCGATGCTTGTCCAATGACAATCCCGCCTACGATCCCGATCGTTTGCCCTACTCTCATCGGGAGTCTTGCTCCCGCTTCGCGAAGCAATTCGATCGTTAACTCTAAAATGATCGCTTCAATGAACGGAGGGAGGGGAATATTGCTTCGCGAAGCAATTATCGTCGCGAGTAAATCTTTCGGAATCAGCTCATAATGAAACGTTAATACTGCAATATAAACGGGTGTAGAAAGCACGGAAAACGTAACCGAAAAAAAACGTAATAGCCGAACAAATGTTGCAATTTGCCATGTTAAGTAATAATCCTCAAGTGAAGAGAAAAATTCCACAAGAGTCGATGGGCCAAAGATCACTTCAGGGGAACCATCGCATAAAAAGGCGACTTTGCCTTCTGCTAATACGGCGGCTACCCGTTCTGGCCTTTCAGTATTAATCAATTGTGGAAAAATAGACAACGACTTATCGGTAATCATTTGTGCTAAGCTGTTAGAGTCAACGACTTGGTCGAATTCGATTTTATCGATCCGCTGGCGAATCGTATTCACATTCTCTTCATTGGCAATCCCCTCAATGTACAACAGGGCGACCTTTGTTTTCGTTAACTGACCGACGGTTAATTGTTCGACTTTTAACTGTGGCATTGGCAGACGTTTACGAATTAAGTTAATATTGATCTGCAAAGCTTCAACAAACGACTCCTGTGGTCCGGAAACGCTAAATTCTACTTCAGGCCTTTGAACCTCACGCCCAGAATCCATCGTCACTTCAATAAGAGCAACCTCATGGCCCTCCCCTTTTTTTCGTAATAAGACAAACCCTTGCATCACCTTTGTCTTAATTTGCTGGGGATCATCTGAGATTTCCTTATTTTGAATTGGAACATCTTCAATTAATTCCTCTAATGTTTTTGCTTCTTTCTTTAAATAAGGCGTGACATCTTGATTGAGACGGTCAGCATCGATTAATGTTTCGTAGTAAGAGAGTATGTATGGGAAACCTTTTTGATGGTTTAAAAACTCCGTATAATCATTGGACTGTTTACACTGGGACAAAACGTCTGCAACGGTGAGCTTCGGCTTGGCATGCATTTGGTTTAACAGCCATTTAAAAAACATTTGCCTTCCCTCCTCGCCCGTCATTATTCGTTAGTATGAGATAAGCGAGGCCGTTTTATGACAAATAGTGCAACAAAAAAACCGCAGCTATTTTCAGCATGCGGTACATTAGAATGTTGCAAGGTTATGAAGTAAAGACATAGACTGATACGGTAATGGCACCACCTTCGACGCTTGTTTGGATCCAGATCGGCTCGTCAAATGGATTTGAAAATCGAAAATCAGGTCCTCCCCAAGAAACCGTCGCATCCCGTCCCGTTGGAACATACCCAATTTCTCTTGAATGGGTGAAACGCTCAACGATGGATAAACCAGCTTGATCAACGGCATTAAAGAGCGTGGATGATGTTTGACAAATCCCACCCCCGATCCCCATAACAAACTCTTTGTTGACGATCTCCTTTGCTTCCTTATAGCCTCGTTCGACCGTTCGTTCCCCAACTTCATGGTTAAACGAAAACGTATCTCCTGGGCCTAGGACGGTGCCATGAATAGCGTCAGCCGACAAACGAATATTTTCCGTCCGCCCTGCTACAGATGAGTCAAAATAAGTGGTAAACGAAGCGACTTCTTCCGTTTTCTTTTCCTTAAGCTCTTCTTCAGTTACATTCGGTTCTGTCAAATAGATCGGCATAACGACATCTGCTTCAAGCGGGGCAATAGAGGATAGCTTCTCAACAAATTCTTGTTCTGATAAAATAACCCGAGGTTCCCCGGGGAGAAACGTTCCATCTGTCATCAATCGCGGGTTTTTCATCGGAGTGTCAATCGCTTCCGCAAACCCGCCCGCTAAATCGGCTAGAGCTGCCGTATCTAGCTCACGCCCAGGCCAATAGCCATAATCGTTTAATCTGATCTTTTCATTTTCCCCCGATAGTTCATTCATTAATAACACATCCAGCACGACCGGAGCCTTAGCACCATGATGGTCCAATGCCATTTGTGAATGAAAAGATGCAAAAACAGGTTCCTTCCCTTCCGCTTGAGAACAGCCGGTGGCAAGAAGGAGAAGCCCAATAAAACTAAAACACACCTTTCTTTTCAATTCAATCCCCCTTTTCAAAAAAGCTCCGCTCCATACTATATGTCGCCAGTTTCAAAGTTTTTACAACTTTCTAGTGCTCTCACGGAAAAGGGGGTTGTAACTTGTAAAACGTATTTGATTCACGTCATATTGAGGCTCGCTCTACCCTATTTCTTATCTTCTTTTCGCTTGCCGTCACGGAACACAATCGCACTTCGCTCATACTCCACATCAGGGACCCCTAGACGGGAGTTTACTACACGGGCAACAGCAAAAAAGTAGTCTGATAATCGGTTCAAATATTTTAATACGATCGGGTTAATCTCCCCTTCTCGCTGCAATCGCGTAACGTAACGCTCGGCTCTCCGGGCAATCGTGCGACATACGTGGAGGCTCGCGGCAGCCTCAGAGCCTCCCGGTAAAATAAATCGCTCTAATTCTGCTGCTTCCTTAATGTAGGCATCAATTCGTTGCTCAAGGAAGTCGACGATCTCTTGCTTCGCTTTGTATGGACGATCTTCCTTCACTTTCAGCATCGCCAAATCACCGCCACAGTCAAAGAGCTCATGCTGGATTTTGAATAGTTCACCACGGATATCAGCAAATGTATTTTCGTCCAGCTGTGTGATGGCCAATCCGACAAACGAATTTAATTCATCTGTTGTCCCATAGGCTACCACCCTTGTATCATCCTTAGCTAATCGCCCCCCGATCACACTTGTTTTTCCTTCATCTCCAGTTCGTGTATAAAGTCGCATGTGACAGTCCCCCTTTATTTTATTTGCTGGTTCAAGCCGTACCAGATGAGATCGACCCGCTCAGCTAATCGAACGATATCTTGATAACACAAACCAACAAGGTCACGCCATTCCCTGTCCTCTCGTTTTACAGGCACAATGCCTTTGCCAATCTCATTTCCGATCAGAACGACCGTCTTTCCCCCTTTTTCCCATGAAATCGCGTCTTGAAGCCAATGTTTAAACACTGTTCGCGGCTCCTCATGCCCTTGCAGCATTCGAATGTACAGATGGAGCCCTGTCACAATGACAAGCTCTCCTTCTTCAATACTTGATGGTAAAACTTTTGCACCTGCAAATCCGTTATGAACAACATAGTCCGATCGCCTTTGGAGCTTATAGTGCTCTCTCACCCATTGGTGCTTTCCATGAAATGCTCCTCCTGTAACGAAATGCACTGAAATTCCTTCCTTTCTTTTTCATACATACCGGAAATCCAATAGCCTACACCAAATGGAATTTTCCAATCCCAAAACGTGACATCCTCACGCCTTGCCCACGTATCGAGCAGCACGCGAATGACTCCTGCATGGGTGACCACTGCGAGCCGTTGCGCCTTTCTAGCGTTTGCTACTTGTAATACATTTCCCCATCCCTGGTTGACCCTTTTATAGAAGGTAGGCAATGTCTCTCCATCAGGCGGGTAAAACTGCTCCGAGTTCTCAAGCCATTGGCGATAAGAAGGTTCGCCCATAAGTTCATCGTAACGTTTTCCTTCCCAACACCCAAAATTCACTTCGCGAAACTCAGGGAACGCTTGAATCTCATGACCTGGAAATAGAATCGAAGCCGTTTCACAAGCCCGGTTTAAATCGCTAGAACAAACGCGATCGACTGGTGGCATACGTTGGGAAAGCATTTGCGCAGCAGCCCTTCCGTTCGGAGATAAATGCTCGTCCTTCCATCCATTATATCGCTTCTGTTCATTGCACACTGTTAGGCTGTGACGGATAAGAAGAATGTCCACATGATGCCCCATAGGAATAGCTCGCCCCCTTCGATACTTGCGCCAATCGTATCACCAGACATCCCCCCAATTTCCCGTTTGCACACGCGCAGCCAGAAGAGGGGGAAAAGCCAAATCATCAGCAGGAAGCATAAGGTGAGAATCACGTTTTGCAGCAAGAGAAAACAAGCTCCAGCAATGAATAGAAACCATACTCTCGATGCGTTTTTCACGTGTGTCGTTACATATGGCAGCAAGCTGGCCGCCATCCCCTGATCGGAGGCCGCCTTACCATAGATAAGCTGGACGATGATCATCCAACGCAAACAAACGGGCACGAGCAAAAGCAGCCACGTGAATTCACGGGGAGCCAAAGCGATCAGCTCCATTAGCAGGAGTACCTTCCAGCCGATGAGGAGGATCGTTGTCATGACCGCAAATGCGCCGACACGGGAATCTTTTAAGATGATCAATTTTGTTTCACGGTCTCGTCTAGAAAGAAATGCGTCACTCACGTCCATCCACCCATCGAGGTGCAACCCGCCAGAATAGAAAATAGAGAGTGTCACCAGTAGAGCTGCCAGCACTAACGGCGAGAGAAACGGGGACAGCAAAAGGTAAAGGCTTACTAGCAAACCACCTAATACAAGCCCAGTTAAGGGATAACAGACAATCGACCAGCGGGCAGAGCGTGCAGTCCATGGAATCTGCCGCGTGATCGGCACAGTCGTTAAAAATTGAAACGCTAAAAGCAATCCGTTCAGGCCATGTTTCATGATGTTTCGCCCCACCGTTCCATTTTTTCTAGCAAGCTGTCCACATGAAGAACTCGTTCCACTTCGTCCGCTAATTGATCGTAGGACGCACGTCTACATTTTTCTAGCTCGACGGTTGGCCGCTCGCGTAAACCTTTTTTTCTTCTTAGTGTATCGAGCCATCCGCTGCGAAAGTCATCATTAAAAAAGAGATGATGGAAATAAGTGCCGATTAGTCTTCCTTCATGTAAATAAACGCCATCGGTATGATTGCCTACACGTAAAAAAGCAGGAATGGACGGATCAACAATATCCGTTTCACCTAAATGAATTTCAAACCCGTAAATGTCTTTTGCCGTTCCGAATGGATGTAAAAGTTGCCCCAAAGAACGGACAGTTTTCTTTTTTTCTGCGAATCTGGTTTCAACCGGAGCGAGACCGAGCCCATCGATTGTTGCCCCTTTGATTCCAGTATCAGACCCTGCCACATCAATAAGCCGATGGCCGAGCATTTGAAAGCCTCCACAGATGGCGACGACCGTACCGTCTGTTGTTACATATTCATGAAGACGCTCTTTAAATCCTTTTTCTTTTAAAATTTGCAGGTCATGAAAGGTGCTCTTCGTTCCAGGCAAAATAATTGCATCTGGCCTTCCTAACGCATCGACGCTTGAGACGAAGCGAATCGCCACATCTTCTTCATAGCGAAACGGCTCCAAGTCAGTATAATTCGAAAGATAAGGTAAATCGAGAACGGCGATATCAATGCTTTGATCTCTAGGAAGAACCGAGGTTACCTGTCCCTTTGATAAGGAATCCTCACCTTCAATCCGAACCCCAGGCAGGTGAGGAAGTACACCGAGCACAGGGACATCTAAATGCTGTTCAATCCACTGAACCCCTGACGAAAACAATTCGGGGTCACCACGAAATTTATTTACAATGATCCCGACGACCCGCTTCCGTTCATTCGGTTGGAGAAGTTCCAATGTACCGTAAAGACTAGCAAACACCCCGCCTCGTTCAATATCAGCTACAAGGATGACCGGAACGTCCGCTAGTTCAGCCACCTTCATATTCACAAGCTCTCTGTCATTCAAATTGACTTCAACGGGAGAGCCAGCTCCTTCGATCACAACCATATCAAAAGACTGACTTAACGTGGCTAACGCTTGCTTGATCGCCTCCAGTCCTCGCTTATAAAAACCATCGCGATATTTGACGCCAGAGACCGTATCCACTGCTTGACCGAAGCAAACAATTTCTGCTTCCCGATCGTTTCGTGGCTTTAGCAAAATCGGATTCATATACACACTAGCCTCTTCCATCGCAGCTTCGGCCTGAATTCCTTGGGCTCTACCAATTTCCAATCCTTCAACGGTAATATACGAATTGTTCGACATGTTTTGTGACTTAAACGGAGTCACTTTATAACCTCTCCGCGCGAAAATTCGGCAAAGAGCGGTACAGATTAAGCTCTTACCAACATCTGAAGCGGTTCCTTGTACCATAATACCTTTCATGACCCTAGCCTCCTTTTTTCACGAGCGGGATGCCATGTTCCACAAGCACCGCTTCATCTCCTTCACGAACGAGCTTTTGATGAAGGAGACTTAGAGCATGTTGATAGGCTAACGTATATTCATCTTCGTATGGCATATCGTCACCGACCTCATTGCTTACGAGAAGGGTCGTCCAGTTCCCGTGCAAAAATAAATCCAATTCCTGTGACAGCTTCGCAACGGTTCGCTCTTTTTCCTTCGCTAAAGAGTACTCCTTTGCATCTAACGTGCGAAACAGTTCATTGTTTAATAACGTCGTTAAGCAATCAATAAGAACAATATCTCTTTCATCAAAATTTGCCGCAAGTGAACCGATATCAACCTGTGCTTCAATGACGTTCCATGGCACCCCTGCCTCCTCTCTCTGCTGTTGATGGTGTTCAATACGGCTTGCCATCTCATGGTCCGCCACGGTGCTTGTGGCGACATAATAGAGCTGACCTCCACTTTGCTTGCTGATCGATTCGATCGCTCGCGCTTCCGCATAACTACTTTTTCCGCTTCTCACCGCTCCTGAAATGAAGACAAACATGACGTCTCACCTTCCACCCAATCTTTTACTGCCTGTAGCAACTTCCGGTTCGTATCTTGATCTTTAACGGCCACGCGAAGATATCGGCCGTCAAGCCCAGGAAAATTTTCCGTATGGCGAAGGACAAATCCGCGGTCAAGTAATCCTTTAAGCATTGCCAGCATCCCAATCGACTCTCTCGGATCAGATATGACGAAAAAATTGACTACCGATGGAGAAACGTCAAATCCAAGATGCCGGAAGCCTGCTTGCATCTCTGCCCTGGCTGCAGCAATTCTTTGCGCTGAATCGCGGACAAACATTGTCTCCCGCAAACAAAACTGCCCAGCCTTATCCGCCAATCCGTTTACACTCCAAGGCGGAATTTTGCTTTTCAACTTTTCTATGACACTAGGAGCTGAAATGGCATATCCAAGCCTTAGTCCGGGAATTGTAAACATTTTCGTCATCGAACGAACGACGATGATCCCTTCGTTTGCAGCCGCTTGAGCGGTAAACGTAATCGGAACTTCCATAAAATCATAAAACGCTTCGTCAATGACAAGAGTCGTTCCAAACTGCTTTGCAAGCTCTAACAGTTCGATGAGCTGCTCTTTACGATAGGCGACACCCGTTGGATTGTTCGGATGGCATATAAACAGGAGGTCTGTCCGCTTGAGCACAGCGGTCATACGGTCTAGATCAAGAGACCATGGAGGTGGTAGCATAATCCGTTCGACCGAACAATCATTTGCCAAGCACGCCTCTTCATACTCTAAAAACGTAGGTTCAACAATGGCCACTCGCTGCTTATGCCATAGCTGGGCAATCGTATAAATGATTTGCGCGGCTCCATTCGCTACAAGCACACTGGAAGGAGGTACATGTTCTTTTATGGCAATCGCACGGGCTAACTCGCTTGCCTCTTGGTCTGGGTATTGGGTAAACAGTCCTTGATCTAGCTGTTTCCTCAAGTAAGCTAGTAACTGTGGGGGCGGGCCGAACGGGTTCGTATTGACACTAAAATCAATGGCCTCCCCAGTCAAACTTGTCCCCATTTGGGCAGCGAGTGTTTTTGGGTTAGCGCCATGATTAGGTAATCGCATAAATGAATCCCCCTAACAGAAATAAAAAAACAAGAAAGCCGAGCACCGTTCGATTCATAATCGCGATCGATTCGTCAATGTCCTTAGCGGTCATCGCCTTTGTTCCGTATCCCATTTTCGCCCGCTCCGAGGTCATTCCTTGATATGTATTCGTTCCCCCTAAAGTCACATGGAGGAGCAACGCCATCGCCGCTTCACCCCAGCCACTGTTTGGGCTCGGGTGTTTCTTCGCTTCCCTCGCAAGCATCTTTAAAGATTGACCTAACGGTGCTTGGCGCCTTTTTCGATGAAGAAGAAGCATCAATACACCAGTGATACGACTCGGAACCCAGTTCAGAACATCGTCAAATTTAGCGGAAGCCCAACCGAAGTCGCGGTAGCGCTCATTTTTGTAACCGACCATCGAGTCGCACGTGTTCGTGGCTCGGTATAGAAGGGCTAAGGGGGCTCCACCGATCAAGGCATAAAAAAGAGGGGCCGTTACTCCGTCACTTGTGTTTTCAGCAACCGTCTCAATCGCACCTCGGGCGATCTCTTTCTCATCTAGTTGATCAGTATCTCGACCGACAATATACGATAGCTTCCGCCTAGTCTCTAACAAGTTTCTGGTTGCTAAGGGACGAGCAACTTCTTCCGCCGCCTCTTTTAATCCTTTGGCCGCAATCGTTGAAGCAATCAATAGAGCTTCTACTATGACACCGAGCAGAAGGTGGACTTGATAGGACAACCATACGAGAGCAAGGGATAAAGCTGTCACGATCAATAAAACCGTTAGGAGCAGCAGCACGCCTTTTTCTCGTCTCCACCTACCACAATTCCATCTTCTCTCGAAATAAGTGATCAACTTCCCCATTCCGACGACAGGATGAGGAAGCCACTTCGGATCACCTAGCCACTTATCAAGAATAAAGGCACTAACGATCGCGATTACGTGACAAGCGATCATCGTTCAAGCCTCCGCTTTTCATTGTCTGTCACCGCTTGAATGGTTGCATCGTAGACGAGCTTTCCGATCGCTTGACCGAGCGGAGTGATTGTTCCCGCATAAGGGAAGTACGTCCCGGTCTGTGAACTTGCGATCATAACACTGTCAGTGGATGTACCCGTCGCAAGAGTCCCTGTTACAGGATCGAGAATCTCCTTCTCCGCAAGCGCTCTCCCTTTTGCTTCTGTAGCTGTCATCAGCGCTTGGACATAGGCGGCATCAGGCAGTGTTCCTTCAATGAACACCCACGTATTGATCGTTCCGACCGTTGCCTCATTTCGCTTGCGAAGATGAGCTTTGGCAGCATCCACTGCATTTGATATTCCGGCCGTCACAAACACTCGTACTTTAAACGATTCATAAGTCGCTTCGGTTATGGCAACATCTTCAAGAATAGCGGCCGTCATCATCCCTAACGCATCGGTTCCATCGACCCCTACATTTGATAAAAACGTTTGAAACTCCAGCTCCACATCATCACAATAATAGTCTTTTGATACATGCCTGTTCACAAACGTTTGATGCCATTTGAACCCTGCCCCTAATACAGCAGATGATAACGTTTTCCACCTTATGGAGCTTGTCACCTTAATTAGTTGCTCGGAGGTAAAAACCTCAAGCTCAGAAATAGGGGAGCTTGGTTTGCTTCTTATTGCCGCCGGCTCAAATGTGACGAGTGGCCTTGGAATCGTCGGGTGTTCGTTGCGGCGAATTTTCGTTTCGTAAACGTTGGCCAGCTGGTGTTCGGTCATCACTTGGCGTGGGCTATTAAGATCGACCATCCGTCCCTCATTAAGAAGCAATACGCGATCACAATAGAGGCTCGCCATATTCAAATCGTGCAAAATGGCCACAACAGTCAACTGGCGCGTTCGTGTCCAGTCTTTCAACGCATCGAGTAACTGCATTTGGTGCGAAATATCGAGATGATTGGTCGGCTCATCAAGCAAAAGGAGATCAGGCTCCTGGCAAAGGGCTCGGGCAAGCAAAGCTCGCTGGCGCTCACCTCCGCTCAACGTTTGTAACGGCTTATTGCGAAACTTCCACGTATCAGTTTGCTCCATCGCCTCACGGATGACTCGTTCATCTTCTTGCGATTCGGAGGCAAGCCAACCCTTTTGATGGGGATAACGCCCAAGAGCGACCACCTCTTTTACTTTATAAGCAAAGGCGGTGTCGGCTGTCTGGGGCAGCACGGCCATTTTTTGTGCCAGCTCTTTTGAATGATAATCGGCAATGGCTTTTCCTTGTAGGGTGATCGTCCCTTCCGAAGGTGACAACAGGCCGCTCACAGCCTTCAACAATGTCGTTTTCCCACTCCCGTTCGGACCAAGAATACCGAAAATTTCACCTTTATGAACTTGGAACGAGAGTTGCTGAATAATCGGTGTCTTTTCATCATAGCCAACACTTACATTTTGTGCATCAAGCATATGGTCCAACTCCTTACGAGAGCAGTTTTTTTCGCTGTCTGATAAGCAATAATCCGAAGACAGGTGCGCCGACGATCGCAGTGATCACACCAATGGGTAGTTCGGTCGGTGCAATGACTGTCCGTGCGAATAAATCCGTTAAGGTAAGAAACCCAGCACCGATCATCATTGATAAAGGTAATAAGTGGCGGTGGTCGGGTCCAGCTACTAATCGGGTGATATGAGGAATAACCAAGCCGACAAAGCCGATTGTGCCTGAGACAGCAACAGCTGATCCCGTTAAAATAGAAGCCGAGATCAGGATCATATATTTACGCCTTTTGACGTTTACCCCTAAATGTTTGGCTGTTTCCTCTCCAAAGGCAAGGGCGTTTAGTTCCTTGCGATTAACCATTAACAAAAGGGCCCCAAAACAAAAACAAGGGACGAGCAATTTTACATAGTCCCAGCCCCGCATCGACACACTGCCTAAGAGCCAACCGATAATTTGTCGCAATTCCTCTCCTGTCAACGCAATCATGAGCGAAATGAGTGCCCCTAAAAACGAGCTAAATATGATTCCAGCTAAAATAATCGTCTCTGTTGACATGGAGCGCTGAACGAGCCTTGCAAACATAATCACGAGGAACAAGGTGGAAAATCCTGTAATGATCGCAACGACCGGTAGCGTAAAAAAGCCGAGAATCGGCAATTGAACGGCAAAAAACAGGACAAAGACGGCTCCTAGTGCTGAGCCTGACGAAACGCCGAGTGTATACGGATCAGCTAATGGATTTTTTAACAACCCTTGAAAAGCCGCCCCTGCAAGTGCGAGGCTCGCGCCGACAAAAGCAGCGAGCAATACACGCGGTAAGCGAATGTCGACTACAATGCTCACCATTGTTTGGTCGACTCCACTGTCTACAGGCAAATGAAAGACGTATTGTCCAATAATCGCCAAAATGGTGAAAAAGGGAAGCTCCACACTTCCCTTTCCGATGCTAATGATGATGGCGACGAACAAAAAGATTGCGCTCGCTCCATACACGAAAAGCAAATTATTCCGCAAAAACGTCTGGATAAATGAGTTCCGCAAGCTTCTCTGCCCCTTGTACAAGTCGTGGTCCTGAGCGAGTCACTTCGTCTGAATGAACATCGTACACTCGCTCGTTCTCTACTGCAGGCACGCTCTGCCAGCCGTCACGCGCCATCACTTGTTTCTCTGGATCTTCAACGTAATAGCCATATGTTGTTATGATCACATCCGGTTGGAAGGCAACCGCCTCTTCCTCTGAGAACTGAACCCAACCTTCCACATCTCCCGCGGCATTGTCCGCGTTGATCAATGTGAGCATTTCATCTAAGAAGGTCCCTTTCCCTGTTGTATAGATTTCAGGCTCAGGAGAAACTTCAACCCAAACGTTTGCACGCTCTTCGTCTGTGATCGCCTCAGCCTTTTCAGCTAGTGCAGCAAAGCCTTCCTTCATGTCGCTAATGACGGTAGCTGCTTGCTCATCAGCACCTGTTGCTTCACCAATCATCGCTATCGAGTCGTACACTTCATCAATGCTAGACGCATCATGAACGACAACGACCGTAACTCCCGCTTCCCGAAGTTGGTTTAAACCGCCTTCGGATGAATGGGCACCTGATCCGTGGCTAAGGACAAGATCGGGCTCGAGTGCTAGCACTTGTTCTACGTCGAACTCCATACCGCCGACGCTCTGAATATCCTCAACTTCTTCCGGATAGTTGTCAAAATCAGTGCGGCCGACAACGGTGTCCCCTTTATCGATCGCAAATAATGTTTCGGTAATGCTCGGAATTAACGAGACGACTCGTTCTGGCTCTTCTTCAATCGTTACTTCATTTCCTAATGAATCTGTAATCGTCCGTGGGAATTCCCCACCCGCTTCTTCCTCTACTACATCTGTTCCTTGGTCATCCGCTGGAGCTTCAGGCTCGTCCGTGGTTGTGCCACACGCCACTAGACCTAGCGTCAAGAGCAAGGCCAGAAGCCATAACCGTACATTCGACTTCATCTACTGATCCCCTCTTTTCTCTATCGTACTAATCAATGGCGCTCGTCGCTGAAGGTGGTGGGCCACTAGCATAGAAAACTTGGCTTGTCGCCTAACCTTAATGGAAGTTAAACTTTCGTAAGTGAAAAAGAAAAACACTCCCTTCAGAGTGTTTTTGCAAAACCAGTCTAGATCCCATGCTATCTCCATGAAATCAAATGAACTGCTTCACCTTTTCCTCGAAGGCTACACACTCAAACTGAAAGGCAGGTCTCCTGACTTATGTTCATCGAGTACTTGCCCCCCTTCCCGTCGCTAGACAGTGGATCTTGCAAGCCTCTCCCATTTACAGTGGCGGGACCGTGTCGGATTTTCACCGACTTCCCTTTTCACGCTCAAACATTGAACGACCCTTCAGCGCGATATACGATTCATTGATAAGTCGTCTTTATTATACAAAAAATAACGCAAAAGAACAGCGTTTTTGCAAAAATCTACTCTTCCTGAACAGGCGGTGTAGACATTTTTTTCTTTCGGCGAACGAGAATGATCATGACAACTGCAATGACGATCAGTGGAAATAAAATCGGCGAAAACCCAATTAGCAAAACGACAAGCCCAGAGAAAAAGGCGATGATTCCATTTGTCGTATCCATAAATAGTTTCTTTGCGTTTGCCCACGTGTTTAACGTGTTTTGTCCTTGTAAGCTTCCTACCTCGATCCCACGATCTCTTATGGAAATGGTCATGGAAGCATATCGGACACGATCCTCTAAATAGTTCATCCGACCGACGAGCTGTTCAATCTCCTCCTGAACTTTCCCAAGATCATTGGAAACTTTTAATAAGTTTTCCGTTGAATCGGCTTCTTCCAAAAACGTGATTAATCGTTCTTCCATCACTCGCTTTGACTTAAGCCTCGCTTCTAAATCAACATATTCCTCCGTCACATCACTACCGCTTAATTGTTGATAATGAATGGAAAGACTCGTTTCTTTCACTTCTTGAACAAAATCATCTAACCGCTCTTGTGGGACTCGCGCCACAAGATAACCAGACGTATGACCGTCTTCATGTTCATTTTTAGACGATTCCACAATAAATCCACCGAGAGATTGAGCAGTCGACGTAAGCTGCTGCTCTGCCTCATCATACGACTCTACCTCTACCTCCATGTCTCCAGTGTAAATGATCATTCGTTCCATTCCCTCTGGAACAGCACTTCCTCTTTCCTCCGTCTCAATTTCCGTATCTAATTCTACCTTTTCAAGTGCAGCTTCTTCCTCCATTCCTTCCTCTGAGACCGAATAATCGGTAGCTACATTCATATCGGCACCCTCCATATTCCCCGCATCAAACATTTCCATTTGCTCCGTATTGCTGCAACCTACGATGAATAATAGAAGCATAACACCGATGAGGCTCCCTACAATTTTTTTCATTTTCGTCATGACCCCCTCTTTTTATTGTGAAACGAATCATTCAGGAAAAGGGTTCCATCCTTTTTACAAACATGTTACATTGAATGAAAAAAGGAGAGAGAGTCATGACCATCGTGCACGCTGAAAAGAAAGATGCAAAAGAGATTCATTCCGTGCTTCATCAAGCGTTTGACGAATATCGTTACGCCACCCCACCGACCACTGCCTTACGAGAAGCGGTGTCCGATATCGAACAGGAATTAACATCAGGCACCCAAGTCCTCCTTTATAAGCATAACGATAAATGTGTAGGGATGGTAAAGTTTGTGGTTCATGATAAACAGCTTTATTTCTTCCGACTTTCCGTTATACCAGAAGCCCGAAACCAAGGAATTGCCCGCCGGCTCATAGACCATCTCATGACACTTGCGAAGGAACAAAAGTGTGCAACGGTTGTTTGTAAAGTGAGAGCGGACATGGCGCAAAATGTGGCTTTCTACGATTCGTTAGGCTTTGCGAACACAAAGGAAGAAATGATGGAAAGATCGGATGGTGCAAGACTTAACGTAATCACGATGGAGTATAAACTAGGAGGGAGATGAGAAGCTTGATTCGATCATTAATAGTCGAACAAGAATGGCTTGAGGCTTTCCCCCTCATCCGTCAGCTTCGTCCTCATTTAACCGAAGCTAGTTACTTAGAACTTGTCCATGAAGCGACAAAAAACGAAGGCTATCGAATGTTTGCCTTGGAGGTGGAAGACACCCTCTGTGCTGTCATTGGCTTTATGCCACAAACAACGCTTTATAACGGAAAAAGCATTTGGGTAACTGACCTTGTCACAGATGAACACCATCGATCAAACGGATACGGGCTCATGTTACTGGCTCATGTGGAAGCATGGGCCAAAACAAAAGGATACGAAGCCATTTCCCTGTCATCCAATGTTAGCCGAACCGAGGCCCATCGGTTTTATATGGAAAAAGGCGCTTACGATAAAGTGAGCTATGTTTTCAAAAAACGATTATAGGGGGAAAAAGAAGCTGACCTACGCATGAGAGAGGCGTTTGTCAGCTTCAATGTTTCTTATGGAACAAGATTATTCCTGTCGATTCTACAAAATGGTACGAGCATTCGGGAAAAAGGCTGTAAAGGTTGTCCCTTCTTGTTGTTTGCTGTGGACACTAATTTCTCCACTATGGGCATCAACAATATTTTTGACAATGGCAAGTCCAAGCCCAGTCCCACTTCTTCCTCTCGTCCGTGCTTTGTCCGCCTTATAAAACCGCTCGAATACGTACGGTAAATCTTCTTCCGGTATTCCTGTTCCTGTATCCGTTACGTCAATTTTCATACCGTTTTCCATCACATGACACGCGAGTTGCACCGTACCGCCTGGGTCGGTATGCCGTATCGCGTTAGATAGAAGATTGGTGAGAACTTGTTCGAGCCTGTCTGGGTCGACCTGAATCCGTTTCCCTTCATCCCCTCGATAGATGAAATCAAGGGTTAGTTGTTGTTCTTTCGCGAGTCCTTGGAACTTTCTTGTGATCCGTTCACAGAACGTTTTCACTTCAATCTCTTCATAATTTAAATCGATGTGGCCTGCTTCCATTCTTGCCAAATCGAGCAATTCATTAACAAGGCGCCCCATGCGTAGCGATTCATCGTAAATGATTTTCGCTAACTCTTTTTTTTCTTGATCCGTCCCGGCGATGTCATCAATGATTGCTTCACTATAGCCTTGAAGCATGGAAATCGGTGTTCGCAGCTCATGGGATACATTGGCGATAAAATCCTTTCGCAGCTTATCATGACGACGCTCCTCTGTCATGTCGCGAATAACGGCCACCGCTCCACGGACGTAAGAGTTATCGTAGAGAGGCGTCATAAGAATCGCCCAACTTCGCCCTTGAACATCTAATTCCGTCATCTGCTCCGATTCCAAGGCAACCACTTGCTGATAAAGTTGATGGATCGCTTGTGGCAGCTCATTTTTCTCAGAAGGAACTAATCCTTGTTCGTAATGCCATGCTTGAATAAATCGCTCAGCCGGAGGATTGGTTACCATCACCTTCCCACGCTTGTCAAGGGTAATCACACCGTCGGCCATGCTGCTCAAAATTCGGGAGAGCTGCTCTTTTTCCTGATTCAACTCCGTCACATTTCGATTCAACTCCCGCCGCATTCGGTTAAAAGCGATCGCGAGTTGACCAATTTCATCATGGGTTAAAATTGGAACCTTCGTATTGAATTTCCCTTGGGCAACTTCCAATGCCACTTGTCTCATCTTTCGAAGTGGCGAGGTAATTCGACTAGATAGGAAAAAAGCAAATACCGTTGTAAGCACGATGGCAATTCCCGCGGAGAAATAGACAATCCGTTTCGTTTCCGCTGACGTTTCTTCAATCGTGGCAAGTGGTTGATATAAAAACACAGCATCATTACCATCGTCCAAATGTAGGGGGATGCCGACGATCATCATTCCAGTATCAGAATCACCGCGGTAAAATTCGGAAAAATCATCTTCGGTCACGACCGCCCGCTCCCCTTGAAAAACTTGTGCCAACATCGGATGCTCGACAAAGACTTCGAGGGGCAAATTCACAAGACCTGCTTCCCCAGTGCTCCAGTAATTCGCTCTGTCTTCGATGATCACCACTTTTTTTTCAAACGCATTGGCATATTCAGTAATTGTCATTCGAGCAGTTACCCGATCATCGTATTCTTCGTAAATCGTGGCGATCATGTTCGCATGGTTAAGGAGCTGAGACTCAGCTTCATTCACATGAAAACGCTCAAAAAACTGAAGCAGCATGACCATCAACACTGTTAGAACGAAGGACACGAGCAAAATAATCGTAAACCATAACTTTCCGACGACGCTGCGCCAAAGCATTACTCTTTCACGACCTCAAATTTGTAGCCCACTCCCCAAACAGTCGAAATCATACTGGCCGCCTGTGGGGACACTCGGTTTAATTTCTCACGCAGTCGTTTAATATGCGTATCGACGGTGCGCAAATCCCCAAAGAAGTCATAGTTCCATACATCTTTCAATAGCTGCTCCCTTGAAAAGACTTTATCTGGTGACTGGGCTAAATAATAGAGAAGCTCGTATTCTTTCGGTGTTAAATTAATTTCTTGATCAGCCACCGTTACCCGGTGCGCATCATTGTCGATAGATAAATGCGGAAAAACGAGCACATCTTTCGCTTGCGTATCCGTCTGTAAAAACTTCGTTGAAGACGAGCGACGCAATAACGCTTTTACACGTAGGACCACCTCACGCGGACTGAATGGCTTCACAATATAGTCATCCGTTCCGACTTCAAACCCTTGAACGCGGTTGGCTTCTTCTCCTTTTGCTGTAAGCATAATGATCGGCGTTGCTTTTTGTTTGCGAAGCTTTTGACACACTTCAATTCCATCCATTTCAGGCATCATGAGGTCAAGTAAAATGACATCATAATCGAATGCAAGCGCTTTTTCGAGCGCTTCCTTTCCGTCTGATGCCTCTTCCACATCATAGGCTTCTCGCTCAAGGTACATTTTCAATAAGTTACGAATACGATCTTCATCATCAACGACTAAAATTTTTGCTTCTTTTTCCATCAAACAAACCTCCCCATCAACAGTTAAGCAACTTTACAAATAGTGTAACATACCTTTTTGAAAAAACCCCCGCCTTTGTTTGCGGGGGTCGCCTTTACATGCCTCCTGCGTAAGAGTGCAGGCCTGCAATGACAAGATTGACAAACACTAAGTTAAACATAATGATCGCGAATCCGATAACACACAACCAAGCGGAACGCTCTCCATGCCAACCTTTTGACAAACGTAAATGCAAGTAGGCTGCATAGAACAAAAACGTAATTAATGCCCATACTTCCTTCGGGTCCCAACCCCAGAAACGCGTCCAAGCAATTTGTGCCCAGATCATCGCAAAGATTAGTCCTCCGAGCGTAAAGACAGGAAACCCAATCGCAATCGCTCGATAACTAATCTCATCTACGAGCTGTGGACTGACTCGCTTCACAATTGGTTGGAGAATGGCTCCGACCGGCTTTCGGAAAACGAGATAAAGTAAGAGATAGAGAACAAGTCCTACGAGGAATGACCAAATGACCGTATTCAACTGATCGCTCTTAATCCAAGCAGGCATATTAACGAGCGGTTGATTTCCCGTTTCCGAAATGAGCTGTCCTTCATGAGGACCTACGATCGGTGGCAAATGATATTCCATTGTCGCTTCGACATCATTTTCATTCACATAATTAAATTTCGCCTCATAGTTCATCGCCTGGAATGTATACGTAATTAATATAAATCCGACGACAGTAATGACACTATAAAGAATAAATTCTAACCAAAACGTCTTCCAGCTTTGGATGGAATAATCAATCGTCCGAATTAAATAAACAAGGCCCGAAGCAAAGCTAACCGCTAGTATCCCTTGTCCTAATGCGACCGTCGTTACATGGAGTGCAAGCCAGTTGCTTTGCAACGCCGGAATAAGAGGGGCAACCTCGCTCGGAAAAACCGAAGCGTATGCAATCATGAGCATCACGGTCGGCATCGTGAACAACCCTAATATGTTAGAACGATAGATGGCATTAATAATAACAAAGGCGAGGCCGATACAGATGCCAAAGAACGTTACATATTCAAACATGTTACTCACTGGCGCAAAACCAGCTACCATCCAGCGTGTGATAAAATAACCGAGGGCAAATAGCAACGCGATGATAGCGGAATAATACCCGAAGGTGCCCCAACGGTTCCCCTTCATTTCTCCTTCTTTATTGCGCCATTTTTTACCCATGATTGACACGGCATAAAAAATAGTCGCTGCAAGATAGAGGAAGAAGGCAACTAACAGGAAGTTACTACTCAGTGCTGCCGTCATTCGTTTGTTCCTCCTTTATCCTTTCCCAATTTCTTTTCTCGTTCAGAGTTCTTTTCCTTTTCTTCCAATTGATCAGACGGGGACCCTAATCCTGTCTCTGCAATCGCTTCATCAATTTCCTTATGAAGGGACGACCAATTTTTATTCGTGTGACCTGCGATCCAAACTTCACCGTTTACTCGTTGCAACCACACGCGGCGATGAGCCCAATAAGAGCCTTGGATCAAACCGACCATAAAAATGAAGCCTCCAACGAAAAGGAACGGAAGCGTATAGTCTTTTCGTACAGTCAACCCCGTTACGTGAGTCGTTTCGAGGTCAGCAAATTTCATCTCATACTGATTCTCGCCTAACGGCTCTAAATTTTGCTGAACGGCGACAAAGCTTATTTCACCTTCTGGCGTTTCCGGCGTAATCATTTCAAAAATAAACCCTGGATTATCAGGAACACGCGATCGTGTAGATGGTACGTTTTGCTCATTTAACTCATAGTCCGGAAAATACTCACGAAGGATCACTTTCGCTCCGTTGCCAAGGTCGTACTCATCTTCAGGATTATTCAAATCGACATCGATTTGACCTAATGACTCTCCTGTTTCTTTCTTGTTTAACGTAAAGCTCATGACGCTAAATTCATGAAGCTTATAATCGATTT
Source organism: Halalkalibacterium halodurans (assembly GCF_005671335.1). Lineage (NCBI taxonomy): Bacteria > Bacillati > Bacillota > Bacilli > Caryophanales > Bacillaceae > Halalkalibacterium (ex Joshi et al. 2022) > Halalkalibacterium halodurans. The sequence goes on along the minus strand of NZ_CP040441.1, from coordinate 1,732,929 downwards.
GATAGATGGATAAGCCCTCATATGACAATGGGTCATTTACGCGGATGTTGTGGCGCGCCACCTCTTGCAGCTCACTTGTTGCACCAACCGTTGCTCCTGGGTCCCGTTCATATAACACAGCTTCGGTTTCATAGTTTTTTGCAACTGCCCCGCCTGCCCGCTCAATCGCTTCAGCAAACAGCTCGTCCTCCTCATCATACAACTCTAGCGTAAAGCTCTCATTGCCAAGGTAATACTTACTGTTCGTTCCTGGCACGACCATTACTTCACCTTCGCGAATCCACATGTTTTCATCCACATACATCCCGGGGAAGAAACGAAACATACAGCCCATTAAAAAGATGATCAAGCCAATATGGTTCACGTAAGGACCCCACCGGGAGAAGCGCCCTTTTTCCGCTAGTAGATTGCCGTTTTCTTCGCGAACTTTGTACTTTTTCTCCTCAAGCCGAGCCTTCACCGTTTCAAGCACGCCATCCACATTGTTAACGTTTGATGTGCCGAACAAACGCTGCCGCTTTAAAAAGTTTTCATGTCGCGTAACACGTTGCGTCTTTAACGCCCGATAAAGAGGGACGACCCGGTCAAGGCTACAGATGATCAGTGATACACCAAGGGCCGCAATAAGCGCCATGTACCACCATGATCCGTATAAATTATGAAAGCCTAATTGATAATAAATCTGCCCTAAAACGCCATACTCTTCCGCGTAATGTGTTTCTGGTCTGACGTTCGATGGAATGTACATTTCCTGCGGGAAAATCGTCCCGAATATGGATGCGACTAACGTTAACACGATGATCCAAATCCCGACCTTTACCGATGAGAAGAACATCCAAATTTTATCGATAAAAGTAGTCGTGTAGGTTTGTGAACGGCGCGCCACCCCTTCGTAGCGCATGTTCAAAAGCCCTTTTTGATCATCATTTTCTTCCACGGGCTTTCCGCATGATTCACAGAGAACCGTCCCAAATGGGTTTACGTGGCCGCATTCACATTTTACTTTATTCATGTCGGACACCTCAATTGTCTTTCTAAGCTTCAGGTTTAATGAGTTCCATGAACTCCTCCACCATTTGTTCCGTCATGCCACCTGTGTGAACTTTGACGATTTCGCCATGTTCGTTAATTAAGATCGTTGTCGGTAAAGGGCGAATTCCGTAAGCATCGATGACATTAAGCCCTTTATCGATCACAATCGGAAAGGAAAGTCCGTAGCGGTCGACAAAGCGTTGAACCGTAAGCTCTGGTTCATTAGCATTCACCGCAATAATCTCTACACCTTGCTCCTTATATTCTCCATACAATTTTTCCATGTGAGGCATTTCCCGTTCGCAAGGCGGACAGTATGTCCCCCAAAAATTCAGAAATACCCCTTTCCCTTCTAACTCGCGAAGCTCAATGCTCTCTCCTTCTAAATCTTCCAAAACGAAGTTAACCGCCTGCTCACCAGCACGAGCTAAGCTTCGGTCAGCAAAAAAGTTTGAATAAAACGTGTAGCCTAATGCAACTGAAATAACGGCTAAAATAGACAATCGCATCCAAAATCGCTTTCGCTTATCCATCCTTGTCTCTCCCCTTTGCTACAAAATAAGGACTAATGAATTGACTTCTTCCATTATAACGTCGTCCCACATTACTGTTGGCTTTCCTTTATGACTTTTTCGTGACAGCTAATTCCCGTAAGTGCTTGACTTCAATTGGCTTCAGTGGACGGACATCCCCTGGATTCATTCCCGACAAATCTAAAAAGGCAAACTGCTCTCGTTTTAGCTTCATTACCTCACAACCGATCGTTTCAAACATTCGCCGCACTTGGCGATTTCGCCCCTCATGAATCGTAAGCTTGACGATCGCTGTTTGTTTTCGACGATCCACTGACAGCATTTTTACTTTAGCTGGAGCCGTCGGACCATCCTCAAGCTTCACCCCTCTGGCGAGCAGCTTAAGTTGATCTCGGGTCGGGATTCCTTTCACTTTTGCCACATACACCTTTTCGATTTTATGTCTCGGATGCATGAGCAAGTTGGCAAATTCCCCATCATTCGTCAAGAGAAGGAGGCCTGACGTATCATAGTCAAGGCGACCAACAGGATATACGCGCTGCTCAATTTCAAGAAAATCGGTGACCACTTTTCGTCCTTTATCATCTTTTACGCTTGAGATGACACCGGTCGGCTTGTAAAGAAGAAAATAAACTGGTTCCTCTTTCTCAACTGGTACCCCTTCGACTTCGATGTCATCTTGATTCGGGTTTACTTTGATCCCTAGTTCTTTTACGACTTGTCCGTTGACTTTGACTTTCCCTTCTAAAATCAACTGTTCTGCTTTCCGTCTTGAGGCAATGCCTGCCTGTGCAATCACTTTTTGTAAACGTTCCATGTTAACACCTCATTTATCATCATAGCTTCTTCCGTTCTTGTCCTCAAGTCTACCGCTTGATTCTCGTTCCATTCCATCTGCTGATTATATAAGAGAAATGTTCACATACTTTAGTATGATGAACAAGTTAAAGCATTTCGTTTTTTCTGCAAGGAAAAAAGCATGGCCAACCGCCATGCTTTTCTATCATGCCATTAAATAGAGCCAAAAACAATCGTGACGACGACAATGGCTGCAATAATCCCTACCACATCAGCTAATAACCCTACCTTTAACGCGTCACCCATTTTTTTTATCCCAACCGCTCCAAAATATACGGTTAGCACATAAAAGGTTGTATCTGTACTTCCTTGCATCGTTGCCGCCAATCGACCGATGAATGAATCAGGTCCATAGGTGGCAATAAGATCAGATGTCATTCCTAACGCACCCGTTCCAGAAATCGGCCGAATGAACGCAAGTGGGACAACTTCAGAGGGGACCCCAATCGCACTTAAAAAAGGGTTCATTGCAGAAATTACCGCATCCATTGCCCCAGAAGCCCGAAAGACAGAAATCGCAACGAGCATGCCGACCAAGTATGGAATAATCGAAACGGCCATGCCAAAGCCTTCCTTCGCTCCTTCCACAAATGTTTCGTACGTAGGGACCTGCTTGTACGTTGCTACAACTAGGATCGTTCCAATCAAACCAGGAATCATCCAGATAGACACGGTCGTGAGCCATTCCATTATTCTCTCCCCTTTCGTACCCGCCGATAATAGAAGAAGCGATCAATCGCAATGGCACCTACCGTTGAGCACGCCGTAGCTACAAGAGTCGTACCTACGATATCCGTCGGGGACACCGACCCGTAATTCATCCGAATCGAAATAACAGTTGTCGGAATTAGTGTAATACTTGCCGTATTAATCGCTAGCAAAGTGATCATGGAACGGCTAGCAGAGTCCTTTCCCCCATTTAGCTCCTTCAATTGCTCCATCGCTTTTATTCCCATCGGTGTAGCTGCGTTCCCTAAACCGAACATGTTCGCTGACATGTTGGATAAAATATAACCCATAGCAGGATGATCAGGAGGGACTTCAGGAAATAGCCTTTTTGCAACAGGTCGCATCAGACGCGACAAGCCTTTTAACAGCCCTGCTTGTTGGGCAACTCTCATAAGTCCTAGCCAAAACACGAGAATACTAATGAGACCGATGCATATGGCAACGGCCTCCTTCGCCCCAGTAAAAATCGCTTCATTCACTTCTTCCATCGTGCCGTTTATTGCGGCAAACACGATTCCGATGACGAGCATCCCTACCCAAATATAGTTAATCACTGCTTCTCACTCCGATCGTTAATGAGAAGATCTCTTTAAACTTAGACCAGAACCCTTTTGGCTTGGGCTCTGTTCCTTTGTAATACAAAGGTGTTTCAGTTAGCACATGTCCATCGAGAAAAAACGACATTTTCCCGATGGGGCTTGGTAGATTGGGAGGTTCCCTTCGATCCTTAGGTGGGCGATAAAGGGTAATTTCTTTCCGAACCTTCTCCCTCTCCTCTTCCGTTAGTGGATAAACAACGTCATGGGATGCGTATACTTGACCAGCGTAAAACTCATCCTTCAATCCTTTTACTTTTCCTTCCTCGAGTAATTCTGTCATCCCAAAAGTATGAAAAGCCCAGTTAAATAAATTCATATGATCATGCCAATCAGAAGGAGCATTTAACGTGACAACAATCAAATCTAAGTCATCCTTGCTTGCAGTCGAGACAAGTGTTCTCTTCGCCCGCTTTGTATAGCCTGTTTTTCCACCTGTGGAATATTTATAAAGCTGGGTCAGTAAGCGATTTTTGTTTTTCCAAACACGGATTTGCTCCCCGTTATCGACCCGATGTGTTTTCGTTCCACTGATTTCTTGATACGTTTCATTGTTCATCGCATAGCGTGTCAAAAGTGCCATGTCATAGGCGGAAGAATAATGATCCTCATGATCATCGAGCCCGTGCGGATTTTGAAACACGGTGTTCGACATCCCTAACTCCTCGGCTTTTTGATTCATCATATAAACAAAACCATCCATACTTCCTCCTACATGTTCCGCAATCGCCACAGCTGCATCATTCCCACTGCGTAGCATCAAACCATAGACGAGGTCTGATAGCTTTATTTTTTCCCCTGCTCGCAAATAAAGAGAAGATCCTTCCGTACCTTCCGCATTTGAAGAGACTTTCACCCACTCGTCCATTTTCCCAGACTCAATCGCTAAAAGCGCAGTCATGATTTTCGTAATACTCGCAATTCGTAATGACGTATGGGCGTCTTTCTCATAGAGAACTCTTCCTGTTGACTGCTCCATTAAAATGGCAGCTTGTGCAGATACGGAAGCAGGTTCAGTTGTTTCTGCACTAACACGCTCTGGAATGCCGACGGAAAGGGTGACGAATAAACTTATTGCGATTAACCAAAATCTTCTCAATCTGATCCCCGCCTATTGTTCATTTGTATTTGTACAAGTGTATGCACCGCAAGGATTGGTATGAATGGTTTGTACAAAAATGTCGTGCTGTAACCATAAAAAAGATGAACCACGTATTCCCATGGTTCACCCAAATTACCGGACATATGGAGAGACGACGTTTTCCACTTGTTGCATCGTTTCCGCACACCTACTATATACCTTTGCGTTCGTTCGATTTGTGCTTGTTAATGCAGCATAGGCTAAATCGGCCTGCGCTTTTTTAATCGATTCACGAAGCAGTGGTAGCTCATTTACAGGTTTAGGGGTAATGTCATCATTGTACAAGTCGACATAAAGCTGACCATTTTGATCCATTTCAGCAAGAAACACGTTGCCCAACAACACCTCTTGTTTTTCTAGCTCTGCTTTCAGCCATTCACGAGTGACTCCACGTTTCTGCAAGGCGCTATCTACGATTTGACCATTTTGAATGACCGTCATAGGTGGCTGTCGCCTTCCTTGTTTTCCGGTTGAAGCAGCTTCAGAATATCTTCCTTCTTTGAGAAAAACCGTTAATGCGCCGTTCGTCTCTAGCTGCGCCCATTCCACATCAGAAAGCTGAAAAATGTTCTTTTCCCGAAGCTTTCGCATAAAGTCTTCTGCTGTTAGCTTTTGCTTGTGTAAAACATCTTCTTTTATTTTTCCCTTTTCCACTACCGTCTCTGGTTGACCAGCAAAAAACTTGAGGGCGCCCCCATGTTTCCCCTGCAACCGGTGCGCTCCTAAAAACACAGCGCTCCAAAGAAGAAGTGCAACGAAAAACGGCATAAACGGTACAGTCAAGAGAAAGGATCCGATACTAGCGATTCCTGCTAATGCGATGATCATGGCTCCTTGAAATAAACTAACGTCTTGAAACGACCGTCTTCCATAAGCTTTGAACACCAAAAAAAGAACAATGATTGAACAAACACTCCGTATGAACGCTTCCAACCAACCAGCCAAAGCTGTCCCTCCTCTGTTCTTCACCGATTGTTTGCTTGTCTCTCTAGTGTTTCCAACTCACGAATGACACGTCTTGTGAGCAAGGCAGCTTGATGATAATCTGCATGTGCCTGATGATCATCGGTTTTTAATGAAAGGCCCGTTAGCGTTGCATCAATCCCTTTTAGCAACGCTAGCCATTCACGGTGTGAAGCATTAGTGTCCTCCATCTCAAACCCCTTACCCTTTAGGTTTAAATAATAGTGCTGCGATAAAACCGAATATGATCGCGGAAGAAATCCCGGCACTCGTCACTTCAAAAATACCTGTAATCACCCCAATAATTCCGTTACGTTGTGCCTCGGAAATGGCACCGTGTACGAGGGCGTTACCAAAGCTCGTAATCGGCACAGTCGCTCCAGCTCCTGCAAAATCAATCAACGGTTCGTATAAACCGACACCATCTAAGACCGCACCTGCTACAACGAGACTACTCATCGTATGTGCAGGCGTTAATTTTCCCACATCCATTAAAAGTTGACCAATGACACAGATGAGCCCGCCAACGATAAATGCCCATAAAAAGATCATGCCAATGCACCTCCAGCCTCAATCGAAACAGCGTGAGCAATGCAGGGAATCGTTTCATTTTGTTGGTAAGACATTGGCGATAGTAACGCCCCTGTGGCTACGATTAACATGCGGTTAATCTCACCTTTTTTCATGCGATTTAACAAGTGACCGTATGTGACACTCGCCGAACAACCGGAACCACTACCTCCCGCCAAAACAGGCTGTCCATCCCGGTAAATCATCAAACCACAATCATTCAATTGCCCATCGTTAAAAGAATATCCTTTTTGTTCGAGCATCTCCTTAACAATAGGTAAGCCGATTTTTCCGAGGTCACCCGTAGCAATTAAGTCATAATAGTCGGGTCCGACTCCTCGCTCCTGAAAGTGCATCTCAATCGTATCAGCTGCCGCTGGTGCCATCGCTTCTCCCATATTAAAGGGGTCGCTCAAGCCCATATCTACAACCTTGCCAATCGTAGCTGATGTTACAACAGGTCCACTTCCCACCTTCGCAACAACTCCAACTCCAGCTGCAGTTGCTGTCCATTGGGCTGTCGGTGGCTTTTGTGCCCCATATTCTGTCGGATAACGAAATTGTTTCTCGATCGCTGCATTGTGACTGGTTGAACCGGTCAATACATAGTTTGCTCCACTATGATTAATCACGAACGCAGCTAGGGCTAACCCTTCCATCGAAGTGGAACATGCTCCAAACAAGCCGAAATAAGGAATGCATAGCGATCGACACGCAAAGCTAGTCGACGTCATTTGATTAAGTAAATCGCCAGCGAATACAAATTGGATATCATCATTTTGTATACCCGCCTTTTCTATCGCCGTCTTCGCCGCTTCTTCAATAAGTACTTTTTGCGCTTTTTCAAAAGAATCTTCACCGAGCCACATATCTTCAAACAAAATATCGAAATCATCAGCTAATGGGCCATTCGCTTCAAACGGACCAGCCGTTGCCGCACTTGAAAGAATGACGGGACGGTTTTCAAATTCCCATGTTTGCCTTCCTTTTAACATTAGTGTCCTACACCTCCCGTCACGAGCGTATGAATGATGCCAATAATAAAGGCGGCAAACGTACCGAATACAATGACCGAACCCGCCACCTTGAACATGTTACTTCCAACACCGAGTACGTACCCTTCCGTTCGGTGCTCGATTGCTGCCGAGGCGATGGAATTCGCAAAACCGGTAACAGGAACTGCTGTCCCCGCCCCAGCATATTGGGCCATTCGATCGTATACACCTAACCCTGTTAAGAGGGCCGAAAGGAAAATTAATACAGCGATCGTTGGGTCCCCTGCCGTTTTCTCGGTAAAATCAAAATAGGTCATAAAAAACGTCATTAGCAATTGGCCAATCAAGCTAATGAGACCACCAATGAAAAACGCTCGAATGCAATTTTTGAAAACAGGTCGTTGAAGCTCATACTTTTGTGCAAGATCCTGATATTGCTGCTGTTCAGGGGTTAACGATTGCTTGTTGTTTCCACCCATTCGTACATTTCCTCCTTTTATCATTTCATTAATTCCTCAAGCTCTCCAAGTCGTTTTTTTAGACGGCCTTTACTAATCGTTCGCTTTTGCAGCTGCTGCTCTAGTTTTTCAAGCTCCATGTAAATCTTTTTATCCGTTGAAAAGTAAACGGTTGCGTCTGGGTGACGTTTTTTAATCCGCTCAAAACCTTCTTTCCGAATGCCTTCTAGATTAAAACGGGAACGGTGCCTTACCTGTGGCGCTACGTAAATTTTGTCCTCCAAAGACACACCTTTTACATTAACTACTTCTTCCATCGATGCAATCACCTGCTTTGCCTGATCAGCATTAGTTTGATCCGCAACAGCATCATGCCCAACCATCATTGGTCGAACTTGATCTCTTTGACCGCAAGCAACTAGTCCGGTAATGATCACACAGAGGCATGTTAGGATCATCAATTGTTTAACTCTCACTTTGTTCACCCCCATCATTCATTGAACTCAGTTTCTACACACAATATTTTGTATCTATTCGTTTCACATTTAGGATGAATGGAAATGAACGGATTATTACTTGAAATATATGTAAAACAAAAGAGCGTGATATGATAGAAGGAGAATACATGGAAAGAGTTGATGGAAATGTTCTATTTTCTACTAATGCTATGTGCAGGACAAATACTGATCATTTTCCTTCTCATGTGGAAAGTACGCCGATTGACGATCGCTCTCCAAAAAGCAAAACTCATTGAAGAAAAAGAGGCTGACCTTGCCCAGCATCGTCTATATCAAGAGGAAGCTGCTTATGTGATGACCTTAATGTACGAAATTCGCTCAGCTGTCGCTAAGCAAGAGCAAGCGCTCCATCGTCGCGCGCTTGAACGGACACAACGGGCGCTACCGTTCTCGAAAAAAAAGCTTCGTCTTCTTTTTACTGAGGAAGAGGTCCACACGATCCAAACATTTTGGCAGCATTATGAGACCTACCTAAGAAAACATTGGCTAACAGAAAAAGGTAAGATAAAATCTGTGTTTCGAGGAGCACCCCATCTCCCTAATTCTGAATATGGCCAAATGGTCATCGCCTCTAAAAACATTCTCCCTATCTTCGATGAGCTTCTTTCTAATCTCAACTCTTCCTCATAAAACGACGTAAAGCAGTGCACACTAAATCACGCTCATATTTCCATTAAAAGAGATTAGCCACGGTGTTTGATGACACCGTGGTCATTTTCACCATAACACCTTAGAGGGGTGAGATCGTGAACACCAATTTTGTAGCGTTGTCCGTTGAGCTTTTCGTTGGCTTTTGGGCTCTTCTTGTTTTAATGAAAGTGCTTGGAAAAAGTCAGATTAACCAACTCACCCCTTTTGATTTCATCTCAGCTCTCGTCTTAGGTGAGCTCGTAGGAAATGCCATTTACGACAAAGATATCGGCATCCTTTATGTCCTTTATGCCATTAGTGCCTGGGGTTTGCTCATCTATACAGTCGAAATCATCACACAAAAGTTTCCGATTACAAGGCCTTTTTTAGAAGGATCACCAAAACTGATTATTAACGATGGGAAGATCATGTATCACGAGTTGAAACGTAGCAAGCTAGATATTGATCAACTTGCGATGCTGCTTAGAGAAAAAGAGGTGTTTTCAATTCGGGAGGTTCACTACGGTATTCTTGAGTCGAACGGTTCCATTAGCGTTGTGAAAAAACAAGGCTACCAAACGACAAATGGTCAGTTAACCTACAAAACATTACCTATTGTCGTTGTAGCCGATGGTGTGTTAAACGAACAGAACCTAGAAAAAGCGGGAATGACAAAAGAGGCGTTTAACGACTCTTTACGCAAGCAAGGTATTTCTAACTATAAATCGGTGCTTTATGCAGAATATCTTTCGGAAGACGGATGGGAGATTCAAACCTATTAAGGAACGAAGAGAAAGGAGCGGCCCAGTATGATAAGGAGAGTGTGTTTGATTGGTATCTGTTGTTTGTTTATCGTCACAAGCTGCCAAAATCGAGAGCCGCAGGGAGCCTCAATTCAAGGAAAAGATTTTGCACAGTCAACAGAAAAGTCGGTGATCATGGTGATGATCGATTCGATGACGGCAGACCTTTTAGATGCTGCCAAAGAAGAAGGCATCATTCCAGGGTTATCGTTTTTAATGGAGAACGGTACATATTTTGACGAACTGATTGCCCCGTTCCCTTCCATGTCGGTTGTCATTGAGAGCACACTTATTACAGGATCACTGCCAGATGAACATAAGGTTCCAGGACTTGTTTGGTATCATGCGGAGGAAGATCGTCTCGTCGATTATGGCTCTACACCAGAAACCTATATGAAATTAGGATTAAATCGAGTCCTTTTTGACGACCTAAGCAACTTGAACAACCGTCATTTGAGTAAAGATGTACCGACAATCCATGAAATCTTGCAGGATAGTCAAATGTCAACTGGTTCCGTAAATGCCCTTGTTTACAGGGGGAATACTTCTCATAAAGTGAATTTGCCTGAGCCATTTGACACATGGATGCAAGGACAGCCATTTGAAACGAAAGGACCTGACTTGTTATCCTTTGGAACGATCATCGAACCGAAAGTCATTCAAGCTAAAGAGCTGGATGATGATCACTTTCTCGACCTTTACGGGCTCAACGATTCCTACGGTACAGCGGTCGTTCGTACACTGATTGAAAAAAACGAACAGCCTCAGTTTTTGTTTTTGTTCATGCCGGACTTTGACCAAGCCACTCACGACCATGGGCAATTGAACCTTGAAGATTTTGAAAAAGTCGATCATGCGTTCCAAGACATTTTAAATAGCTATGATAGCTGGGAGCAAGCTTTGGAAGAAAACATTTTTATCGTCATTGGCGACCATGGACAGTCGCAAATTGCTTCTACAGCAAGCGATGCCATCATACCTCTTCCTACCCTTTATGAGGAGTATGAGATTGCCTCCTTAATGGACGCTCCTAGTGACGGTGAAATTGTGATTGCGAACAACCATCGAATGGTTTACGTCTATTCGTTTCAACCTGCACATTCCTTTGATACACTCGCAAACGAAGCCCTTGAGGATCTACGAATTCAATTTGCTGCTTATTTAGAAGACGACGAGCTTGTGATTAAAGCTCCTGAACATAAGGAACCGCTCAAGGTTAAGAAGGGAGGTTCTTGGATTGATCCGTATGGACAAACGTGGACCATTGAGGGGAATGAACAAATTGGTGATGTATTTTTCGATCATGACTGCAAGCGGATTATGTACGGCGAAAACCCAGACCTCTTTAACCAACTCTTCCATGCGTTAGACAGCCATACATCTACTCTTGTGTTAACGGCGAAGCCAGGTTATATTTTTGAATCGGAAGGAGCTCCCGCCCACATCGGTGGAGGGGAGCACGGAGGGATTCATGAAGAGGATACGAAAGCCGCGATGATTATCGCAGGAACAGACAAGGCGCCAGCTCACCCGCGAATGGTCGATCTGAAAGATTTTATTATCAGACTCATGACAGAAGAAAATTAATATGGGATCCAGCGTAACTGTTTAGCTGCGTTGTATCGTTTTTCAACAGCATCCCAGTTGACGACATTCCACCAATTTTCAATGTAGTCTTTTCGCTCATTTTTATATTGTAAATAGTACGCATGTTCCCACACATCCAGAGGGAGAAGCGGGATGGCATCTTGTTGTGACAAGTTTTGATGAAACTCCGCCTGCAAAATTTCCAGTCGATGAGCACGAGGTGCCCAAACGAGAATCGCCCATCCGACTCCCTCTACTTTTTCAGCCGCTTGGGAAAAATGATTTTTAAACCGGGCAAAGCTACCGAAATCCCGTTCGATTTGTCGACGCAATTCTCCCTTCGGTTCCCCGCCCCCGTGAGGAGACATCACCTCCCAAAAAATCGAATGCAAATAATGACCCGCTCCATTAAAAGCGGCCTCCCGTTCCCAATGCTTGATCAGCTGAAAATGATTCGTCCGTCTCGCTCTCTCCATTTCCTTCTCGGCTTTATTTAGTCCATCCACATAGCTCTGGTGATGCTTCTGATGGTGCAACCGCATAATTTCTCGGTCAATATAAGGCTCCAATGCTTCATACGGATACGGTAATGGTGGCAGCCGGTGCCCGCCAATCGGCACAGGTCGCCGCATACCGTTACTTCCTCCTGCCTCTGTCTGTTCGCTAAAAAGCCTTGCCCACTCCTCATACAGGTGCTCCGCTAACTCCCCAATTTCCGTTGGCTCCCCATCATTTTGTAGTTGTTCCTTCAATCGTTCTAACGTTTCTTCAAATAAAAAGGTGTCTACACTTTCTGATCGGAGCAACGCCTTGTTTTGATTCCACGCCTCCTCTACACGGTTTACCCATGCATGTAGCTGCCCCCATTCTATGCTCATTGAAGAACCTCCCTTTTTTCTTCCATTCATGTCACCATATGTGGTTAGGTCTTGGCCTATGAAAAAAAGGTTCATAGTTTCGACTTTTCCCTCATACGTTGAATCGAGAAAAAGGAGGTCATATGTATGCAAGGGTATGAGAAGGTTGCTTTGTTTGAGCACCGCTTCTGGTTACAAGTATTGGGCGATCATGCTAGGTTCATTCGCGATTCTCTTTCGGTGAAAGAGGAAGATCATATCGAGCGGGCGCAAATGTTTATTGATATCTTCGATCGTTTGCTTGAAGAGAGCAAGCAGCCTCTAACGGGAGAAAGGCTGTTTCAACTAACGACATCTGCCCACGAGCAAGCGGGAGCGATTCGATCGTTTAAGCTTCAGCTCATTCGTGAGCATTTAGTCAACCAAATTACGATCGAGCTGTCCCCGACATTTTTAAACCATATGGTGAACGAAGTAGAGGAATATTTACGTCTATTGCCATACTTAGAAAATCAACAAATCCCGCCTAAAACACATCCCCTTCATCACCACTTAGTTTGGCTATTGGATGCTGCTGGACACGCAGGTGGCCTTTCCAATTCGATGGACTTAACCGAAAAAAAGTTAAAGGAAAAAAGTGATGAATTTACGGTAAGGTTTGAACAATATTATATTAAAGCGGTGGAAATGGCCGGTTATTTACGAGCGAACGTTGAGCAATTCCCAGCCCTACAACGCTTTAACGAGGATGTCCAACTAGAAATCGTTCTATTTCAGACCTTTTTAGATGAACTTGAAGAGATGGAGCTATCCAATCGCTTGCTTGGAACATTGGATGCTTTAATGGCGGATCACATGTTTCGCGAAGAATGCTACTACTTGATGAAGCTAGCGGAAGTGACAGAGCTCCACCCACCAGACTGTGATCCGACAAAGCCGCGTACGAAAACAGGTTCTTAGTCAAATGTTGGGGTGGCATAGGAGGGCGAGCCCCTCTTATCCTACCCCGAATGTTTGATGTTTGAATTGATGATGCAAGAGAATACGGTTTCGCAAGCGATCATAACGCCGAAAACCAAAGGCATTTCTCTTAATCACCTTCGTTTGATTATTCAGTCCTTCGATAAAACCATTGTTTAAGCCAAACGCGAAGCTATTCAAGATCTCGGTCTGCCAGTTCTTCAGCGTCTGAATGGCTCGGTGGAACTCCTTTAACGGGCTCGCCTCCACTCTTCGGTAAAAGGCGTAGAGCCCTTGCTTCACCTCGCTCATTCGTCCTTCCCTTCCTTGCATCTTCGCTTCTTGATACCACCGACGAAAATGTTCTTTTAGCTCATACGCTTCCCTTAAATCAGGGGATAGCTCTAAGTACCGCTCCACCTTCTTCTTTTGCTTATCATCCAGTCCTTCTCTCTCTTTCTGAAACAGATGTTTGATCCGTTTACATCGTTTTCGATGATACGGATGGAACGCTTTTTGCACTCGGCGGCGAACCCCTTCCAGAGCCCAGTAGATGTAACGACAGAAATGGAACGGATCCCCAATGATGAGCGGGTGGCCTAAGGCCTTTTGAACAGCCGACTTGAAGGTATAACTAAGATCCATCACGACCGTTTTTACATGATGACCCTTCTCTTGAAGATATCGTTTAAGCGTATCGGCTTTACGATCCGGTAAGATATCCAGTGGCTTCCGTGTATCTGCATCCGCAATGATCACTTGATATTTCCCCGCATTCGTATCCCCTTTGTAATCATCAATCGCAATCCGAGGAGGAAGGTGATCCACCTTCTTCACGAGGGGGGCCGCCAATTGATCAAACCGGCGCATGGCAGTTGTCACGGACGTTTGGAATTGATTCGCTGTGTCCGTAAAGTTCTTCCCTTGAATGAGCCGTAAGCGAAACGCTTGATTCCATTCCACTGTCTGACGCTGATATCGCTCTACAAAAGAGGCTTTCTCCGCAAACCGCTTCCCGCATCTGCACGCGTACCGGCGCTTTCGATAGAATAGATACACCCACCGTTCAAAGAGCTTGAGATGTTGAACTTTTTGGATGCGGTAATCATGGATTCTCTCGGTTCTCTTCCCGCAGGATGGGCAACGATGAGGCGTTCGCGGCATTTCTACATGGAGCGCGATAAAGTCCTCTCGTTCCTCCATCTTTGTGACCTTCACACCTTTTAATCCGGGCAAATCCATGGTAAAATTCATCGTACACGCAGCTCCTATCCTTTCTTTGTTTCTCAACAATTCAAGGATAATGGATAAAGGAGCCTGCGTGCATTTTTTTTGCCCTCTTTTGTGCAAAAACCCCAACATTTATTGTAGAGCCCGAAAACATAGATGGACCAACATTCAAAAAGCTGTGCTAAGTCGCTGGATTCGCTTCGTTTCGACTTTAGCACAGCTTTTCTTTTTATTCTTCGTGAAACAAGCTTCCTTGTTCCATTTGTTGAAAAAACAAATCGGCTTCCTCTCCTATGGAGGATTCATCAATATCTTCTGGTAATGGCGGTAGTTCTTTCAATGACTTTAAGCCGAAATGATCAAGAAATTGAGGTGTTGTCCCGTACAAAATCGGCCGCCCCGTTCCTTGTGCCCGCCCGACTTCTTTGATGAGTAATCGAGATGTTAACGTTTGGATGGCTTTCTCCGATTTCACCCCACGGACCTCATCAACCTCGATTCGCGTAATCGGTTGCCTGTAGGCGATAATCGCTAACGTTTCTAATGCGGCTTGGGACAACCCTGACTGCAATGTTGATAACGCTAGCTTCTTAAAATAAGGAGCCAATTCAGGTTTTGTTGAAAGACGAAAGGCATGGGCCACCTCTTCAATTCGGAGGCCGCGCGCCTCATCCGTATAGGAAAGGCGCAGTTCCTCAAGTGCTGCATAGACGACATCTGTGCTTAATTCAAGCAAATCGCAAAGCTCCTCGAGCGTCACGCCCTCATCTCCCCGCACGAACAAGATCCCCTCAATGGCTGCTTGAAGCTCTTTCAATGTCACGATTCTTCCCCTCTCTTCGGTAAATCCAAATGTCGGCAAAATTTTCGTTCTGCTCGCAATAGATCGCGTCCGTTTTCATTAATTCCAGCATTGCTAAAAATGTGACAACCATATGGCCACGCCCCTTTTCAACAAAAAGATCCTGAAACCGGCATTTCCCGTTGCACTTTTCTAAATCTATCAAAATATCCGTCATCCGTTCATCGATCGAATATTCTTCAACCTTGACCGTACTCGTTCTTGGTCTGCTATACGCTCTTCGCTTCAACAACTTTTGATAGGCAGCAAGCATGTCAAAAAGAGTCACCCCTTGAATGGACTGTCGCTGTCTTTCTTCCTCTGTTAAATAGTCATCCAAGTTGTCGGGCAACCTCGTATGTACTTGGGATCGCTCCCCTTCTTTTTCCTTTAGCTCTTGTGCCGCTTCTTTGTAGCGCCTATACTCAATGAGCCGGAACATTAACTCCTCACGCGGATCTTCCTCTTCATACTCAAACGTCTCATCAAAAATTTCCTCCTGTTTTGGCAATAACATTTTGCTCTTGATTTGCAGCAAGGTCGCGGCCATCACCAAATATTCACTCGCCACATCTAGCTGAAGCTCTTGCATCGTGTGGATATATGCCATATATTGTTCTGTAATTAACGCCACAGGAATATCATAAATATCTACTTCCGCTTGATTAATTAAATGTAACAGTAAATCAAGAGGCCCCTCAAACGTATCAAGTTTTACACTGTATGGATTCATTTCATCACCGTTAAGTTCGTTGGACTAGTGGGATTATATCATAACTTCCCATCCAACGGGAGTTTCGTTTCATGTAAATAGAAGTAAAATGCCTACATCCTATGTTAGACTATTGTTAGAGTTTTTAGATAGAGTGGAGTGAATAGCTATGTACGACGAAGCCTTCCATGAATATCTTGTGTATTTTCACGGATTTCGAGATTACTTTGAATGCCATGAAGTGCTAGAAGAGCGTTGGAAGCAAGACCCACCAGGCAGGCGAAAGCCTCATTGGGTGGCGCTCATCCAAATTGCTGTAGGGCTCTACCACGAACGGAGAGGCAACGAAGACGGGGCCAGAAAAATGTATAAAAACGCCCTTCGCCTCATTTCAATCGAGCATGCCCCATTACAGGAGCTAGGCCTTGATCCAGAGAAACTATCGGCCCTAGTGCAAAACCATCTGGACTTATTAGGCAAACGCCCTTTTTTCGACATGAATCTACCGCTAGCGCCAGATGTCCTTCAGTACGCCCAAGCAAAATGTCGCGAATGGGGAGGGGTTTGGGGTATCGACAGTGACTTGACGAATATACAGCTTATCGAAAAGCACTCCACTCGAGACCGGAGTCAAGTTATTTCCGAGCGTCAAAGACAATTAACATTGCGAGATGAGCAGCGTAAAGAAAATGAGACTCGTGGATGAACGATGGGACCTTCTTGGTCTATATAAAGCGCTGTGACCCTTTCTCTTTCATAAAAAAAGGCTTGAAAAGTCTAACGTTTTAGACTTTCAAGCCTTGAACGATTCAGTCATCTTGACAGACGTCAAAAAAAGCTCTCGTTTCTTTCGTTGGTAAAAGCCGTCCTTCAAGCCGACGTTTCACCTCTTCTATCAATCGTTTTCCAAGTCCTTCTTGGCGAAAGGAAGGGTTTACACTAAGATGATGTAGTTCAGCGTCCCCATTGGCTAAATGACAAACGCCAATGACGGCCACATAATCATCTTCAACCTTCCATAAAAATAACTCCCACTCTGTTTCTTTTTCATAAAGATCGATCGTTTTCTGCAATTTCTTAATCTCTTTTTCTTTCGGCATAAACGAGATTAAGCCCATAGCGATTTTTCGCTGTGCAGATTTATACGGAAATAACATGATTCTCCCTCTTTTTGGCAACTTGCTTTACGCAAAGCCAATTGACTTTTTTCCATTATATCATTCGACACATCTAGACGTACGTTGTCCTCTCGATTTCATAATAGATAGCAAGACGAATTAAAAAAGGGCGACCCTCATCCATAAGTATTCATGGAAACGATAGAAGAGTCAACCCTTTTTTCCTGCTATTATTTTGACAATTCTTTACTTAAATTCGCCATTTCAATCGCCGCAGCAGCTGCTTCCCAGCCTTTGTTTCCTGCTTTTGTCCCAGCCCGCTCGACGGCTTGCTCAATCGTATCTGTTGTTAAGACACCGAAAATAACCGGAATACCAGTGCTCATGTTGAGCGCGCCAACCCCTTTGGCCACCTCATTACATACGTAATCAAAATGTGGCGTTGAGCCGCGAATGACCGTTCCAAGCGTAATAATAGCATCATATTTCCCAGACTCCGCCATTTTTTTTGCCGCAAATGGAATTTCAAAGGCACCTGGTACCCATGCCACATCCACATCAGCCTCGGAAGCCCCATGCCGCCTTAGTGCATCCTCTGCACCACCAAGCAGCTTACTCGTAATAAATTCATTAAACCGTCCAACAACAATTCCTACCTTTAATCCTTCTGCAACTAAATGTCCTTCAAACGTTTGTCCCATGTTCTACGTCCTCCTCTAGAATGAATGTTTCGTTCAATTACGAATGAGTAAAATTTAGCAGATGTCCTAACTTTTCGTGCTTTGTTTTCAAATAGCGCTCATTATCTTTGTTATGAGGTAATTGGAGCGGCACCCGTTCAACCACTTCAAGGCCATACCCTTTCAAGCCCGTAATTTTTCGCGGATTGTTTGTAAGGAGGCGCATTTTTGACACACCTAAGTCGCGTAAAATTTGCGCGCCCATTCCATAGTCCCGAAGATCAGCGGGAAAGCCTAATTTCTCATTTGCTTCTACAGTATCATAGCCTTCTTCTTGAAGCTTGTATGCCTTCAACTTATTCATGAGACCGATACCACGACCCTCTTGACGCATATAAAGGAGTATCCCTTTGCCTTGTTGCTCGATTTGTGTGAGAGCTGCCTGGAGTTGTGGGCCACAATCGCAACGGTGAGAACCGAACACATCACCTGTTAAACATTCGGAGTGAACACGAACGAGTGTTGGTTCACCTTCAACAATCTGTCCTTTCACTAAAGCGACACTCTCTTTTCCATCAATGACATCTGTATAACCGATTGCACGGAATGAGCCGAAATCCGTCGGTAAGGAAATATCTACTTCACGCTTGACAAGCTTGTCTTTACGGTGACGATATTCGATTAAATCTTTAATTGTGATCATCTTCAGTTCAAACTGATCGGCGATTTTTCGCAAATCAGGAACTCGTGCCATTGAACCATCTTCTTTAATGATTTCACAAATAACCCCTGCCGGCTCAGCGCCTGACAAACGAGCTAGATCAACGGCCGCTTCTGTATGACCGGCCCGTCGGAGTACTCCTCCGTTTTTCGCTATTAGGGGGAAAATGTGACCTGGTCGTTTGAAGTGGTGCTTTTTCGTTTTCTTATCAATTAACGCCTGAATCGTCATAGCCCGTTCATGGGCAGAAATTCCTGTGGTCGTCATTTGATGATCAATGCTGACGGTAAACGCCGTACCATGGGGATCAGTATTATGGTCCACCATGGGGACAAGATCTAATTCCTTTGCCCGCTCTTCCGTAATTGGCGTGCAAACGAGACCACGGCCATGCGTGATCATGAAGTTAATCACTTCTGGTGTTGCTTTTTCAGCAAGGGCTACAAAATCCCCTTCGTTTTCCCGATCCTCATCATCACAAACGATCACGACTCGACCTTGCATTAATTCATATATTGCTTCTTCAATCGGATCAAATAGCTTTTTGTCCATATTATCACCAGCCTTCTGCCTGTTTAATTGTATCCGTGCTCTGTTAAAAAGGCTTTCGTCAGCCCGCCTTCGTTCACTGGTTTTCCTTGCTGCACAAATTGCTCGATGTATTTTCCGATCAGATCGCATTCAATGTTGACGATATCGCCTGCTTTTTTTAAGCCAATGATCGTTTCCTCCATGGTATGAGGAATAATCGAAATCGTAAACGTTTTGTCTGAGACGTCAAAAATGGTGAGGCTTGTGCCATCCACTGCAACCGAGCCTTTATGGATCATATAACGACGTAAAGATGAGGACACTTCGATCGTATAATATACAGCGTTGTCCTTCCGTTCTTTTTTACGGATCGTACCGATTCCATCCACATGACCTGAAACAATATGTCCACCGAACCGACCGTTAGCTACCATCGCCCGCTCTAGGTTGACCCGCGAGCCTTTGCTCAGTAGACGTAAGCTCGTTGCTCGAACCGTTTCCGGCATCAAGTCTACGGTAAATTGAGTGTCAGTAAACGAAGTAACCGTTAAACATACTCCGTTAACCGCGATGCTATCGCCTAATTGCACATCACTGACAATTTTTTTGGATGTGATCGTCATCACGATCGCTTCCCCTGTTTGCTGAATCGCATCAATGGTGCCTACATCTTCAATAATTCCCGTAAACATCGTTTCCATCCTCCTTCGCCCTTGCCACAATCTTCACATCTGGGCCAATTTGTATCACTTCCTGCACTTCAAATGGAAGGGCGTCCGCTACAGCAATCACACCGTCACCACCTATTGCTGTCGGGGCTGCAGCTCCTCCAAAGACCTTTGGAGCTAAGTACGTTATCACTTGATCGACGGTGCCTGCTTTTACAAAGCTACCGTTTACGGTCGCACCCCCTTCCACAAAGACAGAAAGAATATTTTTTTCTCTAAGTGTTTCAAGTACAGCTTCTACAGAGACGTTAGGTAACGAAAAAACTTGAACTCCCTTTTCTTCGAGGGCCTTTTTTTTCGCTTTATCAGCTCTCTCCTCAGTAAATATCCAGGTTGGTGCTTTCCCATCAGTGATTACGTTCCTATCAAGAGGTGTGCGAAGACGACGATCCAGGATGACCCGAACTGGGTTCAATCCTCCAGCAGCAAGTCTCGTCGTGAGTGACGGATTATCAGCAAGTACCGTACCTACACCAACAAGAATAGCGTCGTGTTCATGTCGATACCGGTGGACATCCTCCCTCGCTTGCTCGCTCGTAATCCATTTGCTGTTTCCCTGAACTGTTGCCGTTTTCCCATCCAGAGTCGTGGCCGATTTGATCGTTACATAAGGTCGTTTCGTTCGCACAAAGTGGAAAAAGATCCGGTTTAGATCTAGCGCTTCTTGCTTACAAATACCTACCTCCACTTCGATTCCCGCTTGCTGCAATTTACGAATCCCCCGACCGGACACTTTTGGGAACGGGTCCTCTGTGGCAATTACGACGCGAGCTACACCTGCCTCGATCAATAAATCAGCACACGGAGGGGTTTTACCATAATGGCTACATGGCTCTAACGTTACGTACGCCGTCGCACCTTTTGCCTTCTCGCCAGCCATTCGGATCGCATGAACTTCAGCATGAGGCTCTCCAGCTTTTAAATGAGCCCCCATGCCGACGATTTGCCCATCCTTGACAACGACTGCGCCAACGAGTGGGTTTGGAGAGGTTTGCCCTCGGGCTGACTCAGCGAGTGCTAGTGCTAGCTTCATATACTGTTCATCTGTCATCACATGTTACCACCTTTACCCGATTAGAAAAACTTTCTTTCGTTCTCTTGCGTCTCCCTTTTTTTATATAATGATTCGAAAAGCGAGTGTCATTCTTTGGAAAGCGCAAAAAAGCCCCAGAGATTTTGTTCTCACGGGGCATACTTTGACATACGAAAATGCGTTCGCACGTTGTCATGCGACAAGCAGTGGTTCCATTTGGACAGACTTCTCCCTTGTGTATACGTAGGTTTTTTGCCCACGAGAAAGAAGATGTGCAATCATGCACATTTTTCCAAATTGAACCGTACGTTTCCTTCTCCCATCCAGACTTTCACTGTCGGTCCCGGATTTTCACCAGGTCCACCGCTTACTGATATCAGCAACCGGGTCACGGACTAAGAAGCATTCGCTTCATCACCGCCGGTCGGGATTTCCACCCAGCCCCGAAGGATAAAAATTAATTATTCAATTTTCCTACTGGAATCCGATCAACCTATCGTTCTCGATATAATCGAAAACCTGCCAACATCCTGCCACGTCATAAAACGGGGGATTTAGCTGACTCGATCGTATCACCAGCAAAATAAAAAAGCAAGGATTTTAACTTTCTTGCTGTTCACCTTCATTGCACAGCGCTTAGTTGGTTTAGCACTCAATCACCAACGAACTAAGCACGAATCACGTCCATTTCTAACTCTTGAAAGTCACTGATTTGTTCCTCACTAGTTTTTGAATCTGTAA
Source organism: Halalkalibacterium halodurans (assembly GCF_005671335.1). Lineage (NCBI taxonomy): Bacteria > Bacillati > Bacillota > Bacilli > Caryophanales > Bacillaceae > Halalkalibacterium (ex Joshi et al. 2022) > Halalkalibacterium halodurans. Next base: position 1,711,364 of record NZ_CP040441.1, on the reverse strand, counting down.
TGATCGTATCAATCGTTTCCATCGACGTAATTCGCGAAAAGGCTTGCTTTCCAAATTTCGTATGATCGGCGAGCAAAAACACGTGATCGGAAATATCGATCATTTTCTGTTTCACGAGTGCCTGCATTTCGTTGGAGTCGCTTATCCCCCGCTTGGCATGCACTCCTTGGCAAGAGATGAACGCTTTGTTCACATGATACAGTTCAAGCGTTTGATTCGTTTGGGGGCCAACAAAAGATAACGATTTTCGTAGTAAGGTGCCTCCTACCGTAATCACCGTTATTTTTTCTCGTTTGGCTAGCTCCATCGCCACTTTCATCGAGTTCGTTAAAACCGTTAACGGTACATCTGGCAACCGTTTCGCCATATACCAAGCGGTTGTGCTCGCATCTAAAATGATTCGATCGTTCGTGGTCACATATGTGACCGCTTGAGCTGCGACGGCTTGCTTTTCATTTACATTTCGGATTTCCCGTTCAAAATATGGGGCCTCTGTGTCTTCCTTTATGCTAACTGCTCCGCCATGGCTTCGTTGCAGCTTCCGTTCGCTTTCAAGCTTTTCTAAATCACGGCGAATGGTCTCCTCAGTTACGTTAAACAATTGACTTAATTCCGATACACGAACGCTCCCTTTTTCAGTGACGAGCGCAATGATTTTTTCATGCCTTTCGGCTACAAGCATCGTTTCTTTCCCTCCGTGGACATGTCAATTTACTAGCTCTGTTCAACATTTTAGCCGATGAATGGGAAAAATGCAGCCACGATTGACTGCACTCCTAATGGCGCTGGAGCAGCACTTCTTTCTCATAGATCGCAATCTCCTTGAGCCACTCCTCTTTAATGGGCACATTCATCCTTTCGCAATATTCATTCCATATCGCGCCCAGCGGATACGTTTTAAATTCTTCTAGCACTGCCAACCGTCTCGTATAATCTCCTGTCTCCTGCCACTCTTTTAACTGTTTGTGCGGGATGAGCATAGCGAACAACAATGCTTTAATCACATTGCGCGTTCCAATCGTCCACGCCGCGATTCGATTAATGCTCGCATCAAAGAAATCCAATCCGATCAGGACGCGATCAAGAGCATCGTTTCGCACAATTTCCAAGGCAATTTCCCTCAGCTCATCATCAAACATGACGACGTGATCGCTATCCCAGCGAACCGGTCGGGAGACGTGTAAAGCGAGCTTATCATGAAAAAGGAGCATCGCGGAAATTTTATTAGAGACCGTTTCAGTCGGGTGGTAATGGCCTGTATCGAGTAAGCAGAGCTTATCATTTTTCAAGGCATAGCTTAAATAAAACTCGTGGGAGCCGACGACATATGATTCAGAGCCGATGCCAAACAGCTTGCTTTCCACCGCATCAAGATTGTACGCTTCATTGATCTCAGCAGCAAAAATCTGATCCAGCGATTCCTTTAATCGTTTTCGAGGGGTTAAGCGATCACTCGGTGTATCTTTGTAACCATCAGGAATCCAAATGTTCGTTAAACACGGGGTCTCGAGCTCTTTCCCAAAATACTCACCAATCTTTCGACTAGCGATACAATGGTCGATCCAAAACTGACGAATCGCTTGGTCTGGGTGAGCAAGGGTCAGTCCGTCTTTCGCTTTTTCATGAGAAAACAACGTCGGGTTAAAATCTAGCCCTAGCCCATGCCTTTTCGCCCAACGGACCCACTTTTCAAAATGCCCCGGTTCGAGTTGATCCCGCTCCACCACTTTACCGTCCGTTTCTGCATAAATCGCATGCAAATTAACGCGATGCTTTCCCGGGATCAGCGACAGCGCTTTTTCTAAGTCCATCCGTAACTCTTCAGGGGTGGTCGCTTTCCCTGGATAATCTCCCGTCACATCAATCCCGCCAGACAACTCGCCTTTGCTCAATTCGAAGCCGCCTACATCGTCTCCTTGCCAGCAATGGATCGATATTGGAACTTGCTTCAACCGCTCAAGTGCTTCCTCTACGTCAATGCCCCATTGTCCATATTCTATTTTCGCTCGCTCAAATTGACTTTTCATGCTCATCCTAAGCCTCCTTGTCACGTATGTTTACCTATTCCCTATCTGCCGAAACGTACCGTTTCACGTCGAAAGAGTCATAAATCAGCTTTCGCGCCTGCTGTATCGATTCGATTTCGCCTAGCGCCATCCACTGGGCTACGAGATTTCCAATGGCCGTTGCCTCAATCGGGCCTGCAAATACATCTTTTTTCGTTCGATCAGCAATGAGCTGGTTAAGTAATTCATTACGACAACCACCACCGATGACGTTGATAGATTTAAAATCTTTTTCAAAAATGTCTTCGATTTCAGCGACTGCGCTCGTATAGCTTTCTGCGAGGCTTTCAAACACGCACTTTGCTACTTCACCGGGGTGCTCCGGAGCTTGTTGACCGGTTTCTTGACAATAGCGTTGAATTTCTTTGATCATGTTGGTAGGCTTTAAGAATCGAGGATCATTTACATCAACAGTAGATTTAAACGAAATCCCTTTAGAAAGCTCAACTAATTGAGCAAATGAGTAACGGTTGTCGTAGTTCCGCCTCACCTCTTGAATCATCCAAAGACCCATAATGTTTTTTAGAAAACGGAACTGGTAGTTCATTCCACCTTCATTTGTGAAATTATAATCTAACGCTTTTGTTACACAAATTGGAAACGAATTCTCTACTCCAATGAGTGACCACGTTCCCGAGCTAAGATAAATGGTGTCCGCCACTTTCGGAACGGCAACAACAGCTGAGCCCGTATCATGAGTAGCTGGCAAGATCACCTCAAGGTCAAAACCAACCTCTTCTACCCATTCACTTTTCAACTTTCCAAGGGATTCTGTTGGCAATTTGATTTCTTGAAACATATCGGGGTTGAACCCTAACGCTTCGATAATGTCTTTGTCCCATTTTTTTGTAAACGCATTAACGAGCTGAGTCGTCGTCGCATTTGTATATTCATTCGCTTTTTTTCCTGTAAGCAAAAAGTGAAAATAATCAGGAATCATTAAAAACGACTTTGCTTTTTTAAAAATGTCAGGATGTTGTTTCTTTAAAGCATACAGCTGATAAATCGTATTGAACTGTTGAAATTGAATTCCCGTTTCTAAGTATAAACGCTCCTTCATAAACTGCTCGATAACCTCTTCCATCACGCCATCAGTGCGAGGATCTCGGTAGGAAACGGCGTCGGTTAACGGCTTGTCGTGCTCATCAAGGAGGACAAAATCGACCGCCCATGTATCGATTCCCATCGATACAGGCTCAATCCCAGCCTCGCGACACTTTTTGAGTCCTGTTTTAATCTCTGAAAATAGAGCGTCCAGGTCCCAACAAAACTGTCCGTTTTTCTCAATGATTTGGTTTTCAAAACGATGAATTTCGGTTAAGTGGATTTTTTTGTTACACTCCCCAACAATTAGCCTTCCACTAGAAGCGCCAATGTCGACAGCCAACGAATAGTTCATTTTACAGCACCTCCTATTTCATAAGTGCTTTCTTATTTGTCTTTGAAGCAGCCCACCCATGGATCATTCACCTGGGACGGGGGCAACCTCCGTATAGTTATCGCGTGAATGCAGCAGGAACACCGCCATCAACCGTCAACATGCACCCGGTCGTTTTCTCCGCTTTTGACGAAGCAAAGAATAAAATTGCTGCAGCAATATCTTCCGGGTAAACATTGACGAGCAAGGTCGTTCGTTTACGGTAGTGCTCCTCCAGTTGATCTGGTTCAATTCCGTATGCAGTCGCACGTTCTTGTCGCCATCTGGATCCCCATATAGCAGATCCTTGTAGTACAGCATCCGGGAGGACAGAATTGACACGGATCCCAAACGGGCCACCCTCTGCTGCAATGCATCTCGCCAAATGAGTTTCAAGTGCTTTCGCCGAACTATACGCCGTTGCATTTTTTCCTGCATAAACAGAATTTTTTGAACCAATAAACACCATATTTCCACCCGTTCCTTGCACTTTCATTTGCTTAAACGCTTCACGGGCGACGAGGAAATAGCCTGTTCCTAGTACGTTCAAGTTCAAGTTCCATTCGTCAAGAGTGGTTTCATCAAACGGACTAGACGTTGCCAAACCTGCATTGTTGACAACAATATCAATGCCTCCATACGTTAAGGTAGCCTGTTTAAATGCAGCTTGTACTTGCTCCTCGCACGTCACATCCATTTTTACCGCAAGCGCCCGGTCCGTACCGTACTGCTCATTTATTTCGCTAACGACCTTCTCCGCTCCTTCAAGATTAAGGTCAGCAACAACGACATGGGCTCCTTCAGCGACGAACTGACGGCACGTCTCGCTACCAATTCCACCAGCTCCACCAGTGACGAACGCTACCTTTCTCGAAAACTCAGCCTCAGCCGGGGCTAATGATAGTTTGTAAAGTTCAAGTGGCCAATACTCAATATTGTACGATTCGTTTTCATTCAGAGAGACAAACGTTCCAAGAGCAGTTGCTCCCTTCATCACCGCGATTGCTCGATGATAAAGAGCGCCACTCACGCGAGCCATCGTGACGTTTTTCCCTGTGTTCACCATTCCGATTCCTGGAATGAGAATCACGCGCGGCGCAGGCTCAAACATCACATCGCCTTCGTTTTTGTTCCGTTCAAAATACGATTTGTACTCCTCTTTAAATGAGGAAATTCCATCCTTAATGGCATCGATTAACTGATTGATGTCGTTCATAGACGGGTCCCACTTAACGAACAGTGGCTTCATCTTCGTATGCACCAAATGATCTGGGCAAGCCGCCCCTACCTGTGAAAGTCGAGCTGCATCTACACTATTCACGAACTCTAATACATCGTCACCGTCGTCAAACGTGACAATCATTTTCTTTTCATCGCTTACAGCACCGCGGATGACCGGCATCACATTAGCGAGCATGCTCATACGCTCTTCTTTTGCTAATGCTGTATATTTCCCCCCTCCGAAAATAACGCTTTCATTAATCCGTGAACGAATGTACGCTTCCGCTTCATTGATGACTGATATCGTTCGGTCATAACTTTCCTTCGCTGTCTCCCCCCAAACGACGAGCCCGTGTTTTTCCATTAATACTAGCTCAGCATGAGGATTTTTTTGTACGCCCTCAGCTATCATTTTTGATAAAGAAAACCCAGGTCTAACGTATGGGACCCAAACGAATCGATCACCAAAAAGATTCTTTGCGATTTCCTTACCATTATCAGCACAACAAATGCTAATGATCGCATCGGGATGTGTGTGGTCTACATGCTTAAAGGGTAAAAACGCATGAAGCAACGTTTCAATTGATGGACGCGGATGATTTCGATCGATCATACAATGACCTAAGTATTCAACCATTTCTTCATCTGACATTTCCTCGCGCTCGATTAACGGACGAATATCTTCCAAGTTTAAACCTGTGAAATTCTTCGCGCCCATGGTTGCAAGATCAGAACCACTTCCTTTCACCCACATGACTGCGATTTCACGGCCACGAAAATCTTTTTCTACTGTTTTCATCGATGTATTACCACCGCCCCAGTTACAAACGGCACGGTCTGAGCCGATTAAATTCGACCGATATACTAGTTCATCAAGTCCTGTAGAAAGAGTAGCAGCTTTTTCTACATCCCATGCATTTTGTACCATAAATACCTCCGTTTATTTTTGTTTTATTTTGTTTAAACTATATCACTTTTTGTTTTTATTGTATATATGTTTTTTTATGTGGGATATTTTATTCAGTGCAGTGGTATGACCATTTTTTTGTAATGAGGTGTTTTTGCTCCTTCAGGAGTTAATAAAAGGAGTAAAACTTGAATCCTGTTAAATAGACCATCTATATTTTTATCATTTAGTATTTAGAAACAACAAAAGCACCCCCGTGTTGGAGTGCTTTTACTCGTGTTTCCTTTACTCTTCGTCCCAGACTTTCACTTCTTGCATGACATCGCCTTGGCGAATACGGAGAACCGTGTCCATTCCTTCAATCACTTGACCGAAAACCGTATGTACACCGTCTAAATGCGGCTGAGGCTCGTGAACGATGAAGAATTGGCTACCGCCTGTATCTTTCCCAGCATGAGCCATAGATAATGCACCGGCTACGTGCTTATGGGGGTTTCCTTCGGTTTCACATTTTATTGTATAGCCTGGACCACCTGTTCCGTTTCCGATTGGACATCCGCCCTGAGCAACGAAACCTGGAATCACACGGTGAAACGTTAGACCGTCGTAAAAGCCTTCTTTCGCTAGTTTTTCGAAGTTTTCAACCGTACCTGGTGCTGCTTCTGGGTAAAATTCAATGACGATTTTTTCGCCATTTTCAAATGTAATGCTACCTTTTTTCATACATAAATTCCTCCTTAACAGTCGTCGCCTTATTTTACAATAAAAAAAGGCAGAAAGAAAATAAGAAGCGAGAGATATAAAAATCAACTCTCGAAAGGAAGCTTTTGCACAAGTTGCTCCATTTTTTGTTTAGGTGACCGGTGTTCTTATTTATTAGGTTTATGGCGCGTCTGGGGATATATGTCGACTTCCCTACCGCCACGGTCTAGACGAAAGGGCTTGAGGCTGAACGTTGTCCTTATGGGTTTGATTTTTGCTATAATAACCCGTATGTAAGCCTTTATTTTATCTAGACGGGGGAGCGGAAAATGGAGAATAACGTTTTTGAACAGATGGCCAAACGATATGATACAGAGGATAGAATTGAATTAGCTAAAGTGATCGTTAAGAAAGTTCGATCCGAATTACGAAATAGTCAATCAAAATCTTTACTAACGGTTTTTCCCATGAGGAACTAAAAAAAGCTTATCCGAAGTTGGATTTAAATCGATTGAAATTAGAACGTTCTATCAAGGTCAGCGGATTTTTATGAATCAAGACGCCTCCATGTTTATATCAAGTAGTATCAAGTGATTTCTTCGTACATTAACGTTGGTTAGCGCAAATTCATTTCCATTGAAAAGCACCCCAAATAAATGTCTGGGGTGCAAGACTTTTAATTTTTGCTATACTTTCACCTTTTTTACTAGTGGCATATCGAGACGCACTAAGTCTTCGTACCGCTCCCGCTGAATAACAAGCTGGGCGTCGCCATCCTCAACGAAAACGACAGGTGGGCGCGGAATCCGGTTGTAATTGTTCGCCATGGAGTAGCCGTAGGCTCCTGTACAAAAGACGGCTAAAATGTCTTCGTGGTTTGCCTCTGGTAATGGTAAATCCCAAATGAGCATATCGCCACTTTCACAGCACTTCCCAGCAACCGAAAACATCCCTACCGGCTGCTCGTTCACACGGTTGGCGAGCGCCCCTTCATATTCAGCTTGATAGAGGGCTGGGCGCAAATTGTCGCTCATGCCGCCATCGACGGACAAGTAATGGCGAACATTCGGAATTTCTTTTCTTGACCCGATCGTGTACAGCGTCGTCCCTGCATCGCCGACAAGCGAACGACCAGGCTCGATCCAAATTTCCGGCATCGACATTTCATGTTCTGCAATTTGCTGCTTTACCGCGCGGATCATTTCTTTAACATAATCACCGACTGGACGCGGGGTATCACCTTCAATGTAACGGATGCCGAACCCGCCTCCCAAGTTTAACACCGATGGTTCGAATCCATGGTCTTCTCGCCATGAAACTAAATGTTCAAATATTTTTTCGACAGCCATGACAAATCCAGTTGTTTCAAAGATTTGCGATCCAATGTGGCTATGAACACCGAGCAAATGAATGGAGTCGACAGCTAACGCTTTTTTAACCGCAAGCGTGGCTTGGCCGCTCACAAGATCAAAACCAAACTTTGAATCCTCTTGACCAGTTGAGATGTAGTCATGAGTATGAGCTTCAACCCCCGGCGTAATCCGCAATAAAATATTTGCAGTCGCCCGCTTTTGCTCACAAATGTCTGCTAACAGGTCAAGTTCATAAAAATTATCAACGACAAAGCAGCCAATTCCCGCTTCTACCGCCATCTCAATCTCTGCACGGCTTTTATTGTTCCCGTGAAAATGAATTCGTTCCATCGATACTCCAGCTTGCTGCCCGGTGTACAGCTCACCGCCAGAAACGACATCAAGACTTAGGCCTAGCTCTTCAGCAAGCTGAAACATAGCAATACAGCTAAACGCCTTGCTCGCATACGCCACTTGAGCCTGAACTCCTTCATCTGCAAAGGCTTGTTTGAAATCTTTTGCTCGTTCACGAATGAGTGCCACATCGTAAACAAACAATGGGGTTCCATACAGATTGGCCAATTCGACCGTGTCCACACCTCCGATTTCTAGATGACCCTTTCCATTGACACGACTCGTTCCGTGAAAAAACATAGATGGTTTCTCTCCCTTATAGGTAAACTCAATGAGTGACGTTTTAACCGACTGCAACCATCGTAAAAAAACGCAGCTAATGTGTTACACTAGCTACGTTGAATGCTGCAAGGTAACCTCATTGGCAGATAGCTCTCCGCTAACAGTCAGCGGCAGTTCGTTTTTTATTCAAAAACGACCCAGCAAACGTATGGGATGGACATACATTCACTTCGGCAAATTGACCTTTCCCCACTCTTCCTAGTTCCATCAAACTCCAAGTGGGTACTGATTCGCATTGCACCTCTACCTCATCCTTGATGAGGGGAATTAAATTGTTGTGTTTTACTTTAACACAAACCCCTCTACCTGACAACCGCCTTGATTAACTTTCTTCTTGACGAATAGGGTCTTGCGGATGAACGATACTCGGTCGCCATCGAATCGTTGGAACACTGGAACGTATAATAATTTGCCACATCGCAGGCGGATCGAACGGAAGAAATGGCCATAAATACGGCTTATTTAAGGTTTTAATTCGTGCAAGCATGAAAATAAAAAGTGTCGTGGCAATAATAAAGCCGGGTGCTTTAAATAGAGCCACAATCGTAACCAGTATCAGTCTTGCTACACGTAAAGCGACACTTAGCTCATAGCTCGGAGTAGCGAACATTCCGACCGCACCAATGGCTACATACAAAATAACTTCTGGTGAAAACAGGCCGACCTCAATCGCAATTTCTCCTATCAAGAGGGCAGCGACGAGACCAAGCGCTGTAGCCAGCGGAGATGGAGTATGGATCGCTGCCATCCTAAGCAGTTCAATTCCTAGTTCAGCAAAAATGATTTGGGCAAAAATGGGCACTTCTTTTGTTTCATTCGGCCCTACATATTGTAACCCTTCTGGTAGTAAGCTTGGCTGCATGACCAATAATAGCCAAAACGGCAAAATAAAGAGGGAAAATAAGATGCCAGCAAAGCGAACCCACCGCAAAAACGTTCCGATGGCGGCTGATTGTCTATATTCCTCTGCATGTTGTACGTGATGAAAAAACGTTGTCGGTGCGATAATAACACTTGGGGACGTATCAACCATAATAACCAAATGGCCTTCAAGCAGGTGGGTTGCTGCCACATCAGGGCGCTCCGTATATCTTACAAGTGGAAACGGATTCATTCCTTGTTTAACAATATATTCTTCAATGATTTTATCGGTCATAGTTATACCGTCAATCTTTATGTTTTCCAGCTCTTCCCTAACGATTTTCACCATTTCAGGATCGACAATTCCATCGATATAGGCGATGCAAATATCGGTTTTCGAACGAACGCCCACTTTTAAAATTTCATGGCGCAGACGTTCGTCTCGAATACGACGTCTTGTTAAAGCCGTATTAATGATGATGTTTTCCGTATAACCATCCCGTGATCCTCGAACGACCCGCTCGGTATCTGGCTCTTCAGGTCCTCGTGTCGGATAGGAACGAACATCGACAACAAACGCTTCGGTCTCTCCATCAATTAAAATGAAAATGAGCCCTGACAACATTTGTGTTACCGCTTCATTCATGCTGTCGGTCTCTTCCACTTGGTAATGGGTTAAGTGATTTTTAACGGCCTTTTTCACATCGGTTATTTTCCGATTTCGCGCATCTAGATCCATCAGTTCTTTCAACAACTCAATAATGTTTTGCGTATCTACCAAGCCGTTGACGTAATATAGTTGAATTTCTCGGTCAAACACGGGGAGCTTACGAATGCCCACGTCAAACGAGACATCCATTCCTAATCGTTCTTTCAAACATTCTTCATTTACATGAATGTCCGGTGAGATAATATCCTCTCGCTCTTTAACGCTTTCACTCATGGTATCCACTCCGTTCTAAAATGTATTCCACCGCTCTTCGCGTGATCGGCGCCCCTATTTCCACCGCATCCGCTCCACCCATCTTTCCAATGTCGCCGATCCCGACAACGATCGGCAAATCCAACTCATCGAGTATGTATACCGTATCGCCATTCATCCGCCCAATCTCAAGGTCGGCCACACCATATTTATCCACCCCATATTCCGTAAGCTCTCCGAAGCGGTCAATGCTTACATCCACCTTCGTCCATTCGTGATAATGGCTTGAAGAAGCAACCGCAATCACACCTAAAACATCAATCGCAGGATCATTTGCCACATGGCGCATTGCCGCTTCTCCAGGTCCCTCTAAACGGAATCCACAATCGTCAAACATGACAAGCACCGGATCATAGGGGGTTTTCAAAATGAGCTTAACGATCTCTTCTCCTGTCAAATGGCTAGGATTGCCCCATGATTGACTGATGCAACGCCCTCCTAATTCTCTAGCAACATGTTCGATAGCTTTTAGTGCCGACTCATCTCCGTCTGTGATCAAGATTACTTTCCGACGGCTCATGAGCTTCACCCCCTTGGCTTAAATACAACAGCCACGAGAAAACTAAAAAGAATAGCTGAAGATATGCCAGCAGAAGTAATCTCAAAAATCCCCATTCCTACCCCTAAAAAACCTGATCGCTCTCCTTCGGCCATCGCCCCGTGGACAAGGGAATGACCGAAGCTCGTGATCGGAATGGTCGCACCAGCGCCTGCAAAATCAATCAGTCTGTCGTATAAATGAAATCCATCCAGCACCGCACCTGCAACCACAAGAGTGCTTAATACTTGGGTAGGAGTCATTTTCGCTACATCAAGCAACACTTGTCCCACAATACAGATTAAGCCACCAACGGTAAATGCGATAATATAGTTCACGATTTACACCTCCGCACGCAACGAAACCGCATGAGCGATGCACGGAATCGTCTCTTTTTGCTGGATCATCATCGGATTGAGCAGTGCACCTGTCGCTACAATTAACACTTTCTTTAACTTGCCTTTTTTCATTTGTTCGAAAATATAACCGTAACTGACGACCGCAGAACATGCTGCTCCACTTCCACCAGCAAATACAGGCTGATCCATGCTGTAAATCATCACCCCGCAATCATCATAGTTGCGCTTAAACATCACTCGTTTTTCCTCTAGTAACTTGCGTAAAATTCCACTCCCTATCCGAGAAAGATCACCGGTTACAATCAAGTCATAGTCATCTACCTGCTGATCGGTTTCCTCCAAGTGGGTCACAATCGTATGCGCAGCCGCTGGGGCCATCGCCGATCCAAGATCAAGGGGGTTTTTCAAACCATAATCGACCACATGACCGATTGTCGCGCTCTCGATGCGAACCTTGCTCGGTCGATTACTAACCAATGCAGCTCCAGCACCTGTTACTGTATATGTGGCTGAGTCTGGCTTTTGTTTGGCAAATTCAGTCGGCTGACGAAACTGCCTTTCAGCGGTGGCATAGTGACTGCTCGTAGCTGTAATCACCCTTTGCGCAAAGCCACCATGGACGATGATCGAGCCTACCGCCAGAGTTTCCATTGATGTGGCACACGCAGAAAATGTGCCTAAAAAAGGAATTCCCAGTGCTCTAGCAACGTAGTTTGCCGTAATGTTTTGATTCAATAAATCCCCAGCGATCATAAATGAAACTCTCTCCGTCTCAACATGAACCTTTTTTAGGCAATGCTCGATCGCATCCTGCATGAGTCGTCGTTCTGCTAATTCCCATGAATCCTCTCCACAATAAAGATTGTCATATGCTTGATCAAACGTATGCCTGAGGGGTCCTGCGCCTTCCATAGGTCCAACCGCAGTACCTGTTGACTCAATGTAGACAGGCTTATCAAACTTCAACGTTTGCTTTCGCGGTGACATCATTGACGTATTCTCCTTCAATTCGTTAACTAATGAGCATTTGTACGAGCAACCTGGTCAGTCCAACGAGATATGAGACGACAACCCCAAAAACAATCACGGCTCCAACCATTTTAAACATGTTGGTCGCAACTCCGTGAACAAGCCCCTCGCTGCGATGCTCAAGGGCTGCACTCGCCATAGCATTTGTAAAACCCGTGACAGGGACTAGTGCACCTGCACCGCCAAACTGTCCGAGCTTGTCATATAGACCAACCCCTGTAAAGAGGGCAGCGAGCAAGATCATCGTAGCCATCATTGGCGCTGTGACCGTACGTTCACTTAAAGGAAACCACATGAGATACAGATCGCTAATGGCTTCACCTAGTAGACAAATGAAGCCACCAATGAGAAATGCACGCACTGCATTTTTTCCGTAGTTTGGCTTTGGTTGATACAGTTTAATGTTAGCTTGATATTGCTTTTTCACATCAGTGGTCATCCATCTGCCTCCTTTCTTGACAATCCTTTGCTTTCAAGTAGTATGTGTCTTGTGAAAATCTTTCATTCGGAGGAAACGAAAAAGACACTTATCTCCGTTGATTTTCTTGTCTTTTTAGTCCTTTATAACGTTAGACTTTCCTAAAATGAAAAAAGCCCTACCGCTTCGGCAGGGCAAAAAAGGAGGACAACCTATTCAGCTATATTCGCTTTCATCGTTTCAAGGATTTTCTTTTCAAGTCTCGATACTTGTACTTGGGAGATTCCGAGTCTTTGCGCGACCTCGGATTGGGTTTGATCTTTATAATAACGTAAATAAACGATCAACCGCTCTCGTTCCTCTAAGTTATGAATCGCTTCTTTTAAGGCGATCTTATCAAACCATCTCGTCTCGCTTTGATCTTCCAATTGATCCAAAAGGGTAATGGGATCGCCGTCATTTTCATAGACAGTCTCATGGATGGAACTTAGCGAGCGACTTGCATCCCCGGCAAAGACGACTTCTTCTGGCGTAATTTCTAACTGCTCCGCAATTTCATTCACCGTCGGCGTCCGACCGAGCGTCTTCGTCATATCATCCTTGAGCTTCCGAATTTTATTGCCAAGCTCCTTAATGGAGCGACTTACCTTTACCGTACCATCATCGCGAAGGAATCGTTGGATTTCACCGATGATCATTGGCACCGCATAGGTGGAAAACTTGACATCGTACGACAAATCGAATTTATCCACTGATTTAATCAAGCCAATGCAACCAATTTGAAACAGGTCGTCTGCTTCATACCCGCGATTTAAGAATCGTTGCACGACAGACCATACGAGGCGAGTGTTACGACTGACGATTTGATCTCTCGCCTCTTGGTCTCCTGCTTGACTTTGCGCAATGAGCTGCTTAATTTCCTCGTCTGTAAACGGCTGCTCTTTTTCGTTCTGTTTTACCTCTACATCCATTAGGCAAAACCCCTTAATTGCAAATCGCTTTGCTTTTGGTTAAATGCTTTTTCAAAAAAACCGTTGTGCCTATCATCGGTTCTGAGACTACTTTCACTTCATCCATGAAGTTTTCCATGATCGTAAATCCCATCCCAGATCGTTCTAATTCAGGTTTTGTCGTGTAAAGCGGTTGACGCGCTTCTTCCACATCTGAAATCCCCATTCCCTCGTCGCGAATCGTTAACTCAAACACACCTTGGTCAATGGAGGCATGAATGTAGACAACACCGTCTGGCTGTCCTTGGTAGCCATGGATAATCGCATTGGTTACTGCCTCTGAGACAACCGTTTTGATCTCCGTCATTTCATCCATCGTCGGATCAAGCTGAGCAATAAAGGCGCCGACCGTCACTCTGGCAAACGATTCATTTTGACTTTGTGCTGAAAAAGACAAATTCATTTCATTCCGCATGTTAAGCCACCCCCAGCGTTTGTAATGCGAATTGCTCATTTTCTTCAAGACGAATGATTTTAAACAAACCTGACATTTCAAACAACCGTTTTACTGTGGGAGAAATGGCGCAAACCACCATTTCACCTCCGCTGTTTTTCACTTGTTTGTATCGTCCTAAAATGACCCCAAGCCCTGAGCTATCCATAAACTCCAGTTGCTGTAGGTTTAGCACAATATGCTTTACTACGCCTTGACTTAACACCTCTTCGACCTGTCTTTTTAATTGCTCCGCCGTATGGTGATCCAACTCCCCGATCAAGCGTACGAGTAGAACCGTATCCTTTTGCTCTAACTTTACGTCCAAACTCATTCGATTCACTCCTTCTAGCATTCATCATCGGCGAAGAGCTCCTCTCTCCCCGATTCGACTACAAAGAGTTTCGGTTTATGGACGCATGATCCCTGCTAGGTGACAAAACTAGTGGCAAATCGAAAAAACGTCTCATCATTCGTTAGGAAGTGCCGCCAAATTTCCCAACGATTCGTTTGAACATTTGCCAGAAAGAAGCAGATGCTACATCTTCGCCTGCGATCAGTGGGGTTTCCGACAAGATTTCCCCATCTCGTTCAAGGTACAGCGTTCCGACCACATCCCCTTTGTGTACCGGAGCTAGCAATGATTCCTTCCATTCCACTCGCTCGGTCACATTGTCGATTGACTCTCCTTTTTTCGTCACAAGGGAAACGGATTCGGAAGTAAAAATCGGAACGGACTTTTTATTCCCTTTTCTCACATTCAAATCCATCATGTACGTATCGCGCTCATACACTTGATGAGTTTGATACTGACTAAACGCAAAATCGAGCATTTCAGTAATCTGACTATTTCTTTCCTTTGGCGTCGGAGCTCCCATAACAACGGTAATGACCCTCATCCCGTTTTTGACAGCTGTTGCTGTCAAACAATATTTCGCCTCTTTTGTAAAGCCTGTCTTTAAGCCATCCACACCTGGATAAAACTTCACGAGACGGTTCGTATTCACGAGCCAAAATTCTTTATCTGTTCCTTTGCGAAGATAGTCTTCGTAAACGCTTGTGAACTCGGTTATGTCTTCATACTTTAACAACTCTTTTGAGATCATCGCCAAATCATAGGCACTCGTATAATGATCTTTTTCAGGAAGCCCATTCGTATTGACGAAATTCGTATTTTTCAATCCTAGCTGTCTTGCTTTTTCGTTCATCATCCCGACGAATTCTTCTTCGGTTCCTGCTAAATGTTCAGCCATTGCCACGGACGCATCATTTCCCGAAGCGATCGCAATCGCCTTGATCATATCGCGGACACTCATCTCTTCCCCCGGCTCTAAAAAGACTTGCGAGCCTCCCATCGATGCAGCGTTTTCGCTCGTACGAACCATATCATCGTATGTAATTTTGCCGCTGTCGATCGCCTCCATAATGAGGAGAAGCGTCATAATTTTCGTCATGCTTGCGGGAGGTAGTTTTTCGTCGCTATTTTTCTCAAACAAAACTTGACCGGTATCGCGTTCAATGACAATGGCGGACGAAGCCTCCTTCGCTAAATTAGGCTGTTTCTCTGCCGCCAGCCCAACTGGTGCTATCATCCCAACCACGAGACATACACTTACGATACTGGATAGAATCACTCTCATTCCCATCCGCCTCCATCTTGATCATAATAGAAAGAAGTCAGCTTTGATTTTATAAATCAAACAATACGACTCCTAGGTTGCATAGTTCCCATTTTTTCCTATCATGAACTTTTTATACATGGCGGAAGCGTGTATTTTAGGTACAAAAAAATAGCAGGAACTTTTTATCCTGCTACTTTTGTATGCCTTCTATTTATTCAACGATTTGCCGAAGTCTTTCGTTCACGAGGTCGTGCCAGCCACGATCCATCCGTTCATGAACGACAGCGCTTTCCGCTCCTGCTTTTTCAACCTTCGTATCCCCTTGCTTCCATCCACTATGGACGATGGTGAAGATTGTCCCATTCTCTTCTTCTTTTAAATGGAACGTGACCGACCACCCATCGGTATCCCACGTAAATGATAGTTTAATCGGTCGCTCAACGTCTGTCACTTGACACGGAGAAGGACCAAAAGGAGATTGGAGGTGAAAATGATGCCCAGTCTCTGCTTTCAAATCATTTTCCATGAACCAAAAGGCTAATCCTTCCGATGTACTAACCGCTTCCCACACTTTTTCGATCGGGGCGTTGAAGCGCACCTCTTTTTTAATGTCAGGTAATCGTGTCATGTTAATGAATCTCCTCGTAAATGAGCGTTGGCTTTGCGACAGGATCAGGAGAGATGTGATAGGCTTTAATCACCCTATCGATCACTTCTTGGACATCCTCTTTGTTTGCATGAAGAATCGCAAGCGTTTCACCTGCTTGCACCGACTCACCCATTTTCTTCTTCAGAACGATTCCAACAGACAAATCAATGTCCGATTCCTTCGTTGCTCGTCCAGCTCCGAGAACCATCGCTGCAGTACCAATACGGTCAGCAACAATCGACGCTACATGTCCATTTTCCTCTGCCTTTACTTCTATTTGGAATTGGGCAGTTGGAAGAAGCTGCGGATTGTCTACTACAGATGGATCACCGTTTTGCGCACTAATGAACGTTTTTAGTGTGTCCAGTGCTTTACCAGAGGAAATCGCTTCCTCTAGCTTTTGACGGGCGTCTGCCACGGAAGTAGCTTGTTTCGCTAAAAAGACCATATGGCTACCAAGGGTTAAACAAAGCTCGCGCAAATCATCTGGTCCCTCGCCCCGAAGCATATCAATTGCTTCCTTCACTTCAAGGGCATTTCCAACAGCCCATCCAAGCGGCTGATTCATATCAGAAATAACCGCCATTGTTTGCCTTCCAAGGTTGTTGCCGATTTCCACCATCGCTTCGGCAAGCTCTTTTGATTGCTCAAGCTCTTTCATAAACGCCCCTGACCCTGTTTTTACATCGAGAACGATGGCGTTAGCGCCTGAAGCTATTTTTTTGCTCATGATCGAGCTGGCAATGAGCGGAATCGAATTCACCGTTGCGGTCACATCGCGAAGGCCGTACAACTTTTTATCGGCAGGGGTTAAATTCGCTGTTTGCCCAACGACGGCAAGCTTATTTTTGTTCACAAGCTCAAGAAAGCGCTCCGTCGGAATTTCCACGTTAAAACCTGCGATCGACTCTAGCTTGTCAATCGTTCCACCTGTATGCCCGAGCCCCCTTCCAGACATTTTGGCAACAGGAACACCAACCGATGCCACGAGGGGAGCAAGGGCAATCGTCGTCTTATCGCCAACGCCTCCTGTGGAATGTTTATCAACCTTAACACCTTCAATGCCAGAGAGGTCGATTTGATCGCCTGATTCAGCCATTGCCATCGTCAAATACGCTCGTTCATCTGCTGTCATATCTTGAAAGAAAATCGCCATCGCAAACGCCGACATTTGATAGTCGGGAATATCACCGTTCGTATAGCCTGAAATGATAAAATCAATCTCTTCTTTCGTTAATGCGAGACCGTCACGCTTTTTTTCGATTAAGTCAACCATGCGCATCTTTGATCACATCCTTTTATCCCGTTTAACTGGTCCTACTACTCACTCCCAGGGCTTGAGGCGCTAAAGTAAACGATGATGGCTACAAATTAGATCATCTGTTGCTTGACCTCACAACGTTTTTGGGACTAACTAGATTATCATTCAGCAACCACTGAATGATGCTTTACTTTATACGTTGACGTTTGCGACGATTTCTTTCACAAGCTTAATGAACTTCGGTTTTGTCTTATTGGCAACAGCCACAACTTCTTCGTGGGTAATCCCTGCAATTTCTTCCCCAATCGCCATATCGGTAATGCATGAAATTCCAATGACTTTCATGCCAGCATGACGAGCAACGATCACTTCCGGCACGGTTGACATACCGATAACATCTCCGCCAAGATTGCGGAGCATGATGAGCTCTGCACCTGTCATATACGTTGGCCCAGTAATTCCAGCATACACCCCTTTTTGCACCTTGATGTCTAAACGGTTCGCCGTCTCTTCTACAAACTCGACAAGCTCTGGGGTATACGCATGGCTCATATCAGGGAAGCGCGGCCCCCACTCTTCTACATTTGGACCAATCAGTGGATTATCCCCTGTCATATTTAAATGGTCGGTAATAATCATTAAGTCACCAGGCGCGAAATTTTTGTTCATGCCACCGCATGCGTTTGTCACGACAATCAGTTCAACGCCAATTTCTTTCATCACACGGACAGGGAACGTGACTTCCTGCATCGTATAACCTTCATAATAATGGAACCGTCCTTGCATCGCGACAACGTTTTTTCCGTGCAATGTTCCAATGACAAGCTGCCCTGCATGCCCTTCTACCGTGGAGACAGGGAAGTTTGGAATCTGTTCATACGGAATGTGAACCGCTTCTTCAATTTCATTGGCAAGTTCCCCGAGCCCTGACCCTAAAATAAGGCCAATTGCTGGCTTATTTTTAATTTTCCCAAGTAAATATTCAGCTGATTGCTTTACCTTTTCACGAATGTTTTCCATCGTAGTCCTCTCCTTTGTTTACATGTCTTTAACGATTGCTTTGACAAGATTAAGAAAGTCTTGCCTCACTCGTTCCGTTGTTTCAATGACTTCATCATGTGATAAAGGCTGTGGTAAAATTCCTGCCGCCATGTTAGAAATACATGAAATTCCAAGAACCTCAAGTCCTGCATGACGAGCGACAATGACTTCTGGTACGGTTGACATACCTACAGCATCTCCGCCAAGTTTTCGAATCATCCGCACTTCAGCAGGGGTTTCATAAACAGGACCTGTGTTCGCAACATAGACCCCTTCCTGTAGCTTGAGATTCAACGTATTTCCCTTTTCCTTCGCTAACGTTCGTAAGCGCTCAGAGTAGGCATTTGACATATCCGGAAAACGTACGCCGAACGCCTCATCATTCGGCCCAATTAGTGGGTTTTGTGCCATGTTGTTAATATGGTCGCGAATGATCATTAGGTCACCCGCTTCGAACGATTCGTTCACACCGCCCGCTGCATTTGTGACAATGATTTGTTCTACACCTAGAGCTTTCATGACGCGGACAGGGAATGTGACAACCTCAAGGCTGTAGCCTTCATAAAAATGAAATCGCCCTTGCATCGCAATCACTTGATTTCCTTCAAGCATGCCGATCACAAGCTGGCCCGCATGTCCTTGGACGGTAGAGACAGGAAAATGTGGAATGTCACTGTAAGGAACTTTCACCGGCTGTTCGATCTCATCAGCTAAAATCCCTAAACCAGAACCTAAAATTAAACCGATCGTTGGTTTTGTTTCTATTTGCTGTTGAATAAATGTAGTCGCTTCTTGCAATTGAGTTACGTTAAGCATAATGGCAGTTCCCCCTTAAAGTTCATGTAAAAAGCTTGTGCCGATAGATGGCGCCTCTACTTGAAAATTATCCGCAATCGTTGCACCGACATCGGCGAACGTCTTACGCAATCCTAAATCTTTTCCTTCTTTAATTCCTCTCGTATACACGAGAAGCGGAACAAACTCCCGTGTATGATCCGTTCCGTGATGAACTGGATCATTTCCGTGATCAGCTGTAATGATCAGCACATCCTCTTCCCCTATTTTTTCAACAACATCAGCAAGCTGTTGATCAAATTGTTCAAGCGCTTGGCCATAACCGATTGGATCACGACGATGACCGTATTTGGCATCGAAATCAACAAGGTTTATGAAGCTTAAACCTGTAAATGATTGATCCATCGACCGGACAAGCTTTTCCATCCCATCATCGTTAGAAATCGTACGAATCGATTCGGTTACCCCTTCGCCATCATAAATATCCGAGATCTTTCCGATTGCAATCGAATCAAAGCCCGCATCTTTTAACTCATTCATGACCGTGCGACCAAATGGCTTTAAGGCATAGTCATGCCGGTTCGATGTGCGTTCCCAGTTTCCATCAGCACCGATAAATGGACGGGCAATAATTCGGCCAACCATATATTTAGGATCAAGGGTGAGCGCTCTTACCTTTTTACAAATGTCATATAACTCCTCAAGAGGAACGACCTCTTCATGTGCAGCAATTTGCAGTACAGAGTCAGCTGATGTATAGACGATAAGCGCTCCCGTTTTTACATGTTCATCGCCAAGCTCTTTGATGATCTCCGTTCCTGACGCTACTTTATTCCCCAAGATCTCTCGTCCTGTCAGCTCACGAATTTCGTTTAACAGCTCTTCCGGAAAACCGTTTGGAAACACACGAAATGGCTCACGGATGTGGAGCCCCATGATCTCCCAATGACCAGTCATCGTATCTTTCCCGCTAGAAATTTCTTGCATAATCCCGTAATGAGCTTTTGGCTTGTCTACTTTTTCGATTCCTTGGATCGGGCGGATATGGCTTAAGCCAAGCGCCGCCATGTTTGGCATATGTAGTCCATTCATTCGCTCTGCAATATGACCTAAAGTATGGGCTCCCTGATCACCAAATGCTTTAGCATCTGGCGCTTCGCCAATTCCAACCGAATCCATCACAATTAAAAATACTCGTTTAAATCGCTTTACGTCCACGATTTGTCGCCTCCTAGAAACACATTCACTATACTTTTCCCTTATTTCACTAAAATGAGCTTTTTTCAGAGATGTCAGAAGTCTGACCTCTTTACAGAACAAAGATGCTACGCCCTTGGATGAAAATGAGCGTACACATCACGCATTCTCGTTTTTGTTACATGGGTATAAATCTGGGTTGTTGAAATATCAGCATGACCAAGCATTTCTTGAACCGCTCGTAAATCGGCACCATTTTCAAGCAAGTGGGTCGCGAATGAGTGACGCAATGTATGAGGCGTCAGCGGCTTATCAATGTTCACGTTCTTTGCTAGCTGCTTTAACATTTTCCAAAACCCTTGCCGACTGAGAGGGCGACCATGATGATTAACAAACACATGATCGTGCGATTGTTTTTTCATTAATTTACCGCGCCCGTTGGCTAAATACGACTCCACGGCTTCAGTAGCCACTTGTCCAATCGGAATGATTCGTTCCTTGTTGCCTTTCCCGAGGCAGCGAACAAACCCCATCGATAAATGAATATCACTTAACGTCAAACCAATTAACTCCGATACACGCATTCCTGTTGCGTACAGTAACTCCAACATCGCTTTGTTTCTCAGGGAGAACGGATCACGGCCTTGAGGGGAATTTAAAAGAGCCTCCACTTCTTCAATTGTTAACGCTTTCGGTAGACGCTTCGTCGCTTTTGGGATCTCCACGTGAACGGTCGGATCTGAGTCTGACAATTTTTCCCGCAACAAAAACTGATGGAATGAACGGATCGCCGCAACCGCACGGGCAATTGACGTTTCTGCCCTCCCTTGCTCGCGTAAATGATAAAGGTAGTGTAGAATGGTCTCCCTCGTAATGTTACGGACTGAACGGATCTCTTCCACACGCTCTACATACTGTATGTACTGCTTTAAATCCCGGCCATAAGACTGAATCGTGTTATTGGACAATCCTCTTTCAACTTTTTGAAAGTGAAGAAATTGTTGTATGTTGTTGTTGACGGTTTCCATCAACCTCTCCCCTTTATGTAAGGAAGTTCAATTCGTGCGGGTGCAATGGACGGCGAATCTCGGCGTCAGCTCGCTCTTCCGCTCCTCACGTACCCTCGTACGCTCCGGTGCTCCTCACTTCGCTTCCTTGTCCTTCTTGCCCCTTGCTGTCCTCCTCATTGAACCTCGAGGATTTTTGCTGTTCTATTCACGCGGGGGCAATGGACGGCGAATCTCGGCGTCAGCTCGCTCTTCCGCTCCTCACGTACCCTCGTACGCTCCGGTGCTCCTCACTTCGCTTCCTTGTCCTTCTTGCCCCTTGCTGTCCTCCTCATTGAACCTCGAGGATTTTTGCTGTTCTATTCACGCGGGGGCAATGGACGGCGAATCTCGGCGTCAGCTCGCTCTTCCGCTCCGAAAGAGCTGGCTCTGAACAAGTTATTCACCGAAACGGTAAAAAAACAATAAACGCTCTAGCCAGCTCGCGGACTCATCCTCTTTCATGCTAATGACCTTGATTGCATTTCCCTTTGGCTCATCATAGCGATGATAACTTTCATATTCTTCCGTTATCCATAGGATACCATAATAAAAGAGGAGTGTGCATCCCATAAATAGCAAAAAAACCTTCACTGTTTGTCCAATGAGAGAAAGCCAGTCTCTCATGTTTCAACACTCCTTTTGGAACCCAGTCCTTCTTTCTAGTACAAGATATGCCAAAAAGAGTCTATTTTATACCTCGCATTTACAAGGAGCTACCTTATCCCATCGATTAAAATAGTTGCGATGAGAGCCATCCAATGAACGTTCGTAAAGAAGCTTAAAAACCTTTTCAATTGGAACAAATTGAAAAGGTTTTTCATTACTCCTTCGATTCATCTCCTTGGCACCGATGACAAATGCCGTGAAAGGTTAAGCGGTGGTCTTTAATTTTAAAATTCCACTCTGATTCTACAATTTCTTCCACATCACCGAGCAAATCCTCTTGAATTTCATCCACGGCTCCGCATTCTATACAAACGAGATGGTGATGAAAATGATCTGCCCCTTCTTGGCGAAGATCGTATCGGGATACACCATCACCGAAGTTGATTTTGTCCACAACTTTCAATTCCGTTAATAGCTCAAGCGTACGGTAAACAGTGGCTAAGCCGATCTCGGGTGCCTTTTCTTTCACAAGGAGGTAAACATCTTCTGCACTTAAATGATCTTCTTCGTGCTCTAGCAATACCTTTACCGTTGCCTCTCGTTGAGGGGTGAGCTTGTAGCTTTGAGAGTGCAGCTGTTTTTTAATTCGATCAAGTCGTTTTTCCATTGTGACCCTCCTTCAACTAATGCCTCTTCTCAATTATAAGGCTGTCGAAAAAAGGTGTCAATTAATAATGATTATTATTTAGTAACAGATAATTATTATTAGTTAATATTTGTTATAAAATAGAGCCGATGACCATTCTCATTAATAAAGGTGACATATACGCCTCGATTCCTGAAGCGATGAGCGAGCTTGCTCCAACGCATAAGATGAGCATTGAATATTGTAAAAACTGTGGAAAAAACGGTTCGTTAATCCCCTTTACAAACTGATTACGGATCATCTTTAAACAAAAAGAGACACTAGCGGTACCTATGATGATAAAAGCGGGTACAAGAATTAGGTTTTGCGGTAAAACAGAAACGAATGATAGAAAAAAGCCGTTCATCCCCATTTGACTTACAAGGAAACCAACTGTAAAGCCAATGACAACTCCTTTTAAAAACAAAAGCACTAAGATGACAGGAAGTCCAATAATCGATAAGCCTAAAATCCACATAAGCCCAAAGTATTTTGCATAATGGCTAAAGCTCTGCTTAAACATCTCCGTTGAAGTCGCCACATGTCCATCCGATACTTGTCCAAAAAATTGCTGCAAATACATATACAGATCGTGCTTTTGCGTAATGCTTAAACTATTCACGACAATCGCCCCAAATACAATGCCGACAAGAAAAAGAACGATCGTGAACAAGTAAATTGCTTGATTATCATAGAGATGGCGATGCATGCTTTCCTTCAAGCCATATTTTTTGCCGTACTTCCTCATGACATAGACCTCCTATCAGCTCTTAATTCACTCTATGTGCTGATCGGTAAATCTATGACTAGCATTCGTTATTCTGTTCCTATCATTTTACCGTAATGGCCGCCTCCACCTCTTTTAATGGTGGCTTTCCCTTCCCTAGCGATCACGATTGCCTCCGCTATATGGTTCGGGATTACGTCACACAGCTGTTCAAAGGTTGCTTGATGGAGAATGTCCATATCAGTACCAAACGCTTCTCTTAATCGCGCCAATGTTCGTTTACCTACTTTCGGGATAAACTCAAGGGGAATTTGATGAACATATGGCGGTCGCTGTTTTCCATTGTTTTCACTTGCAGTAGCAAGCTCTGTAAGACGTTCAGATACCCCTTTGACCACTTTTGAAGATCCACACGTCTCACATGCACTTCCTTTCATCGGCGTCCGGCATTGGGCGCAAGTCGTTTCATAATATTTTCCTAAATACGGATTTAAGCCATAATTGGCGACAATGGAACATTTATCTTTATCTCTAAGTGCCGATTGAAACGCCTGAAAGGACGGCTCATACAGATGAAGAATCTGATATTCTCTCGCCAGCTTTTCAAGGGAGTGGGCATCGGAATTTGATAGAAATGGAAAACGATGTAACTCTTCCACTTGGTCGGCCATCGACGTGTCGGCACTTAACCCTAATTCGATCCCATCAATAAGTGCTAGGTCAAAAATCTCACCCATACTTTGCTTCACTCCCTTTCCGTAAACCCCTTTAAACGGAGTAAAAGCATGGGCCGGAATAAACAGTCCTCCGAGCTCCTTTACTTTTTGCTGTAGCACTATGCTCGTTTCATAAAGACGTTGGGAGGACAGCGTGGGATTTTTCATTCGCGAGCCCATCCAGCTGCTTAACTCCATCATCGCGTTCCAAGTCGGGGTGTAAGCAAGAACATGGACCGGACCGAGACTTTCTTCATCATACACCTCGATCTCTGTCCCTAAAATGAGAGTCACATCAGGGAAACGAATGCCGCCCCCTTTCAACTCATAAGCTTCGCCACTCTCTATCGAATGCTTTAACCCTTCTAGCACTTCTGGAACGTGACAGTCAATGACCCCGATGATGTCAATCCCCTTTACTGTTCGTGCATAGTCGATTATGTTTTCGAGCGTCAACGTACGGGCGGCCGTAATTTTAACTGGACGGTTGGAGGCCGTTTGGCCGAGATGAATGTGCAAATCTGCTACATATTGATGGTCATTAATCATGTGTCAACAGCTTTCTAAGTTGCAAATATTGCACCGCAAAAACTGTTTTTGCATCATGAATCCGTTCATTCTCCATATATTGAAGCGCTTCATCAAGCGTCACTTCTACCACCTCGACAAATTCGTCCTCATCTGTATGCGCCACGCCTTCGATTAACTGTTCCGCTAAGTAGAGGTAAATGATTTCGTCAGCAAAGCCAGGCGAAGTATAAAAGGAGCGGAGAAACGTAAGCTGTTTAGCCGCATATCCTGTCTCCTCTTCTAGCTCGCGCTCAGCACACACAAGGGGATCTTCCCCTTTTTCTAACTTGCCTGCTGGGATTTCAAGAATCTCTTTTTCTAACGCCTTACGAAATTGACGAACGAGAACGAGCTTCCCGTCTTCCGTCACCGGAATGACCGCTACTGCACCAGGATGTTTGACGAGCTCCCGCGTGCTTGTTTTTCCGTTCGGTAATTCGACTTCATCCACCTGTAGATCAATGATTCTTCCCGAAAAAATCGGTGTTGTTTTAATTGTTTTTTCTTCAAACGATTGTGACATGTCTCTCTTCCTCTCCAGTACTATTTCCTTGTTCCTTTACATAAAAGTGTATCACATTAGGCAAGCTTACAGAGAGTTTGAGGAAGGAGAGAAAGGGATGAATATTGTAGTTAGGCAAACAAGCATCGCGTTATCAGGGAAAGCGTGGGAAATTCGTGCAAAATTAAAACAAATGGGCAAGCAATATGACACCGTAAAAGAATGGTGTGACTCTGTCCATCAACACACGACGCGGGTGACCGCCTCAGCAACTGCTAAAAAGAAAGCGGTATCCTCTGAAAAGGCTCTTCCCATCGTTTTAATTTCCGATCGTGACAGGCGTAGTGCAGCTTCTACGAGATCCTCTCTGGATTGATCGGCAAACACGACCTCATGGTTAACTGGAAGTTTTCGTTCGCTGGCGAGTTGTTCTTGAATGAATTGGCGCCCCTCTTCAGCTAAGTGAGGAATCGGCAATAAACTTTTAGCATACGTAAATGTAAATAAGGCTGTTCTCGTATGATGACTTAAACCGTAATGTCGCTCCCTCTGATCTTGAAACGAAAGACGAGGAATCCAAACAGGTGTCCCTCCAAGCGCACCAATCGTATTCGCCCAATCAGCCATACAAAGTCCGCTAAAACCAAACTTCGTCCCTGTCCCAACGACACCTGGCCCTAAAGACACCATCACCACATCTGCCTTTAGCTTTGAAACAGCAAACTGCAAAGCTGTCGGCAAGCTTACCGCTTCATATTCTCCCCCAAATGCCTGTCCGATCGTAATAGAGTGGAAGGACGACTGTTTCGATAATTCTCGTAGCTGGTTGCTTAACGTAAGTGGCAATGACGCCTTATCGTCAAAAATGGCAACGAATGTTTGATTTGATTGAAGCACTTGACTGACATAATAGGCGAGTGGCACCATACTATGGAGCTCACCGAGTAAAACAGGCTGACCATGAAGATGAAAGGGTTCACTAAATAAATCATGATATGGACTTTTCTCTTCTTCCACAGACAAGATGCTGTGTTGAATCGGAGTATATCGCGCTTTCATAATGTGACCATTATGATTCTTCAGTTGCACTGGCTTTTCTGACAGCACCGCCTTCACAATATCCATTCCTCCTGTTCCAAGGGCAAGAACTGTAGCCGTTTCATTGACGAGAATTTCGTCCCCCGGCTTCGCAGAATGGGTGAAAGCTTTATATAAAATTGCTTTTTTTGCCATGCTCGTCGTCTCTAGAAGTTGAATGGTCTCATCATCGTGTAAAACGGAAACGACGCTGGCAATGCGTTCGTGATACATTTTCCCACCGCCCATGCATTCTCTACGTTTAGTCTGTCCAACACTTCCCTTCTCCATAATCAGACCTTTTTCCGTTGCTAAGGTTACTTGTAAAGCCTTCGTTTCTACGTACAAAAAAAGGCCCCCCTACTTCATTTTTAAGTAGAGAGCATACGCTTATGATGCTTTTTCAAGTAATGGGACAATGAGTTGTTCGAGTTGTTCGTACGTCACTTCCCCTAGAATCACTTCATTGATAATACCTTCTCGATCTAATACATACGTCATCGGCAAATGCTGCACTTGGTAAGCATCAGCAAATTCCCCCTCCTCGTCGAGAAAAACCGGTAAGGTAATCCCTAATTCTTCAATAAATTCTCCTGCATCGTTCACCGTTCGTTCAAATGTTTGCATATTAACGGTTACGATCGACACATCCTCCGATTCATAATCTGATTGTAATTCCATCAAGGCAGGCATTTCTTTACGGCAAGGTTCACACCATGACGCCCAAACATTCAATATGACCACGTCGCCGCGGTAATCGGATAGGGACCGAGACTGTGATTCTTCATACAGTGGGAGCGTAAAATCTTCGGCAAGCATCCCTTTTCCGTTGCCTACTTCTAAATTATTTTGCGTTAATATGATGATCACACTAGCCACTACTGCTATTAAGACAACGATGGTCGTTAATCGTTTTTTATTCACCGCGTTCCCTCATTTCACTCCATTCAAATGTCACCCACATTATAATCGCATCCTTATTACAGTTCAATGACAAAGACATGAAAGTTTTTCTAGCTACTTTTAGGATTAGTAAAAGTTTGCTAGAATAAGACCGTCTCTACTAAAGGATTAAAAGGATGATACATATGTCGATTATTGAAGCGATTATTATCGGGATTGTTCAAGGAATCACAGAATTTTTGCCTATTTCAAGTACAGCCCATATTGTGATTACTCAGTTTTTGTTTGACTATACGTTCCCTGGCTTTAGCTTTGAAATTTTCTTGCACATCGCCTCGATTTTAGCCGTAATTCTTTATTTTCGTAAAGATTTACTACAGGTGATTGTAGGGTTTTTCAGCTATTTTAAAGACAAATCAGAAGAGAACCGTATTCAATTTATGTTTGCGATTTACATCATCGTGGCTACAGGGATTACGGGTGTGCTTGGCTTATTGCTTGAAGACCTTGTCGGAGCCCAAATGAAGACACCTCCGTTCATCGCTGGTGCCCTAATCATTACAGGAACGTTTCTCATTATTATTGAGCGCTTCTTCGTTTACAAAGATCGAACAGTAAAAGATATGACGTTAAAAGATTCGATCATTGTCGGTCTTGGCCAAACACTTGCTGTTTTCCCGGGAATTTCCCGTTCTGGAGCGACCCTCATCACCGCTTTATTTTCCGGGTTAAACAAGGAAACGGCTGTCCGTTACTCGTTTTTGTTGTCCATTCCAGTCATATTAGGAACATCGGTGTTAGCGATTGGGGATTTGCTCGACGGAACATTGGTTGAGCAAGTGGGGGGATTACCCCTTATCATCTCGTTTATTGTCACGTTCTTCTTTTCATGGCTCGGAATTATTTGGTTGATTGACTTTTTAAAACGTAGCAAGCTCATTTACTTTGCTTTTTATTGCTTTGCCCTTGCTATCTTTGTTTTCTTCTACTTTGACCACAACATGACCATTGATCTTGAATAGGAAAAGGAAACAGCCCTTCATTACGTAGGGCTGTTTTTTGTCTTACAGCTGTTCGACTACTTTGGCGATCGGCGTGTCCCCGTTCAACACCTCAAACGTTTTCCCGATCGTATGTTGCTGATCCACTAGCTCTGCGATCACTTTCGCCACGTCATGACGTGTAATTGAACGTGTGATTTCCGAAAAGTGAGGAGAGACTGTTACCTTTCCTGTGGATTCTTCATTCGAAAGAGGTCCTGGTCGCACAATTGTATAATCAAGAGAGGAACGTTTGAGCTCATCATCTGCAAGCCGTTTAGCGACAAGATAATGGCGCATGTTCATCGGCCCTTGATCAGGATCGACTGTGCCGACAGAGCTGACCATGATGAAGCGTTTGATTCCTCGTTTTTCCGCTTCTTGAATCGTCTTGATCGCTCCCCACAAATCAATAAGTATTGTTTTATCCGCACCTGTATGAGGTCCTGAACCAGCGGCAAATACAACAGCATCGATTGAAGCAAACGCATGACTAAAATCCTCTTCCAAATTAGCAACGACAATGTCAGAGGCCCCCCGTTCTCGTAATTCAGGCCCTTGCTCCTCATTTCGCACCATCGCCACTGGCTCATGACCTTTATTTTTCAGCTCTGATAACAGATAACGAGCTACTTTTCCGTTTGCACCAACGACAAGTACTCTCATGACATATAACACCCTTTCGATTAACATGCTCGTTCCCACTTTCTTGATTCCCTATCAAGTAAAAGGTTAAACGTTCGTTACAGTATGCAACGATTTAGCCAAAGTTTCTCGATTTAAATCAACACCAATTAGGATTAAGCACGGAGGTACTTCTTCCTTGCTCTTGCGGACGGAAAGCTGCTTTGACGCATATTGAAATTGGACGAGTAGGTCGTTCTCTTGCAGGCGAACATACCCTTTTGCGCGAATGAGCTGATCCCCTTGGTCAATTAACCAGCGTTGAAGCTCTTTTTCGGTTACTGGTTGTTCAAGATCAAGCTTAATTGCTTGAATATCATGATGATGGTGGTGGTGCGAATGACTAGCATGGGAAGAGGCTGCAACGGAATAAGCATGATCCTTCCCAGTATCCACTTTGATTCGTGGCTTTAATAACTCCTCCGTCGGTACTTTCCCGTATGAGCAAGACAAAATGGTGGCTCCCGGTTTCTTATCCTTTTTCAATTTCTCTTCAACCTTGTGTAAGGTCCGACCGTCCACTAAATCTTGTTTATTTAGAAGTAGTAAAGTGCTTTCAGCCACTTGCTCTTTTAAGACAGCTCGAATTTCTTTTGAGCTTGAAAATAAACTGCGATATTCCAAATAGCGACTAGCATCAATGATTCCGATCACTGATTGGAGTGCAAGTTGTTCAATAAATGGTGGATCTGTTAGTACCTCTATGATTTCCCGAGGATTGGCGATACCCGTTCCTTCGATAAGTAGAACATCGACACTGCGATCATTAATGGTTAAAAATCGTTGGAGCTCTACCTTCAAATCATCTTGGATCGTACAACAAATGCAACCATTTAGGAGTTCCACTACAGTTTCATTTGCAAAAAGCTCTTTCTCCACATTCATTTCGCCTGCTTCATTTAACACGATTGCTGGCCTAAGCCCATCTTCTTTTAGTTGGTTCAATACGTTTAGTAAAACCGTCGTTTTCCCACTTCCTAAAAAGCCAGAAAACAAATAGACTGGAATCATAGCTTCTCTCCTCTCTCCTTTCTGTTTGCTCCTCTATTCATAATCTATCATAAGTGAGCAATTTCTTCACAAATCAGAACGATTCTGATTCTAACGAACTACCTTTTTTATGATAGAATGATAAAGCGAATATTTTCATAAGGTAGGAGCATACAAACATATGAAAAGGTTGTCTAATCTCGGAAAAGATTTGTTTGGTTTCGCTTTGCTTGCCATCTTCCTCTTCCTCTTTTTTCAAATTGATACGTTTAAACAAGGGGAAGGCGTCGTTCCCGATCCATGGATGAATGTGAACACGATTTTCCTTGGCATCGTGATTGAAGCGGTCCCGTTCATTTTACTCGGCGTGTTCGTATCAGCTCTCATTCAAATTTACGTAAAGGAAGATACGATTCAACGCTACTTACCTAAAAACGCCTATGCGGCTCTTTTGCCTGCCGCTGTACTCGGTGCGATCTTTCCTATATGTGAATGCGCTATTGTTCCGATCGTTAGGCGATTAATCAAAAAGGGTATGCCACTCCACGTCGGTGTTGTCTTCCTTGTTGCCGCCCCGATTTTAAACCCGATCGTGGCAGCCTCTACTTACTTTGCCTTTCGCACCGATTTAACTGTCCTTTATGCGCGGATGGGGCTTGCGTTTATCCTATCCATTGTGATCGGTGGTTTACTATATGTCATGTTTAAAAATAGCGACCAATTAAAGTGGACCAAGGAAGAGCTTGTCGGTCGTGTTCCTGTACAATCTGATATGGAGCTGAAGCCGAAAATGAATCGGTTGAAACAAACGCTTTATCATGCGTCAGATGAATTTTTCCTTATGGGAAAATATTTAATTGCAGGTGCGTTTATTGCGGCATTGTTTCAAACCTTCCTTGATCGAAACATCCTTGTGACCATCGGTTCAAATGAATGGTCATCCACCGGTGTGATGATGGCGTTCGCTTTTATCTTGTCTCTATGTTCAGAAGCCGATGCGTTTGTTGCCGCATCCTTTGGAAGTACGTTTACGACTGGATCATTGATCGCCTTCCTAGTGTACGGACCGATGCTGGACTTGAAAAACACGATCATGCTGTTCGCTTTTTTCAAATCCAAATTTGTACTAGCGTTTATGATCACCGTTACAGTTGTTGTTTTCCTCGCCGTTATGGTGCTACAGTTTACTCTATAAGATGTTTGGAGGGAGTTTTATGGACAACGAACAAACGACACAAGATCTCGGATTCCATGCGTACCTACGTGGGATCATCCTAATCGGATTTTCCCTTTTATTGATCGCCTTTATTTTGACTGGTGCGATCCGCTATTACATAGCACCTTCAATGATGCCATTTGTCTATTTCGCGACGGTTGTCTTTCTCCTCCTTGGTGTCATCCAAATCATACGCAGTACGGCCAAAGGCCAAGAGGAAGAGCTTCTATGTGATTGCGGGACCGACCATTCCATGAGCGGCTCTCCCATGACAAAAGTGTTAATATACGCCATTTTCGTTGTTCCGATTATTTCTGGCTTTGTCGTTCCTGATAAAGTGCTTGATAGCTCGGTTGCTGCTAACCGAGGCGTCCAATTTAGCACAGGTATGAATCAATCAATCGCACCAGGTGATTCCACAGGATCTTTAGAGGGCGAATCAGGCACGTCACGTGCAGAGTTGTTTTTAGAAGACCCTGATGAATATTACAGACAATTAGAGGAACAAAATTCTAACACCGCTCCTGAAGATTTTTATACAGAAGAAGGCTTTAATTCTTATTATCGGGAAATGGCTGACGAAATGTTAGCCGAGGATCGATTAGTCGTAACAGACGAAAATTATTTAGATGTGATGACGATGCTGGAGCATCATCTGCCTGAATTTGCAGGGAAAGAAATCGAGTTAATCGGTTTTGTTTTTCGCGATAAAAGCTTTCCGAACAACCAATTGGCGGTTGCCCGATTCGGCATGACGTGCTGCGTAGCAGATGCTACAGTCTACGCAACAATGATTGAAGCTGACGATTTAGACGAATTGACAAATGATATGTGGGTCCGCGTGGAAGGAACGTTATCACAGACAGAATTTGACGATGCTCAAATCCCGCTCATTCATGTTGATCAGTTAGAAGTTATTGACGAACCTGACTCCCCTTATGTTTTTCCTTCCTTTCGCTTTTAATGAAACAAGAGTATGAAAAAGAAGATGATCTTTGTCCTACAGGCAGATCATCTTCTTTTTCATATGGTCAAGATGGGGCAAACGTTTCATGTCCCACTCCTATTCTTGACGACCGATTGTCTTCACTCTATAATCGAATCACAGAAAACGTTTTCGTTTAAGGAATGAGACATTTGAACAGACCAACCATTAAAGACGTTGCCCGCGAAGCGAACGTATCCATTGCTACCGTATCTCGCATCCTCAATAAAGGTGTAGGCTATTCAGAAAAAACAAAGCAGCACGTACTTGAAACGATTGAAAAAATGGGCTATCACCCAAACGCTGTTGCCCGGGGTCTTATCAATAAAAAGACCGATTCAATTGGCGTCTTGTTCCCTAATGTATCAGGACTTATTAGTGCGCAAATTTTGCAAGGAATTGAAGAGGTAGCTCAATCCCATGGGATAAGCGTGATCGTTTGTAATACAGATTCGGACCACAAAAAAACAATGGACTATTTAACCTTTTTGCAAGAGAAACAAGTGGACGGTCTTCTTTTTATAAGTCAACTCCTTACGAAGGACTATAGAGAGTTTATAAAAAAAATGGGTGTACCGATCATTACGATTTCCGCCTTTTCCGAAACAAACGACGTCCCGTATGTAAAGGTAGATGATGAAGCTGCTTCCTATGATGCAGTTCGTTATTTAATAGAGAAAGGGCACACAGACATTGGCATGATTAGCGGGCCCCCGACAGACCCATTGGCCGGTCATCCCCGTATTCAAGGCTACAAACGAGCCTTACGAGAAGCGGATCTTCCTTTAATTGAAACAAAAGTGACTTGGCACAAAGGGTTTTATTTTGAAGATGGACAAGTTGCATTTCAAAAACTGTTAAAAAGCCATCCATCCATAACAGCTCTTTTTGCTGCAAGTGATGAATTAGCTATTAGTGCGGTATCAAGTGCCTATCACCTAGGAATCCGTGTCCCACATCAACTATCGGTCATTGGTTATGACGATACGAAGCTTGCGAAAATGTCGATTCCTCCATTAACGACCGTTTCCCAACCTTTCGAAGAAATGGGAGCACAGGCAACTAAAAAGTTGATTGACTCGATTCAATCAAGAGAACCGAACACATCGCTCACCATGCCCCATCGCATTGCTGAAAGGGAGTCTGTAAAAAACAGAATGGCTGCCCCCAACGGTCATGTCTAGTAAACCGTCTTTTCGGGCAGCCGCTCGCTTAAATACTTTCCTGCTTGATGGTCTCAATCATGTTTTGGTCTTTTAGTTTCGATAAGGAATACAGCATAGCTGAACCGACGATGACAAAGACAGCGGCCACTACATAGATGATGCTATGCCATGGGTTATGGATTCCAATAAGGTGCTTGTAAATAAGAAAACTTGCTGTCCATCTCCTAAAGGTAGCATTGTGGACGGAAAAAACATTCTCGCTTGCAACAAAACAAAAAGAGCACCTCCCTTTTAAAGGACGTGCTCCCGAATCTTATCCTTGAACTTTTATTGAAACAAGCGACGTTTCTCCTGCTTTCGTTTCAGTTGCCGCTTGTTTTTCGAAAACGGCAAGCTGATCGATATTAGTCACGACCACTGGGGTAACTGTACTCTCAGCTTTTTCCTTCACTAATTCAAGATCAAAGTCAACGAGGGCGTCTCCTACGTTCACTTTATCTCCTTCCTTCACATGAGCGGTAAAGCCTTCTCCTTTCATATTTACGGTTTCAAGTCCAATATGAATTAACAATTCTGCTCCACCTGGCGTTTTAATCCCGACCGCATGCTTCGTTGGAAAGACTTGTACGATTTCTCCAGCCACTGGTGCAACCACGTGACCGTCACGAGGATCAATCGCAAATCCATCCCCCATCATCTTTTGCGCAAACGTTGGATCAGGTACATCCTCAATGTCTACAAGCGTGCCATTTAACGGAGCATAAATCAATTCCTCCTGCGGTGACGCAGCCTCATTCTTCGCTTTTTTGTCCAATCCAAATAGTTTTTTAAACACTGTCTCACCTCATATCATCATTCGTCTTTTATTCGTTTCTCGTAACATGAAAAGACCTAAAACCACGTTCTAGGCTCTTGTCTAGGCAAGCTATAACCATAACGTCATCTTATAAAAAGCACGCGATGATTGTCAACAATACATATGGATGTTTCACGAAACAACCACAATTTCCCCACACACAACTTCGAGATTTGAATAGGGACTGTTCATTTTGCATTTTTTGGATGTTTTTGTTGTTTTTTGAATTACACACCCTTATAATAGGTCTTAAGGAGGTGGTTATAAAGTCTCATCATTCATTCTTTATCCCTCTCCCTACTTCAACCAAGATAGCGCGTTGTTTACACTCGTTCTCCCCTTTACCCTTCTCCCTCTTACTATAAACGGATCCAACAAAACCTTTTCCTCTTGTTTAAGAACGACGTGTTTCAATCTACGCAAACCATTCAAATGATTCCTAAGCAAAGCGCTCTATTTAAATGGGGCGCTTTTGCTATGGTTTCAAACGTTATTTCTAGGCAAAACACGAATAAATTTTCTGAATTTAATTCATTCATTCGTTTTTTCCTGCAAAGGGGTTTTCATTGACGACAGAATCCTATATAATGCCATCATACATTTACATTAAAAAAAGCACTCGTATAATCGCGGGAATAGGGCCCGCAAGTTTCTACCAGGCTGCCGTAAACAGCCTGACTACGAGTGATACTTTGACATAGACTAGTCATGCCATTTTGGACCGAACGTCAAGGTTTCACTCGCTTATTGAGTGTGCCAGAACGTTCGGTTTTTTGTGTTATGTAAAAAAGGAGGAATACAACGATGGAATCTTTGAAACAAGCGATACGAGAACGTGGGAATGTTTTGTCAGACACTGTATTGAAAGTTGATTCGTTTTTAAACCATCAAGTTGATCCTAAGCTTATCAACGAAATTGGGCAAGCTTTTGCAGAACGGTTTAAGAATGAAGGAATAACAAAGGTGCTGACGATTGAATCGTCAGGAATCGCCCCGAGTTTGGTAGTCGCCACACATTTAGGGGTTCCGTTCATTTTTGCTCGAAAGAAAAAATCATTGACGATGACGGACAACGTTTACAGAAGTCAAGTATATTCGTTCACCAAACAAGAAACAAATGAGATTACGGTGTCCAAGGATTTGTTACATGCTGATGATCGTGTCTTGATTATCGATGACTTTTTAGCAAACGGTCAAGCGGCCTTTGGATTGTGCGAAATTGTGGAGCAAGCAGGTGCTCAAGTCGTAGGCTTCGGCATCGTGATTGAGAAGTCGTTTCAAGATGGTCGAAAAAAACTCACTGACAAGGGGTATCGTGTCGAATCATTAGCTCGAATTCAATCGTTTAAAAATGGAACTGTTCAATTTGTCGATGAATTTGTAACACAGCTATCAAAATAACGAAAATCATACCGGAAAAGAGGGAACTTCATGTCAACCAAAACTGTGCACTATCCTTGGTTTAAAAAAGAAGACATTGATGCTTTTTTTGCCCTGTTTCAAAACAATTTAGCCAACTTTGTCATCATTGCGGTGACAATGATAGGGCTAGGCTTTCCCGCAAGCTTAGTGTTCGGTAAAGTGATCCCTGGGGTGGCCGTCGCTGTCATTGTCGGTAACCTTTATTACGCCTATATGGCAAACCGATTGGCTCAAAAGGAAAGTAGAAGTGACGTGACTGCTCTTTCCTATGGGATTAGCACACCTGTTATGTTCGTCTTCTTATTTGGAATTTTAGCTCCTGCACTAGCGCTAACTGGCGATCCTGAGCTCGCTTGGAAGATTGGATTAGCAGCAGCCTTTTTAAGCGGATTTATCGAGTTGCTTGTTAGTTTCACTGGAAATTGGGTACGAAAGCATCTCCCTCGTCCAGCTATGCTTGGTGCACTGGCGGGCGTAGCTGTTACCTTTATTGCAGGAGAAATGCTCTTTCAAGTTTTTTCAATCCCTGTTCTTGGTCTTGTCGCACTTGCGATTATATTGCTTGGTGTCGTAGGGAAAGTGACGTTACCTTTTAACATCCCTCCGTCGTTATGCGCTGTCATTATTGGTACAGTTCTTGCATTTGTTCTCGGCTATCAATCAGCAAACACACTCCAAGACAGTTTAGCCAACATTGGACTTTACCCAATCCTTCCGTCACTCGGTGCTTTTGAAGGCTTCGGTTACTTGTTCGGCCCTTTAGTTGGACTGTTAGCTATACTGCTGCCTATTACGATCTATAATGCGATTGAAACGATGAATAACGTAGATGCGATGGCGGCAGCGGGAGACTCTTATGATGTTCGGGAATGTCAAGCCGTAGACGGCGTTGGTACGATGATCGGAGCTGTTTTTGGCGGACTGTTTCCAACGACGGTTTATATCGCAACTGTCGGCTCCAAATGGATGGGTGCAGGGCGTGGATATAGCATTTTAAACGCACTCGTATTTGCCATAACTGCTGTAACGGGAGTCATCGCTGCATTATCGGAATTGATTCCACTTGCGGCTGTCGCACCAATTCTTGTTTTCGTCGGCATGTCAATGGTCGTCACCGCTTTCGATTCCAATGATCGAAAATATTATCCTGCTGTAGCACTAGCAATGCTTCCATATGTAGCGAATTATGTGATGACTCGATTTAATAACAACGCAGGAGAAGTGGTTCAAGGGATTTCTGAAGGCATTGTGCCTCTCGGTCAAGGGGCGATGTTCACTGCGATCATCCTCGGAGCCATTGCTGTATGTATTATTGATAAACAATTTATAAAGGCAGCCGTCTTTTCTCTGATAGGTGCCGGGCTTTCATTTGCTGGGTTTATGCATGCTCCAGAGCTATCATTTAACGCGGCTCCTGATTATTCACTCGGGTATCTATGTATCGCCATTCTCTTTTCTTACTGTGCTTTCCGTAAAACAAGCAAAGAAGCCGTAGCAAGCCCTTCTACTCTTAGCTCAAAACGGGTGGCGTCTTAAAAATAAGACGAGCCTCTTCATAAACAATAGCTGAGACACTTTCCTTTTCGAACTTCTAGAACACCCCCTTTAGATCAGCAGGGTCCTCCACAGGTCCCTGCTTTCTACTTTCTTTCCATCATTTTCCCATCAAGATTCTTTCGGCCTATTTATCCGTTTAATTTTTCACGATTCTCAGGAAAATCGTGACTTATTTATAGTAGTAAGTATACCCAATCTGTCTTAAATATAGTATATTAATAATATATGATCTGAAAGCTACTAAAGGTGTGGTGTGATGTTATGTTTACCGAACGAGAGGCGATTAAACAACGTTTAAAGGAGATACAAGAAGAAAAAGACCGTCTATCGAAAGAAACCTTATTTTTACTTAATCGAATTAGGGAACTAGATAATGTTGAACGGCAGATCGAGTTGCCTACCGACGTTAATCCATTAGATGAAGATAACAAAGAGCAAATTTGGAAAGACATTCAACAAATGATTGAATCATCTCCTCCAATCCAATCAATCTTAAATGATATGCCTCCCAAAGAAAAAAACACAGGGACCAATCTGGCGACAACTTCTTTCCAAGAAGAACGAAGCATTGAAGAAGTCCACCAACAGATAAAAAGCTTTTTAATGGAGCGACGGGAGCCTGTTACTCGCAAAGAAATGAAGGAAATGCTTAAAGGAAATGGTTTATTGAAATGGGCGAGCGTTGATTACGTCATGAAAAAAGTCATGTCGGTTGATCGTAACATTCGCAAAGTTGGCCGTGGGCTGTTTGAATATGCCCCCCCTTCCTCAGACGAGGTTTAACACTTATCGCCAAGCCCTTTAGCGAAACCTGTTGTTTTTCTTATGCTTTAGTCGTTTACAAAAAAACTTCTTTAACGAGCAAAAGCTTGGGGCTTAACACCCCAAGCTTTTATCCATTGACGATAACTCCACCATTTACATGAAGAACCTGACCGCTGACATATGATGAGTCATCTGATGCCAAATAAACGTAGGCAGCGGCTAATTCTTCAGGCTGCCCCGCACGCTTCATCGGTGTATCACTGCCAAACTGTGCCACTTTTTGTGCGTCAAAGCTTGCTGGAATGAGCGGGGTCCAAATTGGTCCTGGCGCGACACCATTAACTCTAATCCCTTGTCCAACGATCGATTCTGACAAGGAACGAGTAAAGGCAACGATCGCTCCTTTGGTGGACGCATAATCAATTAAGTCCTTACTTCCTTGATAGGCTGTGATGGACGTTGTATTAATGATGGAAGCCCCTTGCTGCAAGTGAGGAAGGGCCGCTTTCGTTGTGTAAAAAAAGGAAAATACATTCGTGCGGAACGTTTGTTCTAACTGAGTGGAATCGATCGCTTCAAGCCCTGCTTGTGGATGCTGTTCTGCTGCGTTATTGACGACAATGTCCAAACGTCCAAATTGGTTAACAGTCTCTTGAACGATTTGTTGACAGATAGCCTCTTCACACACATCCCCTGGAAGCAAGTGGCACACTCCGCCAATCTGTTCCACATACTGCTTTGTTTCATTCGCGTCCCCGTGTTCATCTAAGTAAGAAATAGCGACTTTTGCACCTTCCTTGGCAAAGGCAACTGCAACTGCCCGGCCAATCCCACTATCCCCTCCTGTAATGAGAGCTACCTTTCCTGACAATTTTCCGCTCCCTCGGTAATCTGCCCGATCAAAAACTGGACGAGGGTTCATCTCTTGCTCAATGCCCGGTTGTTTCATCTGATGTTGCGGTGGTTGACTTGATGGGTATTGTTTGGTCATGAAACATCTCTCCTTCATGAACTACTTTCCCCACCTTTTCTCAAATTAACCATCCGATCTTATGGTTCATAAATCATTTTCTTCGTCATTCCTCCATCAATGATTAGATTTTCACCGTTGATAAATTGTTGTTCGTTACTCGCCAAAAATAAGCACGCAGAGGCAATATCTGCTGGGGTTCCAACCCGATTAGAAAAATGCTGCTTATGATCAATTGGACGAAGCTCCTCCCTTTTTCCCGTATGGATCCAACCGGGACTAATGGAGTTTACACGTATATTATAAGGCTGAAGAGAGGCGGCCAAAGCGTGGGTTAAAGCAATGACTCCTCCTTTCGCTGCAGCGTACATCTCGGAATCAGGCTCAGACATGAACGCGCGAGTGGAGGCAATATTAATAATCGCTCCACCTCCACCTTTTTTCATGAGCCGTGCTGCCTGTTGAGAACAGAAAAATACACTCCTTACGTTCGTGTGAATCACTTCATCCCATGCTTCCTCTGTGACGTCAAAGAGCTTTTTCCAGATGGAAATCCCAGCATTGTTTATGAGGACATCAAGACTACCTTCCTCGCCTCTGATTTGAGCGAACAAATGGTTAATCTCACTAATGTTTTTTACGTCGCAATGTATAAATCGCGCCTCTCCATTTTGCTTGATTCGTTCAGCCGCCTCATGCCCTTTATTATCATTGACATCTGCAAGAATGACCCGATCTCCAGCCGCTGCAAACGCTGCCGCGATCTCAGTACCAATCCCTTGTGCCGCTCCTGTTACTAAAACGATCCGCTTTGTCATACCTTTCCCCCCCACCTGAAAAAATTCAAAACCGGCTTGTCTCTTTTTACTATACAGCGGAAAGCTAAGCTGGCGAAAGGTTAACTTTTTGTAAAATCATTTTTCATCAGGAGATATGTTTTCCGTTTGCGAAAGAGAGGCAACTAATCGCCCGTTCAATTGATTGAGCTCCTCAAGCTGCTTCGTCACATTTTGAATCGCTTGATTTTGCTGCTCCACACTAGCAAATACTTCTTCCACCATCGCTTGAGATTGCTGTGTCACCGATTGAACAGAGACGATCTCCTCCGTCAAGCTCATTTGAGACTTACTCAATAAAGATAGACGATCATCAAGAAGCTCGCAATCCGAAGCAATGGACGACATCATTTGCTCGGAAATCGTTAGGCTTTCAAGCATTCCTGTCGCCCGTTCGACCCCTTTGTCCGTTACGGTTTTACTGTTCATCATTTTTTCCGAGATCGCTCCCGTCATTTTTTGAATATCGCCTAGGATAGCATTCACTTGTTGAGTCGCTGCTTGGGAATCTTGCGCTAGTTTGCGTACTTCTTCGGCAACAACGGAAAAACCCTTTCCTTGCTCTCCCGCACGTGCTGCTTCAATCGCTGCATTCAATGCGAGTAAATTCGTTTGTTCAGCAATTTGATTAACGGTCTCGACAATCGACGTAATTTGCTGAGATTTTTTGCTCAAGCCTAGAATCGTCGTTAACGTTTCGTCGACGGTCGCTTGAAGCTCTGTGACCTCTTTAGACCATCCAAGCATGTTTGTATAACTTTCTTCACTTTTTTCTTTTCCCTGCTTCGCCAGCTTTTTCGTTGATTCAGATACTTCGGCCATTTGGCTAACCGCTTGGTCTTGCTTCAGCATCGTCTCCTTCATTTCCGTGATGCTGCCCGATTGCTGTTCCACTCCCTGCGATACTTCGTTAAAGGCACCGACAAGCTCTTGGGATACATCTTTCGTTTTCTCCATTTCACTCAATACTTTTTCTGAGAATGTTTCGATGACATGAGATGTCTCTGCGACACGATCAAGAAGTTGCTCAGTTCTCTTTTTTTCCTCCACAACAAGGGCATGATCGGCTTCCACTTTCGCTCTCATTTGCTCCCCAATCTTCGCCTGTGCCATTAAAATGACCGTCAATAAAAGAACGTATAAATTTAACGAAAATAGCACTTGTTCATCTAAACCGACAAACATAGAATCACGTAACGTAAAGAAAAAATAATTTGTTAATAAAAGTCCGATAACACCAGATAAAGCAATGACACGAAACTGGTGATAAAGAGCGACGATCGCTAAACTAATAAAAACGAGTAAGTAATTTGATAGTTTTGGAGAAGTCATTCCAATCACAAATGTTAAAATACCATAACAAACGGTGACCATATACGGAATAAACAGAGGAACTTTTCCGCTAAAGGTTAAGAATGTGATGGCCAGTCCAAGTACCACCCCTGTAATGACATATGCAATTATTCCTTCTTGAGGCACTCGGCTGACAAAATTGCTCACTAACCCTAACGCGAACATAAACCATATTAATTTTACGAGTAAACGATTGCGCTCCATGACAACCTCTACATGCTGATCCAATATTATCCCCCCACTAAATGAATAACTATTCATTTTTGTATGAGCAAATTATACCACACAATCTTAGTCAAACCAATCTATTAATAAAACTAAAGTATGTATTCGTCTGTTCCTCCTAATACAACTAAAGAACTACCAAAACGCAGCAAAAGCCCCTCGTTTTTCAACAAACGAGGGGGCACAATCGTTAACCAATTAATTTGATATTGTAATGCTTAAGCCAATGCTCCATTTGGATGAAGTGGGCAAGGAGCTGCGGGCCTGTCATAAGCTGCCCAAAATAAGGTGTCGTTAATGCCTTGCCACCAGTTTCGGCTAACTCTTTTAACTTTTTCCGGTTCACTACATCAAAGAGGGGGCTATCGCTTTGACCGAGAATTCGTTCCATCTCTTGCTGGACCATTTTCGTGTATTTTGGATGGTGCGTTTTCGGATAAGGACTTTTTTTCCGGTATAACACTTCATCTGGGAGGATGCCTTCCAACGCTTTTCGTAAAATGCCCTTCTCTCTCCCTCCAAATTGTTTAATTTCCCACGGAATGTTCCAAGCGTATTCTACAATTCGATGGTCAGAAAATGGAACTCGCACTTCTAAGCTCGCTCCCATGCTCATTCGATCCTTCCGATCAAGAAGCGTTGTCATAAACCAGACCATGTTCAAATACGAAATTTCCCTGCGTCGCGCTTCTTCCGGTGTGTCCTCTTCGAAGCGAGGCGTTTCGGCAATCGTTTCTTTATAACGATCATGAACGTATTTGGGCAAATTTAACTTTTGGCGCCATCGTTCATGAAGAAGCTCCTGACGTTCATCCGCTGATCTCATCCAAGGAAACCCATTAAAATTCATGACCTCTGGCTTATGGAACCAAGGATACCCACCAAAAATTTCGTCAGCACATTCACCCGATAAGCCAACGGTAACATCTTTTTTGATTTGCTTACAAAACCAATACAATGAAGAGTCTACATCGGCCATTCCAGGTAAGTCACGAAGCTCTACCGCTCGCTTTAATTGATTAGCCAACTCCTCGATCGAGATGACAGCATTGTGGTGGTTCGTTCGAAAAGTAGTTGAAACTTTTTCAACCCAAGGTCCATCGGCATTCGGTTGAAAGTCATTCGCTTTA
Organism: Halalkalibacterium halodurans; assembly: GCF_005671335.1. Taxonomy (NCBI): domain Bacteria; kingdom Bacillati; phylum Bacillota; class Bacilli; order Caryophanales; family Bacillaceae; genus Halalkalibacterium (ex Joshi et al. 2022); species Halalkalibacterium halodurans. Next base: position 1,668,778 of record NZ_CP040441.1, on the reverse strand, counting down.
AAATACTTATCATTTTCGTCATAATCAATCGAGTACGTCCGAATCGGGCCCTTCCCTTCTCGCTCGTAAATCAGCGCCGCAATTGCCGTTAAAGCACTCGAATCGACTCCACCCGAAAGAAACATTCCAACTGGAACATCTGCAAATAGCTGACGTTCGACAGTATCTTCTAATAAGTCGCGAAGATGGGCGGCCGTTTCCATCGCATCTTCAGAATGAGCCATTGATTTTAATCTCCAATAACGGCTCACTTTTGCCCCATTGCGATCGTATGTCAAAAGATGAGCTGGTCGCAACTCTTGAATATCATCAAAAACGCCATTACCCGGTGAACGTGATGGCCCAAGCCCGAGCACTTCCGATAGCCCTTCTTCGGTAAGAACCGGCTCGATTTCAGGATGAGCAAGCAGCGCTTTTATCTCAGTTGCAAAAAGTAAAAATCCATGGCGAACAGTATAAAATAGCGGCTTTACCCCTAATCGGTCGCGGGCCATAAACAAGCTCTGATCTTTATCATTCCAAATCGCAAACGCAAAAATGCCATTGAACTTCTCCACACATTGGTAACCCCATTCGATATAAGACACGAGTAATACTTCCGTATCCGAATGGCCTTGAAACTGGTAACCTTTTACTATAAGCTCTTTCCGTAAATCTTCTGTATTGTATAATTCGCCGTTATACACGATCGTATAGCGTTTGCCATTCCTCTCCCTCATCATCGGCTGACAACCGCCTTCCGGATCAACGACAATGAGCCGCGAGTGACCTAAGGCAGCATGCTTCTCTGTCCAAACGTTCAAATCATCGGGCCCTCGATGTGTTTGCGTTTCCGCCATCTGTTTGATCGTTTCCGTCTCATTTTGCAAGTTGCGTCGCCAATCTACCCAGCCTGTAATTCCACACATCTGTCTAATCAGCCCCTTTGGGTCGTTTCAATCACATCATGATCGTAAAGTTTTCACACCGTATTTTATTCAGCGATCCACCCAAATGTGTTGATCATTTTTTCTTAAATGTAATAAAGACCTAACGAGGGTACGTTTTGCTATAATGAATAGACCAATGGCTTAAATGGGAAGTGGAGACGATTATGGAACAAATTTTTATCGATAAAAAGATTAAACGTGTGTTGGAAACCTTTTCACCATCTGAAACGATGCCTTTGAGTGCAAACGAACAAAAGATCCTCACCGATTATGTATGCCAGCAATACAAAGAACAATCGGATGAAGATCTCCATACTATTATTTATGATTGTTGCTATTCCATCTTTACAGGAACCCTTACTTTTGACGAAATTGCTTCCCTGCTAAAAGCTCCAATAGACGGGGCGCAACCTGATAAGCAGTAGCCCCAATGTTCATCCACCAAGGTAGGTTTAATTCGCGCTTTGGCTTTTTCGTTAATTGCACAATTTTTTCTGATACATCTTCTGGATCGAGCATGATTCGCTGAACTTTAGAAGTATATCCGCCTTCCTTGTCTGCTTGATCAAAAAATGGCGTTTGGATCGGTCCTGGATTCACAGCTGAGACATGAATCCCTGTCCCTTTCAACTCCATTCTCAGGCTGTTTGTAAATCCTAAAACGGCATGCTTTGTTGCAGAGTAAATAGCTGATTTGGCTGTAGCAATCTTTCCAGCTTGGGACGCAATGTTAATAATATGACCGCTTCCTTGTTCACGCATCGTCGGTAAGACAGCGGCTGTTGCTCGCATCAAGCCGAATACATTGACACGAAACATCCGTTCATTCTCATCCATCTGACTATCACAGAAAGGTTCAAACACACCGTAACCGGCGTTATTTATTAGTACATCAACCACACCAACGGCGCTGATGGCTTCTGCAAACGAGCGATCTATCGACTGTGGATCAGCCAAATCTACGGGATAAATATGGGCTTCGCCTCCGTTTTCGACAACAATTCGCTGGACATTTTCTAAACGTTCTTGAGAACGGGCAAACAAACATAACACCGTCTCTTCCCACGAAAAGTCAATGGCAAGCTGTCGTCCTAGTCCACTGGAAGCACCCGTAATAAAGATTGTTTTCTTTCTCATGCTTCTCTCCTCCATATGGCAGTCCCTATATCATAACGAAAATTGAACGTCTTGTGAATCTTATAAAACGTTTTCAGAACAAATTGAAAATCATTTCGTTCTTTTGGCTGATCATTTCTCCATTTGTTGACGAAAGTTCATGGGGACGACCTATTTTATTTGAATTATCTGATAGCCCCTTGACTACAGGATTCCCCCGTTTTATAATAAGCACAATTAAAAATTGCAGGCAATGAGAGGGATTAGTAAGCATCCATTCATGCAGTCAGAGAGCGGGACCCACAGGCTGAAAGGACCGTTGCCTCTGAATGTGCTGAACCTACCCTTGAGCTACCAGTGAAAAGCTGGACGTGTCTCGCGTTATGAGAGTAGAGTGGGCAATTATGCCAACAAAAGGTGGTACCGCGGATATCCAACCTCCGTCCTTTTTTAGGGACGGAGGTTTTTTGTGATCGAATGAAAACTGGGGGAAGTGGCATGAAAAGACAACGGATCGTAATCAAAATTGGAAGTAGTTCGCTTACGACGAAACAAGGAGCGCTTGATTTAGAGAAACTAGAAGGCTATGTTCGTGCCATCGTTAACCTGCGTAAAGCTGGGCATGAAGTGATCCTCATTTCTTCTGGGGCAGTAGCGGCGGGCTTTTCTCGGCTCGGATACCCTGTTCGACCAACGACCATGGCCGGTAAACAGGCGGCAGCGGCCGTCGGGCAGGCGTTGCTTATGCAGCATTATATGGAACGTTTTCATCAACACGGAATTATTGCTGCCCAGCTTCTCTTGACCCGAAAAGATTTTCAAAATCAAACGCAGTATACAAACGCCTATTCCGCCTTAATGGAGCTATTAAAGCGTAGGGCTCTGCCAATCATTAATGAAAATGACTCCACTTCGATTGCCGAGCTCACGTTTGGTGACAATGATATGCTTTCTGCCCTTGTGAGCGGATTGATCCATGCCCACACCCTTTGCATTTTGACAGATGTCAATGGGCTATATGACGCTAACCCTAAAACGCATCCGAATGCAAAACGCTATCAATACCTCCCGACGATTCCTGATGAAATGTTGCAAATGGGTGGAGAAGCAGGATCGAACGTTGGGACTGGGGGGATGAAGTCAAAGGTAGCAGCAGCACAAACGGCGCTATCGCTTGGAGTAGACGTGTTTATCGGAAAAGCGAGCGGAGAACATGCATTACTTGACATCCTCTCAGGCAAGGGAGATGGCACGTATGTAGGTAATACGGGCGATTTAATGGAAGGAAAGACAAAGCAATGGATTCGTCTTCACTCCCCCGTAAGTGGCGTAGTTCGGATCGATCAAGGGGCTGAACGGGCGATAATGAATGAAGGAAAGAGTTTACTTCCAGCGGGTGTTACCTCCGTGCACGGGACGTTTCAAGCGGGAGATGTGGTCCACATATGGAATGAACAAAACAAAGTCATTGCGAAAGGCCAAGTCACGCTTTCTTCTGAGCAGCTACGAAAAGTTCAAGGAAGAAAAAGTGATGAAGCCAAACAGTTGATCCCACTCGTGCGGGATGAGGTGGTCCATCGTGACCAATTAGTCATACAAGAAAAGGAGTTGAATGAATCATGAGTGAATTGATTGAGAAAGCAAAACAGGCCCAACAAGCGAGTAAACAATTGGCTATATTGACAACTGAAGAAAAAAACCGTGCGCTAAAACAAATTGCAGATCAGCTTTTGGTAGAACGCACATACTTAATCGAAGAAAATCAAAAAGATATCGAAGCTGGTCAACGTGCGGGAATCAGTCAAACGTTACTCGACCGTTTATTACTAACGGATGAACGGGTTCAAGCAATGGCGGAAGGTGTAGAGCAAGTGATCGCGTTAGATGATCCAATCGGGGAACAAATCGATGAGTTTACTCGTCCAAATGGCTTGAACATTCGGCAGGTACGTGTCCCACTCGGGGTCATTGGGATGATTTACGAAGCCCGTCCTAATGTCACAGTGGATGCCTCCGTTCTTTGCTTAAAATCAGGGAACGCTGTCCTTCTGCGCGGTAGTTCTTCTGCACTCCATTCCAACAAAGCACTCGTCTCTGTCATTCATCGCGGACTGGAAGCTGCAAATGTGATTCCAAAGGACGCCGTTCAACTTTTAGAAGACACGTCCCGGGAAACAGCGAAAGAGATGTTTAAGCTAAATGACTATTTGGATGTTCTCATTCCACGTGGTGGGGCAAATTTAATTCAGTCAGTTGTAAAAGAAGCCTCGGTCCCTGTATTAGAAACAGGTGTTGGAAACTGTCATGTGTATATCGACGAATCTGCTGACCCAGAAATGGCAGTTGCGATTGCAGTCAACGCGAAAACACAGCGCCCTTCTGTCTGCAATGCAGCAGAAACAATTTTAGTACACAGCGCATGGGCAAAGGAACATGTAAGCAAATTAATAGAAGAGTTGCGTATAAAAGAAGTACAAATTGCAGGAGATGAACAAATAAAAGCCGTCGCGCCATTCGTAAAACCGGCAGATGAGTCCGATTGGGGAACTGAATATTTAGACTTGCAGGTGGCAATGAAAATCGTCAACTCTGTGGATGAAGCCATCGCTCACATTGATCGCTACGGTTCAAAGCATTCGGAAGCCATCGTAAGTGAAACGGATGCCAACGTACGTAAGTTTTTAACCAATGTCGATGCTACAACAGTCTATCATAACGCCTCCACCCGTTTTACCGATGGCTTTGAATTTGGGTTTGGAGCAGAAATCGGCATCAGTACACAAAAGCTACATGCTCGTGGGCCAATGGGTTTACGCGCCCTGACATCAAGCAAATATGTGGTGCATGGTACAGGACAAATCAAAAAGTAGGTGAATGAACGATGCTACAAGATCATAAGATCACCTTTTTAGGGGCTGGTTCTATGGCCGAGTCCATCATTGCCGGGCTTTTGTCTAAAAAGCTCCTTCTCCCTTCCCAAGTGATCGCCACAAACCTATGTGATGAAGCAAAGCTAACAAAACTCGAAGATCGTTATGGGATTTGCACCACGCAAAATCGCCAAGAAGCTGTACGCCAAGGAACGATCATATTTCTAGCGATGAAGCCAAAAAACATTGAAGAGGCGATTGAAGAAATTCGCGGCGAAATAACAGAGAAACAGCTGTTTATTTCCGTACTCGCGGGCACAACGACCTCCTACATCGAAACGTTGCTTGCACATGAGGTACCTGTTGTCCGAACGATGCCAAATACATCAGCAAAAGTCGGGGCATCCGCCACAGGATTGTGCGGTGGCCGGTATGCTAACGCCTCTCATGTAAAGCTAGCGACCCTTATATTTACGGCCATCGGTACAGTGACAGAAGTAACGGAGGATAAACTTGACGCTGTCACGGGACTTGCCGGTAGCGGTCCCGCCTACTTTTATTACATGGTAGAAGCAATGGAGCGAGCGGCGGTACAATCTGGGCTTACAGAAAGCGAAGCGAAAGCCTTCATCTCCCAGACGCTTATTGGGACTGGCAAACGACTTGAGCAAACATCGAAAACGGCAGAGGAATTATATAAGGAAGTGATGAGCCCAGGGGGGACCACAGAGGCAGGTCTTCGCGTTCTTGAACAGCAGCAAATGCAGCAAGCAATCGAAGAAGCTATCACTGCAGCCATAAATCGTTCACGTGAACTCGGTTCCACCCCTTCATTGGAAATTAAAAAGTAGATCTTCATTATAAATGAACCATCGACCAACAGGTGGTTCTTTTTGTTTACCAAGCAGGACGAGAAACGTTTGAATGATCCGGCTGAACCGATAAAAAATGATCCCGTTTGAACATGCGCGTTTGCTTACGCAAGAAACAATATGCCACCACATGGGTATCGTTAAATGACTTTACCAATAGCTTTCGCTGCGTAAATTCACCAGAGCAAGATTGATAAATCGCAGCGAGAATTAGTTGTTCTTGCACACTTCGTCTGAGTAACTTTTCCATGTCTTCTCACCTCGTTCTCTTTAACTCCAGTATACACGAACGTACATTCGATTTCAAGAACGTACGTTCGTTTTCCTTGAAGTCCATTCGAATCCATGTCTATCCCTCTATACGGCCTTCACTTTTTATTTGAATTGATCATGATTTGACACGGTCGATTTCTAGATCAAGTCCATCTGTGTAAGTTGAAAAACGATCAAGGGAAAGCATAACGACCCACCTGAATATAAGTTATTTGATCCCCAGCGGATTGGGCTAATTAAATGTGCCCGAGTCTAGCTATGTTCACTTGTTCGCCCTCGCCAAATTCTAACTATTTTAATGAAATCTGTAGCTCAGCTCCCCTTTAGTCATGCGTACCCCTCACCTTTGCTAGAGTATGGAACGTTAAGAATAAATGTTTATTGAAACAGAGGAGATCCGAACCTTTTCTGTTTTCTTAAATTCTAGTAAAATAGAACGAGTGCAAGTAGATTAAAGGAGTGGATCATTGAAAATGGAAGCTAGACAGAAACAGAACAGTTTCACTAGTAAAATGCAAAAAATCGTGAATCATCGGGCGTTTACGTTTACGGTGATCGCGTTAATTCTTTTTAATGCCCTTATCGTTGGAATCGAAACCTATCCACGTATTTATGCTGATCATAAATGGTTATTCTATCGAATAGATCTTGTTCTTCTCTGGATCTTCACGATTGAAATTGCGATGCGCTTTTTAGCTTCGAATCCGAAATCAGCTTTTTTTCGAAGTTCATGGAATTGGTTTGATTTCTTAATTGTAGCCGCAGGTCATATATTTGCAGGTGCTCAATTTGTGACGGTTCTCCGTATTTTACGGGTTCTCAGGGTACTACGGGCCATCTCAGTTGTTCCATCGTTGCGCAGGTTAGTTGATGCGTTGGTGATGACGATCCCGGCGTTAGGAAACATCTTAATCTTGATGAGCATTTTCTTCTATATTTTTGCCGTTATCGGGACGATGTTATTTCAGCATGTGTCGCCTGAATATTTCGGTAATTTACAGCTTAGTTTGTTAACATTGTTCCAAGTGGTCACGCTAGAGTCATGGGCGAGCGGCGTCATGCGACCAATTTTTGCCGAAGTTCCGTGGTCTTGGCTTTATTTTGTCAGCTTTGTCTTAATCGGTACGTTTATCATCTTTAACTTGTTTATCGGTGTAATCGTCAATAACGTTGAAAAAGCAGAGTTAACGGACGATGAGGAAGATGGTGAAGCCGATGGGTTAAAACAAGAAATCTCAGCCTTAAGAAAAGACGTAGCCGAGCTAAAAAGCTTGCTTAAACAATCGAAATGATGATACAAAAGAAGCTCTGTCTTTGATCGACAGAGCTTCCTTTTATTGAACCGTTTCCTCGGCACCACCGAAAAATTCTTCATACAATTCACGGACGGCCGCATCGGCGTCTTTCTCGTGTATGCCAAGCACTAAACTAACCTCAGACGATCCTTGGTTAATCATTTCAATGTTGACATGAGCTCTAGCAAGCGCAGCCGTGGCTCGTGCTGAAATGCCGACAGTGTTATGCATTCCTTCACCAACGATCATCACCATAGCAAAATCCTTTTCAACAAACACATCGTCGACACAAAGCTCCTCTTTTATTCGTGCTAATATCCGATGCTCGATTTCATCCGTCAGTTGCTCCTGCCGAAGAATGACCGAGGCATCATCAATTCCTGACGGGATATGCTCATATGAAAGGCCTTCATCTTCAATAATTTGCAACAGCCGACGCCCGAACCCTATTTCACGGTTCATTAAATATTTGCGAACATAAATAGTCGCAAACCCTTTATCTGCCGCAATCCCGATGACAGGATTTAAAAAGTACTCTCGCTCTGCTAGAATCATTGTTCCTAGTGAGCTAGGATTGTTCGTGTTTTTCACACAAACGGGAATCTTTTGCCGAAATGCTGGAATTAACGCTTCATCATGAAAGACGGAAAAGCCCGCATAGGAAAGCTCCCGCATTTCTCTATAAGTCATGCGCCGAATTTGCGCCGGACTTTCAACGACATTTGGGTTCGCAGCAAACACGGAATCCACGTCTGTAAAATTCTCATACAGTTCCGCTTTCACCCCAGCGGCCAAAATCGCTCCAGTAATGTCCGAGCCTCCTCGCGGAAATGTGACGAGAGCTCCGTCTGGAGAAAAACCAAAAAAACCTGGGAATACGATCATTTCGTCACGTTCACGAAGCTTTTTTAAATGGTCATACGCCTCAGGTAACACTTGGGCGTTTCCAGGTTCATCACTGACCAACAGGCCGGCCTCCTTTGGGCTTACATAGACTGCATTCATTCCTTTGGTTTGCAAATAGGCAGCAATTAACTTCGCGTTGTTGTCCTCCCCGCTTGCCTTGAGTTGATCCATAAATGCACCGGGGTTGCTTTGGTTAAAGGTTAGCCTTGTGTGTAAATCGTTCGCAATTTGATCAATGATCTCTTGGCCGAGCTCCAACCCTTTAGCAATTTCTTCATACCGTCGTAAAACCGCCTCTAGCTCCTCATTCGCATATCCCTTTTCTAAGTACGTTTCTCCTAAACGAATTAACAAATCCGTCACCTTTGTATCGCTTGAATGCCGCTTCCCAGGAGCTGAAACGACGACAATTTTACGCTCCACATCATCTGCTACAATCGTAGCCACCTTGCGAATTTGCTCTGCACTCGCAACGGATGTTCCACCAAACTTCGTTACTTTCATGCTACTCTCCATCTCCTATCGATTTCTCTTTTTCTGCCGTTCAAATGGAGTGACATTTGCAGTTCATCAACACCTTTTGAAGACGAATTTTTTTCAACATTTTAGAACATTCTAAAACTAACATAGCCCACTCGTCAATGCAAAATTGGCTAGCACCGCTTATTTCCATTGTTCGCGGATACTAGCCTCTCTCCATTACTGACGGTGGGCATTCAGCAAATTCGCCTCATATTGTACGAATGACTCGGTCATCCTCCTCATTTATTACTCGATCAGAACGTAATAAAGTAGTATACGATCGTATCTTCCTACTTCGTCTTCTAGCTTCACTTCCTCATCAATTGACAGGGTTGAAATCGTATCACTATCATTTTGAGCAATGTAGCCTAAATATTGTTTGTTTCCTTTTTCAAGCGGCACCTTTTCCTCGACGATATAGCCACTGAGCCATCTTCCATCAAGTGAAATGTTCGTGTTACCTCCATAACCTGTATAAGTCCCACCGACCTCGTCAAAAGCAACCACTTTCGAAGAGTAGTGTTCTTCCCCACTCTCATTTAACTGAAACAAAAGCTGGAGCGAGTCGATCACTTCCTCTTCTGTTCCATCGGTCAACAAGCCAATTGCTTCAGCGTCGCCAACCATTTCCCCGTTTTCATAGAATTCAACTCCAAACTCAACTTTTTTTCTACCGGTAAGTGATCAATTTCAAACAAAAGCGGACTCCCTATAGCCGACAGCAATCGTTCTTCTAAATTGGTTTTCGGCTCTAGTCGCTTGACTGTCATTTGATCGGAAGCCATACTAGTGCTACATCCAACACAAATGAGACACAAACTAATAAGCAATATGATTCCCCTAAGCTTTGTTTTCATGTTCATCTCCTCAAAACAGAAACGGACCCACCCTGTGATTTCATCATTTTCACATTGGTACCATTTTTTTCTTTCATTATAGCACGTGGAACGTATGCCAAGTTTTTAGAGGCGTTCATCTACTTTTCCATTCTTCCCTTAACACGCCGTAACGAATTTGATCATAATATGTTCCTCGATGGTATCTTACCTTTCGCAACCGAGCCTCTAACATCATCCCGAGCTTTTCACCGATCTTCATCATTCCTGGATTCCCTGACCATGTCGTAAAGCCAACTCGCGCGATTTCCGGATCGTTAGCAAACAACTCTGTGATCCATTGTTTGAAGGCTTCCGTGCCGTAGCCTACATTCCAAAACGTAGAGTCATAGATCACGATACCAGCTTCGAGCCAACGTGTCGGCTGATACTCCCAATAATAATTGACCGTTCCGATAATGGCACCGTTAACGTCGATCAGCTTTAATCGTCCTTCAGCAAAAGCTTTTTTCTTTGATTCGTAAAATGTCTCGTACGTTTCCTCTTCAAACGGAAAATAGGGGCCGTTGTATTCACGCCATTGTTGGTCCTCTGCTACATACATTAATTCGAATAAACGCTTATAGTCCGCTTCTGCTTCGCTGTTCTCAATCGCACTCGATTCATTGATAAGATTCCCTTTCACTTCATTGTTTATCGTTTCCACCGAATGTGTCTGTATAGGTTTTAATCTGCTCCTCAAGCCAAACATAGCGATCTGATTGGTGGTAAACAGCCGAGGTAGCCAATTTCTTTAATAGCTCTCTACGTACCGACTCATCCGCAATTCTTTGTTTCACTTTTACACGAGCTTCTGCTAAAAATACTAAAATCTCGTCCATATCATCCGGCATATGAGATACGATCTCCTCAAGAAGTGTTCTCGCAAGCGTTGGACTGGCCCCTCCAGTAGATAAGGCAACCGTTATCGCTCCTTTATGCTTCACGACAGGAAACGTCACATCACTGCTCTGAGGGTCATCTGCCACATAACACAACTGTTTGTTTTTATTCGCTATGATGGCCACTTGCTCGTTTAGCGCACGATCATTCGTACAAGCAAGCACGAACCAAGCATCAGCTAAGTCAATGGGTTGAAACTTTTTCTTCTTCCAGACGATCTGACCATTATCTGCATAGGGCCGAAGCTGCTCGTGCAATGAGGGGGACACGACGGTCATATGTGCCCCTTCCTTGACAAAAGATCTTACTTTCCTTACTGCAACTTCTCCTCCACCAACACAAACAACCGATCGATTTTGCACGTTCAGCATGACAGGAACCGTCATAAACCTTCGACTCCATTCGCTTGCTTCGATAGACGATCGTGATATAGATCGGGATTCCCGCTTATTTTATGTTCCAACACTTCATCCACGCGCTCTACAAGTATATTGACAAGCTGATCATCAAAGCCAAGGTAATGGCACAGCAAAAATTCTTTATCTGATGATGTTTCATTTAATTCATTCACTTTCGCTTGCAGACTGTTCATGAGAACACCAGAAAAGAGCAGGTACGGCAAAAGATACACCTTTTTACCTGCTAAGCGGATAACTTTTTCTAGTCCTTCATCTAAAGACGGACGGGTTGCCGCTAAAAAACAAACTTCTACCTCCATGACGGGGACATGCTCCCATAAAAGGCGAGAAATCTTAACTAAATCGCTATTCGCATCTGGATCACTACTTCCCCGTCCTACGAGGAGGATCGTCGCTTCTTCTCGATCATCATAGGTAGGGAGACCGTTCACATGTTTTAATCCTACTGCTTCAAGTCGCTGCTTCAACACATCGACAATGACGGTCTCCACACCGAATGGCCGTCCATATGAAAATGTCACTTCAGGATACTTCTTTTCTGCTCGTTCAATTTCTTGTGGAATATCCACCTTTGCATGACCAGCTGCTAAAAGGAGAACGGGAACGATCGCGATATCAGTAGCGCCCATTGCTACACATTCATCGATCGCCTCTTCAATCGATGGCTCAGCTAGCTCAATAAAACCAATGGTTTGAATCGGAATATCCCTTTTGCGCTCAATCGCTTTTTTCACAAATGCGCGCAGTTGCTCATTGCCCTCCTCTACTCGGCTTCCATGACCGATATAAACAATTCCTTTCACTGAAACACCCCCTATACTCTTACCGCTTCCAACGTTTCAATTAGCAATTGAGCAGAAGGAGCTTCTAATTGAATGTCCACTTGAAATCCTGCTTCTTTCGCCGCTTTTGAGGACTCCGGTCCGAACGTAATAACCGTTTTAGCTTGCGATAACGTCCCAACGGATTCCCCGCATTGCTCTAGCCCGTCTATTACGGCATTGACAGAAGCGGCACTCGGAAACACAAGCGTTTCAATTCGTCCTTCATCAAGCAACCGCCTACAGGTTCGAAGCGATTGAGGGACCAATGCCTTTTGATGTGTCGAGACATAGCTTGCCCCTTCGAACGAGTATTTTCGCTTCATTTCATTTTCTTCATCACCGAAAATGATCGTTTTCCCTCCAGCAGGCAACTCTTGCAAGAGGGCCGCAGTACAGGCAAAAGAACGAATGATTTTAAGCGATTTTTTTGAGGCTGCAAAAAAGGAGCCGCGAATGTGCCGAATGTCAATGCTTTGTTCAGTTAAGCTTTCAAAGAAAAAGTGGACACTATGGGGTGAAGTGAAAACGAGGTGATCCGCCTCTTGCACCTCATTAGGGGTTACTCCCCATGGTTTCGATGTTACATGCCAACGTGGAAATTCGAACACTTCGGCTCCTGCCTCCATAAGAGTTTTCGCTAGCCCGCCTTCCTCTGCAGTCGTCCTCCCGATCAACACTTGATGGCCAAAAAGACGCTGCGACTCAAACCAGCTTTTCTCTGTTCGTAATTTTCCGATATTACCGACTAGAGTAATGGCCGGGTTTGTGATACCTTCCTCCTTTACCCTTGAAACAATTGTATTTAAACGTCCTTCGACGACACGTTGCTTCCCGATCGTTCCCCATTGGATTAATAGAACACACGTTTCTGGATCCCTTCCGTGGGCGATAAGCTGTTCCGTGATGTACGGAAGGTTGCTTACCCCCATGTAAAAAGCGATCGTATCAATACCGTTAGCTAATGCATGCCAATCGATGAGCGGTTGTCCAGATGGCGATTTATCGTGGCCGGTTACAACCGTAAAGGAAGCCCCATAATCCCGATGAGTCACGGGAACTCCAGCATAGGTAGAAGCGCCAATTCCTGCGGTTATCCCAGGAACGATCTCATACGGCAAACCTGCTTCTTTTAGCACATCTGCTTCCTCTCCAACTCGTCCGAATACGCTCGGGTCTCCCCCTTTTAAGCGAACGACGACTTTTCCTTGGCGTCCCTTTTCAATTAACAGTTCATTAATCGCTTCCTGCCTAAGCAAATGGCGGTCTGGCAGTTTTCCGCAATAGATCAATTCCGCTTCGGGTTTTGTCCACTCTAAAAAGAGCGGATTCACTAAACGGTCATACAGTACGACATCGGCCTTTTGTAAACAATCTTTTCCTTTTAATGTCATAAGGCGAAGATCACCAGGTCCCGCTCCTACTAAGTAAACTTTTCCTTGTTTGTTCATCGCGATTTCTCCCACCCATCAAAGTTATTTCCGAGTTTTTATATCTGTTTTATAAACAATATCCTATCATAAAAATCTTTTTTCATCTTCCCCTTTTTCATTCCGTTTATGTCCAAGGGCTATTAATTATATCTTACACGACCGACATGTGCGTTCCAATTTATTTGTAAGAAAATCTAACATACCCTCTGTTCCTCTTGTTCCACTTATGCTATAGTAAAAATCAACAAAGGTCAGAACATTTTGAACAAGACGCTAATGAGGGGTTGAATCACGTGTCTTATAAAGATAAAAAAGTGATTACAATTGGGATGGTGAGTGAGTTAACCGGGTTAACTGAACGGAAAATTCGTTACTACGAGGAGCGCAAACTTGTGTTTCCTGAGCGAACGCCCGGAGGTACGCGCAAATACTCTTTTTTAGATGTCGAACGTTTAATAGACATTGCGAACAAAATGGAAGACGGTATGCAAACATTTGAAATACGAAAAATGGAGCAAAAGCAGTTGCGAAAAAAAGAAGTTCGGGATCGCATGTTGCGAGGACAGCTTAACGCAGCGTTCAACCTTCGCAAATAGCCTTAGTGCCACATCGGCACTAAGGCTATTTTTTGCCCTTATACATCGTTAGATCGCTTTCGCATTATGCTTGGCAGTAAAGTAAGTTTTCACTTACGATTAGTGATCATCAGTGGACATGCTCACCTTGATTCACTTCATCGTAGTTGGTTGCTACGTTTTTAGTGGGTAACTGTACGGCTTTCCTATTTCAAAAAGGATAAGCATACTTCCCTGCCCACGAGACAAACTAACAGCACTTACCACACTTGCGAAAGTAGGGATACGATGTATGAGTGTGTCATAGTTGGCGGTGGTATCGCAGGGTTACAGGCAGCCATCCAACTCGGTCGATACGAACACCATGTGGCGATTATTGATAATGGCGGTGGTCGCTCCTCTCTTTGCCGTAGATACCATAATCTTCTTGGGTGGCCTGACGGCATCAGTGGCCAAGCGATACGTGAAGCAGGGAGAAAACAAGCGACTTCACTAGGCGTTGAATTCATCGACAGTTCTGTTCATTCGGTTCGCAGGCAAGCTGAGCATTTTGTTATCGAGACAGAAAGTACGACCTTTGAAGCGAAGCGATTGTTATTAGCCACTGGCATTAGTGATCGTATTCCACCTTTTCCTTCTTTATATCCTATGCTCGGCAAGCACGTTTTTCTTTGTCCTGATTGTGACGGTTATGAAGTGAGAGGTCAAGATACGATCGTCATTGGTTCCGGTCAGGCAGGAGCAAACCTCTCTTTAGCACTGACGTATTGGAAGCCCAATTTGATGTATATTAACCATGAACAGCAGCCTCTTTCTCCTGAAGTCAAACAAAAGCTAGCGAGCAAAAACATCTTGGTTGTTCATGAAAAGGTTGAGACGATCTTACATGATGAAGAGACATTTCAAGGGGTTATGTTACAAGATGGGACCGTTCATTCAGCACCGAAAGCTTTTCTCGCCATGGGCGGGGCAAAGGTTGAATCCGACTTAGCAAAACAGCTTGGTGTCGAAAGGCTCGAAAACCACCATATTGTCGTCAACCCACGAACGAAAGAAACGAATGTTAAGCACGTTTGGGCAGTAGGCGATGTAACAGTCCATTCGCAGCTACTCTCCATCGCCATGGGGGATGGAGCTCAAGCAGCCATTTGGATACATAAAAGCCTACTGCACGAAAGGACGTGATGGAATGCAAACGTATTTTAAGCTTATTTTCCTTCTTTCAGTCTCCCTCCTCTGTCTTGGTTTGGCAAGTCCAGATGATTCAAATAAAGGCGAGATGAAACGAGCAGCCATCATTATTGATGATTTTGGCGGGGATGTAAAGGGTGTTGATGATTTTTTAACAGGAGAGATTCCAGTTACCGTAGCGGTTATGCCCTTTCTTGAACACTCAACAAAACAAGCAGAAATAGCCCAAGCAGCCGGACTGGAAGTAATTGTTCATATGCCTCTTGAGCCGAAAAAAGGCAAAATCTCGTGGCTTGGGCCAAGTGGAATCACAAGTAATTTATCCGTGGGAGAAGTGAAGAGTCGCGTGAGGAAAGCCTTTGATGATATCCCCTACGCAGTTGGCTTAAACAATCACATGGGGTCGAAAATCGTTGAAAACGAAAAAATCATGCGAGCCATTCTCGAAGTTGTAAAGGAAAAAAATGCATTCATTATCGATAGTGGTACAAGCCCTCACTCCCTTATTCCTCAATTGGCAGAGGAGCTAGAGGTTCCTTATGCGACGAGGAGCATCTTTTTAGACAATACTCACTCATCTAGAAAAGAAGTTATAAAAAACATGCGTAAGCTCGCAAAAAAAGCAAAACAAGGTTCCGAGCCAATCGGGATTGGTCATGTGGGGGTACGTGGGGATGAGACGTATGCTGGAATCCGTTCCATGTTGGACGAATTTCAAGCAGAGTCGATTCAGCTCGTCCCCGTCTCTCAACTACTGCCAAGCCCTATTGAAGAAGACCACAACAAGTTTTGGCAACAACCTTTTCAAGCAAAGGAGTGAATGAACATGAAGACAATGAAAACTCTCGTGATCGTCATCGGCGTCCTCGCCCTTTTGTTTATCGTAGCAATTGGCCATGTGAGGGACCAAGATCAAGCACTCATTCAAACGAAGGAGATCCCAAAAACGTTAGAAACAGAAGCGATGGATCATCTTCTAGCAGAAGATTTATCCCTCACGACGTCGATGTTTATTAAGCAAATGGCGGAACAATTGCAGAGGTGGTCCGAGCAATTAGAAGAAGATCCGACGATAAAGGATGAGTTCCGGCAACAAATTGACGAGCATCCTCACATGCAAGGATTTGCCATCGCTGAAGCGAACAAGATTACACAGAAAGTCGGTACCCTTCACCGTGATGATGTTAAAGCTCTTACCCATGTGCATCACAATCAACGTTACTCGGACCCTTACAATGTGGATGACAGCACCTATATGCTCATCGGTGAAACAACAGACGACGGCCGCCTATTGATTGGTGAATTGAACCTTGAGTTTGTGAAAAAGTATGTCAAGGATATTGCCGCTGTCGCTGATACGAATGGAAATTTTTTCATCGCTGGTGACAACCCCGATGTGAGTTGGCAAGACCAAGATGAACGGGCGACACAGCTTACATCAGAAACTGTGCCGGAACTTGGCTGGGATATTCACGTCCAATCTGAAGGACAAGAAGAGGAAGGTCCCGCCTACCATGAGCATCAGGCCGTTATCCGGTTTAAACCAAACCGTGACCCAGCTGCATGGTTCGCCACCAATCCTTATCGAGTAGTAGAGGAAGCACCTCCATTCTTCGTCATTGAGTCACCAAATCAAACGACAGTTGAAATAGTAGAGGCATTGTCACGTGATTATGACTTGGACTTTGCAGAGCCTAACTATCGCTTCACAAAGCAAATACAGACTCCAGTCACTCCGAACGATGAGTTTTTTAAAGAATATCAATGGAATTTACAGCAAATAGACATTGAAGAAGGCTGGTCACTGGCTAGCGGAGAAAACGTAAAAATCGCGATTCTCGATACAGGGGTAGACCCGAATCATCCTGACATTAAAGATAAAATTGTCAATGGATACAATGCTGTAGAAGGAAATAATAACTTTGCGGATAAGCACGGACACGGTACTCACGTCGCAGGGGTAGCCGCGGCTGTGACGAACAACGTTACGGGGATTGCAGGTATTTCGTGGAAAAGCGAAATCTTACCAGTGAAAGTACTGAATGATAACGGGGAAGGAAGTTCATTTGAAGTAGCAAAGGGGATCTATTGGGCAACAGATCATGGAGCGAAGGTCATCAATATGAGCTTGGGGGACTATTATCATTCTGATGCATTGCGTGACGCCGTCAAATATGCCTACGATCACGATGTCGTCTTAATTGCAGCCTCAGGAAATGACAATGTGGAAGACCCCCTTTATCCAGCAATCTACGAAGAAGTTCTAACCGTGGCTGCTGTCGATGATACGAGGAACCGAGCATTCTTTTCAAACTTCGGAAAGCATATCGATGTCACAGCACCAGGGGAGCACATCCCTAGTCTCTTCCCTGACAACCAGTATACCGTCATGTCTGGGACCTCTATGGCTTCTCCCCACGCTGCAGGTCTTGCTGGGCTAATCCGCAGCTTACGGCCCGATCTTAGCAACCAAGAGGTGATGGACATTATGAAGGAGACCGCGAAGGATCTCGGTCCAAAAGGACACGATGTGTACTACGGACATGGTGAAATCGACATCGAGGCCGCGTTAAAAGCCATTCGTACCTCATAACACGTCGACCAAATCAAAAAGAAGAGGCTACTTCCTCTTCTTTTTTATACATAATCATAAACCCATTTCTTCTTTCATGCGTTATTTTCGGGCAATGTAAAGCTATGCTAAGAGCATAATCCTTATATCCCTACTTAAGCGTTATTTTCCACTTTCTTGTGCATGTAGATAGGCATATATTTTCTCAACCGCTTCCTCGACCGTTAACTGATCCGTATCAATGATCAGTTCTGGATTGACTGGCTCTTCATACGGTGAGCTGATACCAGTAAATTCCGGAATAGCACCACTTCTAGCTTTCTTATAGAGCCCTTTCGGATCACGTTTTTCACAAGTTTCGAGCGGACAGCGCACATACACCTCAATGAATTCTCCATCATCTAAAATCCCTCGAACTTTGTCACGATCTTCGCGAAATGGTGAAATGAAGGCGGTTGATGTGACAACTCCTGCGTCCACGAACAATTTAGCCACTTCTCCAATCCGGCGAATGTTCTCCTTCCGATCCTCTTCACTAAAGCCTAGTCCCGCATTCAAACCGTGACGAATGTTATCCCCGTCTAATACATAACTATGAATCCCTTCTTCAAAAAGCTTTCGATCTAAGGCATTGGCAAGCGTGGATTTCCCCGAACCAGAAAGACCAGTGAACCAAACAACACAACTTTTTAGACGATTTCGCTTTTGCCGTTCTTCTTTAGACACACTCGCTTCATGCCACACAATGTGCGGCTGATTGGACGTTCCCATTATTTCTCCACTCCTTTATTTTCTTCAAATTCATATCTGTTTACTATGTTTTAAAGTTAAACAATGGTAAGCTGTCGCTGTTAGCCCTCTTTCACCTTATTCATTTCCTAACCCTTTCAGATGCCGCCACCTTGATCGTGAGTCGTACGCTTCTCTTGGCGAACTGTATGAATCAAGCTAAACGTACCAACGGTAGCAATAAACACACTAACAATGACGAAAAATGTATATAGATCTGCCTGCAAAAATAAGAGGACAAATCCGTACGAAAGCACGAGAGAAAAGATGGGCGAAACAATCCAAACTTTTATAATTTGTTTAATGATGTTTTTCTGCCAGAGCTTAAAGCCATTATCCGCCGTACCGACCCCGACAATGGCTGAGGTCGTTACTTGTGTTAATGGGACAGGCAAGCCGAAAATCGAAGCGATAATGACAAGACCCCCACCTGTGATCGATACTGCGCTTCCTTGAAGCAATGATAAGCGGGTAATCTTTTTTCCGTTCGTTTCGAGCACCCTTCCACCTAAAAGCAATGCTCCGAGAGCGACGAAGGCGCCACCTACAACAACAGCAAGCTCAATCCCAATCAAACCTGCTCCTACGAGAGGACCGACCGCATTTGCGACATTGTTCATTCCAGCGGCGAACGCTTCCATACAACCGCTAAGGATGAGAAGGATGACAAGCCACTTCCGCCATTTCCCCTTTCCTCTTAAAAACGGCCACTTTTTTTCGGCGCGTTTAATTAAAAAGCCTGACACAAGAGAGAGGACGAAAGCTACAATCGGCACGATCACCCAAAAAGAAACGATGATGAGTAATTTCTCAAAATAAAGAGATTGATAGGCAATACCGACCCCGACAATCGCTCCAACGACAACCTCACTTGTCGATAGGGGAATACCTAATATATTCGCAATAAACAAGCTTAAGCAAGCGGCACCTAGCATGACAATGACCGTTTCAATTTGGACGATGTCGCTAGGAATAATGCCGCTACCAATCGTTTTTACCACTTCTCCTCCTGAGAGGGCACCGATAAAGGCGCAAATGCCGACGAGTAGCATGGCAACGACTTTTCGTTTTATGGCGCCGCTCCCGTAAGCAGGTCCCATGGCAGCGGCTGTACCACTTGCCCCGATGTTCATGGCGAAGAAGAAGGCAATGGCAAATGCTACAACAGTCAGCATTCGTACTCATCCTCTCATCTTAAACTTCTACTTTTTTTTGCATCCCTTTGATCAATACGTTCACAACCTCAGGGCGGCTAAATTCAGGCGGTGGTGTCACACCGTTTGCGAGCATTTCACGAACCTTCGTCCCAGATAAAATGACGTGATGCTCTTTACCATGTGGACAAGTTTTTGTAGAAGCCATGTTTCCGCATGCCTTGCAGTAAAAGCTATGTTCGAAAAAGAGCGGTGTAATGCCTAGTTCTTCTCTTGTGAAATGATGGAAAATAAGCTGCGCGTCATACGTTCCGTAATAATCGCCTACTCCTGCATGGTCACGCCCTACAATAAAGTGGGTGCAGCCATAGTTTTTGCGAACAAGAGCGTGGAAGACCGCTTCCCTTGGTCCAGCATAGCGCATCGCTGCAGGGAATACCGCTAAAAATACACGGTCTTGCGGATAATATTTTTCTAACAATACTTCGTAGCTTTCCATTCGAACATCAGCTGGTATATCGTCCGCTTTTGTTTCCCCGACAAGAGGGTTTAAGAAAAGACCGTCCACAATTTCAAGGGCTGTTTTTTGAATATATTCGTGGGCACGGTGCACGGGGTTTCTCGTCTGGAACCCGACCACACGTTTCCAGCCTTTTTCTGCAAAAACGGCTCTCGTTTCCTTTGGATCAAGATAGTAACTTGAGAATTTCGTCCGCTCCACCCGTTTCGTTAACGTAATTGGACCACCAATATAGACGTTTGGACGATCAAATAACTTCTTCACCCCAGGGTGGGCAAGGTCGGTCGTCCGGTAAACATTTTCAGCCTCCACTTCTTTATCTGGTTGGTAAATATCCTCGATAGTTAATAGGCCGTAGGTTTCGCCTTGATGATCAAGCTTGACCACATCCCCAACGGACAAGGTGGCAGCTTTTTCTTCTGTCACAGGCAATGCAATTGGAATGCTCCAGACCGTCCCATTTTCAAGTCGCATCGATTCAACAACTGATCTGTAATCTTTCTCTGTTAGAAAACCTGTCAAAGGGCTGAACGCCCCTATTCCAATTAGCTCCAAATCGGACAATGAAAAGGCATCGAGCTCAATTGATTTTTCTACACTTTCTACATTTGCTTCTGGATGAAAACGTTGGACCAACGTTCCTCCATGTGGTTGACTTAATGACATGATGATTCCCCTCCACTTTTTACTCTTTATTTTTAGAAATTACTGGTGCAATCCACACTCTGTTTTTGATGTGTTGGACCAGCGGCCTGCTCGTTCATCTTCTCCTTCTTTTACAGGACGCGTGCAATACTCGCAGCCGATACTTGGATACTGCTTATCATGAAGGTCATTATACGGTAATTGATGAAGCTCGATATACATCCAAATTTCCTCACTGGTCCAATGGATTAAAGGACAAATTTTCGTTGAACCAAAGCGGCGATCCTCATTCACAAATTGAGTATTTTTTCGAGTCGGTGATTGATCTCGGCGCAGCCCTGACATCCATGCGTCGTATTGGGCAAGTTCCTTCTCCAACGGGACGAGCTTCCGCAACTTACAGCAAAGGTCTGGTTGACGTTCCCACAGGCGATCACCGTATGTTTCTGCTTGCTCCTCAGGTGTAAGTTCCGGCTTCACTAACTTCAGCTGAAGCTTCGGGTACCGCTCCTTGACCCGTTCAATCAATTCATATGTTTCTGAAAAATGAAAATCTGTATCGAGAAAAATGACTGGAGCGTCCGGCCTCACTTTACTAATAAGATCGATTAGAACCATTCCTTCCGCCCCCATGCTACAGGCGTACACGAGCTTATCTCCATATGTTTTGTACGCCCACTTAATCACATCGAGGCTATCTTTACGCTCCAAGGCTTGATTGACTTCGTTTATATTCACTTGGATTGATTGGTCCACCATTATCCCTCCTTGTTGATATGTAGATATTCGATTCGCTATTTCAGCCTAAATCGGGACAGCATTGGTGTAAAAAAAGACACAAAGCTGGCCTATTCACCAATTTTGTGTCGCCTCTAGTTTGTCTAGTCAGCGCTCATGCTACAATCGGACTTTTTCATTTTTTTCAATTTGAATCACTTTTCCATTCTGTACGACAATTGTCACAGATCCATACTTTAATCCTTCCAATAGGTCTTTCACTTTGTCAAAGACAGGCTCTAATTCTTTGTTTACTGGCTGTGTCAATGAAATGTCCTCCCTTCATCCATAATCAATCGTTAAAGGAGGGTTTTAATTCCATGTAATTTGATATGATTTATTAGTTTAATAGTATTCTATCGATCTTAGCTAAAAATGTCAATGTGAATTTTGTCTCCGCGGCATAATCGGGCTCGTCAAAAAAACAGAAGACGTGTTAGCGAAGCAAATTAAAAAACCACACCTTTTTAATAGTGTGGTTCACCTCCATTATTGCTCTATAAGCTCCCCTTCAATATTGGAAAGATTCCGCTCTCCATCACCGGTTAACGTCACATTACCTGCTATACTATCGATGGTCATTTTCCCTTGCCCACCACGGACCTCAACAGAGCCATTGACCTCTTCTATCGTGATCGCACTGGAGCCCGCAATAACGGCAACATCACCAGTTATTGTTTTCATTGTCACATCACCGGTTTTCGCATGCACCGTAATAGGCCCATCAACTTCTGCGATATTAATCCTACCTGCGCCGTCGGTTATGTGGATCTCTCCTCGAATTTGACGCAAATGAATCGGACCAGCTCCTTGATTGATGTGGAGATCATTGGTTGCATTTTCGATCAATAGCTCTCCTTCCGCTTGCTTTAATTCGATACTTAAATCGGAAGGAACCGTAATCATTAAATGAATACGTCCTTCTTCCGCTTGATCAGGGCCAAGAATCTTTGTGTTTAACGAGACAACATCTCCCTCCCGCTGAAGGATGGCCGATGTGAAGGCTTCGCGAAAGGCATTTGCTTCCTCCTCTGATTCCCCTGTGACTGCATAAGACACATCTACCTCAATTGATTCCGTTTCGTCATCTCCACGGATCGTAACGTTTCCTTCCGCTAAATCAAGGGTAAAGGAACCCGCTCCTTGCGCGTCCACAGACAATATCTCACCTTCCTCTACGGTGACTAAGTTACAACCAGTCATCATAAGTAAAAAAACGACTAAACAACCTACCCTTTTCATATCGTTCTCCTTTTTTTCTGTTTGCGTTCGTCACAAACATCCTCTCCTACCTAACCTTATCAAATCCTCTCCTTAGCAACAAGTTAGAAAAACTAGCTCACGACCAAGTCTTACTAACGGAAGCGCTCGTTTTTTCTTATCCTTTAAAGGAGCTAAAAATAAAAAAAGGCAGAGGACCCTGCCTTTTCATTCGTCTCTAGTAAACGGAATCAGTTCTGCCGGTGGCTTTTGGATGTCCACATATTCGATTTTATATCCTTGTTGTTTTTTCGCCAAAAAGGTTTTACGGGTAATCGGTCTTGGTGTAGACCATTGCAAAGACTCAATGTTTTCCCATGTATCGTGAGTGATTATCTCTTGTTTGTAGTAATATTCGTTCCCAGAAGGATATCGTTCACATCGATACTTTACAGTCTGTTTCGTATGCACACCCATCACCTTTCAACTTCCATTGTGTTTTCTTATAAGTCATTCCCAAATTTGCCTCAATCCATACACTCTGTTCCTTGACAAAGAGTTTGACCGACCGATAGTATGAAAATGAAGTAGTAGGGTCGTGACCAACATGTTCAAAAAAATATTATTGAGAAGAAGTGATTCTTTATGCAAAATCTCATTAAGCAAAACATTATGGATAATGACTTAAAGGAACTTGTTATCCCATTCGATAAAGTAGCCCATGTTCACTTGTCCAATCCTTTAGAACACGCGCTCCTCGTTTTAATTAAATCTGGGTATACGGCCATTCCAGTATTAGATGAACATTCGAAATTACACGGAGTCATTAGCAAGTCACTCATTCTTGACGCATTACTCGGCGTTGAACGGATTGAAATGGAGCGGCTAGCACACCTCGTTGTGAAAGACGTCATGAACCCTGAGATTCCAACGATTCATCATAAGGCTTCCTTTTCTCGCGCCTTAAAAGTCTCCATCGCTCACCCGTTTATATGCATTCTTGATGACGACGGCTCATTTTTAGGTATCCTTACAAGAAGCACGATCCTTTCCTTTATCAATCGCCAATTGCAACAGCCAAAATAAACATAACATGGGTAAGGAAACACATCGCTTTTGTTTGCGATGTGTTTTTTGTTGGTTTAACGTTACTATAAAATTCATTTAAGCCTCTGCTTATCCAAAGACTTCCTTCATAAGCAAAATAGTCGCCTGCATTTACTTAAAAGTGGTACGATAAAACCGGTTTTACGTTTACCATTAATCGTAAAAGCAAAGGAGTGGATTTTATGGAACATAAGTTATTTTCATCATATGTTGTGAAAGGCGTGACGTTAAAAAATCGAATCGTCATGTCACCAATGTGCATGTATTCCAGTGATCAGAAAGATGGAAAAATACGTCCATTTCATATCAGTCATTACGAGTCTCGCGCTGCCGGTCAGGTAGGCCTTATTATAGTAGAGGCAACGGCCGTTACACCTCAAGGACGAATTTCCCCTTATGACCTCGGCATTTGGAGTGACGATCACATTTCGGGCTTAACAGAAACAGTGGAGCGCATTCATGCTCATGGAGCTAAGGCGGCGATCCAACTAGCCCATGCTGGTCGAAAAGCGGAGCTAGACGGGCCGATTATTGCTCCTTCTGCGATCCCATATGACAAGATGAAGACCCCTGATGCGATGACAGAAGAGCAAATCTCCGAAACCATCGAAGCGTTTAAACTAGGAGCGCTTCGGGCAAAGAAGGCCGGGTTTGATATCATTGAAATTCATGGGGCACATGGCTACTTAATCAATGAATTTTTATCACCACTTACCAATAAACGAACCGATGCTTATGGCGGGAGCCTTGAAAACCGTTACCGTTTATTACGAGAAATCATCAGCGAAATTCAAACCGTTTGGGATGGTCCACTATTCGTTCGCATTTCTGCAGCAGAATATGCTGAAGGGGGAAACGAACTCTCCGACTTTATCACATTAGCGAAATGGATGAAAAAACAAGGAATTGACTTAATCGACTGCAGTTCAGGTGCGGTCGTCCCAGCACCTATTCCTGTATATCCTGGCTACCAAGTGCCTCTAGCAGAAGCGATTCGTCATGAAGCAAATATTGCGACCGGAGCGGTTGGTCTCATCACATCTGGGATTCAGGCTGAGGAAATTTTACAAAACGAACGAGCTGATTTAATCTTTGTGGCCCGTGAATTATTACGGAATCCCTAC
This sequence comes from Halalkalibacterium halodurans, assembly GCF_005671335.1. Lineage (NCBI taxonomy): Bacteria > Bacillati > Bacillota > Bacilli > Caryophanales > Bacillaceae > Halalkalibacterium (ex Joshi et al. 2022) > Halalkalibacterium halodurans. Next base: position 1,643,890 of record NZ_CP040441.1, on the reverse strand, counting down.
TGGCCAAGAGAGGCGGCGCTTGAACTAGGAACGACGATTAGCGGACCGAGCCAATATGACCGAGCATGGCTTTAACGAGACACACCCCTCTAGGAAAAAAGAGGGGTGTGTTACATAGACTGAAAATAGCGATGGAGAGCAGATTCACGAGCACGAAACATCCGTCTTAAGAAGAAGATTACAAGCTTGTTCGCCATCTTAATCTCGTATTGGATTTCATCGATCATCACCGTTCTCTCTCCTTCCGTTGTAAAACGATGAGTATGCCTCCAATAGACGATCGGAAATGGCATCTTGATCGCTACATCTGTAAAGGAAAAAGGCGGATTGTAAGCTTCAATATAGGCCTTCCATTGAAAGGGGATTCCGAGGACAAAGAGCTTCATCTCAATTTCGCTCCCTTGTGTTGTCTCCGACGTTGAGTCTAGCACGACCTTTGGGATCTTCGTCAAAGTTTGTAAATTAGTAGGGGATGAAAAGAAAGCCCACACTTCCTCGTGCGGAGAAGTGATCGTCGTTCGATAAACAAATGTTCCTTTTCCCATTGCACTCCTCCCATTTTTTGCTTATAGTAAATAAAGCGTAAAGCTAAGGTAGCTTACTGTACATAAGGATGAGGTGGATGTTGTGTCGGTCAAATTCGGATGGATTCTATTTTTTGCGATGCTTCTATTATGGACTAGCTTTTCATGGCAGCCACTCGATTTTTGGATTGTATTCCCAATATCTCTCGTCATTCTTTCGGCTATCGCCATCTTTTTTAGTCGCATCCCCATTAAGCGGAAGCCGCCTTTGACCATTTGTGGTTTTGCCCTTCTTAGTGGCCTCTTCCTGTACGGGCTTTTCGCCTTTGGCAAGTGGCTGATCACATTGACAGGGATTCCACTCCTCGCTTCCCTTGAAACGCTTTATGACATGATTCGTCCTACCGAATGGTGGCATTATTTCGTCCTTTTTGTTTTCATCATTCCTGGAGAGGAGCTTTTTTGGCGTGGGTATGTAGTAGGAACTCTTCATAACCAAATGTCTGAAGGACGAGCGATTATCTTTGGGGCATTGCTCTATGGAATAGTCCATGCTGCTTCTAGTAGCCTCCTGCTCGTACTTGCTGCTTTTTTGGCCGGCCTTGTTTGGGGATGGCTGTTTGTTCGCACGAAATCGATTTGGCCACCGCTCCTCTCTCACCTACTCTTTGATGCTTTATTACTCATTTGGCTCCCTCTTATGTAAAACGCCCATGACGATATTGTCCCGGGCGTTTGTATTAAGCGTATATGTTTATGAGCAATCCTTTAATTTCTCCGACCATGTTGAGGATATCGAGACCTTTTTTTTCTTTTGCTAGTACAGCGTCCGTTAAGTCTAATAGTTTTCGATCTACTTCTTTCACAATTTTATAGATTTTCGTACGCCCTCGGCGATTAAATCCCCGTCTTTCTTCTAACCGCAATCCGAGCTCTACCGCATCTCCAACAAACTCTTTCACAAGCTCTTTATATTTTCGCAATTCTTCTATCGTACGAGTTTCCGACAATAGCTTCCCTTGATCATCAATTTTGGACATCAACGCTTGTAGTCGTTCATATGCCTTCTCATCTCGCTGTTTGCCCATCACTTCAGAAAATGACACGCCTGCTGCTGTCTGTTGTTTTTTCGAATCCACCCGGTGTAATCCGGCTTTTCCTACCCGTTGTACATCCATCGTTCTTCCTCCGTCCTTCGAGCTTATCTTACGACTATTGTAGCATATTTAATAGAAGAAAAAGCGAAAGGAACAAAGTCCCTCTCGCCCAAACATTATTGAAGCAATTGTAGCACCCCTTGTGGAAGCTGATTCGCTTGTGCCAACATGGCGGTTGCTGATTGATTAAGGATGTTGTTTCGAGTAAATTCCGTCATCAAGAGAGCCATATCTGCATCGCGGATTCGAGATTCTGAAGCCGTTAAGTTCTCGTGTGTCACCTGCAAGTTGTTCACTGTATGCTCCAAACGGTTTTGCACAGCTCCTAGTTTTGCTCTAGCGTCTGATAATTTATTGATGGCTTGATCGATTTGGAAGATCGCCTTGTTCGCATCTGCGTTAGTCAATACGCTAACTTCTTCGATTCCAAGTGTAACGACATCCATTTTCGGAATATCAATCATCACATTTTGATTTGTGTTTGGTCCAATTTGAAACGATAGAGCGTTATTTGTGATCGTAAATTCTAAGTTCCCTTCTTCGATGTTGTTGTAGAAATTGTACTCCACACCACCATGACGGAACATTCCATTGTTTGATGTTAAGGTGCGTGAAGCTTGAATTGGCTCAAATGTGCCGTCGGTTGATCTTTGCAGCGTGAGATCAGCCTCAACTTCAAGCTTGATCTTCACAGTACCAGAAGTCGAAATTTTCGTTGTATCGATTTGAATGCCCGCTACGGTTTCATTCGTTGTTCCATTCGTGCCAATTCCAACTACCTTTGTCCCTACCGATAAGCCGTCTGGGTCTAAAATTTCGATTTTCGCATCACCGTTTGGCACCACTTCACGAACAAGAATGGAGTATTCTCCAAGCTTCATTTTATTTTCCTCATCCACTGAACCGATCGCATCAGCAAATGAGATATCCCCGTCCTTTAAACCAGCAGACGGCTGAGTCACATTTGAAGAGTAGGAGACGTTTTCCACAATTAAACGATATTCTCCCGATTTCAAATTAGCATCCGTCACCCGCGGGAATCCTTCGAGATTCACTTCGTTTGCCCCTGCATCAAATGTAGTGAGTACAGCACTAAAGCCGTTCAACAACTTGCGCGTGTTAAATTCCGTTTTCTCAGAAATGCTGTCAATTTCCAATTTTAACTGGTCGATCTCTTTTTGAATTTGCTCCCGATCATATTCTGTATTTGTGTCATTCGCCGCCTGAACCGCAAGCTCGCGCATCCGTTGTAGCATGGCGTGCACTTCCTGCATCGCACCTTCAGAGGTTTGCATGAGGGAAATGCCGTCCATTGCATTGCGTTCTGCCATTTTTAACCCGCGAATTTGCGAGCGCATTTTTTCTGAAATCGCTAGACCTGCCGCATCATCTGCTGCACGATTAATGCGAAGACCTGATGATAATTTTTCTAAGTTTTTTGATGTTTGAAATTGGTTTTGGTACAAATTACGATACGCATTTAACGCTTGAATGTTATTGTTAATTTTCATTGGTCGTCTCCCTTTACCCTTTATTTATGATTCATGCATCACTGCATTTTCGTACATTGTCGCCTTTTGTTTCACCGACTTCGATTGGCGATCTTGCCTTGTTTTCATCGCTTTCGTCCAAGCAGACATAACCAGTGTTAGCAGCTTGATTCCTTCGTTTACCTTGACTACATCCTTTTGATAGTTCGCCTCCACGAGAAGGTCTACAAGGTAGTTGTACAATTGGTCGAGCTGATCAGCAATGATTCCAGCCTCATAATTTAATCCTGCGCCTAAGCGGTGCAAGATGTCGATTGCTCGTTGGATCGACTCATTGGCCCTTATGTAGTCTTTTTCCTCTATCGCGCAAACAGTAGCTTCCATCTTATCCAAACACGCTTCATAAAGAAGCGCCGTGATTTCCTCAGGACTTTTTTGATGGAGTGCTTCATTGGTTAACAGTTGCGACACATGGACACCTCCAGCGGATGATTCTATTTTATTTATCGACGTGATTAAAGCAGAGTTTAATAGTTCTTTTCCATTTCTTCGATAAGCAATAAAATTTCGGCCATAACCGAGTAAAGCTGTGGTGGGATGTTATCCCCTAAATCCATGTCAAGCAAGTTTTCAACGAGCAGCGGATCTTCTTGCATGTGAATGTTGTTCCGTTTAGCCATGTCAATAATTTGTTCTGCGATTTGTCCTTTTCCGTGGGCCACCAATTTCGGAGCATCACCCGACGTTTCATCATACTGAATTACCGCTGCTGTCCGGCCACTTGTATGACGCCGTTGGATTTGGTTCATGTGCCTAGAAATGATCATATTTTAAAATCAAACCCTTTCTCCGTAAAAATAGGCTGTGTAGGTTGTTGAGCACGCTCGCCATCCTCGTCCCGCTTCACTTCAACGTCTGTTGCTTTTGCAAACTTAATCCCAGATACTTGATAACCAATCTCTTCTATTCGCTCACTCGTCTTTTCAACGAGAGGCTCCATTTTCTCTGGAAAATCATCTAAGTCATTTTTTAACGTAACGGATAATTGACGATCTACGACTTGTACAAGTATGCCGATTTCTCCAAGTTTTTTCGTCTCAATTAAAAAGAACAAGCTACAATTTTCCCAATCAATCTTCTGTCCCTCGTTCCGTGATTGAACAAACACTTGCAAATTCTCCACTTGCTTCTCTAATAAAAATGGTAAGTTCATAAACAATGTTTGCATATTGGTATGGTGATCAGCCTTGCTCAAAAGCTGCTGCCCAGTTACATTGTTCAACGCTTGATTTGCGAGCTGAAAGGTTCGTGAGCCTTCTTCCTCCGAGCGAAGCATGTGCAAAAGCAATGCTTTCATATTTGATTGACTGTTATGTTGCCCTGGATCTCGTCCAGAAGCAAACTGCTGAGCCAACTCACTGTCACGATTCAATCCGACAGCCCGAATTGCTTCAAACATCCCTCTTGCCGACGCGTCCTGTCCAACTTGCCTTGCTGTATCCGCAAATAGTTGTGGCAAGGTCGTATCACGAGATGCCGGGGATGTGTAATGCATGACTTTCGTTTCGGACGGCTTGTAATGTAGCCGATCAACAAGTTGCTTCACTTCTTGGACGATGCGGTTCGCTTCATGATGTTGTCCTTTCGCTAGAAGTTTCTTAGCCTCAGCTAACTGCCCGCTTGCTTGCATGAGCCTCTTTTCTGTTTTCATATCGGCAAACAGCATGAATTCTCCTTTTAAAATCGCATGATCAAGCTTTTTGATCGTCGTTTCTAACAAAGGTTGAGCCGAACGATTCGCTTGTGAGCGTACTTGTTCAATGATTCGATTGATCTCAACTAAATGCCGGCTTATATCCCGTTGAAATGTTTTAAAACGATCTGTTAAATCAGCCATTTTTTCTGTTACAGTCGTGACAGCAATCGCTTTACTATTTAGAGCTACAGCTGTTTGGAACTGCTCTTGCCCTTGGTATAAGCCAGTAGATGGGACGTTTTCCTTAGGAACAGCTTCTTGTTCCAGTTGATCCAACGCTTGGTGAACAATTTGTCTTGCCGATAGCTCTCGTCCTTGTTCAAACCGAGCCTCTGCTGCTTGAATGGCTTGCTCCACTGCCATTTGCAACCTAGGGCCTTCACCTAATCGAGTCATTACGTCATTTCGCACCTGTTCAATTGCTTTTAGAAAGTCGCTCTCTGTTTGAAGTTGCTGGCGCATCGTTTGAATGACGTCCCCAAGATTTGGCGCTCGCTCACCGGTAGCCATCCGCGCTTCAATCCCTTGGATGACACGCTCGACTTGAGCAAGGGCATCATTGTTCATTTTCGGAAGCTGCTCAAGTACTTTGACTAATTGAGCCTTTGTATTTTCGGGCAAGGTGTGCTGCCTTAACAACTGCTCAATCCGCTCACGCATGACTTGAACCGAGGCATTCCGCTCATCTTGAGCAACCGTTCTCTCACGTCCGTCCACGTGAAACGTTCGATCCACTTCTTTTACTAGCTCTTGCATCACATCATTTATCGGTCGTCCATGGAGAGCTTCATGGATTGAGCGCAGATGGGCACCCGTAAGCTCTAAACGTTTGTTTGCTAACGCTTGGATCGTCTCTAACCGTTTATCCGTATCCCCGCTCGCAACAAAACGTTGGAGCTCACGTACGCCATCTCCTGTTAATTGGATTCCTTTGTCCAACAATATTTGCGCCGCCCGTACCAATTCAGTTGACGGCTGCTTCACTCCTAAATGTTCTAAAACCGTTCTTGCCGAGGATGAAGGAGGGGATTCCACCGACCGTTGGGTGCCGCGACTATCTTCGGTAATCGATCGGACCGTTATCGGTTCCTTTCCCGCTTTGGCTACTTCAACAGTTACCCGCTCTCCTTTAGGCACCCCTTCCTTAAACGTTGCTACTATTTCGCGCCCTCGAACCGAAAGCACTGCTTCATGCTCGCCCCGTCGCTCTGTAATCGTCGCTCGAAGGATATCCCCTTCTCGCAGTGAGGTTGAACGCTCTTGTGACGGCTGTTGTCCCGGTTGTAGCTGACTTGTAATCTGCATCCATTTTCACGCTCCGTTCTGTTGTTTCCCTACTACTACTATCGGTTAGTGGCTTGCAATCTTACATAGTCACAACGCAAAAAAACTTAGCCTATAGGGGAAGTCTTGTTTTTGGAAGTAAAAAAGATCGGGCCTCCCTTAAAGCCCGATCAATCATGCTGAAAAAAATCTCGGTCAAAGCTCGTTCTTTTTTTGTTTCATCTACCTCTTTAAAAAGATCCAAGTCTTTTCCTTTGGCGACAATCGGTTTACCATACCGTTTATGGATAGATGAAATGGTTTCTGCTAGCGTCGCCTGCTTAATCTGCTCTTCATAGCGAAAAAGGTCCAGCGGCTCATAGGCATATTTTTTGTCGATCACATCGTACCCAGTGACTCCTAGAAGCCTGATAGGTCGACCATTCCATGCTTGCTTCCATAAGGAAAGAGCTACGGTAAAAATATCATCCTTTTCTTGAATCGGATGCTCAAGCTTCCTACTTCGTGTAATCGTCTTTCGGTCATCGTAGCGAATAGTTAACTGGACACCATAGCAAAACACATGTTTTCGTTTCATTCGTACATGGACTGAGTGGGAAAGCTGATGCAACACGTCCGTTAACCGTCCCTCATTTGTCGTGTCCTCCGGTAAAGTTGTCGAGTTGCCCACACTTTTAAAATGAAAGACAGCCTCTGGGTCCACAGGTCGTTCATCAATCCCATTGGCCCGGCAATGAAGCCTCGGCCCATTAATACCAAATTTCTTCTCTAACCATGCAGGATCTGCTTTCGCTAAATCACCGATTGTATGAAGCTGATACTTTTTATAGGTATCAACTGATCGTCTGCCAATCCCATACATCTCTTCGATCGGAAGGGACCATAGTTTTTCAGCGATGTCTCGTTTTCTAAGAACCGTAATGCCAAGGGGCTTTTTCATATCGCTCGCCATTTTAGCTAAAAATTTATTTGGGGCGATCCCAATGCTGCACGGAAGATCCATCTCAGCAAGGATTCGCTGCTGAATCTCCTTTGCAAGCTCAAGCGGATGAACTTTTTTTATCGTAGTCGTCACATCCATATACCCTTCATCTATCGATACTTTTTCGACCAAAGGCGTATACTCCTCAAGCAAAGAAAAGATCTTCTGCGAGGCAGATCGATAACGATCAAAGTTAGGAGGGATCAAGATCAATTCAGGACATTTTCTGAGCGCCTGCCAAACCGGTATCGGCGATCGCACACCTTTCGCCCTTGCTTCATAGCTACTCGTGACCACGATTCCCCGTCGATCCTTCACACTTCCTGCGACAGCAATGGCTTTTCCTTTTAACGACGGGTCGTACGCCATTTCCACAGACGCATAAAAACTATTCATATCCACATGGAAGATCACACGTCCCTTTCCCATTTGACCTCCCTCCTTCCAGAAAACAAAATGCTTTTCTTTATTATACGAAAAAACGTTCCCCTTGAAAAATAACTCGACAAGGAAACAGAATTTTCAATAAATTTCAGCCCTTTTTCATCATTTTTTTAGAAAAAGTATGTTACACTAAATGAAAGGATCGGTATTTACTAGATGAGGGAGGTTGGCTGCGTTGAGAAAAAGACAACTCATGCCTCATGAGGAATACACAAACTTATTTAAAAAAGTAATTCTCGTTAATGAATGGTACAAGCAGAAGTATATTAAAACACCGACCATTGCAGAAATTGCGATGATGGTCGGTGACTCTGAAGAAAAGGTGTTAGAATGTCTGGAGTTTGGAAATCCGATGCACGCCAACGCGTTCCCTGTTCATTAATTTGCTCGTTTGCGAATGATGGCGCGGGCGATGTGAACTCCGTTTGCTCCCGCCTGCGCTAATCCTCTCGTAATTCCAGCGCCATCTCCACCAGCATAAAGACCGGCAATTTCCGTTTCAAATTCTTTCGTTACTTGCGGTCTAGCGGAATAAAATTTTGCCTCAACTCCGTAAAATAACGTATGCTCTGAGGCAATCCCAGGGGTGACATGGTCAAGTGCTTCCATCATTTCAATTAAGCTTTTCATCGTATTATAGGGAAGAACGAGACCTAGATCTCCCGGAACTGCTTCTTTTAACGTCGGCTCGATGAATCCTTCTTTAATTCGCTTCTCCGTCGAGCGGCGGCCTCGTAAAATGTCACCATACTTTTGGACGATGACCGAACCATTGGATAAATCGTTTGCCCGCTCTGAAATTTCTTTGGCGTATTGAATCGGGCGATCAAACGGCTCTGTAAAAGTGTGGGAGACGAGTAGGGCGAAATTCGTATTCCGGCTTCCTAGCTCCTTCGCTTTATAAGCATGTCCATTGGCAGTCATGACCCCGCTATGATTTTCTACAACGACGTGACCTGATGGATTGGAACAGAAGGTTCGTACCTTCGTTCCTACTGATGTGTTGTAAATAAATTTAGCTTCGTACAGATGGCGGTTTATGTCTTCCATAATCACATCAGATGTTTCCACCCTTACACCAATATCCACTTGGTTGTTGATCATCGTTAATCCGCGCTTTTTCAACAATCCTCCGAGCCATTCAGATCCGTCACGCCCTGGTACGATCACGACTTGATCAGCGTATAACTCTTCGCCTTTTTTCTTTAAACGTACCCCTTTTACCTTTAAGCCATTTTCCGTCTTTTCTGTTAGTAGATCTTCCACCTCGGTACGGAAACGTGCTTCTAGTCTGCCTTCTAACGACTCATAAATATTTTTTAAAATTTCTAAGTTTTTCTCAGTTCCTAAGTGTCGTACTTGCGCTCTCAATAGTTTAAGTCCAGCCCCCATAGCTCGCTTTTCAATGCCCCTTACCGCCTCAGTCGTAGGGTCTGTTATTTCATCGGGAGCCCCATATTTCAAATTAACCGCGTCTACATATTGAATCAACTCAAGAACTTCGGACGGTGGGAGGTAATCCTGCATCCACCCACCAAACTCCGTCGTAATATTAAACTTCCCGTCTGAATAGGCACCAGCTCCACCAAAGCCAGCCGTAATGGAACAGGCAGGCAAACAGCCAGCAAACTCTTTTCGTCCTGCTGGCGGTGGACATTTTTCAATTTTCTTTTCATTGATCGGACAGCGCCGTTGATAGATCGAATGTCCTTTATCTATTAATAACAATTTGAATGTCGGTTGTTTTTCAAGCAATTCATAGGCAGTAAAAATACCTGCCGGACCAGCTCCAACAATAATGACATCATATGCATTGTTCATAACTCAACCTCCAACGTTTGTCTTTTGCTCAAAAACCTTATTCATATTAACAAAAAAAACACAAAATATCAACATTAATCGAATATTAATATCAATAACTGTTTTCAATGTTCGTTTTTAAATGTTTCATTTTGGTTTAACTTTTAAAATTCGACCTGTCGCCAACTCTATATGAACGTACAAAAAACCGCACCTATGATCAGGTACGGTTCTTCTCTATTAATGGCTATACGCTTACAGCTTCTTTAGCAATCGAGACGATCGCTTCCGCCGCTTTCACCAGTTCAACAATCGGCATTTTTTCATTAGTCGTATGAATCTCCTCATAGCCAATGGCTAGGTTTACCGTCGGAATTCCGAATCCGGAAATGATGTTGGCATCACTACCTCCACCGCTTTTCAGCAGTCTTGGCTCACGGCCAATATTCGTTAATGCTCGTTTGGCAACTTCAACGACGAGGTCGCCATCATCTAGCTTATAGCCTGGATACATAATGTCAACTTTCACCTCAGCTGTTGTCCCCATATCCTTGGCGGTTTGTTCAAATGCATGTTTCATTTTCTTCACTTGTGCTTCCATCTTTTCAGTGACGAGGGAGCGAGCTTCAGCCAAAATATCGACACGGTCGCAGACGATATTCGTTTGTGATCCACCCTCAAACCGGCCAATATTGGCGGTTGTCTCGTCATCGATCCGTCCGAGGGGCATTTTCGAAATCGCCTTCGCCGCCACTGTGATCGCCGATATCCCTTTTTCAGGAGCGACCCCTGCATGTGCAGTCTTACCGTAAACAGTTGCCCGTACTTTTGCTTGAGTTGGTGCAGCTACGATAATGTCACCAACAGGGCCATCACTATCTAGGGCATACCCGAAAGCCGCTTTCAGTTTGGAGCGGTCAAGTGCTTTGGCCCCAACTAATCCTGATTCCTCTCCGACTGTAATGACAAACTGAATCGGACCGTGGGGAATTTGCTGTTCCTTTAAAACGAGAATGGCTTCGATCATGGCAGCAATTCCTGCTTTATCATCAGCTCCTAAAATGGTCGTTCCATCTGTCACGATATAGCCATTTTCAATCGACGGCTTTACATTTTGACCTGGAACGACCGTATCCATGTGGGACGTGAAATAGATCGTCTCCCCATCTGTCGTACCAGGGAGAGTGCAAATTAAGTTTCCTGCCGCATGCTCTGTTGTGGAAGCCGCTTGATCCTCTTCCACTTCAAGCCCTAACGCTTGAAACTTTTCTTTTAAAAAAGGAGCAATTTTTTCTTCATGCTTCGTTTCAGAATCAATTTGAACTAGCTCTAAAAATGTTTCGACTACTCGTTTTTCGTTAACCATCATAACCTCCATCGCGATCGTACATCGTCTATCACGTTTTACGTTTTCAGTTTATTGCTCTTTCTTTTCACAAAACTCGTATAGTACCCCTCTCGCTGATCTTGGATGGAGAAAAGCAACCTGAGCTCCCCTAGCACCTGGAACAGGCTCGTCATTAATCATCTGCACACCGTTCTCTTTCACTTCTTGAATTCGCTCTTCAATCGATTTAACCCCAATGGCAATGTGGTGGATCCCTTCCCCTCGCTTTTGAATAAATTTAGCGATTGGACTCTCCTCCGATAATGGCTCAAGGAGCTCAATTTTCGATTCACCAATTTCAAGAAACGCGATTTTCACACCTTGAGATGGAAGGTCTTCCATCCCTAAAAGCTTTAATTTGAGGCTTCCTACATAAAACGGAAGAACATCCTTAATCGATGTTACGGCAATTCCAATATGATCGAGCTTGTTTGATTTTTCAGCCATGTTCCTCACCTCACCGTCATTTTACCACGGATTGACCGACATGACGAATATTGGTCTTCCCATCAGTTTCAATTGCTCCCTTGTCCGAAAAAGCATTTCCTTATACAATAAAGAAGAGTGTGCTTGAGGAGGGTATAAGATGCCACGAAAATTTCAACAATTAATCATTTATATTATGATTATCACAATTGTCGTTGGAAGCTTGTTAATGGGCGTTTCCATTTTTTAAGTAAGTATAAGAAGAGGGTGACTCGAAAGGTGTTGGAGTCGCCCTCTCCCTTTTAAAGGAGGCTAGCATTGAACAATCGGACCGTTATGTATCATCGATTCGGCCATCCTGCTCACGTGTTAACGATAGAAAATCGATCCACCATTGCCCCAAAAAGTGACGAAATGGTCGTACGTACGATCCTAAGACCGATCAACCCTTCTGATTTAATTCCGATCACAGGTGCTTATGCTCATCGCACCTCCCTGCCTGGCATCCCTGGCTATGAAGGGATCGGAATTGTGGAAGAAGTAGGAAATCCCATTCTCAAATCATGGCTCGGAAAACGTGTGCTTCCATTAAGAGGGGAAGGGACTTGGCAAGACTATGTCACGGCACCTGCTCGCTGGGTCGTCCCCGTCCCAGATTCAATCGCTGATTGGACGGCAGCACAACTATACATAAATCCAGTGACCGCTTGGGTGCTTTGCACTGAATGGTTAAAGCTCAAGGAGGGTAATACCCTTCTTGTTAATGCTGGTGGCTCTGCGATTTCACGGGTGTTCGCTCAGCTTTCCAACATTGTTGGCTTCCGTTACATCGCCGTTGTTCGAAATGACGTGTACACAAGGGAATTAAAGCGCCTTGGTGCCTCACATGTCATTCATTCCTCCTCTTCACGGCTAGTGGAAGCAGTGTTAGAGCTGACAAATGGTCGCGGGGCGGACTTTGCGATTGATTGTGTCGGCGGTCAAGCTGGGAAAAATCTCGCCTATGCTGTGCGGGGGACGCTCACAGTGCTCGGTCTGTTATCAGGGGAGCCTGTCGATTGGTGGGATGTGACGAAACAGAAAGACCTTTCCGTGAATCTGTTCCATTTGCGCCATTGGAACCGGGGTGTATCAGAAAAAACTTGGCATGAGACGTTTGAAACGTTAATGACCTTTATTGGACAAGGGCTGCTTCAGCTCATGACGCCGCGGGAGACTTATGATCTTACGAATGTCCATACAGCCATTAAAAACCTAAACAAACAGCAAGCAAACAACGGCAAACATTTTTTAGCGAGTGACCATTAATAATATGGTTCTTAGTCAAATGTTGGGGTGGCATAGGAGGGCGAGCCCCTCTTATCCTACCCCGAATGTCTGATGTTTGAATTGATGATGCAAGAGAATACGGTTTCGCAAGCGATCATAACGCCGAAAACCAAAGGCATTTCTCTTAATCACCTTCGTTTGATTATTCAGTCCTTCAATAAAACCATTGTTTAAGCCAAACGCGAGGCTATTCAAGATCTCGGTCTGCCAGTTCTTCAGCGTCTGAATGGCTCGGTGGAACTCCTTTAACGGGCTCGCCTCCACTCTTCGGTAAAAGGCGTAGAGACCTTGTTTCACCTCGCTCATTCGTCCTTCCCTTCCTTGCATCTTCGCTTCTTGATACCACTGACGAAAATGTTCTTTTAGCTCATACGCTTCCCTTAAATCAGGGGATAGCTCTAAGTACCGCTCCACCTTCTTCTTTTGCTTATCATCCAGTCCTTCTCTCTCTTTCTGAAACAGATGTTTGATCCGTTTACATCGTTTTCGATGATACGGATGGAACGCTTTTTGCACTCGGCGGCGAACCCCTTCCAGAGCCCAGTAGATGTAACGACAGAAATGGAACGGATCCCCAATGATGAGCGGGTGGCCTAAGGCCTTTTGAACAGCCGACTTGAAGGTATAACTGAGATCCATCACGACTGTTTTCACATGATGACCCTTCTCTTGAAGATATCGTTTAAGCGTATCGGCTTTACGATCCGGTAAGATATCCAGTGGCTTCCGTGTATCTGCATCCGCAATGATCACTTGATATTTCCCCGCATTCGTATCCCCTTTGTAATCATCAATCGCAATCCGAGGAGGAAGGTGATCCACCTTCTTCACGAGGGGGGCCGCCAATTGATCAAACCGGCGCATGGCAGTTGTCACGGACGTTTGGAATTGATTCGCTGTGTCCGTAAAGTTCTTCCCTTGAATGAGCCGTAAGCGAAACGCTTGATTCCATTCCACTGTCTGACGCTGATATCGCTCTACAAAACAGGCTTTCTCCGCAAACCGCTTCCCGCATCTGCACGCGTACCGGCGCTTTCGATAGAATAGATACACCCACCGTTCAAAGAGCTTGAGATGTTGAACTTTTTGGATGCGGTAATCATGGATTCTCTCGGTTCTCTCCCCGCAGGATGGGCAACGATGAGGCGTTCGCGGCATTTCTACATGGAGCGCGATAAAGTCCTCTCGTTCCTCCATCTTTGTGACCTTCACACCTTTTAATCCGGGCAAATCCATGGTAAAATTCATCGTACACGCAGCTCCTATCCTTTCTTTGTTTCTCGGCAATTCAAGGATAATGGATAAAGGAGCCTGCGTGCATTTTTTTTGCCCTCTTTTGTGCAAAAACCCCAACATTTATTGTAGAGCCAATAATATGGAAAAAACCGTCGTGTCTCTTAAGTCGGAAATTCTTAAAATGTAGAAAAGGACGGGTATACCCGTCCTCATTCCATCGCTCCATGCTCTTTCGCTAACGCCTCAAAGGAAACGACGTAATCGACGATCAGTATCTTCGTTCCTAATGGGATGTTCGCATACAACTCCTCTACCTCTTTGTTTTGCAGACGAATGCAGCCAGCTGTCATGTAACGACCAATCGATTCTGGACGGTTCGTTCCGTGAATTCCGTACGTTCGGCCCTCCGTGTCTTTCGCATCAAAACCAAGCCAACGGGTTCCTAGGGGATTTTTCGGATCGCCACCGGCGATGTTTTTCTTTCGGTAGTACGGTTGTTCCGCCTTGACTGTAATCGTAAACAGACCAACAGGCGTTTTATCCGAAGGCTTTCCTGTTGCAATCGGTACTATTTTTTGGATCTTCCCTTCATCTACGTACGCCAACCGATTGGTTGCAATGTTGACAATCAGAAACGGGTCTCCTACCGTAGGGTTTGGACCGATAGGCCATAACGGAGACAAGGTGCTGGCCACTAGGAACACGATCAATAGCTGTCGCATATCGTTCTTTCCTCTCACTCTTTTTGCCTAACGTTCCCTGCTTTTCTCCTTTTTATTCTGCTTTTCATATAGGGATTCTTTCATCCGTAAGTACTCCTCTAATTCGTGAATCACGTAATACAAGGCCGATCGCGTTTCAAATTCCTTTTGTGTTTTCGGCAGCTCTCTCGCCTCAAAATAGGAGCGAATGTCTTGAATGCGCCCTTGAAAATAGGAGACGGTATTGACAGGGCTAACAGCTTCGCTTAATTCCTCAAGCAAATCAGCGATCTTGTCACTCTGGACGACGGTATCGTCCAACGAGGACAAAAAGGGCATAATTCGCTCCAAAATGTCAAATTGTCGCTCCCTCATTTTAAAATAGTGATAATATTGATCCTCATAGCGGAGAAAATGATTGTTGATGTTGCGCATAGCAATGCTTTTTGCTTTTTGGATCTCGTCCGCTGTCTCTGGAATTTCACGTCCATCCCATTCGCTTTCTCCTGTTCGAACATAGCACGCAAGCTCCCGTAAAATCGTCCGAAAATTAGCCTCAATTTTCCGCTGGTGTTTTCTCAACTCTCGTTCGATATTCGGCATGTACGCATTCATAATGAGCGCTACACCGATTCCGATCACAATCAGCAAAAACTCATTGATAAAAATCGCCCATGACACGGTCCCGAGTGTATAAACATGTAGCATGATAACCGTGCTCGTCGTAATTCCTTCTTTCACGTTTAAGCGAACGACCGTTGGAATAAACAATATTAATATTAGCGCAAGTGTCCATGGCTGATAGCCGACTAATTCCAGAAGAATGAAGCTGTAGGCAAGCCCAATCATGCATGCAGCAAAGCGCTGCCATGCGGCCCGTAGAGAGCCTTTCCGTGAAACGGAGATGCAAAGAATCGTCAAAATCGCCGCAGAGGCATAAAATTCGAGGTTTAGCGCTTGGGCAATAAAAATGGAAATCCCTGCCCCTAACGCTGTTTTCAGTGTGCGGTAGCCAATCTTTAGTTTCATCGTTTGGTGTCTTCCCCGTTCCGTTTTTTCTCAAGTGTATCACACAACGGTTGAACCGTTGAACCGCCTGATGTTAAAAAACGCAAAGCGCCGGCTTAAAAACGTAGCTTGTCGCCAAGCGGATCTTCTTACATCTCCTATATATAGAACAATAGAAAAAGGCTTGCGATCGGCAAGCCCTCATAGAATTATAAAACTTTTTCAAGAAAATCCCGTGCTCTTTCGCTTTTCGGTGCTGCAAAAAATTGCTTCGGTGGCAAATCTTCGAGCAAAATACCTTGATCAAGAAACAAGACGCGATCTGCCACTTCCTTGGCAAAGCCCATTTCATGGGTAACGATGACCATCGTCATCCCTGTCTCAGCAAGATCCTTCATAACCGCTAAAACCTCTTTCACCATCTCTGGATCAAGGGCCGATGTCGGTTCGTCAAACAGCATCACTTCTGGGTCCATTGCAAGCGCACGGGCTATCGCGACCCGCTGCTTTTGCCCACCCGAAAGACGACTCGGGTATTCGTCTCGCTTTTCTAGCAAACCGACTTTTTGAAGCAAGCTTTCCCCTTTAGCAATTGCTTCTGCTTTCGAGACCCCTTTCACTTTCATGGGGGCAAACGTTAAATTTTCCATCACAGTCATATGGGGGAACAGATGAAAGTGTTGAAACACCATGCCAATTTTCGTCCGCAGCTTTCCTACGTTCGTCTTCGGATGAGTGATTTCTTCATCATCAATCCAAACATAGCCTGACGTAGGGACTTCAAGTAAATTTAAGCAGCGTAAAAACGTCGATTTTCCTGACCCAGAAGGACCGATGACCGCCACAACATCGCCCTTTTGAATCTCTGTCGTAATCCCTTTTAACACCTCTAAGGAGCCAAACGATTTATGCAAATCTTTTACGTTAATCACTTCGTTTTAATCTCCTTTCTAGCAGAC
This sequence comes from Halalkalibacterium halodurans, assembly GCF_005671335.1. Lineage (NCBI taxonomy): Bacteria > Bacillati > Bacillota > Bacilli > Caryophanales > Bacillaceae > Halalkalibacterium (ex Joshi et al. 2022) > Halalkalibacterium halodurans. The sequence continues at coordinate 1,627,407 of NZ_CP040441.1, read as the reverse complement.
GTCCAATGACAGTTAGTCCCATGACAAGGACGTAATAAATGAGACCGACGAACAAGAGCGGTTCAAAGTAAAGATAGGTTTCCGCACTCGTAATTTGCGCGCGTCGCATTAAGTCAGTGACCCCGATGACGGATACAATCGCCGACTCTTTCGTTAAATTAATAAATTCATTAAATAAGGCCGGTAAAATGTTACGCATTGCTTGCGGCAAAATAATTCGTAGCATCATCGGACGGTAAGGAATCCCAAGCGCCTCAGCTGCTTCCCGTTGCCCTTTATCGACGGCTTGAATCCCGGCACGAATAATTTCCGATACGTAGGCAGCAGAGTTTAACCCGAATGCCAAAAACGCAGCCTGAAATTGAGAAATATCAACACCGAATTGCGGCAGAGCCAAATAAATCATCAACAATTGCAAAATGAGCGGTGTGCCGCGAAAAATCGAAGTATAAAAATCAGCAAACCAGCGAAATAGCCGATACTTACTAATTTTAAATATCGCCAATACGATCCCTAAAACAAGCCCGAATAAGAGGGAAACCGATACGAATTGTAACGTCACCCAAACCCCTTCAAGCATGAAAGGCATAAAGGGCTGGATTCGAGAAAAATCAAAACTCATAAGCTGTCTTCCTTCCTATAACAATGGAACGGCCTCCCCACAGCTGTAGAGAGACCGACGTGATCATTCGCCTTTTAACGCTTATTGTTCCTCTCCGCCAAACCATTTTAAAATCAGCTCTTCCATCGTACCATCTTCCATCATTTCTTGAAGTTTCTCATTGAACGGTTCCGTTAGCTCGCTATCTTTCGGAAAAGCAATTGCAGAACCTTTTTCTCCTTCACTCTCGATCGCAAAGCTTACGAGTCCAGGATTGGCTTCAAGGTGACCCGCTGCCACTGTATCTTCAATAATTAGCGCATCGAAACGACCGGCAAGTAGCTCTTGAACAAGCTCTGGTACACGGTTCCGGGTCTCGATCGTTAAACCATCCAGTTCCTCTTGTAGTTCGACTGCCGCTTCCTCTTGGATTGAAGCTAATTGTACCCCAACCGTTTTGCCAGCAAGATCCTCAACTGAAGACAGCCCGTCCTCTTCTTTAAAAACGACTAAATTTTGTGCATCATAATAGACATCGGAAAAATCAACGCTCTTCTTCCGTTCTTCTGTCGGTGTCATCCCCGAAAGGGCGAAATCGACGCGACCAGCTTGAAGCGCTGGAATGATTCCGTTAAAATCCATATCTTGAATTTCTAATTCGTAGCCAAGCTCAGACGTAATGTATTCGGCAATGTCAACATCAAAGCCGACAATTTCCCCTGTCGTTACATCGACGGATTCATATGGTGGGTAATCGGCAGATGTTCCCATGACGAGAACCGTTTTTTCCTCATCGCCTGCCTCCGCTTCCACATCGTCCGCTCCTGTTGTCGCTTCTTCTGGTGTGTCTTCAGCTGTGCCGCAAGCTGCTAACAAGCCGACAGCAAGAATAGAAGTTACACCGAGCTGCATCCAATTTTTTATCTTTTTCATCGTATTGTTTCCCCCTCAAGTATTTCTATATCATAATAATTATTCGCATGAATGTATATTAACACAAGCTCTTTCTCTTTGAAAAGTAGAAAAATCGTCTTTCACTTGTTTTTATTAATAACAGAAAATTCTACTTATTACAACAATGATCGCAAATTCGTCTGATAGATTTTCTTTCACGATCGCGAAATTTATTATTAAGATAGTAAAAAACCATACCAAAAAGCAAAACTAGCAGGCTTTGATTCATGTTTGATTGGAAAGCTTTTCACGAGAATCTTTTTTAAAAACAAAATCTATTAATAAGGGTTGATTGTTTCAAAACACTCCCTTGCCGCGGGCAAAGATTTGAAACCATTCATTGGGAATATAATAAGGAAAATGATTCTGTCCACACACGGTCATAAACGCAAATTAATCAACGGACGATTTCATGAATCAACAGAAAAAAGGTTCAGACCATCAAAATAAAATGATCCGAACCTTTTTTATTACGTTTGGCTAGTATTATCCCAGCCTATGTCAAACTTAAGCTTCTTCCTCTTCTTCTGCTTCATCGGCAGCATCTGCATCTTCTTCTAATGCTGGTTCTTCTTCGTTTGCAGGGTCTTCAGTATCTCCTCCGCAAGCTGCTAGTACGTTAAGTGCTAGTACACCTGAAAGGATGCTGAAAAGAACTTTTTTGCTCATTTGAATGTCCTCCTTAAGTCAATTGTGATTAAGTGGGTATATAACCAAAATCATCATACTAGATTGTTACCTTGTTGATAACGAAATTGTTCATTTTTACACTCTTTCACATGTTTATTTGAAAGAATCTCATAATAATGCGATTTTTCTTTAAGTTCTTTCCATGAAATTTCAAATACCCCCAGTAAATTTTTTGTAAACTTGTAATCATAGAGTGGAAGCCGCCTTCGATTGCGATATACTAAATAGCGAAGGAGGTCAATTATGGATTGGTTATTTTTTGTTTTTCTCGGGTCGATCATCGGCATTTTTTCAGGCTTTTTTGGGATTGGTGGCGGCATTATTCTGACGCCCCTCCTATTATTGTTCGGATTTCCACCTGCCGTTGTGATCGGGACAAGCTTAATGCTTTCTCTTGGAACCTCCTTGGGAGGGGCATGGGCTCATTTTCGCATGAAAAACATCCATTGGAGTTATGTATTAATCATAAATATTGCAGGGATTGTCGGTACACAGCTAGCTGTTCCTCTCATGCTTTTCCTTGAAGAACGTCAGCTCGCTGAAATAACCATTTCCCTTTGTTATATTTTTTTACTCGGATTTTTTGCTAGCTCCATGCTCATACCTCAAACGAAAAGAAAACCACTTATCCAAAATTCGCCAAACAAACTGATCGCTGTTTTTATTGGTCTTGGGGCTGGGTTTATTTCTGCCATGCTTGGCGTAAGCGGTGGCTTTTTTCTCGTCCCGATGCTCATTTCTCTGCTTAGGTTCGCTCCTAAAAAAGCGGTTGGAACTAGCCTTGCCTCCGTTATATTTATTGTGTTTGCCGGCTTTATTTCATATAGTGTTCAAACACCTGTAAACTTTGGGCTTGGGCTTTTATTAATTATTGGCACATTGATCGGCTCGCCTGTTGGAGCAAAAATGACCGCCTTCTATTCAGAAAAAGCGATGCGGACTTTACTTGGCAGTCTTTATATCGTCATTATCTTTAGCGTGATTGCAAACCTTCTGCAATGGCAAGAGGTCGGCCTTGCTGTCATTTCTTGTTTTACGGTACTTTTCTTCTTTCTTTCTCTTCGCATTTTGATTCTTCAAAGGGTTAAGCAACACAACTAAAAATGAATCATGATTAAGACACTTGCCGGAGGTGAAAGCTGTCGTTTTCCGATTGAAGTAAGCTTTCTTTCAAGTGAAAAAGGAGGCGCAATGCCCCCATTTACTTGCTCTCTTGATCAAGCTCATCTAAAATCTCGTCTTTTACCTCTTCTTTCACTTCTTCGTACACGTCTTCATACACTTGCTCCTTTACTTCCTCGTACACTTCTTGCTTCATGTCATCATACATCTCATCGCGAATTTCTTCCTTCAAGGTTGATAGCTGTTTTGTTTGCTTCTGCTTCCGTTCAGCTCGGTCGTCTTTTGCAAACATGAACAATAACGAGATGATCATCATAATCATAATGACGGCAAATGGCAGTGCCGCGATAATAGAGGCTGTTTGCAGCGCTTGCAACCCACCACCACCGCTTAGGAGGAGAACGCTGGCCGTTCCAGCAATGAGAAAACCCCAAATCATTTTAACCGAGAGCTTAGGCTCCAAACTTCCCTTTGATGTCATGGCGCCTAGTACATACGATGCCGAGTCTGCTGATGTGATGAAAAAGATTAAAATAAGCAGGACAGCAATGACGTTTGTTACTGCGCTTAAGGGAAGCTCTCCTAACGTGGCAAAGAGCGCTAGCTCCACTTGACTTGTGACGAGCTCGGCAATCCCACCAGGACCATACATTTCTAGGTTGAGAGCCGTACCGCCAAACGTTGTAAACCAAATAAGAGCAAGCAGCGACGGAACGATTAAGACGCCTGCCATGAATTCGCGAATTGTCCGTCCTCTCGAGATTCTTGCAATAAATAACCCCATAAATGGAGCCCATGCAATGTGCCATGCCCAAAAAAAGATCGTGTTCGTACCAAGCCACTCACTTTCATAAAAAGGGGTCATGGTCAAGCTCATCGGGATTACATTTGAAATGTAGCCACCGAGGGTCGTAACAATATTTTCAGCGATAAACAACGTTGGACCAACGGCGATAACAAATACGAGTAAGATTGCAGCAACCGCTAAATTAATATTACTTAATGTTTTAATTCCTTTGTTAACTCCCTTACCTGCTGAGATCATAAACAAACAGGTGACAATGGCGATAATCGTCAACTGGGTCCATACCGAGTTAGTGATGGAAGAAATATACGACAAGCCTCCAGTAATTTGCATCGCACTTAAGCCGAATGTCGTCGCGACTCCTGTACATGTAGCGATGACTGCGAGAATATCAATCGAGCGACCAGCAAAGCCATTTACCTTTTCACCGAAGAGGGGATAGAATGCCGAGCTTATTAACGCCGGACGCCCTTTGCGGAACTGGACATAGGCTAGCGTCAAGCCGACAATGGAAAAAATCGCCCACGGATGCAATGCCCAATGATAGACCCCATAACGGAGACCTGCGATCGCAGCTTCTCTTGTTCCGGGTATATAGCCGACAGGGGTATCTAAATAATAGAGAACCGGCTCAGCTACTCCCCAAAAGACGAAGCCAACACCTATGCCTGCAGCAAACAACATACCGATCCACGAATACCACGAATATTCGGGACGGTCATTTTGTTTGCCGAGCCGCAACCGACCATAGGGACTAATCGCAATGACAATTGAAAAAATGACGAAGAAAGCTGTCGTCAACATGTAGAACCAACCGAAGTTCTCGATCATCCAGCCCAATCCTATGCCTGCCGCCCATTCTAGCGATGAAGGGGAAACAGCCCCCCATAATACAAACAACCCGATTAGCACGGCTGAAATGATAAACACACTACCAGGCTTTTCAGTGGTATACGTATAATTGCCTTCTTTCATGATTGTCTGTACACAACAAATTCGTGTACAGTCATCCCCCCTTTCGTCCAATCCTAACTTGTTTTAACTATTGCTAGAGATTCCCATGCTCATTTAACTTTTCTTATATTTATAAATGAATGTATTCTCAGGTCATCACGGACATGACTGGTTCGATTATTGGGGCGACCCGACCTTTTAATATCCCTTCTCTCCTATTTTGCTTCAAACACCGCTTTTACTACAGTTAGTTAACGGTTTCGATTATGGACGAAGTGAGTGAATTAGATCAAGACTTACTGCTAGATGTTACAAAAACGTTAAACGAATGTCATTCTTCTGTCATAAATATTGAGCTTTTACAACCTTTCAGAGATGGAGTAAATACGTAAAATTGGTGATATTTATACATAAAATGATTGACACTGTCCAAACTATGGAATGGAGGTTAAGGGAGGTGTAGGTCAAGGTGTCTTGGTTTAAATTAAATAAGTTAAAACGTCAGCAACGAGCATCTGCCTCTGAAAATAAAGCAACTACTTTAGCAGATGTGATTCAGATCTATTCACAATCTAGTGATTTTACCCAATTTACAATGGACGCTATCCAGCTACGTTATCACTTATTTTATCTAAGAACGTTAGTTGACCCGACTACCTTGCAGCAAGACATCTTAACCCACCTGATTAAAAGTAAGGCCTTAACGTTGCATGAGCTTAAACGAGAGCTGCCGATCGACAGCATCCATATCGTTCAAAATGATAAAGAACTCAACACTTACCTTTTAACTGGTCATGTATGTATTCACCCTGAATACAGCGATTTTCCATGCTTGTGTGTGCCAGCACAAGTGGAAGAATCACGTGAAATTTCAATTCCCGAAGTGGAGTTTAGCGTTGTCGGACCGAAGGAAGCGTTCGTGGAAAGTCTAGACTTAAACATCTATCTCGTTCGTCGAAGGTTGCCGACAAGCAACTTACGAATTGAAGAGTATGAGGTGGGCTCCCTTTCTCATACAAGGGTAGCCATCCTATATATTGAAACGATCACCAACCCTGAGCTTGTAACAGTCGTACGCAATCGAATAAACGACATCGATTTTGATCATATTAGCGACAGCTCTTTTATCAATCAGCTCATTGAAGATAGCAGCCAAAGTCCCTTTCCACTTTTAATTGATACAGAAAGGCCTGATCGTGTCGCTTCTGTCCTCGCTGAAGGAAAGGTTTGCGTGCTAACAGACGGTTCTCCATCGGCTATCACAGGACCGACGACGTTGGTTGAATTTTTCTCATCCTATGAAGACTATTTTCTTAAGTGGCACATTGCTTCTATTTTTCGGTTAATTCGCTTATTTTCCGTTCTTTTTTCAATCTTTGCTACACCGCTGTATGTGGCCGTACTGACGTATCACCCTGAATTGATTCCGCAAGACTTACTCGCCACCCTCACCCTTTCTAGATCAGCGATTCCGTTTCCACCGATTCTCGAGGCGTTATTCCTTGAAGTAACGATTGAATTGCTTCGAGAAGCTGGGGCTCGCTTACCGACAAAGGTCGGTCAGACGATCGGGATTGTCGGAGGGATCGTAATCGGAACCGCTGCGGTTGAAGCTGGTCTCACGAGTAATGTCCTGCTCATTATTGTCGCTTTAGCTGCGCTCGCCTCGTTTACAACACCAGTCTATCGCATGGGGAACACGATCCGTTTGATTCGCTTTCCTTTTATTCTTGCAGCACAGTTGTGGGGATTAATCTCCCTTGTCCTGTTGTTTTGTTATTTGCTCGTTCACCTGTTGACACTCCAATCCCTTGGCCGTCCATTTTTACATCCGATTTATCCTTTTTATTGGAAAGACTTAAAGGATTCGTTTATCCGACTGCCATTCACTGTACAAGCCGAACGACCGAGCCATCTAAAGACGGGCGACAAGCTGCGATTTCAACCAAAAAAAGCGCAAACAAAAGATGACATCGACGAGGGCATGTGATGACATAGGAGGGCGTGAACGTGAAAACCAATCAAAGCTTAACGGTTCCACCTTTTATGGTGTTTTTTCTCATCCACTCCATGCAAGTAGGAGTCGGGGTACTCGGTTTTCAACGCGTCATAGCAAAAAGCGGTGGTTACCAATCGTGGATCGCTGTCCTTTTCACCGGATTGCTCATCCACCTCGTAGTGTACTTTATGTACAAAATATTGGATGGGGAAAAAGACATCGCTCATGTTCATGAAAAGCTTTTTGGAAAATGGCTTGGTTCTTTGCTTAACATTGTGTTTATGCTTTACTATGCGGCTCTCGCCTTTACGGTGTTACGCACCTATACAGAAGTCATTCAAATTTGGGTGTTTCCTGACTTGCCAACATGGACCTTCACGCTTACGATGCTATTGTTGATGTACCTTGCGATCGTAAATGGATTTCGCATTGTGACCGGGGTTTGCTTTCTCGGTGTTGTCTTGCCGATGCCGCTATTGCTAACCACCTTACCCCTTTTTGAATTTGCTGAATTTCGCTACTTGCGTCCACTCTTTGATACGACCATTCGTGAGCAATTAATGGCGACAAAAGATATGACGTTAAGCGTATTAGGCCCTGAACTTTTGCTGATTTTTTATCCGTTCATTCGCAATGCAGCAAAATCTCAAAGATACGCCCATTATGCCGTGTTGTATACGACGTTCATTTATTTAATCGCCACTATATCGGCTTTCGTCTATTTTAGCGAGGAACAAATGGACATTACGATTTGGCCCACTTTGTCGTCATGGAAAGTGTTAGAGCTTCCCTTCATTGAACGATTCGAATATATTGGCATTTCAGCATGGCTGATCGTCATCCTTCCGAACATTACAGTTGGACTTTGGGCATCCAGTCGAATTGGGAAAAGGGTATTCTCGATGAAACACCGCCATACGTTGATCATCAGTATTTTAATTGTCTTTATTGCTTCTATTCTTCTAGAGACAAGAGATCAGATTAATCAATTAAACAGCATTGTATCGATCGTTGGCTTGTATGTGTTGTATGTCTATATTCCGTTTTTACTTGTTTGGAAATGGATTGTAGGGAGGTTAAGACTATCGCCATGATGAAATCATTACTAAGTGCTATTTTCCTTATTGCGATTCCAGGCTGTGTTGAAATGAGCATTGTCGATAATAATACACTTATTCATTCGTTAGGCTATGATTACATAGATGAAAACACAATCGAAGGTACGATCAATATGCCCGTCTATGGACCGAGAGAGAAAGTGACGAGCCAATCGATTTCAACACGAGCACACACGAGCCGCGACCTTCGTTCCGAGTTGAATCGGCAAACCCCTCTTCCGATCCATGTCGGTCGTTTATCTTCGATTATCTTCAACCGCCAATTGGCCGAAGAAATAGGACTCATTCAGACGATCGATACGTTCATGCGCGACCCTAAGATCGGGATGCGTATCTACTTGGGCATTGCCGAAGGGAGCGCAAAAGACGTTTTGATGAATAAATATGATATTGAAGAGGAGGTCGCTTCGTACTTACGTGAATTAATCGATCAAAATATCCGTACGCAAAATCTTCCGCAAACGAACTTGCACCTATTTTTGCGTGATTACTATGCGGAAGGACAGGACCCCTATCTTCCATATTTAGTTCCCGTGGCGAATCGGATCGCTGTTGATGGTCTTGCTCTCTTCAAAGGTGATAAATTCGTTTATCACTTAGATGAGGAATATTTATGTGTCATAAAAATCTTACTTGAACGTGTCGAGCGCGGTCCCATTAAGCTTCGATTACCGAATGGGGATTTCACCGTTCTCCGTAGTATAAACTCTCATTCCACTTATCATATAACCGGTGACCTTAATCAACCGAAAGTGGAGATCGTTCTCCATTTTAAAGGGATAGTCACCGAGTATACAGGTCGGCCTGACAAAGGAATTGACGAAGCTACATATGAGATGATTAAACAACAATTAGCAAACAAACTGGAGAATGAAGCGAAGGAGCTGACGAGCCTTTTTCAATCATTAGAGATTGATCCACTCGGTCTCGGCTCTCGGATGAAGGCTCAAACTAGAGGCTTCGATATTGAAAAATGGGAAGCCGTCTACCCGACGATTCCCATTGAAACGAAAGCGGAAATTAAAATTTACGACACAGGTGTACGCGAATAAATCAGCGCATGGTTTTTACCAACTTAAGTTCATCGCGAATCGGAATCCCATCTGCACTTTTGCGAGGAATGCTCGGCTTCAGCTGCCGAGCTTTCTCCACTCCATTCACGACTAATTCTTTTAATTGATAACCTCGCTTCTGATAAAATCCGAGGGCGTGCAAATTGTCATTTGTCGTTATAACCTCGATTTGCCTTACTTGTTGCTCGATCGCCTTAGCTTCCACCGCCTGAAGCAAGCTCGTTCCAATCCCTTTTCCTTCTTTCACACTATCAAGGGAAATAATTTCAATGCTCCGTTTCTCATGCGTTACGTAGGTGATTAACCCTATGATTTCACCAAGCTTATTCCGATAAAGAAAGCCTGGCAGACGTTCACAGTGAAAAACACCTGTGGAAAGAACCATTTCCGGACTTCCCCAATGTTGATGGAAAAACTGTTGTACTTCGTCACGATCTGCTTTACCTATAGGCTTAATTTGTAAACTTTTCCCCTCAAATAAGTGGCACTGCTCATCGTGCTCAACCGGAATAAACCCTGTCGCTTCTAGAAAGCTTTTCGCCGTTATCGGTCCCATATATGTAAACATCTCAGAAATCTTCGCCGCTTTTGCTTCCACGTCGTTCGGTAAGCTCTCGATCCATTCTCTAAAGCTTCCAAATTCACGTTGAAGCCGTACAACGTTTCGACTATTTTGAATGGTTGCTTCTATCTTCTTTCGATGTCGTATGATTCCACTATCTTTTAATAAACGCTCTACGTCTTGTTCGTTCATCGTCGCTACTTTTTCTAGCTCGAAATGGCGGAACGCTTTACGAAGGCTGTCTCGTTTATGAAGAACGGTTTTCCACGATAGTCCCGATTGGAAAAGCTCAAGGCACATCGCCTCAAATAAACGCTGATCATCATCTTCTCTCTGCCCCCATTCCTTGTCATGATACGCAATCAAAAGCGGATCATTCTCACACCACCGGCAGTAATGACCCATTGGCTTCACCTCACAAATAATAGAGGTTTTTAATAAGACTCTATGTCCCTGTCAACCTCAAGATTTCTCTTGATCATCTCTTCCTTGAGTACGGAGATAAAATCATCCTCTAATTCAAGTTTGAGCGCTTGATCGTATGCTTCTAATAACTGCTGATCTGATAGCTTCACTCGTTGTGACCCCTTTTTTCATCATATCCCTCACATTTAACATTATAAGTAAAAATTAGTTAGGATAAAAGATCTATTTTTACAAATTAAAAAGAGATCAGTGGAAGGACCGATCTCTCATCTCTGTTAAAAGTAATAGGGACGGTAATAAGGGTACGGGTAATAATAAGGGTATGGATATGGGTATCCATAAAAAGGGGGAAATAAGGCGCTTCCTACAAGCCCTCCTAAAAAACCACCGATAAAAGGACCACCCCCAAATGGGCGTCGCCCGCCACCCCATCCTACTCCGACAAATCTCGTATCCTCTCCTTGTCGTGGCATCATCGCATGAATCATTCTTCTCACCTCCTGCTTCGAAATGATTGAACCGCCTATAAGTCTTTTATTTCCGCTTCATAAAGGCGTCCATCACTTCTCCAAACTTCATATCACTTAAATCGTCCATCATCCGATCCATTTCTGACTTTTTACTTAAATGTCCCTCCAAGACAATTTCTACACGTTGATTTGCATCGACTAAAATGGCCTGTACTTGGAGAGCATCTGTAACAAGTCCTATGATAACAGCGATTTTTTGTGGGGTCAGTTTGTGATCGTAAAAATCATTCATTGTATTTCGCTTTCCCAAACCATCCCCCTCCCTTTACGAGATAATAACATCAGCGCCAGCTACGTCTCCTCCATATCCGAAGCTCAATAAAAAGAAGATCAAGATCGTTATGAACAAAAGCACTTGTCGCTTTCCTTCATCGTTTTGCATAATCCATCCCCCTAATTGTTAGGCTAAGGTAGTATATGCCCTGAACGAAAAAGTTGTGAACACGATGAAAAGAGCGCTTTTATTTCTGATCATGGTATACTATGGACACAGTCAAGAAGTGTATTCGTTTGGAAAGGATGTGATTCCGTGAGTGAAAGCAAATGGGCGTTAGCCACTTTTGCTGGAGGCTGCTTCTGGTGTATGGTTTCCCCATTTGAGGAAGAGCTGGGGATTCATCAAGTGGTTTCTGGTTATACAGGGGGACATACAGAAAATCCAACGTACAAAGAAGTATGCTCAGAGACGACAGGTCACTATGAAGCGGTGCAAATTACCTTTGACCCTGAAGTTTTTCCATATGAAAAGCTGCTCGAAATCTATTGGACACAAATCGATCCGACCGATCCAGGCGGACAATTTCACGATCGAGGCGATTCATATCGAACAGCGATTTTTTATCATGATGGGCAGCAAAAACAAGCAGCAGAAGCATCAAAACAAAAACTTGAGGAAAGCGGTAAATTCAACGCTCCTATTGTCACCCGTATCCTCCCTGCCAAACCGTTCTATCCGGCAGAGGAATATCATCAAAAGTACCATAAGAAGAACCCATTCCATTACAAAATGTACAGACACGGCTCTGGGCGCGAAGCCTTTATTAAACAACATTGGGGGGAATCGCGATGACCGAACAAAACGAAGAATTAAAGAAAAAGCTAACACCACTCCAATATGAAGTGACGCAAAACAATGGAACGGAGCCACCTTTTCGAAATGAATACTATGATTTAGAAGCGGAAGGGATTTATGTTGATATTGTATCTGGGAAACCGTTGTTTAGCTCTAAGGATAAGTATGATGCTGGCTGCGGTTGGCCAAGCTTTACCAAACCAATCGATGAAGAAGAAGTGATTGAAAAAGAAGATCGTAGTCACGGAATGATTCGGACTGAGGTGCGAAGCAAACAGGCGGACTCTCATTTAGGACACGTATTTCCAGATGGCCCTGGACCAAACGGCTTAAGGTATTGCATTAACTCGGCTGCCTTGCGGTTCATTCCAAAGGCTGACCTAGAGAAAGAAGGATACGGAAAGTATAAAGCATTATTTGATTAGAAAAAACGGAGGTGGATCATTGATCCGACCTCCGTTTTCTGTTCAAATCATCGAATTAGAATAACATTCCCGCAATGGAGGCGCTGAGTAAAGAAGCTAGCGTACCTGCAAGGATCGCGCGTAATCCGAGACGGGCAATATCAGGGCGACGGCTCGGAGCAAGCTTACCCAATCCTCCTAAAAGGATTCCGAGGGATGAGAAGTTAGCAAATCCGCAAAGGGCAAAACTAATCACCATCACCGCTTTATCTGAAAGGTTTTCAATTTCTGGTGCAAAGCTTAAGTAGGCAACAAATTCGTTCACTACGAGTTTCTGTCCGATGTAGCTTCCCGCTTGAAGCGCTTCAGCCCAAGGAATTCCGATGACAAACGCAAGCGGAGCAAACACGTATCCGAGGATTAATTCTAAAGACAATTGCGACGCCCCAAACAATCCTCCGATCCATCCAAGAATTCCATTAATTAATGCAATCAATGCAACGAACGCTAGTAACATCGCCGCAATATTTAGAACGAGCATTAACCCGGTGCTCGCCCCATTGGCGGCCGCGTCAATCAAGTTCGTGGACTCTTCATCCTTTGCGAGCTTAAAGTCATCTTCTGCATCGGTTGTTTTCTCCGTTTCAGGCATGATCATTTTCGCCATAATCAAGCCCGCAGGAGCAGCCATAAAGCTTGCCGCTAATAAGTATTCAAGCGGTACTCCTAAAAGAGAATAACCGATTAAAACAGAACCAGCAACAGAAGCAAGTCCCCCGGTCATAACCGCAAAGAGCTCGGATTGCGTCATTTTTGGTAAGTATGGCTTAACAACGAGTGGCGCTTCCGTTTGCCCAACGAAAATGTTAGCTGCTGCTGACATTGATTCTGCCTTTGATGTTCCGAGTAGCCAGGACAGCGCACCACCGATAATTTTAATGACAAATTGCATGATCCCTAAATAATAAAGGATCGAGATTAGTGCTGAGAAGAAAATGACGACAGACAAAACGTTAATTGCAAAAACGAAGCCTACGCCTGAACCTTCTTCGAAAAATCCACCAAATACGAAGTCGATCCCTTCATTCGCATAACTAATAATGTTCAAAACTACATTGGTTAAGCTCTCAAGTAACGCTTGTCCAGCTGGAATTTTTAATACAATAATCGCAAATAATAGCTGAATCGCGAGACCACCTAATATCGTTCGTGGTTTAATTGCACGACGATTTGTGGAAAATGCAAAAGCGATTAGAAAAACAACGACGATTCCTAATAAACCCCACAAAATATTCATTCATCGCACCCCTTTTTTATTAGTTAACAGACGTGGCCCACTTCCATATCTTTTTGATCAAAAAATTTGAAATCTATAAGGAAGTCAGACGTCTATACGTTTAACGTTTTCACTATATCAGGAACCTTCTTTAATGTAAATAGAGAAAATCACACAATGCGAACGGTTTCTGTTACCTTTTTTCATAATTTTAGTTAATAGGATATCATATAGTGTAGGAATGACCTTTATTAGGTGACCCTTTATGAGTACTATGTGAAGCTTTTCGTTTATTATGCGTACCGAAACGGATAATTGGGTAATGAATGAAATCAAAGGAGGTAGAAAAGTGAACACACGAATTGAGCGAGATACGCTAGGAGAAATGCACGTTCCACAAGACAAATTATGGGGAGCACAAACGCAGCGAAGCTATGAGAATTTCCATATTGGGGTAGAAAAAATGCCGATGGAAATTATTTATGCCTTTGCCTTGCTAAAAAAAGCAGCAGCAAACGTCAACAAAAAGCTTGGACAACTGTCTGCCGAAAAAGCAGATGCCATTACCTGGGCTGCAAATGAAGTGCTAGCTGGCAAACACGATGATCATTTCCCGCTTTTCGTTTGGCAAACCGGTAGCGGCACGCAGTCGAACATGAACATGAATGAAGTCCTTGCCCGCAGGGGAAACCAGCTTCTGCAAGAAAAAGGGCTAAATGTTACAATTCACCCGAACGATGACGTGAACCGATCGCAAAGCTCCAACGACACATTTCCTACCGCCATGCATATTGCGGCTTATAATAAACTGGACGATCACTTACTGCCTACACTCCAAATGTTCAAACAAACACTCCACCAAAAAGCAAAGCAATTTGATGATGTGATTAAATTAGGACGAACACACTTACAGGATGCGACCCCCTTAACCCTCGGCCAAGAAATTAGTGGCTGGGCTCGGATGCTCGAAAAGACCGAGCAAATGATCCGTGAGAGCATGATTTATTTGCAGGAATTAGCTATCGGTGGTACGGCTGTCGGTACAGGGATTAACGCCCATCCTAAGTTCGGAGAAATGGTGGCCGCCGAGATCGCAAATGAAACCGGGAAACCTTTCAAATCAGCCGCTAATAAATTTCACGCGCTCACAAGTCATGACGAACTAGTACACACTCACGGCGCCCTAAAAGCGCTTGCTGCCGATTTGTTTAAAATTGCGAATGATATTCGTTGGCTTGCAAGTGGGCCTAGGGGCGGGCTAGGAGAACTGATCATTCCTGCTAACGAGCCGGGAAGCTCCATTATGCCAGGAAAGGTCAATCCAACACAGAGCGAGGCATTAACAATGATCACGTCGCAAGTAATCGGAAATGATGCCACGATCGCTTTTGCTGCAAGTCAAGGGAACTTTGAACTGAACGTATTTAAGCCGGTCATTATTTACAATTTCCTTCAGTCCACAACGCTGTTAACTGATGGACTCCGGACGTTCCATGACAAATGCTTAATCGGCCTTGAGGCAAACGAAACGATCATTAAAAAGCATTTAAATGAGTCACTCATGCTCGTGACAGCACTCAACCCCCACATCGGTTATGAGAACGCAGCAAAAATTGCGAAAAAAGCACATGCCGAAGGCTTAACTCTTAAAGAAGCCGCGATGCAAAGCGGCTTGCTAACCGAAGAGGAGTTTGAAAAAATGGTCGATCCGGCAAAAATGGTTCACCCACAAGGCTAAAGAAATGCGGAGGGATTTTCTCCTTCCGCATTTCTAGTCTTTCCGTTCCATTTTGCGAGCAAACCGGGTTGGATAAAATAAATCCTCGTGCGACAATCCATACAATGCAGCAATTTGCATGGCCCTCTCCCTGCTTACTTGGCGCTGGCCTAATTCAATTTGAGACAAGTAACCAGCTGAAATGCCTAGCTTTTGAGAGGCCTCTTCCAGCGAATACCCTTTTTTTTTCCGCGTTTTTCGTAAGAGGCTCATCATCACACCACTTTCTTCACCATTTGTTATAAGTTTACAACGCATAGTGAATAGTAGTCAATTCATTTCGAGAAGAAAATGAATTTTTCTTACAACTTTGCAGAATGCAAAGTATAATAGGAAGTAAATTGGATGTTTCACTTTTTATCGATTGGGAGGTGTAGTAGGATGTTTCCCGAACGTCTTCGCTATTTACGTAAGAAGCACGGGCTTACGATGAAAGAACTTGGAAAAAAGATAAACGTAGCAGAATCTACCATTTCAGGATATGAGAACGGCAATCGGAAGCCTGATATGGATACGCTCGTAAAAATGGCTGAATATTTTAATAGTTCTACCGATTATTTGCTCGGACGTACGGATGAACCAGCTCCCTATCAAAAACAACCGCCGGAAAAACAATTTCTATATTCTGAAACCGTTACTGATGAAGAGGTCGAGTTCTTGCGCGAGTCTCTCGCTGTCTTTCGAAAATATCGTGAAAAGCCATAAGCTTCGTTATTCATCATAAGTATAACGAACAACATACTTATTCGTCTTCAGTTTGCGAATTTCAACACTTGGGCCAATTTCATAGCCGTTTTTCCAGTTGTCCTCGATTTTGGCTGCCACACAGCCAGCTTGAAATTTCGAACGAAACGTCTCCTTCCAATAAATCCATCGTGGTCTTCTTTTCATCACAAATGCCTTCCTCGCTTGTTTTTAATTATTTTACCTAGTTCGTGCATGGAATACAAATAGAGTTTTTTATGTAGAAAAAAGGCCCTTTTTTTCAAGAGACCTTTTTTCAGCATTAACCGATCAATTCTTCATCTTCACGTTTCTTCACTTCTTCTCGGCTCCGGCTCTCTTCCTCATCACGGCTTCGGTGAGCGATGCGCGCAGCAGCATTAGCAGCAATGCTCGAAATTAAATCATCTAAAAACGTGTGAACCTGAGGCTTTTTCTCGTCTAGCTTTTTAATAATGCCTTCCTTTTGTTTATCTAAATAACCAAAGGTTGTCACAGCGATGCTCCCGTACCCGAAAACAGAGCCTAACGCGATCGTTTCGTCTACACCGAACAACCCCTCGTCCTGCTCGACGATGGATTGTAGCGGTTCAGACAATTTTTTCTGTTCTGCTAACACATCAAGCTCAATCCCTACGAGAATAGCATGTTGAATTTCCCGTTTTCCTAGTACAGCATCGGTACTTTCGATACAATCTTCAAGCGTCATCGACTCATTGTATGGTTTTTGCAACGAATAAACGATTTCTGCAATATCTCTTACGGTTACACCGCGCTCAAGCAACTTTTGACGCGCTGCTTGTTCAACTACATGGCTCGGTACTGGCTTTTTCAACTGCTAGGCCCCCTCTGACGTCGTCTAAAACTAACAATCCTACTTTATTCTATCATACTTTTTATAGTGATTATGGTAAAATAAAAGCAATCCAATGACGTATTGTGGCAGTAGAAAGGATAGAAGTCGAATGGTCAAGCGATTTGAAGGAAAACTATATGAAGAAACATTGACAAGTCATTATTTAAATGATGAATTAAAGCTGATGTTTTATTTACCACCGAACTATACTCCTCTGTATTCATATGATGTGCTCATTGCGCAAGACGGTCAAGATTATTTTCAAATGGGACGAATAGCCCGGCAGGTGGAAACACTGATAAAAGACGGTGAAATTCGTGACGTGATCGTTGTCGGAGTCCCTTATAAAGATGTTAAGCAAAGAAGAAAGCGCTATCACCCCAAAGGAGAGGAAATGGAGGCTTACACTCGCTTTTTAGCCTGTGAGCTCGTTCCCTATCTCGACGAGACGTTTCAAACCCATCCGTTATCCACGGGGAGAACATTAGCAGGCGACTCTCTAGCTGGTACCGTCTCACTCTTAACCGCCTTACAGTACCCTACCCTTTTCGGACAAGTGATGGTCCATTCACCTTATGTGGATGACACTGTCCTTCAGGCGGTGCGAGCGTATGAGAGAGGTGACACCCTTTCCATTTACCATCGGATCGGCACGGAGGAAACGAACGTCAAAACAACGAACGGCGAAATTCTTGATTTCCTCACACCGAATCGTGAATTAGCCAACCTTATAAAAACAAAAGCCTTCACGTACGATTATGACGAATTTCCAGGTGATCATACGTGGACCTATTGGCAAAAGGATTTAGCCCAAGGATTAATCACATTATTTTCTTAGTTCATACACACTATTTGAAAAGGAGGATTGTCATGATGAATTACGGTGTTGCATTATTTCCATCAAAACCTTTACAGGACTTAGCGAATTCCTACAGGATGCGTTACGATCCGCATTACACGCTTATCCCACCCCATGTGACGTTAAAAGAGCCTTTTGAGCTAGAGGAACAGGAATTACCTTCAGTGGTCAAACGAATTCGGGAGATCGCGAAAGGCGTCGATCCGTTCCCACTTGAAGTATACAAAGTCGATACGTTTTATCCTGTTTCGAATACCCTTTTCTTTAAAATACGAGAGCATTCAGCATTAACAGAGCTTTACGAACAACTCCATACACCTCCTTTTAAACGAAACGAAAAGTATAGTTTTGTCCCACACTTGACAATCGGACAAAACCTTTCGTATGATGAGCTATCAGACAACCTGGGCCGCCTAAAAATGAAGCAAATTCAACATGAAGAAATCGTTGATCGTATCCAGCTATTATACCAACTGGATAACGGATCATGGACCGTTTATGAAACCTTTAAATTAGGAAAGGAAGAATAACTTGAACGTAATCATCGCAGAGACAGATCAACAGCTAGAGGATGGTTTTCATGTACGGAGGGAAGTGTTTATAAAAGAACAGCACGTTCCCGAAGAAGAGGAAATAGATGAGTATGAGGAGGAAGCCACACACTTTGTGCTTTATGATGATCAGGCTCAGCCTGTAGGAGCTGGCCGATTACGTACGATCTCTACTGATGTTGGGAAGATCGAACGAATTTGCATTATGAAACAAGCGCGGGACACCGGAGCCGGGAAACTTTTAATGGAGTCAATTGAATCATTCGCTCATAAGGTTGGGGTTCATAAGCTTAAGCTAAACGCCCAAACACATGCCGAGGGATTTTATGAGAGACTCGGATTTAAAACCGTATCGGAGCGATTTTTCGATGCTGGCATTCCTCATGTGACAATGGTTAAAACGATTGAATCATAGCGAAAGGAAGGCTTTGATGGCCTTCCTTTTCTTTTTATTTGCTTTCTTCTTTTGGCTCTAATTTTTCTCGAACCGCTTCTACTTTCTCTTCCATTTTCCGCTGCACATCGCGGCGATCATCAATCCGGATGTTCGTCGCGACACGTTTGATTCCGTGTTGAAATGGAACTTCATGTATCGCTTGAATCACCTCAAATAAGATCGGTAGCTCCCCTTCAATTAGCGTGCTCATTGGCGTTAGTTCATAGCGCACTTTATCTTCATATGTTTTAAGGACTTGATGAATCTCTGCTACATAGGCAGATACACTCGGAGTTTCCGTACCGATCGGAATAACCGTCACATCCACAATAGCCATATTTCTAGTCTCCTTCCGTTTTCGCGGCGTTCTTACCCTGTCAGGAAATTCTCGAAAGGCGAGCCGCCGATAAGACTCAATAGCCGCAATCATATGCATCGTATCAGGTTCTAAGGTTGTCACATGTCGCTGCAGCCAGTAGGATATGTGAAGAATAATGTTTCTAAGCCAAGCAAATCCCCGCCACTCCATGACACGCTGCACAATAGGGACAGCGAATACACTACTGTAAGAAGCGTACATCAATGTCGGCTCAATAGACAATCCGCTTATAAGCCCAACCATTGTTAGGAAACAGACAGACCCGAAGTAGATAACGACCATGTTTGTTGAACAGTATCGGTTCGTGATTTCTGCTTGCCTTATTTCCTCTAATCTCGCTCGCCGAATGAGCCCCCGATCACTAAACACTTTATGTTCGGCTCCGTGATATTTCCGCAATTCGGTTGGAAAAATAAAATGAGTGCCGTACGCTAAGTAGAGTAACGTATAAAGGGGAAGCCCCGTCCACGTCATCATCCCTAAGGCTACGAATAGTTTCGGGACGAGGACGAGACTAAGAAGGGTCAGCACGAGTAATTTAAACCAGACGGGAAGCCCCTGGGTCACATGCTTCATCATTTGCAGTAACGTTTTTTGGTTCAACGGACGAAGCCACGTCTTCAGTCGTCCATTCACATGGTACGCGCATGCTACATGACGTTTGCCAATATAGAAAATCCCTTGCTGAAACGATAATCCTCGAATTTTCATCGGCTTGGTCCCTTCATTTCTGTGTATATTCAACTGGCTTCGTTAATACCCAATACGGTACATTCGGTCCATTTTCAAATGATGGCTCGTCTAGCTTTGCCGAATCTCGGAGCATTCCTAAATGATGACTCCACGTATGGACATAATAAACCGTTAGTTCCGTTTCCTCTAGCTGTTCTCCTTCAATGTCAACGACAATTTCACCAAGGTTGCCAAAGCTTTCGAAGTCGCGCAATTCATTCGGAAAAGAGAAAATCACGCCATCGGAGACAACCTTCCCTTTGGAACGAAAAATCTCCTCGTGACCATAAAAAAGGCGAATGTCCCCTTCTGTAAAAACAATTTCATCAGCAGGCTCCATCATAGCAATACTGATGTAGTCCATGCCGTATAATCCGTCCGTTGGCATCGCGTTCCAGTCCCATTCAACTTGGACAGTTAATTGATTTTCTATCGCTTCCGCCTCCACATCAAACGAGACGACATCCTTTAATTCTTCATTTGAAAACTCTGTTTCTTGCTGTAAGTAAAAATAACCACCTATGAAAAGTAGCACCATTAAAGTCGCTGGCAAAAGAAAAACGATTTTATTTCCTGTTGGCATCTTTATTCTCCTCTCGATCGCAAAACAATCGGAGTTTTTCTGTCCTTCCTCTCTAACTCATACGTTACTATCATATCAAACCAGTCGTCTATCGAAAACAAATACACTTAACGACATAAAATGAGCCCACGCCTCTTCAAACGGGACGTGGGCTACGAGCGTTCATGATGAGAGACTCTCTTTTTTATAAGCATGATGGTTAGTTGGACCAATCCCTCCACCAATCGCCACCGCATGCTTAATGGCAGTCGAAATAAAAGCTTTTGCTGTTTTTACCGCATCAAAGACGGATGCCCCTTTGGCCAACTCTGCGGCAATGGCAGCAGCAAACGTACAGCCTGTCCCATGAGTGTGCTTCGTATCAAATCGAGAAGAAGAGAAGACATGGATCGTTTCTCCATCATACAATAGATCGGTTGCTTCATCTCCTGACAAATGTCCACCTTTTAAGACAACATAGCGTGGGCCAAGAGCGTGTAGCTCTTTGACCGCTTGTTCCATCTCCGTTCGGGAATCAATCGATTCTATGCCGAGAATTTTCGCGGCTTCTGGCAAGTTTGGGATGATCACAGTCGCAATCGGCAAAAGCTTCTTCACGAGGGCTTCTACCGCCTCATCGAGTAAGAGTGCTGCTCCGCCTTTGGCAATCATCACTGGATCAACGACGATATGATTGACGCGATAGGCTGTTAGCTTCTGCGCGACAAGCGTAATAATGTCTGCTGAAAACAGCATTCCTGTTTTCACAGCATCGGCCCCAATATCTGAAAGAACCGCATCAAGCTGTGCTTCAATGGCATCTAATGTTTGCGGATAGACACCATGGACGCCTAATGTATTTTGAGCTGTAAGAGCTGTAATGACGCTCATTCCAAACGTATCTAACTCTTGAAACGTTTTGATATCTGCTTGAATCCCCGCTCCGCCACCACTGTCAGAGCCAGCAATCGTCAATGCTTTTGCTAGATTGTCCATCTTCCTGTTCCTCCTTCTTAAGAAAAACGCATCGGGTCAAACATTGTAAGTGGGACTTCTGTCTTTTTTCCCTCCACAACATCCGCCACGACTTTAGCTGTAATCGGGCTTAATAAGATCCCGTTACGATAATGACCTGTTGCAAAAACAACATGTGGTGCTTTTTTCGTCTCACCGATCATAGGATACCCGTCCTGTGTGGCAGGTCGCAGCCCAGCCCACGTATGAAAAGGGGTAAGCTCGTTTAAAAACGGAAAGATATGACCATTCCAATTCGTCAGTCGTTTAATCCCTTGTTCTGTTACCGTTGTATTATAGCCAGCGATGTCTTCTGAGGCGCCGTTAACGACCGTTCCATTTCCTTTAGGTACGATATAGCCTTGACTTGTGTACACAATATGACGAACATCGCCAGCGGGAACTTCATAGGCGCAAATTTGCCCACGAATGGGATATACAGGAACACGCAGAGAAAAAGTTTCCTCGTGCTCAGAAGCCCACGCCCCTGCACAAACAATCAGACGATCTCCTGCCCATTGCTTTCCTGAAGGCCCTCGGAGAACTTGGTGTTCCATCCACGCCTCTATCGAAATATGTCCTACCTCGTCTTCAATGGTCACTCCTAGCTTACGGCAGCCGATTTCTAACGCTTTGACGTAATCAGGAGCAAACAAATGACTTTCTTCAGGATAATAGATGGCGCCGATAATCTCATCTGAAATATTCGGTTCAAGCGCACGAATTTGTTGCTGACTTAAGATCTCAGACTCAACCCCGAACGTTCCTTGCCAATGCTGTCTTGATTCAAGTTCAAGAAAATCAGCTTCATGATAAACACAATGAAGGCTACCTGATTGAACATATTCAAAAGACTTGCCAGATATCTCCTTCACCGCTTGCTGCCAATCGGGATACATCTTTAAGCTTTCGTGAGCCAAATGAAAAAAGTCATTAGGGTCTTCACCAATTTCAGAAAATGGGGCGAGCATACCCGCTGCAGCTCCAGACGCTTGTCCCCCGCATAAGCCTTGCTCAAGCACGGTGACTTGATGCCCTCGCACTTTCAGTTCAAAGGCAACCGCTAGACCGATTACGCCACCGCCTAATACAATCACATGCTCCTTCACCTAGAACCACACCTTCATTTTGAAATGAATGTCTCAAGTCCGCTGCTCGCTGTGGCGTACCGTTTTTTAGGAATCCGCCCCGCTAAATAAGAAAGTCGCCCTGCTTCGATCGCATGCTTCATCGCCAGCGCCATTTTCACAGGATCTTTTGCCTTGGCGACAGGTGTGTTCATGAGCACGCCATCGGCGCCAAGCTCCATCGCTTGAACGACATCTTGTGCGGAACCGAGACCCGCATCAACAATGATTGGAACGTTGGCTTCCTCCACAATTAAACCAAGGTTGTACGGATTTAAAATGCCGAGTCCAGTTCCAATCGGAGCACCTCCTGGCATAACCGCTGCAGCTCCTGCTTCTTCAAGCCGTTTGCAAAGCACAGGATCATCTGATGTATATGGTAAAACTGTAAAGCCTTCATTCGCTAACGTTTCGGTCGCCCGTAACGTTTCTACAGGGTCTGGTAAAAGGGTTCGCTCGTTTACGCTAATTTCTACCTTGATCCAATCACTTAGACCCGATGCCCTAGCCAGACGAGCAATGCGAATCGCTTCTTCAGCATTTTTTGCTCCAGAAGTATTCGGCAAGTACGTAAACGTTTTTCCCTCTAGATGCTGTAAAATTGCGTCTTCTCCCGGTGCCTGCAAGTTTACACGACGAATGGCAAATGTCAGCACCTCTGCTTCCGACACTCGAATCACTTCATTTTGAACGAAAGGATTCGGGTAGCGGCCCGTTCCTAAAAAGAAGCGGGAGGTTAACGTCTTTCCGCTAATTGAAAGTGGTAGATCCTTCATCATCATCATCCTCCTCCAACGAAGTGAACGAGTTCAATCCGTTGTCCTTCCGTTAGTTCAAAATGAGTCCAATGCTCCCGATCAATAATTTCCCCATCGACCTCTGTCACTACGAGCTGGTCGTCCAATTCATAATGGCTAACGAGTTCCGCTAACGTATTCGCTTTAATTGTTGCAACTTCACCATTCACAATTACATTCATGACCCAATCCCTCGCTGCTCTAGAATAGTGCTAAATACTTCACATGTCCCTTTTACGTCCTCTGCCCCGACAATTTCACTAATCATGCAAATGCGTGTAGCTCCAGCGTCCAACACTTGTTCCACATTATGCAATTTGATCCCACCAATCGCCACAAAAGGAATCGAGATCTCATGAGCAACTTGCTGAATATAAGCGGTCGTAACAGGGTCCACTACATCCTCTTTACTCTTCGTTTCAAAGATGGGACCTACCCCTATATAATCAGCGCCTCCCTTTTCGGCTTCCCGTGCTTCTTCGATTTTATGAGTAGAAATTCCGATTATTTTATCACGGCCCATAATTTTGCGCGCTTCTGAAAGAGGCAAATCGTCCTGTCCGAGATGGATACCGTCTGCATCTACGGCAAGTGCTACATCGATATGGTCATTAATGATCAACGGAATGTCATATTTTTTGGCTAATGCTTGAAGGACTCTCGCTTTTTCAAGCACTTCCCGTTTGTGACTTTTCTTATCGCGCAACTGAATGATATCTACCCCACCAAGGATCGCTTCTTCCATTACAGCTTGTAACGAGCGACCGGGGTGAAATTCTTCCCCCGTTATCGCGTATAGCCGAAAATCTCTCATTTTGCTTCTCCTCTCTCTTTTCTCTGTTTTGTATATACAATAAAAAAAGCCAGCCATCCATAAGGATGCCGGCTACCCATGATGATCGTCACGTGCAGTCGACTTCCCTACGCTGGCATGATCCAGATCAGGTATGAGGGTAAAAGGAACACACCTTTTTCTCAGTCCACTTAAGCAGACACCCCTAGTCTCCTGTGCAATTATTCATTCTCTTTTTATTATGACATATTCTGATCTCGTTGCAAAGATGGTTACTCAATGAGGGAGTTACTCTCTCCAGTCAGAAGATCCATCACTGTTTCTAAACGCGGGCCAAACAATGCCCTCTGCCCCGTTGGCGACAAACGAAACGGAACGTGTTCATCTGACTCAAATAGAACGGTTTCCTCACCGTGATCAACATCAAAGGCGATAAAGGAAAACCCTCCATCATATTCAAAATAATCTCCCGTTCGATTAGGTTTATAAGCATAAAACAGCCGTTTGTTTAAATCAAAATCATAAAACGGGATCCACCACTGCTCGGAATATGTACGTAGAATTGGCACACTCCACTCCGCAAGCTGTTCGGAACCGTTCCAAAATTGATAGGTCGTCACTTCTGCCCCTTGCTCTGGACGCTCAATGATAAGCGTTACATGATCGCCAAAACCAAGGGTCGCAATCGCTTCCTCATGCAACAAAACAACCTCTTCTGTTTCAAGGTCAAAGGTGTAAAGCGGAGCATAGTATCCTTCGCTATCTCCATTCCAATCAAGATAAACAATCGTACGCTCATCTAACCATTGAACGAATGATTGGTCCAAGTCAAGCATCTCTACTTGTTTGTCGCTAGTATCGATGAGATAAAGGTCCTGCTCCCAGTCTGGCAGATAGGCAACCGCTATAAGTTTATCTTCTTCATATGGACTCCAAAAAATTGAAAAATCTTCGCCAAAGTCTTCAAGCTTCATGAGCAGTTCCCCTTGGCTATCAATGATCGAAACAGGGGCATCACCAGCTTGCGTCACCGTTTGAATCGCAAATTGGCTGTGCGTGCTATTGGCGGTAACTTTAATCACAGCGTCGTCAGATGAAAACAAAGATTTTTTTTCTCCTGTCAACAGGTTATAAATATAAACAAGGGAATTCTCTCCTTCATCTGTTATGTACAGAATACTGTCAGAATCATACCACTCAGCTATATCAATGTACTGTGCTTCAGTACCGGCAATTGGCGTTATGGAAGGCTGTTCCTGCCCAGTTGGTAACGGATCTTCTTCTTGTTCTGGCAATGTATCTCGTTCGGGCTCGTCTGCTTGAGGAAAGCAACCAGCGATGAAAAGCAAACATACGGATAGGAGAACCGCGCGGTATTTCACGTTAATCTCCTTTCTACTAGTATGGTTTATAATAGTCTCGATAATAGTATAACGATTTTTCAGACAAAAAAGTTTCAGATTCTGAACATTTTCTTTACAATTTTTTAACTGTTAGTGAAACGTGCTTTTAGTATATCCGTTACTCGATGATCAAACCAACCATTATTCATTTTCAGAAATTCGACTTGCTTTCAAACCCTTCTTCCTTACAAAACTGGCTTGCTACCAATCCTTAACGGGGAAACAATCGTTTTTCTATTACCCTGCTGACCTTTCTTAAAAGCGCAAAAAGACCTGTGATCGCCCGTACGTTCACAGATCTTAGAGATACTAATTTTTTAACATTTGTCTTATTAATTCCCGATTCCGTTCTTTAAACACATGATTGTGTGATGAAACCATTGCTGACTGATGGGCTTCTGGCTCAATCCATTGCTTTGCTTGGTTGACTGCATTCGCTGCATCTTGAAAGGCTCCGGCGATTAAGTGTAGCTTTCCTTCATGATTTAGAACATCCCCTGCTGCGTAGATGCCCCCTACAGATGTAGCACTTGTTGGGGTTCCGGCAATATAATAATCATCGATCCGATCAAGAGTTACTTCGCTTTGATCAAGCAACGACTTATCCCGTTCATATCCATGGTTAATAATCACTTCATCAACTGCTAAATTAGTCACTTCACCCGTTTGATGATCAGTAAGCTCAACCTGTTCAATTACTTCTTTCTTGTCTCTGGCGATCAGCTTGGTAATTGTCGTATGGAAAAGGCAAGTAGCGGAACTGCTTAGAAGTTGTGAAATCTGTGCTTCATGACCATTCAACGCCTCTTTTCGATAAGTTAAATAAACTTTTTTTGCGATTGGCTCTAGTTCGTTCGCCCAGTCGATGGCCGAATTACCCCCTCCAGAAATGATGACTGTTTTATCTTTAAATCGCATCAACGACTTAACCGTATAGTGTAAATTCGTCACTTCAAATCGTTCGGCCCCTTCTAGCTCGATTTTTTGCGGCTTTAAGATTCCACCACCCACGGCAATTATCACGGTTTTTGTTAAATGCGCTCGTCCAGAAGCTGTCCTTATCACAAACCATCCTGACTCCTCTTGAGCAATCGATGTGACTTTCTCATTCAAAACGACGGTTGGATTGAACGTTAACGCTTGCGTAACAAGCTGTTCAATTAACTTTTCTCCTAGGATCGGTGTTAATCCACCCACATCCCAAATCATTTTTTCTGGATAAACATGAACTTTGCCACCTAGCATCGGTTGATACTCGATAACCTTCGTTTTCATTTCTCTAAGTCCGCTATAAAACGCAGAGAACAATCCTGCTGGTCCGCCGCCGATAATTGTAACATCATAAAGTTCTTCCCAGTTCATCCTCTTTCGCCCCTTTTAACAAACGGTGATATTGATTATCATTATCAATTAATTGTAACTGATTTTTTTACGGCTAGCAACTCAAAACGTTTCTGCCGCAAAAGATAAGATTTGCGCAAAAATACCGAATGGTGACGAGGAGGACATCTTAAAAGTGGACATCGGCCTGTGCTGAATCTTATAACAACACCATAAAAAAATGAGGAGCTGTCTCAAAAGTCTATCTTTTGAGGCAACTTCTTTACTTATTCGTTCAAAATGACGACTTGGCGGACGCTTTCCTCGGGCAAGCTCCAGCTTCCTCGAGAACCCCACTCTCGGCGATCTTTCGCTGTTGCTTTTCCCGCAGGAGTTTCCGCCTGTCGCTCGAAGGAACCAAAGAACACAAATCAACACAAAAATCGGGAGAACCGTATCAAACGGTTCTCCCGATTTTATTTTTTAAGGTGCTTTTGGGACAGCCCCCGATTGTATGTTCATATCGTTTCCCTTTAAATTCTTATCCGTAAATGAACCTTGCCCCAGCAATACCAGGCTTCGTCATTTCTTTCGGATCCAAAATTTCGTTTAGTTCCTCTTCTGTTAAAATCCCTCGTTCTAGACAAATTTCTCGTACTGGACGCCCTGTTTGGATCGCTTCCTTTGCGATTCGAGAGGCTGTTTCATATCCTACATGGGGGTTGATCGCAGTAATGATCCCAACACTGCTCTCCACCATTTCTTTGCAGCGCTCTACGTTGGCCGTCATTCCTTCAATCGCGTGCTGACGGAACACCTTCATCCCGTTTTGCAGGATCGATAACGATTGAAGTAAGTTAAAGACGAGAACCGGCTCCATAACGTTTAGTTCAAGTTGCCCAGCTTCTGACGCTAAGCTAATCGTATGGTCATTGCCGATGACTTGGAACGAAATTTGGTTGATCACTTCAGCCATTACTGGATTTACCTTTCCTGGCATGATCGACGACCCTGGTTGACGCGGTGGAAGGTTGATTTCATTTAACCCCGTGCGTGGCCCAGAGCTCATCAAGCGGATGTCATTCGCCATTTTTGATAAATTGATCGCCAAAATTTTCAGCGCACTCGATAATTCTGTGTAAGCATCCGTATTTTGCGTCGCGTCCACTAAATCTGCTGCATGGCGGAACGGAAATTCAGTAATGTCACTTAAATAGGCAACCACTTTTTCCATATATTCAGGCTTTGCGTTAAGTCCTGTCCCTACTGCTGTCGCCCCCATATTAATTTCATGCATATGATCAATTGAGCTGCGGATTCGTCCCAAATCACGAGTGAGGACGCGGCGGTAAGCGCCAAATTCTTGTCCCATTCGTATCGGAACTGCATCCTGTAAATGGGTTCGCCCCATTTTTAACACATCGTCAAACTGTTGTTCCTTTTCCTTAATGGCTGCAATCAGGTCTTCTAGTGATTGAATTAATCCTTTGGCTAAATAAAGACAGGCAATATGAATAGCTGTCGGGAAAGCATCGTTTGTCGATTGCGCCATGTTCACGTGAGTATTTGGGCTCACGCGGAGGTATTCCCCCTTCTCTCCTCCAAGGATTTCAATCGCACGATTGGCAATCACTTCATTTGCATTCATATTAAAAGAAGTACCTGCACCACCTTGGATCGCATCAACGATAAATTGATCGTTGAACGTTCCTTCGATCACTTCGTCTGCTGCGGTAATGATCGCATCGGCAATGTTAGCTGGCAACACCCCTACATCCCGATTCGCCATCGCAGCAGCCTTTTTGACAAAGCCAAAGGCGCGAATCAATTCCTCATGAGGGGGATACCCTGTAATGGGGAAGTTTTCCCTCGCTCTCATCGTTTGAATTCCGTAATATGCCTCTTTCGGTACTTTCTTTTCACCAATTAAATCTCGCTCTACACGATAGTCTGTCATGCCGTTTCGTTCCCCTTTTCCATGCTGTTCTCTTGTTGCTTGACTAACCATCCGCCGCCAATGACCCCGGCATCATTCCCGAGGGTCGCAATGCGAAACTCCGCTCCATCTGCCACACGAGGTAGGGCATAGGCTTCAAAATGCTGCTTAATCGGCTTTAGCAGCGTATCTCCCGCTTTAGAGACCCCACCACCGATGACGATTTTTTCCGGGTTCAAAGCATTCGCTAAGTTGGCAATGGCAAAGCCTAAATAATAGGCAATATGATCAACGACCGATAATGCAAAAGCATCGCTCGCATCCGCTGCAGAAAAAACATCTTTCGCCGTAAGAACCCCATGCTTGTCATAATCTAGGGCGAGCCGACTCTCCTTATGTTCGGTCACTCCTTCAGTTGCAATTCGGGCAATTCCAGTTGCACTTGCTACTGTTTCAAGACATCCTGTTTTCCCACAATTACAAGGAGCCCCCCCTTCCGGAATGACCGTAATATGACCGATCTCACCAGCCATCCCATTGACCCCATGCAAAATGTTTCCATTCGCAACAATTCCACCACCAACACCTGTTCCAAGTGTAATGAGCAGCATATTTTTCGCCCCATCACCAGCACCTTTCCACATTTCTCCTAACGCTGCGATGTTGGCATCATTGTCGACAATGACAGGGAGTTTTGTCTCCTCCTCTAATTTATCCTTCAACGGAAAATCCCGCCAACCAATATTTACCGCATGATAAATAAAGCCGGTATCCATCTCGATAAAACCAGGGGCCCCGAGTCCGATTCCAATTAGATCGCTCTTCGATTTATGATGCCCGCTAAGTCGTTTATCAAGAGCATCGGCAATATTTGTTGTAATCAGCGCACCGCCGTCCTGTTTGTTTGTCGGAATTTCCCACTTATCAACAATCTCTCCTGCGGTTGTGAGAAACGCCATCTTTATCGTTGTTCCACCGACGTCCACACCAACATACCATCTGTCACTCATTTCCCCACCTACTATTCCTTGATTTTGGCACGTTCAGTTCGAAGGAGCAGCCTTCCTTTTTGGTAAGTAATTGAATCAATCATTTCCATTTGATGAAGCTCCCTTAGCTCCTCCTCCATTAGCTCAAGGTCCACTGAACGGTCACCAGTGTAAATGATCGTGCCAAACTGCTTTAGCAGCTGTTGCACTTCATAAACCGTTTTCATGACGGTCGTCACCTCATCTACTATTATAACAGCTTCAATACGGTTGCGAAAAGAAGCCAAATGAGGGGAAGGAAATGAAAAGATGGTTGTCTGGAATAAAATTTCATTACCGCTCGCACTTGGAATACTCCACCAGCAAATAGCCCAGCGGTGAAAACGAGTGCCAAAAATAGAATAAAAAATGTTCGCCATCCTAGCATCCCGAGCTGCAAGCCAAGGAAAAAGGAGATCACCGCAAAAAGGATCACATTGGCCCTTCCATCAAATTGAAAGAATCCAAACGTCGGATGGAAGCGCATAAAACAAGAAACGATGAACACAAAACAAAGGGCTACGATCACCACGTCTAGTAACCGAAATGGAAACCACCCTGTCGTAAACAAACTGACGAGCATCCCGAAAAAGCTGCTAAACAAAAACAGGCCGCTAAACAGTAGAAAGGAAACAGGTCTAGCTTGAACCTTCCCTCCTACGACCAATCCACCAAGGACGAACCCAAATGTTACAACAAAAAGCGTGAGCGCAACAACTGGCCACATATACCATGCCCCTTCCAGTTACAGTCTCGATACTTCATCCTTATGTGGTTGTACACTAATTTAGATTAAAAAACTTAGCTTGTAAGCAAATCTATTCAAACGGGATCGTACAAGGAAAAGTTCTTTCATTGTATGAAACAAGAAGGTGAAAAGTGCACCCAATTAACGATCAGGATCTTTTGGGTGGATCGCAACAGGTCGGCGATGTTTTAAAGGCATTGGCGCACGAAGCAACACATCTCTAAGCGCCCGGCCATTAAATGGGATAAACGGCCAAAGGTAAGGGGTATCGATCGATCGAATGTGGGCAAGCATTAGGAGCCAGACGGTCGTCCCAATCAAGTAGCCAGCAAGACCAAATAAACTCGTGACGATTAGCAAAGCGACGCGAATGAGGCGATTGGCTAGACCCAGCTCATAGCTTGGAGTAGCGAAGGTCCCGACGGCTGCTACTGCTAAATACAAGATTACCTCTGGGGAAAACATCCCTACTTCAATCGCGACTTCTCCAATTAATAGAGCGGCAACTAGCCCAAGGGCGGTGGACAAAGCATTTGGTGTATGAATCGCCGCCATTCGCAGCATCTCTATTCCCGCTTCTGCAAACAAAAACTGGTAGATGAGGGGAACTGCCCCCTTTTGTTCCTCCCCAATAAACTCTAATCCTGGAGGAATAAGCCTTTCATTTGATGCGTACAAATACCACAATGGAAGCAAAAAAATCGAAGTCCAGACTGCTAGAAATCGAACGAGCCGAAGCGCAGCCCCAACCACTGGTTTTTGCCTGTATTCTTCCGCATGCTGCAAATGATGCCAAAAGGTCGTAGGGGCAATCATCACACTCGGGGATCCATCAACAAGCAGAAGAACATGACCTTCAAACAAGTGAGAAGCAGCGACATCTGGACGCTCTGAATAACGTACGAGAGGATACGGATTCAAATGGTGACCAAAGACATACTCTTCAATCGTTTTATCTCCCATTGGAATGCCATCCGTTATCATTTTTTCCACACCTTGCTTTAGCTTACTCACGATTTTATCATCAGCGATGTCGGCGATATACGTAATGGCAAGATCTGACTTTGATCGCCTTCCAGTACTAACATATTCTACACGCAATGTACGGTCTCGCACCCTGCGGCGAATCAACGCCACATTCATCACGATCGTTTCGACAAATCCGTCACGAGAGCCGCGGATGACTTTTTCTGTATCAGGTTCCTCTGGTCCTCGGACCGGATACTCTCTCGTATCGATTAAAATTACTTTTTCTGCCCCTTCAATGACAAGGGCGGCAGGACCTGACAACACTTCATCTACGACTTGATCTAAGTCACTGGCTGTCGACAATTCCACATACGGGATGACGCTTTTCATTAATGTTTCAACTGGGTCATGGCCCAAATCCCCCAACTCTAACGTCACAAG
Source organism: Halalkalibacterium halodurans (assembly GCF_005671335.1). Classification (NCBI taxonomy): domain Bacteria; kingdom Bacillati; phylum Bacillota; class Bacilli; order Caryophanales; family Bacillaceae; genus Halalkalibacterium (ex Joshi et al. 2022); species Halalkalibacterium halodurans. The sequence goes on along the minus strand of NZ_CP040441.1, from coordinate 1,595,370 downwards.
CTCCCGTTGAATTTGCGTAATGGCAAAATCTTTTGCAAATCCATCCACGACAAACAGCGCCATCTGTTTTCCTGCATGGAAAAGCTCTAAGTGGACAATATCAAAATTTTCTTCCACACCAAGCGCTTTTTTTAAATATGTGATATTATCCTCAAAGTCAAGATGAACCGGACGTTTCTTTTCTGACTCCTCCACAGGATCACCTCCATTAGTTGAATTGTTTGCTCGTTCCCATGTTCCCATTCATTTCAATAAAAATTCACTGCAACATATTTTCGAACAAGCCGCATAGAGTGAATAGTAGAAAAAAGTGGACGCGCTATCTTTGAACAGAGATGGAGGACCGATCCTATGTTAAAAAAACCATTGCTCTTATTTGTTATCGTTAGTGCCTTTGCCGCAGGGCTCTATTTTTCTTTTTTTTCTAAGCAGCCATCTCTCCATGATGCACTCACGTTCTTTCCCATTGATCCAGATGCAGCATATACCGAAGCCACAACATCCATTGAACTCATGACGAAAAAAGATGAAGATGAATACACCCTAGATTGGGCTACCGCTTCCACTTTGGATCAACCTGCGTTTTTAAGGCAGGATGTCTCCCTCCTTTTTGAAGACGGATACTTGATTGATACGTTGTATGCCTCTACAGAAAATGAGGCGAGCCTGACGATGAACAAAAAGGTGGCTGGTGAGGATAGCGGGCATTACGTAGCGGTTACCTTTCATCATTCAGAGATCCATTACCCAAACGATGACATTATGAGTGCACAGACGATCAGTCGTGATGAGCTGTATATCATCGATTCCCCTTTAAGTCCATTGCTTTCTTTCAAAATAGCAAAAACAGCGGAGGAAAAAGAGGGAAAGCGCATTCTCGACACGATCCTCAAGCAGCAAATGACCTACATTCAAGAACGTCTAATTGAACATTTTGCCATCAATTCTGAGTCTTATTATGTCATCCCGCTCACAAAATTAGCAGACTATCAATCCGTGCCACTGCCAAATTTAGACGTAAAACAGACCGCGATCATTCTCAGCGGTCTGTGGGAAAGACTTTATAAACATTATGTGTTAAGTTCAGGAAATGCTCAGCATTCAACGAACCCGATCGGCAGCACGATTCCGCTCATTTTTTTAAGTGAAAACGGGGATCACGCCATGATTATCTATGAAACGGATGAGGGGAAGCCTGTTCAATTATTACAGACGTTTTCTTTTTCTTAAGGAAAGCCTCCGCTTTAACACGCAGCGACCAGACCGAAACAACGCAAAGAAATGATGGTGAGTTTGCAAACCGATGATGATTGATCGTAGGGCGCTCTAGGGAAGTCGCCTTCCTTTTGGCACCTGCGTTGTTCTTTTTGACTTATAGCCTTTTATGCCGAGTAGAGTCGAAGTTGCCTCTCTACTCTCGAATGATGTTCGAGGCTAAATTATACCATTTCTTACGGTGGAACAGATGAACGAATGACACGTTTATTCTTCTAAGGAGCGAAGAAACGTTTCATACTTTTCATTGCCTGGATCAAGCCGAACAGCCTCTTGAGCAGATTCAAGCGCCTTCTGTCTCTCATCTAATTCATCATAAACGAGGGCCAGATTATAATGAGCTTCGTGCATCTTTGGCTCTAAGTCAATCGTTTTTTGTAAATGCTCCTCGGCCTCCTCGTATTTCCCGAGCACGGCCTCTGTATAAGACAAGAGGAAATAAGCTTCCGCACGCTCATTCCCTTTTTCTACACTTTCCAGTAACACCTCATACGCCGCTTCTATATCTTCGGCCTCAATGAGGTCTTGCGCATTTTGCAAGGCCAAAAGATCAGCGCCAGCCTTATGTTCGTTTACAAACCCAAAGGCAAATGAACCGATAAGAGCTAGAACTGTAAGTAGCAAAAAACTAAGCTGGCGTAACCTTGGCCGATGGTTCGGTAAATGGACCACCGCAGAAGCAAGGAAGCCCCCAATGAGCCCACCAATGTGTGCCCCGTTATCAATCATCGGAATGATAAAACCGAACGCGAGGTTGAAAACAAGAATGAGCAAAACAGAAGACCCCATCGTTCGAAAAAACAGCTTTTTGTGGACGGTTCCGAAGTACAGCAACGCACCGAAGCATCCAAAGATCGCCCCAGAAGCCCCTGCTGAAACGTGGGCATTTAAAGCAAAACTGGCGATTGAACCCGCCAAACCAGCAATGAAGTAAATAATGAAAAATCGACTCGTGCCATAAATTCGTTCAACCGTTCCCCCTAAGTAAAAAAGAGCTAATGAATTCATCATGAAGTGAAGAATTCCAATATGTAAAAACATCGAGGATAAAAGGCGCCACCATTCGCCATCCGCTATGGCTGGATTGTATTTTGCCCCAAACTCAATAAGCGTTGGCATATCGGTACTCCCTCCGTTCATTTCAAGCAGGACGTACATGAAAGCAATGACAACGAGCAACCCATAGGTTGCATAGGGCTTACCGTATTGAAACAATCTCCGTTCTTTTTGCTGAGTGGCATTGGCCGTATGACGAATTTGTTGCCGCAGATAACGGGCCATTTGCTCCATCTGGTAGCCATCTTCATCTAAAAGCGCTACGTAAGGAAGATGGATAGACAATCGTTCATTCACGGCGGCAATTGTCGCTTTACGTTCTGATTCTTCCGCAACAATGAGCGTCGGACGTAGTGTGACATTCCCATTTCGATCTAGCTTCTCTTCAGCTTCAAACGAGGACCAATCATCGACAGGAGGATACATCGTCACATAGATCGCTTCTCCCCGAAGACGGCGGACACCCAATTGCCGTTTTAACCAAAGCATTTTTTTACGAACCTGTTCGAAATCAGCCCGCAACTGATTGCCCCAATCCACGTCGATCCGTTTGATTCGAATAACGGTTCGATCTTTCAAAGCATCAGATTCAAGCCATACTTCGCTCTGCTCCATATCGAGCACGCGATAACCTTCTTCAACAACGAGATGATGCACCACTTGCCAAAAATATAAATCATGCCTCATAACATTCATCGTCTCACCTTTTCTTTATAGGGGGAATCAGACATACCCTTAGTATAACAAGACTGGGGCCGATAGTTGGATGATTTTGCATCCATTCGCTCGAAAAAAGACGCTTCTATGAAAAACGCCCCTAAAATCGCATAAGCATTAGCGATTTTCAGAGGCGTTGCCCAGTTCGTTATCCTTGCGGGCTGCGTTGGTTGAACAAATTCCCCATGAGGTTGTTACGAACAAACGGTATTTGCATGGCAAATGATACCGCTATTCGTCGTAACCAGCGCTGCCCCAGCATCGCATTAAGCACACGATACCTGTATTTCACGGCAAAATAAAGAGAACCAATTAAAGCGACAACCGATACAATTCGACCAAACACAGATAATCCCTCCTTCTTCGTTACTTTTCCAAATGATGAAGGATTTTATCCATCGTTATAGCCCGATGTATTTGCTCACAAGTGTTTTCGCTCGTGACACGTCTTCTGTCCCTTGGACGAGCACCCGTCCATCTTTAAACAAAACGAGTCGCTCGCCTTCGGTTAATTGTACTCTTACTAAAAACGGAGTAGTCTGTACGTCAGCGATCCTATCAAGGCGCTTTCCCCATTCTGAAAGATCGAACGGCCTACCGGTATGAACTTGGACCGTTTCACGCCCGCATAGGGAAGTAACTGAATCGTGTGCCGCAGGGTGTAACGCCGGAAATGCTTTAGTTCCACATGTGGGACAATTGGCTTTTGCCGCTGCAAAATTCATATCGTATCGATGATTTCGCCATACGTCAAAGCTCATGAGACTGTGACGGTAAGCCTGCTCATTGTCCGTTAAATATTTTAACGCCTCAATCGCTTGAAACGAGGCAACGATATCAACGACAGGACCTAAAACACCTACTGTGTCACATGTTTGTCCTGACCCCTGTCCTTCTTGAATAAAACAGCGTAAGCATGGCGTTTTTTCTGGAATAAACATCGCCGTCATGCCCCTTGAACTTACGGCCCCACCGTAAATAAACGGGAGGCCCATTTGAAAACAAGCGTCATTGATAAGAAACCGTGTTTGGAAATTGTCCGTACCGTCAAGGACTAAATCCATACCTTCCATCAACTCATGAATGTTTTCAACTGTTACATCAGCGACGATCCCCTCTACTTTGATGTCGCTGTTCACTTTCTGTAGTTTTTGCTGTGCTGCGACCGCTTTTGGCAAACACTCTCGTACATCATCTTCATCAAACAATAACTGCCTTTGCAAGTTACTAGCCTCGACATAATCTCGATCCACCATTCGAACGTGACCGATTCCTGCTCGGACAAAATGATTGGCAAGTACGGTCCCTAGTGCACCAATTCCGACAATGAGGACAGCACTGTTCTGCAATTTCTGTTGCCCCTCTTTTCCGATGGGGGCAAAGAGCATTTGCCGTGAATAGCGTTCTTCCAGTCTGTCAGTCATGATGAGACTCCTTTCCTATTCAGCCTTATAGCAAGATAAGACCTGCGACGATCCCAAAAAGAGCACCTGTTCCAGTACAAATAGCATTCACCGTATCATTATTTAAAAAGCGAAGTCCATATTTTTTCTCGGTTGGCCCGTTACAATGAATTTTCCGTTCCGTTTCCAGCCCACAGCGCGGACATTGGTATAGCACTTGACCCGTTGCTCCAACCAACGTGTCAAAAAGATTCCCTAAAAAGCCTGCCAGCGTCAAACTAAACAAAAGATGATGGCTAGCAAAGGAACTCGACCACCAAAAAAAGATACTCACAACGACAATGATAAACGACCCTGCAAAAGCTGCCGCCGTACCAATGGCAGACACAGCTCCTGATGTCCCTGCATCGACCGGCTTCCACTTAATAATATGTATCGGCCTTCTTTTTGCAAGCGGCCCTACTTCGGAAGCCCATGTATCAGCATTTGCTGCAGCTAAGCTTGCTACGAATCCACAAATGTAAATTGGGTCCTGCAAAATGGAAAATAACAGGGCACAAATCGCAGCAAATCCACCGTTGGCCAACACTTGCCAGCCGTCCCGTGTGGAACCTTTCGCCGTAATTTCATTTTCCTTTCGTTCTTGATAAAAACGACTCCAAAATCCCGACGTAAAAAAGAAGATCGCCAAAAGGAGCAAGCCTTTAAAGCCAAGACCAAAGGAAATAAGTGCCCCTACTACAAAGGCAGAAATCGCTCCAGAGAGGGTTAGCTTTTTAATCTTGTAGGCATACACAGAGAGTAACAAAACCCCTAGCAATGCAAGGACAATCATCGGTACACCCCTCGTTCAGTGACAATCATTTGAACCCGCTCATCCCGTTCATCGGTCGGAACAGATTCTACAAGTTGCTGCGAGTACGCGAGAGCGATTGTCTTCCCTTTATAGGAATGTAGAAATCGATCATAGTAACCCCCACCATAGCCTAGGCGGTTTCCTTTTTGATCAAAGGCGACCCCTGGGACTAGGAGTAAATCTAACTCCTGACCATCTATCTGTCTGCATTCAGATGGTTTCGGTTCACGCAAACCGAAAAATGTATCTTCTAAAACCGAAAACGAATGAATTTCATAAAAAGTCATTTGCGTTGTCCCTTTTTTAACTCTTGGAACCGCTATTTGTTTCCCCTCTTCCCATCCTCGGGAAATGATCAGTTCTGTCTGCACTTCATGGGGTAGGGATATGGTGATACCAATTGCGTGAGCTTCGTTCCATTCTGGCAGTGAAAAAAGGATATCAGCAACTCTTTGCGCCCCTTCCTTCCGCTGTTGCTCAGGTTGGGATCGTAGCAATTTTTTTATTCTATTCCGTAAAGCTTTTTTCTCCTCCATACCTCACTCTCCCACGAACAATCTCTTTCAATCTTACATGAAAATGACCGAGGCGTCAGGTATTCTATATTTCATTCTAGCTACATTTCAATGACAGAGAGGCTCTCCTAGTCTTTATTATACATAACGTTATAGTTTAGAAAAGCTTAGCTTACTGCCAAGACTTAACGCCGGAATGCGCTCATCATTTATAGAAGTTAAACTTTCCTTAGGTGAAATAAAAAAATAAGCAGTGGCATGACCAGCTGCTTATTTTGTCTCACGGTGCAACGTATGACGCTTAAGGCGTGGGCTATATTTCTTTAGCTCGATACGCTCAGGATTCGTACGTTTATTCTTTGTCGTAATGTAGTTACGATCACCAGTCTCTGTGCAAGCAAGTGTTACTTGTACACGCATCGTTATCCCTCCAGACGTTTATGCTTTTTTCACACTTCATATATGATAGCAAAACAACTTAAAGGAATCAAGTGTTTTTTCTTTACACCTAATCACGAGAAAGAAGCGACGGTCGTCCTACAAACGAAGGAACGCTTCCACTATTTACATCGTTATTTGCCTGTAAATAATCATGAAACGAGCCAATGTCTCGCCAATAGCCGCCCCCTTCTAAAGCAAATATATCCAGCTTCCTGTCTACAAGGTATGGGATGACGTCTTTTCCTAGATCAACGGCACTGCCTTTTGGAATGTAAGAGAGAACAAAAGGGTCCATGACGTACAAACCCGTATTCACCAAAACCTCTCTTGTCTTGTCTTCCGTAGGCTTTTCTCGAAACGCAACTACTCGATGGTTTGGACCGGTTTGAACAACGCCATAGTTTTGTCCGTTTTTCACCCGCTTCGTCAACATTGTCATAAGACTGTTTTGACGCTTATGGAAAACGATGGCCTCCTGTATTGATATCGTAGTTAACACATCGCCGCTCATCACGACAAATGGTTCATCTAAATAACGCTCCGCTGCTTTCAAGCTCCCAGCTGTTCCGAGAGGGGCGTCTTCTTGAACATACGTGATTCGCATACCGTACTTGGAGCCATCTTGAAAATATGCTTTCATTTGATGATTCAGATAATGGACGAGCATGACGATATCACGAATCCCATGGGCAGCAAGGTGGGCGAGCCCATGGGCCAAGCACGGCACACCAGATATCGGAAGCATCGGTTTCGGTATTTGATCCGTTAATGGCTTTAAACGCGTGCCTCGCCCTCCTGCTAGAATTACCCCTTTCATTGGCCACCCCTTATGTGTTAGGCATAGATGTCTCGCTTCATTTTTTTCACTAAGATCGCTTCCGTTTGATCGGCAATCGTCTCCCAACTATACTGCTCGATCACGTCTTGTGAACCTTTAAAACCAATTTGTGCCCGCAAAAGCGGTTTACGATAGAGGGACAACAATTGAGCTACAATCGCGTCCACATCACCAGTAGGTACTTTTAGCCCATTGTCTCCATGCTCAACAATTTCCGCTAAACCACCCGTGTCAGATACAATCGTAGGTGTGCCTGCAGCCATCGCTTCTAACGCGACGATTCCGAACGGCTCGTACAAGCTAGGAAAAATGCAGACATCCGCGCGATGGTACCATTCATTTCTCTCACTATCACTAATATAGCCGACAAAGGAAATCCAAGCTTCAAGGTGACGTTCCTTTACTTGTTGTTGATAGTCAGCTAGTAGAGGCCCGTGCCCAGCCACAACAAATTGAATCGGTTCGCCTAGTTCTTTGCATTTTGCAGCTGCTTCAATCAAGAGAGAAAATCCTTTTTCTTGAACGATTCGCCCAACAGAAAATACAATGAAACGATTTTCAGGAGAAATCGTTTGAAGACGTGCAGCTTCAATTTGCTCACGAGCCACACCATTTGCGATTACTGCCACTTTATCAGGATTAGGCACAAACAATGATTGAACATGTTCTTTCATAAATTGACTGCAAACAATGATTTGATCAGCCTCTGTCACGAGCTTCATTTCCTGGTCATGAATCGCTTGCTGTAACTCGGTATGGATACCTTGATTCCGCCCGTGCTCCGTTGCATGAATAGTAGCCATAAGCGATGTTTGAAAAAGGTGTTTTAATGCTAAAGCAGCTCCTGATACGAGCCAATCATGAGCATGAATGACATCATACGGACGAAAACGGTATAATTTTTTCACATGTTCAAACATGGCTAAGTTCAAGCTGGCCACCCAATCTAAAAATGGCTCCCTCTCTGGTTGTAACCCGCTGACCCGATGGATGTGGACGTCCCCATTTTTTTCGTACTCGGGAGCTCCATCCATAGCGGCTGTAACGACGTGAATTTCATGCCCCTTTTTTGCTAACGCTTGAGACAAAGCATCCACATGACGTGATAGGCCTCCGACAACATGAGGCGGATATTCCCAACTCAGCATAAGGATCGAGCACGTTCCTTCAAATGGCTGGGTCTCTTTTTTCGATTGCACGTAACGATCATGGGGGCTTAAAAATACGCGCTCGTCGATCGTCTCCAGAAATGGAAACGCTGCAAGCATTTGCTTAAGCCACTGGGAATCTATACGATCTTCAAGCAAGGCGCTCTGAATCGTGTCGAAGCGACGAACATGCTCATGGAAACGCTCTGACGCATACTGTGCAGCCGTTTGACCGTCAAGAATAAACGCCCAGTCACTGCTAACAGCGAGCATCCACTCTCTAACCATTTGCTGAATGGCCTGCCTTTCGAGAACTGTAGGCTGTGGATACATAGCCACTATTTTCGCTAAATCTTTTTCCATGCGATGATAATGTCTATACATCCAAGCATTATGGTCATTTAACCAAACGTGACCATAACCGTCTCTCCCCCAAGTCGAAAAACTCACATGAGCGGTCTGAAAATCTTGATAGTGACGCTGCAAATAGAGCTCTGGTGTTATGAAGGACACACGGTCTGCTCCTTGCTCATATAATGCCTCGATCCACTCTGGCCCTTCAAACCACCAATGACCGAACAACTCAGCATCAAACGGAGTGACCATGACATACGGCGGAAAGTTTTGTCCGCCATGTTGATCGATCTCATGATGAATCGCACCTATAAAATGATTCGCATGTTCTTGCACACGTTTCTCCGCCCATTCACGGACATACAAGTCTTTTTCCTCCGTATGCCCTGTAATCCGATGATACTTCAACCCTGTATCGATCCGAATCCCGTCTTTGTGGACGTGCGGCTTAATATAATCCCATTCCCGGTCATATGCGATGTCACGGTAAAATTCACGGTAATCGACATCACCAGGATACCCAAGCGTTGAGCTCCACACTTTTGCGGAAAGTTCCGTATGGCGAGGGAACAACGCAATTCCATGCGGGCTATAGATCGGGGCACTTGATCCCTTATGCGGAGTCGGATCTGCCGTCAAAACAGCGTGTTCATCTACAAATGTGTAACGGATGCCTTCCTCAAATAAAATTCGGTCAACGCCTGGAGAGAAGGCACATTCTGGGAGCCAGAACCCAAGTGGTTTTTTGCCAAAATGTTGTTCAAAGCATGCGATTCCGTGGCGAACTTGGGCGCGAATCGCTTCTTTTGTTTTTAAGTATGGAAAAAAGGCATGCGTGGCAGCGGACGTCATTAATGTGCATTGCTCGTTCTCCATCAAGGTGCGGAAACCGATGAGTAGATTCCGATCCCACTGTAAAAACGTTGCTTTTAGCTTTTCATAGCGCTGCTTATAAAACTGAACGAGATTTTGCGTTCGTTGATCGTTTGTACGTTTCTCTTCTTTTTTCAAAAGCTGTTCGGTATTTTCAAGGTGATTCAAGTAACGAGTTTGCACAAGTGGGTCACTCAGCATCTCCATAACAGGAGGGGTAAAGGAAATGGTGACTGCATGTTTTACGGGCAGTTTTTCTAAGGCCCATAAAAGAGGAATATACGTTTCCGACATGGCTTCAAACAGCCAACGTTCCTCCAATCGATCTTCTTCTTGATGACGAACATAAGGCAAGTGGGCATGTAAGACTAGGGAAAAATATCCTTCTCTCATCTCGCGGGCTCCTTATTTCGTTTTTTCGTAATAGGAATACGTGCTGAAATGCTCAAGCCACTTCGGTTCTTCGCTCAAACCGTATTGCCAGTCAAGCACATCTTCCTTCCGAAAGTTATATTGATCGTTTCGTTGTCTTGGCGTCTCGATTGGCGTGGAACGTACAACCGGTAAAAACGCACCAGAGGGAGTGATAACCCCTAAATCTATAAGATAAGTACAGTTCGGTTCTACATGTTCAATCAGCCAATTGTTTGTCATTTCTGGTAAGTGAATATCTACATAGCGGTTGGCACGGCGGCCATCGAATAAGAGTGATGTCACGTCATAGAGGCGAAGACGTTTCTCCAGCTGTTCCCAGTCCTTATCGGTCTGGTAGGAAACGAGTCCTCTTGTTTGTTCAGAGGTATCCCAAAACGCATACAACGTTGTCGGTCCTTGTGGAAGGAGAGTGATTTCTGTAACAGGATAAGAGCCAGGAAGCTGCCACTCGCCTTTAGCGGCTGGCTTAGCTTGTCCTTTTTGATGTTGAAGCTCTTCGTGCTTTTTATAACGATAATGAACTTTTCCGACGGTTGTGTTTAATGCTTGCGCTATTTTCCGAAACGAAAGACCTTGTTTTCGAAGCTTCAAGATTTCTTCGATCAATTGCTCCACTCCTTCGAAAAACATTCATTTACTTCATCATACCTTTAGGAAGAAAAGGGAACAAGAGAGGAAAAATGTCTGTTTTTGTCCCTTTTTACTTGATGCACTATTCATATCATAACGTAAAACGATCAAGAGAAGATACAAGCTTGTCAGAAAATCGAATGAATTTTTAGAAAGTTGACATTATAGAAGGTTAAAAAAAACAGGAGTGTCCCTTGTCTTTTTCCTTTATAATAAAAGAGATACACAGAGATGAAAAGGGGGAAAATTGCTTTGGAATGGGTGTTGATCGGACTTTTTATATTTTCTTCAATCTTGTTCATTCTTTCCTTCGCACGTAAAGATCGAACGAAGCAATTAGAGGAACAATTGGATAACCTCTCGATTACGTTTATGCAAGAAATTTACCAATTGAAAAAGAAAATGCGTTTACTTGAAGAGGAGCTTCTCGTCGGTCAACGTGCAAGTCTCTCGCAGACAAACGACAAACAAGCGCTGTTAATAGAAGAAGTTGGACAGTTATCTGACGCTGGCTATGAGGCTGAAGAAATTGCCCGTAAAACAGGGCTGCTGTTAACCGAAGTAGAACAGCTGCAACGAAAATGGGCGGGTTCACAATGAGTATCGTTTTAGCTTAAAGTGAAAACATCCCCTCCAGCTCGTACGCTGAAGAGGATGTTTTTTGCGTTTATTCGTTCCCTTCAAAATCCTCTAAAACAGGATCATCTGCTAACGTAGGGCCTTCTCGCCTTTCCTTCAATTCAAAATACGTATCCAGCATCTCTGCCCCAATATCACGGGCAAGGTCAGCATTGGCACCTGGAGCTGAATCACGCTTTGCATAAGGAACGATGATCGCAAATGCTACCTCCGGATCGTCATAAGGCGCATACCCGACAAGTGCTTGGTTGTTCCCGTCAATAAAGCGACGATTTTCTCCCTCTCCTACAGCGACGCGAACCTGAGCTGTTCCGGTTTTTGTTGCGGTCGTATATGTTTTGTTCGCAAAGAAACGACTTGCTGTTCCGTTTGTTGAAACACGTCTGAACCCTTGCTGAACATCACGAATTTGTGCATCGGTCATATCGATTCGATTCAACACTCGTGGCTCAAATTGTTGAACGACAGCACCGCGTGAATCTTTATCCGCACTCGGCTCACGAATTTCAGTAACAAGTCGCGGTTGCATCCGGTAACCATCATTGGCAATCGTTGAAATATATTGAGCGAGCTGCATCGTTGTATACGTATCAAACTGTCCGATCATTAAGTCTAGCAGGTTACCCGCTTGTTGAACTCCACCATTGACACCTGTATACTCAGACGGGAGGTCAATCCCCGTCTCTGTACCTAATCCAAACTGGCTGAAATAATAGCGCGCTTCATTGTAAGCTCTCTCAATCGTTTCACTATTCCAGCAGCATTTTGAGTTGTAATTATAGCCTGCCATCCTCATGGCAATTTCAAACATATACACGTTGGATGACACTTCAAGGGCTCGCTGAGAACTAACAGCCCCGTAGTTCCGCACAGACTTTTTAATAGGGGTACCAGGAAGGTCAATTGGTCGATCATAAAACACGGTCCCTGGTGAGGCAACACCTGTTTGAAAACCGGTTAACACAGAAGCCCCTTTTATAGAGGATCCCATTTCAAATGCTTTATTGACAACGCCAATATGGTCATTTTCCTGATTTGTTGAATAACCGGTCATTGCGAGAATATCTCCCGTTTTCGGGTCCATCATCACCACATAAGCTGAACCTTCATTGATAAACGCCCCAGGATTTTGTGAAATTCGCCGTTCCACAATGTCATCCAAATATTGTTGCATCTCCATATCAATCGCCAACACGAGGTCATTTCCTCTTGAGCCTAACTGCTCATTAATCGTTTGCTCGATCATGTCTCCAGCGGATGATGTTGTCGTGCTTTCAACAACCGCTTTTTGTCCCCTGAGCACATCTTCATATTGAAGCTCCAAATAACTTGTTCCGACAATATCGGACCGTTCATATCCTTTTGCTAAATAATTATTAAGCTGCTCCCGCGGAATGGAGCCTGTGTTCCCAAACACACTTCTGAGCGAGTTGCCATATGGATATTTACGTCTGGAATCACGAAGGATATCAACACCGGGAAGCTCATCTAGCTTTTCAGCGATGCTGTGGGCTTCTTCTTCCGAAATATCCCGTTTGATCCGCTGAGGTGTTAGTGCATAGCCTTGATTCATTTGGCGAAAGATCGCCAGAATCCGTTCATCTTCCTCTGTTAAGCTATTAAGATGCTCATCTGTAATCCGTTCGAGCTCAAGAGCATACTCCTCCTGAGGATCATCGATCTCTTTTCGTTCTTCTAAAGACACGAGCTCAAGTCGTTCTTCACGAGAGGCTTGCAGCAACCAATAATCCTTTCGGTCTCGCTCCGTGATCTTACTCGTATCCACTTCAATGAGCTGTTCTAGCTTGCGAGCAACATCGAGCATTTCTTCAGTGTCTCTTGTCTGACTTTGACTCGTGTACGTTAAAGACAGCTCGAGTTCGTTATCGACCACAACATAGCCAAAGCGGTCATACATGAGACCACGGGGCGCATCAATTCTTGCAGTGGCGTTCGATGTCCTTTCCAAACTCTTTAAATGTGTTTCTCCTTCCACAATTTGCACAAAACCAAGGCGCAAAATTAAAATGGAAAAGAGCGCAAACACGATAAAAAAGAGGACATTCAACCGGCTAAATACAAAGTTCTTTTTTTTGCGTGGCCCTGTTCTCATACGCTAATGTTCCTCCTATATACTACCATTTATAATATGTCAGGACTCATGAAAGAAAACTCGGCGACATGGCCGAGCTTTCATGGAAGCCGATCCGTCCAGAACGATCATACTAAGATCTTTCATTTGGGAAATCGTTTATACTCTCCAATCGTATAAAAAAACCCGCGAATGCCGTTTGCTTCACACGTTTCAAGAACCTACCCTCGCAGGTGGGTGCTCGCAGACAGCTGATCCAACGTCCTAATAGAGGCATGTCGTCACAGAGTCAATGTAGAGCTCCCTTTTTAAACGTACGGTTCGAAACATTAGAGAAGCTAACAAACATAGCAGGCTGTTTTAAACTAAGCTCAGTATAGCACAATTTTAACGAAAACAGAAGCAGGTCCAATCACTGTTACAAGATTGACACAATCGCTTATACCGTTGAATTTCCTGGACCACCTTCACCATTTTTTTGCCTTGCAAACATGTAGGAAGGAACATGTTTCTTTGCCGGGAAGCGAATGTTGCGAATAAACCAATAGATGACAGTATGCCCGGCACCAACAATAAGAAACAACAGCGGAATCCCCTTCTTTTCTGGTAATACTGAAATCGTTAAAATGAAAAGGCAAATGGACGTAATCCGACCTAAATTTAAAAACAGTTCACGAACGACAATGTACTCCACCCGCATGTCTTTTGCACCTTTTGCTTTACCAATGACGTCATAGGTTAATGAAACATACGGTACGAGGAGAAACGGATAAGCGATGGAGATGACAATCCCATACATAATTAATCGAGGGAATGTCAGCTTAAAAACAATTAAAAACAACGCCGCATACAAAACCAATCCTCCAATGAGGATCGACTTCTTACGAAAGCTCGGCTTGATGAGGCGAGTGGCTAAATAATAAGCAACAAAGGATGTAGCCGAGGCGACAAGACCATATGTCCCGATCGCTAATTCACTCTTCGTTGTCACATACACCCATACGACAATAACAAATGCAAACGTTCCTTCTCGTAATCCTTGGAAAAAGTGGGCGTGGATAATCCGTCCCCAATTTTTATTATGCTTCCGCTCTTTTAGGACGGCTCGGAAGTGAAACCCTCCTTTTGCTGCTCTCCTCTTCAGCATGAAGCTAATGATGACAGCAAGAATGAACAGACCTAGAGAAAGGGCAAATATTACCGTGTATCCAGTCATCTTCTCCATCTTTGTAATCAAAAAACCTGAAAGAATGGGTCCGATCATTCCAGCAAAGGAGGTAAGCAGCCCCAAAAAACCATTAAAAAAATCCCTCGTCTCAGGCTCTGTAATTTCAAACGTAAGGACATTAAAGGCAAGCCAATAAAAACCAAATCCGATCCCCAGCAATCCGCCAAGAAGGATCAGGAATTGATTTGCCTTTTCCCCTAACATGAGAACTGTTGAAAAGAAAATCGATAAAAAAATGACCCCTAACCGTAAGACGATCACACGATCAATTTTCTTCGCCCAACGCCCTGCCAAAATAAACGTGAGTGGTTGCATAATCACAGACGTTAAATTGTAAAGAGCTAAATCAAGAAACTCTCCAGATTGCTTCCACAAGTAGACATTTACAAATGTATTAGAAAGGGCAATTCCGAGTGCATAAAGACCGCCAATGACGAGTAGTAAGATGAGATCTTTTGAAACTTCAATATCCCCAATAACTTTTTTTAATACATCATGCAAACCGACCCACCACCTTCTGTTTTAGTGTGTGTCGGTTTAGTCACGTTATGCATTGAGACAGGGGGAGATCGAACGAGATTTACCTGCAAAAAATAAGAGGGGTCCATCATTGTAAATGGCCCCTCTATGTAAACATCAGACTTATTTTGCTTCGTTGTAACGCTTCGCTACTTCGTCCCAATTGACAACGTTCCAGAAAGCTGAAATGTAATCAGGACGACGGTTTTGGTAATTCAAGTAGTATGCATGCTCCCATACGTCTAAGCCAAGAATTGGTGTTTTCCCTTCCATTAATGGCGTATCTTGGTTTGGAGTGCTTGTGATTTCTAGTTTGCCATCATTGACAACAAGCCACGCCCAGCCAGAACCGAAGCGGTTTGCTGCTGCGTCAGCAAATTTTTCTTTGAATTGATCAAAGCTACCGAATTCAGCATTGATCGCATCTGCAAGCTCACCAGTAGGAGCGCCTCCACCATTCGGGCTAAGAATTTGCCAGAAAAGCGTGTGGTTTGCATGGCCACCACCATTATTGCGGACTGCTGTACGAATGTTTTCTGGTACAGCATCGAGGTCGCTGACAAGCGCTTCAATTGACTTTTCAGCAAGAGCACTGTGACCTTCAAGAGCTGCATTTAATTTTGTTACATACGTGTTATGGTGCTTCCCGTGGTGAATGTTCATCGTTGCCTCATCGATGTGTGGTTCAAGTGCATTTGCAGGATACGGTAGTTTTGGTAGTTCAAAAGCCATAATACGATCTCCTCCTTGATAAACGTGAAATAATAAAGAATGAATTTGGAGGGAAATCCCTCCAAAATAGTAAAACAAGTTAGTCAATAGAAATGTTTATTAAGTTGCCCCATCAATACAATAGCAAATTTCGAACAAGCTTTCAACGAAAACGCTCATGGCTTGCTTTCCCCATATGCTTTTATACGATACCCTGTTTAACCATAGCTTAAACCATTTTCTTAAAGAGGAAGCTCCATCGTCTGTTTTTGACATCGCATGCCCAAGCTGTGGTAAAAAGCTTTAGCCCGATCGTTAAAGTCATACACATCCAATTCAATCGCATCCACCTGATGGGCTTTCCCATAGGAAATAATCGCTTCAAAAATAAGTCGACCAATTCCACCGCCCCGTCTTGTCTCATCTACACATAGATCTGAAATATACACCGTTTTCCTCTGCTGCATCGTTGGAAGGAGAGGTGTTTGTACGAGATGAATCACACTGTACGCTCCAATTTTTTCTCGCTCATCAACGAACACTAACACGGTTGATTTTTCGCCTTGGACAGCTGCTTGAAAAAAACTCGGATTTAGCGTTGGCTCGTTGGAACGAAAAATATCTCCCCTCTCCTTCACATGCGCTTCGTGCACTTGGGTGTGTAGCCTTGCCACCTCTTCATAATCTTGAACGGTTGCTTCCCGAATGATCATCCTCGTTGCCCCTTTTTGTAAGTCGTTTTAGCCAGTGTATTCACCTTATACCTAGAGGGTTTCTTTTAACAGAGACTGCATATCGATTAAAAAAAAATAAAAGCCGTTAGCAACCAATTGACCGAGGCTACAGCTATTAAGGAATCGCGGCGAGCTTATTTCATGTGCTCATGCTGACTGTAGAAGGCTCACAGAAGTCATCGTGCTCGGCTCCCCTACCCTGACATCGCTAGTTAAAGTAGTTTGGTTTGTTGCCAAGGCCGATCGTGAAAGCAACATTTTAGAACACAAAAAAACTACAGCATCCATGCTATAGTTTGAACATCTGTATGTATGGCGGAGGAGGAGGGATTCGAACCCCCGCGCGGTTTAACCCGCCTGTCGGTTTTCAAGACCGATCCCTTCAGCCAGACTTGGGTACTCCTCCAACATAAATACTCATGGTGGACCCTGTAGGACTCGAACCTACGACCGATCGGTTATGAGCCGACTGCTCTGACCAACTGAGCTAAGGGTCCTCAACTATCATCTTAATCTTTTTAGCACACATTCATGCGGTAAAAAAGGAATAGCGGCGGAGGGAATCGAACCCCCGACCTCACGGGTATGAACCGTACGCTCTAGCCAGCTGAGCTACACCGCCATATCATGGCTCCACAGGTAGGACTCGAACCTACGACCGATCGGTTAACAGCCGATTGCTCTACCACTGAGCTACTGTGGAACAAGAAAGACAAGAATAATATTACCACTGTTTGTCCATCTAGTCAATGCTTTTTCCTGTAGATTTTTGTTGATATTGAAAAGAAAAGCAGAGGCGTCTCTGCTTTTCTTCTAACGATTTTCTCCGATGACCGCTTCAGCAATGTTGACAGAATGGTCGCCAATCCGTTCAAGGTTACTTACAATGTCGACAAAGACGATACCAGCAGCACCTGTACAATTCCCTTCATTCACACGAATGATATGCTGCTTGCGTAATTTACGTTCCATTTGATCGATATGCTCTTCTTTTTCGATAACAGAACGAGCAGCCTCAAGATCCCCTGTCTCTAAGGACATGATCGCTTCTGTCAATGTTGAATGTGTAAGATCAAACATTTCCTGAAGGTCATGGAGTGCTTTTTCTGAAATTTTTACTTTGTTCGCTTTCTGATAATCCTTTAACTCCACAATGTTTTCAATATGATCTCCGATTCGTTCAATATCACGTACGGTATCCATCAGCATTCCGTGCATTTTTGAATCTTGAGCCGACAAGGAGCGAGAGGAGATCGAAATTAAATATTCGGTAATTTTCCGATCGAGATTGTTGATGGCATCTTCAAATTGAACCGCCATTTCCGCATGTTTCTTTTGACCATTTTCCATGTATTTACTTACTTCGAGTAGCCCTTTTTCAGAAAACTCAGCCATCCGCAATACTTCCTGTTTCGCCTGTCCAAGGGCAATCGCTGGTGAGCTACCGACAAAACGCGGATCTAAATGCTTCGCCTTATATTCAATGTAGAAATCGTCTCCAGGGACGAGCTTAGTTACAATGATCGCCAAGATCCCGATAAATGGAAGTTGGATGAGTGTATTCGATACATTAAAAATTCCGTGGGCAAATGCAATCGTCATTGGACGATTCAAAGCAAATACCTCTGCTAAATAAGCAATAAAGTGTGTAAACGGAATAATGATAATTAAAACAATGATCGTTCCAATTAAGTTAAAAATCACATGAGTTAATGCTGCACGTTTCGCCGCTACCGATGCACCAATGGCCGCAAGCACTGCGGTAATCGTTGTTCCAATGTTATCACCAAATAAGACCGGTAAAGCTGCAAATAAGTCCATTGCCCCTTGATCGTAAAGCTGTTGCAGGAGCCCGATTGATGCACTGGAGCTTTGTACCGCTGCGGTGAAAATCGTTCCGATTAGTACTCCTAAAAGTGGGTTTTCACTCATGCTTACCGTTAAATCAGCAAAAGCTTGCAGCTCACGCAGGGGCTTTAGTCCTTCTCCCATTGTATTCAAACCATAGAAAAGCGTCCCAAAACCAAAGATAACTTGTCCAATATTGTTCACTTTTTTATTTTTAATAAAAAAGATTAAAGCTGCTCCCACTGCAATGATCGGCAAAGCATATTCAGAGATTTTAATCCCAATAATGAATGCAGTAACGGTTGTACCAATGTTCGCACCCATTATAACACCGATAGCCTGTTTAAGCGTCATAAAACCAGCGTTGACGAGACCAATCGTCAAAACAGTTGTACCCGTACTCGTTTGTAGCAAGACGGTAACAACGATACCTGCTAATACACCCATTAACGGATTTGTTGTAAATTTATCTAACAAATCACGCAAGCGCTCTCCTGCTACTTTTTGCAGTCCATCCCCCATGTACTTAATCCCAAATAGGAAAATACCTAGACCGCCAAAAAACATAAATAGCAATGTTTGCAACTCTGCATCCACAGTCTCTCATCCCTTCAAATAGAAACTAGTATGTTCCATTTGCCGATCCCCTATTCGACAAACCTCTACAAGCATACGGGGGAATTATTTAGCCTTTATTAATCTTTTGTAAAGGTTTTGTTAAGATTTTTAAAAGCGTTTACATTTTTCTTCTCCTCTTATTTTTGCTTGAATGTACAAAGGCATTTTCGTACACTTGGAAGGGAAAGGATGGACAAACATGAACCAATTTCAACTATTATTTAAAAGCTTATATCTCATACAAACGATAAAATACGCTCGGTTTGTTCCAATTACAAAAGCAATCGTTCACATTTTACTCGTGACACTGCTCATTATCATTCCCCCAAGTATAATGCTCGTCTCGTCGTTGCAACATGGCGTAACTCAACTGCAATCGATCTTACATGAAGACATTCCCTCGTTTCAAATTGTTGATGGACATTTACAGTTAGAGGAGCACCATGAACGCCCTTATATAACAGACGCACTTATCGATGGGGTCTTCATCCTTGACGATACAGGTACGGTTACGGAAAAAGATTTGAGCGCTTACCAAAATGGGGTGGCACTCCTTAAAACCGAAATGATTTTCTTGGACAATGGTCACATGCAAGCGGTCCAATATCAGTTTTCGGGGATACATTCTCTTTCCCCTACCGAATTGCAGCAATCGATTGAACAATTTCAAGGCGTCTTCTTCATCTTTGTTTTCCTTTCGATTTTGGTTATGTATGTAGGGTTTGCCGGCTTTGCCTATATTGGTATTAGCTTGCTTGCTACCATAGGGCTCCTGCTTCGACCAAAAGAGGCTCGGTTAACCTATAAAGCTCTCTGGTCTATGGCAGCGATAGCTATGACAATGCCAGCCGTTGCCTTTTCAATCATCGATTCCTTATTACACTCAGTTCCTATCCTCCTGCTGATCATGATTACTATTGGCCTTTATGTATTTAGCCTTTACACATTGCCAAAACCTAAAAAAAAGGGCGGCGGATAACTCCGTCCCCTGTTTATTTATCTTCAATATCTTGTTCTTCGATTTTCTTTACTAAAATATACGTTCCGCTAACAGAAACCACTTCAACCTGTTCATTTTCTTGAAGCCAATGACTGCCGCTCGTCGCACTGTATGGCTTCCCTTCAATTTCAACCGAGCCAGTCGGGCGAAAAGGCGTTATCGTCTTCCCTTGCTTCCCAATGAGTGACTTATATTCTTCATTCATCGAATTATAGCCCTGATCTCCTGTTAGTCGATCCCGGAGCGTCATTTTTGACCACATGTTTCGTGAAGGAAAAACCTTTAAAAATAACGCTGAGCTAAAGCCCCCAACTAAAAATCCCATCCCGACAAGGATACCGTAAATAACGCTAGGTGAGGGGATCGCAAGTCCGACGATCATTAATGCAATGCCTAGCAGGGCAATCGTGCCATCTGAAATCACCTTACCATCAACCATGATCAACGCAAGACCTACTAAGTATAGGATCACAACCCAAAACCCTGCATCCCCTGTTAGGTGATGGGAAAAGTAAAAGCTCATAATTGCAACACCAAGAAGTCCAAATAAACCTTTAGCACGAACGAGAAGCTCGCCAAATAAGAATAATGTGCCTAATAAGACAACAACAAAACCTACACTTGCGATATCAAGCCATTCCATATCCTCGACCTCCTTCCACCATGATTTACGTTTGAGGGCAAAAAATGTTTCAGTTTTTATAGAGGATGGACCGAAAGAAGGATTCACCTTCTAGGCGGTATTCTTCTTCAAATGTATCCCTTCCTCACGTATTGTGCAAATAAAAAAGCGGAAATCTCCGCTTTTTTATTCTGAGCTCGTGAACAATCCGATGAGGGCATCGATCAACTCGCTAATCATATCTAGAATTCGACGAATGATTGACTGGGTTTCTTCCCGATTTAAAAAGTCATCTAAATTGTCACGTACATGCTGGATTCCATCTTGAACTTTGTTCCAATCAATATTTAAATCCTTCATCCGCATAAACAAGGATACAAGTCCATTTAATTCTTCATCTGTTAATGTGATCCCTAGCTCTTCAGCAAGTCGGCGAATCAAGTCGCGAAGTTCATCTTCCGTCTCAACTGGATTAGCTGCGATCTCTTCTTTAATTCGATTCATTAACTCCGTTGCCTCTTCGACACCTACTCGCTCAGCTAGTTCTGATGTCTTAACCATCTCTTCATTGGCCACTTGTTTTTGCTCTTCTGGAATTGTGACATCTGCTGCAACTTCATATGCTTTAAGAAGTCCCGTTAGAGCAGCTGTACCAGAAACCGGGAACGGTGCTGTGACATAAATGTCTGCATCCTCAACCCCTGCAGTGACAAGGGCATTAGCATACATCGTATCTGCAATCCGATCGATATTATTTGACTCCACATGAAGCCCAGTACCTGGCTCGGTCAATGTGATTTTCGATGAAGATAGCGCCCTTGTTCCAATTTGTGAAGCGCTAATATAGTCTCCTAAATATTGATGCTCTTCTGCATTCGTAACATAGATGATTTCAACGGTATCATCTACGCCCATTTCATTTAAAATTTGCTGTCTTTGTTCTTGGGACAGATCCTGTCCTAAAGTGACAATCACTTCGCCAGTTACAGCATCTGCCAAGGCGACTGATGGTGCAAGTGATGGTACAAGTAACAAAATCGCTAACATTACAGCCATACATTTGTTAAACCATGTTTTCATATTTATCGACTCCTTTTATCTCTAAAACCAAAAGTGTGACCCCTCTATCTCATATAACGTCCACACTAATTAAAAGGAAACACGAACTTACAAAAAAAGAAAAGGGACTTTTGAACTAACTCGATTCATGGGAAAGATTGGTTTTTCTTAAAAACCCACTATACCAAAGGACACACATGATAAAAAAACTTAACGATATAATAAAAAAACTCATGGTATGAATGGAAATATTTCGTTCAAGCCAAAAGCCGAAAATAACTGGGCCAACCGCCACACCAAGAAAGCGGGCCATCGAATATAAAGGCATGATCACACTTCGACTCACATTATTCGTTAATGCCGCAACCGCTGCACTGGCAGGAGGAAAAAACATGCCAAGCCCAAGAGAAAATAAGCTCACAAGCATAAACAAAATGGTTCGATCATGTTGCCATAGCATGAGGAACATTGCTCCTGTCATCAGCGTCGTCCCGGCCATCATCGCCTTTTGGAACGAAGCAAATTCCGGAGTTAACCAGCGACTTGTCCAAAAAGAAGCGACCGCGAATAAAAGGAACGGGACGGCTAAAATGACTCCTTTCCAGAATGGAGAAACTTCTCCAATCATGTTCGAGACTGCAAACAAGTAGCCAAAAAGGATGAGCATTCCTAAGCTCCCAATGATAAAGATCGGCACGAACATTTTCCAGTTTTCTTGAAGGGATTGGGATAGCTTTTTAGTATACGCGCGAGCCGATAATGTCGTTTCATGTTTTTTTGGTTCATTCACAAGTGTATAGAAACCAACAAACGCTAGTAACGCAAGGGCAAATAATACGACAAATGAATAATACCACGAAGCCAAAAGTATCAAACCTCCAATGATTGGGCTGATGATTTTTCCGATGCCATTGCTTACTTCAAGAAAGCCTAACGCTTCATTTCGTTTTTTTCCTGAAAATAATTCTGAAGCTACCATTAAGGAAATGGGTGTTAATCCTCCAGTTCCTAATCCTTGAATGATTCTTCCGGTTAAAAGGAGCCAAAACGGGCGCGTCTCGATCACTACAGCGATGCTTGAAAGGACGCATCCCGTTCCTAAAATAACAAGAGAGGCCAAACCAATGCGCTTTTGTCCATATCGCTCAGAGAGAATCCCACTTATAGGGATTAGGAGTGCTGCTGGAACAGTAAAGGACGTAAGCAACCATCCGCCTTGGACAACCGATAATCCCCATTCCGCTTGAATCGTTGGTAGCATGGGGATAAACATTGAATTCCCAAGAACCATGAGAAGTGGCGCCATTCCTAAAACAACATAAAGTAGCGTATCGGTCACTCGAGTCATAATTACGCACATGCTCCTTCCGTTATGTCACCTGAAATCTATTTTAAAAACATGGTGTTGTTGACAAGCCTAATTTAGAAGCAGTTGCATCCACCACTTGACGTTGAGTCCATGCATAGAAAATTGTCGAACATTTTATGACATATGAAATGATTTCCAGCATATACTACAGAATAACCTACGTTGTAAGGAGGACAAGCTTCATGAAACGACTCGGGTT
This sequence comes from Halalkalibacterium halodurans, assembly GCF_005671335.1. NCBI lineage: Bacteria > Bacillati > Bacillota > Bacilli > Caryophanales > Bacillaceae > Halalkalibacterium (ex Joshi et al. 2022) > Halalkalibacterium halodurans. The sequence goes on along the minus strand of NZ_CP040441.1, from coordinate 1,572,191 downwards.
TTTTACTTTATTATTGATCATCTTTTCAAGTATGTATTATGACCTAACGATCGGCACCTTACCCCCACTAGTGAACAGCCCCTCTACTGTAGAAGCTGCCGAAAATAATACGTTACCTGATGCTCCTTATGAAGTCGTTGTTGTTGAGCCAGGGTATACTGTACTTTCCATCGTCGAACATTTACACACGGAGCCAATCCGTGCCACCATACAAGAGATTGTTTATGATTTCTCGCAACTAAACGACGGACTAGCTCCGGAGGATATCCAAATCGGCGAAAGTTATCGTTTTCCAATCTATGGAGAATAAGTGACAAACTTTGTCCTTGCCAAAATTAAGGCACGATTGATAAAATAGGATCGTATCTCTACAGTTCACGTAAAGCGTGACAAAAAGGAGCGATAGGTCAATGACCGAGATTACACATCGTACCAAGACCAGGCCCGTAAAGGTCGGGAACTTGACGATCGGTGGAAACAACGAAGTGGTCGTTCAAAGTATGACAACGACTAAAACCCATGATGTGGAAGCAACCGTAGCAGAAATTAAACGGTTAGAGGAAGCAGGGTGTCAAGTCGTTCGCGTCGCATGTCCCGACATGCGTGCAGCAGAAGCTATTCCTGCGATAAAAAAACAGATTTCAATTCCTCTTGTTGTCGATATTCATTTTGACTACAAGCTCGCCTTGAAAGCCATTGAAGGCGGTGCCGATAAAATTCGGATTAATCCTGGAAACATTGGTAAGCGTCACAAAGTAGAAGCGGTCGTCAAAGCAGCAAAAGAAAAGGGCATTCCAATTCGTATTGGTGTCAATGCTGGCTCGCTCGAAAAGCGAATCCTTGACAAATACGGGTACCCAACGGCTGACGGGATGGTGGAAAGCGCCTTACACCATATCAAAATTTTAGAAGATCTTGATTTTCATGACATTATTGTGTCTATGAAAGCATCTGACGTGAATTTAGCCATTGAAGCTTATGAAAAAGCAGCAAAAGCTTTCGATTACCCGCTTCACTTAGGAATCACAGAATCAGGGACGCTATTTGCAGGTACCGTAAAAAGCGCGGCTGGACTTGGTGCCATCTTAAACATGGGCATTGGTAACACCGTCCGCGTTTCGTTAAGTGCTGATCCAGTTGAAGAAGTTAAAGTGGCACGAGAACTGTTAAAATCCTTTGGGCTTGCTTCCAACGCAGCTACATTAATTTCATGTCCAACATGTGGGCGGATTGAGATTGATTTAATAAGCATTGCCAATGAAATGGAAGAATATATTTCCAAAATTCGTGCGCCAATCAAAGTAGCCGTGCTAGGCTGTGCTGTTAACGGTCCAGGTGAAGCGCGCGAAGCTGACATTGGAATTGCTGGTGCCAGAGGAGAAGGACTCCTTTTCCGCAAAGGAGAAATCGTGCGAAAAGTACCCGAAGAAACGATGGTCGAGGAATTGAAAAAAGAAATCGATAAAATTGCAGAAGAATATTTTGCCAAGCAGAAGGAATTAGAAAAAGCATAAGCGTAACGCTTATGCTTTTTCATTTGTTCCCCTACTCCCTAATCTAGAAAAATGGTGAGAAAAGGACGGTCATTAAGATGGAAAATGCGCCGATCCCGATGGCCCAGTTTCCTAACGCCCGTGCCCCATAACGACGGGATACATAACCAATAACAATTCCCGAAGCTCCTAACAGAATAGGTAAAAAGAACAGCGATAAGATGGAGAGGACAATGGCAAAGGTCCCTACTCCCTTCCCTGCTGTTGCGTCATCCATATTGGCTTCTTCTGTCTCATCTGCTTCTTCTTCATCTCGCTGAAAAGGTACAGAGGACGGTGGTGCTGCTAATTCGGCAGCTGTCTCCTCATCGTAATCATCAAGAGATCTTGCTGCGTCCATTGAAGCACCGATCGTGTCCTCCTCAGCTAGATCATCATCTTCCACAAGCGTCAAAGCTGGATCGTTTTCATCCACAAGTCGGATAGGATCTCGATCGATGTCATGACCATTTAGGTTGTTGCCGTTTCGATTTTCGCTCATTTGACTCCCTCTCTTTCTGTTTCGGGGAACATTTTTAGTATGACGCTGCGGCAAAAGAATATCGGTGACAATCTTTTCATCACAAGGAACGTGCTAGCTTTCATTGAACAGGTCGTGTATTGTATGAGATGGAAAGTACATAAAGGAGTGAACGCAAAATGACTGTGAGAAAACAAAAACGATTCGGTTTAGATATTGATGGGACCGTCACCGATCCTGCGACGTTTCTCCCCTATTTGAACGAACAGTTCCAAAAAACACTCACATTGGAAGATATTACTGACTATGACCTAACAAAATCGCTTGGAATTACTAGTGAAGAATTTTGGAAATGGATGGAACAGCACGAACAAACCATTTACAAACAAGCGAAAAAAGCAGATGGTGTCGATCAGGTGTTAGAGGAATGGAAGCAAGAACATGAACTTATTTATATTACGGCAAGAGCGAGTCACCTTGAAGAAATAACAAAAAATTGGTTTGAACAACAAAACCTTCCCTTTCACCATATTGAGCTTGTCGGTAAACATGACAAAATAGAGGCGATTCGTACACATGAAATCGACATATTCTTTGAAGACAAGCACGACAATGCGGTGGCAATCGCCGAAACATTCGCCATTCCTGTCATTTTAATGGATACTCCTTACAACCGTTTGCCAACACCTGCAAATGTGGTCCGAATCAACCATTGGACTGAGGCAAAGGCCTGGGTCGATGAATGGCTTAAACGTTCGGGCTTCTAAAGAAAAGGTTTTTCACTTTCAACTATACTTTCTTAAAAATGGGAAAAGACCGGAATGCTTCCGGTCTTTTCTTCGTGTCGTTAACGCTTTTTGGGACGAAAAGTGTAACAACAGGTTTCGCCGCTAGATTTAGCAACTTCTCGTTTTTCTGCGGTTGCATACGGTTCACGGCCTGCTTCCATGTCATAATCACGATGCTGATTCGCATCAATTTCCACCAAAATGGCATCCGCATGACAACGATTTTCTTCGCCCCAATACATACAGTTCGATACATTACATTTCACAATTGGATTTTCCATTCGAAAAATTCCCCCCTCTGTTCCCTAGGGTGCACGAATGGTCTTCTTTTATTCCCGGCAAATTACCCCTGTCCAACTTTTGAAAAAATATAAAACGAGCATGGGATCCCATGCTCGCATAAATCAACTTAGTACCAACCGGACCAGCTTGCTCCAATAATTACAAGAAGAATAAACAACACAACTAACAGAGCAAAGCCGCTTCCATAACCATATCCACCTGTTGGTGCACTCATGATGCCATCTCCTTTCAATAGTAGGCTACATGATACACTATGAACTAGGTAAACATTTGGATTGGGCGTTTATCACGTTTTCCTGCCAAAAACTTTTCGTATGAAAACCTCATTTGAATGTAGTTAATCGTTTCGGCACGATTTACAATAGCCGTAAATTTCAAATTTATGTCCTGTTACTTCAAACTCTGGGAAGGATTGATTCACAATATCCATCGGACAGTTTTCAATATGCTTCGTTTTCCCACACGTTAAACAAATTAAATGATGATGGTGGTGGGTCGTGGAACAACTGAATCGAAATCGCTTTTCTCCATCCAACTCTGTCTCTTCCAATATTCCGAGCTGGCTAAACAAGGAAAGGTTTCGATAAATGGTATCGAAGCTTAATCCTGGATACTGTTTTTGCAAGCGTTCCAATACATCTTTAGCAGACAAATAACGGCTTTCATCTGCAAAAATAGTGAGCATCAATTCACGCTTGTCCGTATGTTTGTATCCTTTATTTTTTAAAATATTCATCGCTTCAGATACGTTCATCATTTGCACGCCCTTTCGTCCCCTCATATTTTACACGAAAGTAACAGATTCAACAATCATCATGAAGGGATTGTCTCTTTCTTTTGTGCCCACGAAGTCGCTGCTTTTTTGCCGATAATGGAACCTACTAGGATGAGCACCGCTAACATCACAATCGTGCCTCCTGGCGCTAAATCCAAATAATAGGCTGAGATTAAGCCACCAATAACAGCCACTTCTCCAAAAAGAATAGAATAGACAAACATTTGCTTAAACCCTTTTGCAAATCGCATCGCCGCAGCAACTGGTAGCGTCATTAAAGACGAAACGAGGAGAATCCCGACAATACGCATAGAAGCGGCAATTACTAGTGCGACCATCACAATAAAAATAAAATGAACGAAACGACGTTGAATGCCCGATACAACGGCTTGTTCTTCATCAAAGGATAAAAAGAATAACTCCTTATAAAATAAGACTAATACGATGATGACCACAATTGTAATAAATAAGATGGTCCATAAATCCGAGCGACTTACGGCGATGACGCTCCCAAATAAATAGTTCATTAAATCATTGTTAAATCCATCGGCTAAAGATAAAAACAGGACACTTAAGCCGAGGCCACCAGATAAAATGATCGGGATCGCAATTTCTTGATAAAATTTGTAAACTTGGCGCAATTTTTCAATTAATAAAGAACCGACTACGGAAAATACAATTCCCATATATAATGGGTTGACAAATAAAAACAGAGCTGCGTAATTGGAAATCAATAAACTAAAAGCGATCCCCGATAACGTAATGTGGGAAAGGGCATCGGCAATGAGCGCCATCCTTCTCACAACAAGAAAAACGCCGAGTAACGGCGCTAGGCAGCCGATCATCACGCCAGTATAAAACGCATTTTGTAAAAATTCATAACGAAAAAAAACTTCAAGCATGCCCATGCCCCCCATGATCGTGTGTAAGTAAGTGAACATCGTGTCCATAGAAGGCCGTTAAGTCTTGGGTTTGCTCAAACGCTTTCGTATCACCATGGAAATGAAGATGCTTGTTTAGGCAAGCCACATCTGTCACGTAATCCGTCATTGCCCCGATGTCATGAGTTACGAGTAACAATGTGATCCCCCGCTTTTGGTTTAACTCACTTAACAGTGTATAAAAGCTTTTTACGGATGACACATCCACTCCGACCGTGGGCTCATCAAGGATTAACAACTCAGGATCACTTACGAGAGCACGAGCAATAAACACGCGCTGCTGCTGTCCGCCTGAAAGCTCGCCAATATTTTGGTGTAAGTACCCGCTCATCCCGACGCTTGCAACAGCTTCTTTCACTTTCTGTTTATGTTTTTTCGTAAGAAAGCGGAACATCCCGACCTTACCAAACAGCCCCATCGAAACGACTTCATAAACAGTGGCAGGGAATCCTGAATTGAAGCTGTTAGCTTTTTGCGATACATAGCCAATTCGATCCCACTGCCGGAATTTATCCACTGGCTGTCCAAAGAGCTTTATGCTTCCTTGGCTTGGTTTTTGCAGCCCTAAAATGCATTTTATAAGCGTTGATTTTCCAGAGCCGTTTGGACCTACCAACCCGACAAATGCTCCTTGACGAATGGGAAGCGTGACGTTTTCCAACACGTTACGATAGTCATAACGATACGCCACATTCCGGATGTCGATCGTTAATTCTTCCTTTGATTGATACATATACAGTCCTCCACCGATCGCATGAAATGAATAATCCTTTATTAGGTATATATTAAGAATCATTCCGATTTATTTATCACAGTCCTTATTATAACGTTTATAGGTAGAATGTCTACTGTTGCACGTTCCATGTCCGTCATTTTTTTGTATACTAGTAGCAAAAGTAGATGTTTATTTTTTCGATAAAGGAGAATCTCCATTGAAAAGACAGCGACTTGCCATTATTGATATCGGTTCCAATTCCATCCGTCTCGTTATTAACACGATAAATGAACATGGTCATTATCAAGAGCTCTACAATTTCAAAACCGTTGCTCGACTAAGCAATCATCTTGACGCTCAAGGGAACCTTACGAAAGAAGGAACCTCCATTTTGCTAACTACACTACAAAAATTTCGTACCTTAACGGAGGATCACCATTGCGACCGCGCCATCGTTGTTGCCACTGCTGCCATGCGGAAGGCCAATAATCGCAAGGAGCTTTTGAAGCTTGCGGAGCAAGAAACAGGCTTTTCGATAAAGCTGTTATCTGAGTATGAAGAGGCGTATTTTGGTTATTTGGCGATCGTGAACTCTACATCAATCCAAGATGGTATCACCATTGATATTGGCGGAGGAAGTACTGAAATCACCCGGTTTTCCAACCGTAAACTGCTGCACTATCATAGCTTTCCGTTCGGTGCCATTACACTTTATCGTGATTTCTTTCACAGCACCGATCCAAGCGAGGAGGAATTAGCATCGCTGCAGAAATTCTTGGAAAGTGCCTTTGCGACATTGCCATGGTTACAGGATGCCAAAGATCTCCCTGTGATTGGCATAGGTGGAACGGCGCGAAATCTTTCCTTAATCCATCAACGTCAGACCGATTACCCGCTAGCTGGACTTCATCAGTATTCTTTCCCTGCTGAAGAGTTGCACTCTGTTACTCAAATGCTACAACGATTAACGTCCTCAGAACGTGAGGGATTGGACGGGCTTTCTAAGGATCGGGTCGATGTCATCATTCCTGGGACGCAAGCGATTTCCAGCCTTGTGAAAACGGTCGGATCTTCCCAATTCATCATGAGCCGAAAAGGACTACGGGATGGTTTATTTTACAGCGAAATTTTGGAACAACTTAACTTGGAATGCTTTCCAAATGTGGTGGAAGAGAGCTTCTATCAACTCTACCACCAATATGAAATTAATCTCGAGCACGTCAAGCAAGTGGCGAAGCTCGCGACGAAGCTATATGAGCAATTGGCCCCTTTTTATAATGGAAAGCTTGAGCATCAGCAAAATCTTACCCTTATTCATCGGGCGGCAAGGGTACTATACCTTGGAGAGCACATTAACCCAGAAGCAAGCAGTCAACATACGTTTTATTTGCTAACCAATATGTCGATTGATGGATTAAATCATGAGGAGCGTCTTGCGCTAGCTTGTGTGTCTTCTTTTAAATCAAAAGCACAACTGTTGCATATGGCCTCACCCTTTATGCCCTTGATTTCGAAAAAACAGTTGAAACGGTTCGAATTTCTCGGCGCCATTTTAAAGCTCGCTTATTGCTTAAATCGAACCCGCCGTCATGTAATCGGTAAAATCGGTACGATCGAGGCAAAACGAGACGCGATCGTTCTCCCACTCTATTACCATTATGACCTTGACCCATCGTTCGAACAGGACTATGCGTTAAAGCACGTAAAGCATGTAGAGAAGGTCATTAAAAAGACGATAGAGCTTCCCTTTCTCCCTTTATCAAATTTCACATAAAATTTACATTCGCCTGATAAAATGAGGGTAAGGGCCTTTTCAAGCCTACGAACCATTCGTTACCGGTTCGCAAGCAAAGACGAAAACTTCTTTGAATGAATGGAGGCTCCAGTGGCAAAATGGGGACTGAGGAGAAAATGACAAGATCAGACATCGATTTAAATGAACCAGCCTTCTATAACAATCGTGAACTTAGTTGGCTCGCTTTTAACGAGCGTGTACTAGAAGAAGCGATTGATGAACGAAACCCTTTGCTGGAGCGGCTAAAATTCTTAGCCATTTTCAGTTCAAACCTAGACGAGTTTTTTATGGTTCGGGTTGCAGGGTTAAAGGATCAAGTAAAAGCTGGTTTCAACAAGCCAGAAAATAAAGCAGGTCTTACGCCTAAACAGCAATTACGGCAAATTTCAGAACGAAACCATCAGCTCGTCCAACTCCAAGATCGTGTCTACACGGAAACGATTATGCCCATGCTTTCACAGCACGGTATTCAATTTTTAACGTTCGATGAGCTTTCAGACAAGCAGCGATCTTTCCTAGAAAAACGGTTTGATCATTATATTTTTCCTGTTCTTACTCCCATGGCCGTAGACGCCTATCGGCCATTTCCAATGTTACTTAATAAAAGTCTGAATTTAGCCGTCGTCATTAAGAATAAAGAGTCTGATAGCCGAGAGCAACTCGCGATTGTTCAAGTACCTTCCGTTCTTAACCGCTTCATCTTGTTACCTTGTGAAGATGGAAAGAATCAATTTATTCTGCTTGAAAATGTCATTAGCTATTTTATCGAAAAACTTTTTAAGGGGTATACAGTCAAATCTGTCTCTCCGTTTCGAATTACACGTAACGCCGACTTGCCCATTCACGAAGAAGGGGCTAGAGATCTGTTACGTGAAATCGAAAAAGAATTAAAGAAACGAAAATGGGGAGCTGCTGTACGACTCGAAATGCAAGAAGGGCTTATGGATCCCAATGTACTAAAGCTCCTTCTTGACGTATTGGAAATTCATAAAAATGACGTTTATTCACTGCAAGGTCCTCTCGATTTAACGTTTTTATTTAAGCTATACAATAGACTCATCGTCGATTACGAGCATTTAACGAATGAGACATTAATTCCACAGCCACCAGAAGATTTAATTGGGGAAACGAATATTTTTGATGCGATTTTAAAACGAGATATTTTTTTGCACCATCCGTACGAATCGTTTCAACCGGTCATCGACTTTATCGCAACCGCTGCGGAAGACCCTCAAGTGTTAGCAATCAAACAGACGTTGTATCGAGTAAGCGGTGATTCTCCAATTATCAATGCATTGGCAAGAGCTGCGGAAAACGGCAAACAAGTAACCGTGCTTGTGGAATTAAAGGCTCGCTTCGACGAGGAAAATAACATTCAGTGGGCAAAAAAGTTGGAAAAGTCAGGGGTTCACGTCATTTACGGGATTACCGGCTTGAAAACACATAGTAAAATCACGTTGGTCGTTCGCCACCATAACGATGAAATTCAACGTTTTGTCCATTTAGGGACCGGAAATTATAACGATTCTACCGCAAAGTTATATACCGACATGGGTCTCTTAACAGCGGACGAAGAATTTGGCATTGACGCCACGAACTTTTTTAATCATTTGAGCGGTTATAGTGAAAAGCCGCAGTGGCACCATCTGTCAACCGCTCCGTTTGAAATTCGAGACACCTTCTTAGATTTAATTGATCAAGAAATTGAATGTCACAAGCAAAATGGAAATGGCCACATCATTGCGAAAATGAATTCACTTACAGATAAACCGATTATTTTAAAGCTTTATGAAGCTTCCCGCGCAGGTGTAAGAATCGAACTAATCGTTCGCGGCATTTGCTGCTTACGCCCTGGAATACCAAATGTAAGTGAACATATTCGCGTCTTTAGCATCGTCGATCGCTTCCTTGAACATAGCCGAATCTTTTATTTTCATCATGGCGGCGACGACAAAGTGTTCCTTTCGTCTGCAGACTGGATGACAAGGAATATGGAGAAGCGAATTGAAATTTTGTTCCCGATTTATCAACAATCCACGAAGAGACGAATCATCGAAATTTTAACGATTACCCTCCTTGATAATATGAAAGCACGGGAGCAAAATCAGTTCGGTCAATACCGATACGTGAAGCGGAATCCGTCTGAGCAACCCGTTCAGAGTCAATTAACGTTTTTCGATATGGCTTCTCGATTCAGCGACAGCGAAGCGGAGTAGAAGTATTAAAACGGAGCAGGTGAAATCACAGTTTCGTTTCAAAAACCACTCGCTTGCCGCGGGGCGTCTCGTGCTTTTAACAATCAACTTTGAAAAGAGGAAAAGCCGTCTAGTAATGTGTATACACAAACATTGAATCAACAGAAAAAAGGTCCGGATCATCAAAATAAAATGATCCGAACCTTTTTCGTTTTGTTCCAAGCTCTTTTGAATGAAAAATCGATTCGTTCTCACACTCAGGTTTTTATTCACCAGTAAAAGCAACCCAATCATAATTCTCGGCATTTTCTTGAATTTCAACGGCGTACCAACTTTCAGCATTTCCGTTTTCCTCAATGTATTTCTCAAGTCCATACATGCCACGATGGTATGCAGTCAAAGCGTGATCCCAATCCTCATACTTATCGTAAAGGAAATCTAAATAGACTACCGCAAGCTGAATAGAGTACACCGGATCAAACAACAAATCGTCCTCGTACGGTAGACCTGCTTTTTCAGCAATCCACGGTGCCGTATTGTGCATAAACTGAGCCATTCCATACGCGCGCCCGTATTGGGTTTCTGGTCCAACCAACGTCGGGTCAAACGTACCTCCTGTCTCTGTCCGTAACAATTCGTAGACAATCAAAGGATCTACTCCATATTGTTGACTGATCCCGGCTAAAAACCAACCCCACTCTTTCTCAAAGGCCCCTTCGCTATCTTCATACAACATTTCTGCTAATTCATTAGATGCTTCCCATGTCGTATAATCAAGCCAGCCTTCCTCAATGAATGACTTATTCGCAAGATGATGTTCCAGTTCTTCCATTTCATTTTTTATCATTAACTCTTCACGATACGCTTCCACTTTTTCCTTCAGCTGCATTTGATAAATATATAAAATACATGAAGTCATGGCAAACACAATGACAAGTGATAATTGCCACTTCTTTTTCATGATGTCACTCCCTCTCTTTCAATGCTCTTTATCGTAGCGAATCAAGAGGGAGAGTTCAAACATGAACGAGTTCCTTATAAGGATCGTATTTCGTATATTGCAAAGTCTTTTCGATAAAATAGGCATTATCCTTTTAATACGTTCGTCATCCTCGTACATTCTTCCTAATACTCATTCGTCAGAATATTGTCAACCCCGACTTTTTCCTTAATTGGTACGACTGGTCCATTTTTACGAGGTTGCACTCATTTCCTTCGCCCGCTTTCCTCGCCAATAGCGTGTCAACACACCTTGTTTTGGTGAGAAAAAGAAGGCAAGTGCAAACAAAGTAGAAGCGACTAGAACAATGGAAGCCCCTGAGGCCACATCATAAATCACCGAAAAATAGATTCCAGCAATGGCGGATATGACCCCGAACATCGCCGCTAAACAGAGCATAACAGGCAAACGGTTCGTTAATAAATAAGCAGTTGCACCTGGTGTAATGAGCATCGCTACCACAAGAACGATCCCAACTGTCTGCAAGGCCGCTACCGTGACGAGAGATAAAAGCAGCATTAACAAGTAGTGAATCATTTGGACGGGAATTCCAGTCGCTTGTGCCATAACGGGATCAAATGTACTAAGCAACAACGGTCTGTAAAAGAGAATAATAATGAGCAGGACAAACAGACCAATCCCGAGGGTAACCCATAGGTCTGTGCGCGATACCGCTAACACATTTCCGAACAAAATATGCCAAAGGTCCACTCCCGTGCCGCGCATTCCTGTTATTAACACAATCCCTAATGCGAAGGCTGCTGTAAATAAAATGCCGATGGCTGAATCTTCCTTCACTCGACTGTTTTGTGACACATAACCAATCGCAAGTGCCGTAATGACACCCGTAATGACGGCGCCAATAAAAAAGCTCGCACCGATCATGTAAGCAATGACGACACCTGGTAATACTGCATGAGAAATGGCATCCCCCATCAATGCCATTCCCCGTAAAATAATAAAACAACCGATCACTCCACAAATGATGCCAACTAAAATTGCAGCAGTAAGGGCCTGTTGCAAATAAGAGTAACTCAGCAATTGGTCGAAAAAGAATGTTAGATTGCCCATTAGACGTTCACCACCAAGACTTCATCTTTCTTTGAAAACGTGGCAAGATTTCCTTGATAGGTCTTAGCCACCATCTCTGGCGTATAGACATCCGCTACGGGACCGTATGCAATTAATTCTTTGTTTAGCATCAATACTTGATCGAAGTATTTTTCCACTTTACTTAAATCATGATGAACAACAAAAATTGTCTTTCCACGGTCACGCAATTCTTGAAGTAATGACAGGATGATCGATTCTGACGTCACATCAATGCCAACAAACGGCTCATCCAAGAAAAAAAATTCAGATTCCTGAGCTAATGCTCGGGCAATAAACACGCGTTGCTGTTGCCCCCCTGACAATTCTCCAATTTGCCGGCTACGGTACTCCTCCATCCCTACTTTCTTAAGAGATTCTTCCACGAGTCGTTTATCATTTTTACCAGCACGTTTGAACCAAGGGATATGGGCAAAGCGTCCCATCATCACCACATCTTCAACCAAAACAGGAAAATCCCAATCAATTGCATTTCGCTGTGGGACGTAAGAGATTTGTTTTCGCACATGCCTTACGTGTTTGTCCAATACTTTCACCGTTCCTGTATATCTTTCCAATCCTAGAATCGCTTTCATTAACGTTGATTTCCCGGCCCCATTTGGACCTAAAATTCCAATCATCTGTCCCGACCCAGCTTGAAAACGAATGTTTTTAATCGCTTGATGTTGTTCGTAAAAAACAGATAGATTGTCGACTTTTACAACTGGATTCATGGCCCATTCTCCTTCCTTCCAAGAGGCTAACCTAAAACGTACGATGTTATTTTAATTTGGCGTTATTCAACTTTTTTATGTCATCCGCCCATTCTTTATTACATATATGACATGTAAGGTCCATCAGTGCGGAACGATAAATTTTATCACAGGAACAAAAGTTTCCCTAAGTAAACTTTTTATGCTAACTCCAATTATAGCTGTCCTTTTTCTTCTTGTAAATGATTTTGATTGTTCATTGCAAAAAAAGCACGAAAAAAGCCTAAACACTCAACGTGTTAGGCTTTTCATTAAGAAGAGAACGGTAATCGGATCGTCACCTTCGTTCCTTTGTAACGCTCACTCTCAATTTGGAACGTTCCATTATGATCTTCGATGATTTTCTTACACAGTGGGATACCGATTCCTGTTCCACGGTCCTTTGTTGTAAAAAATGGTTTTCCGAGCTGTGCTAACACTTCCTTGGTCATTCCTTTCCCATTGTCTTCCACCGTTAACACATACTCGTGCTCTTTCGGAATGGCTTGAACACGAAATAACCGATCGATTTTAGCGTCACCAAACGCTTCAATTGAGTTGCGGAGAAGGTTGAGGATTACTTGTTTAATCATTGACTCATTGACATAAACCATCTTACTTGTAGGTTGAAGATCAATTTCAAAAGAAACATTATGTAACAAACATTCGGACTTAATAATTTCAGTTAATGAGTCCATTATTTTCTTAGGTGATTGTGCTTTTCGTTCAATCTTTTTCCTCGAGACAGATAAAAAGTCTTCAATGATTCCATTCATCCGGTTTAATTCCGACATGATCGTATCATAGTATTTCGAGAAACCATCGGTTAATTGTGAAAGCTGCAAAAAGCCTTTAATGACTGATAATGGATTGCGCAATTCATGAGCTACCCCTGCGGCAATATGAGACACCGCTTCCATTTGATGGTGAAACGTAAGTAAACTTTCGAACTGCTTTTGTATGGATAGATCAAAAAACATCACATACGTAGTTTCCTCGCCTGTTGGCGATAAGGCTCTTATTTTCACCGTTAGATCTTCGCACTCGAATTCTTCCTCTACAGGTTCCCCTCTTTCTCGACTCATGTCCACCACAGCCATCACTCGCTTCATGATCGGCCAACGAATGTTCAACTCTTCCATTGTCAAATAGGAAAAAGCCTTATCGGAGATGTCTAGTAACGCAACGGTCTCCTCATTCCATTTTACCACTTCATTATCCTTTGAAATCTTAATAAGCGGTAAATTCAACTCTTTAAAAAATAAGCTCTCTAAATAAGAATGATGTTGTGTAGTCAACTCTAGCTCCTTTAATTGGACTGTACAAGAACCATGATTTGTTTGAGGCTTTAATCCTTTATTTCCATTTCGTTCAATCATAAAGCCCTCCTACCTTTACTCTTATCCTTCTCCGCCATCTAAAGGTAAACGATCGGTTAACGTCGCTCTACATGTTTCATTATACTTTCATAGCATAATTATTCAAATACGAGGACCTGTCTTTTTTTGCTCTATTTGTTTTATTTCGCGATGAAGATATTGAAATCCTCTTTCACCTTCTCATTTCTTTGGCATATAGTGTTGCAGATACCTTAAACAGGGAGGCTTGTTCATGAATCCGTTTATGATTCAAATGGTGAACCAAAAATTAAATAGTCTAACTGCCCCGGAATTGCTACAACTGGCAAAACAATATGGCATCCCCCTAACAGGAAATCAAGCAAAAGACGTGATTGCAATCCTTCGTTCGGAATCGGTAGATGTTGGGAACGAAGCGCAAGTGAAACGTTTAATCGAACGCCTTCAACAGGAAACAGACCCTCAGCTCGCGCAAACGATCAACCAATTGCTCACACAATTTAGTCATCTCTTACCTTAGCAGTATACTTAAAGCGGCCGAGCTCGGATTCCAAGCTCGGCCTTTTCTTTATTTATTGCGCAACGATTTTCTCTAACAAGCCTTCATGAAATGTCCCGTTACGAATCATATCAATTTCAAATTTGTACGGTGGTTTTTTATTTTTCTTATCCTCACCTACGTACGGTGTTTCCAAAATTTTAGGAATGTCTTGCAACTGTGGATGATGGACGATGTAATGAAGCGCCTTAAAGCCAATGTGACCAAAACCAATGTTTTCGTGTCGGTCTTTTGCTGCTCCCCGTGGATTTTTGCTGTCATTAATATGAAGAACTTTGATTCGCTCCACGCCAATGATTTTATCAAACTCATTCAGAACACCATCAAAATCCTCTACGATATTGTATCCAGCATCGTGCGTATGGCACGTGTCAAAGCAAACGGAAAGTCGATCATTATGAGTCACACCATTAATAATTCGAGCGATCTCCTCGAACGTTCTCCCACATTCAGATCCCTTTCCTGCCATTGTTTCAAGTGCAATCTGGACACCATCATTTTCCGTTAACACTTCGTTTAATCCTTCAATGATCTTTTCAATCCCTTTATCAACCCCTGCACCTACATGTGCACCTGGGTGAAGGACAATTTGATCCGCTCCAAGGGCCTGTGTCCGTTCAATTTCAGACTGTAAAAAATCGACGCCTAGCTTAAAGGTAGCTGGCTTTTCCGAATTACCGATGTTAATGATATATGGAGCATGAACAATGATATGGTCAATACCATTTTCTTTCATATGGGCCCTACCTGCTTCAATATTCAGCTCTTCGATTGGTTTTCTTCTAGTATTTTGCGGTGCCCCTGTGTAAACCATAAATGTATTAGCTCCGTATGATACAGCTTCTTCACTAGAACCAAGGAGCATTTTTTTCCCGTTCATTGACACATGTGATCCTAAATGTAATGTCATCGTCCTTCTCCCTTTCTATTGCGCTATTCTCTATTTCTTTTTTCGATTCAACCGGCGTTGTCTCCGCTGCTGGTCTGCTTGTGCAAGACGTGCCTTCTTTTTATAACCAGGCTTCACTTTCTTCGCCTTTTTCACCATCGGTGCCTCGAGACCTTTATCCTCTTTTCGCCGCTTTTCACCCGGTACACCAAGTGGAGGCTTGTCTAACTTTTGCCATTCCCCTTTTTTAAGGTCATAGTACGTAAATTGAATCCCTCGTTTCATTAACTTATGCACCGCTTGTTCGTCCTCTGGCGCAAAAATGGTTAACGCAATTCCGTCAGCACCAGCACGTGCAGTCCGCCCCACACGATGGACATAGAAATCCAAATCTTTCGGCAACGAATGATTAATGATGTGGGACACTCCTTTAATATCAATCCCTCTTGCCGCTAGGTCTGTCGCCACTAAATATTGCACTTCATAATTTTTAACTCGTTTCATCACTTGCTTTCGCTGTCTAGGCTGGAGCCCCCCATGGAGCCGTTCCACGTTAAGCCCTGCCGCCAGCATCGCATCGGCCAACTCATCCGCTTGCTCTTTTGTATTCGTAAAAACGATCGCTAAAAACGGGTTTAAAACACTGGCCACTTCTGTTGTGATTTCGAGCTTATCCCTATGACGAAGCGGCACAATCCGATGCTCGATGAGGTTTGCTGTCGCCTGTTTTGGCTGTACATGAACGTGGCGCGGTTCATTCATATATTTTTTTAAAAAAGGCTTAAGCTTTTCTGGAATTGTGGCCGAGAAAACCATCATTTGCAAGTTTTCCGCCATCCGAGCAGCTACCTTGTCCACATCTTCGATAAATCCCATATCAAGCATTTGATCTGCTTCATCCACGACAAGCATTGTCGCTGTGTAGACATTCAGCGCTTGCTCATGGACAAGATCTGAAATTCGACCTGGAGTACCGACCACGATCTGTGGCTGTACCCTTAACTTCTCTAAAGTGCGACTTCGATCGGTTCCTCCAACAATTAGCTTCGCTCGAACCTCTTCATCGTGAGGCACATGCCGTAACAAGGCTTGGAGCTCTTCAAAAATTTGCCCAGCTAATTCCCTTGTCGGTGCAGTAATCACAGCTTGTACTTCCTCACGCTCCCCCTCAATCCGATCCACAATTGGCAGCAAAAAGGCGAGCGTTTTTCCTGTTCCAGTCTGTGATTGGCCAATCACGTCTTTTCCATTTCGGATCGCCGGGATGAGCCGCTCCTGAATTTCTGTCGGATGGGTAATCCCTTTATCGCTTAATGCTTCTAGTAAAAACTTCTTTATTTGAAAACGAGCAAAATTAGCTGATTTCATCCATGTCTCCTACTTTCATTTAATTTCCCATGATTCGTATCAAGAGGGGGCTTTTTCTGACGTTATTACCTTTATGCTTGCCATTCTCCTCTCTTTTCGAACTTATATTTTACCATAGTTATACACCTTGTGCGAATTCTCGATCTCATTCCCCACGTTCACCTATTGTTTTATCCATGCATAGTGTAACCATAGAACGAAGTTGTTTAGAAGAAAGGATGGGACATTATGCAACCATTTATGGGTCCTCCTAGCGGTCCCCCAATGCCGCCCGTTCCACCTCACCAGCCCTTTGCTGGTCCGCAAATGTTTGGCGGAGGGGCCATGGGCGCTGGCCCTCAGGCTTTTTCCTCTGGAGGGATTAACCCAATGGCAGGTGGTGCGGCTCCTAGAGGGCTAGGCGGGTTATTATCACGCCTGTTCGGCGGTGGACGCAGCGCAGCAGCTGGGATGCAATCGATGGGAGGCGGTTTTGGAGCTGCTGGTCAAGGAGCGGGGATGGCGAATATGTTTGGTGCAGCAAGTCAAGGCGCAGGTGCTGCGAATGCGGTCGGGGCAGCTACTGGAGCAGCAAGAAGCGGAATGAACGTCATGACAATGTTGCAAAATGCACAAAAGGTTATCGGAGTTGCCCAACAGGTCGGCCCTCTTGTGCAGCAATATGGTCCCTTGTTTCGAAATGCACCCGCTATTTTCCAAATTTTACGGAGCAATCCTGGCTCCAGTGATGAGTCCACAGACGAAGCTACAGCAACAGACGACGATTCAACTGCACAAGAAGGGGTCAGTCAAAAACAAGAAGAAAAAGCGGAACAAGAGGAGAAAAACGAAAAACAGCAGCCGAAAACGAAAAAAGCAGAGATTAAGAATCAAACAGAGCCAAAGAAAAAAACAACAGTAGCAAAAGCAAAAAATAAAGGCCACCGATTACCAAGCAAATCGACAAAAGAAAGCTTCGGTCTTCCTGGGCCTAAACTTTACATCTAAAAAGATTGACAAGGAAAGAATTTCTTTATAGAATTTATATTTTGTGTTATTTAAGGTACACTAAGGGTATCAACTTTTTGGAGGAATGCCCATGTTTAAGATTGGCGATCATGTCGTTTATCCTTTTCACGGTGCCGGAGTCGTTCAAGACATTGAGGAAAAAGAAATCCTTGGTGAAACTCATTCTTATTTCGTCCTGCACTTCCCGCTAACGGACATCAAGGTCATGCTTCCTAAACACCGCATCCAACAATCAGGATTACGAAAAGTGATCGATCAAAGCGATGTGGATCATTTGATCGACGCCCTGCAAAAAGGTCCAGAAACTCCGTTATCTACGAACCAATTTTCAAAGGATACCGAAAATCTACTTAAAAGCGGATCGATTATTGATGCAGCACACCTCATATCAGGCTTAGCAAAAAAACAAGCAGAGCGAACCAATGGCCTTCACATCCAAGACCGCAACTTTCTCCAAAAAGCGAAACAGTTTATTGCCAGTGAATTAATCGTTGTTAAAAATATTAGCGAAGAACAGGCATATGCATTCATTGACGAGCACCTCCCCTCACCTTCTGAAACGTAAAGATTGTCAACGTTCGGATTCTCCTTTATAATATGGGCTGAACGCCAGAAAGTTAGAAAAGCGAGTACTCGACTTTTCAAGGAGGCCTTTATGAACGTTGTAAAAATTTCTCCGCGCGGCTACTGCTACGGTGTAGTCGATGCGATGGTATTAGCAAGACAAGCTGCACAAAACTTGGACTTGCCACGACCGATCTACATCTTAGGTATGATCGTCCACAATAAACATGTGACCGATGCCTTTGAAGAAGAAGGGATTATTTCATTAGATGGCCCTAATCGACTTGACATTTTAAAGCAAGTGGATAAGGGGACGGTTATTTTCACCGCACACGGTGTCTCACCGCAAGTTCGAAAGCTTGCGAAGGAAAAAGGATTGACTGTCGTTGATGCTACGTGTCCTGACGTTACGAGAACTCACGATTTAATCCGTGAAAAATCGCAAGAAGGATACAAATTTATCTACGTTGGGAAAAAAGGACACCCTGAGCCAGAAGGTGCTATAGGGGTGGCCCCTGAATTTGTCCACCTCGTCGAAAATGTTGAGGACGTTGAGAGCCTTGACATTTCCGCTGACAAGATCATTATCACGAACCAAACAACGATGAGCCAGTGGGACGTTTCGGAAATTATGAAAAAAGCGATGGAAAAATACCCACAGGCGGAAGTCCATAACGAAATTTGCCTAGCGACTCAAGTTCGGCAAGAAGCCGTAGCTGAGCAGGCAAGAGAGTGTGACTTAGTCATCGTAGTCGGTGATCCAAAGAGCAACAACTCGAACCGATTGGCCCAAGTTTCAGAGCAGATTGCTGGAACAAAAGCCTATCGAATTGGGGATGTAACCGAGCTCCAACAGGAATGGTTTGACGGTGTGGAGACGGTCGGCGTCACTGCCGGGGCTTCTACGCCAACGCCGATTACGAAGGAAGTCATTGCTTTTATTGAAAAGTATGATCCTTCCAAACCGGAAACGTGGACTCCTGAACGTAAGGTGACCCTCCAGAAAATTTTACCGAAAGTGAAAATTAAAAAGTAGCCGAAAAAACTGTGCCCAATTAAGGGACACAGTTTTTTTGGCTCTACAATAAATGTTGGGGTTTTTGCACAAAAGAGGGGCAAAAAAAATGCACGCAGGCTCCTTTATCCATTATCCTTGAATTGTCCAGAAACAAAGAAAGGATAGGAGCTGCGTGTACGATGAATTTTACCATGGATTTGCCCGGATTAAAAGGTGTGAAGGTCACAAAGATGGAGGAACGAGAGGGCTTTATCGCGCTCCATGTAGAAATGCCGCGAACGCCTCATCGTTGCCCATCCTGCGGGGAGAGAACCGAGAGAACCCATGATTACCGCATCCAAAAAGTTCAACATCTCAAGCTCTTTGAACGGTGGGTGTATCTATTCTATCGAAAGCGCCGGTACGCGTGCAGATGCGGGAAGCGGTTTGCGGAGAAAGCCTGTTTTGTAGAGCGATATCAGCGTCAGACAGTGGAATGGAATCAAGCGTTTCGCTTACGGCTCATTCAAGGGAAGAACTTTACGGACACAGCGAATCAATTCCAAACGTCCGTGACAACTGCCATGCGCCGGTTTGATCAATTGGCGGCCCCCCTCGTGAAGAAGGTGGATCACCTTCCTCCTCGGATTGCGATTGATGATTACAAAGGGGATACGAATGCGGGGAAATATCAAGTGATCATTGCGGATGCAGATACACGGAAGCCACTGGATATCTTACCGGATCGTAAAGCCGATACGCTTAAACGATATCTTCAAGAGAAGGGTCATCATGTGAAAACAGTCGTGATGGATCTCAGTTATACCTTCAAGTCGGCTGTTCAAAAGGCCTTAGGCCACCCGCTCATCATTGGGGATCCGTTCCATTTCTGTCGTTACATCTACTGGGCTCTGGAAGGGGTTCGCCGCCGAGTGCAAAAAGCGTTCCATCCGTATCATCGAAAACGATGTAAACGGATCAAACATCTGTTTCAGAAAGAGAGAGAAGGACTGGATGATAAGCAAAAGAAGAAGGTGGAGCGGTACCTAGAGCTATCCCCTGATTTAAGGGAAGCGTATGAGCTAAAAGAACATTTTCGTCAGTGGTATCAAGAAGCGAAGATGCAAGGAAGGGAAGGACGAATGAGCGAGGTGAAGCAAGGGCTCTACGCCTTTTACCGAAGAGTGGAGGCGAGCCCGTTAAAGGAGTTCCACCGAGCCATTCAGACGCTGAAGAACTGGCAGACCGAGATCTTGAATAGCTTCGCGTTTGGCTTAAACAATGGTTTTATTGAAGGACTGAATAATCAAACGAAGGTGATTAAGAGAAATGCCTTTGGTTTTCGGCGTTATGATCGCTTGCGAAACCGTATTCTCTTGCATCATCAATTCAAACATCAAACATTCGGGGTAGGATAAGAGGGGCTCGCCCTCCTATGCCACCCCAACATTTGACTAAGAACCGTTTTTTTGCTATTCATCGTTACGAGGTAAGTTCTCCAATTGCTCCAATAAGCTCTTAAAGGTTAGGGAGGCCGCCTCCATTAGTAATTAAGAAATAAAAACGGTGCACGTTAAGGAACCCTTCGAGCATATAAGATGTATAGAAGCATCCCAAACACACTTTGACATCCGAAAGCATAAAGAGCATGGGACAGATCGTTCGATAGGAAGTAACGTGTATGCCAATAGGCTGGAAAGACAGAGCTAAGCCAGGAAGCTAGGTCTGAAGAAAACAGCAATATAACGGGGCTAAATTGGATAAGTCCTACCCCTTTAACAATCACTAGTCCTTGAACTTTACTTCTAGCGATTGCAATTAGCGCCAATGTAAACAATGGGATTTGTCCAGCGACGAGAAGGCTGATCAACAATGTGTGGGGCGAAAGCAATTCATTTGCTCCAAAAACGACAAAAAATAAGACAAACCCAAACCCAGCGATCATCGGGGCTGTTAATCGATAGAAAAAGTAGCCACTTCGTTTTAGCGGGCTTGTAAATAAAACTTGCAAAACATGTTCATCTTGTTCATCAAGGATCATGAGCCCGATTAACGCCCCGATTAAAAAGGGAATTAGTCCGATTGAAAACCCAATGATTACACCTTTTACGATATCGAGCTGACCAGTGAACCATGCTTGCCCGTCGAGCCAACGTATAAATGGATTCAATCCAAGCCGAGTGACAATTGTTAATAGTAGCGGTGCGATGATCGATAACGCAACTAATGGATCTCTCGCCAATAATTTTGAGTCTCTTAAAGCCAACGTTAACACACGTCTCATGATACAACCTCTCCTGACTCAAAACTTTTTGTTAAACGAGCGAGGGCCAGACGCTGCGCGGTCATTACCCAGAAGAGTGCTAATACGACACTTAACATGCTTTCGAACAAAGGAACTGCCCCGCCTAATCCGTATTCAAATAAGGTCAAAAACGGCTTTGTCGGCCATACATATTGCCACCAGCCTCCTATTGGAAAGAGAAAATCGATAAACGGTAAGAAAAAGATAGGCCCGATCAAACCGGCTTTTAAAAAATAGTCTTGAATGGACATGGCAGTAACCGCTACGCTCAAACCGACAAAGGAATAAAATAACCCACTTACAAGGAGTGCCACTAAGAAATAGATTAGGTGAACAGCAGGCTGCGGTGAGAATAACGTGATCATACAACCCGACAAAATCGTTAGCATCGTTAACGAGCCCGCTTTTCCCCATACGTAATGAGAGAGCTTAACAGGTGTAACGAATAAAGCAGAGAGCACTCGTTCATTTTTCTCAAATAAATAGAGAGCACCAATAAAAAAGAAGCCCAATGTGCTAGGATCGGAAAACAGAACAAATAGCTTAACTCCCATTATCCATTCACTAGGAACAAATGAGAGAATAAACAAATAAAAACACGAAATGACGAAGTAAATCCAATAAATCCCGCTTCTCCACTGAATCCGTACATCCCATTTAAAGCTGTTGTAAACGTTAACCACCTTGACCACCATCTTGAGTGACGATGTGAATAAACGCATCCTCCAACGTCGGCTCCACTGTCTTGATGCTCGTGACGTTGTTATGTTGGAGTGCTTGCAAAAAACGCTCATCCTTAGCTAACCTTTTTAGTGATACCACCCGTTTTTCTTCCTCCCCTTTTACCCAGTAGTGGACATCCCCTCTTGCTAATGCTGCCCTTAAATCCGCTGGGTGGCCGACAGATATGAGGCGGCCATTCAAAATAAATCCGACCCGGTCACAAATTTGTTCAGCGAGTGTCATATTATGGGTCGTTAACAGTACAGTGGTCCCATTTTGTTTTTGATCTTGTATTATTTTTTTCATTTGTGCTGCATACACAGGATCTAGACCTGATGTAGGCTCATCTAAAAAGAGAATCTCAGGCTTGTGGATTAATGCACGACATAAATTTAATCGCATCTTCATTCCTTTTGAAAAATCGCGAACCTTCTGGTCTGCGGCAGTTTCAAGTCCAACTTTTTTAAGTAGCTGTTCTTCGTCAAGCGTCATTCCTTGGTACAGCGAGCGAAAAAAGCGTAAATTTTCTCGTGCCGTTAATTTGCTATAAAGAGCTGGTAATTCAAAACCGACGCCAATTTGTTCATAATAGGCTGAAGGGGGATTGTGTAAAGAATAACCTAAAACATCGATCTTCCCTTGAAATCCTTTCACGAGCCCAATCATCATTTTCTGCAATGTGCTTTTCCCAGCACCAGAAGGGCCTAATAGACCGAATATTTCCCCCTGCTTTACGAAAAAGCTGATGTCTTGAAGAACTCGTTTTTTCCGTGACGGGTACGTATAATTCACTTGTTCGACCACAATAGTATTCAAACTCTTCACCCTCCTGTCAGTTCATCGATAAAGCCTGTAACAAGCGCCTTTATGACCAATTCAAAGCCTCCTTGGAAGGTATCTTTTTGCAAATGCAACAAAAAGATCGCATGCATCACATCTTGAAGATGCTCTGCACGAAATTGTGGACATTCCTTTTGAAGCTGTTCTTGTTTCGCAAATGTTTGAAAAAACAACATATCTTGTTGCTGATGTTGTATGATCCGCTCTGTCGGTAATTTACGAGCTAAATACATAAAGTCTTCGTTTGTGAAGCGTTGCATCGCAGGATTTTCTTTCACCCATTCATGTCCTGCCAACAACGCTTGCTTTAAACGTAAAGCAGCTGGCTTCATGCCGGAATCTGTGGAATAAACACGAAGAAAATGCGCTTGAAAAGTTCTGCTAAGTTCTTCAAAGATGTCAAAAAATAAAAGTTCTTTTGAAGCGAAGAATTGATAAAAGGCCCCTTTTGAAATGCCTGCATCCTTTGTAAGCTCTTCCACCTTGATCTGTTTCAACGAATCGTTTTCTAACCTCTTTCGTGCACTATCCTTTAACCGTTGCGCTATCTGTTTTTTTTCTTCTTCCGTAAACCCACGTGGTGTCATTTTCTCACCTCCATTTATGACTTAATAAATAATTTAGTCATAAATCCATATTATGCTCTTATTTTTCAACTGTCAATTGCAAATTTATAAAAAAAAGCGCCCATCTACTCGATGAGCACCTACCTTTAAATAAACGTAAATGGATCTGTATGAACCGAAGAAGCAACGACTTCTGTATCATATTTCTTATCCTTAAGAAGCTTTTCTAGCTTTTCCTTTACACCCTGCTTCATAATTTTTTCTACATTGTGCCCCGGATCGACGATGTTTAAACCGTCCATTAACGCGTCATGAGCTACGTGATAGTATACATCTCCAGTAACGATGACATCGGCTCCTTTCCGCAATGCATGAGCCATATATTTATTCCCGTCACCGCCAAGAACGGCCACTTTTCGAATTTGCGTCTCTAAAGAACCGACGACCCTTGCTGTTGGTACATCAAAGGCTTTCTTTACTTGCTTTGCAAACTCCTCTAGTGTCATGCTCTCGTGTAAATAACCAATTCGCCCTAAGCCGAGCGTTTCCCCTTCGTTCGCAAGAGGATAAAGGTCATAGGCAGGCTCTTCATACGGATGAGATTTGATCATCGCTGCCACAACTTTGTTCTTTTGCCCTTCTGTGACGATCGTTTCTATTTTGAGCTCCTCTACAAACTCTAAAGCACCTTGTTTTCCGATAAACGGGTTCGTCCCTTCCTCTGGTTTGAAAGTTCCTGTTCCTTTTGAATTAAATGTGCAGTAACTATAATTTCCGATATGTCCAGCTCCCGCACGTCCAAGAGCCTCGCGAACTTGATCCGTATGTGTGTGTGGGACAAACACCACTAGTTTATAAAGGGACTCTGTAGTAGTTGGAGCCAACACCTCTATGTCTTTTAGCCCAAGCGCATCGGCCATTAAATCATTGACTCCGCCTTTCGTAATATCTAAATTCGTATGTGCGGCATAGATAGTCAGATCATGCTTAATTGCCTTCTCAATGATACGCCCATATGCTGTATCCGTGCGGATCGAGGATAACGGACGAAAAATGATTGGATGGTGAGCTAAAATGAGCTCTGCCCCTAGTTCAATGGCCTCATCAATAACAGATTCCGTCACATCCAACGCTGTTAACACACATTGAATCGGTTTATTGAGCGTTCCGATTAGAACGCCATTTTTATCCCCTTCCACCGCAAGGGATTTAGGGGACCAACGTTCAAATAGCTGAATCACCGTTTGTCCATTGGCTATTTTCATCGTAAAACCTCCTCGATGAGTGAAATGTTTTTCTGGAGCTCGATCTTTTTCGCTTCCAATTCCTCGGAAGGTTTTGCCTTATTCAATTGCGACAAAACACGCTTCCAACTTGTTAATTCCCCCGTCCATTTTTTCTGAAACGCTGCATTTCGCTCTTTTCGTAAATAAGGACCTACGAGCAAGTCTAACTCTTTACTCACATATAGATCTTCATCCGAGCCTCTTTCCGCGATCAACAATTCGTAAATTTTTTCATCTTCTTCTAAAATCGCTTCTGCCTGCAACCTCCAGCCGTTGTCTGATAACCACTGCCGAATCGCTTTCGCATGGACATTTGGCTGTAAGATTAACCGGCGAACCGTTTGAAGGTTTCTCTTCCCCTCTTCTAAAATGGTAGAAATGAGCGTTCCTCCCATGCCAGCAATCGTAACCGTATCAATTTGATCGTCTGCACGAATAACGGCTAAGCCATCACCTTTACGTACAGATATTACATGTCCCAAGTTCACCTTTTGCACTTGCTCCACAGCAGATTGATAAGGCCCTTCATTTACCTCACCTGCAATCGCAAACTCGACTACTCCTTTTAAACAAAGATAACACGGCAAATAAGCATGGTCCGATCCAATGTCAGCGAGTCTCGCACCTGCTGGAACAAAGGAAGCAACTCGTGTTAATCGTTCAGATAGTTGTTCAACATTCATACATTGTTCACCTTTTCTTTATGTAGAAAAGCGAGGGAAATAGCTCCCCCGCTTCATTTTTTACTCAATGGAAAGTAAATATTGAGCGATCGCATCTGCCTCTGCATCATCGTGTGGCATGGCTGGCATCGCACCTTTACCGTTTTGAACAATATCGGCGATTTCTTCTGCACTATACTTTCCTTCTAGACCTGTCAGCGCCGGACCGGCTCCACCGCTTAGGTCACCACCGTGACAGCCAATACATGACTGATTCACAATCTGCTCCCCAGCTTCAACTGGATCATCAAATTCTACAACTTCTTCTGTATCTGCCCCTTCGCCTTCCTCGTCCATTGCTGCTCGTTGATTCAAGCCAATGATCGAAATGGAAATCATGAGAAGGATGCCCACAACTGCGATAATGGCAAATGGAAGTAACGGTCTACCCTTCATGAACTATGTCCTCCTTTTCAAAGTCAGTCAATCACACGTCGCATCGTATGTAGACAAAACGCAAAGATGTCCTAATTCATTTTAACGGAAAACTCCTTGCGAGGAAAGGGCTTCCCTCATTTTTGCGCAATTTGTCAATCTTTTTTCAAGTAATCATGATAAAAACGAGAAGGATGAAGCCAGCCCCTCCAGCGATGAGAAAATAGAAAAGCTTCTGTCTCCAGCCATATGCAAGCCATATAAGACAATGACTAAAAATGACTGCCCCTACCCACAGCTTGGACGTATAGGGAAGGAGATACATTGTCTCTACTGTGACAACAAATAGTAATATCGCCGCTAAAAAATAGGTAAATTGTACCATGATGATGTTATAAACCTTTGATTTAAAAGCAATTAACCATATAATAGCTACTGAAAAGGAAGCAAATCCGATTTGCATATAGCTTGAAAAATTAGTAAAATAAATGACAAGAATTGAAAAAACAAACAACATAATGGCAACGAACCATCTGACCTGCTTCCAAACCGCTTTCCCTGCTCCTTGATCCTTATGATCATATTCTCCTTCTGTATAGAGGGATAGGAGATAATCACAGTAATGGGACGGCAAAAGCTTCGATTGCTTCCAGTATTGAAGCTCTCGAATAATGATTTCCTTACGTTTTTCGTCCATTTTCCCCTCCTGGATGATCCATGAAGGACAAGCCTTTAATTGAGAAACTTGACTTATCTTACGCCCTATACTTTTTTAATGAATCAATCGCTTACTAGAAAAAACGAGGCTTGTCGCCAAATCCTGTAGCGAAAGCTGGTGCTTTTCTTATATCTTACAAAAGTTAACTTTTCTTAAAGTGTAAAAAAGGAACCCCGAAAGGAAAGAGGGGGTCCCCACACATTTATTCTAAGAAGTCCTTCAACCGTTTACTACGGCTTGGGTGTCTAAGTTTACGTAACGCTTTCGCCTCAATTTGGCGGATGCGCTCTCGAGTGACGCCAAAGACCTTCCCTACTTCTTCTAACGTACGTGTGCGCCCATCATCAAGCCCAAAGCGAAGGCGAAGAACATTTTCTTCACGATCAGTCAACGTGTCAAGAACATCTTCTAGCTGCTCTTTTAATAACTCATAAGCAGCCGCATCTGAAGGAGCTAACGCATCTTGATCTTCAATAAAATCTCCTAGGTGAGAATCATCCTCTTCGCCTATCGGAGTCTCGAGCGAAACAGGCTCCTGAGCGATTTTAAGAATCTCTCGAACTTTCTCAGGTGTTAAATCCATCTCTTCCGCAACTTCCTCAGGAGATGGCTCACGACCTAGATCCTGGAGAAGCTGACGCTGAACACGTATTAACTTATTGATCGTTTCCACCATATGGACCGGGATACGGATCGTCCGTGCTTGGTCGGCAATTGCGCGTGTAATTGCTTGTCTGATCCACCATGTAGCGTACGTACTGAACTTAAAGCCCTTGTTATAATCAAATTTTTCTACCGCTTTAATTAGTCCCATGTTACCTTCTTGAATAAGGTCAAGAAACAGCATGCCACGACCGACGTAACGTTTG
Organism: Halalkalibacterium halodurans; assembly: GCF_005671335.1. Classification (NCBI taxonomy): domain Bacteria; kingdom Bacillati; phylum Bacillota; class Bacilli; order Caryophanales; family Bacillaceae; genus Halalkalibacterium (ex Joshi et al. 2022); species Halalkalibacterium halodurans. The sequence continues at coordinate 1,544,678 of NZ_CP040441.1, read as the reverse complement.
GCGATACTAACAACGAGACGTAAGTTCGCTTCAGCTAAGCGACGCTTCGCTTCTTCATCTCCCTGCTCAATTCGCGTAGCTAGTTCAATTTCTTCTTCGGCCGTTAATAGCGGGACACGACCAATTTCCTTCAAATACATGCGAACAGGATCGTTAATCTTAACACCTGGAGGTACACTCAAGTCGTTTAAGTCAAACTCCTCTTCTTCCTTCTCTACTTGTTGCAAGCTTGGAACCTCTTCATTATCGTTTAAAATCTCGACCCCCTGTTCACCTAGATACTCAAAAAACTCGTCCATTTGGTCTGAGTCTTGATCGTATGGAGCTAGCTTTTCCGTGATCTCAGCATAAGTGAGAACGCCACGCTTTTTCCCTAACTCCACCAATTGTTCCTTTACTTGATCGATGGAAAGTTCACCTTCTGCCAATGGGCGTAACGGTTTCTCTGCCATTCGATCCCCTCCTTCCATTCTTTACAACTAGGCGACCCTCACAGCTTAAGTTGCTTCTTCATATTGATTAATTCTTGCTTTCGCGTTGCATAAAGGACTGGATCTGTTTCCTTCTTTAATGCACTTTCTATTTGTTGAAGCTCTAACCATTTCGGGTACATCTCAATTTTTTCAATATAGTCATTTAACTCTTGATCGTTTATTTCTTCATTAATCTCAAGCATGGCCAGTCCCGTAGCGACTCGAATAAGCTCTTGATCTTCAAGGCGCTGAATAAAGGTACTTGGATCTGGCTCGAACCCTTCTGCATAGTAAGCGAATAAATGAGCAACGATCGCTTGATAATGATCAACGTTAAACCGTCCACCGAGTCGTTCCTGAACGGTTTCTGCCACACTCACGTTTCGCATCATATGTGCGAGTAGGATCCGTTCAGCGTTTTGATAAGCTGGTAAAAGACGCTTTTGCTCGAAGTCGTGCTTCTTTTGCCGAACCGTGTTCGTCTTCCCTTGACTTACTTGATTCTGGCGTTTCATCTCACGGTATATTCGATACTGTTCTTGCTTTAACGCATCAAGCGAAAGGGAAAATTCTTCGGCCAATTGGCGTAGATAGTGGTCTCGTTCCACAGCTTTCGAAAGCTTCGCAATTTCTTTAATGATCTCTTCGATATAAAGGATTCGTTCCCCTTCATTTTGCAAATTGCGTCCCATTCGAAAATACTTCATCTTAAATTTCATTAATGTTAAGCTTTCCCCTATTACATCCTTTTTAAATCGTTCAGCGCCATATTTTTGGATATAGTCATCGGGGTCAAGTCCATCTGGGATCATTGCCACTTTTACATGGCAGCCTTCCTGTTGCAAAAGATCAGCCGAGCGAAACGTGGCCTCTGCACCAGCAGCATCGCCGTCGTTACAAATAATCACCGTTTCTGCATTCCGCCTGATCATCCTCGCTTGCTCTTCCGTGAGAGAGGTACCGAGTGTCGCTACTCCATTGGTTACTCCGGCCTTCCATGCTGCGATCACATCTACGTACCCTTCAAATAGAACCGCCTCATTTTCTTTCCTTATTGCTGGCCTTGCCTGATAGAAGCCGTATAGTAACTTTCCCTTTTGAAAAATTGGCGACTCAGGACTATTTAAATACTTTGGTTTGTCGTCTCCGAGCGTTCGTCCCCCAAACGCTACAATCTTTCCTTTTCCATTTCGAATCGGAAAGATCACTCGGTTACGAAAGCGATCATATCGTTTTCCGTCAGATTCCCGTTCAACGAGAAGGCCGCTTTCACCAGCTTTTTTTAAGTCCACGTCACGCTTTGCTAATACGTTGGTTAGTGCGTCCCAATGCGGGGGAGCAAACCCGATCTGAAAGTGTTCAATTTGCTCTTTTGTAAACCCGCGCCTTTCTAAATACGTGCGACCCGCCTTTCCTTCCTCCGTCAGCATGAGCACATGATGAAAAAACTTGGCAGCAAACTCTTGAATCGAAATCAGCAATTCCTCATCACGATTCTGTTTTACACTTGGAGACACCCTTTCAGGCAATACAACATTCGCACGCTTAGCTAGTGTTTCTACCGCCTCTACGAACGTGAACCCTTCAATTTGTTCGAGAAAAGTAAACGCATTCCCCCCCGCTCCACAGCCAAAACAGTGGTACAGCTGCTTATCTGGAGAAACGGAGAAAGACGGTGTATTTTCCCCATGAAACGGGCAAAGTCCGATATAATTTCGCCCCTGTTTCTTAAGTTGTACATATTCGCCTATGACATCAAGAATGTCTACACTCCGCCTAATTTCCTCTATGGTTTCTTGGGGAATTCGTTGATTCATCAGTCATCACCAAGCCTAACTTGTTCCTAACGAGTGTTATCATTCGAGTTTTTTTGCTAAATTCCTGCTCGATTCGATAAAATCTTCTCAAACTGCTGAATAAACCTTTCTCGATCCCCCTTCAAGTACGCTCGTGGTCCTTTTGTTTTCTTTCCTGCCCTTCGATCCTTTTGTGATTGATGACGCTGGGCTAAAAGCGAGTCAATAATCGTATGGTCAAACATTTGACCCCGAGGCGAGATAACCGTTGCCCCTTTTGTCAGTAGTAAGGAGGCGAGCCCATAATCATGTGTGACACAAACATCTTTCTTTTTAATATGGTTAGCAATGTATAAGTCCACTGCCTCTCGCTCCGCATCGACCATCACCACCTTCGAAGTTGGACCAACGGTCATATTGTGAGCATACGATGAAACAAAAGTAACCTTGACCTTATACGATTCAGCCACTAATTCAATTTCGTCTTTTACTGGACAAGAGTCTGCATCGACAAAAACTTCAAAGATTTGCGTAGAATCCTCATTTTTCATACATTCCTTATTCTACAACGCATGAATGATTCCTGCTAGCAAATAAAACCGGCGAAGTTTGTCGAAAATATAACAGTTGCCTCACTATCTTTTCCAAAATTAAAAATAAAAGTCTTGACATTTCCAATTTATTTGTTCTCTCTTCGATTTATTCCTTAATATCAGCCTCTGTATACATGTAAAATCACAATTTTTTATTATACTTGTTTTTTATAAAAATGACCAGTGTGGCGATCGAAAAAATCACTCGAAAAAGGAAAGAGGTACAATCCCCTTTCCCGTTTCAAAAGAGACAAAAACCTGCTTCGTTATTTTTGGAACATGCTTGAAATCAAATTAGCTGTTTCTTCAACTGCTTTGTTCGACACATCGATAACTGGGCAACCAATTCGTTTCATAATTCCTTCTGCGTAAGCAAGTTCTTCTTTGATCCGATCAATGTTCGCATAGTTGGCTTGCGATTTTAATCCTAACGTTTTTAACCGTTCCGCTCGAATACCATTGAGTTGCTCTGGACTAATTTTTAATCCGATGACTTTTTTCGGCGAAAGCTTAAATAGCTCCTCAGGAGGCTCTACTTCAGGAACTAATGGCACATTCGCCACTTTCAAACGCTTGTGGGCTAAATATTGGGACAACGGGGTTTTTGATGTGCGCGAAACGCCAATTAATACAAGGTCAGCGCGGACAATTCCCCTAGGATCTCGTCCGTCATCGTATTTCACAGCGAACTCAATCGCCTCCACTTTTCGGAAATAATCTTCATCCAATCGGTAGACGATCCCTGGTTCATATCTTGGCTCTTCCTTCGTCAGGCTGCTAATTTTCTCAAGCATAGGTCCGATAATATCGACTGTCTCGACCTTTGCTTCCGTCGCTTTCTCAAGCAGATACGTCCGAATACCAGGGACTACTAATGTAAAGGCAATGATGGCATCCGCTTGTTTGGCAAGCTGGATAACTTCATCGACCGTCTCCTTATCCTCTACATATGGAATTCGCCGCACTTCAATACCTGCACCGCTAAATTGACTAGCAGCCGCTTTTACAACTAACTCTGCTGTTTCGCCTACCGAGTCTGATACAACATAGACTACAGGGCGCTGTTTACCTAGTTCCATCACGACCTCCTTGTCTCCCAGGGCTATATGATTTCATCGTTTGACAAATCAACGAGAAGGGAGGTGATGTTCGTTTTTGTTACTCGACCGACCACTTCAAAACCTGACCCCCGTTCGACTTCCCGTACGACCGGAATCCCGTCAATTTGTTTATCAATAAGCTTCTTAGCCACTTCAATGATAAAATCGTCTTTTTTGCAAATGGTTATGTTCGGCATTCGCGTCATAATGATACTTACTGGAATGGTCTCAAGTGATTGCTTTCCTAGACTTGCTCTGAGCAAATCTTTTCGGGAGAGTACGCCGACAAGTGTTGAATGCTTGTCCACGACAAAGAGCGTCCCCACATCTTCAAGAAACATGGTGCAGATCGCATCATAAACGGATGATGAGTCTTGGACAACGACAGGTCTTGATTGATAGTCCTGCACCTGAATGTTTCTCACTTTGTCTGTTAACAACTGTGAGCCTGTTTTCCCAGTATAGAAGTAACCGACTCTCGGGCGAGCATCAAGGAAACCGGCCATTGTCAAGATCGCCAAGTCAGGGCGAAGCGTCGCCCTTGTTAACGATAGACGTTCGGCAATTTGTTCTCCCGTAATGGGGCCATTTTCTTTTACGATAGCTAAGATGTGTTCTTGACGATTCGTTAATTCGATTGGTCTCACCGCCTTCATCACACACTTTGACCAGAACAGTTCTAAATGTGTTATACATTAACTTTATTATTATATACGATTTATCATCGGTTGGCATCGAAAAAAGCTTATTTAAACACTATTTCTTGAAAGTTAGCGTAAGAGCCAATCACACCGGCAAAAGCATGCATTAAGGCTAACCGATTTTCCTTTATTACCTGCTCATCAACCATCACCATCACGTGCTCAAAGTATTGGTGAATCGGCTCAATCGTCTGTTCAAGCGCAGCATAAGCTGCAGAGACATCCCCACTTGCTAAAGCCCCTTGGACAAGATCTTTTGTTTGCACATAGGCCTCATACAATACCCGCTCCTCTTCTTTTTCAAACAGGTCCGGATTGATAGCCACATTTTTTTCTGCTTTACCTGCGATGTTCGTGACACGGCTAAGGCCTTCCACAAGCTCTTTAAACTCAGGCGTATTTACTTTACTGACCAATAGCTTCGCTTTCTTGAAAACAACTGGAACATTGGAAATTCCTGAGGCTAGTACAGCATCTGTTAAGTCGTACCGAACTCCCTCGTCTTGTAATTTTGTTTTCACACGCAGGGCAAAAAATTCACGTAATTGCTTCACAACTTCGCTTTCAGGTACAGTTAACAGCTCTTTTTCCTGTAACTGCTCAACTGTCTCAAGCAAAAGCTCATCCACATCTAAATCCAACTCATGATCTAGTAAAATTTGAACAACACCAGCTGCTTGGCGCCGTAAAGCATAAGGATCTTGAGAGCCAGTAGGAATTAAACCAATTCCGAAACATGCTGCAATCGTATCGAGCTTATCCGCTAAGCTTACCACCGTTCCCTGGACACTGCTCGGTGATTGATCTCCTGCAAATCGCGGCAAATAATGCTCAACGATCCCTTTTGCTACTTCTGGTGGTTCACCGGCAATCTCTGCATAGACTTCGCCCATTCGTCCTTGTAATTCAGGGAATTCACCGACCATTTGTGTCACAAGGTCAAACTTGCAAATTTCTGCTACTCGGTTGATCGCTTGTAAAGTTTGACTCGTTACACCCAGCTTCTCCGCAATCGAAGCGGCAAGCACCTTAACCCGTTTTACTTTATCACCTATCGAGCCTAACTCTTCATGATAGACGATTTGATCGAGTCGCTTGTTTGCTTCGTCGATGTTTAATTTTTGGTCTTCTCCATAGAAAAATGCTGCATCTGATAGGCGAGCCCGTAGCACTTTTTCGTTTCCTTTTACGACATTTTCAAGGTGTCGGTGATCCCCGTTTCGTATCGTCACAAAATATGGAAGCAGTTCACCGGCTTGATTTTTCACCGGAAAGTAGCGTTGGTGTTCACGCATCGATGTAATGAGTACTTCGTTTGGTAAAGATAAAAATGCCTCGTCAAAGCGCCCAAATAAGGCGGTTGGGTACTCCACTAGGTTCGTTACCTCATCGAGTAAATCCTCATCAATTGGAATTACCCAATCCTTTTCTTCCATTATCGATTGAATTTGATGACGAATCGCTTTTTTTCGCTCCTCACTATCAGCCATAACGTATTGCTGTAGGAGCTTTTCCTTATATAAAGTTGGCTCATCGATCGTGACATTTTCTCCTAAAAATCGATGCCCAGCGGTCTCTAGACCAGCAGCTACACCCGTTATTTCAAAAGGAATAACTTCCTGTCCGTATAATGCAACAAGCCATTGAATTGGACGGGCATATCGCAAGCTGTATGTATGCCAGCGCATATTTTTAGGAAAGTGTAAGCTTGTAATAAGCTCCTTTAGTTCTGGAAGCAGAGAAGCAGTCTCTTGACCAGCGACAAATTTTTTCGCAAAAATATATTCCGTCCCTTTCACTTCTTGTATATATAAATCATCAACAGAGACTCCTTGGCCTCGAGCAAATCCTTGAGCGGCTTTTGTCCAGTTTCCACTTTCGTCCAAGGCGATTTTTTTGGCTGGTCCACGGCTTTCTTCTTCTACATCTGCTTGTTTCTCAGCCAAACCAATAACAAGAACCGCTAACCTGCGGGGCGTGGAAAATGAGGATATTTGTTCAAATGAAATCCGCTGCTCCTTTAAAAACGACTCCACTTTATCCGCTAGTTGCTTCTCTCCATCTGAAACAAAGCGAGCAGGTAATTCTTCCAGTCCGATTTCTAACAGAAAATCACGCTTGCTCATGATCGGCCTCCTTGTTTTTCAGCATAGGAAATCCTAGCTTTTCTCGTTCTTCGTAATATTTCTTTGCACACTTACGCGCTAAATTTCGCACACGCCCGATGTAGCCTGTCCGTTCGGTAACAGAAATTGCACCACGGGCATCAAGAAGATTGAAGGTATGCGAGCATTTTAAGACGTAGTCGTATGCCGGAAATACGAGATTCTCCTCAAGGGCACGATCCGCTTCTTTCTCATACGTACTAAACAGCTCAAACAGCATCGCGGAATCTGATACCTCAAACGTATATTTAGAGTGCTCGTACTCTGGCTGAGTAAAAATATCGCCATACGTGAAACCTTCTACCCACTCAAGGTCAAAAACGTTTTCCTTGTCTTGAATATAGGAAGCTAACCTCTCCAAACCGTACGTAATTTCAGCCGAAACAGGATTCGCCTCAAGACCTCCCACTTGTTGAAAATACGTAAATTGAGTAATTTCCATACCGTCAAGCCACACTTCCCAGCCGAGACCAGCACATCCGAGGGATGGATTCTCCCAGTTGTCTTCTACAAAGCGGATATCATGCTCAAGTGGATTAATTCCAAGTGCCCGCAAACTGTCAAGATAAAGCTCCTGAATATTCGTTGGCGATGGCTTCATGATCACTTGAAATTGATGGTGTTGATACAATCGGTTTGGGTTTTCACCATACCGTCCGTCTGCTGGACGACGGGATGGTTCCACATAGGCGACGTTCCAAGGCTCGGGTCCAATCGTTCTGAGCATCGTGTATGGACTCATCGTACCTGCCCCTTTTTCCGTATCATACGCCTGCAACAAAATACAGTTTTGTTTTGACCAGTACTCTTGCAGCGTTAAAATCATTGTCTGCACATTCATCTGTTCAAGCTCCTCCTTTTCATATAGACCACCGTTCGAAATCGGCGCGTCAAACCTTTAGTGAAAGCCGTTGCCTTTCTTTCCTCCTGAACAAAAGTTTCACTTAAAGTACAAAAAACTCCCGCCTCTATGCCGAACGGACGGCATAGGGACGAGAGTTAACCCGCGGTTCCACCCTATTTGCCTATGATGACACCATAGGCCACTTTCTTTTCATCGTTCATGCTCAAGAGTGCCTTCCTTGATGTTTACATCCCTAGCTCTCACCATCCTAGGTTCGCTTTTATGTAAAAGGAATCAAGTACTGTTCTCCGTCATAGCATTGAAATATAACATTTTGGTACTTTGAATCATACTTAACTTTTTCTGTTCTGTCAATCCGTAGATTGGTCGTGAAAGCCCATTGATTCCAACTGGTCTAAAAATCGTCTCGATTTTAAGTGTAAGCCTGAATATTCATCGTAATATTGATGGATGATGGTTTTGAGAGTCGCCTTCGTTTCCGGCTTCAACGAGATGGTTCCAAGCCGCTGCAAATCGAAATGATAAAACAAACGTAGTAGCTTGGCTACTTGAGCTGTAATTTTATACGCATGTGGGTCTTTCTCAATACATCGTTTACACAAAAAGCCCGCTTCTTTTATGGAGAAACCTACTGGAACATCCGTCGATCCACATGACACACATTGATCCAGCTCTGGCTTTATGCCAGCGACTGTGAACATTTTCACTTCAAAAATTCGCGTTAATACGTCTGGATCCATCCCTTCGTTCATATAATGAATCGTCTGATACAACAACTCAAATAAGTAAGGGTTTCTCTTTTCATCTTCGGTTAATTTGTTTGTTAGATCCGTAACATAAGAGACGTAGGAGGCTCGAAACAGATCATTTCGAACCTCCCGAAAAGATTGTATAATTTCACCTTGCGTTAATGTTCCAAGTCCTGCATTTTTTTGAAACATCATCATGCCATACGTAAATAATTGAGTGACTGCGGTTAGCCGGCTTTTCGGACGTTTGGCCCCTCGAGCCATTAAAGCAATTTTTCCATATTCTCTCGTAAACACGGTGACAATTTTGTTGGATTCACCATAATCAACCGTGCGAATGACGATGCCTTCTGCTTTGTGAAACATGTTCTTCACCACTTTAACACGATCAACTAACAACGTTAATGAGTAGGACTATCTTGTTCCTCTATTACAAGTTCAAGGTCTTCCATTTGACTTTGCTGATCTGATGCACGCTCTATTTCCTTGATCAAAAGATACGTATCCACATTACCAGTCTTCTCAAATACTTTCCAAGATAAATCGAGCACTTCAGATTCCACCTTCCTATAGAAAGACTTAAACGTTCTAAGCATAGATTGACCCGCTTTAACAAAAAGATAAGATGGAATATTTACTAGTTGAATCACCTTGACTTTTTTGTTTTGTCATATATTTCTTCTTATTCTATATCTTAAACGTTTCTAGCAAAAAAAACAATGGCTGTTCCCCCAGCCATTGTAAAGAGTGTGTGACATTTTCTTGCACGTTGCAATCATACATTAATATTCGTCTTCGCGAAAACCGTAGTCACGAAGATGCTGCGGTTTATTACGCCAATCTTTTTGCACTTTTACCCAAAGTTCGAGAAATACTTTGGATCCGAGTAATGCCTCAATATCCGCACGTGCTTGCTGTCCGACTTCCTTCAGCATCTTTCCTTGTTTTCCAATAATGATTCCTTTTTGAGAAGAACGTTCCACAACGATCGTTGCCCCGATATAGACCGTATCTTGATGCTGTCGCCGTTTGATTTGTTCAATGACAACAGCGATGGAATGGGGAATCTCTTCTCGTGTAAGGTGAAGCACTTTCTCACGAATTAACTCAGCAATGACGAAGCGTTCCGGATGATCTGTTACTTGATCACTCGGATAATATTGCGGTCCTTCACTTAAATGCTTAGTGATTTCTGACAGTAAAGTTGGCACATTATTTCCTTGTAATGCCGAGACCGGCACGACCTCTTCAAATTCATGCTTATGACGATAGGTTTCAATTAAGCTCAGCAAATCATCTGGATGAACTTTATCAATTTTATTGATCACAAGAATGACTGGGGTTTTCGCTTCTTTTAACCGTTCAATGATAAATTCCTCACCTGGACCGAATGCCTCTGCCCCATCAACCACGTACAAAATAAGATCCACTTCTTTAAGCGTGTTTTGTGCAACCTTCATCATAAAATCGCCCAATTTATGCTTTGGTTTATGAATCCCTGGTGTATCAATAAACACAATTTGCGAGTCTTCTGACGTATAAACGCCCTGGATTTTATTGCGGGTCGTTTGCGGCTTGTCTGACATGATCGCAATTTTTTGACCGATTACATGATTTAACAGTGTAGACTTTCCAACATTTGGGCGGCCGATGATGGAAACAAAGCCTGATTTGAATCCTTCTTTCTGATTAATCATTCATATCCTCCGCAGTAAAGGCTCCTGGCAATAGTTCAGAAACCGTTATTTCTTGAATGTCCCCTTGTAAATTTCCTAAGTAAACTTTTGTATCAGCAGGACATAGCTCAGCCATGACTTGACGACAGGCTCCACAAGGAGGAACGGGTCGTTTCGTATCGGCAACAACTGCAATTGCCACCACATCTCGACGTCCTTCAGAGTAAGCTTTAAACAGCGCTGTTCGTTCAGCACAGTTCGTCAAACCATAGGATGCATTTTCGATGTTTGCCCCGCGAATAACGGAGCCGTCCTTCATGAGTAGGGCTGCTCCTACTTGAAAGCGGGAATAAGGAACATACGCTCCTTCTCTCGCTTGAATGGCTTCTTTAATTAACATTTGTCGATCCATTATGATTCATCTCCTCTTTTTGATCGCACCCGAACCATCATTTTCTTTTCATCATAATACGTTTCGAGATGCTCTCGTTCCAACATTTCCTCGGGATCTGGCGGCACAACCACACCACCAGAGATAATAAACTTTAATCCTTGCTCGACCGTCATGTTTAAATGAATGACATCCTCTTTCGGAATGAGGACAAGCCATCCAGAAGTTGGATTAGGGGTCGTCGGTAAAAACACATTGATGCAATCTTTTGACGTTACTCGTTGCACTTCGCCTTTTGATTCTCCTGTTTGAAAGCCTACGGTATACAGACCTTTTCGCGGATATTCAACAAGCACTACATTTTGAAACGATGTCCGTTCCTGTGCAAACGCATGAATGATTTGCTCTACTGAAGTATAGATCGAGTTTGCGATTGGAATTTTTCGAAACGCTTGATCAATCCGACTAAAGGTTCGATGTCCTTGTCCACGTAGCCGCATTGAACCGATCCACGCAATCAGCATAATCGTTAAAATAAATCCGATGCCCAACAGCCGTTCAGAAAATGGAGTATAGACACCCAAAAAATAGATTCGACCTTCTTCTACCGTGATAATATTTAACCCACGAAGCACATCGGTTATGAATGATCCTAGGAAAGAATCAATCAATCCAAATAAAAACACGATCACGTAAATTGTTGCAATGGCAGGTAGAAGGAAGATAACCCCTGCGATGATGTTTTTTTGAAACCTTTTCCACATTTTGTTCAAAGGCCCCTCTCAACCAATCTTTCCGTTACATCATGAAAACCATTTTTCCAAAAGTGGCGGAATGAAAATGATCAATCCGATAATGATAGCAAATATACTATATACAAACACTGCGGCTGCTGCAATATCCTTCGCTCGCTTAGCATACGGGTGGTATTCATCCGTAATCAGGTCCACCGTTCGTTCAATTGCTGTATTCATAATTTCGAGGGAAAATATCCCTCCAATGACGAGGAGAAGGACAAGCCACTGGTACGTGGACAACTCCAGAAGAAGCCCAAGGAAAAGGACAGCTATGCTAATTGCGAGGTGAATTTGCATATTTTGTTCACGCTTAATGACATACACAAGTCCGTTCGTCGCATAGACAAAGGAGCGTAGCAACCGACGAAAGCCCCGTTTATTACGATCTTGTAAGGCCATAAGCAGTCAAAATATCCTCTTGTCGCATGAACATTTTTTTCTCCTCATCCTCGCTCATATGGTCATAACCTAACAAGTGTAGGAAGCCGTGTACAATTAAAAACCCTAGCTCTCGCTCAAACGAATGACCATATGCTTCCGCTTGCTCTTGACAACGCGGAATTGAGACAATGATATCTCCAAGCAAATTCGGTGTACCTGCTTCTGGTTCCACTGGCTGTTCTCCCTCACCTACTTCATTTAGAGCAAAAGAAATCACATCTGTCGGCTGATCTTTGCCTCTATAATCACGATTCAGTTCTTGGATCTCCTCATCGCTGACAAAGGATAGCGAAAGTTCATATGTCCCTTCCGCTAACTTTTCGTAGCGCGCCGCTTCGTGAAGAAGCTCTCGGATCAACGTTTCCTGTTTTTCTGTTAGCGTATCCGTATGATCGATCATATCAATTTGAATGTTCATGGCCACTCTCCTTCTTTTTTTCATCTTCGGGGTATTCTATACGCTCATGAAATGTTCCCTTTAACGTTTCACAGATCGATTTGGCAACTTGATCTAAGTCTTTTAGCGTTAATTCACATTCGTCAAATTGTCCATCTTCAAGGCGATCGGTAATGATTTTTCGAACGAGCGCTTCGATTTTGTTCGGATTCGGTCTAGACATTGACCGAACAGCTGCTTCCACACTATCGGCAATTCCGACGATAGCCGCCACCTTTGATTGTGCCTTCGGTCCAGGATAACGAAAACTTGTTTCCTCTACTTCTTGATCTGATTCTTGCTGAGCTTTATGGTAAAAATATTTTAATAAGCTTGTCCCGTGATGCTGTTCGGCTATATCTATAATTTCTTTTGGCATTTTATATTCCTTCAGCATCTTTGCCCCATCATACGGATGAGAAATAATGATCGTCGCACTTAACTGCGGAGAGATCCGGTCATGGGGATTCTCCATTTTCATCTGATTTTCAATGAAAAAGTGCGGCCGTCTCGTCTTCCCCAGATCATGATAGTAGGAGCCCACCCGTGCAAGCAACCCATTCTCTCCAATCGATTCGCAAGCGGCTTCCGAGAGGTTTCCAACAACGACGCTATGGTGATATGTTCCAGGAGCTTCGGTTAAAATTTTTCGCAATAATGGATGATTTGGATTCGAAAGCTCGATTAATTTCGATGTTGACAAGATGCCAAAGCCCGCCTCAAAAAAAGGCATGAGACCCAGTGTGAGCACGGCTGCTAAAAAGCCTGATGCAAAAGCAAATCCCATGTGTAAGCCAACTTCCATCCAGTTTGTCTGAACCGATTTTAAAAACAAAATGGACAAAAGAATTAGCATGTTCATAAACGATACGAATAAACCTGCGCGCAAAATGAGTGTTGTTACATTTTGTGAGCGCGACAGGAAATACACAGCAGCAAACGAGCTGAACAAAATATAAAGGGCGAATGAAAAATTATACGACCCCGCCACGCCTTGATTAAATAGGATGCTGCCAATAATCGCAAACATGATGCTCGAGAACAAGGCAATGCGATGGTGGACCAACATAGTGAGCAGCATCGCTCCGAGAGCTGCAGGGACTACATAGCCAGATGCCTGAATGTCAAAAGCCTCAACAAACGAAACAATTTTCATGACTGATACGGTCACGATAAAAATAAGAATGTACATAAGCAAGTGACTATTGTTCGTTTGAACAGATGACTTCGTTTCTTTTAAATAATAGGCGACCATCATGACAATTAAAATGACAAGGATCGCAAGCCCGATATATGGAAACGGATTGAACGTATCATCAAGCAACCCGACAAGCCTTAGCTGTTCATACGTATCGTAGTTAATGCTTTCTCCTTCTTTTACAAGCAGCTGCCCTTCTCTAATGATCACTGGCTCGACCGAATCTAACGCTTCTTGTCGCAAGCGCTCGGTTGCTTCTTCATCATATGTATAATTCGGAACGATGGCAAATTGAGCCACTTCAATCATCGCATCTAAAAGCTGACTGCTTACAGTTGAAATGGTCATCAGCTCAGGCACGGACTCTTTTGCTTCCGAAAGTCCGCTAACCGAGATCGATTCACTCATGATTTCATGAACGGCACTTACGGTTGTATTTCGCGCTAAGTTCAACTGCGCCTCCGATGTTTCTAACAATGTTTGGATCGTCGTTTCAGACAGATCCCTTCCCGTTTCATCTGATAAACGTTCCTGAACCATCTCTACTTTTTCTTCTGAGGTTACCTCTTCTTCCTCTTCTTCATGCTCCTCTAAGTCTCGCTTTACTTCATATACCACTTGAAATAAATCATCGACCAACCCTACTTGTCGCTGCGTTAAATCACGGTCTAGAGAATAAACCGGAGAGACAGAATCGAGCACTTCTTTTTGTCGTTCTTCCGTCGCTTCTCGGTTTTCAATCGTAATTGGTGAACGAATATCTTGTTCAGCAATAGACGATAATTGAATGTCAAGCCGGTCAGGAAGTACATTCCCAAGCATTAAGAAGTAAAGAATGATGGCAAGAACCATGTACATGATCACGCGCGAATATTGATGATCACGGATTTGCTTCCACCATTTTTGTTGATCGATCGACGCTCGTTTTTTCACCGGCTTTCACCTCTAACCTTTCTCGGTTATTCAATCGTTAAGCGCTTTGAATCAAAGCACTTCCTTTTTCTACGTACTGTTTGATTCCTACGTTTCGCAAAAAGGAGATCCTGTTTTCAGTGTAGCCTCGGAGCCTTTCAAATAATCAAGTAACAAGAGACCCTCTAAGCACAGAGGGTCTCATTTAATTGCCATCCTATCCAATTGTAGCGCCTGTTAGGATTTCTCTTCAACCTCGTAGGCATCGAGAATTTTTTGAACGAGTGTATGGCGCACAACATCTGCTTGTTGCAAATAAATGAACCCAATTTCCTTTACGCGCTCTAGAATGCCAATGGCCACCTTCAAGCCAGATTGCTTTCCTTTAGGTAAGTCGATTTGCGTAAGGTCCCCATTAATGACCATTTTTGAGCCAAATCCTAAACGGGTTAGAAACATCTTCATTTGCTCTGGCGTTGTATTTTGTGCTTCGTCTAAAATGACAAATGCGTCGTCAAGGGTTCGACCTCTCATATAGGCAAGGGGGGCCACTTCAATGGTTCCCCTTTCCATCAGTCGGTTCGTTTGTTCAGTCCCGAGTACATCGTGCAGTGCGTCATACAAAGGCCGTAAGTAAGGGTCGACCTTTTCCTTCAAGTCTCCAGGCAAAAAGCCGAGGTTCTCTCCTGCTTCCACTGCTGGCCTTGTTAAGACGATCCGTTTGATTAATCCATCTTTTAAGGCTGTGACAGCCATGACGACAGCAAGGTATGTTTTCCCTGTTCCAGCAGGGCCAATGCCGAAGACAAGATCCCGGGTTTTAATTGTTTGAACGTAGTGACGCTGCCCGAGGGTCTTGGCTCGAATCGCTTTCCCTTTTATATTCGTCGTAATATTTTCACGATAGATTTCCGACAATTCATCTAACTGATTTTTCTCAGCTAGCTGTACAGCATAAACAACATCACGCTCTGACAGTGAGACGCCGTTGCGAATCAGTTCGATCAAAGCTGAAAGCACATGTTCCACAAGGGTTATTTTTCCTTCTTCCCCCGTAACGGAAACTTGTTCACCTCGCGTTACAATCGACACCTGTAAATATTCTTCCAAACGTTGCAAATGGGCGTCCTTCGGGCCAAAGAGAGCTTGTGTTTCCTGTGTGTCTTTTACTCGTAACTGTATTAGTTTCGTTTCTGGCAATAATCTCAATCTCCTTGAATGATCGGCATTTCCGATGTGATATCTTCAATAACTTGGTAGTGAATTCTTAGTTTTACTTTACCATTCTCGACGCGTTCGTGCAAAACTTTTTCGCCTTCAATTGTGGCATCCTTGTCAATTTTCTCATAAAGTTCTTGCTTCGCTAGTTTTTTCCCGCGTTCGACCGCTTCGTCTTTCGTCAATTTCTGCTCGAAGCGATTAGCTTCATACACTTTTGTTCGTGTATATTGAATTGGAAGTGTCCATTTCCAAAAATACAACTCCTTCTGCTCTTGAAACGTTTCAAACTCCTTAAACTCATGTTTCTTAAACCCCCAAATCGGGAGGTTAACTCCAAAAGCACTAAGTTGATGGGTCGTCACTGATTCCCCTGTTAAGGTTGAAAATTGGCTTTCAAGCGGAATCGTTACATCAGATGTATACCAAATTTCTCCTAAAACCACACCAACAGCTGGAACAATTTGCTCTTTTCCTTCTTTTCCGATAAAGCCTGAAACGAGCATGTCCCCTTTTTCTACATAATCGTTCACTTTTACCTTTGGCTGACCATGCTCAACAAATACACTGTGTACGATTGCTTTTTTCTTTGCAACAAGATGTCTTGGGCTAATTCTTTCTGCTTCCTCTGGAAGTTGTTGTTCCACCACCTCAAACTGGTAGGTTGTCCCATTTTGTCGAACGCCGATCCATGTCGCTCCAGAAAGCTGCTCGGTTACTTCGCGCTGCAAGTCTTCGACACTCGGTAATGTGAATTGAAATGCCCCTCTTTTTACTCCTAGTTCTTCCACAAGTTGACGAAGTTCATGCTCCACTTTCGGAGATGCTCCTTTAATTTCAATAGACCAAACAATATTGGATAGAATAAACATTAATACGATGGCTAAACCGATTCCGCCAACAAACCCGACTCGATTCATCGCCTTTTTAACAAAGGCAGGATAACCAAGCCGTTCTACAAACGTCACCTTACATTCTGTTTGCTTGACAAGAGGTCGAATTTTTTTTGCATCTTGCATGTCCATAAAACAGACAATTCGTTCTGCTCCCATCCGCTTGATGCTCCAAATCGCCACATTTTTTTGAATGCAGCGATTGAGAAATCGTTCCCCGTACACTCCGTCAATTTGCACTCGAACATATCCGCGAACTAGTTGCTTCCACATTGCTTTTGTTTTCATTCCCATTTCCCCTCTCATTCCTCTTCTCTCCAATCACTTGGATGGCGAATCAGGAATAAACAACACTTGATCAATTCTGCCCTCCAACAGTAACTCTTCAGGTAAGATCGTTTTAATGACAAATCCGTCCCCCTTTATGAGCAATTGCCCGTGCTTGAGCAATAAACGTAACTCTTGATTAGAGAATCGAAGCACTCCTTGGTGGTTTTCAATGTATATATGTAGCTGGCCGATCATCGTAATGCGAGGCAAATCCATCATCACATCTGCCGGGAGCTGCAACTGGTTCGTCATCCATCGCATCAATTGTTGTTTGACATTCTTCATTGAACCAACCCCCTCTCCTTTCATTTTTATGAGAAAAGGGAATTGGTTATCACTGATAATCTGTCATTTCTATGGGAACTCCAGTCACTTTTATCGCTTTAAATTGACATTCCCTAATACGAAAAAGCCACTTGCTACCATTGTGGTAACAAGCGGCTGTCATTAACGTTTAGAGAACGATCGATGGGGGCGTTTTGCACGAGGTTGGCCTAAAACTTCTGACCAAACGACTGCCTTCATCGCTTCATCTTTTGTCAAATGATGAAAATGCAACGCAAGATTTGTTTCCTTCTTCTGTTTTAGTGAGCGAGTGATGGAGACAGGAGGAACTTGCTCCGATACAGGTTGATTGTCCCTCACGCTCTTAAAATCTCGAACCGAATCTTGCACAGTTGGTTGCGTTTGAGGCTGCTCGTCATGTAGATCCTCATAATCATAAGACTCGACTGGTTCTGCATAAGCAGGCTCCGTCTCTTTTTCCCTTCTATGGGGATCAAATAAATCACGCCAATCCTCGATCGGTTCTGAGCTTCCTGGCCAAGGCTGCTGTGAAGGTCCTGGCTGTTGTGGTTGCTTAGATTGCTGAGGGCGTTCAGTATTTTGTTCCCTGCCAGTTTTCCGCTGGTTGCCGCCTAGACGGCCAAACAGGCTAACGAGTAAAAAGATCAGAAGTGGAATAAGGAAACTTTCCACGGTCACTCACCTCCCAAGTTGAGACGGTGAAGTTCATTAGCGGTCATTTTTTTCATCCGCTTCTTGATCACCTGTAGCTTTGCTAATGGAGTCACGCATATCCGTGTCAGCCATTACGTTCTGGTAGTTTAAGTAATCCATCACGCCCATATTCCCTTTACGCAATGCGTCAGAAAGGGCCATTGGTACTTCCGCTTCCGCTTCCACAACTTTCGCGCGCATTTCTTCAACTTTCGCACGCATCTCTTGCTCTTTTGCCACGGCCATTGCACGGCGCTCTTCCGCTTTCGCTTGGGCAATTTTCTTATCCGCTTCCGCTTGATCTGTTTGAAGACCGGCACCAATGTTTTTCCCGATATCAATATCTGCAATGTCAATGGAAAGAATTTCAAATGCCGTCCCAGCATCTAGACCTTTTTTCAAGACAGTTTGCGAGATTGTATCTGGATTTTCTAATACTTTTTTATGGTCGTCTGAAGAACCAATAGTTGAAACGATCCCTTCACCAACACGGGCGATTACAGTTTCCTCACCTGCACCACCGACAAGACGATCAATGTTGGCTCGCACTGTAATTCTTGCTTTCGCCTTTACTTCAATACCATCCATTGCCACACCGGCAATAAACGGAGTTTCAATTACTTTCGGGTTAACACTCATTTGCACAGCTTGCAATACATCACGACCAGCAAGGTCAATAGCTGCACAACGCTCAAAGCTTAAATCAATGTTCGCACGTTGAGCCGCGATAAGGGCGTTAACGACACGGTCCACATTTCCTCCTGCAAGGTAGTGACCTTCTAGTTTTGAAGTGCTCAAATCCAAACCTGCTTTTACTGCTTTGATGAGTGGCTCAACGACACGTCTTGGAATAACGCGACGGAGTCTCATTCCGACTAATTCAAAAATACCAATTTTGACACCTGCTGCTAGAGCGGAAATCCACAGCCCGACTGGAACAAACGTGAATAGTACCGCCAGAGCAATAAAAATGACCCCTAAAAGGATAATCAAGCCTAAATCAACTGGCATAACAAAATTCCTCCTTTTAATCATTCATCTGTTTCGCGAACAACGATCCGCGATCCAGATGTAGATACGACCTTTATCTTCCTACCCTGTTCAATATATCCTCCCTCAGAGACGACATCAAGTCGTTCCTCTCCAAATAGTCCCGATCCGGAAGGACGTAATGGTGTTAGGGATTGACCAATTAACCCGACAAGTTCTTGTCTTGTCTCATTTGTAATGTATCCTTTTTCACTGCTGGTCGATTCAGTAAGGATCATTTTTTTCCATGGTCCTCTTGATCCGAAATACCTAAACGTAATGATAGCAACTACCGTAGTGACGACAGCTGAGATTCCTAAAGATACGAGCATCCATGCAGTTGAAAAGGACGCGAGTAACATTCCTCCGATCATCCCTGCGATACCAAGGATACCAAATAGACCGAAGCCGGGCATAAACACCTCTATTAAAATTAAGAGAAAACCAGCGATAAATAAAATCATCGCTTCGTAGCCTGCAAAACCGGCAATTAAATGGCCGAAGAAAAAGAGCAGCAATGCTGAGATTCCCATGATTCCTGGGACACCAAAACCTGGGGAATAGAGCTCAAGCACAAGCCCGAGGCTACCGATAGAGAGTAAAATCGGAATGATTAGCGGATTTGTCACAAAGCGAGCTAGCTTTTCCGCAAAGCTTACTTCCATTTCCTGTTCGAAAGCATTGTCAATCTGAAGATGCTCTAATAGCTCTGCTCGATTTGACGCAATCGCTTCTGCATAATTAACTTCAAGCGCTTGACTCGCTGTAAGAGTTAACAGCTCTTCGTTTGAAATATCGAGCTCTGGAATTTCAATGCTACGATCCGCCATCGCTAAAGCGTACTTAGGATCGCGATCGTTATATTCAGCCGCATTTCGCATTTCAGCTAGCCAGTACGACTGAGCTTTCTCGTCGGCTGCATTTCCCGCACTATCAATGACAGCGGCTGATCCCATCGTTGATCCCGGTGCCATGACAATCTCATCTGCGTTTAACGCGATGTAGGCTCCTGCTGATAACGCTTGATCGATCACATAAGCAGTGATCGGAATGTCTGTCTCCCGCAAAGCTCTTGCCATATTGCCAGCTGCGTCCACTCGTCCACCTGGAGTATTAATTTCCAAGACGATATGATCAGCCCCTTCTTCCACCGCACTATCCAACGACCGCTGTAAAAACGCTTCCAATCCACGCTCGACTTCCTGTTCAACAGGGATGTAGTATACGAGAGGTTGATCCGATGTGCGGAACTCGCCTTGAGCCATGATTTGAAGGGGGGCAAGTAATATGGCTATGAGGATGCATGCTAGAAAACCGTAAAGCCACCGGATTCGTTCCATAGCTGTCCTCCTTTCTAGTTGATATCGCTATTTTTTTTTTACGAAATGTGTAGAAATAAGTTTCAACTTTTTACACGATCTTTTTTTCATTTTATCGAACCCGGTCTCCTATGTCCACCGACAGCAAAGACTGTTCAGCTTCTTCATCTGTAGGAATCATAAAAAGACGCCCTGTCCAATGACAAGACGTCGGATTGTTCAATTATGATAACTGTTGTTGCACGAGGCGATTGACGAGACCTCCGTCAGCTTTGCCTTTTACCTTAGGCATGATCGCCCCCATTACTTTACCCATATCGGCTTTTGAAGATGCTCCTACTTCTGCAATCGTCTCATTGACAATTGCTAGGAGTTCATCCTCTGACAACTGTTCAGGCATGTAATGCTCAAGTATAGAAATCTCATTGCGAAGCTTTTCAACGAGATCTTCCCGATTGGCTTTTTCAAACTCTTGGAGGGAATCTTTACGCTGCTTAAGCTCACGGTTAAGCACCGTTAATTGATCATCTTCTGTCAGATCGCGTCCGAATTTAATCTGTTCATTTTGCAAAGATGATTTCACCATACGAATGACAGAAAGCTTTTCTTTTTCCTTGTTTTTCATCGCTTCTTTCATGTCTTGATTTAAACGATCAAGGAGATTCAATTTCAACACCCTCTTTTATTTAGAACTTACGCTTTCTTGCAGCTTCGGATTTCTTCTTGCGACGAACACTAGGCTTTTCATAGTGCTTACGTTTTCTAACCTCAGCCAACGTTCCTTCTTTAGAGAGTGATCTCTTGAAGCGACGAAGTGCAGCATCAATCGATTCGTTTTTACGAACACGAGTTTCTGCCATATTCTTTCCCTCCCTCCGAAACAACCAACTAGATGTACACAAAAAATGCACGTCTTGTTTGATTATAATATATGGGTTTTTGTCGGTCAACTGAAACCGAACATTTACCAACTGATGAAGTTAAGAAATGAGTCATTCTTGTCCTCACTTGTCCATACATTGTATGGGGGTGGTTGTGCGTGACGCAACAATTGTTTACACTATTTGCCGTTTTTATTAGCTTATTTTTATTCGGAATGGCGGTCATGCGTGCAGGGCTCCTGACGATGAATGCTGAGAAAGCACGTGTTGGCATCCTTCGTTTCGTGGATAATCCACTAAAGGGCTTTTTTGTTGGCCTTCTTTTAACTATACTTCTACAAAGCAGTTCAGCTGTCATGATTGTCACCATTGGCTTTGTAGCAGCAGGATATGTAACGTTCCGTCAATCGATCGGAATCATTTTAGGAACGAATGTCGGTACATGTTTTACCGTTGAATTAATCGCCCTTGATTTACACTCATTGATTGTTCCCTTACTTCTCATCGGATTAATCGGTCTCGCGATCCCCCATCTCATCACATACTGTCTTGGCTGTGTTAGCTTTGGACTTGCATGCATTTTCATTTCGATGAACGGATTAGAGAACCTTGCTTCTCCGTTAGCTGCTATCCCGGCCATTCAAGCCTTTATCGAATTAACAAACGATTGGCTTATCGTTGGTGCTGGCGTCGGCACCTTATTAACGGCGCTAATCCAATCAAGTACAGCCACAACGGCGATTGCCATGGGATTTTTGAATGAAGAAATCATTGGGATACACGGAGGAATTGCCATTATGTTAGGGGCGAACATCGGTACATGCTTCACCGCCTTATTAGCTAGCATAGGATCAGGTCGCACCTCGCGCCTCGTAGCATTTGCCCATCTTTGGTTAAATGTGATCGGGGTCCTGCTCTTTATTCCCCTTATTCCACATTTGAGTCACTTCGTCATGACGCTAACGACGATTCCAGCTATTCAGCTTGCTCATGCTAGTACGATCTTTAATGTTATTTGTTCACTTGCGATCCTCCCGTTTGTTAAACCTTTTGCTTCGTTTATTGAAACGTTACACGGCCCATCACAGTAGAAAAAGCCGAGCATAAGAAAAAAGGAGCCTCCCTCAGGCTCCTCCTTAATAACTCCCTTCGCTACGCTCCCCGTTAACAATCGCCACCCCAGCACTCGCACCAATCCGAGTAGCACCAGCATCAATCATCGCTTTCGCGTCGGACAGATCTCTAACACCTCCAGAAGCTTTGACTCCTAAATTTGGTCCGACTACTTTTCGCATGAGCGCGATATCCTCAGCTGTAGCACCTCCGCCAGAGAATCCAGTCGACGTTTTGACAAAGTCGGCTCCTGCTTTTACGGCAAGCTCACATGCAGCTTTCTTCTCTTCCTCCGTTAATAACGATGTTTCAATGATTACTTTCGTTAATGCTTTCCCTTCTGCTGCTTTAACAACCGCTTGAATGTCGCGTCCAACAAGCTCGTATTGTTTATCTTTTAACGCTCCAATGTTAATGACCATGTCCACTTCTGTCGCTCCATTTTCAATGGCATTAGTCGTTTCAAACGCTTTCACTTCCGGAGTCGTTGCCCCTAGCGGAAAGCCGATAACTGTACATACTTTTACATGAGGTGCATCTTTTAGCAACTGTGCAGCAAGTGCAACCCAAGTAGGATTCACACAAACAGATGCAAATGAATATTCCTTTGCTTCCTCACAGAGCTTTACAATTTGGTCTTCTGTTGTATTTGGTTTAAGTAGCGTATGATCAATCATTTGTGCAATCGAACGTGACATGATTTCATCTTCCTTCCTCGTGAGTTGTACGTACCTCTCTGTATAGTAGCATAGAACAGAGCGATTGGCGAGCCGCATCCTTTATTGTTATCTTACGCCCATCACCTTCTCCTATCCCATCCATTGAGCGAACGAAAAACGACACCCACCGCAAACATTACGATAGATGCCATTGATCAGATCACCCGTGAGCCACTGCCTGAGGCTCTTCATCCAACACTCGGACAAATTCGCCTTCATTATAGGGGTACCCTGCCTTTGTAATTTTCACTTTTACGAGTTTTCCGATCATCTCGTCCGTTGCCGGAATTTTTACCTTTAAATAGTTATCGGTATAGCCAACATATAGACCGGAATTTGGCTCTTCTTTATCCCGCTCCTCAGGGATCATTTCCAATACTTCTCCTTCAAACTGTGACGCGTACTCCTTTGCTAGCTGATCAGAAAGTTGAATAAGACGGTGGACTCGTTCATTTTTTACATCTTCATTCACTTGATCTTCCATACGCGCTGCAGGTGTCCCCGTTCGCTTGGAGTATGGGAACACATGTAACTCAGAAAACTTATGCTTTGCAATAAAATCATACGTCTCTTGAAATTCAGCCTCCGTCTCACCGGGGAAGCCGACGATGACATCGGATGTGACCGCTAATCCTGGTAACGCTTCGCGGAGACGTTCTAACCGCTCAGCAAAAAAAGCCATCGTATACTTACGTCGCATCCGTTTTAATACAGTATCAGAGCCTGATTGTAACGGAATGTGCAAATGGCGGACAACCTTAGTCGAACGGTCAATGACTTCGATGACTTCATCGGTAAGCTGACTTGCTTCAATCGATGATATTCGAATTCGCTTTAAACCATTCACTTGTTCGAGGTCTTCCAATAAACGGGCAAGTGAGTAATCCTTTAAATCTTCACCATAACCACCCGTATGAATACCAGTTAAGACGATTTCTTTATAGCCTGCTTGAACGAGCTGCTCTGCTTGTTTAATGACTTCTTTCGGATCACGTGATCTCATCAACCCACGAGCCCAAGGAATAATACAAAAGGTACAGAAATTGTTACAGCCCTCTTGAATTTTTAATGATGCCCGGGTTCGATCTGTAAAAGCAGGTACATCCAACTCCTCATACACGCGAGATTTCATAATATTTCCTACACCGTTAATAGGCTGACGCTCTTTCTTGTATTGCTCAATGTACTCAAGCATCTTTTTTCGATCCTGTGTTCCAACAACAATGTCAACACCAGGAATCGCCATAACCTCTGCAGGGGATGTTTGCGCATAGCAGCCTGTAACGCAAATGACCGCATCAGGATTTTTACGGATCGCACGGCGGATCACTTGGCGACTTTTTTTATCTCCTGTGTTTGTCACTGTACATGTGTTGATGACATACACATCGGCCATTTGCTCAAAGTCGACCTTCTCATAGCCTTCTCCTTTAAACAACTGCCAAATGGCTTCTGTTTCATAATGATTCACTTTACACCCTAATGTTTGAAAAGCAACTGTTGCCATGTTTTTCACCTCATTCGTTCAAAGTGATACGAAATTGCAGCCAAGGCATAGAGAGAGGCCGTTTCCGTTCGCAAAATTCTCGGCCCAAGGCCTGCAGGCGCTCCTCCCGCCCTTTGAATCGCATCAATTTCTTCAGTTGTAAATCCACCTTCTGGTCCGATGATGACAAGAAGGGAGTCTCCATGATGTAATTCGTTCAAACAGGCAGCGAAAGTCATAAGGCGCCCTTCTTTCGCCTCTTCCTCATACGCGACGATCGTTTTCGTAAAACCGGAGATCTCCTGCAAAAGCTTAGAAAACGCTAGCGGCGTTTCAATGGAAGGGATCCGTTCCCTGTATGATTGCTCAGCGGCTTCCTTGGCGATTTTCATCAATCTCTCTGTTTTTTTTCGCCCCTTCTTCTCATCCCATTTCACAATCGAGCGACTGGCAGAGAACGGCCAAAACGCTTGAGCACCTAATTCTGTCCCTTTTTGCACAATGTAGTCAAGCTTGTCCCCTTTTGGTAGTGCTTGAGCGATCGTTACTCGAATAGGCAGCTCTGTATTTGGTATGAGTGGTTCAATGACACGAGCGAGTACTTCTGAATCATTCGCTTTCTCGATTTCACAGCGAACCGTCCGGCCATGACCATCGCTGCAAATTAATTCATCTCCGATCGTCATGCGCATGACCTTTATGATATGCTTCACGTCATCCCCTGTAATGGTGACATACGTATCTGTCATTTGTTCCTTTGGGACAAAATATCGTTGCATGTCTTTGCCTCACTCGTGTCCGTTTTTGGCGATGATCGCCACCCAGTCTTCCAATTCAACCGTCTCTTCGATCTGAAATCCGTTTGTGACGAGGGCATCTTTTACATCGTTTTTTTTCCTTTTAATAATCCCCGAAACAATAAACGTTCCTCCTGGTTTTAACACCGCTTTTGCATCTGCGACAAAGCGGATGATCACTTCCGCTAAAATGTTCGCGACGATGACATCTCGCGTCCCTGTAATCCCTTCAAGTAAATGATTTTGTCGAACCATTACTTGTCTATGAACTTTATTCAGCTTCACATTCATTTGAGCGCTCTTTACAGCTACTTCATCCAGGTCGAGTCCAAGCACCTCACTAGCTCCAAGTTTGGCTGCTGCAATGCTCAGAACCCCTGAACCTGTTCCAACGTCAATCACTGACTCGCCGCCTTGGATGACGTTTTCGAGCGCCTGAATACAAAGAACGGTCGTAGGGTGGGTACCTGTTCCAAATGCCATTCCTGGATCGAGCTCAATGATCATTTCATCCTCATGGGCTTCATACTCTTCCCAAGTCGGAACGATCGTGATGGTGTTTGACACTTTCACCGGCTTATAATACTTCTTCCAAGCCGTCGCCCATTCTTCCTCAAGGACTTCAACGAGTTGAATTTTATTATGACCGAGATCGATATCATAAAGCAAAAGACCATTAATAGCTTCCTTAATTTCCTCAATCGTTTCTCCTAAGAAACTATTGACAGGAAAGTATGCTTTAATCATCACACCTTCTTCAGGGTAATCGTCAGGGTTAAGTTGGTAGATTTCACCGTAATGCACACCCCATTCCTTCACTAAATCTTTAGGGTCTTCAATGACAACACCACTCGCCCCTGCTTCATGCAAAATATTGCAGACAGGTTCGACCGCCTCCTGTGTTGTATGGATGCTAAACTCAGACCATTTCATCTTACCAACTCCACCCTTTCTCTTCATTTACCCTTTAAACGCTCGCTTCACTTTTGCAAAAAAGGAATCGTCTTGCTCGTCGGGGCGACCGCCTGACATTTGTGCAAACTCACGAAGTAGCTCTTTTTCTTTTTCAGAGAGCTCCTTCGGCGTAATGACGCGAACTTGAACATGCTGATCTCCTTGCCCGCGACCGTGTACGTTCGGAACTCCTTTTCCGCGCAAGCGAAAACTTGTACCCGTTTGCGTCCCTGCTGGGATTTTTAGCTTAACTTTCCCATTCAATGTTGGGACTTCAATCTCATCGCCTAGGGCTACTTGGACAAAGGTTAACGGCATTTCACAATAAATGTCATCGCCATCACGCTCAAAAAACTCATGGGGCTTCACATTAAACACAATATATAAATCTCCAGCAGGTCCTCCGTTAACTCCAGCTTCCCCTTGGCCAGAGAGCCTTATTTGTTGACCGTGATCAATGCCTGCCGGTACTTTGACATTGATTTTTTTCCGTTTACGTACTTTTCCTTTTCCTCCGCATGTTGCACATTTATGCTTAATATATTTTCCTGTTCCCTCACAATGGTGACAAACTCGGCGATTAACGACGCGGCCAAACGGCGTATTTTGCTCAATATTAAGCTGACCGGAGCCGCCGCAATGCGGACAAGATTCCGGCTTCGTCCCAGGCTTTGCACCAGAGCCTGAACACGTATGACAGGTCTCTTCCCGCGGGATTTCAATCGTCGTTTCTTTACCGAAAACAGCTTCCTTAAATTCAAGGGTCATCGTATATTGCAGATCCGCACCTTGACGAGGTGCATTCGGATTGCGTCTACCCCCGCCGCCACCAAAGAACATATCAAAAATGTCACTAAAACCACCGAAGTCACCAGCACCGCCACCGCCAAATCCTTGGTTCGGATCCGTATGGCCAAATTGGTCATAATGGGCTTTTTTCTGCGGATCACTTAGTGTATCGAACGCTTCTTTTACTTCCTTAAATTTATCCTCTGCATCGGGTGCCTTGTTCACGTCAGGATGGTATTTACGTGCCAATTTACGGTACGCTTTTTTCACTTCATCCGCGGACGCGTTACGATCAACACCAAGGACTTCATAGTAATCCCGTTTGCTCATGTCATCCACTCCCGATTCTTCTGAACTATCCATGTTATTCATTGTTCAAGAGCTTATGCTATGCTAGCTCTTGCAATCTTTATGGTTGACTGTATCACCGATTATCTCACTATCACATAACGTTCATCATACCATTTTTTCTGGCTGCAAAGCAAGATGTTCTAGTTGCACGATTTTTTTCGTAGAAAAAGCCAAAGTCATGGCTCTGACTTTGACTTTTTCTAAAGCTAAGATTACTTTTTATCTTCCTCATTGACTTCTTCATAATCTGCATCCACAACGTTGTCATCCTGCCCTTTTTCCGCTGTGCCTTGATCCCCTTCAGCCGATTGGGCTTGCTGTGCTTGTTGAGCCGCTTGCTCATATAGTTTTGTCGTTAAGGCTTGAACGACTTGTTGAAGCTCTTCTTTCGTTGTGCGAATCTCATCAATATTGTTCGCTTCGATCGCTTTTTTCAGCTTTTCTTTTGCTTCCTCGGCTTTCGTCTTCTCAGCCTCATCTACATTATCACCGAGATCTCTTAACGTTTTCTCGGTTGTAAAGACGAGCTGATCCGCTTCATTCCGTAGCTCTACTTCTTCGCGGCGTTTCTTATCAGCCTCAGCGTTCGCTTCTGCGTCCTTGACCATCTGATCGATTTCTTCATCTGTTAAACCGGAAGAAGATGTAATCGTAATGGACTGTTCTTTGTTTGTGCCGAGGTCTTTCGCTTTAACGTTTACAATCCCGTTCGCATCAATATCAAATGTAACTTCGATTTGCGGTACCCCACGTGGTGCCGGCGGAATATCTGTTAGTTGGAAGCGACCGAGCGTCTTGTTGTCGGCAGCCATTTCCCGCTCTCCTTGAAGAACGTGGATATCAACAGAAGGCTGGTTGTCGGCAGCCGTTGAAAAGATTTGCGATTTGCTAGTAGGGATTGTCGTATTACGCTCAATAAGCTTCGTAAACACGCCTCCCATTGTTTCAATTCCAAGTGAAAGCGGGGTTACGTCGAGAAGTACGACATCTTTAACATCTCCTGTTAGAACCCCTGCTTGAACCGCTGCACCAAGGGCAACGACTTCGTCTGGATTTACCCCTTTATGTGGTTCTTTTCCTGTAAGGTTCTTAATCGCTTCCTGAACGGCAGGAATACGTGTAGATCCTCCAACGAGAACAACTTTATCAATTTCACTTGCAGAAAGGCCTGAATCTTGTAATGCTTGACGTGTAGGCCCAAGCGTTCTTTCTACTAAGTGTGAAGAAAGCTCTTCAAACTTCGCGCGAGTAAGGGTTAGTTCAAGGTGCTTTGGTCCTGTTGCATCCGCTGTAATGAACGGCAATGAAATTTGTGTTGACGTCACACCAGATAAATCCTTTTTCGCTTTCTCAGCAGCATCCTTTAAACGTTGCATCGCCATTTTATCCTGTGATAGATCAATGCCATTTTCCTTTTTAAATTCTGCGATCAAATGGTCAATGATCACTTGGTCAAAGTCATCCCCACCAAGCTTATTGTCCCCTGAAGTGGCCTTTACTTCAAAAAATCCATCACCTAATTCGAGAATGGAAACGTCAAACGTACCACCACCGAGGTCGTAGACAAGAATCGTTTGATCGTCTTCTTTGTCAAGACCATAGGCAAGAGCAGCTGCTGTTGGCTCGTTGACAATCCGCTCTACTTCTAATCCAGCGATTTTCCCTGCATCCTTTGTCGCTTGGCGCTGTGAGTCGTTGAAATAAGCTGGAACCGTAATAACTGCTTTCGTTACTTCTTCACCGAGATAGGCCTCAGCGTCAGATTTTAATTTTTGCAAAATAATCGCAGAGATTTCTTGCGGTGTATATTCTTTTCCTTCAATGTTTTCTTTGTGGTTCGTCCCCATGTGACGCTTGATTGAAATCACGGTGTTAGGGTTCGTGATCGCTTGTCGCTTTGCCACTTCCCCTACTTGGCGTTCCCCATCTTTAAATGCCACAACAGAAGGGGTAGTACGGTTTCCTTCTGGATTCGGAATAACCGTCGCTTCGCCACCCTCCATAACGGCTACACATGAGTTTGTTGTTCCAAGGTCAATACCAATGATTTTGCTCATCGTTAAGACTCCTCCTATTACCTTTCCAATGGTTTTTAATTATGTAGTGCTTCTATATTAGGCGTTCACTTTCACCATCGAAGGGCGGATCACCCGATCCTTTAGCTTGTAACCCTTCTGCAATTCCTCCACAATTTCATTTGATTCAAATTCAGCATCCTCAACTTGCATCACGGCTTGGTGAAGATGCGGATCAAAGGTTTCTCCCTTTGTCTCAATCACTTCAAGGCCTTCTTTTTTCAAGGCTTCAGAGACTTGGCGATAGACCATTTCCATCCCTTTAAGCAGCGTTTTTGTTTCCTCTTGCTCAGGTTCCACGAGCAATGCACGTTCAAAATTATCAAGAGCAGGTAACAGCTCCTCAATTAAAGACTGAGCTCTATATTTAGCAGCCGCTTCTTTTTCTTCTCGTTGACGGCGGCGGAAATTGTCGTAATCTGCCTGTATACGTAAAAGACGTTGATTCAGTTCATCAACCTGTCCTTCTAATTCAGCAATACGTTTCTCTTCCTCAGACAGCTCATTTCCTTCTTCATTCGCTTCATCCGAGTCCTCGTTGGATGGGTCTTCAGTTAACATCTCATCTTCTGTTTCGGCTTTTTCTTCCGTTTCTTCAACAGATGTTTTTTCGTTTTCTACCAACGATCGTCACCTCCTGTATGAAATCATATGTAGAACAATTAGCAGCATCAATGCACACTAATTGTCAATATTACCATCTCTAGCTTTGTTGATACAAGTCTGTCAGCAACTTTGTTAAGTCTTTTGATAGGTGCTCAACAACAGAAATCGTCCGGCGATATTCCATTCTTGTTGGACCAACGATTCCGATCGTTCCCATATGCTTGCCACCAATGGAATAAGATGCGGTGATCACACTGAGATCTTCAAAAGCTTCCACGTTGTTTTCATGGCCGATTCTCACCTGAATCTGCTCGCCGCTTGAGCGAATCATTTGATGCATGACATCGTCCTGCTCAAGAATCGTTAAGATTTGTTTGATCTTCTCCACATCGCGAAATTCCGGCTGGGATAACAAATTTGTTTTCCCACCGTAAAAGACTTTTTCAGATTTTTCTGCTTCAAACGTCTTTTCTAACAAATCTAGTACGAGTTCATAGTTCGTCACGTGAAAACGGAGAACATCTGCAACCTCTTTATTTAACCTTTCACGAAGCTGAAACAGAGAGACTCCTGCCAATCGCTCATTTAAAATGTTGACCGTCTTTTCAAGATCGACCGGATTAACCGAATGAGGCAGATGCATCGTTTGATTTTCAACATACCCTGTATCCGTGACAAAAATCACGACAACCGAATGGGCCGTAAGGGGAATTATATGGATGCTTTTAAGTTTCGTTTCAAACATTTCAGGACCTAGTACAACAGAAATATAACGAGTCATCGACGATAAAATCTGTGCCGATTGTTGAATCGCTTGTTCGACTTCCTGGATCCTCTTTGTGAAAAGCTCATGAATGTAGTGCCGTTCTTTCTTCGTTAAACGGTGTGGCATGAGCAAATGATCCACGTAGTACCGATACCCTTTCTGAGAAGGTATACGTCCTGCAGAACTATGAGGTTTCTCAAGAAAACCTAGTTCCTCAAGATCCGCCATCTCATTTCGAATCGTTGCCGGACTAAAGGTAATATCCTCTCGCTTGGAAATGCTTCTAGAACCAACAGGTTCAGCAGAGCGAATATAGTCATCAACAATCGCTTGTAGAATCAACAGTTGACGGTCTGTTAACATGGCTATATCCCCCCTATTGAGGTTGCTTCACATAAAGACACTTAGTGATATGTGATCATCGCATTGAGTTTTTCATGCCTTCGACTGTTAGCACTCTCATAGTTCGAGTGCTAAATCTATTGCTAACTTATCAAAAAGGTTCCTATTTGTCAACGTAGATGATGGATCAATAGCAAATTTTCATTGCTGCTTTCCTTCGTCTAATACAGCTAAGAATTGTTCGAATACTTCATTTCCTAATAATAGCCCCTCGTCGGTTAAGCGGACACGGTCATCTGTACGCTCGAGCAAACAGCGTGCGACCAATTGGGCGATTTGCTTCTCATACAAGGAGAACATCGAGACGCCAAAGCGCTCAACAAATACACGCTCCTCTACACCTGATCGTTTTCGCAAGCCAAGAAACATTTGCTCCTCCATTTGTTCAACTCTCGATACATGATGGGACTCAAAAACAGGCCGCCTTCCTTCTTCCATGGCTTGCAAATATTTTGGCAGAGGGCCATGGTTCATATAACGAACACCGCCTACATATCCGTGGGCCCCTGCGCCAAACCCGTAATATTCATCATTGTTCCAATACACGAGATTATGCCGACTTTCATATCCCTTTTTCGCAAAATTGCTTATTTCATATTGCTTAAATCCATGTTTTTCCGTCTCATAACACAACTGCCTGTACATTTTCACTTCATCGTCTTCAGGCGGGAGCGTCAGTCGTCCTTGGCGTTGACGATTGTAGAAAACCGTCTTTGCCTCCACTTTTAATGAATAACAGGACAAATGTTCTACCTCGAGGGCAAATGCTTCTTTTAAGGTTTCCGCAAACATCTCAGGTGTTTGCTTTGGTAAACCGAGCATCAAATCGAGGGATAGATTCGCAAACCCGGCTTGCCGACTCTTCTCAACGGCTTGCTCCACACTCTTTTGATCATGCGTTCTGCCAATCTCTTTTAAAAGCAATGGTTGAAAGGCTTGAACCCCTATGCTCAAACGATCCACACCGTACGAGCGAAGAACGTCGAGCTTTTCCTCATCAATGCTGTCAGGGTTCACCTCAAAGGTGAATTCCTCCAAATCGCTTAAAGGCAACGTCCGTTTAATACTCGCTAGCAGCTGAGCTAACTGATCAGCCGTTAAAGCGGTCGGTGTACCGCCACCGACATAGAGGGTTTGCAATGATTTAGTCGGCTGTTCTGCAACAACCATCGCCATTTCTGTTTCTAAAGCTTGTAAATACTCATTTACCGGCTGGTTTTTCAAATAAAATTTATTGAAATCACAGTAGTAACAAATATGCTCACAAAATGGGATATGAATATAAGCTGCTTTTGGCATGCGGTGACTCCTTTCGTCCATTCAGCACCGTTTGTGATACCATGCGATAGTATAACAACCTTTTGCTTATTAGAAAAACTTACCTTACCGCCTTAGCGCAAGTTAAACACGATAAAAAGGAAACCTCCCATAAAGCAACGCTTTATAAGAGGCTCACGATTTACGCTGTTACTTTTTCGGTTCATCCATACGCAATACGGCCATAAATGCTTCCTGTGGAACCTCCACATTCCCCACAGCTTTCATTCGCTTCTTTCCTTCTTTTTGCTTTTCTAGAAGCTTCCGTTTACGTGAGATGTCACCGCCGTAACATTTCGCTAATACGTTTTTACGCATCGCTTTGATCGTTGAACGGGCAATAATTTTCGTGCCAATACTCGCTTGAACTGGCACCTCAAATTGCTGGCGTGGGATGAGTTCTTTTAGCTTTTCAACAATTTGTTTTCCTCGTTCATATGCAGAGTCACGGTGGACAATGACAGAAAGGGCATCAACGACTTCACCATTCAGCAAAATGTCCATTTTCACTAAGTTAGATGGCTTATAACCGATCAATTCATAGTCAAAGGAGGCGTATCCTTTCGTGTTTGATTTTAATTGATCAAAGAAATCATAGACGATTTCTGATAGGGGAATTTCATAAATGATTTGCACTCTGTTTTCATCAAGGTATTGCATGTCGATGAAAATCCCGCGCTTCCCTTGACAAAGCTCCATGACAGCTCCGACAAAATCGTTTGGAACCATGATCGTCGCTTTGACATACGGCTCTTCTACTTCCTCAATCTTTTGCCTATCAGGCATGTTAGACGGATTATCAATTTGCTGTACTTCCCCGTTCGTCAGTTGAACGCTATATACAACGCTTGGTGCCGTCGTAATTAAATCAATACCAAATTCTCGCTCGATCCGCTCTTGAATGATTTCCATATGGAGAAGTCCTAAGAAGCCGCAGCGAAAACCAAAACCGAGAGCTTGTGACGTTTCAGGTTCATATTGCAATGACGCATCGTTCAATTCAAGACGCTCTAACGCCTCGCGCAAGTCGTTGTAATCATTCGTATCGACTGGGTATAAGCCGCAGTAAACCATCGGATTCATTCGTCGATAACCAGGAAGGGGCTCGTCCGCCGGGTTGTTCGCGCTCGTGATCGTATCACCGACCCGAGTATCACCGACATTTTTTATAGAAGCGGTTAGAAAGCCAACATCACCTACAGTAAGCTCTTCCCGCTTCTCAGGCTTTGGTGTGAAGACGCCCACTTCGGTAACTTCAAACTCTTTTCCAGTTGCCATCATTTTAATTTTTTGTCCAGGTTTCACAGATCCTTCTACAATTCGAATATAGGCAACAACGCCTCGATAAGAATCGTACAATGAATCGAAAATCAATGCTTTTAGCGGACCTTCTGGATCTCCACTCGGCGCTGGAACTTTTTCAACAATTTGTTCTAAAATTTCTTCAATCCCAATTCCATTTTTAGCTGAAGCAAGGACAGCTTCCGACGCATCAAGACCGATCACATCCTCCACTTCTTGGCGAACACGCTCAGGCTCAGCACTCGGCAAATCAATTTTATTAATAACCGGTAGGATTTCAAGATCATTATCGAGGGCTAAATAAACATTGGCCAACGTTTGCGCCTCAATCCCTTGCGCCGCATCAACAATAAGCAGTGCCCCTTCACAGGCAGCTAAACTCCGGGAAACTTCATATGAGAAATCCACGTGACCTGGTGTATCAATTAAATGAAAAATGTACTCATTTCCATCGTTCGCTTTATAAACAAGCTGAACTGCATTCAGCTTAATGGTTATGCCCCGTTCACGCTCAAGATCCATAGCATCCAACATCTGGTCTTTCATTTCTCGTTGCGTGAGGGCACTCGTCTTCTCAAGAATTCGGTCCGCCAACGTTGACTTCCCATGGTCAATGTGGGCGATAATCGAGAAATTCCGAATTCGCGACTGACGAGCGAGACGTTCCTCTCTTTTCATCTTCGTCATCACTCCTACGACATCGTCAAAAATACACTAGTTTCAATTATAGCAACGTAAAAGTGATCATTCAATATATTGTTCATTTCAAGAACGAGATCCGTTTAACACGTCATGGAACCATGAGGATAATGTCGCTAACACGAACCTTGTCCCTTGATTGACACCATTTGCTAACGCTTCACCTAAAGCGGAGAAAAAATTAAACTGACCGGTTTCCACATTCCGTTCTTGTTTTTCCGCTAGTTCCATCGTCTCCTGCAGCCGTTCATCGCTCGGTTCACGTTGTTTTTCAGGTCGCTCCTCAATAACCAGCGGCTCGGGCTCTGACAGTCCTAGATGCTCGTTCATTTGTTGCACACCAAACAATGCCCCTGTTAATCCAACCACTATACATGCTACACAAAGGAAAATCACTTGTCTCATAGCTGCTCCCCTTCTTATCGCATTCTTCCCTTAGCGACGAAAGCTTGTCCGATTAGGACGATTTGTTATTTATAACCGTATGCGAGAAAAAGTCCAAATAGAAGGAGGCTTACGAAATAAAAAAAAGAGCCCGCCAGTTGGCGAGCCCAAAGATTTTAATGGGTGTACGCTCCCACATTGTCTTGATTGACCCCTTGATGTAGAGCAGCATTCAAGCCAGAGGCAATGACATTCGCCATATCTTCAATAAAGACATCCACTTCCTTAGGAGTGACCATTAAATTATGACCGAGGGGAGCCAACACTTCTTGAATGAGCTGCCGCTTCTCTCCCTCAGGTAACGTGCCCATCATCCCAAGAAATGTCTTTCGCTTTTCTTCTGGAGGCAGATCCTCATCTGTTAGCTCACGACGTTCACCAAATGTCATTCCGGCTGGAGCCAATGCTCGAGATGGCTTTTCCCCTTCCCGCAGCTCCCGGCCAAAATGCTTTAATACGTAATCAATGGCATCACTAGTAATTGTAACAGCATCTACTACAGTCGGAATTCCAACTGCAATAACAGGAATTCCAAGCGTTTCTTTGCTCAGTTCCTTCCGTTTATTCCCGACCCCACTACCAGGGTGGATCCCTGTATCGGATACTTGAATCGTCGCATTCACCCGTTCAATCGATCGTGACGCAAGGGCATCTACAGCAATGACGAAATCAGGCTTTGTTTGTTCAATGATTCCGTAAATAACATCGCTTGTCTCAATCCCTGTCACACCCATTACACCAGGAGCGATCGCACTCACTGGTCGAAAGCCTTCCCCTACTTCTTCTGGCGCTAAAGTAAATAAATGACGCGTGACTAATAAATTTTCTACCGTAATCGGACCCAAGGCATCTGGGGTCACATTCCAGTTTCCTAACCCCACCACGAGGCAAGTATGGTCTTTCGTGATCCCTAACTCCCCCATAAATTGAGAAAATTGCTGGGCAAACACCCGCTCCATTTTTTCTTGAATGTCCGTATCTTTTTTTCGGATTCCTTGTGATTCAAATGTTAAATAGCGCCCCGCTTTTTTCCCTGTACGCTCAGCCCCTAAAGGATGAATGACCACTTTGCTTACCTTTACACCATCCATAACCGTTTCTTCAATATCAAAACCTTCAACAGTTGACGCTGGCTGTTTTGCTTCTTGTGCTTCTTGTTCCTTGACTATATCGTGAGCTTCAATGGCTAAATCAGTTCGTACATTATACTGTTCTAAATTTAATTCCTTCACCATTCTTCCCACTCCTTCTTCGTTCTCAAATAATTGCTGCAAAAATTATCGTTCCCTATCGATTCGTATTCCATTCTCTATTGCATTTTTCTTCCGCATTTGATAGAATGCAGATTGTTGTCAAGATGATCACATTGATCTCTTTTTCTTTTTTAACTATGTTCGAAAAGTGAATAATGTCATCATGAGACATGTCTTGTACCCTTTTTGAACAACTCTTAAAGAAACCGAACGGACCATTTGTGACGAGCGGTTCATTAAGATCAACGATGGTTATTCGGGAGGTGAAAGGGAATGCCAAATATTAAATCTGCGATTAAACGTGTAAAAACAAACGAAAAGCGTCGTATTCAAAACGCTTCTGTTAAATCTGCACTTCGCACAGCGATTAAGCAATTTGAAGCGAAAGTTGAAAACAACGACGCAGAAGCGGCCAAAGCAGCTTTTGTTGAAGCAACAAAAAAGCTTGATAAAGCAGCGAACAAAGGTCTTATCCATAAAAACGCAGCATCTCGTCAAAAATCTCGCCTTGCGAAAAAATTGAACGGACTTTCTGCGTAACGGACAAAAGCCTCTCCTTGATAACGGAGCAGGCTTTTTTTCATGGGTAGTTACGCTTTGTCCACTAACCTACGCTCTCCCTAGAACCCATTGTGAGTAAAAACAATTCTAATGCCAGCACTTTATCAACCTTTCCACTTTTAATCGCAAACTCTGTATCCGCAGCTTTTTCGATTAGGGAATATAACAGTTGGTCTGACATGCTGGCTGCTTTTTTTCCCGCAAGTTTGGCAACATAGGGATGAATTTTTAACGGCTTCGCCATCTGATTCGGGGTGTATCCTCTTCGTCCAAGCTCTTTGACTTGGTACATGATGCGAAACTGCCGTGTTAATAAGGCCAACAGCTTCAATGGCTCCTCTTTTTGTTTCAGGAGCTCATGGTAAAGAGAGAGCGCTTGATGAGTCCTCTGATTGATGGCAAAATCAATCAAATCAAAAATGTTCTGATCAAGCGTTTTGGCAACGAGCAAGGTTACGTCCTCTGATCGGATGATGCCTCCTTCCCCTACATACAACGCTAATTTATTCATTTCAGATGCTAATTGGGTCAAGCGAAGACCCGTCATCCC
Source organism: Halalkalibacterium halodurans (assembly GCF_005671335.1). NCBI lineage: Bacteria > Bacillati > Bacillota > Bacilli > Caryophanales > Bacillaceae > Halalkalibacterium (ex Joshi et al. 2022) > Halalkalibacterium halodurans. The sequence goes on along the minus strand of NZ_CP040441.1, from coordinate 1,507,532 downwards.
TAACAACGTGTCGATAGCTTTCTCGTCCATCTCCACCTGAAGCTCGCTTGCCAGTGAGGATAGCCATGCTTTTGCCTCTCCTTCGTCCAAAGGCTTTGCCTCAAGAACAATCGACTCTTTTTTGATAAGCTTCGTGATTTTTTTTCGTTCATCGAGCTTTTCATAAGGGGCCATGATCAGCAAAACCGTCTCTGGAACTGGGTTCAATATGTATTGCTCCAATCGTTTCACATCGTGCTCAACATCAAGCTTTTGGCTTGTAAATAGGGCAGCATCTTTTAAGATCACGACCCGCTTCGAGCCAAAAAAAGGAACCGTTTCTGCTTCTTCGAGCGCCGTCTCAATCGGAACATCAGTAAGGGAATAAGATGAAACATTCATATCCCTTTCCTCATCCGATAACGTTACGGACAAAATGTCCTGTATGAGGTCTTCCATTAAAAACAACTCGGTCCCATACATAAAATATACAGGGGCCACTCGTCCCGCTTGGACGTCTTGCTTTAATTTTAAATAGTTCATTTTCGGTCACATCCTTTAAAAGCAAGCCAATCATCAATACAAAAAACGAACATAAGCTGTTCGAATTTAGTATATCATATAGGTACGAATGGAAAAGGGAGATGAACCAGATAAAGCCCATCCCCCATTTATGATAAACGTCATAAAGGAGGACCCCGAGCCATCCTCTTTATGACGATAATCATAACCGCCTGTGTAGTTGTTATGATATCCTATGCAACCTGAAACTATAGGTGACAACTCTTAGCAACCAAGGGAAGTGATCTAGGTTTATGAGAATTTTATGAACAAGCCTGCAATTCTCACGACAGCTTGTCAAATCTGGTAGATTTTTTTGGGGATATCCCTTATACTGAAATTGCGATGAAGGAGGAGATACGATGAACCACTTTGAGAAAGATGTTCAGTATAAGAAAAACGACTTTATTGATTCCATTGTTGGATTTGCAGTAGTGTTTGGCTTTTTCACCGTACTTTTCACGATTGCAACATTAGTTGATGTGTTTGGTGGACATTAATCCGTAACAACCACTTTGTGATAAAAGTGGTTGTTTTTGTTTATCCATGACAATTCAATCTGTCGTCATCACCCGAGCGTAAATCCCTCCATCCCGAATCGTTAACTTAACAGCTCCATGGAGGTCTGTCCGCAGTACAAAAGTTTCATGTTGCTCCAACGCTGCCAATACATCTTGATTTGGATGCCCATACAGATTGTTTCTGCCTGCTGAGATAAGAGCCACCACCGGGTGAACGGCTTCAAGAAACGGATCAGTCGTTGAAGTAGCACTCCCATGATGGCCTACCTTTAACACATCTGCCTTTAGATCACCATAACCTTCCAACAATCGTTTCTCGCCTACTTCCTCTAAATCACCTGTGAACAAAAAACGAACCCCTTCAATTACCGCATATACGACAACCGACTGATCGTTGAGCTCCTCTTCATCACCAAAAGGAGATAACACGCGAAAGGAAGAAGAACCTATCACCCATTGATCACCCGACTTAACGAAACGAATTGATGCTCCTGCTTTTTTTAACGCACTTAAAACTTCCATTTCCCGTTCGGTGTATTCGGCATGTTTGTATCCATAGACGACTTCATCCACCTTTATGGATCGGACCAGTCCTTCAGCTCCGCCAAAATGGTCCTCATGTCCGTGGGTTAAAATTAATTTATCGATCCCACGTATCCCTTTCCCCTTCAAAATCGGTGTCAGTACTTGCTCACCAATATCTCTCGTGTTACGCCGTTCTTGCCACGGCTCCATTTCCCCATAGGTTACCCATCCACCGGTATCAATCATATAAACCGCCTTTCTTCTTGGAAGCTCAATCAAAAAGCTGTCCCCTTGACCAACATCAATCATAGTTACTATGGCTTCATTGCTCCAATACGGGGAATAAATTTGCCAAGCGATAAGAAATAATACGACCGAAAAAGCACCCCAGGCTTTGAATGGTTCCTTTCGTTCAAGCCATGCCCAACCAATGATCAAGCTGATCATCATTAGAAAAACGCTATTTAGTGACGGCTTTCCAATGACAACAGCGGCAAACGATTGTTCGTTTAAAACCAAAAGAAGCTGATGGACGATTGGCACAATGATCTCAAGAATGAATAAGGGAAGCTCAGCAACCCCTGGATGTATCAATAGCGAGCTTGCAACGAAAAAGCTTAACGGCAAAAGAACAAAAGAGACAACGGGTACAAAGAGAAGATTGAGAGGAACAGAGAGGATGGGCAGTTCAAAAAAGTGATACAAAATAACAGGCATGGAGATCAGTTGGGCGAGGAACGTGACTTTTACCAAGGAGAGCAACGGTCGATTGATTGCTTGCAATAAGGTGGAGGATGAAAGAAGCAGCGCACACGTCGTTAAAAAGGAGAGCTGGAAGCCTAATTGGAAAATCGCGTATGGTTCAATAATGATGTAAATGACGGCAACTAAAGAAAGGACGATTATCGGCGCCAATCGCTTTTGAAAACGGAGTGCTAATAAAACAGTCATCGTCATCCCTACCGCGCGAACAACTGAAGGTGCCGCCCCTGCGACAATGGCATAAAAGGGGAGAAACAATAGGAGCAACTCATACGCTCTTTCACGTGTAACACCGAGCCGGATGAAAAGATAAAAAACAGCTGCGACCACGAGTCCAACATGAAGCCCTGATACCGCAAGTAAATGGATGACCCCTAATGACTGGTATGCAGATAGTAGCTCGCTGTCAAGTTCACTTCGATCACCGTAGACGAAAGCTGCAATTAATCCTGCTGTTTCATCGGATGCCAAGTCATAAATGTCTTGCAATTGTTCGCTCCGCCAGCGTTTTACCTTCATAAAAAGAGTCGTGGGCTGGTCACTACACTGCCATTGCGTTAAATCGGTACGAAATATCCAATGGATTCGATTATTATCTAAAAACTGCCTGTAATTAAATTGGTATGGGTTCGTCGGTTCACTAGGTATCTCTAACTGGCCAACGAACGAGCAGACCATCCCTATTTGCGTCATTTCCAGTTTATCTTTCTCCGCTTCAGCTTGGACCCTTCCTCTAATGAGCACTTTTTCACCATCTGTTGTTTTTACGGTCGCAGAAAATTGGTCCCCGTCCAATTCTGGATCAGAAATGAGCGTCCCTTCCACGCTTTGAACTAACGGATTTAGTTGCGTCTCGTTTTGCCTTTCTTGGACGACTCCGTACAACCAAGCACATAAAAAGAGAAGGATCGCTAGAAAAAGAAGCAGAAAACGCCGATATTGTTGACAGACAATGATCAGGAGTAGAAGGAACGCGAGGAATCCGAGGAGGGCACTAAAGCCCCGCAAGCCAGTAGCGAGGCCTAGCATGATCAATAAAGAGAAGAGGAAAATGATTCGGGAAGCCAAGCCATCACCTCACATGAACCTAGGTTTAAGAATTAGGAAGGATCATTCGCCCATTAGCGATTTAAGAAGATGTATAAAGACGGTTGGCCTTTTCGTGCAATTGACGGATCTCAGCTTCGTCATAGCCAGTTTCAGCCAGCCTTTTTAACAAATCAGCAGTAAACGTTAGTTTTTCTTCGTTGTGCCGGTCCAAAATCATTTCTTCTAATTCGACCTGCTCCACGTCTACCCCCGCATCACGAAACAACTCTTCAGCATACGGGGAATTTTTATAGTCCGTTGCATAGTAAACTTTTTTAATACCACTTTGAATAATGGCTTTCGTACAGTTCACACACGGAAAGTGGGTTACATAAATTTCTGCGCCCTCTGTAGGTACCCCGAATTTTGCACATTGCAATAACGCATTCACTTCAGCATGAATCGTTCGAATGCAATGCCCCTCAACAACGTAACAGCCTTCATCAATACAATGAGGCCCACCTGAAATCGATCCGTTGTAACCACCAGCAATAATCCGCTTATCGCGAACGATCGTCGCCCCTACCATAAGGCGAGTACACGTACTCCGAAGTGCTAACAAGTGGCTCTGTGCCATAAAATATTGATCCCAAGAAATTCGATTCAACTTGCTCACCTCTACATTTTGTCTCCTGTAAGTGTAGTGGACGCTCACTACTTCGTCAATGTCCTAATTCAACCGCAAGTAAGGGGCGAGCTTTTCATATGACTTTTCCCCAATTCCTGAGACGTTCATTAGCTCCTCCAATGAAGAAAAGGCTCCATGCTCTTCACGGTAGGAGATGATCGCTGTCGCTTTAGCAGGGCCAATTCCTGGTAATGATTGTAGTTCCACTTCAGTCGCTCGATTTAATACGACCATCTGGGTATCCCCTTGCTCATTTTGCTGTTCAGGGAGAGACTGTTCAGCTTCACCTTGTTCAGGAACATAAATAAACATCTCATCGTGTAATTTTACCGCTAAGTTGACACTTTCAGCAGCAGCCTTTTCTGTCATACCACCCGCCTTTTCAATTACGTCAATCACCCGTTCCCCTTGTACCATCTCATAAACGCCAGGATGTTCCACAGCTCCCTTCACGTCGACCACCAACCGTTCATTCGTTCCATCAAGCTGCTTGTCAGCCTCCGATAAGGGCTGATTGTTATCAAAAGACATAAATATGTCCTCCTCAGCCTGGTTATTTTCTTTTAATCCAACATTGCCAAAGGCCAAAAAGACCATTACACTTACTATCAGAGCGAAAATGAGAGCGACCACACTCACCAACTGCTCCCTTTTTGTCAATGGAAAAAATTTCATTTATTAATCACCTCACGATCGAGCGAGAAAGGAGCCCAAAATGAGCGTACATTTACAAATTGCAGACCAAATCAAAAAGCATCGTCAAGCGCAAAAACAGTTTCAACAAATGGATCAAAAGCGAGAGGCAGCGATCGAAAAAGCGGTAAGCGAAGCGAAGCAAGGCAAGCCTTTCACAACCACAGCCATTAATCGAATCACAGAAGAGATGAATCAACTAGCTAAACTATATCAATTGCCTACACGTAAACTTGTAACCGTTGAGATGGTCAAGACTTACGCGTTACGCATGCAAAAATAAGACAACAAACATATTCTCCTAACTCCTGTCATACATGTGTAAGTAAGGATCCATCATATGTCAACTTGATGGTAGCAGCGAGAAGGAGGCGACATCATGAAAATCGGGTTTATTGGGACAGGAAGTATGGGAACAATTCTCATTGAATCATTTCTCGAATCATCCGCCTTAACAGCCGAACAAATGGTGATAACAAATCGCACACGGGAAAAGGCAGATGCGTTGGCTCGTCGGTATCCCGGGCTATCGGTAGTTGATCACCCAGAGGAGGTCGTTCAGCAGACTGACTGCTTTTTTGTTTGTGTAAAACCGATGCAGTTCCACCGCGTGTTAATGGACATACGTCCCCATTGTTCGGCAAACAAACTGCTCGTCTCGATCACAAGCCCAATCTCAATCGCCCAATTAGAAAACTCTGTTGATTGCAAAGTGGCCCGAGCCATTCCGAGCATCTTAAATCGGGCTTTCGCGGGTTCAACGCTCGTTAGCTTCAGTGAGCGTTGTCTTGAAGAGGATCGGTCGTTCCTTTGCGGCTTATTGGGCACCATTTCAGAGCCATTATTGATTGAAGAAAAAATTACACGGGTATCTTCAGATATCGTAAGTTGCGGGCCCGCATTTTTTAGTTATTTAACGCAACGTTTCATTGAGGCAGCGGTTCGGCAAACAGCGATTTCCGAAGAAGACGCGACGGTGTTAGCGACCGAAATGTTAATTGGGATTGGGAAATTGTTAGATCAGGAATTATATACTTTACCGACGTTACAAAAACGGGTATGTGTACCTGGAGGTATTACTGGGGAAGGGATCCGCGTGTTAGAGGAAGACGTGGGTCACATGTTTGATCGCCTGTTTCAGAAAACCCATCAAAAATATTATCACGAACAGGAGAAAATTTCGTCTCAGCTTACGTTAAAGGGTTGAGTCACCTCCTTGTAAGAGATAAAGGACAGGGATATCCCTGCCCTTTATCATTTTCGCTACGCAAAAGCAAATTCCTGTTTATTTTTTATAAGCTTTAAAAAAAATCCGCTCACTATTTTCGGTTGGTGCCTCATTTGTAAAATCAGCAGTGATGTCTATACGTGAGAAACCCGCCTCTTTTAGCCAGTCCACGTAACGCTCAATTGGATACCCCCGTTGAATGTGGAGTTCTTCATAACGATCATAGGAGCCAGTCTCATTACGTACAAAAAACGTAAGCTCGTGCTCAACCGATTGTTCAGCTTCACCAGCAAAGCTCTGCCATATATATGAAATTTCTTCATCCGCATCAGCGAACGTTTTTCCGATAAAATGGTTCCTGAGCTTTGTAGGAGAATGGACGTCAAACATGAACACTCCCTGTTGATCTAAATGGTCAAATACCCGCTGAAACGTTTGGACAACTCCTTCTTCGGTTATCACGTAATTCAAGGAGTCACAAAAGATCGTGATCACTTGATACGTTTCTCCGGTATAGAACTCGGTCATATCTTGCTGAAATAAAGGGACTTGAACCCCTTTTTGAGCTAACGCCTCTCTCGCAATCACGAGCATGTTCGCCGATTGATCGACGCCTGTACAGGCATAGCCTCGCTCACTTAATATCTTAAGCAAACGGCCTGTCCCACAGCCAATATCCAGTAGGTTTACATCTGAGAATATCGCCTTTCGGATTTCTTCCTCCACGAGTTTTGCCCAACGATCATATGGCGCATCAGCCATTAATCGGTCGTATAATTTAGCAAACATCTCGTAATTCATTGCTCTCGGCTCTCCTTGCGATACGTCCATCCATCCTCTTGATAAACTTTCCCTTCCTTCAGGAGCTTTCCGAGGGCCCGTTTAAACGACGCTTTACTCATATCAAAACGTTTTTTAATATCCTCCGGTGGAGTTCGATCAGAAAACGGCATGGCCCCTCCACGGGAACACAAATAGTCAAAAATGACGTCCGCATCCTCTTTTTGCCGTTCTGTTCGTACAGGGAATGTGGTGACATTGATCCGACCGTCTTCACGAACATATAATACTCTCGCTGTGATACGTTCCCCTAATCTCGGCTTCGTCTCCATTTCTGTTTTATGCAAATAGCCAAGATAACCTTCTTCTGTAAACAAAACAGCGCCATCGTCGAGAAAATGGTAGACTGTGCCATGCACTTCTTTTTTTCGGAGATTATTCGTTGCTTTATTAGCTTGCTCTTCCAAAGGTTGTCCTTTCACCAATTTCCCCATTAACCGCCCTTTTTTATCCCATGTTAACGATACGGGAAGTCGGTCACCCACTTGTGGCCAAATGGATCGATCAGTCGGCAATTCATCGATGGAAAGAAACAGATCACGGGAAACACCGTTATGCAAAAACAATCCGTGCCCGTCCTTCACAGCAACGACCTCGAGCCAAGCGAGTTCATCGACTGTGAGGAGCGGTTCTTCCATTGTCCCAGCTAAACGACCTTTGTGGTCATGATATATAAAAACCGTAACCTCATCGCCTTCCGAAACCTCTCTCGTCATTTCCCGTTTATGAAGAAACACTTCTTCTTGCTTCCTTTCATCTGTTAGAAAGGCCCCAAAATCACGAACACGGTCCACGCGCATTGTCACTTGATAACCTGGCTTTAAACTCATTAACTAATAACTCCTTCTAATTCAACAGTTGGCGCATCTCCCCAGAGCTTTTCTAAGTTGTAGTATGCGCGCTCATCTTTATGAAACACGTGAACGACCACATCACCGAGATCAATCAGTACCCATCTCGCTTGTTCATAGCCTTCAAGACGTTTAATTTCAATGCCTTGTTCCTGTGCTACTTTTTTTAATTCATGAGCAATTGCTTGTACTTGTTTTTCGGAGTTCCCATGACAGATGAGAAAAAAATCAGCAATTAATGAAATCCCCTTCATATTTAAGGCAACGACTTGTTCTGCTTTTTTATCGTCCACAGCATTTACCGCCAGTTGCAATAGTTCTTGATTTGACATTTGTGTTTCACTCCTCCCATCATTTCTGTTCTAATAGTAACTGATTGTATGTTGCAAGGGTATCAGGATATATAGGCTGGTTTTTTTTAAGCAAAAACGTAATTGTATTTACTAAAGAAGAAATAATGGCGCCATTCAAATCTGTTTTTGCTTGTGTGCGCACTTTTTCCACACCGGGAAATTGACGGTTTGGTTCTATATAATCAGCTAGAAAAATAATTTTCTCCAACAGACTCATATTCGGCCTCCCCGTTGTATGGAAGCGTATCGCTTGAAGAACGTCTTCATCCTCAATTCCGACTTCTTCTCGTACATAGTATGCACCACATGGAGCATGCAACAGCTCATCTCCATAAAATAATATATCCTGCTGCGACAGCTTTTCCCTTATTAAAGTTCTCATTTCATTTTTATCTCTAAATTTGGCATAATCATGAAAAATGGCAGCAAGCTCAGCCTTTTGTTGATCCGCACCATAAAGCTTTGCCAAATCAATCGCCGTTTCCATTACCCCAATGGTGTGTTGGTAACGATGTTCAGTTAGATGAGGTTTTACTAACTGAAGGGCTTTTCCGCGATTCATTGGTTTTGTACAACCCCTTTTCATAAATATAGCGTTCTACATCTAAAGGTAATAAGTACGAGATCGGTTTCCCTTCCGTCATCCGCTCACGGATCATCGTCGATGAAACGTTCACCTCTGGCCCCTCTACGAGCATCAGTTGGTCTTGATAAGGGGAATCAAGCAAAACACCTGGTCGCTTAAAGCCAATGAACGTTACAGTGGCAAGTAACTCATCGATCCCTTTCCATGTCGGTAAGCTTTTGACCATGTCGCCGCCGATAATAAAAAAGAAGCGAACATCTGGGTGTTTCTTTGTTAACGTCCGAACCGTATCAATGGTGTACGATTTCCCTTCTCGCTCTAACTCGATTGTGCAGATGTTAAAAAGCGTTTCCTTCCCTTTAATCGCTCTCTTGATCATGGCAAGCCGATCATCGTTGGAAGCGATCTCCTCTCGCTCTTTATGGGGAGGGATGCCGACCGGTACGAACCAAACTTCATCCAAGTCCGCACAATGTATCGCCTCTTGCGCCAATAAAAGATGACCGATATGCGGCGGGTCGAACGTTCCCCCTAAAAGTCCGATGCGCTTCACTCCGTTTCCGCTCCCTTCCTACGGCAACTCAATTGTTTTCTGTTCTTTTGATTCCTTATATAACACAATAACATTGCCGATCACTTGAACGAGTTCAGCTTCAGCACCGGTAGCCAAAGCCTCGGCCACCTCGTCACGATCCTCTTCGCAATTTTGTAGTACGCTGACTTTAATTAATTCGCGCGCTTCAAGAGCTTCACTAATTTGTTTAACCATGTTCTCATTGACCCCACCTTTTCCTACTTGAAAAATAGGCTGAAGGTGGTGAGCTTTCGCCCGTAAAAAACGTTTTTGCTTTCCTGTTAACATATTGCATTATCCTCCTAGCTGTTCTAAAACACAGCGTCTCATTTTTTCACGATCAGGGCGTAAACCTGTCCATAATTCGAAAGCAAGCGCCCCTTGATTGACAAACATCCCTAACCCATCTACCGTTTTTGCGCCTTTTTGTTTGGCTTCACGTAAAAATTTCGTTTCAAGTGGATTATAGATTAAATCGCTAACAACCGTCTCCCTTGATAAACGTTCAAGGGATAAAGGCATATCGTCGACACGGGGGCTCATCCCGACAGATGTAGTGTTAATAATAACCGAGAAACGTTCTAGTTGTTGTTCAGCTTCTTTTAGGGAAAGAGCTGAACAGCTTGTCTCACTCGATTCAAGGACTTCGCTAAATTCCTTGGCTTTTGCCAACGTTCGATTCGCGATCGTAATGGATCGAACCTTCTCCCGTTTAAGCACCGTCCCGATCGCTCGAGCGGCACCACCTGCACCAATAATCAACACATCGTGTGTCGGAAAAGGAGTTGTCACAACATCCATCAAAGACTCTAAGTACCCTTGCCCATCTGTATTAGAACCGAACAATTGCCCGTCTTTCATTACCACCGTATTTACAGCTCCAATTTCTTGCGCTTCTTCATCGACCATGTCGAGATAATCCATAATTGTCACCTTATGCGGGATTGTCACATTGAAGCCTTGCATTTGTAACGCCCGAGCCCCTTCTACAGCTTTTTCTAACTGAGACGGCTCCACGTCGAATGCATGGTAATAACCATCGAAATCTAACAATTGAAACATTTGGTTATGCATGAGCGGTGATAATGAATGACCGACAGGGTGCCCCAAAAGACCAAAAAGCTTTTTCATCTTTTCTCTCCCCCTAAATTAATGATTCACGGATGGAGACGCCAACGCCTTCCGGTGCATATGTACAAACCTTTACATTTGTTCCATTCACTGTGACCCAGCCTAAACCAGAAATCACGACATCTACTTTTTGATCACGGATGGTGAACTCATGCTTCACTAACGAAGGCAAGTGTTGAGGATCCTCAGGTGGCGTTAACACATCCCCAAGACGCTTTTCATAAAGTTCATCTGCTTTTTCTAGCTTCGTCCGATGAATGAAAAGATCGTTTGACACATAGCATACAAAAGACGTACGTTCACCTTTTACAAAGTCAAATCGAGCCAATCCGCCAAAGAACAGAGTTTGCTCTTCGTTTAATTGAAAGACCTTTGGCTTAATTTCCTTCTTCGGTGTAATTAGCTTGAGCTCATTTTTGGCCACATAGTGTGCCATTTGATGGTGATTAATAATGCCTGGGGTATCATAAAGGGTTTTACCATCATCGAGCGGGATGTCGATCATATCGAGCGTTGTTCCAGGAAAGTGGGATGTGGTAATCATTTGCTCTTCATCGCCGCCAAAGATCTGAATCATTTTATTTATAAACGTTGACTTTCCTACATTGGTTGCACCGACAACGTAAACATCTTTTCCTTTTCTTAACCGGTCAATTAAGCTAGCGACCTCTTTTACTCCTATACCCTTTTCACCGCTGATTAAAGCGACATCTATAGGTTTTAAGCCCAAATCCTTTGCTGATTTCCGCATCCAATTGATCATTCGGTTTCGATTGACGGATTTCGGCAACAGATCTACCTTATTGCCAATCAAGAGCACGTCATTCCCCCCGACAAATCGGTGGAGACCAGGAAGCCAGCTGCCATTAAAATCAAATATGTCGACAAGCTTAACAATTAACGCCTTTCGTTCACCAATCGTATGTAAAATTTTTAAAAAGTCATCATCTGTCAATGAAACATCTTGCACTTCATTGTAATGCTGCATCCGAAAACAACGTTGACAAATGATCACGTCTCGCTTTAAAGCTGAAGGGGGGGTATAACCTAGCATTTCTTTGGATTCTGTTTGTATTTTCACGCCACAGCCGGCACAAATGATGTCTCGTTCGTTCATGTCTACTCCTCCCAATGGATCATTCCTTTTTTTCTCATCCAGCTTAAAACATACCGCTCCATACGACGGTTAAACCTTGTAAATACTCCATCTGTATCGGTCACTGGTACGACTAATATCGTATGAATGTTCGCGCGATTGCCACCAAGGACATCAGTGAAAATTTGATCGCCAACTACTACCGCTTCACTTACTGAAATATTCATCTGTTTACACGCTTCAACAAACGCCTTTGTCATCGGTTTTTTTGCACTATGAATAAAGTTGACCTGAACAGGTGCAGCAAATGAGCGAACTCGCTTTTCGCTATTATTTGAAACGATCGTTAGCTTCATACCAGCATTTTTCACTTGTTGGAACCATTCTTTGACTTCTGGGGTTGCCTCAGGACGATCCCATTCAACCAAAGTGTTATCTAAATCGGTTATGATTCCTTTTATACCTTGCTGTTTCAATTCCTCTAACGGGATGTCATGGACTGTCTTAACATAATCGTTCGGAAGCAAGCTTTTCAGCAAAACGAATAAGCACCTCTCATCTAAAATATAGTCATCACGATGTCTGCCCGATGGAAATAGTTACAATCAAACCGTAAGTATACCACGAATAGAAAATAATATCAACAGATCCTTCGCTTTTTCAACTATTTTTCATGAATATTGTACATTCTCTCATCCCATTCAAAAGAAAATCACAAAAAATTTTCGACAAAAACTCTGCCATCTCAACACCTGTGGATAAAGTTATACACGGTTTGAGGCAAGGTATATTAAGGTTTTTGATAAATATAAACAACTAACTCACAAGTTATCCACTGGTATCTGTGGATACCACGAACGGTTGTTCTATTTTACAATACATGGTAGCATAAGGGGTATAAAATAAAAGAACCTAACAGTATATGCGCCGTTCCTGAAACAATGCTAGTCCACTCCTTGTATAAATACGGATAATTTCGCATAGGAGGTGAACTGCCGTACCGGCAGAATAATCAATGAAGACATTATCAGATGATTTGCTCATTGAGACATACCACAAGGCGATTGAGTTGGATTTAGGAGACGATTTTATCGGGCTCATCAAAGAAGAGATCGAGCGCCGTTCATTAACTGAGAAATTAAAACTGACATCCTAGAGTTGTATTGTAAAAAAACGAAGGTTTGGCCTCACGTTCTTTCGCCAATAACCCTTCGTTTTACTTCTTGTATCAATTCTAACTTTTAAAACGTGTAAAAAAGACGAAGTCTAAAATGGGCTTCGTCTTTTTTTGCCATCATTCTTCTATTAAAGAACGACGAAGTTCATTGGTATCCCGGAAATATTTCCTCGATCTGATAGGAGCCGTAAAAGGGGTGTTTTCTTCCAATTGCTGAATGTCAACTGTGTCCAAATCGTATCCTCTCTCATGAATCATTCGTTCGTTCACTTGATGGGCAAAAACCGCACAGACAAAAAGTGACAAAAAAATCACACCTGAAATCATTAGTTTCGCTTTATTATTCATTTCCGCTCACCCTGATGTTTTTTTATTAGGATTGCGAAAAATTGCACATAATATACATTATGATTTGGTTTGAATTCCATCAATTTGAAGTGAATGTGCGTTAATTTCCGTCCATTTTAAAAAATTTTTTTGAAAAATAATCGCCTTTCTACATATTTAATAAATCATGAAACCTCTCTAAACCGAATAGCCACAAAGGATGCACACCATACTAAATTGCGTTATAATTTACGTTAGTTTGGAGAATGTTCGGTTTTCGGATCTGCTTAAGGGGGGAATTAAAGAAATTGCCCAGTTGATTGATTTGATACTAGAAGGAGGTTTTTTGACTTGACGCTTTTGCATTGGGCTACAGTTTCACCTTTTTTACTTGCGATCTTCATTCCTATTTTGTATAAATACACAAGATCCATACATACGGGATGGTTTGTGCTCGTCCTTCCGCTCGTGCTGTTTGGCTATTTCTTATCGTTATTACCGATAACCTCGAACGGAGGCGTAATCCACGAGACCATTCCTTGGGTTCCTTCACTTGGAATCAACTTTACTGTCTATGTTGACGGACTCAGTTTATTGTTTGCTCTTTTAATCACTGGGATTGGTACTCTTGTCGCCCTTTACTCTATCTACTATTTGTCGAAAAAGACCGAAAAACTGAACAACTTCTATGTTTATTTACTTATGTTTATGGGCGCCATGCTCGGAGTCGTCCTCTCCGATAACTTGATCGTTCTTTACGTATTTTGGGAGCTCACAAGTTTAGCCTCATCCCTATTAATTAGTTATTGGTTCCATCGTGAAAAATCAACGTACGGTGCCCAGAAATCGATGCTCATTACCGTTTTTGGTGGCTTTGCCATGCTCGGGGGGTTTTCACTCCTCTACGTCATTACGGGCACGTTTAGCATCCGAGAGATCATTGAGCAAGCAGATGCTGTTCTTGCTAGTACGTTGTTTTTGCCAGCCATGCTTCTTGTTCTTCTTGGAGCTTTTACAAAATCTGCACAATTTCCATTCCACATTTGGCTTCCGGATGCAATGGAAGCACCGACGCCAGTCAGTGCTTACCTCCACTCCGCAACAATGGTTAAAGCAGGGCTCTACCTTGTAGCTCGCTTAACACCTGTTTTCGGCGGAACGCCAGAGTGGTTTTGGTTACTTGCAGGATTTGGGATCATTACATTGTGCTGGGGATCCATCTCAGCCGTTCGTCAAAAAGACCTTAAATCCATTTTGGCCTTCTCAACCATTAGCCAGCTTGGGTTAATTATGTGCTTGTTCGGTCTAGGGTCAGCTACTCTCCATTTTGACCCTACTGACAGCATGATAAAGTTTTATGCAACCGCCACTTTGGCAGCCGTTTTTCATTTAATTAACCATGCTACTTTTAAAGGAAGCTTGTTTATGACGGTTGGAATCATTGATCATGAAACCGGTACTAGGGATATTCGTAAACTCGGCGGATTAATGGCCATCATGCCTGTGACCTTTACTGTTTCATTAATTGGACTCGCCGCTATGGCTGGATTACCACCGTTCAATGGGTTCCTTAGTAAGGAAATGTTTTTCTCTGGAGTCGTAACTGCCACTACGTTAGGAATTTTTAATATGGAAACGTGGGGATTCCTATTCCCTGTTCTTGCGTGGGTTGCAAGTGTTTTTACATTCGTCTACTGTGCAATCATGTTTTTCCGCACATTTACAGGGGAGTTTAAGAAGGAAAATTACGACGTACATGTCCATGAAGCACCAATGGGAATGCTGATCAGTCCAGTCATCCTTGGTTCTCTCGTCGTTATTTTCGGATTGTTCCCTAACTTGCTAACTTACACGATTATAGAGCCAGCCGTTACTGCCATTTTAGGAGCAGATGTTTTCGGCGGAGGAGAGGCGAACATTTATCTTTGGCATGGGTTTAACCCTGAGCTCTTTATGACGATCGCTGTCGTTGCTTTTGGAACCTTGATTTTTATGAACATGAAAAAATGGCAGCAAACAGCCTTTTACTTAAGAGAGCGCGATCCATTAAACCGAGTGTACGACAGCTCCCTCGATTGGTTAATTAAAGGTTCTCAAGGAATTACACGAGTGCAAATGACAGGGATGCTACGCGATTATTTTGCGTACATGTGTGTCTTTATGATTTTGCTGTTTGGCTATACGATGGTTCGCTATAATGCCTTCGCTATTGACACGGTAAATGTCTCTGTTATTTCACCTTATATGTGGGTATTAACACTCGTTTTCATCGGGTCAACCCTTGCAATTCCTTTTATTAATCATCGCATTACAGCGATTATTGTCGTCGGTGTCATCGGATTTCTCCTTGCCTTGTTCTTTGTTATATTCCGAGCTCCAGACTTGGCACTTACGCAGTTACTTGTAGAGACCGTGACAGTTGTTCTCTTCATGCTGGCCTTTTATCACTTGCCAGAGCTACGAAAAGAGAAGTTCACACCGCGTTTCAATCTCGTCAACCTCTTTATTTCCATCGGTGTTGGTGGGCTTGTCACGTTGATTGCTTTAAGCTCTTTCGCATTGGGCACAGAAGCAGGCTTGGGAACCATTTCTGAGTACTTCATCGAAAACTCAAAGGAGCTTGCAGGTGGATACAACATGGTCAATGTCATCCTTGTTGATTTCCGTGGACTCGATACACTTCTTGAGGTACTCGTACTTGGAATCGCAGCACTTGGTGTCATTGCGATGATTAAATTACGGATGACTGGGAGGGAGGATGTATGAAAAACAACTCGTTCAAATCCAACGAGGTGATGCTTCATACGGTAACACGAATTGTGACCTTCATCATTCTCTCCTTTTCCGTCTACTTGTTTTTTGCTGGACACAATGATCCAGGGGGCGGCTTTATTGGAGGATTGATGACGGCAAGTGCCTTTTTGCTCATGTACCTTGCCTTTGATATGGATAGCATCAAGAAGGCGCTTCCGTTTAACTTTACAGCTTTGATCGCGATCGGACTGCTGCTCGCCATTTTCACAGGCGTATCTAGCATGCTCGCTGGCGATCCGTTTCTCACTCAATATTTTAGATACTTTCAGCTACCGATTTTAGGAGAAACAGAGTTAACGACGGCACTTCCATTCGACTTAGGCATTTACTTAGTCGTGATAGGAATCGCCCTCACCATTATTTTGACGATCGCGGAGGATGATGCGTAATGGAAATTTTAATGTCCATCACAGTCGGTGTCCTATTTATGGTCGGCACATACATGATTCTAACGAAAAGTCTATTACGCGTCGTTTTAGGGCTTGTGCTCCTGTCTCATGGAGCACACCTCCTGCTTTTAACGATGGCGGGCTTACAACGGGGCGTGCCACCGCTTCTGTCCATTGATGCACCATACTTTGCAGATCCACTTCCTCAAGCTTTAATCTTGACGGCTATCGTCATCAGCTTCGGGGTAACGTCCTTTTTGCTCGTACTTGCTTATCGAACCTATAAAGAACATCAAACAGATGATCTGGATCAATTAAGGGGAACTGCTGATGAGTAACTTAGTCATTCTACCAATTTTATTACCGTTTATCGTTGGTTCCTTTCTCATTTTGTTTGCAAAGCATCACGGGATTCAACGATTTCTTACAGCAATAACGATGGTTGGCCTGCTGCTGTTTTCCTTTTATTTAGCAACCCTTGTTTACCAAGAAGGAATCTATACACTTCAGCTTGGAAATTGGCCAGCCCCGTTCGGAATTGTGCTCGTCGCTGATATGTTTGCGACGATGATGATCATTCTTTCGAGCATTGTTGGCGTCGCATGTTTATTTTTTGCCTTTCAGACTATTTCATCTGAAAGAGAACGCTATTACTTTTATCCGTTTTACTTGTTTTTAATTGCGGGAGTGAATGGGGCGTTTCTTACTGGCGATCTCTTTAACTTATTCGTCTTTTTCGAAGTGATGCTCATCGCTTCCTATGCGTTGATTGTTTTGGGAGGCACGAAGTATCAGTTACGTGAGTCTTTCAAATATGTCGTGATTAATGTTTTTGCTTCCATTTTGTTTATCGTAGGTGTCGCCTATCTCTATTCAGTCACAGGGACACTGAACTTTGCGGACTTAGCTATTCGCGTGGCAGAGCTAGAGCAACAAGGGGTGCTCAATGTGATCGCGATTTTGTTCTTGGTCGTATTCGGGATGAAGGGTGCTTTATTCCCTCTCTATTTCTGGCTTCCAAGATCCTATTATGGACCACCTGCTGCAATTGCCGCCTTGTTCGGTGGCTTGCTAACAAAGGTTGGAATTTACGCGATTATCAGGACATTTACACTTATTTTTAACCATGACCCGAGCTTTACGCATACGATAATTCTCGCTTTGGCTGGATTCACGATGTTTTTCGGTGTCTTGGGAGCAGTATCGCAATTTGACTTTAAGCGTATCCTCTCCTACCACATCATTAGTCAGGTCGGTTACATGGTCATGGGGCTCGGGATTTTTACTCCCCTTGCCCTTGCAGGTGCGATTTATTATATCGCCCACCATATTATTGTAAAAGCAGCCCTCTTCTTATTTGCAGGGGCAACAGAAAAAATCACAGGGACGACGGAATTGAAAAAGATGGGCGGCCTTTTAAAGACCCACCCATGGCTTGCATGGTTGTTCTTTATTTCAGCCATTTCACTTGCAGGAATTCCTCCACTAAGCGGCTTCTTCAGTAAATTCGCTCTGATTCTTGCAGGCTTTGAAGAAGGTCGATATGTGATCGTAACTGTCGCGCTCATCGTCGGTTTGCTCACCCTTTTCTCGATGATGAAGATTTTCATTTATGCGTTTTGGGGCGAGCAAAAGCATACAGAGCAGCAAGCAAAAATGCCAATTGGAAAACTTTTGCTACCGATCGCTCCTCTCGTCGTGCTAACGATCGTCTTAGGGTTCGGAGCAGAACCAATCTTCCAATACTCGCTGCAAGTGGCCGACGAGCTATTAAATCCATCCGTCTACATCGAATCTGTGCTTAAGGAGTAGTTGCCATGGCGTTACAAATATTACTAAACCTTGTCATCGCGATCATCTGGATGTTCCTACAAAACAGCTTTACGTTCGCTGACTTTTTAGTCGGCTATGTAGTCGGTATTGGAATCTTAATCGCGCTCCGCAGGTTTATGATCTTTGACCTTTATTTTCGCAAGGTTTGGGCATGGATCAAGTTAATTGTTTTGTTTTTCAAGGAGCTCGTATTGGCCAATATTGACGTGACTAAAATTGTTCTCAGTCCAAAGCTTGACATTACTCCAGGAATCGTAGCGGTACCGACAAAACTAAAATCAGATTGGGAGTTAACCCTTTTAGCTGGCTTAATCTCTCTCACTCCTGGTACGTTGTCAATGGATTTTTCAGATGACAAGAAATACATTTATATTCACTCCATTCACGTGCCTGATAAGGAAGCGATGATACGGGAAATTCACGACACGTTTGAAAAAGCGATTTTGGAGGTGACTGCGTAATGTTTGAAACGGTTTTACACGTCGTTTTAGTCATTATGTCCCTCTCCCTTGCGGCTTGCTTTTATCGAACCATTGTCGGCCCGACGATGTCGGATCGAATTGTCGCTCTTGATACGTTTGGGATTAACCTTATTGGGTTTATTGGGATTATTATGATCCTTCAAGAGACCATCGCCTATGCGGAAGTTATTCTAGTGCTAGGCATCTTAGCCTTTGTCGGTTCCATCGCATTAGCTAAGTTTTTAGAAAGGGGGACTATTTTTGACCGCAGTCGAGATCATCGTTAGTTTATTCATCTTGCTAGGAGCGTTTTTAAGCTTTCTTGGCAGTGTTGGGATTATTCGCTTTCCAGATGTTTATGGCCGAATACATGCGGCAACGAAAAGTGCGACGCTCGGTGTTATCTCGATCATGGTCGCCACCTTCCTTTACTTCCTCTTGATTGAAGGTCTGTTCGTTGGGAAAATTCTATTTACGATCTTATTTGTGTTTCTGACCGCACCTGTGGCTGGGCTTATGATTTCCCGCTCTGCCTACCGGATTGGTGTTCCATTATGGGATCAATCGGTTCAGGACGATTTAAAAAAAGTGTATGCTAAAAAGAGACAAACATAAAACAGGGCACCACTGCCCTGTTTTTTTGTGCAAGCTGAACCATTGCTAAATGATGTCTTGGACGCTACACTGTAATTTGTGACTTATACGAAAAGGAGAGAATGTTTCATGATGACCCTTTGGGAATACGTGCTCATTTTTTTAGCGGCGGCTACTCCTTGGCTTGAAGCGATCGTTGTTGTACCATTAGGCATTATTCGCGGGCTAAATCCATGGCTCGTATCAGTCGTAGCATTTATCGGTAATTGGCTGACGATTTTGCTCGTCATTATATTTTATGAAAAGTTTCAAGCATGGCGAGAAAAACGCCGAATCCAAAAAGGGATAGAAACACCGCCAGAATCAAAACGGCAAAAGCGGGCACGTCATATTTGGAACCGATACGGCCTCCCAGGTTTAGCCTTAGGGGGACCGCTCGTCATCGGTACCCATCTATCCGCGTTAATGGCCCTTGCCTTTCGCTCACCGAAATATTTAGTGACTGGATGGATTACCTTTAGCTTGGCGCTTTGGATCGTTGTTTTTGCGGTTGGGGCGTTTTATGGATTTAGCTGGTTTCAACGCTAATAGACTTGTTTAGCGTAGCCAGCTCCCTACCTTTTCCCCCATCTTTACCTCAACAGCTCGAGGCTGATGATCCAATTGAATCGTTCCTTTTTCAAAAAACAGCATAACGGATGAACCAAAGGCAAAATAGCCGATCTCCTCCCCTTTGTCTACATGCTCTGATTGATGAGTCGGTACAATACTGTTCACGTTAAGGGCCCCGATTTTGGCCACGATACAGCGCCCCTCTTCTGCCTCTAACTCGGTGAGCAAACGATAGTTCCTTGATAGTGGCCGTTTCCCATAACGCAATCCGAGATTATTTACAGGAGCCGATTTATTCCCTAATGTCCATTGCTCTTTGATTGTGCCGTTTACTGGACTATGAATTCTGTGATAATGACTTGGACTTAAATAAAAAAGCAAGTACGTCCCCTCTCGATAGAGCTTAGCTTTTTCTTTTCCACCTAACATTTCCTCCAGTGTATAGGTCTGATTTTTCACGACAAAGTTCGCCTCGTCTGATAGAGTTCCTTGCTCAGCTAAAACGCCATCAACTGGGCTGACAATGCTTTTAGGTGATAAATCAATTGGACGACAGTTTTCCGTTAACGTTCTTGTAAATACCTCTTGAAGCGATTGATAAGTATGAAGTGGTTTTTCTGCTTCCTGCCCATTGATGTTATAAACTCTTACAAACGAAGGAATTAACCAACGGCTCGCTTTAGAAGTAGTAAATGCTTGTAGCATAGATGACAGGACAGGATGACTACTCAATTCGAAGCATAGTCTAAAAAATGTTTTTCTCACGACGTTCTTTCACCTACTATTTCATCAGTAAACTTTCATAAAACAATCATTCTTTCGCTCTAGTTATTTCGTTAGTAATGTGCTATTATAATCTTTTAAGAAGAGGAATTTACATTTTTTTCTGAGGGGAGGGGAACAACATGTTTCTACTTCAACAATTAGATCATACTGTAAAGAAAATGAAAAGCCAACTAGCAAATTTCTTCACAATTATAAATTTAAGCTGCGGCGTGTTTGCGATTTTGTTTACCCTTCAAGGGGAACTACGAGTAAGTTTACTTTTTATTACGATAGCTGCTGTCTTTGATCGTCTAGATGGAGCAGCTGCAAGAAAGTTTGACTGTGCATCTGATTTTGGAAAGCAACTTGATTCCTTAACAGACATTATTTCTTTCGGTGTAGCTCCTGCACTCATGATCTATCATGCCATCTTATTTGATTTCGGATACGCTGGAGCACTGTTTACTGTCTTTTACATTGCTTGTGGCGCTATTCGCCTAGCACGCTTCAACATTACAGAAAATCATAATAGTTTCATCGGATTGCCAATCACAGCTGCTGGCTGCATACTCACCTTGCTCTATTTAGCTGTCGGTTATTGGCCAGATTATACGTTCATGTTTGCGATTTTAATTTTGTCGTTTCTCATGGTTAGTACAATCCGCGTCCGGAAAATGTAAGCTATCGATAGCGAAAAGGGTCAAAACTTGTAGAAAAAATGACAGAAATCGTGAAAATATCGGGTTTTTTGCTTTAAATTTGGTCTGAAGGCTTGACACGACAAGGGTTTCATGAGAAATTTTACTTGCAGGCTTTATTATCCAAGGAATGAAAGGGAGTTTTTTCATGAACAAAACAGATTTAATCAATGCAGTGGCAGAGCAAGCAGAACTTTCTAAAAAGGACGCTTCTAAAGCAGTCGACGCTGTTTTTGAAAGCATTACTGGTGCATTAAAAGAAGGCGGCAAAGTTCAACTTGTTGGTTTCGGTAGCTTCGAAGTACGTGAGCGTTCTGCTCGTAAAGGTCGCAACCCTCAAACTGGTGAAGAAATCGAAATCCCAGCTACAAAAAACCCTGCGTTCAAGCCTGGTAAACAACTTAAAGACGCAGTAAACTAAAGACGAGGTACATACCTCGGCGATTGAAAAAAGGAGCGAGGACAACCCCTCGCTCCTTTTTCAGCCAACAACCCTTCTCGCCGCGTTTATTCTGTAAAGCTTTTTTCGAGAAAAGCGAGAATGCGCTCTTCATATTCCTCTGACTGCTCATTGATCGTTTTTACATGTCCCTCATTTTCAGGTAGCCACAGTTCTGCTTGGCCGTCTGCTGCCTCAAAAATCGCTTCACTGTCCCTATGGGGGATCGCTTCATCCCATCTTCCATGAATAAGAAAGAGTTTTGTTTCTCCAATCGGCGAAACAGCATCTACGGGACTAACTTGATCAATATCGGCACCAATTAAAACCGGGATCGTTTGCAATACAACCCAAGTGAATGGGACGTCTGGTAAGTCACTCCAATGGGATAAATTTTCCGATAAGTATTGGCGCAAATTCGCGAATGGACTATCGGCTATGACGATTTGAACATCCTCTGATTGTTGCGTAGCCAAAATAGCAGAAACCGCCCCCATCGACCAACCAATGACTGCGATCTCCTCAACGTGCTTTTCTGCTTTTACAAACGCGATAGCGGAAAGAAGATCATCTGTTTCGTATTGACCAATCGTTGTATACGTACCACCTGATTCGCCTGAACCACGATAATCAAACAGTAATAAGTGATACCCCTCTTTCGCCAACCGCTTAGCAAAAGGCAAAATATCGTTTTCTCCTTGAAGACGCGAATGACGATAGCCATGGGAGAAAACAACAGCGCGATCTGTCCCTAGCTCTTCTCCGTTGTCTTGAGCCGGTATCCACCAGCCTTTTAATTCGACTTCATCTTTCTCGCTGTAAAAGACAACATCTTCAAATAGTAGCCCATAATCAGTCGGTGATTCGTCAATCACTTCCCTTTCTGGATGGGATAAGTTCCACCCGACATAAACAGATATTCCTACAATCGAAAGACCCCCAAGAAACGCAAGCACGCAAACACTTAAAATGACACGGTGAAGCCAACGTTTCTTTACTGGTGGTCTGGATAAAGGTGAATGGGTATTCGCCAACGAAAGTACCTCCCCCTCAATAATTAAGCGCTTACATATACATTATAATCCTATTTTCAGTCCAAAAGAGCTATATTTTATGATTAAAAAAAGAACCTCACAACATGAGGTTCTCGCAATGCTTTAATAAGGATCTGAAGGATGCCCCAGAGCTTCTGCCGCATGCATCGCCGCATCCCCATCTACACCGCCTTGTGGCTGCCTATGAGTATCTGCTCCCTTTTGTTTCTCTAACCCTTCCTTCACCCTTCGTCCATACTCAGGGTCACATTGGCTAAAGTGATCAATCATTTGCTTTTGAATGTCTTCATGACAAGGTGCGAGTGTGTTCACAAGATTCAAAATAAGATCATTTCGCTCCCAGTCTGACAACCGGCGATAGGTTTCACCTGCCTGTCCATAATCGTTTCGCCTATCGATGCTCGCCCGTTGCAGTTCACCTTCAACATACGGGGTATGGTCCTGGCCATCTTGCTTTGCTTCTTTTAGCCCATTTAATAAAGATGGCTCATAGTTTACATGGGGGTTTTGCTTTGGTCCTATGTCCACATGGTATTCCATTTGTCCATCTCGCTGATTCGTTGCTACCCGTTTTTTGGGGGCATTGATAGGTAACTGTAAATAATTTGCCCCTACCCGATACCGTTGTGTATCAGAATAAGAAAACGTTCGGCCCTGCAATAGCTTATCGTCTGAGAAATCAAGGCCATCGACGAGTACACCCGTCCCAAAGGCGGCTTGTTCCACCTCTGCAAAGTAGTTTTCAGGATTTTTATTTAACACCATTCTGCCAACGGGTACCCATGGGAATTGATCTTTATACCACAATTTCGTGGGATCTAGCGGGTCAAAATCAAGCTCTCGATGGGCATCATCACTCATAATTTGCACATACAATTCCCACTCTGGATAATCTCCGTCCTCAATCGCTTCGTACAAATCCAAAGTTGCATGGTTAAAGTTTTTCGCTTGTATGGCCTCTGCTTCCTTCTGCGTTAAATTTTTGATTCCTTGCTTCGGTTCCCAATGGTATTTAACGAGAACCGCATTCCCCTCTTCATTTACCCATTTGTAGGTGTTTACGCCAGAACCTTGCATCATTCGATAGTTAGCAGGTATGCCCCACGGTGAGAACAAGAATGTGATCATGTGCATGGCCTCTGGTGTTTGTGAAATAAAATCAAAGATCCGTTCTCCATCTTGTACATTCGTAACCGGATCTGGCTTGAACGCATGAACCAAATCAGGAAATTTCAACGGATCACGGATAAAGAAGATTTTTAAGTTGTTCCCTACTAAATCCCAGTTACCATCTTCGGTATAAAACTTCACCGCAAATCCCCTAGGGTCTCGTAATGTCTCTGGTGAATGCCCACCGTGAATGACCGAGGAAAAACGAACAAAAACCGGTGTTTGCTTGCCTTTTTCCGTGAACACTTTCGCACGAGTATACTTCGAAATGGGTTCATCCCCATATGTACCATAGCTTTCAAAATAACCGTGTGCCCCTGCCCCTCTGGCATGAACGACACGCTCTGGAATACGTTCTCGGTCAAAATGGCTAATTTTCTCAAGAAAATCATAATTCTCTAAAGTAGTAGGCCCGCGATCTCCCACTGTTCGAACATGCTGGTTGTTCGTGACAGGATGACCCTGTCTGTTCGTTAACGTTTCATCTGTTTCATTGTCAGATCGCTTATTGGGATCTTGATTTTGATCTTTCATCTTATCACTCCTTCACTCTATGATCTTTATTAGCTTGCACAAACTTTCCATCATTATGTAAAAAAAAGGAGGGATTTCATGGAGACATTATCAGACACATTTCTTATGGAAGCATGTAAATATGCCATAAAGCTTAACCTAGATCCTGATTTTATCCATATTTTAATAGAGGAATGTGAACGTCGAAGCCTTCCAATTCCTGAGAATGATTTGTCTCTACAAGGTCATGCTATAGATGAAACGTTAAATCAAAAGGAGCTGCTTGCAAATGCAGATTCTCACGGTTCATAACCGGAACATTGACGCGATTCCGTTTGAAGAAATAACGGATGCACGATTGTTTGCTACTGATGAACAAGCTATCATCAAAAAAGAAGACAGTCACTTGTTCTATGTTGTTGATCAAGTTGATGGAAAATGGGCAGCAGCATATGGCTTTGAATTGTATTAAAAATAACCTGTTGCTCTGCCTCCTTTTCTGATAACCCACTTTTCTGAGATCCCCTTATATCTACAACTGTCTCACCCCCCTAATTTTTCACAAATCATTACAATCAAGAAAAATTCGTATTAAAATTCATTGCTTGATAATATACATTTTCGTGAAAGTTGTAATTACCTATTCAAGGAGGATGTTATGGTAAGACAAAACCTCACGAAATGTTGTCGTCTCATTGTGGTACACACAGCTGTACTCGGATTGTTGATGCTTGCAGGGATTCAAGTAGCCTCAGCCCATGGCTATATTGAAAATCCTAGCTCTCGAGCCCTACTCTGCCAACAATCCATCAACCAAGACTGTGGTGCGGTTATTTGGGAACCTCAAAGCTTAGAAGCCCCTAAAGGCTTTCCGGGACCGAGCATTCCCGATGGGCAAATCGCCTCAGCCGGTGGTGTGTTTCCGAAGCTTGATGAACAAAGCTCGACCCGTTGGTCAAAGGTTCCCCTTTCTAGTGGAACTCAAACATTCACTTGGCACCTAACCGCAAGGCATGCAACAGCTAAATGGCATTATTACGTGACAAAGCCGAACTGGAATCCAAATGAGCCCTTAACAAGAGATCAATTTGAGCTCATTCCTTTTTATGAACAATATGATGGCGGAGCACGGCCAGGGGAGAAGGTCACTCACGAAGTAACGATCCCAGAGCGCACAGGTTACCACGTGATCTTAGGTGTATGGGATGTCGCTGATACAGCCAATGCTTTTTACAATGTCATTGACGTTGAATTCGGAAATGGAAATGACACGCCACCCGTAGATCCTAGCCCTCAACCACCAGAACCTTCCCCTTACCCTATTTGGGATGCAACAACCGTTTATTTAGGTGGTGACCGCGTCCTGTATGACGGTCGCGCGTATGAAGCAAGATGGTGGACACTCGGCGAGGTACCAGGAAGCGCTGACGTCTGGCGCCCTCTTTAAATGCATGTGCCCCCTATCAAATCAAATAGGGGGCATTACATATCTTTTTTCTTCACATCGCTCACTTGATCTTCAGGCTGACGCTTTTTCAATAAAGTGAGTGGTGCTCTGATTACTAAATCGAGCCAGTTGGAGAAGTGATACGGAGCAAACGGGTATGTATCCAAGAAAAGAGATCGATCCAAGTAATTTATGAATCGATCTCTTCATATTCAAGTAGCTCGGACACCGTAACAAAGGTGTATCCTTCCTGTTTTAACGCTGGAATGAGCTCCTTAACCGCTTCTATCGACGGCTTTCGACTTTCATACATAACGTGCAGCAAAATAATCGAACCAGGTTCCACCGTTTCCATTACATAATCGGTTATTTTTTGTGAATCCATTGTGATTTCTGGGAATGTTTCTGGCTCAATATTCCATAAGACCGTCTTTCGCTCCTGTTGGGATAAATAATAAGGCAACACCACTAGCTTTTTTCCAAACGGTGGCCTGAAATGAATGTCTCCCTCATATCCAGCTTGACGGATCCATTCATCCGTTCGTTCAATTTCCTCGCGAATAAACGAAGGAGACTTGAACACCATTCGCTGATGAGAATACGAGTGATTGCCTATTTCATGCCCTGCTGCAACGATTTTTTGCGCCTCCTCCATATGCTCTTCTATTTCTCTCCCTGTTAGGAAAAAGGTTGCCTTTATGTCTTCCTCTTGTAGAATTGAAAGGATATCATCCGTTAAAGCCGTCGGCCCATCGTCAAATGTCAAGGCAATAACAGGCTCATTTGTGGCAACATGATTAACAAGCCCACCAAAAACTTGGAAACTTCTCGACTTTGACCATTCGTTCACTCCATATACGCCCAAAAGTATCGTAAGAGTCGTCAGAAGGATAATCAAACCCTTTCTCATAAATACCTCCTGTTATACTTTTTCATTCTGTCTATCAGACTATCATCGTTTAACAAAACTTTCAGTAATGGCATGATGATTTTTTGCTCATCATGATATGATAAATCATAGTACGGAACAGAAGGGACTGACTCATGCACAGATCATTTCAACAGTTAACGAACGGAAATGATTTTTATTTGGAGGGGAAAGCGTGAAAGCAGAACTAAAAACCGAACGACTTTACTTACGAGAAATGACGTTAGACGATGCCCAGGCTCTCTTTTGCATCTGGTCAGACCCTGATGTAACTAAATTCATGAACGTGGAAGCATTCAAAACGGAAGCACAAGCCATTGATATGATTAAGCTGTTGACCTCTTTATCAGCAGAAAAAAAAGCACTTCGTTTTACCATGATTGAGACAGGAACGAATACAGTCATTGGCTCATGTGGCTACAACGAAATCGATTGGGAGGTAGGGAGCGCTGAAATTGGCTATGAACTTGATCAATCCTATTGGGGTAAAGGCTACGGAACAGAAGCAATCACCGCTTTAATACATTATGCATTTGACCATCTTCAACTCAAAAGAATGGTAGCCAAGGTAGAACCAGCTAACGTGGGCTCCATCAAAATCCTAGAAAAGCTTCACTTTCGCGATGAGGGCGAAGTCATAGAAAATTCCAAAGGAAAGACTACTAAGCTAACGGTGTATGTCAAACGAACAAGCAAAGAGGAAGGAGCCCAATTTTAGGGCCCCTTTTTCTTTTGATCATGGATACTGCAATTCATCAGAGTACGTAAAAGTAGCTGAACGATTGGGAATGTGATCAATTCCTATAAGTAGGACGGCCCTTACTTTTGCAATCATCGCTTGAACGTATTCGTTAAGCTCACCCTTCCCTCTACTAGCTTTCTCCATCAATTCGTTTAATTGATCATTACCTGTAAGTTTCCCATCTTGATTAAGGGATACATCCTCAATAGTCGTGTTAGCAAATTGTCTTAAAAAATGATCCGCATGCCATTTATCGTACATTTGTGTTCGTTCGACTGAGGCACCATTTTTAAAGGATTTTACCGTTTGGTCATGTTCAAGTAAGCGAAAACCAATGTTCGTTTGATTTAAAACGGCTTCGATTTGTTTGGCTTTTTCCTTATCAGATAATCCTGTAACTGTTATCTGAAAACGGTAAGAAACGTCGATTGTGAAGGATTCCCCTTCCTCTAGGTGAATGTCGTTTTCGTTAAGGTGATCCTGGATCGTTTTACTTAAGCGCTCTCGATCCTGTGCCAAACTATAGTTTAAAAAATCAAGCCCATTCATTTGACTTCCCATAGTTCGTACATTTTGTTTGTCTAACGCCTTTTGACTAATGCTCACCGTATCATACTGACGATGAATCTTTCTAGCTGAGTAATCGGTCGAGTCAGCTCGTTTTTTCATTATATTTTTATACAGTTGACGATCGTAGCGGCTATTCATTAGATCATGAAAAAACAAGTTCATCTGATTTTCCACGCCTTTCGATTAATAATGATATGTTTCATCATATTCGTACGTAATTCTTAATTGAGGGTTTCGCCAAGTCGAGCTGCTGTGTGCTAAGGAATAGTATCTTACATTCCATATCGTTTTTACAGGGAGTTCCTTAGCGACTGTAATATCAGGAAACGAGCCACTCCCTGAAATCGAGGTATACCAGATCCCTTCTGATCCGTTCATTACTTCTCGGTACGTGTGACCTAAACTTGGCGAGATGGTCCCTTGAGCACTTACACTCCGTACGATTGCACCATCAGGAACCGCCTGTTGATTACTCAGATTAACGGAAGCTACTTGTGAAGTAGTTCCTGCTCCTGGACTTGTTAATACCGTAGGCGTCAAATTAGCCGTATAAGTGGCCGTTTTAATACGGTCGATAAAGGTTAAACGATAGAAATTCCAGTCGTCATAGCTACCATCTGCAGACCGTACGAGGACAATATAGGAGCCCGTTTCAGGAACATCAAAGCGAATGATTTCATCTTGGTTGCCCGATCTTGTGGAATAATCGATGAGAGGGTATCCATAGCTGTCTTTATAAAGGTAGAGATCGTAGTTCACATGATTCGGAATTTGTGATAAGCGAATCGCTAAACGATCCCCTTTACTAGCAGTAAACTGATAGTAATCGTAATCTTCCGGCGCATGTATCGTTCCTGACAACAGTTTGTACTTCCAATTCCCTAGTGGATACGCAGTGTTAAACGTATTGTTTTCCTCATACTGGTCAATAATTCTAGGCTCACTTTCTGCATGCACCAAATTAGTTGGAACAAGAAACAGCAACAAGAGCAACGACAAGACCATTTTTTACCATAGATAGAGCCTCCCATATTTCAAACTATTTTTCCTTCCTATCAATTGTATCGGATTCTATTTTTTGTATTTTAGCGAATCTGTGAATTTTTTCTAAAATTTTGCTATGATGGAAACGTGAGCACCTTAATGATCGTAATGTATGGGTACTAAAAGGAGGATCACATGATCAAACATTGTATGCACTTGATCGCATTTATCCTAGTGGCCAATCTTGTATCTGCATGCTCGTTCCATGAAGAAACAGCAGAAGAATCAAATGAACAAGATCTGATCCCACGCGATGACTTTGAACCGCTTTTTACTATCGGGGATGAACATCCGACAATGGAAAACTTAGTGAAAAAAGGACATATTCTTTTAAATGGGTTAGACGTTAAAAAAGAGGTTGGGTCTGTTTATTTCGCGCTAAATGAGTTGGATATCTTCCAAGATGTTGAAACGGATCAGTATTTCTTAATTTTTCGTGTTGACACAAAAAACTTAGAAACAGACCACTATTCTGTTTTTGATGTACACGAAGTCTATGACATGCTTCCAACGGAAACAACCATTTCGACCAACAATTCTAATAAGATAAACCAAATCGAGATAGACCCAAATCCATTTGAGCTTTATTTTCTTTATCCTAGTGCTGTTTTAGCATTTTCAGAAATCATGTTTCCTGTCCCTAACAACGAGCCCGAAAATATTGAGTTTATAACACTACATTTACCAGAGACCTATACAATAGAAGAACAAAAAGTAACCTTTCCTGACTTTTCAATGGACGATTTATCGAACCATATTTCTGAATCATTTGTAGAATCACTATTAGAATCAATAGAAACGGAAGAAGAACGGGAAGCAAGCATACCCGGTGATATTTATCGCGAAGGTGTCAAGCTTCTTGAATATTATCCTGAGGAAAAACCAGCTTTTCGTGTTGAAGATCTTACTCAAGTATCTGAAGGGTTTAGTATTCGTATACAAACGAACCGACGTTTAGTGTTAGAAACAAGATAATCAATGACCGACTAAACTTCAAGTTAGTTATTAAATTGATTAATAGAATCGCTTTAATATATAAATAAGGCTTCCTCAGTAAGGATTCCTTACTTTTTGTAAAAAAAAAGTATGAGCCCAGTATTGACGGGCTCATACCAAAATTCCTAAATAAACTTCTGCATCTTTACAGTTACCGAATTCAAGTAAGTGACGGAACAAGTTGTTTCAATGCTGCTCCAAGAGCCAATAATATGACTGCAAATGCAGCAACCAAACTTGATGAAGCTGCTGCTACTATCATAATAAGAAGTAATACAATGGCTATAAAGGATGGCTCAACTACGATATTGGGTGGAGGGTTACGATAATCAAACTCTCCGTTCAAAGTTAAAGTCTCTTTTACCTTCCAACCTCTGAAACCCGGGTCAAGTAATACCTCCATCTTAAAATGATTAAATTTAATTTTACCTGATGCCAATTCATTAGGATCGAACACACCAATATCTGCCCTAACTTCAAGAATAGCATCTCCGTTTTTCACACTAACTTGCTCTGATCTTAAAGCTAAAGGAACTTCATCGATTCCTAGCTCTTTGAGTATAGTCGACATTCCTTTTCCAGCAAAAAAATCTACAAGTTGTTCTTTATCTAACCCATATTTTTTATCAAGACTCCATGTAATACCTCGATCACTCGTATGGAGTGTCTGTTTAACTTGTCCAGTCACTTTTGGAGAAGTTGGAGGAATGGCAATCCGATGCGATATTTCAACATTTGGCTTTAAACGGTCATCCAAGTTAAAGAGTTTTGTAAATAATGTGTTATTTTTAATTGAAATTTCGCTATCTTCTCGCGGCGGTGGTGAGACACTACGAATCGCATTTACAGTCGCCATGGCTGCTTGCCTTAAATTTTGTTGACTTGCTAAAATACGAGCATCGCCAGCATTATCAATAAATCCATGCTCCACTAGAACTGCCGGCATTCGTGATTCGCGAATAACATGTAAATAGTCACCATTTGCTCCTTGTCGAGTTTTTACGCCTCGATTATAAAACAAGGAGGAAAGGTTATTAGCAATCCGTTCGGCATAGCTTCGGCCGACTCCCCCATAAATGCTGCATGTATTTGGCAAGAGAAAAATGCATAAAACGGCAAGCCTTTTTGCAGCCACTTAATAACACTTATTCCTTACATATTGTTCAAAAGGAATGACTCTTTCATTCGGTTACTATCTCCTCCGAAAATCACTAAATGAGAGTGGTGAATCAGGCGATCTACCACGGCTTCCGTTAAAATAGGGTCGCCAAATACATGATTCCATTGCCCAAACTGCAGATTTGTAGTGATGATAATACTCCGCTTTTCATAACACAAGGAGATGACCTGGAAGAGTAGCTCGGCCCCATGTTTGTGAAGCGGTATATATCCCAGCTCATCCAGAATTAAAAGATCAAGCTTCTCGATTTTCTTAAACAGCTTATTGAGATTTCCTTTGTCATTCGCCTCTAATAACTCATTGGCTAGAGAAGCAATGGTATAAAACTTTACTCGTTTCCCATATTTTTGTATCGCATTCATGCCAATGAGGGTGGAAAGGTAGGTTTTTCCTGCACCAACGCCGCCATAAAACACCATGTTTTCTTTTGATTCAATAAATTCACCGTCCAGGAGAGATTGTTGACTTAACCCCTGCCCCAGCTGAATATCCTTCCAGTCAAAAGGTTTGCCGGATACGTTCGGCAGGGTTGCCGCCTTGAACAAAAGATTAATTTTTCGTTCTTCACGCTGTTCTATTTCTTTTTCAAAGAGCTTCAGTAAATATTCTTCTGTGTTCGCCGCTTCTACCTCTCGGTAGTTCTCTCGAATCCAGCTTAGCTTTAAGCGCTTGGCATATTCTTGGATCTGTTCCTGCATTAGGCCTTCCTCCTTTCCTGCTGGAAGAAGACATCGTATTGATTCATACCTCGTTCAGCTATTGGCATTACTGGAACTGTACTTTTTAGCCTTACTGTCTCTCTGGAGCCTCTGCCATGAATGAGCTGATGAAAGACTTGCTTTATTGTTTCTGTGGATGGATGACATCGCTCGGATGCAATTTCCAGGGCCTCTGTAGCTGTCTCCAGACTATGGTCTTTAAGAAGGTCTGAGAGTAACTGAAGCGCCTTTTTCTTTTCTTCCAGAGTACATTCCTCCAGATAAGTTTGCCATTTAAAGGGCAGTTGATCATAGAAAGTTGTATATTTTAGCGCCGTCGGCCTTTTAGCCATTAGGTACAGATAAGGCTGCCATTTCATCGACTTTGATTCTTCTCCATACAGTCGTTCATGGCTCACAATCACTTCATAGTTGTCCGAAAGGATATCTATCCTGTTATAAGTGATGCCAGCCAATACCTTTTGATTGGCAAAGCGCGGGGAAGTAGAATACCTTTTCGTATCTACTAAGATATAGCCGTACTTGTCTGCTTTGAGAGTTTCATAGCGTACACAAGAGTATTCTTCCGGCGGTAAATACATTAACGCTTCTTTGTCCTCTTCAAACAGCCTGGCAATTTCTTGTTTCTTTTCATAATGAGGACGGTTTCGATCCTTTTCTGCCTCCTCCCATAACCGATCATTCAAATTATCCAGCTGATATACCGTTCGTTCCGGAAGGAAGAAATTATTCCTCGCATATTTAACCATCGCTTCTACATGTCCTTTTTCATTGCCGGCACCCGGATTACAAAATTCATACTCAAACCCGTAGTGCAAAGCGAAGCGCTTGAAACCCTCAGTAAGCTCGCGTTTTCCTTGTGGTAAAACCTTTTTTACTGCGGGGGATAAATTATCAAAACGAATCCTTTTTGGCACTCCTTGCAGATGATGGAAGAACCGTTTTAAGCCCTCCAGGAAACATTCCTGATTTTCAGCTTCAAACACCTGAACTAAGAATGCGTTACTGTATGGAAAAGAAAGCACCAAATACGGCAGGTCTATAACCTTTCCCTTTACTTTAAAAGGGGCTTCCCCAAAATCTACTTGAGCGTCTCCTGGCTTGGATTCCAACGGAAGAGCAGCGTCATCGCTTTCTTCCAATAACTCCTTTTTCCGTTTGGAGACATACCCGCGTACAGTTCGCTCTGAACCTTTGAAACTTACTTCATCTTTAAGTAATTGCCAAATACGTTTGGCAGTCCTTCGATACTTCTTTTTCTTCTTCATATCCTCTCTCAACCATTGATCAACTATGTCTTTGACTGGATCCATTACTGGAGCCGGCTGAGCTTTCTTCTTCTTCTTTTCCGGTTGGAAATTGTCCATATCGGCATACTTTTTGACTGTGCGGAAATCCGTGTTTGTTCTTCTCGCAACATCTGAGTACGAATACCCTTTTGAGTTAACTTCATTTCTGATATACTTAATTTCGTCCACTTGTAACATCTCCTAAAACTACCTCCTGCCAGATTATTGGGTCCAACAGGAAGTGTATTGAATTTTTGGGGTGT
Organism: Halalkalibacterium halodurans; assembly: GCF_005671335.1. Lineage (NCBI taxonomy): Bacteria > Bacillati > Bacillota > Bacilli > Caryophanales > Bacillaceae > Halalkalibacterium (ex Joshi et al. 2022) > Halalkalibacterium halodurans. The sequence goes on along the minus strand of NZ_CP040441.1, from coordinate 1,474,090 downwards.
TAGCAAGTGGCTTTTTTTATGCAGGCCCCCCGCGGGGGGCCTGCATAAAAGGAATGCCATAACCTACATTTTTATTCTGCCATAAACATGCTGCACCATACTTCTGAGCCTCGGCCGCCTCCTGCATTGACATGGTTTGAGATAAAAAGATCTGCTCCCCACGCATTTGCCTTATCTGTCCGTTCCTTTAACGATAAAAATCGATCTGTTGAACGTGATAACATGACGGAGTAACCAGCATCTTCTAGCGCCTCTTTCTGATATAAAGAGATAGCAAGCGCAATATCTTTTTCTCTTAGACCATTGCCTACAGCTCCCGGATCATGCCCGCCATGGCCAGCATCGATGAAGATCTTATGATGACCAGGTACAACGGTATCATAATCTGGTGGAATAGGATATTGGTGCTTCACCGAAAATAAAGCATTCCATGTCATTCTTCCGACAATTCCGTCAACCTGTAGCCCCATCGCGTGCTGAAATGAACGTACAGCCCGATCTGTCATCGAACCAAAAATCCCGTCAATTACACCATGATAGTAACCTCGTTCTTGTAGCTTTCTTTGAACCGCTCTTACACTATCTCCGCTTGAACCCGTTGATAACAATACTCCTGGGTAAGATTGCGTTGCGCCACCAGGGTTATCAACATTTGCGCCATTAAATAATTGATTCCATGTCAGCCGTCCTACGATGCCGTCTACATCTAATCCCGTATCACGTTGAAAGCTTTCAACAGCCCGTTTTGTGATCGGACCAAAAATCCCATCAGCAGCTCCTACACTGTACCCCATGTTAATCAAGCGCTCTTGAATTCGTCTCACGTCATTTCCTGATGAACCCGATGAAATTAAATAGCCTGGATAAGGGATGGAAACAGTAGTCGTGTTGTTTCTGAACAGCACATCCCATGTTAAGCGCCCGACAATCCCATCCACACTTAGCCCATTCGTTCGTTGAAAATTCATAACGGCTTGTTGTGTTTGTCCACCAAAAATCCCATCTACAACACCAGCATTGTAATGATTGCTATTTAGCTGCCTCTGAACACTTCGCACCAAATCACCAGTAGCGCCTAAAGATAAAAGAACACCTGGATACGGTACGTTATTATTGATCCCTTCTCCACTTGAGGATGAACTCATCAAACGATTCCATGTTTCCTGACCAACAATGCCGTCCACTTGGAGGTTCCGTGAGGTTTGAAAATCCTTCACACCTTGTTCCGTACCAGAGCCAAAAATTCCGTCGGCTGTTCCGACGTTAAACCCCAACCGATTTAGCTGATTTTGCACAATCTTCACTTCTTCTCCACGAGATCCAACACGCAGTAAAAACCCTGGATATGGCGCAGAAATTCCTTGGGATACTCCATTAAATAAAGCGTTCCACGTCAATTCTCCGACAATTCCATCTGGTGATAAAAAATAATCACTCTGAAAATTAATCACAGCTTGCCGGGTCCCTTGACCAAAAATTCCGTCGGCAACCCCGGCATTGTACCCAAGAGAATTTAATCTTTGCTGCACTTTTACTACTTGTTCTCCCCTTGATCCTGTCCCAATCAACGTACCTGGGAATGGATGATTTCCACTTGCACGATGATCAAACAGCTTGTCCCATGTTAATCTTCCGACAATTCCATCAGAGTTTAAATTATTTTGTTTTTGAAACGCAATAACAGCCGATTCAGTTCTCTGACCAAAAATCCCGTCGGCTGTTCCAACATTAAAACCTAATTGATTTAACTGACGTTGTATCGCTGCAACTTCGTCTCCTCTTGAACCAACAGAATATAAAACACCTGGAAAATTCATTAATAGATCCCCTCCATTTAAATTTGATTTTTTCGACCACCATAAAAAAAGTAGGTCCTCTAAAATAGACCTACTAAAAGTGATGATTCATTTAGCCAACAGTAATAACTGCCTCATATCCTTTGGATTGCAGTTCTTCCACTAAAGCTTCTGCATTTGGACGCTGGGCGAATGCACCAACCTGAACCTTGAATAGCCCGTCTGCTTGATAGATGTACGGGCTGTAGCCGTCATTACGTAAGCGCTCGGCTAAGGTATCAGCGTTCGCTCTTTGCGAAAATGCCCCGCATTGAACCTTGTACAAACTGTTCGTTTTTCTTTCGAGACCGAATGCTTGGGTAATGCCAGTCACATGACCGCGTGCAATTCGAGTCAAGAACGAAGGACTTTGTAAGCGCTCAGCATCATTCGCATTATCAATGAACAAGTTTTCTGTCAAGATGGCAGGCATGGCCGTTTCCCGAAGAACCACAAAGTTCGCATGTTTACGACCCCGATCCGTCACATTTATCTCTTGGACGATCGCTGGGTGAACGATGTTTTGTAGTTGCTGCGTTCGTGTAGGGAGGCTAGAATGAATGTAGGATTCAAATCCGGTTCCCCCGCCTGCGTTAATATGAACGGAACAAAAATAGTCAGCTCCCCAATTGTTCGCCATCGTCGCACGTTCAGATAGACTGACGGCTGTATCGCTATCTCGGCTCATTCTCACCTCAACTCCATCATATTCGGTTAGGAGCATGTCCCGAATTTGCCGCGAAATCGTTAAGGTTAAATCTTTTTCACGCATCCCATTGCCTACTGCACCCGAATCGCTACCACCGTGACCTGGGTCAATAAAAATTTTTGTCATATCCAATCACTCTCCTATTGAAATGACTTCTCTATACCATATGATTGTCCAAACACGACCGAAACGGCGATTGCCAATATGGCTGTCCCCTTCCAAGCAAATTAGAATTTTGTATACTCCACCCCCTTTTATATAAAAAAATGCAACACTTAGCTGCGCCTCTGCACATACATGTTTTGTTCAACTCGATCCATTCGCTTTTCTAACGAACGAAGTGAAAGTTGAATTTGTTCCAACGTTTCTGCTGTTTTTTCTTGGCTTTCGTTTGAGCGATGAAGATGTTCGATCAATGCATTTTCACGCTTACGTGAATCTTCACGATGGATCTGATTTTCCTTTTTCATTTCACGGATAAAGTAAGCGGCAAGCAAAATGCACAAAATCGCCCAAACGGCTTGACTTGTCGCGATTTCATTTGCTACGGTGTAATCCACACTCTAGAGCCTCCTTTTTCGTCACTAATTAACATGATTGGACGCTTAAATGAAGGATTGATACTTGGCTTCTTGAGCTATAAAGTCATTCCATTCTGCCCCATTCAAGATGAATTTATTTTTGTAAGAATCATTCGCTTCACTCCCTTCCCCCTCTTTTCTCACACTATAGGAATGAACATCCTTACACTTGACCTACGCAAAAAAAGGGAGCCTTTTCAGCTCACCCATAAAATGCGCTCCTTTTTATTGCATGTGCTTGTTCAAGTTAGGTGCTATTCCCTACTACCATAATACAATGTTATTTGAAACACGAAGTGCCACCTTTGTGCCAAGAAAGTGCCACCTACTCATACAACAATGATAGCTTTAAAGCTAAAGCCAATTTGTAAAAGGCTCGAGCTTTAATCCGATAATATTGCCGGTGGCTCAGTCCCATTTCATTGTAAATGATATAATCGAACGTCTCGTCTTCTTGCAAATACCGCTGGACAACAATGGCTCTCTCTGTTTCTGTAAGTTTGCTTACTGCCTTTACGACCCGATTGATGTGGGCTCTTTTTTCATTCCTTCGGTCCACATTATGGACTGCGGCTTCCTCCGTTTTACTGTAAAATGCGTTTGTATGACTCGGTGGTATGAGGGAGAACGATTGAGTCATTTTCGGTAGCTCCGACTCGTCAAGGGTTAATAGGCAGAAACGATACGCTTCTAATTCTTTTTCCACAGCTGCACGAACCTTCTTCTGATCCAGCTTTGGTATAGCTAACGATGTCATTTGTTTTTCCCCCTTATCGTTTTTTCTTATCTTTCTTGCAATGGTTATCAATTGAGATCTCCAGCTTGTCCATTTTTCCTTACGGATGTTTATAGGAACAATTCCAAGTAGCTTATCTCATAAAATGTTGTTCTTTGTTTATACTACTAGTTGTGAATTTGTTTTTCTTAAAGGAGCTGAGAACATGGATTTTGCATGGCAAGCGATCATCATGATGCTTTCAGGTTTCCTCTTACTTCGCATTTCTGGCAGAAAGTCAATTGCTCAGATGTCCATCCCTACAACTGTCGTTATGATTTCGATTGGTGCCATTATCGTTCAACCGATTATCGAACATAGCATAATTAAAACGATTGTGACGATCGCCATTTTTGTAGCTCTTCTTATCGTTCTTGAGTTTTTACAAATGAAGATTGATGTTCTAGAAAAGCTGCTGTCTGGTCAAGCCATTAGCGTAATTGAAAACGGTCAGTTTAATCTTAAAAACATAAAGAAAATTCGAATGACGATTGACAAAATCGAAATGCAAATGCGTCAAAATGGCATTTCCAATATTGCAGACATTAAAAATGCAACAATTGAGCCAAACGGTCAAATGGGATATGAGCTAAAGCCTGATGCAAGGCCGTTAACAGTAGGTGAATTCAAAAAGTTAATGGGTGCGATGGTCATAAAACAGAATCAATCGGCCGATATTGATGGTAGCCTCTTTTATGAAGTCATCCAAGATGAGCACGCAGTTTCACCACCAGATGAATTAAAATAAACATAACCTGAACGTGCATTTTTTGCACAATAACAGTTAAAAAATAAATCATACTGCTTGTGTGATCTAAATTACATTCACAAATCTCTTTTAGATCGTTCACATTTTGCACCTCCAGTGTGAAGTTTCTACACATATGGTAACGTGCATTTTCTTCACGGTCAAGAGATATTGTTCATTTTTTGCACAAATATTTGATTGTGCAGAAAATTCACGTATAATGTTCATATACTACACAATAAGGTGATAATGATGAGTTTCGGTAAAAGGCTACGATCACTGCGAATAAACAAAAAGCTATCGCAGGAAGAGCTTGCGAAAACGTTAGGTCTTAATCGGTCAACTCTAGCTCGATACGAATTAGAAAATACCCAACCTGATTATGAAACCCTAACAAAAATGGCTGATTTCTTCCAAGTAACAACCGATTATATTCTTGGCAGAGTCGATGATGAGACGACTCAGCTAAGCATTTCTTTCTCCCACGGTGGTGAAGAATTAACAGAGGATGAAAAAGCTCACCTTGAGCAAGAATTAAAAAAATATCGTGAGCTTAAGGAGCGGTTTTTCCATGAAAAGCTGAGAGAATAGTGATAGATTAAACGTTTATGGAATCTGTACCAAAAATACGTTATAATTAAAAAAACGTATCAAATCTACTAAAGCCCCTTTTTTAAAGCGTGGCTTCTTCTTTTAACAAAAGATAGAACATACATTCGTGTGAACAGGTGATTTTTCATGAGATTTAGAACGACTAATGATTCAAAATATAGCCAATTAATGAAAAACAAAGGTTTCGAAACAGTGGAACATCTGGCAATTGACCATGTAGCAACCGCATTTAATACAATGGTCCTTTATCATGATTTTCCAAGTCACGCAACATATGATCATGACTTTGCGATCATTCGCTTAAAGCGAAATCCTGTCCCAACGATGCGCAAAGAATTTTTTCATGAATTAGCCCATGTCATTGCCCACTACGGAGATCAGAATCAACTTCCTCAGGAGTTCAACTCTTTACAAGAAAGGCAAGCCTACTGGATTTCTCTTTATCTTGCAATGCCACGCCACATTTTTGAACCGCTCGCTTTTAAGCATCAATGTATTGCAACGTTAGCTGAATTGTTTGAGCTGCCTGAAGAGATGATCAATGAACGGGTAAAAACGATTCAAAGGGAGCAATGGCGTACAAATCAGCAAATTCAATTACACGAACAGGAGTCAAAATTTCGTACAAAAAGCTTGCAACCTAAACGAATCTATCCATCAACCTATGATGTGTTAAAACAATTAGAAAGCCAAGTCGGAGAGGAGAACATAAACTATGAGGTTTCACGTTTATTACGAGGACATTGATGGACAGCTTCAGCCGCAATGGTTACTAGTCCCGGCTTTCGCCTCGGAGGAAGCTCCTTCGTATTCCCTTACCACTCCCTTTGAACGCTTCTATCCTGAAGATTTCTACGATCATCATATGATCTTATCCGTTAGTCAAGGCGCTCTAATGAAAAATCCCTCCGCATCCTCCCATTTTTCCATCCACCTTCCGACCGTTCAAAGAGATCTCACAGTGAACGGTCATCCCGCTCAGGCCGTTAATGAAGCTAATTTTTTCTTAATCAGGATGGAGGACCTTGAGGAGGTATTGCAAATGGATGTGAGAGGCTGTTTTAAGTTTTGAGCATTTAATCAATAGCTTTCATAGGCTTCTCCCCATTTGCAAAAAAATGTACTTATACCCATAAACATCATTGCCTTCCATATAAACCTTTATTTTTATGGGTTTTCTGCATGATACTTACCCACCACCCAAAACTCATATCCAATATATATCGATAAAAACCGTCGAAAAATTAACATATAATAACAAAATCCTTACGATTGCTGATATAATCTCTATCAATGTTGTACCAGATCTAAATGGAATTACTCAAAACGCTAGAATTATCCAAGATAAAGTCGTTAATATCGGGTTAATTCCTGCAACAATAACAGTAACCGTTTTAGGTGTTGATCTGCCTCTTACTCTAACCACGAGCTTACCATTTCAAGAGCATACAGATTGTCCAGGAGCCTGTCCAGAAGACAGGTTACACGAAACGCCTCTTGAAGTAGAAGGGATATTTACCCAACCAGGGGTACCTGTTCTTGGCGTAGCAGGATTAGAGTTAGTCGAGGGTATTTTAGTCAAAGTTATCCTACGTACTACACTCACTGTAACTCGACCAATCGTTGTGGATAAAGAAGGTCATAAATGCGACTTAGTTCAACATCGTTGTCAGCCATTCACTACTCCTCCTACCGTTACCTTTCCTGCACCACCAAATGGAAATGGGAATGGCGTCGGTGGCCCCACCCCTTAATTTACAGTAAAAGGGGCTGTCCCATAAGTCAAAATGATTGACTTATGGGCAGCCCTTTTGAATACAAAAAAATCGCCCCGTTCGTTATAATGTAAGTACCCACACAAACAAAATAAGAAAACGGAGGCGATTCTTTTGAGTAACTCTATAGCTACTTTCATTCATTATAACATGGACCAATTAGTCCTTCCAATGGATTTTAGCGATCTCATCGCCGAAGACCATGTGGCGCGTGTGGTGAATGACATGGTGGAAATGGTGGATGAAGATCTCTTCTACGCCCCATACAAAGGTGGCGGCCGGAGTGCCTACCACCCAAAGATGATGACGAAAATCATTTTGTATGCCTACACGCAAAAATTATATTCGTGTCGCGACATTGCCAAGTCCCTGCGTGAACATCTTCCGATGATGTGGTTGGCCGCTCGTCAAACACCAGATTTCCGCACCATTAATCGTTTTCGCTCGGAACGAATGAAAGACATCATTGAGCCATTGTTTACGTCCCTCATTCAGTTACTGCTCGACCAAAACTACATCACCATGGACAACTACTTTCTCGATGGAACCAAAATCGAGGCGAATGCCAATCGATATACGTTTGTTTGGAAAAAGTCCGTCCAGAAGTATAAGGAGCGGCTACAGGACAAGCTCGAAGAATTATTCGCCCACATTGAAGAGACGATTGATTCCGATAACCAGCAGGTAGAGAATGATCAAGGGGAAAACAAGCGTGTGACTTCTGAACAGTTACGTGAAGCTGTCACTCAAGTGGAAAAACAGGCGAATCAAGCGGAACAAGCCCTTCATGACGAACAAGATCCGGTTCTGAAAAAAGAGAAAAAAGCGGAAGCTCGTCACTGGCGCCAATTACATAAGAAGTTAAACACAGACTATCTGCCACGCTTAGAAAGATACGAAGATCAATTAGCGACATTCGGTGATCGAAATAGTTTCTCCAAAACCGATCGAGATGCCACATTTATGCGTATGAAGGAAGATCATATGAAAAACGGTCAACTGAAACCCGGATATAATGTACAGGCAGGGACCGAAAATCAATTCATTGTCGGTTATTCCATTCATCAACGCCCAACAGATACTCGTTGTTTGATTCCACACCTTCGTATGCTTGAAGAACGCCAACTCCCCTTTCCAAAGAAGCTAATCGCAGACGCTGGTTATGGAAGTGAGCCCAACTATTTATATATCGCTGAAAACGAATGGGATGCCCTCATCCCTTATCATACGATGAGAAAAGAAGAAAGCCGGGTCTATCGGAACGACCCATGGAAGGTACAGAACTGGACGTATTTGGAACATGATGATACCTATATATGCCCAAATAACCGGAGAGTGACTTTTCGATACTACCGCAAACGAACGGATGCCTACGGATACGAACGAGACTTCAAAATATATGAATGTGAAGACTGTACCGGGTGTCCATTCAAGACGGATTGTACAAAAGCGAAAGGCAATCGCCAGATTCACTATAATCCGGTATATGAAGAAGGAAAATCAAAAATGAAACGAGCCCTTGATACGGAAGAAGGCGCAAAGACCTATCGAAAACGGAAAACAGAGGTCGAAAGCGTGTTCGGTCATATCAAGGGCAATCGGTCGTTCCGTCGTTTTCACCTTCGTGGCCTTGACAAGGTGAACATTGAGTTTGGGCTGATCGCAATCGCCCACAACTTCCTGAAACAGGCGAAGACCATCCGCCTGTTTCAGGAAGAGATAAACCGATCATCGGAGACAAAAAGCCTGAAGCGACTTATAAATGTCACTTCAGGCTTTTCTTTTTAAGGGCTTTTGAGACAGCCCCTTTACCCTTTCCCATGGTTATGTTTATAAAACTCATGAAATAGCTTCATAAGCGCCCGTTTTTCAATTCGGGATACATAACTTCTCGATATTCCGAGTTCTTTGGCAATCTCCCGCTGGGTCCGTTCCTCTTCTAAGTCAAGTCCGAACCTGCCTACGATCACTTCCTTTTCCCGGTCATCGAGAACATGAATGTATTCGTAAATTTGTTTCTTTTCCATTTTTAGCTGGATGGAATCGGCAATGTCCTCCGAATCTTCCTGAAGAACATCAATAAGTGTAATTTCGTTTCCCTCTTTATCCGTTCCGATCGGGTCATGGAGCGAGACATCTTTTTTTACTTTTTTCAGAGCTCTTAAATGCATCAAGATTTCGTTCTCTATACAGCGGGCCGCATAAGTGGCTAATTTCGTTCCTTTCCCCTCAGAGAAGCTTTCAATCGCTTTTATTAAGCCAATCGTACCGATGGATATTAAATCTTCCGTATGCTCCCTTGTATTTTCGAACTTTTTTACAATATGGGCGACCAGTCGTAAGTTATGTTCAATTAGACGGTTGCGCGCCTCCTCATCCCCTTCTGCCATTCGCTTTAAATAATGTCGCTCCTCTTCTTTGCTTAACGGTTGCGGAAAGGCATTGTTTTTCACGTACGAAACGAACACTAATACTTCTTTAAAAAAGTACGTAAGTGCCGCGATAATGCTCGACACGACATCACCCCCATGATCAGTTCGTTACCTTTATAGGTATGTCGACTTGGGCTTGGTCGTGTCTGTACACGTCAAAATCACACGGAGGAGATTCTCATTGTTAGAAATTGGATAGAAATTGTTAGACTTCCTAACGAATTATGTAATATTCTAAAAAAGTATGTTAAATAATCTGACATGCTTTGTATCTATTTTTTACTTTTCTAGATATAATCTGTCGTATAACAATGAATAGGGGGTTATCTCAATGCTTCAACAACTCATTGACGGGGTCAATGGTTTTCTGTGGACGTATGTCGTCATCGGCGGATTACTCGGCCTCGGCGTATATTTTACGTTCCGCACAAACTTTGTTCAATTTCGATACTTAAAGGAAATGATTCGCGTCCTATTTGATCCACCAAAGGACGGACAGAAAGGCAAGAGCATCAGCTCCTTTAAATCGTTTTGTATTGGAGCTGCGACTCGAATTGGAACCGGTAACTTAGCCGGTGTTGCTGTCGCGATTACGGTCGGTGGACCAGGTGCTGTTTTTTGGATGTGGTTAGTCGCTTTACTCGGTGGTGCCACTAGCTTTATTGAAAGTACACTCGCTCAAGTCTACAAAATAAAGGATAAAGAGAAATCTGTTTTTCGCGGTGGTCCTGCCTACTACATTGAAAAAGGACTTGGCATGCGTTGGCTCGGGATCATGTTTGCTGTTTTAATTGCGATTACGTTTGGACTTATTTTTAATTCTGTACAGAGCAACACGATTGCAGAAGCTTTTAATAACGCTTTCGGGATCCCTACTTGGTTAATGGGGGTTATTATTACGGTGTTAACTGGTGCGATTATTTTCGGTGGCGTTCACCGGATTGCCAATGTTTCTAGCGTCATTGTTCCAGTGATGGCTCTGTTATATATTACAATCGCCGCTATTGTGGTCATCATGAACATCTCTCAAGTTCCTGCTGCCATTTCTTTAATTATTCAAAGCGCTTTTGGATTAGAGCAGGCGATCGGTGGAGGAATTGGGGCTGCCATCATGCAAGGGGTGCGCCGTGGCCTATTTTCCAATGAAGCAGGGATGGGTAGTGCACCAAACGCTGCTGCTGTAGCTGACGTTACACATCCAGCAAAGCAAGGATTTATTCAAACTCTCGGAGTATTTGTTGACACGTTGATTGTTTGTACGGCAACTGCCTTTATTATCATTATGGCTGAAGGATTTGGCACATCTACTGAAGCTGCCGGAATTACACTCTTGCAAGATTCTTTAAGTTCTCATATTGGTCCATGGGCGTCCATTTTTGTCGCGATCGCGATCTTCCTATTTGCCTTTAGCTCCATTATCGGAAGCTATTACTATGGGGAAACGAATATTGAATTTATTAAAAAGAGTCAAACTGGGGTTTTATTTTATCGTCTTGCTACGATGGGTCTTGTCATGTTTGGCGCCAACGCAAGCCTCGGCCTTGTGTGGGATTTAGCCGACGTCTTCATGGCTTTGATGACCGTTATTAACCTCGTAGGTATCGCCCTTTTAGGACGGGTGGCCTTCAAGGTATTAAAAGACTATGAGACTCAGCGTAAACAAGGACTCGATCCGACATTCTCTCCATCCAAATTAGGCATTGAAAACACGGAATGCTGGGATGAAGACACGTCTGAAGAACGTCAAGTTGGATAAAAGTATGCAAAAAAGCGGCTCAGTATAGTCCGCTTTTTTGCATGTTACGTACATTCCGTCCCCTCTTTTATCAAGCCCCCCCATCAGTAGGTCACCTGCTCGATAAATGTTTAACCAGAAACGTGATGAGCTTGTAATAGCCGTACATAAAGCCTGAAATGATCAGGATAAAGAGAACGCTAATGCCTAGCCGTTCCCACATAGCTACATCGATACTTATCATGATCTGAAATATTCCAATCAGAATGATACCACCAGCAAAAACAATCGCACTTTTTGCCCCATATTTATTCCACGTTTCAAACATACGTCTTAATCAACCTCTCTTTCTTCCCCTTCATATGATAACAAATGATCGGTTATGGAGTAAGGAAAACAATCTATTTTAAAAAAAAGCGAGCAACCTGTCATTTTTCCTTTGGCAGGTTCTATGGTTTTACTATTTCCACCATTTTAAGCTGTACTAACACATGAGATGAATCCTTCCTAACTCGCATAACTAAGCAGCAAGCCGAGTCGACTTGCTGCTTGGTAAGGACGTACGTTCTTATTTAGTGTCTGTAAGTAAAACCACTTCAAACTCAGGTTCACCCCGTTGAAGTCCGACAACAATAGCCGTGTATGCTGTTCCTTCTTTCACCTGCAGTCTGTTCCCCTCTGTTGCCACATCATCCGTTTCAATCATTCGAATGTCGAGGTCATATGCACCCGCGGGTAGATCGATATAACGGGACGCATTCTCAAAAGAAAGGGATGGCATGTCAACATTGGCTGCTGAGAGGTGTAGTTGAACAGCTGGTGTATCTGGAGATAGGTGAACCGCTCGAAGCTTAGCCGCTCCTCCTCGATTCACCTCTTGTTCATCTTCTAAAACAACTAAGTGGATCGCATCTACTTCATCTACGACAGCTGCTGTGTAATTTTTCCCAGCCTCGACTAATAAAGTTTCTTCAATCACAGGGGTTTCTGCCGGATCATCCCCTGCTGCAAAAATTGTGATCATATGATCCCCAGCCGGGACGTTGAAATAGCTGCTCGTTTGCTTAAATGGCACGCCCTCCATCTGTTTTTTTCCATCAATATACACATCTACTGGTGGAGCATCAGGCGAAGCATGTAACACTCTGACATGAGCCTGCTGCTGGGCTTGGACAAAGGCAGGGTTTGAAAACATAGCCGCCATAAGTACTAGGACAACGAATCCTCTCTTGATCATTTTGATTCAACTCCTTTTTTGTAACGAACCTCATGATTACTATGTCTCTCAGATGAAGGCAATATGTATTTCCGAGCTACACATTTACAAAATTAGGATGGTTTAATCGATATAATGAAAGAGCAATTGACGCCTTAAAGTAAAAAAATGACTATCCGCGGATTGCGGATAGTCCATGGGGGAGAGTAGAGAGAACAATTGGAGCTAGGTCAGTGACCGTTCCTGATTCTAGAATACCCAACCTCTCTTGATGTTTCAGCATTTTCGTTAGATAATATCACAGTTTTTCTTAAATACGGTATGTTATACTCAAAGGAGGAGAGATTTGCTAGTGGAAAACGTGAGGAGGACTTCGTATTGCATTCTCTACAACAGTTGAAATCCCAATTGTTAAGCTATCATGCTGGTATTCTTGGGGAGAAATACGTCAAAAAGTCTGCCGTCTTCATTCCCCTTGTTGAAAAAGACGACGGGGTGCATGTTTTATTTGAAGTAAGGGCACACACGTTAAAGCAACAGCCAGGAGAAATTTGCTTCCCTGGAGGACGCATTGATCCTGAGGATGCTTCACCTGAAGAAGCTGCGATCCGCGAAACGAGCGAGGAACTTGGAATTCCTTCGTCAGTCATCGCACCGATTACTTCATTAGATGTGCTAGTCACACCATTCAGGGGGATCATTTATCCAGTCATAGGCTCTATTCCGCACAAGAACGATTATCCATTGAATCAAGCGGAGGTAGACCACGTTTTCACGGTTCCCATTGACCATTTTATCAGTCACCCTCCTGAACAATATCGGATAAATGTTCATTTCGAGCCTGGAGCAGGGTTTCCCATTGAGCGAATTGCCAATCAAAGCGCCTATCAAAAAAGTACACGTCAAATCACCGAATCCTTTTATTACTATCAATCGTATGTCATTTGGGGACTAACTGCGAAAATTCTTCGGCACGTCATTACGATTCTCAAACCATCTTAAGAAAAGCCAACCTCGTTCATTCTGAGGTTGGCTTGTTATTGTTGATCTTCTTCTTCAAACAGTTTTTGTTGACATTGAACGACTTTTCGATTAAAGAGCCAAGCGAATGTTAACGCTCCCCCTATACCTGCAATCAGCCATTCTGCCGCCACTTGAGGTGCATAACTTGGTGGGAGGACTAGCCCGATAAACAAAAAGATACTCAACGAAAGTAGAACAAAACTGAACTGTCGATAGTCTTCTACTTGTTTCTCCAATTCAACAATCTTTTTTTCTTCCATCCGTTTTCCCCTCCAGACGAGACTAGTATAACATCATCTATGCCTTAAAAGGGGAAGCAATTGTCAGCAATGGAGTGAGATTATCCCAATCGCCCGACTATTGCTAGAACAAGGTTAGCAGAGTTCACTGAAGCCGTTTCTAGGAATTCATCGTAAGAAATTTTCGCTTCTGCTCCCGCAATATCCGAGAGCGATCGAATGATTACAAACGGCACGCCAAAGCGATGACACACTTGAGCGATAGCACCAGCCTCCATCTCTGAACATAGTGGGTAGTTAAACCGTCTTTTTAATTGCTCCACAAGGGCCGCATCACTCATGAACGAATCGCCTGAGAGAATAAGCCCTTTCTTTGATGGAGTACCGACGGTTTTTGCTGCTTCTATCGCGATATCAATTAACATGTCATCCGGTTGATAAAAAGCGGGCATTTGTGGAACTTGTCCAAACTCGTAACCAAATACAGTTGCATCCACGTCATTGTAACGAACCTCGGTTGAGATCGCTAAGTCACCAACATGGAGTGAAGAATCTAATCCACCTGCAGACCCTGTGTTAATAATAGCCGTCGGTTGAAATAGCTGAATAAGCAATGTAGTCCCTATCGCTGCATTGACCTTTCCAATCCCCGATTTAAGGAGAACGATCTCCTTTCCTTCAATCGTTCCTGTATAAAATTCACATTCGGCGATCGTTCGCTCTGAACAATTGCTTAGTTTGCTTTTTAAAAGCTCTACTTCTTCGTCCATCGCACCAATGATCCCTATTTTTGTCATCCTCTACACCTCTTTTCTAAACATCCATTGATAAGTATACACACCCTCTACGAGAAACGCACGAGTTTCTTTCTCGTGTATCGGTTTTCTGCTATAGTAAGAAACGTTAGAATCGTTCAAGGAGGATGAATGTCATGGAACTAAAACTAGAGATGATTCAAGACAAAGTCGAATGCTTCGAAGCGAGAGATTTTAAAGCATTGGAAAAAGCAATGAACGAGCAAATTGAACATAACCAAGCGCTGCTACTTGAAGTAGCAAATGTCCACCATTATGTCCATTTGGACCCAAAGACCTCACAGCCTGTTTATACAGCTACCGTTCACTTTAGAGCGAAAAAATAACCGATCTCCATCTTAAGAGATCGGTTATTCCCTAAGGTTCAATTAGTTCAATCGGCATCCAGCCTTCTCCTTCAATAAATTCAATCGTCACTTGGTATTGAGTACCTCGATCACCTTTAAGGCTGACAATTCCTCTAGCGGTTGTCGCTGTGCCACCATTTTCGAGTCGTTCCAAGATATACTCGTCCCCGCTTAACCCTGTCGCATACTCAATAGCCCGCACCATTTCGTTCCAGTTTACGCTACCTCTTGTGAAGTCATGTGAAAACTCGCCTGTTTGTTGAGTACCAATTGGCTCCCATTCTCCATCCTCCACTCCAGCTTCGACCGTCTCTTCTTCTTGCTCCTCCACCTCTTGACCGTCTGGATCGTTTGAATCTCCGTCAGTTGCAGAATCAGAATTCGCTCCATTCTGTTCTTGTTCGTTCGTCTCTTCTACATCTGCTGTTGTTTCGTCTGCCCCTGGGTTGATGAAAAGCTGGGCAGTGTAGTAGATAATTAGCAATGCCACAACACCAATGGCCACATTTAAAAACGTGTTTACTCTGCGTTTTTTGCGTGCTTCTAATCGAGATCGTGGCATTTCCTCACTCCCCCATATCCGTCAGTCAAGCTTCTCTTTTATTATAACAACCTTTAAGTCGGGAAGCGAATCCGTCTTTTTGATCAACTTTTAACAAACTGAAAGAAAACTCGCTTATACATGAGACTTATTCTTTCCTTTATCCCACGAAAAAGAGACGTCACTTGTGCAACGCCTCCTCTTCACGTTATCGAATTTCTAAGATTTTTACTTCCATTTCCCCGCCTGGAGTATTGACGATTACAACGTCATCAATCGTATGACCAAGGAGACTTTGTGCCATCGGTGAGTCATTGGAGATTTTTCCCTCAAACGGGTCTGATTCTGCACTTCCAACGATCGTATACTCTTCTTCCTCACCGTCAGGGATTTCTACAAACTTAACGGTTTTCCCTAAGGATACAACGTTTGCATCCCCTTCACTTTCTTCAATAATCTCAGCATTGCGAATCATTTTCTCAATTTGTGAAATACGCCCTTCAACAAAAGCTTGCTCTTCTTTCGCGGAGTCGTACTCTGAGTTTTCGGAAAGGTCGCCAAAGCTACGAGCGATTTTTATACGTTCAACGACTTCTTTACGTCGTTCCGTTTTTAAATATTCCAATTCTTCCTCTAGCTTTTTCTTCCCTTCAAGTGTCATGTAATGCTTTTTTTCTTCTGCCATGTCCTTTCACTCCTCAATTCCTTACAAAATAAACAGATTCACATTCATAAATCTTCTTAAGTTACTTCTACAATCATTGCTGAAATCCTTTATTTACCCCTTATACAAGGAGCTTATGTAGAAAAGAAGCAAGGGGTGATTCACCCTCGCTTCCCTCTATGCTATTATAAAACGGCTTTTTCTTCAATAATTGCGCGAATTTTTGTCACCATTAAATCAATGGCTACCCGATTTTGTCCCCCTTCAGGGATGATTACATCTGCATAACGCTTTGTCGGTTCGATAAATTGCATATGCATTGGCCGGACCACCTTTGTATACTGTTCGATGACCGATTCCAACGTTCGCCCACGCTCACGAATATCGCGCACCATTCGGCGAATGATGCGGATATCTGCATCTGTATCAACAAACAGTTTAATGTCCATTAGCTCGCGTAACCGTTCATCTTCAAGTAGTAAGATCCCCTCAAGAATGATCACGTCTTTCGGTTCCACTAGGATCACTTCATTTGAACGTGTATGCAGCTTGTAGTCATATACTGGCTTTTCAATCGCTTGACCGTTTAATAAGCTATGCAGATGTTCAATTAACAAATCATTGTCAAATGCAAGAGGATGGTCATAGTTCGTCTGCAAGCGTTCTTCTAAGCTTAACTGTGATTGATCTTTATAATATGCATCTTGCTCAATTAATACGATCGATTTTTCATTAAATTGATAAAATATTTCCTTCGCTACGGTTGTTTTTCCAGAGCCAGTCCCTCCGGCTACGCCGATGATGATTGGTCTTTTCCCCATTATCGTACCTCTTTACGCATCATGTTTTGTGGATACACTTTTTGATCCACTTTAAATTTTACAATTTGTAACGGATGACGAGCGGCATCCAGTTCATTTCCATCTTCATCCCAAATTTTCTCCACTGTTTGGGTGAACCGATTGATCTCAGGTCCAAAGAATTCCACTTCATCTCCCTGTTTGAAATGGTTTCTCTGCTGCAGGGTGACGATCCCTGTTTTTTCGTTGTAGTCTAAGACAAGGCCAACGAAATCATACTTTGTCCGTTTTGGATGAATTCCATACATCTGTTCTTTGTAGGTTGGTGTTCCTTCAAAGAATTGCGGTGCGAAATCACGGTTCGCACATTTTTCAAGCTCTTCTAACCACTCACGTTTAATTTTAAAGTTATCTGGATCGCTGCAGTACGCATCAATCACTTTACGATACACGCTCGTGACAGTGGCGACATAATGAATGGATTTCATGCGCCCCTCCACTTTTAAGCTGTCAATTCCTGCTTCAATAAGCTGTGGGATCGCTTGAATTAAGTTTAAATCTTTCGGACTCATCGTGTATGGTACATCGCCCTCAGCAAATAACGGTATTTCCGCTGAATCTTGTTGCTCGTATAGATCATAATCCCACCGACAGGATTGACAGCATCCTCCACGGTTCGAGTCACGGGCTGTCATATGGTTACTTAATACACAGCGTCCCGAATAGGATATACACATGGCGCCATGGACGAATGTTTCGATTTCGATGTCCACATGTTTTTTCATTTCGAGCATTTCTTCAAGTCCCACTTCACGGGCAAGCACGACACGGTGTAAACCTTCTTCTTTCCAAAACTTCACCGCTAGCCAATTGCTCAAGGACTGCTGTGTACTTAAATGAACTTCTACCTTTGGTGCGACTCGTTTACATGTTTCGATAATGAGCGGGTCTGCTACGATAATACCTGTCACACCGACCTCCTGCAAGGCCGAGAGATATTCCTCCAAACCATCCATGTTTTCGTTATGAGCGTAAATGTTCGTCGTCACATATACTTTAGCCCCATATTTATTAGCAAATTCCACGCCTTCACGCATCTCTTCGATCGAAAAGTTGTCCGCATTGGAGCGAAGACCAAACTCTTGGCCCCCGATATAGACAGCATCCGCTCCATAATGGATCGCAACTTTTAACTTTTCCAAACTCCCAGCAGGAGCTAGAAGCTCTGGCTTCTTCGTAATGACCCGCTTCCCCTCTGCTGTTTTTGTCGCGATTGCTTGCATGTTTTCTTCCCTCCTTTAATAAACGGTTTCTTTAAAGAAGAAACCTGTATCAATCGATCGGTTCACCGGTTGGATCGCTTCGATTTCCTCTATAAAATCTTCCTTCTTCTCTTCATATGCCTCCCGATCGTCTGCACATAAATCGATCGCCTGTCGATAAAGAGAGGTTACTTTCTCCATATATTCCGTCGTTTTCAAAATCCCGTCAATCTTAAAGCTGTCAATCCCAGCATCGATCATATCCTCTAGCTCGTCAATAATACAGATGTCGTTCGGACTCATAATATGGGTGCCATTTTCGTCTTCAAAAATAGGATATTTCGCTTCTCGTTCAGGGTCGTACAAAAACATGTTACGTTTTTTATCGCGATTTTCCACTTCTAAGTTTTTCCCTTGGAACTCCATGTAGTTGCCGACAAGCTTCCGTTTCGATTGGAACATCGCTGTCATACCATGCACTTGCACTTCAATTTCCACTTCTGCATGCTCTTTAATCTCTACAATGGCATCCATGCTTATTTCACGGGCAAGCACGGCCCGTTTGGCCCCCTTACGTCCCCAATAATTAGCCGTATACCAATTCGTAGCAGTCGTTTCCGTGTTCCAGTGGAGCTTCATATTAGGGGCAACTTCTCGCACGGTCATGAGGACTGCAGGATCACCGAAGACAATCCCATCTATCCCTGTATCCCGTAAGAAACGAACATACTCAGCAAGCATGTCCACTTTCTCATTATGAAAAATAGCATTCATCGCGACATACACTTTTGCCCCTAACTCTTGAGCAATGACGGTTGCCTTTTGCACATCCTGCTTCGTAAATTCTCCCGCAAGGCGCAGGCCGTACCGTTGCTCTCCAATGAGAATGGCATCTGCTCCCGCCTTCACGAGCGGCTCAACTGCAGCCACATCAGTAGGTGTGACGAGTAGCTCAGGCTTTTTCATCGTCCGTATCCCCTTTCGTTTCTCTCTTTATGCTAATCGCTATCCCATCACCAACAGGGAAAATCCTCGTGTCGTATTGAGGATGTTCTAACAGCCATTGGTTATAGGTATCAATTTTTGTTGCTAATTGCTTGTGACGCTTATGTTCAATGTCTGTCTCAGCGACAAGACCGCGAAACAACACATTATCTGATAAAATAAGGCCCCCAGGACGAACCATAGGACTGTACATGTCAAAAAAGCGGCGGTACTGACCTTTTGCAGCATCAATAAATAATACATCAAAAAGGGGATATAATTCAAGTTTTTCACCTAACTGCAACGCATCGCCAAACAACAATTCGATTCTTGACTCGAGTCCTAAAGCCTTCACATGCTTATGCGCTTCTTCATACCGCCGTTCATCTCGTTCAATGGATACGATCGTTGCTTCTGGCAAAGCTTGCGCCATGCGGATCGCAGAATAACCGATCGCTGTACCAATTTCAAGAATCCGTGCCGGTGCGGCCATTTTTAATAGATGTAAAAGGGACTCCATCCCAAGTAAATCCATGATCGGCACTTGCTGCTCGTGGGCCTCTCGCTCCATTTGCTCAATATACTGATCCCGTGCAGGTATTTGTTTTTCTAAATAGTGCTTCAGACGTTCTTCTATCATTATGTTCCACTCCCTTGTACTTGCCAACACCCCAAGTGACAGGATGGCTGTATTGGATGTTTTCATCTTCATGTCGTGTGTCCTTTTAGACGATCCCTGCAAAGAAAACTCGCCAGTTGGCGAGTTTTCAAGTCAAGTATTTCCCTCATGTTCCAAGTCTCATGCCTGCACCATTACGATTCCTCTTGCTCTTCCTGTGCTTCAACCCATTCATGGCGGTATTTTTGATGAGTTTCATTATGAGCCTCATAGGTTTCATTGTAAATGACCTCGCCATTATAACGAGCATAGAAGAATAAATAATTTGTGTCCTCTGGATCTAGAGCTGCTACGATCGAGTCTTCCCCAGGATTCCCAATTGGTCCAACAGGAATACCTTTATATCGATATGTGTTGTAAGGGGAATCGACCTCAAGATCTGCATGTGAAGTCATGTAGCGATGTTCACCTAAAGCATACGCTACCGTTGGGTCTACTTGTAACATCATGTCTTCCTCAAGTCGATTATATAGGACGCCTGAAATAAGGTATCGATCCTCTGATTTTTGCGCTTCACGCTCAATGATCGAGGCCAAAGTTAAAATCTCATGCACCGAATATTCACTATCCTCTAGCATGTCGGAATGTTTCATGAGTACATTTTCCATTCGTGAAATCATCGCTTCAATAATCGTCTCTATCTCAGGCTTTTCCTCTATAAAATCGTATCGTGCTGGGAAAAGATACCCTTCCAGCGGATGACGAACCCTTTCATCGAGAATGTCATCTGTTAAAATCGTATATTGATCAATCAGTTGGTTTAAATAGTCACGATCATTGATCGTTTCCATAATATCATCCACTTCATGATCTGTATGCTCCGCAATCAGCTTAACGACTTGTTCTAACCATAATCCTTCTGGAATTGTAAAAACGAGCGCAGGATCTTCAAGCATACGTCCATCCTTCAATTCATAGATTATTTCATCCATCGTCATCGACGGCGACAGAACATATTCCCCTGCTTGAAATCCAGATTCATTTTTATACCTTACATAATAGCGGAAAAATGTCGAATTTCGAATGAGTCCTGAATCTTCAAGAATTGACCCAATTTGAGTGGTTGTTGATCCGATAGGAATCGTAACTTCAATTTCTTCATTATTTTCTTGATCCATAGGACTTAACGCATTTTTCACATATAGGTACCCACTACCTATCACAATTAATAATATAAGCACCAATCCTAGAACAGAAAAAAACACGATCTTTCGAGCCATTTTCGCTTGAGCGAGCCGCTCTTCGAAAACAGAATTTCGAGCCTTTTCGTTGGAATCAGACATGGTTCTCCTCCTTCCACCGATCCATTATACTATACTTCCCTCCTTTTTTGACAAGCTTTTCCGAGGAATGTCCAAATTTAAGAAAAACTTCATGATTAAATATTGCTCTAGGTTTTCGAGAATGAACAGTACAAATGGAAAAAGCAGACCATGAAGGCCTGCTTTCGATCAATATTACTCTTCGCTAAACGTGTTGAGCATTTCTTCCACTATGTCCCATTCTTCATCCGTTTCGATTGGAAACAAGGCGATGTCGTTCTCTTCTCCTTCACGATCCTCAAAACGGAAGGCAAAGACTTCTGCTTCTTCCTCTTCTCCCTCCTCTTCACCAACTGGTGTAAGAAGGATATAGGATTTTCCTGTTTCGTCTACTGTAAATTTGAATAGTTCATCAAATAGATGTTCATCCCCATTTTCATCAGGGATAACAATCCGTTCTTTTTCTTCTTGAGCCATACGGCACCTCTTTTCATTTTAATTGTTGTCGGTCTAAGTATCCTTGAAGAATCATTACGGCTGCCATTTTATCAATGACGCTTTTACGCTTTTTCCGGCTCACATCAGCGGAAATGAGCATCCTTTCAGCTGCCGTGGTCGTAAGTCGCTCATCCCACATAACAATCTCACATGGTACATAGCGTCTAAGCTCAGCGGCAAACGTCTCGCTTCGTTCACCGCTTGGACCAATGGAGCCATCCATGTTTTTCGGCAATCCGATGACAATCGTTGTTACTTCGTGCTCCTTTACCAAAGAAGCAATATGTTCAAAATCTGCCTGTTCAGTTGCGTCAGATCGTCTCCATGTTTCCAAGCCTTGAGCCGTCCACCCAAGGGCATCGCTAACAGCAATTCCGATTGTCTTCGTCCCAACATCCAGTCCTAACGTTCTCATTCTAAGCTCTTTCGGTGCTGTGATAAATAGGATTTGACAAGCTCTTCAATTAATTCATCACGCTCAAGCTTGCGAATGAGCGTCCGCGCGTCTTTATGGCGCGGGATGTAAGCTGGATCTCCCGAAAGCAGGTAGCCGACAATCTGATTAATTGGATTGTACCCCTTTTCTTCAAGAGCCTCATAGACTGACATTAAAACCTCTTGGACGTCGACACTGACCGGTTCTTCGTTCACATTAAACTTCATCGTGTTGTCCATAGAGCTCATCACAAACACCTCTTTCTGACCAACCGACTGCGTTAGGTCGTACTTCCTCGTTTCCTTTATTGTACAATAAATTGCTTCATTTAGGAAATTGATTTCACATATTCATAAACAAAGCTGAGGGCATCTTGTAACTTTTCTGGTTGCTTCCCTCCTGCTTGCGCCATATCTGGCCTTCCACCACCGCCGCCACCGCAGCGAGTCGCCACTTCTTTTACGAGCTTTCCTGCATGATAGCCTTTGTTGATCAAGTCCTTTGTGACCCCTGCCACAATATTTACTTTCCCTTCACTTGCTGTTCCCAGAACGATCACCACAGACGGTATCTCTTGCTTTAATTTGTCAACGATCGACCGCAAGCCATCCATGTCCGCACCGCTAATCGCTTTTGCTAATACAGGGACCCCTTCGATTTCCTGGACTTCGTTTACAAGGCTTCCAGCTTCCATGTTACCCAATTTTGCGTTGAGTGATTCATTTTCCCGTTGTAATTCTCGAATTTGTTGTTGCAATGCTTCTACACGGACAGGGACATCTTTTACGTTTTTCGCTTTCACGGTTGCGGCTGTTTCTTTTAATAAATCAAGCTGTTTTGCCATAAACAAAAAGGCTTCTTTTCCTGTCACCGCCTCGATCCGACGAACACCTGCCCCGATCCCTGATTCAGAGACGATTTTAAATAAACCGATCTCTGACGTGTTTGTAACGTGGCAGCCTCCGCAAAGCTCTATGCTATAGTCACCCACTTCAACCACGCGTACAATGTCACCGTATTTTTCGCCGAACAAGGCCATCGCGCCAATCGCTTTCGCTTCGTCAAGGGTCTTTGTCGAAATGTTCACTTTGATGGCTTGCCAAATTTTCTCGTTTACGATCCGCTCGATTTTCTCTTTTTCTTCGTCTGTTACTTGTCCAAAGTGGGAGAAGTCAAAACGGAGCCGTTCCTCTGATACGAGGGAACCTGCTTGGTTTACGTGCTCACCAAGAACATCCTTTAACGCTCGGTGGAGCAAGTGCGTGGCGGTATGGTTTTTCACAATCCCGCTACGTTCCGTTTCTTCTACGACAGCTTGCACTTGATCGTTTACTTGTAAAGTCCCTTCCTTTACGATAACTGTATGCAAGTGTTGCCCATTTGGTGCTTTTTGTACATCACTTACAACTGCAAAGCCATTCGCTCCACGAATGACCCCCTTGTCTGCTACTTGTCCACCGCTTTCTGCATAGAAAGGCGTTTCCTTCAAGATCATTTTCGCCTCTTGACCGGCTCCAACGTAGTCTGCCACTGTTTTATCAAGGACGATCGTTTCAATCGTCGTTTCAGTTGACAGCTGCTTATAACCAATAAACGTACTATCTACCGTAATTTGGCCAAGCACCTCGTCTTGAACTTGCATGGAGCCCGCTTGCTGTCTTGCGGTACGGGCTCGCTCCCGCTGACGTTCCATCTCCGCTTCAAATCCATCAAGATCCACTTGTAGACCTTGCTCTTCTACAAACTCTTCCGTTAAGTCAACCGGGAAGCCGTACGTATCGTATAAACGGAATACGTCAGATCCTGAAATCGTCGACGCCCCTTTGCTTTTGGCCTTATCAATCACCTTTTCAAGGATAGACAGCCCTTCATTTAACGTTTCATGGAATCGCTCTTCTTCTGTTTTTACCACTTTTTGAATAAAAGCCGCTTTCTCTTTCACTTCTGGATAGAAATCAACCATGATGTCACCAACAACCGGGACGAGCTCGTACATGAACGGACGATCAATCCCGATCTGCTTCGCATAACGAACCGCACGGCGTAGCAATCGGCGCAATACATACCCACGCCCTTCGTTGGAAGGGAGCGCACCGTCCCCAATGGCAAAAGTTACGGTACGAATATGGTCGGCAATGACCTTAAACGAGACGTCCGCTTCGTGATGGCTTCCGTATTCCGTTCCAGAAATTTTTTCAGTCGCACGGATGATCGGCATGAACAAATCGGTTTCAAAGTTCGTTGGCACATTCTGAATCACCGATACCATTCGTTCAAGCCCCATTCCTGTATCGATGTTCTTTTTCGGTAATGGGGTGTAGCTTCCATCTGGATTATGGTTGAACTGTGAAAAGACAAGATTCCACACTTCAAGGTAACGATCATTCTCTCCACCTGGATACAATTCAGGATCGTTCGGCTGATCACCATATTCCCGTCCACGATCGTAAAATATTTCAGTATTAGGACCGCTTGGGCCTTCACCAATATCCCAGAAGTTCCCTTCCAATCGAATGATCCGCTCTTCTGGAATGCCGATTTTTTCTTTCCAATACGAGTAAGCCTCGTCATCTTCCGGATGGACGGTTACCGATAATTTCTCCTTATCGAAACCGATCCACTTTTCGCTCGTGAGAAATTCCCATGCCCACTCGATCGCTTCTTCTTTAAAGTAATCTCCGATCGAAAAGTTTCCGAGCATTTCAAAGAACGTATGGTGTCTCGCTGTTTTTCCTACGTTTTCAATGTCGTTCGTCCGAATCGATTTTTGCGCATTTGTAATGCGTGGGTTTTCAGGAATCACGCGCCCGTCAAAATATTTTTTTAATGTGGCCACCCCACTATTGATCCAGAGCAAAGATGGGTCGTCGTGGGGTACAAGAGAAGCACTCGGTTCTACATCATGTCCTTTTTCTTTAAAAAAGTCGAGAAACATTTGTCGAACTTGTGCTGACGTAAGATATTTCATTTCAGGTACACTCCTTTATCTCCTATATGTGGGCTTTGGTTCCATAAGAAAAAGCCCTCTCCCTGATGAAGGGACGAGAGCTGAAGTCACGCGGTACCACCCTAATTATGGACATAGGTCCATCACTTTAAGCCTTAACGCAGCAAACGGCAGGGTTTTCCTGCACTTCGGAGTAGCCTTCCGTTACCCTTCATCCAGTTGTTCTTTCAGCCAAGGAACAACCTCTCTGATTGCGCACTAGCTATGTAGGCGTTTTTGGATGGTCTGCAACGTACTCGTTCCATCAACGTATTGCCTGTTTTCCATTTTGCACCTATATTATAAAAAACGTTACACCTCCCTGTCAACTTTACTAACGTGAAGACGCAAATGAATAAACGTTACCTTTAAAACTGCGAGAATCGGAACCGCTAAAATTAAGCCGATTACCCCGCCGACTTCAACGCCTACAAGCAACGCTAAGATAATCGTGATCGGATGGAGGTGAAGGGAATGACCAACAATGAGCGGGGATAACACGTTCCCTTCTAATTGCTGGAGGAGAAACAGGGCAATCGCTGTTGCTAAAAGGACAGGCCATGACTCAAAATACGCGAATACGAGGGCGGGGACAGCCCCGATAAATGCACCAAAATAAGGAATAATATTTGTCGCACCAATAAAGCCACCGAGAAGGATCGGATAAGGAACCCCGATCAGCCAAAGCGCCATCATTGAAACAACGGCAACAGACAGTGCCACGAGCAATTGCCCGCGAATATACCGACCGAATGAGCGATCCACGTCGCGGACATACCGTTTTAAACTAGGCCGCCATTTCCGAGGAGTCACATACCATGCCGCTCGTTCAATCAGATCGAAATCCTTTAGAAAATATAGAACAAGAAAAGGGACTGTAATCAATAACACCATCGATTGAATCAAAACGACGATCACCCGCTCCATTTGTCCTAAAAGGTTACCTGCTTTTTTCCAAAGGTGGTTAAGCCAATTTTCCGCCTGATTGTGGAAAGGATGTGGGAGTTGCTGAATTTGCCATTCCATTTTTGACACCGTTCCCTCCACATCTTTCATGACCGTAGGAAAGGATGTCGTCAGCTCCTCTATTTGCTGAAGTACGTATGGGGCGCCAACGACAGCAAAACAAACAAGCAAGGCAATCATTGCACCGAACACGAGTAATACGGCTAAGCCTCTACCCATTCCGCGGCGATGCATGGCTTCAATTAGCGGGTGAAATAAATAGGTAATGATTGCAGCGAGACCAAGGGGGATTAAGAGCCGTTTCAGTACGTATACAAACGGTACCCAGAGATCGGCTAGTTGCACGACAACGTAAATGATGAGAAGAACCAGGAGAACGATTATTAATTTGTAAATGATTCGAATGTGTTGATCTCGTTCCATGCCACACCTCTCGCATAAACCCCGTCATCGATTTATTTGTTAGTGTGCATCGAATCATTTAAATTTACGCAAATTCCCTTGGTCAGATCTCATTTTTGCAAAACGTATCTTTTTAACGTTAAATAGTTTTTCGGCTGCTTTCTTACACTCCTGATAAAAGGTTCAGTCCTTTTAAAGCAAAAAAAGACTGAACCAAAAATACGGCTCAGTCCTTAACACAACACTAAGACCAAGTTCTTGAAATCTGGCGACGAATCGATCTCCAACCACTTCCCATGTTCATTTGGGTAATAGGTTGGATATATCGCTGAATTCGTCTTTTAGTTCTACGGTCGCTCATCGAATACGCAGCTGCTCCTACTCCAAGAGCAACAAGTGATGTCCAAGCTGCTGTACGCATTAGCACGTCACCTCCACGTCTTCATTTGGCGACTTTCCAATCATCTGCTACGACCCGATTTGCAAATCGTGATCCTCAAACAGATCATCCAACGAGCTCAACGTCCCATCTTCTTCCACCTGATGAAGGGATAGCTTTCCCTTCGTTAACGTCATTTCAACAAAACAATTCCAGCAATAATATTGGTGCGTACCGATCTTTCCAATATCTTTCGACTGACAGTTGGGGCATTGCATGGACTGGACCTCCTCTACATAGACACAATCAAAACATCTTTGCCTACCGTTACAGGTCCATTGCTGCGCACGACTTTTCGCCCTTCTGTTATATCAGCAAGCAGACCTTCGGTAACTTCATACGCTACGATCTTGCCCGCTTTTTCCAGAAAATATACATCTTGCACTAAGCCGAGCCGTTCCCCCTCCTCTGTAATGAGAGGTTTCCCTTGCAATTTATGCTGTCCATGCATGAGCGGATAAGCCGCTCCCCCATTTGTCGAAATTTCTTTGGAAAGGCCTTTTGCTTCAATCATTACTCCGTCTGTACCAAGACTAATAATATGATCAAGTGGGAGCCATTGATGGCGATGGAACCAACCGTTTTTGTTGACGAGAAAACCCATCATCCGATCTGGAGCGATGATCCCATCCATCACCGATCCGAGCTCATTGCCTGTCTGCCTGTCGATGACTGGCAATCCTTCAAGTGAGGCAAATGTTCGCAAAGTATCGCCACCTTCCCGAACATTTTTTAGTGTAAGCAATCGTCCTTTAGGTCATGTCCGTTGTCTTTTCCCAGTACTGCCTGAAGCTTCTCCTTCAGCATAGAATTCCGGCCGTCTTCATCTAATTCTTGAATCGCTCGTTCCATCGCTGAAACTTCCCCGCACATTAATAAATATTGCTTCGCTCTCGTTATTCCTGTGTACAAAAGGTTCCGCTTTAGCATCCGTGAATAGTTGCGGATGATCGGCATGACGACCGTAGGAAATTCACTTCCTTGTGCTTTATGAATGGATGTACAATACGCATGAGTAATCTGTGATAAATCTTTACGATAATAAATCACTTCCACGCCATCGAAAGAAATGACGACTTGGTCTTGTTTTTCCACCGTTTCCTTGGCAAATAAGATGGCCACAATTTCCCCTCGGTCCCCATTATAGACATTCTCATCAGGATTGTTTACAAGCTGTAAGACAACATCCCCTGTGCGGTATATGATATCCCCGAACCGTAACTCTCTCCGCTGCTCACTCGCTGGATTGAACAATTCTTGAAGCATGGCATTCAATTCATTAATTCCAGCATTTCCTTTATACATTGGCGCGAGCACTTGGATGTCTTTAGCAGTATAGCCTTTGCTTTTTGCCCCACGACAAATTTGCCCAATCACTTCCTTTACTTGTTCCGGTCTGCACGGAAAAAAGCGCCTGTCCTTCATTGGCTCTACAATGTTATTTGGTAATGAACCTGATTTTATGGCATGCGCTAGATCAATGATTGAGGACCCTTCCGCTTGCCTATAGATATCCGTTAACTCCACCGTAGGAACGACACCCGAGGTAAGCAAATCTCTCATCACCTGGCCTGGACCAACAGATGGAAGCTGATCTTGGTCGCCAACAAAAATGACTTGCATCCCTTTCGGTACGGATTTTAGCAGCTGGTTAGCAATCCACACGTCCATCATCGACACTTCATCCACAATTAGGAGCTCACCTTCTAGGGGATCGTGTTCATTTTTGTCAAAGCCACTATTGGCACCTTTCCATCCTAATAAACGGTGGATTGTCGTGGCTGGCAGTTCTGTCGCTTCACTCATCCGTTTGGCTGCCCGGCCAGTCGGGGCCACGAGTAATATTGGGAAGGAAGTCCCTTTCGGATAATCAGCGACATTAAGCGAAAGTCCGTGAAGGCGGGCATACAGCTCCACAATCCCTTTTATGACCGTCGTTTTCCCCGTCCCAGGCCCTCCGGTTAAAATCATAAACGGTGAAGAAAGGGCTGTTTCAATCGCCTCCCGTTGAGACGGGGCATATTCAATTTTCAGCTCTTCCTCCAACTCTCCTAGCTTTTGCAAAAATTCTGAAGCAGGGAACTCCTCTTGTACTTCCTGATGAAGTAGCGAAACGATGCTTGATACAATTCCTTTTTCTGCAAAGTATAACGATTTTATATACACGCGCTCCTCTTCAACTATGAGAGCTCCTTCTTCTTCCATCATTTGCATTTGCTCTAATACACCCTGCTCCTCAATCGGCTCAGCTGGTGATGATAAAAGCTGAATAATCTTAGGAATGAGCGCTTCCTTCGTCAAAAAAATGTGCCCTTCTTGTAAGCACCACTCTTGTAAAACGAAGTGACAGCCGGCTTGAATTCGGTCGGGATGGTTGCCTTTAATGCCAATGGCTGCTCCAAGACGATCTGCACGACGGAATCCTATTCCCTCCACATCATAGATGAGTTGGTATGGATTCGTGCGAATGATTTCAAGGGCGTGAAGCTTGTAGACATTAAATACTTTCATCGACAACTCCACCCCAAACCCGTAATCGGATAAAGTGGTCAAAACTTGTTCAAAACCTTGCTGCTCTAAAAGCTGTTCTCGAAGCAGTTTCGCTTTCTCTTTTGAAAGCTTTGGTACGGCATCAAGGGCCGATTCATCCTCTACAATTCGTGACAACGCTTGTTCTCCAAGTGTATCTACAATTTGCTGAGCTGTCTTTTTTCCGATGCCTGGAAATCTGTCGCTCGACAAATAACGAATGATCCCTTGTGACGTTTTCGGTACTTCGCGGCGCAAGTCGTCCACAACGTACTGTTCACCGAAACGAGGGTGCTCTTTGAAAGAACCATAAAAGGTAAACGTATCATGAACTTCTAGCTTCGGTAGCAAACCAACCACGGTCATCGTTTTCTCTTTCACATCATCAGACGACTCGTGGACACGAACTAGCGCAACCGTGTACTGGTTCTCTTCGTTCCGAAAGATGATCTGAACGACTTCCCCTTTGAGATAGCTTTTCTCGAGGTGCTCATTTTCATTGGTCAATGAGCGCCCATCCGTCATGCTTCGTTCGCTCCTTTATTTAACACTTCTTCCACCGTTTTTTTACCGTTATGGGCTAGAATATGCTCCGGCTGAATATGTATCGCTCGTTCAAAATGAGCCAAAGCTTCTTCCAGTCGATCTTTGTAGGCATAAGCTACTCCAAGATTAAAGTGAGCATCCGCATGATTAGGGACATGTTCTACGACAAGTTGCAAATGTTTAATCGCTTCGTCAACCTGTTCCAGTTGAGCAAGACAAAGCCCAATCTGGAAACGGGCTTCCACATCATTCGAATCAAGCTCAAGTGCGCGCTGGAAATTAGCCTGGGCATGGGGAAGCGCACCTAATTGGTAATAGCACATACCGAGCATGAAATAAACATCAGTCTCGTTTAATTTGTGGGCAATCGCCTGCTTAAACATTTTTGCCCCATCCTCGAACTTTTCTTGCTTATAATAAATCGTCCCAGCCCCATAGTAGGCAGGAGCGCAATCTTCTTGAAGGCCAATGGCTTTATCAAAAAAGATAAGCGCCTTGTCCAGTTCTCCTACCATTCCAAGAAGGTTCCCAAAGTTCACAAACCCAATTGGATCACTCGGATTGGCTTCAATTGCTGCATTAAATGCCTTCGCCGCCTCTTCATAGTTCCCTTCTCGCATGTAGCGAACTCCTTGCTCATGAAAGTTCATTTCGTTTCCCCCTTACTCATGGTTTTCCCTCACGGTTCCAAAAGATGGAAATCAAGCCGAGCACATACGCCATGCCCGGCCCATCATTCTCCTGTCCATTTTGTGTAGTTCAATGTTCAGAAAAAGCGGGAAAACGTCAGGCGCTTTCCCGATCCTCTTTCTTTTTCAACACGTGATCAATTGTCCCGCCGCCAAGGCAGACATCGCCATCATAGAAGACAACTGCTTGTCCTGGTGTGATCGCCCGTTGTGGCTCGGCAAACAGGACTTCTACGGCTCCATCGCTCTGTGGATAGACCGTCACCTTTTGATCTGGCTGACGATAACGAAACTTCGCTGTACATTCAAACGGCTCGTCGCTTTCTCTTCGCAAAATCCAATTCACCTTAATCGCGCGTAGCCCTTCCGAATACAACCCTGGGTGATGGAAGCCTTGTCCTACATATAAGATGTTTTTTTCAAGGTTTTTTCCGATCACAAACCAAGGCTCTCCTGAACCACCGATCCCTAACCCTTGTCTTTGGCCAAGCGTGTAGTACATTAAACCGTCATGAGTGCCTTTCACTTCACCGTCTAACGTTTGCATCTCTCCTGGCTGTGCAGGTAAATAGGAGCTCAGAAATTCTTTAAAATCCCGTTTTCCGATAAAACAGATCCCGGTGCTATCTTTTTTCTTCGCCGTTGCTAACCCTGCCCGTTCCGCAATGGCACGTACTTCTTTTTTCTCTAAATGGCCGAGAGGAAACATAACCCTTGACAGCTGTTGCTGACTTAACGCGTTTAAAAAGTACGTCTGATCCTTGTTCGGGTCTTTCCCGCGAATTAATTGATATTGGCCATCGACATTTTTTACTTGCGCATAATGACCTGTCGCTACATAGTCTGCACCTAAGGTTAACGCATGGTTCAAGAACGCTTTAAATTTAATTTCTTTATTACACATCACATCTGGATTTGGCGTTCGACCAGCCTTGTATTCCTCTAAAAAGTAGGTGAAGACTTTGTCCCAATACTCTTTTTCAAAGTTGACCGCGTAATATGGGATCCCTAGCTGATTACATACTTGAACGACATCATGATAATCTTCGGTCGCAGTACAAACACCGTTTTCATCTGTATCGTCCCAATTTTTCATAAAGATCCCGATGACATCATAGCCTTGTTCCTTTAAAAGTAAGGCTGTTACAGATGAGTCGACCCCACCTGACATCCCGACGACGACTCGCGTCTTTTCTGGTCGTTTTGCTTCCATTTGCATCACCACCTTTTGGTCTTGGGTTTTTTATCGAATAAACGCCTCTTGGTCCTGAAGTCGTTTGACAATCTTCGCTGTTTCTTTTGCCGCCCATTGCACATGCTCTTTCGTATTGCCTAAACCAAAGCTAAAGCGCACACCTGATGTGACAAGCTCTGAGTCGCTTCCATGCATCGCCACAAGGACGTGGGAAGGCTCGATCGATCCTGCCGTACATGCAGAGCCACTTGAAGCAGCAATTCCCGCGAGGTCAAGATTAACGAGTAGCGCTTCCACATGAACACCAGGAAAGCTGACATTAAAAATGTGAGGTAAGCGCCATGTCTGGTGTCCATTCATGACAAATTGTACGCCCTCTTGTTGGAACTGGTCAAAGAATGTTTGACAATAATCGAAATAAGCTTTTTGCCGCTCTTCCCGATTGGCAATGGCTATTTCCACCGCCTTAGCAAAACCGATAATCGCTGCAACATTTTCCGTACCTGCTCGCTTCTTCCGTTCTTGCTCCCCGCCATATAAAGCCGGCTTCAGGACAACCCCATCTCGAACATACAAAAGACCAACACCTTTTGGGCCGTTAATTTTGTGTGCAGATACTGACAGCATATCGACAGGAAGATGGTCAAGCTCAATTGAGATTGCGCCAAACGCTTGAACAGCATCTGTATGAAGCACCGCTTGATGGTCTTGAAGCAAGGCACCGATCTCAGCAATCGGTTGAATCGTCCCAACTTCATTATTCACATACATGAGTGTTACGAGAATGGTGTCATCGCGTAACGCTTGCCTAACGTCTTCTACCGAAACGCGTCCCGTTTGATCGACTGGTACGTACGTCACTTCGAAACCTTGATGTTCCAACTCTTGACATGCATGAAGAACCGCATGGTGTTCTACTTGACTCGTAATAATATGATTTCCTTTTCCCCGATGTTGATAAGCATAGCCAAAAATCGCTAAATTATCGGCTTCTGTACCACCACTCGTAAAAATGAATTCAGAAGGGTCCGCCTGAAGGAGCCTCGCGATCGTCCCTCTCGCCTCATCCACTCCTTGACGCGCTCTGCGCCCAAACTGATGAATGCTAGACGGATTCCCGAATTGCTCCTCATAATAGGGGAGCATCGCTTGGATCACTTCTGGATGAACCGGTGATGTTGCCGCGTGATCTAAATAAATCGGCTCCATAGTTACACACACCCTCTTCAAATGCTAAATATAGAACATATAATATTCTTGGTCACCTTTATCTTCATAATTCGCTAAATCTTCCAATGTGGTACTATCCAACACTTCCTTGACCGCATCGCGAATTTTAATCCATAGATCTCTTTTGGCCGGTTCTTCGTTCTCCATCACTTCCACCGGGCTAATCGGCCCCTCAAGCACGCGAATGATATCCCCAGCGGTAATTTCTGATGCCTCTTTTGCTAACATATATCCTCCGTAAGCACCCCGAACGCTTTTTACAAGCATAGCGTTACGTAACGGTGCTATTAATTGCTCTAAATAATGTTCTGATAAGTCATGCTCTTTCGCGATCGATTTTAGCGAAATTGGACCCTCACCTGATTTTTTCGCGAGCGCCATCATGATGGTAAGTCCGTAACGCCCTTTCGTGGATATTTTCATAACGAATCCCTCTTTCTAATAAGTAATCTACGAACGCTTTGCATTGGGGTAGCGTAAACCCGACAATCGTTCCGATCCCGAAACAAAACAGAACCGTCCCGAGAAATACCGGTCCACCCAATAGCCAGCCTGCTGTGAGTACGAGTATTTCCATCCCGCCCCTTGCATACTGCACCTTCCATCCCGTTTTTTCAGCGATGGCTAGCATTAAACTGTCCCGTGGACCTGCCCCACAATTCGGTGCGATATATAAACCGATACCATATCCGATAATTATAATACTAACGATCAAAGCGATCAGTTGGACGACAAACCCTTCAAATGGAGGGATCATCCATAAAAAGATATCGATGAACACACCAACTAAAAGCATGTTTACAAACGCTCCTAGCTGCGGCCATTCCTTCGTTAACCAAGCAGTCAGACCAATGATACAAAAACCCATAATAATCGACCACGATCCGACCGTTAAGCCAAACTGCATCGTTAAACCGATATGTAGGACATCCCATGGAGCACTTCCTAAATTGGCACGAATCATCAAAGCAATCCCAAAGGACATGACGATCAGGCCGATCATGAAAATAAGCCAACGTAAAAGTAAGCGTTTCGTTCTCCACTCCGTTTCAGATAACATTCTGAATACCCTTCTCTCTCTTGAAGTCCTTGCCATTATAGCATGAATTGTTTTCAAATTGGTATCATCTCACACGGTTTGCGTTTGCATTGGTTTTTTCTTCAAGATGTTTTACACTTGAGACAGACTTAAACATTGTAGGTGACGTTACATGAAAAAACAGCCATTAGCCTATCGAATGCGGCCATCGAACATTGATGAAGTGATTGGTCAACAACATTTAGTTGGTGAAGGAAAAATTATCCGTCGCATGGTGAATGCTGGGCAGCTTTCATCGATGATTTTATACGGACCTCCAGGAGTCGGAAAAACATCGATCGCTCAAGCCATCGCCGGCAGTACAGATACTCATTATAAGTTGTTGAATGCAGTCGTCAACAATAAAAAAGATATGGAAATTGTCGTTGAGGAAGCAAAAATGTCTGGCCAACTTATTCTTATTTTAGATGAAGTCCACCGCCTCGACAAAGGGAAGCAAGACTTTCTCTTGCCTCACCTAGAAAAAGGGCTGCTTATTTTAATTGGAGCGACAACAGCCAATCCGTTCCACTCCATCAATCCTGCGATCCGTAGCCGCTGCCAAATTTTTGAACTCACTCCACTAACGACGGATGAGATTAAAGTTGCCTTAACAAGAGCCTTGACGGATAAAACACACGGACTTGGGGAGGAGCCTGTTGTCATTTCCGACGAGGCGTTGGCGCATTTTGCCTTCGCTTGTGGCGGAGATGTACGCTCTGCTTTAAATGGACTAGAGCTTGCCGTACGCTCGACCCAACCGAATGTTAAGGGAGAGAAGGAAATTACATTATCTGTTGCAGAGGAGTGCATTCAACGAAAAAGCTTTCATCATGATAAAGATGGTGATGCCCATTATGATGTTTTATCCGCTTTTCAAAAATCGATTCGCGGCAGTGATGTCAATGCAGCTCTTCACTACCTTGCAAGACTCATTGAAGCGGGAGATTTAGTAAGCATTGGCCGTCGTTTACTTGTGATTGCATACGAAGATATTGGGCTCGCCAGCCCACAGGCAGGGCCGCGGACCCTTGCGGCCATTGAAGCAGCAGAGCGCCTCGGCTTCCCAGAAGGCCGCATCCCGCTGGCAAATGCTGTGGTTGAACTTTGCCTCTCCCCTAAGTCGAATTCTGCTTATGTTGCTTTAGATGCAGCGATTGCCGATATTCGTAAAGGTCATGTCGGAAGCGTTCCAGCCCATTTAAAAGATGCCCACTATAAAGGGGCTGAACAACTCGGACGAGGAATTGGCTATAAATATCCACACGATTATGAACGTGGTTGGGTTAAACAACAATATTTACCTGATTCCTTAAAAAGTCGAGCATACTATGAGCCCAAGCGAACAGGCAAGTTTGAAGATGCCTTAGCAGATGTCTATGAGAAGCTTAGAAAATCAACATTTTCAAAAGAAAGCTAGCATTTTTCTATCATACTGGTATATCTCTTCATATTCTTGGAAACGATACAACTAGACAATGATTTAATGAGGAGATGATCCAGAATGAAAGTAAGACAAGATGCATGGTCTCATGAAGATGATGTTTTCTTAGCGGAAACCGTACTAAAACATATTGAAGAAGGAAGCACCCAATTACGTGCCTTTGATGAAGTAGGTGACGTATTAAACCGGACATCTGCAGCCTGCGGATTCCGCTGGAATGCTGTTGTCCGTCAGCGTTATGTAAAACAAATTGCGGAAGCGAAAAAGGAACGAAAGCGCCGAAAACGTGCAGCATCTTATGCCTATCAGCTATATCCTACAGCGAGCCAACAACCAGTTGTGTTAACTGGTGAGGCTACATCTCTTACACTACCGATGGTAATTGAATTTTTACAGCAGTTAGCAACCCATCAAGTAGCAGACGGACAAACGCGTAAAGAGCAAGAAGAGCTGATGAAACAAAATGAACAGCTTCAAGAACGAAACAAAGAGCTTGAAAAAGAACTACAAAAAATCAAACAAGAGCATAGTATCATCGAAGAAGATTATCAATCAATGATCCAAATTATGAATCGTGCGCGGCGGATGGCGATTTTACAAGACGACGAACCAGC
Source organism: Halalkalibacterium halodurans (assembly GCF_005671335.1). Taxonomy (NCBI): domain Bacteria; kingdom Bacillati; phylum Bacillota; class Bacilli; order Caryophanales; family Bacillaceae; genus Halalkalibacterium (ex Joshi et al. 2022); species Halalkalibacterium halodurans. The sequence continues at coordinate 1,438,004 of NZ_CP040441.1, read as the reverse complement.
CTCGACGCAAGCATTTAAGATGGATAAAAACGGTAATTTAGAAAAAATCGCAAAATAACGAAACAAAACCCATTCGGTCATGAGTGACTGAGTGGGCTTTGTGTTGTATTAACGCTGGATTTCAATGCCATCGAGAAGTTTGCTGATGACGTGACCGGCCATGAATAATCCAGAAACCGACGGAACGAACGCATTAGAGGATGGTGGCATTTTCGCCTTTCGTATCTTTCCACTTTCGGCAGCCTCTGGGACAATTTCTTTGCGAATGTCTTCTCTGATTCGAATTGGCTGCTCATCGGAATAAACGACTTCGATCCCTTTATGAATCCCCTCTTTGCGTAAGCGGGTGCGAATCACCTTTGCAATCGGATCATAGCTCGTTTTCGAGATATCCGCAATTCGCAGACGAGTCGGATCCATCTTATTAGCAACACCCATACTCGAGATGATCGGAATGTTCCGCTTGAGACATTCTTTCATAAGATGAATCTTGTACGTAATCGTGTCACTGGCGTCAATGACGTAGTCTGGCTCGTAGCTGAAAAACTGCTCATATGTCTCTTCTGTGTAAAACATTTTTAAGGCAATGACTTCACACTCTGGATTTATGTCGGAAATTCGTTCTTTCATCAAGTCTACTTTTGGCCTTCCGACCGTCGATAGCAATGCGTGAATTTGACGATTCACATTTGTAATATCCACATCATCTTTATCAACGATGACGATGCGGCCGACACCGGAACGGGCTAATGCCTCTACGGAAAACGAGCCCACTCCGCCAACTCCTAAAACCGCAACCGTCGATTGCTTTAAGCGCTCTAATCCATCGTGTCCGATGGCAAGTTCATTTCTTGAAAATTGGTGCAACATTCCTTCTTCTCCTTCCACATGCGTCAATCCTTTTACGGAAATGACTATATCATAACAGATCGAAAAAACAAAGACCTCAACGCTGGATTCTGGGGAAACGAATATGAGTTAAAAAGGGGTTCATTGAGGTTGGTCTTACTTATGGCGGAAGCGATCGCTTTACTCTCTTAAGCGTAAAAAAACCTAAGGGTGTGTCCCCCTTAGGCTCAAAATACAGTGTGTGAAAGAGTCCCAAATGTGCCGTCGAAAACTTTGGTTTTGAACCTGCCCTCGGCAGGTGGGTGCTCTGCTCATCACTTCTTACGTCCCTCATCTATGAGAAAGGGCATGTAATCCATGAGGAGACAACAAGCTCCCTTATTCAAAAGTGTTGGCTCAAAACGTACAGTTATGCACGTACACCTCAGGACTCTTTGTTCAATTTCTGACCTTATTCTAGCATAAAGACCTCATCTTATGCAAGAGTGCACCATCTTTTTTCGCAATTTTCAGTCATTGTTTTCTTTTGTCGCTCACCTTGTAACTGTGATACGATAAATAGCAAATCCATTACTGATTATGGAGGGTTTACATGGACTGTCTTGCAAGTCAACGCTATGTTCTCATCAGGCAAGAAATAGGATGGATCGAAAAACGAACGATCGAGGAAACGTTTGAAATGCACCTGTTTCCTGATCAATTAGTAACATCATCAGAAACCTTTCCGCTCAAGCAGATTTTAGATATTTCTTACCGTAAGTCTGAAGAGGATATGGGCTATCTTTATCTTCATACGACCAGCGGTGTACGCACGTTTATTATTAAAGATGACCCTAAGCCTTTTGTTCAAGCGTTTCACCGATTGACGAAGGGTGATGCATATTTGTCGTAGCTAGCTGTTTTTCAAACGCCCCATAAACACGATAGAGACTTAATCCTAGCTGCTTCGAAATGAATGGGATAACATCCTCATATACCTTCAGCCACCACGCTTCGCCTTCGTCCGCCGCAAATGTATTGATCCGTTGACACGGTAAGTGCTCTACCACCTTTTCTGCTTCCTTTTTTTCATGAGCAGCAACCATGACAAGGACGTTCGCGATCCTGTTTTGCTCTTTTTCTTTTATGAGCATCGGTTGACGTTCTCCTTTGTATCGTTCATGGAACAAGTAATCTTCGACCATGCTGTTGGCCGTCGCCTCCTTCCCTGCACCAGGTCCAGTGAACAGCAGTCGCTCGATCGCTTTCCCTTCCAAGACAACAGCGTTCGTAACGCCATAGACTGTACTAAATGGATGATCGTTTGTAAAAAAGGCAGGTGCAACAGACCCAATAATGGTGTTATTTTTTACAGAGGCTCTACCGTCAAGCTTTAACGTGAGCCCTAGTGATTGACCTAATTCGACGTGCCAGTCGAGCACGTCATGTAGTCCGCTTCGCGAAATGTCGTCACGGTTTGACCAAATCCCAAAACAAAGTCGTGCTAATATTCGGATTTTATACCATGCATCATATCCTTCAATGTCGTCCGTTGGATCAGCCTCTGCATACCCTTTGGCCTGGGCTTCCTCCAGCATGTCTTGAAACGGTCGGTTTTGCTCAATCATCCCTGTTAAAATATAGTTTGTCGTTCCATTTAAAATCCCCGCTACTGATGTAAAGGAAGTCGTCGCTAGCGTACCTTTAATGGCATTTAAAATCGGGATTCCTCCGGCTACCGCTGCCTCGTAACAAAGGTACGTGTCGTTTTCGGCAGCTAGCCGTTCCAGTTCCTCTCCTCTTTCAGCAACGAGTTTTTTGTTTGCGGTCACGACGGGTACGCCTTTTTTCAAAAAGAAGCGGACATAATCATACACTGGCTCAATTCCACCAGCCGCCTCAAATACCACATCATAATGACGAGCAGCAAATGTCTTCCAATCGTCTGTTACAAGGGCGTACTGTTCACTATGTTCATGCTTTCTCCGATTGGTCACAAGCAACATTTCGAGAGTAACTTCTTTCCTTAATCCTCGCTCCAATTGAACTAGACTCTCGACAACACCTTGCCCAACGGTGCCAAATCCGATCACACCAACTTTAATCATCTGATTATTTCCCCTTTCGTATGCCCTCTCCTCATTTTTAGGTTCTTAGTCAAATGTTGGGGTGGCATAGGAGGGCGAGCCCCTCTTATCCTACCCCGAATGTCTGATGTTTGAATTGATGATGCAAGAGAATACGGTTTCGCAAGCGATCATAACGCCGAAAACCAAAGGCATTTCTCTTAATCACCTTCGTTTGATTATTCAGTCCTTCAATAAAACCATTGTTTAAGCCAAACGCGAGGCTATTCAAGATCTCGGTCTGCCAGTTCTTCAGCGTCTGAATGGCTCGGTGGAACTCCTTTAACGGGCTCGCCTCCACTCTTCGGTAAAAGGCGTAGAGACCTTGTTTCACCTCGCTCATTCGTCCTTCCCTTCCTTGCATCTTCGCTTCTTGATACCACTGACGAAAATGTTCTTTTAGCTCATACGCTTCCCTTAAATCAGGGGATAGCTCTAAGTACCGCTCCACCTTCTTCTTTTGCTTATCATCCAGTCCTTCTCTCTCTTTCTGAAACAGATGTTTGATCCGTTTACATCGTTTTCGATGATACGGATGGAACGCTTTTTGCACTCGGCGGCGAACCCCTTCCAGAGCCCAGTAGATGTAACGACAGAAATGGAACGGATCCCCAATGATGAGCGGGTGGCCTAAGGCCTTTTGAACAGCCGACTTGAAGGTATAACTGAGATCCATCACGACTGTTTTCACATGATGACCCTTCTCTTGAAGATATCGTTTAAGCGTATCGGCTTTACGATCCGGTAAGATATCCAGTGGCTTCCGTGTATCTGCATCCGCAATGATCACTTGATATTTCCCCGCATTCGTATCCCCTTTGTAATCATCAATCGCAATCCGAGGAGGAAGGTGATCCACCTTCTTCACGAGGGGGGCCGCCAATTGATCAAACCGGCGCATGGCAGTTGTCACGGACGTTTGGAATTGATTCGCTGTGTCCGTAAAGTTCTTCCCTTGAATGAGCCGTAAGCGAAACGCTTGATTCCATTCTACTGTCTGACGCTGATATCGCTCTACAAAACAGGCTTTCTCCGCAAACCGCTTCCCGCATCTGCACGCGTACCGGCGCTTTCGATAGAATAGATACACCCACCGTTCAAAGAGCTTGAGATGTTGAACTTTTTGGATGCGGTAATCATGGATTCTCTCGGTTCTCTCCCCGCAGGATGGGCAACGATGAGGCGTTCGCGGCATTTCTACATGGAGCGCGATAAAGTCCTCTCGTTCCTCCATCTTTGTGACCTTCACACCTTTTAATCCGGGCAAATCCATGGTAAAATTCATCGTACACGCAGCTCCTATCCTTTCTTTGTTTCTCGGCAATTCAAGGATAATGGATAAAGGAGCCTGCGTGCATTTTTTTTGCCCTCTTTTGTGCAAAAACCCCAACATTTATTGTAGAGCCCATTTTTATAAAAACTTGGCTCTCTAACAAAAAAACCTTTCCGATAAGGAAAGGTTTTCGCCTTCGCTTATCTTCCAGAATGAAATCATTCTGCTGAAATTAGCACCTTCGTTTGCTTGGCTAACAAACGGGTTGCCGGGCATCATCGGGTCAGTCCCTCTGCCTCTCTCGATAAGTCTTTTTATTATCACTTTTCACTTGATCTTGATTGCCATTATAAGCAGGAAATATCCGCCTGTCAATGAAAAGATTTTGATCACACGTTTACTTTATCTGGCTTATGACCAATAATTGATAAATTTAAATCGAGCAGTTGTTCTAGACTAACTTCTCCTGGCGCTTCTGTTAACAAACAACTTGCGCTTGCTGTTTTCGGAAACGCAATAGTATCACGAAGGTTCGAGCGACCAGCTAAAAGCATGACGAGTCGGTCAAGCCCAAGAGCAATTCCTCCATGTGGCGGGGTCCCATATTCAAACGCTTCAAGCAAAAAGCCAAATTCTTTTTGGGCACCCTCTTCTGTGAAGCCTAGAGCCGCAAACATTTTCTCCTGAACCGGGCGCTGATAAATCCTTTGGCTTCCACCTCCAAGCTCATAACCGTTTAACACAAGGTCATAGGCATCGGCGCGAACGCTCGCTGGATCTGTTTCAAGCTTCGTTAAATCTTCTTGCTTCGGACTTGTAAACGGATGGTGGAGGGCGACGAATCGCTTCGCCTCTTCATCGTATTCAACAAGTGGAAAGTCCACAACCCATAGGAAGTTAAATTTCGACTCGTCGATCAAGTTGAAATCTTTACCTAGCTTTAAGCGAAGAGCACCAAGGCTATCGAAGACGACTTCCTTTTTGTCAGCAGCAAAGAACAGCAAGTCTCCATCCTCTGCCCCCATCGCTTGCTGTAACTCAGCACCAGTCTCTCCTGCAAAGAACTTCGCAATCGGGCCTTTCAGCTCATCTTCTTCTACCTTCAACCAAGCTAACCCTTTCGCGCCGTATGGTTTGACAAACTCGGCAAGCCCGTCGATCTCTTTACGGGACAGGCTTCCTGCTCCGCCTTTCAAGTTTAGGCCTTTAACAATTCCGCCACTCTTGATAGCACTTGAGAATACTTTAAAGTCACTATCTTTCACAATGTCAGACAGTTCAATGAGTTCCATTTCAAAACGAGTGTCTGGCTTATCTGAGCCATATCGGTTCATCGCATCGTCATACGTCATTCGTGGGAACGGCAAAGCGACGTCGAGCCCTTTTACTTCTTTCATGATTTTTGCCATCATGTTTTCCGTCATCGTAAGCAAATCTTCTTTATCCATAAAGGACGTCTCAATATCGATTTGAGTAAACTCTGGCTGGCGATCAGCCCGTAAATCCTCATCACGGAAGCAGCGAACAATTTGATAATAACGCTCAAACCCTGAAACCATAAGAAGTTGCTTAAAAATTTGCGGTGATTGGGGCAATGCGTAAAATTCCCCGTGATGGACCCGACTCGGCACTAAATAGTCGCGAGCGCCTTCCGGTGTACTTTTCGTCAACATGGGTGTTTCAATTTCAAAAAACTCCTGTCCATCAAGAAAATCGCGAATAAGCTTTGTTGTTTGATGACGGAGCTTCATCGTCTCCTGCATGTCTGGACGACGAAGATCCAAGTAACGATACTTTAAGCGAATGTCTTCTGACGCGTCCGTGTTCGCTTCAATTTGAAACGGGAGTGATTTCGCTTTATTTAAAATTGTCAGGCGCTCTACATGAACCTCGATGGTTCCTGTCGCAATTTTGTCATTGACTGTACTTGGGTCCCTTTTTAAGACAACTCCTTCCACATCAAGGACGTACTCATTGCGCACCTTCTCTGCTGTCTCAAGTGCCTCCTGTGAAATATCGCTGTTGAACACGAGCTGAACGACACCCGAGCGGTCCCGTAAATCAACAAAAATGACCTGCCCTAAATCTCTTCTTCGTTGCACCCATCCTTTTAATTGAACTCGCTCGTTCACTTGCTCCTCTGATAGTTGTCCGCAATGATGCGTACGTCCGATCATGATTCGTTTCCTCCTTCGACTTGTTGTTTCATATGTGAGACTAAATCAGTTAGCGCGACATCTGTCTGCTCTCCTGTTTCCATATTTTTCACATTGACTTTACCTACCGCCAGCTCATCCTCGCCTAAAATAACGGTCCATTTCGCGTGAAGGCGATCTGCCGCCTTTAGTTGCCCTTTCATTTTCCGGTCTAAATAATCTTTCTCTGCGGAAATGCCAGCATTTCTTAGTTGATAGACGAGTTCGACCCCTTTATCTTTGGCCGCTTCCCCTAGCGTGACAACATAGCAATCAATCGCTTGGTTGTGGGCAGGTTTAGCCTGTTGAGCCTCCAACGCCATAATCGCCCGTTCGATCGAAAGGGCGAACCCAATTCCTGGTGTTTCCGGTCCACCGATCTCCTCGACTAATCCGTTGTAACGACCACCACCACAAAGGGTCGTAATCGCACCAAAGGCTTCCCCATCCACCATCACTTCAAAGGCTGTATGATTGTAATAATCAAGGCCACGAACAAGGGTCGCATCAACGACAAACGGAATATTTAATGCGGTTAAATACGATTGCACCTTTTCGAAATAGGCCTTTGATTCTGTGGATAGATAGTCATGAATCGACGGGGCCGTTCCCATCAGCTCATGATCCCGATCCTTTTTACAGTCTAAGATGCGAAGTGGATTTTTTTCTAGGCGATCCTGACAATCGTTGCAAAATTCATGAATTCTTGGCTTAAAGTGGTTGACGAGTGCTTCTCTGTGGGCAAGTCGGCTATCCGTATCTCCTAGGCTATTGATCACGAGCTTTAGATTTTTTAGTCCAAGCTCTTCGTAAAATCTCATCACAAGGGCCAACACTTCTGCATCAATAGCAGGATCAGCGCTTCCTAGTGCTTCTACACCAAACTGAACAAACTGCCGCATCCGTCCTGATTGCGGCCGCTCATAACGGAACATTGGCCCGATATAAAACAACTTCGTCGGTTGATTCGCTTGTCCGTATAGTTTATTCGAAACATAGGCGCGTGTGACAGAAGCCGTACCTTCTGGGCGTAGGGTCAAGCTTCTCCCACCGCGATCTTCAAACGTGTACATCTCTTTTTGCACAATATCGGTCGTATCACCGACACCGCGTAAAAATAACTCCGTATGTTCAAACATCGGGACGCGAATTTCTTGATAATTGTAGCGCCGACATAGGTCGTATGCTTTTTGCTCAATCCATTGCCATGTTTCCACATCTCCTGGCAGTATGTCTTGTGTTCCTCTCGGAATCTGTATCGCCATTGTTATTCCCTCCATTTTATTAGAAAAACTCGGCTTGTCCCCAAACCTAGAAGATTCGAAATAACGGGTATCCTTTTTGATCTTGCGACGTTATGTAAAAGGACAAATAAAAAACTCCCACCCCTGATGTATTATCCATCAGGGACGAGAGTTGATTCCCGTGGTGCCACCCTAATTGAAGCATGATATGACATGCTTCCACTCAAATGCAGATAACGCCTGCCTACGTTCTCTCCTACTAACGATTGCGTTCAGAAAGACTCCTCAAAGGTGTTCATTCATTAAGGCTGTTTTAGAAGGCTTTCAGCCGCTGACCTTCCTCTCTTTGAAAACAGATCTTAATTACTTTTCCTCTTCATCGGAAACCATTCGCAGTATGTTGTTGCTTACTATCATACGAATGAACGCAAGCTGTGTCAATAGGTTATTGTCTTCTATGATTACAGCGGGACCGTTTGGCGTCATGTGGCATTATTCCATTAGGGGACACGACCTCTTGCTCAAGCCTTTGGTGCTCGCCCATTAACTCACCGATTTCGAACCATGGTGAGACAGGCAACCGCTGCTCCAACGTAGCTGGACGAATACTAGAACGCATAGTGCTTCTCCTTTCAAGCGTCTATTAGTTCTAGCATGGTCAAAACTCTTCCATTTCTTTCACTCAATTTACATGTTTATCGCAAGAACCGTCGACTCCCTGACAATGAGGCGGAACGGTAAACGTTCCTCAAAAGGAGGAAGGTCGTTTATCTGCTCATCAAGAAGCATAAACATCACCTCTAATGCTCGGCGACCAATGAGAGAAATGGGTTGTTCAATGGTCGTTAATCTTGGGGTGACTAGGGTGGCAATTTGTTGGTTGTCAAAACCAACAATCGCTAAATCCTTTGGGATGTTCCATCCGTGGACCTTCGCTTCACTTAAGATCCCTGCCGCCACTTCATCACTTCCTGTAAACACAGCGGTCGGACGGGTATTTGTTTCAATTGTTTGAAACAGGCGAAACCACCGCTTGCCGTCATCAATGGAGAAGGCGTGGTAATAAGTCCACTCCTCCTTCGCCTTGATTCCGTATTCTTGTAAAGCACGGAGATAGCCAGCTTTTCGATCTTCCGATAACGGGATCGCCTTATTCCCAGCAAGACACGCAATTTTCCTATGCCCTAGCTCTAGAAGGTGCTTAGTCGCCACATAACCCGCTTCCTCTTGATTTAAACGAACGAGAGGGATCGACATTCCCGGGCGATATTCGTTGCAGGCGACCATCGGTCCGTAAGCCGTATAGGGCTCGATTACTTCCCATTCATTTTGCATTGAAGCCATGATGATCCCGTCGACTTGCTTCGTTCGCAACAATTCTAAATAGCTTAATTCTTTTTCCTTGCTCTGTCTCGTGTTGCAAAGAATAAGCTGATAGCCGTGTTCTGAAGCAACACGCTCCATTTCATCAACTAATCCACTAAAAAAAGGATTCACGATGCGCGAGATGACAACGGCGATCGTCTCCGTTTTATTTCGCCTCAATCTCTGTGCAGAGGAATTTGGAACATAGCCAAGTTGCTTCATCGCATCGAGAACCTGTTGTCGTTTCTCATCGGAAACGTATGGGTGGTTGTTTATGACACGAGAAACCGTTGTTCGCGATAATCCAGCTAATTGGGCTACCTCTTTAATCGTCGCCATGTGACATCATTCCTCACCGTTAGAATCATCGCGTCCATATGACGGTGATCCTTTTTACAAATCATACCTATTCCCTTAAGCCCACCACATCTCGGTCGGTTTTTCTTTAATGAGCAGCGGTTTTAAGTTGCGAACCGCCGTCTCAAATCCTTCATCTATGGACATAAGCGGATCTTCGTGCTCAATGCTAATCACATGATCGTAACCGTATGTGCGTAAAGCGCTAATCATCTGCGTCCACTCATGTATATCATGGCCGCAGCCGACTGAGCGGAAATTCCATGCTCGAGTTTGAATATGCGTATATGGTTGCATATCGGTTAATCCATACATATTGACTTGCTCTTGGTCAATAAAAGTATCCTTTGCATGAAAATGATGAATCGCACCCTCACGTCCGAGAATTTTGATCGCAGCCACAGGGTCAATTCCTTGCCACCAAAGATGGCTCGGGTCTAAATTAGCCCCGATCGCCGGAGACGTCGCTTTACGCAATGTGAGCAGGGTATACGGCGTATGGACGAGAAAACCGCCGTGGAGTTCTAACGCCACCTTCACGCCATGCGTCTCGGCCCATTCACCAATCTCCTTCCAGTACGGGATAAGCTTCTCTTCCCACTGCCATTCAAGAATGTGACGATATTCGTTCGGCCAAGGGGCGACAGGCCAGTTCGGATATTTAGCCCCTTCATGATCACCTGCTGTTCCCGAGAAACAGTTGACGACGGGAACGTTCATTTTCCCTGCCAGTTCAATCGTTTCACGAAGCGCTTGATCGCTCTCTTTTCGAAATGCTTCATCCGGAGACAAGGGGTTGCCATGACAACTAAATGAACCAAGGAGCAGACCACGCTGTTCAAGCTCCTCTTGATACCGCTTACGTTTTTCCGCGCTTGTTAAAAGTTCTTGTCTTGGACAGTGCGCATCCCCAGGATAGCCGCCCGTTCCGATTTCCACTGCTTGCACACCCGCTCCTTTCACTTTTTCAAGCATCTCAGTGAAAGAAAGGTTTCCATAGAGAACCGTAAATACACCTAACTTCATCGTCCGATACCTCCTACATTATAACTTAATCGTTCGCCCCGTTCTGCTTGCCTCCATCGCTGCTAAAATGATGTTTAACGACGCATACCCTTCTTTTCCAGAAATCGGTGGCTCTTTTCCCTCGAGTACACTATTAACAAAATGAGCGATCACCCGAGAATCGGTCTGACCCCCTTCATCATTTGACTGTATTTGCCCTAATTCGTATTTCACGGTTTCTCCATTTTTATAGTGAACGATAAGGGAATAGTGAGGATCGTCCTCTAATCGAAGGATGGCGTTTTCTCCATACAAAACCGTCGAATTATCCTCTTGTGCTACGTAAGACCAGCTTGCCGTAAGTGTACCGACAATCCCTGATTCTGTTTTTAAAATGGCAACGGCATTATCATCCACATCTCCCTGCTTCGCGCTAGTCGTCACAAACGCTCCCACTTCAACTACTTCTTCCCCGAGAAGGTAGCGAAGCAAATCGGCTTTATGTACACCGAGATCACCCATCGCCCCGATGAAAGCCTGATCTTTTTTGAAGAACCAGCTATTTTCACCATCCACACTCCAACCTTCGGGACCGCCATGTCCAAAAGTGGTGCGGAAGCTGTAAATTTTCCCGATGTCCCCCGTTGCAATGAGCTGTCTCGCTTTCTCGTGAGACGAAACAAACCGTTGGTTGTGCCCAATCATTAAGCACATACCCGCCTCTTCTGCCGCCTTAATCATCGCCTCGCACTCCTCTGCCGACGTGGCCATCGGCTTCTCACATAAAACGTGTGTCCCTGCCTTCAAGGCGTCGATTGATATAGGAGCGTGGTATGCATTTGGTGTGCAAACACTCACGAGATCAATCTCTTCCTTTTCCAACAGTTGCATGTGGTCGGTGTAAGCGATAGCTCCATATAATTTTGCTACCTTTTTAGCCCGTTCCTCAACAGGATCACAGACGGCCACAATGGTCGTATGAGGATTTTGTTCATACTCTGGTAAATGTCGATGTTGGGCAATACTGCCGCAACCAATGACAGCAACTCGTAATGTTTTCAAGCGAATCCCTCTCCCTTCCATTCATTCTCCATGTTATTTTCTTACTTTTCTGAAATGGTTTCAAGCGGTTTGGCATTCCCGTAAACTGGTCCACCTCGCCTTACAGGTGCGAGCCACTTCACACAGTTCACAATAACCTTACGAATATCCTCATGGTAATAGGTCGGATATGTTTCATGTCCTGGCCTGAAGTAAACAACTTTTCCGTTGCCACGGCGATACGTTGCGCAGCTACGGAACACTTCCCCTCCTTCAAACCAACTCACCATCACAAGTTCATCAGGGACAGGAATGTCAAAATGCTCCCCGTACATTTCTTCTTTTTCAAGGACAATGGATTCACCAATTCCTTCAGCAATCGGATGACTTGGATCAACGACCCAAATCCGCTCTTTTTCATCTGCTTCACGCCATTTTAAATCACAAGAAGTCCCCATCAGCCGCTTGAAAATTTTCGAAAAATGCCCTGAATGAAGGACGAGCAGTCCCATGCCTTCCAGCACTCTTTTTTGCACACGATCGACAATTGGATCCTCCACTTGATCGTGGGCAACATGTCCCCACCATATAAGTACATCTGTTTTAGCCAGTTGCTCCTCTGTTAACCCGTGCTCTTTGTCGGCAAGGGTAGCTGTCTGTACGTGAACGTTTGTCATTCCTTTAAAGCACGAAGCGATCGCACCATGAATGCCGTCTGGGTACACGTTTTGTACGAGAGGGTTGTTTTGCTCATGAATGTGCTCATTCCAAATCAAGACGTTCATTTTCATACACGCTCCTATTCTTTTACAGACCCTGATGTTAGTCCGGCAACAATTCGCCGTTGAAACAATAATACGATAATGACAATGGGAACCGTGACGATAACCGTCGCGGCTGTAATATCTCCCCACGGAATCGTATATTGACTTTCATAAAGTGACAAGCCGACTGGTACGGTTCGCCAGCGGTCTGCCGTGTTAATCGTTAACGCAAATAAATACTCATTCCATGCCGCAATAAACACGAGAATCGCCGTCGTGAACACGCCTGGTGCCGCGAGTGGGAAAATGATTTTGCGAAACGTTTGAAATGGGGTGGCACCATCAAGCTTTGCCGACTCCTCCAGCTCGAACGGAATCTTTTTAAAAAATGTCGCTAAAATCCAGATGGCCAGTGGAAGGCTGATCGTAATATACGGGATCACTAACCCGAAGTAGCTATTACGCAAGCCTAAGTCAGTAATAAAACTATAAATCGGCGTAATGATCGCAATTTGCGGGAACATGGATGCTGCTAAAACCGTCCCGAGAATGAGGCCCTTTCCTTTAATCGGCAATCTCGTTAATGCGTATGCAGCAAGGGATGCACAAGCAATGGCAATCAATGTTGTGAGCGAAGAAATGACAAAACTGTTCATCATATACGTAAACAATGGCCGGTTATTCACAGCATTTACGTACGATTGAAACGTTGGCTCGGCCGAAAACCAAGCAAACGAAGCAAAAATCTCACGGGGAGGTTTAATCGATGTTAAGAACACCCAAATGAATGGGAACATGACGAGAAATACAAAAACTATTAAGAAGAAATAAAACGAAGCTCCACTCTTCTTTTTCATCGCCTATGACCTCCTCGTACGGCCTTCAAATAGATCGGAGCCGATAAATTTAATAAATGCAAAACTAATGAGCGCTACCGATAGAAAGACAATGACCGACAAGGCGGACCCTGCGCCGAAATTTTGCTGAGAAAATAGCGTACGGTACGCATAAATCGAAATCGATTCGGTTGAGTTAGCTGGTCCACCCCCGGTTAAAACGAAAATTAAATCGAAGACGCGGAACGCATCAAGGGTACGGAACAGTAACGCAACTAAAATCGCCGATTTCAATAAAGGCAGCGTAATTTTAAAAAAGGTTTGAATCCGATTGGCCCCGTCCACCTTAGCTGCTTCATACAAGCTATTCGGAATTGTTTGTAGTCCAGCCAAAAGGAGCAAAGCCATATACGGCGTCGTTTTCCAAACGTCGGCGAAAATAATCGAGAACATAGCGCCTGCACCCGTAGATAAAAGAACAGACGAATCTGAGATCAACCCTAGCTGTTCAAAATAGTGGGCAATTACTCCGAATTGACCATCGTATAAATAGCGCCACATCATGGCCGCGACTGCCGTCGGAATCGCCCACGGAATCAAGACCGCGACACGGACGAGACCTCTCCCTTTAAACGTCCGGTTAATCAAAAGGGCGATTGCAAGGCCTAGTACAAGCTCAGCAGCAACGGACACCACTGTAAAAAACAACGTATTGGACATGGCAGCCCACATTCGACTATCTTGAACATAATTTACGTAATGAGAAAAGCCGATAAAATTTGATTCTAGAATGGCTGTTTCAATGTTTTGCACATAATGATAAAAGTTTTGATAGAGTTCAGCATGCTCTTGGTCAGCTTCGGTGATAAGCGGTTCGACCGTTGATAATACTTCGCTTAACTCCGCCTGATATCCTTCTGCAATGTCACGATCGAGCTTCGCGTACTTAAGGCTTTGATCCCGAACGGGTTCGTAGTTATTGACCATTTCCTCAACCGTTGCATAGCGTTCTTTAACGTGACTGTCCGCTTGTAACTGCTCATGATATTGGCGGATCGATTGTTCGATATCCTGAAAGATATCTTGATGCTCTGGAGCACTAGAGGTCGACAGGTGATCCAACGATCGATCCAAATAATAATAGTTGTTCACGTAGGCTTCCAAATCTACCGACGAACTGAGCATTGTCTGTGACCGAGTAGGGTCCGTTAATCGATAATCGAATAAACTATTATAAAAGGATAAAGCCACAGGCCACAGTGTCACCACAATGACGAGTATTAAAGCTGGGGCTACCATGGCATAGCCAAGCTGTGTTTCTGACAAGCTAAAGCGTAAGCCCCTCTTTCCTTTTTTCGCCATCAGCACCACCCTCTATTCGAAAAAATGATTGATTGTAGGGAGGAGAGCTAGCCTCCTCCCTTAAGGATGATCAAAAAGAGAAATCTTTTTGATCTTGTACGGAATTAATTAATCGCTGCGTTCATTTTTTCTTCCATGTTTTGAACGGCTTCCTCTGCTGTAAGTTCACCTGCGAGTAGCTTCGAAATTTCTACTTGCATAATGTCAGAGATTTCAGGGTAAATCGGTGAAACTGGGCGCGGAACGGCATTTTGCAACGTTTCCACAAATTCCTCGTTGGCAAATAGTGGCGAAGCTTCAAGCACCTCATCATCAGAGTAAAGGGCTTCGATTGTTGGCGCGTTTCCTCCGTGAATGGCCGTAATTTTTTGCCCTTCAGGACCAGTCATAAACTTCACAAGCTCCCACGCTGCATCAACATTTTCAGAATAGCGATTAATCATCACCATCCAGCCACCAAGGCCAGCGGCATTTCCTGCATCTCCTGCTGGAAGGAGAGAGAATTCAACATTTCCCGAAACGTTTGATTCATCGCCATCTGAAAGCGCTTGCATATATGGCCAGTTGCGGGCAAACACTGCATTTCCTTGGATAAAGGAGTTGGCCGTCTCTGTCTCCATAAAGTTTGTTATGTCACTTGGAACAACATCTGATTGAACAATTTCTTTCATTTTCTCTAAACCTTTAATCGCTTCTGGTGAATTAATGACAACCTCACCATTTTCATCAATGACAGCACCGCCATATGCTGCGATAAATTCGGTCGCATTGACGACCATCCCTTCATATTGCGCCGCCTGCATTAAGTACCCAAACTTAGTGCCTTCTTCTCCTTGTAAATCTTCTGCCATTTCAAGCAACTCATCCCACGTTGATGGTGGTGTTTCAACGATGTCGCTTCGATAATAGAGCAAACCAGCATCTGTAAATTTCGGCATCGCATATTGAATGCCTCCTACATTCCCTGCCTGTACCGTCCCTGGGAAGTATTGATTCATATCAATTCCGTCCCGTTCAATAAAACGGTCTAATTCTAAAGCATAGTTGGCTTGGGCAAATTCGGCAGGCCATATGACGTCGACGTCGAACACGTCAATTTCTGAGCTTTGTGCGCTGAACGCTGTCACATAAGCCGAGTGCTGTGCGCCTGTATCAGCAGGCATTTCTTGAAACTCCACTTTAATATTTGGGTGCTTTTCCATAAAGGCTTCAATCAGTTTCTCGTTACCACCTGTTTGATCATAGCCTCTCGCATAGGTGATCGTGACAACTTCATCATCGGCTGTTGCTTCCTCTTCTGTTTCATCACCTGGCTCCGTTGGTTCTGCTGGTTCATCTGTTGGATCAGAACCTCCGCAAGCTGCGAGCATTACTGACATGACAAGAGTTGCTGTTCCTAGCACAAAACGTTTTTTTAATTTTTTCACGCTTATCCCCCCATATGGAATCGATTTCACATCAAGACGGACATAACTCAAATTTATCGCATGATCACCTCTTTCTGAGCACCTATGGAATCGTTCTCATATATTTGCTCAAAACAATTGTAAGCGTATACATAACGGTCAGTCAATATTTTTTTGTTAAAAATCAGAAAATTTAACATATTAATCGTCTTGCTGTCATCATTGGAGATAGGAGAGATGCTCCTGTTGACGGGAAATCCACTCGCATTCAGTTGTCGTCAAATGCGGTAGCGAGAACCTTAAAGTGAAAAAAAGATCCGACCGAATGTAGTCAGATCTTTCCTTCTCTATTTACTTTCTACTAGTAAGGTAACAGGTCCATCGTTAATCAACTGGACGTCCATCATGGCGCCAAACCGGCCAGTCTCCACGTGAAGGCCTAATTGCTCTAAATGGCTGTTAAACATCTCGTAAAGCGGTTCTGCATGTTCCGGTTTTGCCGCCTCCATAAAGTTCGGACGTCTCCCTTTTCGACAGTCACCATAAAGGGTAAATTGGGAAATGGACAATATGGCGCCACCTGCATCTTTTACCGATTGATTCATTTTCCCGTCCTCATCTTCAAAAATACGCAAATGAGCAATTTTCTCCGCAAGGTAGCGAGCGTCTTCCTCTGTATCCCCATGGGTAATACCAACAAGGAGAACAAGGCCATGATCAATGGCACCAACAGTTTCCCCTTCCACTGTTACCTGTGCCTGTTTTGCTCGTTGCAACACAACTTTCATTACTAGTCACTCCTACAAAACCAACGTTCTAATTCATCACTCGTCGGACCGAATAAATGTCCTTCAGCTGCTTAATTTTCTCAACCACTTTATGAAGGTGGTCGATGTTGTGAATAGAGATCGTCATATGAATTGTCGCCACCCGATTTCGATGATCCGAACGACCTGAGACAGCGTTGATCAGTGTTTTGCTTTCCGTCACCGCCTGAAGGACTTCGTTCAATAAGCCATTCCGATCAAATCCTGTAATCTCAATATCCACATTGTAATTTTTATTTGATTCTTTATCTCCTTCCCACTCAACTGGGAGAAGTCGTGTTTTAGCTTCTTCTGTGTTAATGTTCGGACAGTCTTGGCGATGGATCGATACCCCTCGCCCCTTCGTAATATAACCGACGATTTCGTCTCCCGGAACAGGGTTGCAACAGCGTGATAAACGGATCAACAAATTGTCGACCCCTTTTACCCGCACACCGATCGTTGTCTTTTTCTTCGGTGCGACGCTCTGCACTTCGGACAACGCTTCTGCTAACGATTGTTCTTCTTCTTTATCCTGTTGTTTGCGCAGCTTTTCCGTTAAGCGATTAGCGATTTGCTTCGGGCTAATACCGCCATAACCAGCCGCTGCAAACATATCCTCTTCACCTGCAAAGCTAAACTTGTTTGCCACCGCCTGGATGTTTTCCTGTGTTAACACTTCTTTCGGATCAAAGTCTAGGATACGAATTTCTTTTTCTACTGATTCTCGACCCTTCGCAATGTTTTCTTCCCGCCGTTCCTTTTTAAACCATTGCTTAATTTTATTTTTGGCATGGGATGATTGCGTAATTTTCAACCAGTCTTGACTCGGCCCATATGAATGCTTCGACGTCAGAACTTCCACAATGTCACCCGTTTTTAACTGGTGATCTAAAGGAACCATTTTCCCGTTTACTTTTGCTCCAATACACCGATTGCCAATTTCTGTATGAATACGATAAGCAAAATCAAGTGGTACAGAGCCCCTCGGTAATTCGATGACGTCCCCTTTCGGAGTAAAGACAAATACCATGTCCGAGAACAAGTCCATCTTTAACGATTCCATAAATTCTTGAGCATCGTTCGTATCGTTTTGCCATTCAAGAATTTCCCTGAACCATGTTAACTTGTCCTCCATCGGGTTAGCCAAAGTTTTACCTTCTTTGTACGCCCAATGAGCCGCCACCCCGTACTCAGCCACTCGGTGCATTTCCTCTGTACGGATTTGTACTTCCAATGGATCCCCATTTGGGCCAACAACGGTCGTATGCAGTGATTGGTACATGTTTGCTTTCGGCATAGCAATGTAATCTTTAAACCGACCAGGCATCGGTTTCCAACATGTATGAATAACCCCGAGACCTGCGTAACAATCTTTAATATTTTTAACGATAATTCTGACAGCTAATAAGTCATAAATTTCGTTAAACTGCTTGTTTTGTAGCACCATTTTTCGGTAGATGCTATAGATATGTTTTGGTCGACCTGAAATTTCCGCCTCCACTTTAATGTCTTGCAATTGTTTACGGATCTTGTCAATGACATCTTCAATGTACTCTTCTCGCTCCGCACGCTTTTTCTTCATGAGATTCACAATTCGGTAGTACTGTTGTGGATCCAAATAACGTAACGCGATATCCTCAAGCTCCCATTTAATCGTCGAAATCCCTAAGCGATGTGCTAAAGGCGCGAAAATTTCCAGCGTCTCGTTCGAAGTGATCCGCTGTTTTTCAGGGGGCATGTAGCGTAACGTACGCATGTTATGAAGGCGATCCGCAAGCTTAATTAAAATGACGCGAATGTCTTTCGCCATAGCCACAAGCATTTTCCGGTGATTTTCCGCTTGTTGTTCTTCCTTTGATTTGTATTTGATTTTTTTCAGTTTTGTCACACCGTCAACGAGCATGGCGACCTGCTCGTTAAATTCTTTTTCTAACGCCTCCACCGTTACATCCGTATCTTCAACGACATCATGGAGGAAGGCGGCAGCAACCGTGTTTGGATCAAGCTCAAGATCAACGATAATGCCAGCCACTTGAACAGGGTGTAAAATATACGGTTCCCCTGATTTCCGATATTGGCCAGCGTGGGCTTTCTCCGCAAACTCATACGCTCGCTGCAAAAACTCAATATGATGCTCATCTAAATAGCGACTTGCCTTTTCCAGGACTTGATCTATGGTCATGAAATCACCCATCTACCCATTTCTTGAACAGCGCCTAAGGACGATCAACGATGGTCAGCATGTGACACGATCGACTGTTACATTTTATTATAATACCTTCTATTATCGTTAAGATTGAAGCGTATGTAAAGGAAAAGCTATAAATTTTGTCGAACAAAATCGATACAATGTTTCCACATATTTGCTAATCGTCATGATTCTTATCTGTATAGCTAGTTCACTCGTTCTAAAATAAGCATGCATCAAGAGAAAACTGGGCAACAGTAAAGATTCACTTCTATCATTGCAAATGTTTTAAAAAAGCACCTGCTAGGCAGATGCTTGGTGTTCATTATTCATATGTTGTAAGTGAGAACACATCGTACGTTTCCAATTTATCACGGCCATTTAAATAACCAAGCTCTATCATGAACGCAATCCCGACAACTTCACCGCCAAGTTGCTCTACCATTTGAACGGTCGCCTCGATCGTCCCGCCGGTTGCAAGCAAATCATCGGCAATTAACACGCGTTGACCTTTCTGAATGGCATCTCGATGAATCGTTAAACGATCCTTTCCGTACTCTAGTCCGTAATCCACAGAAATGACTTCGCGCGGCAATTTTCCAGCCTTTCTTACAGGAACAAACCCTTTGCCAATCGCATAGGCAATTGGACAGCCAACCACAAATCCTCGAGCTTCGGGTCCAACGACCAGATCCACTTCCTTTTCCTTTGCAAATCGTGCCATTTCGTCAATTGCTCGCTTGTACACTTCGCCGTTTTGCATCAATGTTGTAATATCTTTAAATCGAATGCCTTCTTTTGGAAAGTTTTCTACAATTGTAATATGCTGTTTAAAATCCATCACTGAATCGTCTCCTTGATCTTACGTTCTTGAATCGCTCGAGTGAACCATTGCTTTAACTCTTCATAGGACGAATAAACAAATTGCTGTTCAATCGTTGCTTGTTCTTGTTTCATTCGAAATGTTCGCGATTGATCCAAGCCTTTTTTTTCGGGTGCCTCCACAAGCGTGATCACCCCATCTTTTATTGTAACAAAACCTAGTTCGAAAAACACCTTGGCCATGAATGAGATCGTTTCTTCCGTCCAACCACGGGTATGGGCAAGCCTTCTTCCATGGGTATGAAGATTAAACTGTTTTTGCTTCATTAAAAAACCATAAAACCAGCGAAAATGCTCTCGCGTCGGATTCGTTGAAAAATACGAATCTTCCTCTTGATAGAAGATCGAATAAATCCGACTTGGACATCCTCCTTCAACAAAAAGGGCGGAAAGCTGATTTGATTCCACCGGGGGATCGAGTAAAACAACGTAGCGATTTTCCATGCTAGGGATATTTGCTAGGTCATTTCCATCGAACACGTTAAACGAGGCTAAACCTAACGCCTGTACTGTTTGCTCACGGAAGGCTATAAGCAGTCGTTTCTCTTCTGGCAAGCCTACGATCCGCTCAGACAATATGTCGACCCGTGCACTGCGCCAGTCGAAGAGCTGCCATTCGTTCACCGCCAAATCTTCAATCATTAATTGTGGCTTGACGTGACCGTTCCATTCATTAATAGACAAAACTCCGACGGCCGAAACTCTAGCTGTTGGCGAAATCTCATCGGATAAATGGCCTAAATGAAAGCCGACCCCGTCAAGGGTTGTACCGTTTTGTTGAAACGTCACTTTTAAATGATTTGATGCTGCGCCAATTTTCCGCATCCCTTCGATCTTCACATCAGTTAACATGACTTTCGGTTCTGGATTGCCAACGCCATAAGGTGCGAGAGCATTCATTTTTTCGATGGTAGAAACGGAGATCTCATCGACCGACGCTTGCACATCAATGCGTGTGATCGGTATAAAATCTTCCGGTCGTAACGCCTCCCGTGCTTGAGCATTCATCCGTTTTCTCAGTTCGTCTACATCTTGAAGGCTCATCGTCAAACCCGCAGCCATTGGATGTCCCCCAAAGTGAGGCAACAGCTCGCGATTTTTAGATAGCTCATGGAACATATCAAACCCTTCAATGCTCCGCGCGGACCCTTTGGCTATTCCTTTTTCTTCATCATAACTTAATACGATCGTCGGGCGGTAAAACGTCTCCACTAATCTGGAAGCGACAATTCCAATGACACCAGGATTCCAACCATGTCCACCGACGACGAGAACGTGATTGTCTTCTGGTGGATATAATTCTTTTACTAGATTAATTGCTTCAGCAGCAATCTCTGAAACAATTGCTTGGCGCTCTTTATTCAGTAAATCGATTTGTTCGGCAAGCTGTTGCCCTGTCTCTACTTGATCGGTGATCAACAATTCAACAGCCGGTTTGGCCGAATCGAGGCGTCCGGCGGCGTTTATTCGTGGACCGATGCCAAAACCGACATGCTCCGCCTGAACGTTATCTTCATGAAAACCGCAAACTTTTTTCAACGCCTGAATTCCTGGCTTCGTCGTTGTTTCGATCGCCTTTAATCCTTCTTTTGCTAACCAGCGATTTTCATCTGTTAGAGGAACTAAGTCGGCAATCGTGCCAATGGCCACAAGATCGAGCAAATCATAGGGGACCCGTTCCAATAGGGCATGGGCTAGTTTAAATGCGACCCCAACACCAGCTAAGTGTTTGCACGGGTAAGAGCAGCCAGGCTTTTTCGGGTTAATTATGGCCACTGCATCTGGAAGCACTGGTGGTGGTTCATGATGATCCGTCACAATAAAATCTAGTCCGATCTCTTTCGCAACCTCTGCTTCATGAACAGCTGCAATTCCGGTATCAACGGTGATCACTAGTTGATAGCCTTCTTCCTTCGCCCACCTGAGAGCGTTTTCGTTCGGACCGTACCCTTCAGTAAACCGATTGGGTATGTAGTAATCAAACTGGGCTCCAAGCTCACGCAATGTATAGACCATCACGGACGTGGAGCTAACGCCATCCGCATCATAATCACCGTAAATCAAAATCTTTTCCTCGGCCTTGATCGCTTGCCTGACCCGAGCAACCACTTGTTCCATTCCATCAAGCTCATACGGATCATGAAGGAGGGACTCGTCCACTTGTAAAAAAGTCTTCGCTTCTTCTACCGTGTCGATCCCGCGAATCACTAAAAGTTTGGCAACGATCGGTTCTATATGTAAATGTTCAAGCAGCGGACGGATTCGTTCGTCCAGCTGCTCTGCTACGTTCCATCTTGCTTTCGATTCTAGCATATGAACACCCCTTGACCATCCTATTATACTAGAGGGATTAAGGGGTGACAATGATGTTCTTTTACGATTTATCAGAGTCCGTAGAGGGACATTTGTCGTCTCTCTCTTGTTGATCAGCGCCCGTTTGTTGAGGCTGCTTTGTGCGAGCCGTTCCTTTTAGACGACGCACCTCGTGCTGAAGCTGATAGATTCGTACGATCGACAAGCCTCCTGCCATTAAACTTCCCATGAGCACAGACCCTAAGATGACTAAAATGAGCGGCCATTCGGCTGTCCCAAACAAATAGTTCACCTGGACCGGATCGACATTAATGACAGCAAAAACGGCAATGATCAGTGCTGCCAAGAGTCCTAGAATTAATCCCCACTGTCCTTTCATATAAACCTCCTACGAGTCCTTTCCGTTATAAGGGTTCACATGCACGAACACATCGTGAACATTTGGCTCTAACATGAGCCGTTCTTTCACCGCTTTTGCGATCGTATGTCCGTCCTCTACGGTCATGCGAGGGTTGACGGCAATTTTTATATCTATGATCACATAATGTCCATGCTCTCGTGCATGAAAAGCATCAAGGTTCATGACCCCGTCCACACTTTTTGCCGCTTCTCTCATTTCCACAGTATCTTCATCATGAAGCACATGATCAAGTGTATTATGAATCGCTTGATTTCCAAGATCCCATGCCATTTTACCAATTAGCACAGCGACGACAGCACTAGCCACGGCATCACCG
Organism: Halalkalibacterium halodurans; assembly: GCF_005671335.1. Lineage (NCBI taxonomy): Bacteria > Bacillati > Bacillota > Bacilli > Caryophanales > Bacillaceae > Halalkalibacterium (ex Joshi et al. 2022) > Halalkalibacterium halodurans. The sequence continues at coordinate 1,415,273 of NZ_CP040441.1, read as the reverse complement.
TACACGAGCCACTGGATGTGAAGATAGCCGCCAAGAATCGCGGCGCCGATCCCGAGTAGAGCGGCAAATGAAGAAAGAACATCGGAGCGGTGGTGCCAAGCGTCGGTCACAAGCGCGTCGCTTTTAAATTTTTTACCTAAATAGTGTTTATAACGAAACAATCCTTCCTTTACGAAAATGGAGATGAGCACCGCATAAATCGCTAATGTTCGTGGGACTTCAACCGGTTCGAAAAAGGATTGAAAAGCTGAAACAGCAATTTCAAAACCAACAATAAAAAGCAGGACCGCCACTATGATCGAAGCAATTGATTCCGCTTTCCCATGGCCGTACGGATGATCTCTATCAGGCGGCATTTTTGCGGCACGAACCCCAATTAAAACGACGACTGAGCTAACCACATCTGAGGCGGAGTGGACCGCATCAGCAATTAGCGCTTTACTGTTGGCGATCACGCCGACAATGGCTTTCATTGCAGCTAATCCAAGGTTAGCGACAATTCCTATCCATGCAGCAAATCGAAGTTTTTGGTAGCGAACCTCTTCTTCTCTCAATGTATCACTCCCTACAGTTTTTGACTGCTAGCCTCTATCAAGTTAACGATATGAAACACTCTTATCCGTGTGAAGACCACTGTCTTCTTATCATACCCGAAATGGAATGGTTTCTATCAGTGATTTAGCAACTCTTCTTCCATTTCATCAAAAAAAGGAAAGCGCCTGCTGAAAAACGAGCGACAGGGAGCTTGCAAATGAATGACGATTGCTGCTTTAGCTAACCATCTCCGTTTTTATTCAAAGAGGGTTACACCTTTATAACGTTAAAGTCTCAAAAAGAAAAGACATGACCGAGCCTGTCAGTCATGTCTAGAAGCTTATGGTGTTGGTTCTTCTTCAGGTTGAACTGGTTTGGCACGGAACTTTTTCTTTTTTAGCTGTTTCGATTTCCATACTAACCATAGTTGAGAAGCTAAAAACATGGAGGAATACGTTCCAGCAACCAATCCGATCAGAAGTGCAAACGCAAAGCTACGAATCGCCTCGCCACCAAATACAAAGATCGCAGCCGCAGCAAACATAACCGTTAAGACCGTATTGATCGAACGGGCCAATGTTTGTACAAGGCTTTTATTGACAATGTCTGCTAAGTCGTCAAAGCCTTTGACTCGCTTGGCATATTTCATATTTTCACGAATCCGGTCAAATGTAACGATCGTATCATTGATCGAATACCCGACGATCGTTAACACCGCCGCAATGAACGGAACATTAACCTCAATTTGCAACAAGCTAAAGACAGCAATGATAAAAAATGCGTCATGGAACAAGGCGACAATTGCTGCAACTCCATACAATAGCTCAAAGCGAATCGTGACATAGATAATGATCCCAATCGAAGCAATGAGGACGGAAATTAGCGCATTCCGTGCCAGCTCTTTCCCGACAGTTGGTGACACGGTACTTATGTTTGGCATCAGTCCATATGCATCATTGAAATGATTTTGAATGGTTGCAATTTCGTCTTCTGACAAGTCACGACTAAAGGTAGCATATGCCAATTCATTGTTGTTCCCTGCGAGTGTGATGTCATCAGGCTCAAACCCGATCGCTTCAAATTCAGCCAGTACCTCTTCGCTCGTTAAGGTGGACTCTCCTTGTACTTCAATTCGCGAGCCGCTTTCAAAATCGATCCCTAAATTCAGCCCGAACGTTAACAGCACGATGATCCCAATGAGCGTGAAGAGCCCTGAGATGAGGAAGAACTTTTTTCGATGTTTAACAAAATCGATCTCTCTGTCTTTAAAGTTCACTAATCTCACTCTCCTTCACGCCAAACAAGCGATACTTTTTGTTCAAAGCCCGGCTGTTCACCCAAAGACCAAGGAGTAAGCGCGAACCGAATACAGCAGTAACAAAGCTCATCAAAATACTGACGATTAACATCACCGCAAACCCTTGAACCGAGCTTGTCCCATAAATATAAAGGACCGATGCAGCAAGAATCGTTGTAATGTTCGCATCCAAAATCGTCGAGAGCGAACGTCGGCTCCCGGCCTTAAAGGAGGACATGATCGATTTTCCTGATCGAATCTCTTCCTTAATCCGCTCATAGGTAATGATGTTCGCATCGACCGCCATCCCGACACCAAGAATAAGCGCCGCGATTCCTGGCAAAGTCAAGACCGCATTCATCCAATTAAAGATGAGGAGAACTAAATAAATATAGACGGTTAATGTAATGGTAGCGATCATTCCCATGAATCGATAGTACAAGAGCATGTACAAAAAGATGAGAGCCACGCCAATAAACCCTGCGTAAACAGTACGCTCCATCGCTTGCTCCCCGAGCGACGCACTAACGGAGTTGGACGACAATACGTCAAGCTTGGCTGGCAGTGAGCCCGCATTTAAAATGTCCGCAATGAAACGGGTTTGCTCTACCGTAAAGTCCCCGCTGCGATTTTCAATCATGACATCCCGCGTAAACAACGGCTGATTGACAGATGCAGCAGAAATATATTTCGGACTTGCTTTCATCGCTTCTTCCGCATAAGAGTCTACCCCTTCTTCAAAATCAAGCCATATGACGAGCAAGTTTTCTCCCATTGGACGCTGAGAAATTTCACGGGTAATTTCCCCGAATTGATTGGCATCCTTTAACGTTAGCGTGACAATCGGCATGTTCGTATCAGGATGGAACGAAGCACTTGCACCATTTTCTGCAAGGTCCCCACCATCGAGCAGTACCTCGTCGTTTACGTCGCGAATCGTTAAATTAGCTTCTGTTGCTAAAAGCTCACGGGCTGTTTCCTGATCTTCAACTCCTGCAAGCTGCACGCGAATCCGATCGTCCCCTTCGATCTGGATGTTCGGCTCAGATACTCCAAGAACGTTGATCCGTTGATTCAACGAGCTGACGGTCGCTGTTAACGTTGCCTCCGTCACCTCAGCCCCTTCATCAATTGGACTCACTTCATATAAAATTTCAAATCCTCCTTGCAAATCAAGGCCTAGCTTGATCTCACGGGTCACATCCATGACCGTCTGTGAAATAAGCACGCCAAGAGCAATGACGATAAGAAAAAAGGCGGCAATCCGTCCTTTTTTAACCATAGTAGATGACTTCCTCCTTCGACAAAAGGCAACCTTCTCTCGTTTCTTCGTCGCCTCTTTGGTTAAGATCACTATGTACAATTCCTTTCATTATAACGGCTTCCGGAAATCCCTGTCAATTTCCACAATTCGTTTACGAGACAATGGAATGGGAAAAGGAGCCTGAAGCCTACACCTCAAACTCCTGGAACCAATCTTCCGGCTGCTTGTATGCTTCGGCTGTAAGCCATGTCATGTATTGCTGCGGTGACAAGGCTAAGATCGCATGAACAAATACATGCTTTGCAACAAAATTCTTTTCCTTCCGAAGCCGGTGTAGTACACACGCCCATACTTCGTCCTCTGTCGCCCGATCATAGCCTAATAGATGAAGTTCGTCCACCTTGCTCACAATCGCAGGATGAACGTCGTCGCGCCAAAGTTCAAATTGCTGTTTTTCTTCCACAAACTCCCCTCCCTTCTAACCAAAAATGTCGGTTAAACGAGGATATACGAAAATAGCGTCATGACTATGCCTGCAATAACAACCCCTGCGGACACGGCAAAAAACGCAAAGCGAAACGGAATAAAAAAGAGTACGGCCGCTAAACAAGCCGAATAGGCTCCTGTTGTTGGCAATGGCACTGCCGTAAAGAGAATCAAACCGATCGCGCCGAACTTTTCCACGTTGTTGCTCTTCTTCATTGTACGATTGTAGAGCCAATCATACAATCTCTGATACCACTTAAACCTCAGCATCCAACCACTGATCGGCCGGAACAACAGCAAGATCGGGACAATGGGGAGTAAATTACCAATGATTCCAAATAGGAGCGCTTCCCATGGGCTTAAACCAAGGACGACACCTAATGGGATGCCACCACGCAATTCAACGATTGGCACCGCAGAAACGAGTACGACAAGTAATTCAGTCGGCAAAAAGCCAAATTGCTCGACAAGAATGTCGGTGATGAACTCCTTCACGTTGCTTCGTCCTTTCTGTATCTTTCAATCTAGTAAAACAACTTGTCATGCTTGACCCACTACTAAGCATATAAGTAATAACGGAAAATATCCATCCTTTTTTGTACGTAATAAATGTTCACACATATTTCAAGGCGCAACTATAAAAAATATTCGCTTCTACCAATACGGCTTGGCGCAAGAGAGCCAAGTTTTCCAAAGAAAGTAGGGGGGCAAACATGTCCAAGCAGACGTTTCTGAAAGGCACTTTTATTCTGATTATCGCAGGGCTCATCACAAGATTTCTCGGATTTGTGAACAGAATCGTCGTCGCACGTATTATGGGTGCTGAGGGGGTAGGCCTATATGTCATGGCTGTGCCCACCTTGCTTCTCGTCATTACGATTACCCAATTCGGTCTCCCAGTTGCCATTTCAAAGCTCGTAGCCGAGGCCGACGCTTTAAATGATCGCTCACGAATTAAGCGAATTCTCGTCGTGTCTACGACGATTACACTGACGCTAAGTATCGTCTTTACGACCGCGATGATTTTGTTAGCTCCCATGATAGCGTCCACCCTTTTAACCGATTCAAGGGCGTATTGGCCACTTGTAGCCATTTCCCCAATTGTCCCGATCGTGGCCCTTTCATCGGTCATGCGCGGCTATTTTCAAGGGTTGCAAAACATGAAACCAACCGCTTATTCACAAGTAATTGAACAAGTGGTTCGGATTACATTTGTCGCTTTATTGACAAGCGCCTTTCTTCCATTAGGGGTCGAATATGCTGCTGCTGGAGCGATGATCTCCGTCGTCCTCGGTGAACTAGCTTCCTTGCTGTATATGATCGTCATGTTCAAACGAAAAAAAAGCTTTCGTATCCGTCAGAAGTTTTTTGCTTATTTAGGAGAAGGGAAGAAAACATTCGTCGACCTTATGGCCATTTCCCTGCCGACAACCGGGAGCCGCTTAGTCGGATCGGTCTCTTATTTTTTCGAACCAATTGTCGTCGCCCAAAGCCTTGCGATTGCCGGAGTAGCAACGGCTGTAGCCACACAGCAATACGGTCAGCTCGCTGGGTTTGTCATTCCATTATTAACGCTACCAACGTTTATTACGTATTCTCTTTCAGTATCACTCGTTCCTGCAATTAGTGAGGCCGCTGCGAAAAAACGGTATCCATTAATCCATCATCGCCTTGGCCAAGCGCTGCGACTCGCTATGCTGTCAGGCGGGATATCCGTTGTTGTCCTCTACGTATTTGCCGAACCAGTTATGGCGTTAATGTACGACGCGCCTGAGGCGGCTGTTTTTATTAAAGTAATGGCGCCATTTACGATCTTTTTATACTTCCAGGGTCCACTCCAATCGACGCTACAAGCCTTAAATTTAGCCAAAGCTGCGATGATGAATAGCTTTTATGGGGCGATTGTGAAAATCGCTGCGATCTTCGCTCTTGCTACTCGACCAGAGCTTGGCATCATGGGAGCCGCGTTAGCGATTGTGATCGGGATTCTCCTCGTCACCACGTTACATTTTGCTTCTGTTGTAAAAACCATCAGTCTGACGGTGAATATCATCTTTATCGCCAAGGCTTCCGTCCTTCTCGGAGCATCCGTTGTCTTTAGCAGTCTCGTACATCGTTATGCATTTTCAGATTGGCCCCTTATGATACAAACATTGCTAGCGATCGGACTGACGGTGTTATGTTATGCGTTGCTCGCCCTACTTCTCGGCTTAGTGAAAAAAGAAGAAGCCACGCGAATCCCTCTGATCGGCTCATTCTTAAGCAAGCTTATTCCAGCATAGATTGTTGTAGGATATCAATAAAAAAACAGCTGACTCTACATTTGAGAGTCAGCTCCTTGATTAAATCCAAAATAGAGCAGCGCCTAGAGCAAACCCAGCAATGGCTGCAAGTGCGACTGGGAAGAAAGGACGCCAGCCCCAGCCCCATCCGTAACAAAAACCACCAGGTCCTCGATGCCCTCCGACAGGCTCCAAGTAGACATATTGGTGATCCACCGCTACAATTCGACCGACGTGGCGTTTTCCGCATTTTTCAGTGATTTGAACCACTTGGCCATGATGTTTGCAGCACAGATCATAGTAATATCCCATAGTATCGTAAAGCCTCCCTTTTGTGAAGCGTTCTAAACTATACTATGGGATTGACCCTCCTCTCGTTTCCACGCTTATCCACTGTATTTCGCCCTTATTTTTCATCCTTTATGTCAATAAAAAACGTCCCATCCTCTTTTATGGCACAGTAGGAAATTTTTTTTATGTCTCGATAGCCGAGTTTCCTTAATTGCTGTCTTAGCCATAGAGACGTTTTATTTATTTTCTCCAAATGTTTTTCCTGAACCTTTCCATCCAATATGAGTGGTAACGGTAAATAAGAAGAGCTTTTCCCAGAAAACTGACGCTTTTCGATTACCGATAGTTTGCCTGAAGGCTCTAAGATGGCGAATTCAACGTCTGATATATCGCGGACATTGCTTTGACGAAGCTGAATGAGCAGATCATCAAAATTGTAGCGCTGTTTGCGCATTTCCCTTTCATCAATTTTCCCTTGACTAATTAACACCGTCGGCTTTCCGTCCACAAGTCGGCGCATCGTCTTACTTTTTAATGAAACATATGCAAAAACAATTTGAATAAGCGAGAGAACGACAATCGGAATAATCGTATTCATCATCGACACTTGGATATTCTCAATTGAAATAACAGCTAATTCCGCAATCATGATGGAGACGACAAAGTCTAGAACAGATAGCTGTCCAATTTCTCGTTTCCCCATGATTCGCAAGACGAGCAAAATGATAAAGTATATGAGGATTGTACGAAGAATGATTGTCGGGTACTCCATCAGGCTCCTCCTTCATCTTTATGACTAGGGTTCCCGCAGATGAAGGAGACGATAAGAGAAAGAGTTTGGAAATCCTGTTCGAACTTGACGTTAAGGTATTTTTCTAAAAATAAATCAAATACCGAATGTACAAATAAACAGTACAAAGTAAAAACGATACGAGGGCCACCGGAGCCCCTACTTTTAAAAACTCTAAATAACTGAAGGACTGTTTTGCTTGAACGGCAAGCCCTGCCACGATTACATTAGCGGTAGCGCCAATAACCGTTGCATTCCCCCCAAGACAAGCGCCAAGGGCGAGCGACCACCATAGTGGGTCCAACTCTCCGACTCCGTACTCTTGAAATTCCAAAATGACGGGAATCATCGCAGCAACGAACGGAATGTTGTCAACAAATCCTGATAAGATGCCGGACCCCCATAAAATAAACAGTGAAGTCTTTGGAATGTCTCCTTCTGTATAATAAATAATCGCCTTTGCAATTTCATCAATGATGCCTACCTCTTTAATTCCACCGACAAGCATAAATAGACCGATAAAGAAAAACAGTGTTACCCATTCAACCGAACGAAAGACTCCCTCCATATCTTGCTCATTTTGAGTGATTAACATTAATAGCAACGCTCCTGCCATTGCGATACTTGTTAGCTCCACAGGTAAAAACGGTTGGATCGTGAACCCAATGGTCGTTAAGGTCAAAACGGTCATTGACTTTATAAGGAGAGGACGATTTTTTAAATATGACGTCGGGTCCACACCTCTTAGTCTTGAGCGATCTTCCGCCGTCACGGAGAGTTGCCTGCGGTAGTATAAAATAAGGCCAATGAGCACAACAAAGAAAATCACTGCCACAATTGGTCCTAAATGAAGCAAAAAATCGTTAAACGACAAATGGGCCACGGCCTGCCCAATCATTAAATTGGGCGGATCTCCAATCAATGTAGCGGTTCCACCAATATTTGAGGCCATCACGAGTGTTAATAAAAACGGGACGGCGTTTAATTTAAGTAGGTTCGTTAGCGTTAAGACGATCGGGACAATCAACAAGACCATCGTCACGTTATTAAGAAAAGCCGATCCGATGGCAGTTATGCCAGCAACAACAATCAGAAGCGGGATTGGCCGTCCGTCAACTTTTTGCGCTAAGCGGATGGCCATGTATTCAAAAAAGCCGCTTTGGCTTGTAATGGAAACGAGTATCATCATGGAAAGAAGCAACGTAATCGTGTGCCAATCGATGTACTGTAAAAACGCAGCGTCGAGAGGGTAAATGCCCACAAATAACATGAGGACCCCACCGAGACAAGCAACAACGGCCCGATTAAACGTTTCTGCCATGATGAGAAGATAGCATATAACAAAAATGACTAAAGCTAGGGTTAATTCCATGAAAGCGGACTCCTTCCATCACGTTTATACCATCCTATGACAAGCCATATCCAAACATGTCCATAGCTCGGAGTTCCACCATATTTTTCATCAACGATTGTCGCGAATAAAGTAAAACTTCTAATTAAATACAAGCTTGAATATGTATTGTACAAACATGGAAAGGAGTCGGATGGACATGAGTTTAAAAAACTGGGGTCCTGCTTTATTGATGGGGCTTTTAACGATTATGATTGTCGTCTTATCCTTTAGTTTGCTCGCCTCTCTTATCGTTCATTTTTCTTCCTTGACAGAGATGTCGTTCCAGTGGGCGATTTTGGCAATTGCCTTTATCGCTCTCTTTCTTGGCGGAGCAGTAGCTGGAGCTAAGACGAAGGAACGGGGATGGATGATCGGAGCGCTAACTGCTTTGTTTTTCTCATTAGTTACGTTTCTTATCATGTTTCTCGGTTACAATACAACGTTTACGACGAGCCAAATGCTGATTCATGGAGGGTATTTGCTTGCGGGGATGCTCGGGGGCATTATTGGAGTAAATTTCAGCGGGGGAAAGGATCGTTGAAAAGAGGATGAGCAAAGAAAAGCGCAGCCTCAGTAGCTGCGCTTTTCTTATGTATTAATCTGGATTGACGACTTCGCGGATCGCTGAACGATCAAACGTAAGTTTACGATTATCGTTTACAAGAATGACCACTGTGCTCTCATCAAGAGAATCAATGGTCCCATGAAGTCCACCGATGGTAACGATTTTGTCTCCGCGTTGCAAATTATTATGCATTTCTTGAATTTGCTTTTGCCGCTTTTGTTGCGGACGAATAAGCAAGAAGTAAAAAATCGCAAACATTAAAATAAGCGGAATTAAAAATCCTCCAAGACCTTCCATTCATTTTCCCTCCCTTCCATTACGAACGACTTCCAATCAGAAATTTTTCGCATTCGGCTGATTGAAGCCATATTGCTCAAAAAATTCTTCCCGAAAGTCCAACAATCGATCATCAAGGATCGCTTGTCTTACGTCCTTCATTAATTTTAACAAGAAATAAAGGTTATGATAAGTGGTTAATCGAAAACCAAACGTTTCGTCACATTTTACTAAATGACGAATGTAGGCACGGGTGTATGTTTGACATACGTGACAATCACAATTTTCATCGAGCGGTCTGAAATCTCGGGCATATTTTGCATTTCGTACGACTAATCGACCATTGCTCGTCATACATGTGCCGTTGCGGGCGATTCGAGTCGGCAGGACACAATCAAACATATCGATCCCACGAATGGCGCCATCAATAAGGGAATCCGGTGAACCGACCCCCATCAAATAACGCGGTTTATTGGCAGGCAATAGCGGTGTTGTAAATTCAAGAACACGATTCATGACGTCTTTCGGTTCACCAACCGATAACCCCCCGATCGCATAACCTGGAAAGTCAAGTGAGGTAATGTCCTGCGCGCTTTGCCTGCGCAAATCCTCATATTCTCCACCCTGAATAATACCAAATAGGGCCTGATCCTCTGGCCGTTTGTGGGCTTTAAGACAACGCTCAGCCCAACGACTCGTCCGTTCCACCGATGGACGCATATAGTCCCGTTCCGCTGGATATGGCGGACATTCGTCAAACGCCATCATAATATCAGAGCCGAGGGCATTTTGGATCTCCATTGCTCCTTCAGGAGATAAAAATAACTTTTCTCCACTCAAATGGTTGCGAAAATGAACCCCTTCTTCTTCAATTGTACGCAAATCGCTCAAACTAAATACTTGAAATCCGCCAGAATCGGTTAAGATCGGACGATCCCAGTTCATAAACTCGTGTAATCCACCCGCTTCTTTCACGATATCATGACCTGGTCTCAGCCATAAGTGGTACGTATTGCTTAAGATAATTTGCGCCCCAAGCTGTTTTAACTCCTCAGGACTCATCGTTTTGACCGTTGCTAACGTTCCAACAGGCATAAAGATCGGTGTTTCGATCGTCCCATGGGGAGTATGAAGCTTCCCTAGACGAGCTCCTGATTGCTTACATGTTTTTATGAGTTCATAGGTGACTGCCGCCATTGTGACTCCTCCTTCTTTCCTGCATCCGATGCCGCTTATGAATTTGTCTTTTTATCATAAATGAACATCGCATCGCCAAAACTGAAAAATCGATACGATTGCTTGACGGCATGAGCATAAGCGTTCAACAGATTTTCCCTTCCAGCCAATGCACTAACAAGCATCACGAGCGTCGACTTCGGAAGATGGAAGTTCGTTATAAGACCATCTATTCCTTTAAATTCATAACCAGGATAGATGAAGATAGACGTCCATCCCGAGGTCTCGACAAACTCGTCGTGTTCTTGACGTATCGTTTCAAGTGTGCGCGCAGATGTGGTCCCAACGGCAATAATTCGCCCACCTTGTCGCTTTACCTCATTTAACAGGCGAGCAGTCCCAGCGCTCATCTGATAAAATTCTGCGTGCATCTCATGCTCCTCAATCTCTTCCACACTTACCGGGCGAAACGTCCCTAACCCTACATGAAGAGTGATAAACGCAAGGTGCACCCCTTTTTGCTTCAATTGATCGAGCAGCTCCTCCGTGAAATGAAGCCCTGCCGTTGGCGCCGCTGCCGATCCACGATTTTTGGCAAACACGGTCTGATATCGGTCCTTATCATCGAGCTGTTCTTTAATATAAGGTGGAAGGGGCATTTCACCGAGCTGGTCGAGAACCTCATGGAAAATCCCCTCGTATGAAAACTCAAGCACCCTTCCCCCATGCTCTAGCTCCTGTACACATGTTGCTGTCAGTTCGCCATTGCCAAAACGAATAATCGTTCCGACCTTCAGCCGTTTGGCAGGCTTCACTAATGTTTCCCACCGATCCCCTTCCATTTGCTTTAGCAAGAGAACTTCAACCTGAGCCCCCGTTTCTTCCTTCACTCCAAACAGTCGAGCAGGAAGGACACGTGTATCGTTAAGGACGAGACAATCACCGGCCTCTATAAACTGAAGCAAATCAGGGAATTTTTTATCTTCAACCGCTCCTGTATGTTTATCCAATACGAGCAAACGAGACGCCGTCCGATCCTTAAGCGGCGTCTGTGCAATAAGCTTTTCTGGTAAGTGAAAATCAAAATCACGTACATTCATCTTTCGTCACCTTTTCCATCCGTTCAAATTGCGATCTTTCCTATCTTACAAAAACGAAGACTACTTTGGCAAGAACGTTAACGAAATCGTCCAAGCAAAAACAAAATGAGCGATAGGACGATACTAATGATAATCGACGTCATGATCGGAAAATAAAACGTGGCATTTTCTCGTTTAATTAAAATATCTCCTGGTAATTTTCCGAGCGGTAGAAACCGACCACCGATTTGCCAAAGAATGCCGATGATAATGAGAACAATGCCAAGGGTAATGAATATTTTTGGGATGTTCATTTATTTGGCACCTCCATGTTGAAATGCTCGTAAGCAAGTGGTGTCACAACGCGTCCACGAGGCGTTCGTTGCAAAAAGCCAATCTGCAGCAAATACGGTTCATACACTTCTTCAATTGTGTCAGTCTCTTCACCGATCGTAGCCGAAATCGTTTCTAGACCAACCGGTCCTCCGTTAAACTTCGTCATAATCCCTTTTATTAATTTATGGTCAATATGATCCAATCCTAACCGATCCACCTGTAATCGTTCCAAGGATTCAATCGCCCTGCTTGAGGAAATACGCATATCCCCCGAAACTTGAGCAAAGTCACGAACCCTCCGCAAAAGACGATTCGCGATTCTTGGCGTCCCCCGTGATCTTCGGGCTATTTCAATCGACGCGTCTCGCTCAAGCTCTGTATCGAATATGGTGGCCGTTCGCTCAATGATCGTTGTCAGTTCTTCCACATTGTAATATTCCAACCGTGCCATCACACCAAATCGGTCTCTAAGCGGCGAGGATAACATCCCAGCCCTTGTCGTCGCCCCTACAAGCGTAAATGGTGGTAAATCAAGACGGACGGAGCGCGCCGTTGGTCCCTTGCCTATAACAATATCGATACAATAATCCTCCATGGCTGGATAGAGCACTTCCTCCACCATCCGGTTTAACCGATGAATTTCATCAATAAACAGAACATCCCCCGGTTCCAACGCGGTTAAAATAGCTGCCAAATCACCTGGTCGCTCAATCGCTGGACCTGATGTTGTTCGCATTTGCACCCCTAATTCGTTGGCGATGATCGCTGAAAGTGTCGTTTTCCCTAGTCCCGGGGGACCGTAAAGCAGTACATGATCTAACGCTTCCTCGCGCATTTTTGCCGCCTCAATAAAGACCTTTAAATTTTGCTTCACTTTTTCTTGACCAATGTACTGCTCAAAGGAATGCGGTCGGATGCCTTGTTCAACCGCAGCTTCTTCTGTTTGTGCTTCCGCTGATACCATACGCTCTTCCATGTTCGTTCACTCCCTTAGCGGTTCAACATAAGCTGCAATGCTTTTTTAATATACGCATCGGTCGTTAACGTTTCCTGCTCGAGTTTTGGCTTCACTTTCTTAAGCTCTTTTTCCACATACCCTAGTGCTTTTAGCGCCTCCATCGCCTCATCGAGATCCTGGTTCCCAGCGTTTTTCTCGTGAGGTTTTGGCTGCTCTTCCTTCTGAGAGAAAAGACCTGGGTGCAATTCATCCACTTTTCCTTTTAAATCAAGGATGATTTGTCGGGCTGTTTTCTTTCCTACGCCAGGAAACTTGACTAAAAAGGCCTCATCTTCCTCTTCAATCGCCTGTATGACATGCTCCGGTTGACCAGTAGCTAAAATGGCAAGTGCTCCTTTCGGTCCTATGCCTGAAACATTTAAAAGCTTCTCAAACAATGAACGCTTTTCCTTTGTCCGAAAACCATATAAGCGGATCACATCTTCTCGAACATATTGGTATGTATAAATGGTGATCACGGAATCCCGTTCTTTTTCAAACTCATATGGGTTTGGGCAATACACTTGATAACCCACCCCATGAACCTCAACGACGGCATATTGATGGTCAATACCCGTTAATGTTCCTCGCAAGTAATCAATCACAGCTCGTACTTCCTTTCCACAAAATAAGTCCGTCTTTATTGTAGCATAACGAGAAGAAAGTACGTGAAAAACCCCTCTTGCTTTTTCCGCAAAAGGGGGCGTCTCTACATTTCCTCTTGACGATATGGGAGACAAATGGAAAGTACTTCTCGGTAATCGTCGAGGGTCCCAATCCGAATGCCGGACCGCAATTGATCGTGAAGCCCACTTTCCAACTTTTTCGTATCCAATCGAAAAAACGATTGGATGATCGGCTGCTCTTCTGCTGACCCATCGTACAGGTTCAGCTGTCCATCGTTTGAAATACTAAAAAAACCATTAGCCTTTGTTAAAGGAGACAGATCTGGGACATCCTTTTTTAAAATCATCTCGTCTCCGTTTTGAGAAACAAAAATCCATCCATGGTATTGCCCCATTAATTGTTCAATCGTCTCGAATGGTTCGGTTATATACTCTTCACTTATTTCACCATCTACGTAGTGACGTTCGAGTCGTACTGAAATGGCGGTCGAATTAGTTTCAGCTGCCACTGCAAATTGATTCCCGCCCATGGCTACAATCGAACTGATGAGAAAAAAGTTAACGATCACCATAACTGCTAAAATCGAACGAAAAACCATTTTCATAAAAATGAATTGTTCCATTGTTCTCCACCGCCTTAAATAATTAGCGATCTATGTAGAAAGTGTTTCCAAACTCTATGGATTTTACTCGTTCAAGGGAAAAGTCCTTTACATTAGAAAAAGAGGAGCTAATACAGCTCCCCTCCCAAAATGACTATCGAGTTCGTTCAAACGGACGTTGTGCTGCGCGACCAAGATCTTCTAACATCGTTCTAAAAGTGGCCCCGACTTCGTTCCAAGCCGCTCCAGTACGGAGACGGTCATCCATCGTACGCACTCGGTCAAACACATCGGCATCTGAGACAACGTAAACATCTTTATCATCATCCGTCATCTTTTCAACCGTCCGTTTTACATCACGACGGACATCTTCTTGATCTCCTCGTGTTTGGACCGCAACAACGATATCTCCATCATGGGCAACAACGCGACAGTCTTCAACATCGTCCAAACGTTCCACACGCTGTACAATGTTTTGAACAGTTTCACCGTCATAGTCTTTATGGTAGCGAACTTGATCGTCGGTCACTGTTCCACGAAGGTGTTGTCTTCCTTCTTGGCGTGGTACTGCTCGATCTTGTTGAGTTAATGCTCCTTGACGATGAGTCTGTCCTCCCATCGCACCTTGACGCCCTCGATTTAATGGATTAATGATACCATTATCATCAACCATTCCAGGACGGTCATTTCCGGTAATACCAGCTCGTCCCATTCCTGGTCCACGACCGTGCGGGGCAACTCCATCACGAGTAAAACCAGCACGACCAGCACCATATGGTGTCATCGTCCCACGCTGTTGCGGCCCGAATCCACCATCGAAACCAGCGCCTGGTCGTCCCGTATCATATGTCCCCATATGCGTACCATGACCTGCTCCACGGTGAAATCCGCCCCGAGCGCCATGTTGGTCTAGGCGTCCGTAGGCACCTCCACGGTAATCAGGCGTCATCATATCTGTTACAGGACCTTGTCCGCGATAGCGATTAGCAGTATAAGCACCACTCATGTCTTGAGCTTCAAAGCCTACACGACGGTTATGCGTTTGCATATCTTGTGCAGCTGGATCTCCACCACATGCGGCGAGACCACTTAAAAGCATCGTTGCTGCTGTGAATGAAATGGCCATTTTTTTCATCGGTTTTAAAAGCCTCCTTTCACCTTTTAGACTGGCTTAAGGAGGCTCTCTTTAGTCTGTTAGTTACTGGAGTGACTGTCAATCTTCGTAGTCATCTTCTTCCCGATACTGATTTGGCACTTCATAATCACTGAATTGACTTGGCGCTCCCCATCCCTGTCCAGAACCTGGCATCATTCCATATGGAGAATGTCCCATTCCATGCATTTGTTGCGGCTGTGTGCCAAATGGCATCATTTGCGGTTGCATTGGTTGCTGAGACATCTGCGGCCATTGCTGTGGATGCATATTTTGATCCATTTGCGGCCATTGTTGCGGATGCACGTTTTGATCCATTTGTGGCCATTGTTGCGGATGCACGTTTTGATCCATTTGCGGCCATTGTTGCGGATGCACGTTTTGATCCATTTGCGGCCATTGTTGCGGATGCACGTTTTGATCCATCTGCGGCCATTGTTGTTGCATTGGGTGACCCCACGTTGACGGTGGCATCATATCAGGTGTCCACTCGTGGTGGCCAAAATCCATTTGGGGCATCGTTGGGTACATTCCATGTGGACTATGCATTCCATGAACAGGACCTGGGCTACATCCTGGCATTAATGGACTCACCGGTTGCCATTGAGGTTGAACGCATTTACTCACTGGCATATGCATAGGCATTTGTACAGGCATTGGTTTCGGTTTTGGCATCGGTTTATGGACAGGTGCGGTCACCATCGGCATCGGCTTCGGTTTTGGAGAAGGCGGAGTAGGCTTCGGCATTTCTTTTTTTGGCATTTCTTTTTTTGGCATCTCTTTTTTCGGAAATTCTTTCGGTGTCACTTTCTGTTTAGGCATTTCCTTTTTAGGCATCTCCTTCTTTGGTACCTCCTTTTTAGGGATTTCCTTTTTGGGCATCTCCTTCTTTGGTGGTTTCGGAATCGGTGCCACAGGCGGTTTCGGCTGTCCGTAATAATTAAAGTTCAAATGAGTTTCATACATATTTTGCGTTTTTTCCGTTACTTTTGCTTCCTGTGTCACTTTTGGGTGGGGCATCGTTGGCATTTGCGGCATGACATGAGTTGGTGGTGGAGTCGGTGCTTCTTTCGGATGGATTGGTTGCACCGGTTGCTCTTTCACCTGAACGTGTGGTCCTTCTTTTTTCACTGGCACGCTTCCTGTCGGAATTTTGATCTTCATCCCAGGCATGATCATATCGGGATTCGCTAATTGGCTATTTGCTGCCTTTAGCTGTTCAAAATCCACTCCGTACTTTTTGGCCAGCTTCCATAAGGTGTCCCCTTTTTGCACAATATGAATTTTCACGTTACACTCCCTCCTATAGTCATCATCCTATGCAGTATTGGGCAAATCGCCACTATCAAATTTCTGACATGATGTGACAAAGGCGCCGGTAACAATCTATCTCAGCAAACTTTATGTCGCCTTGATCAAAAATATGTGTCAAGGTTCGATTTTTTTCAGGAGAAAAGCTTGTCTTCTTGCAAAATCCTTCGTTTCTAACTTTTTCTTCGGAAAACACAGCTTACGAACGTTTCTCTTGAAAATGAAATGAAAAAAGTTCACGACAATCATCGTGAACTTTTCATCTAAGCTCGATCGAGCATGCGCTGCAACGCTAAAAGAGCCGGTCCCCGATCCTTATCCTCTACTTTGATCGGATGCTGGAAAATCCCCTCCGCCAATTGATCTAAGCTCCAGCATAAATGCTCAATATCGATGCGATTCATCGTTAAACAAGGACACATCGTCGGGTTGAGGGAAACGATTTCCTTGTCAGGGTGTTCATTTGCTAAACGGTTGACTAAGTTCATTTCCGTTCCTACCGCCCATTTTGTTCCAGAATCAGCGCTCTCAATTGTCTTAATAATATAATGGGTAGAGCCTGCATCATCTGCATGGATCACCACATCGTGAGTACATTCTGGATGAACGATGATCGACATATCAGGTTCATTTTTCCGCAAATGTTCGATATGTTTCACCGTGAATTTTTCGTGTACAGAACAATGGCCTTTCCAAAGAATCACCCGTATGTTCTCTAACGGCTGATCTGTCTCCAACCGTTCAGTCTCAGGATTCCAAACAGCCATCGCCTCAAGAGGAATTCCAAGTTCGTATGCTGTGTTCCGACCTAAATGTTGATCCGGTAAAAACAACAACCTTTCCTTTTGTGTGAACGCCCACTCCAGCATCTTTTTTGCATTTGATGAAGTAACAGTAGCCCCTCCGTTCCGACCGCAAAACGCTTTTATTGCTGCTGTACTGTTCACATATGTCAACGGGAGGATCGTATCACCAAACATTAATTGCAATCGCTCCCACGCTCTTTCGGTTTGGTGAATATCGGCCATATCGGCCATGGAACAGCCTGCACGCAAATCGGGAAGTAACACCGTTTGCTCTTCGCTTGTTAACAGATCAGCCGTCTCTGCCATAAAGTGAACTCCACAAAAAACAATAAACTGTGCCTCTTTTTCTTTTGCTGCCATCTGTGCTAACTGTAGTGAGTCTCCTGTTTGATCCGCAAATTGGAATACCTCATCTCGCTGGTAGTGATGGCCTAACATCAAAAGTTTTTTCCCAAGCCTTTCTTTATGCTGGCGAATTCTTTCCTCCAATTCAACTCGTGTCATTTGCCGATACACGTCTGGCAGTTTTTTTGACTGTTGTAACGTATCGAAAACGTTCATTGTTCTCCCTCCTCATCGATAAGTAAAGTGAAGTCTAATATCGGAGCTGAATGGGTAATGAACCCAAGCGAGAGATAGTCAACACCGCAGCCGCGATAGGAAGCAATTGTTTGTAACGAAATTCCTCCTGAAGCTTCGGTAACAATTCCATCTGGAACTAATGCTACATACTCTTTAATGATATGAGGAGGCATGTTATCAAACATAATAATATCGACACCTGCATCAACGGCTTCCTCTAGTTGTTCTCGATTTTCCACTTCCACTTCAATTTTCAACGAATGTCCAATCACAGAGCGCGCCTGTGTCACTGCTTGACGAATGCCCTTTGCTTGGGCAATATGGTTATCTTTAATTAACACCATGTCACTTAAATTGAGGCGATGGTTGTAACCTCCCCCTGACCTTACTGCATATTTTTCGAACAACTTTAAGCCTGGTGTCGTTTTTCGTGTATCGCAAATTCGAATGGACGGGTCATTCAATGTATCAATCGCCTTCCTCGTCACAGTCGCAATCCCACTCATCCGTTGAATTAAATTCAATAGGACGCGTTCCCCAAACAATACGTGATGAACCGGCCCTTGAATCGTTGCGATCACATCTCCTGGTCGCACTTCCTGACCGTCCTTCACTCTTTCTTCCACATGAATGTGATCATCTAACAGACTGTATCCTATTTCGAGAAGGGAAAGACCAGAAACAACGCCTCTTGCCTTCGCCTTCACATGGGCAACACATTTTTCAGATGGAGGAAAGATGGCAGTGGTCGTTATATCCCCATTGAAACCATCTTCTAGAAAAAAACGCTCCAATGCTCTCTTCACCGCTAATCGATTCATCGACTCAACTCCTTTATCGTCGGACGCTGCCTTTTCATATGGGCTCCATTTTGCCATTCGATGATGAGTTGTTGAAACTTATCCTGACTGTTCGGGTAGTCTGCACGGAAATGCCCCCCTCGACTTTCAGTCCGTATGGCCGCCGAACGTGTAATGAGGCTGGCGAGCAATATCATGTTTGCCTGCTCAAACATGTCCCGCTCTGGCCATGGCCCATTATAGTGAGCAGTGTCTAAGAACGGCTGAAACCAATTATTCATATACCATAGCGATCTCGCATGACGTTCAATTCCAACATAACGCATCATCTTTTTCTGTAAGTCTTCTCGGGTTGGCAACTTGAAAGAACGTGGTTCCGCTTTATCTCTTTCTACGAACAATCCAGCTGTCAGTGGTTGAAACGTCTGTTGAATGTGAGTAGCTGCTTGATGAGCAAATACGAGACCTTCAAGCAATGAGTTGCTTGCCAACCTGTTGGCACCGTGCACACCGGTGCATGCCACTTCTCCAACAGCATAGAGTCTAGACAACGACGTTTGCCCCCACGCATCAACCGAAATTCCACCATTTAAAAAATGAGCGCCTGGTGTGACTCGCGGCTTCAATGTTCTTCTATCTGATTTGTTTAATCCCTTATAAAGGGCCGGGAATTTCCTTTCAAAATCGCTAATCCCCGTTAAATCTAAATGGACTGTATGACCTTCCCTCTCTTGCCTAAAAATCTCACGGCTTACAACGTCCCGCGATTTTAATGATTGCAACCTCTCACCAGCAGAAGTTATCAGCTGACCGCCTTCCCCCCGAACGGCTTCTGAAATGAGTAGCCCCTTCTCCTTTTCATTGCCGGCATAAACGGTTGGATGAAATTGAATGAATTCTACATCTGAAATGGCCGCACCACTGCGATACGCGAGGGCGATCCCATCTCCCGTTGCCTCTTTTCCGTTCGATGTGACCGAATACATTTGTCCACATCCTCCGGTCGCCACAATCGTTACAGGAGCAAAGAGACTCCCTTGGTCTGTCTCCACACCAATAATCTCATCCTTATTTTTTATAAACCGATACACACATGTACGGTCTAACAGTGTGATTTCATCTTTTATCGCCTTCCATAAAGCACGCATGACCGCTTTTCCTGTCTCCGCCCCATTGACGTGGACGATTCTCCTTGTACCGTGGGCACCTTCTAATCCTAGCGAGTACCCGCCACTTTCTTCACGATCAAACGGGACGCCTAGATCATCAAGCAATTCGATCATGTTCACCGCATGTTTTGTCATCATTTCAATCGATGTTTCATCGCCATGTGCGGCCCCTGCCTTCCACGTATCGGCCGTGTGGGCCTGCCAATCATCCCCTTCTGCGATTGGGGCGGCGATCCCCCCTTGCGCAAGAAAAGAATTGCTCGCAAAAACATCAGACTTTGTGATCATGATCACATGAAAAGACTTTCGAAGCAGGTATGCGCTCATCATTGCAGCAATTCCACTACCAACAATGATGACCTCTCCATCGCACCTCAATTTAGACACCCCTCATTTACATATGTCTTGACATCTATATTTACACAAATTTAAACTAGCGACAAGAGTTTTTTATCGCTTAACAAATAGTGGAGATTGACCAAA
The DNA here is from genome assembly GCF_005671335.1 of Halalkalibacterium halodurans. Taxonomy (NCBI): domain Bacteria; kingdom Bacillati; phylum Bacillota; class Bacilli; order Caryophanales; family Bacillaceae; genus Halalkalibacterium (ex Joshi et al. 2022); species Halalkalibacterium halodurans. The sequence continues at coordinate 1,394,975 of NZ_CP040441.1, read as the reverse complement.
GGAGGGATCGTAACATGATTTATTTAGATTATTGTGCAACAACACCAATGTCAGACTATGTAAAAGACGTTTATGTAACGGTCGCCTCACAATTTTATGGAAATCCGAATAGCTTACACGATGTTGGCTACGAAGCATCGAACATTTTAGAGCAGTGCAAACGACAAATCGCCAACCTTTTGCACATAGATCCAGCAGGAATCTTTTTTACCGGCTCTGCCTCTGAGGCCAACTTTTTAACAATTGTTAGCCTTGCCCTCGCCCACCGCAGGAAAGGGAGGCATCTCATCACGACAAAATGTGAACACCCTTCGGTTTTGAGCACATTCCGCTATTTGGAATCCCAGCAGTTTGACGTTTCGTATGTACCAGTGAACAGTTACGGCCAAGTGTCTGTTGATGCTCTTATGGAGACCATTCGAGAGGATACAATCCTCGTCTCAATCGCTCATAGCCAGAGTGTTCTAGGAACGATTCAATCGCTCGAAACCTTTGCCGAACCACTAGTCACTTATGATATACTTTTCCATAGCGACTGTACCCAATCGATCGGCAAAGTTGATGTCCCGATTAGGCTGCTTCACAGCTTAACAATGTCAGGACATAAGATCAATGGCCCAAAAGGGATCGGCCTCGCCTATATCGATCCTGCGATCCAATGGGAGCCTTTTCTTTCTGGCGTTACCCAGCAAAGTGGCTTTCGCCAAGGAACCGTTGATATTCCTAGTGTCGCTGCCTTTACCGCTGCCATTGAAGAGAGCTTTCAGCATCGGACAGCATACGATCAACATATTACGAAACTCCATCACCAGTTTAAAGAAAAAATGATGGAATGGCCTATGATCCTAGAAGGTCATCCGTCTAACCGATTGAAACACCATTTTGGCTTACGGTTACATGGGATGGAAGGACAATTTGTCATGCTTGAGGCGAACCGAGCAGGATTTGCCATCTCTACTGGAACGGCGTGTTCTTCTTCTCACCATGAGCCTGATCCGGTTTTTGCAGCGATTGGCCGAACAAAGGAGGAAGCTGATCAGTTTTTTCGTGTCAGCTTTGGGATAAGTACGACGGAACAGGAATTTAATGCTTTTATTGACTTTTTACAACAATTAATCGATAGGAAAGGTGAACCGATGTGAGTGATGAGAAAAAAATATTAGGTGAGGAGCGACGAAGCCTATTAATCAAGTGGTTAAAAGCAAGCGACACACCTTTAACAGGTGCAGAGCTTGCCAAACGAACCAATGTGTCTAGACAGGTAATCGTCCAAGACGTATCACTACTCAAAGCAAAGAATCATCCGATTCTCGCGACAGCTCAAGGCTATATATACATGAAGGAAGCTAATACTGTACAAGCACAGCGCGTCGTCGCATGCCAGCATGGGCCAGCCGATATGAAGGACGAGCTATTAACTCTTGTCGATCACGGCGTTCTCATTAAAGATGTGACGGTTGATCATCCTGTTTATGGAGACATTACCGCCTCCCTCCACTTAAAATCGCGGAAAGATGTAGCACTGTTTTGCAAGCGGATGGAGGAATCGAATGGCACATTGTTATCTACCTTGACGAAAGGTGTTCATATGCACACGTTAGAAGCTGAATCTGAGGCCATTCTAGATGAGGCCATTCGTGCTCTAGAGGAAAAAGGCTACTTATTAAACTCTTTTTAGGTATCATCCAGCAAAAAGCGAGCCCTTATACGGAGCTCGCTTCTGTTAATTTTAAGCTAGTGTGAAAAAAACACGGGTAACTGCCGAGTAACTCGACACCACAGCCAAGGGCCTCCAGCTCTTGCATGACACCAGGAATCAACACATCATCTGCTTCACAATCCACATCGATGATAAAAAAGTAATTGCCTAGCCCGGTTTTCATCGGGCGAGATTCAATTTTCGTCAAATTAAGTTTGCGCCACGCAAAAGCGGACAGCACTTGGTGCAACGCTCCTGAAAAATCAGAGGATAATGTCACCATCATCGTCGTTTTTTTCGTATAAGGCTCTACTTGATACGGCGGCAAAGAGAGCTTACCTTTTGCTAAAACAGCAAAGCGAGTCCGGTTTTCATCGTAATCATGAATGTCCTTTTCCAACATGTCTAGCTGGTATGAAGTGGCTGCTTGCTCATTGGCGATGGCTGCCACTGGTTCGTTAGGGTGATCTGCTACCCACTGGGCGGCTGCGGCTGTTGACGTCATGTACTCAATTTCTACACCTGGATAGGATGAACGTAAAAATTCATGACATTGAGCAACAGCGTGTGGATGAGAAAGAATTTTTTTGATTTCGTTATCCCGTTGATTAGGATGCACTAAAAAATGTTGCGAGATCGGAACGACGATGTCTGCCACTATTTCTAAGCGCTGTTTATGAATCAAATAGTCAAGGGTGACGTTCACCGAGCCCTCAATTGCATTTTCAACTGGAACGACCGCTGCATCCATGTCTCCGTTAGCTACACTATCCATGCAATCCGGAATTGTCCGATAAGGCTTTAATACATTCTTATCATCGAATAACGTTTGCACGGCCATCTCTGTGAACGTTCCTCTAGGGCCTAAGTAACCAATCTTCATGCCTCTGTCCAACCTTTCTGTTACGAACCAGATCCAACTAGCTCGACTTTTTCCACTGCTTCCATCGATTCAATTTTTTCGACCAACTCATCGATTTCAAGTGACATAGTGGCCGTGTCGATCGAGAGGGTAATGTTCGCCCTTCCCTGTAGCGGGATCGTTTGATTAATCGTCAACACGTTTGCTTCGGCTTCCGCTACCGTTGCTAGCATTGCAGACAAGTTACCTGAGCGATCTTCTAAGTTGATGGATAACGTGATGATCTTTTCTTTTGTCATCGTATGAAATGGAAATACTCCGTCTTTATATTTATAAAATGCACTGCGACTTAATCCCACTTCATGGACTGCTTCATTAATTTTTCGCTTTTTTCCCGATTCGAGGAGTGCCTTCGCTTCGAGCGTCTTTTGCATCGCTTCTGTCAACATATCCTCGCGAACGAGATAAAATTTCTTGCGCGTCATCGTTTCACCACCAATTATTCTAAAAGCCATCTAAAATAAACGTTTTGACAAAACACTGTCATCTTATTATAAAATTGCCGAAACCTTTTGACAACAGAAACGGAAAGATTAGAAAAACTTAGCTTTACACTTTGTTCCTATGTGAAGAGGGTTACAATCACAAAAAGAGAACAGTAATTTTATTTGGAAGAAATAGAACTCGCCCTACGGCGAGCTCTCCATTATTCAATAAATTCAAATTCAAACTCGAGTAAGCGAACAAGGTCACCGTCTTTGGCTCCACGCTGGCGCAAGGCCTCATCAACCCCCATGTGACGCAATTGTCTTGAGAAGCGGCGGACAGACTCGTCTCGAGAAAAGTCAGTCATCTTAAACAGCTTTTCAATTTCCGCACCTGATAACACGTAAGCTCCATCATCTGCTCGGCTGATAACAAATGGGTCTTGCTCTTTTTCATGTTTATAGAGGACGCGGCTCTCCGTTTCTGCCTCCTCATATATCGGAAATTCTGGTGTCGTTTCGATCGTATCCACAATGGCCCGAAGTAGCGGCTGCAGTCCATCCCGAGTCAGAGCAGAAATCGGAAAAATCGGATGGTCGTCTGATAACTTTTCCTTAAAACGCTCTAAGTTTTCCGCCGCATTGGGCATATCCATTTTATTGGCGACAATTAATTGCGGTCGTTCCATGAGCCGTAAATTATACGCCTTTAACTCTTCATTTATGCTTACATAATCGTCATACGGATCTCGCCCTTCAAGAGCCGACATATCGATCACATGGACGATGACACGCGTTCGTTCAATATGCCGCAAAAACTGATGCCCGAGCCCAATCCCTTCATGAGCACCTTCTATTAATCCCGGCAAATCAGCGAGAACAAAGCTTCTTCCATCGTCCACTCTGACGACACCTAAATTAGGCGTAATCGTCGTAAAATGATATTCCGCTATTTTCGGCTTAGCAGATGACACGACTGACAAAAGGGTCGATTTCCCTACGCTCGGGAAGCCGACTAAACCGGCATCAGCGAGCACTTTCAGCTCCAAAATAACGTCCCGCTCTACCCCCGGTTCACCGTTCTCAGATAGCTCAGGAGCTGGATTGGCCGGAGTGGCAAATCGGGTATTTCCGCGGCCTCCTCGGCCACCTTTCGCGATAATCGCTTCCTGTCCGTGATGGGTAAGATCAGCAAGCACTTGACCTGTTTGCTCATCAATCACGGTCGTACCTGGAGGAACTCGCACGATTTTATCTTCCGCATTTTTTCCATGCTGGTTTTTCGGACGGCCGTGCTCCCCTCGATCGGCTTTAAAGTGGCGCTGGTAACGAAAGTCCATCAAGGTACGGAGCCCTTCATCCACTTTAAAAATCACACTGCCTCCTTTACCCCCATCTCCTCCAGCCGGACCACCGTCAGGTACGTATTTTTCGCGGCGAAAGGCAACCATTCCGTTACCGCCGTCTCCACCTTTGACGTAAACTTTAACTTTATCAACAAACATCCTTTTTTCACCTCATTTTTTCTCAAAGCAAACAGAAAAGACACATTCCTCTTCCCTTAGTTCAAAGGAATCTTCTCGCTTTTGTAGAACATGCTTAAGCGCCGTTTCAAGCTCCTCTAAACGGCACAACTTCCCTTGAAAATCAAACGTAAGCCGCAGGAAATCAGGGAACAGTTGAAAGGTTAACAACAGATGATTTTCTCGCTCTAATGAACAATGAGCTTTAAATAAGTCTGCCGCAGCTCGAACTAACGATTCTAGCTCTTGTTCGATCGACTGCAAATCCGTCACTTCTCCCATTACTTCAAACTCAAGTGTATACGGTGGCTGTAGCCAATTAAATGTTAAAAGATAGCAGGAGACGTTAGGAATCGATAAATTGGACAGCTTGCTTTCATTCAAAGCTTGCTGAATTGCTATCTCAAGCACCTCTTCAATTCGATCGTAGCGCTCTAACGCCAAATACCCTTTTATTAATTGAATGACATTCAACCAATCGTGTCGACTGTGCCGAAGCACATCGAGCATGTCCTTTTTGCTAGTCATTCTGCACTCCTATAAATCTAAATATTCTTAGTCACGCGGTATTATCTTACCATAAAAAGAGTCGATTATTAAAGTGGGTAATCCCATACTCTTCCATCCTCCTTTTGCTCATGGTCGTCATTTGACAGCTGCTGTCGTTGTGCATATACTAAGACAAGAAAACCCGACTATTTTCATCTGATTTCATTAGTTAGTTCAGATGTTTGTAGGAGCAGGAGGAAGGCAATGGCGAGTGTCATGATAAAAGACGTAGGGAAAACGTTTGAAGGTAAAGAGGAGCAATCGTCGTACCAAGTCTTTGAAAACATCAATCTAGAGATTCATTCAGGAGAGTTTGTCTCCCTATTAGGACCGTCCGGTTGCGGAAAATCGACGCTACTTAACATCGTTGCGGGACTAGAAAAAGCAAGTAATGGAGCCGTTTATGTCGGTCAAAATAAAGTGATTGAACCCGGCCCTGATCGAGGGGTTGTCTTTCAGGAAGCTGCTTTAATGCCTTGGCTTACAGTACTTGACAATGTTGTATTTGCGATTCGGAAGCAGTACAACAAAGAGGAAGCGAAGAAAAGAGCGCTTGAATACTTAAAGCTTGTCCATTTGAGTAAGTTTACCCATTCCTATCCCCATGAGCTCTCGGGTGGAATGAAGCAACGTGTCGCGATTGCTCGTGCATTAGCGCTTGATCCTGATGTTCTCTTGATGGATGAACCGTTCGGTGCTCTTGATGAGCAAACTCGTTCCATGCTTCATCGGGAACTCCAAGCGATCTGGCAACAAACGAAAAAAACGATCATTTTTGTTACCCATAATATTCGCGAAGCGATCTTACTTTCCGACAAAATTTTCTTAATGGGAGTCCGGCCAGGAGGCATCATTGGTACCTTTTCGGTTGACATGGAGCGGCCGCGAAAAACAAATAGTCTGATATTCAACGAGCTTGAAGAAGAAATTAGTCAGCAGCTTGCTGGTGAAATTGAAAAAGTCATGAAGGAGGAGATGGGCGATGGCTACCCTTCTTAGAAGACTCCTCTTTTTTGCTGCTCTGTTTTTTATTTGGGAACTCGTTTATCGTTTAGAATTGTTTCAAACGAGGTTGTTTCCGTCTCCCCTGCTTTCATTTGTTGAACTTTATAAAGGGTTCTTTGAAACGGGGATTTTAACTGTTGCCACTTTCGAAAGTTTATCACGAATTGCGATCGGCTTTACTATCGCCGTCGTGGTTGGTTCTTGTCTTGGGATTTTACTTGCGTTATCGAAAATAGCGGACGAGACGCTCGGCTCATTGGTCATTGCGTTACAATCTGTACCGAGTATCGTTTGGCTACCTATCGCCCTTGTCGTCCTGCAAACGGGTAATACGGCCATTATTTTTATTATCGTATTAGGTGGAACATGGGCGATGACGATGAATATGCGGATGGGAATTAAAAATGTCCAGCCCTTATTAATTAGAGCCGCTCGAACGATGGGATACCGCGGAGCCGAGCTCGTATGGAAGGTCATGATCCCAGCTTCCATCCCCTCTGCTCTCACAGGTATGCGCCTCGCGTGGGCCTTTGGCTGGCGTGCCCTCATTGCCGGGGAATTGCTCGGGCGAGGCGGGTTAGGTCGGACGCTCCTTGATGCAAGAGATTTTTTTAACATGGAACTTGTCATTGCAATTATGATGATTATTGCCGTTGTCGGTTTAATCGTTGAGTATTTAATCTTTAATCCAATTGAGCGTAAAGTTCTTTCACGCTGGGGATATGCAAAATCATAGAGGAGGAACACAACATGAGAAAATGGCTTTTAGGAGTAACCGCAGCTCTAGCTTTAACAGCGTTGGCTGCTTGCGGTACAGAAAGTTCTAGCACATCGGGAGAGGAAGACCAAGACGTAACCATTGGCTATTTCCCAAACCTTGATCATGCAGCGGCCATTGTTGGAAAAGAGAAAGGTTTTTTTGCAGAAGAACTAGGAGAAGAAAAAGTAGAGTTCACCCATTTCCCGAATGGGAACGATTTTATTGAAGCTTTATCAACAGGGAGCATTGATATTGGATATGTGGGACCTGGACCAGCGATTAATTATTATTTAACTGGAGGGGACGTCGTTGTTCTCGGATCCGCAGCAAACGGTGCGACCTTGATTGTCGCCCGTGATGGATCTGGGATTGAGACGCTCGATGACTTTGACGGTAAATCGTTCTGTACACCAGGAAACGGTTGTACCCATAATGTACAGCTTGAAATTATGTTAAAAGAGCTTGGACTAGAGTCCAATCGTGTGGGAGGAACCGTGGAGCACCAATCACGAATTGCTCCGTCAAATATGGTCGCCATGTTTGAGCAAGGCCAAATCGATGCTGCAGCTGCCCCGGAGCCTTGGGGAACTTACCTTGTGGAAGAATTAGGAGCTCATGTCGTGGCTGAATGGAATGATGTCTTTTTAGGGGAAGAACTTGCAAGTGTCGTCGTCGTGACAACGAGAGAGTTTCTAGAAAATCATCCAGAGCAAGTCGAAGCGTTTTTACGTGCTCATGTTAAATCGGTTGAATTTGCACAAGAAGATGTGGATGCTACATTGGAAACGGTCAATGACGCCCTCTTTGATCTGACGCAAAACCGTTTACCTGAAGATGTTCTTTATAAAGCGTGGGAACGGATGGCTGTTACAACCGACACGTATCCGGATGCCCTTCAAGCATGGGCCGACGCTTCCTATGAGTTGAAATTCATGGACGAAGACCCAAACTTAGACGGATTTGTTGATACGAGCTTACTTGATTCCATTTTAAGTGAGTAATGAAGAGCCAATCGAGACTGGGAAAGAGCTAGCCAGACGTAATACAAAAGGTTCGGATCATCAAAATAAAATGATCCGAACCTTTTTTCTGTTGATTCATGGGACCGTTACGGTTATGGCCGAGTACTTACGTAAGTTCACGCCATTGCACTCACGGAAGCAGACGTTTCCAAGTTGATGGTCAACATGATGAGACGCCCGAGAGAAAGCAAGAGCTGAAGATCTACCGGTGCGCCCTTCTATGATTAACTGAAACCATGCCCGCGGCAAGCGAATGTTTTTGAAACAATCAATTCCATATAAATACCAACCTCTTTTTTTCATAGACAGAATCATCATTTTCAATGAAAAAGAAAATTATCCCTTTACAAGTAAAGAACTGTTGGTTATAATTTCAGACGTAAACAATTTTTGGTGTGATAAGGAGGTTGAACAACATGTTGTTTGGATTAACGCATTTAAAGAGTACATCGACAACTTCATTGAATGATCGTTCAACCGCTTCACACGTGGACAATGGTTAAGATTGGCTTAACACACAGATCCGCAGGTTGAACGTACCTGTGGTTTTTTATGCTCTATTCATGGGATTTTTTTCTAAACCGCAGGTGTTGTTTCTTCCTGCGGTTTTTTTGTCCAAAAAATCGTTTACATTTTATTCTAATTAAGGAGGTATGGGCGAAATGACGAACAAATTTTCCGCATTGTTACGCTGGTATGAGCAGGTGAAAGGCCTCACCTGAAAGGAGAAACGGATTTTACAGTTAGGAGGCATAAAGAATGACCTTTAATTTTCTTGTTTTTACGGTTACAGTAAAAAAACGTAAATACACGTCAAATGAGCTAGAGCAGTTCATTCGTGATGAAAAGCTTCAAGAAGAAAAGCTAAAGCATGAAGTTAATTATTGGCTCTATTACAATCGAAATGGATTGTAGGATGATGCCCAGGGCCTTACAATGGGTCCTGGGCTGTTTTATTCCATCCTCTCCATATGGATTTCGCCTCATTCATGAGCTGTGCTACCACGGCCCCGGCTTCCTCCCCATCTCGTTGCAATAACCTAAGTCCTTGACCTGACCAGAGAGAGGAATATTCTTGCTTTTGCTGACGACCGGCTTCCTTACGAATCGTCGATGTTAGATGATTCTGTGCTGGGAAAGGAAGTGGTTCGACCCCACTTGTTTCAAATTGATTTATAAATTCATTATCGATGCCTCGAGCTGGACGGCCAGAAAAAGCACGTGTTAGAACCGTATCTTCTTCTGTACTTGTCAAAAGCGCCTTACGGTAATAGGAGGCAGTCCCCGCTTCTTTCGTAAGCAAAAAACGAGTCCCCATTTGAACCCCTGCAGCCCCTAGCGCGAGTGCAGCAACGAGCCCCCTTCCATCGACTACACCACCCGCTGCGACAACAGGCACTTGTACGTGATCGACGATTTGCGGCACAAGAGAAAAGGTGCCGATATTCGCTCCATCTTTTTTTTCATCAACAGAAAAGGTTCCCCTGTGGCCACCAGCATCACTCCCTTGTGCCACGATGACATCCGCCCCTTGCTGTTCGGCTTCTTGTGCTTCTCCTACAGTCGTTACCATGGCCGTCCACAAAATCCCGAACTCTGTCAACCGTTCTACATCATGTTTAGCCAGCAAGCCGAAAGCAGAGCTAAATACAGGTACTCTCTCTTTGAGCAAAAGGTCAAATTTATCTCGGAACATATCCCGACCTGCTGGGACTTCTTCCAGATTTCCGAGGCCAAGATTCGCTCTGATTTGATCAAGAACTGGCTTAACTTCCTCTAATCTTGAATAATCACATGCCCAGTCGGTACAAAACAAATTGACGGCAAACGGTCGGTCTGTCAATTGACGAATCCGTTTAATTGCCACTTCTAAAGCTTCCACTGTCATATAACCTGCACCAATCGTTCCTAACCCTCCATGATTGGAAACAGCAGCAACGAGTTCCGGAGTTGTCGGCCCCCCCCCGCCATGCCTGCTTGAACAATAGGAAATTCAATAGATAACCGCTTACATAATGCTGTTTGAAACACGTAACGTCCCCCTTTCCCTTTCCATTCTAAGCTTTTCGTACATCTTTCAACAAGAAAACTTTGAATTCCGACTTTTTATGAATCAGAGCATAAAAATAATCGTTTCCCACCATTAAGGATGGAGACGGACCAAATTTTTCTAACCATTTGAAGAGAAACGGTTGACAACATCCTTTTTTGTTTCTATAATACAATTAAGTTTCCTTAGAGAAACTTTTTTTACCCTAACGAAATTCATTTCTCGTACGCGATCTTGATCACGTCTTGCTTGTCACCGTAGAAAAAGAGAGCAGCTTCTAAAGCCGTGATCCATTTCAAAGGAGGTGATGAAAAGCAAGACAATTACCGAGCTGTGAGATGCGACCCTCATCGAATACAGCTAGTAAATCGCTCAACATGTAAGTTGCCCACCCCATTTGGTTTTACAAAAGTTCATTGAAAGCCATGACTTACCTTACGATTCTCCTCCCTTTGAATCGTGCATACGATACGTCTCTAACGACAGAAAGGATCATTCGTTCATCTACTCAACGAATGATCCTTTCCCTATTTTACAATATTTCTTCCAAGACTGTTGCAACAGCTGCTTCCCCTTGGTCAATACAGTCTGGTAAACCAATGCCATCAAATCCTGCTCCGGCAAGTATAATCCCCGGCATTGCTTTTTTTAGTTCCTGTCTTACTTTTTCGAGTTTATAGCGATGGCCGACTTCATATTGCGGCATTGCTTTTTTCCAACGCGTCACCTTGTAAAACAGCGGCTCTCTTTTGACTGTCATGATTTGGTCAAGGTCTTTTTGCACCTGTTCAACAATTGCCTCATCCGTTTCATGTACAATAGATTCAGATCCTGGCTTGCCTACATAGCATCGTACGAGCGCATGGCCTTCAGGCGTTGTATGACGCCATTTTTTGTGCGTCCACGTACAGGCCGTAATTTCGTAGCGACTTTTCCGCGGCACGACGAATCCAGTCCCCTCATATGGAATGTGAAGATCCTCGGATTTAAATGCCATCGCCACCGTCGCCACCGTCGTCGCTTTCATTTCTCGCATGTAGTCTACGTCCACATATGGCTCAAGGAGACGTCCGGTTACGTAGGGTGGAGTTGTTAAAATGACATGATCATACGTCTGAACGGTCCCATCGTTAAACGTTAACCGGTACCGCTTCCCTTCCCGCTCACAAAAACGGACTTCCGTTTTTTTACGAATCGCCTTCTCATCGAGGTGCTGCTCGATCGCCGCTATAAACGATTGCAACCCGCGGCGAAATGTTAAGAACATTCCTTGCTTTTTCCCGACCTGTGATTGACTTTGCTTTCCCCTTGAAGCCTTTATTCCACGAATGAGGCTACCATATTTAGCTTCAAGCTGTTGAAACTGAGGGAAGGTTGCTTGTAAGCTAAGCGTATCCAAATCCCCTGCATAGATACCGGACAGAAGCGGTTCAATTAACTGGTCAACTACTTCATCTCCTAGTCGCTTACGGAAAAAGTAACCGAGGGAAACATCCTCATTCTCATGAGTAAAAGAAGGGATGACTAAGTCTTGAGCTGCCCTTAGCTTCCCAATAGGGGAAAAAAGCCGGGAGCGGATAAACGGTCCAATCTCAGTTGGAATTCCCATAATGGCTCCACCTGGTATTGGATAAAGCTGGTCATCCTTTAAAATGTAGGCCTGTCCAGTATCGTTACGAACTAGCTCTCCCTCGAGTCCGACTTCCCTCGCAAGTCTCGTCATGCTTTCTTTCCGCGCTAAATAGGAATCCGGCCCGCGTTCAATGACGAAGCCTTCGGTTACATCTGTTTGGATTTTCCCTCCAAGCTGATCGCTTGCTTCAATGAGTTCATATTCTATTGGCATTTGTTTTCTTGCTTTCTGAAGAGCCCAAGCAGCAGCGAGCCCGGTCATCCCACCACCAATCACCGCCACCCGATGGTTATTCGTCGTCATAGCCGTTCACTCTTTCTCAGCTAATTTTTTTTGAATCACCGTCGCTAAACATTCGATAAATTCCGGCTTAGCATTTGGCATCCCTGGACGATAATATTTAATGCCGAGTTCATCGGTTACGACTTTACATTCATAATCATTGTCATATAAAACCTCAAGATGATCTGCAACGAAGCCAACTGGGCAATAGATCATAGAAGTATAGCCATGGGTTTCATATAAGTCTCTCGTTAAGTCTTGGACATCCGGTCCTAGCCAAGGCTCTGGTGTATTCCCTTCACTTTGCCAGCCGACCGCATAGTTAGTAATCCCTGCTTCCTTCGCGATTAAATCGGCTGTCTCTTTCAACTGCTGTGGGTAAGGATCCCCATAGTCTACTATTTTCTCCGGTAAGCTATGGGCAGAGAAGATGACACAGGCCTTATCCTTATCTTCAATTTTGGCCATCGTGTCATTCACCTGATCAACCCAATATTGAATGAAGAGAGGCTCATCGTACCAGCTTTCGACACTTTGAATTCTTGGTCCGCCAATCCTTTCTGATTCTTCATGAGCACGCCCATTGTACGATTTCACGCTAAATGTCGAGAAGTGAGGCGCAAGCACGATACTAACAGCTTCTTGCACGCCATCCTCTTTCATTTGCTCAACAGCATCCTCAATAAACGGATCGATATGCTTTAAACCTAAATAAGATTTAAACTCAATGTCATCATAGAGCTCATTCAGCTTTTGTTCCAACGCAATCGCTTGATCATCGGTTATTTTCGCGAGCGGGCTCACGCCACCGATCGCCTCGTATCGTTCAGTGAGGTCATCTAGCAATTCTTGTGATGGCTTCCGCCCATGGCGAATGTGGGTATAATATGGCTCAATTTCTTCTTTCGTTCGCGGGGTTCCGTAGGCCATGACGAGCAACCCTATCTTTTTCTTTGTCATTCCATACCACTCCTTAGTTGTTTGCGCTATATTCATGGACAAACGCAGTTAACCGTTTTAACGTATCTGGTTCAACTTCAGGGAAAACACCGTGCCCAAGGTTAAAAATAAAGTTCGGCGTTTCCAGCCCTTGATCTAAAATCTCCTTAGCTCGTGCTTCAATGACTTCCCAAGGAGCCAACAAGATCGCAGGGTCCAAATTCCCTTGCACCGTTTTTGTGACCCCCAATTCCCGTGCTTCCTTAATTTGCAAACGCCAATCAAGCCCGACAACATCTAACGGTAAGTCGTTCCACTCGTTGACGAGATGGCTAGCGCCAACACCAAACATGATGAGTGGCACCTTTTCTTTTTGCAATTCGCTAAAGATACGCTCCATTACTGGTTTCACAAATACGCGATAATCTTGAACGTTGAGCGTGCCAACCCACGAATCAAAAATTTGAATCGCTTGCGCTCCGGCTGCAATTTGCGCCTTCACATACGTAATTGTCATTTCACCGAGCTTGTCCATTAATAAGTGCCAAGCTTTCGGCTCTGCGTACATAAACGCTTTCGTCTTATTGTAACTTTTTGAAGGACCGCCTTCGATCATATAGCTAGCAAGGGTAAACGGTGCTCCAGCAAAACTAATGAGGGGAACGGTTAATTGTTCTCGCAACAGTTTAATCGTGTCAAGTACGTATGGCACATCTTCCTCTGGCTGAATGGTGCCTAGTCTCTCAACATCTGCATACGATTGAATCGGGTTGTCAATGACAGGTCCTTTTCCTGTCTTAATCTCCACATCCACGCCGATAAACGGAAGGGGTGTCATAATATCTTTATATAAAATAGCCGCATCGTTGTTATATTGATCCACTGGGAGTTTCGTGACGTATGCGCATAGCTCTGGCTGCTTCGTAATTTCAAATAATGAATATTTCTCTTTGATCTTTCGGTATTCTGGTTGCGACCTCCCCGCCTGACGCATATACCAAACAGGTACATGGTCGTGTACTTCTCCTTTACATGCTTTTAAAAACGTATCATTAAATGAATTAGACATTTCGTCACACCTTTCGTCTTTACACATTCGTTACCTATTGTAATGAAACCTAAACGAAAAATCATTTACAACGACTTACTTCTCAATCTTTCCACCTAGGAAAGTATGTTCTCCCCTTTAACTATAAAGATCGAAGTGAAACGTGTATAGACGTACGGAAGAACTGTCATAAAATTGACGAGAAATCAGTCACCTACCGATTCATGAAACCCGAAGCGAAATTCTACTTCCGCAATATTGGACGGCTCCCCTTTTCGCTTCGTCGTTGGATCATACGGAACGACTTGATAATCATTCATGGAAAAGGCGTTAATCGCTGGAATGTAATATTGATCCGTCCCCTCTGTTCGACCGACGTATGTTCGTTCCGCTCCCCGCCGCTCATAAATGTAGTAATGTAGCCGTTCATCTTCTGAACCAGACCACTCAAGCTTGATGCTCATTAGCCCAGTTCCTCCCATAGCAAAAGTCGCTTTTAGATCATCGATGTCTACTAAACGGACAGGAGGGTTTAGTTCCTCCACATCGTCAGGCTTTGAAAAGTTTGTAGCACGAAGCTGCGGTGTCGCTTCAGAAAGGATGTCGCGAAATAGCTTCGCCGAATAACGGCTCCCTCCCTTTAAATAAGATTCGGTTGATGTAATATCATAGCCCATCCACACCGTTCCTACCGCTTCAGGTGTATAGCCCGCAAACCAAGCATCCATCGTTGCCCCTTCGACCTCTGGAAAAGACGTGGTTCCTGTTTTTCCAGCTAAGGCACCAATCCCTTGGGCGGATGTTCCTGTTCCTTCTCTCACGACCGACTCGAGCATCCGTGTCATCGACCAGGCCGTTTGTGGGGAATAGACTTGTGTTTCCGTTCGGTCGACCTCTGCCATTTTTTCTCCTTCGCGATTATAAATGGCTTCAATAAAATATGGCTCGCGTTTTTTCCCGCCGTTTGCAAATACTTGATAGGCAGAAGCAAGCTCAAGTGGGGTGACACCATCCTGCAACCCGCCAAGAGCAATCGCCAACCCCTCATCGTCTAGCTGAAAGCCTTGTCTTTGCAAATACTGTTTAGCTGTTGGAATTCCTAGTTCGTTTAGGAGCCAAACAGCCGGGGCATTTTTAGATTGGGTGATCGCATCATAGAGCGTCACCTCTTCCTCATACTCATCGCCGAAGTTATGCGGTTCATACCCATCATATGTGCGCAATTCGTCACGGAGCAGCGAGTACGGTTCTGCTCGTCCTTCCTCCAAAGCGGGGGCAAAGACAGCGAGTGGTTTAAACGTAGATCCTGGCTGACGTGGAACATTTACACGGTTCAACCCGCGGCGCACGTAATCTTTCCCTCCTTGTACAGCTAATACACCACCTGTCCGAGCATCAAGTAATACAAAAGCAGATTGGGCATCTTCATTTCCTTTCGGATAGTACTTCTTTTCATGTATAAGGGTAAACGCTACTTCTTGTAACGCCTGGTCTATCGGCACAACGACTGTATATCCACCTGTCATGAACTCTTGATGAGATAGATGATATTGAGATTCGGCCTCATCGATGACCATGTCGATGTACGTTAAATAAGCCTCTTCCTCAGCAGGTTCATTTACGTCTAATTGAATCAATCTCCCCTTTGCACGTACAGCTTCTTCCGCCGTTATAAAACCTTGACGCTGCATAACGGTTAGAACTAAATCGCGCCGTTGCTTGCTCCTTTCAAGGTCAATAATCGGAGAGTAAATGGTCGGAGCCTTTGCTAATCCAGCAAGAACCGCCCCTTCCTCCACCGTCAAGTCTGACACATCTTTGTCAAAATACAAGTTGGCAGCGGATTGAATTCCGTATGCTCCATGGCCAAAGTAGATCTGATTCAAGTAAAATTCAAGAATAGCAGATTTGCTGTAACGCCGCTCTAAGTTCATCGCAATGAGAACTTCTTTCGTTTTTCTTAGCCATGTTTTTTCATGATCTAAAAATGCATTCTTTACTAATTGCTGGGTGATTGTGCTACCCCCTTCTAACTTTTCACCGGCTAGCATATCTCGGTAAAGGGCACGGCCAATCGCGCGGAAATCGATTCCTTGATGATCATGGAAACGCGCATCCTCGATCGCAATAAATGCGTGCTTCACATGGTCAGGTACATCTAGTATCGACACGGGCTCACGGTCTTCAATGAATAACCGTGAAACAACATTTCCTTTTGTATCTACTAACGTTGTCGTCGCATTCATCACAAGCTTTTCTTCATCAATGACATACTGACCAGCATAAATGATGATTAAATAAATGATGAGACCAAAAAGGAGGGAGGATAAGATAAGTAATGCAGTACCCGCTAACTTTCGTAACATGGTAACGTCACTCCTTTGAAAACTCGGCGATTGCCGAGCCTGTACAGGGTAGTAAAGCCGTAGTTGCACTTATACTTTCACTTAAAATTTCTCTACGTCTTATGATTCTCAGGGCTAACTGTTGATATAGCTAATCCGTTCTCTTATGCTTTATAATAGGGGTTAAACGTTCTTAAAACGAATTAAAACCAATTCCTTCTATACAGTTTGGACAATTTTCTACCATCCATAATCATTGATTTTCACGCAACTAAAAAAACGTTTGAAAATCCTCTAGCAATCGATCCTTATACAAACTTACCGCTACCGACTTTAAACACGCTGTTGACATTTTTCACATGCTTTACTGAAGTTAAGCTAAGTAAAAAAACGGAGTGGGACAAAACACAGTTTAATAACAAGTTTTATATAGGGTTGATTGAAGAGAAGGTGATTAGGACTTGCCTTCATGGCCGTGAACTTACGAAAGGACAAAACCATAATCGTCAATTAAACAACAGACAATCCAACGAATAAAACAAAAAAAGTTCGGGTCATCCAAATATAATGATCCGAACCTTTTTTATTATGTTAGGTTAGTTTTGTCCTAGTCTCGCTACTCTACGAGGCGATGCCGATGGGCATAAACGGCAATCTGCGTACGGTCCTCCAATTGAAGCTTATGTAAAATGTTGCTCACATGTGTTTTCACCGTTTTGATTCCGATATACAATTCATCTGCGATTCCTTGATTGCTTTTTCCTTCTCCGATAAGGCGAAGCACTTCCAATTCGCGTGGTGTCAGCTCCTCATGTAGCTCCTTTTTTCTCGACCGCATCCGCTCCATCATTTTATTCGTCACTTTTGCTTCAACGACAGCCTCACCATTGGCCGCAGCACGGATAGCGCTTGCAATTTCTTTTGCAGATGATGTTTTTAGCAAATAGCTAAAAGCTCCTGCCTCAATAACAGGATACACTTTTTCATCATCAATATAGCTTGTCAAAACGATAACTTTCACACCTTCCGTTGTATTCATAATGGCTTCTGTTGCTTGAACACCGTCCATTTTTTCCATTACTAAATCCATGAGGACAACGTCTGGCTTCGTTTCCTGGACAAGCTTAACACCTTGATGGCCATCGCTTGCCTCACCGACAATTTCTATATCCGATTGCGTGCGCAAATAGGCTGATAGTCCCATTCGCACCATCTCATGATCATCAACCAATACGACCTTAATCATACTCTTCACTCCCCTCTCCATGTGATAGGAATTTTCGCCTCTAACTGCGTTCCTTTTCCCGGAGCCGACACAATATCAAGGACGCCACCAATTTCATTGATTCGCTCATGCATCGTCTGAAGTCCATACGATCCGTGGGTTTCTTTTTGCACATCAAAGCCGATACCATCGTCGATCAATTTAAGGCGTACTTGCCGCTCCGTTTGCCAAAAACGGACTTCGACATGATGAGCTTGAGCGTGGCGCAGAATGTTGGATATCGCCTCTTGAAGCATCCGAAAAAGTTGATCTTCCACTCCTTTAGGCAATTCGTCCATCGGCTCAAGTCGCTTCGTAATTTTGAACCCTTGTTTTTGCTCTAACTCATGAAGTAAATACTCGACCCCTTGCTGTAAGCTTTTTCCTTCCAGCTCAGCGGGTCGAAGGTGAAGGAGTAGCGCCCTCATTTCAGCCTGAGCCGTATTCGCCATCTTCTCCACAACATCCATCTGTTGTTGTACTTCTTCCGTTGCCTCGTGCAAATTTTGTTTAATTGCCGCCGTCATCATTGAGATGGCAAACAGCTGTTGGCTGACCGCATCATGAAGATCACGGGCTAACCGTTGCCGCTCCTCAGTAACTGCGGCTTTTTTCACCGTTTCTTGCATCTTTGCTCGCTCTGATGAAAGGCGCTGTAGTGAGGCAACCTGCTCCTCTACTCGCTCAGCCATACGATTTAGGCGATCGGTTAACTCGGCTAGTTCATCCTCGCCTTCGCTCTCGATCTGATGGGAGAACGTGCCCCGCTCATAGAGAAGGACACCATGAAGAATTTGATCTAGCTTTCGTTTAATCGGAAGTGATTGCATCATCCCGGCAATGAGACCAATAGCGATCATCGACAACAAAATCGGAACAATAATTGGTAGTCGAACAATCTGTTTGTCAAACAACATTGTAAGGCCAGCAATATCATCGTACGTCATAATGACAACGGTGAATAAAACAGCAAAAAAACTTACGATCAAGCTATTGCGAATAAACTGCCATTGCAACTGGGCGAGGCGCCGTCTTTTTTTCATACAGCCCTCACCTTCACTTCACCTATAACCGTCGATAAGACGAGCTTAATTCTGCGCGGAGATTGTTTGTAATCTTTTGTCGCCACTGACAACGTCTGAAAAAAGCCACCTTGTCTTCGTTGAAACAACGATACGTCGCCAATCCATGAAGTCCCTTGCACAGACACTGCTAAATCCTCAGGAACAAAAAGGTTGATCTCTCCGATCAGCTGTTGAATGATGATGACGGTCTCTCCTTCAGGAATCATCGCTTTAGAAAAATCGATTTTCACCTCGCCAATCCCATTCCAGATCGTAAAATCATCCAATTCAAAGGGATCATAAACGTAATGAATATCACCGATAAAGCTTCGTCTCGATGATGTAGTGACAATAATGTCTTCCTTTGACCTGGCTTTTTTTGTTGATTCAACATCTGTTGGTTGGAACTCTTGCCCCTCGGCTTCGAAGTAAGCTTGAGCGTTTGTTTCTTCCTTGTCCTTCCTTTGTATGGCTTTTCGTTTTTCTCTTACTTTCCGCTCTTTTTTGCGATCGCTAGTCTTCATCATTTTATAGCCGTAATAAATAAACAAAGCTGCGATTAGTAACCCGATAAAATTAAACGAAAAAAGGCGATCAAATAAGATTGTGGCAGCGATAATAACGAAGACGATCGCCAAAAATCGATGACTTCGCGTGTAAAAGAAATAACCGATGGCGGAAAAAACGATCGGAGCTAAAAAAATGTTGACGGAAAAACGCAACGCTTGTAAGACGACCAACAGTCCGATGATAACAATAATAAAACCGAAAAGCGTTTGCTTTTTCATCCGCCTAGCTCCTTTCTCTGTTTAATAAATCATAATATCCCCTGAAGTGGTCTTAATGTACACTTCATGTTGTCCAGAACCTATTGTACCAGAAAACGAACGTGATTGACGGCTTTGATTTACAAACGGTCCATCGACCTCGATCGTTCCAGAAATTGATTCTGCTGACAGAGCAGCGTCTGGCTCTGGTATCCTCATATAAACATCACCGGAAACAGTTTGCAATTGTACTTGTTCATTTTTACGATCAAAGTGGAGGCTTATATCTCCGGAAACGGTTTTCCCGTTGACGTCACCTGAAAAATCATGGATTGTTACATCGCCCGAGACGTTCTCCATTGACGTATCAAGCGACTCCAAGGTCTGTACTTCCAAGTCTCCAGATGTGCTGTGAAAGCGAAACTGATTCCCCTTTAAAGAATCAGCAAACACATCACCTGAAACCGTACGGATGGTTAAATGGTCTAGCTCATGTTCACCTTCGATATAAACTTGACCTGATACGGTATGCCATTCCGCTCGCTCGATCTCCTCATACGGAACATAGACTGTTAGGGTGGGCTTTGCTCTAAAATTAAATGAGAACAGGTGAAACCTTGGCTCCTTCATCTCAATTTCGATTCGATTGCCTCTTTCCTGCACATCTAACCGATAGTCATTTTCATTGTTTTCCGAAAGTGAAGCTGTAACTTCATTGTCTAGTGTCGGGTACACCTGCAAATCCACAGCTGTAACCTTGACTACAAGCTCCTCTTTCCCATCAACTTGAACGGTTATCTCTTCGGCTGATTCCGAACGCTTGAAGCTAAGGGCATCGGTTATTTGATGGACGAATAGAACCGCCCCAATGAAAACAAGAATAAAGCCAGCTATTTTTTTCAAATCTATTCCTCCCTCCTCTATAGTAGTGGAGAGAGGCCCGTGAGCCCCTCTTCCTTTTTCTTATTGCGCCTGTTCTGATGCATTCTTAGTATCTACAAGCGATTTTTTCATGTTTAAAAATTCCTGCTCCACTTGTTCGTCATAGTCAACGGAAAATCCTCTCCGCCCTTCACGAGCGGCTTCGCGAAGCTCCATGTCCTCAATTTTTTCCTCCATTCGCTGGAATTGACGCTCAGAGCCTTCTGTTGAAAACGTAGCGCGCGCTTTCTTCATCTGTTCAAATGCTTTAATAGACTGGGAGCGCAGCAAGAGCTCACGTTTTTTATCACGAAGCTGTTCATATTTCTTCTCTAAATCTTCGAGCTGGAGGCGCAACTCCAACACATGATCATGACTTTTTTGCATGAGCGCTTCATAGCGAGCCACTTGTTCAGCTGCGTTCTTTTTAGAATAAAGCGCCTTCTTTGCTAGTTCCTCCTCCCCTGCACTAAGCGCCGCCTTTGCCTGCTCTTCTCTTCGCTTCATTAATCTCTTTGCTTCCTCTAAATCACGCTCTAATGAAACGTGGAGCTTCTTTTGTTCCTCGATCGCTTTCTCTGCTCGCCCCATCTCTGATTGTACATTCCGAATGTATTGATTTAGCATCATTTCTGGATCTTCCAACTTATCTAACCCTTCATGGATAGACGCTAACACTAAGTTTTTCATACGATCAAATACCATCATGAATTCCTCCCTTATGCTTCATCATATTTTTTCATCATTTTGTTAAACTCTTCATCAATGGAGTCGTAAGCTCTTGACGTTGGTCTCTTTTCTAACGCGACATCCATTGGTTGTTCTTCGTCATTATCGCTTTTTTTCAATAATCGATATCCGAAATAAATGAAGAGGATCGCAACCGCAAGACCGATGACACCCCCTAGACCGCCCATGACGAGTATGGAACCGAACGCAAGCAACAGCACACTACCAAATGAAAGCTTTCCTCGCGCTTGCCACTGCTGATATCCCCAATAGAGGAGCAAGGCACCGAGAACGAGCCCGATGATCCCACCTAAATGAATATTAAACATGCCAAGGATCATATTCGCTCCAATAATGACTAGTAGAATCCCAAATATCCACTTTCCTGCACCTTTCATGTCCTTCCCTCCTTTGCTTTTACTATATTTAGTTTAGGAAAAGAAAGGATTGGTGATAACGCTCTAGAGAATGTTTTTCTCTCCGCCTTGAGTCTGAGTCTCTCGTCAGACCTATGTCCTTTTTATGAACGTTTTCCTTGCCGCAAGCCGAGGGTACAAACTTTCGATATAATAAGAAAAGATGATAGAATATGTAGTACGATTGAAACATAGCTTGGTGTTAGGCATGTCTGGAGGTGAACAAGAATGGTTGAAGTAACAATATGGCTTGCTTTTTTTGCAGGAGTGGTTTCTTTTTTATCGCCGTGTGTTTTCCCACTCGTGCCCGTTTATTTAGCTCAACTAACCGGTACGCAAATTTCGGGGAACGAGATTACGGCTGATCGCAAGCTCATTTTAATGCGTAGCCTTGGGTTTATTCTCGGCTTTACATCGATCTTTATCTTTCTAGGAGCCTCATCCACCTTTATCGGCCAACTTTTTTGGGGAAACCGGCAATTATTTGAACAAATCGGTGGAATTATCATAACCGTTTTTGGCTTACAGATGATGGGAGTTATTTCGATTCGGATGTTGCTTAGTGAAAAAAGGTTGCAAGCAAAACCACGGCAATCAGCCAGCTTTGCCAACTCCGTATTAATCGGGTTTTTATTTGCTACAGGATGGACGCCTTGTATCGGGCTTGTATTAGGTGCCATTCTTGTACTAGCTGGAGACGCAAATACGATGTGGTCTGGGATGAGCATGTTGTTTGTTTACTCCATGGGGCTCGCGATTCCATTTTTTCTTGTCGCTCTTCTCTGGTCCCGTTCCTTGCATAAAGTTCGCAAGCTGAACAAATGGTTACCAACGATTCAAAAAGGGAGTGGTGTCGTTATGGTAGCGCTAGGGGTTCTCCTGTTCACAGGACAATTTTCAACAATCGCCGCGTATTTAGCACGAATCAATCCATTCGGTATATAGCTTGTGGCAAAACCTATAGTAAAAAAAGAGGCATTTCAGCCGAGGTCGTACCTCATCTGAAAAGCCTCTTTCATGTGGATAAAGTTTATTGTTTCTGTAAGGAGTGCTCATGGAGCAATCGCATTCGATAGCATTGCTTTGCGGTTTCGCCTAACAGATCTAAAAAGCGGTAATTGGCGGTCGCACCGACGATGGCACCGAACCCAGGGATCAATTGAAGCATTTTCGGCAAATCAATATAATCCCTGTACTCAAGCTGGAACGTTTTCCAATCAACCTCTTTTAAATATTCTTTTCGATTTGGGAATTGATCAAGCGTCTCTTCCCACACTTCCACTCGCTCAAACACTAGCCGGCGCTTCTCATCCTTTGAAAAAGCTAACTGAAACACGTGAAGCAAGAACAGTCGCTCTCGGTAATCTCGAACATCGAATCCATAGTTGGAAGCGACCTCAAACAACAGATTCATTTTGATTCCGAGCAACAAAGGAAAGTCTGCAAGTCCGAGCAGAATACCACCCGCTCCAGTTCCAGCGCCTTCTGCAGCTGCCGTTTTTTTATACTTCGCAATCACTTCATCAATCCGCGTCTCTCGTTCCTCAAGCGAGCCTTCCAAAACGGGACGGTATTTTGCCGTAAAATCTGATCCAATAATCGTGGCTTGCACCATATTGCGCACACTTGTGGACACAACCTCATGAACTTTATTCGGTACTAGTTCATTTAATTTCCCTTGCACCTTTTTGGCGTACCGACCTGTCATTGATGGGCGTTTCAGCATTTTCCGTTTCCAGCGCGACAACTCTTCTTGGATTTGTTCTTCGTAGGTCGTCAAGTCATCACCCTCTTTCCCCTATTCAATACCCATTCCATGCAGCCATCTCTCCTTTTATGCGAATTTCTTTTGTCGATGGACCAACCGATGACTGTACATGTAACTAAAACCAAGCCCAATGGTGAGGCCAAGAAGTCCATAGGAAATCGTCGTTGTCATGATTAACACGAGTCCGCTGACGAGAACATGAATGATGAGTAAGCGAAACAGGACGAAGGAAAACGCACCAGAGCGTTCATCACCTTGAACCGGATACAAATCAACCATTTGATTGGTTTTGTAATGGTTACTCAAAGTGGATAGTTGCAAAGCGACGATATAGACAAAGAGCAGATTAACCACCAGCTTCAACCATCCGCCAGGTAATCCAGCCATTAAAATTATCGCCACGATCGTAAGGCGAAGGTAGATACCGAAATAATCATTGGAACGAACAAATGAACGAGCGAACAAATATTCATACGTCCCTTTGTCATTTCCTGATAAGAAGCGAGCGAAACCTTTCGCATAACGTCTAGCCTTTACCCTCTGTTTGAGCTTCGGTACATCGGCAAACATGTTAGCGACACGATAAAATAATGTCACCATTCGTTGCTCCTCTTCCACAAGGTGATCCCATTTTAAGCTGTGCTTGCTAGCAAATCCTCTGTAATACATCCAGTATATGACGACCATTAAAATGATGATTGCTGCAACAAGAAAGAGCTGGGCTTGGACAAACAATAAAAACGTGAACACCCCGTTAATGATCATTCTAAGGCACATATGCTGAATGCGATACACACGAGCCGGTAAACGCTGTTCTTCCCAGTTCATTAACAAGTTTAGGAACTTAAGAGCAAGCAATGCAAGCAAGATCGTCCAAAAGCTCCCACTTCCGAGCTGCAAATATTGAAAAATCATTGGCCCAAGAAGAAGAAACACGAGGCTCATTAAAACGGCTTGCATAAAAAACGAATAGACAATGGAGCGACGAAAATAGTCATCGAGTCTCGCTTCATATGCGAGGAGAAAGACAGTATCTCCTTCTTTAAGAAACGTACGAACGGAACCTCGGGTGAGCAGCACTGTAAACACGACAACAAACAACGGTACCGCCGGAAACGTAGGCGGGAGCCATTTCAGAAGTACGCTATAATAGTAGCTACCAATGATGAAGAGGAGATAGAGCGTAAACAAAAAACCACTGTTCGCGATTAGTCGTAAATATCGGCTCGCTTCCGTCCAATAGCCAACCGCTCGTTTTTTCCATAATTGAATGCCTTCTGTCATTGGCTCTCTTCCTTTGTCATCTCGATATAAATATCATCAAGCGTGGCATCTGGCATGTTCAATTCGGCTCTCATTGACTCCAATGTCCCTTCAAGAACGATTCGACCTCTATTTAATATAATAAATCGATCACAATACCGTTCAGCTGTCGCCAAAATATGAGTAGACATTAACACTGCTGCACCGTTTTTCTTTTTTGTTGCAAGCAATTGTAAAAATGACTGAATACCGATCGGGTCCAATCCAACAATAGGTTCATCGACAATGTACACTGGAGGATCAATTAAAAAGGCGCAAATGATCATTACCTTTTGCCGCATCCCCTTTGAAAAATGACTCGGATACCAATGTTTCATTTTTGTCATTCGGAACTCATCTAACAGCACCTTTGATCGTTCCTCAAAGGCCTTCCGCTCAATTCCGTAAGCAAGTGCAGTAAGCTCCATATGTTCCCACAACGTGAGTTCCTCATATAAAATTGGTGTTTCTGGTATGTACGCAAGAGAGCGACGATAGGTTTCACGATCTGTCGTGATTGTATTTCCATTAATCATAACAGACCCTTTATGTGGTTCCATGAGACCGAGAATATGTTTAATTGTGGTGCTCTTCCCCGCCCCATTTAATCCAATCAATCCGACAAGTTCATTAGCACGGATTTTTAAATGAAGATCGTGAAGCACTGGTTTGTTCGGGCGATACCCTCCAGTTAATCCTTCCACAACGACTCTTTCTTCCATTTCCCTTACCTCCTTCATATATCATCGTACCAAATCCTTCCTTTCGTTGACTACTTCTTTTTCTTTTTTATAGAATGTCACATCGCTTCTTTCAACACTCTAATCAAAAAAACTTAGATCATTGTTAACGTTGAGAAAGAAAAAAGACAAAACCTTCTTTAGATTTTGTCCTCTGGCATCGGTGTATCGGTAGGCGGTGCATATCCATCTTTATATTGTTCATCGATCAGGTTGCGAATGTCTTCGGGATCCTTGCCTTCGTCTAAGAGATGCATCGCAGTATTCGCTATCTCTAGACAAACACCACATTTAGCCCCGTGGTCATCCCACGTGAACGGCCCATCGTCCGAGTGCTCTGCTACAAAGCAATCATAGCTGCTACGGTGGCCTACAGATTCCCCGCAGCCACAATAACAAGGCATCGTCTCGAGTAGCTCTCTGTAATAAGGGACTTCGGCATATATGGTTTGAATGACTTCAGCATACTCATCTAAAAAGACAGGTAAAACATCCATAGAAGACGTTTCTTCCTGAATATCTCCCATCATCAAGGAATGGTCAACTTGTGAATGCTCTGAATGGTCATCAGTTTGACAGCCAACAAGGGCAAAGCCTAAGCTCGCTGTTATGAATAACATCGGTAAACGTTTCATCCGTATGTCACCTCTTTTTTCTAGCATCTTTAAGCATTATAGCACGTCCCCCCCACTCTTAACATTTCAATATTGTGAATGTTACCGCTCGTCCAATCTTAGGATACTGAAGGACGACTTGAAACCTTTTCCTTCTATCGTTATTCTAAAAGAAACAAACATGGGAGGGTGTGTGCACAATGAGCCACGATCCAAATTGTATTTTTTGCAAGATCATTGCCGGAGAAATTCCTTCTGCAACCGTATATGAGGACGACCACGTCTATGCCTTTCTCGATATTAGCCAAGTTACAAAAGGGCATACGCTCGTCATTCCTAAAGTACATAAGCGGAATGTGTTTGAGCTATCTGAAGAAATAGCCAGCTCACTATTTGCAGCGGTACCAAAAATTAGCCGCGCGATTAATGATGCCTTTCAACCCATTGGAATGAATATTGTCAATAATAACGGGGAGGCGGCTGGACAAACGGTTTTTCATTATCATCTTCATCTTCTTCCACGATATGGTGAAGGAGACGGATATGGGGCTGTTTGGAAAGATCATAGTAGTCAATATTCGGGAGATGATCTACAAGTATTATCCTCATCCATACGTGAACATCTGTAATGGGAAAGACATCCTTTCCCTCCCTTTTTTATTTCATTTATCGGAATGAAAAAATTCTGGTTCTTAGTCAAATGTTGGGGTGGCATAGGAGGGCGAGCCCCTCTTATCCTACCCCGAATGTCTGATGTTTGAATTGATGATGCAAGAGAATACGGTTTCGCAAGCGATCATAACGCCGAAAACCAAAGGCATTTCTCTTAATCACCTTCGTTTGATTATTCAGTCCTTCGATAAAACCATTGTTTAAGCCAAACGCGAAGCTATTCAAGATCTCGGTCTGCCAGTTCTTCAGCGTCTGAATGGCTCGGTGGAACTCCTTTAACGGGCTCGCCTCCACTCTTCGGTAAAAGGCGTAGAGCCCTTGCTTCACCTCGCTCATTCGTCCTTCCCTTCCTTGCATCTTCGCTTCTTGATACCACCGACGAAAATGTTCTTTTAGCTCATACGCTTCCCTTAAATCAGGGGATAGCTCTAAGTACCGCTCCACCTTCTTCTTTTGCTTATCATCCAGTCCTTCTCTCTCTTTCTGAAACAGATGTTTGATCCGTTTACATCGTTTTCGATGATACGGATGGAACGCTTTTTGCACTCGGCGGCGAACCCCTTCCAGAGCCCAGTAGATGTAACGACAGAAATGGAACGGATCCCCAATGATGAGCGGGTGGCCTAAGGCCTTTTGAACAGCCGACTTGAAGGTATAACTAAGATCCATCACGACCGTTTTTACATGATGACCCTTCTCTTGAAGATATCGTTTAAGCGTATCGGCTTTACGATCCGGTAAGATATCCAGTGGCTTCCGTGTATCTGCATCCGCAATGATTACTTGATATTTCCCCGCATTCGTATCCCCTTTGTAATCATCAATCGCAATCCGAGGAGGAAGGTGATCCACCTTCTTCACGAGGGGGGCCGCCAATTGATCAAACCGGCGCATGGCAGTTGTCACGGACGTTTGGAATTGATTCGCTGTGTCCGTAAAGTTCTTCCCTTGAATGAGCCGTAAGCGGAACGCTTGATTCCATTCCACTGTCTGACGCTGATATCGCTCTACAAAAGAGGCTTTCTCCGCAAACCGCTTCCCGCATCTGCACGCGTACCGGCGCTTTCGATAGAATAGATACACCCACCGTTCAAAGAGCTTGAGATGTTGAACTTTTTGGATGCGGTAATCATGGATTCTCTCGGTTCTCTTCCCGCAGGATGGGCAACGATGAGGCGTTCGCGGCATTTCTACATGGAGCGCGATAAAGTCCTCTCGTTCCTCCATCTTTGTGACCTTCACACCTTTTAATCCGGGCAAATCCATGGTAAAATTCATCGTACACGCAGCTCCTATCCTTTCTTTGTTTCTCAACAATTCAAGGATAATGGATAAAGGAGCCTGCGTGCATTTTTTTTGCCCTCTTTTGTGCAAAAACCCCAACATTTATTGTAGAGCCAAAATTCTAGTGGGCGTAATGATTGATTCATGTTACGATATAAAACATAAAATATAATCTTTAATAGGGGAAAGAGTTAAAGGAGTGGAGAGCGTGAAGCGAGCATACAATTTTAATGCTGGTCCATCAGCTTTACCAATGGAGGTTCTTGAAAAAGCCCAAAGCGAGTTGTTGGACTTTGAAAACACGGGCATGTCCGTAATGGAGTTAAGCCATCGAAGCAAAGAGTACGAAAACGTTCATCATACAGCAGCTCAGTTATTACGTGATTTATTAAACATCCCTGAAGATTATGATGTTCTGTTTTTACAAGGAGGGGCCAGCCTCCAATTTGCGATGATTCCACTGAATTTTTTAGATGAGGGAAAGGTTGCCAACTATATTCTAACCGGTTCTTGGTCTGAAAAAGCATTAAAAGAAGCGAAGTTTATCGGAAAAACCGCTATCGCTGGTTCAACAAAGGAATCAAACTATACGTTTATCCCTGATATATCATCGCTTCAGTACAATGAGCATGACAGCTATGTTCATTTGACATCAAACAATACGATTTTCGGCACGCAATGGCACACATATCCATCCGTTAGCCATGCACCTCTTATTGTGGATATGTCTAGTGATATTTTATCACGGCCGCTTCCAGTCAAAAGTTTTGATCTGATTTACGCTGGAGCGCAAAAAAATCTCGGTCCATCTGGTGTAACAGTCGTTATTATTCGCAAGGAATTGCTAAAACGAAACGTTGATCACGTCCCAACCATGCTCCGTTATCAAACACATGCGGAGAAACAGTCGCTATACAACACGCCACCAACCTTTGGTATTTATATGTTAAAAGAAGTACTTCAATGGTTGAAAAACATCGGTGGAACCGAGCAGATTGCTGAACGAAATCAGACAAAAGCCAACCTCATCTATGGTGCGATTGATGAAAGCGAACAGTTCTACAAAGGGCATGCGACTAAAGAGAGCCGATCTTTAATGAACGTGACCTTTACACTGCCTACCGAAGAGCTGACCCAACAGTTTTTATCAGAAGCAAAAGAAAAAGGGTTTGTCGGCTTAAATGGACATCGTTCAGTCGGTGGATGTCGCGCTTCCATTTATAATGGCGTACCAGTAGAAGCCTGTGAAGCGTTGGCTGACTTCATGCATTCGTTTTATCAAACGCACCGCTAGACCGTCTTAGGAAAATCTCAGCTGGACGAGAAAGTAGGCACACGCTCCACTCGTAAGAAAGACGAATAGTACGATCCATGCCCTTACTTTCCACCGCTCTCGTTGCTTCTTATCTTTTGCGATTAAATACAAGGTGTGTAAAAAGGCATATATAGATAAAAGCGAAACAGAAAAAAGAAATAAAATGAGCGCGTCCATGTGATTTTCCTCCTTTTTCCTATCACTTATATGTGGACATAAGGGAATTCATGACTCTAATTTAAGTGAGGTGTTGTTTCGTGAAGATTAGGCCATTTTTTTACGGCGCCCTGACAGGGGCTATCCTCGCTAGTATTGCAACGTTGTTGATTGCACCTACATCAGGTAAAGAACTGCAGAAAAAGTGTAAGGCAAAAGGTCGTTCCTTGCAGCAATCACTAGAGCAAATGAAGCATGACGGAATCCAATTAAAGGATAGAATAAACAAAACTTCCAAGATAACTTCTGAAGCGTTGAAAACCGTTGGGCCTGAAATCAAAACGTCTCTTGACCAATGGAAAGAAGACGTGGACCCTTCCTTGCAAAAGCTCAAGGATGATATTGAGCAGTTACAAAAGGCTGTTTCCGTGAGAACGGAGCAATAGCCAGAACATCACTTTGATCCTTTACATCGTCAAATAAGGTGAAGCAGCTCCTCGTAGCTGCTTTCTTTTGATCTGTATTATGCCAATGAATAGAATTTAGAATTTTTTAAAAAATTATTTAAATCCTTTTTATTTTTGCTATAATAGAAATCATAAAAGTATCCGAAAATAATTTTCTAAAATGATGAAGCTTTCCTAAAAGACAAGATAAAGAGAGAAGACAGAATTTTCGAGTATGGGAGGAGAACCATGGAGCAACAAACAGCTTACTCCTTAAAACAGTCGATCATCTTTAGTCATAAGTTTGCTCAGCTCAGCAAAGCGTTGTGGAAGTCTGTCGAGAAAGATTGGCAAACATGGATTAAACCGTTTAACTTGAACATCAATGAGCACCATATCCTTTGGATCACCTATCACCTTGATGGAGCTTCCATTTCGGACATTGCTAAATTTGGTGTCATGCATGTGTCAACAGCATTTAACTTTTCAAAAAAATTAGAAGAGCGCGGCCTCTTAACGTTTTCAAAACGTGAGCATGATAAGCGAAACACGTATGTTGATTTAACAGAACAAGGTAGAGAGTTGTTTCTCGAAACTTTAGAAGCGTATAAACCGTCCACTTACAGTGTGTATGGTGGGGCATTGCCAATCAAAGACCTTTATGGAAAGTTCCCTGAATTTTCCGAGCTGTTGAGCATCGTGCGCCATGTTTATGGGCCTGATTTTATTGACATGTTCGAAACTGCGCTCACCCGACTAGAAGACGGCTTTATTGAAGAGGATGGAAAGCTTAAAGCTGTCGATAGTGAAACAAGATCAACCGTTTAGCCAATCACGTACCTGCAGAAAATGATCCGTTGGTCTTGATCATAATACATTAAACAGAAAACAGGAAACTCCTTCCTGCTTTCTGTTTTTTTTTTTTTTGCAATTGTCGAAATTACATTTTTTTTGTCATACCTATTGCATTCCATGAAAAATCGTCGTAAATTATCTAGGTAGACTGGGAGGGAGACAACAATGAATTGCTGGAAATCCATTAACATTGAACGGGACTATGGGACGTTGCGATTAGCCATGATTTCAGCAACGACGATGCTAATGACGTTTCTCGTCTACTATTTAGTGTTAAGCTCATTGATAAAAGTGCCACCATATCTAGGGTTTGGTCCCTATTTATATATTGTAGGAGCGATTGGAGTCATCGGATTACACAAGCTGCTCCACATCTTCCCGCTGTGGGTATGTGGCCAACGACTTATAATTGAACGAAATAACAAAGGCTTCTTACCTTTTCTAAACATTAAAACAAAAGACCCGTTATCAAAAAATTTATTTCTCTTTTCTTTGCTTTTCCCTGGGGTTGTCATCACGATTATCTGTTCAATAAGTGTGCTGCTGTTCCCACAAGGCTTGCATCTATTCGCCATTTTAACAGCTATCAACCTCGGACTTGCTGTTTATGATATCGTCT
The DNA here is from genome assembly GCF_005671335.1 of Halalkalibacterium halodurans. Lineage (NCBI taxonomy): Bacteria > Bacillati > Bacillota > Bacilli > Caryophanales > Bacillaceae > Halalkalibacterium (ex Joshi et al. 2022) > Halalkalibacterium halodurans. The sequence goes on along the minus strand of NZ_CP040441.1, from coordinate 1,363,841 downwards.
ATGCCCTACAAGTGGTGAAAGCACCAAAGGCTTCGTTGATTGAAAACCATCGAACGGGCTTTCATATTCTCATTCGCCATGTGGGCTAACTCAATGACTGAAGAACTTGAGAAGAACCTCATGCTAAAAGCTTCTTAACGTCAAAAAAGAGGTTACCAAAAGCTAAATTGGTAACCTCTTTTTTATGGTTACGGGTGAACAATCATCTCCGCTTCGATTTGATCACTGTATAAATCAAACGTACGAAAACGAAACGATAACCGCTCATCTACCTGAAGAGTCGTTACTTCGGCTACAACAAGACGTTCCTTCGGATAAAAAACGACCCACTCTGGAATATCTTCCATTTGACTCATCCATTGCAAGATGTGCTCAATCGGCAGTTGGATCCCGCCTAACGAGAAGGAATCCACTTCTAACACGAGATCCCCATTTTGCGCGACGGTAGGTAACAGTTGAATGGTGATTGGCGCCTGGAACCCTAACAACTGCATATTTGCCTGAAATTCAACGTGCTCGTCTGTCAATACTACACGATACGGCGGCTCCCCATCTTCTATTAAGTTGGCAATTTCCACTTCCATTAAGCGGTTTAGGCGATCACGATCTGTCGTAATCGTAAAGCTCGCTTCACCTTTCATTTCTTCTGCATCCTCAAAATGATAAGGTTCACTGCTCCATGACAAACGGAACAAAAAAGCGAGCACAGTTGCAAAAATGAGTGTAAGCAGAGCTAATAGAACAAAAAAGCCCAGTTTCCAAGAAAAGGTCCCTTTAGTGCGAAACATGTATACTCCCCCTCTTCCATTCTACGATCGCCCAACTAAAAAGTACTGTTGCCTTTCCGTTCTTCTTAAGTATGATTTGCTGTCTTTCTTAGGTCAACTTATTGTTATGCCTCTAGGAAGTAGATGATAAATTCTCTCAATCTCCTATCTTTTTTCTCAATCATTTGGTACAGTATCAATATGACCCTAGGAATTGGAGGAAGAGGAATGGTCTCCTTTTTTGTGATTTTTGCATTATTCATTTTATATTTAATTAACACGTTAACAGATGCTCTTTGCAATCAAAAGGAAATTCCGGTTGATAAACAGCCGAAAGTCTTCCGAACGATCAATATTTTAATGACCATCTTATTAACGTCTACGTATGTAAAGGTACTGTTCACATAATAGCATCCCTCGGGTAGAAACCCTTAAGAGGAAGAAAGAGGTGCATGTTTCGAAGCGACCTCCTTTTTTCCTCTCTCGACAAAGATAAAAGATGGAGGCTATATAGCCTCCATCTTTTATCTTTTATCATTAGCACACCCATGCTGCTCCAATGATGACTAATAATATAAACAACACAACAATTAACGCAAATCCACCATGATGAGGTACACTCATTTTCAGAAGCTCCTCCTTTTATCTAGTCAACTTCAGTAAGAGGCGTGTTTGTTAGTAATACCAAGCTGCTCCGACAATTACTAAAAGGATGAACAGCACAACGATTAACGCGAATCCACCGTGGTAAGCGCCAGACATGCTAACACCTCCTCTGAGCTTTGTTACCTTATCGTATGCAGGCGAAATAGAGACGTACTGGGCAGCTGACCTAATTATGAAACAACAACCTAACCTTTCCTTTTCTCTAGAAAAGTTGCGTCAAATGAACCCTTTTTTCTTTGGGGCAATTTGTGCTATAGTTAGGTCTGTACACCTTATGAAAAAAAGGAACTTACTTCAATTTGTTTTTGATAATGAGGGAGTGGAAAACGATGAAAAAACGCCATTTATTAATTGCTGGACTAGCTTGCATGATGATTTTAGGTGCATGCAATAACGATGACGCAGGCTCTAGTGGCCAAGCCGTTGTCGAAGTCGATGGACACGAAATTTCTGATGCTGAATTCGTCGACATGTTAAAAGAACGCTATGGAGAGGCTATTCTTCAAGAACTTGTTCAAAGACATTTAATTTCCCAAGCAGCAGACTCAGTGGAAATCCCACAGGAAGAGATTGATGAAGAACTCGAAACATTCAAAAGCCAAATCGGGGTAGAAACTGACGATGAAATGCTTGATGCATTAAGCAACCAATTTGGCATCACCGTCGAAAACAAAGAGGAGTTCGTAAATGAGTATATTCTACCACCTTTAGTCCTTGAGAAACTAGCGGTTGAAGGTGTTGAAATCACAGATGAGGAAAAACAAGCGTACTTTGATGAGAATCGTGACTCTTTGATCGAAGTGGAAGCGAGCCACATCTTAGTCGAAGATGAAGAGACGGCCGAGGAAGTGCTTGATCGCCTTGAAGCAGGTGATGATTTTGCAGAATTGGCAAGTGAATATTCTGTTGATCCTAGCGCTGAAGCGAACAACGGTGATCTTGGCTTCTTTGGTAAAGGAGACATGGTCCCTGAGTTTGAGGAAGCGGCCTTTAACATGGAGATCGATGAGGTTAGTGAACCAGTAGAGTCCACGTATGGATACCACATTATTTTAGTTACCGATCGCAAGGACTCTTATGAAGAACTAGAAGAAAAAATTCATGACACCCTCATGAGAGAACGTTCCCGTACCCAAGAGGAAGTGTTACGTGACTTGCTTGCCCAAGCAGATATTAACGTTCTTGATGATCAATTTGAAGGACTTTTTGACCTACCGGATGCTCCTCCTGTAGAAGATACACCTGAAATAGACGGTGAGGACGCGAGCGACGAGGCAGAAGACCAAGCAGAGGATGCTGATGAAAACGCTGAAGAGGAAGACGAATCGTAATGAACTTGAAAGGCACCTTTACAGCTAGGCTTAAGGTGCCTTTTTTTGATGGAACAATCGGTTCATTTGTGTGGAATTACCTGGAATGTAACTCCTAAATAACACAAAAACGGATCAGACTCACTGTCCAATGCCTGATCCATCGATCGCTTTTTAGTCTTCTTTTTGTTCGACAGCTCGCTTTTCTCGAACACGTTCTAAGAACGCTTCTCCTTCCTTCTCAATCCATTCTTGATCCGTTTTGCGATCCTCAATCGTATATTTTACCGAAAGATAGCCGCTTAGAAGAATACCTGCAATCACAAAGTAGACCCACCACGGACTGCTAGCTAGAAAAGAGCCTAAAGGGGTTTGGGTGAGAAGAAAAATAACTACCATTACAGCTACAAGAAGTAAAGCTAAAAGACGATTATTAGATGGCGTGCTCATAACTTTGTCCCCTCCTTTTCATTTCTTTCACATTCTATGAAAAGGAGAGACAAGTTATGCTATGAAAGATCTAAAGGGGGTTCATGAAAATTCGGTTTGTAGAAAGAGCGATTGTCCATTGCCTTGATTCGCTCTGAAAACTCTCCTGGTTGTACCCGTTCCAAGGCGCGATCCATCATGTTCATCTTGGCGTCAATGTTATCAATCATATGTAAAATTTCAGCTTCACGGATCAGCGGTGGCTTTGGACTTCCCCACTCTCCCTTGCTATGATGGGCAAGAACAAGGTGTTGAAGGATAACCACTTCCTCGCCTTCTATGCCGAGCTCATTGGCTGTCTCCCCAATCTCATTCACTAAAATGGAGATGTGCCCGAGTAATTTTCCTTCAATCGTATACGTTGTATCAATAGGCCCTGATAGCTCTTTTACTTTTCCGAGGTCATGCAAAATGATGCCAGCATAGAGCAGATCTGTATCAAGTGTCGGATAAAGCGCGGCTAAAGACTTCGCAACATTCAACATACAAACGACGTGATACGCAAGCCCTGATACAAACTCGTGATGATTGGTTGTGGCTGCTGGATACTCCAAAAAGGCTGTCTGATGCTTTTTTAAGAGGTGACGTGTCATTCGTTGAATCTTCGGGTTTTTCATTTCAAAGATGTATTGCGTAATTTGTTCCAACATATCGTCAGGCGAAAGGGGGGCAGAGCGAACAAAATCAGATACTTTCACTTGGTCTATCGCCGTCGTTGGTCGTATGCTCCCAATTTTCAGTTGCTGTCTGCCGCGGTATTCAGATAGTTGTCCACTAATATGAACGATGGCCCCACTCACAAACGTCGCCTCATCTTCAGGAGAACAGCCCCATAACTTTGCCTCAATCTCCCCCGTGTGATCACTTAGGATCAACGTCAAAAATGGCTTACCGTTGCTTGCAACCGCCTTTGTTGCCGATTTAATCAAAAAATAGCTTTCTAGCGCTTCCCCTACTTGATAATACAAAATGCCTCTGCTCAACAGTTCCTCACCTCTAATCTTCGTTTCCCTACGAGTTTATCATTATTATAGCATAGTCCTTCTTTCACAGCCTTCCCTATGCGAGCGATAAAAGTGATGAACAGCTCTACCACATATCTAGGCATTCCTAAACAAAACTCAGGGATAGCCGGATCCTTTAGCAAAGCTGTAGTAGCACTTATACTTAACTTTCGAATGATCTTCATTCTTTACTGGAAAAAAGCCGAACCTATCACGGGCTCGACTTCTCAGGGTGCTTCCCTTGACTTGCTCTTTTTGACAACCAACGAAAGGTTGCACCTAAACTAGCGAACATAACGAACGCGCCAACGGTGTAAGGGAGAAACATATTCCACTCAAATAATAAACCTGCTAGAAGGGCTCCTACGACGTTTCCTAAACTAAGAAAGGAGTTATTCAAGCCCATGATCATTCCTTGCTGATCCTCTGCCATTTTCGATAGAAAAGATTGAACGGCTGGGCGCAAAATCGAGTTTCCTAAAAAGAACAAGCACGTAGTTGCAATAACCGTCCAATAATTAAATGCTAGCATCATGATTAAAAACCCTATACCGCTCAGACTGAGAGAACCAAGGACTACTTTTTCCTCTCCATATCTTTCAGTTAATCTTCCTACTAGACTGCCTTGGGCGATCGCACCTACGATCCCTGTGAGCACCATGATGAATCCAACTTCACTCGGATTATAGTGAAAGCGATGAAGGGCAAAGATGCCAAAAATCGTTTGAAAATTGGCTAGTCCAAAGCTCAACCCAAACACAAGAAAGAGCAAAAAACCGATAGGACTGCGGACCGCCTGCCACATTTGCACAAATTGGTTCACAGGTTCCACTTCAGTTTTACGCTTTTCTAACGGTAACGATTCAGGAAGCCATAAGAGTGAGAATATGGCAGCGAAAGAAGCCGCAAACCCAGCGAATAAAAATGGTGTCGCTAAGCTGAATTCTGCTAGCCAACCACCAATCCCTGGGCCGACGACAATTCCGAGAGCCATAGACGCACCAAGCAGCCCCATGCCATGTCCTCGTTTTTCTTCGCTCGTCCGATCAGACACATACGCCATCGCGGCTGGCATAACCGCTGAACCAAATGCCCCTGCAAGTATTCGGGACACGAACAACATCCAGAACTGTGTGGCAAAAGCAAAAATAAATTCTGCTACAGCAAAGCCGAACATACCTACCGCAATTAACGGCTTTCGCCCCACTTTATCAGAGAGTCTTCCCCAAAAAGGGGCCAACAAAAATTGCATGAATGAAAAGATGGCAATTAACAATCCTAGTTCAACGCTCGATGCCCCGAATGCTTCAATATAATAAGGTAGAATGGGAATAACTAAGCCGATGCCCATCATGACGACAAACATATTGACCATCAGCATGAGCAACGGTTTTCGTTCAGAACGGGTCATCTAAACATCCCTACTTTAAACGTTTTTGAACTCCTTCTCCATTAGTTACTTTTCGATCTCGCCTTTTCTTCTGCTTCTTCTCTTTTTCCTCTTTCACAGCAGGAATCGAGATCGTAAATTTCACACCTTGTCCCGTATTTTCAACGACCGCTTCTCCTTGGTGGAGTTCAGCAATTTGCTTAACTATCGCAAGCCCGAGCCCAAACTTCCCTTTGTTTCCTTTATAAAACGGATTAAACAATTGTGGCAGATCTGCATCCGGAATGGGCTTGCCGTTGTTTTCAACGCTAATTTTCAACAAGTCAGCATCTTCGGTTGCTCGAATCCAAATGGTATCTTTTGCATAACGTAAGGCGTTTTCTATTAAATTTTCGAGAAGAACTTCAATTTGTTCTTCATCTCCAAATATTTTCTTATCTGCGCCTTCAACGATTATTTTTACATCTTCCCGCTGCATGCGAAAACGTTCTTCGATCGTAAACGCAACTTTACCAAAGAGAAACACCGAGTGCTCCACCCGTTCCTCTTTAATCGAATCGAGCTTTGTGTAATAGAGCATGTCAATCACTCGACGCTCCATACGATTCGCTTCTTCCGAAATGACATCCATTGTCTTCTCAATCGAATCTTTTGGTAAAATGCCATCTTTTACTGATTGGGCATAGCTTTTAATAACCATAATCGGCGTCTTTAATTCATGAGAGGCGTGCTGAATAAATGTTTTCTGTGACTGGTCATAGCGAACAAGGTTTTGCCGCATCCGTTCAAATTGATTTGATAGCTTCTGAAAATCTTCGTCGCCTTCCCACTTGAAAGGCTCTTTCCAATTTCGATCAGCTATTTGTTCGAGACGGTTTCCTAATAGAATGAGCGGCTGACGCAAATAATGCTTTAACCAAATGGCCGGCAACAAACTTAGGGCACTTGAGAGCAATAAAATATAAAGCAGTCGTTCCCATAATCGGTTGACCATCGAATCGCGATACGTGTCCCACATGTAAGAGATTAAATAGCCTTCTCGCCCAAAGCTGTTAAATTTCGTTACCACATAAAAAATCGTTGCACCATTATAGCTTAATTCGTAACGACCTCTGGACTGCTCTTGATTAAACGCCTTTTGGGCCATTTCATGTAACACCTCGGTCGGCTGTGGAACATCTCCATAGGCCGATTCACCAAGAGATGAATTAATTTGAAAGTGGTAAACGAACGTATCGGCTTCTTGGCGTTCTCGGAAATCGACATCATTTCGCGGCGGATTCATATAATCAATCAAAGGGTTCACCTGACGTGCCTGCGCTAATTCGATCATACGATAGGTCTCTTCTGTCATCGTTCCTTTAATCGAAATAGGATAAATAATAATGATTGACAGTCCCACGAGAAAGATGAGTGAGAAAAAGGCAAGCCAAATCCTTTGTGTTAAATTGACGCGAATCATGAAGAGAGAACCCTGTACCCGTAACCATATAATGTCTCTAAATGAATCCGCGGCATTTTCTTACGCACCCTCCGAACGACATCATCAACCGCACGCTCAGAGCCGAAATAATTTTCTCCCCATACATGCTCAATGATCCGCTCTCGAGAGAATGCTTTGCCGATGTCTCCTGTCAATAGCAAGATTAAATCCATCTCTTTTGTTGTCAAATCGACAGACTCATCATTATTTTCTTGATCGATGACCGTACGTCCCACTGGATCAATGACATAATGATTAATTTCGATCTTTCGTTGCTCCTGTGACGAGGAACCGTAAACACGATTTAAAAGCTTTTTCGCTCGAATAATTAATTCTTGCGGCAGAAAAGGCTTAGCTAAATAATCGTCACTCCCCATCTCAAGTCCTAAAACCCGATCCAAGTCTTGATCCCGAGCCGAGATGAAAATGACAGGGGTATCCCCTTTTTCTTTAATTTGCTTTAATAATTGATAACCATCTGTTCCCGGAAGCATAATATCTAGTATCCATAAGTGAGGCTGTTGTTCACTAATGGCTTCTTGTGCTGCATTTCCATCAGTAAACACTCTCACACTCCATCCTTCTTTTTCAAGATACGCTTTTAATACTTCAGAAAGATTTGCTTCATCTTCTACTAAATGCACGAGATATTCCGACATCTTGCATCCTCCTTTATACCGCTTTCTAGCGATACTTATCGATTATTTTAACTGATTTTCAATCCGAGAATAAACGAATTCAAACTTTTTGATCGGTTTCCCATACTTTTCATGAAACGACCACGGCTTTTAAGTCTCATTCCATATTATTTCCTGGGAAAACACCCTTTATCTCGAAGAAAATTCACTAAAGAGAGCCCTTTATCTATCTATTATGTAGTATAGCAAATTTCAGCCATCGTCAATAGCTTGTCCATTGCATAATGGTAGCTTACCATTCGTGAGCTACCTCCACCATTTCCACCATGTCATTCACCACACGCGCCAGATGGTCTTCGGGGATGAGATCGCTAAAATCCATTGGAAGGACTAATTGGTCCATGTTATAATAAATGAAAGTAGCTATAGAGTTACTCAAAAGAATCGCCTCCGTTTTCTTATTTTGTTTGTGTGGGTACTTACATTATAACGAACGGGGCGATTTTTTTGTATTCAAAAGGGCTGCCCATAAGTCAATCATTTTGACTTATGAGACAGCCCCGACCTTCTATTGTTATTCTTTCACCTTTCTTTAATACAAGGCAGCGATAGCTGTCAATGCAGCTAATGGTAAAATGAGTCGTCCCCAGCGCCTCGGGCGTGGAAAAAATGGATAAGGATATGGATAAAAATAAGGGTACGGATAATATGGGTAAAAGCGTTCTTCCCCCCTTGCTCCCATCATTTGCTGTGGTACCTGGCCATTCATTGAATAAAATAAGCTTTCATTATCCATCTCCATATAATCACCGTTATCATCAATCGGAACCAACAAAGATACATTTTCATGATCGACCTGTTCCAAAAACCCTTTATAGGTTCCGTACGGGTGAGTGTTCACTTGAACCATTTGATGCAAGTGCTGTTGACAAAGCATTTGCATATTCATGACATCATCCTCCTCTTCTTTTTCGGTTCTTAGTCAAATGTTGGGGTGGCATAGGAGGGCGAGCCCCTCTTATCCTACCCCGAATGTCTGATGTTTGAATTGATGATGCAAGAGAATACGGTTTCGCAAGCGATCATAACGCCGAAAACCAAAGGCATTTCTCTTAATCACCTTCGTTTGATTATTCAGTCCTTCAATAAAACCATTGTTTAAGCCAAACGCGAGGCTATTCAAGATCTCGGTCTGCCAGTTCTTCAGCGTCTGAATGGCTCGGTGGAACTCCTTTAACGGGCTCGCCTCCACTCTTCGGTAAAAGGCGTAGAGCCCTTGTTTCACCTCGCTCATTCGTCCTTCCCTTCCTTGCATCTTCGCTTCTTGATACCACTGACGAAAATGTTCTTTTAGCTCATACGCTTCCCTTAAATCAGGGGATAGCTCTAAGTACCGCTCCACCTTCTTCTTTTGCTTATCATCCAGTCTTTCTCTCTCTTTCTGAAACAGATGTTTGATCCGTTTACATCGTTTTCGATGATACGGATGGAACGCTTTTTGCACTCGGCGGCGAACCCCTTCCAGAGCCCAGTAGATGTAACGACAGAAATGGAACGGATCCCCAATGATGAGCGGGTGGCCTAAGGCCTTTTGAACAGCCGACTTGAAGGTATAACTAAGATCCATCACGACTGTTTTTACATGATGACCCTTCTCTTGAAGATATCGTTTAAGCGTATCGGCTTTACGATCCGGTAAGATATCCAACGGCTTCCGTGTATCTGCATCCGCAATGATCACTTGATATTTCCCCGCATTCGTATCCCCTTTGTAATCATCAATCGCAATCCGAGGAGGAAGGTGATCCACCTTCTTCACGAGGGGGGCCGCCAATTGATCAAACCGGCGCATGGCAGTTGTCACGGACGTTTGGAATTGATTCGCTGTGTCCGTAAAGTTCTTCCCTTGAATGAGCCGTAAGCGAAACGCTTGATTCCATTCCACTGTCTGACGCTGATATCGCTCTACAAAACAGGCTTTCTCCGCAAACCGCTTCCCGCATCTGCACGCGTACCGGCGCTTTCGATAGAATAGATACACCCACCGTTCAAAGAGCTTGAGATGTTGAACTTTTTGGATGCGGTAATCATGGATTCTCTCGGTTCTCTCCCCGCAGGATGGGCAACGATGAGGCGTTCGCGGCATTTCTACATGGAGCGCGATAAAGTCCTCTCGTTCCTCCATCTTTGTGACCTTCACACCTTTTAATCCGGGCAAATCCATGGTAAAATTCATCGTACACGCAGCTCCTATCCTTTCTTTGTTTCTGGACAATTCAAGGATAATGGATAAAGGAGCCTGCGTGCATTTTTTTTGCCCCTCTTTTGTGCAAAAACCCCAACATTTATTGTAGAGCCTCTTTTTCTTTTTATCCTATTCATCCTCATGCCTATAGGTGAATGACTATTTCATCTAACAACCATCCGATCATTCAAAAAAAAGCTTAAGGCACAGGCCTTAAGCTTTGTTAGGTTTCGATGATTTTTGCTTGGTTTGTTCGACTTCTAACGGTGGTGCTTTAACGACGATAAAGTACGTTTGAATAATCATAAAGATGTTCCCGATCACCCAGTATAGGGAAAGAGCCGATGGAAGGGATAGCCCCGCGATGATGATCATAACCGGCATTACATAAAGCATCACTTTCATCTGCATTTGCATCATGTTCGCCATTGGGTTATCGGAATCGGACGGATTCGTCTTTTGCATCTGTTGCTGATGGCTCATCGTCATTTTAAACTGAAAATACGTTGTGATCCCAGCAACAAAAGGCAAAATGTAGTCAGGTTGTCCTAGATCAAACCATAAAAACGTATGATAACGAATCTCCTCTGTTCTCATAATCGCAAAATAGAACGCCATGAGAATTGGTAATTGGATAAAGAGAGGCAGACACCCTGCCATCGGGTTTACCCCGTGCTTTTGATATAATCCAAGAAGTTCCTTTTGCATTTCTTGCTGTACTTTCGGATCTTTTGATCCCTTCTCTTTATATTTTTTCTGAATAGCTTCCATTTCAGGGCGAATCACTTGCATGGCACGCATGCTTTTTTGCTGCTTTAACGTTAAAGGTAAAAGAGCTAAACGAATCAAGATGGTGACAATGATAATGGAAAGCCCGTAGCTACCGTTTAGCAAGTTCGCCACCGTTGTAATTAGCCATGACATCGGATATACGAAAAAGTGGTTCCAAATTCCTTCCGATTCTGATGTAATTGGATCCGTTGTACTACAACCTGCTAAAGCTACCAATAGTAAAATCCCTGCGAAAAGTAATAAACGACGTTTCATATAATTCAAATATCCTCCTTCTTTTAAGCCGATGTTGTTCTTTTTTCTGTCAAGCGAGTATAAAAGAAGGAGCCTCTTCATCTGCTGACGATTTATCCTTAATCGAGTGAACCTTCGGATGATGAACAACCGATAAAGGACGAATGAACGCGGACACATCGCTTGACATATGCGTCGAATCCAATTGCTTCCGCTGCCAATTTAATCGAAACGGCCGATCTACAGTGCGAAAGTAAAGCGGTGTAAAAGCCGTAATCACCATTACCGCTAGGGCAATTGTCAACGATAGTGCCACCATTTCTGAAAGGACGTCAAGCACGCTCATTCGCCTCCTTTCTATTACAAAGTATTTTCATCATACCACACTCTATAGCAGTTTCAAAAATGATTTTTGAACTTTTTCCTCTAGATGCCTACCTTTCTCGTTTTGATAGAGCAAGCGCCGTTTTTATATGTTTCCACGAAGAGCTATTCCCATATAATAGCACCCCTCCTCGATAGACACGGGCAGCTAGTATTGCAAACAATCCGATCGTTCCTACTAAAAAGGCAATGGATAGGGCGACTTCCCATAACGGGACATCAAGCATTCCCACCCGCAAAAACATAATCATCGGTGTGAAAAACGGGACGAATGACGTAACCGTGACAAACGATGACTCTGGTGCATTCATACCAAACATAGCGATAAAAAACGCAACGATGACGAGGAAATTAATCGGGCCTACCGCTGAGTTTACATCTTCAATACGACTGACGATGGAACCGAGCATGGCTGCAAGAGTAGCAAACAAAAAGTAGCTTAAAATGTAAAACAATAGTGCGTACATCATTAGTCCGACAGGTAATGCGTCTAACGATACGAAATCACTCACCACCCCTAACCCTTCTCCTGTTCCAGCTGACATCCGAAGAAGTGCATTCACTCCTCCTATGAGTACAATGAGAAAAAATTGACTGAGTGCCACAAGAGCAATACCGACAATTTTCCCGAACATATGGGTAACAGGGGATACACTTGAAATCAAAATTTCCATCACTCGCGAGGATTTTTCCGTTGCCACTTCGGTGGCGATCATACTGCAATACATGATCACTGAAAAATAGATAACGAATAATAAGATCACTACAAGGAATGAAGCCTGAGCAACCTCTTCTTCGGTTTTAACAGCACCCTCCCCTTCCTCTACAGGTTCTGTCGTAAATGAAACAGGGGCGTAGATTTGCTGGAGTTGTTCGTCAGACAGACCGAGATCAGCCGTTGCCTGTGCTTCTTTCACTGTTTGCATTCCATGCTGAAGTTCGGCCGTTACGGCTTGATTAACCGACTGATAATAATATGTTGCCTCCGGTACATCTGCCCCTTCCCTCAGCACAAGCATTCCGTCAAACTGACCAGAAGATACAGCTTCTTGCCCCTCCTTCTCGGACTCTGTAAAAGAGGTCAGCACAATAGCTGATTGTTCTCTGTCCAGCACCTCTGCAATCGCCGGATACCATTCGCCCGTTTCGTCAAGGATAGCAACATGTGCTGGCTCCTTCGACTCTCCCGCTTCAAACAGATTGATAATCAAGTCCACATTGGCAAACAAGAGCACGAAGGTGAGGGTAACCGCTGTCGAGATGACGAATACTTTTGATTTCACTTTGTTCATATAGGAATGGCCAACGACCGTCCAAAAATTATTCATATCGCGTCCCTACCTTCTCTACAAAAATGTCATGCAGGCTCGGTTCCTCTAATTCGAATTTTTGCACGAACCCTGCTGTCGCTACTGCTTGAAAAAGAAGCTTTGCTGTTTCTTCATTTGCTATCTGAAATTTTGCACCTGCACTTGTCTCTTGATGGCGTAGGACACCTGGAATGTCGACGAGGGGTTCAAGCGCAAACTCCCCTTGAATGATAACGTTTTTCTTACCAAAGCTTCTTTTGATATTCTTCAAATTTCCTTCGACGACTGGTGAACCCCGATGCAAAATGCATAGATGCTGGCACAATTCCTCCACGTGCTCCATTCGATGACTCGAGAATAAAATTGTCGTTCCTTCTTTTTTCAAGTCAATGACGGCTTTTTTCAGTAGTTCTACATTGACAGGATCCAATCCAGAGAACGGTTCATCTAAAATGAGTAACTCTGGCCGATGAAGGACAGACGCAATGAATTGAATTTTTTGTTGATTACCTTTTGAAAGCTGTTCGACTCGTTTATGTTCATATTCAGGTACTTCAAACCGCTCCAACCACATTTTCATTTCTTTTTGAATGTCTTGAGTTTTCATCCCTTTTAGCCGTCCAAGGTACTTGAGTTGCTCTTTGACGGTAAGCTTTGGATATAATCCTCGCTCTTCAGGTAAATAGCCGATGCAGTTCGTCCGTTTATAAGTTAAAGGTTGTTCTCGCCAATGAATCGTTCCTTCTGTCGGTTCAAGCAACCCAAGAATCATACGAAACGTTGTCGTCTTACCGGCACCGTTTGCTCCGAGCATTCCGAACATCTCTCCCTTTGGAACAGACACGTGTAAATTATTCACGGCCGTAAAGGTGCCAAACTTTTTGGTTACCCCATCAATTGTTAAACTCATTAGCATTCTCCTTTTTTCTTTCAATACGAACTAGGACACAGATACGTTTCTTTTTTTCAGCAAGCGAACAATTTCGTGTAGCTCGAGCGGTTGTGTCTCCACTTTCTCAAGAGCAGCAGCTGCTATTTGTTCCTCAAAACGAAGAGCATCGCTCGTTATTATTTCTATTCTCGTACCTGCTATTTTCATAGATACGACGTTTTCCTCATTTTTAATTGCAGATGCATTTCCTTCAAGCCAGAAGCGCCCCCATGAAGATAATAGCCGGTCCTTTTCATAGAAACCGAGCATTTGACCTTGATGAAGCACCAACAAGTAATCTGCTAATTCTTTCACTTCTTGCGCAGAATGAGTAGCGAAAAGCACAGTCGCTTGCTCATGTCCGGTTAAATAACGAATCAATTCATCCTTCATTTGCTCTTGTCCATCCATATCCACTCCTGCAAATGGTTCATCAAGGAGAAATAGGTTTGGCTTTCGAGCAATGGCCATACTAAATAGGGCTTTCTTTTGCATTCCGACAGAAAGGGAATGAAGCGGTTTTTTCATCAGTAAAGAAAAGCTTTCCACAAGCCGCTCAAATGTTTTCTGATCCCATTTAACATACACCCCTTCATAAAGATAAGCTAACTCCTCAAGTGTAAACGCCTCAATGCCAATTAGCTGTTGCGGGACATAAGCTGTATCCTCCTTCCAACCTTCCTTCCGCTCCCACGTTCCATGATTGGCTTTGATAAGATCCATCCACAGGCGGAAAAACGTTGATTTCCCTGAACCGTTATCGCCAACAAGCGCCGTCACCGTCCCTGGTTCAAGCGTAAAGGAAATCGGACCAAGGCTAAAAGAAGCGTCCACTTTTTTGATTAAGTGATGGCAACCCCATGTCATTCTTCCCCTCTCCCTTCTTTTTCTTTTTGTTGCTGAATGATCGTATGCACCATGTCTAACAACTGCTCGAATGAGTAATCATGACGCCTCCCCGTTTCAATTGCCATTGAAAGTGTATGATAGACAGTGGAGAACTTTGTCTGTTCTTTTATTTCATCTCCAACCTTTGCAACAAACGTCCCTTTCCCTTGAGTTGTTCGGATGTACCCTTCCTGTTCCAAGTTTTGATACGCTCGCCTTGTCGTAATGACACTACATGCCGTTTCCTTTGCCAATGCCCGGATCGACGGAAGGGGATCCCCTTCATTTAAATGACCTGAAACGATTAATGCTTTAATTTGCTCTTCGATTTGATGATAGATTGGCGACCGACTGTTTTGTTCAATTTTAATAGGAAGCTTCACTTCACTCCCCCTCTCTTCAGCGGTTTAAGTTGTTTTTCGAGCCATTCACGAACTACACATGATAATCAACTTTTCTCCCTAACCGTCTTAACTCAAGTTTCCACAATTGATGGCATAATACTACTAAGATCACAGCCCCCGTTGCCGTCACAAGCGGATAAGCTACACTCAGATGAACGATAAAGTGGATAAAGCCATTCCCATCCGTCAGCCGTGAAAACAATGTTAGAAACGCAATAGCTCCCCCGTAAATGAGAACTACATAGAGCCAGATGACGAGCTTATTTCGATAAAGAGCACCAGGCTCTGCTGCTGGAAACATGCCGCTCATGATCATCCCGAGCGCTAGAAAAGAAATAAGATAAAACGGAAATTGACCAATCGGCACCGCCTGTCTAAGCCCATCGGAAAATAGATAGATCCCGCTTAATATCAGCACCGTACCCGGAATATAGAAGAGATAGTGAAGAAAAAACCGACTTTTAATTAACACCTTTTCCGATAGAGGTGTTTGTTTAAGAAAGATAAAGAAAGGAGAAACATAGAGGTTTCCTTTCAGCTCTTGGACTTGAAATGGCCTATGTCGGAATACATATGGTGTATAGACAAGGACAAACAAAAAAATGCAATCAAAAAAGGTGACAATTCCAATTGAAACTTGACCGTCCATATAGAATGACATCATTTCAGATCCAAAATAGATCGCCAGTGCCATAAGAGCAGCAGCCATTAAATATCGACGCAGTGGTGTTGCTTTTAACTCAAACATGACCAATCGTTTAAGTACTTCACGTTCGTTCATGCCCAATCCTCCTCACTGTTTATGTGTTAATATCTATATACACAGTATAACAAAAGATTCTTTTTTGCAATCCCAAAAGTGAAAAATACGTTTTTCTTGATTATGTAAGCGATTCCTTTTACACTAAAATCAAGGGAGGGCTTTCACATGAATTACTTTCTAACCGTGTATGATCCAACAGGAGAAAAACTTCTTGATGAACAACTTGAAGCTTCATCTGATGCTGAAGCAAAAGAGTTAGGTGAGCTAAAACTAAAGGAACACGGGTATGAGGAGCACACCCACCGCATGATCCGTTCCGGAAAACTATTATTGTTCCACCGCTAAAAGACCGAGCAAAAGTTTCTGTCTCGGTCTTGCTTAATCAACTGTCAAGCCCCCGCACCGTGTTACTTAACCACGTTCAAGCCGTGGAAAAAAGGCTATTAGATGAGGTCGTTCTTCTTCCCCTTTATCGGCTACGCCAATATGCATACCATCCACCAACATTGCAGGATGTTCACTTAAATTCATACGGA
Organism: Halalkalibacterium halodurans; assembly: GCF_005671335.1. Classification (NCBI taxonomy): domain Bacteria; kingdom Bacillati; phylum Bacillota; class Bacilli; order Caryophanales; family Bacillaceae; genus Halalkalibacterium (ex Joshi et al. 2022); species Halalkalibacterium halodurans. Next base: position 1,347,607 of record NZ_CP040441.1, on the reverse strand, counting down.
TGGCTCGACTATACGAAAGCTTGGTTTATGGGGAGGTGAAAAACCATACCAAAAATCCCACTCGCTTATTCTTTCTTTTCTTATATTGGTTACAATCACCTGTTAAAGATTTATAGTACAAAAAGGGTGCCCCATCACGGGACACCCTTACATGTCATTAACCGGCTGTACTTGCAGCACTCCTCTCTTGGTTTTGCAAATGATACATTTGCGCATAAGCACCGTCTCGCTCCATTAGTTCATCATGAGTCCCTGACTCAATGATCTTTCCTTTATCAAGAACGAGGATTTGATCCGCATTTTTGATCGTTGATAGTCGATGGGCAATGACAAATGTCGTTCTGCCGCGCTTTAGCGCCTCCAGCCCGCGCTGAATAATCGCCTCCGTCTCTGAGTCAATATTGGAAGTCGCCTCATCCAACACTAAAATGGCTGGGTCTGCCACAAGGGCACGAGCGAAGCTAATCAACTGGCGCTGACCGCTGGAGAGGGTGCTTCCTTTTTCTTTCACTTCTTCATCTAACCCTTGCTCCAAATCGGCAAATACATGCTCTCCGTCTACTAATCGTAGCGCTTCCTCCATCGCCTCTCGCGTAATAGCAGGATTGGACAACGATAGGTTCGATGCGACCGTTCCTGTAAATAAATACGGCTCTTGAAGCACAATTCCCATATGCTGACGCAAGGCCTGTGGCGAGATCTCCTTAATGTCTTGCCCATCAATCCGAATTTGCCCATCATCGCAATCGTAAAAACGGAAGAGCAAATTCATGATTGAACTTTTTCCTGAACCTGTATGACCGACTAAACCAATCGTTTGCCCAGGCTTGGCATGGAACGTTAAGTTTTTCAAAACCTTCTCGTCCTCTTTGTACGCAAAGCTAACATTGTCGAATACGACATCTCCTTTAGGACGAGGGATCGTTTCATCGCTCACCTCTGTCCCCTCTTTATCCATTAACTCAAATACTCGCTCCCCGGCCACTCGCGCTTGCTCAAGATTTGGTAATTGATGGACGATTCGATTAACTGGCTCAAACAGTCGGTTCACATAATCGACAAATGCATAGAGAACACCGAGAGTTAGCGCATTACCAGCACCTAGCGACGTTCCAGCGATCGACCAAATAAGTCCGACGAATACGAGGTTTCGTAACACCCATGAAAGGTTATGACCGGTAAGGGCATTTAAGCGTAGCAGCTTCACTTGGTCACGGTAATGAGAGTCATTCAGACGATCAAACGTGTCAGCAGAATCTTTTTCCCGAACAAACGCTTGTATGATGCTCATCCCTTGAATGTTTTCGTTCATGGATGCATTGATTTCACTAATTTTCGAGCGAATTCGATGATTGATCGCCGATGCGTACTTTCGGTAAAGCACAATCCACAACACAAGAATCGGGATTAAGCCGAGACAAATGAAGGCAAGGCGAACGTCTAACAAAAACATCGCAATATAGATCCCAATCATGTAAATAATACTCGTAAAAAAGTTAGCTAAAACTGCGACATAGAGCTCCCGAATGGCTTCCGTGTCATTGGTAATTCGTGAGACGACCTTCCCTGCTGGCATGTTGTCAAAAAAGCGTACAGGAAGACGCGACAAATGATTAAACAGATCGATCCGCAACCGTTGAATGATACGATTGGCGGCCTTTTGCAAGTAAAAGCGTTGACCGTATTGAAAGAAGGATGCGACAACCATCAGTCCAAAATAAAACAACAGCAACTGGACAATCGGGCGAATTTCTGGTGTAAAAAATGCCATAACCTCTTGAGTCGTAAGCGGCACTGCTTCCGTCTCATACATGTCATCTCCTACTGTTACTCGGAGCACGCCATCATTGTACGATTTCGCCCCATCCATTGGGAGCGGCTCTTCTGTAAACACGAATGTCAAGCCAACTTGCGCAATTTGCACCTCATGCTCTCTCGGTGCGTCGTCTGGCATGTACGTCTCGCGAATGTACCATGTCCCATTGTATTCGACGGCTTTTGCTTGTTCGGTCGTTTCATACCATGGCTCCTCGATACCCGTAATATGACGGTCAATAATAGTCATCGCAATAAATGGACCTGTTAATCCAGCCGCCACGCTGACCGTTAACAAAGCCAACGCAAACAAAATTGTCTTTTTACTCGTTAATGCATATTGATACAATCGTTTTCCTGCGGTCATGGGCTCACCCCCTCTACTGGATCAAGCGCTTGCCTTCGCGCTTGCTCTGCATACCAACCGTCTTTTTGGAGCAGCTGTTGGTGAGTCCCTTCTTCGATTACGCGGCCTTCGTCTAATACGAGAATTCGGTCTGCGTGCTCTACAGCAGAAATACGATGCGTCGTAATGACTGTTGTTTTACCTGCACGTTCCTTGCGAATATTGCCAATTATTTTCGCCTCTGTTTTCGCATCAACCGCTGACAATGAATCATCTAAGATCAAAATGTCAGGATCAGCGATGAGGGCGCGAGCAATTGAAATTCGCTGCTTTTGTCCCCCGGAAAGGGCCACCCCTTTTTCACCGACGAGCGTCTCTAACCCGTCTGGTAGAAAGCTTAAATCTTGATCAAATGCTGAAAGACAAATCGCTTTTTGTAGCTCTTCTTCCGTCGCATCCTGCTTTCCAAATAAAATGTTTTCCTTCACCGTTTTTGAGAAAAGAATATGATCTTGTGGAACGTAACCAATCCACTTGCGGACATGTTGTTTTTCCATATCACGAAGAGCTGTATCCGTTAACGACACTTCCCCTTCATGGATCGGATAATATTTTAATAGTTGTTTCACAAGTGTTGTTTTCCCGCTGCCCGTTCGGCCCACAATTCCGAGCGTCTCACCTCTATTCACTTGAAACGATACTTGCTTCAATTGCGTTCCTTTTGAGCCAGGGTACTTAAAGGACAACTGTTGAAAGCGAATATCTTGAAAATCGGTCGTGTTAGTTGGCTGCTCAGGATTCGGGACATCCTCCCGCTCTCGCAACGTTTCGTCTATTCTGTCAAGAGAAGCGCTGCCTCGCTGCATAATGTTGATTAGTTCCCCAATCGCAAACATTGGCCATATTAACATCCCAAGATAGACATTAAACGTCACCAATTGGCCGAGAGTAATTTGTTGCTGGAACACTAAGTAGGAGCCAAATCCTAACCCGATAATATAGCTCATTCCAACGATTATGTTGACGGCTGGTTCAAATAGCGCATCGGTTTTCGCTACAAGGATGTTTTTTTGATAGACATTCTCGCTCATTTCGCGAAAATGGTCTTCATCTGCTCGCTCCTTACTGAACGCACGGATGACTCGTAATCCCCCAACCGATTCAAGCACTTTATCGTTTAAAGAGCCAAACGCATCTTGTGCCATCATAAAGCGGCCATGAATTTTTTTCCCTAGCACCGTAATGATAATCGCCATTAACGGCAACGGTAGGACAGCGGCAATGGTAAGCTTCCAATCAATCAACACGCACATGGCAATCAAGATCGTAAACATAAACACACTTGAATCGATCAGTGTCAATATGCCAAACCCAGCTGTATTAGATACCGCCTTTAAATCGTTCGTTCCTCGTGCCATTAAGTCACCCGTTCGCTGCCGTTCATAGAAAGTCGGGTCCATCTTGAATAAATGACGCATGAATTTACTGCGTAGCTTCCTCTCAATGACAAAGGCACCACCAAACAGTTTGGACATCCATACAAAGGTTAGACCGTAACTGATGACCATGATTAAAGTAAGTATTCCTCCATAATAGAGGCCTGATTGAACCGATAATTGACCCATTTGAAAGTCGTCAATGGCCAGCCCTAAAATCCATGCTGGTGCAAGATCGGTAATGCCAACAATTAATAAGAGAACAAGCGCAATCGTGTAGCGCTTCCATTCTTCTTTAAAGAACCAAGATAATTGACCAAGAACTCGTAACATGACAATTGTTCACTTCCTTTTTCTTATTCGGACACTAACCGCCTTCTAGCTCCATCATTTTAAACAACTGAATGGTTCGTTTCATTTCAAATCACCTCTGTTATTTTTTCAAAACAAGTAGATGAAACCGTGTGAATAGAGGGAAAATTCCAACTGTTTTCTTCAATCGAGTAGGAGGGGGTGACGAACCCCCGACCTCTCACACCACCGTACGTACGGTTCCGTATACGGCGGTTTCACTTAAGTCCAACGTCTTGTTTGATACCTCTCGGCTAGACTCATGAGACCTTGTCCTTTCCAGTATTCACTGTTCAGGGCATAATCCATGATCGGGCTGTGAGCGACTCTCCAGTAGCCTTTTCGACTGTTCGCCCACTGCCAAGCCTTCGCCTTCTTGATCCCCAATCTGACTAGATTCTTTTGTCTAGCGGAAGTGGTTTTCCACTCTTTCCATCGAATCATCCTTAATCTTCTTCTGATCCATGCATCGATTTGGGCGAGGATACTTGGTGTGTCCACCAATTGATAATACCCAAGCCAACCTGTTAGGTAGCGATTCAGTCTGCGTAACCGATCAGACATCTTCATGGAGTGTCTTCGGCTCGTCAGTTCTCGAATCCGTTGTTTGAGTCGTTTGACACTTTCCTTAGACACCCTCATTTTCGGATCCTTTCCTCGTGTGAAGGAGAATCCTAGGAATTTACGGTTCCAAGGACGATCAACGGCACTCTTCTCTCGGTTGACCTTAAGTTTCAACCTGTTTTCGATGAAAGAGGTTACGCTCTCCATGATACGGAGCCCCGCTCGTTTGGATCGAACATAGATGTTACAGTCGTCCGCATAGCGGACGAACTTCAATCCACGTTTCTCCAATTCGTTGTCTAACTCATCTAGGACAATATTGGACAGGAGTGGACTAAGCGGTCCTCCTTGCGGAGTTCCTTCCGTGTTCGGGCTCACCAGTCCTCTTTCCATCACACCCGTTTGGAGGTATCGGCGAATCAGTTGAAGCACTCGAGGATCTTGGATTCGGGAGGAGAGTTTCCTCATGAGACGGTCATGGTTCACCTTGTCGAAGAACTTCTCCAAGTCAATGTCTACGACCCATCTGTATCCTTCCTTCATCCACTGCTTCGCCTGCCTGACGGCGTTATGTCCTCTCCGATGCGGTCTAAACCCAAAACTTCGTTCGGAGAACGTTGGATCATAGAGTTGAGTCAAGATTTGGGCGATCGCTTGTTGAAGGAAACGATCCATCACCGTGGGGATCCCTAGTTTCCTTACGCCACCGTTCGGTTTCGGGATTTCGACTCGACGGACAGGCTTCGGGAAATAAGACCCTTCTATGATCTCATTTCGAATGGAAGTCCAGTTTTCATGAAGATGGAGGCGTAGGGATTTTACGTCCATTTCATCCACACCGTAACTTCCTTTATTCTTTTCCACTCGTTCGAGTGCTTGTATTAAGTTTTCACGGGATAGAATTCGTTCCAACATCGTATCAATCTCCTACGTGAATCATCGGTTCTTCTTATGTGACGCGCTCTCTCCACCCTCTCTTCGTGTCCCCAGCGAGATTCATCGCTTCCTCCACGAAGGAGGTTCTTCGTTTTCTGTTTCATCAAGATGCGTGTATGCGAAGGGATGATTCTCCTTACGTGATTCAGCCCTTCCCCTCTTGTCTAGACCAAGCGGGTACTATGGCTTCTGCTGACTTCTGACCGTTCAGCTTGCACTCTTATGCAAGGTTACGACATGCGTGTCGCGTATCAGTCAGATCTCCCAGGGTAAGTACACATTCTTCCCCTCCATGTCTCCTCTTCATTTACTCGGTAGACCCTTTGGCAGTCTGGACTTTGATTTGTTAGGCAATCTCACCCAAGTCTACCTAGCCTTATATGAAGTTCGTGTTCCTAGGAGCGGAGGTTTGCCGCCGACTTCCTTCAGATTCTGGGTCACCCCAGACACCCTTGTCTTAAGCTAACTGTTACGACTGCCTTCACAGTTCGGGACTTGAACCCTAGAGAATATGCGCATGCCTGGCACACCCAAAAAAGGCACCCACGCAGCCGTGGATGCCTTTTGATTTGAAAAATCATGAGGAAACCAGTTGTATAACCGAAACAGCTGCTATGCGCAGCCAGAGATCCCGTCAAGATTCATATTTAACAGGAGGCTACGCTTTTCATGAAATTGTCGTACGTCCATCATGCCATGATCTCTTTTCATGATCAGCAACCTCCTTTCATCTACTCGTTCTATGCCTTTATATCTTAATCGAAACTTTCCTCAATTGCAACGGAAAAATGAAGATAATGGTAACTTTTTTACTTCTTACTCTCTAGACTTATTGGTAGAAGTCATCGTTTTTCTTAGACTTGAGCTTTAAAAGCGAAAAAAGCACCTAATAGGCGAAAAAATTTTTTATCTGTCTACCTATTAGGAGCACTTCTCTGACTACTCTATCTATATGGGATACATTTTTAAAACCACTGAACTCTCTTTCTAATTTGTCATCGGCAACTGAATAATCACCTTAAACAAATCCCCATCTACATCGATGTCTAAATATCCTTCATGGAGGTCGACAATCGATTTAGCAATGGCGAGTCCTAACCCAGACCCTTCCGTGTTTCGCGACTGATCTCCCCGCTTAAATCGTTCAAGCAGTTCATCCACATTGTCGCCTAACTCATACTTGGCGACATTTTTAATAATAATTTCGACGGTTTCTTTCTTTTCTTTGACCGATAGATAAACTCTCGTATGCTCCAAAGAATACTTTAAAATGTTTTGGATCAGATTATCAAACACACGCCAAATTTTTTGTCCGTCTGCTTTTATATATAAAGGCTCCTCTGGAACCGAAATTCGTAGTTGAAGGGACGACTGTTCGAGCGCTTCTCCATACTCAGCTAGCGCTTGTTGTAACAACTGCAACACATCGACTGTTTCCAGAGTTAATTCGATGTTGCCGCTTGACATTTTTGATGCCTCAAACAAGTCGTCGATTAATATTTTTAGCCTTCGCGCTTTGCGGTCAATGATCTCAATGTAATCTGCTCGTTCTTGTTCATCAGCGTCCTTTAACAGTTCTGTATACGTAATGATCGAAGTCAATGGCGTGCGCAAATCATGACTTACATTCGTAATCAATTCCGTTTTTAATCGCTCGCTTTTGGCTTGCTCTCGCTCTGATTGTTTCATCCCTTTCTTCATCGTATTAATGTTTTGGGCAAGAAGGGCGAGAGCAGAACGGCCTCTTACCGGCAAATCTTGGGGGGTATGCCCGGATTTAATGTCCCATGTATTGGCCACAATTTGATTGATGTAGCCTGCTTGACGAAACAGATACACAAGTGTGGGCCCTAAAACGAGCAGAGTGAGTGGAAAATAGATGAGCAATAGGGGCGGATGATATAATACAGCCGCAGCTCCTACTCCAAATAAACCAACAATCATCATCATCAATGCCCACTGAAACCCTGTCGATAAATCTAAAAACGCTTCGCGAATCGTGGAAATAATCAAGAACAATAAGCTATTTCGCCATTGGGCGCTATGGACGTCAGGATCTTTCACGACATCAAGTAACAAAACGAGCTGACTAAAGGTAACAAATGCAAGGAAGATGAGACATCCTATGACAATCACATGCTCTATCGTGTACGTATATGCAAACTGTCCTTCTTGCGCAAATGTGAACAGAAAAGCCAAGTCGATGAATAGCGTGATGAGGAAAGCGCTATAACGAAGATCAATCGGAAGCTTTTGATAGGCTCTCTCAAAAATTCCGCCTCCTAGTGCTCGGAAAGGTGCCTTTTTAAGACTAAACCATAAACCTGCTAATAAAAGGACAAATCCGATGCCCCCTTCATAGATCATCCGCTGCTGTTGCAACTGGTAGTATTCATAATTAGAAACGAAGCGATTGCCCTCTCGTTCACTTGCAATCGCTAATTTCCCTTCTAAAATTGGATACGAGAGGTCTCCGGTTAGAGCCTCAAGATAATAGTCCATATCTACATATTCATCATCCATTACATAATCTCCATGAAGGAAATCGTAAAAGTGATGTTCGAACCGATACGTCTCCGGCGTTACCGGATGATCATCCCCTGTCCCTTTCACAGATGTTTCATATAAAAACCTTTCGTCTTCTTTCATTTCTTCCCACGTTTGATCGCTTGACAGGTTCCAAAACGTCTTTTCCGTGTTGCGATCTTTTAACACATAATAAATGGATTGCTTGTAGTTATCATATAAAGTGCGATCTCTCTCTAACCTTTGAAATAGTTCATCGAATCGCGCCTCTTTTTCCTTAAGAATTTTCTTTTTTACATGTTCATCACTTTCAAAATTTAACGTGATGTCTTTTATTTTTTCATCTCGTTCGTTTTCATAGAACTGAGCTAAATCTTCATTCTCTTCTAGGCGGGCAAGCTGAATCTGCTCCTCGTATTGGGCGTGGATATTGGCAACTTGTTCGGCCAGTGTACCGTATCTGTACCGGTGTTCATTAATTTCATCCTCTGTCACCTCAAGGTTTGCCAACAATTCGGCCTTGTTTGTCTCTATGATTTCATATAGATAAAAATAGCCCCAAAAATCATCCATCTCTTCGGCAAACTCATTCGAATCAAAATAGTCCTTCGTATAATACGGGGCTTTTAACAATGCTGAAGCAACTAATGCAAAGCCGATGGTGATCAACATTAACCATAAGAGCAGAATTTGAATGTCTCTTCCTCGTTTCATCGATTTCCTCCGTTCATCGCTCCATCTTGTAGCCAATTCCCCAAACGACTTTTAAGTGTCTCGGGTTGCTAGGATCGATTTCGATCTTTTCACGAATTTTTCGTATATGAACAGCGACTGTATTTTCTGATGATTGAAAGGACGGTTCGTTCCAAACACGTTCGTAGATTTCTGCTATCGAAAACACCCGGCCTGCATTAGTCATCAACAATTCAATAATTCGGTATTCAATCGGTGTTAGCTTGACAGGTTCGCCATAAGCTTTTACTTCTTTCGCATCAAGATCAAGCGTAATCCCGTTCAAGTTAATAAGCTGCTTTTTCTGTTCATATGTACCGAGATTCACGTATCTTCTAAGCTGAGACTTTACTCTCGCAATGAGCTCCAGCGGGTTGAACGGTTTTGTTACATAATCATCACCGCCCACTTGCAATCCCAGTACCTTATCAGCTTCTTCACTTTTCGCACTGAGAAAAATAATCGGGATGTTACGGGCTTCACGTATCTTTAACGTCGTCTGTATACCGTCAAGGCGAGGCATCATCACATCAAGAAGCATCAAGTGAATATCTTCTTCATTTAAACGTTCGAGCGCTTCAATTCCGTCTTTCGCTTGAAAGACGTTCATCCCTTCATTTTTTAAATAGATGGTGATTCCTTCACGGATTTCCTTATCATCATCGACCACAAGCACGTTATACCCCTGAGTCATTTGAACCGTCCCTTCCTTTCCCATGTCAAACTCTATTGTAATGATGAGATCTTAACAAATACTTAGTAAAAATCTGAAGAATTTCTTAAGAAATCATTGGAGAAAGATGCAATAAAATAAATCACCGCGGCTTTGCTTATGCCTTAAGGTGATTCATTTTATCCGTATCTATTTAGTTGCATATTGAAATAACTCATTTAGCTTATCAAGCTTTTCTTCTGTATACTGTTTAAACCGTTCGTTATAGGTTCGTGGGTCTTTCGGGTTTGCATGTCTCGAGATGTTCCCTGTCCCCGGTTCTACCCATTTACTCGTCGCCCCGCATCCAAGACCGATAATGGTTTGAACTTCTTCCATAATGACGATGTTGTAGAGGCTTTCTTTTTCAGGCAAGGCATACCCGACATTTTCTAAATTCCCTAAAATGTTTTTCTGCCGATACAAATAGTAGGGGGCATATTCATGGTCTTCGGTCCAGCTACTCGTCATCGCCATCATCTCGGCAATTTCATCCCGAGTTGCTACCTTGTATTTATCACGGTTTTTCGTCATTGTGGACGCTCGCTTAAAGGAAAGCGTGTGAACCGTCAACGATTCAGGCATAAGCTTCTCCGTCTCTTCTAGAGAGCGAGCCATCTCCTTTGGCCCTTCTCCAGGTAGCCCGATAATTAAATCCATGTTAATATTCTCCATCCCTAAATCGCGAGCCATTTTGTATTTTTCTATCGTCTCTTCCACCGAATGGTGACGACCGATCGCTTGCAAGGTTTCATTTTCAAACGATTGGGGATTGATGCTAATCCGATCAACGTTCCACTTTTTCAACACTTCAATTTTTTCAGGGGTAATCGTATCAGGTCGCCCCGCTTCAACGGTCAATTCGCGTACTTGATTCATTGCAGGGAACGAATCATATAACGTTTCATAAAGAGCATCCATTTGCTCAGCCGTAATGCTCGTTGGCGTCCCTCCGCCAAAATAAACCGTCGTAACGGGTATTTGATGGTCTGTTAACCACTTGCCCGTTGCTTCGATTTCATAATGAAGGCCGGCTAAAAAAGCCTCTACAGAGCCATTTTTCCCGTTAATTGCGTAAGCAGGGAACGTGCAGTAAGCGCATTTCGTCGGACAAAACGGAATACCAATGTAAACACTCACACCCCGATCGAGCTCGTCCAAGTCTGGAAGAACGGCAAGCTGACGCTCAACAATCCGTTCCAGTAAACCGACTTTTTCTTCTGAGACTCGATAAAGATCTTTCAGCTCTTTTCTTATCTGTTCACGGTTTAAGCCAGCTCTGCGCATTTGGTGCATAAGCTTTGTCGGCCTTACGCCTGTTAACACGCCCCACGGCTGCTTCAACCCAGACCATTGCTCCATCACATCAAAAAACAAATAATTTAACACTCGCTTCATAAGCTTTTGTTCATCCGCCCGATCAAACATCGACCACTCGGGATATGAAAATAAGGTCGTGAGCGGTTGTTCTAAGCTCGCATGTCTCAGAGAAGCACGTGCTTTTAGATTGGATAAAAGCTCGAAGGAAACATGAAGATCAGCTTCTTGCTCTCCCCATAAAATCTCTGGTTCTTCGATAAATAATTGTGCTAAATGAGTGATTTGCTGTTCATAATGGCGATCAAGCCCGTGTATGGAAACGTTCATTGTCACTAACTCCTCATGTCTATCCTTTTCAAAATCAAACTAAGTGTACCCAACTAGAAACAGAATATCAACTGTGATTTTACATATCTTCTCACAACAATGCCCCCCTTAAGTCTTTCTTAAGGGGGAACTGTTCAACCGTTTAAGTTTCACTTTATAATTGAACGCGTAACTGTTTGCGAAATACTTCTCGCACCATATAAGATACGCCATTTTGATCGTGGGTGCGCGTCACCCAATGGGCCGCTTCTTTTACTTCCTTTGCTCCATTGCCCATTGCGACTCCTAAGCCAACTTGGCTCACCATCTCCACATCCGCCTTTGAAGCCCCAATAGCCACTGTTTCTTCTGGACCGATGCCAAGATGCTGGGCAAGTCGAAGCAGAGCTCTCCCTTTGCTCACACTATAGTTCACAATATCGATTCGCCCTTCTTCTCCTGACGATATGGTAATCGATGGGATTGCTGCCTTCAACTCTCGCAATGCTCGCTCTTTTTCCAAGTCATCTGTAAATTCAGCTTGCACTTTCAACGGAGCAAATGGATCTTTCAGAAGCTGATCACTTACCGTATCAACGAAATGAACTGGATAGAACAAAGGATCTCCAATGCCAACAGTCATCTTTGCAATCAGATGGTTTTTCTGATTCATACGATTACCCACGGCATACGATTCATGAAATACACGAATGTGGCAATTAAATTGCTCCAATAACTCGACTAAATGGATCGCTTTTTCTTGTTGGATTCTCCGGGCAAATAACGGCTGGTCGCTCGCCTCCGCCACGAACGCCCCATTGTTTGAAATCAAGTATCCATCGAGCTTTAACGATTTGGCCACTTTTTTTGTCGCCGGAAATGGACGTTCCGTTGCTATGGTTACATATACCCCTTTGCTCTTCACATAATCGATCGCATCTTTCGTTTGTCGGCTAATTTTGCCGTTCGACCGAAGGACAGCATTGTCAATCGTCAGGGCAAGTAATCGGTATGTCATGCTGATTCCCCCTTAAAGGACTCCTACCTGTTCATGGCTTATACCTTTACCCTATGATCCACTCTATAAAAATAGAACTAGCACAGAGAGAACTGCGTACTATTCATTTCTTACTGGTTCTGTCGAAATCAGTGCCTCTCATGCTCCAATGGACCGTTCTTTATCGTGGAACAACCGTTGCAAAGCAGGGTACGACAGGTGTAATGTCATAGAACGGGCGATCGTAAAGACGATAAACGACAGCCAAAGCCCGTTGTTTCCCCATAATGGGACAAACAACCAGCAGCTTATAAGGAAAACGAGCATAGCGATGATCATCGATTGCCGAATCGGACGGGCCACGGTTGCCCCTGAAAACATCCCATGAAGCTGCAACCCCCAAAACCCAGCAATTGGAAACAGCATAATCCAACCAAACAGCTGAAGAGTTTCCGCTTGAACAGCCGGAATGCTCGTAAAAAGAGCAATGATGGGCTCCTTCATTAGCCCTAATGTACAAACGAGCCATAAGCAAATGACACTGGACCAGACTATGTCTAGACGAACGACACGTTCGAACAGCGATCGATCTCGTGCACCGACCGAACGCCCCACGACAATACTAGCGGCATTCGCGACACCGTCAAACATATATGCCATTAAATAGTGAAGCTGCAGCAAAATTGCGTTCGCAGCAAGCGACACCTCTCCAAACCTTGCGCCTATCGACGTAAAGGTCGTTAACACAGTAAGAAGACAGATCGTGCGAATAAACAAATCACGATTAACGGTCAGCATATGGAGAATTGGCCGTTTATCGAGCACTTGCGTTAATGAAGAAAATACAGAAAATGAATAACACCGTAAAACAAATAGACACCCGGCGACAGCCCCTGTCACTTCCGCAATCAAACTTGCAGCTGCGACACCCCCGATTCCCCACTGCATCCAATAAACAAAGAGAAAATCAAGGGCAACATTTAGCAAATTAGTACCGACCTGAATAGTGACTGCCCCGCGGATCCGACCAATACCCATCAGCCAACCAATCACGACATAGGAGATGAGGGCGAATGGGGCACCCCAAATGCGAATCGCCACATACTGCTCAGCAAACAGCCCGACATGTTCGGGCGGAGAGATGATCAATAGCGAGGCACTTTTTATCGGGTGTTGTAGCAAAATAAATGACAGCCCGACAAACATCGCGAGAAGAAAAGGCCGAACAAACGCCAGCATGATGTCATCTTCTTTTTTCCTCCCGAGCGCTTGCGCTGAAAAACCAGATGTACTTACTCGCAAAAAACCGAACAACCAATACATCGTATTAAAAATGAGTGCACCGACCGCAACTCCACCGATCAGAGCAGGATCTTGTAGATGTCCGACAATGGCCGTGTCAACAGCACCAATGAGTGGTGTCGTCATCGCAGAAAAGATGAGCGGAATGGCCAAAGCAAGAAAAGCCCGATGCGTCATGACGGGCGTCTTTAATGAATGTTTCTTTTTATCCACAAATCATATACTCCTTCACCATTGAGTGATTGTATGTAACGTAACAAATCCTTTATAATCGCTATCATTACGATTTAAATTGTAACGGGAAACTTCCCTCGATGACAACCTTTTTTACTGTATATACTCTTTTTAGTTAGAAAGTGCCTGCTTAAAAAAGTAGTGACTGGACCGAAGCATGAAGATAAAAGGATCAGTGTAGCCTTCAGACCTATGCTGACTTACAGAAGGATGCACTTGAAGTCGCTTCGTGTTTGGCGCTTTGCCCCCAGCTACCACCTTTACTCATAGTAAAAAGGAGCTGTCCCAAAAGCACCTTAAAACATAAAATCGGGAGAACCGTTTGATGCGGTTCTCCCGATTTTTGTGTTGATTTGTATTCTTTAGTTCCTTCGAGCGACGATCCACCGTCGCTCGTTTCCTTAGGTTGTGGGCAAGAGCCACAAGCCCGAGTTCGATGTGCACGCTTTCCTTGCCACGAAGATGTAGCCTTCGGAAGCCGAGGTTTTGTTTAACATGACCAAATACGCTCTCCACATCCGTTTTTCTTTTTTGGTAGAGCGTTCGGCCTTCTTCGCTTTTCAGTTTTTGATGTTGCTTCGCTTTCAGTTCCTCATACACCGGGTTGTAGTGTACCTGTCGATTTCCCCGGGCCTTCGTACACTCCGGCTTAAACGGACATCCTTCACATGACTCACACTCATAGACTTTAAAATCCCGTGCATACCCATACGGATCGGTCCGCTTGGTGTATCGTTTAAAAGAGACTTTCCGCTGATTTGGGCACCAGTACACATCGTCCGTCTCATCATACCTCCAGTTGTAGGGATGAAAGCGTTTCTTCGCAAAGGAACGTTTCTGTTCTTGGCGGAATGTATGGGAGGGAATGAGCGTCTCAAACAGTTCGTCTGCCATCGCCACATAATTAGATTCACTCCCATAGCCCGCATCGGCAATCAATGTCTTCGGAAGAGGAAGTCCGCTCTCTTTGAGAGCCTCCACGTGGGGAAGAAGGCAGCGGGTGTCAGTAGGATTCGGATGGACCGTATAAAAAAGAATAAACTGATCCTGAGTCCCAATCTGCCAGTTGTAGCCTGCTTTTAACTGCCCATTCTTCATGTGATCGTCTTTCATCCGCATAAAGGTGGCATCTGGATCGGTTTTCGAATAGCTATTCCGCTCCCCCAAGAGGCGAAAAGACGTTTCATACTTCCGAAGCCGAGGCAAGGTGTCGGTCGTGAGTGTCCGATAGATCTTTCGGAGCGGTTTGAGCGCTTGTTTTTGTGCTTGCTTCTCTTTCTGGTCTGCCGTTTCTTTGATCTGTTCGTCTCTTTTGATGAGTTCCTGTTCCACGGATCGGGCGACGGCTTGAAGCACTTCACTGGAGATACGCTTTTCCTCTGCGTTTGTCTCCTGTTGGATCTGGATGCGATCCAGTTCCACTTGCTTCTCGATTTCTTGAAGCATTTCATCGATCTTAAGTTGAAGCTTCTCTTCATATTTTTGGACGCTCTTTTTCCAAACAAATGTATACTTATTGGCGTTCGCTTCGATTTTCGTCCCATCCAGAAAGTACGATGATCCATCGACGTAGCCTTCCTTGATCAGAAGATGCGTCAATGCCGAAAACAATGTATCCATCAACGGTTTCAATCGTTCCGAGCGAAACCGATTAATCGTCTGGAAGTCGGGTGTCTGTCTGGCGGCGAGCCACATCATCGGAAGATGTTCGGTCAAAGCCTTGGCGATCGCACGACACGAAAACCACTTTTGCGTGTACCCGTACAATAGGATTTTCGTCATCATTTTCGGGTGATATGCAGGACGACCGCCCCCTTTGTATACCTCGTCAAATAGCTGATCATCCAACGATTCGACCATGTCATTCACCACACGTGCTACATGGTTCTCTGGAATGAGATCGGAAAAATCCATAGGAAGCACGAGTTGATTCATGGTATACTGCTGATAAGTAGCCGTTTGGTTACGCAAAAAAATCGCCTTCTTTCGTTTGAATTTTGGTAGTGGTACCTTCATTTTAAACGATTGGGCGATTTTTTTGTATGTTCTTTCGCGCGTTAATGGGAGTCAAACGAGCGACAGGCGGCGACTCCTGCAGGAAAAGCAACAGCGGAAGATCGCCGAGAGTGGGGTTCTCGAGGAAGCTGGAGCGTTGCCCGCGGAAAGCGTCCGCCAAGTCGCCATTTCGAACGAATAAGCAAAGGAGCTGCCTCAAAAGATAGACTTTTGAGACAGCTCCTTGACCTTATTCGTTCGGGTTCCCGTAAATTTCCTCTAGAGGCTCTGTGATAATCCGATTTAAATCTCCGATGACCACACTTAGTCGTTGCTCTTCTTCCATTAGCTTTGAAATAAGCTCATGTTGTTGAACGAGTTCAAATTGCTGCTGCGCCTTTTGTGCTTCTTCCTCGGTAATTTGAACACCTTGCATTTGCTTTTGTTGCAAGTCCAATTGAAGCTGACGGAAATTTTCCAATAACCGCTTCGCAATATCGTCCTGATCAATCTGAGTGTGAAGACTTTTAAGAGCCTTAAACTCTTCGCTTTCCGCAAGCGCTTGTTTTAACTCCTGTGCCTTATCATAAACATTTGACATAAATTCGTGAGCCTCCTAAAACCATAGTCTTCACGACTATAACATGTATGAGATTAGAATTCATCTATTCCAGTCAATTTTTTTAAATTTTGTCGAGCATTACTTGATCAACAGAATGATGAGACTTTGAACTAAACCGATCCCACCGCCAAGAAGCGCCCCTAAATATGTAATCATCTTAAACTCTTTCCGTGAGATGGAAAGAACGAGCTCTTCCAGACGCTCGACCGAAAAGGCGCTTACTTGCTCGCGGACAATTTCCTCTAAGTGAAGTCGCTCTAACATATGATCCAGTTGGGAGACGAGCAATTGAATCGTCACGTGAACAAGCTTCGGAACCCACTCTTCCGCCACCTTTTCTTCATAGGGACCTGTCCAAGCATGAAGCGGCTTTCCGAGCCACTGGATTACAGGTACTTGCGTTTGGAGGACTTGCCGTCCGATGCGGACCACTGCTTCTTTTTCAACATATTGCTGGATATCGGCTAATGGCTTTTCCTTCAAGCGCTCCCACTCGTTATCCAAAAGTTTTTGTAGCCATTTTTCTGTTTCTTGATCATTTAAAAATTTCAACAGTTCTGGGTGAAGCTTGTCTACAAGTCGCTCATTGCTAAAAAACATCGAAACCATGTTGCCTAGCGTTCCATGGGTTTCAAGAAATCGATCAATCATGACCGAAAGTTGCGCTTTTCCTTGGTCACTAGCGACGTAATCCCTCGCCTTCGTGAGCAACATTCTGCGAATAGCTGGTAGATTCCTTTCTACCTTTTCTACGATCACTTCAGGCAGCGCCATCCCGATGGTCCGACTGTTTGCCTCGCGAAACCACCTATCGTAGCTAGTTTCTAGCCAACGTTCCACTTGTTGTAAAACAAGCTTCTCACTATCCTCCACTTGAAAGTTTTGGTGCAAAATAGAAGACAGCGACTGATCAGATGATAGGAACTTACGACTTTCCCGCTTCGCCCATTCTGTCACGCTATCGGTAAAGGAAGCTTCGGTTAGCTTTTTTCCGATTCCTTCTGACGTCACTAAATAGCTGACGACCATCCTTCCTAATTGAGTCGCTAGCTCATCGTGTCGTTTCGGGATAAGTCCTGGGGTGAATGGGAGGCGAAAGCGACCGATCCGTTTTTCCGAGTAAGGACGAAACAGCATTTTGATTGCAAGTGAGTTCGTCACTCCACCGATTACTGCTCCGATCACGATCATAAATAAAATCAACCACACAGTGTTCAATCGTTTCTCTCACTCCTTTGTTGCACCAATTAGGCGCCTATCTCATAGTATACTTTACATCTATAGGCATTTGCCTTTGAATTTCCTCTCTATTTTTGTACAGATTGAATCAAAATGCAACACGTAGGTGGGGAGAGCTGCCAATGATCCTTTATCCTATCGTCGTAAAACCGTCCTCTATCCTTTTACACGAAGTGCCTGCTATCTCCTTACCTCGCCGCCTTTGTCGTCTTTGGGGGCTCGAAAGTGGAGAAAAGTATGAACTGCTTATCGGTATGGAGAAACATTCCGTAACGCTCGTGATTCATGACGAACATGACGATCATGCTTTCGCAAATGAATGCCTCGTTCAGCAGTGCCCTTACTTTAAACCATCATTAAAATGGCGTATCGCTTTTTTACCTGAATTGAACCAGCTATGGTTTGGACCAATCTTCGCAATTTTAAGCGATCATACCCGAACCGAAGGCCACTCTTTAACCGCCTTTTTAGAAGAATTTATCGCGTATAGCAACGAACAAGGGTGCTTGACCTATGTCATACATCCGTCTGAATGGTCGATGGAAAAAGCGAATGCTAGAACGTACTATAACAGCGAATGGATCGATACTTTCGTTCCTCTCCCCCATGTTGTCTATAACCGTATTGGCTCTCGGCGCCTCGAAAAAAGCGCGTTGGTTCAAGGAATGATGGCTAGTTTTCATAGCCACCACATTCCGATTTGGAACGAGCGCTTTCTTGACAAAGGGGAGATTCATACACTGTTAGCTGATGCGCCATCGGTACGTGAGCATGTTCCTTCCTCATGGCCTACATGGGATGAAGCAACGCTCTTACAACTGCTCGCTGAGGGGAAAAATGCCTTTTTGAAACCGAAAGATGGCAAAGAGGGCAAAGGGATTTTTAAGCTTTCCTTCGATGAGGAGAGACTCATTGTACACCGTCATACTGAGCAGGTCATTCACTTTCGAACAGTTGAACACTTCCTCCGTGTATTTTTCTTTAAAAATAAACAGAACTACATGTTGCAGCAAGGAATCTCCTTAATGAGGGAAAACGAATCTGTTGTTGACTTTCGCCTTCTGTTAATCAAGACTGCGAATGGGCGTTGGAAGGTTGTCTCTGCCGTTGCTAGACAATCAAATGCAGGCCATTTTCTCACAAACATTGCCCAAGGAGGTACGTTTCGAACGGTGCAGGACGTCCTTTCTTCTTGGTACGATCAATCTCATGCCTCTAGTCAATGGACAAAAATGAAGCAGGTGGCAAAAGACGCTGCCGCTACATTAGAAACAAGCGGACAATTGATCGAACTTGGCCTTGATATGGCCATTGATGTGAATGATCACATTTGGATTATTGAAGCGAACACGAAACCTTCTAAACAGCACAGGTTGTTAACTGTAGGTGTGCGCCCATCGACGAAAAAACTGCTCGCCTACTTTTATGAATGGACGGTAAAGAACCATCTGTTAAAGGAGACTGATTAATGTGAGCAAACTACTTTTTCCTCTAAAAAAACACGTGACCTCAAAAGGGACATTATTTGCCGCCTCGTCGCTATTTAAAAGGTGGGTAGATACTAAACGGTTCCCGAATGAAGTATCCTTTGGTCAACAGACCTGCACGATTCAAGTAGCTCCACACCCTGATCATAAGGAAGAGCTTTTACTATCTGCCGACTTGTGGGATCGGCTCCGCCTTCCATATGAGCAGCATGTTTCATGCTCACAGCAACAGCGCACGCTCTGCCTTGCTCCACTCATTGGCATATTTACAGCCGGCTTCCAGTCGTCGACCTATCATCCGCTTGGCTCTCGTTCCTCCTATTTTGCAAACCTCCTATCGGCAGCAGAGGAAGAAGGCGTTTTTGCTTTTTTATTCGGCAATCATCACGTTAATAAAGGCGCTAAGACCATTGAAGGATTGACGTTTACAGACGGAAAATGGCGGCAGGAAACATTTCCGTGGCCTAATGCTGTTTATGATCGCATCCCTGCTCGAAAAGTCGCCGCACTCCAAGACGTTCAAGAAGTAAGACACTTTTTAGAAGACGAACAACAAATTCCTTGGTTTAACGTGGACTTTTTCAACAAATGGGACCTTTATACGAAACTAAAGAACCATCGTCAGATCAATGTCTACATTCCAGAAAGCTTGCTGAACCCCTCTTTGGAAGAATTGGAAAGAATGCTGGACGACTACAAACACGTTTACTTGAAACCGGTCGAAGGAAGCTTTGGTGCAGGGATTCATCAAATCATTCGTCCTGACAATGATCCTTATGTTTACTGTCGTTTTCATGAAAATGGCGGCAATCGTCTACGACGTTATTCATCACTAAAAAGGTGTGTCGCCAATCAATTTCCTCAATCGTTACAACAGATGATCGCCCAGCAAGGAATTAAACTTTTCACCCTCAATGATCATCCGATTGACTTTCGTATTCATACGAATAAAAACAAGCGGGGTACATGGATCATTACTGCTATAGCGGCTAAGATTGCGGGAGAAGGAAGTATTACAACCCATCTAAAAACAGGCGGTGAAATTCGAACGGTTCAAGAAATTCTCGATTGGCTACCAGAGAAACATGAGTCCGTCAAACGATTAAAAAAAGCAGCTCTTCAGCTTTCTCTAGCGATCGATGAATCACTCGACGGGTTCATTGGCGAAATCGGCTTCGACCTAGGCCTTGATGAATCGGGCCGTGTCTGGCTATTAGAAGCGAACTCTAAACCAGGGCGTGCGATCTTCCGTCACCCAAACCTTCAGAAGGAAGAGCGGGAAACGTTGCGCCTTCCTTTCCATTACGGGACGTTTTTAGCTAAGCACACCCGTCTCGAGCAGCTTCGCGTGATCCAAGCATGATTCAGCTTGTATACAACGGGGAAGAAAAGCGGTGGGGAACTCTTAATGCCCATCGCACCATGTCATGGGGCCATAACAAGCAACCTGTTGCCCGAGCCAAATCAGACAATGGCCCCCAGATTACTCTCTCCTCTTATGGAGATAGGATCGGTCCGCTCATTGGGCTGTTAACGAGCGCACACAAAAGCCATCACTTTTCTGGCAACAAGCCATTGTTTTCCAAGCTGGCAAAAGAAGTTGCAAAGCGTGGAGGCTGCCTGGTCGTTTTTACCCCCGAAGATGTGAAGGAGTCAGAGATTGAAGGCTATTGTTTAAAAGAAGGCAGCGATCAATGGATACGCGCTACCTTTCCATATCCAAACATGATCTACAACAAAATCCCATCTCGTACCGAGGAAAATAAACGACAAACCATCCGCCTATTAAAACAAATTCGAACAAGAAAAATTCCTTATTTCAATCCTCATTTTTTTAATAAATGGTCCATGTTTGAAATCTTAAGCCGAGATCCTTTTCTCCGCTCTTTCCTTCCCGCCACACGTCTTTTTTCGGGTCCGTCCAACCTATTGGATATGCTAGGAAACTACAAGCGGATCTATTTGAAACCGACAAACAAGAGTCAAGGGAAAGGGGTCTTCACACTTGAAGCGATCGATGAAAAGCAGTATTTAATGACTACAAATCGAAAGCAACTACACTTAACGTTCCCTAAGCTCACGGATTTACTCCTTCCGTATACGGACCAACTCATTTTGCAACAAGCGATCCGCCTTCGTACGTATCAAGACAAACCGTACGACTATCGCATCCATATGCATAAACTCTGGCACCGTTGGCATATGACGGGTATCGGTGTCCGACTTGGAAAGGCAGGGTCCATAACAACCCATGTTCCTCAAGGAGGGTCGATTCTTTCCATTGATCAGCTCCCTGCCCCCCCTGATGAGCAAGTCGTTAAGAGGATTGGAAAAAAAGCGGCGATGGCGTTAGAACGTGCGTACGGGCCTCACGGGGAATGTTCGTTGGACATTGGTGAAGATCAGGACGGTGGGCTTTGGCTGTTTGAAGTAAACGCAAAACCAATGACATTTGATGAACCGTCCATCCAACGAAACATCATTCAAGCCTTAACCGCTATCTTTTTTGAATGGAGTGGCTTTCATGACGGCAAAGGAGGATATGATGAATATCATCAAAATGACCTCAGATAATTTAATTATTTATTTAAAACCGTTGCTTCGCTTCGTTCGTCGAATTGATAAGCAAAACCATACAGCTTATTATCCTTGGTTTCTAAAGCTTACAAAACACTCATTCCTTCGCAATGACACAGCGATTCACCTCGCTGCCTGGCGAGGAAAAATCATTGCCGTTGTTGCAGTGGAGTCGCTAGGAAAAGCGCATGCCTCTCTGCAAGTTGAACCTCGTTTTATTCGTACAAACGTTGCGCCGAGCTTGCTAAAATCGTTGCTCAGTGATTTGCACACGTGCTATTTCGCGTTCCCTGCCGATGCCAAACGAGAAATTCGTTGGGCCCTTGATTCTGGGTTCGTCTGTTATACGTATGAAGATCGCGGGGATTGTGAAACTATGTATTGGTTTGAAGGCGGTGAAAAAATAGCCACCGGTTCAACGGAAAAAGAGGCTTAGCTGTCCACAGAAAAGTGGTTGCTATGGTATAGTAGAAGAAACCGCTTACGATCAGGAGGCTAGCGATGATTTCTCATTTTCAGTGGAAAGAGCTGCGCAATAATTTGCTGCGCCGCGAGTGGTCTTTTTCTTTTTTTACACAAGGGACGTACTACCATGGCATTTATGATAAAGAAGGAGCCATTCACTGGGGAACGCCCGCGCCTTCAGATGCCTTAAAACAGACTCTTGAACCAAAAATTCACGACCTTATGCTTTATCACATCTACGAAGAGCACTAGGACGTGCATATTTTCTCACCTCTCGTACCATGTTAAAGGTAGGAGGGATGCAACATGGCTAAAGAAAAGCGACCATCGTCCGAGTTTGAGGGACGCGATGAATTTTTTATGGATGTGGACCGAATGATCAACGAAGGTCTTGGCGGTGGTACGGTGAATGACACACATGCGGGTACCATTGAAGAAGCACGTTCGTTAGAAAAAGAGGAACCACCCCACCACGAGAAAGAAGAAAACTAACCCTTTTGAAAACAACCGTGATTGTTTGCTCATGGTTGTTTTTTATACGTAGAAAAGCAGCAATGTCATTTCCGAAAACAAAAGTCTTCGACTCGTTCACTGAAGCGGTGCTCTTCCTTTCACATCTGCTATAATAAAAAGAGCATAATGGAATGGTAAGGAGTCGGTTATGAACCTCGAGCAATTGAAACGTCATTTTCAAGATGCCATCGTTACATTCGATCAAGAGGAGAAATCTCATGAAGACATTGATTGGTTTCGTACGGAAAACCATGACGTGATCGGGATTAAGCGCAACCTCATCACATCACGGGAACGAGTGTTGTTGAACATGCTGCTGGAGCCTTATTCCCTGGCACCACAGCCAAAAACGGTAGAAGAGGAGCAGTGGGCGGCATGGATTTTTAAAGGGCAAGGTGCCCCTCCTGCAAAAGGCCAGCTACAATTGATCCATTTTCAGCTCGATCAACCTGTTGATCAATACGAAGCTTTTCAAGAGGCTTGGACAAGCATTGGGCATGATTCTTTTATTCTTTTATGGCAAACAGAAAAAACAGGCATTGTCCTACTATTTAATCATTCGATCGACGATCCGTTAGCACTTGAAGGCTTTACCGAAGCCCTTTCATCTGATTTTTATTTTAATGTATTCTTATTAGTCGGTTTGCCTCACCAAACCGAGGCCACTCCTGCATTGTTTCGCTTTGAACAGCATGCGTTTCAAACAGCGGTCGAGCGCAAGTCGAAACAAGAGATCTGGTATGGTGTGGAAGCAATCCCCCATCTGCTCTTCTCTGAGGCAACAACTAATACGAAACGAGACTTAATCGACCATCTTCTTCCAGAGGACGTCAGGCAAGATCACGAATTATTGCAAAGCATCACCTGTTACTTCAAACATAATTTAAACATCACATCTGCAGCCCGATCCCTTCATTTGCACCGCAACAGCTTGCAATACAGGGTCGACAAGTTTATTGAAAAAACAGGGATTGACATTCGACAATTCTCTCAGGCCTCTGTCGTCTACTTGGCACTATTACTTTACGACGGTGGACAGTAATCCCTTGAAATAAAACGCTTTCATAAACATGCACAAAGGAGAAAAGAATCTTTGTGCATGTTGTCCATTTTCTGATTTTTTTGTAAGCGCTACAATAAAAACAGAAATCAGTTCAGGAGGGGACGACATGGCGGAAATTCAGTTAAAAAACGTGTACAAAATTTATGATGGAGACGTTCAAGCGGTTACAGACTTTAACCTGGACATTAAGGACAAAGAGTTCATTGTGTTTGTCGGTCCATCCGGTTGCGGAAAATCCACAACCCTACGTATGATTGCCGGTCTAGAAGATATTTCGAAAGGCGACCTTCTCATCGGAGGAAAACGGATGAACGATGTGGCGCCAAAAGATCGTGACATTGCGATGGTATTCCAAAACTATGCCCTTTACCCACATATGAATGTGTATGATAACATGGCATTCGGCTTGAAGCTACGGAAATTTAAAAAGGACGAAATTGATAAACGGGTTAAAAATGCAGCAAAGATTCTAGGTCTAGAGGAGATGCTTGATCGTAAACCTAAAGCGATGTCTGGTGGTCAGCGTCAACGTGTGGCCCTCGGTCGGGCAATTGTTCGTGACCCTCAAGTTTTCCTTATGGATGAACCGTTATCAAACCTTGATGCAAAGCTTCGTGTGCAAATGCGTGCTGAAATTACAAAACTTCACCAACGCCTGCAAACCACGACCATTTACGTAACCCACGATCAGACCGAAGCAATGACGATGGCGACTCGAATCGTGATTATGAAAGACGGTGTCATTCAACAAGTTGGTTCGCCAAAAGAAGTGTATGACTTCCCTGAGAACGTATTTGTCGGTGGCTTCATCGGCTCACCATCTATGAATTTCTTAAACGGTCGTTTGGAAGGTTCACAACTTAAAATTGGAAATGTTTCAATCGAAGTTCCAGAAGGTAAATTAGCCGTATTGCGCGAGCATGGCTATGAAGGTAAGGAACTCATTCTCGGTATCCGTCCTGAAGATATCCATGATGAGCTTTTATTCATTGAATCATCACCTGGCTCAAAAATTACCGCTCATATTGAAGTAGCCGAGTTAACAGGTGCAGAAACAGTTCTTTATTCTCAATTGAGCGATCAAGAAATTATCGCCCGTGTGGACTCCCGCTCTGACATTCAAAGCGGTGATAAAGTAGAACTCGCTCTCGATATGAACAAATGCCATTTCTTCGATCCAGAATCAGAATTGCGAATAAAATAAGTAAACCAAACAGCCATCTTGCCCTCATATCAAGGTGGCTGTTTTACTGTTCATCGATAAGATAAACAGAGGTAATTTGACAACGGGGACAGACAAGAACATGGGCGCATCGATGGTCGCGAGCATTCTCCTTGATTCCGTCCTCTAGCTTCATCATCTCAATTTCCTCATACGGGCTATAATCATCAAAAAAATCTTGATACTTTCCTGCATCATCTAATCGTTTTCCACAAGTATCACACGTAATTTCGATCGTCGTCATCCCATTACATACAGGACAATAAGCCATTTTGCTCCTCCTACTATTAGAAAAACTTGACTTAGGCCAAGTCTTATTAGCGAAATTGAACCTTTTATTAGAAGTTAACCTATTTAAAGTGCAAAGAAGGAGCGGAATCCCGCCCCTTCATAGCCATGCTATTATTTTTGGAATCCTCCACCTAGTTGTTGCTCAGCCATAGCAACTAGACGTTTCGTAATTTCTCCACCTACAGAACCGTTAGCACGAGAAGTTGTGTCAGCACCAAGCTGAACGCCAAATTCTTGAGCAATTTCTGTTTTCATTTGATCAAGTGCTTGTTGCACTCCAGGTACTAGTAATTGGTTTGAGTTGTTGTTCGCCATGTGTATCACCTCCTTGACGATGTAATCATAGTTTGTAACGGTTTTTCACTGTTATGTACGAAATAAATCGATTTTTTATTGGTATTTTTAACTAAGCGAAGCCTACAAGGACTCGTGCATAAATGATCCTTATTGCGTACATCAAAAAAGCAATCCTCGCAGCTATGAGGATTGCTTTTTTCCTAACCTTTCGATTTCTTTTAATACATGAGCGTTTTCAAGTGAGGATAAATCTCCTGCCTCCTTTTGCAAAAAGGCCGCCCGTATCGCACGGCGCATCACCTTTGCATTTCGTGTCTTCGGTAAATCGGAAACAAAATACACTGCCTTTGGCTTCAATGCTTTTCCAAGCTTTGTCCCGACAAGCTGGATCAATTCGTGTCTTAATGTGTCGCTCTCAGAAAAACTTGGGGCAATGACAACAAAACAGATTGGCACTTCACCCTTCACATCATCTGGTACCCCAATGGTTCCAGCCTCAATGACGGCACTATGACCGACTAGGACAGACTCAACTTCTGCCGGTCCAAGTCGTTTGCCAGCTACATTTAAAATATCATCTGATCGACCGGTTATCGTCCAAAATCCATCCGTGTCAAGAGTGACCCAATCTCCATGAACCCACGTATTGCTCCAGCGTGACCAGTACGTTTCGAGAAACCGTTCAGGCTCCTGCCAAAAGCCGTTAGTCATCCCGACCCAAGGCTTTGTTAGGACAAGCTCCCCCACTTCCGCGGTTACTTTTTCACCACTTTCGTTATATACAGCAGCTGCCATCCCTGGAATCGCTGAGTTAAACGTAATCGGACCAATCGGTCGAACGAGTACATTCCCTAAAATCCCACCTGATATTTCCGTCCCTCCGGAGTAATTAAAGATAGGCACCTGTTTATTTCCGACGTGTTCAAACAGCCAATGCCATGGCTCAGGGTTCCACGGCTCCCCCGTAGAGCCAATCACCTTTAAGCAAGACAAATCATGCTCAGCCATTCGTTCCGTCCCGTACTTCATCATGGCGCGAATTAATGTCGGAGAAATACCTAAATGACTTACTTGCTTTTGTTCGACAAGCTGCCAAAGTCGGTCATGATTCGGATAGTCAGGAGCACCGTCGTAAAGGACAATGGTTGCCCCATTGATCAAACCAGCAAACACAAGAAACGGGCCCATCATCCATCCCATATCTGTCAGCCAAAAAAGCGTGTCCTCTTTTCGTAAATCCATGCCAATTCCTGCATCGAACGCCGCTTTAATTGGGAAGCCACTATGCGTATGAACCGCTCCTTTTGGCCGTCCAGTTGTCCCGGAAGTATAAATAAGCATTAAGGGATCTGTCGAATTCATCGCTGCCGTTTCTTGGAGCGGAGCATAGGTCATAAGCTCAGTCCAGCGTATATCGTTGGCACCATAAGATGTTAACGTGCCGACCCGCTCCACAACGGCAATTGATTGGACATTCGGCGCGTCAGCAAGTGCTTTCTCCGCCTCTTGCCTCATATCAATCAGCTTGCCTCGCCGGTAACAGCCATCTACTGTTATGAGCCATTTCGCTCCAGAAGCGCGTAGTCTCGTAGCGATCGCCTCTGCACCATAACCAGAAAAAATCGGCGTGAAGATTGCTCCGAGCTTGGCAACAGCCAGCATGGCAATCACCGTCTCAGGAATCATCGGCATGTATAAGGCGAACACATCTCCTTTTTTGACTCCATGCTGTTTTAAGCCATGGGCTGCACGTTTCACCGCCTCATCAAGGGCTGCAAACGATAGCAAGGAAGTCTTTCCTTCTTCCCCTTCCCAGACGATCGCCGTTTTATTTGCGGTCTTTGGATCATTCGCCCATTTTTCCACGGCTGCTTCCGTCACATTTAATTTGCCACCGATAAACCATTCAGGCCAGGCAGGCCCTTTCTCCATTGCAAGGACATGATCATAAGGCTTCATCCATGGAATGTCTAGCTCCCGCTCCACTTCCCGCCAAAACCAAGCAATGTCGTCAATCGAACGTTGATAAAAATCGTCATAGGACGAATAGCCGAGCGTTTTCATCCATTGATACAATCTCGTTTGCTCTTTGTAAGCATCCGATGGAAACCAGACAGGCGCTGTCACCGTACTCCCCCCTCTCCTTTTTTAAACTGGATATACGGGATGCTTTCGTGTAGTAAATGTTAATTCTTTTGAAGCATATGCGGTCAAACGGGTTTTTAACTCTTCTCGCAGCTGATTCCCTTGGATGATCCCATCAATCACGAGTTCAGAGGCGAGTCGGTACACATCAATATCCTGCTTATATTCCTCACGCTTTTCTGCGATAAATGCCGCACGTTCCTCTTCCGGCAGCTCGGCAATCTTATTGGCATACACTGCATTAACAGCCGCTTCTGGTCCCATTACCGCAATTTGTGCGTTCGGGAACGCAAGGCAGACATCCGGTTCAAACGCAGGGCCTGCCATAGCATATAGCCCTGCCCCATAAGCTTTGCGTACGATGATCGAGATTTTGGGAACCGTCGCTTCTGACATGGCCGAGATCATTTTCGCCCCATGTCGAATAATTCCTGCCCGCTCCACCTTCGTTCCAATCATAAAGCCTGGGATGTCCGCCAAAAAGAGGAGCGGAATGTGATAGGCATCGCAAAGGGTAATAAATTTCGCCGCTTTATCTGCAGAATCGTGGAACAATACACCACCTTTCATTTTTGGTTGATTGGCGATGATCCCGATCGGCTTTCCATCGATTCGGGCAAGTCCGGTAATAAGCTCAGGAGCAAAAAGCTTCTTAATTTCAAAGAAGGAATCCTCGTCGATCACCCGGTCAATTAAGTCATACATATTAAAAGGAGCATTTTGGTTTTTGGGCAAAATCTCCTCAATGGTTTTGGTAAACGATTTCGGCTCTCTTCCATCCTCTATCGGTGGTCGCTTTGAATAACTGCTCGGAAAATAGCGTAAGTAATCACGGGCAAGTCCGATGGCTTCCTCCTCAGATGGAGCGAGAATATCACCACAGCCTGACACAGAGCAATGCATTTTCGCACCACCCATCTCTTCAAGACTCACCTTTTCGCCGATGACCATTTCCGCCATCCGCGGTGAGCCAAGATACATGGACGCATTTCCATCCACCATGATGACGACATCACAAAAAGCAGGAATGTACGCACCTCCAGCAGCAGATGGACCGAACAGAATGCACACTTGTGGAACTCGCCCAGACAGTTTTACTTGATTGTAAAAAATTCGACCTGCTCCTCTTCGCCCTGGGAACATCTCCACTTGATCTGTAATTCTCGCCCCTGCTGAATCGACTAAATAGAGCATCGGCACATTTAATTTTTCTGCTGTTTCTTGAATACGGATTATTTTTTCAACCGTTCTGGCTCCCCATGACCCTGCTTTCACCGTTGAATCATTGGCCATGACGCAGACGGTCTGCCCATTAATCTTTCCAATGCCTGTAATGACACCATCGGCAGGCAAGCCGTCCACCTGACAGTTTGCAAACAAGCCATCCTCAGCTGCCAGCCCGTCGTCAAATAGAAGCTCTAATCGTTTACGAGCAAACAGCTTTCCTTTTTGCTGATTCGCTTCATGATACTTTTCACTACCACCTCGTTTGAGTTTTTCAACTGTTTCTTCAAACATGGAATCCCCTCCTATTCCCCTATGTATTGTGGCTTTCTCTTTTCTTTAAAGGCCTCTAATCCTTCAAGCCGATCCTTCGTTGAAATTGTGCGCTCATACGCCAACTTTTCTAGTTCAAGTCCTGTTGCAAGATCCGTCTCTATTCCATTGTCAATTGCCTTCTTCGCTTGAGCCAGTGCAATCGGTCCATTGGCGCTCATTTGTTTTGCCAGATCTAAGGCGAGTGTCTCTACTTTTGCAAGGGGACAAGCGTATTGCGCTAACCCGATCAAATACGCTTCTGCTCCTGTGATTCGTTTTCCAGTGAAAATCATCTCTTTCGCCCGGCCGACTCCAATTAACCTCGGTAATCGTTGCGTTCCCCCTGCTCCTGGAATGATCGCAAGCGTCGTCTCTGGTAAACCATAAACACTTTCCTCTGCCGCTACGCGAAGGTCGCATGCGAGCGCAAGTTCCAGCCCCCCCCCAAGAGCAGTGCCGTTCATTGCCGCAATGGTAGGTTGTGGAAGTTTGGCGACTTTCTCAATTGTCTCTCCAATTAGGGCGACGGTGCGTCTCACCTCTTCTTCCTCCATCGTCCGTCGCTCCTTTAAATCCGCCCCAGCACAAAACACTTTATCGCCAGCTCCTGTAAAGACAACAGCTCGGACCTCCTTCTGAAATGCCAATGCTTCCAGCGTATCCTTTAATTTTTCAAGCAGTTGAACGGATAGGGCGTTGGCAGCCTCTGGCCTGATAAGCGTTACTTTACACACCCCGCTGGACAGCATTTCGACTCCCACGGTTTCACTCACACCGATCCCTCCTTTGCTAAAAACGATTGCAAGTTATGACTTGGCAACGGTTTGTCGAGCTTCTCTTGGATATAGGCACCTGCCTTCATGATTTCATTCAAGGATACGTCTGTTTCGTAGCCGAGACCATGAAGTAGGTAAAGCAAATCTTCCGTTGCCACATTCCCCGCTGCTCCTGGGGCATATGGACAGCCACCTAAACCACCAACCGAGCTGTCAAACTTTCTAACCCCTGTGCGCAAACCGCACGCGATATTCGCAATCGCCATTCCTTTCGTATCATGGAGATGAAGAGCCATTTTTTCGGTTGGGACGAGCTTTGTCACTTCACTGACGACCGCTTCCACCAAGTTCGGGGTAGCAACTCCAATCGTATCGCCAAGTGATAATTCATCTATCCCCATCGTCATAAGCGCTTCTACCGTTTGCAGCAATTTCGTTTGCTCTGTCGTCCCTTCATAGGGGCAACCAAATACGGTCGATAAATAGCCACGCACTGACTTTCCTTCCTGTTTTGCGATTCGAGTTACATTTTTTAAAACAGGTAGCGTGTCAGCGATTGATTTGTTTATATTTTTTCGATTGTGCGTTTCCGTCGCTGACATGAAGATGGCTACCTCATCTACCCCCGCTCGAAGGGCTCGCTCCAACCCTTTTTCATTCGGTACTAGGGCCGCATATGTGACACCGTCCACTCGGTCAATACGAGCAAGCACCTCCTCTGCATCCGCTAAAGCGGGAATCCATTTTGGATGAACGAAGGAGCTCACTTCGATGTAAGGAAGTCCCGTGCGACTTAAATGATTGATCCACTCGATTTTCTGCTCTGTATCGATCCATGTTGACTCATTTTGCAGGCCATCCCGCGGTCCTACTTCCCGAATGGATACTTTTTTACTCGAGTTCAAGGAGGGCTTCCCCCTCATCGATAAATTCTCCTTCTTGCTTCAATACGCTTTTTACTGTTCCACCGCTCGCAGCTTCCACGGGAATCTCCATTTTCATCGACTCAAGAATGGCCACTTCTTGCCCTGCCTCTACTTGATCTCCCTCTTTCACAAGTATTTTCCATACGTTACCTGCCATATTGGTTTCGATTTTTGCCATTATGGATTCCTCCCTGTTTTCACTTTAAGATGATTGGTTACAAATGCCGTTGTTGCTTCTCCTGCTTGAAACACTGGATGGTTGATCACTTGCTTTAGCATCGGAATATTCGTTTTGATTCCTTCGATCTCATATTGCTTGAGTGCTCTGTCTAGTCGCTGAATCGCTTCTCCCCGCGTGTCTGCTGATACAATCAATTTCGCTACCATCGGGTCGTAAAACGGTGTCACTTTATACCCTTCTGAAATGGCATACTCGTGACGAATCCCTTCCCCTTCCGGCAGCGTAAATCGTTTAATCATCCCTGGTGACGGAAAAAAGGTCACTGGGTCTTCTGCATAGATCCGCACTTCAATCGCGTGCCCTTGCAATGGAATCTCATGTTGGGCGTAGGGTAGTTGTTCACCTGCTGCAATCAATAGTTGCCATTCCACGAGATCAATTCCGGTAATTTCCTCTGTCACGGGGTGCTCTACTTGCAGACGGGTGTTCATCTCTAAAAAGTAAATGTTCTTCTCCCCGTCTACGAGACATTCCACCGTTCCGAGGTTCCTATAATCGATCGCTTTTGCAGCCTTGACAGCGAGCTGACCGATTTTTTCCCTAAGTGCCTCGTCTACGAACGGTGACGGTGCTTCCTCGACTACTTTTTGATGGCGGCGTTGGATCGAACAATCCCGTTCCCATAAATGAACGACGTGGCCATGATGGTCTGCGGCGATTTGCACTTCAATGTGCCGCGGGTTTTCAACCGCCTTTTCTAAAAACATCGTCCCATCTCCGAAAAAGCTTGTCGCCCGTTTTTGATTGCCAGCGAATGCTTTTCTCATTTCCTCATCATTTCTGACGAGCTGCATGCCGATACCACCACCGCCTGCAGAGGCTTTAAGCATGACTGGATAACCAAACTTGTGAGCAAGATGTACTGCTTCCTCTTCATCGGCTAGCGCCACATCGGAACCCGGAATGACGGGAACACCCGCAGTTTGCATCGCGGTTCTTGCAGCAATTTTGCTCCCCATTCTTTCAATGACTTCAGGTGAGGGACCAATGAACGCTATTCCTGCTTCAACACATGCCCTAGCAAAACGAGCGTTTTCCGATAACAACCCGTAGCCTGGATGAATGGCGTCCACGTCTGCTTGCTTTGCCACTTCTAAAATCGTGTCTACCTTTAAGTAGCTTTCGGCAACAGGAGGCTTCCCAATGAGAAAAGCTTCATCTGCATGTTTGACATGAAGAGAATCTACATCCGCCTCTGAATAAATAGCAACGGTGCGAATGTTTAACTTTTGACACGTCCGGATGATGCGAACCGCAATCTCACCTCGATTGGCAATAAGCACCTTTTTAAACATAAGCCTTCACCCTTTTTGAAAAATCTGTTCTGCCATTTGTCGCAATTTAAATTTTTGAACTTTCCCAGAAGCTGTCATCGGATAATCATCAACAAATTCTATATAGCGTGGGATTTTGTAATGAGCCACCTTCCCTTGGCAAAAATCACGAATTTCTTCTGACGTCACGCTCACACCAGGCTTCAATTTAATCCATGCCGATACTGCTTCCCCGTATTTTTCGTCAGGGACTCCGACCACTTGGGCATCGAGAATATCAGGATGCTGGTATAAGAACTCTTCAATTTCCCTTGGGTAAATGTTTTCCCCACCGCGAATAATCATATCTTTTAACCTGCCAGTAATTCGGCAATAGCCAGCCTCGTCCATAACGGCTAAATCCCCTGTATGAAGCCAGCCATCTTCTTTGATCACTTCTCGCGTAGCTTGTTGGTTTTTATAGTAGCCTTTCATCACATGATAGCCTCGGGTGCACAATTCCCCTTGGACCCCTGGTGCCACTTCTTTTTCTGTGCCAGGCTCCACAATTTTCACTTCTACATTCGGTAAGGGACGGCCTACGGTTTGCACGCGGAGTTCGATCGGATCATCAACCCGTGTCTGGGTTATTACTGGTGACGTTTCCGTCTGCCCGTAAGCAATCGTAATATCAGACATCCCCATTTTTTCGATAACGGCTTTCATCACTTCAATTGGACAATTCGAACCCGCCATAATTCCTGTCCTCAAATGGGATAAATCATAGTTCATAAAATCATCGTCGTTTAATTCTGCAATAAACATTGTCGGTACCCCATGTAATCCGGTGCATTTTTCCGCTTCAACCGCTTGCAGCACACGTGTAGGATTAAACTCTTGAACTGGTACCATCGTGGCGCCAACCGACACACATGCGAGCGTGCCAAGGACACAGCCAAAGCAATGAAAAAACGGAACTGGAATGCAGAGCCGATCTTCGTTCGTCAGCTTCATACATTCGGCAATGTTTCGGGCATTGTTGACGATGTTGTTGTGCGTGAGCATGACTCCTTTAGGAAATCCCGTCGTCCCAGACGTATATTGCATATTTATCACATCATCAGGGTCCAGGGAGGCGCTCCGCTCAGCCAACTCGTCATTGGTTACCTCGGTCCCTAGGTTCAGCACATCCTCCCACGTATACATTCCTGGATATCGCTCTTCCCCTAAATGAATGACGCGTCTCAGATGAGGCAGTTTTTTCGAATAACACGCCCCTGGCTCTGACGTTTTAAGTTCTGGGAGAATTTCATAAAGCATTTCTACATATGATGCATCGCGATAGCCGTCAATTAAAAGGAGAGTCGTAGCGTCTGACTGCTTCAACAAGTATTCGAGCTCACTCGTTCGATAATTCGTATTAACTGTCACGAGAACGGCTCCCATTGTTCCCGTCGCAAATTGGGTGATCACCCATTCAGGCACATTCGTTGCCCATATGGCGACATGCTCTCCCCGTTCAATGCCTAGTTTCATCAATCCTTTTGCTGCTTGTTGGCATTTGCTAAGAAACTGTTCATATGAATAGCGTAACCCTCGGTCTGGGTAAACAAGCGCCTCATGGGTCGGTTGTCTTTTAGCCACCTTTTCTAACAACGCTCCAACGGTTACTTGTAATCGCTCTGACATCGGCGTCCTCCTAACAGATTATTTTCATCTTGTTAGCGACATCCTAGCTGTCTTGCAATGACCATTCGTTGAATTTCTGACGTTCCTTCGCCAATTTCGAGTAGTTTGGCATCGCGAAGCATTCGCTCCACCTCATACTCTTGCATGTAGCCGTAGCCCCCATGAATTTGGATCGCTTGATTGGCTGTGCGCATCGCTGTTTCTGACGCGTATAATTTCGCATAAGCCGCTTCTTTTGTAAACGGTTTCTTTTGATCTTTTAACCAGGCAGCCTTCAGCACCATATTGCGCGCTAGTTCAATTTCCATCGCCATGTCTGCTAGCTTAAATTGAATCGCTTGAAAGCTTGATATTTTTTGACCAAATTGCTTCCGTTCGTTGGCATAGGCGAGCGCTCGATCGAAAGCAGCTTGAGCGATCCCTACCGCTAACGCGCCGATGGAAATTCGCCCTCCATCAAGGGTATATAAAAATTGCTTGAATCCTTTCGTTGGATCTCCTAATAAATTCTCTTTTGGAACGCGAACATCCTCTAGTACAAGTTCGCACGTATTCGACGCCCTGACGCCCATTTTGTCGTAATTGCAAGAAATGGCGAACCCTTCAATTCCTGTCGGCACGATGAGAGCAGAAATTACCGGCTTGCCACGTTCATCTTTGCCTGTTACTGCCGTTACGATCACCGTCCGCGCATAACCAGCATTGGTGATCCAGCATTTCTCGCCATTTATTACGTATTCATCTCCCTCTAGGACGGCCTTCGTCCGCGTTCCACCTGCATCTGAGCCAGCGTTCGGTTCGGTCAATCCAAAAGAACCGAGCGATTCACCGGTCGCAAGGGGCACTAAATGTTCTTGCTTTTGTCGCTCCGTTCCAAAATAATAGATGGGACTTGCGCCGAGAGATACAGCAGCAGCATAGCTGAGCCCAGTTCCTCCACATGCTCTCCCCACCTCTTCTACCGCTAAGGCATAAGAAATGGTATCGCCTCCTGATCCACCATACTCTTCAGGGAAAGGGATACCTAACAGGCCAAGCTCCCCCATTTTCTTAAAAACATCCTCAGGAAACTGAGCCGTCTTATCGTAATGAATTGCGTTAGGTGCAATTTCGTTCTCCGCAAAATCGCGAACCATGTCTCGCACCATTTGTTGCTCTTTCGTCAACTCAAAGTTCATTCGATCTCCCCCAATCTGAACGGTCGCTCAATTTAAACGCATACGTACCGTTACAAATGTATGATCGCACAATGAAGAAAAGAACAGTGATGTAAGCGCTACCAAAATCGTACCGTTCATTCTGAATTATGTCAATATATTATTAACATTCATACTATTATCTCGATAAAGATCTGACTTCGACTTATCTGCTTTTCTTATCATTTTAAGTGCAGCAGACTTCGTTGCACGATTGACATTATTATGGGATGATCGTGCCTACTAAATGAGCAAAAAAGAGCCGCACTTGTCCGTGCAACTCACTGCTACATGTCAAATGTCCCTTTCACGATGGCTTGCCCTTCCTGAACCATATGCTGGCCTTTTGCAAACACGTGGTGGATCGTGAAAGAATCGCGCTCAATCATCACGAGGTCTGCATCAAATCCGGGCTGAATTTCCCCTTTTTTACGGAGCTTTAATCCACGTGCAGGATTTTTCGTTACGACATGAAGGACAACATCCAATGGAAGCTGTTCTGCAATTACCGCGTCCCGTACTTCACTAAAAAGGGAGGCCATTTTGCCAATTTGTAAACCTTGATATTCCCCACTTTCATTAAAAGCTGGCAAGGAACCTTGCGCATCGGATGTAAACGTAATGTTCTCAAGAGGTACACCTTGTTCTAACATCATTTTTAACCCTGTGCTCGGCTTTATTTCACCTTCTTTGCGAAATTGAGGGATCGAGCTTGTTGTAAAGTCTACGATTCCACCTTTTTTTGCATACTCGACACCTGCCCAAAACAAGTCTTGATTTCGATTAATATGGGTGGGGAGAAATTGTGTAACTGGTACGTCTGAGGTAGCCACTACTTCCTCTAACAGCCTCAATTTCTCTGGACTATCCCCAACGTGAATGTTGACAATCCCCCCTTTTCCTGCAAGCATTCCGCCCACTCTCGCTTCTGCTGCTACCCTCGTTAATTCTTGAATCGTCGGTTGAGAAGAACGATGATCAGAAATGGCAATTTCACCGACACCGATGATTTTATCGATTAATAGCAAGTCACTTTGAAGCGTACCGGTTAATGTCTTTATGGGAAGTTGATACGAGCCTACAAGGACGAAACAGCTAACTCCCTCTTCCTCAAGAGCATGTGCCTTCGCAATCAAGTCAGGCATCGTCCGTGTCGTGCCATCTGTTCCTATCACACCGACAACGGTCGTCACTCCCGCTGTTGTCGCATCAGTTAATGTCAATTCAGGAGTTCGCGTCTTATAACCTCCTTCCCCACCACCGCCAATGATATGCACATGACTATCGATCAGTCCTGGAATGACGACCATGTCTTCTCCATTCACGACGGTTCCTTCCCATCCTTTTCCCGTTAGTTCAATTTCATCTTCAATTGCCTCAATCCGATCTCCTACGATTAACATATCTTTTTTCCCAATATAAGTTGGCGTATAAACTTCACTGTTTTTAATGAGGGTATACATGTTATCGCCCCTTTTTTTATTCATTTTTCTCATCATACCTTAGTCATTCGTCCTTTGCTATGATAGGTAAATATTATCCTTATAAAATTTTCCTCGTATTCCAGTTGAATGTATCAGAAAATTCTCTATACACTGCCTGAAAGATATGTTATAGTAATATCGCTTATTCAGATTTTAATCATTTAAAGGAGGAATACGTTGTGTCATTAAAGCAACAAACAGGCCGTGAGCAGTGGGCCTCCCGACTAGGCTTCATTTTAGCTGCGATGGGCTCTGCTGTCGGCTTAGGAAATATATGGCGCTTCTCGTATGTAACTGGTGAAAATGGAGGAGCAGCCTTTCTACTCGTTTATTTAGGATTTATCGCACTTATTGGTATCCCTATTGTTCTTGCTGAATTTACAATCGGTCGACGTGCTCAATCCGACGCTGTGGGCTCATTTGAAAAGTTAGCACCTGGAAAGCCGTGGAAAGTGGCTGGTCTTATGGGGGTTGCTGCTGGTTTTCTTATCCTATCTTTTTACGGTGTTATTGCTGGTTGGATTTTGTTTTATTTGTTTAATTACATCACTGGGCAACTTTGGTCAGCACCTGCTGAAGGCTTTGGAGGTTTCTTTGAAGGCTTTATTGCCAATCCGACACTCCCGCTTTTCTGGCAAGCGTTGTTCATGATTGCGACGATCTGGATTGTCGCAATTGGCGTGAAAAAAGGAATTGAACGCTCAAACAAAATTTTAATGCCGCTGCTCGGTGTGCTCCTTATCGCTCTAGCGATTTACAGCTTAACGCTCGGCGGAGCAAAAGAAGGATTAGCGTTCTTATTCTCACCAGATTGGAGCGCCTTAAAAGATCCAGGGGTGTATCTTGCCGCAATCTCCCAAGCGTTCTTTACCCTCAGCCTTGGGATGGGTGCGTTAATCACCTATGGAAGCTATGTTTCAAAAGATAGCCGTTTGCCAGGGGCTGCTGTTAGTGTCGCTGGTCTCGACACCGCCTTTGCAATCATTGCTGGTATTATGATTTTCCCTGCTGTTTTCGCCTTAGGGC
Organism: Halalkalibacterium halodurans; assembly: GCF_005671335.1. Classification (NCBI taxonomy): domain Bacteria; kingdom Bacillati; phylum Bacillota; class Bacilli; order Caryophanales; family Bacillaceae; genus Halalkalibacterium (ex Joshi et al. 2022); species Halalkalibacterium halodurans. The sequence goes on along the minus strand of NZ_CP040441.1, from coordinate 1,309,984 downwards.
TAAGCCCTAGTGGCGGGCCAGGACTCGTATTCGTCGTACTACCTGATATTTTTGATTCGATTCGCCTAGGCCCAATCGTTGGGATTGCCTTCTTTATTCTGTTAGGGGCAGCTGCTCTTTCATCAGCTGTCTCGCTGTTAGAAGTACCCGTCGCTTATTTCATGCGTAAATTCGACTGGTCACGTAAACAGGCTGCAATTACTCTCGGTGTGATCATCACACTGTTAGGCATCCCGTCATCGTTAAGCTTTGGCGTTTTAGGTGAAGTCACCATCATTCCTGGCTTGAACATTTTTGACTCTGTTGACTTTATCGCGTCCAGTGTCTTCCTTCCATTAGGTGGAATGATTATCGCTCTATTCATCGGATGGGGCTGGAAAACATCAGACGCCCTTGCAGAATCAGACTTAACTGATAGCGTTTGGGGTAAGCTTTGGATTCTTTCCCTTCGCTTTATTGCACCAATTGCGATCTTAATCGTCTTTTTAAGTGCATTCCAAATCTTTTTTAATTAATTGATACAAAGCAAATCCCGTACCATCTTGAACTAAGATGATACGGGATTATTTTCTTGCTTTTTATGTGTACATAGCCACAGATTCCATCTCTTTGTGAACCACGTCGGCAAAGATACCGATTCCTTTTTCGATTTTCTCAGGAGTCGAGTGCGTGAAATTTAATCTTAACGTATTGTATTTTGGCACACCAGCGTAGAACGGTTCCCCAGGGACATACGCCATTCCTTTTGCCACAGCTTCTTTAATGAGCAACGATGTATTGATGGCCTCATCTAGTTCTGCCCAAAGAAACATTCCTCCTTTTGGTTCCACAAAACGGAGTCCTGGAATATCGGCACCCTGTAAGGTTTTGATCATGACATCTTTTCGCGAACGATATACCTCAATGAGACGTTGGATATGCCCGTCCATATCGTGGTGAGTAAACAATTGGTATAAAGCTTGCTGGGATAATGAGTTTGAATGAAGGTCATTCGCTTGCTTTGCTTGGGCCATCATTCGTACGACTTGAAATGGTCCAGTAATCCAGCCTGTGCGCAGCGCTGGAACCGCCGTTTTCGAGAACGTACTCGTATAGAGAACGTGTGAACCGGTATCCATGGCTGCGAGCGGGACGTATGTCTCCTCTTGATTAAATTGAATGTCCCCATAAGGATCGTCTTCAAAAATAAGAACATGATGCTTATGAGCCATATTCAATAAATGTTTGCGACGCTCTAACGACCAAACACGTCCAGCAGGATTGGAAAACGTCGGTACAACATAGACGCATTTCGGCTTATGCTGCTTCATTTTTTGCTCCAAATCTTCTGGGATCATCCCTTCATCATCCGAAGCAACTGGAACAATCTCAGCTTCATAGGATTCAAACACTTGAAGCGCAGCTAAATAAGTTGGATCTTCCGTCAATACGACATCCCCTGGATTAAACATGACACGAGAAAATAAATCGATCGCTTGCTGGGAACCTGTCGTGATCAGGACATTTCTTTCACTGTATGATCGGATTCCCTTGCGACCCATTCGTTCGAGTATGAGCTCTCTCAATGGGAGAAAGCCTTCCGTTTCAGAATACTGCATGGATTTTTTTCCTGTGGCAAATACCCGCGAAAAGGCATCCTCCATTGCCTCGAGCGGAAATAACTCATCGTCAGGCAAGCCTCCAGCAAAGGAAATCACCCCTTGTTGGTTAACGACTTTTAAAATATCTCGTACGGCAGATGAATGTAGATGGCGGACCCGCTTCGCAAATGCATATTTCATGATGACACCCCAATAGACTTAATTTTTTGAAAGTTAACTTTATACTACTCCGTTCCAGTAAAATGTCAACCGTTTTTATCGCAATTTTTATGATTTTATGAGAACTTTATGATTCTTTATTCTCACTCAGCATTCGCCCTGTTAGAAACAGCGACAGACTAGGGAGAATCCCTAGTCTGTCTACTAGCCAGCCGATGCTTCATATTGTGCTTTTACTAGACCGTAATACGTTCCACGAGCGTCCATTAATTCACTATGTGTTCCCTGCTCAATAATATCCCCTTGCTCGAGCACGATGATTTGATCGGCATCACGAATGGTTGACAACCGATGGGCAATCATAATGGCCGTCCGATCGTGAAGTAGTTTCTTTAAACCAGCTTGAATTTTCAATTCGGTTTCAGTATCAATGCTTGCGGTCGCCTCATCTAAAATCAAAATTTTCGGATCGGCTAATAGTGCACGAGCAAAGGAAAGTAGCTGCCGTTCACCAACCGAAAGAACATTTCCTTTTTCCTCCACTTCGGTGTCGTATCCGTTTGGCAAGCGTTCAATAAAATCATTTGCCCCGATCGCTTCTGCTGCGGCCTTTACTTCTTCGTCGGTCGCTGTCGGCCGGCCGAACCGAATGTTTTCCATAATTGTGCCGGCGAAAATGAACGTATCTTGCAACACAAAGCTCACATTTGTTCGAAGGCTATTCAGCTGAATGTCACGCAAGTCCACACCGTCAATTTTGACGATACCGGCCGTTGGGTCATAGAAGCGGCTAATTAAATTGACAATCGTTGATTTCCCTGAACCTGTATGACCTACAAGGGCAATGGTTTGCCCTGCTTTTATTTCGAAACTGATGTCATTTAATGCCTTCCGTTTGTCATCATACGAAAATTCCACCTGTTCAAACGTCACATGACCACGCATCCCATGTAAGGTGACCGCATTCTCTTTTTCTGGAACCGATGGCCTTTCATCTAAAAATTCAAAAATCCGTTCGGACGAAGCCATCCCGACAAGCAGTTGGTTGTATACTTGCCCAAGCCTTGAGATTGGCTCCCAGAACATCCCTAAGTAGAATGCAAAGGAGACGAACACCCCAACCGTTAGTACCTCCGACTGGATCAAGCTCACCCCATACCAAATGAGGACAACGGCCCCGATCGCACTCGCCATCTCCACAAACGGCCTGAATAATGCATTCATTCTCGTGGCGTCTTTCCAAGATTGAAAGTTTTCCTCGTTGATGTCACGAAAAAAACGCATATTTTCTTTTTCTTGTGAAAAGGCTTGAGTGACACGAATGCCTTGAATGCTTTCATTTAAATGAGAATTGAGCTTTGATTGACGGAGACGCACCGTCTGCCACGATCTGCGAATGTTTCTCCGTAGCTTCGTTGATATGAAAAACATAATCGGCAGGACGATTAAGATTAAAATCGCCAGCTCTGGACTTAACGAGAACAAAATCACGATAATTCCGAGCAGAATGACGATATCCATCAATAAGTTGATAACCCCGTTCGTAAATAGATCCTGCAACGAGTTCACATCATTGACGACTCGGACAAGAATGGACCCTGCCGAACGTTGATCAAAAAAACGGTGGGAGAGACGTTGGATATGATTAAACAGATCAGCGCGAATATCATAAATCACATGCTGTCCGATCTCATTCATCCAGCGAATTCGGAACACGTTTGCCACATATGAAATACTGTACAACCCTAAAACAAGAGCTGCCAACTGATACATGACGTTCAGATCCCCTGCAGCAATCGCATGATCAATCGCTAACACACCAATGATGATCGGCACGAACAGCCGAACTGCGGTCACGATCAGCATCGCAACAATCGTTTTCGGAAGCAGTGATACTGCATATGGCTTCATATACGTAAGCAAGCGCATCATCTGTGCCCAGTTAAATGGTTTCTCAATCACTTGATCGCTCGCATAATGAAAGCGAGCTCTACGTTTTCCTTCTGACATCTTTCTCTCCTCTCTCTATGCGTGCTGCAACACATATTCTTGATCTTTGCTTTGAATATCATAGATTCGTCGATAGAGTCCCTTTTTATTTTGTAGCAATGTGTGATGGGTTCCGCGCTCACATACCTTGCCCCCATCAAGAACGAGAATCTCATCAGCTTGCTTAACAGAAGAAATCCGATGAGCAATGATAAACGTCGTTCTGCCTTTCATCACTTCACGAAAGGCCGCTTGGATTTTGTGCTCGGTTTTCATATCAACAGCACTTGTGGCATCGTCCAAAATTAAAATGCTCGGATTCATTAGAATCGCACGTGCAATGGCAATCCGCTGTTTCTGCCCCCCTGACAGGCCAAGTCCCCGTTCACCGAGCACTGTATCATAGCCATCTGGTAGTTCCGCGATAAAATCATGGGCTTGGGCACGCCTAGCTGCAGCAATAATTTCTTTCATCGATACATCAGGACGCCCATAGGCAATGTTATCGCGAATCGTCGACGAAAAGAGGAAAGACTCCTGTAGGACGACACCGATTTGTGAACGGAGCGTCTCTAGAGGATAAGATTCAATCGGCTTCCCATCGATTAAAATCTCTCCGCTCGTTCGTTCATAAAATCGATTAACTAACTGGACAATACTCGTTTTGCCCGATCCTGTTGCCCCTACGAGCCCGATCGTCTTCCCAGCAGGGGCTTCGAATGACACATTTTGCAGAGCGGGTGTTTCAGCTCCTCGGTAGTTTAAACAGACATCTCGGAACGTAACAGAACCTTGTAGACTAGTGCGTTCATCCTTTCCTTCATCCACTCGATTTTCTTCATCGAGAATTTCAAGCAGGCGTTCTCCACTCGCTTTCGATTGGGAAAACGTGTTAATAATAAAACCTAAGTTCATGATCGGTCCGATGATGTACCAGACTAAACTAAAAAATGCAACAAGTTGTCCGGTCTGCATGCTACCTGTAATGACGAGATATCCACCAAAAGAAAGCAAAAAGACCGCAGAAAGGTTCCCGATAAACTCCATGAGCGGAAAATAATTTCCCCATACTCTCGCAATATCTAAATGCTTCTGCCGATAATCGACATTTCGGTTTTCGAAGCGAGAAACCTCCTCATCTTCTTGAGAAAGAGCCTTTACGGTATTCATCCCACTCACATTTTCTTGAACTTTCGTGTTTAGTTTGGCAAGCGACTTGCGAATGTCACGAAATCCTGGATGAACCCGGCGATCAAATTTGGCAACAACAATCGCTAAAAAAGGAAGGGTACACATTGTCGCCAATGTTAATGGAACGGAATAGTATAACATTACACCCATACTGAAGCTTACGAGTAAAATAAATTGAATGAACTGGGCAAATCCAAAGGAAAGGAAAAAACGAAATGTCTCCACATCTCCCGTCAAACGAGACATTAAATCACCCGTCTTCGCATTATCATAGTAACGAAACGGAAGATATTGCAGCTTTTCATACAAAGAATTTCGCAATCGATAGACAGCGGTCACACCAAATAAGTCACCTAAATATTGATGAATGTACACCATCACCCCTTTAAATCCCATGACGATAATCAAAGCTAGAGCAAGCCATGGAATAAGGTCGTACCTCCCACCAATGACAGCGTTGTCAATCGTAAATTGCAAAATGATTGGATAGAGGACCGTCATTAGTGTCATCACACCCATCGCAAACAGCGACCAATAAAAATAGCGTCGATACGGCCAATAAAATTGAGCCAACCGTTTAAATGTGTCCATCATACCACCCCTAAGGTCTTCCATATTATTCTCTTCGTGAAACGAAAATTTCGAAAGACTAAACAATATCTTAAGTGGAGACAAGCCCATCCGTCAACTAAAAACGATAAAGTGAAACTTCATTCAGTGGAGAGTTTTATCCTCCCTGACAAAATGTTAGTTAAACCAATCGGATTGTGATGCGGGTTTACACAGGCGTTTCCACAGGACATGGTGAATGTAGTCTCTGTTCTTTTATGTTCATTCGTCTTTCTAGTTACCTCAAACTCTTGAAGAATTCATATTTATACGAGAAAGCGAAGCGCACTTTACTGATAAAAAGCAAAGCCACTGTTTTCACAGTGACTTGTCTTATCCTTACGCTTCGTCTTCTGGGTTAAAGGATCGTTTTGAAAACTCGTTGTCCATCATGAAAAAGGCGTTGCTGTCATTATCGATCCGCTTGAGCTTTTGAATGATCGTATCGAACATGTCCTCTTCTTCTACTTGTTCATCGATAAACCATTTTAAGAAGTTAATCGTCGCATGCTCCCGTGCATCCCATGCTAAATCGGATAGATCATAAATTTGTTTTGTCACAAGTTTTTCTTGCTCTAATGATTTTTCGAAACAATCGAGGACAGAACTGAATTCGTTATTTGGGCTCTCAAACCCTTCAAAACGGGCACGTTCGCCCATGGCGTTAATGAAGTTGTAAAACTTCATTCCGTGAAACCGTTCTTCTTCAGCCTGCACCATAAAAAAGTTCGCAAATCCATCGAGACTTTCCGCCGAACAGTACGCTGCCATAGCCAAATAGGAATGAGCTGCGTACATTTCGTAATTCATTTGTTTGTTTAATGCTTGGAGTAGTTTTTCATTGAGCATCGGGCATGCCTCCTTTTTTATCATCACTACAGTGTAAGTATAGCATATGAAAGATAAGACCTGACGTATGCATTGATCTTTATCGCTTTTGAATTAAGTCTCTCGGAGTATAGCCTGTGTATTTTTTGAACATCGTCGTAAAGTAAGCCGGATTGACATATCCTACTTTTTCCGACACCTCATAAATAAGAAAATTCCCTTCCTGAATCATTTTTTTCGCCTTCTCCATTCGAAGTCTCGTGACGTAATTCTTGAAAGATTCTCCTACCACCTTTTTGAAAATTTGTCCTAAATAGTTTCGTGAAATGTACAATTCATCCGCTATGTCTTGTAGTGTAATGTTTTCCGCTAAGTGTTTTTCAATGTAGATCATCACTTGTTCGATTAGCTGCTTATGCTTTATGTTCTCATCCCATTGCTGATGGTAGCAAATGTGCTCAATCTGTTCACACAAAAATCGAATCCATTCCTGCCAATTCCCTTGCTTCGTCAAATGCTGTGCAAGGTCAAAGTCTTCATCAAACATTTCTTGAATAAAGATCCCAATATCGTATAACGAGTATGTGATGATCGTCCAAATTTCGATGCCAACCTTGTAGCCAACTAGGGTGGAGTAAGGAACTTCGCCCAACACCCCTACCGCTTCTTCCAAAACCTCTTTCGCTCGAGTCGCATCTGCATAGCGAATGGCGTCATACAACTTTTGGCTACTTTCCATTGGAAAAGTTGCTCGAGTACCATCTTCATAGGGGTTCCCTAAAGGGAATGACTGCGACTTCATGCATGCTTCATGAAAAGACTCGGATAGATCGGTCCAGTTCTCCTTCACTCTCCCGTAATGAACAGTCGTCTTGACGTTAAAAGACGAATAAATCCCTTGTTCCACTTGGTCCTTTATCTCCTTTAACATGCAAGACAATACTGGCTCTGATACGCTTTTGTTAACATGTAGACAGAGTGCAGAACGATATGCATCCATCTCTAAATAACGAAAGTCGATTGGGTAGCCATTTAACACCTCGCGAATCATTTTATGAACGGAATAGCGAAACAAATACCAGTCAGCTGGCTTTAATTCCTTGTTTTGTGGACCATCATACGTAAGAGAACAGGCTATATGCTGTTGATCTTTCCATTTGGTGATTTTCACCAAAAATTCTTCAGGGATTTCTCCATTGCGAAGGCGGCCAGTCAATAGGGATTTCATCCATTCTGTTTCCACGAGTGGTTCATAGCGTTTTACTTTGTTTGTCAGCTCTTGCAAATAGCCTTGTTGTCGTTGTTTTTCCTCTAGTTTATTGATTACCCGTTTTAGAACCGTTTCAATCGTATCGACAGAAGCTGGCTTTGACAAATAGTCTGTAATATTTAATTGCATCGCCTTTCGTGCATGTTCGAATTCACTATACCCGCTCAAAATCACAACTTCCCCGTCAAAGCCATCCTCCCTTAAAATTTGAATCATATCAAGTCCGTTCATGATCGGCATATAAATATCCGTTAAGACGATGTGCGGTGACGTCTCACGGACAATGTCAAGTCCTCTTCTCCCATTAGCTGCCTCACCAACACACTCACAACCTAGTGCCTTCCATGAAGTGATCTTTTTTAACCCTCGTACTACATGCTCTTCATCATCAATAATGACAACCTTCCACATCAGCGTCCCCCCCTATTTTGCTTCGGTTATCGAGCGGCCATCGAGCAAACGTTCCTTGTTCAAGACTTTTGGAATGATGATTTTTACAAGTGTCCCTCCTTGCTCATCTCCAGTGACGTGGACGGATGCATAACGATCAAAGTACACATCAAGCCTTTCCATTACATTGCGAATGCCGTACCCGCCCATATCCAATTTGCTTCGCTTCGTCGTCACAGGCTGAAACCCGATTCCATTATCTTGAATGGTCATAACAATGTGGTTCTGATCCTCCATCGCGCGAATGACAACTTCTCCGTCCCGTCCATCTTGGAATCCATGAATAAAGCAGTTTTCAACAAATGGTTGAAGTGTTAGCTTAGGAATAAGGTAACGGTAAAGCATCACAGGTACATCGACGGTGTATGTTAGTCGTTCACCCATCTTTAATTTTTGAATCTTCAAATAATATTTCAGGTACTCGACTTCCTTTTCCAGTGGGAGGATGCTTTCCCCGTTGGACAAGCCAATCCTTAGCATTTGCCCGAGGTTTTCTAGCATATGGCTCATCGTTCGATCCCCTTTTTCAATCGCCATCCAGTTTAATTGATCGAGGGTATTATATAAAAAATGGGGATTAATGTTCGCTTGCAGGGCTTTAATTTCTGCTTCTCTTTGCCGTTTGTACTGCCTATGGAGCGAGCGATAGAGCTCATTGTTGCGGCGAATCAATCCCTTATAGCCTTCAAATAGTTCCCCGAATTCGTTTCGGTAGTCGCTCGGCAACTCTCCAGATAGATCTTGATCTGGATATTTCGAGAGTACATTTTTTAATTCGTAAATAGGTGTTGTAAACTTTTTTGTCAGACTATATGTTACTAAAAGGGCCACAACGATCATAATCGCACCGATGATGACCAAGATCGCTGCCATCCGTCGACTTCCCTCCGTCAATTCAGAATACGGTGTCACTTGCTTTAACGTCCACTCTGTATTCGGGATCGGCATTGATACTTCTAAAGCATCTTCATCCTTATCATTTTCACCGGTTTGCATGGTAGGTTGATACGGTAAATACTGATCAAAGTACGGTGAGTACAAAACAGATTCGTGCTGCGGATCTGATGTTGCAACAAACCTGCCTTGCTTATCAATAATCATTAAATTCGACTCTTGGCTTTTTTGCTTTAACCAGGTTTCGATCGTGGACGCATGAACATTCAATACGAGAACTCCTTCTATTTCCCCTCTCGCCTGAAAAACATTCCGTGCAAGGCTCAACACTCTCTCTTCCCCCGCCATCGTATAGGACACCCGTTCCCCGATCCAAACAGAGTTTTTCCCATCCAACCTCTTAGTCCACCCCATTTCTTCGACAGCTTCCAAGGGTAAATAATTAATCGGCTGTTGAATTTCGCTATGGGGCGGGGAATGCAAGTAAACTTCAATGGAATGAAGACCGGGCACGCTATAGACAATATTGGATAAATCTCGGGATAGAGACTGGAACAATTGATTGTACGTATAAGGATCCTCACTCCCCTTAAGCGCTTGACGAAAATTACTTTGCCGTGAAAGTCCTACTGAAATGTCATCATAGGATTGAAGATAATTGCTAATATCGTTGCTAAGTAAAGTTAACAGCTGTTCCTGATACTCCGTCGTCGCCTGAACCATCTCATTGACTGAATAGCGATAGGAAACGGAGATGATAACGATAAATGCCAAGAGCATAAAGGCAAAGAAGCTCGTAAAAAAGATGTGGCGAATTTGATAGCGTTTAAATACTCCCATCCGGCTCCTCCATCTCTTTCATGATTGAAAACGTTGATCATTGTATTGTGATTATAGCAACCTACGTAAACGCTTTCAATTGAAGCAATTTTTTACGCCACCTTGCGAACGCCACCTACTTGGACTTTCTGGCCCTCTTCCATTTTTACAAACAGCTGACAAACAAACCATGCAGGCAAGCTGACTCCAAAGAAAATCCCCACCGTCGGAATCGTTAGAGATAAGAAAAAGAACCCAAAAACAAAGACAATGCCGATCACTGCATAATGGAGATGTCCCACCCCATAGAGAAAGGATAGCTTAAAAACGGAAAATGTTCGGCAACGACTAGAAATTAGTACAGGGAATAGGAACACAGACATGATGACATAAAAACAAGCAACCGATAGAAACATGAACCGCATGAGAAGGGGGGCTGCCATCGTCACCAGACCTACATAGCTTACTAAAAGAGCGCCTATCCCAAGGACGAACATCGTTCCTATCCCTGTTGCCTTAAAAAAGTTTTGCTTGTAGACATGAGCAAATTCACGAAATATCGCGACTTCTTTTGTTGGATCACGGAGTTTGCGCAAAACCGAATGAAGAGCGGCCGTAGCTGGCGCCCAGCCAAACACTAGGACGCCACAAGCCGTAAACAACAGCCAAAGACCATTTAAGTAGGCAAGCTTCATTAACCAGTCACACATAGCGGTGAATGAATGGGAGAGAGCTCTAAGATTCATCGTGTCTCACTCTCTACAGGTGGCTCCGACTCTTGCTCCGTCTCGGTGTATCTCATAAGTACGTGGGAAAAAAACGTTAACGCTAACCCTTGACCCCACCCTTCGATTCGTCGATTTGGCGTCATCCGATAACCGTCTGCATGGTTCATGACCGCCGTGCCTGTTGACACACCTAATACGGTTCCCCTTGCATCTACCTTCTCCAGCAATGCGTCAAACGCTCGTTGCGCAGCGTGGTGCCCTTTCGGTGTGTTCGCTCCTTGTAATACGAGGGCAGCGGCAATTCCAGCAGAACCAGATGTTTCTTCGTAGGAGCTAGGATCTGTCAAAATGGTATGCCATAATCCTTGCTCTGATTGGACATTTAAGAGGGCACTCATTAAATCGCGCAATGATCCGTGAATTTCCATGAACGCTGGCTCCTTCACATCAATCATACGTAGTGACGCGGCCATCGTATATGCGGCCCAAGCATTTCCCCGCGCCCAAAAGATGCCGGACATATTTGATTGGGAAAGGTGATCCCAGCCATGGTAGTAAAAGTTCGTCTCCGAATCTTGTAAATACTTTTCATGCCCGCGGAATTGGCGAATGCCTTCATCCATATAAGCTTGATTGTTCAATGCATCTCCCATTCGAATTAAGAAATAGCCAGCCATAAAAAGTGTATCAACCCATGCCTGCTCCGGAAACACGGATACCCCGCCACCGACGGTATGCTGGAATACTCCTTCAGCAAAGCGGGGAGCGTCATGGAGCAAATAGTCAGCCTTTTCGATCGCTAATTGTAAATATTTTTCCTCGCCTGTATGTTGATACAATGTGAGCAGTGTATGTCCCATAGACACGATGTTCACACACATGGGCGGAATGCCATAATCCATATATTCATCGAACCATTCTTTAAGCCGTTGCAAGTACGCATCCTTTTTCGTTGCTTCGTAAGCTAAACCAACTCCGTAAAACGCTACACCAGCAGGCCAATCCCACACGTGGTCCATCTCAAAGGTTCGATTCACGATGCGGTCGATTTTCTGTAAAACATCCTCTCGGTCAAATTGTACTCGTTTCATTTTACAACCTCCTCTACTCGTTTCGTTACTTTAACCCTGTCGTCGAAATACCTTCGACTAAATAGCGCTGGAAAAATAGAAAAATAATAAACTGCGGAAGCAATGAGAGCGTCGACATCGCTAAAAGCGCTCCCCAAGACGTCCCCGATTCGGCATCCATAAAGTTACGTAAGCCTAAAGCTACCGTTTGAATGTCCGTTTTATTTAAATAAATAAGCGGGGCAAGAAAGTCATCCCATGTCCACATAAAAGCAAAGATGGCCACCGTTACGAGAGCCGGTTTTAATAATGGTAAAATAACACGCCAAAACACGCCAAAAGTAGAGCACCCATCAATGATTGCTGCCTCATCGAGTTCACGAGGGATCCCGCGAATAAACTGGATAAGTAAAAAGATAAAAAACGGCGTTCCTCCTAAAAATGCTGGAACAATTAATGGATAGAACGTATTCACCCAGCCTAAATTATGAAACAAAATGTATTGAGGAATTAATGTAATTTGCACTGGAAGCATTACAGTAGCAATCAAGCAGGCGAACAGTACTTTTTTAAATTTAAATTGTAGCCGAGCAAACCCGTAGGCGACTATGCTCGATGACAATATCGCACCAATGACCACCGATGTTGTAATGATGAACGAGTTTTTAAAATAAATATCGAAACCTGTACGGCCAAACCCCGCCCATCCATCAGGATAATTGGACCATACGAACTCACTTGGGATGAGGGAGGAAGCCTGTGAAAATATTTCCGAAGCCGGCTTCAAAGAACTCGCCACCATCCAAAGGATTGGATACACCATGATAAACCCGAAGGCGATCACAAATCCGTAATAGATTACATCTGTATACCATGTTCGTTTCGTTTTCACGACCGTCCTCCTTCCGATTCATAGTGAACCCAGTAACTTGATGATTTAAAGAACACAAGCGTAATACCGCCAATGATGACGAGCAAAATCCAAGCCATCGCTGAAGCGTATCCCATGCGTAAATATTCAAACGCTACTTCATATAAGTAGACGGCATAGAACAAAGTAGAATCAAGCGGTCCACCGCCTGTAATTAAATAGGCCTGTGTAAAGGTCATGAAGCCCCCGATCGTCTGCATGATAAGATTAAAGAAGATGACCGGTGTTAACATCGGTAGGGTTATGCTAAAAAATTTTCTAAAGCTGTTGGCACCATCAACGCTGGCCGCCTCATAAAGCTCCTGTGGAATTTGTCTGAGCCCCGCTAAAAAGATGATCATCGGTGAACCAAACTGCCAAACGACAAGCAAAATAAGAATGGATAAGGCATAATCGGTGCTACCGATCCAATTCACACCACTGAAGCCGAAGAGTTCTAAAAAGGAATTGACCGCTCCTCTGCTTCCGAAGAGCTGTTTCCAAACAACGGCCACAGCTACACTACCACCGATAATCGAAGGAATATAGTAAATGGTAGAAAACAGTCCGGAACCCTTCCTCCCGGTATTAAACAGCATCGCTAAAAATAACGCGAACGCTAATTTAAGCGGTGTTGAGACAAACACGAAAATGAGCGTAACTTTTAACGATTGAACAAACCGCGGATCACTCGTAAAAATGTGAATATAGTTTTGCAGCCCGACCCAGTTTGCACTGGAAAGCATGTCGTAGTCTGTAAATGAAAAGTAAAGCGAGGCGATCATCGGCCCGATTACTAACCCAAAAAACCCTAACAACCAAGGGGAGATCATCGCATAACCGACGAAACTTTCCTTCCATTTTTTCCTCTCTTGCCTTGTCTTACTATCATAAAGTTCAATCGCTTCTCTATTTACCTTCGCCGCGTCTCTCATAGAACCTCCTTTAGGAAAAATAGGCCACGCGAAGATGGCCTATTTTCAAACGTTACCGTAAAATTTGTTCCGCTTCCTGTCTAAATTGCTCTGTTGCCTCTTCGATTGAAAGCCGCTCATATTTCACCGACTCAATCATCCGTAGAAAAGCTCCCCTTACTTCGCTTTCTCCAGGGGGCGGAAGCGGATCCGCTGGACTTGTGTAATTCGCGACTAGCTCTAAAAACTCAAACGTTTTCGCAATTGGCCCATCCACCATTGGTGCAAGATGTTCGCGTACTTTAGAGGAAATCGGGACCCCGCGTTCTGCTTTTAAAATCTCATTGGCTTCCAAATCATTCGTTAAAAAGTCAATAAACAAGGCAGCTGCTTCTTGCTGCTCGCTATGAGAGCTAATCGAATACGACATGCTTGGGCGAATCCAGTTGCCATGAACACCACCGTCGAGAGAAGGTAACAGCATTAGGCCTAATTGATGTTCAGTGCTTTGCTGCAGACCGATAATCCCATTACTCGCAGCCATAGCAGCCCCAGCCATTTGATCCCCTAATAGCGATTCGCCACCTTGAATGTATTCAAGCGTTAACGCATGAGGGGGAGCGACACCATCATCGACCATCTGTTTGACAAAGGTGAGAAAATCAATTAGTGTTTGATTCTCAAAGCCTAGTCCTGTCCCATCTTCGTTATAGAAACTCTCTCCATTTTGCCGTGCGTATACGAAAAACATTTCATATTCAGCATTTCCAAAATCATAACCATAAAAGTCCCCATCAATGTTTTCCTTTAGCGTTTGCATGGCCTCATAGAAATTTTCATACGTATAGCCAGGCTCCAATTGGATGCCTTGTTCTTCTAACATCTCTTCGTTATAAATGGCAGCTAATGCATTAGACCCCGCTGAAACAGCCCACACGCTCCCATCTTGCACGTTCATATCTTGATAGACATCATCGACGTCATCTAAATTAATCGTCCCATCTGCGATTAACGATTGTAAATCAATGACAAGCCCCCGTGAACTGTACTCATTCAGCTTGGAATTATCCATTTGAATAACGTCAGGCAAATTGTTCCCCGCCGCTTGAGTCGTCAGGCGCTCCCAATAGTTATCCCATGATGTAAACTCCGGATCTACTTGGATATGAGGGTACTTCTCTTCGAATAGTTCAATCGCTTCAATCGTCATATCATGACGCTCTTGACCTCCCCACCAAGCGACCCGTAAGACGACGTCTTCGTTTCCAGCCTCTTGCTCTCCATCGACTTCGTTGCTTGTCCCGCTACTACATCCAGCTAATACTAGTAGGAAAGCAACTCCAAGGAGACAGCTTCTAAACCCTGCCTTCAGCTTCATCCTCATCCCCCTCTTTTTTGAAAGTGCTTACATTATTATTATAGAAAGGATTCTGCTCTGCTTGTAGCTAACAAATGTTAAAAAAATTACAGAAAACAAAGAAATAATGTCTCATACAATTCCCAAAAAAAGATGGTGGTCTGACAATTGAATAACCTAGCTCCTCCTTTAAATCTTAATGACGAATCTAGCACTTTTCTTATACTTTAATCCATTACAGACGCTAAACAACGTTAATAAGGGTGGCACTCACCGACGCTGAATGCCACCCTTATTTTTCAAATGTTTATTTTATAGGGTGATTGTTTCAAAAAAACACTCGCTTGCCGCGAGCAAGGCGTCTCGTGATTTTGACAATCTCCCTACATCTTTTTTAGTTATTAATGCTAATGGTAGTCGCTCCTTGGAGGGCGTGCTGATGATCAAAATAGCCGACAAGGGATACTTCCACTTCTCCTCTGAACTCATCAGGTAATGCTTTTTTGATCGACTCGAAGTCAAACTCTACTTGTCTTACAATCCCTTTACCTGTTACTTTCTCCGCTTGAATTGTTTCCCCATTGACGAATAATCTGACAGATGATGATACGAGAGATTCTCCCGTCGTTGGTGAATCGAATCTCACTTGAACCGATAGCTTCTTTTTCCCTTGCTGATTTGCTTTCAGCTCAACTGGTACTACTTGTCCTGCATGCACTTTTGGTAGCGGGGCTTCCTTCATGCCGTGGCCGAGGAAGTAGCTCGTATGCGGTGGCTGATTATATCCGACATTTTGCCAAGCAACGCTCAAGCGATAGACAGAGTCATGCATAAGTGTTGGGATACGGTGCTCTGTTTCTTCGGTCGTCGTATAGATTCGCAGCTCGGTACTATCAGCAGATGGCCAAATAACTTCCTCCCGCCAATCCCCAAACAAGTCGGCTTGTAAGGATGGGTTACCTTTCGTCCAGTTGTTTGACCTTGTCCCTTCTGGAACGAAAATCTCCACTAGCTCTTCCTTTTCCCAATCCCATTTCTCGATTTTTCCTACTCCGTGGGGATCTTTGCTTGGGTCAAAGGAATGATCAAGGAGCTCACGCAGCAAATCACCCGTCCACCAAATCGCAAAATTAACCGATTGCGGAGTTTTCTTCGTAATGGATTCTCCTTCAACGGAGAATAGGCCACTTCCTTCACGCCCATCCCATTGTGCAGATGCCCATAGCTCTGCCCCATCAAAGCGTGGATCAATATCGGCTGCCATCGCCCGTCCAACGTCGGTCCCTGTAAATTCACCCCAGAGCAGCTCGCCCGTCTCTGCATCCCGAATGCCATAGCCTACAGGAGAGCGCGAGTCTTCATGAGGTTGAAAAATCTCCAGCCCTTTGCGATTCGGATTAAGGTTGCTCACATGGTTAGCATCTCCATGGCCCCAGCCAGTCGAATAAAGCCCCGTGCCATCGTGATCCACCACCATAGCACCATAGATAATCTCATCCTTGCCATCACCGTCTACATCCGCGACTGCTAGACTATGGTTCCCTTGCCCTGCATAGCGTTCATTTCCTGGATCATTGCTATCAAACACCCATTGCTCTTGTATTTTCCCATCGTCCCATTGATAAGCAGCTAACACCGTCCGCGTATAATAGCCTCTAGCCATGACAAAGCTTGGTCTTTCTCCGTCTAAATACGCCACACCTGCTAGGAAGCGGTCTACACGATTACCATAATTGTCGCCCCAATCACTGACATTCCCACGTGGCGGAACATAGTCAATCGTGTCTAGCGCCTCGCCTGTTTCACCAGAAAAGATCGTCAAATATTCAGGACCATCTAAAATGTAACCTGATGAATTTCGATAATCGGCGTCTCGATCCCCTATCACATTGCCAACTCCATCGACCGTTCCGTCTGCTGTTTTTAAGACGACTTCTGAACGACCATTTCCATCAAAATCATAGACGAGAAACTGGGTATAATGGGCTCCAGCTCGAATGTTTCGTCCCAAATCCAGACGCCAAAGCTTCGTTCCATCTAATTTATACGCATCAAGATAAACGTTCCCCGTATAGCCAGACCGTGAGTTATCTTTTGAATTTGTTGGGTCCCATTTCAAAATAATTTCGTACTGCCCGTCCCCATCTAAATCTCCAACACTTGCGTCATTGGCTGTATATTCATAGGCAACACCATCCGGAGTGACTCCTCCCTCTGGCTTATCAAGAGGGATGGCAAGATATTCATCACCCCATACCGATACAGGATTGGACATATCTTCATCTTTCCCAGCTACTGCCTTTATTTGATAGACAGAGTCTGTCGTCCCATCAACGTCGACAAAATTGGTCCCTTCTTGCAGTCCGGCTTTCGTGATTTTTTCTCCATCACGGTACACATGAAAGACAGTCAACGGATGCTCCGTCCCGAGTAGACGCCAGCTTAAAAACACTCCGTCCTCCCGTTTTACGGCGACAAGCCCTCTGTCTAGCTGTTCCTTTTGCCTAAGCATCACATGGGCAATCGGCGAAGCAACTGGATCGGTTGCCTTTGAACGTCCTCCTTCATTTACAGCCTCGATCTTATAATAAAATGAAGCTGTCGTTAAAACGTCATGATCGGTATAAGATGCTTCTGTAGTCGTAGCGACCTTCGTAAAGGGGCCTTCCTCCCGCTTCGCTCGATAAACGTAATAAAAGAGTGCATCGTTCGTTTGTGCCCATTCAAGGGCTACCCCATTCGATAAAGCACTCGCAACTTTCATCTCATCAGGGGCATTCGGTTTTTCGACCGCCTCATCGAACAGCTTTACGGTTAACACTTCACTTTTGTGCGATTCTACCTCATCTTGGCCTACAGCTGTTACAACATACTGATAGGTGGCTCCAAGTATCGCTTCCATATCACGATAGACCGTTTGCTGTTCTTCGGCAATTTTCGTATATTCCTCGTCTCCGTCCTCTTTTCGGTACACATGATAATGATTCGCATGCTCTACTTCTTTCCAGCTTAGCTCGACATACGTAGGGTCACCAAGCTGTATCTCGGTTACGTCTAGTTCCTCAGGGGCCATAACTGGAATTAACTCGAGCCCGTTCACCCTCCCGTTCTCGGTAAAATGAATGACGAGCTGATCATCCGTAATTTCAATTACTTCCGTATAGGAGGCAAAATGTCCAGCCGTTGACGTAATCGAACCTTTGCTCACACCGTTCATCGCAATACCTGTACGGTTAAAGGCAATTTGATCACCGGCAATTACCCGCACATAATAGTGTCCCGGCTCTACATCGACTATAAATTGAAAATTCGAATCGAGCACAAAATCTCTCCTGAGGGCGTCAGGGGCCCCGCGATCCCGTTCGTTCACTTGCTTATTTAATCCAAATCCTCTCTCGCTGTCATAAATCATCGTATGAGACACCTTTGTAAATCCTTCTTCCACAGGACTTGTCTCTGAACCAAAATCATACGCATGACGCTGTTGTCCTTGTTCCTTTCTCGGTTCGGCTCCGATTGCTGTAGCCGTCAATAGAGATGAAAACGTGATAAGACATACAAGACAGACGGAAAGGAAACGATTCATCGCTGTTCCTCCTTCAATGTTTTATTCGCTTGTCCAAACGTTTGACGTAAACCTTCTTGCTCGGTTATCCCTTCATAGACAAGCCGGGCGATTTCGATGGCTCCTTTGACATGAAAATGAGTATTATCTTCCGTTCCTTCAGGATATTGCGGATATTCATTTGGATCTGTCCACATAAACAAAGGCTTTGTTCCCTCAGGACCTAATGCCTCGAACAACTGTTTACTTTTCTCAGCTAAATCGATACACGCTACCCCTAGCATTTGGCTAAGGCCCACCACCGCTCGTACGTAATCACCATGGGTATCTTCGAGCCATCTGCTTTCAGTAAATGCTCTTCGATGCACAGGAGTCATGAGAACGGGAGTCGCTCCTTTGTTGTTTGCCGTCGCAACATATTCTGCTAAATAGGTCAAATAATCGGCAAAGGGAGCTGTACCTCGCTCATCATTCTTTTGATCGTTGTGACCGAATTGAATCAATAATAAATCACCTTTTCCTAGCAATGATTCTAGACGTTCTAATCGCCCTTCTTGGATAAAACTTTTCGAACTTCGACCCGACTTCGCATGATTGGAAACGGCACCTGCTGTTAAAAACAACGGTAACGCCTGCCCCCAGCCCGTATACGGATAATGACCAGAACATTGATCACAAACGGTGGAATCCCCAGCAAGAAAAATCGTTGGGCAGTGAATGGGTTTAATTTGTAACGACTGAACTTGCGGAACATCTCCAAGGAAAGCAAGTCTTAACTCTTGTTGTTCAACACGGACAATAAACTCACGCTCGGTGATCTCCCCTGCCTTTGTTCGAATTTGCTGAAGCATAATGGAGCCTGCACCAGCTTTAATCGACGTGCGCCCTTCCCGTTCCTTATCACCTAGCGCTACCTTCACATGATAGTTTCCGTTTTTCACCGGAATGACGAGCGATGGGCGTCTTTGTTTTCCGTAATCTCCCGGATACGAACGGAATCCGTCCTCTTGATTCATTAACGGTGTCCAGATTAGGGGGATAGTACCCTCCTGAGCATCTACCCTTGTAAAGGAAAGGGGGTAGCCACTCTCCTCTCGATTTTGCACCACCAATTCCATAGACTGTCTCCTTTCAGTTGTTGAAGAGGACCGCTCCATTCTATTTGAAGCGGCCTTTTTCGTCTACTCATTTTTTTCTCAGGTCGGCAATATATTGTGCAGCTAGATAGTGGAGGTGGGCAGCTACTTCATCAGATAACTGCTTCTTCTTCCGTTTATCTAATTGTGTTTGAAAACGTTCCATTGTTTTGATCGCTTGTTTGTACGATCCTTTTTCTGCGTGATGAATTGCTTGACGTAACGTCGTTTGCAGTTGCTTCAATAGTGGATTTTTTAATTCTCCGTTCTTCTCATATTCGCTAAGTTGCTGCTGTAACTTGAGCGCCAAAGCAGGCATTTTAAAGTCAGGAACAGGAACATACGCCCAATCCGTATCGGAGGCAAAATAAAAGCTCGGATAAGATGGTTGGTTGTAGCCAACGTTTTGCCACGCGATCCCTGTTCGATATTGGATATCGTGCATTAGCGTATACAGCTTTCGATCAGTCACTTCAGTGCTTAAATAAATGCGAATGGCTGAGCTGTCCTCCGCTCTTACTAACAGTTCTTCACGCCAATCACCAAAGACATCTGCAACTAACGACGGATTTCCTTTCGTGTAATTGTTCGTCCGCGTGCCCGTTGCTGTTAAAAGCCGCCCACGAGTCCAATCATCAATTGTCGGCGTCTGTTCAATCGCACCATTGACAATTTGTGTCGTCATATCCGCTGCCCATTTAATGTTCATATTTGTCCCTGGCATGGAATCGCTTATTTTCTGACCATCGGCTGTCCATAGGCCAACTGCCCACGTTTCTAAGCCTCTTGTTGATGGTATGACATCTCCGACCATTCCGCGCCCCGTGTCTTGCCCTGTATATCCACCATAGATGACATCGCCTGTTTCTGCATCTCTCAAAGCGTACCCGTATGGCGCCCACGGTCCACCTTCGAATACCATAAAGATTTCTTGCCCTGGGCGATCTGGATTTATATCAGCGACATGAAGAGCATCTCCATGTCCAAGCTTCGCCATGGCTCCAGGATCTGCACTCCCTTCTGGTAGCACATCCTCTGAACTGTAAAGGACCGATCCATCATGATCGATCGTCGCAGCACCGTAAATGATTTCATGCTTTCCATCCCCGTCCACATCAGCGACACTTAAGGAATGGGCTCCTTGGGTCGTTAACGTCCCATATTCTGGGTCAGTACCATTACGACCATGTGGACTATCGTTAAATGGATTATCCATCGGCACCCAGCCGCTATCCACATACCAATGCTCCTTTAATGATTGTCCGTCCCAACGATAGCTGACCAATGTAGTCCGTGTATAGTAGCCTCTCGCAAATACGGCAAACGGCTGTTTTCCGTCAAGATAAGCCACTCCCGCAAGAAAACGATCAACGCGGTTCGCTGGTTCGATTCTTGCCATCGCGTAATCGCCCCACATGAGTCCGTCATCATGACGCTCAGGCTTATAGTGAATCGTTTCGAGCTCAGCGCCTGTTCTCCCATCGAATACCGTTAAATATTCGGGACCTTCCACAATGAATCCTTCAAACGTGCGAAGATCATTTCTTCCGCTTCGGCTCGGAGCATATTCATCGATAAAGTAATCGACAAGTTCCTCCGCGTCTTCTTGAGTAAGTGGGTACGAATAACGCGGTTCAATCCCTAAACTTTCTTCGATCGTCTCTGGCCAGCGTCCAGCAACGACTTCCTCATGTTCATGCCAGCCTTTAAAAACGTTTACTAAATATGCATAGTAGTCATCTGCGCTCATCCGAAAATCATCCTCATGGCTGTAGCCTGCTTGAACGTCTTCTTCGGGCATCGTAATGTAGCGCTCACTTGCTACATTTCCTTCTTCATCAAATGTGATTGCTTTCGTTCCCGGTGCCGTTTTAAACATCAATTCAGCCGTACCATTACCATCAAAATCATAGACGAGAAACTGCGTATAATGCGCTCCCGAACGAATGTTAACGCCTAAATCAATTCGATACAAAAGCGTCCCGTCCAATCGGTACGCATCGATGTACGTGTTGCCAGTGTAACCTTTCTGTGAGACATCCTTTGAATTCGAAGGGTCCCACTTGACGAAAAATTCATATTGCCCATCGCCCGTCACATCCCCCATGCTCATGTCGTTTGCATGGTACGTATAAGGTTCACCAGCAGGGGTGATTCCGTCCTCAGGCTTTTGCAACGGCAGCTCATAATAATCCGTTTCCCATGGGGTTACGACTGCGCTTTTGTCCATTTCTTTGCCATCTTTTACAGCGCGTACGTGATAGGTTGCATCACTCCTCCCCTCGAGATCGCGATAGTTCGTACTATCCTCAACTGTTGCAATTTTCTTTCCATCTCGATAGACGTTGAAGTTTACACCGGTCAATCCTTGCTCAGAATAACCGGAAACTTCATTCACAAGTAGCCGCCAGCTTAAGAAATTCCCTTCATCTGTTGTCGCTACGACAAGTCCCCGATCTAAATATTCTAATTGGACCTTTAGATTGTCATGCTTGTCCGAACGGATCGTCTCCGACATTGCCACTTCTTCTTCATCGATGAGTGCAGCCACTTTAAAGTAGTGAGGCATGTGGGTGGAGCGTTCAAAAGTAAAACTCGTTTCCGAAACTTCCCCGACCTGTCGATAATTCATATCGGCCGTGTCTTTATTCGCCCAATAAACAACGTACACATCCGTCTGATCAAAATCATCCCACGTGAGCGTCACATACTCTTCTCCTTGTGCTTCAACCTGTAACCCTGTTACTTTACCTTTCTCCTTTCCTTTCACTTCCGGTAGATGTGAGAAAGGAACCGTTAAAGAAACTGCACAGACCATGACGACGATCAACAGAAAAGTCAGCCTTTTCCTCATTCTCTTCCCCCTTTTGAGAATTTCCCGCACAGGGACGAAAGAAACCGCTTACATTTCTTTGCAACTTGCACAGGTACAACATAGTATAAAGGCGAAGACGATAATCTCATAGAGGAAAAACGTTAAATTTCTTTTCATTATCAACAATTCTTTACGTTTTTTGAAAAGAATACACTAAGAAAAAGGCTGCCTAAAGACAGCCCCCACTTTTATAAATACTTTCGGTGCACTTTGTTGCCATCATACGTAAACGTGACCGCTTTGTCATTAATGACCGTTTCTACATGAACCGATCGTCCCCAAAGCTGATGCAAATAAGGAAGCACCTTTTCAAGATAGCCGACATCGAGTTCCGTGCTCTCATAGCGATGTTGAATGTAAAGCTCACCGTTTTTTAAAAAGTCACCATCGGTTACGACTAAGTACGGAAACCCGCCATTGATTCTGGATGAAACGAGTTGATCACGGACTTCCTCCCAGTCTTTATCAACAATCTTGTAATCGGCTCCCTGTTTTTGAAATAAGTACATATCTTCACGCATGACGAGATCTTTCGTTAAGTAATTACGGATAAAGGAAAGATCCGATTCAATTTCGCGAACTTCAAAAATCTTTTCCCGTCCGCTCCCCGGCTTTACTCCTTGCCTCTTCATCTCTTCTGACGGCTCATTATAGCACTGCTCAATATCCTCAAAAATTTTCAAACCCAAATAATAGGGATTGATTGTCGTTCGAGACGGTTGAACAACATTGGCATTCAGCTTGGCAAATTCCACCGCTTCGGCGCTTGTTAAATCCATCTCACGAATGATTCGAGCGTGCCAATAAGATGCCCATCCTTCATTCATAACCTTCGTCTCAAGCTGTGGCCAGAAATAAAGCATTTCCTCCCTCATCATCGTTAACACATCCCGTTGCCACGGCTCTAATTCCCGACTATATTCTTCAATAAATAAAAGAATGTCCTTTTCCGGCTTCGGTGGAAACGCTTTTTTCTTTGACTCCCGGCGCCCTGGCTCTTTCGTTGCATCAAGATTCCATAAGTCGTCAAATTCTGAGCGCTTCGGTTTTATCTCTTCTTCCGGTTCATCCTCCATCGACCAGGATAGCTTTGGCCGCACGAGACTTGGGTCAATATGCTCCTGAATCGCAAGGACCGCATCAAGAAACCGCTCTACCTCTGCTTTGCCATGAACGTGTTCATAATGGGCAATACGTTCGGCTGTCGCGCTCATGCTTTCCACCATATCCCTTCTCGTATTCGAAAAACGAACGTTGTTTTTAAAGAAATCACAATGGGCCAGAACGTGGGCCACAATGAGCTTATTTTGAATGAGACTATTGCTATCAAGCAAGAAGGCATAGCACGGATCTGAATTAATGACGAGTTCATAAATTTTACTTAAACCCAGATCATATTGAAGCTTCATTTTATAAAACTGCTTTCCAAAGCTCCAATGGGTATACCTAGTGGGCATCCCATAGGCACCAAACGTGTAAATAATATCAGCAGGACAAATTTCATAGCGCATCGGATAAAAGTCTAAGCCAAACCCTTCGGCAATCTCCGTAATTTCTTCTATCGCATGTTGAAGCTCTTTCCAAGCGTCTGTTGACATCTCGTCCCCTCCTTAGCTCCGCTTTGTTCATTTTATGAATCATCTTCCCTAATGATGATGAACAAAAGAAAACTCGGCGATTCCCTTAGACGAGGTACTAGTAGAACCCTCGTACACTTATCCTTAACTCCATTTGATCATGACTACTAAACATTTCATCCTCCCCTCTAAAGTAGTGAAACTCTCTCATATTGGAACAATTTGAAACGAAAAAGAGGATTCCTTCGTATAAATAGCGAAACAAATTTCTTAAACCTTGAGGAGGAACCAATGACATGATTTCTACTACTACTCACTCTGTTGAAGGACATGAAATTACAGACTATGTCGGCATTGTAAATGGAGAAGCGATTATGGGAGCAAATGTCGTTCGCGACTTTCTTGCAGGAATCTCCGATGTGATCGGCGGACGAAGCGCAGCTTATGAAGATAAACTAGCAGAAGGTCGGCAAATTGCCGTGCGAGAAATGGAAGACCGAGCGGCTCAATTAGGTGCGGATGCCGTCGTTGGCGTGATGCTAGACTTTGAAACCCTTCGAGATGGAATGCTTATGTGTGTAGCCACAGGTACAGCTGTTAAATTGAGAAGAAGGAGCTGAGGAAGCTATGTCATTTGAGCTGCTGATTCCGTTAGCAGCCATTGCCCTTCCGGCTGTGATCGTCTTTATTGTGTTTCGACATAAAGCAAAGGAATTGGAAATGCGCCAAGAGTGGAACCCTGAATTAGAAGATCTTAATGACAAAATGGACATTATTCTCCAGCGGTTAGATGCTATCGAGGAGCAGCAGCGTCTCATGATACGCGAACGTAAAAAGGAAGTGTAGCCAGAGAAGCTCACTTCCTTTTTTCTTATTGATTAAGAGTAGAAATGAAACGGTCAAAAGCGGCTGCTCCTTCCCCCGTCCGCTTAAACACACCGGCGTGGGCCAAAATCGTCGCAAACACCTTGCCAATTTCATCTCGCAAAATGTCCATTACATTGCTATCATGTAAATGAGCATGACGCTCTTTAATCGCCAGCGCCCAAGCTTCATGCTTTTGAATTTGCTCATACCGAGCGATCACCTGCCTTGGATCACTTGAGAGCAACGCCTCTGCCAGAAGCTCGAGCTCTTCCTTTAACCGGCCAGGTAGGACGGCAAGCCCCATCACTTCAATTAAGCCAATGTTTTCTTTTTTAATGTGATGAACTTCTTGGTGCGGGTGGAAAATGCCATCCGGGTGCTCTTTACTCGTTCGATTGTTTCGTAAAACGAGATCCAGTTCAAACAATTCTCCCCGTCGTCTAGCAATGGGAGTAATGGTATTATGCGGTGTATCTCCTGTAAACGGATAGATGTCCGCCGCCTCATCACCGTATGCTTGCCAAGCATGATAAACATGGTCCGCCGCTTTGACGAGCTCCTCTCGGTCCATTCCTTGTAAGCGAACGACAGACATCGGCCACTTCACAATCCCGGCTATAACCGAAGGGAATCGACTGATGCTAAACGTTTTTTCCATACTAGCTTTCGCCATCGGAAACGCATGATTCCCCCCTTGAAAATGATCGTGACTTAAAATCGAGCCGCCTACAATCGGTAAATCGGCATTCGAGCCAATAAAATAATGGGGGAATTTTTCTGTAAATTCCAATAGACGAGCAAACGTTTCCGTCGATATTTTCATCGGTACGTGCTCACCAGAGAACACAATCGCATGCTCATTGTAATAGACGTAGGGCGAAAATTGCATGTACCACTGCTCTTGATTCAACTCGACAGGTATGACGCGCAAATTTTGTCTGGCAGGATGATTGACTCTTCCGCGATACCCGACATTTTCTTTACATAACAAGCACTTTGGATACGAACTTGCCTGCAGGTGCTTCGCTTGCGCAATCGCTTTCGGATCTTTTTCAGGCTTGGAAAGATTGATGGTGATTTCTAGCTGGCCATACGGTGTTTCACTAAACCAATGTTCGTTCTTGGCAATCCGATCGGTCCGAATGTAATGAACTTGTTTAGAAAAGTCGTAAAAGGCTTTCGTCGCTTCCTCTGGCCCTTGTTGTTCGTACCTCTCATAAAAGGTCCGAATCGTCTCTGATGGCTGGCCGAGTAGTGCGCCCATTAGTTTCGTGTCAAGTAGATCTCGGTACGTTACTGTATTTGCTTCCAGTCGCCCATTTTCAGCAGCCCAGTCGAGAATGTTTTCTAGTATTGGGTAAGGCATCTCGCACTCTACGTCCACTTGTTCGACCGGCTCTAGTTCATCTAAATCTAATACGTCAAGAACTCGGTTTCGACTAGCATCTATATCCCATTTTGTAATGAGCCCATGCTGCAGGGCATAGGTTAGTAGCGCTTCAATCTGGATAGCAATTGATGATTGTGACATGACTCTTCCACCTTCTTCCTAGTAGATTTGATCAAGAGACATGAATCTTTACGTGTCATTGCTTATCTTTGTTTTCTGTTGAATACCCATGTGGATGTTCCTTGTGCCAATTCCACGCATGTTCAACCATCGTTTCAAGGGAAGGATACTTAGGTTCCCAGCCAAGAATGGTTTGTGCTTTTTCTGAGGAAGCGATAAGCGAAGCAGGATCTCCACTTCTCCTTGGTGCTATCTCTGCAGGAATCGGATGTCCCGTCACTTGACGGCACACTTCAATCACTTCCTTGACGGAAAAGCCTTTCCCGTTCCCTAAATTAAAGCTTCCTGACTGTCCATCTTTACGCAAATGCTCACATGCTAAATAATGGGCGTTGGCTAAATCCATAACGTGAATGTAATCTCGAATGCAGCTACCATCTTCCGTTTGATAGTCGTCACCGAAAATCGCGACCCTCTCCCGTTGACCTAACGCCACTTGTAAAACAATTGGTATTAGGTGACTTTCAGGACTATGATCTTCGCCAATACGTCCGTTCGGATCTGCCCCAGCAGCATTAAAATAGCGGAGGCAAACATACTGGAGTCCATAAGCTTCTTGACACCAATGGAACATTTTTTCGATCGCGAGCTTCGTCTCTCCATAAGGGTTTGTCGGAATGGTCGGATCCGATTCCTGAATCGGAATTTGCACTGGCTCGCCATATGTGGCAGCGGTCGACGAAAACACGATTTTCTTTACATCATGCTCAAGCATTTTCTTCAATAGCGTATGGGTGCCGATCACATTGTTTTCATAATATTCAATCGGTCGTTTTACACTCTCTCCTACAAGGGAATTGGCAGCGAAATGGATGACCGTATCGATCGAATGAGTCGTAAAAATCGTATCGAGCAGCTGATCATCTCGGATATCCCCATGATAGAATGTCACATCGGACAATGCCCCAGCGTGCCCTTTCTGTAAGTTGTCTAGAACAATGACTTGCTCACCTTGCTCTAAAAGAAACAACACCGTATGACTCCCGATATAACCAGCCCCACCCGTCACAAGAATTGCCATTGTTAAGCGCCTCCTTTCCATTCGTTCACACCGTCACCTAACTCGGTCACATAAAAGGTTGGCTTGTAGCCAATTTTTTTCTCATACCCTTTAGAAACGACAGTCTGAAAAGCAGTAATCTCTTCCTCATGAACAATGCTTACCGTACAGCCGCCAAATCCAGCCCCTGTCATTCTCGTTCCGATACACCCAGGTGCACTTGCTTGAAGGTCGAATAACGTGTCAAGCTCAACTCCCGTTACATCATAATCCTCACGAAGCGACAGATGTGAGGCTTTCATCAACTCGCCAAACGTTTGCAACTCTCCTGCTTTAAGTGCAGAAACAGCGGCTAGTACCCGCGCATCCTCTGTTACAACATGGCGAACGCGGCGATAGATCAGTTCATCCTCAATGACAGGACCTAATTCAGCGAACATTTCCTCTGTCACTTCACCCAAATGGCTTAGATTCGGTTGTTTCTTTCTCAGCTGCTCTAAGCCCATTTCACATTCTCGCCGACGTTCGTTATACTTTGAGTCTGCTAGCCCTCTTCGTTTATTAGAGTTCGTAATGACAAGTTTATACCCTTTCAGAATGAGGGGGACTTGGTCATATTCTAACGTGCTCGTATTCAAAAACAACGCGTGATCTTTCTTTCCCATTCCAACAGCAAATTGGTCCATTAAGCCTGTACTTACTCCGATAAAATCATTTTCCATCCGTTGACATAGCTTAGCGAGTGTTACTCGATCAATGTCTACACCGGAGCATTGTGTAAGTCCATAGGCCGTGACCATTCCGATTGATGCCGACGATGATAAACCTGCTCCGTTCGGGATATTTCCATAAAAATAAATAGTAGCCCCTGGAAGATCCACTCCAAGCTTTGCCAACTCGGCAATAATGCCCTTCGGATAATTGCCCCAGTCATCCTTTGGATCAAATCGTAAGTCAGAGTTTCTAAAGACAACGGATGTATCAAAGTTGGCGCTTCTTAGATGGTATTCCCCGTCGTCTCGCAGCTTGATCACCATATACGTCCCATTCGTTAATGCACCTGGGAACACGTATCCCCCGTTATAATCGGTATGCTCTCCGATTAAATTGACACGTCCTGGGGCAAAAAACACCCGTACATCAGTCAAACGATCAAAAGAAAACGCTTCCGCAAAAGATGTGAGCAGATCCTCTTTGTAAGCAACTTCCATGTCCATCCCCCATTCCTCAACGAATTACTTAATTAATTTAATTTATTAATTGTATCCTATCATATATTTGCAGATTTGTCGTTAAAATCACGTAAAAAAAGCTGAGCATCAGCTCAACTTTTTTTACACATACGAGTGCACGATCTCTTCTACGTCGCGCTTTACCGCATCTAATGCGGCTTCGCTTTTCTCTAAAGCTTCCGTTTTTACACCGTAATAAATTTTAAGCTTTGGCTCTGTTCCTGATGGACGGAGACAAAACCACGAGCCATCTTCAAGCATATATTTTAAAACGTTTGATGTTGGTAACGTGATTGCTTCTACAGTTCGTTCTTTGACCGACACTTTTTCTTTTGTTTGATAGTCTTCAATCACGACCACTTGTTGGTCATTCACTTGTTTCGGGGGCGATTGACGGAATTGGCTTAACACGTGTTGAATTTTTTCAACGCCGACTTTTCCTTTCAATGTGATAGATGTCAATCCTTCACGGTAATACCCATAACGATCAAACAGCTCTAATAAACCATCATAAAGGGTCATCCCACGCGACTTGTAGTAAGCTGTCATTTCGGCCGCTAATAAGCACGCTTGTACTGCATCTTTATCACGTACAAAGTCCCCAATTAAGTAGCCATAGCTTTCTTCATAACCGAATAAAAATTGATGCTCGCCAGATTGCTCGTATTCCTTTATCTTTTCACCAATAAATTTGAAACCAGTTAATGTATCTACCATAGGGATACCGAAATCCTCCGCAATGGCGCGGCCAAACTCAGATGTCACAATCGTCTTTAACGCGATGCCGTTAACTGGGAGTTGCCCTTTTTCCTTCTTTTGTGAAAGAAGGTAATGAAGCATCAATCCCCCTGTTTGGTTCCCCGTCAGAACAATGTATTCACCGGCTTGATTTTTTACAGCTACACCGACGCGATCCGCATCAGGATCGGTTGCGATCAACACATCTGCTTCTGTCTTTTTGCCGTACTCAATCGCCAAGGCAAACGCTGCATGCTCCTCTGGATTTGGCGCTTTAACCGTTGAAAACTGTGGATCAGGTAGCTCCTGCTCTTTAACAACCGTTACATTTTCAAAGCCGACTGCTTCCAGCACACGCCGAACTGGGAGATTAGCCGTTCCGTGTAGTGGAGTGAACACAATACGAACATCTTTAGCTGACGCTTCAAGCAGCTCTGGATTGACAATAATCGTCTTTAGAGCCTCGTGATAAGCTACGTCCACCTCTTCACCGATCATTTCCAGCGTTCCATTTTCCTTTAGCTCGCGTTCATCCCCAACAGGAATCACAAGCTCGTCTTCTATTTCGTTAACAAATTTGACGAGTCGATTAGCCGGCTCAGGTGGAAGCTGACATCCATCTGAACCATATACTTTAAAGCCGTTATACTCGGGTGGATTATGACTTGCTGTGATCACAATACCACCTGCTGCTCCTAGCTTTCTAACAGCAAACGATAGTTCAGGTGTTGGACGTAATTCTTCAAATAAGTATGCTTTAATTCCGTGCTTCCCGATCGTCAATGCCGCTTCACGTGCGAACTCAGGTGATTTATGCCGGGAATCATAGGCAATGACGACCCCCTGCGCTTTTACATGTTCCCCTTGCTCAAGCAAGTAACGGGCAAAGCCTTCAGAAGCTTTACGAATTGTATATGTATTCATTCGGTTCGGACCTGGTCCAATTTCTCCGCGCATTCCACCTGTCCCGAACTCTAAGTTTTTATAAAAGCAGTCTTCAAGCTGCTGTTCGTCCCCACCAATGGCTTCCAACGATTGTTTTAGCTCTAATTCAAGCTCATTAAAGCCTTTCCATTTTTCATAACGCTGTCTCCAACTCATCCGAGTCCCCTCCATCCTCTTTATTTCTTCCATTATATCATCTTGCTTGCTTTGTGATTTGATGAAATCTAATATTTTATCTAGTATTTCTTTGAAAAGCTTATGTGGAGGAACTTGATTGTAGGACAAGGTACACCATTTTATGAAAATGTATTCATCTTCTCCGCTTGGTGAACAGACCTTTTTCCTTTTACTAGAGCGACAATCACTAGGACAATCAGCGGAACTACGTAAGCCACTCCTTTCCAGAGCGGTTCTCTTACGGTGACGAACGTGGCCCATGTCCTCACTCCTAGAGAAATGAACACCATCGCAAACAAGAAGGAAACGAGTGCAAGCGGGAAAATAAAGATTTGCTTGTCTTTTAACTTAAACATGGCGACAAGGGTCACATTCATCATATAAAGTGAGACAACATCTTTCATAAACGAAGCGATAATGAGAGAATAACCGATCAAAATTTCCGAGCCTTCAAATACTTCATAAAGGGCGATAGTTCGTGCCACTTCATACATGGAAAATGGTCGATCCCCAGCAATCGGCCCAAAGACGAGCAATGTACTTACGGTCACCAATATCATCAAGATATGATTAATAATAAGGGCATAAACCATTCCCTTTTTCACCTTCGTTCGCTCATCCTTACGAACATATGGAAGCAGCATTGAAAATAAAATGATTTCGGTGACTGGAATTCCAAAAAAGAAATAAGTACCTAGAAGAACCGGTTTGATCCCATCAGGCAATATAGGGAGGAGAAAGCTAGGATCGTAATCAACGCTCGCTAAAATCATAACAAAAATGCTAAACAGAAGAACCGTTGCCATCAGAATCGGAAATAGCCTAGCGAACGCTTCAATCCCAGCTCTTGCCGTTAACGAGGAAACGAGAAAAATAAGTAAAACAAATACATAGAGCGGCGTTTCCCGCATCATCGTGGTCGTCATAAACAACCCTACATCCACGACAATACCAGCGGTACTATGAAGCTGCATCGTAATAAATGGGATCGCCAAAATCCAAGTGAACCAAGAACCGACAAGTTTACGGCTGTATTCAATCAAATTTAAATCGGGAAATCTGTCATATAAAAAGAGCATCCCCCATAGAAGAAGCAAGCCGCCTGCAAGGGAAATGACGACAGAAAGCCAAGCCCCGTTTTGAGCAAAACCAATCATTGGGGCAGGCGCATTTAAGATCGTGGAACCAGTAATAAATGAAAAAAACACAGCATTAAATTGAAAGGCGCTAATTTGTTGCTTATTCACTCGTAACACCTCCTTGTCATATTGCTTCCGGTATGTCACCTACATCTTATTTCATTAGGTTGCTGCTCGTTTCTTATTCTTTTTGAAATAAGCAATGATCGCGATGAAAATTAAAGGAATAATGTAAGAACAAAGCTTTAACAATGGCTCAGCTACTGTTACATGTTCACCCCAGCGGGCATGCCCCAACGATAGTTGAATGAGAGAAAAAAGAAAGCAAATGAATGCAAGTGGAAAGATAAGAACGTTTGGATCTTTGACTTTCAGCAAATGAACGATCGTCATATACAAAATATAGAACGTAATCACCGCCTTCATATAGGAAGTTGTAATAAGCGAATAGCCAATTAAGATGTCAAACCTCGTTACCCGAGCCACCTCATAAGTGGAATACGGTCTATCCCCTGCAATCGGGCCAAAAACGAGTAATGCACAAATCGTCACGGCCACCAAATAAATCCAATTGAACGTAAGCGCACTCACCATTCCTTTTTTTACAGAGACATAATCTTGGTTAGACACAAACGGGAGCAACATAGAAAAAATGACGAGTTCGGAATATGGGAAGCCCAAAAAAGAAAAATAGGTCCCATGGAGGATTGGTTTTATACCATCAGGCATAACGGGAAGTAAGAATTCAATGTCGTAGTGACCTGCAGCAAGCAGGAGAATAACCGTTATAAACAAAATACTTGTGATAATAAGCATGGGAAACATCCGCGCAAATAGCTCGATTCCCCCTCGCGCAGTAAAAGCAACGGCAATAAAGATGATCAGATTAAACAAGTAAAGTGGCGTCTCCCGAAGCATGGAGGAAGTCATAAACAACCCAATATCAAGGACGATCCCAGCGGTGCTGTTTAATTGTGTGAACGCAAACGGAATGCCGATCAAAACGGTTAGCCATTTCCCGACTAACGAACGACTGTATTCAATAAACGTTAAACGAGGATGCATTTTATGCAAGGAAAGCACGGTAGCTAGGAGAGCAATGGCTCCGATAAATGAGAGCAGCAACGAAAGCCACGCCCCGTTGCCAGCGTTGCCAATGAGTGGGGCCGGAATGACAATAACCGCTGAACCGGTTAAAAAGATAAAAAACAGCATTGACAATTGGATTGGCGTTATCTGTTGTTGACCTTTCATCTGTACATCTCGCTTTCACTCGATTTGTCTTCGCCAAGCTGCTACAGCTGTCAAAATGAACAGAGGGAGATTGACAATCGTAACAAGAAGAATATCAGTAACTAGAACAAATTCATTCCATTTCGCTACGCCTTCAGAAATAATAACCATTGAGAATAGAAAACCTATAAGAGCTAAAGGAAACACAATTATTTGCTCATCTTTGATTCCAAATAATTGGCCAATGACTAAGCTAAGAATGTAAAGTATAATCACATCCAATAGAAAGGCCCCTGCGATAAGGGAATATCCAATCAAAATTTCAACACCTGTAATAATTTCGTACAAATGAATGGTACGTGCTATTTCGAATAAAGAATATATTCGTTCTCCTGCAATTGGGCCGAACACGAGGATTGTACTTAATGTAATACCTCCCAATAAAAAGGTACCTAGGAGGAGAGAAAGGTACATTCCCTTTTTAAGCTTGCCATACTCTCTTTTATCAACAAACGGCAAGAGCATCGAAAAGAGAACGATGTCGGCATAGGGAAATGAATAAGAAAAAGATGCCCCTAGTAGGACCGGTTTAATACCGTCCGGCATGACCGGAAAAAAATGCTCCCATTGATATTGCTCACTTGCTAGTGCGAGAACGAGTAATACAACCCCGAAAACAGTTAGATTTAGAACTGTACTAGTTCGGGCAAATACTGTAATTCCTAATCGTGCAGTTAAAGCAACGATAGACAAGGTTAAAAGCACAAAAACATATAAGGGGGTTTCCCGCATCATCGTTGCAGTCATAAACAAGCTGATATCAAGGGCATTCCCGCTGAGATGATATAAATTCAACGTAATGAACGGTAACATGAACAAAATTGTAAGTGGCTTCCCTACTAATTTGTTGCTGTACTCGACAAACGAAAGGTGGGGAAATTTTCGATACAAATAAAGTAAACATGCCACAAAAATGAAGCCTGTAACCGCTGATAAGAGAATCGACAACCACGCTCCATTTCCCGCATAACCGATTAGAGGACCTGGTATATTAATGATCGCAGCTCCTATTAATAAAAGGAAAAACAAGCTAGACATCTGATGCGCATGAATACGCTGCTGACTTTTCACTCCCTTTCACCTCACTTTGGCCGCGCGTTAAGAAGGGGGGGCCTCTAAGAATTCAACAATGTGACGAGCAGGCTCTCGAAATAAGGCATCGACAGCCGTATGCAAAAAAGGCCAGTCTAAATCAAACACAAAAATAAGACTCTGATAAAGGGCAACAAACATGAGACCAGTGTATACTCCGATTGTTTTCCCTTCCTTTTCTTTTAGTTTTGGTATGTCATAACCTAATATGACAGCGTAAACGACTATCATCACAATGAGCTTAATGACCATTTTGAGTTCCTCCGCTCGACCGTATAAATTAATGATAAAAAAGGAGCGTCATTCGGTGAAAGTAGGCTTTCCAATCATTGTGCCTGTATTTATGACTCGCAATTGGACATCCACCGAAAATTCAGCTTTAGCAAAGCGTTCATCCCAATCAGCCTTCCATTCCTTCCACTTTTGCGGATCCTTGCCGTAAATTTTGTTTCCTATGTTGATAGCATCGAATTTCTTTTCCTGTAAAGTAGCGACGGTGGTTAAAATTTGTTGTTCGAAAAATTGGCTTATGTATTCAACAAACTCTTGTTCCTGCTCAGGCTCCAGCGTTTCTGAACAAGCCAACTCTTGAATGACCACCTCCATCCGAACAGGGATCGATACGCGCAAGGAATCCCCTTCAATAATTGGGCGTACCGCAGAATCCATTGAGACGACTTCAATCACTTCCACCTGTTGAGGTTCTTCTTTCTTTCCCGGACAAGGAAATTGGATCATTCCGTTTTGATAGTCCGTTCGAATTATTTGTAAGTACTCCACTAAATCAGGGGACAGCTTGTCCACTAGCTTTCCGTCCTTCAATAAGCCCACACCCGATACTGTCGCGGAAGGCTGGGGATGGACATCCTCTTTATGGATTAACGGAATGACCGCATTCCCTACCTCACTTCGTAATTGCAGGGCAATTTTGAGCAACCTCGTTTCAATGCTTTTATTGGCAAACGTGTGAGCCCCCTCTTCATTCACTAACAGTTGGTGCCCTGGGGTCATCTCCATCAATGGGGCAATGTTCAAAAAATCGCTAGCTTTCCCTTCTGTTACAGCAATCGACGAAATAATTCGTGGTTCATGATCACGATAAAAAAACTCTAGAAGTTCAGCAACTCCTCTTTCTTCTGCCAATCTCTCGGCCACTAAGATCGAACTAATATGGCTCCACTGTGCTTTGCGACCAATGTGCATTGGAATGTTACGAAGAGCCTTTGTAACCGATTCTGCTGATGTTTGAATGTTGAGATAATTTTGTCCTGCCTTCCCGCCTCCCATCTGTCCGACTGCCCCTTCGGGTGAAGGGCGGTATAGTTGAGTGGTTAACATAATATTCCCTGCCTCTGTCTCATCGAGTGCGAGCCCAATTACAAAAGCTCGTTCGGTGAGCTCTAGGCCATCGCAACTCATAAGGGAGAACAGCAAACACAAGACAAGAAGACGGGAAAGGTATTTTTTCATAGGAATTCTTCTCCATATTAAGAGCATACGTCTTAATCACCCCTTACTTCATATGGACGTTTTCGTGGTGATTTGATCAACGTTTTAAATGGCGCCCTGATAAACACATCTCGAAGTTCTCTGAATTTAAACGGCCCAACAGGACTTAAATAAGGCTGGCCTAACGAGTGCAGACTGACTAGATGAAGCCAAATTAAGATTAAGCCGATCATTAGGCCAAATCCACCTAGAAGTGCCGCCAAGACCATGAGTGGAAATTGCAAAAGCCTAAGCGCGATAGCAAACGTATACTGTGGTAACGCAAAGGAAGCAATTCCTGTTAAGGCAACGACAATGACCATAATCGGGGAAGCAATTCCTGCTTGAATCGCTGCTTCTCCTAGCACGAGAGCGCCGACGATACTAACAGCTGCACCAACGGGCCGAGGGAGCCTGACTCCTGCTTCTCGCAACAGTTCAAAGAAAATCATCATAATTAATGCTTCGATTAAGGAAGGGAACGGAATCCCTTCCCTGGCATCAATAATCGCAAGGAGGAGAACGGTCGGTATTAGTTCAGGGTGGAACGTCGTTAATGCGATATAAAGAGCCGGTAGGGTTAACGCGATCATAAGAGCGATTACTCGTAAAAATCGAATGCTGCTCGCAAACACCGCTCGCTGGTAGTAATCTTCACTTGATTGCATCAATTCTACAAACAAGCTCGGACAAATGAGGATCGATCCCGTTCCGTCGACCATGACGATTATTTTCCCATCCAGTAGTGCTGCAACGGCAGTATCTGGCCGTTCTGTATAACGATATTGGGGGAATGGAGAATAGGTCGAATCCTCGATCAACTCTTCAATGTAGGATGTTTCCAAAATATCCCCCTCAGGAATCGATTTGACTCGCTGTTTAAACTCGGCAAGGACTTTTGGATCCACTAACCCATCGACGTATCCGTAAGCTACTCTCGTACGGGTCTCACCTTTACATGTAAACATTTCAATTTTAAAGTTTGCTGACTTCAACCGCCCTCTTATTAGGCCAATGTTTTTATCTAAATTCTCAATCGTCCCTTCTCGTGGTCCCTTAATGACCGGTTCAGTAGGCGGTTCGTCAACTTGCCTTGTTTCGACACTAATCGCCTTATACGCAAGGGCTTTGTCCCACTGATTAAAAAAAATGACAATGTGACCATTTGTTATTTTTTCAATTACGTCATCAAAATCTTTAACAAGACGATGAGAATGAGCTGACGCAATGTTTTGTTCAAAATGGGAAATGATGTCGTCTGGGGTCACTTCCTCCCCTGGACCAACTTCATAGGGGACCAAATCTTGCAACGAAGCCTTCATATAGTTCACCATTTTACGCTGAACAAGGGAGTCAAAATAAACGGAAAAAGCCGTATGAGCCATTTCCGATCCGTATCGCCAATGGAGCACAACTAAGTCTTCACAATGAGTAAAAATATTCTTTACCTGTTGAAGGTTTTCGATTAGATCTGTTGAAATATGCTTAGGTTGTTGTTCGAGGCGCTCCTCGATTTTTTCTGTTACTTGGTGATTAAGCCTTCGAAAACCTTTCCTCTTGAAAAAGCTCATAGCTGCACCCCTTTCCTATTCATGACTTAACAATTAACCATAGATTGAATCACGCGATTCGCATTGCCATTAGTATTAGAAAGCAAATGCAAAATATGTATGAATCTGTTAAAATGATGCAACAAATGAAAATACACTACACCGGACTCTTTCATACCAGATAGATCTTTAGACCCACAAAGGAAAATGGTAGTAAATCTACATTTTTCAACAATTTCCAACAAATTTATTGACCTCCACCCTACAGTTCTGTAAGATGGTCAAGTGAAACCATCATTCGACTGTTTGACAAAACAAAAAAAGATAAAGAAAAGAGAGGAAGAAGATCGAGTATGGGGAAAAAACTTGCAGTTATTAGCTTATTTACTGCCCTACTTTTCATATTCAGTGGGTGTAGCACGTTAGTCGGCCTTTTTTCAGGTAAATCTGATACGATGATGGAGTATCTAGAGTCAACCAATGATATGGATAGTGCCCACCTCCTATTATTGATGGAGGAAGAAACCATCCTGTCTGAAGAGGAACTCTTGAACTTTACTGAAAATAAACTTTTACCTGGGATGAGAGACTTCTTGAATCAAGCAGTCGACGTGCGCGAGCAATTTGACGATGAGGAGCTCTTGGAAGTTCATGACCTCCTTATTGCATCATACGAAGCCTTAATTGAAGGAAACGAATTATGGTTAGCGGATCACGAGGATGAAGGGGCCTATCAATTAATGGATGAGTATGTTACTTTGTATGATCAATATACTAATGAACTTGAGGCGTTGGCGAATGAGTGGGGCGTCACCATTACATGGGAAGAATTAGATCTCGAAGCTGAAAGTGAATAAACGACAAAAAAGTGACCCTATTTACATAGAGTCACTTTTTTTGATTCTTATGTTTACACCGTTGTTGGCTCTACTTGAAACAGTGGATCGACAGCCATTTTTAGCTCAATCTCTAATTCTTTTTGAAATCGAGTCTTCTCTTCTTCCGTCCAAGAAAACTCTTCCGCCATCCAACGAAGAACAGCCTCTTTCCATTGATGAACCAGCGAGATATTAAAGAACAGGGCACCTGTACGCCGGACAAAAAAGTCTAAAGGGGTGGCGACCATTTCCTGTTCCACTCCATACTGTAGTTGCCCAAGCAACAACGCTGGAAGTCCATAATGTTCTGCCTCTTCTTTTCCTTCATGAGCATAGTTAAGCACATGATCAACATTTGAACCGTACAGCTTTGCAAGACGTCTCACTTCATCAGCGTCAAAGCCCAGTTTTGCCCCTTTGCGGCTCGCTTCGTCTAAAAAGCGCGGGAATCCTTGCGCACCTTCCGCTAGCCCACCCGATAAGCGGATAGCTGCTGTCGTGCATGGTTCGTTCACATTTAATCCCTGTGCAACGGCATCTACAGTTCGCTCGGCCATTTTTCGATAGCCGGTTAGCTTTCCGCCTGCAATGGAAATGAGTCCGCTATCGGAAAAGAAGATTTCATCTTTACGAGAAATTTCAGATGCCTTTTTTCCTTCTTCGTGGATGAGAGGACGTAATCCTGCCCAGCTAGACTCTACATCGTCAGCTGTAAGGTTTAAGCTAGGAAACATGTAGTTCGCCGCAGCAAGAATATAGTCACGATCCTCCACGGTCATACGCGGGGAAGCGATATCTTTATCATAAAACGTATCGGTCGTGCCAATGTAAGTCTTTCCTTCTCTAGGAATGGCAAAAATCATTCGCCCATCCGATTCCGTATCAAAATAGACGGCTTGTCGTAACGGAAAACGAGATTGATCTACGACAAGATGGACACCTTTTGATAGTTTTAAATATTTCCCATGCTTTGAACGGTCCTTTTCTCTTAGCGTATCCACCCATGGACCTGCTGCGTTGACTACTTTTTTCGCATAAATTGTATGAGTGGTATCTGTTAATCGATCTTTCGCAACAACGCCTACCACTTTGCCTTGGTCATATATGAATGATTCCACTTTCATATAGTTAAGGGCGACTGCCCCTCTTGCAACAGCTTCTTTCATAATCTCTAACGTTAAACGCGCGTCATCTGTTCGATACTCGACATAGATTCCGCCACCTTTTAAATTTTCTTTTCTGAGAAGCGGCTCTTTTTCAAGTGTTTGCTTTTCATTTAGCATGTATCTCCGCTCATCTTTTCGCACATCGGCTAAATAATCATAGACTTTCAACCCTAACGATGTGGAAAATTTGCCGAACGTACCATCTTTAAAAATCGGCAGTAACATCCACTCGGGAGTCGTTACATGTGGGGCATTTTCATAAACAATTGCACGCTCTTTCCCCACCTCAGCCACAAGCTTAATTTCAAATTGCTTCAAATAGCGTAAACCGCCATGGACAAGTTTTGTTGAACGGCTTGAAGTTCCAGATGCGAAATCATTCATTTCCACAAGACCGGTCTGAATTCCTCGCACTTGCGCATCAAGGGCAATTCCTGCACCTGTAATCCCCCCTCCAATGACTAGAAGGTCCAGTTGCTTTTCACTCATCTCGCCAATACATTTATCTCTTTTCTTTGCTGAAAACATTGTGCGCTCCTCCTCTTGAAACGATGTCGTTTTTTACCAATGGATCGAAAAAAAGAGACCACAACATCTTGGTGCAATCACCAAGTGTTGTGGCCTCTCCTAATCTCCGACCAATTCATTAACTTACCTATAGTATACTGGCTCATCGGAAAAAATGCAAGGGGAAACCGCTTACTTTATTACGGTTTATGCTTCTCTGTTTTGATAAATCGGTGCAAATAAATCCTCTAACACAAGAGTAACAGCTCCGATCGCCGTCCCCCATTCTCCGAGCTCGGCTGTGACTACTTCGGTTTCCCTCGCCTTTGCTGTTAACGCTCGCTCTTTTACCATTTTTCGTAACGGCTCTAAGACAAAATCACCTGCTTTTGAAACACCTCCACCGACAATGATTCGATCTGGATTAATAAAATTGATGATGTTCGTAATGCCAATCCCAAGGTATTTTCCTGCCTCCTCAAGAATTTCGATCGATAAAGGATCTCCGGCTAAGGCACATTGATGGATGATCTCTCCTGAAATGCGGTCCATGTCGCCTTCTACTTTTTCCAAAAGCATCGTTTTTCGTCCTGAAGCGATGTCGTGGATCGCCCGTTCTTTTAACATATTCCCACCAGCGACTGTTTGCAGACAGCCATAATTACCGCATGTGCACTTTTTCCCATGAATATCAACCGTTGTATGGCCAATCTCTCCTGCAATTCCGTGGACACCGTGAAAAAGACGCTTATTTAATACGATCCCCGCACCAATTCCGACACCTACATTTACACAAATGACATGATCAATCCCTTGCCCATTACCAAACCACGTTTCTCCAAGTGCAAGAGCACGAGCGTCATTTTCCACAAACACAGGGACATCAAATGTGCTCTCAAACGGTGTTTTCAGGTCGATGTTCGTCAATTGGAAATTGGGAGCGAACACGGCCATACCACTTTGATGATCGACGATCCCATGCATACCAATTCCGATACCGATTACTTTATCTTTTTGCATCTTACACTGTTCAAAAAGCGTTACAGTTATTTTTATCAACTGATCGATCAACGTTTCTTCCGTTAAGTCAGAAGATAGCTCAACCGTTGTTTGCCCTTCCACTTCTCCATTTAAATCTGTAAGCACTGCACGGACGCGGTACCCTCCTACATCAAGGCCAATCACAAAGGAGTTTTTCGCGTCAATCGTTAATAAAATAGGCTTTCTTCCGCCTCTAGACTCTCCCATTTTGCTCTCACGAACAAGCTTTTCCTCGATCAATTCTGCAACGATATTCGTTACTGTTGGAGGTGTCAGCTTCGTTTTTTTCGCAATATCAGCCCGAGAAATCGGCCCATCTAAACGAATCGTATTTAATATGAGCGAGCGATTCATAGACTTCATTAATTGAAAGCTTCCTGCTACTGGCATGCTGGCCCTCTCCTTCATTTATTCCACACATAAGGATTCATCTTCATCATGATTGTACCTGAACGTGTCATTGGAGACAAATAGATTCCATGTTCACTGAACATCTTGAACGAAAAAAAGATCCCTCAGAACCTAGTAAGCTCTAAGGGACATCTGACATTTATTTAAAGGCTTGTGCGGCGCGAACAGCCTTTTGCCAACCTTCATATAGTTTTGCTCGATCAGCTTCTTCCATTTCGGCAGTGAATTTCTGTTCTAGGTTCCAGTTGTTCGTAATTTCTTCTTTTGATGTCCAGAAACCGACAGCCAAACCGGCTAAATAAGCTGCCCCGAGTGCTGTTGTTTCTTGAACGGTCGGTCGTTCCACCGACACCCCTAGCAGATCACTTTGGAACTGCATAAGGAAGTTATTAGCCACCGCTCCACCATCGACACGAAGCGTTTTTAACGAAATACCTGAATCAGCTTCCATTGCCTGCAAGACATCTTTTGTTTGATACGCTAAAGACTCCAGTGTGGCACGAATGAAATGCTCTTTTGACGTTCCTCTTGTCAGACCGAAGACGGCGCCTCTTACATCCGAATCCCAATACGGTGTTCCAAGGCCTACAAATGCTGGCACAACATAAACCCCATCAGCGGATGTGACCTTCGTTGCATAGCCTTCCGATTCCTTCGCCGATTTCATCATTCTGAGACCGTCTCGCAGCCATTGGATCGCGGAGCCAGCGACAAAAATACTTCCCTCCAAGGCATACTCCACTTTTCCGTCGAGGCCCCAGGCGATGGTCGTCAACAGCCCATGCTTTGACTTCACCCCTTGGTCTCCAGTATTCATTAACATGAAGCATCCTGTACCATACGTATTTTTCGCCATTCCCTTTTCAAAGCACGCCTGACCGAACAGTGCAGCTTGCTGGTCTCCTGCGGCGCCTGCAATCGGTATTTCCTCCCCGAAGAAATGGTAGGATACCGTCTCGGCATACACCTCCGATGAAGGACGTACATCAGGAAGCATCGCCCGTGGTACATTTAGCATCTTTAACAGTTCGTCATCCCAACACTGCTCATAAATATTGTAGAGCAACGTTCGCGACGCATTGGAATAATCGGTCACATGAGCCTTTCCACCGCTCAACTTCCAAATGAGCCACGTATCAATCGTACCGAACAACAACTCTCCTCGTTCAGCTCGTTCTTGTGCTCCGTCCACATGATCAAGAATCCACCGCACTTTCGTACCTGAGAAATACGGATCGATGAGAAGACCCGTCTTTTCCGTGACCATTTCACTATACCCTTCCGCTCTTAGGCGTTCGCAAATATCAGCCGTTTGTCTAGATTGCCATACAAGGGCATTGTAAATTGGACGTCCGGACTCTTTTTCCCATACTACTGCCGTTTCCCGTTGGTTGGTAATGCCAATGGCGGCAATTTCTTTCGCTTCTACATTTGTTTTTAATAAAACACCGGCGATGACTGACAGGACCGATGCCCAAATTTCATTTGCATCATGCTCGACCCAGCCAGGCTTAGGGAAAATTTGCTGAAATT
This sequence comes from Halalkalibacterium halodurans, assembly GCF_005671335.1. Taxonomy (NCBI): domain Bacteria; kingdom Bacillati; phylum Bacillota; class Bacilli; order Caryophanales; family Bacillaceae; genus Halalkalibacterium (ex Joshi et al. 2022); species Halalkalibacterium halodurans. The sequence goes on along the minus strand of NZ_CP040441.1, from coordinate 1,267,415 downwards.
CTTTCTGTTCAATCCCGATAATTTCCCCTGCTTCATTAAATAAGATCGCCCGTGAACTTGTTGTTCCTTGATCCAGCGCTAAAATATATTTTTTTGTCATACCACATTCCCCCAATTTTTCTTAAAATTTATTTCGCCATTGCAACCGGTTGATCTTTTCCTTTTGCCTCGTGCTTCTTCTCTATGAAACTAGCATATAGGAGAACGAGAGCAAACGCAGCTAAAAATAACCAAAGAGCCGAGTAGACGATGCCTTCGAACAGCGCTGCATACGTTAGCGCCCCAATGCCCCCTCCAATAATCGGACCGACGATTGGAATCCAGGCGTAACTCCAATTGGATGAACCTTTACCTGGAATCGGCAGCAAGAAATGGGCAATGCGCGGACCTAGGTCACGGGCCGGGTTGATCGCATAGCCAGTTGTACCACCGAGAGATAAACCAATGACGACGATAAGTAAGCCGACAATAAGTGGGTTCAATCCTTCGGTAAACTCATTGGCACCGATTGCTAGAATACCAAGTACTAATACAAACGTTCCTAGCACTTCACTAAAAAAGTTCGCAGGTAAATGTTTGATCGCTGGATCTGTTGAGAAAACAGCCAGTTTAGCACCTTGATCCTCGGTTGCTTTAAAATGAGGATAATAGTGTAAAAAGACGAGCGTTGCCCCAATCATCGCACCGAGCATTTGTGCGACAATATATCCTGCCACTTGGCTCCATTCAAACGCCCCGACAAGTGCCAATCCAATCGTTACTGCAGGATTTAAATGGGCCCCGCTAATTTGACCTACACAATAGACAGCAGTTGCTACCGCTAATCCCCAAGCAGCGGTGATGACAATCCATCCACCATTTTCTGACTTTGTTCCTTTTAGAACAACGCCAGCTACAACACCGCCCCCTAAAATAATCAAAATCATCGTGCCAATTACTTCTCCTAAAAACGGTGACATCTCTCATTTCCCCCTTTTTCTTAAAAAATGATGACGAAAAAAAGAGATCAACAAATGTTCTAACAAGCTTGCTCGTTAGAATGATTGTTGATCTCCAAATCTCCGTCACAGGATTATTAACTTGCCTTTATTTAATCACATGTTTGTAAACGCTGTCAACAAAAGTTTTTTGCAAAATTTTTGCATTCTTCTACATTATCTCCACAATTCCTTTTTCGAAGTGGACACGGCAACCGCCCCAGAACTAAGCGCAGCATCCACTTCATCCCTTGTGCGAACAAGCCCGCCGGCGATGATCGGGATTTTCGTATGTTCAAAGACCTCTTTAATAATATGGGGCATAACGCCTGGTAACACTTCAATAAAATCTGGCTGGGTAATCTCAAGGAGCTTGTAGCTAGACTCAAGGGCTTGAGAATCTAGTAAAAAAAGCCGTTGCACGGCAACTAACTTGTGCTTTTTCGCAGTCAATACAACATTTTTCCTTGTAGAAATCAGCCCATAGGGACGGATCTCTTGGGCTAAAAATTGCGCAGCGAACTCATCCGTTTTCAATCCTTGGACAAGATCAGCATGAAGGAACAGATGTTTCTTTTTCGCTTTGACTAACCTCATTAAACTACGGAGCTGAGCCACATGGCTATTTAATAACACGATGTATTTGTATTCCGTCTCCAAAAAGCGCTCCAGTTCCTTCGTTGTTCTAGCAGCTGGTAGAATTTGTTGTTGTTCGAAAAATCCGCTCATTCCTTATCCCCTTATTTTCTCTTTGACATCTTGCTTTAAACGATTTAACCAGTCTGTCGGCATTCTGTCAACTGAAGGTTAAGGGGACATATTGTTCAATTGCTTGGTGTACCTCCACCTAAGTGAAAGTGATCGTCAGGGTCTCGATGTTGCTCACTAATGGCCGAACCGTGTACATCAAAAAGAAATTGATCGTAAAAAATCTCTTGTCCCCTTTGAGCCGCTAGTTCTCCAATCCAATGACCTCCATCCGAAAAGATGACTTCCGTCTCATAAAGCCCATCTTCTACATGGTGCATAATTTTATTTAATTGATGAACGGCCCCAGGTTTATCGAACGTAACACTTACATTGGCATCTTTGATTGGTTCACGGTTTTCATCGTACAAAAAGACGTGAATATCTGTTGCTTTACCGCTCATAACTCCTTCTTCCAGGCCGACTACTTCTTTTTCCCAATCGGTGATCAGCTGCTCCTTTGTCATAACGGTCATCAACATACTAGAAACAATGACAGCCATAAGAGCAATGATGAAAACTAGATTTATGTGATTGACTGGAATGTGCTGGCGTTCGTATTTCAATCGCTCCCGCTCCTTAATAGTTTCTCGCTCATCATCCTTTCCAATCTTTTTTAATTTCATGCGTCTGATACGCAATTAATCAAATCATTAAAAAGCGCAAAGCGTCGGTTTTGCCGTTCTGCCTACCTCTGTGTAGGCCTTGCAAAGGAGGAGGTCGGGACAAAACACAGTTAATAAGAGTGTTTTTTATATGGGATTGATTGTTGCGCGGGATTAGGCTTCAGCTATGACGGGGAAAATGCCCCGATGGATCTTCAACTCTTGCTTTTGTTGCAGGCGTCTCGTGATTTTGACAAGTAAGGATTTCAACCTGTTGGGAATATGATAAAGTTTTTATACGTTTCACTCGATTGGCCGTAAGGGGCAACGAAAATGTCAGAAATGAATGAGGGTTTCCTTTCATAGCTGTGAACTTACGTAAAGCCACGGCAGTAAACGCCAAGCAAACAACAGACGATCCCATAAATAAAACAGAAAAAAGGTCAGATCATCAAAATAAAATGATCCGAACCTTTTTTATTACGTTTGGCTAGTGTTGTCCCAGTCTCTTCTCCCTTTATTTTTTGTATTGTATGCCATATATATCATGGCGACGATCTCGAAGCTGGTTCACACTTCCTGCTCTTCGGTGACGGCGGAGAATTTCCAAGTCCACATCACCTACCACGACGGTTTCAATATTCGGACTGCATTCCCCAACAACACCATCTCGGGCAAAAGTGAAATCCGAAGGGCTGAAAATCCCAGACTGAGCATATTGAATATCCATGTTTTCCACGTCAGGGAGATTTCCGACCGTACCAGATAAGACCGTATAGACTTGATTTTCAATGGCACGAGCTTGTGAGCAGTAACGAACGCGCAAATACCCTTGCCTGTCGTCCGTACAAAACGGCGTGAAAATAATGTTGGCTCCTTTATCGACGGCAATTCGAGCAAGTTCTGGAAACTCAATGTCGTAGCATATTTGAATCGCGATTTTTCCACAATCTGTATCAAACACCCGTACTTCATCGCCACCAGTAATCCCCCAAAATTTGCGTTCGTTTGGTGTAATGTGGAGTTTATATTGTTTCTCAATCGTCCCATCCCGTCTGAAGAGGTAGGCAATGTTGTAAATTTTCCCATCCTCTTCAACGAAATGAGAACCACCGATGATGTTAATGTTGTATTTGATCGCTAAGTTCGTAAATAGTTCAATATAATCTTCGGTAAATTCGGTTAATCGGCGAATCGCCAAGCTCGGGCTTTTTTCTGGTAAAAACGAAAGGAGCTGTAGTGTAAAGATTTCTGGGAAAACGGCAAAGTCTGATTGATAGCTAGCGGCCACATCCGTGTAATATTCACATTGGATAGCAAAATCCTCAAATGATGAAATCTTTTTCATCTCGTACTGAATGGTCGTAATTCGCACTGGGAACGCAGTCTTAAATTGACGCTTCGGCGAACTTGGACGATAGTCAATATTGTTCCACTCCATCAACGTCGCATATTTCATCGAAGCTTTGTCATCTTGTAAATAGTTATTATTCACTCGTTTTAAAGTAAAGCCATTCATTACTTGAAAGGTAAGTACGGGATCATAAATGTTATGCATCATCACTTCTTCTACATACTGTCTGGGCGTCATTTGATCTGCATGTTTGTAGTAGTTTGGAATACGCCCCCCAATAATGATGCTTTTTAGATTAAGCTGTCTAGCTAAATCTTTTCTCGCTTCGTATAGCCGTCGACCGATTTTCATCCGCCGATATTCAGGATGAACCATCACTTCAATTCCATACAGGTTGTACCCTTCTGGATCATGATTCGTGATAAAACCATTGTCTGTAATTTCGTCCCACGTATGTTGGTCGTCGTATTCATCAAAATTTATGATTAAGCTTGCACAAGAGCCAATCACCTTACCATCGTACTCAACACAAAATTGCCCTTCAGGGAATATTTTCAAATGACTTTCTAAATGCTCGCGTTTCCATGGCTCCATATTAGGAAAACAAATTTGTTGCATCGCTATGATGGTATCAAAGTCGTCCTCGCGGATGTTGCGCAAGATCATTTTCTTTTCGAACTTCGACATATCGATTTTTGACAATATTCTACACCCCTCGCACCGATCATTTATCTAAAGCTGATTTCCCACTTATAAAAATAACCAAAGAAACATCTTTATTTAAAGGTTTCCATAGAGAGTTTACCCTGTTTTTTCATTGTTGAACAGTCATAAAGCCTAAAAAAAATCCCTCGACTTACGTCAGTTTTTGTTACATAAAATTCCCGTAAAAGTCCATTTTTTCTGTAGACTCTCTCTTCTTTCGTGATTTATAATTGAATTAAATATGTGAGACACATTTCATTAATTGTGCACAACATACAACAGATATCTTGCTTATATCATACTCTCTTAATCTTTCTTTTTGCGAACACACTTGATCTTCAAAAGAACAATCAGATTCACTCCAATTATAACCACACAGAACACTCGCTTTAACTTTTTTAAGTGAAAAAAAGCCCATTGAACATCCAATGAGCCTTTTACGTTTAATACTTCTAATCTGAGCCTTTTACGTTTAATACTTCTAATCGTTTTTTACCGAAATATGCACTTGTATATCTCCAATTTGACTCGTTAAGGGAACCGTAATGAACGGTGCCGCAGAGCGAAATGTAGAATTACCCTCGTTGACAACTGGTGGCGTAACATCAATAATACAGGCTTCCTTTGAAAGTTCAGTTGCTGTGTTTCCTGCTACCCAATTGCCGAATTCTTGAACGGCGCTCCAACCAATTTGATCTAGCTGATGGATTTCCATCCCCCCCATCATAATGCTGACGAGTTTTTTGGCGGTTCTATCTGAAAACGAACAGATAATTTGTCCACGTAACTCTCCTTTAACACCTAAGATCACGGCCACATCATTTGATGGGATATTTCCAGATCCAGCACTAGGGTTTTTCGGTGTAGCTTCCACACCGAAATGATTGGTTAAAATTCCTCTTGTAGCACGACAAATAGCATTTACATGTTTGTGATTCATTGATCGACCTCCAATTATGCAAATTACATTGACTCTGATTCGATATGTGTTCAATCTGAGTCAAATGACTTTTTTACCAATAAATTCTACCTATTTTTCATTTTAAATTTATAACGAGATGACTGACAATGGCTTGGACAACCTCTTTAAATTAGGAATACATTATCATTTAATCGGTTTTCAAGTCATGTCGATCAATCAAACGACCTAAAACTTTAGTCCTCTTATATTTTAGTATATTCAATCTAAATTATCTATCATTTCTTTTCAAAAATCGACAAGTTTCGCGCGGAATGTTCCGATTTTTCTGTATCTTTATAGACGAAGGCAATTTCTGAAAAAACTAGGAATTGAAACCGTTCTCTCTTACATAGAGATGAATGTTTCATTTATATATATTTCAACTATCTATTCTTTACATCGATTAAACAGGGCGAGGTGGATGCGAATGAAAAAAGAAATTGTAGGAATGCTCCTTGCAGGAGGAGAAGGAAAGAGGCTTGGTCAACTGACTAGAAAGTTAGCAAAGCCAGCTGTCTATTTTGGGGGGAAATATCGAATTATCGATTTCCCATTGAGCAATTGCACGAACTCAGGTATCGATACGGTTGGTGTTCTTACCCAATACGAACCGCTCGCCTTAAACGGTCACATTGGAATCGGGAGTCCTTGGGATTTAGATCGACGTCACGGGGGAGTGACCGTTCTCCCTCCCTACATCGAAAAACAAGGAGGCTCTTGGTACAAAGGTACCGCTGACGCCATCTACCAAAACAGATACTACATTGAGCAGTATGATCCTGAATATGTCCTCATTTTATCAGGGGATCACATTTACAAAATGGACTACGACCGCATGCTTAGCCATCATAAAAAACTCGGGGCTGATGCTACGATTTCAGTCATTGAAGTCCCATGGGAAGAAGCGAGTCGTTTTGGCATTATGAATACAAATGAGGAGATGACGATTACCCAATTTGAAGAAAAACCGACCACACCGATAAGCAACCTCGCTTCAATGGGCATTTATATTTTTAATTGGTCTGTACTAAAATCCTATCTGATCCAAGATGCGAAGCAAGCAAACTCGAGCCATGACTTTGGTAAAGATATTATTCCGAAAATGCTCGCAAAAGATTTAAAGCTTGTCGCCTACCCGTTTGAAGGTTATTGGAAAGATGTTGGAACAATCAAAAGTTATTGGGAAGCTAATATGGACTTACTGGATGAACATTCTTCTCTGATGTTAAATGATCCGTCTTGGCGGATTTATTCGGTCAATCGTAACCAACCACCTCAATATATTTCGACGAGAGCCTACGTTAGATGCTCACTCGTAAATGAAGGGTGCGTCGTCCATGGAAATGTGGAGCAATCCATTTTGTTTCCTGGTGTCCATATCGGTGCAAACTCCTCAGTCTTTGAATCTGTGTTAATGCCAAATGTAAAAGTGGGAGAAAATGTCGTTCTTCGGCGAACAATTATTATGGAAGGAGCGTGCATCCCATCAGGTACTCACTTAGCTCCAAGCGATCCAGATGATATTCTCGTCATCGATAAAGATACTGAATTTTCCCCTTCAATTGCAGCAAATCAATGATGATAAAGGAGCTGGATCAAATGAAATCACTTATGGGTGTTGTTAACCTCGATCACGATCAAGACCTGTTGCACGAGCTTACGTATTTTCGCAGCGTAGCAGGTGTCCCGTTTGGCGGACGCTACCGGATGATTGATTTTGTTCTTTCCAATATGGTGAATAGCGGCATCCAAGATATCGCCGTGTTTGCCCGAAATAAATATCGCTCCCTTATGGATCACTTAGGAACAGGTGCTCCATGGGATTTAAATCGAAAACGAGGTGGATTATTTATCCTTCCTCCTGATTGGAATGATCCTACCGACATTTCGAAAGGAGATTTACGTCACTTTCATAACCATCGTGATTTCTTTCATCGCGGAAACGCCGATCACGTCCTTGTTAGTGGAAGTCAATTCATCTCGAAGGTTGATTACGAGGATGCCTTCAAAAGACACCAAGAAACGAAAGCGGATGTGACCGTTTTATATAAAAAAGTGGATCAGCTTGAACCAGAGGATCGGTATCGAATGAAGCTTGAGTTTGATTCGTTTGGAAATGTGAAAAGTATCACCAATGACGAAATGAATCCGAATCTTTATATGCAAATGTACATTATTCGCAAAGATTTACTCCTAGAGCTTTTAAATCACTGCATAGGGTACCACAAGCAAGATTTGTTTGTAGACGGTATTATGAGCAATCTTAATGAGCTCGCAATTCGCGCGTATGAATATAAAGGCTATCTCTCAATCATTTCTTCTGTTGCTAGCTACTACAAACATAGCATGAACCTTTTAAAGCCAGAAATCTACCAATCGCTCTTTTTAGCTGGTTCCCCTATCTATACAAAAATTAAAGATGAACCGCCAGCAAAGTATGTGAACGGCTCAGAAGTATCGAACTCTTTAGTTGCAAACGGCTGCGTCATTGAAGGTCATGTTGAAAACTCGATCTTGTTTCGCGGCGTGTATGTGGCTAAAGGGGTATCGATTAAAAACTCGATCATTATGCAGCGTTGTTACATTCATGAGGATACCCACCTAGACCATGTCATCCTTGATAAAGATATCCTTATATCACCGAACCGACAATTTGCTGGAGCCCCTGAACAGCCGTTTGTCATTGCCAAACGTAAAGCCATGTAAATTAAGCTCACGTAAAAGGAGAGAACAACAGTGAATGTGTTACACGTCGCTTCAGAATGCAGCCCTTTTTTCAAAACAGGGGGACTTGCCGACGTTCTCGGTTCGCTCCCAAAAGCTCTTTTAAAGCAAGGGATCAATGTTTCCGTCATCCTACCAAAATATGGACACCTCTCTGACGAATGGCAGAACCAATTAACGTTAAAAAAATCGTTCACGGTCTCCGTCACATGGCGAAATCAATATTGTGGACTGGAGCAGTTTGTATATCAAGGAGTGACCTACTACTTCATCGATAACGAATATTACTTTAAGCGGGAACGCCTTTACGGCTATCTCGATGAGGCTGAACGGTTCACATTTTTTAATCATGCTGTTCTTAGCTCTTTACCGTTCCTTGATGAATCACCTGATTTAATTCATTGCCATGATTGGCAGTCAGGTCTTATTCCTGCCTATATGAAAACGGGTTCCGTCGAAAATCCCGTACCAACGGTGTTCACAATCCATAACCTTCGCTATCAAGGAGCCTTTCCCCTTGATGTTTTTCGCGAATTGCTTCACTTTGCGCCAGAGCACTTTGCTGGATTAGAGATGGACGGTGCGATCAATTTTTTGAAGGGAGCACTCGTCCATTCTGACCGGGTTACAACGGTAAGCCCAACATATGCTCAGGAAATACAAACCCCTGCCTTTGGCGAAGGCTTGCACGGATTGCTTCATCAAGAACGAGGAAAAACAAAAGGTATTTTAAATGGGATTGACCTGGAGGATTTCGATCCAAAAACCGATCCGCATGTTACGTATCCTTATAAGCACAATCAAATGGAAAAACGGAAAAACAAACAGGTCATCCAACGTCTGTTTGAATTGCCAGAGCGCAAGGACATTCCTCTTATTGCGATGGTCAGCCGTCTCGTAGAAGAGAAAGGGGTCCCTCTTCTCACCCAAATTGCAGGTGAACTTGTGACAACGGAAAATGTGCAGCTCGCCATTCTCGGTACAGGCGATCCTTCTTTAGAGGACCAACTGCATCATCTAGCTTCTTTGCATCCACATCAAATTTCATTTAAATGTGTGTTTGCGGAGCCGCTCGCACGTAAGCTTTATGCAGGGGCTGATTTATTCATCATGCCGTCCCGATTCGAACCGTGCGGACTTAGCCAAATGATTTCCCTTCGCTACGAAACGGTTCCAATCGTTCGTGAGACAGGAGGGTTATATGACACGATTCAATCCTATAATGAAGAAATAGGCGAAGGAAATGGATTCAGTTTTACTCATTATAACGCCCATGATTTCTTGTATACAATCAAGCGAGCCCTCCGTTTTTATCGTACGGAAAAAGAGTGGGAAAACCTTTTGCTTAACATCTACAGCTCGGAAGTAGGATGGGACGTTTCCGCCAAACAATATACAGCGCTTTATGAAGAAATACTAGGGAAAAGGAAGGTGGAGGCATGAGTCTATCCGTTCAGGAGTTCCGCCAGCAATTCAGCGATAAATTAATGACGACCTTTGGGAAAAAGGTTGAGAAGGCAACCCCTTTTGAGGCCTTTCAAACAGTGGGCCTCATTTTGCGAGAGCTCCTTAATCGAAAATGGCAGGATACGAAAGGAACGTACCGAAGCAACTCACAAAAACAAGTGTATTACTTCTCAATGGAATTTTTACTCGGACGCTTAATGATAACCAACCTTTTGAACTCAGGCTTGTTGGAAACTTGCAAACAAGGGCTTGAAGAGCTTGGTTTTAACTTGGAAGAAGTTCTCGGCCAAGAGCAGGATCCTGGATTAGGCAATGGTGGCCTCGGTCGGTTAGCCGCTTGCTTTCTTGATTCCCTAGCCTCTTTGGAGCTGCCGGGCCACGGCTGCGGGATTCGCTATAAATACGGCCTATTTCAACAAAAAATCGTCGACGGCAACCAAGTGGAATTACCAGATTATTGGCTTAAAAATGAATATGTGTGGGAGACAAAAAGGCTGGACCAAACAGTGGAGGTTCATTTTGGTGGTGAAATCGAAACCGTGGAAGAGAGTGGCCGCCTGACGTTTAAACATCATCACTATGAAAAAGTACTAGCGGTCCCGTATGATATTCCGGTATCAGGGTATCAGAACCATACGGTGAACACCCTTAGGCTTTGGAGCGCAGAATCGACAACCAATGACTTTCACTTTTATTCAATTGATCGAAAAGACTATTACCACTACTTAGATTATAAGCGTTCGGTTGAACAGATTTCCGAGTTTCTCTATCCAGATGACTCTTCGTATGAAGGCCGCCTGCTTCGCTTGAAACAGCAATACTTTCTCGTGTCGGCTGGCTTGCAGTGCATTTTGCGGGAATTTAAAAACTCTTATCCATCGGTCGATCTTTTACCTGAAAAAATAGCGATTCAAATCAATGATACCCACCCGAGTCTTGTCATCCCTGAGCTCATGCGATTGCTTTTGGATCAAGAACAACTTTCGTGGGAAAAAGCATGGGAGCTTACGACACGCACGGTTGCTTATACGAATCATACAACGATGAGCGAAGCGTTAGAAACATGGCCAGTTGATATGGTTAAAACGTTATTGCCACGGATTTACATGATCATTCACGAGATTAACGAGCGCTTTTGTCGCCATCTTTGGCTTGCCCATCCGACGCTACGGGACGAAATTAAACATATGGCGATCATTTCTTACGGGCAAATTCATATGGCTCATTTAGCTATTGTCGGTAGCTATAGCGTAAACGGCGTCGCCAAACTTCACACAGACATTTTAAAAAATAGTGTGATGAAGCCGTTCTATACGGTCTTCCCGGAAAAATTCAACAATAAAACGAACGGAATCACCCACCGGCGTTGGCTATTGATGGCCAATCCACCCCTCGCGTCACTTATTACCGAAGCGATCGGAGAAACGTGGGTCCGTGAACCGAAGCAATTGATCACCTTGCTTAAATATGCCGGTGACGCGGCATTTCAAGAGAAAATTGCTGGAGTGAAACAGGCAAATAAAACAGCATTGGCCAAATACATTCAAGAGAGAACAGGCATCCGCGTCGATGATCGCTCAATCTTTGATGTGCACATTAAACGGCTTCATGGCTATAAAAGGCAGCTGTTAAATGTTTTTCACATTCTTCATTTGTATGAAATGATCCGCGATAATCCGAACATGGATATGGTTCCACGGACGTTTATTTTCGGTGCCAAAGCTGCTCCAGGGTACCACTTTGCGAAAAAGGTCATTAAGCTGATTACGACGACTGCCGCAAAAATCGCAGCAGATCCAATCGTTAGAGAGAAGATCAGAGTGGTATTTCTCGAAAACTATAACGTATCATTAGCGGAACAGATTATCCCTGCTACAGATGTAAGTGAGCAAATTTCAACGGCGAGCAAAGAAGCTTCTGGCACAGGTAACATGAAATTCATGATGAATGGCGCGATCACGATTGGGACATTAGATGGTGCGAATGTAGAAATTCGTGAAATGGTCGGGCCGGATAATATTTTCACATTCGGATTAACGGCTGAAGATGTGCTCGCCTATCAGCTTTCACGCATGTATCGCTCACGGGATGTATACAACGGTGATCAACGGATTCGCCGCGTGATGGATCAGCTCGTCAACGGCTCGTTATCCAATGACGACGTGGAGTTTAAAGACATTTACTATACCCTCCTTTCAAATAATGATGAGTATTTCGTGCTGAAAGATTTTGATTCATACGTGGAAGCTCAAGACTTGCTTGAGCAAGCCTATCGTCAACCGACAGAGTGGTTGAAAAAGAGCATTACGAACATCGCTCATTCCGGAAAATTTTCAAGTGATCGAACGATCTCTGAATATGCAAGTGAGATTTGGGACATTCACCCTGTCACGATTTCCTCGACCACCCAATCGCGGTAACCTCTTCTAAACGCCTTAAGCATCTATCGTCATGCTTAGGGCGTTTTCAAATTCAGTCCTCCTTCTGTTTTTTCATTGAATCTTTCTTCTTTCCGTTATATACTTATTTGAGTGATAATGATTATCAATATTAATTGTATATTTCTAGAAGGTGACACCCTGTGCGAAAAAATGAATACATATCCAGACCGATTATTGGTGCCATCGCGGCGATCATTGGTCTGGTATTATTGGCCGTAGCTATGGCAGCTTCGATTTCCTTAGGAGCGGCCGACGTGGGCTTTAAAACCGTCTGGCAAGCAGTATTTGCTTTTGACCCGACGTTAACCGAACACCAAATTATCCAAGAATTGCGGATCCCTCGTTCCGTTGCCGCGGCACTTGTGGGCGCATGTCTCGCCATTTCAGGCGCGATCATGCAAGGAATGACACGCAACCCGCTCGCCTCTCCTTCCATTTTAGGATTAACGGACGGCTCAACCCTTGCGATCGCCATTGCGTTTGCTTTCATTCCTGGGATTTCATTTTTACAAACGATGTTAATGTCGTTTGCAGGAGCGGGAGTTGCAGCAGCACTCGTTTTCTCAATTGTCTTTCTAGCAAAGGGACAGCTCTCTCCTGTGAAGTTAGCGTTGGCAGGCGTCGCAATCGGTGCCCTCCTTGACTCGCTTGCGACAGGGATTGCTATCCATTTTCAAGTTGCGCAACATGTAAGCTTTTGGTATGCGGGCGGCGTTGCTGGAACAAACTGGACACAGATTCAATTTCTCGTACCTGTCTTTTTGCTCGGTCTCTTTTTATCCTTGTTCATTGCCCGTTCCATTACCGTTCTTAGTTTAGGAGATGAAGTGGCGGTAGGATTAGGACAACGAACGTTCTTTGTCCGGATTGTGGCCATTCTTGCCGTCCTCCTATTAACCGGAGCCGCCGTTTCAGTAGCAGGAGCGGTCGGGTTTGTCGGGTTAATCATCCCCCACGTGACGCGCTTTCTTGTCGGAGTTGACTATCGGGTCGTGCTACCATGTTCGGCGGTTTTTGGCGCCCTCCTACTTGTGCTCGCAGACATTGGGTCTCGAATGGTGAATCCTCCATTTGAAACTCCGATTGGGGCCATCACCGCCCTTGTCGGTGTCCCATTCTTTCTCTATCTAGCACGCCGAGATCGGAGGGGTTTATAGTGAACCGTCGCAACATGACATACTTTATTATCGTTTCTGTTCTTATTTTTATTACGTTCATTGTTAGTCTCAATACGGGAGCTGTTCGAATTCCTCCTTCAGATGTATTGAAAACATTGATTGGGATGGGGTCCGAACGGCAAGAGCTCGTCCTGTTCAGCTTTCGCTTGCCGCGAATGGTGCTAGCATTGCTGATCGGTGCCGGACTGGCGGTTGCTGGTACAATCTTGCAGGGGATTACGAGAAATGCTTTAGCAGATCCAGGCATTATCGGGATTAACGCCGGAGCTGGGCTTGCCGTCGTCTTATTTATTTCCTTTGTGCAAGGAAGCATAACCGGCCTATCTACCTTTAACATTTTTCTTATGCCGCTGTTTGCCCTAATGGGAGCAGCAACAGCCGCCGTCTTAATCTACCTTTTCGCGTTAAAGAAAGGGGAAGTGACACCGACGCGCCTTATCCTTGTAGGGATCGGAATTGCCGGTTTATTTTCAGCCGCGATTCTCATTTTTCAATTGCGAATGGAACCGCGCGATTTTATGAGTGCAACGATTTGGTTAACCGGTGCCATATGGGGAGCGAATTGGAGCTATGTTTTAAGCTTACTTCCATGGATTGTTCTGTTCCTTCCACTCGTTTTATATAAGGCTCGTTATTTAAATGTCTTGAACTTAGGCGATCCGGTTGCGGTTGGGCTTGGCACACAAGTTGAAAGCGAGCGGCGCTGGCTCTTATTTGCAGCCGTGGCCCTTGCCGGTTCGTGCGTCGCTGTCGGCGGTGCGATTTCCTTTTTAGGCTTAATCGCCCCTCACCTTGCCCGCCGCGTGGTAGGACCGAACCATTACGTCCTCCTTCCTGCGGCCGCATTAACCGGCTCATTGCTCCTATTATTTGCCGATTTTGTTGCTCGTCATTTGCTGGCACCAAATGAAATTCCTGTTGGCATCGTGGTTGCCTTTTTTGGCGCCCCTTATTTCATCTATTTACTCATTAAAACACCGTAAGGAGGAAAACCATGTCCATCATTTATACGGAGTCATTGTCGATCGGTTACGGCGATACAAAAATTGTAGAGGATCTCAACATTGCCATTCCAGAAGGGAAAATCACGACGATCATCGGCGCAAATGGCTGCGGGAAATCGACGATTCTCAAAACGATCTCACGGATCCATGCTCCGCAATCCGGCGTAGCTTATTTAGATGGGAAGGCGATTCACAAACAAAAAACAAGGGACATCGCTAAAAAAATGGCGATTCTCCCGCAAACACCGGAATCTCCTGGAGAGCTTACTGTATATGAGCTCGTCTCATATGGCCGTTTTCCCCATCAAAAGGGGTTCGGACGTTTAACTGAAGCCGACCATCAAATCGTCGAAAAAGCACTACACTCTACTGGGCTTGAAGAGTTCCGTCATCGCCCGATTCAGGCGTTATCAGGGGGGCAGCGGCAACGGGTATGGATTGCGATGGCGCTTGCACAACAAACACCGCTCCTTCTTCTTGATGAGCCAACAACGTATTTAGATATGGCCCATCAACTAGAAGTGTTGTTGCTCCTAAAAAAGCTCAACGAACAAGAAGGGCGCACGATCGTGATGGTTCTTCATGATTTAAACCATGCCGCTCGTTTTTCCGATTATTTAATTGCTTTGCGAAAAGGAACGGTCGTAAAAGAGGGCACGCCAGAGAATGTCATGTGTTCAGATGTTTTACGTGACGTTTTCCAAATTGAAGCGACGATTGTCAATGACCCTACAAGTGGGAAGCCTGTCTGTCTTTCCTATGATACCCTCACGGAAAACATAGAAAACGAAACGCGAGAAGCGGTTGTTGTTTAAGTTGAACGATCTTCATTTTTAGCACTTTACACTTTCTAGCCATATTAGCAAAACTTGTCTTCCCCTAATCTGAATGATGAAAAGTGAACCTTTCGTAAAATACATGAAAGCCCCGTTCTTACGCTGGACGGGGCTTTGTTGTTACTTTGTTGGAGAAAGCTCAAGGGCAACTCTTATGGCAAGCTCAGGATCATCAGTGAAAATCCCATTAACCCCGAGCTGCATATAACGACGGATGTCCTCTTCTTGATTTAATGTAAAAGGACGAAGCTTCAGGCCTTTATGGAGCAAGTGGTAAACCTCTGCTTCCGTCATCGCCGGGTAATAAAAATGATAGCCAGTCGCGCCAACTTTTTGTACATAGCCTCCTGGGTCATATAGGGCCGCCATCACAATGACTGCTAATTGATTTCGCGTAAATGAACCCGACAGTTTCTTGATCAACACATGATCAAAGGAGGAGAGGATCACTCGATCTCTCATTTTGAACGTGTCGATACAAGCGGAGATCGCGGTAAACAAACGATCCCGATCTTCCACTACTCCCTTTAATTCAACGTTAAAGATGAGCTCATTCGATTGGGCCCATGCAAACACTTCATCTAACGTTGGAAGCGTCTCCCCTGTAAAACGTTCGTCGAACCAGCTCCCTGCATCTAACCGCTTCAGTTCGCTCAATGTATGGGCACGTACTAAGCCGCTTCCCGATGTCGTTCGGTTTAAATGCAAATCATGAATGACGATCAGTTGATCATCTTTCGTCAGTTGAACGTCAAGCTCAATACCGTCAGCACCGACTCCTTCTGCTGCACGAAAAGCGCTCAGCGTATTTTCAGGATATTTGCACGACACCCCGCGATGGGCATAAATGTGTGTTCGTTGCTTCTGGGACATACTCCGACACTCCTTTTTTATGTACCATGCTCCAGCGACAAAGCGGGAAGGCCTTAAGGGACACGCCCCCAAGACCTCCAACACGTCCTCTTTATATATTATTCCCCTGCTGTCCGGTTGTACACCTCAATCGCCCGATTTGTTCCTTCTGCCGCCTGGTCAAGCGCTGTTTTCGGGTCCGTTCCTTGCAGCATATTTTCCAGGGCCGTGACGACGTGCTGTCTTGACTCTGGGAAGACAGGGATGAGCGCCCCTTGCGTTGCTGTCGATGGAACCGTCTGTTGCAGCTGTTCAATCGGTACGCGAAGCTGTGGAATGTTCTCATGCTCTTGTTCAACAATTGGCTCCTCATAAGCAGCGGGATTGATGGCAAAATAGCCCGTGTTGATATGCCATTCCGCTTGCACCTCTGGGGTTTGCAAATACTTTAAGAAATCAAACGCTGCCGCCTGCTCTTCTTCAGAAATGCCATTCGCCATCCAGATCGAGCCACCCCCGATAATGACACCATTTGGCTCCACATCATCTGCATGAGGAATGAAGCCGACACCAACTTCAAATGGAGCAGCCTCCACTGTTCCTTTAATACCCGCCGTTGAGTCGAGAATCATCGCGACTTGCTCTGCTTGGAATGCAGCGCGAAGATCGTCCCAGTTCGTTCCAAAGTACCCGAACGTGCCATCGTTGTTCATGTCATAAATCCATTCAAAAACCCGCAATCCCTCTTCTCCGTTGAATACAGCTTCTGTTGCTTCATCCGTACGACCGTTGTCATTGTTCACGTAATCGGCCCCTTGCGTTGCAAGTAGCTGCTCAAAGAACCAGCCATAACCTAGAATTGAGAACCCGTATCGATCATCTGTCGTTAATTTTTCAGCAGCCTCTTTGATTTCTGAGAAAGAGCGTGGTGGATTTTCTGGATCCAGTCCCACTTCTTCGAACGCATCTTTATTGTAGTAAAGGGCTGGTGTCGAGGAGTTAAACGGCATCGAATATAAATCCCCATCTACGGAATAGTACGTTAAAATGTTTTCTTCTAATTGGGACACGTCGTAATTGTCCTTATCAATCCATTCTTGAACCGGAGTAATAAAGCCACTTTCGATCATATATTTTGTCCCAATTTCAAACACTTGTACGAGGCCAGGTGAATCACTTGTCCCGCCCACGCTGCGGAATTTTGTCAGTAGCTCCTCATAGGAACCTTGATATTCAGGTACAATCTCTACTTCGTCTTGTGATTCATTGTAAGTGGCCACAAGCTCGTCGAGGGTTTCCCCTAAACCACCACTCATCCCGTGCCAAAATTCGACTTGGAGCTTTTCAGCATTAGCCACACCTTCTCCGGCTTCCTCGCTCGATTCATTATCCGCTTCTGCAGATTCTTCCTCGCTTCCTGTTTGTTCGGAGCCTCCCGAACACGCAGCTAACCAAAAAGAACAAAAAATGACCATAAGCATGAATACGAATTTTTTCACCTTAACTTCACTCCTTTTTAAAATATGCGTTACTTAATTGCTCCTTGCGTTAACCCTTTTTGCAGCTGCTTCTGCCCGAGAAACAGAAGCAATAAGGTAGGAATAATGACAACGACGACTCCTGCCATAACCACCCCCCATTCGGTCGCAACTTCAACCGTTTGTAATTGTTTAAGCCCGATTTGGACCGTTCGCTTACGATCATTTGTCGTGACGAGAAGCGGCCACAAGTACATGTTCCACGTCGTTAAAAATCCGTAGATTCCAAGAGTCACTAGACTCGTCTTCGCATAAGGAAGGCACACTTTATAAAAAAATTGAAACGGAGAAAGTCCCTCGACTTGCGCTGCTTCATGAAGCTCCTTCGGAATCGTCTTAAAATGCTGGCGAAGCAAAAACGTCCCAAAGGCGAGGGCGAAAAATGGAACGGTCATCCCTAAATAGGAGTTTAGCCAGCCTAGTTTTTGGATCGTGAGAAAATTCGGGATCATGGCCGCTTCCCACGGAATCATGAGCGTAGAGATGAACAAGAGAAACACGAACGTCCGCCCTTTAAAAGGGATAAAGGCAAAGACATATGCAGATAACGAACAAACGATGAGCTGACCGATCATAACTGTGATTGAGACAATGAAACTATTTTGCAAATAGTGAAGAAGCGGGACCGTTGAAAAAACTTTTTCATAGTTGTCAAAGTTAACGGACGACGGAAAAAATGCCCGGCTCAACACTTCAGCACCGCTCATAAAGCTTACAAAAAACGCGTAAACAATCGGAAAAAAGATAAGCAATGCCGAGAGACATAGGAGCGGATATACGATATAAGGTCTCGTCGTTTTCATTGATAGTGCACCTTCTTCTCGCCAAACTTAAACTGCACAAGGGTTAACAGCAAAACGAGTAAAAATAAAATCACCGCTTGCGCACTAGCCGTGCCAAATTGATAGTTGATAAACGCATCTTGATAGATCGAATAGACGATGAGATTAGTCGCTTCTGCTGGTCCACCACCTGTTAAAATGTCGACCTGGCCGAACGATTGAAACGAGTGAATAAATGTGATGGTAATAATGAAAAACAACGTTGGTGACAGCATCGGTACCGTAATCCGGAACAGTTGATAAAAATAGCCCGCTCCATCTATCCGAGCACTTTCGTATAAATGCTGATCAATGTTTTGCAACCCGCCTAGTAGGACCAAAAAAGAAAATCCTGTATTCATCCAAATCGTAGTGATGGCAATCGAGATTAACGCCCATTTTGGGTCGAGTAGCCACGGAATGCTGTCGATACCAATGAACCCTAAAATTGAATTCAAAATGCCAACGGTCGGATGGAACAAAAACAACCAAATGACCGCAGATGCTGCAACCGACATGCCCATCGTGGAAGAAAAGATCGTCCGGAATAGACCAATCCCTCGTAGCTTTTCATTGGCAATTAAGGCGAGAAATAGTGCAAGTAGAACGCCGGTTGGTACAGTATAAAGAACGAATAAAAACGTCGCTGACGCACTCTTTCGAAACGGATCGGATTGAAAAAGATACAGGTAGTTCTCCAACCCGACAAACAGAGCAGCGTTTCCTTGCGCATCTGTGAGAAAGAAGCTAAGATAGACCGTTCGGATCATTGGATAAAACAAAAAGATAGAAAATAGTAAAAGCGATGGGAATAAGTAGAGCGCCGCTATCCGAACATTCGCGGTTCGTTTCCAAAATGACGCTTTTTCTTGGATGACGTGCTGCTTCATTTTTTCTTGTACGCGAGTCGCTTCAGCTGGATTCAAGGGATACCGCCCCCCTTAGGTATGGTTGATTCTGATCAGGTGATACGAGCGTTTTTCCCGTTTCTCCATCAAAAAGGTAAAGATGCTCCTTTGCAAAAGAAATCGCAATGGTTTCATGGAGTTGATAAGGCCACTGTCCGAGCCATTTCGCTTTCCATTCATGCTCACCAACCTTAAACGCGAGCAACGTTTCATTCCCTAATACTTCAACATTTGTAAGTGTCACGTGCCATTGGACGTGCTCAGGGGTTGGTGCATCTGCCCTCGCTATTTGCTCAGGACGAATGCCAAGCTGTACGGTATCGCTACTGATGCGCATTAGCAGCTGTTCTTCGATTGGTAAACGCAAGGAGCCTATGGCAAGCTCTCGATTCATTCGATCCACCGTCGCCTTGGCAATATTCATCGGTGGTGCTCCAATAAAGGTGGCCACAAACAAATTCGCAGGTGCATTATAAATGTCGAGCGGTGACCCGACTTGCTGAACTTGACCGTCTTTTAGTACCATGATCCGGTCCCCCATCGTCATCGCCTCCACTTGATCGTGGGTCACATAGATCATGGTCATTCCTAACTGTCGTTGCAATTGACGAATCTCTGTGCGCATATGCCCCCTCAGCTTCGCATCTAGGTTGGATAGAGGCTCATCCATTAGACAGAGAGGGGCTTCAATCGAGTAGGAGGGGGTGACGAACCCCCGACCTCTCACACCACCGTACGTACGGTTCCGTATACGGCGGTTTCACTTAAGTCCAACGTCTTGTTTGATACCTCTCGGCTAGACTCATGAGACCTTGTCCTTTCCAGTATTCACTGTTCAGGGCATAATCCATGATCGGGCTGTGAGCGACTCTCCAGTAGCCTTTTCGACTGTTCGCCCACTGCCAAGCCTTCGCCTTCTTGATCCCCAATCTGACTAGATTCTTTTGTCTAGCGGAAGTGGTTTTCCACTCTTTCCATCGAATCATCCTTAATCTTCTTCTGATCCATGCATCGATTTGGGCGAGGATACTTGGTGTGTCCACCAATTGATAATACCCAAGCCAACCTGTTAGGTAGCGATTCAGTCTGCGTAACCGATCAGACATCTTCATGGAGTGTCTTCGGCTCGTCAGTTCTCGAATCCGTTGTTTGAGTCGTTTGACACTTTCCTTAGACACCCTCATTTTCGGATCCTTTCCTCGTGTGAAGGAGAATCCTAGGAATTTACGGTTCCAAGGACGATCAACGGCACTCTTCTCTCGGTTGACCTTAAGTTTCAACCTGTTTTCGATGAAAGAGGTTACGCTCTCCATGATACGGAGCCCCGCTCGTTTGGATCGAACATAGATGTTACAGTCGTCCGCATAGCGGACGAACTTCAATCCACGTTTCTCCAATTCGTTGTCTAACTCATCTAGGACAATATTGGACAGGAGTGGACTAAGCGGTCCTCCTTGCGGAGTTCCTTCCGTGTTCGGGCTCACCAGTCCTCTTTCCATCACACCCGTTTGGAGGTATCGGCGAATCAGTTGAAGCACTCGAGGATCTTGGATTCGGGAGGAGAGTTTCCTCATGAGACGGTCATGGTTCACCTTGTCGAAGAACTTCTCCAAGTCAATGTCTACGACCCATCTGTATCCTTCCTTCATCCACTGCTTCGCCTGCCTGACGGCGTTATGTCCTCTCCGATGCGGTCTAAACCCAAAACTTCGTTCGGAGAACGTTGGATCATAGAGTTGAGTCAAGATTTGGGCGATCGCTTGTTGAAGGAAACGATCCATCACCGTGGGGATCCCTAGTTTCCTTACGCCACCGTTCGGTTTCGGGATTTCGACTCGACGGACAGGCTTCGGGAAATAAGACCCTTCTATGATCTCATTTCGAATGGAAGTCCAGTTTTCATGAAGATGGAGGCGTAGGGATTTTACGTCCATTTCATCCACACCGTAACTTCCTTTATTCTTTTCCACTCGTTCGAGTGCTTGTATTAAGTTTTCACGGGATAGAATTCGTTCCAACATCGTATCAATCTCCTACGTGAATCATCGGTTCTTCTTATGTGACGCGCTCTCTCCACCCTCTCTTCGTGTCCCCAGCGAGATTCATCGCTTCCTCCACGAAGGAGGTTCTTCGTTTTCTGTTTCATCAAGATGCGTGTATGCGAAGGGATGATTCTCCTTACGTGATTCAGCCCTTCCCCTCTTGTCTAGACCAAGCGGGTACTATGGCTTCTGCTGACTTCTGACCGTTCAGCTTGCACTCTTATGCAAGGTTACGACATGCGTGTCGCGTATCAGTCAGATCTCCCAGGGTAAGTACACATTCTTCCCCTCCATGTCTCCTCTTCATTTACTCGGTAGACCCTTTGGCAGTCTGGACTTTGATTTGTTAGGCAATCTCACCCAAGTCTACCTAGCCTTATATGAAGTTCGTGTTCCTAGGAGCGGAGGTTTGCCGCCGACTTCCTTCAGATTCTGGGTCACCCCAGACACCCTTGTCTTAAGCTAACTGTTACGACTGCCTTCACAGTTCGGGACTTGAACCCTAGAGAATATGCGCATGCCTGGCACACCTAACGACCGCCCGCGCAAGTGCCACCCGTTGCCGCTGTCCACCAGATAACTCCCGCGGCTTTCGCTTTAAATAGTCGGTTAAGCCAAGCATGGCAGCCGCTCGTTGGCAGCGCTCTGACCGCTCTGCTTTTTTTACTTTTCGGACTTTAAGGCCGAATAAAATGTTTTCTTCCACCGTTAAATGGGGATAAAGGGCATAGTTTTGAAACACCATCGATAAGTTCCGTTTGCTTGGTGGTAAATGGTTGGCTGTCGCTCCGTGAATTTTTAATTCACCAGCACTGATATCTTCTAACCCAGCAATCATCCGTAGCATCGTGCTCTTACCACAACCAGAAGGTCCAACAAGGATAAAAAATTCCCCTTCCTTGATCGATACGTTAATATCCTCAACAGCAAACGTCGTTTGATCATAGCTTTTGCATAGGTTCAATAACTCGACATGACTCATTCGTTGTCTCCTCCCTCTCTATAAAGCAATCGAGCACATGACTTCCTGATACCGCGGCAGCGCCTGCACGTAAGGCGAGATCCATCTCTTCCTTTTCTTGAAAAAGTCCACCTGAGACGATATGAAACGGGAGCCTGGCAACCAATTCTTCGATTATGCGAGGCATAATAAGCCCCGGCATCGCCTCAACTGCATCTGGTTCAATCTTTAAACACGTATCAATCGCTTTGTTTAATGCGTGGCGGTCGATAAGAAAGATGCGTTGGATCGTCTTAAGTCCAAGTTTTTTTCCTTGCATAATTGCCTGCCCCTTCGTGCTAATAATTCCGTCAGGGGCAATCACTTCTGCAATGTAGCGCATTCCTTCATGAGTGTTTGCTTGAACCCCCGTAATCAGATCGACGTGAAGATAGACGGTTTTCCCCCTTTGCTGTAAGGCATACACTTTTTCAGGTAAGTCGAGCATCGTACCGGTTAGTAAAAAGACGGTTTGGACGTTTGATTCCAAGCAACGATCTGCCATCTCCCAATCGGTAAGGGCAAAGATATAAGGCTGTTCAAACATAACGTACCTCCTTTAGCGCTTCATACAGTTGTTTAAGAGAATCATATTCATATGTAGGCTTCTGCTTGACAAACTCCAACGAACTTTTCTTCGTCACACCGCTATACAGCAGAACGGTATCGATTCCGACAGCTTGTCCAATCGCAATATCACTAGTGAGCGAATCTCCAATCATCACTGACCTGCTGCGCGCATGGCGAATTTTTTTCAAAAGTACTTGCTGCATCCAAATCGACGGCTTCCCCACAGTCTCCGCTTGGTGAATGTCCATTTTTTCATTCATAAGCACCCTTGCAATGGACCCTGTGTCAAGGAGCAATCCATTGGGAGTCGGGCAAAACAAATCAGGATTTAACAGTACGAGCCTCGCCCCTTGTTGTAGAAGAAAAAACGCTTCTTGCAGTTGGTTATAACCGATATTCGGCGCCATCCCTAAAATGACGTACACTTCGCCACACACAGGATCTCGCGACGAATGAAGAAGGTGCAACCCCTCTCTTGAAATTTCTTCCTTAATCATTGGAGACCCGACGATGTATAGACTAACAGGTCCCTGCTTTTCCCCGAAATATTCCAAAATCGCTAACGTCGGTGTCAATAGCTGCTGCATGGAAACTGTTAAACCCATTTGCTGCAAATGCTGCTTTAATTCTTTTCGCGACCGGATCGGATGATTCGTTAAAAAATAAAGTTGTTTCTTTTGGGCCGTCAGTTCGGCAATGATCTCTTTCGCATAAGGAAAGAGCGTTTTCCCGTTGACTAGCGTTCCATCCAGATCAAAAAAGTACGTTCGATATTCTTTCACGCGCTTCACCATCCTAAGTCAATCGGTAAACACGACAAAACCCTAATCGCTACAAGAAGAATACAACTGACATGTCTGTATCCTTTTTGCAACCATTAGGGTTCTCTCATCACGTCTCCACCCGATCGTGTCGCTAATGTATTTCTTTGATTTCTACCTTACGCTGTTTTTGTAAAACTGATATGAAGCTAGGGTGAATGTTTTGCAAAAGAAATGTTAAGACCCTAGCCACGGAAAGGCTGACACCTGTTTTCATCACGTCCTTGACAAGTTGGCAAATACACATTACGATGTTTTCTAGTAAAAGGGAAGCCTACTCAGTGCAAAAAAGCCCCTTATTTAAAAAGAGGCTTTCATCTGTTTCCTTTTAAGAACTATTTTGGCCTATAATGCCTTTGTCATATACAAACTATTCGGGTCTTCCGTATAATCGGCAAACGGCTCACAATACTGGAAACCGAATGCTTCATACAATTTCCTAGCAGGCTCAAAAGCTTCCATTGAACCGGTCTCTAAACTAATCTGTTTGTAGCCACGGCTGTTTGCTTCTTCAATGAGATGATTTAAGAGTCTTTTCGCTACTCCTTTTCTTAAATATGCCTTCGATGTTCGCATCGATTTGATCTCACCGTGATGATCATCAAGCTGTTTCAAGGCACCAATGCCAGCCAAGTCTTCCCCCTCCCATACACTCCAAACCGTGATTTCAGGTTGTTGAAGCGAACTTAAATCTAGCGCATGGATACTTTCTGGCGGGGAGTGTAGCGTCATACCGTGAAGATGTTCCCTTATGAGTTCGACTACTTGATTACTACGCAAATCATCAATTTTTATTTTCATCAAAATCGCTCCTCGGCTATGTTAAGCTTGATCATAGTATACGACTCACCCTCATCACAAGCCAGCTGTTTGTTAGATTTTATGACGATCTGATACTGAAATCAGCAAAAGCCCTATTATTCCAGTATTAGTAACAGCTCTACTCAACCCGATTTCTCCACCTTCTTAGTTTCAACTCAAGATAAAGACTGACTTTATCTTTCATGTTCTTTACATCAAGACCGGTTAACTCATAAATTCGCTTCATTCGGTAGTTCAGCGTGTTTGGGTGAACATGGAGCAAGGCAGCCGCTGCTTGATTCCGTCCATCCACATCTAAGAAGGCCTCTAGCGTTTGCAATAGCTCTGTTCCTTGCTTCTGGTCATAGGCAGCGAGCGTTTGTACCGTCTCACTTTCTAGTATCGGAACCGAATCAACTATTATCCGATAAAATCCTAATTCATGAAAATAATAGACTTTGTCCAGTTCATACGCGAACTCACCTTTTAATTCAATCACTTTTTCAGCCTGATGAAAGCTTTCTGAGACGTCGGTTAGCTGGGAGCAGTGCTGCCCAACTCCAGCAAGTACGTTCGCATAAGAGAATTGATCATTCCACGAGCGAATCCACTGGTCAATAAAATGTTTGACCACTTGCTCATCTAGAGGTTTTTTTAACGAATCGGTTAAGTAGACCGTCCATTTCCCGTCGATCAGCATCGCAAATGTGACGAGAATTCGGCTCTTCACTTTTTCCGATATGAAGGAAAGAGCCTGCTCATGTTCCTCCTTAATGGTCCGTTCGCAAAAAAATTGGACGACAACCCCTCGTTCAGGCAAAGGCTCTCCCTCGGCTTGAAAGCGTCTTTTTACTTCAGCTACTGTTTCCGTTCCTTGATAGAGATGACGCCATCTCTCCTCACGCTCCAACCGTCTACGAAATCGTGTTTCCTGTTGTTTAATGAGCATCGCTCGAATTAAGCTCACCATGTCCTTTAAATCGTTTAACTGCTCATCTGTCAACGGTTCCTCTAATTCTAGCACCCATATGTAGCCGAGAACGAACTGCTGTTGGCGAATGCTGATAGCCACTCGATTCCCTAATCCGACAGCAGGGATCCCAGGTATGCGAATGGGCTCATCTGTTTGATTTAATTTTTGAAGTAATCCGCTGGACCACAGCCCTTCAATGACACGATCTGGCACTTGTCGATTCATAATCGTCTCAATCCTTGCCGAATCCGTCTCATGTGAATGTTTACTATATGCAAGCAAACGATGTTCTCGGTCTTCTAATGTCACCGGACCATTTAACGTCAAGCTTAATACATCCACCGCTTCTTGCAACGTGTCAAACGAACGGTCCTTCATGCTTGCCCCTCTCTTATCCACAAGATAATTTCTACATACGAACAGAAAAATGCCCTTTTCGTTCCGTCCCCCAAAAAAGCGAAAGCTGGTCTCCTGATTGGATCGGTCCAACCCCTTCTGGCGTTCCTGTAAACAAGAGGTCTCCCTCTCCTAATCCAAAGGCTTCACCCACTTCTTCAACCATTTGTTCAAAAGAAAAGAGCATCTGCTGTATGTTTCCTTTCTGAACGATCTGATCATGAATCAATAAAGAAAAGTCGGTAGCCTTGCACGTTTCTTCTCCAGGAAATGACCAAAAGTCGGTCACCACTGCCGCATGCTTAAATCCTTTCGCTCGCAGCCATGGGTGGCCTTTTTTCTTTAATTCGTTTTGTTCATCCCGAAGCGTAAAATCGATTCCTAGCGCCATGACATCAACGAGTTCCTCGAGCGAAATTCCTTTTTCGTAGGGCTTACCAATATGCAAAACTATTTCTAGTTCATGATGGATCTCTCCACGGTTACTCGGAAATTCTAGCATCTGTCCATTGGCAATCGTAAGGGAATGGGTCGGTTTTGAAAATAAGATTGGTTTGTCCGGTATTGCATTGCCAAGCTCCCTCGCATGGTCTGCATAGTTTCGGCCAATGCAATAAATGTTACGAATGTCCATTTTGCACTCTCCTACGTTAATGATTTTACCCGTTCAATGATCGCGTCAGCAACTTCTCCTGTTGTTGCTCGCCCACCAATATCAGGGGTCTTAATTCCCGCTTCCGTTACATCTTCAACAATGTCTAATAACGTTTTCCCAAGCTCTTCTTCACCAAAGTGATCGAGCATCATTTTCCCCGCCCATATTTGTCCGATCGGATTGGCCATTCCTTTTCCGACAATATCTGGTGCTGATCCGTGTACAGGCTCAAACATAGACGGGTATGTTCCTTCCACATTTAAATTCGCAGCAGGTCCAATTCCAATACTCCCCATTATCGCTGCGCTCACATCGGTCAAGATATCACCAAAAAGATTACTCGCTACAATCACATCAAATTCAGCAGGCTTTGTGACGAGAAAAGCGGTTAACGCATCAATATGAACCGACTGTTGCTCGATATCTGGGTATTGCTTTCCTACCTCTTGAAAGACGTTATCCCAAAAAGGCATCGAAAAGACGATTCCGTTCGATTTTGTCGCACTCGTCACTCGTTTTCCCCGGGTGGCCGCTAGCTGAAACGCATAGTCAATCGCTCGTTTCGTCGCTTTCTTTGTAAAGATTGCATTTTGAACGACAACTTCATCGTCCCCTTGATGAATCCGTCCCCCCACCTCGCTATATTCTCCCTCACTATTTTCTCGTACAACGAGCAAATCAAACTGATTAGCATGTTTAATCGGTGGATCAATTCCACGAATTTGCTTCGCATGGCGAATATTCAACGACTGTTGAAAGCCGCGGCGTATCGCGATTAACAGCCCCCATAATGAAACATGGTCGGGCACGAGTTGTGGGTTACCGACCGCGCCTAGGAATACAGCATCACTTTCAGTAAGCTGGACAAGTCCGTCCTCTGGCATCATCTCACCATGTTCCAAATAATACTCGCAGCTCCACGGGTATTCGACCTTTTCAAAGGTAAGACCACCATGAACCTCGGCGACCGCATCTAGCACACGAAGGGCATGGGGCATAATTTCTTTACCAACGCCATCTCCAGGAATGACCGATAAGGTAATTTTCTTCATCCGCTCCATCTCCTCGTTCCGTCTTCTAACCTTCCTTTCTATGATAACGGATTTCATTCATTCCTGAAAGCGATCTCTTTTCATTGGGAGACGGGAAAACGTGGGAAATCTATTGACAGCTAAGGGGGACTTAGAACCAGCTTTTGGTTATCTTGAAGGCTCACTTGAATGTCCATAAGGGGCAACGTGAATGTGAAAAATGAATGAGAATTTGCCTTTTATAGCTGTGAACTTACGTAAGTCCACGGCCATGAACGCCGATCAAACAATAGGCAACCCTATGAATCAACAGAAAAAAGGTTCGGAACATCAAACTAAAATGATTCCGAACCTTTTTATTACCGTTAGATCCCGTTCTTACAACCCTGCATTTCGTTTGAGTCGCTTGGCGATTTCAAGAAAGTCGTCGCGCGAAATACCTGGCGCAAACTCCTCAGGCAATTCCTCCAAATCAGGAATCGGTGCACCCTCTGGTGTTCCTTTTACCACTTCGAGCGGACCACCTTCTGTTGGATGCTCTCCCTTCCAAATTTGCGAAATCGTCCGATAATCCATGTCGCTCCACGTATAGAGCTTACGGTGGACTCCTTGATCTTCAAACTTTCGCGCGTAATCAAATTGACGGTTGCTTAAGTTTGGAACTGGTAACATTTTCGTTAAATCGACCCCTGTTGCAATCTCAAGTGCTTTCGCATAGGCGATAATATGAACGCCGCCACGAACGAGCAAGTAACCGATCATTTCTCGAGCAACCGGGTGATCGGTCATTTCATACACGCGCATCTTATGCGTTCTTGCCCCGATTTCAAGAAAATAGTTATGCAGAAGATCAAAGATTAGGTTCCCGCTGTTGACGACGTAGTCACCGCGCCATGAAGCCCCCATCGAGTCCATCGGATAGGACGTTTGTGCTGTTGAAATAAAATGATACGTGTTTCGCTTATCCTTTGCATCTTGCATCGGGGTAATGTCAGGATCTCCGGGAAAGGTGGTTCCTTCAATCATCAGGTTGATCGTATTCGATACGAGCTCCACGTGCCCAAACTCTTCCGCCGTAATGCTCGCTACCAATTCATAAAACGGACGAAGCTTGTGTTTTTGGCGAAAGTTAAACGATTGATACATGTAATTATTCAAGGTCGACATTTCTCCGAATCGACCACCAAGCAGCTCTTGAACGGCGGCGGCTGCATTTGCATCTGGATGATCAGGCTTCGGCAGGTCAATTAACAACTTATCGATCCGTTTAAACAAAACAATTCCCTCCAATGGGTTTTAGCCTTCTCTACCATTTATGAGGAAAATAGATTGTCTTATGCTAAAATCGTTTACCGATGACGAAAATCCATATCTGCTTCCGTTCGTTAATACGAAGGAATCAGCCGATCATCCAGACCAGGATACGTGTTCGTTTCATCTATGATTGGAAAAACTTCGACCAAACTTACTTCGTTTTTCGATAGCGTTAGCTCTAGCTTGAGCGTTCGACTTAATCCATCCCTTCTCTCGGTACGGATAAGAGGCTGAGCGACTTCCTGAAGCGTGTCAATTTCATTCTTTTTCGGAAACCTAGGACGCCCCATCTCCTTCCATACACGCCAAGGGTTCCCATTCGTTTCATCAATCGTTTTTCGCTTAATGAAAACAGCGTCTGATTGAGTTGGCAATTCGATTTGCACGGTTTGCTCTAACCCTTCACCTTTCTCCATGATAAGATTCCAGACGACGAGTTGGATTGAACCATCTTGTTTCTTCGTCACTACCATTTGTGAGTCACGGTAAAGCAACTGTTCTCCAAGCTGGTTAAAAAACGAAAACAAGTGGTAGGTCGGCTTCGCGATCCCATGAAGAGCGATTAACCCAAAGCCTCCGTGGAAAGGTGCAGTAGGGACTCCTGCTTCTTCAAATACGTCGCTGAACGTCCAATAGGAGAATGAATCAACAATGTCACCTGCCTCGCTTAAAATTCGCGCTAAATAAGCGGCGTTAAGAACCGTATCGTGAACCGGGTTAATCGGACTGTAGGATGTATTATACTCCGTAATATGAAAAGGCAAATTAGGAAATGGTGATTGTTGAATGAGCTCCTTTACGTTCTTTAACTCATCTAGCATATGGGTATTTTCATAAAGCTCTTGATAATAATAGTCAGGTGTTACTTTGTGCGGTTTTGCCGACGTATACGCATGCCTTGAAACAAAGTCTACAGGAACCTCTTCCTTATGACAAAATTGTAAAAAGTCTGTGATCCATTCATCTGAACCGCCGCATATAGCCGGGCCACCCACTTGAATGTACGGGTGAACCTCTTTGATCGCACGGGCGGTTATTTTGTACAATTTAAAATACTCTTTCTTATCGGCATGCTGCCAAAAGTTGATTAAATTCGGCTCATTCCATATTTCGAACGGCCATTTTGTCACTTCCTCTACCCCATATCGGTCAATAAAGTGGGAAATAACCGCTTGAATAAGTTGTTTCCACTGGTCATAGTCTTTTGGCGGGGTCACATTCCCTTGCCAATCGAAAATCGTTTGTTCCCCAGAAGCCAATAGCTTTGGCATAAAGCCAATCTCAACAAACGGACGAATGTTCAATTCAAGAAACGTATCGAAAATTCGGTCAATGTACGTAAAATTATAAAACGGCTCAACTGTGCCATCGGCCCGCTTTCGCTCGCGATAAATACCAATGTCATCATGAAGAAGCCCATGTCCTCGTATGTATTGAAAGTTCAGCTCCTTTTGCAATCGCGCGAGATGATCCACGTATTCTTTTTGCAACGCTAAGCCTAACCTTCCCGTGCCGATGCAACACTTCCATTTCTTTGGAAAATAAGCAAATGAATGATCATTTACAACTACTGTTTTCATCTTATCCTTCCTCCTTTCTCTACACGCCCGAATACGCCATAAACCCACCATCGACTGGTACGGTTACACCAGTTACAAATCCAGACATCGTCTCATCTGCTAGCCAAATGACCGTACCTAGTAAATCTTCAGGCTTTCCAAATCGCCTCATTGGCGTATGAGAAAGGATTTTTTTTGAACGCTCTGTCCATGAGCCGTCATCCTGAAGCAGCAGTTTTTTGTTTTGGTCTGTGAGAAAAAAACCAGGCGCGATCGCGTTCACGCGAATGCCAACCTCCACCATATGCACCGCTAACCACTTCGTAAAATTATCAATTCCTGCTTTTGCTGCACTGTAGGCAGGAACCTTTGTCATCGGAGTGGGCCCACTCATCGAGGACATGTTGATGATGACAGCCCCTTTCCGATGGGCCATTCCTTTTGCAAACACTTGTGAGCTTACCATCGCGCTAATTAAATTCAGTTCAAACACGCGCTGAAACCCTTCGACCGTCAAATCAAAAAACGTCTTCGTTTCTTTTGCCACGTTTTCCATACGAACAGTCTCTTCGTCTGTTGTCCCATCAGGGTGATTGCCTCCTGCCCCGTTAATGAGAATGTCGCAAGCACCAAATTCCTTTCTGATCTGTTTTTCAGCTGCTTTCACTTGGTCTACCTCTAACACATCGCAAGAGATGGCAAGCGCATCTCCCCCTGCTTCTCGAATCGTTTCAGCTACTTCGTTTCCTGTATCACGATTTCGATTGAGAATGGCTACCTTCACACCTTGTCTCCCTAATTCATAAGCCATCGCCCGGCAGAGCACCCCACTTCCACCTGTAATGACAGCTACTTTTCCTTTTAAATTTTCATTGATTGGTAGCAAATGTGATCCCTCCTATTCTTTTTCCGCGCCCAATACAATCCCTTTGACGAAATATTTTTGGATAAATGGGTAGACGATCAGCATCGGCAGAGCAGCAATAAAGATTTGCGCCGCTTGAACCGTTCGCTGTGATAGATTTCGAAGCGTTTCCGCATCTGTAATTTGGCTGAAATCTTGCTGGACAACGATCGTTTGCAAAAAGGTTTGTAGCGGGTAGTTGCGAGCATCGTTGTTGTATATCATTCCATCAAACCATGAGTTCCAATGGAACACCATCGTAAACAATGAAACCGTCGCAATCGCTGGGACAGAAATCGGTAAATAGATTTTGAGAAAGATTTGAAAGTGATTGGCTCCATCAATGAAAGCCGACTCTTCCAATGATTTAGGGACCGCTGTACGAAAGAAGTTGAGTAGCAGGATGAGATTGAAGGCATTAATCGCCGGTGGTAATACGAGTGCCCAAATCGTATTCGTTAATCCTAATCCTGTCACGACCATATACGTCGGAACGAGACCTCCATTAAACAACATCGTAATAACAAAAAACCAAATGTAAAATTTTCGTCCCTTGAAGTCACGATCCTCTTTTGATAAGGCATAAGCCGCACAGAGCATCGCGCCCATGGAAATGACAGTCCCAAGAACGACACGGACCACCGAGATCAAAAAAGAGCGAATAAAATTATCGTTGGCAATCGTCCGCTCGTACGCATCCAAAGTGAAATCTACCGGCAAAAACATCACGAGATTAGCTGCCGCGGCACCGCTGCCACTTAAAGAAACAGCAAAAATATGCACGAGCGGCAAAATGCAAAGAACAGCAAATAATAGCAAAAAAGTATAGTTAAAAGCTGTAAACACTTTATAACCCTTCGTTTTGTAGACACGCATCGAAAATTCCCCCTAGAAAATTCTCCAATTCGCATATTTGTAAGCGAGACGGTAACCGATGATGATTAACACTAAGCTGATGAGTGATTTAAAGAGCCCTACCGCTGTTCCATAACTAAAGTCACCGTTTACGAGCGAGACTCGGTAAACATACGTATCGATAATGTCTCCCGTTTGATACACAAGAGGGTTATAAAGGTTAAAAATTTGATCAAACCCAGCGTTTAAAATGTTTCCTAACGACAAGGTCGCGACAACAATAATAATTGGCAGCATCGCTGGCAACGTGATGTGAAGCGTCTGCTTCCATCGATTCGCCCCGTCGACCACGGCTGCTTCATATAAATTAGGGTTAACCGCTGTAATAGCTGCTAAAAAGACGATGGTATTAAAGCCTGTTTCCTTCCAAAGATCGCTAATCACGACCGTCGTCCGAAAC
Organism: Halalkalibacterium halodurans; assembly: GCF_005671335.1. Classification (NCBI taxonomy): domain Bacteria; kingdom Bacillati; phylum Bacillota; class Bacilli; order Caryophanales; family Bacillaceae; genus Halalkalibacterium (ex Joshi et al. 2022); species Halalkalibacterium halodurans. The sequence continues at coordinate 1,234,916 of NZ_CP040441.1, read as the reverse complement.
CAGTCGTTGCTCCCTAAGAAAAAGATTGGATCGATTCCGAATAAACCTAGCGCTTGATTGACAATTCCTCCATCTGGAGACAAAACATCAATTAAGATTCCACCTAAAATAACCCATGAAAGAAAATAAGGTAAGTAGATGATCGTTTGCACCGTTCGCTTGACGACCATCTGGTACATTTCATTTAATAGTAAAGCGACAATGATTGGGACGATGAGGCCGAAGATCATTTTTAACACAGAAATGACAAGCGTATTCCAAATGACCTGCTTCGCGTAATCATACTCAAACATCGTAATGAAATGTTGGAGTCCAACCCACTCCGACCCAGTAAACCCGAGCCACGGCTTGTAATCTTGGAAAGCCATCACGATGCCAAACATCGGACCGTACTGAAAGATCAAGGCAAGTATGAGGGCAGGGATTAACAACACATGGAGCTGCCACGTCCTACGAAAATTCCACTTTTGTTTCTTTAGCTTCCGTTCTACCGTTTTCGCGTTGCTAGTTACAGCTTGGCTTTCCAACGCGTTCCCTCCTTTACGAAGAAATGAATGGAACAGAAGGTGCCTCCCAGCAAACAGCGGAAATGGGGCTGCACCTTTTTGTTCCATAACAAAATCCGGTACTACTGTTGCACAGATTCATACCACTCATTAACTTCTTCTGTTATCGCCTCTCCACCTGATTGACGCCATTCTTCAACGAATTGATCGAAAGCATCCAGCGGCTTGTTGCCATAAATAATATCGACGAACAACTCGTCCTCCATTCGCTCTAGATGCTCAGATCTTGAAACCATGGTTGGTGTCGGTGGTCCGTTAAACTCATTAATGATCCGAAGGTCGTTTTGCCGATTGACGATCGCAGCAGCTTCAATGTAGTCTGGATCCCGACCAGCAAGTCCTGCCTCATACCCTGTCTTAGGCTCCCTTCCTGTCTCATGAAACTCTTCCAGCAGGCTATACATTTCAAACGGAATGGTCGGAACGTTCGTTGGTAAGAAATAACGCCCTGGGTCGACTACTTCTTCACCAGTGATCTCTTCAAATTGAGCATGATCATATACAGGCTCTCCGTCCTCCATTACATAGTCATAGCCTTCAAACAATCCGTATTCAAAATAGTCTGATTCCCCGAACGTATAACCATAAATGGCATCCCAATACTCAAAAAATTTATCCATGTGCTCAAAATCTTTGTTGAACAAAAACGATCCGACAACATATCCTTCTCCTCTTCGTCCCGCTTGACCGTTAGGCCCACTTACATGAGGGAAAGGCTTCACAATCGCATCTGGAACGACTTGAGCCATTTCACCGATTGGATATCCGTGGGCCCAAGGAGGGGCAGCCATAATACCAGATCGACCGGAAATAAAGCTTTCCTGTGCATCGCCAGCACTTAAAATGGCAAAGTCAGTTGCAAGGTACCCTTTTTCATACCATTCATGAATCTTCGCCAACCCATCTTTCACCGATGGCTGAATAGATCCATATACGAGTGAGCCGTCGTCTCCTTTACTCCATGCCCCTGGAACAAAGTCGCCAAACGCTCCAAAAACCCAGCTACTATCGGCAATGTTTCCACCTCGAAACCCATAATCACCAGCAGCAAAAGTAATTCCGATCGTATCGTTTTTTCCTGTTTCATTCGGATCTTCGTTTACAAATACATCCATGATGTGTTCTAATTCTTCCAATGTTGTTGGCGGTTCTAGGTCAAATTTATCTAGCCAATCTTGGCGAATCCAGAGAAGAGTGTCAGACCCGTTCCCGCCTGAAAATCGAGGAATTCCGTAGCGAACCCCGTCTTTTGTTGACGGATAAAACGCTTGTGGGAATTGCTCAAATAATTGTTTTAACCTCGGAGAAGCATATGTCTCAATCGCTTCATCAACCGGCATCACGAGACCAGAGGCAAGCAAATCAGCCTTAATGGCCGTGTCATTGACTTGAAATACATCTGGCAGCTTCTCACCTGAAGACATCATTAGACGCAATTGTGTATTGAATTGTTCATCATTTGGCTGTGTCCACTCTGTCACGAATTTAATTCCCAACTCCTCTTCAGCCCATCTCGTGACGACGTTATCATGAACATCTTCACCATCTTTAAAAACGGTGCCATCATCAAGAGTACGTGCGGTCGTAATTGTGACTGTTCCGTCTTCATTCGTATTCGTCTCATCTTCCGTTGTGGATCCTTCTTGCGAACAAGCTGTTAGAATACCAACTGCTAATAATCCTACTAAAAATGAGTGAACGATCCTCTTTTTCATGTTTCTCCCCCTTTTCAAATTTGACTAGATGGACTATGCAATCAACCTTCTCATCATTGACCCTAGGCCATCCCCCCTTTGTTCGATTGCCTCACCTTGAGTAATCGCTTACATTTTCATATGATTCAAATTACCAGTAGAAAGAAAAATAACGACAAAGACATTCTAATCATACTAGTATGGTAGTTGATTCGAATTATAACACAAAATTCTGAAACATACAATAATTCAAATGGTTATTTGGCTCGGCAAGTCGTGCATACGTTGTCCATTCTGGACAGAATCCCATATCCCCCATAAATACATAATGCCTAACGCTCGGTCATAAAGACCGTACCCCGGCCGGCACTGTTCATCCCAAATATGTCGTCCGTGGTCGGGTCGGACATAACCTGTAAAACCAACTTCATGATAAGCTTTAACAATACTGACAATGTCAATTGATCCGTCTTGCTCCCGATGTGATGTTTCAACAAAGTCTCCGTTGTCAAACCGTTTAATATTGCGAATATGAGCAAACGGAATCCGGTCTGCAAATTCTCTTATCATCTCGGGAACTTGATTGTTCAGATCTGCTCCAAGGGCTCCACTGCACAACGTAATCCCATTCGCCGGATGATCAACAAGTTTTAACAACCTTCGAATGTTATCATGATTGGTCACGATTCTCGGCAATCCAAAAATCGGCCATGGTGGATCATCTGGATGGATCGCCATTTTAATATCACACGCCTCGGCGACAGGGATGACCTCTTGTAGAAAATAGTGCAAATGATCCCAAAGATCTTCCGTTGATACATGCTCATACGCTTCAAACAGAGTTTTTAAAGAGGCTAATCGCTCCGGCTCCCACCCTGGCATCGTAAACGTTTTGTTACTTGCAATCGTTTCGACTAACCCTTTCGGATTCATTTCATCTACCACTTTTTTTTCGTAAAAAAGGGCAGTGGATCCGTCCTCTAGTTTTTTATACAAATCGGTTCGTACCCAATCAAAGACAGGCATAAAGTTATAACAAATGACCTTCACACCTGCCTTCGCCAAATGCTTGATCGTCTGCTTATATGCTTCAATGTATCGATCTCTCGTCGGTAACCCTAATTTAATATCTTCATGAACATTGACACTTTCTACGACATCGATATGAAACTGATGTTGTTCGGCCTGCTCTTTTACCTCCATAATCCGTGACAAAGGCCAAACTTCTCCTGGCGGTATGTCGTGTAGAGCCCAGACGATTCCTTCCACGCCTGGAATCTGTCTTATATGTGCTAACGAAACACTATCGTTTCCCGCACCAAACCAGCGAAAAACCATCCTCATCTTTATTCCTCCCTATCTCGCACAATAACCATACTAGTATACATACTTAGTTATTTTTTACCCGCCATTGGTTCAACAGTTGACAATAGCGAGTAAAGTTTCCTTAAGAGTTCCCACCCTAAGTGACAGCAAAGCCATAGCTACTGCTCTCTCCCATGAATAGGTTCACATACTTAATGTGAAAAAAATTCCGGATATCGCTCTCTAAGCTGATCTTTTTCGACAATGACGAGGGACATGTGGGTCGCCATCGTCTCTTCTGCAAGCTCTTCGTTTCGGCTCGAAATCGCCTCAAAAATTTTTTGGTGGTGTTCAACAACGATCGTCCAATCTTGGTTAATGGCGAGTCTCAACATTCGGAGTCTGTCAAGGTGACTATTCATCTGACGGATGATTTTCCACGTTCGCTTCTTTTGACAAATGTCGAATAGAAGTTCATGAAATTCTTCATCTAATTCAAACAACCTCTGATGTGTCCCTTTTTTCAAACAAAACTCTTGCATCGTCAAGTTGGTTTCGATGCGGAGTAATTGATCTTGGTTCGCCTTTTTGCACACTTCACGCACTATCGCCTTTTCAATGTGCTCCCGTAAAAATCGCCCCTCTTCTACAAGGTCTAGATCAATTTTGGACACAATCGTTCCACTTTGCGGAATGATGACGAGCAAGTCTTCTTGGGCCAACTTAAAAAACGCCTCCCGTACAGGAGTACGGCTCACCTCTAATTTGCCGGCCATTTCTTGTTCAGAGATTTTCGTCCCTGGTGTCAATTCTAAGTTTATGATCTGCTCTTTAATTCGCTGATAGACAAAGTCTCTCGTTGACCCCGTCATTTCCGCTTTGCTTCTAAACATACTAACACCTCTCAATCTTAGAAAAACCGCAGGCTAAAGCCACACTATTTAACGTTCCCTTCGTCTTCCTTGTTGACTTTAAATCCTGCTTAGCCGAATTATATCGGATAAATGGTTCGTTTTTTTTCATCTGGGATCCCTGACTTCCGGTAAAAATACGTATTGATCACATCACGCCACTCTTTTGCGTGCTCGGCTTGGTGTTCGAGTCGTTCGAGAACTTGCTGAAAGCGTTCCGAGTCCACTTTCCCTTCTAATGATCGCCAGCTTTCCAATAATTGCTCAGCCTGCTCTGCTCCAGAAAAATGAGTGTCGTAAATATGTTGAATGACCGTCACGCCAGACTTTAGCTTATGCGTGTATGGAACATGATGGAAAAATAAGAGCAACGAATCGGGACATGTTTCTAGATGTTCGTACAACTCGTAGTTTTCTGCAAAGTATTGCGCTGTATAACCAGTTCCAGTTGCAACTGTCCGATCAACACCAATCCCGTGACAATCCGCATAATGGTATGTCCCCCAAACAGAATACTCATAACCGTCCACATTAGGGCCGTAATGGTGACCTGGCTCTACCATCCAGCCAACACCTAATGGAGCCGTGTAGCTTTCGTAAATCGGCCATGATTGTAAAAGCATCTCGTGAATCGTCTGAATCACTTCTTCATTGTCACCAAAAGTGGCCCGAGTCCATTCAGCGGTTACCTCTTCAGTTGAAAGATTAGGATTCCACGTAAGCCTCCCATATCCGTAAAGGTTTGCTTGTGCTAATAAATGACCGGTCCAATTTTCGTCATTTCCCACATTCGACACAGCCGTGATCCCACTAACCTTGTAGTCAAATTGACTGCCATCCACGATCGACTTTACTGGGCTCTCTTTACCATTTGCAAACGTATCAAAGTCCAAAATTTCTTTCCACTGTGGAACTAAATAGCATAGATGCTTCTGCTGTCCTGTATATTCTTGGGTGATCTGAAATTCGAGCATTTGGTTCGTCTTAGGCATGGCACCAAAAAGTGGGGAAACCGGCTCACGCACTTGAAAATCCATTGGCCCGTTTTTAATTTGCAGCACGACATTGTCATGGAATAGACCATCGAGTGGTTTAAAATGGTCATAAGCAGCTCTCGCTCGATCTGTTTTTCGGTCACGCCAATCTTGAAGACAATTGTACACAAAGCAGCGCCAAAGGACGATACCGCCAAACGGAGCCAACGCCTCCGCTAACATGTTTGCCCCCTCTGCATGATTACGTCCATAAGTAAACGGACCCGGTCTATGCTCAGAATCCGCTTTTACAAGAAAGCCACCAAAGTCGGGTATGTAGCGATAAATGTCTGCCACTGTTTCTTTCCACCAGGCCCGAACCTTCTCATCAAGGGGATCTGCCGTCTCTAGCTTCCCTAGCTGAATAGGGCTAGCATAATTAATACTTAAAAATGTCTTAATTCCATACTGCCGAAAAATATTTGCAACTTTCGCGACGTCCGGCAAAAATTTGCGGGTAATCAGCTTCGTTTCCTCTTCGTGTACGTTGACATTATTAAAAGCAATGGCATTTATTCCGATTGAGGAGAGGATTCGCGCATAATCCCTAATCCGTTGTAAGTTGTTTGTCACCTTATTATGTTCAAAGAAAATTGAGCCTCCTGCATAGCCCCGCTCTATACTACCGTCCATATTATCCCACTCATTGATCATACGCAATTGATTTCGCGGATTTTCAACAATGCGAAGGTCGTGCAAGTGATTCCGCATTTGCAAAAGCCTCAGCAAGTGAAAGGTACCGTATAAAACGCCCGTTTCTGTTTTACCTACGAGAACGAGGCGCCCTTTTTCGGAATAAATGGCATACCCTTCTTCGCGTAGTCGTTCTTTTATTGCCTGAGACACTTCGGCCACATCGGCAATCGTTCCTATAAGACAGGAAGCCTGCTCTCCAGTAGCAGATAAATAATTCGGTGTGACACCAAGTAATGATCTCAGGCCATGCGTTAATTCTTCTTTTGCGGATTCGATAATCGGCGAATTCCCCTTGATTTCAATTGTTTGAAAATAGGCTCGATACTGGGTATGTAGTGCTGAATCTGTTATTTCCTCATACCGAAGCCATGTTTCATAACCAGTTTCTCCTCGATTCATGACATCTCCTCCCTACGCGTGAAAATGGTAATCAAAATTCATTCATGATAGAGTAAGGGACTCCAATCCCTTCTGACATTTTAGTATAACTAGAATGGTAGTTCAGTTACATTATAAACGTATTGCGTTTATTTTTCAAATTTACTGTAAATTTATTTGTTCGTACGAATAAAGAAGAGAACCTATCCACAATCGATAGGTTCATCCTCGCTTATTAGAGAAAACATCAAGTTTTCCCACTCGCCCCATCGCCTCCTCAAGCTTAGCAATATCAGCTAACAAAGCAACTCGAACATAGCCTTCCCCATGCTCCCCGAATCCTTTCCCAGGAGCAACAACGACGCGGGCCTTTTTTAGCAAATAAGTAGCAAACTCCTCTGATGTAAAGCCTGATGGTACTGGAAACCAAGCAAAAAATGATCCTTTCGGTGCCTCAACATCCCAGCCGATCGCACGGGCTGCTTTCACGAGGGCATTTCGCCGCTCCTCATAAGTTTGTACAAGGGTCGTGACGTTCGATTGATCGCTCAACAGCGCATGAGCAGCCGCTGCCTGAATGCCGCAAATAAACTGCAAAAATAGTGATCCTGCAATGTCTCAATTGCTTTAATAACACTCGGATTTCCAACCGCAAAACCGATTCGCCAGCCTGCCATGTTGTAATTTTTCGACAAGGTGATCATTTCTATCCCGACGTTTTTCGCTCCTTCTACTTGTAAAAAACTAAGCGGCTTTTGCCCATCGAAACCGATGGCAGAGTAAGCAAAATCGTGAACGACGCAAATATCATATTCCTCTGCTAACTCAATTGCCTCAGCAAACAGCTCCTCTGTAGCAACTGCTCCAGTCGGATTGTTCGGGTAGTTTAAAAACATGAGCTTCGCTTCATATAGTACAGGTGCTGGAATCCCTCTTAGGTCTGGATGGAACCCTAGCTCCTTTTTTAACGGCATTCCGTACATGCTTCCCCCTGCGATGGCGATCCCCGACCAATAATCGGGATAGCCGGGGTCTGGAACGAGAGCCATGTCACCTGGGTTTAAAAAACATTGACTCACTTCTACAAGACCCGTCTTCGCCCCACCTAATACGGCCACTTCTGTTTTTGGATCGACCGATACACCATATTCTCGTTCATAATACTTAGACACCGCTTCTTTTAGAAACGGATAACCTGAAAAAGGTGCATAGCGATGGTACAAAGGATTTTCCGCTGCCTCCTGCAGCTTCTCCACAATATGTTCCGGTGTCGGTAAATCTGGACTTCCTTGACCAAGATTAATAATATCATCGTGATCTTTTTTTACTTCTTGTACTTGCTCGACCAATTTAGCAAAAAATTGCTCCGGCAACCTTTTCATCATATTCGCTTGCTCAAACGTCTTCATGTCTCTCCCACCTGTTTTTTCTTTTCTGGGGATAAATTCCCTACTTTATTGCTTTGAGTACGTCATATCCCATGGTCACATCTATGTATCCTACAACGTGTGGGTCTCTCCTTAAAAAAGCTCCCCACTAAATAAAGTACACCTTATTTCACGTATTTTAACAGAATACTCTGACATAGTAAAATTCTTACCTACCTAGCTCATACATTTAAAAGAAGGGGGGAAAGAAATGGAACAATTACAGAAGGTAATGCAAACGATTGATGAGCAATGGGAAGAGCAGGTTGCCTTTCTGCAAACACTCGGTCGTTTTCCTAGCACACTTGGCAACGAAGGGGCTATTCAAGCGTATCTCGCCCACTATTTTAAGCACGAAATGGGACTTGATGTGGATGAGTTCGTTCCGAATCCGAGCAAGCTTAGACGTCATCCATCTTATATTGATGTTGATTGGGGATACGATCAGCGTCCGATTGTCGTCGGGACGGCGCAGTCGAGTAAGCCTACAGTTGGGAAAAGCTTAATTTTACAAAGTCATGTGGATGTCGTCAGTCCTGAACCTGTTGAGCATTGGACGTATGATCCATGGGGCGCAACGATCGTGGAAAATCGCATGTACGGGCGAGGAATTCAAGATATGAAGTCCGGGTTGGCGGCGATGATTTTTGCCTATCGTGCCTTGCAACAAGTGGGCGTTGAACTCGGGGCTGACGTCATCTTTCAATCAGTCATTGAAGAGGAGTGTACCGGTAACGGAGCTCTTGCTGCACTTATGAGAGGTCATGCGGCAGACGGGGCCCTGATCCCAGAGCCTTTTGGCTTACAGGCGGTCACCACTCAAGTTGGCGTACTCTGGGTTCGTTTAAAAGTCATAGGGGCGGGGGCCCATACAGAACGGGCAGATCGTGCGGTGAACCCGATCGAAAAGGCCTACCTGCTTATAAAAGCCTTGCAATCGTATCGGCAGTATTTAAATCAAGAGAAAAAGCATCCAGCATATTCCGACCACCCCCATCCACTCAATGTGAATATTGGAACGATCCATAGTGGAGACTGGCCCTCCAGTGTCCCAACAGAATGTACGATCGACGTGCGGGTTGGCTTTTACCCTGGGGTGGACCCTGATGACGTAAAAAGTCAAATCAAAGACTGGATAAATCAGGCCTCCTTGCAGGATGAGTGGCTGTCCCATACACCGCCTGAGCTCACGTTTTACGGTTTTTCTGCCCCCGGTGCTGAAATTTCGAGCGAGGAGCCGTTGGTGCAAGCTCTTGCTCGGACGCACAAGCTCGTTCATGGGACGAAAATGAAAACAACTGCCATTACCGCAACTACGGATATTCGCACATTTATTAATGATTTTAACATTCCGGCCACATGCTATGGCCCTGTAGGGGACGGAATGCACGGAATAGATGAATGGGTTGATTTGACAAGCGTAAAAGATGTGACGAAAACCTATGCAGCCTTTATGATGAACTGGTGCGGCGTCCGTAAATGATCAGCACTAGAAAACTCCCGTATCACGCTGAAATCGGGGTACGGGAGTTCTCGTTTTCGCTCTAAGAAGACGCTAGCGTTCCTGCAGGTCCAAAAAACTCATAATGAACCTGCTGTTCGGGAACGTCCCAGTCTTTTAAAATTTGAGCGATCGTTTTCATAAATGGGACTGGCCCGCAAAAATAAAAGTCTGCCTCTCGATCGTGGAGGATAGAACGAAGGAATGATTCATCGATAAATCCTTCCTTTTTCATAAAAGGATTCATCCGATCCCCTGGTGTTGGCCGTTCGTAGCATACAGCATAGTGGACATTTTCTTGCTGGCTAGCGGTTTTAGCTAAATGATCATGCATGGCATGATAAAAACCATTGATTGCTGCATGAATAAATATCACTTCACGTTTTACTCCTCTTTGCATTAAAGTGTTAAACATACTCATAAGAGGCGTTACCCCTACGCCACCGCTTATGAACACAATTGGACGCTCCCCTTCCTCCTGTAACGTAAAATCTCCTGCTGGTGCTGTGATCTCTAACACATCCCCCTCATGGATATGTTGATGCAAATAATTCGAGACGATCCCTGGGGGCAAATCGCCATCCCCCTCCTCACGCTTAACAGTGATCCGGTAATAGCCTTTTTCTGGGGCATCTGATAAACTATATTGCCGCATATGAGTATGCTCCTGTCCTGGAATCGTTACTTTTACGGTAATATATTGCCCTGGTTTGTAGGAGGCAAGTGCTTTCCCGTCTTCAGGCTTTAAATAAAATGATGTAATTGTCGCACTTTCCCTTTGCTTTTTTTCAACAACAAAGGAACGGAACTCGCGCCAACCACCCGGAGCCTGACTAGCCTCTTCGTACATTTTTTTCTCAACTTGAATGAACACGTCTGCGATCAGTTCATACGCTTCCCGCCACGCCTCCAATACGTCATCAGATGCAGCATCTCCTAGTACTTCTCTCATCGCAGCAAGCAAATTCTCCCCGACGATCGGATACTGTTCTGGTTTAATGTTTAAGCTGCGATGCTTGTGGGCGATACGGCTGACAACAGGTAAAATTGCTTCCAAATTGTCGATATGCTCAGCGGCCGCATAGATGGAATTTGCTAGTGCTTGCGGTTGTCTTCCTTGTTTTTGATGCGTCTGATTAAAGATGTTTAACAATTCCGGATGATGACTAAACATTCGTTTGTAAAAGTGCTTCGTTATCGCTTCCCCGTGTTCGGCTAAAATCGGTACGGTGGCTTTAACGATTTGTTTCGTTTCTTGGCTTAACGTCGCAGTACTCATGGATGGATCGCCTCACTTTTATAAATAAGTATTTTGTATACATATTTAAAGTACACCACCTATGTTCATTAATCAATATTTAAAATACACATTTAAACCATTGTTAAATTTTCGCCACAAATGAGTCCTCGTCTTCCTTTTTTCTGTTTACCTGACGCTAAAGCTTGCACCCCCATACGTTAACGTATCCATTGAATGGAAATAGGATAAAATCCCCATGCCGTATAGACTTCATCTCCTTTTAGTGGAGACGCTAAAAAATCCCCCCACTGAATGAAGTTTCACTTTATGGTATGCTGTTATCGACATGATCATTTGGAGTGAATGAAATGCAATTAACTTCTTATACTGATTACTCGCTTCGCTTGCTTTTATATTTAGCTTTACAGCCTAAAGACAAACTCTCTAGCGTCAAGCAAGTGGCAACGATTTATAACATTTCCTACAATCATTTAACAAAGGTTACGTATGAACTAGGTAAGCTCGGCCTCATTGAAACAATAAAGGGACGAAACGGTGGCATTCGCTTGGCAAAAGCGCCGGAAGAGATCAATATCGGTGCTGTCGTCAAACAAACGGAAGATAACCTTGAACTCGTCGAATGCTTCAACCACGAAACGAACACATGTATTTTAAACCCGGTTTGTCGCTTAAAAGGTGTCTTACATGAGGCGCTTACAGCTTATTTACGTGTACTTGAGCAGTATACACTAAAAGATTTATTGACCAATGAAGATGAATTGCAAGCATTGCTCAAGCTCAAACCATAAAAAAAATCAGCTCACCGGTTGGGTAAGCTGATTTTTCATATTATTATGAACTTGCTTTCCGCTCCATAACATTTAAACCAATTCCCATAAAGAGGACCCCCATCAAAAACAAGACAGCCGCGTGAAACAGAACATCATGGATTGGTGCTTGATTGATCGTGACTCCTTTCAGCAATTCCATTCCGTAAGTAATCGGAGCAAATTTAGATACGAATAGCATGGCACTCGACTGAACTATTTCTAGTGGCCAAAAGGCACCACCGACCATGGCCATGCTTGTGGATACGAGTGGGATCACTGCATCAAGCTGCCGAGCGTTTGTCACAAAACTACTCAATAACACTCCGAGCGACACAATCGCAAACACATATGGAGCGAGGGCTAAAAGCGCCATGGGAAATCCGCCGTAAAAGTTTACGCCCAGCAGATAATGAAAGAAACTAAATAGCAGCGCCAGTTGACCATAGCCGAGTAAAAAGCTATACGACAAATGACCGAGATAAATTTGTGTTTTTCGTAAAGGCGATAGCATCACTCGATCCCATAGGCCGTTTTGTTTTTCTTGAACGATCATACTAACCGTAAAACTAATCGTCATGATCGCAAAGTATAAGCTGAATCCAAATAACGACTGTAATCCTTGATCATACTTGAAATCCTTTTCCTCTTGCGCTTGTTGTTTCTCCAATTTATAAGCCGGATTTGCTAGCCGCCTGTCCACTTCTGTTCGGATGTCGCTCGCAGATATGGACAGGTGGTCAGCGGCTTGATCATAGATTTGCTGTTCTTGGTAAATCATCATAAGGTGGGTAAAAACTGCATTGACGTCCACCGTTTCTGCAGAGGATAGCATACGAAAGTCATCCTGCTTCAGCGCAATGGCGAAGTCCATTTCATGTTGACGTAACCCTGTTTCGATCTCCTCTTGATCCATTAATTGAAAATCAAACCGTTTATGCTCATTCAAATAACCTAACATCTTAGCCGTTTCTTCAGACGACATTCCTTCCACATAGACTGGTACTTCTACCTTTGAAAAAGAAGACTGGCCCGTCACAAAGGCGAAGGTCGCCGTCAAGATAAAAAAACCGACGACGTACCACGGACGGTAAATCAAATGCCGCCAATAGTTCCACAAAATCGCTCTCATTGAGCTTCCCCCCTTTTCGGAAAGACGAGCCATGCACAACCGATGAACAATGCGCTCATGAACGCTAGTCGATAAAATGTCGCCTTCAACCCTGACAGTTCTCCTCCACTTAACAAGTATAAATACGAGTTCAAAGCTGCTCCATTTGGTGTCCATTGTCCTAGTCGATAAAGCGATTCAGACAACTCCCCAATATCGAAAAAGCTACCGCCAACAAACGCCAATATGGACACAATCCCGCTAGAGAAAACGGTAATTAAGCTCGTTGTCTGGAAGTGATAATTGAATGATGTCATCAATACAGCTAAAGCACCAACTGTTATTGAAAACATGATCGTTATCACGACAAATGGAAGAACCGTAGGAAATGTCGTTTGATAAACAAGGGACGAAAGAGTAAAAACGATGATCAACTGAACGAAGGAAATAAGCGTACCTGACACCCATTTGCTTATCATGTATACCCATGGCGAGACGTTGGCAAGCATAACACGTTGAAACACTTGTTGTTGTTTCTCTAATTGTCCATAACTAGCGATGAATGCCACCACAAACAAAGCAAACATGACACACATCCCGACCGTATAATAATCAAACGAAGAGATCGGCTCACGCTCGTCAAAAAACTCCCACGAACCGACAGAATCAGGCACAAACCAATTTGGTTCAAGTGGAATCCTCTGCTGGGCCGACGCGATTTCATTTAAGCTCATTTGAATATTCCAATATCGGTACAGTTGGTCAACGATTTGGTCAACAATTGAAGCTCGTAACGGTGCCTTTTCATTCAAATAAACTTGGGCGGCTGGTACCTGGTCCTCTCCTAGAAACACCTGCTTCCAAGTAGCGATCCGATAGCCTTCCGGAAAATAGATGACTCCGTCGTAATCAGCTCGCTGAACTTCATCTAGAGCATCCACATGTGTTAGTTCAATAAAAGAAAGCTGCTCATTATCTAGTATTTGGTCGATCAAAAGGTCAGGCAGCGACACATGGGGAAGGACCCTTGTAAATGCTTGTACTTGTTCTTTTGACAGCCCCCTCTCATGTAAAACCGTTTGAAAGTGCCCAGCTTCCGTGACATGACTCCCCTCATCAACAATGGCCATCGTCACTGACAAATCGCCACCATCACCACCCATGACGTTTTTTAACGAAAAGCCAAGAATGGAAATTAATACAAATGGCATAAGTAAGAGAATCGCTAACTCTTTACGATCTCTTATAAAATGGAGGAGATCTTTTTTTATAAACGGTCCAATCATCATTCTGCCCCTCCTTTAATCTCGCAACTTTCGTCCAGTCAAGTGTAAGAACACATCTTCGAGCGTCGGTGCTTGAATGTCAATCGACTTCAAGGTTGTTCCTGTTTCTTTTGCGAGCATAAACAGATCATCAAGGATGTTTTCTCGTTTTGGGACGATGATGGTAAAGGTCTGCTCCATAACTTTTACCGAGGAAATGACTGGATGATCTTGCAGAGCTGTTAAAAAACGAGGGGAATACATCTCCGTCGTTAGCTTGATCGACTGATTCGATGAAAGGATACCCTTCACTTCATCTTTCGTCCCTGATGCAATCACTTCCCCTCGATCCATAATATAAAGACGATCGCACAAATACTCGACTTCCTCCATGTAATGAGACGTATAAATGACGGTCATTTCCCGCTCTTGATTCAACGTTTTGACGGTTTCTAAAATGTGACTCCGTGACTGAGGATCGATGCCGACGGTGGGTTCATCCATAATGATAAGTTCCGGTTCGTGGAGCAAGGCAACAGCGATGTTGAGCCTTCTCTTCATCCCCCCAGAAAACGTATGAACTCGATCATTTTGTCGTTCCTCCAATCCTACAAGCTGTAAGGTGCTCTCCATACGATGTTTTAGTTCCTCACCTTTTAACCCGTAAATTTTTCCGAAGAACGCCAGGTTTTCACGGGCGGTCAAATCGTGATAAACAGCTATTTCTTGTGGGACGACTCCAAGAATCGAACGAATGGCTTTCGATTGCTTGTGAATGCTTCCTCCTTTTATTAAAACATCTCCTGACGTGGGCTGAATTAAAGATGAAATCATCGAAATCGTTGTGGATTTCCCGGCTCCATTCGGGCCAAGCAACCCAACCATTTCTCCTTTTTCGATAAACATATTGATGCCTTTTACGACTTGACGGTTTTGATAAGTCTTTGATAGATCAATCACTTCAATCATGTTCTCTCCTCCTTCCCTCCTAAGCTTATCGAACAAGGCAAAGGATGCATACTGCTTTCCGTCACTTCTTATGAAAAAAACCATGACCCAGGTCACGGTTTTAGGACGAAAGAGCAGGTAAAGTAACCACTCTTCTCGAATTCTTAATGAGGTGGACACAATTGGATCTGAAAGTTGTCGTTGGTGCAGGACCTTATAACAATAACCCTGGTTGGATTCATACACAAGAGGAGGAGCTAAGCTTGC
Organism: Halalkalibacterium halodurans; assembly: GCF_005671335.1. Lineage (NCBI taxonomy): Bacteria > Bacillati > Bacillota > Bacilli > Caryophanales > Bacillaceae > Halalkalibacterium (ex Joshi et al. 2022) > Halalkalibacterium halodurans. Next base: position 1,219,746 of record NZ_CP040441.1, on the reverse strand, counting down.
CGGACCGGAGCATGTGGGAGAAACGCTTTACTCCCGAATCGATTTCAGCTATTTTAGCAGAGCACGTTTGGGAGCATCTCACGTTTAGAGAAGGAGTCGAGGCAGCCAACATTTGCTATGATTTTCTCAAGCCGTCTGGATATATACGCTGTGCAGTGCCCGACGGTTTTTTCCGAGATGAAACGTATCAAGCCGTGGTACAAGTTGGTGGCCCTGGACCGAAAGACCATCCGGCTGCAAGTCATAAAATCGTTCATACATATGAAACGATATCAAACATGTTCAAAGAAGCTGGATTCACCGTAAAGTTGCTAGAATACTTTGACGAGAACGGAGCTTTCCTTTGTGAGGATTGGAACGGAGAGGATGGTGTAATTTTTCGTTCAAAGAAATTTGACCCACGTAACCAAGGAGAGCAGATCGTCTTCCCTTCCTTAATCGTAGACGCAATTAAACCGCTCTAAGGAAACTCGTCCCTAGAGCGTTATGGAGTAGTTGTCTGCTTATTTCGAGGAACTGGATGTCCTCCCGTTCCGTTCATCATCGCAACAATGAGTTCGATAATGGCCACAAGAAGCAAGACAATCCCGATCGAGAAGATTGTCGGCAGCACGACAAATAAGTGAATAGCTGCTGCTGTCATTTGTCCTGGGACGTATTTTTTATAAAGGGACATCCCTTCGATTATGAAGCCGAGCATAATAAGAAACCAATAAACAAAAGGAGGAATGGTCGTAATCGTCACAAATCCAGCCATGTAAACGAGCAAAAAGAAAGTGAACGCTACAAACAACAAGCCATTGAGTCCAAGCATAGAAAAGGAGATCCAGCTTTTTTTGTATCGTCTTTCCTTGACAAGTAGATGGATATTAAACCCTAAAAGTAGGATTGCTAGTACAGGGATAACGCCTAAAAGCATACTATTCCCTCCTGAAAACAGACATCCATTTCTTATAAATAATACCATATCTATGTTCAAGAAAAAAATTTGCTCATCGTATTCGTCTATTTTTAAGATAATTGTTGTTTTACAGCATAGATCGCTAACTGGGTTCGATCTCGTAACTCCAATTTATCTAGGGCCTGGCTAATGTAGTTTTTCACGGTCCCGACACTTAAAAATAGGGCATCGGCAATTTCCTGATTGCTCTTCCCTTCCCCAACTAGTTTGACGACAGCTAGCTCTCGCTTCGTTAGCCTCGCGGTTCTTTCTTCTACTTCACCCGTTTGCTGGTGCAAAAGGCGCGGTAACACTTTTGCTGCGACCGTATCATCTAGGCTCATCCCGCCGTTTAGTGCACTTTTAATCGAGTGAATCAATCGATCCGCATCAGCATCTTTTAGCAAGTAACCGCAAGCCCCATATTTGAGTGCTTCCAATGCATACTCATCATCAGCAAAGGTCGTAAGAATTAAAATCTTTGCTTCTGGATGACGAGCGCGAATCTCTTTGGTAGCCTCTAATCCGGTTTTACCCGGCATTCGCACATCCATGAGCACAAGGTCGATAAGATATCGTTCATAGGCTTCCACCGCTTCTTGGCCGTTGCTAGCTTCAGCAATGACATGTAACGTTTCATCTTGTTCAATCATCATTTTCAGACCCTGTCTCACGAGGTGCTGATCTTCAGCAAGTAGTAAGTTTGCCATCCTATCCCTCCTTTATTGGAAAAACCCCAGTTGTGCGAAAAAGGTTCTCTGTTTGTAAGACGTCTAATCGTCCGTTCAACGCTTCTAATCGATCTGTGAGATTCGACAAACCAAACCCTTTCTCAAATGGAGCCGACGAATAAATGCGATTCTCAACACTCATCTGATAGCTGTTCCCTCCAATGACTTCAAGAGTAATGGCCACTTCCCGAGAATGCCCGTGGCGCATCGCATTCGTAATACCTTCTTGGACAAACCGGTACACGGTCACATATTGGTCATTCGTCAACGGTGCAGATAAAACCCCTTCTTTCGTTGTCAGTTGAACACGAACATGGCTCTCCGCTTCAAGTTTACGAATGAGCTGAAGCACCGATGCCATTCCATAGGTTTTTTGACTCAGCGCGCGGACAGCTTGTCTTGTTTCATTTAGGCTTTCTCTTGCCATTTGCTTTGCCTGTGAGACGAGCGATTTGATCTCTCCTGTGGCCGTCCGTTCGGTGATTTCAAGCTGCATCATGAGCGTCGTTAACTGATGGCCAACAGAGTCGTGCATATCTCGGGCAATGCGTGTTCTTTCCTCTGCCCGTGCATTTTGCTCCGACTGATAAGCGTGCCGTTTGAGTGCTCGATATTCCACCAAAAATGAAGTCCACTTGCTTTCTAGCTCGTCATATGTTTTTTTGAGCTTTGACATCGAAAGAGCGAAGGTCGTCATCCCTGTGAGGACAATCAGATGGAACAGCATTGGATAGGAATACGTATGAAACAAGTATGGAATGAGCGATAACGTAATAATGGCGACATATTCAAATTTGTGTGAGGGTTTTACCCTTTTGTCGCCCCACGCTAAATCGAGGATAAAAAAATAATACATTCCCCACGGATAAAATGAATCTGGTGAGAGAAAGACTAAATGAATCATCAGAAATGAAAGGACGAGCACGAACTGCCATAATCTCCGCATCTGGATGAGTGGACGGAGAAAATAGATGGCAAGCCAACTAGCGACGACAAAAAGAAACGTCGCACGGCCCTCTGCCATTGGAAGTTCATTCATTACGATAAGCGCCCATAGGAGGACGAGAAAACCTGATGTTAGGACAAAGGAAATCATTCGTTTCCTCCTTCTTTTATTCTATACAATGAAGCTATACTTTCATTCTATGACTTTGACGAAAATCCCTCAATCTTTAAAAAAATTATGAAACCAGCTCTACTGGCAAGGAAGCTCGTCATTTCCGTTTTCCCTCACCACTTACATAAAGTGAAAAAACAAAAACTCTAACAGCGGTTCCGTATGCTGTTAGAGCTTTATGATCAGGTTAAATCGATTCCTTGTTTTTTAATAAACGTCGTCACATGAGGGCGCTTTCGGGTAGAGAAGTGTTTCGCCATCATTTCACTCCAACTGTCTGTGCGTTTCCCATTTGTTCGTTTCGTATAGTACGCTTTCGTAATCTCATCATATCGCTCGAGATCAGCCTCATTAAAGGAGTACCGTTCCTCATGGACGACTGCGTTTTTTGAGAAGCGAGGCTTTTGTTCCGGTTGTTGGTCAGGGTAGCCAACGCATAGACCCATAATCGGGATGACGAGTTCTGGCAACTCCAGCTGTTCAGCCACTTGATCTGGATTGTTGCGAATACCGCCGATCATCACTCCCCCTAATCCGTAAGAGCGAGCAGCTAGCAGCATGTTTTGCGCCACCAACGCAGCATCTACGGCTCCGACTAATACGTTTTCAACTTCATTTATTTCAAACGGCATTCCATGCTTGTCACTTGCCTGCTTCAAACGATAAAAATCAGCACAAATCACAAAAAAGACAGGGCACTCGGCAACATACGATTGATTGCCAGTTAATTCGGCCAGCTTGTTCTTTGACTCCTGATTTTTTACGACTACGATACTGTACGCCTGGACGTGATGGGATGACGGCGCCCACTGACCGGACGTTACAATGTCATCAATCACTTGATTTGAAATCGGTTCAGCGGTAAATTTCCGAATCGAACGATGCTGCTGAATGAGCGTTGTCATTTCATTGGTCACGTGACATCCTCCTTATGTAACGGTTTGTATTTTGTTGGTACCCGGCTTTGAAAAATAGGAACAGCTTCTCGCACTTCTGAAACCTTGTCTGGATTCAGCTTCGTGGTCAAGGTTTGCTCTTGATCACGACTGCCTTGGATTAAAACGTCCCCCCACGGATCAATGACCATCGATCGCCCTGCGAATGTGACGCCAGCATAGGCACCTACTCGGTTGCAGGAAATGACATAACATTGATTCTCAATCGCCCGTGCACGTTGCAGCACTTCCCAGTGGACAGCTCTTGCTTCTGGCCATTCTGCAACGATAAAAACAATTTCCGCCCCTTCTAATGCAAGGGAACGCATCAACTCAGGGAAGCGAAGGTCATAGCAAATGACGAGACCCATCTTCGTTCCTTCTAGCTCAAACACAGAGGCCGCAGCATCGCCCCCAGTTAAATAATCTGGTTCACTCAACATCGGGACTAGATGAATCTTATCATATTGATAAACAGTATGACCACGACGATCAAACACGAGGGCACGGTTGTACAGTTTCCCTTTTTCTTTCTTCGCGATAGAACCTGCAACGATGTTCACATTGTGCTCTCGTGCTAGCTCCTTTAAAAAAAGCTCTGTATAACGCTCTTCCCCTTCCGCAAGATGCTCCAGTTGATCAAGAGTGTAAGCCGTCGTCCACATTTCCGGCAGTACGAGAAGATCAGGAACGTCCTCTTGCTGCATGACGTCCTCAATCCATTCTTTCACTTTGCGTTCATTCCCGCGAGGATCGCCTGGAAGAATATCCATTTGGTATAATGCCACCTTCATCGTCTCGCATCCTTCCTCAAACCGTATAGTCTAAAGACAAAACCTTCAACATATTTCATTTAATAGTAGAATAAAAACATTTTTTTCGTTACACTGATCTATGAAAATCTTAACAAGGAGCAACGAAAATGACAACGAAAGTACAAGTAACACCTACGTTAGAATCAAACCGAATTGAAGCGCTCGATATGATGCGAGGCTTTGCGTTACTTGGCATTTTACTCGTGAACATGCGCCATTTTCAATATGGCTTATTTCCGGAATACACAATGCCAGCACCTACTAGTTTCCTTGATTCGGGGGCTGATGCGCTCATTAGCATTTTAGCTCAAGGAAGCTTTTATACGTTATTCTCTTTCCTATTTGGGTACGGGATGGCGCTCATGAAAGATCGCTTCACCGAGCAAAAGCAAGGATTCGTAGCGGTATACTGGCGGCGGACGCTCATTCTTCTCCTTCTCGGCTATGTACACGGCCTGTTCATTTGGGACGGAGACATTTTGTTCATGTATGCGATTTGCGGTTTTTTGCTCTTTTTCTTTTTAAAGTTAACAGAGCGCGGTTTGTTGATTTGGGCGCTCATTTTACTTGGAATAATGGCCATCTCCGCATTAGGAGAATTATCGATGGAAGAAGATCCGTTTACCGAGGCGGTTTTCCAGTCCATCGCCGCTTATAGTGAGGATGAGGATGCTGTTCTTTCGAGCGGCACTTATGGCGAGGTTGTTGAATTTCGGCGAACGGCTGATCCTACTGGCCTTGGTGTACTCGGAGACATTCTTATTTTCGTCAATAATATGATTTCCGTTATCGGCATGTTCTTGCTAGGCGCCTTCGTTCATCGAAAAGGCTGGATCGCCAACGTGGCTGAGCATAAAGCTATTTTTAAGCGAATGCTATGGATCGGCTTGCTCATAGGTTTTCCAATTAAAATCGCAACGGTCCTATCACCTGCTAACCTTGAAACGATCCAAATTATCATTGGTGGCCCACTAGTTGCTCTCTTTTATATTTCATGCATCGCCTTGTTTTCACAAACGGCTCAAGGGAAGAAGTTGCTTAAACCGTTTACTTATGTTGGTCGCCTGTCGTTAACCAACTATCTTTTACAGTCACTTGTGTTTACGACTGTTTTCTACGGATATGGACTCGGCTTATATGGCAGTCTTGGTCTTTTTGTTGGCTTGCTTCTGAGCATCGGCTTCTTTGCTTTACAAATCGTTTGCAGCCATTTCTGGTTACGTCACTTCCGAATCGGACCGATGGAATGGGTCTGGCGTGCAGGCACTTATCTTTCGATTCCGAAATGGCGGCGGTAATATTTCAATTAACATCTACTTTTAATAATGGTAGCATTCGATTTGCAAATACGGACGAGGGAGTTTCACCGATTCGGTGCGCTCCCATTTTTTTATAAAAAGGCTCGGCGTTCGGATCACTTTCGATGAGGAAAGACGAGATGTTTTCCTTTTTTGCACACGCGATCATCTCATGCCACATCTTTCTTCCATAACCGTTGCCAATCGTACTCACATCAATATAAAAAAAGTCGAGATACCATGAAACTTGTTTTAAAAAACTAAATACACCGACGGGCTTTCCCTCTTGCTCATATACGTATACAATGGCCGGATCATCCTTTGTCATCGTTAACTCATTCCGGCAAGCTTTGATAAAGTGAAACTTGATTCAGTGGGGTTTTTATCCCCGCTGAATGTTAGTTGAACCAATCGGGTTGTTACTGGCGCTTATCTCTCACTTAATCTTTCTTGTTAATCAAAGCGTTGAGGTGGGAGTCTTAGCGCCAGTTAAACGGGATAAAGCTAGGGTCATAGCCCCAATACGCTTTCGATTTCAACACCAACTCCGAGAGCAGTGGGTATTCACTCTCATAAGGCTTACGAACACTCATCAATCGCTTGTCTCCTTTCGCTCACTCGTATCCACCTTTACCGGTTTTCCTAATTCAATCCCTTCAAGCGTCACTTTACTCGTGTGGCCTAAAAGACGCACACCACATTTCTCTGCTTCCTGCAACGCGGCCGAGAAATGAGGATCAATATGATAGGCAGGCCTGATTTCCGTTACATCCTCACGCTGTGCTAACAGAAGAATGGCGGTTTCATAGTCACCTGATTGCTGAATCGCTGTCAGCTCCTTTACATGTTTCGTCCCACGCGCCGTAACGGCGTCAGGAAAATAGGCGACCCCCGCTTCGGATAGCGTGACGCTTTTTATTTCGAGAAGCAACTGTTTTTCTCCTTCCCTAAGCAACACATCCCAGCGTGATCCTCCATACGTAAACTCTTGTCTTACATAAGCCCACTGACACAAAGGGAGGAATTCTTGCTGTTGCAACGCTTTCGTCACAAGTTGATTCGGCAATGTCGTATCGAGGGAAACGAGAACATCTCCTTCTGGAGCTTGGCTGCAAACGACGGACCACTGCGTTTTCCGGCTCGGGTTATCTACATGCCGAAGCCATATGGATGCTTCCGGTAGTAATAGCTCCTTTAATCTCCCTGGATCGGGCAGATGTGCCACCACCTCCTCGCCTGTATCGAGGCGGGCTTCTACGATAAAACGATTCGGTCGCCTTAAAAACGTTGCGTGGTGTAACCTTGTATTAAACGGTAAAAACATCAGTGTCGCTCCTTTTCTTCCATTCAAACGTACATAGCGTGAGCCATGGATCTATCACGATGCGAAACTTTTCGCAAAATCCGAGCTTTTGATATAAACGAATTGCCGGCTCATTCCGTTCAGCTGTGGACACATATAAGGTGTTATATCTTGTTTTGACAAAAGTGACAAGGGAGCGCCCAATTCCTTTTCTTCCTTCGTTTTCGGCTACAAACAGTTTCGCAATGGTTGCTGCTGTTGATTCCTTAGCTGGTTCAACGAAGATAACACCTAAAAGCGCGTCTTTGCGCTGAACACCGTAGACTACTCCGTGAAAGTTGGCCACCTCTTCGAAAGATTCTCGTAACGGCGGGAGATGAGGATATTCAATGAGGCTCGCTTCTCGTTGATAGCTCTCAAGCTGCAATTTGTGTATCCCTTTTGCGACGGGCGGCTCCGCCACTTGTAACCTCGTAATCTCCATCATTCATCCCCCTTTCTTTTAATACAACAAAAAATGCTACAGGCATCCTCCTATAGCATCTATCATCCGCCTTTATTTTTCAAGTGTTCTACGGTTTGCGAGGGCACGTCCCGCAATAGGTAGGCGGCTCCCCACACCGGTAACTAAAGCAGCACGTTTGCCTAAGCGGCGGAGTATCCTTCTCCTTAACGGCCTCTCTTCGTTCAGCCATTCGTGTGAACGGATGTTTACGCCCATGGCCAAACAGTTGAACGTCGGCTTCATAAAACAAAAAGTGACGATCCGCTTCGACTTGCCTTTTCACCGCCTCGTTTGTCCATTCCTCGCTTTGCTGTACTAAGGAATCATACAACCAATACAGATAGCTAAAGGTATTCTCCCATAAAATTTCTTTCGGAATCGATGTTGCCTTGCAAAGCACATCCCACATTTTATCTAAATGGTTGGCAAATAGAGTGAAGAACAGCGCTTCTCTTTCTTTTTCGCGTAATTCTAATGAAATAGGATGGATGCGCTCCTCATGAAAATAAAACGTCGGAAGCCAATAAGGATCTGTCTCCTTTTCACGATACACGACGTTTTCCATAGTGGGTTGAAAGCGCACATTCCATAGGGAAAATGCATAGAGCACTGGAACCGTCATTAAATAAGCATAACGTTTGGAAAACATAGACGCTGTTACGAGGAGGTCCGGAGCCTCTAATACATCCTTCACCTCGTGCAACAACGGGACAAGACATCCTTCATCTAGCAGCTCTGTCGCCTCATACTCTTTTTTTCCATCGTTTTCAAGTTCAGCCTTAAAAGATAGGCGCAGCTTTTTCAATGCTTCTTTTTCCGCGGACGATAACAGACGAGCATCATTCATAACAGGTGGCTCGATCATGTCGCGACACCTACATCTTTCACGATACAACGCCCTTTGCCATAAGGGATACAAAGAGGTGTTCCAAACAATGGATCAGACGTAACCTGACACTCCATCTCAAATACGTGTCTTACAAGCTCACACGAGATCACTTCTTCCGGTTTTCCTTGAGCGTACACCGTCCGATCTTTTACAGCGATCAAATGGTGGGCGTAGCGACAAGCTAAATTAAGGTCATGAAGAACCATCACGATCGTACGTTTCTCTCGTTCATTTAATTCAAAAAGCAAATCCAAGATTTCAATTTGATGAGTTAAATCTAAGTATGTTGTCGGTTCATCTAATAAGATGATTTCTGTATCTTGCGCAAGGGTCATCGCAATCCACGCCCGCTGCCGCTGGCCCCCAGACAACGCATCCACCGGACGATCTGCAAGCTCTGTTAGCCTTGTCGCTTCCAACGCCTGCATCACCTTTTCCTCATCCTTAGATGTCCATTTTTTGAACAAGCCTTGATGAGGGTACCGCCCTTGTTTAATGAGCTGATATACCGTCAACCCTTCTGGCGCCTCTGGACCTTGTGGCAAAATTGCAAGTTTCGTAGCCACTTCCTTCGTGGCCAATTGCTGAATCGAAGAACCTTCTAAAAGCACTGCGCCACTTTGCGGTTTTAATAGACGAGCAAGGGAACGGAGGAGCGTTGATTTCCCACAGCCATTCCCACCAATAAGGACGGTAATTTCCCCTTTAGGAATATTGAGGTCAAGCTCCTCAATAATAATCGTATCATCGTACCCGAGGGTTAGGTTCTTCGTTTCAATCGAAAACATTGCGATCATCCTCCATGTTTCAATGGTTTAAGTTTTCCGTAATAAATACAAAATGTATGGAGTTCCAAGGACAGCCACGACTAGACCGGCTGGAATTTCCTTAGGTGCAAGCAACAAGCGACCAACAAAATCAGCAGCAACGAGCATGATCCCACCTACTAGCAAACTTAGAGGAATCATGGCTTTATGTTCAACCCCCACAATCCGTCGAACAGCATGTGGTGCTAACAACCCAATAAAGCCAATGGTTCCAACAACGGAGACACTAGCAGCTCCGGCACTGACTCCTAGCAATATCGCAATCAATCGCGTCTGCGTAACGTCGAGTCCGAGTCCCGTTGCCACGTCATCTCCATAGGCGAGCAAATCCATTTTCCGTGACAACAGATAGCCGATCGGAATCGCGATTATCGCAAACAAGGTGACAAGTTGAACATCTGTCCAACTTTTTGCATACGTACTTCCTGCTAACCACGCAAGCGCAGGTGCTACCCCTAATTGGGCTTTGACGACCATTATTTGAATGATCGCTGAACCAACGGCCGAAACGGCCACTCCCATAAGCGCTAACAAAATGGGTTCCCAATTTGAACGCCACGTGACGAGCAAAATAATCGCAATGGAAATACTGGCACCAATGATCGCAGCAAACGGTAAAAATTGAATCGAAGCAGTTGGGAACAGGACGAGGAAGATCATCGCCCCTGCTCCCCCTCCCGAAGTAATCCCGAGAACGGTCGGATCTGCTAATGGATTACGGAGCACCCCTTGCAAGAGGACACCACACAAAGCAAGAAGCATTCCGACTAGAAACGCCGTAATGATTCGCGGGACACGAAGCTGCCAAACGAACGGTGAGAAAATCTGTTTGTCGAGCCAATCTTGCAATGAAAAGAAGTTTGTTCCACCGAATGATAGAGAGACAACCAAAATGGCCACGCTAATACCAACCATGATCGAAGCAACGAGCCAATAAGGAGTCGCTACGACATGACCACCTAATCGGTTGCGACGCTGCGAATGCTTTTTTCCCGTACGATAGGCAAGATACATAAGCCACGGACCACCAATGATCGCTGTCATCGCTCCGACAGGAATCTCTCTCCCTGGCTCAATCCAGCGTGCAAGTACGTCCGCACCAACAAGGAGGACAGCGCCCCATAAAAACGAATGGAGAAACAAAGGTATATGATTCCGAACCCCCATCATTCGCACTAAATGGGGAGCGATCAAGCCAATAAAGCCAATTGGCCCAACTACACTAACGGTCGCTGCCGCAAGAAAGATCGCCACGAGCCAGCCTAACCACTTCGTACGAGCGACCGATTGACCGAGGGACGTAGCGACATCGTCTCCTAGGGCGTAAAGATCCATCGACTTTCCGAGTAACAACGCTCCAATCCATCCAGCAAAAATGAAGCCAACGGAAAATTTCACACCCGTCCAATCTAACTGAACGAGGGTACCTGATCCCCAGAGAAATAACCCGTTTGTCTCATTTTCATAAATGAGCTGCAAGCTTCCAGTAATCGATGAAAATAACATTGTGACGATCATCCCTGTCAACGCGACACGAACGGGCTCCATCGCCTTACCAACGAGAGCTAGGACGAGCAGTGCGGAGACTGCCGCTCCCATAAATGAAACGATCAGCGGGAATTGTCCAAGAACGTTCGGAACAAAAATCATCGCTGCCACGACAAACAAGTAAGCCCCGGCATTAATGCCGAGAATTCCTGCTGAGGCTAACGGGTTTTTCGTTAGCGTTTGCAACATGGCACCCGCAACGGCTAGTGCACCACCGGCGAGAATCCCCATTAACACCCTCGGAAGCCTGAGCGTGACGACGATATCTTGCACGCGACCTTCTGTCCAGACGTCGGTTACAATTTCGGAAAGCGTCAAATTCGCTTGGCCTTGAGTCACATGAATCGCACTTAACAGTAAAAGTAGGAGAAAGCCTCCTGCAAAAAGCAAGGTAGGCTTTCGTTGTTTTAAGCTACTCATGACTATTGTGTAAGGGAATCAACGAGGCGATCAACGAGTGTTTTCGCTGAAAGTGGACCGCCATATAGCCAAGCATCTCCGCCAAGGGAATATGTCCGCTCTTCCTGGACGAAATTCAGATTGGTCCAAACAGGGTTATCTGCAAGTTGATCCTCAAACACATTGTCATCTTCCTGCACAACGTAAATGAAGTTAGCATCCTCGTACTCTGGAAGAGCTTCAACATTTACTTCAGAATACCCGTACATTTCAAACGCATCTGGCTCATGGACATTTTCAAGCCCTAAGTTTTCGAGAATGATCGTTGCCATTCCATTTGGCGCAAAAATTCGAATCGCTGGCGCTTGTGGACCAGAGTAAGCCATCGCTAAAATGAATTCGTTTGATTCAAGATCAGCCTCTGCAATCGCTTCTTTTGCTTCTTCAAATTTTTGCTCCATTTCAGCTAATACGGTTGCAGCTTCATCTTCACGTTGTACGACCTTTGCAATCGTTTCAAACGTTGTCACCATTTCGTCGTATTGATTAATCGATTCATCCTCTGGATATGGTTCAAAGAATAACGTCGGAGCAATTAGGTCAAGCTCATCTTTAATCGCTTCGTGACGGAACTTTGCAGTAATGATTAAATCTGGCTCAAGAGCTGCAATTTCTTCTAAATTTGGCTCTTGACGCGTACCTACATCCACGACCTCGTCTGAGAGTCCAGCCTCAATATCAACCCACGCCTCAAAACCTTCAATATCAGCCATACCGACAGGCTGGACTCCTAAAGCTAGCAAATCTTCTGCATATGTCCACTCTAGAACAACAATTCGTTCAGGAACGTCCTCAAATTCGACCGTACCAAAGACATCCTCAACAGAGTATGGACCTGACGCTTCCGCTCCTTCATCCCCTGTCTCTTCGACTTGTTCTTGATCTCCTGCTTCTGGTTCTTCACCTTCGCTTGGTTCATTTCCTCCGCATGCAGCTAGTAGGACAAAAACGAAAGACATTGCCAATGTAAAAAGCCAACGGTTTCTCATCAATGTACTCCTCCAACTATTATATTTCTAATGTCCTGATAATGATTATCACTTACCTGATTATAAAACGAGTGAGAACAATTTTCAACAAACAAGTGAGAATCAATCTCATATTTTCTTCTTTTACCTGCGGTGAAAAATGTCATGTTTAATGAACATAGAATGGTTCCTTCTTAATCAAACGTCCTTCTCACGATTAGAAAGTTCCCTTTTCCCAGAATTGATCGTAAGTGTCATTAATCTTCTTGAGCGTTTCTCACGATTAGAAAGTTCCCTTTTCCCCCTTACCGCCTCCATGTTTTTGTTCAATTTTGTGTGAAGGTGGAAAACCCTCCCCCAATTGTGCATAGACATTTACAAAAGGGGGAGTCAACATGAGACCGAGACCATTAAAAAGGGTAAAACCCCGAAAAAGGCGCGGGCCCCTTCCATTGCGCTACGTCTTTTTATTTTCCTTTTTAATCTTTACATTTTTAACGGTGATTGGCTTTTGGCTCGTGGAACAATCGATAAGACCGACGCTTATTAGCATTGCTTCTAATGAGACAAAACTCATTGCCACATCCGTCATCAATGATGCCGTCTCGCGAAACATTGTCGATCAGCTCGACCAAGATGAGCTTTTCATCGAAAAAGGCGACAATCAAGTGCAGTTTAACACACAAATTTACAACCGACTCGTTTCCGAAGCAACGGTCAGGGTTCAGAACCACTTAAAAGCGATTGAACAAGGACTTGTCACAGACTTAAACTTGCATTCGATCTTAAATGATCAAGATGTGAAAATTACGGATGGTGGGATCATGTACACGATTCCGCTCGGGCAAGCAACCAACAATGCCCTTTTAGCCCATTTCGGTCCCCACGTGCCTGTTCGCTTCTCAACGATCGGGGAAATAAGCACCGACCTCAATTTAGAAGTCATCGATACGGGGATCAACAATACGACCCTCGCTGTTAGCTTTGATGTCATGGTTGATGCGCAAATCGTCATCCCTTTTGCGACCGCAACCGAAGCCTACGAAACGACGGTACCAATTGGCATTTTGAACATTCAAGGAGAGGTTCCTGAAATCTATTCCGAAGGGGGCGGAATGGTGTTACCAGCTGTCCCACCAAGCTCTGAAACAGGTGAAGAAGAAAGTGAATAACTGAAATAGCTCTTCTCCTAAGCGAGAAGGGCTATGTACATTTCGGGTAAGAGTCTGGAAACAAGCCAAGTTTTTCTAATGAATCATTCTTGTTTCGCATATTGTGAACATAAAGGCGGTGATACAAATGAAGAAAAACGATGAAACTTCTCGTAACCTCATTGGGCTTGATCAACAGCACTTTATCCATCCCACCTCTTCCATGCAACAACAGCAGCAGCACGGGCCTGCCCATATTTTTGTACGTGGGAAAGGTGTTTACTTGTATGACCATGATGGAAAAGCATACCTTGATGGCATGTCATCATTATGGAACGTCAATGTAGGGCACGGACGGAGAGAACTTGGAGAGGTCGCTAAAAAACAAATGGACACGCTCGCGTTCTCATCCTGCTTTGCCACCTTTAGCAATAAGCCTGCAATTGAATTAGCAGCAAAGCTGGCTCGCGTGTCGCCTCCTTCCTTGCGCGCCACCTTTTTTACGTCGGGCGGATCAGAAGCAAACGATACGGCGTTCAAGTTAGCTAGACACTATTGGAAAGTAAAAGACCAGCCGAAAAAAAGAAAAATCATTGCCCGCATGAAGTCCTATCACGGGGTCGCCATGGGAGCCACGAGCGCTACCGGGTTGAAACCGTTTCGCGATTTTGCTCCCTCGCTTGCTCCGGACTTCCTACATGTCGACCATATGTCAATAGAAGCGTTGCGAGCAATGATTGATCGAGAGGGACCTGAGACGATCGCGGCCTTTGTTTGTGAACCGATTCAAGGAGCGGGCGGTGTTCATGTGGCGCCCGATTCGTACTTGTGTGACATTCGTAGCATTTGCGATGAATACGAACTGCTGTTCATTGCAGATGAAGTCATTACCGGCTTCGGACGAACGGGAGCCTATTTTGGTTGCGATCATGCCAACATTAGCCCTGATATGATGTGCATCGCCAAAGGGATTACGAGCGGATATGCACCGCTCGGTGGTGTGATGCTGTCAAAATCATTGCACGAACAGCTAACGGTACATTCCCACGGTACGCTTTTACATGGCTATACGTATAGCGGCCATCCAACGTCTTGTGCTGTTGCCCTTAAGAACATTCAGATAATCGAGGAAGAGAACTTGATCGACCATGCAGCAACCATGGGGGAAAAGCTGCTTCTCGGCTTCCGTACCATTCAAGAGCAATATTCCGAGATTCATGACGCTCGAGGTAGAGGATTGATGGCCGCACTCGCGTTTTCTCATAACGGAAAAAACGAACCCCTCGCACCAAAGGTTGTGCAAGCGGCTGATCAGCGTGGTCTGATTTTGCGCGCCGTTACCTTTGATCAACAAGACGTGCTCGTCTGTGCCCCACCTCTAATCATCAATGAAGAAGAACTGAATCAATTGCTATCCATTCTCGAGTCCTCCGTGCAGGCTGTCGTCTCATGATTCCGTGATCATGTATAGTGACAAGTTGTTCAATCATACACTTTAACAAATGCGATAACACTATCGGAGAGCAAAGGAGGGGTTTCTTGTATTATCCATACTGGCAATTAGGGGGCACTCCGTGGTACCAGCCTCCTGTTCAGCAGCAGGCACCTCCTTATTTTCAGTTACCGCCATTGTACACTGGACCATACTCTAGCCCGTATCAGACGTCGCTTGTTCCTTACTTAACGAGACCACTACGTACACCAGAGACTCCCCAGGATCGTACTCGCACCATCATGCGAGATTTAATGACTGCTATTGATGGAGAACACCGTGCCATTCAATGCTATCAGCAAATGGCGCAACACGCCCCAACGAAAAAAGAGCAGCAGCAAATAGAGGAAATCATAACGGATGAACAGCGACACTTACGGACTTTTTCAGCACTCTATCAACAAATAACCGAAAAACAGCATGAACCGACCACCGATCAAAAAATCTCACACAACTACGAAAAAGCATTAGCGTTTGCTGTTGAAGAAGAGCAAAAGACCGTTGATTTTTATTTAGAAGTGGCCGATCATGCCCCTAATTTACAAATTCGTGAAGCATTTCAACGGGCCGCCAAAGATGAACAAAACCATGCGGTGTGGTTTCTCTATTTTTTAACGAAGCGCCTGACCTCAAAGCTCTAAAGATGAGCCTGAGGTCATTTTAATTTATTTCTCCTAAATAACCGGCGCAGAATTCTTATATGCTTTTAGGCGGGGTAGTGCGCTATTCGTGCGTCCACTCCCTATAGCTATGAGGATTCGGTTTTTCCAGCTTTTAAAAGATCATTCCATTTGCCATCGGAAAACGAAAGACAGATAATAGACATAACGATTAAAATCTAGGAGTCTATTATTATGGATACGGTTACCCATGGATTACTAGGATATGGTGTATATGCTGCCTTCAAAAAGCCCTTCATGGAAACACATAAAAAGTGGTATGCTTTGGCAAGCATTGTCGCCGCTGAAATTCCAGACATTGACGGGTTACTCTTTAACGATGGTGAGGCGTATTTGCGCATTCACCGTGGGCTTACTCATTCACTTTTGATTTCCCCACTGATGGCCGCCTTAGCTGTTGGGATCATCTATCTTGTTGCCTTTAAAAAACGAAAAGAACTTTCATGGAAATGGATTTATTTCCTTTCACTTTTTTCGGTGCTCTCCCATTTAGGAGCCGATTGGCTAACCACATGGGGGACAGGGTTGCTTGAACCGTTTGTTGACTCTCGTTATTCGTTAGGCTTTTTACCGATTGTCGATCTTCCCATTCTTCTATTCTTCATTACTGGTTTTATTCTACGTAAAAAACTAGGAACGAAAAAGGCGTTTCGCATCGTTTGGATTGCCATCTTCATGTATGTTGGCTCCCAAGGAATGCAGAATCTATGGATCAAACAACAAGTCTCCGAACAGTATGAGGAAACGGTAGTCTCTGCTAGCTTTATTCCAACTCAATTCACGGTGTTCGGCAAGAATGGAAACGTGATCGAAATTTATTCTAAAAGCTTATGGAGTGAAGGAGAAAAAACGATCATCGAGACTGTTGATGATCCGTTGATTGTGGAAAAGGTCCTGGAAGACCCTTATGCAGAAACGATCGCCTGGTTTGCTCCTTTTTATGGAATTACGTTAGATGAGAACGAACATCATGCCGTCATTTTCGATCCGCGATTTTACAATCGTGGCACCTCGATCCTTGAAACCGAAGTTCTCGTTGGTGAGAATGACTAGGCGTTTTCAAAGTAAGGGGGGATTCAAACCAATGAAAACCTTACTCCTTTAACTCCCCGTGCTGACACGTGGAGTTAATCACAGTCGCTTTTTTTGTTGCCTTGTTATCACACTTTTCTTTTATGGCGTCACGGATGGATGATCATCACTGTCATTCGTTTGGGATCTTTCAAATCATAACCTCCTTTCGAAACGAAAAAACCCATAGGGCATATTTTGCCCTATGGGTCTCTTCTTTACGATACCGCTTCTTCCTCTTTTTTAAAGAAGGTTTTCATCGCTCGGTACACGTCTCCTTTTTCTTTTAGCACGTACGAGCGGAATCGAGGGTCTTTTAGATTTTTATAAGCATTCATTAAGGTGCTGTGACGGGAGTACTGATTGACTTCACCGTAGCCAAACATGCTGGACGATTCCATTAGCTCATGCACAAGCTTAAGGCAGCGAGCGTTGTCAGACGTTAAATTGTCACCATCTGAGAAGTGGAACGGATAAATGTTGTAGCGAGCAGGATCATATTTTTCATTGATGAGCTCGAGTGCTTTCCGATAAGCGGATGAACAAATCGTCCCACCGCTCTCCCCTTTTGAGAAAAAGTCTTCTTCCGATACGACTTTTGCTTCAGTATGGTGGGCGATGAATTCAATGTCTACCGTTTCATATTTCGTACGCAAAAAGCGCGTCATCCAAAAAAAGAAACTGCGAGCCATATATTTTTCCCAACGCCCCATGCTCCCTGATGTATCCATCATCGCGAGGACAACGGCCTTTGACTCTGGGCGGACCACTTCGTTCCATGTTTTAAATCTTAGGTCATCATTGTAAATTGGTATAAGTCCAGGTCTTCCCTCTAATGCATTTCGCTTGATTGCAGATAGAATCGTTCGCCGTTTATCGATATTGCCCATCAAGCCTTTTTTGCGAATATCGTTGAACTCGATATGTTCGACGACGAGATGATCCTCTTCTTTTTGCTGCAAGTTCGGCAGCTCCAGCTCGCGAAACAACAATTCCTCCAATTCTAGAATCGACACTTCTGCTTCAAAATAGTCTTCTCCAGGCTGATCACCTGCTCCTTGGCCTTTGCCCGGTCCTTGCTGTCCAGCACTTGGATCACGGGCAATCACGTCCCCGACTTGGCTGTCTCCATCCCCTTGACCGACGTGCTTATTCTTATCATAATTGTAGCGAATTTTATATTCATCCAATGAGCGGATCGGGATTTTAATGACTTCGCGCCCATTTGACATGATGATGTTTTCTTCGCTCACAAGGTCGGGTAGATTTTTCCGTATCGCTTCCTTTACTTTCTCCTGATGGCGGCGTTGGTCTTGATAACCTTTTCGATGGAGGGTCCAATTTTCCTGTGAAACCACGAAATTATGTCGACTCCCTTTCTTCACGCGTCCAACCCCTCCTTCAATTTTGATGGTATTGACATTTTATTTTGTGGACAAATCACCAAATCTGATTCACCGTCATATGCTAATGTGGGTCACGCTCATCGTTTTTCGGAACGTGACTTACTTTATCCTATGCAAAGAAAGGGAAGAGTTGCTTATAAATTCTGACAAATCCCGTAGCAGCAGTGTTATTCTTTTTTTTAAAAAAGAAGGCCTTGATTTTGTCAAGGCTTTCTACACACACGTCCATGCCAATTTGCCAATTCACTAGCTTTTTTTACTCATTGCTTCTTTAGGAAGTTGCCTCTCTCCCATGATTGAAATCCCTATCCAATAGTGGAATATGATTAAATCGATTCAAAAGGGCCAAATGTAAACTAGGTACCCTCGCTCACTTTCGACATACACGTCAACAGGCGGTCGCAACATTTTAAACGTTATTTCTGTCCCCTGTTATGATTGGCGTTCACATCATTAGAGATCGCCTCTTGCTCCTCTATTTCTGCCATATTCCTTCATTCGACTTAAAACGAATGGCTACCGTTCTATGGCCGCCTCCATATTTTTAAGGGAATAGATTTCCGATCCTTTCGGTAAAGCTGCTAGCATAGCTACATCATGAAGCTTAATGGTACCACCATCGGCACGAACCGTTTTGCCAAAATATAATATTGGCCGCCACTTTTGTAACACTAGTTTTCGCTTGCTCTAGTCGTGATTTATATCCCTTTCTTAGAGTATAAAAAACCTCCAGCAGTCGCTGAAGGTTTCGCGTATCGTACTAATTTAAAACGCCTACTTTTGTCACAGGCCAGAAACGCACTCCTACTTTCCCGACGATTTCTTCTAACGGGACAGGGCCAAAGGCGCGACTGTCTGAGCTTCTTGGACGGTTATCCCCGAGAACAAACACATATCCATCTGGAATGGGTTCTTCCACAACAAAATCTTGCGTGTATTTTCCAGGTCGTCCTTCTTTCCATTCGTCTAAGTATGGTTCCTCGTAAGGCTCATCATTAATGTAGAGAATGTCATCTTCCATTCGAATTGTGTCCCCTGGTAAACCAATGATCCGCTTTATGTAATCATCTGTTTCCGTTGCATGAAAGACAATTAAATCAAACCGTTTCGGTTCAGAAAACTCATAGCTAAGTTTATTCACTATAAACATTTCGCCTTCATAGGCTGTTGGTTCCATCGATTCCCCACGTACCTCATAGCTTACAAACACAAATGAACGAATCAAAACCGCAAGTAGCAAAGCAATCAAGATGGCTTTTATCCATTCATTTATATCACTTTTCTTTGTATCCACAAGCAGTGCCTCCACATGTCTTTTCCTTTAATTTACCACTCTTAGGGTGAAGACACAATCTTCTTTTTTCTGAATCTCTTAATTAAGTCCTTTTGTCGGATAAGTGAACCTTCACTGGTAACGTCGTGCTTATGGAACCTAACATGTTTGCTTTTTAACAAACAAAAAGAGGCCCCTATTTGAGGGACCTAAGAAATTTTAACGGTTGAGCAGGCTGCCGACATAGCGAAGCAACTCATTAGCAGACACGGAATTGTACCCATGTTCATCGATTAAACGAGCAATGACTTCATTGATTTTCTTTAGCTGTGACTCATCTGGTGTTTTTGCGGACGTTGTAATCTTAACAATATCTTTCAAGTCAGCGAATAATTTTTTCTGGATGGCTTCACGAAGCCGTTCATGTGAGTTGTAATCAAATTTCTTCCCTTTTCGTGCATATGCCGAAATTCGAATAAGAATTTCTTCACGAAAGGCTTTTTTCGCATTTTCGGAAATACCGATCTGCTCCTCAATGGAGCGCATTAATTTTTCATCAGGCTGCATTTCCTCTCCAGTAAGCGGATCGCGGAGCTTTGATTTATTGCAGTATGCCTCCACATTATCGAGATAGTTATCCATCAACGTTTTCGCTGATTCTTCATACGAATAAACGAACGCTTTTTGTACTTCTTTCTTCGCAATGTCGTCGTACTCACGCCGCGCGATGGCGATAAAGTCCATGTAGCGTTCTTTGTCTTCTTTTGAGATCGATGCGTGCTGATCTAACCCTTCCTTGATGGAACGTAGAACATCGAGTGCGCTAATTGACGTTAGCTGCTTACGAATAATCGCAGATGAAATTCGGTTGATCACATAACGGGGGTCAATGCCGCTCATGCCTTCATCTTCATATTCTTTGCGTAACTCCTCCACATCTTGCACATTGTAGCCTTCAACCGCTTCTCCGTCATACAGTCGCATTTTCTTTAGAAGATCAACGCCTTGCTTCTTCGGCTCCTTCAGTCTCGTTAAAATCGTAAAAATCGCCGCCACTTTTAACGCATGAGGCGCAATATGAACATTAGACAGATCGCTATCCTCAATCATTTTCTCGTAAATTCGTTCTTCTTCTGACACGCGCAAATTGTACGGAATTTTCATGACGATGATCCGCGAATGGAGCGCCTCATTCTTTTTGTTGGCAATAAACGAACGGTATTCCGATTCATTCGTGTGGGCGACGATCATTTCATCCGCGCTAATGAGTGCAAACCTTCCCGCTTTAAAATTCCCCTCCTGCGTTAGGGAAAGTAGATGCCAGAGAAATTTCTCATCGCACTTTAACATCTCCTGAAATTCCATTAAGCCACGATTGGCTTTATTTAACTCTCCGTCAAATCGATATGCTCGCGGATCCGATTCTGAGCCATATTCGGCAATCGTTGAAAAGTCAATGCTACCCGTTAAGTCAGCAATGTCTTGAGATTTCGGATCAGACGGACTGAACGTACCGATCCCGCAGCGCTTATCCTCCGAGAAAAAGATCCGCTCCACGATCACATCTTCAATTCGTCCACCATACTCTTCTTGCAGACGCATCATGTTCAACGGTGATAAATTCCCTTCAATACGTATTCCGTATTCTTCATAGAAATCACGGCGTAAATGCTGAGGAATTAAATGGAGAGGGTCCTCATGCATCGGGCAGCCTTTAATCGCATACACCGCTCCCCGTTCGGTTCGAGAATAGTTTTCCAGGCCTCGCTTGAGCATTGTCACAATCGTCGATTTTCCCCCACTGACTGGACCCATTAACAGTAAAATCCGCTTACGTACATCCAACCGTTTAGCCGCGGAATGAAAATATTCTTCTACTAATTTCTCAATCGAATCTTCTAAGCCAAAAATTTGATCGCTAAAAAAGCTATATGTTTTTCGACCATCTTTCTCCTCGAAACCAGCATCTTTAATCATGTTATACACGCGGGCATGCGCCGTTTGTGCAACCCATGGTTTCTCCTTCAACAGAGCCAAATAATCCGCAAACGTCCCTTCCCACTTAAGTCGTTCTTCCTCTTCTCTGTACTGTTCGACTTTTTTTAAAATATCCATCAGGTCAACCTCCATCCGTGGTCAAGAGCGATTAATTCAATCTATGCACGTAAAAGGTTGTTGATTCACCCTAATTTCGAATTCCCCACCTTTTATAGAAGCCTTATCAATTGAAAAAAGGCGCACGGAATCGCCGTGCACCTTTCGATTTCTTTAGTTTACTGTAAAGCGGCTTTCATTTCGTCAATCATCTGTTCAACGGATACGAGTCCGCCGCCCGAAATATACCAGTAGTCAGGGGTTAAATAATGAATATTTCCTTCTTCATATGCCGTTGTTTGCTGGACTAGTTCATTTTCAATATTGGTCTCTTCTCCTTCTTGTACGACAGCTCCACGATCGATCACGAATAGATGATCTGGGTTTTTCTCTACAATATACTCAAAGGAGATGCTTTGTCCATGGTTGGACACTTCAATGTTTTCATCTACTGGGGTCACACCAAACTCATCATGGAGGACACCAAAGCGTGAACCTGGACCGTAAGCGCTCACGTTCCCATCATTCGCTAGCACAATTAACCCTGTTTCTTCTTTCTCTGCTGCTAATTGCTGTACTTCCTCAATACTAGCCTCTAGATTCGCCAACGCTTCTTCCACTTCAGTTTCTTTACCGAAGATTTCACCTAAGGTTTCCATGTTGGAACGGAATGATTCAAGATAGTTTTCTGTGTCAAGGCCAACGAATAAAGTTGGGGCAATGTCACTTAACTCGTCGTACGCTTCTGATGTCCGCCCAGAAATGATAATTAAATCAGGTTGAAGATCATAGATCGTTTCAAAATCTGGTTCAAATAGCGTCCCTACGTTGGCATACGTTTCCTCTTCATACTGAGATAAGTATGCTGGCACGTTGGCTTGTGGGACTCCCGCTACTTCGACACCTAAACGGTCAAGAGAATCTAATGTCCCAAAGTCAAACACAACAACGGTTTCAGGATTTTTTGGTATGACTGCCTCCCCAAGGTCATGTTGAACGGTTACCTCACCGCCTGCTTCTGTTTCTACCGTTTCCTCTTCTACTGTGTCTTGAGCGGCTTCCTCTTGCTCAGCATCAGCTGGCTCTGCGGTATCATCAGCTCCGCATGCTACCATTAATAGTGACACGATCCCTACTACAATTGCCATATAGAACGGTTTTTTTCTCACGTTCCCCAACTCCTTTTTTATGTCTATATTTTTACGTGAAGTACACGCAAATTTTTTGATCGTTAATACAATTAACCTCCATGTCCATATCGTAAATGTCCCGAAGAGCTTCACGGTCAATAATCTCGTTTTTTGGGCCTTGTCGCACAACTTTTCCATTTTTCAATGCGACAATATAATCTGAATAACAGGAAGCAAAGTTAATGTCATGTAAAACAATAACGACTGTTTTCCCTAATTCCTCGACCATTTGTCTGAGCACTTTCATAATTTGAACGGAGTGCTTCATATCAAGGTTGTTTAATGGTTCATCCAAAAGGACATAGTCCGTATCTTGGGCAATCACCATCGCGATAAACGCCCGTTGCTTTTGCCCACCACTGAGCTGATCTAAATAGCGATCTTCTAAGTCAGTAAGGTCCATGTAACGGATCGCTTCATCAATTAGACGATGGTCTTCTTTCGTCAAGGCCCCTTGAGAATACGGGAAGCGTCCAAACGAAACGAGATCCTTCACAGTTAAGCGAATGTTAATCGTATTGGCCTGTTTTAAAATGGATAGCTTTTTCGCCAACTCTCGGCTATCGTACTGGGTTACTTCATGCTGGTCGATTAGAATCTGACCTGCATCCTTTTTTAACAAGCGACTAACCATGGAAAGCAACGTACTTTTGCCTGCCCCATTCGGTCCGATGAAGGACGTAATTTTTCCTTGAGGGATGCAAACAGACACATCGTCTATCACTAATTTTTCTCCATATTGCTTTGTCACTTGTTGAATGTCTACCATTTTTTATTCTCCTTTAATAAAAGATAGAGGAAATACACACCGCCAATAAAATTAATGATGACGCTAAGAGGCGTTGAAAATGTAAAGACGTGCTGGACAACCAGCTGCCCGCCAATGAGAGCGATCGTGCTGATTAAGATCGCACCGATGATGATCTCACGATGCTTGTATGTCCGCATAAACTCGTACGCCACATTGGCAACGAGCAATCCAAGGAATGTAATCGGACCAACGAGTGCTGTTGCAATCGAAATGAAAATGGCAACAACGATCAACAATCGTTTGATCACCGAATCATACGGAATTCCTAAATTAACCGCATGCTCTCTCCCTAGCGAAAGTACATCTAAAAACTTGAAATATTTGTAACAATAAATCGTGATTCCAATAAATAAAGCAATGGCTAAGTAAAGCAGATCCGTATTGATGTTATTAAAGCTGGCAAACATTCGGTTTTGCACGGTTTGAAACTCATTCGGATCAATGAGTACTTGCATGAAGGTGGACAGGCTGGAAAACAACGTTCCGAGCACTAAGCCAATGAGCAAAAGTAAAAATAAGTGTTGCCCTTCTCTGCGAAACAGCAGCTTGTAGAACAAGCCCGCAAATAAGATCATCATCCCGACCGACAATAAAAAGTTAACATTTCGATCGATGACCAAAAAACTTGTAGACCCGAACACGAAGATGATGAACGTTTGAATTAGCATGTACAACGAATCTAAGCCGATAATGCTCGGCGTTAAAATTCGGTTATTCGTAATCGTTTGGAACACAACAGTAGAGAAAGCAATAGCAGCTCCAGTAACGGCAATTGCTGCAACAGAAGCGCCTCTTCTCGGCAACGCATACTCCCAGTTTTTCACATCAATCGTTAAAAAGAGTCCAATCAACACAATATTCAGGACTGTTAAGGAAATGATTTTTGCTTTAAAACCCATATTTATGTCTCCTTAACAGCATGTATAGGAAAATCGCACTTCCGACCACACCAACCGTCAGCCCAATCGCTATTTCATAAGGATAAATAATGACCCGACCGATAATATCGCACAAAAGAACAAACAATGCGCCTAACAGGGCGGTATATGGAAGATTTTTTCGCAAATTATCCCCTTTGTAGATCGATACAATATTTGGAATGATTAACCCGAGAAAGGGAATCATTCCTACAGTCAACACGACGACAGATGTAACTAAAGCTACAATGACCAGACCGAGATTCACTACTTGCTTATATTTTAAGCCTAAGTTGACAGCGAACTCTTCTCCCATTCCTGCCACAGTGAAACGATTGGCAAACACATAAGCTAGAATGAGTACGGGGATACTTATGTATAACAGTTCATATTGTCCCTTGATCATTAAGGCGAAATTTCCTTGCAGCCATGCTGACATGTTCTGTATTAGATCATAGCGATATGCAAAGAAAGTCGTGATTGAGCTAATGATGCTTCCAAACATGAGTCCCACGAGGGGAATAAAAATCGGATCCTTAAACTTAATTCGCTCAAGTAACATCATAAAAATGAACGTCCCAGCTAAGGCAAATAAAAAAGCGACAAAAATTTTCTCGATCGGTCCTGCTGAAGTAAACAGGATCATCGAAACTAAGATGCCTAGGCGACCAGAATCAAGCGTTCCCGCTGTTGTTGGTGAAACAAACCGATTACGTGTAAGCTGCTGCATGATCAAACCGCAAACGCTCATGCCGATGCCGGCAATTAAAATGCTCATCAACCGTGGTAGTCTGCTTGTGAAAAGAATTTGCCATTGCCCCTCATCCATTCGTAGCAGGCCTGAAAGCGTGACTTCACTCACACCGATAAACAACGAACAGATGGAGGAAAGAAGTAATACAGGCAAGAGATAACGTTTCTTCATGACATCTTCCTTCCAACTGAAACACCTAAAAGTGATAATCATTATCAGTGAAAATGATAAGCATTTTCATTTATTTTGTCAACAAACATGCATTTCAAGTATCCTTTGGAAGCGAGTCGTGCCACGACAGTCTTTTGGACTAGACATGAAGAGATCCTCTAGTTCGGAAAAAATGTGACAATCCTGTAAACTTTCTCATAATGTCTAATACATGTCCTTTGAATTTCAGATCAACGTTTCCCTTGTGGACGGTTTTCCGTTATAATAAAATGTAGCGAAGGATGGCTAAAGGAGGACGACAATGAATACGATTCTGATTCTTGGCGTTTGTCTTGCATTTCTTGTTTCGATTTTCACAGCAGGATATGAAGACAATCCTCATAAAAACTAAGAAAAATCCCCCCCTGTAGCAGCAGGGGGGGATTTTTGTATGCTTAAGTTAATCCGGCAAAACCTTGTTGGCGAATCGCCTCATAAATGACAATCGCTGCCGTATTGGATAAATTCAATGAACGGACTTTATCTGTTTGTGGAATGCGGAAACAACGGTCCAGATGTTGTTCGATTAGCTCATTCGGCAATCCAGTCGTTTCTCTTCCGAAAACAAATAAGTGATCCTTTGAACCATCACTATAATCAAAATCAGCATAGTTTTTTGAGCCAACAGTCTCAATAAAATAAAACTCACCATCGGGAAACGTAGCAAACAACTCATCAACCGAATCATAGTAATGAATGTTTACATTAGGCCAATAGTCGCAGCCTGCGCGCTTTAACATGCGATCATCCGTTGAAAAACCGAGCGGGCGAATTAGATGTAATTCTGTATTTGTTCCAGCACATGTCCGAGCAATATTCCCCGTATTGGCTGGAATTTCTGGTTGATATAGAACGATATGTAACCCCACGATTTGCACCTCTTTTTTTAAACTTCGGACCTTATTATATCACTAGTTTCACCCTTTGATCATGTTTAAAACCGATCAACAATATGAAAGAACTTATATTGAATGTTCGGTGTATACGCTGTCGAGTCCTCATAGGCCCAATAACGCATCCGGCTATTCGTGGTTTGTGCATTAACGAGTGGATCACCATTTACGTCTTTAGCGACAACAATCGTCGTATGCTGCCATCTACCATCCCCATTAAAATCATAACAAATCACATCACCTGGAATGAGATCACGGGGACTTTTTCGCTCTTCCCCACGCAGCCCCGTTCTTGCCCCGCTTAAATGCCAGCGCATCGCATTTGCCACCGTCCAGCTGTAGCTCCAATTGTTGTTTTGGTACCACCATCCCTTCGATCGGTTTGGTGCTCCCGTCGTCGGAGCCCCTCCTGCTCGAAGGCACTGAGAGATGAAATTGGTGCAATTGTTCTCAAAGTTTTTATAGTTCGGGTTGTAATCGTTCCACCAGCGTTCAGCATAGCGGATCGCCTCCCTTCGATCGTAGCTCGAACGCTGAGCGACAGGTGATGTGAGAAACACTGTTTGAGTATCGGAATGATCATATTCTTCCTCAATCACTGGGATTTCTCGATCTTCTAACAGACCATCGTCAAGAAAAATCGCTCTCCGTTCTTGCTGCTGTTCTTCAATATAAAAGCGCTTGTTCATTCTGATCAAAAACTCATATTTAATCGAATAGTCGACTATCAGCTTTTCATCGATTTGTCGCCTTGAGACAATCGCCCCGTTTACGTTCGCTTTTACTGTTTCGGCCCCTCGATTTTTATCCCGCTGTCGCCGTCGCTCTAGAGAGAGCAAGTCATCTTCATGACAGAGAAAGTCAACCTTCCCGTTCACAAAGCCTTCATTTCGCTTTTCAATCAGTGAATGTAGCTGTTGCAAAGCGTTTCGGCTCATGATTTTCCCTCCTCTTTTCCCGTTGTACTTGTAGCCAATTTTATGAAAGAAAAAGAGGGATCATGAACACATTCGTCCTAAAACTTATGTTAGAAAAAACTTAACATATCGCCAGGACCCTAGCTTTTGATTATCCTTTCGCCCTTACAAACAACTTTCGATAAAGGCACACTTTTGATCCGTTATCGGCGGGCACTCTTGGGACGCCCTGCGTTAAACATCTCTAGTTATACGTTTTTTATCAAACAAAAAAGGTTCTTAGTCAAATGTTGGGGTGGCATAGGAGGGCGAGCCCCTCTTATCCTACCCCGAATGTTTGATGTTTGAATTGATGATGCAAGAGAATACGGTTTCGCAAGCGATCATAACGCCGAAAACCAAAGGCATTTCTCTTAATCACCTTCGTTTGATTATTCAGTCCTTCAATAAAACCATTGTTTAAGCCAAACGCGAAGCTATTCAAGATCTCGGTCTGCCAGTTCTTCAGCGTCTGAATGGCTCGGTGGAACTCCTTTAACGGGCTCGCCTCCACTCTTCGGTAAAAGGCGTAGAGCCCTTGCTTCACCTCGCTCATTCGTCCTTCCCTTCCTTGCATCTTCGCTTCTTGATACCACCGACGAAAATGTTCTTTTAGCTCATACGCTTCCCTTAAATCAGGGGATAGCTCTAAGTACCGCTCCACCTTCTTCTTTTGCTTATCATCCAGTCCTTCTCTCTCTTTCTGAAACAGATGTTTGATCCGTTTACATCGTTTTCGATGATACGGATGGAACGCTTTTTGCACTCGGCGGCGAACCCCTTCCAGAGCCCAGTAGATGTAACGACAGAAATGGAACGGATCCCCAATGATGAGCGGGTGGCCTAAGGCCTTTTGAACAGCCGACTTGAAGGTATAACTTAGATCCATCACGACTGTTTTTACATGATGACCCTTCTCTTGAAGATATCGTTTAAGCGTATCGGCTTTACGATCCGGTAAGATATCCAGTGGCTTCCGTGTATCTGCATCCGCAATGATCACTTGATATTTCCCCGCATTCGTATCCCCTTTGTAATCATCAATCGCAATCCGAGGAGGAAGGTGATCCACCTTCTTCACGAGGGGGGCCGCCAATTGATCAAACCGGCGCATGGCAGTTGTCACGGACGTTTGGAATTGATTCGCTGTGTCCGTAAAGTTCTTCCCTTGAATGAGCCGTAAGCGAAACGCTTGATTCCATTCCACTGTCTGACGCTGATATCGCTCTACAAAACAGGCTTTCTCCGCAAACCGCTTCCCGCATCTGCACGCGTACCGGCGCTTTCGATAGAATAGATACACCCACCGTTCAAAGAGCTTGAGATGTTGAACTTTTTGGATGCGGTAATCATGGATTCTCTCGGTTCTCTCCCCGCAGGATGGGCAACGATGAGGCGTTCGCGGCATTTCTACATGGAGCGCGATAAAGCCCTCTCGTTCCTCCATCTTTGTGACCTTCACACCTTTTAATCCGGGCAAATCCATGGTAAAATTCATCGTACACGCAGCTCCTATCCTTTCTTTGTTTCTCGACAATTCAAGGATAATGGATAAAGGAGCCTGCGTGCATTTTTTTTGCCCTCTTTTGTGCAAAAACCCCAACATTTATTGTAGAGCCACAAAAAAAGATGACTCTCCAGCCTGATGGCTTTCAGTCACCCTTTGTAAATACAATCATCTATTTCTACCGTTTAACTAATTTTCTCATAAGCTCCTTCAATGCTGAGCAGCCACTCTTTTTTCTCCAATCCCCCGCCATATCCGACCATTGAGCCGTTGCTACCAATGACGCGATGGCACGGAATGATGATTGGAATCGGATTTTGGTTATTAGCACCGCCGATGGCCCTTACTGCTTTTGGTGCACCTATGTGTTGGGCGATCTCTTTATAGGAGCGCGTCTCGCCATAAGAAATGGTTTGAAGTGCTTGCCAAACCCGTTTTTGGAACGGGGTTCCATATAAGTCTAGCGGCACATCAAAAGAGTGTCGCTTGCCTTCAAAATACTCCAGGAGCTGGGCAATCACTGGACGAATAGCCTCTTCGTCTTTTAACAGTTGGCATGGAAGCCTATGTTTTTTTAGCCAAACATTTAATGTCACTTGATTGGATTCGAGGGAGCCAAATAAAATTGTACATACACCTTGATCTGTTGAGACGATTGAAAGGCAACCAATCGGGCTTTCCATTTCATCGTACAACAGTGATTGTTCGGCCATCTTTATCCCTTCCTTCCACTTCCTGTCTTGCTCTTATCTTATCGAATCCTCCGTCTCTTTTCCATTCCCTGAATCACCGTAGGCAAGGATCTCGAGCCCTCTGCTGATTTCAGCTCGGACATCCTCGTCTTTTTCTCGTTTTAGCGCATCTTTCAACCATGTTTCAACTTCTGGACCACCAATTTTCCCTAATGCCCATCCTGCCGTTCCACGAATCACAGGTCTAGGATCTTGCCGTAGTAAATCGGCAAGAATCGGTAAGGCGGCCTCCTCTTTAAAATGGGCGAGGGCGAGAATCGCATTCCGTTGAATCGGCTTTTTTCCACGCCATGAGCCAGACACGTGGCCAAATTTCTCTTTGAATTCACGGTTGCTCATCGTTAGCAAAGGGATCAATTTCGGCTTTGCAATTTCTGGATCTGGCTCCATCTCCTCATGGAAGTGAAAATCCTTCCTTTTATTTGCTGGACAAACTTGCTGGCACGTATCACAGCCGTAGAGACGGTTCCCTAATTTTTTACGATATTTTTCCGGCAGAAACCCTTTTGTTTGTGTCAAAAACGCAATGCATTTTTGCGAATCGAGCTGTCCCCCTTGAATTAGAGCACCGGTCGGACAGGCATCCACACATTTGTTACACGTACCACATTGATCGGTTAATGGAATATCTGGAGGAAAAGGAATCGTTGTCACCAGATCCCCTAGATACACATAGCTCCCGAATTCTGGTGTAATGACAGCACAGTTTTTACCGCTCCAACCGATTCCAGCTCGTTCTGCAACCGCACGATCCGATAGTGCACCCGTATCGACCATCGACAACACCTTCATATCAGGGACGCGTTCCAATAAGAAATCTTCAAGCTTTTTTAAGCGATCGCGCAAAATATCGTGATAATCTTTCCCCCAGGAAGCACGGCAAAAGACGCCACGTCGCTCGCCTTTTTTACTTTTTGGAGGATTTTTCATTTTGGAAGGGTATACCAAGGCAATTGAGATAATGGAGCGTGCTTTCGGTAAAATTTTCTCTGGGTACACTCGTTTATCAATATCTGGCTCCTCAAATCCTGATTGATACCCGAGCGCCTGTTGTGTTTGTAACCGCTCTTTTAATGTTAAAAACGGATCTGCAGAAGCAAAACCGATTTTATCGATCCCGATCGTTTTACTATATGCAATAAGCTCGTCTTTTAATTGGGCAGGTGTCATGCTCCTTTCCTCCTTTCTTTCGGTCTAAAGGTTCGATGAACGTCGCAAAGGATGATACTATAAATGTAATTCACATATTAGGAAAGAGGGATGTTTATGACCAAGCTCACGATTGAATCATCTATTTTTGAACGAGTGCCATCCTTTAAAATCGGCATGATTACATACCATAATATCGTCGTCACACCATCTCCGCAAATGCTCAGAGGGCGACTGCAATTTTTCCAAGAGGAAGTCAAAGTCGCTACTAATACAACTAAGACCGTTACTGATTATAAAGGAATTGTCGAATGGCGGCAAACCTTTAAGCAGCTTGGGATTGATCCGTCCAAGTATCGTCCGTCCTCCGAAGCCTTATACCGCCGAATAAAACAAGGAAAGTCACTTCCAGAAATTCACTCAGCTGTTGACGTAAACAACTTCTTCTCCCTTGAATATGAGTGCCCTTTTGGTATTTATGACGCGGAAAAAATTAACGGAGATATTGTGCTTAAACTAGGAGATATTGGCGCACAATATGAAGGGTTAAATGGACGGGTCAATGCAATGGAAGGAAAGCTAGTTACGTGCGATGCGGAAGGGCCGTTCGGCAGCCCCATCGTTGACTCAAAGCGAACTGCTGTGACCGAAAAAACGACGTCTGCAATTCAAATTGCCTATTTGCGGCCGTCGCTCACCGATCAAGACACGGAAAAGCTTTTAACCGCAGCCGCTCACATGTTTGTCCAAATTCACGGCGGAACGTCTGCTCATACCGTGATTAGAAAATAAATGTTTAAAACGAATACGTTCGGGTAAATGTAAAATGAAAACAGCAAAGGAGGACGAAACAAATCATGAGTCACGAAAAAGTAGCCTCGATCCTGAACAAACAAATTGCAAACTGGAGTGTCCTTTTTGTCAAGCTTCACAATTACCATTGGTTTGTCAAAGGGCCTCAATTTTTCACACTTCATGAGAAATTTGAAGAGCTTTACAATGAAGCAGCGACACATATTGACGAGTTAGCGGAACGTCTTCTCGCCCTGAGAGGTCAGCCCGCTGCAACGATGCGTGAATACCTAGAAATCTCTTCTGTTACTGAAGCCCGGGGTGAAGAGACTGCAGATGAAATGGTCGCTGAAATTAGTAAAGATTTTGATACCCTTATTGATGAGTTAAAAGAAGGAATG
The DNA here is from genome assembly GCF_005671335.1 of Halalkalibacterium halodurans. NCBI lineage: Bacteria > Bacillati > Bacillota > Bacilli > Caryophanales > Bacillaceae > Halalkalibacterium (ex Joshi et al. 2022) > Halalkalibacterium halodurans. The sequence continues at coordinate 1,187,912 of NZ_CP040441.1, read as the reverse complement.
GAGGCGGCTGATTCTCTAGGTGACGAGACGACCGCAGACATGCTTCTTGCCATTCATCAATCACTAGAAAAACACAATTGGATGCTACGATCGTTCTTGAAGTAACGTCTGAAGCCCCCTCACTCACGAAACCCGTGTATGAGGGGGGTTTCATGTAAAGATCTCCTTCTAGTACATCATCCGTCCTAACGGTCCATCTTCTTTCACAATAGATGCTAGTGAATAAACGGAAATCGGAAAATAAGGGAAACCATACGCATACGGCATCAAATCGTAGAGCTGAAAATAAATCACAAGTGCTTTATCTGCAATATAAAAAAATTGATTCGGTGCAATTCCTTCAAAAGGTGCAAGCAGCGGCAAGTCGCGCTCGGCAATTTGCTGCTTAATCTGTTCATTGATTACTTGTTGATACGGGCTCCCCGGTTTAAATAGCTCGTTTAAGCGATAAGCTTTCCCTGTCGTCGTATCAAACGTGAGCGAGCGCAAGTAGGTCATCCCATGGGCAGCTGATTGCGTATACGAATACTGGCTATTCGTTAAGCTGAGGACATGACGTTGGTTCGTTTTTATTTCGTACATCCCTGTAATTTCCGTGTTAGGCTCTGATACCCCCGCTTTTTGAAGAAGTGTTTTTACTTGCTGTTCAATCCGTTCATTCATTCTTTTCCTTGCTTGTGCATTGGTTCCACCTGTCACGAGCGGAACATAGACGTCTGCTTGTTTTTCAATGAGATGCTTCGTGCCGATTTGAACAGGTAAAATCGATTCATTCACCTTGTTTCAACTCCCTTCTTCCTACTATAACCATATGCAAAGGAGAGCTCGTTTCCTGCAAACAAACGATGTATAAGCGCAGCATAAATTTTCTTAATATTATTTACAAATCGAAATATTTATAGTATTTTTATAATTGTTTCGTCCTTTTGGCTAACAAGCCCTTTTCTAGAAAAATATTTTAAAAAAGGAGGAAGGCATGCAAAACAATCATTGGTTTAAAACAGGATTTCTATCATTTGCCGCAAGCCTGTTTTTAATCGGGTGCGCTAGCGAGCCGACAACGGAACAGGAAGAAAACGCAGGTGACGCTGGTGGTGAAGCCATAGGCGATAGCGGAGGGGGTGACCTCATACTCGGTGTCTTATCTGACATCTCCATGTTGGACCCTCATACGTCCAGCGATGTTCCTTCGGGAGCGGTGCAATCCAACATTTATGAGACGCTCGTCAAATTTAATTCCGACATGGAATTAGAACCGTTACTCGCTGAATCTTGGGAAGCCGTCGAGGAAGACGTTTGGGAATTTAGATTACAAGAAGGTGTCACCTTTCACGATGGCTCTGAATTTAACGGAGACGTAGTGAAAGCAAATATCGAGCGAATCTTGGATGAAACGACTGCATCGCCACGGGCGATCTTGTTTGAAATTATCGAGAAAATTGAGGTCGTCGATTCTCATACTGTCCGTATGAAAACGGAGCAACCCTTTGCTCCCCTCCCAGCCCACTTTGCTCACTATGCATCGAGCATGATTTCACTGAAAGCTATCGAAGCCGATCAAGCAGCGGTTGAAAGTGGTGAACAGCCAGGAACCTATATCAATGAACACCCTTATGGAACAGGCGCCTTCACCTTCGAAAACTGGAACCCAGGAAGCGAAGTGGTCCTCTCCCGTTTCGACGACTATTGGGGCGAGCCCGCACACGTTGACACAGCCACGTTCCGCGTCATTCCAGAAGATTTAACGAGGTTAGCAGAGTTAGAAACAGGCGGCGTACATATTATTGATCCTATTCAGGCGAGTGATCGCGCTCGCGTAGAAAACACCGACGGGATGAATCTTTATCAACGAAACGCCGCAAGTATTACGTATATGGGCTTTAACGTTCAAAAAGAGCCGCTAGATGATGAATTGGTTCGTCAAGCGATCGCCCTTGCATTAGATAAAGATGCTATGCTGCAAGGTGTATTGGACGGCACAGGAGAGCCTGCTGTCGGTCCACTTAATGAAACGAACTTTGGATTCAGCTCAGAGGTTGCAGGGATTGAGCAAGATGTAGAGCGTGCCAGAGAATTGCTAGCTGAGGCTGGATATGAAGAAGGCTTTTCCACAACCATTTGGACCAATGATAACCGCGAGCGAATGGACATTGCCGAGATCGCTCAAGCGAACCTTGCCGATGTTGGCATTGATGCCAACATTGAAGTGGTCGAATGGGGAGCGTACCTCGAATTGACAGGCTCCGGTAATCATGACCTATTCATCTTAGGGCTTTCGTTAGGAACGGGGGATGCCGACTATCCGATGCATATGCTGTTCCACTCAGAAAATATCGGGGAAACGGGAAACCGTTCCTTTTTCCAAGATGAAGCATTCGATGCTATGTTGCATGAAGCGCGAATTGAGCAAGATGAAGAGACCCGCTTGCAAATGTATGTGGAAGCGACAGAATATTTAAATGAAAAAGTGCCAACGGTCTTCCTTTATCATCCAGATCACCTTATGGGCTATCGTGATGAAGTCCAAGGCTTTTGGGCCGATGCCTCCGGGATTTACCAACTTCAGGATGTGTCACTTGAGCAGTAAAAAAGCGTAAGCCCCCATGATCCAAGGATAACTGATCATTGTGGAAGTCACCATAAACGAACGGGCCGCCCCTTGTCGACTTGACGAGGAGCGGCCTGTTTCTAACTCTCTATGATTATTTTTTTAAATCGAGCACGACAAATTCATCAGGATGTTTAATGAGTGGGAAATGAAACTTTTCCTTATGACGTTTCCCCGTTAGCTCCACTTGTTTTCCATAGTGTTCCGGGTTAGACACTAAGCCAAACGCTGTTCGATCCGTTCCTTTTAACTGAACGAGCAACATCTTCTTCACATCCGTCTCATTTGGATCATCTGCAATGAGCACGTTGTGGTCATTGTAAGCACCAGATTGCACAGCCACATGGTTTTTATTCCGAGCGTTGCCGACAATATAGCCTTTCACCTTCACAACTTCCCGATCCAATTCGATCGCTTCTGCAACGGAAAGATATTCAGACGATTCTTGCTCAAAGACGACAATGTCATCTGCTTGGCGTGGTTTCACCTGAGGGGTCCCTCGGAATTGACTAGAAACACCCGTAATGGTGACAACCTCCCCTTCCGTAAAGGTAAACTCATCATAAACAAGCCCTGTCCGATTGTCGACGCGAATTAATACTCGCTCACTCCCACGAACCGCCTCAAATTCAAACGTGCCAAAATTGTTTACTTGGCGAAGATTCTCAATCGTAACTCCATCCAACTGTACGAGCTGCCCTTCATTTTCGAGTGAAACAGCTTCTGGTGTCACAGGAAGTGGTTTCGGTACATCCCTACTTCCTACGATGTTAATCGATGACGGGGTCGATAATTGAAGCTCTCCATTAAATTCATCCATCGTCCCAGCCACTTGAACGATGTCTCCAACATTCACCTCTACATCAAACTGATAAACGTAAAGACCACCTGTTTCATCTTGAACGTAAAATCCTTTTGCTCCCCATGCCCCAGGTGTTGACGTCACAACCCCTTCTACAACGACACGTTCTCCGCGCTCCAACGCTCGGGCTTCAGCGATCGAAATCACCTCTTGCGAATCACCATCCCCTGGATCTGGGTAATCGGAAGGATCGGCAAACGTAAACGCCGTAGGATTACGCATACCAGGAGTAGAGAAATACGTATCGAGAGCCCCAGTAATCATCACAAACTCTCCTAAGTTTCCAGGATGAGAGACGAGATTTAGCCCTGTACGTACCGTACTTCCTGACGGTAGCTGAACCGGCAACATTTTGGTTCGGTCGGTTTCATCTGGTGAATCAGCTAACAGTAAGTTTGACGGAGCATGATTTCCTTCACCGATTACCGGACTTCCATTAATCGAACCGACAATATACCCGCGTACAGTCGCTTCCCCTTGATTGTGGGCAATTGCTTCTGCAACTGTGATCGTTCCCTTCGGATCGTCTGGAGGTGTTGCTCCTTCAATCCGGATGCGCTCTCCTTCTACATAATCAATCGGATCACTCTGTCCTTTAATATAAGTAACGACAGCCGCCCAAACCGTTCCTAGCCCATCATCAACGACTTGATCACTTAGCTGGTAAAAGCCCGTTCCGTGCATATAGTCATTGTAAGCGACAACGTATTCCTTTGACGGATCAAGTGGCGTACCGTCTTCTAAAACGATCTCTACATCTTGAAAACCATTCCCTTGTCCGTTCGGAATGAGCGTATACGTGAGGCCCGCTGCCTGCAAGTCAACCCGTTGATGATGCGAAGACTGACTAAGGATGACTTCTTTAATTTTTTCTCCAGTCGCCCGAACGACCACAATTTCATTCCCGAAACGATCCAGCGCCTCAATTTGTTTATCGGTTATATTGCCTGGTGGGATTTCCCCTGTAACAGACGAGCCGTTTAGCAACGCAAGGTCGGCTTCAGAAATCTCACGAATGGCATCTGTATATAAGTTACCGATCCCCACATCCACTTTGTTTTTATTATGAGAATACAAACCGTTAGTCGTGGAGCCGATCACGTCACCTGGCATCGGTCCGCTCGGATCAATCGTAACCTTAATTCGGCCTTCGCTCGAGTAGTTTAACTTTTCTCCAGCGGCCGTCCGTTCTTTCGCATAGTCGATCATCGCATTTGTCATTAATCCAACATACGGCTCAAGAATTTCTCCATCGAACTCATAGCCAGACCCGCCTGTACCGATGTAATCAGGAACAGCGACACGATATGTGGCTTCTTCATCAATCGGTTCCCCATCAACCGTAACACGAACATCGATAAAATTCCCGACAGGACCAGCAATGATTTCGTACGACAAGCCAGAGATTTGCAAATCAATTTGATTCCGATCACCACGGGAATACGAGTAAGCGAGAACATCCTTAATCGCTTTCCCTGTCATTTCAAACAACATGATCTCGTTTGCAAACGGCTCGATCCGATAAATGTCACCGACGGTCACCTCGCCTGGGGCGATACTATCGCGGATCCCACCATTGTTCGTCACGGCCACATCCGCTTGCGCGTAGATGCGCATCGCATCGGTCCAAAAGTTTCCGAGCGGGGCATCTGCTTCATAACGGCCATCGCGAGAAAGTCCCGTATCTGATACACCGATGACTTCACCTAACAGTTCGTCCATTTCACTGTTATAGTGATCGATAATCGCTTGTGCCTCATCATCGACTTCTGTTAACTCACTCACTGCTTGGAGGGACCCTTCAACAGACACGACTTCATTTGTCTGTTCATCTAGCTCAAGTACCACTTTACCCACATTCGTCAAATTCGCACCACTTTGTACGATTGGTGTGCCGTTGACGTATTGTGGAGAAGTTAGAGTCGTATGAGAATGTCCCCCAATGATAAGATCAAAATAGTCCACTTGTTCAGCTAGCGCACGGTCTGCACCGTACCCGATATGGGTTAATGCGATAATAACGTCAGCCTGTTCTTTTAACTCATCCTCATATCGTTTCGCGACCGCTGCATAGTCTCTTTCAAATTCAAGACCAACAATACCAGCTGGTGCTGTCGATGGCGGTGCTTCTGTTAAGGCAAACACAGCAACCTTGATCCCGTCCACATCAAAAAGTTGATAAGGATCTGGTTGTTCAATCGGAATCGACGGATCCACCACCTTCATATTAGCCGAAAGCCATGGAAAGTTTGAATCGTTTACCCGCTCGGCAAAAGCGTCCTGCCCATAATCAAACTCATGATTACCAATAACCATCGCATCCAAGCCAGCCACATTTAGTAGCTCGACAATCGGTTTACCATGATTCAAGTCGACAACAGGGTTCCCACTGAAAATATCCCCTGCATCCAAATATAAAAAGTGTTCCGCTTTTTCTCGTTCTGCCTTAATATAAGCGGATGCTTTCCCGTACCCATCAATCCTTGCATGAATGTCATTCGTATAAACGATTGTCAATTCATGGTCACTGCTAGCACCCGCTTGAGCCAGCATCGGAGCCGCATTCGTAAACAGTGACGTAAATGTTAGCAAAAAGGCACTGATGACGATGAATGTCGTTCGCCAAGCATGTCGTAAACCACCCATATTTCCAACCTCCTATGTATGTTTTCAATCAACGCAATGCCATACGGGGGACAGGCATCTTCTTTAAGTGTAAATGGAAAACCGTTTCAGGTGATTGAAGATCCGTAAATTTTTTGTAAAACCGTTAGAATTAAGCCTTTAGTTTTGGCATCCAATTGTTTCCCATAAGGTCTTTTTCACTTAGAAAATGGATAATGATTGGTATGTTCGATCAGAGGATTGTAGTTATAATAGAGTATGTTCTCGTTTTTCAGAAGTCTCGGCGCTTTTCGCTCGGCTTTTGCTCAATCTCTTGTAAAAACCGACGAACATCTGAGCGGGAACGAAAGATAATCACGTTCTTCTCTCGAGGAAGCTCAGTTAATGCTCGTAAAGTGTGCGGTCTTTTCCTTCGTCGGTAAGTGGCGACCCATTTGATGAATATCCAATCGAGCTTCTCTATACAGCCTTCCCCCATATCAGAACGGGATTGCCCATGATACATGAGCCGTCGCTTTAAAATGCCATACAGCGTCATATATGTCGGAAAATCGAAGTAAATCACTGTATCACAGGCCGCAAAGCGAATCTCTAATGTCGCTCCGTAATTGCCGTCAATGATCCATTCCTCCCCTTGTACCCATTTCTTCTGCATGACTGCGATTTCCTCTGTCGTAGACGGAACCCAGCCTCGTTTCCAAAAATGGGCATCCAAATGAATAAGCGGTAAGCCTGTTCGTTCGTGCAACTGCTTAGCAAATGTCGATTTTCCCGCTCCACCTGGACCTATTATCATTACTCTTTTCATCCGTTCTCCTCCTCATGAAATGTTGCACAAACAGATCGCGAAAAAAACGATCCTCTCAGTGAATGGATCGTTCAAGGTCAGTTTCTTTTTGCTGAATGAAGCGGTTGCTTTTGTTCAATTGCCCGCTTAAGCGCTTGCTGCATGTATCCAATACCCGAGTAGCTGAGTAGAGGGCACTCAACAGTGGCCTGCGGAAAACAAGCTTCAACGATTGGCCCGTATTTTTTCCCCGTTAGAAGAACAACATAGGGAACGGAATCGAGCTTTTTTTCATGAACCTGCTCGGTTAATTGATCAAGCGTGATAACGCCAGAATGTGTGTGGGAGAATGACACATCATATGGACCGTCGACCACATCATCTGGGAACAAAAAACCGTGCTTTGCTGATAAGATCACCCAATGGTCGAAAAACCGTTCGGCGTACATGGCACAAAGCCGGTGAAGCGTTCCAATATATGCTTCACTTGCTGCAACAGGGCCTGCATCTTCTTGTTTATCCCAAATTTTCTTGTTTCCACACGGAATGATACAAAGGGTGTTCATGAGCGATAGATGGTCCACCTTCCTATATCTTTAAAACCGAGTCGTTTATAGATTCGGCCTGCTACTGGATTATCGTAAAAAAGACAAACGGTTTTTCCTTCAGCGAGCAAGTCTTCACAAAGGGCACTCATACAGCGAGACGCCAGTCCTTGGTTGCGATAGTCAGGATGTGTGCACACACCGACGATCATCGCCGAACGTGAATTTTCGGCTGCAGTCGAGGCGGAAGCGATGATCTTCCCGTCCTCCTCTACATAATACGTTCGACTAGCCCCTTTTTCCATTGACACTTTCATCTGCTCTTTTCCATTATCGTTTTGCGCAAAATCATCAATCTGATCATGTAAAACTAGCAGACGGTTCAGATCATCTACCGACAAATGCTGTACACCATTGCGATCGCTTAATTCCTTTGCGGATTGGAGCTCACATAAGTATAGCTGGCGTTTCTGTCCGAGCTTCGGAATGACGCCGTTTTCAAAACGTTCAACGATGTCACTTCGCCCTGAAACTTCGAACTTTCCAGTGTGTTCGTTCACGATTTGCGCGAACCGGTGATGATCCCAATCAGACTCCCCATAAACTAAAAAGGATTGAAAGTACCGGAGCATCGCTGCCACAAGCTCCCCTCGCTCATTAAACTCACCCCATATTTGTTGAAATTCCGTCTCCACCCCAAATGTTTCTACATCGCCGATGATAAACAAATTGACGGCCGGCTCTTTTCCGACGAAGACGAGCAATTGCTCACGGTCTTTTTCTGTTAATGGTCTCAACATCTTCTTCCTCTCCCTCCCTTTTGAAGGAAAAGTATACCACAAATTTTGTTTTATTTGAGCAAACCTGTTTCTTTTTTTACAATGGAGGCAAGAGGAGGGGATCAACCGATGAAAAAACGGCAGCTTGGTACGTCCGACTTGCATGTAAGCGAGCTTGGTTTTGGCTGTATGTCTCTCGGGACAGATGAAACGAAAGCACGTCGGATTATGGATGAAGTGTTGGAGCTTGGCATTAATTATTTGGACACAGCCGATCTTTACAATCAAGGCTTAAACGAGCAATTCGTAGGAAAAGCGCTGAAAGGACGCAGGCAAGACATCATTTTAGCGACAAAGGTAGGAAACCGCTTTGAGCAAGGGAAAGAAGGCTGGTGGTGGGACCCGTCAAAGGCGTACATAAAAGAAGCGGTAAAGGATAGCCTGAGACGCCTACAAACAGATTATATTGATTTGTATCAGCTCCATGGAGGAACAATTGATGACCCTATTGATGAAACCATTGAAGCTTTTGAGGAGTTAAAACAGGAAGGCGTCATCCGCTATTACGGCATCTCTTCGATTCGGCCAAATGTAATCAAGGAATATCTTAAACGTTCAAACATTGTGAGCATTATGATGCAATACAGTATTCTTGATCGGAGACCAGAGGAATGGTTCCCACTCATTCAAGAGCACGGCGTCAGCGTGGTCGTTCGTGGTCCTGTTGCTAGAGGGTTGCTCAGTAGGCGTCCACTTCCAGAAGGAGAGGGATACTTAAATTATCGCTACGATGAACTGAAATCACTCCGAGAATCTCTTCCTACGGACCGACCACTCCACGAGCTTGCCTTACAATATTGCTTAGCTCATGACGTTGTCGCTACCGTAGCCGCTGGGGCTAGCTCGATCGACCAAGTAAAAGCGAACGTACAGGCTGTGGAAGCAACTCCGTTAACGGCAGAAGAACGTCAGCACATTCAAAAGCTTGCGAAAGCAGCCGTTTACGAACAGCACCGAGAGTAACACCTTTGAAACTCCGGATAAAAACAACCTGAGCCTATGATTGACTCAGGTTGTTTTTCATTATCCTTGCAGTCCTTGTTTCACCCATTCAGCGACTTGGATCGTCCGCTTCGCTTGGTGAGCGACTGCCGCTTTTACGTCCTCTTTCATGTTCCCTTCTTGATCAACTGTGACACTTGTGCCGTACGGGTTTCCGCCGGCAGCAAATGTTTCAGGTGCTGTATAACCTGGAGCAGCTACGATAGCGCCCCAATGATACATCGTTGTATAAAGGGAAAGAACGGTTGCTTCCTGTCCACCATGGGCATTACTGGCACTAGCCATGGCACTTACAACCTTATTCGCTAGTTTTCCTTCAAACCAAAGCCCGCCCGTCGTATCTAGGAACGCTTTCACTTGTGAAGGGACATTTCCAAACCGAGTCGGGATACTAAACATGATCGCATCTGCCCAAACTAAGTCATCGAGCGTTACCGCCGGTACGTCTTTCGTAGCGTCAACGTGAGCACGCCAAGCTGGATTCGAATCGATCGCAGCATCTGGTGCAGTCTCAGCCACCTTAAGCACTTTCACTTCGGCCCCCGCTTCTTTAGCTGCCTCTTCCGCCCACTGGGCAAGCTGATAGTTTGTTCCTGTGGAGCTGTAATAGATAATCGCCAATTTTGTCATTGCTACATCCTCCTTTGGATTCGATTGTTTTCCGAAAAGCTTTTCTAAAAAGCCCATCGCATACACCTCATAATAGGAAGTTTTTTTCTGAACTCCCGCTGTGTTTTTCTTACATAATCATTATGCCCAATCACTTTTTTCAATAAAAGTACGCACTTTTTTGTAAGCTAGTTTCCCCGAAGATACTATTAGGCTGGCGCAACGCATTCAAGCTGCAAAAATGATTCATTTATGTTATCCTTTTTACAAGTTACTTTCTTTTAATAAGTACTAATCGTGAGGAGGTTCAAAATGGGTAAAAAATGTACTGGCGTTGAAAAGACGTTGGCCGTCGTTTCAGGGAAATGGACATCCATGATTCTATACCACCTCTACACCAATGAAAAACTTCGATTTGGCGAATTAAGGCGAGCGCTTCCAGGGATCACGCAAAAAATGCTAACATCCGACCTACGGGAATTAGAGAAGCACCGAATCATCGAACGAAAAGTGTATCCACAAGTCCCGCCGAAGGTTGAATATTGTATTACAGACCATGGAAAAACCCTCCTCCCCCTTCTAGAGCAAATGGATGAATGGGGGGATGCCCATGCCCAGCAAACTCTAGACCCTTCGGCATCAACAATACACTCGATTTAAGAAATTAAAAAACTCCGCCTTGTTTGGTCATTTTGACAAAGTGGAGTTTTTTTCGTAAGTAAAATATGCTATAGTGTACTAAAGTAAAATATAATATACATACAAAGGACGTGATGCGCATGAAGGAAATTCTTCTCGGGATTGTGGCGTCCATGTTTTTTGCTGTTACATTTGTGTTAAATCGAGCAATGGAGCTTTCTGGCGGTAGCTGGATCTGGAGCGCATCGCTTCGTTTTTTCTTTATGCTTCCCTTTTTGTTTCTAATCGTTCTGTTTCGTCGTAACGTGAGAGAAGTGTTTAGCGACATTAAAAAACACCCGCTCCCTTGGCTTGTGTGGAGCTTTTGTGGGTTCGTGTTGTTTTATGCACCGATCACTTACGCGGCTGCATCGGGGCCAGGCTGGCTCGTGGCAAGCACGTGGCAATTCACAATTGTCGCAGGGGTTTTGCTCGCCCCCTTATTTGTTACAAAACAAGGAGAAACAATCGTACGGCAAAAGCTACCGCTCCGAGCCTTGATCATTTCGTCGGTTATTTTCGTTGGCATTGTCATCATTCAAGCCCAGCACATCAGCTCATTATCCTTGCATCATGTAGTTGTCGGCGTCTTCCCCGTACTCGTGGCTGCCTTCGCCTATCCGCTCGGTAACCGAAAAATGATGGCGCTGTGTAGCTCCCGCCTTGACACGTTCCAGCGCGTCTTCGGGATGACGCTCATGTCGCTACCGTTTTGGGCAATTCTATCAATCTATGGCTTCGTTACCGTTGGCCCACCGGCTAGCAACCAGTGGCTACAAACCTTCATTGTTGCCATTAGCTCCGGTGTAATCGCCACGACCTTATTTTTTATTGCTACCGACCGGGTAAGAAAGCAGGAAACAAAATTAGCAGCAGTGGAAGCCACCCAGTCAACGCAAGTCTTATTCGTCATTCTCGGTGAAGTGTGGCTGCTCGCCTCCCCATGGCCGAGCGGACTCGCCGTTATCGGTCTTGCCCTGATTATCGCCGGGATGATGGCCCATAGCTTCTTTTCGAAAAGCGTCCCTCAAATGAAACGGAAAGCCGCCAGTTAGGTGGCTTTTTAGTTTATAGTGCATACAAGCAACACCCTTTGTTACGACACGCTTGCTTCATCCAAGAGAACGCTAGATAGATAACAATACATTAATACCAAGCTACGCCTCTGTAAACTGTACCATATGTATGCTGGGCTAAGGGAATTTCGCCAACTTAAAGAAGAGTGAAAAAAAGGGTTCTTAGTCAAATGTTGGGGTGGCATAGGAGGGCGAGCCCCTCTTATCCTACCCCGAATGTCTGATGTTTGAATTGATGATGCAAGAGAATACGGTTTCGTAGGCGATCATAACGCCGAAAACCAAAGGCATTTCTCTTAATCACCTTCGTTTGATTATTCAGTCCTTCGATAAAACCATTGTTTAAGCCAAACGCGAAGCTATTCAAGATCTCGGTCTGCCAGTTCTTCAGCGTCTGAATGGCTCGGTGGAACTCCTTTAACGGGCTCGCCTCCACTCTTCGGTAAAAGGCGTAGAGCCCTTGTTTCACCTCGCTCATTCGTCCTTCCCTTCCTTGCATCTTCGCTTCTTGATACCACTGACGAAAATGTTCTTTTAGCTCATACGCTTCCCTTAAATCAGGGGATAGCTCTAAGTACCGCTCCACCTTCTTCTTTTGCTTATCATCCAGTCCTTCTCTCTTTCTGAAACAGATGTTTGATCCGTTTACATCGTTTTCGATGATACGGATGGAACGCTTTTTGCACTCGGCGGCGAACCCCTTCCAGAGCCCAGTAGATGTAACGACAGAAATGGAACGGATCCCCAATGATGAGCGGGTGGCCTAAGGCCTTTTGAACAGCCGACTTGAAGGTATAACTGAGATCCATCACGACTGTTTTCACATGATGACCCTTCTCTTGAAGATATCGTTTAAGCGTATCGGCTTTACGATCCGGTAAGATATCCAGTGGCTTCCGTGTATCTGCATCCGCAATGATCACTTGATATTTCCCCGCTTTCGTATCCCCTTTGTAATCATCAATCGCAATCCGAGGAGGAAGGTGATCCACCTTCTTCACGAGGGGGGCCGCCAATTGATCAAACCGGCGCATGGCAGTTGTCACGGACGTTTGGAATTGATTCGCTGTGTCCGTAAAGTTCTTCCCTTGAATGAGCCGTAAGCGAAACGCTTGATTCCATTCCACTGTCTGACGCTGATATCGCTCTACAAAACAGGCTTTCTCCGCAAACCGCTTCCCGCATCTGCACGCGTACCGGCGCTTTCGATAGAATAGATACACCCACCGTTCAAAGAGCTTGAGATGTTGAACTTTTTGGATGCGGTAATCATGGGTTCTCTCGGTTCTCTCCCCGCAGGATGGGCAACGATGAGGCGTTCGAGGCATTTCTACATGGAGCGCGATAAAGCCCTCTCGTTCCTCCATCTTTGTGACCTTCACACCTTTTAATCCGGGCAAATCCATGGTAAAATTCATCGTACACGCAGCTCCTATCCTTTCTTTGTTTCTGGGCAATTCAAGGATAATGGATAAAGGAGCCTGCGTGCATTTTTTTTGCCCCTCTTTTGTGCAAAAACCCCAACATTTATTGTAGAGCCAAAAAAAGAGGGCCTCCATCTGTTGGAGCTCCCTCGTTGAACCATTATGCCATCACCTTGCAAATATCATTTGAGAAGGCGACCGGATCTTCCACTGGTAATCCTTCAATGAGTAGTGCCTGATTGTACAAAAGCTTCGTATATAAATCGACTTTATCTTTATCTGACTCAAATGATGCCTTCAATACATCGAACACGTCATGGTTCACATTGATTTCTAACACTTTTTCTGCTTGAACGTTTTGATTATCAGGCATCGCTCGGAGTACCTTCTCCATTTCAATTGATACTTCCCCCTCTGCAGTAAGGCACACAGGATGGGATTTCAATCGTTTGGAGGCTCGAACATCTTTCACTTTGCCGTCTAAAATGGTTTTCATATGTTCAAACAGCTCTTTCTGTTCGTCCGTGTCAGCGGCAGTATCCTTCTGCTCGTCATCTTCGAATCCTAAGTCACCACTTGAGACAGAACGGAATTCTTTTTCTTTATAGCTAGCTAACATTTTAATCGCAAACTCATCCACATCTTCTGTGAAATATAAAATTTCATATCCCTTATCTGCGACCATTTCCGTTTGCGGCAATTTCTCAATCCGAGCATAGGATTCCCCTGTCGCATAGTAAATGTACGGCTGGTCTTCTTTCATGCGAGACACATATTCGTCTAAAGTGACCATTTTCTTCTCCGTCGAAGAGTAGAAAAGGAGCAAATCTTGTAAGTCCTCTTTATTGGCACCAAAATCACTGTACACCCCATATTTTAATTGGCGACCAAATGAACGGTAGAATTGCTCGAATTTCTCCCGTTCGTCCTTTAATAACGTCTTTAAATGGCTCGTAATCTTGTTTTTAATATTTTTCGCAATTAACTTTAACTGCCGGTCGTGCTGAAGCATTTCACGTGAAATGTTGAGCGATAGATCCTCAGAGTCGACCATTCCTTTCACAAAGCTATAATAATCTGGAAGGAGGTCAGGGCATTTCTCCATAATGAGCACACCGTTCGAATAAAGCTCGAGGCCCTTTTCAAATTCTTTCGTGTAATAATCAAATGGAATGTTTTCTGGAATGAAAAGAATCGCGTTATATCGAACAGCCCCATCGACGCTAATATGGATATGCTTTAACGGTTGGTCAAAGCCGTACCGTTTTTCATGATAAAAGTTAGTGTAGTCCTCGTCTTTAAGCTCGTTTTTATTTTTCCGCCAAATTGGCACCATGCTGTTAATCGTTTGTTCCTCAATGACGTCCTCATATTCGTCCTCGGTACCTTCCTTAAGCTCACGCTTCGTTACATCCATTTTGATCGGATAGCGGATGAAGTCAGAATACTTCTTAATAATGCTCTGTAGTCGGTACTCTTCTAGGAACTCATCGTACGATTCATCCTCCGTGTTTTCCTTGAGCTTTAACGTAATTTCTGTTCCGACTGACTCTTTAGCAATCGGTAGAATCGTATAACCATCCGCACCGGTAGATTCCCACTGATAGCCGCTTTCCTCTCCTAATGCTTTCGTTGTAACGGTAACCTTATCTGCGACCATAAATGCTGAGTAAAAGCCAACCCCAAACTGACCAATAATGTCATGTCCGTCTTTACTTTCGTTCTCGGTTTTAAAGGCAAGCGACCCACTTTTAGCAATCGTTCCGAGGTTGCTTTCAAGCTCCTCTTTCGTCATCCCAATTCCCGTATCACTTACCGTTAACGTCCGATCCTCTTTGTTAGCCGTTACTTTAATAAAATAATCATCCTTGTTAAACGTGATCGAATCATCGCTTAATGCTCTGTAGTAAATTTTATCAATCGCATCACTCGCATTTGAAATGAGCTCTCGCAAGAAAATTTCCTTTTGCGAGTAAATGGAGTTAACCATCATTTCTAACAGCCGTTTCGATTCCGCTTTAAACTCTTTTCTCTCCATGGCACTCTCTCCTTTCAATGACTAAGATTCATTTAAAAATTCGCTTGCTACTACACCTATGAGTACAAATGGTACCCTTTTTGATTGTGCAAGAAATCGTTAGCACTTGCAAGCAACGAGTGCTAACGATTATTTGATAGCATACCGTCCTAAAACATGTCAAGCCGTCTAGGAAAAAAACTATGACCGTTGTTTGCGCAAAAGCCTTAATGATGGAAGCGCTCGCTTTTGTTCTCAACTAATTTTTATGTAAAATGAGAAAAGGCCGCCTGACCGTCATGAAGTATGACGTTAAGCCGCCTTTTACTCGTTACTACTCTTTCGGAAGAGAGATTTCTGCTACCTTTGCTAAATCTTGGGCATTTCGACTAATTTCCTGCATGGTGGCAGCAAACTCCTCGATTGAACCAGCCTGTGTATCTGTCAGCTGGTGAATCTCGGAAAACGCTTCGTTTAGCTTTTTTAATAGATCCTGTATCGTATTTGTAATATCGTTAATTTGACTGACGTTTTCTTTTGAATTTGTCGCAAGCTTCCGAATTTCATTCGCCACGACAGAAAAGCCTTTTCCTGACTCTCCCGCACGTGCTGCTTCAATGGCCGCGTTAAGGCCTAGAAGGTTACTTTGGTCGGAAATACCTCTTACAACCGAGGAAATTTCCCCAATTTGCTCCGCGCTCACACTCACATTTTTCATATGAGAAGATACATCAGTGACCTGCTCTGTCAGCTTTGTCACAGAATCGCTTATCTCTTCAATGGAAGCGGCCGTCTCTTCCACGATGGCAGAAAAGCTCTCTGCCATTTCAAACAGCTTGTTCGCTTTTTCTAAGCTTGTTCCCATTCCGACACCGCCAATGACCTTGCCCTTCGAATCATGGAGCGGAATCGCTTTGGCGATCAAAGGAAAGCCGAACAGCTCTTTTGGCACAATCGCTGCACGCTCAGCGTTGTGCCGAATCGCTTCTGTAATAATATCTCCTTCCGCAAGCGGGTCCCCCGGCTTTACATTGAGGGAAAAGGTTTTGGCAGGAATATTGATGATCAGTTTTTCTGTATCATAAACCCCGACCGTAATGTCATCCTGAACTAATTGATTTAAAAACGGGGCTACCTTTACAAATGCTTCCAACAGATCCTGTTTCGTATCTTTTTCCATAAGTTCGCTCATCTTCTTCATCAACCCTCTTTTTTTAATATGGGAAAACCCGTTGACTATAGTGAACTGATACCCATTTTAATGTCGTAAATTCTTCTAAGCTCCACTCACCGTTCAATCGTCCCAGCCCAGAATGTTTTTCCCCGCCAAAAGCAACAATCGGCTCGTCATTGATCGTAATGTCATTTACATGAATCATTCCTGTTTGAATACGCTTAGCGATTTCAACGCCACGTTCCACATTCGCAGTATGAATCGCGCCACTAAGCCCGTATTTTGTATCGTTAGCCATTTCAACCGCTTCCTCTTCCGTATCAAACGGAATGACACAAACGACAGGACCAAAGAGTTCTTCTTGAACAATCGCCATCTCCGACGAGGCATCGATTAAAATGGTAGGTTCGACCATATTTCCATTAATAGCTCCATGTAAAACAGGCTTTGCACCTGCCGCTATTCCGCTCTCAATTGCTTGTTTGAGTGTTTCTGCTTGCCTGCTGTTCATAACAGGACCGATGACTGTTTCAGGGTCCCTTGGATCTCCTACTTTAAGCGAAGCGACTTTGGCTACGTAACGCTCAACAAACTCATCATATACATCTCTTTGGACGAAGATTCGGTTGGCCGACATACATATTTGGCCTTGATGAGTAAAACGACTAAATGTCGCAGCTTGAACCGCATAGTCAAGATCCGCATCAGCGAAAATAAGAAAGGCACTGTTGCCACCTAGCTCCAACAGCGGCTTCTTGAAATGCTTTACCGCGAGTTGACCGATGTGGCTACCGACATTCGTCGAGCCTGTAAATGAAATGATTCTAGGAATCGGATGCTCAACAAAAGCGTTGCCAATTTCATCAATTTCAGTCACGACGACATTTAAGAGCCCCTTTGGAACACCGGCCTCTTCAAAGATTTTGGCAATCAACGTTCCTCCGGTAATCGGCGTTTCTTCATGTGGCTTTAACACAACACCATTTCCAGCCCCTAAAGCTGGTGCCACCGATTTAACAGATAAAAAGAAAGGGAAATTAAAAGGACTAATAACACCCACGACCCCAGCTGGGACACGATACAGTCGATTTTCCTTCCCATTTTCCGTGGAAGGTAAAATCTTTCCTTCCATTCTTAGGGGAAAGGTGGAGGCTTCCTTGATCATGTTTTTTACAAGTCCGATTTCAAAAGCCGCTTTTAAACGTGTGCCACCTAATTCGTCGATAATGATTGCAACGATTTCCTCTTCATGTTCTTCGATGTAGGTAACGGCCCGTTCAAGAATCTCTCGCTTTCTATATGGATTCACAGTGGCCCATTCATTCTGTGCTTTTAAAGCTGCATGGTAAGCCGCGTCAACATCTGAATCTGTTGCGATTTGAAATTCAGCTAATACTTCTTGATTGTACGGATTTCGATCACGAAGTACCCGAGGGCTTTTTCCATCCCTCCATTCTCCATCAATGTACTGTTTATTTAAATCTTGGATGTTAAACATAGAAACCTCCTAGTCTTAAGTACCTACACTATTATTATCGGTTCATGAGGAAATTTTTTAACGGTTCATCGAATAATGACAGATTAGGAGATTGATGGGGAATAGGAAAAGTGCAAAGCATCCGCTTCAAAAACGTAGCGACTGGACCGTAACAATGAAGAGAAGGAAAGCTTTCAAGCCATTGCTGTCTGATCGTAGGGCTCTTTCGGGAAGCGCTTCGTGTTTCTCATCCTGCGCTAGATAGCTCTCGTTATACGTTCTTACCTACTAAAAAAAGCCTCTCACAATGAAGAGACTTTTTAATTTCACTATTTCAAGTTGACACCTACCTCACGTCCTCAACGAGATGCTCATATCTATTTACACATGTAAAACCTCCCACCCTAAAATAGGCAGGAGGCACTGAATTTACCCAGCAAGGTCCCGTTTTCGATAGCCGATAAATCCGATCGCGGCTAAAATAGCGGCTAAGCCTGTCAACACAGACACTGATAAGATGTTTAGGTCTTCAACTGGTAGCTGAGGAATATGACCAAACGGCGAGAGCTGACCAAGCCATTCCGGAAATTGAAGCAGCCCTCCTAAATAAACGACAAAGAAAGAATATCCTAAATAGAGCCAAGTGATCCCTGTCATTTGTGGAATAAGCCCTATGAGCAACATGGCAAGGCCAATCATCATCCACATGGCAGGCAAGTAGGCGAGTCCTGCTTGATAGAGCGTTCCTAATGAAATCGGCTCTTCCATAACTGAAGAAGCAGCGAGCCACAGCCCCGTTAGAGCTAGTAGAAGCATTAAAAATCCGAAGAGAACCGAGAGGACGAAATAACTCCCCATGACATGCATGCGAGAGACTGCCCGCGCAAGCAAGTGCTCCGTTCGATTCCGTTTTTCTTCCCCTTTCAGTTTTAACACGAACATGATTGGTGGTATAGTACAAATCATAGAAATAATTGACATAAGCATCGTTAAAAATTGCTCCGTTAACGTTAACCCTTCAATCGGCTCAAACGCTTGACGCATCATCTCATTATTGGCAAGAAAGGATTCTAAATCGCCAAAAATGGATCCATAGGAAGCACCCAAGATAAACATTCCGACCGCCCATGCAATGATGCTCGTGCGCTGTAATCTGAGTGCCAGACCAAACGGACTTTGTAAAAGCGGGGAGGCATTTTTCTTTCCTGGTTTCGATGGTAAAATTCCTGCCCCTAAATCTCGTCGGCGGTTTAAATAAAGGGCGACTCCCCCAATGATGAAAGCAATACCTACTGTCAGAAGCAGTGGCCACCAACGATTGTTCACATATACTTCTGTCCGCAAAATCCACCCTAGCGGTGAGAACCAAGATAAAGCCTCACTGCTTACATCCCCTATCGCACGGACTAAATACGCGACTCCTAACAGGGCAAAAGAGTATCCGATCGTGCCACGAGAACTTTCCGATAGCTGGGCAAAAAGGGCCGTGACCGCAGCAAAAAAGATTCCCGTTCCACCCAAAGCAGCTCCATATAAGAGAGAACCCTGCAAGTCTATACTCTCAATCCCTAACGAAAACAGACTAAATCCGATGATGACCGCCAAAAGAATGTTCGTGCCGAGCAAAACGACCATCGCTGCCATCACATTTGCTAATCGCCCAACGGGAAGGGAACGTATGAGTTCAACACGTCCTTCCTCCTCATCTGTACGCGTATGACGGGTGACAATTAATATGCTCATGATTGCGACAGCAATTGCAGTAAAAAGGAGCATTTGGTGCGCCATCATCGCTCCCTCTGTATAGTCGTCTAATCCATATCCTGGACCTACCATTGCCGTCATCGCAGGATTTTTCATTGTTTCTGCAATTGCTTGCCGCTCCTGATCTGATGAATAGAGCCCAGGAAACGCCGAGGCCGTTATAACCGTGATCGCCGTTAAACTTATTATCCAGATAGGCAAACGGATACGATCACGCCGGAGAATAAACGAGATCATGTTCGCTGTTTGCTCATACAGCTGCCCCCACATTACCCCTCACCTCCAGCTTGCGATGTTGGACTTTGGCCTGCCCCCTCATAATGGCGCATGAATAAATCCTCTAACGTAGGAGGCGCGCTTTCAAGTGTAATTAATCCGTACTGACTCACATATTTCATCACTTCATCCAAAGATTCGGCATCAACTTGGAAAGAAAAGCCCCCATTTTTTTCGGCAAGATCATGGACACCTTTTTGTTCTTGTAAAGCTGGAATCGGTTGTTTCGTCTTCACGACTAAAGTGGTTCTTGTTAAGTGGCGGAGTTCATCTAATGTTCCCGTTTCAATCATTTCACCTTGACGAATAATCCCCACCTTATCACACAATCTCTCAACCTCAGATAAAATATGGCTGGAAAGAAGAACGCTTTTTCCTGCTTCTTTCGCCTCTAACACACATTCTTGAAACACCCGTTCCATGAGCGGATCAAGACCAGAGGTCGGTTCATCTAAAATATAGAGATCTGCTCCTGACGCAAACGCCGCGACTAAAGCCACCTTTTGCCGATTCCCTTTTGAATACGTTCGACATTTCTTCGAAGGATCAAGTTTGAATCTCTCAATAAAGTGATCGCGGCGTTTCTTGTCCACTGAACCACGCAGCTTCATAAACAAATCGATGACTTCTCCTCCTGTTAAGTTAGGCCAAAGGCTCACATCCCCCGGAACGTATGCAAGGTGCTTATGGATTTCTACAGCGTCACTCCATACATCCTTGCCAAAAATTTTTGCCTCTCCTTCAGAAGCCTTTAAAATCCCAAGCAATATACGAATTGTTGTCGATTTACCAGCACCATTTGGTCCGATAAAACCATAAATCTCTCCCCGCTGTACTTCAAGATTTATACGATTTAATGCGGTGAATGCCCCAAATCTTTTCGTCACATTTGTTGCTTTTACAATTTCCATAGGAAATCCTCCTTTGACATCCACATGTAAGGATCAACATATATTTTGAAATATTTTTACCTTTATATTTCATAATATAAAAAAATCAACCGTTTGACAACAATTTATGAACGATTTGATTTGTTTTATTACAAAATTTTTATTACACTAACGATGAGGTGTTGCAAATGGACGGCTTTCAACGACGAAAAGAACAAAAAAAACGCGATATATTGGAGGCAGCTTTATCTTTATTTATGGAGTATGGTCTCCAAAAAGTATCGATAGCAGAAATTGCAAAGAACGCGAACGTTTCACAAGTGACGATCTATAATTACTTTGAGAGCAAACATAATTTGACTCATGAAGTTTTTCTTTATTATATGGACAAGGCGGTTCGCGATTTTGAACAAACGGTGTATAGCGATAAACCATTCCCCGAAAAAATAAAGGAAATTATGTTTAGAAAAAAAGAAGTGGCGCGCCGCATTCATGAAGAGTTTTATCAATATTTGATGAAGGAATATACGGCAAACGAAACCATTGCTGAAAACGACTATATGCAAAATGCCCTTCAGCACTTTGATCACTTGTTCCAAGAAGGAAAAGAACAAGGATATGTCGATCCTTCTTTATCCCATGAAGCGATTATCTTCTATATCAAAATGCTTAATGAATATATCCAAAAGGAAGAAGTATATGAAAAAATCTTACCGTTAACAGAGGACATTACGAAGCTTTTCTTTTACGGCATAATGGGAGAAAAGAAACATAGGAAGCATACTCCTGAATAATAGCGTTTATCTTTCCGCCAACTCTTAATGGCAGAAGAGAATGTTTCCTTATACTTTAAACCTTTATGTGAAGCTTGTTCAGGTTGCCTATTCTCTCCCCGGTGCACCTAAGCAAGAAAAAAAGGTTCGGATCATCAAAATAAAATGATCTGAACCTTTTTGAATACGTTTGGCTAGTTTTGTCCACCTTTTTTATGGTAGATTTTTTTCTAACAGGTAGAGAAAAAAGGCCGGCAACGCTGCCAGCCCCATTTTCTCTCTCATTACTCTAAATACAAGTCGGATGTTCCAGGCTCAACCAAACCTGCTAATTCTAAATCAAGTACCCAATAATACATTTCTTCTTCAGTCAATCCAAAATCTTCATGGGACACTTCTTGTGCTTCAATCGCTGCAAGCAATGCTAAATCTTCCTCACTCAACTCTTCTTCATAGTAATCTTGTTGTAATTGTGCAATAGCAGATTCAAAATCCATTTCAATATCATACATCATCTGTTCGATATCATCATCAGTAATGTTGTCACGGTCTTTCCCGTAGAAACGATATTCAACATCTTCGTTGTACTTAAATGTGCTAGTGGATGTTGACGTTGAACTAATTGTTGCTCCATCCTCTTCAAAACTTGATGTAACTTCAGCAGTCATTTGTTTTAAAATGCCTTTCTCAATGAAGAACCCGAGCTTTGCTGACGTCTCAGTGTCTTTATACTCATCGATCACTTCATCAAAAACTTCGATTGCATCTTTAACATTTACATCATATTTTTCCAATGCTTCCTTTGCATTCTCATCAGCTTCCACTTCTTCTAATGCATAAATGAGCGATTCGTAGAATAATATTTGATCAAGATCTAGGTAGATCCATCCGTCCTCTTCGGTTATAAAGCCCTCTTCCGCATGTTCTTTATAGTAATCCAACATTTTGTCCACAAAGAATTGTTCTACGTATTCCCATGATTCAGATTCGAATTCAGTCATTTCAAAGAGGCTAGCTGGCAGTTTATTGTCAAACGTATATTTCTTCTCTTTCATCGAATCTTCTAAAATCGGATTAATAATAGCGCCTGCCTCTTTTGAAATCCAATCACTTAGATCACCGTCTACGATTAAAGCCAATTCTTGCTCAATCTCAGGAACATTTGGTACAACGTTATAAGCTAACACATCAATCAATTCTGGGACAAATTGTACATATGGATCTAAATCTACTGCCCACTCATTTTCTTTCTCATCTAAATATACACTTATAGGAAAATGAAGGGTAATATTTTCTCCTTGAACATCCCCTGAGATTCCAAAGGATCCATCCACCTCTAATACTTTCTCCTCTTTGTCATAAATAGTCGAGCTTGTTGCCTCGAAATTTTGAAGCAGATCTTGAAAAATGTCTAAGTAAACCTCTTCATCATAAGCTAGTCCCAACTCTTCCGGGGAAATCTCAAAATCCAAAGTTCCCTTCTGCTCTGTTTCAATTTGAATCTTTTCTGCTTCTAATAGTCGATCTAGTGCCTTTGCGAGTTTCATTTCTGGTGAATTATTAATAACCGAATACACAAAGAAACCGACTCCAATAACAACTGCAATAACACCTAAACTCATCCATAACTTCTTACCTATCAATGTCCATTCGCTCCCTCTATTGTAAAAGTATATCCATCACAACATTAGCTATTATCTCATAAAATTTCCAGTTCGAAAGAATCGTTTTTTAGCAGGACTTTCAGCACGATTATCGATTAATTACTAATTGTGTCGAATAGATAGACTAATAGACTCATGAGAAAAGATAGATATAATGTCATATAAAAAGACCTTTCTCACACGAGAACGGTCTTTTTAACTTGAAGCATCTAGCTTTTTTTCGAGGACAATTTTATGTAGCCCTTTATCATCAATGTACGTCTCAATCACATCAAAACCACTTTTAATGTTTAATAGAAGCATGTTTCGCCACTTGTTCATCGTCTTCGTTCGTACAACCTTATAACCAACATCTCTTAAATAGTCATGCTGCCTTTCCATTAACATGGAGCCAATTCCTTGCTTTCTTATGTTCGGATCAACGCCACCTAACCAACTGTAAAACGTCCGCTTGTCCAATTCATATCCTATCTTGTACCCAACTACATGGCCCCTATCCAGTGCCACGAAGATAAGGATGTTGGGCTTACGTTCCATTTTTTCAAGCAAATTATCCTTCTGACCAAAGATTTGCTCATGCAAGTGGAGAATGCCAGCTACTACGTTCTTCTCTGGAATCGATTGAAATGCTTTACACACTATCCCCATTTGAACCTCTCCTTATTCAAAATTAGCCAAAGGCACGACTTCAATCGTACCACTTTTCCATCAGCATCAAAAGACTTTGACTACGCATCAAAGCTTTTTTGAACAAGGTTATTCTTTTAAGAGGATTTGACGAGTTTTTTTAGATCGATTATCGCTTGGAGATGCATTCCTTCATGAAAAATGGTACGTGATAGTACTTGTTCGATCGTACACATCCCCATTTCTGTAGGAGCCATCTCTTCCTCTAATCGGTGTCCATACGTCTCTTTAATCCAAGCTGGCTGTTGTTCTAGTAATTTCTTTAGTTGCGCTACCGTTGGCGTCTCTGCGGTAAAGTCCGATGGCGATGTCTTAAAGTTAAACCAACGGAGAAATGCTTTAGGGTAATCGATTTTCTCCCTTGTCACCTCTTCAATCCATAAAAATTGATCAAGATAGACATGGCCCAAATTCCAGCGAATGTTGTTGTTAAAACCACTCGGAATGATATTCGCTTCTTCCTCCGTTACATCCGCCACAACCTTTAGCAAATAGCCTCGATACGTTTCTAATTGCGTAAAAAGAATGTCGTGCCTTTTTTTCACCTTCATCTCTCCCTTCTGGTAGATATTTTCGACACGATTTGACCTTTTCCTTTCTCTTTAAGCTTTTTCATTTACTTCTCAAGACTTTATAGGATAAGATATAAATCGTAATTATTCTTATTTAAGAGGTGAAGGAGGTCCTATGAAAACGAAACAATGGCCTAGTAAAACAGAGCGACATAAACGATTTGGTTCTGTTCCCCCTGTAGCGGGAAAGAAACCGATTCATAAAGAAGAAATGGCCGATCTGCAAAACATGCCGAACGATTTTTTGTTTGCCCTTGATTCTGTCGGCATTCATAATGTGAAACACCCTTGCATTATCCAGTCTAACCTCAAGCCATACGAACAGACAACGGTTGGGACTTTCTCATTAACGACAAGCTTGGAGCAAATGAGTAAAGGGATTAACATGAGTCGTTTAACCGAATTGCTTCAGGAGTACCACCAAACTGGATTCATCTTGAGTTTAAAAAATATGCAAGCTTTCACAAAAGATTTAGCCGAACGAATGGAACAATCAAGGGCCCATGTTCATGTCACATTTCCTTGGTTTTTTGAACGTGAGAGCCCTTCCCTAAATAAAATCGGGCTAGCCCATGCAGAAGCTCGTTTGAACGTTCACTTCGATGAAACGCTAGGCTTTACTCATGAGGTCGGATTAACAGCAGCCGTCACGACTCTTTGCCCGTGCTCTAAGGAAATCAGTGAGTACAGTGCTCATAATCAACGGGGCTATGTCACCATCAAAGCAACTTTTTATGAGCCAACAGAAGGAAGCGACGATTGGAAAGTGACCTTGCTCGAAGCAGCGGAATCTAATGCTAGTTCGATTTTGTACCCTGTTTTGAAGCGGCCTGATGAAAAGGCAGTGACAGAAAAGGCTTATGAAAACCCACGATTCGTCGAAGACATGGTGCGATTAACCGCCGCAGATCTTTATGAAAACGAAACGATTAAAGCATTTACCGTTGAGTGCAGAAATGAAGAGTCGATCCATCAGCATGACGCCATTGCTACGCTCTCCTATTCAAAAAAGTAGTCCAAAAAGGGACAGGCATTCCGAAGATCCTCTATAAAAAACGAGACTGATCCATGATAGACTCAGTCTCGTTTTATGAAAAATCGTTATCTTCGACCTCTAAAAATCATAATAAATTTAATTAACTGCAAGACGGCCATAAGCGTACTCGCCACATACGTGAGCGCTGCAGCGTTCAACACTTGACCGATCCCCTTTTCCTCTCGGGACTGAATGAGTCCAAGCTGAAGAAGCTTATCTTTTGCCCTTTTGCTCGCATCGAACTCGACCGGCAAGGTTACGACTTGAAACAGGACAGCTCCAGAGAAAAGAATGATTCCAACGCCGATTAAATTGGTCATCTCAAGCAAAAAACCAGCGATAAACAACCAAGGGGCTAGTTGTGAACCAATGCTCGCTACTGGAAATAACCGGTGCCGAATGACAAGCATTGAATAGTTGTGTTGATCTTGAATGGCGTGGCCCACCTCATGAGCCGCTACTGCTAGAGCCGAAATCGAATGCCCTTGATACACAGGATCTGATAAACGAACTGTTTTTGCTCTAGGGTCATAGTGATCCGACAACGTGCCACTCTTCGACCTCTCCACCTTCACATGATGAAGACCTTCCTTGTCTAAAATAAAACGAGCGACTTGGGCACCTGTTGCGTTTGAAGATGCTGCTACTCTAGACCACTTCTGAAAATTTCCTTTTACTTTTGACTGAGCCCACAAAGCAAGTCCAAGCGCTGCAAAAATCAAAATGTCCATCGCGTGAAAGAACATATAGGTTCCCCCTCTAGCTGAATATAACTATCGTTCCCGTCAAATCAAAAAAAGATACTAGTGTTGTCCAAGTACCCGCCTGCAAATGCTCTGCTTGAACCCCTTGGAGCTTTAGGGATTCGACAATGTCCTTGATTGTTTTCATTTTTATCAAACCCACACCTTCTCTTTCTTCTGGTTCATTCATGATCACACTCAAAAAAACTTATATGCGTAAAGAGTAACAAAAATATGTGAACTGAGTATGAACTTTTTTTATCAATAAAACCCCCTAAACTCTATAAGCAGAGTCTAGGGGCCCTCCTTCATTTGAACGCGACCGATACATATTTGACCTCAAGGTATTCTTCGATTCCGTATTTTCCACCTTCACGTCCGAGGCCACTTTCTTTCCAGCCACCGAACGGAGCTTGAGCCACTGAAGGCATCCCGTCATTCACCCCAACAATCCCGTATTCGAGCTTTTCGCTTAAACGGATCGCTCTGCCAATATTTTCGGTGAAGACGTAAGCTGCCAATCCGTACGGTGTATGGTTTGCTCGTTCGATCACTTCTTCCTCCGTGTCAAACGTTGCAACCGGGGCGAGGGGACCGAACGTCTCTTCATTCATGCAAAGCATCTCGTCTGTCGCACCAGTAATGATCGTAGGCTCGAAAAAATGATTCGTCCACCGGCCGCCAACAAGAACCTGTCCTCCTTTTTTAAGGGCATCATGAATATGAGCTTCTACCTTTTCCACGGCAGCTTTATCAATTAATGGGCCAATCGTGACACCTTCCTCCAGTCCATTTCCAACCTTTAGTTCGTTCACTTTTGCGGCAAACTTTTCTGTAAAAGCTTCGGCTATTTCCCGGGCAACGTAAATTCGGTTGGCACATACACACGTTTGACCAGCATTGCGAAATTTCGAAGCTATTACTTGGTCAACGGCTTCCTCTAAGTTGGCATCATCCATGATAATAAACGGGGCGTGACCTCCGAGCTCAAGCGATATTTTTTTTACTGTCTGAGCTGCCCCGCGCATTAAGAGCTTCCCAACTTCTGTTGAGCCGGTAAACGTGATTTTTCGTACCCGTGAATCCTCAAGCCAAGCCTCACCAATGTCTTGGGCATTCCCGGTAATGACATTAAGGACGCCAGCAGGAATCCCTGCTTCCTCCGCCAATTGGGCTAGCTTTAAGGCCGTTAACGGTGTTTGCTCTGCTGGCTTTACTATAGCGGTACAACCGGCCGCTAAAGCTGGCGCTACTTTTCTTGTGATCATTGCGGCAGGAAAGTTCCATGGCGTGATGGCTGCGATCACACCTACTGGTTGTTTTTGCACAAGAATCCGTTTGTTTATAGCCGAAGCAGGGATCGTGTCACCGTAAATACGCTTTGCTTCCTCGGCATACCATTGAATAAACGAGTTGGCATATTGGACTTCTCCAATCGCTTCACGAAGCGGCTTCCCTTGCTCCTTCGTCATGATTTCGCCAATCTCTTCTTGTTGTTCATCAATGAGCTGAAACCATCTCATTAAATAGCGGCTCCGCTCTGAGGCTGTTTGGCTTGACCACTGCGGAAAAGCTTCATATGCAGCGGATACGGCGAGCTCTGCCTCTTTCTTTCCAGCAAAGGGAACGGTATCAATCACTTCACCCGTCGCCGGATTGGTCACATCTAATGTTTTTCCGCTCCTCATCCACTCTCCATTAATATAGAGATCCATTTAACCTCCACTCCCTTACATCGCCTGATCAGACGTTTTTTCGTTTTCGTTCTCTTTATATTTCCCTTTACTCATTTGGACAAAGAAGTAAAGTCCGATTAGGAACCAACCGACAAAAATGACCCACTCAGGTCCTGTTAACGCAGCTGGCATTCCCGGCAAATAAATAATCAAAAATCCGATACTTAACACGAGTGCGATCCAACCTACAGTAGAGGATCGTCCTGATTGATAAGGCCTTTCCATCGCCGGTTCATTTTTTCGTAGCAAAAGAAAGGCAATCGCCACCATTAAATAAGCAATGACAATCGCGGGACCACCGCTATCTACAAACCAGACGAGGGCCGGTCTCCCTAAAAGCGGACTTAGGACAGCTAATCCACCGATAAAAAGAATCGCATTGGATGGCGTCCGGTATTTTGGATGGAGACGACCAAACCATTTCGGAAGCATGCCCGATTGGGCCATCGCAAACATCACGCGGCTCCCGCCAATAATAAAGGCATTCCAACTTGTCATAATTCCAGCCACCCCACCAACGACAAGTAAATGCCCAAAAAATGTTGAGCCGAACAGGGCGGACATGGCATCAGCTGTTGCGAGCTGGGTCACCTCAAGGGCGTTAGCATCAAGGGCAGACGCCACACCGATAGCAATCAAAATGTAAAAGACAATAGCACAGAAAACAGAGAATATTAATAATTTTCCAATATCTTTAGCCGGAATGTTCGCCTCTTCTGCCGTTTGTGGAATGACATCAAATCCGATAAACAAGAAAGGCACCATAATTAAGACCGCCATGATGCCAGTAGCGCCATTTACAAACAACGGTTCAAAGTTCACCGTCTCTCCGCCTACAGCTGAACCAAATACGAGCATAAGACCTATTAAAATAATGCTCAATGTTAAAATCACTTGGATTTTTGCGGCGGGCTTTAAGCCGAAGTAGTTAATTGCAATGACAAAAATTGATCCAGCCATACCAACTAACACCCATGAGGCGTACACATCCCACCCGGCAATCGTCCACATGTATCCGACTTGATAGTTCGGGAAAATGTATTCAATGACCGTAGGCAAGGCAACGGCTTCAAAAGCGACGACGGAAACGTACCCTAACGTAATCGCCCAAGATGCGAGAAACGCGGCTTTCCCTCCCATCGCTCGGTGAACATACTCGTGCTCTCCGCCCACTTTCGGCATTGCCGATGCGAGCTCCGCATAGGTGAGACCGACAAACGTGACGAGTAAACCACCTATCAGGAAGGCGAGGATGGTTCCGAAAGAGCCCGCAGATGTGAGCCAGCTTTCCGATAAGACGACCCACCCCCAGCCAAGCATGGCACCAACTGAAAGGACAAAAACATCTAATCGTGACAACACCTTCTTAAGTTCTCGATTTTGCTGAAGCAATCATACCACTGCCTTTCACTCGATATATTTTTTTATTTTTCGTATCGCACTTGATTGGCTAATCTTCAATGCTTCGGCCAGCTTATACGATGACTGATGCGATGCATACCTATCTCGAATGATCGCCCGTTCCGTTTCTTCTAATAATTCTTTTAAACTACGTCCTTCGATTTTTGCAGGCATACTTTCCGTGTGAAACGGTAAATCTTCCGCCACTACCATTTGATCAGATGTGACGACTAACCGTTCCATTAAGTTTTCTAACTCCCGAACATTTCCCGGCCAATGATAGGAATAGAGCGCATCAAGTCCCTTAGGTGACAGTTTCACATCCCGCCCATATCGGTTGTTGTAATGGTCGAGAAAATAGTAAACAAGAGGCAAAATATCTTCCTTCCGTTCTCGAAGGGGAGCGATGTGAACCGGGATCACTTGCAAACGATAAAATAAATCCCGGCGAAATTGGCCTTGCTCCACCATCTGTTCCAACTCTTGATTCGTCGCGGCAATTACGCGGACATCGACTAGCTGCATCGCCTGTCCACCAATGGGCCGAAAGCTTTTTTCTTGAAGCACTTGCAGCAGCTTTCCTTGTAAATGCAAAGGCATTTCCGCAATTTCATCAAGAAAGAGCGTCCCCCCATTCGCAAGCTCAAACAACCCTTTCTTTCCGTGACGGCTCGCACCCGTAAAGGCACCCGCTTCATAGCCAAACAGCTCCGATTCGATGAGCTGCTCTGGAATCGCGGCGCAATTGATTTCATAGAATCGCTGGTTCTCACGATCGCTTAATTCATGAATAAGCTTCACGATTTTACTTTTCCCAACACCTGTCTCACCAAGAACAAGGACGGTACTATCCACTTTGGCGACGCGATGAATAAGCTCCATCAACCGTGTCATCTGTTCACTTTTCGAGACGATCCCTTCTAGGGTAACGGGGTCACCCAATTCACGCTTATAGCTTGCTAGTTGACCTTCCATTTCTTCTATTTTCCGCTTCAAATACGTAAGCTCAGTCAAATCTCGCGAATAGCTAACGACCCTTGTTAATTGTCCGTTTCGATCAAAAATTGGCCTTGATCTCACATGTAAATACCGACCTGATCGCGTTTGTTGCAATAATTCAAGTGGGCGATAGGTTTCGATAACCTCCAAGGTGGCCGACGGATAAAACACCCCTACCTTTTCTAAATCCTTCACGTGCTTTCCGACCATTTCATCTGCCGAAAGCCGATAATTTTCCTCACACCTTGAGTTCACTTTCACAACAATTCCGTCGGCATCGGTCACGAAAATTTCGTCAAAGGAAGCTTCAAAAATGTCTTCAAGCTCGGCATTTAAAAGTTCAAGCTCATTCTCACGAGATCCCATCATCATTCCTCCCCCATCCTTTCATATAAGTGTACTATGCCAAAAGAGGAGGGGGAAATGCAGGTTTTACCTATTCACTATAGCTGTTGCTAACGCTTCTTCTAAAATGGCAAACCCGTTGTTTAACTGTTCATCTGTAATGACAATCGGCATGAGGAAACGGAGGACATTTCCATATTGGCCAGCGCTTAATAACAACAGGCCACGGTTCCCCGCTTCGGAAACGATCTTGGCCGTTAATTCTTTATCAGGCT
The DNA here is from genome assembly GCF_005671335.1 of Halalkalibacterium halodurans. NCBI lineage: Bacteria > Bacillati > Bacillota > Bacilli > Caryophanales > Bacillaceae > Halalkalibacterium (ex Joshi et al. 2022) > Halalkalibacterium halodurans. The sequence continues at coordinate 1,157,028 of NZ_CP040441.1, read as the reverse complement.
CTTTCGTGTGTCGATCCTTTACGACTTCCATCGCACACATGGCGCCAAGTCCGCGAATATGGCCAATGCACTCATATTGCTCTTGAAGCTGTGCCATCTTGTCCATAACGACTTGACCAAGTTTTCGCGCCCGTTCGTTGAGGCCTTCTTCCTCGATGATGTCGAGCACCGCTAATGCTGCCGCGCAGCCTAACGGACTCCCGCTATATGTTCCCCCGAGCTCCCCAGGACTTGCTTCATCCAACACTTCTCGGCGACCAATCACCCCGCTAATAGGTACGCCGGCTCCGAGCGACTTGGACACTGTTAATAAGTCAGGCTCTATCTCAAAATGTTCGCTCGCAAAGTAGTGACCTGTTCGAGCAAAACCTGTTTGAATTTCATCAGCAATAAAGAGAATCCCGTGCTCCTTACAATAGCGATAAACCCCTTGAACAAAAGACTTGCTCGGGACGATAAAGCCACCTTCTCCCTGAACAGGCTCCATCACAACTGCCGCAACCGATTCGGGGGCCACTTCTACATTCATAAACTGGATGAATTCTTGTAACACATACGCGTGATAAGCGTCTTCAGACATCCCTTCAGGTCGGCGATATTCGTACGGATATGGCGCTTTATACACCTCAGGAGCAAATGGACCGAAGCCAAATTTATAAGGCTTCACCTTGCTCGTCATCGTCATCGTCATAAGCGTCCGTCCATGGAATCCACGAGAAAACGAGACAATCCCTTGGCGCCCCGTATACTTGCGCGCAATTTTTACCGTATTCTCTACAGCTTCCGCTCCGCTATTTTGCAACAATACTTTTTTTTCGAACGAACCTGGGGCTAAAGCAGCTAATCGCTCTGCCAGCTCAATATACGATTCATACATCATCACGTTAAAGCCGGTATGAATGAATTGGTCGGCCTGCTGCTGAACGGCTTGTACGACTTTCGGATGACTATGACCGACATTAATTGTCCCAATCGCTCCAGCAAAATCAATGTACGACTTCCCTTCTACATCGATCACGATCGCCCCTTTGGCCTCTTTGGCAAACGTCTGAATGTTATTTACGACCCCTCTCGGAACGATTCGTTCCCGTCTCGTCAACAAGCTTTTCAAATCTTCCTCTTGTGTCTGAATCGATTGACTCACAATTGCATCACCCTTTCTAACGATCTACCAAATGAATATGCAAATCGCGTGCCAAGTCTAAATGATCTAATTTTTCAGTATTTTTAAGGCATTCCCACTCTCCTCCCTTTCGCCTGAGTCATTTATGACTTAACTATACATGTCATGAAATCTTACGAACCTTCTAGGAGCACGCTTTCTTTTTCTCGTTTTTAACAAAAAAATAACCCAATTATGACTTACATAAGTCAATATTGGGTTATTTGTATAAGTAGTCTTTTAATATTCTCTCTACCTTTTATAAAGGAACTTATTCAGCTTCACTCATGATCTGTTCAATCACTTCCAGCCCTTTGAATTGTCCCATTGCCAAAGGCCCCATCATTTCTGTATCCACGACATACACATGGTCATGTTTAACAGCTGTTAATTGGTTCCAGACTGGACTTTCCTCAAGGTCTTGCAACTTGGTTTCCGCCGTTTCAGTAAAATCTTCTGCGAGAAAGATATAATCAGGGTCAAGCTCGCTCACCCCTTCTAGTCCGATCTCGCCATAATCGTCCAATTCCGCAAACGGCTCAAAGCCGAGCTCCTCATAATAATGAGCCATACGAACACCGCTGTAATAATTAAAGCCGTTCGCCCATGTCATCATGAAGAGAGCCGTTTTTCCTTTTTGGTCGGTTTGCTCCATCGTAGCTGCAATATCCGTCAGTTTTTGGTTGAAGGAATCAATGTACTGTTGCGCTTTCTCCTCTTCCCCCACGACAGCGCCAACTTGGATGATCGTTTCCTGCCAGTTTTCCGACATCGGAATCATGACAGTATCTGTAATCTTCTCTAGTTGATCATAAATTTTATCATCGATCTCGGTCGCAATGATGACATCAGGATTCAATTCGACGATTTGTTCGAGGTTTGCTTCGTCTCCTAAATCAATGATCTCCCCGCTCGCAAGAAACGGCTCGTAGACTGGGAAATTTTGCAGCGATTTTAAGCCGACGACTCCCCCAACGAGAGAAGCTTCATCGATTGCAAATAAATGCTCAGCATAAGGAAAATAAAGAATAGCCACCGTTTCAGGTTTGGATTCGATCACCGTTTCACCTTTTGCATGATGGATCGTTTTCGGAAAGCCATCTGTTGCCTCCCCATCAGCCGGTTCAACCGTCTCATCCGTCCCTCCCGCATTCTCATCTGTCGTTTCTTCCGCACTACCATTGCAGCCGGAAAACAACATGACCATTAACAACATTCCGAGAATAACAACATTCCCATTGTTGATTTTCATCACCTTTTGTTCCCCCTTGGACTAAAAGAAAAGTGCAAAGCGCCCTACGCCAGACACCTCTATTTATTTTTTTCACTCAAAAAAATCTTCATTGATAATAATTTTCATTATCAATGAAGATTATAAAAAAGCTCCCTTCCTATGTAAATAGACGATTACTGATCATCAGATGGACAATTCCCCATCTGGGTACGAAAAGCCGTCGGTGAACAGCCGATATGCTTTTTAAACAATCGGCTAAAGTAAAGGGCATCCAAGTATCCGATGCTCTCAGCAATGTCAGCGATGCTACTGTTGCTCGAGACGAGAAGGTTTTTTGCCCGTTTTAATCGGTACTGAATGAGATAATCGATCGGAAACATACCGATGTATTTCTTAAACAAATAAGAAAACGGTTTAACTCCCATGCCGCTCATATCGGCTAATTTTTTCACCGTCATCGGCTCCATATAATGATGGTGGATATATTCCACCACTTGCTCAATCACCAGTTGGCTTTCCCGATTTAACCGATTCCGCGCACAAATCAACATGTCATGAAAGATCGTGTAAAACAATGCTTTCGCTTGGATTTCAGGAAAATTTCCAGGGGTGCTTTTAATTCGATGCAACAGGTCTAGCTTTTCGGTAATCGCCAAATTTTCACCGGGATCCAGTAAAAAGTGGGAATCCGTATCATTCCGGTGGTTTGATCGTGTATGAAGCGTATAATGAATCAGACAATATTCAAAAGCTGCCGGTCCTACTTTGACGATCAGCTCCATATTTTTGCCACCATGAACGACTTTCCCCGGGCTGAGATGATAAGCAGTTCCGTTAAATACAAACGACGCCTCCCCTTTTAACGCAAACAAAAATCCAGATTTTGGGGTCGGATACGCACGCGTATGTCCGAGAACACGCCCTGCTTCTAAAGTCGTTCGGTACACCCCGTCAACAGTTAAAAAACCGCTGGCAAATTGCCCGGCAAGCTCATTTAAATCGACATCCACTGCCAACCCACCCTTTCTATGTCAATCGCCTCAGCCGTTCCTGCTTAAGCTCTATATCATAGGAAAACCGTCCCTCTTATACTTGGTCAATAGACAGGAAATCTTTAAAATTGCCTGTTGCTCTATGACTTTATCGCCTTGTCGATTCGGTTCACAACCTCTTCATAAAATGACGGTTCATGGGGAACAAAATGCTCCCATCCTACCTTTTCAAGGACGGGCATTTTTTCACCGCTCTCGTTTTGTTTAAAGCCTTCTATGACAACTTCCTCTTTTTTTCGCAAACAAAACATATAAAAATCTGCGAATCGCACTCGAACCATCCCTGCGGCTTCCTCACGCTGTAAGCGAAAATCAGTAAACGTGATGCCATCTTGATACAAAAACACATGGGCTCGCTCTTGATCGATTAACTTCTCTCGTGTCAAGCTATATTTCATGATCCCTAAAGGCTTGAGCACTTCAAATGAAACCGCGATTCCCGTTTCCTCACACACTTCCCGTACCCCATCCTGAACGGTTTCATTGGCAAGTAGGTGTCCCGCCGCTGTAATGTCCAATAAGTTCGGATAATCCTTCTTCTGCTCGCTGCGGATTTGCAAATAGAGATAGTGCGTATCATCTTCTTTGGTCATAAACCAACAGTGAAACGTTTCATGCCAAAGCCCGCGGGCATGGACTTCCTCACGAGTAGCCACACCAATGGGATTGCCATCTTCATCGAAAATCTTCAGGCGTTCACTCTCCATCGCTTCCTCCTTTCGTGCGGTCTATTTGTTGTACAAATGATTGATACGCTTCTGATGTTAAGACCGTTTCAAAAAATCGATTTTTCTCTCTACGATACATCTCCATCTGCTTTCCATGAAATTGCTCTTTCAAGCGATTATACTTACGAAGAAAATCGGGATGGCTCTCTTGAAAGCGAGTCCATTCCCAAAATAAATCGAGCTCTTAGGAAATGACCGTCAATGAGGTGGTTGCTTAACCAGACATAATTTTACCAATAAATAGTTGACACGTTACGATATGTGGATTATTTTATACTATATATGACAATTACTTCCTGTCATCATGCCTCCCTTCTTATTATACAGACTATCCCATTGCCCGTCGTTGGAAAGATCGTTCAGGCAAAGCTTATTGTCCATCCCCTTTAAGGAGACGAATGAAAATGAAGCTAAGACAGGTAATGCTAGCAGCCGTACTCGTGTTCATCGTTTCAAGTTGCGGGAAAACGGTAGGTCAAGCAGAAGTAGAAGTCGATTTGTTATCAGGCCAGCCAAATCCGACATGGGCATTGGCAGCAGAGGAAATAGACGAGATGACATCATTGATCGAGCAGCTACCAGACCATTCGGCCGAGTCTAGTAAAGAGATAGTTCTTGGATTCCGTGGCTTTATCATTCGTGGACTGACCTTGCCAGATATTGATGAGGATCATTCGATTATCGTACTGTCCGAACGAGTGATCATTGAGACAAACGGGGAAACAGCCTTCACCTTAGTTGACGAGAAGGGCATCGTTTATAAAAGATTACGAGAATTAGCCAAGTCCCAACTCTCTGACGATTTACTCAACTCCATACCGAATGAACCAAATGAACAATAGAAAGGTAGTGAAAGCATTGTCCACTACGAAAATGTATGGTTTCGTCCTCATCGGCTTAGCTCTCCTCTTTTCCGCACTGGTGATCATGCTCGCGATTTTATCCCAAGCCGTTGAGAAAACCACTCCTTCCCACTATGTACATTGGATTCATTATATTGATCCACTTGTTTATGTATGTGTATTCGTCCCTTTAGGAATTGGAATCTATCTTCTCGTTAAAAAAGATGGATAATCTACTGGTGGAGTAAGCTTTGTCACTCCACCAGTAGATTTTAGCCTCTATTTAATGATGGGCGCCTCCGCCGGTTTCGCTTTGTCCAGAGTCCTCCTCCAATGATTCAAGCTCTTCTTCTGATACGTCACCGACGATTAGCCGTTCCGTCGGCATAACATGGAGACCCCGCGCCGTCACATGGGCTTGGACAAAATAGATGCCGTCTTCGGGAAATTCGTACTCCACCAGATAGATCCCGTCTTCCACATGGCTTGCTTCGATAAGCTCTCCTTGCTCCCGATCGTGGCCTTGCCAAATTTCAAATTGAATGTCTGTCGCATCTGTCACATTCTCGTCTCCTTGTGTGACGTGAATCGCCAACTCATGGAGAGTGTTTGGTTTTAGCTCATCCGAAATCGCAAACGCTACGTCAATGACCTCCATTCTGTCTTGTGACAGTTCTGCCGGATCGGTATTGGCTGTACATCCTGCCACAACCACCAGTAAAATGACGAAAACATAATAGAAACGTGCCTGTCTCACATTCATTCCTCCTCCAATTATGAATACCACGCTTGCAGTCGCTTCATTTTAGATAAAACAAAGCGATCCAAGAAATAAATGAAAATAATTGAGAGCCCGACGAGAGGCATGATGATTCCCATGACCATCATGATGAGAAAAACCGCTCGCGAAACCTTTCGATCCTTCACTTGAGTAGGTGCCCCCAATGACCCTTGAGGCTTTCGCTTTTTCCACATCATCCACGAGCTAACAATTAACCCGATCAAACCTAGGCAGGTGATAAGACCAAGAATTTGATTGGGTAAGCCGAACAACCGTCCTTCATGAAGAGCGATTCCGATCGTAATCCCTTTCGCCATCATTCCGTAATCATGGAAACGCACATCACTTAAAATCGCACCGCTATACTGATCCACATGGATGGTAGCATTATCCCCAGGTTTCGTATGGGAGCTGGCGATCGTATAAACACCCGTGTCTCCTTCCGGCATCGAGATCGTATATGGTTTGTTCACGTCTCTTGTCTCTGCAAGGTACGTCACATCTTCAAGAGAAATCGGGATTTGTCCTCCTGAGGAGGTAGGAACCGTTATATGTTCAGTTGCCCACGGAACATCGTCTGCCACCTCTTTTGTTTTAACAGTCGACTCCGGCTTGTCCCTAAAGCTAAGTGCATACGGGGGATATCCCGTATTCGTTGATGTAGCGATACGATTGATTTGCTCCCCCATCACTCCTGTCCAAGGGAGACCTGTTGCAATTAAAATCAAGATGAACAAAGATAACCAGAACGCTGGCACCGCGTGCATGTCACGCCAAAAGACTCGTCCTTTTTTCTTAAATCGCGGAAGGATGGTCCCCCAAATGGACGCTCTGTTTCTCGGCCACCAAATATAAAGTCCAGTGATCAATAAAATCACCGCCCAACAGGCCGCAAGCTCGACAAGCCTGTTCGCAAACGTACCGCCAACCCACAATTCACTATGAATCTTTTTAAAAATCTCTGTTAGCTTTTCGCTGTTCACGAGAGAACCTTGAACGACTCCATCGTAAGGATTCACATAAACGGAAATCCGTTCCCCATCCTTCACCATGCTGATCTCCGTTGTCCGCTGAGGATCGTCGTAAAATCGTATCGAGCTTACGGGCGACTCTGGAAAAGCTTCCTTCGCACGTGCCACTAAGGCAGACGGCGCTAACGTAGTTTCCTTTATCTCCTGAACGTAGTACAACTCTTGGTACAGGGACGATTCAATTTGTGGTTTAAAAAGATAGACGCCCCCACTAATCGCTAAAATGATCAAAAACGGTGAAAATATGAGGCCTGCATAAAAATGCCACCGCCATACGATTTGGTATCGCGCTCGCTTTCTCTGCTCGGCATCTTTTGTTTTCACCCTCTCGTTTGCCGCTTCCACCATCGTCCACTCCTTCTCCTTTCTAGTTTCCGAAGTCAGTGTAAACAAAAGTTGTGAAAAGGACGTGAAATCTAAAGGAGTTTCTAAATTTGTCAAATTTTCGATCTGTCTCTCTAGTAATGCTCCATTATCGCGCCTGCTGCAAAGAGGGGTAACCAGCGGTCATCCTTGTAGATCAAAAAAGCAATTATAAAATTACACCTTTAACAGAGAACTTTACGATCTTTATTCAAGGACTTGTCCATGTGTAGACGTCAAGTCGAATTTTACACTTTTTGCTCGTTTCCTTTTTACACTTCTGCTGAAAAAATGCTTTTCCGGTTTTTCATGCGATGACTTTCCTCATTCTCTCCACCATGGATGACTTCCACCCGATGAAGTAAGCGATCTAAAATAGCTGTTGTGATTCCTTGATCTCCAATTAAATGACCCCATTCTTCTGGACTCTTATTTGAAGTCAGGATGATCGAACTTCGTTCGTATAAATGGTTAATCAAATGAAAAAACAAGTTTGCTTCTCTCTGATCCATCGCCATATACATTAAATCATCGATAATCACAAGGTCGGCATTTCTAATTCTTTTAAGCTGAACTTTAGATTTATTCAGGTATTCTTCTGACTTTAAAAGCTGCACAAGCTCACCCATTGTAGCGAAGTAAACATGGAATCCTCTATACACAGCTTCCAGTCCTAATCCAATGGCGATATGTGTTTTACCTATACCAGGGGGACCCAGAAGGATTAAATTGTACTGCTGCTCTAGCCAGCTTAATTCTCGGAGTTGAGAAAGCTGACGAGCCGTCAGAACGTTTTGTCCTTTCAGTTCAAACTCATCTAACGACTTCACGAAAGGGAAGCGCGCCCATTTCATTCTTTTCTCGAGGCTTTTTGCTTCACGTTTTGCTAATTCATATCGAGTGATCGATTCTAAAAATTCCAGGTAGGTCCATGATGCTTTTTCAGCTTCGCGAAGAAGCTGTGGCAGCTCCTCCGCCGTCTCTGCTAAACGTAACTGACGAAATTGATCTTGTAATTCATGCACAGTCTTGTTCATCATGCTCTACCTCCTAAAATGCTGGTATAGGCAAGTAGAGAACGGGTAGATGCTTTGATATGAGAATGCTTTGGTGAGCTAGTATAAAAGGGTTGTCCCTCTTCAATCGGTTCATCTCGCAATGTATGAAGGTGATGAGCAATATCACGAAAATCATTCGCATGATATAGTTTCTCTGCCATGCACTTTGTCAAAACAGTATCAATGAATGCTGGATACTGTTGAATGATCTTATAGAGGATCGCAAATTGATCTCGACGATACCTCGGGTATCTTTGGCTGATCTCATCTAAATAAGCAGCTGCCTGACCTTGATCTTCAAAGCAAGAGACGAGGCGTTGCTTAAGCTCTTCAACCCCTTTGGAGCGATCTCGAGTGTGATGGCGATTTTGAATGAGTTTTCCTTTTTCTGAGCTCACAAGATGCTCGGCAATGACTTCACCTTTTGCTTCTCTGCGAATGACGAGCGTCTTTTGACCTTCGTCTTTCACTTCAATCCAGACAAGATTCTCACTCATTGTTTGATACGTCCCTAGGGGAACAGAATAACGGTTTGACTTGTACCGGATGGTGTTGTCCTTGCTTACAATTCTTGTTATACTTTGGTTATGGGTACTTTCATATGAAAGTAACGAAGAGACTGGCAGTAAGTGTTGCTTTTCAAGGAGAAACACTTCTGCTGGTCTTTTTTTCGTTGTTTGATGAACCTGATGATTCCCGGTACGCTGAAGCCATTGTAGTGCTCGACTATTCCAATCTTCTATATCGCTAAACACTCGACTGTCTGCGAAGTTGCCCTTTATGTATTTCACTACATTCTCAATCATGCCCTTAGATTCCGGATCGGCTTTTCGGCACAAGTGAACGTTAAACTCACGTTCATTCACATAATGTTGGAACTCCGTTGTTAAAAGCAGTTGTCCAGCATTCTCACTCACTGCGATTAAGTGATCCTGATCATAAACAATTTCTTCTGTTCGTCCTCCATAGAACTGAAAGGCATGTTCATGACAACGAATCGCGTCTCTTGTCGTAAAAGGACGCGCCTGCCATTCCATATATTTCTGCCTGGAATGAGCGAGGACAAAGGCAATGAAATAGAGCTTGATTTCTTTGTTGTCTGTCGTTTTCTGTTTTGTCTCACCCCAGTCTACCTGAAGTTGTTTACCCATTGGTTGTTCAGGAACGGCTTCATATTGACGGACCATGGCCTTCTTCTCAATCTGATAAACCTCACGAATATCTTTCACATACGTTCTCACCGTACTTCCACCGACGACAAGATCGGGGTATCTCTCCAAAAGCCAATCATGAATTTGAGCACTACTTAGATGAGGGTATTCTTCTAGCCAAGCAAGTATCCAGTCTTTGTAGGGATCTAGTTTTCTCTTCTTCCCCAAAGGGTGTTCAGTGTATGCTTTTGCTTCATCAAATGTCATGTCTAAATACTTATAGACAGTCGGTCTTGAAACTTTCAGCTCCTTAGCGATTTGTGCTACTTTAAACTTTCTCTTACGTAATTCATGGATCTTTACATATAACACTAACTTCTCCTCCAAAACCCTAACCCCCAGTAAAATAACATTACTATCTATTTTACTAAAGTAGTAGGTTGATTGAGCAAAAGTGTAAAATCTTATCGAGCAAAAACTGTCAACTTCATTCTAGCGTTTACACCATGAAGTGTATTTGATACTTCGGGGGAAGATTCTATGAAAAATGAAGACTTTTAACGAAGCTTTGTTTCAATCGAAGTATGATCATATCGAAAAAACGCGTCCTATAAACTACCGATCGTCATCATGTGTATAAACGAAACATTGCATCGGCAGACTCAGAGATGACCCCTCTCTAGAAAATCTTTGAGAGGGGTCTGACAGCTATATTATCCGCCTTAGAGGAATTGGCCCTTCTACTCAGGCTTCCGAATAAGAGATAATATCGAGCGTTTGTTCGCTCGTTTTATGATGAAAACGGAACATACGTAAAGGCAAGCAAAAACAAGGAGAATGGAGTAACCGAAATATATTAAATAGAGAAGAACAGTGTGACTTCTATTAATAAAAGAAACTAAAGCCACAAAAGCAAGCGTACTTATGACAACACTTGCAACAAAATATATAAGGAGCTCTAGCTGAAAACATTTGGCCATAACATTTCGATTCATTCCGTTCGCTAAATAGATGGCCCATTCTTCTTTTTTCTCCATAAATCGGCTGTATACGTTTGTACCAATACTAATAGATGACAAAGCTACCGTAACAAAGAATAGTAACCAACCTGTCCAAAAAATAAAATCGATTAACTTTTTTTCTTCTTGCAACCATTCTAATATCGGTTGATATAGGCTCCCCGGTATCATTGCAATTAAATTTCTCGTCAAAGTATCTACTTCTAATCGAAGTTCCCGATCAATGTTATGTTTAGGATAAACCTTCAAATCATAGTAACCTGAAAATATCCCTTGAGAAAAAGCCTGGGTTTCATCAACGACGATCGTAATCCCACTGAGATGTTGAACAATGGTCTCCCTTATCGGTAACGTAAATTCTCCGATTGCGATGTTCGATACGGTATACGGCCACTGTTCTAATCTATGTTCCCCTTCAATATCCTTTACTAACTTCCCTAGTATTAGTTCTTCTCCTTGTAAAGCTTGAATTTCTTCTTCAGGAAAGTCACTAGGTAAAAAAATCATTAGATGGTTTTCACGAGAAAATTTTGCATAATCCTCTTCGCTGTTAAAAAAATAATCGGTGATCTTATTAAATTCCTCTTCATTAACCGTCAGGAAGTTGACATTAGGGAGTGGCTTTGAGCCTTTTAGCAATTCATCCTTAATGAAATGGCTTATATCACTTTCTTGTCCTTCTTCAATAAAATGAGAGCTCCATTGTTTAAGGAAGGGTGTCTGTTGACGTTCATCTAGAATAGGAAATACGTCTTCTGAAAATGGGATCTTTTCAACAAATTCAACCCCTTCATGCTCTTCCAGACTATTAACATCATCTAAATCAAAAGTGATGACATCAACTGATAATAATTTCATACCAGCTAAAGGTTCATAACTGTATCCTTTTTGTGATGCTAAATAGTAAAAATCCTCTTCACCTTCCCAAACACCTTCTGTTTCTTTAGCTAAGAAGACGAAAACAAAAAATATTAATATTACACTGCTTATACCAAGAATGGATAAGGTTGTTTGCTTCCATCTGCTAATTACTTGATTGACTACAAATTGAATAGGGAAACTTTGGTGAGTCAGAATTCTTTTTTCCCTATTCGTTTTTCTTGCCTTTAGCATTTCTAAAATTGAATGATCTTTTCTTTTAAGAAGCGGAACAAAAGCAGTCAGTGATTGGACAAGAAAAACAACGATAATGATCAATGATCCAATTAGAAGATCACCATAACCTACATCCCTAAAAATACTCCCATCTATAAAAGTATTTTTAATAAAAACAAACGATACAATCATCGTTAATGGCAATGACATTAAGATACTCACAAAATATAGAAAGGAAAACTGAACAAAAATAAGTTTATAGATTTGATAATAAGTCGCACCACATGCCCGTAAAATAGCAGATTTTTTCACCTGTTCTCTGTAAAAAAAAGCAAACAGTTGATAAATACTAAGGGTACTTACAACAGCAATTATCATGATAAAGATCATTGAAAACAATGAAATGACATTGTAATCAATTAAACCAACGTAAAAAAGGTTTTCGTTGAAATACCCATTGTATTGATACTCTTCCAACAATTCAAACGCCTTATTTTCAGCGCTACTTATTGACTCGCTTACTTTCACAATAAGATGTACGGTTACAGTGTTTTCATTATTTTTAAATTCCTCTACACTTATAAAAAAGTTAGGAAAATCATTAACACCTTTTTCCACATCTAACGGAGTTGACCACTCAGAAGAATAGTTCTCAACAATTCCTACCAATGTATATGTATCCGTATGAGTACCAATGTTAAGTGTTCTTGTTTCTCCGAGCGACCAACTAGGGTCTATCGTGTGTAAGTAATACTCTTCAATAGCTATTTCCCCAGATTTTTTAGGCAATCTTCCATCGTTAATCTTCAAGTGTCCTAATGTTGCTGACGTTTCATCCATCCAACCAACGGTTGCTTCTATTTCATTCTCTCTGACTGATCCCACCAAACCCATTTTGCCAATTTGAGCATGAGGATATTTTTTTTGAATCCTATCAACCGCAACATTAGAATCATTAACATCGAGTAATACCGCGTCAAACTCTCCATACTGCTTATAAGATTTCTCTAAAATGGCTCCCTTAATAGCTTGAGTAGAAAAGTAGACTGTTGTACATACCGTAAGTCCGGCAACCAGTGTACATAGTGTTAAAAACATCCACTTCTTTTGTGATTGTAACAGTTTCAGGGCTAGTCGAATCATACTCATGGACTCACCTCTTGTATGTATCCATCCTCCATCCAATAAGAGTGAACATCTTTTTGAAAAATAGACTGATCATGAGTCACCATGATTAGTGTTTGATTGAGGTCATTGCATAACTGTCTCATTTTTTGTTCTACCATCTCACTAGACTTACGGTCTAAATTACCCGTCGGTTCATCGGCAAAAATCACTTTGGGCTCTGTAATCATCGCCCTCGCTATGGCCACTCGTTGCTGTTCCCCTCCTGATAAAGATAACGGATACATGTTTAATTTCTGATCGATGCCTAAGTCTACTGCCAGTGAATGAATGTTTCGTTCTTTCTTATAATCATTTGTGAACTGAAGCGGAAGCAATATATTTTCATAGACTGATAATTCTGGTATTAAGTGAAAGGATTGAAAAATAAAGCCGAAAAATGTACCTCTCACTTTCGCTTGTTCTTTCTCTGATTGTTCGTAAAATGACTGTCCCTGAAAAATCACCTTTCCTGTAGTTGGCGTTTCCATCCCTCCTAACAAGCTTAATAACGTTGATTTTCCTGAACCACTCTTCCCTCTAATGACGTGAATCCCTTGATCAAACGTTTTCGTTACACGTTTTACGATATTTTTTCCAGTATATGTTTTGCTTAAGTCTCTGGCTTCTAGTGAAACTGCCATATGTAACACTCCTCAAATACTCATCCAAATTGATTAACTAGCTTCGTTTAATTGACTCCTCTGTTGCTGCTTATTTATGATCGCTCGAACCACAACGAAACCAATCACACCACCAAGCGTGTTTAGCAATAAGTCATCCACGTTAAAACTCCGGGCCCAGACAAATCCAAAACCCGATAATGTCAGTTGCGTAACTTCGATCAATAGGCTCGTGGAAAAAACAATTAGAGCCGCTCTGCTTAGCCGGTTGACCTCAAATAATAGACTCACATAAACACCTAAAGGAAGGAGCAACAAGACATTGTAGAAAGAAAGCTTAATGGTATTCATTAAAAACCAATTCCCTGCATTTTGCTGTACTACGATAAAGTCGTATATAAAATAAAATGGAATTAGCTGCATAAGTTGATCTTGATAGGTCTGTGGGGGAAAGGTAAGCTCTCCAATCGTTACATGGATGACTCCTGTTAGATAAAAAAGAAAACTATAGAAAACAACTCTTCTCTTAAATCGTTTCCTCTTGTTTCGAAATAAATCAATAACAATATAAATAATGGATAGAAATGCAAAAATGAACGCGACTGGAATGCTGATAAAACTATTCATGGAAGGCCTCCTAGTGAGTACAATTTATACAAAAGTTAGCGATTTGTTTGAACATTCAAACAAATCGCTAACAGAATAATCAATCTCTTAAACTATTGATTAATAGTACCAGATCCTTTGATTCGATCCGCATCCCCAGTTCTTTTATCTACTCTTACAGTGTAATCATTCTTCGTAACAGTTCCGAAATTACGTTTTGCGCTAGTACCGTCTGCTGTTATTAGTGACGTTGTATAAGTTTTTAACGTCCTTTTTAAGGAAACATCATATCTTCCTTTTGAACTCTTAACTTCACCACTATGCCAATAGGTATTTGCTCTGGCTGTTGTACTTGTACTTTTATTGGCTAAACTATGCTTCTTGCTTCCTTCTACACCGTAAGAAATATCAAAGCTATAAGAACCAGAATAAGCATTTGCATTTGTTGGCACTACTAATAAAGCTACCACACAAAAACCAATAATACCAAGTTTCATTCTTTTCATTTCCTCATCTCCCACTTTTTATATATTTACTTTTTTTTATTATATATATAGATTGTAAAAAGTCAACAACATTTCCTATTATTTTGAATCCACTCTATTAAACGATTGCAATCAACTAACTAACCGTAACGATTACGATTGATTTCGTCACAACCCTTTACTTCCGACGCTATTTCTACTATGATATAAATCGTAATGATTTTGATTTTCAAAAGAAAGGTGGTAAACGTTATGGCGAAGAAATCAAAAGTCGCAAAGGAAAAAAAACGTCAGGAGCTCGTCGCTCGTTATGCAGAATTAAGAAAAGAGTTAAAAGAAAAAGGTGACTACGAAGCACTCCGAAAGCTTCCTCGAGACTCCTCCCCTACTCGGTTAACGAGACGATGCGAAATGACCGGCAGACCACGGGGCGTCTTACGCAAGTTCAAGCTGTCACGGATTGCGTTTCGCGAGCTTGCACATAAAGGGCAAATTCCTGGCGTGAAAAAATCAAGCTGGTAATGAATTAGACAAGGGGTGTCGAGGTTGAATAGACAAAAGCCACTCACAGTGATCTCAGGCTTCTCGGAAAACGGGAAGAGAGAGTTGATGAAAAGCTATCAAGAAAACCGGCAAAACCACGTAAAGATCATTCGCTTTCACCCCAAAGCTATGAAGCTTACATTAAATGGTGAGGATCCTTTTCCGGTAACAAGCTTTATTGGCGAGGCGATCCATCATGTGGAAGCAACAACCGAAGAGGATCTGATGTCATTATTAGCTAAAGAGCACCAAAACCGTAGCACAGATGAGATTCTTTTAGATGTTTCTCCTTTCTCATCCATCGACAGCCTTTTAGAGCAATTCACTTCAGATCGTCGCTGGTTCATTGCATCCCATGTTCACGTATTGGATGCTAAAGCGTTTTGGTTTTCTTACTTCTCAGAACACGAGATTATCACCGCTGACCAAGATTTCACTCAAACGTTAGGGGAAGCGCTCATCCTTCAGCTAGAGTTAGCGGACACCCTTTGTCTTTATCACCAGGATGGGCTTTCCTCTGAGCGCCTCGGTGAACTTACAGCTTTTTTACGCGTGCTCCAGCCACGAGCGTTGCTATGTGATTTGCACGAAGCCATTCAACGTTGCCAAAAGGGGCATACAACCTTTGACAAGAACGGCTATGCGTCTCTTTATGTGGAACAGCGGAACCTTGTCGCTTCACGACAACATGTAAAAGTGATCCACAACTACGGGGTTGATACGTTTTTCTATCAAAGCTCACAGCCTGTTGGCATTCACCAGTTGGAGCGATTTTTCGAGCATCTTCCGAACGACATTTTTCGCATGAAGGGGCGTTGCTATAACCCGCAAACAGGTGAGCTTCACTCCATTTCTCAAGTAGGTGCCCATATTCAAGTGGACACAACGACCACAGATCTAATGGAGAACCGTGACGTTCAAACAGAGTTATTGTTTATTGGTTTTGAGCTAGATCGTGACGCACTTAGTCGTCTCCTTCATGAGTGCCTACAACCAAACCATGATCGAATCGCCTTTGGTTAAGGATAGACGTATGGGTTTGCGGGAGGTTCAATTTCCTCCCACTCGATGACGCGGATGACAGGTAATAAAACCCCTCCATGTTGTTTGACATCTAACACACCCATTACTTGAAGCCATTGCTCCTCTCTTCCCCCTAATGAATCCTCATGCTCAAGGATGAATCCTGCCGCATGGCTGTCCGCGACACAATGGGTGACGAGAAATCGTGTAATGACCGTCACCTTTTCATCCTGACAGTCCTCTATAATAAACCCTTCTAGCAAAATTGGTTTGCCAACAAAGCGCGTAGGGTATGCCATTAGCGCCCGCAATGAGCTAACGAAATTGTCACGGTGTAATACCAAAGCAGACTGCTCCAGCAGCTCTTGCACATTTTTCTCTAAAGAGGCTTCATCGCGTGCTTCGCGTTGGGATACTTGATACTGAACCCCTCGTTTTAGCGCTTCAGCCGCTCCAAAATCTTTAAATGGGAACAGAAAGCCGATCATTAGTGGCAAGCTGATGAGTCCATAGGAAATAACATGCTTCATAGCAAAACGTCCTTCTTCTCCATGACTACAGCCCCAAAGGCCACACCCGCAAAGGTCGTCCTCTGAATTCGTGAACATTCTCGGCACTTGGATGAAAAATAAAAACAAGAAGAGGATCGACGCAATTTGACTGAGGTGCACGTATTGGGGGTTGATAAACCGAGCGATCTCTCCCGTCTCATGCAACAGGAAGAGAAACACCGCAAACAGCAATAAGATGACCGCTTTCAGCAATTGGTTTGTGCGTATGTACATCATCGTCTGCCCTCCTAGTCAATCCATGGATGCATTAGTAGCAAAATCCCCGCAACGGTGCCTGTGATCATCACCATTAGCACCAAGACAAATCGAAACTTAAAGACCGCCAGCATCATGATCGTATTTTTCAAATCTAACATTGGGCCGTAAATTAAAAATCCAAGGAGCGAGGTTTGCGGGAACACATGATGAAAGGAAGCCGCAATAAAGGCATCCGCCTCTGAACATAAAGAAAGAAGGTAAGCAAGTCCCATCATGATGAGCGTAGACGTAACGATCCCTTCACTAAGTCCGAGGAGAGAGCTAGTTGAAACATAGGTTTGAACGAATGCAGCTAACAGTGCACCGATCATTAAAAACTTTCCCATGTCAAAAAATTCATCAATTGAATGTCGAAACATCGCTTTAAACCTTTCGCCTAACGGAGGCTTCGGTCCGGCAGTTTCACCACGTGTGACATCTTCTCTTGTCCGCTTTAGCTGATTTCGCCTAAAAACACTCGCAATCAGCCCAGCGACAATGATGGCGATGACGAGCCCGAGCGACATACGTAAAAAGGCCATCGGTAGACTTCCTCCAAACGCCACATAGGTGGAAAACAGCACGATCGGATTAATCAAAGGACCTGTCAGGAGAAACCCTACTCCGGCGTAAAGGGGAACTCCCTTTGCGATTAAGCGACGCACGATCGGAACAATCCCGCATTCACACGCCGGAAACAGCGCTCCAATGAAACAGCTGGAAATGACCGCCAAGAACGGATGTTGCGGAATGAATCGATTAAGATGAGCTTCGGTAACAAACACTTGAATGATTCCAGCAATCAATACACCGATTAACACAAACGGAATCGCTTCGATAAAAATACTTAAAAAAATCACATTGAACGTTAATAGCGATTCAGGCAAGATGAGCTGATGGAGCGTGAACTGCTTATGAAAGACCATCACGATCGCCGCTAGCCCAAGCAACAGAAAACCTACAACTCCCGTATAATCCTGTTTCGTATCCATCCAGTTCCCTTCTCTCCGCACGTAGGTTATTTCATCTCTATGCGGACAAACAGTAAATCAGAATTATTATGATTTAGAAAAAATGAAGTCATCAAAAAAAAGCAGCCGCATAAGGCAGCTACTTCGTCTATCCAACCGTTGCTTTCTCCACAAGCCGCGCCCAATCTTCTTTGATCTCTTCCTCGTGTAAGTCGATTCCGATTAAGACAATGTACGGCTCGCCAAGAAAAAGGGCACGTGACCATTGAACCCGCTTCATGGCCTGCTGCATCAAATACGTACCATTCTCAAAATGAACATACCCTTTAGCCCTCAGTAGTCGGGGTTTCCACTTTTTCAAAAACCTTTCAATGTCCTTCTTTCTTGTTTGTGTGGAGAGGGATAAGGTGATGCTTTTCACTCTTGAAAACGAATGATGATGATCATTCGTTTTGAGCCTCATACGGTTGCGCTGAATCGAAGGTGGTGCCGTATTGAAAAATGAATCTAACTCCACCTCGCTGTACGTGGAAAATACGGTCTTAGCTACAGAATTTAGCCGTTTAATGAATTTTTCGATTTTCGCTTTTTTTGAATCTGATACTAAGTCGATTTTATTAACTATGAGGAAATCCCCTACTTCCACTTGCCGTCTCGTTGTTTTTACAAGCTCTCGATCAGACTCAAACAAACTGTTATAAGCAAGAATATTCTCCGCATCGATTAATGTAATTATCTTCTTCACGTACACTCGATTGATAAGCTGAGGCTCTGTCAACGAGTCGACTACTTCTTCAGGGTTGGCTACACCTGTTAGCTCAATAAAGAGTATGTCAGGCTTTCGTGCTAACAATGTTTCCATGCAATGAACCACTTCACTTTTTTTATTGCAGCACATACAACCATCTAATAGCTTTTCGACCTGATGACTTTTCCCTGAAATCATCTGACCATCCGTATCGGTTTTTCCCATCTCATTCATTAACACCGCAGATTTTAGCTTTCTCTTCTCACTTTCAACTAACAGCCGTTCCAGTAACGTTGTTTTCCCGCTTCCTAAAAAACCACTTAAGATAAATACTGGGACTTTCACCATTTGATCTCCCTTCAAATGTGTACTCCTTTATTGTTACGTCGGATAAATCGTAATTATTCTTATTTATAAATAAGGAAAGATAGAACCCAATCAAAGTTGAGCTCTATCTTTTTTTATAGGAGAGGTCTACGCTCTTTGCAAATTCCACTTGAATGGGTCTTCTAGCTGCTCCCAATCCGACGAAAACTCTCCGTCTGTTAACAGACAGTGGTCTAATTCACGTGTAATCTCTTCCGGGTTTAAGTCGGTTCCAATAAACACTAATTTAGTATGACGATCTCCGTACGTTTCATCCCAAGCCTCTAGCAAGTGGGGATTTTCTCGTAAAATGTGCTGCTTCTCCGCTTCTGGAAGGCTGGCAACCCAAAATGAAACAGGCTCGATGGTAACAGACGGTCCCGCCTGTGAGAGTAAAAGCGCCAAGTTGTTTCGCGTTGCGCACCATGCAATCCCTTTAGCACGAACGATATTTTCAGGCATCGAATGAATCCAGTGGTTAAAGCGTTCTGAATGGAACGGCTCCCGTCTCGTATAGACGAACGACGAAATCCCATATTCCTCCGTTTCTGGTGTATGCTGCGCGTGTCCAGCTGTAAGCTCTCGGATCCAACCGGCAGAGTTGCTCGCCTCTTCAAAGTTAAATCGCCCCGTATGTAATATCTCTTTCGGGTCAACCTCCGCGTTAATCGTGCGAATGATTTTCGCTTTTGGCTGTAACGTTTTGAGCACGCTTTCTAGTTTCTCAAGCTCCGCTTCTTCCACAAGATCACACTTGTTTAACAGCAGCACATCGCAAAACTCGATTTGATCAATAAGCAAATCGGCAATCTCCCGCTCATCATCCTCACCGAGCGCCTCCTTTCGATCAAGCAGGCTGTCACCTGAGCGAAAATCATGCCAAAAACGATTCGCATCCACAACCGTCACCATCGTATCCAAGCGGCAAAACTTCGTTAAATCAATGTTAAGTTCCTCGTCAATGTAGGAAAATGTTTGTGCCACAGGGATCGGCTCGCTAATGCCGGTCGATTCAATGACGATATAATCAATAGTTCCCGCACGTGCTAGCTTCTCGACTTCAATTAACAAATCCTCACGTAATGTGCAGCAAATACAGCCATTGGACATCTCAACTAATTTCTCTTCCGTCCTAGACAATTCACCGCCCTGCTTCACCAATTCGGCGTCAATGTTCACTTCACTCATGTCATTGACAATTACCGCAATTTTTAACCCTTGGCGATTTTTCAATAGATGATTAAGCAACGTTGTTTTCCCTGATCCAAGATATCCACTTAAAACCGTGACCGGAATCGTTTGACTCATATGGGCCTCCTAAAATCCTTTTTGTAAATCGTAATGATTACTATTTTCAATTTTAAACGAGACCACTTCATGTGTCAAAAGATTTTTGTTCTTGCTTCATGACAAAAAAGCCCATTCATTTGTATGGAGCTAGTCAATAAAGTCTAAGCTACTCACCTTTCATTATCTGACCTATGTTTATCTAGCATTTGCTGTAAGTAGGTCTCGGATTGCCCTTTTGGAATGCTGAGGCTTTCCCAATCTGTATGTTTTCGTTCCTTTCCAATATATACGATCTGTCCGACATGATAAGCATAATGGGCCACCTGCCGTTCAATGGCTGCTAGGACTAGATGTTTTTCCCCGCGAATCGTTACCGTCTTCAGTAAATCGTCAGGCTGTAGTTCACCGAGCGCCTTCATGAGTGCAGACCACCCTTTTTCCCAGATCGCCATTAGTTCTGCTTTAGAAGTGATATCGTCGGTAAATTCTTCGTCACGATTGCGAGATTCTTTCTCTCCGTCGGTCGTTAAAAAATCAGTCCATCTGGAAATCATATTGCCACTCATGTGCTTGACAATGATCACCACACTATTGGACTCATCGTGATGGGACCAATGGATGTCTTCATTCGATAATTGACTTAATGTTCGATCGCCTAGACGTTTGACACTTTGAAATCTCTCAATCACGACGTTTAAATACTCGGCACCGATATTCATGCATACCTCCAAAATAGTTGACGTCCCTTTATATCAAATTTTACCACATTTAGCACCATTAAATGGTCATAAATAAAGATGACGTTAATACGTTGCATTTTCACTCGCTCAGAAAAACATCTTTTATGTATGAACCTCTACTCCTTAAACCTTCCCATCAAAACGGTATTGTAGTATGTTCCGTCTGAAAGTCGTTTGTCCTTTTGTAACACCCCTTCCACTTCAAATCCAAATTGTTCATATCGTTTAATTGCCTTGCCATTAGTTTCAAGCACACTTAAATTCATTTTCTTGATTCCACTTGTGTCGGCCCAATGGATGGATTCGGCCAAAAGGTGCTTTCCGATCCCATATCCCCACCATTCTTTTAACACACAAACGCCAAATTCGACTTTGTGAGCCAACCGTTTCAGTTTGTTTCCTTCGCAGCGAGAGAAGCCGACAATTCGCTTATCCACTTCTGCTACTAAAAACAAATGATAGCTATTTTCCGTATCCTTTCTGATAATCTGTTTAAAGGCCGATTCATCTAAAAACGCCTCGCCCTGTTCTCGATCTAAATATTCCGTTTCGCCATCGATTTGCAGCCTTACTTCCGATAATTTTCTCGCATCATCCTCGGTTACAGATCGTATGACATAGGACAGCCCGTTGCAAAGAAAAGCTTTTGGATGTATCTTCATGAAATCCCCTCTATCCATTTGTTGATTGCTGTCTCTAGCGTCTAGAGTAAAAGTTTAGCATGTTTATACAAAAAAAGTGCGGAATCAAATTAGATTCAGGAGATGAAAGATTTCAAAAAGCTAGAAAAAGAAACAACCTACTCCATCATGGAATAGCTTGTTTCTTTCAAGTTATTTTTCTTCCAACCCTTCGACTGCTTCCTGCAGAGCTGTCAGGGCGGCTGCTAGTTTATCCACTGAGCTATTCGGATTTTTCAACACCGCCTTCGCATGTTGCATCGCTTTGTGGAACACCTTCCAGCTTTCTTTCGTGTAGGCTTTTTTGTCTTTGCCTTGATTGGCCTCGTATAACTGTTGAAGCTTTCCCTTCACATCCTCCTGTTCCTTTTTCGATGAGCCTTTGATGACGTCTAGACCATCGAACACAAAGGTGCCGCCTTTGATGTCAATTTTGGCTAGATGCTTCGTATCGTCTAGCCCTCTTATGTGGTATGAGGTTTGCCTGTCACCTTTGGCATGAACTCGATGATTTTCGTCGACTAGTTCTCCGTCGATATAGACGTCGATGAGCGCATCTGGAGTGGCTCCGAATAAATTAAATCCTGTTCCTTCAAACTGGAAGATCATCGTGCTTGTCGGTTTGTCGGCTTGAGGGGTGCTATAAATATTGACGCCGCGATAGTCCATAAACGTTTCTTTTCGTTCATTCTCTCCTAAAGATACTTTTAACGTATGTGGACCTTCCTCAAGATCTCGAACGGAATACCTGATGCCGGTGCTAGGATCGACACCAAAGTTACCGACGTCTTCACCATCCAACTCGAATTTGTACAGCGTCTGTTCTCCCGTTCCTGCAAGGTAATCAATGCCTGTTCCCGTAAAGTGAATGAGAATGTACGGATCATCATCAAAGTTGGCCCACGCATTAGTGTTATTTGATCCCCAGGACGTATTTTTCCGAAACGCGTAGACAGTATTTTCTTCTGTGCCGATGTCTGCCTCATCTGATACTTTGACAATCTCGTTCGGCCCTAGTTTTTTCACAGCTAATACAGAGTCGGTTGTGGTGATTTCTGCTCGGCTAAAGCTCGTAAACCGCTCTTTCGCGACAACCTTCACGGTATGCTCTTTGTCTTCGAGGTTATCTTGCGACCAGACCATTTGCGTGATTTCGCTATTGTTGAAGTAGTTTGCTTCGCCGACCAACTCGCCATTTAAATAGACGTCCGCGGTTCCGTTCGATGGGTTGGTCACACCGTACAGCCGAATCTCTGTCCCTTTAAAAGTAATTTCAAAGGAAGCCCCGTTAGATCCCCACGCATTCGCACTGTTTGAAGACCAACTTCCATTGTAGAACACTTTATTTAACGTTCCTTGTTCCGTTGTTGAATCCCGATGGCCTACCGTGACCCCGTTCCACACAGGGACATCTGTCGCTGCGGTCATCAGTGTACGATTGAAGTGGGCATATCCTGCTTGCGTATAACTCCACTTCCCAACATAGCCGATCGGATTGTTGGCATCGATGTTGTTTAACGCTTCTTCTTCAGAATCGTAAGTTTTCCCTCGGGCATTATCAAATTTATCTGATTCATACGTATAGCCCTCAATTGGTTCCACTTTCACATTGTCAAACAGCGTTTCATAATAACCTGAACCTAACACGACTCGCCCAGACATGACGGTTGCATCCTTATCCGTATAAGAAGCTATTTCTTCGCCGTTAAGGTAAAGGGTAAACACGTTCTCTTTTGCTTCAAACGCAAGGTTATGCCAAACCTCTTGATCGAAATCTTCAACCGTCCCCTTTTCCACCACGTTTCCGAACCTGAGAATTTCATATGTTCCGTCTGTATAGATGCGAGCATTATACGGCGCGCTGGAATCGACGCCGCCAGCCTTCACTTGACGAACGCCAATCAGTGCGTAATTGGCTCGACCGCTTACTTCAGGAGTATACGTATCAAACAAAAAGTCGTACGACACTTTATAGTTGACCCAACGGAAATCACCGATTGTCGTATATGGATTACTGTTTGACTCGGCCCCATCGATCCCTCCCCAGACAGCCCATTCAGCCCCGATGATGTCAGGGGTGATTTTTTGCTGAAGCATGTTTCCGTGAGCGTCTGCATTCGGTATTTCCCGCTTCGTACGTTCCGCACTTCCTTTCGTGACAGGCTTGGTTGCTTCCTTCACGACTTCAAATGCACCACGCTGATCCGTCGTATACCGCGGGGTGCCTCCGCGACGATCCACGTAATCTCTACCTTTTTCATCGACAGGATAGCGATCATACTCAAAATCATCCGTATACGGCAATGGCATGATCGTATCTTTTGTAAGATCTACCGGCTGTGATTCATATTCAAAGCCGTCGATTTCCGCTTTTTTATCTAACGTCGTTATCGTGACAATCGAGTACGGCTTGACTTCAATTTCGTACTCACCTTCCGTAGGTGTGATGACATTAATCTGTTTAAACCAGTTCGCATCATAGGCTTGTCCTGCATATGGCCCACGAGTTTCCCAAACATACACGGATGCATTCTCTTTTCCACTCAAGTTTTTTGCCTCGATTTTGTACGTCCGTGTCTGTTTTGTATTGTTGGCAAAAACCGTCGTGTAGTCATCCGTTTCAGGGTCTTTTAAAGTCATGTAGTTATGCGTACTCGTATCAACATCGACACCACCGTCAAAGAAATTCCCATCGCTATACGTGGCATCCTTTACATACATCCAACGCTCATTTTCCGGTGTCGTCCGGTCATCGTAGCCGACAAAATTCATAACATGACGGACCCCTTGAACCCCGCCGTCCATTTCATAAAAGCCAGACCACGGGTCGGATGCGCTAATGAGGTGTTTCGGATTGTAGTTAGACCCTTCGTAAAACGCAGCAACCGATGGTTGAAAATCAAATGACACGGCTTGAAGCGGCAAATTCCCTGCTCCTGTCCAAGAATAGACGGAAATGATCCGTGACGTGACATCAATGATTCCTGCTCGTCCCCCTAACCCGTTATAGTGAGGCTCCATATTTAGCCGATAGCGAGCATTGATCATCGGCGCAATTCCTTCAGATACCCAAATTTCCTTCGGTTTTTTTCCATCTTCGATCAGCTTCTCTTGCAATTGAGCCAGTTCATTCGATCCAGTCAACCCGTAGTGGGAACTAATGACGTCGATTTCATCGATTAAGTCTGGATTGTCGAGTAAGGTCCGGCTGATGGTGGCCGTATCGCGATAGCCATCAGCGGCTACTAGTTTAATATCCTGATAGTCTGCTTCATAATTGGGCTCCTCTTTTATTCTTGATGTAAAATATTTCAGCCATTCGACTTCATTTCGCCCATTATTGTTGATCGCTCTTTCGTTTTGCGAGATTCCGATATAGTCCAATTGAAAGCCATACTCTTCATAAACAGCATCGATTGTTTGTTTATACCATTGGTAGCGATTTTCATACTCTTTATTGGCCGCCCCATTCCAAGTCCAACGAGGTTCACCCCAGCGCAAAATTTCCGTCGTAATATTCGGGTTGATGGATTTCGCATCTGCCGCGAATTGGAATCCAGCCCCTCTGAGCACATTTGCTGGTTCATCAGCATAGCGCATCGTGGCCGGTTCCGTTCCAGAAGAGGAGTCAACATCGGCCCCAAGCTCTACTTTGACGTGTGTGAGCCCAGCCCCCGTCTCTTTATTAAACAACTGATTCATAATCTCCCAATATTTTTCTGGATGCTCTTCTTTGTAATCTAGCAATAAACGAGTCGTATTGTTTGCTGATACGGTTCCAAAGCCTTTAAATCGGTTGTAGGGATCCACCTTGTTTCCATCAATGGTAATCGTTTTTGTCGCAGCTTCCGCCTTCGTTTCGCTAGTTGGTATAAACGGAATAGAGCTGAAAAGCAGGCAAATAATACACATCCATCCAATTGCAACTTTCATCTTTTTTTTCGTTCCCATGAAATTCTCCTTCCTCTGATTATCGGTCGAACGATTTGTGATAGCTAAATAGCAAAACAATCTGTCCCTCCCTTCCAATAGAGGATGGTCAGCAAATTCCTTCATTGTGTTGTCTTCCGTTGCCCAACCTGACCTTCTTCGCTCTGTTATGTTCCACTTTTTGTTGTTTATGTTAGCTGAAATCGGGGGCTCCCCTTTTCAGGTCTAACCTTCGCCTTCGTGTTATCTGACTTTTCAGACTAAATATTGTTAGCGCTTTCATTATTGCATACTCTCAACCTTTTTTATGCCATTATCTTGACAACATTTGCGATTTTTTTTACCCTTTCATCTTTTCGACATTTTCTTAAAGTAGAAAAAGCTAGCTTCCGAGGCTTTAACCTAGAAACTAGCTTTTCCACTATCTTAATTGATTGGCTAACGAGATTAACCGTTGCGCGTCTTCCTTCCTGATCGACTTACCTGTTTGCCCGTTCAGTTGATTTTCATAGGCTCTTAATTGCCCAATGACTGCTTTTTGCTGACCTTTCGCTGCCGATTTTTTTGCTGCTTGAAGCTTGCGAATGAGCGCGTCCGTCACTTCCTTGTTCGTCACGTACGATTCTGTCAGCTGAATGAGATGATCGAAATCAACTGTTGGTGTAGGCCCTTCCTCCTCTTCAACGGTCACCTCGCTGATGGCAATGAGCCCTCCATCCACCGTTGTGACAGTAATCCTTGCCTTTCCTTTACCTACGGCCGTCACCTTCCCCTCTTCATCAACAATGGCTACTTGTTCGTGATTACTTGACCAAACAACGTCTTGATTCACCGCCTCATGAGGCGTGACGGTTGCCGTTAGTTGCGCCGTACTCCCGACCGTTAACCGCAACGATTCTTGATCAAGGGTGACACCAGTTGGCTTTTGCACGGCTGGCGGCACGGAAACCGTCGGAACCTTGGTCGTCAAAGCATCGTGCTCGGCTTGTGTTACCGGGAGAACCGTTCCGTGGCGCGGACGGGATGGCAATTCAAAGCTAGCAGAGACCGTCCACTCTCCTGAATCTAAGTCGGTCGTTTCAAACGGAATATAGCCTCTTCCTCCAAACTCATCAATGAACATGTACCATTTTTCTTCCGTATTCGATTTGAAGATCGTCGCCCCTTCTCCTGCACTAATGGACCCTTTGCCAATCCCTTCTTTAATGAGCGTAAAATCAGAGTCAAGCACTGAATTCCCGACCTCTTGGAAAATGAATTTGCCGTTAGGAGTAGACGGCGTATTGCTTCGCTCGTCCTTGGAGAAGCGATAAATTCGATCGTTATGGGCGATCATCGTCGTATCAATGACGGAATACCCGTAGTCAATATACACTTTCGGTTCTGAAAATGTATAAAAATCTCTCGTCGTGCTATACATCATGCGGTTATAGGTCGAGCCGCTATGCTCCTCATTGTCATAGAGCTTCGATGCCCAAAAGACAACATATTCACCTGTCGTATGATCATAAAAGGCTTCCGGTGCCCACGTGTTTCCAGCCTCTGGCGGCGCCACTTCGACCATTCGCTGCTCAGACCAATGCACTAAATCATCCGATTCCCACACCATAATCGCTCGACTGCCGAAACGCTGGGCCCGATCCCAGTTTCCATTACCGTGGATCTTTAAGTCTGTCGCGATCATATAAAATTTGTCCCCTTCAGGAGAGCGAATAATAAACGGATCCCTTAACCCTTTTTCCCCTAAATCGGACGTAATGGCTGGATTACCATTGTTTAGCTCTCTCCATTTGAGCGGGTTGTTTCCTTCACTTAAAGCAAAATATATTTGCTCCCCGTTGGCGAACCCTTCACCCGTAAAATAGCTGAACAAATAGCCAGCAAAGTCTACCTGCTCCGGTAGCTCCTTCATATGGGCTAAAAAGGCCTTCGTCACCGTTTCCTCATTTAATGTGAGGGTAGCGGTGAGCTTCACCATTGTATCACCAGCACCATTTTCAGGCCGGGTCACTTCTCCTGTCGCTGTCACCACCTGCGGATTACTTGATGTCCACGTGATCGTTGAACCGTGTTCTCCTTTTGTCGGTAACGTTAAATTCCCGCGAACATCGTGGATGTTGTACACGATCAATGCTTGTGCATCTAATGTGACTGCAACCGCATCATGAGGCCGCTTCAAGACAATGACCGTAAACTCCTTCGTTACAGTGCTCACCCCATCGGTGATTTTCGCTGTCATCTTCACCGTTTGATCCCCATCTTCATAGGACGGCCTCGTCACCTTCCCTTCATTTGAAATGATGCTTTCGTTGTGAGATTCCCACGTAATCGTTGTGCCGTGAGCCCCTTGCTTAGGCAAGCTTAGATCGGTTGTGACTTCATCTTTATCCGCGTTTTGATTTAAAAAGGTGCTGTAGTCTAGCTGACTTGCTGCATGTTGCAAAAGGAGGTCGTCCATTTTCGCTATTTTCTCATCTGCCTTCTCGTTTAATGCGCTTACATCCGTTGCCGTTAAGGCCCTACTATACACTTCAAAACTAGCAATCATCCCACCAAAAAAAGGATCTGCCCCATAGAATGAACGCCCAATATAACCACTTCGACCGTTCACATTGCGGATCTGCTCTAACGTATACCCATTCGTCGAGCCTGTCCCGACTTGCTCTCCATCGATGTACAATGTTAACGTTTGTTCGGAACCTGACAGAACCGCAGTCACCAATTTCCATTCATTTGCCTGTAGCGCTCCCGTAGTCGCATTGGCCCCCGCTTCATTTCTCCAGCCGGTGATTCCTAGCCCGACGCGCGCTGAACGATCACCGGAATTACGCCTCGGAGTGACAAAAAGATAGCGATTGTCGTCCTGCCCTAGCGCAAAAATCCATTCCGCCTCTCGTTCCCCATTCCAATGAACTAAAGAGGAAACAGTCACACTTTCCAAGCCATTTAGCACCCCTTCTGGTAGGTCAATGTAAGCGTTCGAATTCCCTCCCTTAAAACGAATCACCCCAACATCAGTCCCTTGAATGAACTCAGCATTTTCAGGATTGACGAGCGTTCCTTCAAAACGACCCGTACTGTCGATCACCTTCGTTCCCTCGATGTTGGTCATGTCATAGTGAAGAATGAGGCCGGCACTCGTTCCGTTTTCTGCCACCGCCAGTTGTGAACTGAAGGCAAGCAATGTCGCGACCATGACGACAAAAAGGAGCATCCCAGCTAAACTTTGAATCTTGCTCATGTCTCACTCTCCCTTCCTTTTATTCAGATTTTTCAGACTTTATATGTTGGCGCTTTCATTATTGCATATTCCCCTCCCTCTTGTTGCCACTATCTTGACTTCTTTTACGATTATTTTGACATGTTGTCCTTCTCTCTCAGTCTTTTATCTTTCCATTTAAGTCGAGCTTGGATTTGACAATCCCATGAAGGGGTGAAAAAATGGATGCAATAGTAGGGAACTCAAGGGGGGATGATCATGCGAACCATTGGACTGATTGGGGGAATGAGCTGGGAATCCTCAGCTGAGTATTATCGAATCATTAACAAGGAAGTGAAAAACAAATTAGGGGGATTACACTCAGCCAAGTGCCTGTTGTATAGTGTCGATTTTGACGAAATTGAACGATTTCAAGCTGCTGGCGATTGGGATCAAGCTGGTGAAAGATTAGGCAATGTGGCGTTCGCATTAGAAAAAGCAGGTGCAGATTTTATTGTCCTCTGTACAAACACGATGCATAAAGTCACTAGCCACATAGAAGAAAAAATCCAAATTCCTATCCTCCACATTGCCGATGCAACGGCAAATCAAATCCAAAAATCTACTATCCAAACCGTTGGCTTACTAGGGACCAGCTATACGATGGAACAAGATTTTTATAAATCCCGAATAGAGTCTCGAGGCATTAAGGTCATCACCCCAACTAAACAGGAAAGAGACATGATCAATAAAGTAATATATGAAGAATTATGTGTAGGACGCATTAGGCCATCGTCAAAGAAGTATTACGAGGAAGTCATGAATCGCTTAGTTGCTCATGGAGCAGAAGGCATCATATTAGGTTGTACGGAAATTGGATTATTGGTCCAACAAGAAGATTCAAAAGTACCGTTGTTCGATACAACCGTTATTCATGCCTTAGAAGCCGTTTATCTCGCTCTAGCACACCATTAAATTATCGGGGGCCATTACAACGTTTGATCGTGTAAAGCCCCCTATTCGTATGCGCCTAAGAACATGATCATAGAAACATAAACTGCCATTCGACTTGAACGAGTCGCCGCGCCTCTCTAACGGCAAAGTCTAGCGTTTGGACGGTCTCTTCCTCGCCAAAATGATTGAAAAACGTATGGGTATGGACCGTCCATTCAAGCAAATGGCGATCAAAGGTAATTTTAAGCTTATGCTCCCCTTCTAGTACGATGCCGTCGTTAGTAGAAGATAGAGGAAGGTCGGGAATGATGAAACGTTCCACAATCGACAGCGGTTTCTCGGAAAACTGATAGAAATCAGATAGAACTAAGCTAGGATGAGCCCCTTTTCGCCAAGTGAAGGTACGCTTTAACTTTTGGAGCGAGTCGATATCATACGTGTGTTCTAGCTCCATCTCTATCCGATCGATGTCTTTTCCAATCGACACATTCCTGACCGTTGCCGTATGAGACCGTCCTGCTTTTTGATATTGCTGATTAATGATCGGAACCGAGTGTCCTTGTGAGCCATTACAAAAAAAAGAATAACGCTTCTCATTAAAGTAGTCTTCACAATACATCCCGCAGCCTAAATCTTTTACCACCGCTTCACCGTCTGCAAACAGCATAAAGTGGCCGAGATCGTTATGATTATGCGGCTCATCGTTATCGCCTCCTTTGCATGCGAACACATAAGGAGCCTGACGCGAAATCAACCACTGGGCGTCACGCAAATAAGTGCTTTGATTGGCCCACGGCTCGCCTCGCTTCGTTTCATCAAACCATAAGAGATTTCGAAAGGCAGGCGCCCATCGGCTACAATGATCCGCTGTATAAGGAGCACGGAGATCAGCCTCTGGAACTTCTACGCCTTGGTCGATTTTATTCAAATAATGCATGAGCCCTAAAAAAATCGTCCCCGTTGGCATCGAGTCGGAAAAGTTGACGACGTGATGGTTATGAACGAAACACTTTTGCGGAAATCGAGCGATTTGCTGGACTTTTTCCCCTTGGAGTAAATCGATCGCGCCAGCGGTTTTCGTCAGCAGCAAATCTGCCAAATACGTGTAATAGCCAAACCCATATTGCCAATACGCATAGCCTTCCGTACACGCACCATCATCCTTGAACCCCGCTAAGTAACAGTCCATCGTTCGCAGCACTCGCTCTAAAATCGTAGTAAGCACCTCTTCATCCTCGATGAGATGGAGCGCGGCCGAGCCGATGGAGCCCGCACAGACAGCCGCCCAATTATGCGTTGCCGTCTCCCATTCAAACTCTTGTTGCTGTAAAAACGGCTGTAAAACTCTCCGATTAACCTCCTCAATCATTCGCTTCTGCACCAACGGATCAAGCCGATTGTGTAATAATTGAGACAATTCGCTAAGAGTAAATGCTGTTTCCGCCGCAAACAGATCGACCGTAAAGCTCGTTTGTATGCCGGATAACCGTATTCCAGTGTCCATCTCAGGGCTGTTCTTTAAATGGGCCGGTAAGCACCACGTGTATTCATGGCAAATCGCCCAAAGCACATCTTGCAGCTGCTCAAAATAGACGGTTTGTTCTCGTTCAATCAATGCCATAAGCGCAAATGTATTGAGCCTGCGCCGTCTCTCAAAGTAAAGCTTCTCATAGTCAAGCCGCAACCCACGGTCCCGGAAAAGCGTAAACCTCGAAAACGGAATTTCGAGCAAAGGTTCACGTAAAAGCCGGTTCGCCTCCTCCCGTATTTCAGCGATCATCCCTTGATAGGACGGCTTTTCCCTGATCGCTTGAAACCATTCATCTTGCGCCTGTTGTGAGGAGAACAGCAAGGACGCCGAATCGTTTTTTACGAGCGGTATAATTTCTTCTCGTTGCATCGCCACTTTACTCACCGTTTATCGCTCCGAGATTCACTTCTATTGGCACCCGATTCGGAAACGATACGATGATGGTTTCGCCCATCACTTGCACCGTAGGGACAGTCGCCCAGCTACAATCATCACCGACTTCGCCATAGACCGCGCTTACGAGCATCGTTGTGCCGCGATTTACTCTCGATTTCACGGTCGGTATAACGGTCCGTGGGTGAAGCACGTTTGTGTTTGCGTTCGGAACGATGAGCTCGGTTTTGCCCTCACCGTACAAATTGACGATCCCGCTCGCAGCCGTTACGCCTCTCGCTACGCATCGGGTTGCATCAGGAAGTAGCTCCGTTTCCCCGTGTTCCAGCCCTAAGGCAAATCCCCCATCTGCCGCATCAAGCACTCTGCTTGTTTCGATGCGGTGAATCCGCACATGCCACGGAACACCAGGGACGATCCATGTTTTCACCTCTACATCTTGCCACGGGTGCCACTTCGCATAAAGAAACTGATCATGAACAGAGGATTCCTCACCATAACGTTTCACACGGTAAAGGTTATCTCCCTCACTTAAGGCGAGCATCGAGTCAAACGCGCCTTGCCCAAGACCCCACTCCGCTCGCGGAACGCTAAAACCGAAAACGGTGGAGTACGCAAATTTTTCATATTTAGCCGACGTATGCGTATGCTCATTGGACGACGGATGGCCTGAGTTAAAGGCGACGACATGTTGCCCTCGTTCATCTCGGCAAATGACCATGTGCGGTTCTGTTTGAACGGCCTGCTTTTGTAACACCGGTAAAGGCTCTTCCTCCGCTTGCCAAAAGGGGTGATCTTTATCGAGCGCTAAAGGTAAAAACGTTTTTAACGCCCAATAAGGAGAGCCAGGTGCGTTATAGTTTTCTGCCATGACCATGTTTGGATAAGTATACCCGATCGTCAACAATCCCTTGGAATCAAAAATGGGCTGCTGAAACCACCAGCGCAAATGACGAAAAATAAGCCCCTTCATCTCACCTAACGAAAATGGCTGAATGCCCGCAAATACGGCTGCGCTCCAAAAGGATGCTTGTGCGAAGCGATACGTTAAGCTTCTTCCGTATGGAATCGCGGGTCCATCTGCTGCAAACCAATAAATAAAGTCTTGCGCAAATTCCACGGCCCGCGCTTTATAGGAGGCCGAACGAACCGGGTCATTATTCTCCATCACCTTTGCATAAACGAGCCCATAGAAATGAATCGCAAACGGAACATAGTAGTCGCTATGCCCCCCAGCTCCGTCTGTATACCAACCATTCCCTACATAAAATTGTTCGATCCGAGCCAAGTTCTCATCAATTGTTTGTTGATCGTAAGGCTGCCCGACACGTTTAAGGCCTAAATTGACGAGCACCGGAAAGAACAGCCAATTACAGTCCCACACCTTGACGTTATTGATTTTCGCTAACCAACGACTCAGATGTTCCTTTTCCTCAGAAGAAAGGGGCTCCCACACTTTTTCAGGAATGAGGAGAAGGGCGAGACCGAAGGCAGCCATTTCCACCGCGCGCTGATCATAGTCGGTCACGTCTCCCCAATATTCAGGGTGCTGCGGATTGGTGCCATGTTTGATCCCTTGAAGATGACGTTCCCATAGCGCGTACGTCTCATCGGAGCTCGCGAGGAGAGGCACCAACCCCCAAAGCATTCTTGAAAAACCTTCAAATCCTGCTACTGCCTCAGGGTAGGCGGCACCGGTGTTCCCGAAATGAAGGCGGGCAAACCCTTCGCTATAATAGGGTTTAACTGGTTCAAAGATTCGTTTTAAAAGGCCTGATAGATCGTCTCTCGTTTCGATTGCGACAGCCTCTGTGCTCATAACCATTCCCATGTCTCACTCCTTTATCGCTTTCTACCAAAATCGTTCCCGCTCGCCTTTTAAACTCGTTAACCCTTCAACGAAAAAGTAGTCTCCGTAAAT
This sequence comes from Halalkalibacterium halodurans, assembly GCF_005671335.1. Lineage (NCBI taxonomy): Bacteria > Bacillati > Bacillota > Bacilli > Caryophanales > Bacillaceae > Halalkalibacterium (ex Joshi et al. 2022) > Halalkalibacterium halodurans. Next base: position 1,123,536 of record NZ_CP040441.1, on the reverse strand, counting down.
AAGAGGGACATCGATATTTTTCCCTTCAGGGTAATGACTTGTGCCGTGTAATATCAACCCGTCCTGACCGTCGTCCTCCCACGTCCCGTACCGTTCGTACAACGAGCGGAGAATGTTAACACCGGCCTGCTTGTAAATGTCCGCCTCTGTTCGCGGGACAAGGGTAGAAATGAACAACAATCCACACGCGGCGATCGCCCCTGCCGAGGAATCCCGATCGTTCTTCACCCCTTCTGGTAACCGGAAATCCCAATAAGGAACAAAGTCCTCCGGTAAATTGGCGATAAAGAAATGGGCGACGCTTTTCGCTGCCTGTAAATATGCATCCTTCTCCGTATAATGGTATAGGAGCGCCAAGCCATAAATCGCCCAACCAGCCCCCCGCGACCATGCGGAATCAGGGGCAAACCCTTGTCCTCCGATCGCTCCTACCTTTTCCCCCGTCTCCGCATCAAATGTCACGATATGGTGGACCGAGCCATCCTTACGAATAAAATGAGCTAACACCGTCTCCCCGTGCCTTTCCGCCGCATGACGAAACCTCGGATCGCCTGTCTCCTTCGATGCCCAAAACAGGAGCGGTAAATTCATTACGCAATCAATGATCGCCCAGCCTGAATTTTCATCCCCTTCAAACCACGGGTTCCAGGCACGAATATAGTTACCCTTACAGTTGAACCGTCCTAGCAATAAATTGGCGACGAGCAAGGCGCGCCTCTTCGCTTCCTCGTCCCCTGTCAGCTTATAGTGGGCCACACTCGTTAACGTCCACATAAACCCCATATCATGATCAAGTTTATAATAATCGGTTATGACCGTATCTAATCGCACCTCACATTGTTCCGCGATCGCTTTCAACGTTTCATCCCCCGTCTCGCGGTACATATGCCAAAGCAGCCCCGGCCAAAATCCGGCAGTCCACCAATGGGGTGGCTCAAGCTGATACGTTCCATCGACGCTCGCATGGGGAAAATTAGCCCCGATTTTCTTGCTCGTGCGTGATATTTTCGTGTAAACCTTTTGCAATGCTTCTTCTACCCAGTCTACATGGTTTGTCATCGTTTCACCTTTTTCCGTTTCAAATTACGTCTACAGGGCCCACTTACACATGCTCTCCCCGATATTCAATCGGCGTAATGCCTTCATAGCTTTTAAACACTTTTATAAAGTAGCTTTGATTGTCATACCCTAGCCGTTCACAAATTTTCCCTACAGGCTCTACCGTTTGCTCGAGCAATTCCTTCGCCCGGTTCATTTTCGCCTTCGTCACATACTCCACAAATGTTTCGCCCACTTCCTTCTTAAACAAACGGCTAAAATAGCTCGGGTTTAAAAACAGATGGTTCGCCACTTCCTCCAATGTAATTTTCTTTTCTAGATGAGCAGACACGTACTGAAAGGCCTCCAGCACTTCTTTTCGCCTCGTTTGCGAGGTGATTTCAACCACGGCTGCAAGAAGCGAGTCGAAGTAATCTGTTAACCAAGCGCTCAGCTCGTCGAGCGTATCAATCGCAAACACTTCTTCGTGAAGGACTTCCTCCGAATAATTGGCATTAAAAAACTGCAACGCTTTTAGCTTCACCTTTACGTCTAACAACAGCTTCAGCACCCATTCCTTCACAGCCTCAAACGAGTATCGCTCGCTAGCAAACCGCTCGATCCACTCATGCACGGTTTGTTTCACTTGCGGTTGATTTCGCTCAATGATCAAGCGTCTCATGGCAACGGCCGCCTCATCATACCAATTGAATAGCCCTTCGGTTACTCGCGCGTCAGGCTGCTTCTTTTCAATCGCGCCTGCTTTCATATAAAAGCGCTGGTTTTTGTTTTTGACTAAATGCTCGATCTCTCGCTTAAAGGACGATTGATTATGAACATGCTCCCCAATGACACACCCGAGGGAAAGCTGCAAGTCTGAATGAACGGCTCGCTGAATCGCGCTCACACATTCCATCATGATGCCGTAACAGTCCGACTTTACGCTTGAACGATAAGGAAAGAGAAGGAAGAATTCTTTCAGTGAAAACGCAAAATGAATCCCCTTGGTTTCATACGTCTCAAGCACGTCTTGCACCACACGTTGAATTGAACAGACTAGCTGATCCTCGGGTTGATCCAATTGTTTGGCCATGCGGTAATTTTGCATAAAACATAACGCTGGAATGTAGCGATTGTCCTCTACATCGAACCCATATGAACGGGCTTCCTCATACCATTCCTTTTCTTGACCAGTTGGCTGGTTGATCGTTTTGCGGATGAACTCACGCTTCCTTGACTCTTGATTCTGTGAAGCGATTTGGTGTAGCTTCGTTTCTTGCTTCGTCTTTTCGTTTTCTCGTTCGATGTTCTTTTTAAGGCCTGTTAGAACCGATGTAAGATCTTCCGGATTCAACGTATCTTTCAATAAATAATCTTGGATTTGCAGCAAAAGGGCCTGTCGCGTAAATTCATAGTCACTGTGGCAAGACAATACGCTCACTTGAATCAGCGGGTTCTTTTCTTTCATTTGCTTGATCAATTCAATGCCATTCATTTTCGGCATACCGATATCGGTAATTAAAATATCTGGCATCTCTTCCTGTAAGGCATAATCCAAGGCGCTTGCTCCATTTTCATGAGTGCTTTGCAGAGTCAACCCAAGCTTCTCCCATTCGATGGTTTCCGACAATAGCTCCAACACTGGATAATCATCATCAACCAGCATCACTTTGTACATCTGCTTCTCGCCCTCCTCTCGAAACGTACATGCTAACCTTCGTACCTTTTCCTCTCAAACTATGAACCTCCATGGCAAATGCTTCTCCAAATGTCATCCGCATTCGTTCATAGACGTTGGAAATTCCGAGATTGGAAAAACCTTTTTTATGCTTCCCATCCACGAGATCGGCTTGAATCGAAAGACTGTGCCGCAGCTTGTGTAACGCCTCTTCACTCATCCCTTGCCCATTATCTTCAATGACAACGACAAAATCGTTTTGATGGATATAAGCTTCTACCGAAATGACGCCGGCACTTTGATTGAGTCCATGAATCATCGAGTTTTCAATGATCGGCTGTAAAATAAACCGCGGAATCTCCTCAGAATAAACTTCCGGTGAGACATTAATTTTCAGTTCCACCTTTTCTTTCTGCCTCATGTTCATGAGCTTGACAAAATCTTCGACAATGTCCACTTCCTCTTGAAACGGAATCATTCCCTTCTCTTTCTCAATCGTCATCCGCAACAATTTGGAGAGAGAACTGATCATTTCAGCGCTCTCATAATCGCCTTTTCGCATCACTTTCATCCGGATCGAATTCAACACATTGAACAGAAAATGGGGGTTGATTTGCGCTTGTAGCATCGCAAATTCCGCTTTCCGTTTCCTCACTTGTGTTTCGGTGATTTCCTTGATCATTTCATTGATTCGGTCTAACATCTGATTAAACGAATGGGAGAGCTTGCCGATCTCGTCCTGACTGCGAATGTTCGAACGGACCTTTAAATTTCCCCCTTGCACGGTCGTCGCCACCTGTCCGAGGTGAACGAGCGGCTTTGTAACCGTTTGCAGAACAGACGTTAATAATAGAAAAAAGAGAACAAAGGAGATGAATTGAGCAAAAAAGACGTTGTCAAACAAATGATTCATTTTGCTAATCGCTTGCTTGTACGGGTTCATCGAAACTAGCTTCCAGCCCGTATAAGAGAGCGGGTGGTCGGCATACACATACGTTTCTTTTTCGACTTCAATCATATTGGAAGCTTTCGCTTGTGCCACTTGTTCCGCATAAGGAAACGTGGTCCCGATCTGTTCGTTGTCGCTATGGGATAAAATGCGGTTCGCCGAGTCAACGAGCAGCATGTCGCCACTGTCTTGGATTCCCGCAAACGCTTGTTTGATTTCACTTTCCATAATCGTCACAATCACATAGCCGTAAATACGCAAATTAGCGTCTCGTAACGTCCTGGCGACGGAAATTTGGTATGGATTTTCCTCCCGCTCGGATGCAAAAACGGTCGGCTGGCTACCGATCCATATCGTCTCATAGCCGTACACCTCCTCTAGCTGCTTAAACCACGGCTCTTGAAACAGCATCTCCGGGTTATAGTCGGCTAGCGGATAGTTCGTATAGTGCATGCCGTTTTTCAGCAAGATCGTCACATAAGACTTTTCTCCGAGCAACGTCATGTTTTCAATCGTCTTTGTCACCTTCCGATATTCTAAATACTCTTCATACTTGATATTTTTTGGCTTTCTATCAGCATTGGCATTCTTTTTCAAAATCGTATTAATCTCTGAATCGAGCTGAACGTAATTGACCGCATACAGCATGTCGTCAAAAATCTTTGAGACATAGGCGCCCGCTAAGCTCAATTCGCGATTAGCATTCGAAATTGCCTGTTCCTTCATGGCATCTTTCGTCAAATAACTATACACGTACAAGGTGATCATCGCCGGAATCATAAGGCATACAACTGCAATAAGGATCACTTTAAAACGAAAAGAACGGGGCGCAAGCTTTCGCTTCATCCGATTCCACATAACCAACCTCCTCATTTAGAATGAAAAAGAAGGGGACGGAAACGGTTTACGCCCCTATACGATTATTCTAACAGACGTTTACTGATTATTCTCAATAATCTCTTGCCCTCGTTCTTGCATTTTCTCAAGCGTCGTGTCGAGATCTTGATCGTCTAAAATGAGCTTCTCGTATTCCTCACCAATCACTTTGTAAAGCTCGGCTTGATAGGACACAGGGGCAATCATTTTCGACGACTGGGCGTTTTGCAACACATTGACTAAAGAGTCGCGATCTACTTTTTCAGGCGACACCGTTTCTGCTAAAATGCCGTCAATGATCGTCCCGAGATCCTCGTCACTTACCCCGTTCCATGACGGAACGTTTTTCCCTTGGACGACTTGCCCTTCCGTTGTGTACCAGCGAATAAACGTATACGCCTCCTCCTTATGCTCCGAATTGGCTGCGACCGCCATATAATCCGTTGTCACAGGGGTATACGATTCCCCGCTTAGATCATTTTTCGGGTAAGGCGCCACTCCGACGTTGAAATCAAGTGGAAATTGATCCGTTCCCCCGAGCTCCGTATTCATCCAGCTTCCGATCAGAATCATGCTCGCATCTTGACCGAAAAATTGATTCCGGTAATGAAGCTTCTGCGAAATAATATCCGTGTACGGCACAGCCGATTGATCTTCTTTCTCCATTTGCACGCGCATTTCTAACGTTTTCTTGAATAGCGGATGGTCGAGATTGGACGTTCCATCATCTTTAATGAACTCTGTATCATTCTCCTCACTCGCAAGCGCTAGTTTCATAAATTCCATCCAGCCGTCCCCTTGTGGACCATGGAAGTACGTACCGTAATGATCGTCTGTCGTTAAGTCTTTCGCATAGGCCATAAAATCATCCCATGTCCAATCGGTCGGCACGTCCAATCCAGCCTCTTCTAAGTGGTCCTTATTCATTAAGACGTACCAAGGGTTGAATTTACCTGGAAGCGCATAATATTGGCCGTCAATTTGCGTATCGACCTTATATTCTTCCGTCATCGCAAAGCCTTCTTCGCTAATGAATTCATCGATCGGGGCGACCATTCCTAAATGCACCCGTTGCGCATAACTTGCCGGATCACTGAACATTAACACATCAAGCTGCTCCCCAGAAGCGGCAGCTAAATCGAGCTTTTGAATCGCTTCCTGTGAATCACCCTTCTCACTTAAAATGACTAAATCAATGTTGATGTTAGGATGCTCTTCTTCAAAAGCGGCAATCGTGTGAGCCCAGTTATAGCTAGCCTCGTTACCGTGTGTATGAAATTTAATCGTTACCGTTTCTTCGCTATCATGTCCATTATCATCATTCGTTGCCGATGTGCTATCGCCACTACCACCCGAACACCCCGCCAACCCGATCATGAGGACGGCAGAAGCAAAAACAGTGGATACCCATGTTTTCTTCATTCTATTTCCCCCTTGTACTCTATTATGAAAACCCTTACAAACCGAATTATAGCAAAGCGATTTGTTCATGAGACGGAAATAATTTTACCAATATTAAAAATAATTTGACATCTATTCATTAGACAAAAGGGGGCAACACAGATTCGTTACCCTTTCACCCCGCCAAGGGCAATCCCTTCGATGACTTGCTTTTGCCCGATGACGAAAATAATTAACAACGGGAGAATCGCCGAAACAGCAGCCGCCATAATGAGAGAATAAAACTCCCCGTTAATCGTCGTAAACTTTTGCATCGCTAACTGAATCGTGTACAAGGCATCTGTCCGTAAAAAGATCAACGGATTTTGATAATCGTTCCACGTCCAAATGAATCGCAAAATCGCATAGGTAGCAATGGCCGGCCTAACAATCGGCAGTGCGATGAGCCAAAAAATTTTCCAATGCCCAGCCCCGTCAATCTTAGCCGCTTCAATGTATTCATTATGAACGCCCATAAAAAACTGGCGCAGCATAAACGTTCCAAGAACGCTGAAGCTTCCTAACAAAATGAGCCCAAGGTGACTGTCAAACAAGCCGATTTGACGATACAAAATAAACTGCGGGACTAAGCTTGCCTGCTGCGGAACCATATACGTCGCTAACACGATGAGAAACAACCACTTCCCCGCTGGAAACCTCACCTTCGAAAACCCGTAAGCCGCAAGCGCCGACACCGTACACGAAACGACCGTCGTTAACACCGCTACTTTTAAGGAATTCCAATAATAAAGATAAAAAGGATAATCGCCAAACCACACTTGCATATAGTTGTTAAAGCCGTTCCACCGCTCAGGAATCCATTGAATCGGATACGTGAAAACGTCCGCTTCAATTTTAAACGAGGTGGACAGCATCCAAGCGAAAGGCAACAAAAACATGACGCTGAGCAAAAAGACGATGATCGTCGTCAACCATTTTTGGATATTGATCGTTTTCAATGAACCTTCTCCCCTTTTCTCAGTAATTAACCCATTTCTTCTGTCCGATCCATTGAATGATCGTAATGAGAAAGACAATGATGAACAAAATCATCGCCATCGCCGACGAATAGCCGATATCCAAATTAACAAAGGCCGTATCATACAAGTGCCAGACGAGCACACTCGTCGAATGCATCGGCCCCCCTTTTGTTAACACCGCGATCAGGTCAAACACTTTAAAACTCGCAATAATCCCCGTAATCAGCAAAAAGAAAGAAGTTGGAGACACCATCGGGAACGTAATCTTGCGGAATTTATCCCACGCGTTCGCTCCGTCCATCTCCGCCGCTTCATACAATTCTTTCGGAATCGCTTGCAGTCCGGCAATGTAAATGATCAAATTGAACCCGACTGAAATCCAAATTTGAATGAGCATGACGGAAATGAGCGCGAAGCTCGGATCGGCAATCCACTTTGGTGGGTCGGCTATCCCTAGGGCCATTAACGTTTGGTTAATCGGCCCGGCCGACGGATGGAACAACACTTGCCATACGACCGCAATCGCGACCACACTAGAAATGTACGGCATGAAAAAAGCAACCTTGAAATAGCTCTTCATGTAAACGCTTTTATCAATGACCACCGCTAACACAAGGGAAATCCCCATACAGATCGGAACGGTAAACAAAAAGATGCCATTGTTTAAAAGCGATTTCAAAAACACGCTATCTGTCATCAACTCTTTGAAATTTCCGAAGCCGACCCACTGCAACTGATCGATGTTTTGGATGAATTTCCAGTCGGCCATACTTAAAATGAACGTTGCCACAATCGGCAATAACACTAAGACGGTAACACCGATTAACATCGGTGCAACAAACAGCCAACCTGCTAGATTTTCATATCGATCAAGCGTTGATTTTTTCTTCTTCACCACGCCTACCTCTGAGGAAGTCGATAACCTTTCTGTTTTAATACTCATCTGTTATCTCCTCTCTAACGATTTGAATCTATTATAAAAGAGATAAGGCCTAAAGGCTTAACGCTATTTTGATAACAATTGCAATAATTTTGACTTTTACAGTGAGGACCACTACATCAAAAAACCACTCTTACGTGAGAGTGGTTGAGCCCGTCGCCGGTTGAATCGTTGAAAAGATGCTATAGGAAATAAACATAAGGGCAAAGCTGAGGCCACTGCCGAAAAAAAGGAGCGCCACCCCAGGCAAGAGCAACCCGAGCAATACAGCGGTAAAGGCTGTGACCGCCATGACCACCGTTCGCAACGGGAAGGACGTCCCCACCAGAATCGCCGACCGGAAATAATGCAAGAGACTCCCTTCAAAATGAACATAGATCGGGAAAATATAAAGAAGCACGACCGCCACGACGAGGCAAAACAAGCTAAAACAGATGAGCAGCACATAGTACAAAGCCCCCGTCATCGCATGAATAATGACGTAGTTCACATACAGGACGACTAGCGTCAGCAAGACCAACCCGAACAACAGATTCGCCTTACGAAACTCCTTTTTATAAATCGTCCAAAACGTAGAATAGACCGAAAAGCTTTGCTCCCCCATAATCCACTTACGGACAATCGAGAACATCGCGACAGTCGCCGGGGCAAACCCGAACAACCCAAGGCCAACCACCGTAAACAACAGCCATAGCCCATTCACGAACGCGAGCCTCGTAATCCATTCACACATGCGAAACAATCCACCTGTCCACCCAGCCGATTCCACAGTCGTCGCCTCCTCCGCTTTTCCCCCTATCGTAGGGCGAAATGATGCAAAGGAGTAGGCACAGATTTTACCGATTTAAAAATAATTTGACTTCTTTTATGAGGGGGGAAGGCCCCTTATACGTCACGTACCGGAAATCGTTGCAGCATCTCCTTTAACCCAGCAGCAAATTGATCAACGTAGGTCAAATCGGTTTCAAACTCAAATTGCAGCTGCGCCCCCTCGCCAACAGGATATTCCACGTAGCCACTTACAACGACTTTTTTCAGCTGGTTGAACGAAAACGTCAATTGGAAGAACGGCTCGATCGGATCAAACACAGCCTCGTTTATCGCCAGCGCCCGAAACTGTTTGAGCTCTGCTATGTTTATGGCAGAATAAAAATGTAGGTTATGGCATTCCTTTTATGCAGGCCCCCCGCGGGGAGCCTGCATAAAAAAAGCCACTTGCTAACACCCCAAAAATTCAATACACTTCCTGTTGGACCCAATAATCTGGCAGGAGGTAGTTTTAGGAGATGTTACAAGTGGACGAAATTAAGTATATCAGAAATGAAGTTAACTCAAAAGGGTATTCGTACTCAGATGTTGCGAGAAGAACAAACACGGATTTCCGCACAGTCAAAAAGTATGCCGATATGGACAATTTCCAACCGGAAAAGAAGAAGAAGAAAGCTCAGCCGGCTCCAGTAATGGATCCAGTCAAAGACATAGTTGATCAATGGTTGAGAGAGGATATGAAGAAGAAAAAGAAGTATCGAAGGACTGCCAAACGTATTTGGCAATTACTTAAAGATGAAGTAAGTTTCAAAGGTTCAGAGCGAACTGTACGCGGGTATGTCTCCAAACGGAAAAAGGAGTTATTGGAAGAAAGCGATGACGCTGCTCTTCCGTTGGAATCCAAGCCAGGAGACGCTCAAGTAGATTTTGGGGAAGCCCCTTTTAAAGTAAAGGGAAAGGTTATAGACCTGCCGTATTTGGTGCTTTCTTTTCCATACAGTAACGCATTCTTAGTTCAGGTGTTTGAAGCTGAAAATCAGGAATGTTTCCTGGAGGGCTTAAAACGGTTCTTCCATCATCTGCAAGGAGTGCCAAAAAGGATTCGTTTTGATAATTTATCCCCCGCAGTAAAAAAGGTTTTACCACAAGGAAAACGCGAGCTTACTGAGGGTTTCAAGCGCTTCGCTTTGCACTACGGGTTTGAGTATGAATTTTGTAATCCGGGTGCCGGCAATGAAAAAGGACATGTAGAAGCGATGGTTAAATATGCGAGGAATAATTTCTTCCTTCCGGAACGAACGGTATATCAGCTGGATAATTTGAATGATCGGTTATGGGAGGAGGCAGAAAAGGATCGAAACCGTCCTCATTATGAAAAGAAACAAGAAATTGCCAGGCTGTTTGAAGAGGACAAAGAAGCGTTAATGTATTTACCGCCGGAAGAATACTCTTGTGTACGCTATGAAACTCTCAAAGCAGACAAGTACGGCTATATCTTAGTAGATACGAAAAGGTATTCTACTTCCCCGCGCTTTGCCAATCAAAAGGTATTGGCTGGCATCACTTATAACAGGATAGATATCCTTTCGGACAACTATGAAGTGATTGTGAGCCATGAACGACTGTATGGAGAAGAATCAAAGTCGATGAAATGGCAGCCTTATCTGTACCTAATGGCTAAAAGGCCGACGGCGCTAAAATATACAACTTTCTATGATCAACTGCCCTTTAAATGGCAAACTTATCTGGAGGAATGTACTCTGGAAGAAAAGAAAAAGGCGCTTCAGTTACTCTCAGACCTTCTTAAAGACCATAGTCTGGAGACAGCTACAGAGGCCCTGGAAATTGCATCCGAGCGATGTCATCCATCCACAGAAACAATAAAGCAAGTCTTTCATCAGCTCATTCATGGCAGAGGCTCCAGAGAGACAGTAAGGCTAAAAAGTACAGTTCCAGTAATGCCAATAGCTGAACGAGGTATGAATCAATACGATGTCTTCTTCCAGCAGGAAAGGAGGAAGGCCTAATGCAGGAACAGATCCAAGAATATGCCAAGCGCTTAAAGCTAAGCTGGATTCGAGAGAACTACCGAGAGGTAGAAGCGGCGAACACAGAAGAATATTTACTGAAGCTCTTTGAAAAAGAAATAGAACAGCGTGAAGAACGAAAAATTAATCTTTTGTTCAAGGCGGCAACCCTGCCGAACGTATCCGGCAAACCTTTTGACTGGAAGGATATTCAGCTGGGGCAGGGGTTAAGTCAACAATCTCTCCTGGACGGTGAATTTATTGAATCAAAAGAAAACATGGTGTTTTATGGCGGCGTTGGTGCAGGAAAAACCTACCTTTCCACCCTCATTGGCATGAATGCGATACAAAAATATGGGAAACGAGTGAAGTTTTATACCATTGCTTCTCTAGCCAATGAGTTATTAGAGGCGAATGACAAAGGAAATCTCAATAAGCTGTTTAAGAAAATCGAGAAGCTTGATCTTTTAATTCTGGATGAGCTGGGATATATACCGCTTCACAAACATGGGGCCGAGCTACTCTTCCAGGTCATCTCCTTGTGTTATGAAAAGCGGAGTATTATCATCACTACAAATCTGCAGTTTGGGCAATGGAATCATGTATTTGGCGACCCTATTTTAACGGAAGCCGTGGTAGATCGCCTGATTCACCACTCTCATTTAGTGATTTTCGGAGGAGATAGTAACCGAATGAAAGAGTCATTCCTTTTGAACAATATGTAAGGAATAAGTGTTATTAAGTGGCTGCAAAAAGGCTTGCCGTTTTATGCATTTTTCTCTTGCCAAATACACTCTGCTACAAAGTCCTCCACAACACCTCCTGACAAGATGATCTCATCAAATGCCACCTTAAACCCAGGCAGTGTGAAGGAAAGAGGATTTCGATGCCAATCCGCATCATATTCATTGTCAGCCTCTGGGTAGGCATAGCCGTACGAACCAATGCGGAAGCAGTGTAAGCCATCCTGTGACATTAATTCGGCAAACGGAAACGGATTCGTCATGTTATGTCACTCCTTTTTTCGATTGAAAATAACAAATGAAGCCGTTGGTCGGTGGAATTTCCACCACAAAAGAGCTGATGGATGACTTCACTCCAACTAAAAACAATCCAATAAAATCCTATTATAACATGTCGTTCCTCTTATGAAGGACAAAAAAATCCCTACTATGCGTATAGTAGAGATTCACCCATTTAGCGTTCGTCTGTATAGTACATGAGCGCGATCGCTCCTGGACCGGTGTGAGTGCTAATGATCGGCGTCGTATCGACGAGCGAAATGTCTTTAAAGCTCGTTAATTCCTTTAAAGCATCCTTCACTTGATTCGCCAAGTCACGAGCCTCCACTTGCGCAATCCCGATCCCTTTGACGATCTTATCAGACGTTTCTTCTTCAAACTTTTTCGTCAAAAACTTAATCATTTGCATGTAGCTTCTAACTTTTGTCACTGGCGTATAGACGCCATCTTGCAAGGACGCCACTGGCTTTATTTTTAAGAGCGAGCCGACCAATGCCTTGCCCCGCCCGATTCGCCCTCCTTTCACTAAATACTCCAACGTATCCACCATAATATAGAGGGACGTGTTATTCCGAATAACCTCTAGCCGTGCCACGATCGCGTCAACCGTCTCCCCAGCCGCCGCCATATCACAGGCTTCCCTCACTTGAAAGCTTAAGGCTAAAGAAATATATTTTGAATCCACCACCGTCACATTCGAATCTGACATATCAGCAGCCGTCTTCGCCGCGGCATACGTCCCGCTCATCCCACTCGTCATATGAATCGAGAGCACATCGCTACCGTCTGCCCCTAATCTGTCATACACCTCTAAAAACGAACCTACCGATGGCTGCGAACTCTTTGGAATGTCCTCAGATTGAACTAAATGATTCACAAACTCTTTCGACGTAATCTCGACTCCATCTAGATAGGATTCCCCGTTAATTGTCACTGACAACGGAACGACTGTCACATCTAGTTGATCCATCACTTCTTTTGGTAAATCAATCGTTGAGTCAGTCACAATTTTCACTTTTTTACTCACTGGAGCACCCCTTTTAAAAAAGCGCCAAGCACCGTCTGTCCTCCCTCGGATGTGTGCCCGCAGCATTATTTGTAGCGGACAGCCACTCACACGAGACGATGGCGCCTTGCGCTAGACTTAATAAAAAATATATACTCTCTCCATTCTATATGAAATCGCTACCACCAACAACCGTAAAATGATGGCTATTCTTGTAGAATTGGTGGCGGGGAGAAGAAAAAAGCCTCTTACGATTGTAAAAAGCGTTGGGTGGTGAATTGAAAGAAGGGTTCCTAACTTAGCTTCCTTCAAGAGTTTGAGATCTGTGGGATAAGAAATATCCGCAGGAGCACACGTCACCTCCATCAACAGTTTCCTCTGATGGGGTTGGCTTCTCTTCGATCTCCTTCCTCCTTTGGGGCTGTGTTGGTTGTAGACGATCTGGCTTGATTATCATCATCGTCATCATCAAGATCTTCTTCTGACGTTGGGCTTCTATGACTCATTCATTCACTTGGTTTTTTCACCGATAATTCTAGCTGCTATAGGGGTTCCTACAAGTGCAAGATTTTTCTTGTTTTTCTACAGTTCCCTTGTACATTTATTGACAAAAAACTTTGTCCTATCAATGTTTTTTAGTTATTCAGTAGCCTCTACTTATTGCCATTCTTCAAAAAATACGACAAACATTGATGTATCAACATCTATGAGTTAACTATCGATTAAATTACGAATGATATCGATGAGCAGAGTCGATATAGGTCAAGATGTATTAAGCTTAAAAGATTTTGTGAGGGTGATGTTTATTAAATGATTTGAGTGACTCACTTTTACTCACCTAAGAGGTTAAATCTATATTCTATTCCTTTAACGTCATAAACACAAACCTCTACACATTCAAATAACCTTTCATCAAAAAAAGCAATATTGTACCCATCTTCATAAAGAGTACTTTTATACTTTATACCTGCGTAAGTTCCACCATCTTCGTGCTTTACACTTTTAATGAAATCTGCGATATACTGGGTTGGGAGATAATCTAATGGTCCATCACTTCTTCTAAGAGGTTTCGCTATTTCATTACTAATTTTTCTTAAATGATCCATGTTAATAGCTAGTTGTGTAGTGCCTACACCTGTAAAAGGGCTTATTTTTTCCAACAATGTAAAATCAACTATAGTTATATCTTCTTTTAATATAAATTCACCAACCGATACATAGTCATATGCTCCAGCCCTTACTTCATTTAAAGTAGTTAAACGATCATCAGCTAAATAAAGATAGTTTATTCCTAGCGGATTAACACGTCCAGCAGATGCTTTACCTGGAGCGGGTGCTCCCATTTTATCAACCGGAAAGCCACTTTCTTCAGAAATTCTTGCTCTATACAATTTGGTTCCTTTTTTTAAAGGCCTTTCAATAAATGAACAAAGAACTTCTAAAACATCTGTATTTATATATTTTGTATGAAAGCGATTTTTTGTTTTTATTTCTTCAACAAAATCTTCCCATTCATGTGTCTTAAGTATTGAATGTGATTCTAGGTAATCTTTTTCATTAATTTCTGAAATACCTATAGGGAAATCAAAAAGTTCAGGAGCTTCTTCATACTTTTCTTTACAAATATTCGTAAGTAATGAATAGATTTTCTCACTATCGATATTAAAAATATTCCATTTATCGTTTAGTACATCTTTAAGGAGGCTCAACTTTTCTCTTGGAAAATCCTTTGGAAGACTGGTTATCGGAGTATATATCCCTAATAATTCATTAAAGTTGTCTACTAAGTTATCATTTGATTCAGTGTCATAAATGAAAACATTTTTCTTATTACATGTCTCACAATCTCCATTATTATTCAAGCTTTTAATAATTCCTTTTATCTCTGAATCTTTGAAACACTTTTCACAACAAATCATTAGCTATTTACTCCTCAAGAAATTTGTTCACCAATTCAATATGGTGCATAATTGACAGTTTTTTCACAGTACCTAACCCTGGATATGTTCCATTAGTGTAATGTTTAGCGAACTCCTTCATGCCGAAAGTATCAAGTTTAACTTCAGACTGCCATTCCATAAGTTTCTCTAATGCCTCATAAAATTTTCCTGCTGGGTCATTAATATCGTCATTAGATTCGGAAACAAAATGTTTTATACGTAGGTTTCGGTCATTATCAAAATATACCATATGTATTACCACAGCATATGGAGCAAACCCTGATTCAGAAAAATCTGCCCCTACAATCGAATAATCTGAAAACCCGATATATCCATCCTCGTTGTAATATAAATGGTCTTCTGAGTATGATTCATCTTCCAAATTGTAATAATCTGCATTCCTTTGCTGCTTTGTAAATCTGTCCATAAACAGAACCCTATTATTTTTAATTTTCCTTCTATAAGAACTTTCATCAGGAACTAATGTGAATTTTGGTGTTTCGTCATCGAATATATTTAAATAGTAATTTATATACTCGGTATCATTTAATATTAATAACATGTCTTCTTTTGAGTGCTCTTCTTCAATTGCCGCTAATTCCGCTGTGCTTTTTTTATTTAATATGTGCGAAAAAATTACATTTTCACTTTCATACACATTCATTAAACCATCTTTCAAAGTACTGGACGAAAGATTTGAAAGGGCTTTAAGGTACGTGCTTACTTGAGGATTATGAATAACTGCAATTTTTTGCTCTCTTTCAATAATAAGATTTATAGTCTTCATAAGAGTTGATGTAGGTTTAATTGGCTCTATAATAGGAATAACTTTTGAACCAATAAGCTCATTTTCGACCAATTCTCTTATAGCTATTAATTCAAATTGTCTACCTCTTAGATATGGAAAATACATTCTAATTCCCCCTCCACTTTTCGTTTAAAAAACTAAATAACTTTGAATAGTCATTTTTATTATAATTAGAAAAATACATTAAAAATTTCAACTCATAAGGGACTTTTTTAAATTCCTCTAATTCAATTTTATTCCTCATTTTTAATTCCTTAATAAAATATTTATAAACAGTATTTATATCAATTTCTAAAAACAATTTAAAGCACTCTTTATAATATTTAACTTGGGATGTTTTAGGTAAATTACCGTAATGTTCTATCAATACATTTTCAAATTCACTTTTTCTAAGGATTTTAAATATAGTGGAGTGATCTAAATTAGAATTATCCTCAGTCGACTCTTTCCTTGTACTAATCGTATTTCGGTCTGTTAAAACACAGATACCAACTTTTGAATCATTAAGCAGCTCTTGGAGCTTATTATAATTTGATTCACAAGTTACGACACATACATGATTAAAAGCTTTATAGTAGTCACTGATTTGACTATCTAATCTGTCAAAAGTATCAAGTTCAGTCTTTATTTCATACACAATAGCCTTCCCATTAATTAATATAAAATCTGCCTTTGATTTATTTATAGGGATTTCAGATAATGCAGTTGTAGTATTTAAACTGTGCCTTCCAAGTAACAGTTTATTAAGAAGAGTATTTTTATAAAAATATTCATTTCTATATTTTTTCTTCATAAACTCATACAATCTGGTTACTAATTGATTATTTTCTAATTGATCTGCATCACGTAAGTATCGGCGTACACAAGTATCGTATAAAGAATTTTCTTTATTATTTATTAATTCCATAAAGATACTTTGAGTAAAAATTCTATTCAAAATAATATTATTACTCATTTGTCATGACACGCACCTTACTACTATATTTACTTATTATGATAACACATCAGATTACAAAATTATTCATTTGTGATTGCAAATTAATCAGACACTTCTGTTGAAATTTAGTGTTGACATACTACATTTGCTGAAATCCAACTTTTATTGCAGATCCTTTTATCCAACAAAACGGGGCTGTTCGAAAGATCGCTTAATACGTAACCTTTCGAACAGTCCCGCATCCTTTAGTTACCAGTCCTTCCCTTTTCCTGAATCGTAAATCCGCCTCCCATATTACTATCTTGCTTTAGCTCTTGAGGGCTAACAAAGCCAACAATCAAACTTGCAGTAATTAGCGATAAGAATACATTTTTCATTCTCTCTACCCCCTCCTGTAATGTTGAAATATATTCTTTTGCCAAAAATGCCTCAATAAATATTGAGCCTTATCCTCTAACGACAGTAATCAATTCCCACCATTACGGTGTTTTTCCTGAATCGTAAATCCGCTTTCTGAGCTACTGCTGTGATGTAACTCTTGAGGACTAACAAAGCCAAAGATCAAACTAGCTGTCACCAATGTTAAGATTACTTTTTTCATGCATTTTGGCCTCCTCCTGTAAAGATGATTCTATGCCCTTTCCTGAAAATCCCATTAATAAACACAATTCTTACCATTACGGTCTTTTCCTGAGAAATTGAGTTAATAATGATGTAGCTTTGATTTACTGAGGCAAATACAAAAACCAGCAGCCCCATGATTTCCACGGGGCTACATGGTTGAGCAGTATCATCCACCAGTATTATGTTTCTGTTGGATCGTGAATCCATCTCCAGAACTGCTACTTTGGTTAAGGACTTGAGGATTAACAAAGCCAAAGATCAAACCTGCGGCAATAAACGATAAGAATACTTTTTTCATACTTTCTCTACCTCCTCTTGTAATGTTGGTATTTTCTCTTTCGACTGTAAGGCCTCAACAAAATACTTCGTTGCCAGCTTGTACATTTCCTTCTTTTTGAAATGTCTTCCAGCGTTTGCAGCTAAATCTGAAACATCATGCCATAGCTTTCTTTTTCTTAAAGTTTCCAACTCTTCATCTAGCAGCAATTCATTAGGCTCTAAATAGATGTGGTGAAGAATCGCTAACTTGGTCTTATAAGTCTCTTCGCCTGTCTCATCTGCAAGGGTCTTGGCAACATTAAACCACCCTTTTCCTTCTTCTAGTTGGTCCATTTTAAAAAGAACTCTTGCCAACATATATTTAATTTCAAGATACGTGTCTTTCTTATTTTCTTGTGAGTATTCGATGTCAAGAGCTGTCTCAAAACAGCCTTTAGCTGCTTCTAGCTCGTTCAGGTATTCATAACAAAGACCTAAATTGTAATGGCCTAATACCTCCAAAAACGTTTGCCCATGTTTGGATGATATTTCGATGACTTCTTTATAAAGAGACATAGCCGAGTCATGTCGATTAAGGTCAAACCTATTTGCGGCTATAGCCATCTTCAAAGAAATTTGACGATTCACATAGTGATCGTGTTTTTTGTAAATTCCAATGGCTTTCTCTGCATGACTAAGTGAAAAGAAGTTCTGATCAATCCCGTAGTAGGCATTTGCTAGTTGAAAGTGAAATTCCGCGTGTTCGATCTCATCTGGAATATCTTCGAGGTAGGTTTCTGCTTGGCGGTAATAGTGGATAGCTTGTATATAATTTCTTCTGTAGAACTCGTAGAGGCCGTTAAAGAAATAATAGTAGAATCTAAGAAGTTCGTCGGTTTCTGTATTTTCTCCTTGCTCTTTGATATCATTTAGAATGTTTCTAGATTCGTCAAACCTCTGAATGACTTGCTTATACCTCGAATCAATCAAATTGTAATAAAGGAGCACATTTTGATCTTCTTCCATTTCATCAATTGACTTTTTAATCTCTTCTTTACACTTGGTAGCTTTCTCAATGTCATGCCGCTTTATTGAGTCGTACCACTCATTCAACCGATTTGCGACTTCACTACTGGCTAGCTTTTCAGTCATCGTTATCCCTCCCTTTATTCGACACGATCAACCCATAAATTTTCCTACTTTCATCTTACTCTATATACATCTTTTTCACCAAACTGCAATATTATAGTAATTTGAAAAATAATACCATTTGAATGTCGAGAATTCGCGGAATATCTCTTAAATGCTCTATTGTCCATAAAGATATTTATTATCTACGGTACAACTCAATAGACATGGAAGTAAAACAAAAATTAACTGGATCAAGCCCAGCACAAAACTGAACTCAAACCAGCTAACCTGAACTCTATCTTAAGTTTTCACATAGACTTGTATCACTCATTCCCTTTCCATCCCTATCGATAGCTAGCGTCTAGAGTCCCTACTATGTTAGTCACGCTTTGAATGATCGTTAGTTACGGATATGCCGAACTTCTTTAACTCGTTGTGGATCATGGGGCTGTCTTCTATGCCTTGGCGATACGCGAATTCTTGCATTAATCCTCCTGCGTACGTCCACGCCCCTTCTAAATCATCAAGAAGGGATCGCTGCTTTTCCGTCGTCAAGGAGTCTCGTAAACGCTCAAAGATACTAGACTTTCTTCCATCAGCTGAGGCGTATTCTGGATCATTCATTGCCTTTTCCCGTGCGACTTGATGAATGCGCTCTTCCATTAGACCGATAAAGGCTCGTTCAACAGCCGTTTTTTCCACCATATTATGATCCTCCTTGGTTTTACCCCTTTGCCAAGGAAGGATTTGCCTGCTATAATGACAATAGCCTCCTCCTTGGGGGTGTAATGGGGAAGTCGTAACCTTGTCGGGGGACGACTTCCTTTTTACGTTCATTTGCTTTTCGTTGGCGTGAGTTTGTAAATAAGCTCAATCTGAAATTCCCCATCAATGTAAGACTTCATAAAGGCTTCAATCACATTATTCATTTTTGCCCCATTCTTATCGCACGCCTCCTTAAACTTTCGCTGGAGCTCTTCCTCTATGGTGGTAGTAAATGCTTTTCTTGCCAAAATTATCACCTCCTTACACCCATATTATAGTATTTCGGACTGTCTATCAACAATATTGAACGATATATTTTTTATAATTTTATACGTAAAATATAGACTATTTTGTGCTTATAATTAGGGAATCGTGACCAACCCCACTAATGACAAAGGAAGTGAACATATTTGCTATTAACCCATATCAAAAAACCACTGAAAACCTTTTATTGATAAGATTTTAGAACTTTTCACAGAGCTCGCATAATGTCCTCAAGTTCATTTTTTGTTCGCTGTTTTGTTCCCTATCATTTTAAACAATATTTTAAACATATATTTTATAAAAATATTTACTTGTCAACTTCGTATGGACAGACTAGACAAGGAAACAAACAGGATTTGGTTTACGGTATCTCGAAAGTCATAGTAGGGAGGAATGGGCAGATGTCAAAACATGAAAACGAAGAAATACTAACAGGGGGAAATGTTTCTCACGTTTATCGTTTGGGAGATACGGTGCGACGAGAAGTAAAGCCAGAAAGTCCCCAAATTCATAGGCTTTTAAAGCATTTGGAGAACAAAGGATTTCGTTATGCACCAACGTTTCTAGGGATTGATGAAAAAGGAAGAGAGATCTTATCCTTTATTGAAGGCGAAACGGGTCATTACCCTTTAAAAGAGTACATGTGGTCTAATGAGGTCTTGATCGAAATAGCGAAAATGCTCCGCCTTTACCATGATGCGGTAAGCGACTTTCCATTTGATGATAGCTGGCAGCCGATCGATAACACCCCCGAACCATTTGAGGTACTATGCCATAATGATTTTGCCATATACAATATTATTTTTAACCATGAAAGACCCATAGGCATTATTGATTTCGATGTAGCCGGACCTGGACCAAGACTTTGGGATATCGCGTATACCCTTTATACTTGCGTCCCCTTAAGTCGATGTTATCTTTCTGAAACAGGTGAGACCGTTTATTACAATTCATCACAGCATGCCAACCGTATCAAACAAAGAGTGCGATTGTTTTTTGACTCTTACGGTGAAGGCATAAAGGAAGAGTATGTAGACATGGTCTTGCTCCGATTAGAAGGATTATGTAAAACCATGACCAGAAAAGCCAGTGAAGGAGACATGGCGTTTCAAAAAATGATAGAGGAAGGCCATCTTCACCATTATCAAAACGACATCACATTCATTCGCGAACACGGAAAAGAGTGGCTGTAAGAGGGGGGTGGAACTAATGGATGCTTAACTTTAATTCCAATAATAGAACTAAATGAATCGATTTTGCCAAAAATACCACATGACAAGCAATCTAGTGGATTATCTGTACTGAATTGACGTTCTACCTTTAAGCTTTTCTCCTCCCATTATTTCTCCATCACCCTTATATTTCATTGGTAATGTAGGTCTACTGTTTGATGCACCTTACTGACATGATAGATTTAATAAAGAGAGAAGCCCTGAATAGAATGACATTCAAGGCTTCTTCTTATCTTTTATTCCAAATGCTTTAATATCTTTTTCTCAACCTCAAAATCCATACCAGATATTTCAAAATAAGAGTAATCAAAAGCTCGAATTTCTATATCTGCAAAAGGATGCTGTAAACCTTCATCCTCTTCAGTAACAGGTAGAAAATCAGTTTCCCAATTAATTTTTTTATCTTTTCTTATCGCGATAAATACTCCTGACTCAAACTGAATTACTTCTTTTACTTTGTCAATCAATCTATTAGTAGAAGTAACCATTGTTTTGTTTTCAGCGTCTAAAGGAAACAATTCATCGAATGAACATTGACTACTGCCTAAAACATCAAAGATGTACCAATTATGCTCTTTCGTATATTCTTCGAGACTCTCCTATATTACTGATAGTTGGCTTCCTAAACAAGAAAGTTCACCATTAGAAAATTTAGTACCTCTTACTCTGAGAATAAATATATTCATCAGAATTTATCCTTTCAGCTCAAACAGCACAAGGCTGAACTCAAACCAGCTAACCAGTAACATCATGAACTCTCTCTTAAGTTTTCACATGGCCTTCAATGACTCATTCACTTTCCAACCCTATCGATTGCTAGAGATTCAGAGAATCCCTACTATAGTTAGTTTCGCTTTAAGCTATCGTTAGTTACGGATATGCCCCTTCTAAATCATCAAGAAGGGATCGCTGCTTTTCCGTCGTCAAGGAGTCTCGTAAACGCTCAAAGATACTAGACTTTTTTCCATCAGCTGAGGCGTATTCTGGATCATTCATTGCCTTTTCCCGTGCGACTTGATGAATGCGTTTTTCCATTAGACTGATAAATGCTCGTTCAGGGTAATCCGGTTTTACAGCCATTAAATACATTTGTGCAACAAAATTGGCTAGCATAAGTCCAGTACGATACTAAACTTAAAAACAATCACTCAATATCATAATAACACTACTATTAAGCTTAATTTACATTCAATAATTTTTTAGTAGCGGTGTCTATATCAATAAAATTTTCATTTAGCTCTATAAGACATGTATCATCATCTGAAGCTGGCTCAATACCGATTTTCACATTTGGAATATCAAACTTTTCTTTTATCCTTATAAAAAATTCAATGACTTGTTTTGCTGCTATTGTAGTTGTATTGCTATCTTCGGTAAACAGTCCACTCTCTGGAAAATTAAAGACAATATCCCCATATATATCATCAAATGAGAAAACAACCATTACATCTTTCATCGTGTATCCCATATTTAATTCGCGAAGGAATACGTTCCCTGTACCATTAGGTGTCAGTATTTTCTGAAAGCTGTTAATCTGCTGGAATTCAACATCACGATTCTGGTTTTTATCGAAAAAATGTGACCTAATGACTTGAGAGGACTTAATCTCTAGTTCAGCAAATATCAGTGTATCCAGGGCACTTTTTTTAAAATCCACTAAAATAACCTCTAAATTATCCAAAAAGTATCACTCCCTCTATTGGTCAATAAAACCTTTAAAAGTTCCGTCTAAATTAAGCCTTACACCTCGGCCATCAGCTAATTTTTTCTCAAGAAATGTTATACCTCTATTGTTTGCAACCCTTGCAAAATCACCAGGTCCATTGAGTATTTCCTCTAAGTGTTTAATCGCAGTTTGGTTAATTTGATCAGGTCCACCCTTGACTTTACCCCAAATGTCAGGGTTTCGTCCAGCATGTTTTTGTAATGCATGACCTACTACAGTTTCTCCACCTTTCTTAGGTATTGAAGCTGAATTTATAATAGTTTCATTACTAACATTGACGTTGCTATTCGTATTACTTATATTGTCAGTATTCTTTTCATTACTTGATACATCTGTACTACGCTTATCAGTCGATCCTGATGAAGAATTTGAAGATTGGGACCCGCCTGATCCACTCGAATTATTAATCTTCCTCGCCTTGTTTAGATCTAAAAGTTTATCCACTAATTTGGCAGGTTTAACTAGAATAAACCCTGCAGCTAGTGCTTTTTCTCCCATACTTGCTTCGCTGTCCACGAGAGTAATGAAATCTTCTGCAAAAAAATTACCGGTCGCAGTCGTAATGTGACCAGATGCTAGCATATTTACGTCTGAATTTGGGTTACCCAATACTTTACGATAGCTGTCAAAATGGGGTGCCGGACGTTCTGTATCAGCGGGGCGAATGAGTGTTTTCCCCTCAAAGTTAGTTGGATCACTTAAGTATTGTTTAAGAGCTTCTTCTTCCTCTAGTGTGAGTACTACTTTACGTTCTTCTATTATAGCATCTAACTCTTGCTCTCTCTGTACTTGAGTTTGAACCTTCGGTGATTGACTGATAGAGGAGCGAGCTCGCGATATAAGTTTTTCAACATATGTAGGATGAAATACATAAAACACGGATGCTTGAAAGAGTCGTCCCCACACTTGAAGTCCTTGTTTTAATTTAGCGGTAGCTTGACTCATTTTGACATAGTTAGTCAAGTTGGATAAAGAAGGATCATGCACATTTGCATTCATCTTACCCGTATCGACTTCCGGTGCTTTCTCATGCAAGGTCGCGTTGTTGGCGAAATACCCGCCTACCTCCATGATGCTGACACCCTTCATCGTCACGCCACCGGTCATGTTCCAATCCAACACCTGCCGGATCGTCGCTTTTAACTCTTCCATCTTTGTTCGTACTTGGGCCATTAATTCGACACCGGCTTGGTCGAGGTCATACAGTCCTTCTAGCACCGTATCTGCGTGTTTCCGTGCACTATCGACGCTGTTGTATACATCGCCTGTCTGAAGCTTACCAAGATGTAAGATGTGACTGACTTCAGCCGTGGCCTGATTTATGGCTGCTTCTCTTTCTTCTAACGTTTCTTCATAACGGTCATATGCTTTTGGTAGCTGATTTTTCCAAAAGTCTTCTGACACCGAGCCATTGGAGGCAGGCTCATACTCAGTGATGTTCGCTTTCATCTTTTCGAGTGTGTCGCTGAAAGAAATCAGAAAGGCGCGAATGGAACGGATCGTTGGCAGCTGCATATGGGCATGATTATAAATGACTCCCTTTGCGCCCTCTCCTTTAAATGCTCCGTCCATGTTGATGACACGTGTGATTCTTGCTTCTACTTCTTCGAAAACATCTCCATATGATTTTAATACTTTAATGTGTTCATCGAGTTCCGAGAGATGTTGGTTCACATCTAAGAACTTCATGTTGAAACCTCCTTGACCACTCAAAAAGATTCTGTCGGTCCATATGTAATCAGATAAGTAGGTGATCGGAGGCCATGGGGGCTTTTTGTACTGCCTGTTAAAACCACCCGCAATGGAATGCTTGGGCATCTACTAGATGAATCGACTGCCTTCTATTTACTTACCTACTCTCTTGGTAACCGACCATTCACTTTTATCCGTAAACGAAACAATTAATACTTTCCTATTACTAACCATCAAAATTTTTTCAAGGAAATAATATCCATATAAACTATCATAAGACACTGTTGATATTGGTTAAATAGGATTTTATCACCAATTATGTATAAGTCTAAATACTCAAAAATGGTACTCTTTTCACAATGATAGCCCTCCAGAAATGATAAATCAGAGCAGGGTACAGCACTTTAATGAACCTGTCAGCCGATCTAGATTGTACCGTTGGTTGATACTAATAATGCCCGAAAAACAAATCAAATGGCTAAGGGTACGGATTTCTTCAAACCTAACACCTGCCATAACAATTGATGACAGAAGCGCAGTCATTTATAATAAAATTATGAATACTTCGATAATAGCATCCGCATTGTCTATTCCTCCGACCGAAAACAGTTCCCCGTCCGCGCTTAATGAAAAGACTAAACGAAAGTCTGTACGCAAACTGACGCTCAATCGGCTGGTTTTGGCAAAACGTCTTACTAAAAACGGAGGTAGAATATGAGAGTAATCGTTCTTGGGGCAAGCGGTGCGACCGGCAAACAAGTCGTCAGGCAACTCATGAAAAGACAAATCAATACCCGGATTCTCATCAGAGAAAGTGCCGTTCTCCCTAAAGACATTCAAGAGAATCCATTAGTGGAAATCGCGAAGGGGAACATCAACGAATTAACGAACGATGAAATGAATAACCTTCTACGTGACTCCAATGCCGTGATCTCCTGCCTTGGTCACAATATGACGCTCAAAGGGCTCTTTGGCCAACCTCGTTATTTGGTCTTTGATGCAGTAAAAAGGATTAGTGAGACAGTCAAAAACAAGCCAGACAGTAAAGTAAAACTCATACTTATGAGTACAACCGGTTATACGAATACGTTATCGGGAGAAACAAGTTCTATGGGAGAAAAAATCATTTTATCCTTAGTAAATCTTTGCCTTCCGCCTCATCGTGATAATGTCAAGGCTGCAAATTATCTGATCACCGAAGTGGGGACAAAGTATGAAACGGTAGAATGGGTTATCGTACGCCCCGATACATTAGTCAACCATGATGATGAAAGTTCCTATGAAGTTTATAAATCTCCAATAAGGAGCCCAATATTTAATGCTGGTAAAACTAGCAGAATCAATGTCAGTCATTTTATGGCTGAACTAGTGAAGGAGGATGAACTTTGGAAGGAGTGGCAATATAAAACTCCGGTGATTTACAATAAAGGATACTCGGAAAATCTGTGAAGAAACATGTTCATGTAGCATATAGCTCAAGTCGTATCGAATCAACAAAAAACACCGATTCTTTTTAGTTCTAACATGGAATCAGTGTTTCTTTGTTTTTTATTATGATTTCCGCAAAATCTTCTCCATTGCTTTTCCTTTTGCTAACTCATCGATCAGCTTATCCAAATAGCGAATCTCACGCATCGTTGGTTCTTCGATGTCTTCCACTCGGACACCGCAAACCACACCTTTGATCAACGCCCGCGCCGGATTCAGCCCGGGAGCTTCCGCAAAGAAAGTCTCGAAGTCTGTCTGTTTTTCCAATTGCGCTTCTAACTCTTCCTGACTATATCCTGTCAACCAACGGATGATTTCATCGACCTCTGTTTTTGTCCGTTCTTTTCTCTCCGCCTTCGCAACATAATGGGGATAGACACTAGCGAAACTCATTGTATAGATGTGATGTTTGGGCATGATCCTTCCCCCCTTAGATGGTTTTCTTTATTATAGTCAAAAGATCGCCGGATTTAAACCGAACGATTGGCTTCATACGTAAAATTCGCACAAGCCCACTCACCCTCACTCTTAAACAACTCATATACAGTCTCACGGTCCGTCGGCGGTTCATCTATCCACTTTAGCAAGGTACGTACCATCGATTCTTTATCTGGGAAGTGGTGGATAAAGACTTCTGATTGCTCATGAAGCCGTGTCGTCCAAATCTGAGAACGCACCATCACCATTGAATAGAAGGTTCGAATGAGTTTACGAGCGAAGCTTTGGGCACATGGTTTAAATTCTTCGTTAGAAGCTGCTTCTAGCCTAGTTAACGCGCGAGTAAGATCCTCGCCAATATCACCATTGAAGCGAATGGCAATCTCTGATGTGAGTTTGTACGGACCAAATCGTTCTCCCACATCCTCTCCGTACACACAAACACAGAGTTCCTTTAGAAATGCACTTTCGTAATAATTCGCGGGGTCCACCGTATAATCGTAAGAGGTAACAGCGATACCGACCTCACGAACAAGAGAACGATACGCTTGCGACAGCTCTCCCGCAAGTTTCTTTAATTCAGCCACCTGAACAGAACTCAATTGGCCATCAAACATAGCAATAAGGTCTAAATCCGATTTAAGAGCAATCGCTTCCCCTCTGGCTACACTACCGTACACATAAACACTGTGCAATTGTTGATGAAACAAGTCCTTAAGTCTCTCTACAGATTCGCAAATGCAAGGCACATAGACCTTAGCTATTTTATCTTTACTAACATCGCTCACAATAAATCCATTAGAATCTAGACCGTATCCCGCTCTTAAAATCACCATTTCAATCTCGGCCCCTTTCACCTTCATTTTCCTAATGATATTACCAGGGGACCAATACGTTTCCTGCTTCTTTAGTCTAAGTAAAACCTTTCATCTTCATGAATATCAATCAGCTTCTTTATCGCACTGACTACCACTTCTGGTTCATCCTTTTGTATATAATGACCACTGTTTTCAGCAATCACCCATTCACCATCAGAGGATATTTCCAGTATCTCTCGTTGCATTTCATTCCATAACTCTTGTGATTCTCTGGAATAATGTGCTTTCTTACCAGCTGAAGTGAGTAAGGGCCAGTTGGTAGGCATCACTCTTGTCCGTTTTGTGGATCCTCAAGGTGTCGCACTGAAGTTTAGCTTCAAGTGGATTTAAGAGACAATAGGAAAAGCCGTTGTCGTTCATAAACCGCTCGAGTTGCCTGAAATAGACCCCAGTTGATTCAAAAACAATGTAAGGCTGTTCACCATAACCTTCAGTTAATTTGTTGATCTTTTCCTTTAATTTTTGAAAAAAGTCAGGTCGTGAATGCTTGATTTCTCCCTCATAAATACACTTTTTCAGTGCGTTGTAAATGACCATGTAACTTTTGCCCACACATACCTCAAATGCGATGACATGTTTCATCTTATTCCCTCCCAAAAAAGTCTTGAAGTTCCCTCACTTACTTTTATCGATCCCCATTTCTTATACTCGATCTCTAGGATCCAACATACTCAAACCTGATTCAAAAAAGTAAGTGAAGAAGGTCAGTTTTTTGTACGGATTCTAAGATCCCAAAGAGCCCCCGACCTCTTCTCCACTTCTACTATATAAAAAATAGTAGTGCTAACCAATGCCTTGGTAGCACTACATATTATCTCTAAAATCCAAACATCACCTGCGAAAACAGCCGATATTGGCAATACTTCTGAACCTAGTAAATCTTCATTATCAGTTAATCTTTCCCCTAACTGTGAAAGTACAACATACCCACAAGTTAATCATCTGATTCCGTAAGTGCTTTCTTAGCTAAGGGCAACAGTTCATCCAGTTCAGACTTCGTAAATAACTCCTGGTCTCTGGAACTTTTAAGAGTAGTTCTGGAGATTTTCGTACAAAAGCCTTATTTATTTCTGTCTCTTCCTCTACACCTGAAGGCCATTGACCTGTTTCTGCGTAAAGCATTACTTCATGAGCGTCTTGATCTGATTTTAACGCTTTGTCCTTATTTCGTTTAGAAATAGGATAAAAAACTGGCTCATTATATGGTCCTTGCGCCCAAGAAATTTGATATTCTCCATCTTTCTCTATAATTACAAAGCCATCTCCACAATGTATTTTTTCCATACTACGTAAACCAGACCTCTATCGTGTCATAAATTAAACAATCTTGAGATTACGCTTAATCCATGTCAAAAAGTAATCGCACGCCTCATTTTCGGTATCAAATATTTTTCTTCCGGACTTATTGCCTCTCTCGCTATAATAAATTTCCCATCTGCCATTATCCTCATTCACACAGAATGCTTCATTAGGTAGTCCACCATTCAACGAATAAACATCGCTAGGTATATTCATCTCTTGAAGTTTCTTCTCAAGCTCGTTTAACCTCATTAGTCAAATACCTCCCTTAAGTATCCTTCATCTATCAATTCTTGGATTGACTTAGTCAGTTTATATTGTACCCCTCCACCAACTTCATCAAACCATGGTGCTATTTTTCCTTCAAAGCCTTCTATAGGCTTTAATACTTCATAAACATGATATGGTTTACTTTTTGTACCTGGAGCTAATGATCTCATTTCATAAGAAATCCCTTCAGGCGAGACAAAAGTTCCACTTTCAAAACCATACCTGTCGATTCGAGTGCCTGGTCTTAATGTTGCATCTTTGGCAACACCTTCAAATCCATCATTAATTGGCCACCTAATATTACCAGTCGTTTGGTCATAATATTTAGGGTTATCAAAAACATGCTTATACTGTATATACACTTCATCAGAGGGGCGATATTTCCATTGAGATAGTTTAAATTTATCTGCCTCCAAGATTGCATTACCCTTACCATCAACCACCCCACTCCTCGATGAATGATTCCCCTTTTTCTCCGACACAGGGTTGTTATCCTTGGGCTTGCTTTCAACAGCATGAACTTGGCTGCTTTTCTGCTTGGGATTGACTGAACCAAGGCTTGTTGGTTTCTTGTCTACGATTCCCGGATTGACCTTGACATTTCCCCAGCGGTTTCCCCAGTAGGCTAGAGACGCCAGTGTGGACGGGCCGCTCAGCACGACCGACCAGCTCTGCATTCTCTCCACCTCGGTTAACGCTTCACCCGTTTCCGGATTCACTCCTGTTCGTAGCCGTTCTGCGTGATCCTTGAAGTTATCCATCATCACTTGTTCCAAGGTGGGATCTGTTTCTTTTTTCACGCCGTATTTTCGTTTCCATTCATCATGCTCTTCGGTAAACCGTAAGTCTTCCGGCGTGGCCGTTCTCCCGTCCGAAGACCAGACCCAGATGCGCACACCCGTGGCAACCTCAATTTGGACGTATTTCCTGCCAGTCGTATCCGGCTCCTCCCACTCCATTCGGCTTTGAGACACCTTTCCAGTATTACTTGTTTTCACTGTAGACGCCCGTGCCACATTAAAAAAGCTCGTGAGCGGTAACGATTGGATCATACTCGAAAACCACTTCTGGTAGTTAGATAGATCAAGTAGTTTCATTATACTACGCATAGTGTCGTACTTAAAACGAAGCGGAAAATCATTTGCATACTGAATGAGTGGATCTGGAGTTGAGAGTTTCACGCTTACCTCTGGCGCTTTCTCATGCAAGGTCGCGTTGTTGGCGAAATACCCGCCTACCTCCATGATGCTCACACCTGTCATCCTCACGCCACCAGTCATGGTCCAGTCTAGCACCTGCCGGATCGTCGCTTTTAATTCTTCCATCTTCGTCCGCACCTGTGCCATTAATTCGACACCGGCTTGGTCGAGGTCATACAGTCCTTCTAGCACCGTATCTGCGTGTTTCCGTGCACTATCGACGCTGTTGTATACATCGCCTGTCTGAAGCTTACCAAGATGTAAGATGTGACTGACTTCAGCCGTGGCCTGATTTATGGCTGCTTCTCTTTCTTCTAACGTTTCTTCATAACGGTCATATGCTTTTGGTAGCTGATTTTTCCAAAAATCTTCTGACACCGAGCCATTGGAGGCAGGCTCATACTCAGTGATGTTCGCTTTCATCTTTTCGAGTGTGTCGCTGAAAGAAATTAGAAAGGCGCGAATGGAACGGATGGTTGGCAGCTGCATATGGGCATGATTATAGATGACTCCCTTTGCGCCCTCTCCTTTAAATGCTCCGTCCATGTTGATGACACGTGTGATTCTTGCTTCTACTTCTTCGAAAACATCTCCATATGATTTTAATACTTTAATGTGTTCATCGAGTTCCGAGAGATGTTGGTTCACATCTAAGAACTTCATGCTAAAGCCCCCCTTAAAAACTAGAATGGTTTCGCCAGTCTATATGCTATAGATAAGTAGGTGATCGGAGGCCATGGGGGCTTTTTTGTACTACCTAGTAAAACCACCGCATAAACGCTTGGGCATCTACTAGATGAATCGACTGCCTTCTGCCACTACCTACTCTCTTAATTAACCTACCATTCACTTTTATCCGTAAACGAAACGACTAATACTTTCCTATTACTAACCACCAAAAATTTCTCAAGGAAATAATATCCATGTAAACTATCATAAGACACCGTTGATATTGGTTAAATAGGATTTTATCACCAATTATGCATAAGCCTAAATGCTCAAAAATGGTACTCTTTTCACAATATATGTTTATCAAGTAACAAGCTCTCGTCTCTAATGAAAAAGGACCATCAGCACTAGCAACGCTCATTGCCAAAGCCGATGGTCCATTCAATGCTTTTACTCTTCTATTCTTTCCTTTTAAACAGCGGGTGGGCCAAATTGTCCATCGTGGAAATCCCGAAAGGCTTGCTTGATTTCTTCCATTGAATTCATAACAAAAGGGCCATACGGGACAATTTCCTCTTTAATTGGGGTACCCGAGTAAATCAGCAGTTTTCCTCTTCTCCTTTTGGACGTAATCGTTAATTCACTTCTTCTTGCTGGATCTCCGTCATCTTTATACGTAAGCGTGGCAACACCATGCTTGGTTAAGTTCACGCGTTTTTCCTCTGTTCCAAGGTCCATATCTCCTGACAAGACATAGACAAATGCATTATGGTTTTCAGGTAAAAGGTGCTTGTATGTTGCATTTTTTTCAAGGTTAATTTCCGCTAGTGTAATCGGTACAATAGATTGAAGTGGCCCTTTTACTTCACCAAAATCGCCGGCAAACACTTTCACAAATCCGCCTCTCACGTTTATGACCGGAGCATCTTCAGCGTAAATGTTTTGATAAGATGTTTCTGTTTTTCGTTGGCCCTTCGGTAAATTCAGCCACAATTGCAGCGTATGAGCGATGTCTTCCTCGACTCCTTCCTCCGCATGCCTTGCAGCCCAACCTGCATTCATGTACTGAACATCTCCGGGCTCTAAAATGTCGCGTCCACCGCCATTATCAATATGTTCAAGCCTTCCATCAATGACATACGTAATGGTCTGAAATCCGCGATGTGGGTGATCGGAAAAAGCGCCTCTTTTAAACCAATCTTCCGCCATTAAAATAAAAGGGTCAAACTCACGCCAACGCTCGACAGGCAAAACCCACCCTTTTTGAATGAAAGGAAACGAGCCTTGCTCATACTGAACATACCAATGATCTTTCACATCCCGCTGAAAATGTTTAGACGTATTTGCCTCCATGTTGATCACTCCTTATAACGCTAGCCTAGTAATGCCACGAAAAATAAACTACTTATTATATAAAAAAGTATAGTAAGTAACTTGAGATTACTATAGGTTAGGCGAGTAAAGCAATTATTTAGCTCAGCACTGGAAAAACGTAAAATGATTGGGGAGAGTAACTCGGCATTCGAAAGGAGATTAGACACCTACTGTTATAGCTGTTGAGAGGGTAAAATAAAAGCCTCGTAACTTATACGAAATCCGCCAATCGATTTAGTTACCTGATCAATTAGACTCTGCTTTATTCGATTATGACTCATCACTCCTCTTCTTCCATTCATATGGAATTTTTGCCCAATAGTACAACATATAAATCATGAACATTGCAGAACAGATAAATAGGTTTTCAATCCATCTAACCTCTTGATGAATCACTAACTGATAAATAATAGAGACTATAAAATAGATTAAAGGGTAGCGGATGCTCTTCTTAAACATGATGATCTCCTTTTTTCTTAAATTGTTGTTTTTCTACCAATGGTACAATAGTACCTCTTCCATTCATAATCTTTTTAAAAGAGCACCCGTTAGTTCGTTAAGTAATTGAAAAGCTGAAATACCGAAAAACGAGAATGCAAGATTAAAAAATGAAAACATTAGCCACTATAAATTTCAACAAAGTCGTTAATTGGTAGAACGTTTATATAATCTAAACCTCTCTTTTGGCAGTCTATATAAATAGACCTTAAAAAACACCAATGCCAAATAAGAGAAAATTAATAAAACGAAGGAAGAAGTAAAGATAAATAAAATGATTAAGAACAAAAAGCTAATCAAACAAATAGCAGCAATCCACAATTCTAGTTTGAATACTCTCTCTCCCTCCTCGACATAATCTTCAATCATTGATTCGGTCAAATAAATTTCTTTAACTCTTCATATGTGAATTTCTTATAGAAATACTTACCAGAAATTAGTCCAAGTATAATGACAGCAATGATTAAGCCAATGTTCACCGTATTGGAGAAAGATAAATTCAACTGTTGCATTTCTCTCATGAAGAATAAAAAACTAAAGAATCCAATCCAATAAAAACGTTGACTAGGCTCCTTATGGTAAGCCTTATAAGTAAATCGTGTTTTTTCATCAAGAAATATCGTATGATTTTGTCGATCTTTTACAATTTCAGTATAAATCGGGATCAGCTTCATATTTCATCATTCCTATTGTAAATATTAGACAAAACGACTATTTCATAGATCATCTTAACCTTTTTCATCCATTTTCTTACTTCAAATGGAGACTTAAGATTCGCTCCCCTTAATGCCTATCGATTATCTTTTCGCAGCCAATATAACCTCTGCTCGATCATTGACAGCTTCGGATCCGTGCTAACTAAAAATCATCTACTCCACCATTCATTCTCTGAATCTCTTGCTATTTGTACCTCTCGATCTTAGATTCATCAATGTCGTCTGGTACTTCCACAAAATGTGGAACTTCTAAACGCTCACGGATCGCTCGCTTTAAATACGCACGTTTATCATCTTCAAATGGACGCAATTTCTCTTCTGTTTTGATTGTCGATTCTGGCAATAACACCTTTTCAGGTTCTTGTCCAGCTGTTTGACAATACCATTGACCGTTCTCTTGATACAAAATCATTTCTTTCGGTGGATGAAATTTGATTCGGCTAAAATAACGAATATCGTTTTCTCTATATAAAAATTCCACATCTTCAAACGTTGTTGAGCCCTTTTCTCGATAACTATCTATGCTTTCAATGGGATAATCCAACTCACCGTATTCCAAATACCGCCCACTTGATAGCATTTCCTCCGATAGTTTGCGCTTTTGCGCCTCCTTCTCCGCTTCATATCGTTGGATCTCACGAGCTCGCTCTTCTGGAGTAATGTCTATGTCGATACCTGCGGCCATAATTACACGTGTCCAAAAAATAGAGAAAAAAAGAGCAACACCTGGCCAGATAAGGGCCACCGCAGCGTCTTCTCCAAACAAAAACACATAAATGCCAGCACCTCTAGTCGAATTAAAAGACCCCAACAGATGGAACAAGAAAAATGCTCCAAGGGCAATGGTCACTCCCTGTGCCACACGTTTGCGTGTATCAATGGGGATCCACTTTGTCCATGCAATTAAAATGAAGAACAGTTGCCCCCAAAGAAAATTAATATAAACCCCTTGGTAAAATGGTTCATCGGCTAGCGCTTGAATCCCATATAAGTTAATTGCCACCATGGACCATAAACATCCTGTAAAAACAATCGAGTAAGATCCCAATTGGGAATTGTCATCTAAGCGGTAGTACACATATGCAGGAATAGCGCTCACTATAAAATAACTCCCCCACAGAAGAATCGCAAAAAGACGCCACGTGTCATCAGTATATACAAAAAAAATATTTGGGATGCTGTATAGATGAACCAACAATCCGAAAAGAAAGTTAAATCCACTATAAGCAAGCAAAAAACTTTTTTCCCCGCGTGAACCTGGGGAAGGCTTAACATATACCACGATCGCACCTCAATTCCACGATGTTATAACAAAGACAATAAAGTCATGTAAAGAATGGAGAACAATGGAAAAGGCCTTCCCCGCTCACCTACACTACCCAAACAAACCACCAAGTGCTTTGGCGCCCCCTGACAATAAATTTCTCGCCCCTTCTGTCACGTTATTGGCTGTTTCCTTCGCTGCATTCCAACCCTTTTCAACCGCGCCACCAATGTTCTCTCCTAATTGTCTTACCGGTTCTCCCAAGACTGTATTTGCTGCGATACCAGCTGCTGCCGCACCCACAAATCCGCCAACAAACGTACCAACCCCTGGGAAAATCATCGTGCCAATCGCTGTTCCTGCGGCTGCACCGACATCTCCTTGTCATCTTGCCCTGACCAGCAATAATCCATCGATTGGCCACTCTCTATTATTCTGCCTTCTCGTTAATTTCTTCAAACTCGTATGGATGCCATTTTCCTAAACGCCATTTACCCACGCCATCTTCATAAAATACTTTTACCTGTTTCGATTCACCGTCTGACACGCGACAAGTGAACACACCTTTCTCCGTTCCTGGCCTTTTTAGTAGCGAAAAATCTTCTATTGGGGCTCTATGCACTTTCCTTTTGAAATAGCGTACACCATTTTTTTCTTCAATAAATGCTACCGGATCAGGGAAATCACTGCTTCCAACAGGGAGATATCCCCACTTCCCTTTGGAATAGCCAAATTTCGGAGGGATGTAAATTAGATACCCTTCGATGGTTCTATCCGGGGGTAGTTCGTAAAAGAAGTTCCACTTGCGTCGTATGTGAACGATACCCCCAATTAAAATAGCTATTACTATAGCAGAAACATAAGTTATAAAATAAGCTCCCGCTACTTTACCAGCTAAATCTTCACCTAATATTTGGTGGAAAATACCATCAGTGCCTACTCCACCACGCCTCCGGTAACCTGCTAGCTGTAGAACAGCTATTGTGCCAAAAATAATAAATAACACTATCGAAGTATATGTCAGAAAAAATTTGAACTGATTTGATAGAGGAAGCCGATTGCGAGCCACTACAAGCAAGCACACTAGTTGTATCACGACAATCACACTAAATATCAATTGTGCAAGAGGATGACCATTTAATACTTGTAAAAAACATAAAACTGAAGCTGCCACTGTCCACAGAACAATCATCGATACCAGCGTCAAGAACATTTTTTTTCTATTGAAAAAGCTCCATCCGATATGAATGATGAACACACCTACTATAAAATATCCTGCTAACAAAACTTGAGCTACTAGGCGAAGAAAATCATTCACATAGATATAGTTAATATTTGCAATGCTAAAGCCATAAACACCAATTCCCCATGCTATTAAAATTATATACGCTGCTGTGATCGATTCAGGTCCAAGACGACCACCAGGTGGTTCTCGATCAAAAGGTTTGCTTGACATTCTTAATCTCCTCTGTGCTTTATGATGAGCTTTTTTCTTCCTCTTCTTCAAACTCGTATGGACGCCATTTGCCCACACTTTCTTCATATACAACCATGATTTGTTCAGAAGGGCGTTCACTTCCTACAATCTTACAGTAGAACATACCTCGTTCTGCACTTCCTCCTTTAGAGAGAACGATTTTCTCTTCTGGACCACCGATTGGTTTCCGGTAAAAATAATACTTTCCTTCTTTTTCTTCTAAAAATGTTACTGCATCAGGAAAATTATTACTATCAATGGCATGATAGCCCCATCTTCCTTCATATCCCCATTTTCCTTGTTGATAAAATAAGTGACCTGCTATAGCCACTGGTATAGGAACCTCCTCGAAATTCCATTTCGTTTCTTTTTTCAAGAGAATCCACATAAACAAACCAATAACAACAGCAGATACATAAATCGAGAAAAAAGGGCCTGCGATTGAATTAGCTAACTCTTTTCCTAGAATTTGATGATAAATTCCTTCATCTCCAACCCCTTCTCCATACCGACGATATCCAGTAAGCCAAAGAGATACAAACAAAAAAATCACAATGCTTGTCCATACAGCCACGTACGAATTAAAAATTTTCTTCTTAGTAGACACCAAGATTTTTTTCTAGACATCAACCACAAGACGAAGAAAAGAAAAGCGTTAATGACTATGTATATCAATTGTAGACTGGGATAACTTTTCAACACCTGCAAAGCACATAAAGCAGCTGAGAAAACCGTCCATAGCACCACAGACCATCCGATAGACAATGACATGATCATGCTATTAAAAAAGCGAAGACTAATATACACGACAACTGCGCCAACAATAAAGTAGCTCATCAATATCCCTTGTCCAAGAAAGCGGAAGAAATCGCTTAAGTAAATGAAATTTATGTTGACAATACTGAAACCATAGACCACAACCCCCATTAAAACTAAAGTGATGTAGCCCTGCATAAAAGATTCTGGACCAAACCGTTTTGGGGAGGATCCTCCACTCTTGACTCTTTTATTGGACAATCTATCATCCCTCACAAGAACTAAAATTATTTCTATTCACCTTCTAATCACATGGTAAAATTGCGAACTCCCTAAAGCTCGCCACAAGAATAAAGTATGTTCTTTTGATGTTAATTCCGCTCTAACCAAGCAGGAAGCTCTTCCTCCGTAATCAGTTTAAGATACTCCTTCATTTCCACAGAGTATACATCAATCTCATCTCTTTCCGTCACAAAACTATAATCAAGAACCCACACACACGATTTTCCCCTTAAAAAGAGATAAACTGGCTCATCGCGCTGATCCTCTTCGGTTTCTTCTCCAAACATAAATGTGATTGAATCTAGAACCGCATGACGCTCTTGGAAGTCTTTTAAAAAGGAGCGAAATGAGATAGGATGGCCTTCATCTTCACAAATTGCGTCCATTTCTTCATCTGTAAACGTGTCCAAGGAATCAAACAGTTCTCGTTCGATCGCAAAAGGCGCGATTCCCTCCGTCGGCTTCTCTTCAGGTAAACCGTAAAAATCGATCAGGTGCTCCACATAATCAGAGTTATGATTAATAATTGTGAACATATGGTCCATGCCTTCAAAGCGTTGGACAATCATGCCTCCGTCTGCCAGGTGATGAAACAGCAATGCGTACTGTCCATATACGCAGCGAATCTTTTTTGGTGCCTTCATCATAGCATGAATCAGATCTTCCACTTCTTGGGCTAATTGAGTTGGTCGCTCCTCATTCCAATACCCCCGGTGCTTTAACAGTCTTTCTGCATGGTATGCTAAAGCGTCTATCTGTTCTTCTGTCATATCCCGTTTTAGCAAGGAAGCTTCCCGTGCTACATCCTCATAACCACATAAGGCCAGCGCTACAATCATTTCATCTGTAGATAAGGCGATCTTCTTTTCTTCTAACAAGTTCATCATCCACCCCTCTAATAAGCACAGCCGCTTAATTTATTAATAGCCAAACCACATTTTCATCCGCGTCATGATCATCTTAATTAATGAAGACGCTTCTGTAGGATAGAAATATACGCTCCCCTGCGTATCTACTTCCGTATAATCGATATACCAAATAAAGGATGTTGACGGTAAAAATAAATGGATTTCTGGCATCTCGTTCTCATCAGTGATGTAATCAGATTTGATTAGTGATAGATTATTTAGGAAACATCCACTCTCTACAAACTCCTTCATGAATACTTGCATAGCTGGAGGATGTTCTCCTTTAGAAAGCAATTCGTTGATTTGTTCTGCCGTCTTTGCGACTGAAAACGATTGAAAGATCTCACTCGACATCATAAACGGCTCCATCTCGATCGGTTGCTCGGCAGGAAACTGATAAAAGTCTTGTATGGTTTTTTCACCCTGTTCCTTTTTGGTCAAATCAATGTCGTAAAAGCTATGCACGCCATCTTCACATTTTTGCACGAGCACCTTCCGAGATCCCATGTTATGTAAAAGCATCACTGTTTTACCGTGTACACAACGTACTTTTTTCTCTGCTCTCATCAATAGATGAATCAAACTTTCGAGTCCGTGATCCATCTCGCCCTTCTCATTTTGATAACCGCGACGCCGTAATAATAATTCCGCTTCACCGATAATTTCTTGTAGTTGTTCGTCACTTTTCCATTCTCGCGTGTTCTTCAACGCATCAGCTGCTGCCTGCTCGTATCCACACAGCATCATCGCTACGCTTAGTTCTTCTGTCGATAACGAGAATGTTTTTTTCTCCTGAATCATTGTCTATCCCTCCATTCACGATCCTCATCCCAATACGATAATAGGCACAAATGAATGTGCTTATTATCGTGCCTATCCGATTTTCTCTTGATCAATAAACTGCCGGGCAAATTCCAACACCGACTCTAATGGGACCTCACTAGCGTTTTGCGGGATACTGATTGGAAATTCCTTATTTTTGTTCGCACTTAAAAGGGACCGTTTTACACCGCTTTGTCGCTGAAGGAAAGGTTCAAAATCTGTTGGAACGATGCCTATCATCTTTTGTCCTGCTAATGAATACATCCCCATTCGTTCAATCTCATCCCAGCGGATTAGACCGACACTTGCTAGAGAAGCATTTTCGTAAATTCCTTCTTTATCAATCCGTAATGACGGCTTCGGTTTTACCAGACGATACAACAAATACACCGTACAAAGGCTAAAGAACGGAATGCCTATTACTAAGATTAAGGGCAGGATTGGCGCGATAACAGTCGTAATTCCTTGGGCATTCTCCCCAATTGTGTCTCGATTAAACGCTGCCCACACCAGAACAGCTACAAACGCCAATGACAAGATGGAAAGCAATAATGTTCTTCCTTTCCCTGGGTAAACGATCATACGATCTTTACTGACTTGAGTTTGATGTGTTTCACTCATCGTCTCTACCTCCCCTTTAAACTGTTTCTTACTTTACCAAAACTACTCTTACCAACTGCTGATATGCTATTTCAAAACACAGTGTTAGTCACACCAGTCGATCTTAGACGCATCAATATCACTCGGAATCTCTACAAAACGTGGGACTAAACGTCTGTATTCAATTGCTTGCTCCAAATATTCACGTTTATCGATTTCAAACTCATGCTTTTCCTCTTCCAGATGCTCTGGTGGCAACAACACCTTTTCAGGTTCTTGCCCAGCTGTTTGGCAATACCATTGTCCGTTCTCTTGATACAACATCAGTTCTTTCGCCGGATTCAAATCCATTCGACTAAAATAACGGACACCGTTCTCTACATATAAAAACTCTACATCTTCAAACGTCTTTGATCCCTTTTCCCGGTACGTACTTATTCCCTCGGCAACCAAATAATCCAACTCTCCGAATTCTAAGTGACGTCCACTTGACAGCATTTCCTCTGATGGTTTTCGTTTTGATGCCTCTTCGCGAGCTTTTTCTTCTGCGATCATTCGCGCCCGCTCTTCTGGGGTAATATCTATGTCGATCCCCCCGGCCATGATCACACGTGTCCAAAATCCAGATAAAAAAAGGGCAATACCTGGCCATATAAGGGCAACTGCCACCTCCTGACCGAACAAGAACACATAAATACCCATGCCTTTAGTAGAAGCAAAAACCCCTAATAAATGAAAAATAAAAAACGCGCCAAGAATAATGGTTACTATACGAGCTACCAGTTTACGTGTACGAATGGGAATCCACTTGATCCATGAGAATAAAATAAAAAATAATTGGATCCAAAGAAGATTGATATAAAGTTCTTGATAAAATGGCTGGTTCACTAGCGCCTGAATCCCATATAAATTAATCGCCACCATTGACCATAAGCAAACCGTGGCACTAAGCAGGTTAGCCTCGAGTCTCTCATAACTTCCGAAGCGGTAAACAACATATGCAGCACCTGCGCTCATCACGAAATAGCTTAAAAACAGAACAATCGCAAACAAACGCCATGTATCACTTATGTACACAAAAAAGATATTCGGAATGCTATAAAGGTAAACAAATACTCCACCAATGAGATAAAGGCTTAAAATTGATGGGTAAGTTTCTTTCGCTTCACTTTTATCAGAAAAAGAATGGATGTTTCTCACAACCACACCTCAATTCCACATTGTCATAACAGAAACAAGAAGTCATTTCACAAATGGGGATGAGCGGGGAAAGATATCTCCCCACTCACCTATATTAACCAAATAGACTTCCGAGCGCTTTGGCACCGCCTGATAATAAATTCTTTGCCCCTTCTTTGACGTCATTCCCAAAATCACTTGCAGCGTTCCAGGCGGCTTTTCCGGCATCCACTGTAGCATTCCAACCTTTTTCAGCTGCTGCGCCAATTTTCTCTCCAACTTGCCGTACAGGCTCCCCTAAAAATGTGTTCGCTGCGATACCTCCGACTGCTGCGCCAACAAACCCGCCTACAACGGTACCGACGCCAGGAAAAATCATCGTGCCGATCGCTGCCCCGGCAGTTGCTCCGGCATATGCAGCACCAATATCCAACGCTGTCCCGGCAAGCGCTCGACCCGTTCTTTGTGCTGTACTTTTATCTTTATGTTCATCCGAAAATGCTTCCATAAAGTTGAGCCCTACCGCCAATACATTTCCTGCGCGGGCAAGATTCTTTTGCCAACCGCCACCACCCGGTTTCATATTTTTAAGCGTATTTTTGACATCAATGCTCTTTATCGTTGGTACAAAGTTATGCTTTACATTTTTTAATAAGTTTCCGAAATTACTCCTACCAGCTCCACGCTGATAGTAATTCACAAACCGCTGGCCATTTCTATAGATCACCATCGGACCTGTAGCCCTGTTCAACAGTCCTCCAACTCCTACGTTTGGAAGGTTTCTTAATCCGGCTATGTCTCTAGGTAGATTACTAGGTATATTTCCAAAACGTTGACCAAAATACTTTCCTTTTGGATGTTTCATTAACTCATGTATTTTAGAAGCCAGTTTTGACTCGTACTTTCCCTTTTGACTTTTCCATGTCTTATCGGCCACCAATTTAACAGTACCGTTGCCATTGTCCACGAATTTCAACATGCCCGTTGTAAACATAATTGCCGTCGCTGCACCTCGCGTAACATCAACACCGACCAGTCCCCAATTCTGAATCGTTTTTGCATCTGTTCCTAAAAAATTCACGACTCCCTGCACTAACGAAGGATTGTCTGCCAGCGCTGGGTCATACACTCCTACGCTCACCTTGCTCGTGTCCACCTCGGGTGCTTTCTCATGCAAGGTTGCGTTGTTGGCGAAATACCCGCCTACCTCCATGATGCTGACACCCTTCATCGTCACGCCACCAGTCATGGTCCAGTCTAGCACCTGCCGGATTGTCGCTTTTAGCTCTTCCATCTTCGTTCGTACTTGGGCCATTAATTCGACACCGGCTTGGTCGAGGTCATACAAGCCTTCGAGTACCGTATCTGCGTGTTTGCGTGCACTATCGATGCTGTTGTACACGTCGCCTGTCTGAAGTTTGCCGAGGTGTAAGATGTGGCTGACTTCGGCCGTGGCCTGATTAATCGTCGCCTCTCGTTCCTCTAATTTTTCTTCATAGCGATCGTATCCTTTTGGTAGCTGGTTTTTCCAAAAGTCTTCTGACACAGAGCCATTGGAGGCAGGCTCATACTCAGTGATGTTCGCTTTCATCTTTTCGAGTGTCTCGGCGTAAGAAATCAGAAAGGCGCGAATGGAGCGGATCGTCGGCAGCTGCACATGGGCATGATTGTTAATAACTCCTTGTGCTCCTTCTCCTTTAAATGCTCCGTCCATATTGATGACACGTGTGATTCTTGCTTCTACTTCTTCGAAAACATCTCCATATGATTTTAACACTTTGATGTGTTCATCGAGTTCCGAGAGATGTTGGTTCACATCTAAGAATTTCATGTGTAAGATCCCCCTTGAACATTTGAATCGTACTTCACCAGATTACTAGCTTATAGGAGCGATGGGGGCTTCTTCGACCGTCGCCCCTATCCTAATGGTTGCATGGAACTCGTTATCGACTATTTCATTAGACCGGCTAGCTCATGATCCACTGTTTCATAGCCTTGAATTAAAGACTGCAATTCTACTTCTGTTTGATACAAGGCCGCCATGTACGCCTGCACATATTCATCTAGCTCCACTTTCACCGCATCTACTTCAGTCATCATATCTAAGTCATCAGCTGATGTACTGACAGGAACGGCTTGAAAGCTTCCCGCTAATTCACCAACACTTTGAAGCAGGGCGTTAGCTTCGGCAACATTCACTTTAATTTCCATGATCAATCACGATCCTTTCCTTGCATTTTCTATACGCTGTCTTTCCCTCAAATGTCTAATGGTATTTCTTTTTGAGCTGATGCTTCTTCTATGGCCATCGATTCTGTCTTGAAGTCTGTCTCTTTCACTATCAATCGCATCAATCATCTCTTGCACTTGTACCGGTAAGTCCTTATGTCCTTTTAATACCATGCTTCGCTCCGCATCCTCATGGTTTGACGCATGTGTACCGATTGATCCAGGTTCGCCTGTTTCCGGCTTTTTGATCAACTCTTCATCTGTACTCAACTGTGATTTCCCCGTAACCAACTGACGACGTGTTTCCGCTAACTCTTGTCGACGAGACTGAGCCACACTAATGGCATCATTTAATACGCCGATCTCTCGATTAAGCGCGTTAATTCTACTTGAATAATCGCTCATGTCGCATACCCCTTCTCCATTAAATGGTATGTTTTACTTCACAATTTGTTTTCTTTTTCCGTGTCTCTTCGTTGAGAGATTTGGATTCGAGTCCCTCTAGAGTAACGCCTAAAGATGACGCTGATGCCCAATCATCTATGAATGTATGAATGCTTCTTCTTTTACTACTTCAGGAATCTTAATCTTCGTGTCTCTACCATTTACCACGTGATAGCCAAATCCATCTTCCAATTTCTCCGTCCGGTCATGAGTAAAGCTGACCAGACTTTGAGCTGATTTCTTCACAAGAAGGACAAGCTGTCGAGCCGATTTCAATTCTCCCATCACGCCACCACGACCGAGACTTACATCCTTATGGTCGGCAGCCACAATCACCCGAAACTCAAGGTGACCATACAGTTGCATCATCTCTGCAAAGGCTGGCTCTTTAGAAACCCCTAACATCTTTTTAAATTCGTTGAAGCTATCAATGACAAAGAGATACGGGCGGAATTGAGGAATCTCCGTCCCAGCTTGCAGCGCTTCATCGTACTGCATTCTCCGTTCCTCCATCACTTGCTTCAACTCTTCTACTGCATGCTGTAACTCTTCTGCATTGGTTGGATACAACGCTTTATCTTT
The DNA here is from genome assembly GCF_005671335.1 of Halalkalibacterium halodurans. Classification (NCBI taxonomy): domain Bacteria; kingdom Bacillati; phylum Bacillota; class Bacilli; order Caryophanales; family Bacillaceae; genus Halalkalibacterium (ex Joshi et al. 2022); species Halalkalibacterium halodurans. Next base: position 1,080,063 of record NZ_CP040441.1, on the reverse strand, counting down.
TCGGCTAAAATCAAACAATGGACGATCTACACCGTCACACAAAACGATTTTCTCCACATCGGTTTCAAAATAGAATGAGAGTATCACTTTTAGCACGTTTGATTTTCCGCGTTTTGGCTCACCAGCGATCACCATATGCGCACCGGCATCCTGATCTATATACACTGGCTGAACCGTCTCTTCGTTTAGCCCTAGTGGGATTCCTAATCGTGGCTCTTCTTTTATACGTTCTCGCAACCCAGTAAGTGTCAAAGTTTTTGGCAACATGGCCATCGATTTTGGCAGCTTGGAATCTTCATAGCGATCATTGATTGTTTGAATACGCGCTTTGACGTTTTCAATCACCTCAAAGTCGTTTTCTCCTTTTGCTGGCAAGTACGTATGGGCAAGCCAGTTCTTATCTTTTGCGACGATCATCCGGCCAGGGACAGATTCAATCGCAAATGGAACCCTTCCGAGTAATGACGTAAGATCGGTTTTCTCAATCATATAATGGCAAATCTTCATGTTCATGCTGTTTAACAACACAGGCTTCACGGCGTTTCTTGCCGTGACGGTCGCAAACACGTAAATGCCGCGCGATTGACCATCCCGAGCGAACCGGGTAAATGCTGGTGCTTGGTCTGAAAATTCTTCTGGCAAAATGTCGTAGTTATCAATGACAATGAAAATCGACGGCAATGGCTCATCGCTCACTTCATTGTATACGGAGATGTTGCTCACTTCTTTCTCCATAAACAGCTCACTGCGGCGTTCCATTTCTTTTTCAATGTAGTCAATAAGCTTTTCTAATTTACGTCCTTCATCCATTTTAATGTAATCCCCGGTATGACGAAGCTGGCGTAACGGCAGGAGCGCACCGTTTCCAAAGTCAAGCACATAATAGTTCGCTTGCTCTGGTGAGCGCTTTTCCGCAAATGCTAAAAGTAACGTCAAAAGCGTCGTCGACTTTCCGTACCCGCTCGTACCGAAGATCATCAAATTGCCGCTTTTGCCCCAGTCATAACAAATCGGGAATTGTCGCTGATTCTCTGGGTCATCGGCAAGCGCAAATGGAAAGGCTTGTGCCTCGTCCTCTGAACTTGTCGCTTCATAAAAGATCCGTTCCTCTAATGGGTCAAGCCATGGGCTTTTGGCCGGAACGATCGCCAATTCGTCAGTTGTTGCGGCAATTTCGTTCACAACCGCTTCAATCTCGGTGATGCTTTCTTGCTCGCGATCTTCTTTTATCTCCGCTCGTGACACAAGTTTTAAACCGAGATCTGTCACATACGCAATCTCCTCTTCGCCGTCATGGGCTGAGCGCAAGTACTGTGCACCGCTCCATGCGCTTTGGAACAAATCGTATTGCTCGTTACTTCCGATTTGTAAATAGCCACGACCCGTTTCTTTAATATAAGCGGCATCCTCGTTCTTCAAAATTTCTCTTGAATCGGTCGCATTTTGTACTTTCAAGGCGATCCGAAAACGGGAGTTACTCCAAATTTGTCCGTCTACGACCCCGCTCGGTTTTTGTGTTGCTAGGAGAAGATGAACACCAAGTGAACGACCAATTCGTGCCGCAGATACAAGTTCTTTAATAAATTCTGGCTCTTCATTTTTTAGCTCCGCAAATTCATCGGAAATGATAAAGAGGTGCGGCATCGGTTCTTTCGCAGTACCTGCTTTATACAGTTCAGTGTAGTCGTTAATATGGTTAACGGTATGTTCATCAAATAAGCGCTGGCGCTTCTTTAATTCTGATCGAATCGAGGCAAGGGCACGTGCACTGAAGTTTTCACTTTCTGCAATGTTCGTGATGACACCAAGGAGGTGCGGCATCCCTTTAAACGGTTGCGCCATTCCGCCCCCTTTGTAGTCAATAAGCAAAAAGGCGACTTCATGGGGGTGATAGTTAACAGCTAAAGATAAAATATATGTTTGTAAGAACTCAGATTTTCCTGATCCCGTTGTTCCTGCAAGCAATCCGTGTGGACCATGCATTTTTTCATGGGCGTCTAGCTCAAGGAGCTCGTCTTTGGCTTTTAAGCCGATTGGCACTGCAAGGGACTTAGTGCTGTCATTTGTTTGCCACCGTTTTCTGATTTCTAAATCTTTCGCCTGTATGACCCCTGGGAACATTTCCATAAAGGACACCATATCAGGGATTGAGCGCGTCATGCCCTGTTGATGATGCAGAGAGGCCAGCATTCGGGCATAGTTTTCATTTGACGCTGGATCGTATGCATCAAACTGGAAGCGTTTGTGAATGGAAATATTCCTTAGTAGGACAATTTCACCTTCATTTCGATTAACGGCTTTCACAATTGTATGCACATGCTCATTTAAGTTTTGCGCCACATCTGTTAAGAAAATGACCGTAAAGCCGAGCTCTTTGTCTTTCCCTTCCAAATATTCCATAATGCCATGTTCGGCAATCAATGAACGGTTTGCGACGAAGAAGACAATGTGCGGCAGGAACCTCTTCTTTTCACGTTTCTTTTCAACAGTCTCCTTTTGAGCTAGATCCCGTTCACGAAGCATATGATACAATGGATTTAAAATGTGGTCGCACGCCTTTTCATCATAAATGAAGCCCTTTGCCTCTGTACCAGGCAATTGAAAATGTGGTAGCCAATTCATCCACTCCCACTTCTTACGTTGTTCCTCATTCAAAATCGCAACAAATCGTAAGTCATGATAACTGTGGGCAAATGCAAGTTGCCCAATGATCTGTGACACTTCACGTTCGACAATCGAAGGCTTTCCAACATATCCGATCGCCCCACGGGCCACACTTAAACGCAGCGGCGCATTCTCTAAATGGGAATACTTCTCACGAAACCGATCAAAATCATCCATCAGCTCATCTCGATCACGATTCGATAACTCATCACTCGGTTGATTTAATTCGAAGCTCGCGGGTACAGACGACCGTCCGATTCGAATATCTAAAAAGTCATTGTTATCAATCGTTCGTTCCCAAATGCGACTACTCACACGACGCGCCTTGTTCTTCATTTGTTCAAACGTGGGGAAATGATACATAAGCGCATGCCTTTGCGCATCCGCTAGCGCTTGTAATTCGTCCCGCTTCACCTCTAAATAGCGGCTATACACGCGCTTGCGCTTCTCCTCTTTTTGCTTTCGCTTTTTCTTCTCGCGAAAAAACATCGTTGTCGCCACAACCGCCATGACCGTCATAATTGGCACTGACATGAACAGCATCCACGTGCGTTGAAAAACAATGGAAATCGTCACCATAATTACGATGATTGCAACTGGCGGCAACAAAACCATCCACAGCGGCCTACCAACATCATCTATTTCTTCAGATGGCATAGAGAATTCCACTTTGTCAGTCGGTTGCTCGTAGATCATTCGCGGTGTACGACGATAAATGGGATACTGTTGTTGCATGAGGGACGTCGGCGTCTCTACTTGCGTTAGCGTCGTTTCATACGCATCACTACTTTCAACTACTAAAATGTCCCCCTCTATTATTTTCAAAAGCACGCGTCCGAAAAGCATCTCATCACCGTCTACTATCTGGGTCGGGATTGACACTTTCCTCCCGTTCACATAGGGAGCTTGTGTGCCTTCTTTCGGATAGAGCGTCCATTCCTTTCTTTCGCATAGCAATGTGCAATCCATTCCAATATCTGATGGTAGCACGATATTGGCAGAAGGCTCATTTGAGATCGTCACAAGATTAGCATGACCCATGTAATACTTTTTCTCGCTTGGCGCTTCTCCAACATATAGGAAGGAATAAGGCTTTCCGTCAATGGTCAATTCGCATGACTCACCAGAAGGAAGTGTATGCAGTTCTTCACCATCAGTCATGATCAAACACTGACCGTCTTGATCACGTACTTGTATGTCGTTTTTTAAGCATGAAATACGTAACGTCGCTTGTTCTCCTGGGCCAATGAAAGTAGGGAGTCCATCCACCGTTGCCCTTTGCACATACTGATCGTAAAAGATCCACAACGTCGAGGACATTATTTATCACCTCCATCCTTATCTTTTTGTTTTTTGTCTTTGTCTTCGTCTTTGGCTTCTTGGTTGTCTGAATCATCTTCTTCTGTATCGCCTTCATCTTCTTCTAGCTCGTTAGAGGCAGCAGGTTCTGCATTCGGTTGGAATGATTCCCCTTCCTCTGCTAACTCCTCAAGTTCTCGCATATAATCATCGATCTCCGCTTCAATCTCTTTGATCAAGTCTTCCCGCTCTTTTCCTGAGAGGTTCTCATCACTTTTGACTTCTTCTCGACGCTTCACATTAGCGTAGACGAGCCACTCTTTATCTTGGAGCCCGCGAGCAATATCAATCGCTTTTTCATTTTCGCCTCGGCCAATCGCAATCCAGTAATCAAAATAAGATTCAGCAGCCTGTAGCACAAGCACATTTTTAAGGTTTTCTCGGTGATAGGCTTGCAACGGTTCTACTGCGACGTAAGATTGCGCAAGTTGATATTTGACGACACGTGGCATGCTGTTTGGTGAATACGGTTCAAGCGTATCAATCACTTGACTATAGTTTTCATTTAAGTAAGCAGCATGGCTGGCGGTAAATGCTTCTTGGCGTGGCTGTAAAAACGCAAGGACGTACACAATATAGATGATTGCTGGTACAAGCGCGGCAATGAGCCCGATCCCTACCCACTTTTGTATGGTCCACTTTGTTTTTGGAACTTTATGTAATTGCTTTTCTTGTTGCTCGTGTTTCTGTATCCAATGACGAACAAGCTCACGTAATTCTTCTAACGTTGTTTGTTGGACGAGAGATTTGGCTTTAGGTGATAGTTTTAATGTGTCATGATAATTCATATATTCATGGAATCGGTGATTTCCATCTAGAAGCACTAGCAAGGTAGCACGTAATTCAAGAAATAATCTCTCAGGGTCTGTTTCATATGGGGGGATACTGTCTTTCACACCGTAATGGATAAATGTCACATCTAATCCATCACTGACAAGCACGTTCTCTGGGCTAACAATCAGATGCAGCTTATCGTGATCATGTTGGATGACTTTTTGGATCAATGCGTGGGCAACAAAGAGTTTTACACTTTCTTCTTTATTTCGAAGCGAACCGAACGACCTCAAAGGGATCACTGGTTTCACTTTAATTACAAAGTCGTCTTCATTTTGTTCGATTTCTCTTGTCGTGTGCGGATCACATCCGTCTAATACTTTTGCTTCTAACGTATCATGTAATTTAATCTCTTCATTTTGAAAGGTAATGGTATAATGGCTGTTTTCATCTTTTCCTAACTGCATGCCTACTTGTTCTTCTATATAACGTCGTTTTCTTTCACTCATTTTCCCTGTTCTGCCCCTCTCCTATGTCACAGTATCACTAAGCGATCACCATTTGTGACACCATGGTCTGCCAAGATCTGATCTCCCCCAAGTATACGCGCCTTGTTATCAATGCGAATAAAATCTCCCTCTCGTCGCGTTTGATTCAGCTTTTCAACTTCCCACACAATGTCAATGAACTTGCGCGCCGTGTATTGGTCTGATAGGCGCAAATCAATTTCTTTTCCTTCTATATAATGGCGCAAATCAACCGTTACTTTTATGAACACGAAAAACACCTCTTCCAAAAAAAGCGCAACCACAATCCACAATAACATGAATCGCGATTGCGCTCCGTCGATATGAATTAGTATCCAATGCGGCTACGGATTTCTTGGTCTGTTGTTTCTACAACATTTGCAATATCATCCGTTTGTGCTCCAAGCTCTTCATAAAGTTGGATAAGCTCTTCTACGTGCTTCCGCTTGTCCTGCCACTGTGCAGCGAAGCCTTGGAATGCTTCCCCTTCCCAAGTAGAGCCAAGCTTCTCAATACGTGCATCTCCTCTTTGTAGTAGATCTTGATAAGATGCTGCATCTGAACGAGTCTCATTAGCTTCAGTACGCAATTCTTCTGGTGTCATGCGAATTTGTGCCATGAAAAATCTCCTCCTAATATTTATTAATTTTTGTATATTGCGTAATTATTGTAAGTGTCGAATTATGATCATGTCAACGTTTATTTGGTATATTTTACACATCAGCCATCTTGGCCTAGTCCAGTATTCCTATCATATCACCTACCTTAGTGCCCCATCAGTATCATAGTAAATCCTTCGAATCGTTACTTGCTCCTCACTTATCTACTTATTTTTTCTTTAAATTACATAGTTCGTAGTCCTGTGTACTCGCTATCTTTTTACCTATCCTATATTACCTATGTAATTTTACGGTTATTCCCTAGAATGCTTCTATATGAACCTTTCATCTCGTGTTATAGTCGATCTCCACACGCACTTGCTACTGGTACGATGTTGTTTCATAATTCTACATATTCCCCTACAAAAAAACATTAAAACCCTCTTTTTCACAATTTCATAACCCTTGATAACCACTGTCATATTCATGATTATATACATACTTCTACATCTGTTTACACTTTTCCACAAAATTAGTGATTTTCATCAATCGTTGTTTCTGGTACGATTATAAGGAAATCGTTGACATACCGTCGTATGCTGACGTATAGACTATATTTATGTAATGAAGGAGGATTCATAGACTGTGAGAAGCATGAAAAGCAGTGTCAGCCTACTCATCGCCATTGTGATCATCGTGGTGACACCGCTCGCTTTTTTTAATTACATTGGTTCGGAACCTATGTTTCGACCGAAAAACACGACAGATCAAATCGCCATTGTAAACGAAGATGATGGTTTTCTTCGAGCAGATAATGATCTCGTCACGCTCGGTCAAGACTTGGTCCTAACGATTGAGGACGGTGAATCAGAGTATGAATGGCCTGTTGTTAGCCGACCCGTCGCACAAGCAGGGCTGGAAAACAAAGAATACGATGCTGTCATTTATATCCCTTCTTCCTTTTCACGTGACATTATGTCATTTAAAGAGGAAATGCCTAGCATCACTAACATTCGTTATGAAATCTCGCCCCATCTAAACGCAAAAAACCAAGAACGCGTCCAAAAAGAACTAGAAGCGGCCCAAAAAAAGCTGAACAGTCAAGTTACAGCTATGTATTGGCGTTATGTGAGCGAAGAAATCCACGAGGTACAAACGAACTTTGATGAAGTACTAGAGAAAGAGATTAATTTTTTAAATGAAATGCATGCGTTTTACGCCCCTAGTTCAGAAGAACTTGGGAAAGAAATTGATCGCCAGCGTGATCGCTTGAGCCAGTTATTTTCCCACTCAAAAGAGGCGACAGATATTGCAGGAAATTCACACAGCAGCCTGACAGAAGCTGAAAAGGCTTTTGAAACACTGACAAACAATATCGACACATACCTAGCCTATCAAGACGATGTAGCTGACTCTTTACGGTTGATTGATCTTGAAAATGGACAGTTGGTAAATGATGCATCCACTGAGCTCAAAGCATTACTAGAAGATGGCGAGAGACGGATTAGAGAAGGGCAGGAACCCTTTCAGCCACAACTAGAAAATGAAGGAAGCAAAGTGTACGACTTTTTGCTAACTTTTCATTCTGGAATGGGTACTCTCAATCAGCAAATGCATGGCTTTGAAACGAATATGAGCCATTCGTTTCAGGCACTCAATCGAGAGGTAGACCTTCTGCCGCAATCACACAGGGATGTCATTAGAAATTACAATCAGCAGGATACTTTGACGGCCTTTATTTCTAGAATGGAAAGAACTCTCAACCGACGTGAGAATCTGACTCAAATCACCCCTGGTGAACCACAGCGGCCAGGTGCACCAGAAGAGGACTTAATGGGGTTAAATCCAGGTACGCTTGATGGGATGCAGGAACAAATTAATATCATAAAAGAATTGCTTACCCAGCTTGAACCGGAAAAGGAAGAACCAACACCGGAGCCTGAGCCAACTCCAGATCCTGAACCAGGGCCAGATCCTGACCCAATAACGGATCCTGAGCCTGTACCAGGACCGGACCCGGACCCAACTCCAGATCCTGAGCCAACACCGGAGCCTGAGCCAGATCCTGAGCCAACTCCAGATCCTGAGCCAGGACCGGAGCCTGAGCAGCCTGAGGACGACCGTTCCCCATATACAATCTGGGAAAGGGCAACTGCCCTTGTTGAACAACTAGAGAAAGAGCTAGGTGATCAAAAATCAAATATCAAAAACAACCACGATCTCGTATCTAACTACGACAGATACCTAGAAGAACTGCTTCATTACGTGGATCAATTAGAAAAAAGGAGAGACGAGGTACCTAACTCTCTCATTACTAAAATTCATGAGCGCGAGAAGAAGATTTTAGAATCCGAACCAGCGAGTGAATTCGCGTCTCATTTTGAAGAGCCAATCCAAAATCGTGACCCTGATAAGCTCATGGACTATTACGGATTACTTGCTGAGCTTGAACTGACGATGCGAACCTATCACTCTAGTAGCACTGTAGATCGAGACAAAGCTGAAAAAGCGATTAAACATTTTGCTCGTATGGAAGAGTTAAGAGAGCAAATCATGGGCTCAAAAGATAAAGTAACATCCTTTATGTTTCTGACCGAGGATATTAAACAATTCCAGGAGTTCTCTAGAGAAGCACGTGAGGAAATGGATAAGCTCCTTAAAGATACAAATGCCGTGCTCTCCAAGCTAAGTGATGACATAAAAGAAGAACAACAGCTGATTGTATCCTTGGTTAATGATACACGAGATCTTGCGGGCAACTCTTTAGATCAAATGAAGAGTAACCACAAGCCTATTGAAATTGAAGCTGGACCCATCGAGGGCCTTGACGGTCATCTAGTGCAAGTGAGTCATCAAACGTCTCTGATGGAGGTGCAACTACTCGGCGATACTGTGTCTTCCCTTAGTGAACATCAAGACGATTTAATTGGATCCACCGAAGAGATGTTTGCACAAGTCTCCAGCGTACAAGGCAAATCGGATGATCTAAACGACCGATGGAAACAGAGTATTGGTACGACCGAACTTGTACACAACAATTTGAATGACATCCTTTATAATGCTATTAACGATGGCTATTACAATGATTACGTCTACAACTATTTAGCGAACCCTGTGAACATTGCCGGGGAACAAGTGGAAGAACCTACCGAGCCATTTACACCACCGGTTGTCATGCTTGTGATTATCTTGCTTGTCAGCCTGCTGATAGGGTATTTGGCACACCATTATGGGGCTTTGCCAATTCCCGTACATCTTTCACTTTATGTCATTTTATCGGTTGCTCTTGGATTAATCATTAGCATATATGGACTCAACATCTATACAATGTCGGATGGACAGGCCATTCAATGGACCATCATTACGGTATTGCTAATCCTAGCTACGGTAGGAGTTATTCGTTTAATGCTCATGATCGGACCATGGATTGGAGCACTCGGGAGCGTTTTAATTATTTTCCTATTTACCACTCCGCTCCTTGATATGGCGATGCCAAACTTTAGTTCCAACAATCCGATAGCGGAACTATTCATATCCATCCAACATAGAGAGCAAAAGCTATTTATTCCAGGTGCTTTAATATTAGCCGCGATTACTTGCCTTGCTATTGCGATACCAGTGGCTAAACACCTTTACCAAAATCAACAATCACGTCATTCGGCAGAGGATGAGGAATATGATGTTTAAGCGTTTGATTGTTTGCTGTGGTGCCATAGCAATGCTTCTTACAGGGTTTTCTCCCCTCCTTTCTTTTGGCGCGGAGGAGCCTACACGTACAGATCCAGCTGAGTATCGAGAGCATGAGATCCGGCCTACTTTACGAAATGATCACAGCTCAGGAGAGGCACGAGAGCCCGTACGTGTACCAGATGAAGTGCGTAAGTTGCAATTCGACCAACCGCTAGAACAAGAATATGACGAAATGATTCGAGCCCTCTCTTTCAATGGCGAAGACAAAGTCACAACAGAAATGATCGCAAGTCATATTGGACTGTTTGAGACAGAGAACCCTTTACCGCAACAGGCACTAGATGATCATTCATCCGTTGCTTGGCTCCCTTGGGCATTAGGGAGTGCTGTCGTTGCATTGTTTCTGACTCTGTTCATATACGTCTTACCTAAAGGATTTAATCAAGTGGAGCAGTAATTCATTCCCCCCGTTTGTGCTTGCGTGACTAGAGCATGAACGGGGATTCTTTATGATAAGAAATGGATTGATTTGAAGAAAACACGGGGATATCTATATGTTTAATTATTTTTTTGAACACTCTAGCAGAAAGCGTTTTTAGCCCTTGATACTTAGGGAATCTCCAAGATCACTTCTTTTACCTTTTACGAAAAAACATCAACACATTGTATAATAGATTATATCCACATCCTTTCGGTTAACAGGACCCCGCTACTACTTATAGATTATTTAATTAAGTTAAAACCCAAACCAATCTATCAGACAGTTGTTTAGAATATTTTCTAAGGAGTCACAAGCGTAATGAACATTATTCCTGTTTCAAAACAGCAAAAGCTTCATTTGACGAAAGAACTTTCCCCCTTAAAAAATATTAAGCTCAAACTACAATCTCAAGCCATCCAACTCCAAAAAGGATTCGATAGGTTAATCTGTTTAGATGAAGTCTATTTAGAGCCTAGACCTTGGCAATATGAAACCGCTATTAAAGTTCTGCGAGATATGCAAGGTAGCGCGATCTTAGCAGACGAAGTAGGCCTTGGTAAAACAATTGAAGCAGGTCTAATTATAAAAGAACTTCTAGTTCGAGGTCTTATCAATTCTGTCTTAATCTTAGTCCCTGCCCCTCTCGTAGAACAGTGGAGAGACGAAATGAACGACAAATTCAAGATACAGTTAACAGATTTAAAAGAAGAGGGTTGGGAAGAACAAAATCTACTTATATCATCAATGCCTTATCTAGTACGCTCTAAGAAAAGACAAGAAATAATCAATAAACGAACCTTCGACTTATTAGTGGTTGATGAAGCTCACTGTCTTAAAAATCACAGAACTCAAACATATAAATTTGTTTATACAATACAAAAAAATAATACATTGCTCATGTCTGCAACGCCAATTCAAAACGACATGAGAGAACTTTTTAACCTCGTAAACATTTTAAAGCCGGGATTTTTAAAAAGCAGAAAAAAGTTTCGTGAACAATTTATTGTTAATCGCTATACGCCTAAAAATATTGAAGCTTTAAGAGATTTATTAAACAAAGTCATGATCCGTCACAGACGATCTGATACTCTCGTGGAACTACCTAGAAGGGTGATACGAAACGTTGAAATTGAATTAACTGAAATTGAAAGGAACTTCCATAATGGAGTAATCGATTTTTGCAGAGATACTTATAAAAAGTATATGGAAGGTGACATTCAAATTGGCTGGGATAAAACTAGAGTACATCTAATCGTCCTCATCTTACTATCTTTACTGAAACAAAATTGCAGTAGTCCTCAAGCCTCGTTAAGTACTTTAAGAACCAAAATGTTTCCAAGGCTTGATGGAGTTGACAAAAAAAACTGTCTAGATCTCATTCAACTAGGCGAACGAATTACGGCACCATCAAAAGCAATAGAGCTTCTGAAGCTACTCAAGCAATCAGATGAGCAAGCGATTGTATATTCCGAATATCGGGCAACAATTGATCTACTATCTGAATTGCTTGAAGAGCATGATTTTACCGTTACTACTTATCACGGTAGACTTTCCTCTCGCGAAAAGCAACAATCGATCGAAAGATTCAAAAATAAGGAGGCACAAGTATTCATCTCCTCCGAATCTGGTGGTCAAGGATTAAACCTTCAATTCTGCCATCGTTTAATCAATTTCGATCTTCCTTGGAATCCAATGAGAATTGAACAACGAATTGGTCGCGTGCATCGTTTTGGTCAAGTGAATGACGTAGAAATCTATACAATGCCAACAAAAGGCGCAATCGATGAGTACCTTCTATATACCCTCACTTCCAAGGTTAACCTTTTTGAAGTTGTCATAGGTGAATTAGATACTATCCTATCTTATATGAAGAACAACGATGAATCCTTCGAATTACGAATAGGCAAAATTATATTGGAATCAAAGAATTCCGCCGAGGTTGAAGAACAGTTACGTTCAATCAGTGATGAATTTTTAACCGCAAAACAAGAATTAGATCAAGATGTCGATCAAGCGACTAAGATATTAAATACAATAGGAGTAGGAACCTAATGGAACTATATGAACTTAAACCATATATTCTCGAGAGCTGCCATTTTTTAGGGATGAAAGTGCACCAGATGACAACATCTAATTGGAAGATCTTCTTCCCAGAAAAATATAGAGATGAATTTAATGGTCAAGAAGAAATGGTGATAACTTTTGAGAAAACAAACGATCCACATGCAACTTATATCACCTTTGAAACTTATTTCACACAAAAAATCGCACAACTCGTTGCTGAATACAATTCAGGTGTTAGTAGTGGTACCATAACGACGACCATTCAAACTCATTTAGACAAGCTTAAGGACAGTTTCCCTGACTGTAACCTCCAAGTAACTAGCTCTTTATTTGAACGTAGTGATTTTATCATGGTATGGTTTAAGACCACTGTGAACCTTTACCTAACTGAGGAGTATCTAAAAGGGTTTAAATACAGTCTGAAAACAGGAACCTTTGAAAATGTTCCCTCAGAGGAAAAGCTTAATGATTTTTTAGATGAAATAAAGGAAGAACAGATTACTGATATCTCGTATGATCTTATTGATGGAGCTATACAAAAGCTTTATGCAATTGCTCAAGAAGATGCCCAAACTTTTATTACTGAAAAATTAAAGGATCATGAAGCAACATTACAAAAAGAAATAAACCGAATTAATGAGTATTACGATCTATTAGAGTCTGAAAACGAACTTGCCGAAAGTTCTAAAGGTCTGACTCCAGAAGAAGAACTTGCTTTATTAAAAAAGGAACGAAAAAATTTAATCGATCAACAAATAAAGAAAAGCCGAATTCAACAACAAGAAGTCACGATTGAACCGGTCGCGATACTGTTATTAAAAGAGAATAACGAATCAGCAAAAGTTACCGTCGAAAGTCCTTTTGGCAAAGTAAACATAGATTTAATCAGCAAAACTGAAAGTAACATCAATTGTTCAGTCACGAATGAATCAATTGGTCCTTTTACAATAACAAGTGATAATCTCATTGCAAAAACGAATAGAGTATTTAAATGCTCAAACTGTCATAAATGCTTAGGAGATCACAAGAAAAAAACGTGTGTTGTCTGTAGTTCAGAGTTATGTGACGAGTGTAAAGAAGTTTCTGCAATCTCTCATTCAACCTTATGTCATAATCATGCGACTGAATGTCAATCTTGTTTACATACCATATCAGCTGAAGAATTGAACCTTTGTGCAAATTGTAATCAATTTTACTGTACAGACTGTAATCCATCAGGCAAGTGCCATATCTGTAATTCTTTTAAACCAGTCGTTACAATAACCCCGCAACTCCATGAAATATTAAAATCATTACCTGAAAATATGCAAGCTAAAAAATTCGATGTCTCGGAACGAGGGAATAGAATAAACCTTCTAGGGAAAGGATTGATCTTTAAAAGCTTTTTAATTGTTTACGATAAAACGAGCCACAGTATTATATATACAGACAAATATAACTTGTTTGGAAGAAAATCAAAATAGTTTAATAGAGAATGTGCCCAATTTGGATTTACAACGCCCCCTTCTGGATTACTTAGAGAGAGGAGAATTTATGCAAAAATGTTCGTATATGCTATGCTAAGGAAGTAAGGATAGCCCAGAATCAACCGTCGTAAACAGAATAACTAAACTTCATTACAAGACGAGCAGAAGACAGTGCAATTCGGTTTCCAAGAGTAACCGTTCATTATTGTCTAAGTTTGGTAACTTCAACTATCTATCAAAAACCCTAAAGAAGCTTTAAATTTTAGAGTAGACTTAATTAATCATTTAAAAGCTATTGTTCTTCTGCTCGAAGTGAGTGCTACTCTTCCCCCAGCCGACACAATTTTGAGAGTGCAAAAGAGGCAAATAAAAAACGTCCCCTATCATCATAGAGAACGTTGATATCACGCTATGTAATTCAAATAAATGGTACCGGTGGTCGGGGTCGAACCGACACTCCACGAGGGAACACGATTTTGAGTCGTGCGCGTCTGCCAATTCCGCCACACCGGCACGTTAAACGTTGCTATAACGGCATCCTTCACCGTAATAGAGCGCATCTTATTCGTCCTACCGCACATTACTTGCTTACTTTTACGTAGAATCACCGACATATCAACCGAATGTCGATCGTGCGCGGGTTCGCAATTACACGAGTAGTACGCGTCGGACATATAGTAATATATCACGGATAATTTCGATAGTCAACCGTGAAAATAAAAAAGATCGTAGACTACCGATTGGCAACCTACGAATTGAATACGAAAATATGCGAATGTTTATTATAGCGTTCTAAGCCGTTACCCCTCGGTTTTAAAATTTTTGTCGGAAAGTATCGTTAATTCAGGACGTTCAATCGGCGCTATCTTTCTTGATAATCTCGTCTAACCGACGTATTACGCTTTTTTGTAGCTCCTTATGCTCGTAACTTTTTTCAGAAATAATTGCGATAATCTCCGATATTCCAACGAGAATTAATCCGAACACCGCGGAACCAATTATCGTAGAAAATCCGTAAACCCAACGTAATGGATGCGGATCAGTTAGATAAGTATACCCATCTTTGGGTAGGTCTAAGGTAAATCCGAGATATAGGCCTGCGACAACTCCCGCGATCGTAAGAATCCATCCAAAATAATATAGAATGACTGCCGGCATACTTTCGTTTCTATTCACGTCCAACACCGCCCTTGGTAATTATTTTTAATATTACCACGATTTTTTATCCACAGGCAATAGGACGTACTTGCTTGCGCCTTCTGCGCCACTGTTCTAACGGTGATAGTTTCGCTTTTGTTTTCGGATCGGCTCCGGGGAGTGGCCGTTTCAACTATTTTAGTTCTCCCTTTTTACTTTTTCCTCCCACGTGGCAATCAAAAACTCAGCCATTGCACCTGCCGTATTAACTGCTAACTGAGCGTGTCGAGGAGAGGGTTTCGGCCCTATAATACCTTTTCCGTGGGCGTCTCCCACTTTATTCCTAATGGAACCTAATCCGTTAACAATAGATACGCAGCCCCCAAGAATTTGTTTAAATATTTTCTCTGTATGTTCACTCGGTGCCAAATTCAATAAACGCTTAATCTTACTATATAATTGAGGTAAATCGTCGCTATCTTTATAAGACTCCCCTGCTTGATCCAAGATATGTTTACATGTAGTCTCTAACAGTGTTCTAGCCATAGTAATAGCACCTTCGGGGTCACTGTTTCTCCTGTCTATAGCTCTTTTCCAGTTTTCTTGGACGTATGAGTAAATATTGTTATTTGAAATCGACATCAGGACAATCTCATCTATGGGTGTTGAGCATAATGATTGTTCTTCTAAGTATAGTAGAACATCAGCGAAAGCATCTCTTAAAAAGTCCCGCCTACCTTGATATGTATCTGATTTTTCTTTAATAAATCCCCAATAGTCTGAAAAAGTACGACAATTAAATATAAATTCTGGCAATAATTTTCTTCTTATAGATGTATTTGAAATAAATTTCTTCCGTAATTCTCTATATTCCTGTTCATCCGGAAAATCTCCTGTGGCTCAAGCAATTAGGATTTCTTTTAACCTTTCCATTTCACTTAACAATTCTTCACTCATATATCACACCTCTATCCACTTTCGTTACCCCTCGGTTTTAAAATTTTTGTCGGAATGTTACGGGGGTCAGTGCGCGACAAAAACACCCGATCCCCGCCCCCTCCCGTACCGACGAATCACGAACGCTGGGCACGAGAGCAGCTATAACGTTCGATTTTTAGCGAAGTGATTACCCAAATTTTTCTCGATATTTGTCGGCTGTCTGTACACATTAATCTGTCATTGCGTCTATTAACGTAGTTATCACGTTATCTAACAGGCCCATACCCCGTTGTTAGGCGTTAGATTCCGTTGATTAACCGTCAATACTCGTGTGTCTACGTTGATACGATAAGCGAGGCATCGATGAACATTAACCAACGATTACAAGGACGTATCATCGGTAAACCACATTAAGTGCGTAACACCTCGACTCTTTAAATCTTTCACGATCAACGATAGAGATCGACGTTATACGCTTTATCGGAGGTATGTAAGCTAACTTAACGGCTTTAATCCGTAAGTCTACGTGGTTACACGATAATAGACGTGATAAATAATCGAGACTGGATCGGACAGAGCGCTTATATTAATAGGCGTACCTTCATGCGTAATTCCGTTTTTTATTTCGGTTTTGGCATGCGATTCAGTCTAGTTAAATGCAATAAAACGATAAGTAAAGGGTCCATCATCATTATCGCTACTATTCATTAGGATGTTCTGTTTCCGTTTTTCATTTCGTGTTCTTGGTACCGTTTCGTTTTTGGGTTGTAATATGTATGTAGCATTCATCGTTATGCACAATTGGTTCCGATACCATAGATTATGTTAACTAGACGAAAACAAAAACCGTATTATATCAACGGTTTCACGCGTCCTTATTCCTTTCGCTATATCCTCGCAAATATGCAGTACCACAAACGTTGATTATACGCTATTTACCGTAATTTACCGATGAATAAAATCTTGCATAAAATCGTGTTTCATTCAGGAGAATCGTCGGGCATCTTCCGTCTATCTCTCGTATGTGATTCGTTTGTGTTTGCGCCTGTATACCGTTGATAGAAGGGAGTTTTACGGCTTAATGTTCGGATATAACGAACCCTCGGGTTTTTAGACAGCGCTCATCGTGAACGACGCACTAGGTTAATGTTACGTAAAGAACTCGTCTTGTAACCAATCCCTACATATTATACAACGAATCAATGATCGAGAGTAACGCGAAATAAAAAAAGCCGACGTACCTCGTGTTGAAGTACGCCGATTTTAAACGCTACTTATTTGCCCATCCGATCTAACGCGCGGAATTGAGCATCTAGTGAGCCTGCCGATTCTACCGAGTCTAACGCCTGCCAAGCAAATCTATCTCTACTCTGTTTAATCGTTTTATACACAAAATAATCGTGGTCCACGTTTACCGGTAGTTGCTCAACCGCTATTTTTACGAGTTTTTCTTTTGGTTGACGGTTGATTGCCGACATTGTAACCACCGCATCAAGCGTGTTAAAATGCGTGTCTAATGTGCGTTTAATATCGGCATATCTCGCTTTGATCGCCTGCAAAACGGAAGGACTAGCGCTTGCTAATCTCGCTTGAAAGTCGGACAAAGCATCCGCTTTATTACCGGTCTCTGATCCAAAAAGGAAGTCAGAGACGATTACTTCTGCTTTATCACGATCACTTGACGATACCCTAACCGTATAGTTTGCGGCGATGTCGGTCGCCTCGTCGATCATTTGCTGACGTTCTCGTTTCCACTGCTCGTTAATCTCGTTAACTTCTCGGTCTAGCGCGTCCTCAACTCGTTTAATCTCGTAATCAAGTACGGCTGGGTCGTGATAATACGGATTATCGCTCTCGCGCATCTCTCGGATAGATTTCTTCGCCTGCTTGATTGCGCGTCTTACTTTACGTTGTAGCTCGTCCATGACGCGAGTGTCGATCCTAATTGCTTGTCCTGTTTTCGCTAGTTCTTTCGCCTTATCCTCGGGAACTGAAATTAACTCATGAGGATTAAAGAAGCTACCGTCCTCGTTTTGTACAGATTGAGTGGTTAAGATATATTCGTAGTTTTCCATTTTTAAACATCTCCTTTTTAAGTTTTATTTTAAATACTTGCTTGCCGGTGAGTCTGATTTAACTCGAGAGAGATCGGCATGATCTTGGTAAAAGCGAACCAATTCTGTGAAATCCTCTTCCTTTTTTATCCCTATCCTCTCCGCAAGATCAATAAAATCATCGTGTAATGACGGATGGACGTATTCATCTTTCAGCACCGCATAACAGCTAATCTGTAGCTTAATCTGATTAAGACGGTTTTGTGCCTCCTCGTATAGTTTTTTATAATCAGGTTGCTCATCCATCTTTACGTTTGTTTGTACTTCTTGTTCACTCATTCGATCCACCGCCATCCTTTTTCGATTTTTTAGCTTCGAGTTCATGCATCAATTTTTTTGTCCACGAATCACCGTCGTTTAGGCGCTTTCGATTGCGTAGCTCTCGCCTTGACCGTAATTTGTCATGCTTGGCCATACGTTCACCTCCGCGATCTCCTTAAAGCCCATTCTTTCAGCTTTGTAAACAGCGTCATACTCCGTGTATTCCTCGATGCGTCTCGGCTCATCGCGCGGGTTGAACGTCTTACAGTACGTCAAAACTGGCTCTCCGTTTGATTTGTCTGCGATCACCACGTCAACCACCGTAAAATAATCGCCGTCATCTGTCGCAACCATGTGCGGGAAGACGTCAATAACTGCCGTGTGATTACGTGCTGTCGGGGGATACTCACGTACTTGTATATCCGTTAGAGTCCCGTCCGGCCACAACGTCATCGGCTTACGCTCGACGGCTGTACCTACGTGGTACTCGGTCACATTTACGTTTTCTCCGTAGCGTCTCATCCTCCGCCTCCTTTACTTTCGTTAATTAATGCGACGCGTTTGAACGTCAAAAAGCCGTTACTCTACCAAATACACTCGGCAATAAGTAACGTTGCTGTATCGCGTCATATACCCGCTAAAATCGACTAATTTCTTCTTGATTCCGTCGTTTTCTTTGTCGATATTCTCGGTCCCTAAGCCGTCTCATTTCTCGTTCAACTCTCGGCGCACACTTACGGCAATATTTTTGCGCGTTAGACTTCCGCTCATAAGGCTCGCCACAATAAGCGCAATAAACGGGCTGGGCATCGCCTGTGATCGCGTTCCAATATCGCGTTTGTAGCGCTTCGTCTGACGGAAGTACGGCCGTCTCGAAGTAGGAGCACCGTCCTTTTTCGTTGAAATATCGGCACGGTTTGTCGTAATAGAGGCATTCCGTTTCTGTGGCGGCGTTAAAGTTGGCGCAGTGTAGGCGGGCGAGTTTGCGGATTTCTTTTTCTAACGTCATTTAGTCACCTCCTTACCGAAAATAGAAAAAGCAGCCTCGTAGAGAAGCTGCCTATTATTCTTCATTTCTAATTTGAATCAATTTGATTCTATAGATTTAACATCACATTTACCTATATGGATCTCATAACATTTCTCTTCGGAGAATGTTTGCACAACTACCCCTGACGATTTGTCAGCAATCAAAAAACTATTGTCTTCAGAGAAAAGCCAAAGTTCTTCAATCGCTTTAGCATAATCTAATACCTTTACATTCGCCCATACAGAACAATTTGGAACTCCTATAAGCCACTCTTTTACATTCTTTAGGAAATTTAAACGATCTTCGATCCATAAAATATAGTTTTTCTCTATATCACCTTCGACCTTCTCATAAGTCGGCTTCGAATTAATTTTGAGAAATTCTTCAAGCTTCGGTTGGAATAAGTGTATCCAGTGAGATTCCTGCTCTTCAAAATTAATAAGTTGTAAATATTCAAATTCTCCCATTATTTTCCTTGCGTTTATCATAGCTATTTTCCTTTGAATCATCTCATTACGGTTTGTCATAATTTTCACCTTTTATTCATAATAGATATGGTGGTCACCATTCGGACCGTATATATTTTTATATCTGTTTTCTTTGAAGTCGTAATCAAACTGATTTACTCTAGGATCAGGTTTTCCTGCATGGGCATGCTTTCTTCCATCATTAATATGATCAACAACTACCCTTTTCCCCTGTGGTGTATCATACTCATAGTAACGCCCGTGGTGAGTTGTATTTGCATTATATTGATAGTTTTTATAGTCCGCACCTTTCTTAGTAATATCATCGCCAACTTGCCATTGACGGACAGGTTGTTGAGATCTTGGAACACCCGCTAAATCCTTCGCATGGTTTAATGCTTGTGTCCTATTGTTTACTGTATGGACAGGAACATTACTTGCATTATTAACTAACCTTGCTCCCCTAGATGCCCCTTTTACTATCGGTCCACCCATAATTGCAGCACCAGCAAGGGCTCGTTCCCAATCTTCTAATTCACGACCAGTGATGAGGTCCTTTCCTATGACCGCTTCAACCCCGGCCTTAATATTACCGACGACTGGGATAAAATCAAGTACAGCAGATCCGGCTTCTTGTCCTATCGAAGCGCTCGAGGTATTTTCTGTTTCATAAATTAGCTCGTAATCCTCACGTAATTCCGGATTGGCCCAGTCGTTGAAAGAACACGCCTGATAGCTTATCATATACGCAGGATTACCTGCTAGCGCCGGATCATGCACACCCGCACTCACCTTACTCGTATCGACTGCTGGCGCTTTCTCATGCAAGGTCGCGTTGTTGGCAAAATACCCACCTACCTCCATGATGCTGACACCCTTCATCGTCACGCCACCGGTCATGTTCCAATCCAACACCTGCCGGATCGTCGCTTTTAATTCTTCCATCTTCGTTCGTACTTGGGCCATTAATTCGACACCTGCTTGGTCGAGATCATATAAACCCTCTAACACCGTATCTGCGTGTTTGCGTGCACTATCGACGCTGTTGTACACGTCGCCTGTCTGAAGCTTGCCGAGGTGTAAGATATGGCTCACTTCGGCTGTCGCCTGATTAATCGCTGCCTCTCTTTCCGCTAGCGTTTCTTCGTAACGGTCATATGCTTTTGGTAGCTGATTTTTCCAAAAGTCTTCTGACACCGAGCCATTTGACGCAGGCTCATACTCAGTGATGTTCGCTTTCATTTTTTCAAGTGTCTCACTGAAAGAAATCAGAAAGGCTCGAATCGAACGAATCGTTGGCAGCTGCATATGGGCATGATTATAAATGACTCCCTTTGCACCTTCACCTTTAAATGCTCCATCCATATTAATGACGCGCGTGATTCTTGCTTCAACTGCCTCGAACACATCTCCATATGATTTTAACACTTTAATGTGTTCATCGAGTTCCGAGAGATGTTGGTTCACATCTAAGAACTTCATGTTGAAACCCCCTTGACCACTTAAAAAGATTCTGTCGATCATTATGTAATCAGATCAGTAAGTTATAGGAGGCCATGGGGCTTTTTGTACTGCCTAGTAAAACCACCCGCATTGGAATGCTTGGGCATCTACTAGATGAATCGACTGCCTTCTGCCACTACCTATTCTCTTATTAACCTACCATTTACTTTTATCCGTAATCGAAACGACTAATACTTTCCTATTACTAACCATCAAAATTTTCTCAAGGAAATAATATCCATGTTATTTATCATAAAGGATGGTAAAGAGAGGAGAAATAGGACTTTAATCCTTTATTATAACGGGCATAGTCCCAACTTACGACTTAATTGTGACGCTCGTTTCCGCTCCCTTTTTAAGGTTTCTGCCGAGTATCGCATGCGCAGATACGCGTCTACATCGTCAATTTTTCCTGTTTTTAGTTCGCTCGGTTCTCGGTCTGTCTCCGGTATTCGTAAATTGACTCGGTGATTGTAGGCGTGCCCTCCGTCTTTCTCGTCCCCGCTATACGGGACATAGTAATTAGGTTTCCTACGCCCGCCCGTCAGTCGATCTCGCCCCTTTGCCGCGTCTATTTGAGCGACTTTATGCGTTGGATACGGCCTTTCGTGTTTGCTTACATGTTTTAACATTTCACCTTCAGTTGTCCATAGCCCGTGCTCTCGCCGGTAATACTCTCCCTTTTTCGTGGGCTTTCGGCCTCCCGAGTTCCGCGCCTTTTGCTTTGCTCGTCTTGCCGCTTGATGTAACGTCTTGATCCCTCGTCTGCACTCGGCGGAACACGTCTGTTTCCGATTATTTCTCGTCTCATCCCGCCAAAAATAGCCGCAATAATCACACCGCTTTACCCGCTTGTCTCGCGGATCGTGTAATTGTCCGTCCATTAATCGTCCCAACGTGATTAATGCTTGTTCAAAGTCGAGATCGCGTACATATTTGGCTGCAAATGCAATCGCTCCGCTCCCCGGTTCCCTCGGTTGTGTCACCTACTCTCCTCCTTTCCGTATTTCCGCTTGGATATGCGGAATTAGTGTGATATTGTTAAATTGGATATTTTTAATCTTTTATCATTTATGGTCACACTGTTACCCCTATATATCCTTTTTGTAGCCACTGCCGCCATTTTGTTGAAATAGCACCTTTGCCGTCTCTAGCGTTTCGCCGCCACTTGCGTAAAATAACGCAGGATTAACGATTACTTTACGTTGTCGGTTATCGTGCGCATCCTCTACAAATTGAAATACGGGCATATCCTCAAACCGAATCCCTCTCATAGCGGTTTTTAGTTTACTAGCGTTTCGGTATCTTAGTTTATCCGCCAACTCGCCTAGTTTCATAGGATGAATAAGTTCACAATTACTTTCCGTAGGGTTGTGACAAAGGATATTGTACCTAAAGTTAACGTACGGAAGTATTGCGTACAAGATACCTAGCTGTTTAGTTTTCCTTCGGCCATACTTTTGGTAGAGTTCTCTAACCGTGCGCCTAAATACTCTCGTATGGACTGTCGTTCTCGAATGAAAATGGCTCACTTTTTTTATTTCTCCGCGGAAGAAAAACTCCGGATTAATAGCTAGTTTACCGTCCAACTCCTGAATGATGTTATTATCTATTAACTTCCGATAAAAAGCGGAAAAGGTATTGCGTGCAACCCCGAGTAATTTAAACAAGCTACTCCGATTAATAAAGTGACCGTTATCGTGCTTTAGATAACAATGGAGATCATCTCTCTCGCTGTATGCAGTATAAGTTGATACGTAAAGTAACCTCGCGTAGTCTGCTTGGGTAAGGTCTGGAAATATATCGGTCATCCGTCTACTTCCCTCGAAAAAAGCAATAATGAAGCCGCCATATTTGTCCGCGTGGTAGTCTAATTCTGTCATGAACTTAAATGACCGCTTTTTTTCTTCTGACATGACGGGCTCCGGTCGATAATAATCTAGTACCGCGCCGGTTTCACTGTCGACAACCTTTAACCTGTCTTTAAGCTCCATGTGTATGCGGAATGCGTCACTCTTCAATCCGTCCATAAATGGTCTTTGTTTTGCCAATATTGATTCCCCCCTTTTATCGATTACCAGCGAAAACTAAAATATACGCCTTTTCGTGTGCAAAAACGGCAAAATATACGCCTTTTCGTGTGCATTACAAATAACGGTCAATCCTTTGTCACAACTGCGTTTGACGCCACTTTTTGTTTCATTGTCCCTAATAATAACTGCTACCCTTACCCCATTCCTCGGAACTTACCGCCCTCCGGATGAAAACGACTTTTAACGGATTTTTACACACGTCACGCGCGTAACTAACGGAATATTGCGGTTTATCTCAAATATTACGAGAGTGGCTATGTTTTAGCGTTTATAACGATGTTTGTTTATGTAATACGGGAGTGAATGCGTAGCATTCACTCAGTCAAGCTCTGCTTGACTGGCGCATTAATTATCCTACTTCGTTTACATACGTTTAAAATTAGCGCCCTCCCTTCCTCTTTCGTGTGTACTCGAATTACTACGTTTATATTCACTTCTTTAAGGGATGTAGCTTGAAACCCTTGATATATCAACGTTTTACTACGATTTTACTACGTTTATTGTAGTAACCGATTATATACGTTATGGAGTAGCCGACACGTCATTATCGCCTCCTCACTCTTAATACACTTCCCGATTCTTTTTTCGCACACTTTCGATAAAATTTTTCGGATTTTATTTCGTATACACTCGCATCCACCCGTCTTATCCCTTACTTCGCTTATTATTTCCGCTTATAAAGAACGGAGTTAATAGGACTGAAAATCTTTGATTTTCAGGCGATGCGAAGCATCGCGCAATTATTTATCTTGTTATACGTGGTTATAGTTAATACGTGGTTCTTGTTAGTGTGACGTATAGCCATGTTAGCTACAGCCATGTTAGTTACGCGTCACATGGACGGACATCCTCCGGTTCAGCGTCAAATATTCGTAGCTGACTAATTGCCGAAATCACGTATTCCGTATTCTCCCATACGCCCTTTCCGTTTCTCTTCCGGTAGGCTTCGATAATCGGTCGACCGCACCATCGATAGTCTAGTAGCTTTTTTACTCGACGATTCGCCGTCTCCCTTCTTACGCCAAGTCCACGAGCAATCTGCGCTTGTGTCGGGTAACATCGCCCATTCTCGTCCATATACGAGGCGATGACGCAAAGTGTCTGCCAATTGTCGGGTCCCATATCGGCGATTAACCCGCTACTTACGGCATCAACGTACATCTTTACGAATATTTTCGTTTCTTTCTCGTTCATCCCGAAAACCCCCTCACTACTATTACACGTAGCGAAGACGATTTCGCACATAAATACGTCCGCATATGCGCCTACACGTCCCGTGACGGGGAGATATAAACTTTCGAATATAAACGTACTCAAACGAAAAAAGACGTGACCGCTTTTGGTCACGTCTCGAAATGTTAGACTCTGCGCAATGTCAGCTGCGCAACTGTCTCAATGTGTTTGTTTTTAATCGCCAGCTCCGTGTTTTGATCGTCTTGATCTCTTGTTGCGATAGCGAGATCATCCCCCTTAACGTATGCAAGCAGCTTCTCAATTTCAGCAACAATCTCTTGCTGTGTAATCACACCTTTATTATCGTCCTCGATGATGCAGGGCGTCTCCCCTCCGGTTAAAACAGATAGATTATGCGACTTGTCCATCGTAAATCGGTAATACGCCTGTGCGATCTCTTTTTGGCTCGCTTTCGGCGGCGTGAAGCCAATCTCCGGTGCTAACGTTATGTTTAGTAGATTGCCCTCACGCAATTGTTTTAGGATTTGCTCACGCTCCACAAAATCGTTTAAATACTCTAAATATTTGTTGCTCATTTTTAATCGTCTCCTTTATTTTAATTTTTTAACGAGTGTCATTTCGGTTCCCCACTAGGCCGGTTTTCTCCAAGTAGCGACAATACGCTCTTTACAGTACATGCAATTTGTGGCTTCTGATCCGCCTTGAATCGATATTTTTTTACCGCAGGACGGGCACTCAAGCTTATAGGTCTTGTACCATAACATGTTAGCCATTTTAAATAGTAGTACCGAGGCAGGGATACCGATGATTGTAATAGCGGCTATTACGCCTAGTGTCTTTAACGCTAGATTTAACGGGAGTAGTACGATGATCCTCGTCATCATGTCCATGAAACCTTCTTTTTCATGAGTCATCGTGATTCGTTTCAACTTTACCGTCCTCCTTTTAAAGGATTAGAAAAGGTTCTCTACGGGCGAGAAATGTTTATGTTTTTCAAAAACATCGGAAGAAAATAGATTTACATAATTACGTACCATTTCTAGCGATGTATGTCCGAGCATGGCTTGTAGCGCAAACACGTCGGCTCCGTTTTGGACCGCGATCTTGGCGAATGTATGCCGGAATGTATGTGGGCTACACCGTACGTTTTTAATGTTAGCCATGCGCCCATATTTAGCTACAATTTCTTGGACTCTCCGTCTACTTAACGGTTTATCGTCAATATTGACAAATAAAATATCCGTTACCGATACGTGCCCCCTTACCGCCATATACTTACGGAGTTGACGCTTCATCGTCTTTTGGAACGGGACAAGGCGATCTTTCGCGCCCTTACCGTTAAGTTTGATTTGATTATCCTCCCATTTAATGTCGTTAATCGTAATATCGCAAACCTCACGTACTCTCGCGCCCGTTTCTACCATGAGCAGCATTAACGTATAGTCTCGTACGCCGGTAAACGTACCTTGATCAGCTTGCGAAAGGATTTCTCGTAATTGCGCACGTGTAAATGTCTGGATGATCTCCTTGTGTTGCTTAATTAAGCCTACGTCATCAAACGGATTTTGCGCAATCATTCCTTCATCGCTAAGAAATCCGAAAAATGAACGTAGTGCCCGTAATCTTGCATTGATAGTTGTTTCCTTCCTTCCCGCTTCCATCAGATCAAGGATAACGTTTTCTTTAATCGTTCTGTCCGTTATCGTAGAAGGATGCGTCTCGACTCCTTGACGCTCTAGTTGGCGCATTGTTCCTAACAGTTCAGTGCGGTAATACTTCAACGTATGCTCGCTAAGATTCTTAATCTTCCTATCTCGTAAAAATAAATGGACTGACGTTTCGAAATCCTCGACATCGATTACCGTCTGTTCCTCGACTTTTACCGTATTAATTACATTTTTTCTTCTCCGTGACAAACGTTTCACCTCCGTTCAGCTTAATTATCCGAACACATACCGTAAAACAATTAATCTGACGCGGAGGACGAAAAAAACGCTGACCCTCCTTACGGAGAATCAGCGTTATATCAACGTTTATGTCGTACGTGTATGTATCGCGGAAATCTGACTCTTTTGAGTCGTGCGCGTCTGCCAATTCCGCCACACCGGCACGTTATCTTCCATGCTCGAACAATCATCTAAACTCAGTATCTTAGAAGTTGATCGCGTTGGACAAGTAATAATATAACATGAATAACCACTTGCGTCAATATGTTGTTTTTGTATTTTCTACTAGGGAATGTTGCGGAGCATAGGGAAGGGGAAGGGCCCCTGTCAGGATGACCGAGGCTTTGATCTGTGGTTCATCGGAGGTGTTCTTTCGTTCGGGTGATGTCGTTATCTTTCCAATAGGCCCAAAGCGACGCTCCGCCTAAAAAGGCAAGAGAAACGAAGGTGCTAACGCCTTCTTCGTCAATGGGAATGAACGAAATACCCGCCATTTCAAACCCACTATTTATGAGTGCAACTACTAATAGAATAAACCGAGTAACCGTCCCTGCACTAATGTTTCGTATCTTTTCTTCATTCATGTGCTGTTCCTCCTTGTTTTTAACCGAACATGTGCCCCCATGTCTGTGGACCGACTTTGCCGTCGACCTGTAGTCCGTGCTTTTGCTGATAATGGCGAGCACCCCTTTCCGTTTGTGGACCGAAAAGGCTGTCAGGATTGACGTTGACCACGCGTTGAACTTGTCGAACGTCTTCTCCCTTCATCATCGGATTTTGCAAGTAAAGTACTCTTGAATATTGAAGCTTATGCAGTAGACGGGATTGAGTCACTGGCCCTGGAATTCCATCTACAGTAATTCTCTCTTTTCGTTGGAACGACTTAATTGCAGTTAACGTCTCTTCACCTGGCACTCCATCGTCACGGTAGCGTGATAAGTCTTCTCCGACTGCGATCAGCTGCCGTTGTAAGACGGCAACGTTGGGAAAGTAACGCCGAATGAGATCATAGCCAGATGTCGTATCTTGTTTGGAAGCGCCCACTGCTGCTTTTTGCTTTTTCGCAACGCTAGTACTCCCTGCCCTCCGATTGAGCCCAAAAGCGTCTGCAATTCCTTCTGCATGACCGCGGGCGATCTTCGTAATAAATTGATCCTCATTTAAAAGGGCGGCATCCGCCGGGTTATCGATAAAAAGGTTTTCCGTTAGAATGGCAGGCATGTTCGTTTGCCGTAAAACAGCGAAGTTGGCTGATTTCTTTCCTCGATCTCTAACGTTCATTTCCGCGAGAATCCGAGGATGGATAATGTTTTGTGCATTCACCGATTCGCGAGATGGATTTGGATGAATAAACGTTTCGAACCCCGTTCCGCCGCCCGCATTAATATGAATGGAGCAAAAGTAATCCGCGCCCCAGCGATTGGCAGCATTCGCTCGTTCTGTCAGCGATAAAAAGCGGTCATTCTCCCGGCTCATGGTTACTTCCACACCATCAAACTCAGAGGTGAGAATGTCACGAATTTGCTTGGAGATCGTGAGGACAAGATCTTTTTCCTGCAATCCATTTGCAACTGCACCAGGGTCACGACCGCCATGCCCTGGATCAAGAAAGATTTTCATTTTGATTCATCTCCTTTTAAAATGGAAATCGCCTGTTTCAATTGCTTTGGTACCGGTAGTCCCATTCGACCAGCATTTTCGAAGATGCTAATAAGTTCGTTCACGATATAAAAAACAACGGCGGCCATAAAAATTAAAGCCTCTGTTTCAATTCCGACCTCTAGCAGAACAGTATCGATCATGTGGGCAATTGCCACCATAACGAAAATAAAAACCTTGCGCGTAATCCCTATAAGACCGACACGACTGTTAATATTTCCGGTTACGCCAGCTGCTACTAGCCCCGTGCCATAATCAATGACCACTAATGTAAGTAAAATTGATAGCAAAATTGTCCACTCCCCATATAAAAAAGAGACAGCAGCTGCAAGTACAGCTGCTGACCATTTCAGCAAGGCTTCCATCCCTTTTCTCCTTTCTAAAATCTATTAGGATTTTCTCTTTACCATTTAATTGTCTTCTTTAAATTTAAATTTATAAACAAAGTTGCTAAATCCGAACTCATAATAGGGTCTGTCCCCCATATAGTACCTAGTGAATGGAAGAATGACTACTACGTCAACATCCGTCAAATCATAAATAAGATTATAAGTTTGTTCTCCTCTAGAATTCTCATAAACCAACTCTTGATCAAGTAAGACTGGCTTAATTGTTTTAAACTCTTTTTCAGTTCCTTTAAAATCTAACGGCTGAGGGAACCCACCATCACCATCGGTTATCCATCTATATCGCCTTTTTTCATACCCATCAATATAATGATATTCCACATGTGATTGAGTCTCCCCATCCATAGTAAATTCAAATACATAATTAACTTCTTTATGCATTTTAGCACCTCATATCCTGTTTTTTGACTTTTTGAAACATAATAAAAAGCCTTACTCGGCTTCTCGTTCTCTCTATATTTTCTACCACTAGATTTTCCAATCATGCAATTAGGTTTTGGCTAGCTCAAAGATGAACCACGGCTCATTAGAAAACTCTTTTATTACATTGAATTCCTATCTTTTTCTTTATTCGCCTTCATTTTCAAAAGCTTCTACTAAAGTAAAATGAGCTTCCGCGTCTTTTTCTGATAACTCTTTATTGTAGTCGTTCACGACTTCTTCCAAAGTCTTAAGGGCACTTTCTAAGTTTGTGTCGTCTAAGACGAAATACTCGTTATACAAATCTTCCTGTTGTTTCTTGAATTCTTTTACGTCTCCTTTAAACTTGAGATTACCGCTTTCATGGACAAATTCGCCCTTTTCATTCGTTTCAACATACTCTTTTAAAAGCTCCAACTCTTCTTCACCAAGCTTTTTGTTTTGTTCTTCCAAGACCTTAACAATCCGCATCCGGTGGACAGATTTTTTACCATTCAAAGGTAATTTTTTAAGAAATACAGCTACGTCTTTTAATTCTTTATTTTGAAGTTTAATCATGCTATCTTCTCCTCAAGTTTTGTTATTTTTTCTTTTAGTCGTTGATTTTCTAGTTTAAGCGAATTGACCTCGTCTCTTACATATGAATCTAGCTCTTGAATTGCCTTAATTGTTGGGGCAATAAGCTGTGTGTATGAAACTCCCATAACACTATCATTAATGGTAACGATCGTTTGTTTTTCTAAGTCTATTCCGTGTTGCTCTAATTCAGCTGCAACTTCTTGAGCAATTAAACCTGTTTTGTATTGCTCATTTTCAACAAGCTGGAAATCTACTGGACGTAAATCTTTAATAAATGCCAATCCGAGGAAGCTATTTTTAATATCGCTCTTAATTTTAATATCTGAGCCTTCAACCAAAGTATTGGTATAAACGAAATTGTAGCGCTCTGAAGATGAGCCCACACTATGGCTACTTCCACTCGGTCTTAAATGATTGATTCGACCGAAGTTCCATGGAGCCGAAGACGTCCCTAAGTTATAATTCCAACCAGAAAAAGAAACATTAATCCCCCGAAAAACCATCGTTGCTGAACCGCTTTCTGGTTGCGTTTCGAATATATATCCCCCCGTCCCTACAGGATTTCGTATATATACTTGGGCTGCTCGTATATTATCTGCATGAATGTCTTTCCATTTGTTATTATTTGATCCAAAAACGTAGTCGTAAGAACCTGTATTGATGGGGTAAATATTCATAGTGGTTGAATCACTAAAATTAAAGGCAACACCTTTTCTAAAACTGACTGCTTGATCACGAATGTGGAAAATCCTCCCCACTACTGAATTTCCAATACCGTCTGTAATCATACGTTGATTAGTGTTAGTGATAAATCCTGTAAAGTTTTGATCATCAATAGGATTGGGTTTAGTTGTATTTGTTGTTCCGAGGAACCCATATGGAAAACGATCATTAATTGATCGACCAATTCCAAAACCTGCACTTCTTGTAATATTACCTACTGGATCGTACTGTTTAAAATATAGACGGTTCCCTGGGTCAGTAAACTCAATGTCAGCCCCACTTCCAAGTGTAAAGTTTGTATTCCGCATGTTAAGCGTCCCAGTGTTTAAATTTAACTCCATGTTGTTATTATTCGACCGCATAATCCCCGCCGTCACTGTGCCTAAATTGGCTGAAATTGCAGATAGACTAGCAGCGTTAATCTTATCCGCGTTGACACTAGAAATTTTCGCAGAGGTCACCGCCAAATCCTCAATCTGCGCT
Organism: Halalkalibacterium halodurans; assembly: GCF_005671335.1. NCBI lineage: Bacteria > Bacillati > Bacillota > Bacilli > Caryophanales > Bacillaceae > Halalkalibacterium (ex Joshi et al. 2022) > Halalkalibacterium halodurans. Next base: position 1,049,484 of record NZ_CP040441.1, on the reverse strand, counting down.
GTCCCAATAACGGCTGTGCCCAGTTTAGCTCTTGTGATCGCGGCATTCGCAATATGTGCGTTCTGAATGACCCCATCATTGATTAATGTCGTTCCGTCAAGATGGATTAAGCTTCCCTTGATGCGTATTCCTTCTGGTGAAAGGTTAAGCGCTGTGACAATGCCGTCCTTTTCAACTCGAGCGGCGATCTCTGTCGCTTGTACAGACAATTCAGCTTCAGCTTGCGTTACACGACCGGCTAGTGAATTAATTTCCGTGGCACGAAGGGCGATTTGCTGAGAGTTTTGATCAATACGCGTTTCTGCTCTCATGATGGGAGTAGCAACTGGTCTCGAACTTTCGAATGGCTGAATGTTTGTAATGTCAGGATTCCCACCCCAGTTGTCAACCGGTAGTAACATTTCGCTATCAGAGCCGATCTGTCCATAAAAACGAGTATCGGTATTCCAAATGTCGTGTTCATTGGGGAGTTGGTGTCTAAGAGCGATATACTTCTCGCCTTTGTAATCGCAAGTGACCATACTCCATCCATTTAACGTTTGGATTTCACTTGCTTCAAAATAGCCCGATGCCCGATCTCCATTAGAGGAATTATTGAAAATGACTTCGATTTTTCCTGATCCAACATTCCCACTAACTCTTCGGCCAAAAAGAGTCCCTGCTACATAATTTCGTGCTCCAGTTAAATCGGCTCTTGTCAACAAGATGAGATAATCCCTTGAGGCATTGAACGAGAAATGAAGTTTATACTCTGTCGCCTTCCCGTTTACGATCTCCTCTAAGTGACCAATTCCCGACCGAATCGATGTCACTTCGGACTGGACTCCATTGACACTAACAGTTAATTGACTTAGATCATGGGCCACGTTTGTTACTTCGCCCTCGATCACGTCAACTTGTGTTTGCTCGGCCTTCAAACTAATTTCGGTTTCTAATTCAGCTAGTTGCGTGGATACTGATACAAATTTCCCGTCAACCGCCTCTAACTCACTATCGATCAACGAAAACTTGCCTTCCACATACGTTAAACCAGCCTTTTCTGCCAGTTCTGCATTGATCACATCTTCTATAGCCCTTATTTCCTCATCTGTGTATTGGCGTGCTTCTTGATTTAAAAGCGCTTTTGCATGATCACTAATTTGTTCAAAATTTACGCCACCTTCACCAATAATGTCACTGATTCGATTTAATTCTCTTAATCTCTCAGCGAGGTCGGGGCCGAACAAAATATCATCACTAATGATTCGATGGGTAGAACCCGATACTTTGTCGGACCAATCGGATGGTCTGCCATGATAGTTGACGGCACGGACGTAGTAGTACCATTGCTGATCTTTATCAACAAAATGAGCAAAAGCGGAAACCTTTCCTCGCCACAGTAAGTGTTGACTGTCTGGAACGAAATCACTGACTTGACTTCCATAAACTTCATAATGTTCAATGTAAAGTTCATCCGCATAATCCCAATAAAGTTGAATCGCTTGAAATCCACTCTCTGCTCGAAGGTTTACGGGAGCGGATGGTTTGATATCAGGATATTTATCCCTCGTAATCGTACCGCTGCTTCCCCATTTCCCCCGATTTTTTTCAATCTCTTCAATGACTCGTTCAAGCCGTTCATCCATGCCATTGAGAGACAAAAACTGTCCCATCTCCACCATTCCGGTTCCATCGATATCAACTAAATCATATTCAATCGCAATAATCCGAGATTGAATTTCAATGGGACGACTAAACTGCCGATCAATCGCAACGGCAGTGTCGCCAAGGCTCGCCTTCTCGTGCTCGTATCCAGAAATATGTTCAAACAATCGTACTGATAAACGATAATGAACTTCCGGCTTGCTAGATTTCTGCAGCTGCTCCCATGTTTTCTCCAATAATTCTTCGGGATCTTCAATGTCCGTATTTTGATAAATGCCTTCTCGGTGCAATAGCTGGCCGTTGTGCTTACGCCCGTATTTTTGCAGGGCTTCTGGATCTCCTACCCACAATTGCCCCTTCGGCTTATCTACAGGGGCGCCTGCTGATTTCCGCCATTCCACCTCTCCAAAATCTAAAGAACCCTCCTGACCGTTCTCCCCTTGAAGTGAAGCCCCCCGACCATATAGGGCCGTGATGGGATATGAAAGAATGGTTCTCTCGATTTGTTCAATATTATGATCGATTTCAAATCTCTTCCCACGATCCACTCCCCGCCGTTGAACAATCTTGATTTGACGGGACGTGATTTTGTTTTCCGCATTGAATGTGACGACATCTTTAAAGTCACCACCCCAAGTCACGAGGATGTTCCACACGGCTTCAATCGCACTGACATAAGAAAAATGCTCTGTTGCATTTCCGAGATTAACTTCTACACTTCCCGTCCAACGAGTTCCTTGAAGAACCACATTTAGCGCTACATGGGCCGGTTGATTCACTACACTCTGTTCAACGATCATATGTTCAGCTAGCTCCATAAACGCTGGTTCACAAATCGCCGTCGTTTGCGGTCCATTCAAACCATCTACATCTTCCAGTTCCTTAATCACAAAAAGACGAAGATCGCCTTCCTTATCACGAAAGACGACCTGATGTTCCTCGACCACGTGTTTTGCCTCTTCCGAACTAGCTTCAATCGTAAATGCGAACGGTTGATTAGGGACCCGATTCAATTCCTCTCGAAACAGCGCCCGTACAAGCCCAGTCGATTCTGTGAGTATTGTAAGCAATTGGTCTTCGCGATCAAAAATGAATAACTCTGTCATGAATGCGTTTCCTCCTTTCTACTAATAGTATCTCTCCGTATAGGTGACTGTTGTCGGCTCACTGGCATTCAATGAAATAGCCCCTGGCTTTAAGGAATCCCAGTGCGAGCTTAGACTGATTGCTGCTGCTAAATCTTGGCCGTTTAACGTAACTTTTCGTTTCTCATAATCGATGTGCAAAAGATCTCCTGAAATGAATCGATAGTGGAGAAAAATTCGCATTCCTTGGCTAGTTTCCAGTGTGAAATGGGATGTGGCATTACTAAACGTCGTTTCACTTGTCCATGGTGTTTCCACCTGTCCTGTAATGGTTTGCTCAGAGGCTGTAGGAGTCACTTCCAGTTCTCTTTGAGCACCGAACCGGTAAGGCTGATCTAAGTAAAAGGTAATAGCCCCTTTCGCAAAGTGCTCATACTCCCCCAACTCAACCGACAATAACCTAGCCAAATAATTACGATCAGGATCATCCTCAAATACAAGACGCTTTGCCTCTTGATGAAACAACCAACCATTAAGCTCTGTTTTTACATCTTCAAGGGAACGCCCGCGGTGTTTAATCACCACGGGCACAGATAGTTCAATTGGTGCTAACCTCGCCTTTCGTACGATGACACCGTTTTGACGACTTTCATAAAGGTCATGTTCAATAGGTGCTATCATCGGTCGTTGAAAACCATGCAATACCTCGATATACTCTTTTGTCACACCATTAAAGCTAAAATTCATCTTTTATCACCCCTTTTATCTCGGGGACCTTTGCGTCCGATATTGTTTTCTTCCTTGACTTTCTGACACGTGCGGCTCAACTAAGCGGCCAACAATACGAGAATCCATTTCAATAATTCGATCCTTTTGCCTCCGCAATTCGTCCACAATTTGTCCCAATAAGCTTTCCGTATTCGACGTAGTCATGCCACCAGATACTGCTAGCTCTCCGTGAATTGATCCGCCACTTAGATTCGGGCGGGCCACCTCCATCGCTGCCATTGCAGGAGCGTCAATCGTTGAAGGGACTAGGTTGGTCATGACCGTAATTGCCTTATCCACTGTATTGAGATTGCCTTCGATACCGACCGCTAACCCTTTCGGTAACCACTGGCCGATATCATCTCTGAACAAACGGGAAGGTGATTTGATACCGAAGAAGGATAGTAAATTATTGACGATGCTATCCATAAAGCCGCCAATTTTACCAAGAATCCAGTCCTTCATTGAACCAATACCTTCCCAAAGACCGCGGATTAAGTCCTTACCAATTTCAATCAGGTTGACACTCTCAAAGAAGGCCTCCATGTTGTTCCAAATTCTCTCGGCTGTATTTTTAATGGATTCCCAAGCACCTTCCCAATCACCTTTAATAAGATTCATGACGGTATCGATTATGCCAGACACATAGTCAATCGCATTTTTAACGCTTAGTTTAATGAGCTCCCATGCGACCTTAACAATGCTAGAGATAGCTGGCCATACCGTATCGAAAATGATTTTCGCAGCTTCTAGCCAAGTGCTTATTCTCTCACGAATAACGTCTATAACGGTTCCGATGATGGTCTTAATAAATTCGAATGCACCTTTTACAATCGCCATGATCGTCTCACCATGCTCGTCCCAAAGCTCACTAATTCGATCAAGGACTTGATTGACAACCTCCATCACCGTGTTGATTACTTCTGAGACTACTGTTTTTATCGTCTCCCACGCGGCTTCTGCAAAATCCATGATCGTTTGCCCATGTTCTTCCCAAAATTGCGAAATCGCATCGAGAACCATTTCAATGATATCCGCTATGAAGCTGATAACAAATTCGATTCCTTCCTTAATAAACTCATAAGCCCCTATCAAAATTGCTGTGATCGTGCCACCATGTTCCGTTAAAAACTCTTGAATTACGGTGAGGCCAGTCATAACCACCTCACTAATAAACGTGATAACGTCAGAGATGAGATCGGCTACAAACATAAAGGCCTCGCCGAACTTATCGATAATGACCGATCCCGCTTCTGTAAAGTCTTCTTTAATTAGCTCAATCACTGGGGAAATGATCTCCATAATCTGTCCGAAAATCTCGGTGAGAATGTCCCATATTGCTTCAGTAGCACTCGTAATTGTCTCTTCGATTTTCGCCCATGCTGTATCGACAATGTCACGAAACCATTCAAATTCATTGTAGGCATAAACAAGAGCTGCTCCTATCGCAACAATTGCTAAGATTATTGGATGCAGTTTCGGCATGAATACCCCAAGTGCATCGTCTGACAATCCGATCATCTTCCCTACACTAGAAAGGGTTTTCTCAAACTCTGAAGCTGTGTTTACAGCAGAGCTAAGCCCTTCAGATAAACTTTCTCCTATTCCAGCCACTTTTTGACCGTATACTTCTATTGTCTTTAGAGAATCTTCATTTACTTTAGTAAACTCTCCGACCTTTTTTGCCGTTTCAGTAAAACTATCTGACCATTTTTTTAGGTCCTTTCCAAAAGATATAAGGCTATCCATAAATCCTACCTCCTTTCTTTATTTTTTTCGCGTGCTTCGAATGTAAATTGTGAGAGCCATTCTTGCGCGTGGTTGGCTGCTTCCGCTTTTTCCGCGAGCGTTTCATCATTTTGTTCGTTTGTTGGGCGTTTGTATAGATCGGATAGCTTCGGCCTTTTGGCTCGAGCCGCTTGCTCATGCATGAGGGCAATGCGCGCAGCGCGCTCCAATTCATCGTGGAGATACTCCCGTTCCATCCGCATCATGATTTGAAATTCTCGCGGTGTCAGCCGGTAAAATTCAGCAGGGGTTAAACGTAAATAACGCCAACCATCGGCTAACAGGCATTCCACTTCTGTTAATTCTCCTAATTCACTTAAGACTTGAGCTTGTTCAGCGCTTCGAATGCTTCTGGATTGTCTGCTAGAAGCTTGTTCACTTGCTTCTTGTAGAAAAAACTATCGGTCACGACTTCATTGCAGATGGCAAATACGTCTTGTCCATCTAACGTTTCGTTTGCGATCGCCTGCTCGATTTCTGCCTCTACTTCCTTAAAAGAAAAATTCTTTCCATGGTGGAAAAGCCCGGCATGAACAATGTGTGAGAAAACTTCAAGGTCTCCCATCATCGCTTTTCCGATCAAGCCTAAAGAACCGCCCTCTACCACTTTGTTTAAGTACTTCACACTTTCAAAATTTAATTTAAGCTCGTATTCTTTTCCTTGCATTTCAAATGTCGCCATGTATTCATCATCCTTTCGATTATGTTCAAATTACAATCGGCGCCCTTTTGTGGACGCCGATTTCTCATCATTCTTCATCTCCTTCGCCCTCGCCAGGCTCTCCATCACTCGGTTGGTCTGGTGACTCTGGCTCTCCTGGTTCTTCGGGCTGTTTAGGGAGTTTCCTCAGTTGCAGGAGCCCCTTCAGGGATTTCTACCAATGTTTCTTCTGAGACTTCACCATTTAACGTCCCACTTAAAGAGTAGGTCGCAAACTCTCCGTTGCTGTACGTGCGCTCAAAAGAGGAGACCATGTACATGCCATGCTCCGCTTCTTTCGTACGCGTGTCAATCTCGTAAATTTTGACGAACTCTTTGTTACGAATTGCCTTTTTAATATGATTGACGAAAGGATCTCCTTCCGTAACAATTCCTTCCAAGGAAACTTCTTGCGAAACGCTGCCGTAATCTGATCCTGTTTTATCTTTCGTCGTTAAATCAATGCTTTCTGCCGAAATATTTGTTGATCCACCTGTTTGGTTAAACGGTCGAACCAACGTTTCCCCATTCTCGTCTGAAATTGCGACTGCAAATAGTACCTCATCACCTTTGTATTCCATTGCCATAAATAATTCCTCCTTCTATTTTGTGTGAGTGTCGTGTCGAAACTCACTTCCGTAGCCAGCTTATTCTAGCTACTCCTTTGATTTATTCAGGTAGACCTAAGCCCCTACTTCCGATCGAGCGTTTTTCAATGACACCTAAAACTGCTTCCCGTAAGCCTCCCCCCTTTCAACACGACGTAAAAAGCCGCCCAATTGATTGGAACGGCTTATCAGAATGTTATGAAATGCTGTGGCATGCTGCGAATGAACTCACAGATCATTTGCTATTCTGTTCGTTTACAGGTTGTTTTTTAGATGTAGAAAAACGATAGGATCAGTGAATAAGTGACTTTGTCTCTCCTTCATAAAAGGTAAGATAACTAATGGCGGAAAAGATGGATCGTTTTATAAAAAAGTTTTTATTTTTTTTCGTAGCGACTCCTTATCGGCAAAGCTCTCGATTTTCCCGAGTTCCCTGGTAATAAAACTCCATATCCATTACCTCCTGTACATCTCTTTCGCGCCGAGAGGGGTAACGATATTCCCTTCCATCGGTTGCCATGTTAACTGCGAGTGAAAGTGGTACCTCTCGCGTTAATGGTTTCAACTTACCGTTTGTTCCCCCACGTCTAACATGTCGCCCTTCTGTTTTCCTACGGTACTGGTTATCGCTCATAATCGGATACTCTTCTCGTGTCATTTTATCTGGGTGAGCATTTGTGATCTCCTCATAAAGGCATAGTGTCGTCAGCCGAACAAGGGCTCCTCCACTTGGCATCTGTCCTGACGTTTTAAAATAAGTTTCTGTCAGACCCTCGATCGCCTTTAATCGGTGATGACGTGGCAACTTTCCTGCTTTTGTTTCTCTCCATAACGTGTCAATCTTCATTTTTAATTCTGTTTTTTTCATTTAGTCCTCCAATTTTAATTAATATCCTTCACCGATCTCTGTCCAATATTGATAAACTGCCGCAACCTTTTGAATCGCTGCCTTTTCATGTCTGCTAATCGTATCTTGGCGTAGACCAAGTTGTTCAGCTGCCGTTTTCTGGGTTAAGTCCTTAATATAGATAAGCGCTAGTGTCTGCCTTTGCCGCGTGGTCAGACATGCGAGAGAAATGGCCATTTCTAAATCTGTTAAAACATCACATGCTACATAATCACCGTCGTATCGTCGCTCTTTTAACGTATGGTAATCACGCAACAAACGGCGCACCCCTAATGAGGTCCCAAGCGAATGGTACCGTGTGGAATAACGGCGGATTTTTGCTTCCTTGTCATACATACTCAATGTAACAGCCCCCTCTATGTTCTCGTGGATAGGTATTCTGGATGCTGCTTGCCCTCGGTTTTCTACTATGCTTTGAAACAATGACTCTCAATTGCACAAATATTCTCAATGTGTTAGTATGGACTGGAATATAGACGCTTTTTAACCTAAACCTTAAGGGCTTCTCGCAGATTTCGTTTACACGTTAGAGAGCTGTTATCATTTACATTGTGATAACGTTAGAGAGGAAAAAACCTCACTGCGTTTATCATATTAGGCAGAAAAGTATAGGCGTAATTCTCCCATGACCTCTTCGTCATAGTTTTGCGCTAAGCTTTTTAATTTTTGCCTAATGGTTTTACGATCGAATCCCAGTGCCCTTGCCAAAGCTGTTTGGGATTCATAGTTAGGAAATGCGTTGACGATTGCCGTCGTCTTCGCATCGACCCGATTCGGGTCAGCCAAGAAGGAGATCAGTTGCCGCTGGTCTTCTTCTTTTTTTATGACATGCTCTTCAAGGTTAAACTCATCTGCGATCTCGAACGTTGCCGCGTCCGTCAATGCTAGAGTCCTATCAGTTGATTCAAATGCTCCAGGTGTTAACATTTCTCGTTTTCTCAGCCTCTGCACCTTGTTGTAATAATCTGCCCGCCTGTTTTTTAAACTTACGACTAATAGCGGCAGGAACTCACGATTGCCGTCATACTTTTCAAGAACAGCCATTAAAGTATCTTCGTAGAGAGCCTCTACCTCATGAGTGGTTGTCCAAAGGGATTTTGCGATCTTCGGAAACTTCGGTTGCCAATCAGCTTTCAGAATGTGGTAGATTTGCTCAAATGTTTTTGGGCTCCTAGTGTCAACATACGTTTTCGCCAGAACGGTTAATTGTTCGTTTGGGTCCACCGCCTTCCTCCTTTCTTTCTGCTTCATCATATATTACGAATTCGGCTCCCCCTTTGAGGAAAAGATGTTATCAATAATTTGTTATCCTTCGCATATATATCCTCCCTTCGTGAATTTCAATTATTTGAGCATGTTCGCAAAATTATTTTTATTTTATACGAACATCTGTTCTCATTCTAATGGATTCCTCCTCTTCTAGCAAGAGATTTCCCATTATTTACGTAACGTTAAGTTATTCGTTTCCAGTAAATAAGGTTTTCCGTTCAACTTTATAGCAATAAAAAACTCCTCTCAAATGGAGGAGTCGTTCCCTAATTAATTAACGGGGTAAATGTTGTTCGTATCGTTTTCGTAAATTTGACAGTTTGTGTAGGCGTTCAAATGTCTGATGTTCGTTTGTTTTCCCGAGGGCGATGATGAGGCTCTCTATTATGAACGTTGGAGCGATCATGGAGTGGAAGTGCTGCACCTCTCCTCGGCTTGCGAACAATGTAATGTCAACCTGTCCATTAAAATCAGAAACTAATTGATCGGTGATTAAGATCGTCTTTATATCGTGTTGTATTGCGTAGTCGATGATCACCCTCGCCTCTGGAAGCATGCGAATAAAACCGAACAACACGATGACGTCTCCCGCCTTTATCGTTAAAAGGCTTTCGAGTAACTCACTTCCGCTGCTCTTCATCGGTTTCACCGCAAAGCCGAAGCGGTTGAGCCGGTACTGCAACAGACCAGCTAATCCTTCTGTCGGACCAGGGCAATACAAATGAATCAAGTTAGCCTGATGCAGGAGCGTAACCGCTGCTTCAAATTCTTCAAGGTTAAAATGCTCTATCGTCTCTTGTAAGTAGGTTATCCCTAATGTCAGAAATTCCTTTTGCCACATATCTCCGCCGATCATATCAATCATATTTTCAAGTTTTTTCGCCGGCGTGATATCGACTTTCTCTTTCATTTTCTTTTTAAAATCCTTTAAATTTTTATAACCTACACTTTTCCAGAAACGTGAAACGGAAGCTGTACTTAGACCAACTGCCTCCGCTATCTCCTTCTCTGTTGACAATAATACTTCTCGTGTATGACGTTGAATGTAATCTGCAATTTTAACTTGATTGGGAGACATCTCTTCCGTATTCCAATGAAATGAACTCACTTTCTCCTCTCCTTATCGCTCGTTTTCCTTTACCATAGCATACGCTCGTTCGAAATGTATGTTTTTTTTCATTAAATTAAATTATGATATTTTTACAACACATTTACAGTTTTCCCATACCTCTTTAATAAATACTCATTAGACTAAGGGTGAATTTATATTAAGGAGGTTTTTGCAATGGCTCGGCTCAAAGAAAGGTACAAATTAACCCGTTCACAAAAAATGATGGTGTTTATTTTGTCCATGTCCCTTTATGGACTATCCAACATGATTACGGAGCTGATTCCAAAGTTTTACCTTGGACCTATTGAATTTTCGGTCGAGTATTTCGCTTTTATCCCGCTTACCCTCTGTATCCTTTTTCACCCATTGTATGCCGCCATTGGTGCGTCACTCGGTGAAGTGATTTTCGGGGAAATCATGCTCGGACAATTTGGCGGGCTAGGTGAGTTGGAAAAATTCATTTCTTTTTCATTAGCCATGTTCGTAGCCGGAACGATCGTTCGCAACCCGTTGAATAAGCGCCAAGTCGGATTCGCGGCAATGCTCGGTGTCATCATCCATCAGTTTATTAGCGCGGTGGTTGATATTTGTAAAGTCTGGATTGGTGTTGAGGAGCTAGAAGCAGTTCCAGGATTAGCGGAAAGTATTGTAGTCATTGAAGGCTTCTCCTTTTTAAATGATGTACTTTTCTCTGGAATCTTATTTGCTCTATTGCCTACTCTGTATCTCGTCCCTCGTTTGTATGGAAAAGTCGAGCCGTTATTGGGGATGAAGCCACGAGATCGTTCGGTCCATTATTCTCTTAAAGAAATTCTGACCCCACGCCTCGTTACGACCTTCATTCTTCTGGCAGCCATAGCAGCAATAGCTGAATTTTTAGCCGAAGCGGATTTTGCTTTAGTTGAATGGGACCTTGATCTAGGTGATGGTTATGTTTTCATTAGCATCGGAGCGGCCATATTCCTTTCCATCCTAACGATTTGGCTTATGATGCGAAAGAAAAGGAAAAACGCCGAAAGGGATTCAGCAAATGTCTAATGAACCGATCATCGCAATTAAGGACGTAACATTCACGTATCCAGGAGAAAACAAGCCTGTATTAAACAACGTGTCCCTCGCAGTGGAAAGGGGCTCATTTGTCGCCATCCTCGGTAGCAATGGTAGCGGAAAATCAACATTGTGCAAGCTAATGAATGGACTCATTCCCCACTATTACGTTGGTGATTTTGAAGGAACTGTGACCGTTAACGGTATCCAAACGACAACCGGTAAAGTTGCAACTTTATCGCGCCATGTCGGTTATGTCTATCAAGATTTTGAAAACCAGCTCGTCCGTCCGACCGTCCTTGATGATGCCAGTTTTCCTGCTTTGAACTATGGCTTTGAAGATTACATCGACCGCGGTAGGAAAGCATTGGATCTAGCTGGTCTCCATGTGGATCCAAACGAATTCATATGGCAGCTTAGTGGTGGGCAAAAGCATTTGCTTGCCTTAGCAAGTGTACTCTCATTGGATCCAGACATCATTATCGTCGATGAGCCCATTGCTCAATTAGATCCGGAACACGCCCGAGAGTTTTACCGCTTGTTGCACTCATTAAACAAGGATCATGAAAAAACGATTATCGTCATTGAACACCATACCGAGTTTATTGCTGACTATTGTGACCAAGTCGTGTTGATGGATGGCGGGCAAGTTCTTTGGAAAAAACAAACCGACGAAGCTCTACAAGAAGTAGATGAATTGCTAACTAGACACATTTATCCACCTCAAGTCACTGAAGCAGCATACAAGCTAGGCCATTATGAAAAAAAATGGAGATGGCCGATCACTCTTGATGAAGCTGCTTCATTTTTCTCAGATGAAAAGCTGCGGAAACATCGTTCATGCTCGAATATCGAAGATGCTCCTAAAGAAGAACTTCTTATTTCCTTCAACGATGTGAGCTTTTCCTATAAAACATTAACGAGACAGCGCAAGCAAGTTTTACAAAATCTCTCTTTATCCATCTATAAAGGTGAAAACATAGCTCTTGTTGGCAATAACGGTGCTGGAAAATCTTCATTACTTCGGTTAATAACCGGGTTAAGCAAACCAGACAGTGGGAGCGTACAAGTTCTCCATCACGACACAAAAAAGATTGCACCTGAACAGCTAGCCGATGTAGTCGCGTACATTTATCAAAACCCAGAAGATATGTTTATTGAAGATTCAATCAAAAAAGACATTAGCTTTTTTCTAAAAGCAAGAAAGCGAGAAGCATGGGAAGGGAAAGTGGGGCAACTCCTTGCTGACTTCAGCTTAACAGAGCTAGCCAATCGTGACGGCCGACTACTAAGTGGCGGTCAGCAACGTCGCGCCTCTCTTGCTATTGGAGTTGCAATGGAGCCTTCGATCATGTTACTAGACGAACCAACTGCCAATTTAGACATAGCGACAAAAAAAGACATCCTGAACGTATTACATCAGGTAAAAGGCCAAGTGGATACGGCGATCATCGCAACTCATGACATGCAACTTGTCGCAGAATGGGCCACGCGCATCATCGTTTTACATGAAGGAACGGTTCTTCATGATGGAACACGTGAATCTGTTTTTACTGATGAGTACTTATTAAACCGCGCGGGCTTACAGCAGCCACAAATTTTACAACTTAGTCAGCGCCTTGGAATGCCCCCTACTTATTCGGTGAATGAATTCGTTACTTATAGACAGCGAAAGGAGAAAATCTTAGCGCATGGAATATTCCCGTAAACTGCTCGATAAGTTGTCAGTCGAACAGTTAAAAATTGAGCTTTTGCGTACGGCCTATGGAAACGGTGATACATTTATCGCCAAGCTTGATCCACGCACATTGTTTATTTGGTATTTATTTTTTGGCTTTGCCCCATGGTTTATTTATGACGAATCTATCTTATTTAGTTTGTTTCTGTTGATGCTGGCAATGACGATTAATAGTAAAGTAAGTCCGTTGATTCTTTTTATTTTAGGTATTGGGCTCATGAGTCAAGCTGGGTATTTGTTCGTGGTCTCGTGGTTTTTTGGAGGAAATCTAGAGACGATTGTGCCACTAATGACGCTTACGTTAAAATTGGCGATCATTTCACTAGCAAGCATTGTCGTCTTTAACTCAATGGATCCGGAAAAGCTTAGCGATGGCTTTTTGAGTATCGGCATGCCCGGCCATGTATCATTCGCCATTTCATATGGGTATCGAATGCTTCCTAATTTGATGGAGGAGTATCATCAAATCTTCCTTTCTTTCCGTCTGCGTGGGAAAGCACCAGAGACAAGAGGTTTTCTTTACATTCGTTCCATCATCTACTTTATGAGAATCGCCGTTAGATCGTTTTATCCCCTCATTTTGAGTAGTGCTAAAAGAGCACGAACGACCGTGGAAGCGCTAGAGACAAAGGGGTATTCAGAAGCATTGTCCTCACAAAAAGTGAAAAAAATTAAGCTAAAGCACTTACACTTCGGCTGGCGAGACTACTGCTTCCTCTCCTTTTCGATATTGTATACGTTGGTTGTTTTTATTATTTTTAAAGGAGTAATAAAATGAGAATTGATTTCCATACGCATATGAAGCTATCCAAAAAAGCGCCTTTTGATTTAGCGTTCGTAAAAGAGATGGCATCAGAGGCAAAAAAGGCGGGACTGGACGCCATTTGTTTAACTGAGCATTTTAATACATTAAGGTTTGACGAGATTTATGAACAATTCGATCGACATTTTCCGTATGTTGATCACTATTACGATGTAAATGGATTAAAAGTTTTTCCCGGAGTAGAAGTCGATATTCAAGAGACAGGCCATATTTTACTAGTGGGGACACGTGAATCGGTTCTTCAGCTTCATCACCATTTAAAAGAGCATAAAACGGCAGATTCTTTTATTTCCTTCAGGCAACTTTTAAACGTAGCGGATCTTTATAACATGCTTAAAATAGGAGCTCACGCTTTTCGAAAGAGCACGCCTCTTCATCATTTGAGTGAAGATTTGCTAGAAAGACTGGACGCATTGGATTTAAATGGGAAAGACTTACATGCCAATGGAATTGCTGAAACGAAGGATGCGATTACACAACTAGCAAATCATTTGCATCTACCGGTAGTCGCTGGTAGTGATACACACCATCATTTTCAATATGGATGCACGTACAATGAATCAACAATGGATGTTCAATCCATAGCTGATTTAAAACGAATGATCCGAACAGGAGCCTATCGCCTCGCGATCTCGCCGTGCCTTCATGATAAAGTAAAAGCAGCCTCAGCCATTAAAAAGCTTTTGAAGAGTCAAATCGTGGTTTAGTCCATAATAACAAAAAAGGGTTCTTAGTCAAATGTTGGGGTGGCATAGGAGGGCGAGCCCCTCTTATCCTACCCCGAATGTTTGATGTTTGAATTGATGATGCAAGAGAATACGGTTTCGCAAGCGATCATAACGCCGAAAACCAAAGGCATTTCTCTTAATCACCTTCGTTTGATTATTCAGTCCTTCAATAAAACCATTGTTTAAGCCAAACGCGAAGCTATTCAAGATCTCGGTCTGCCAGTTCTTCAGCGTCTGAATGGCTTGGTGGAACTCCTTTAACGGGCTCGCCTCCACTCTTCGGTAAAAGGCGTAGAGCCCTTGTTTCACCTCGCTCATTCGTCCTTCCCTTCCTTGCATCTTCGCTTCTTGATACCACTGACGAAAATGTTCTTTTAGCTCATACGCTTCCCTTAAATCAGGGGATAGCTCTAGGTACCGCTCCACCTTCTTCTTTTGCTTATCATCCAGTCCTTCTCTCTCTTTCTGAAACAGATGTTTGATCCGTTTACATCGTTTTCGATGATACGGATGGAACGCTTTTTGCACTCGGCGGCGAACCTCTTCCAGAGCCCAGTAGATGTAACGACAGAAATGGAACGGATCCCCAATGATGAGCGGGTGGCCTAAGGCCTTTTGAACAGCCGACTTGAAGGTATAACTTAGATCCATCACGACTGTTTTCACATGATGACCCTTCTCTTGAAGATATCGTTTAAGCGTATCGGCTTTACGATCCGGTAAGATATCCAGTGGCTTCCGTGTATCTGCATCCGCAATGATCACTTGATATTTCCCCGCATTCGTATCCCCTTTGTAATCATCAATCGCAATCCGAGGAGGAAGGTGATCCACCTTCTTCACGAGGGGGGCCGCCAATTGATCAAACCGGCGCATGGCAGTTGTCACGGACGTTTGGAATTGATTCGCTGTGTCCGTAAAGTTCTTCCCTTGAATGAGCCGTAAGCGAAACGCTTGATTCCATTCCACTGTCTGACGCTGATATCGCTCTACAAAACAGGCTTTCTCCGCAAACCGCTTCCCGCATCTGCACGCGTACCGGCGCTTTCGATAGAATAGATACACCCACCGTTCAAAGAGCTTGAGATGTTGAACTTTTTGGATGCGGTAATCATGGATTCTCTCGGTTCTCTCCCCGCAGGATGGGCAACGATGAGGCGTTCGCGGCATTTCTACATGGAGCGCGATAAAGCCCTCTCGTTCCTCCATCTTTGTGACCTTCACACCTTTTAATCCGGGCAAATCCATGGTAAAATTCATCGTACACGCAGCTCCTATCCTTTCTTTGTTTCTAGGCAATTCAAGGATAATGGATAAAGGAGCCTGCGTGCATTTTTTTTGCCCTCTTTTGTGCAAAAACCACAACATTTATTGTAGAGCCTTTTTTTGCCCTCTTTTGTGCAAAAACCCCAACATTTATTGTAGAGCCCAAAAAAGAGCATTGGATCATCCAATGCTCTTTGTATGTACGTATATATAGAAATGGCGCGCCCGAGAGGAGTCGAACCCCTAACCTTTTGATCCGTAGTCAAACGCTCTATCCAATTGAGCTACGGGCGCAAAGCTTGTCTAAAATGGTGCCGAGGGCCGGACTCGAACCGGCACGGTAGTCACCTACCGCAGGATTTTAAGTCCTGTGTGTCTGCCAATTCCACCACCCCGGCAAGGAATTACGTGGAAAGATCAAAAAAGGCGGCACCCGGATTCGAACCGGGGATAAGGGTTTTGCAGACCCGTGCCTTACCACTTGGCTATGCCGCCAAAGCTTTGGAGCGGAAGACGGGATTCGAACCCGCGACCCCCACCTTGGCAAGGTGGTGTTCTACCACTGAACTACTTCCGCTTATTGGCTGGGCTAGCTGGATTCGAACCAGCGCATCACGGAGTCAAAGTCCGTTGCCTTACCGCTTGGCTATAGCCCAATATCAAAACTAATGGGGCGACTGATGGGAATCGAACCCACGAGTGCCGGAGCCACAATCCGGTGCGTTAACCACTTCGCCACAGTCGCCACACTGAAATGATAAATTGGCAGGGGCAGTAGGAATCGAACCCACACCGGAGGTTTTGGAGACCTCTGTTCTACCGTTAAACTATGCCCCTATGAAAATAAATGGTGGAGGGGGACGGATTCGAACCGCCGAACCCTGAGGGAGCGGATTTACAGTCCGCCGCGTTTAGCCACTTCGCTACCCCTCCATTAAGGAACAATATCTATGATACCGAAAAATCATCATATCGTCAATGGAAAAATGGTGCCGGCCAGAGGACTTGAACCCCCAACCTACTGATTACAAGTCAGTTGCTCTACCAATTGAGCTAGACCGGCACAGATGGTGGCTCGGGACGGAATCGAACCGCCGACACATGGATTTTCAGTCCATTGCTCTACCGACTGAGCTACCGAGCCTTATGTATAATGGCGGTCCGGACGGGACTCGAACCCGCGACCTCCTGCGTGACAGGCAGGCATTCTAACCAACTGAACTACCGGACCTTATTGGTTGCGGGGGACGGATTTGAACCGCCGACCTTCGGGTTATGAGCCCGACGAGCTACCAGACTGCTCCACCCCGCGTCGTTATAAAGTATATGGATGATGTTTTTTCTAAGAAGCAGGACCTCTCCTCTTCTTGCTTTCTCACAGACGCCATCATGCGTCGAGGTTACTCGTTGCTTTCTCGGCAGAAGTTTCGCTCATTGCTCCACCCCGCGTCGTTATAAAGTATATGAGTAATTTTCTTAATGAGTGAATGGTGGAGGATGACAGGATCGAACTGCCGACCCCCTGCTTGTAAGGCAGGTGCTCTCCCAGCTGAGCTAATCCTCCAATACATAAAGGACATAAAGTCCTAAAGAAAGAATGACCCGTACGGGATTCGAACCCGTGTTACCGCCGTGAAAGGGCGGTGTCTTAACCACTTGACCAACGGGCCACGGTAATTTATCTGGCGGAGAGCGAGGGATTCGAACCCTCGAGACGGTTTGTCACCGCCTACACGATTTCCAATCGTGCTCCTTCGGCCAACTCGGACAGCTCTCCGTGGCTCCACAGGTAGGACTCGAACCTACGACCGATCGGTTAACAGCCGATTGCTCTACCACTGAGCTACTGTGGAACATTAGTTGCTTGGCAGCGTCCTACTCTCGCAGGGGCAAGGCCCCAACTACCATCGGCGCTGAAGAGCTTAACGACCGTGTTCGGCATGGGAACGGGTGTGACCTCTTCGCTATCGCCACCAAACCTTTCTACGTCAGATGATCGGCGAGCTTTTTTGTCAGCTACGCTTGTTCCTTCCTGTCACGTATGTTGATATACGCTCAGTTCGTCACTCGCTTGCTTCCGCAAATCTCTTGATCCTCTTTGTAGATAGTTACGGCTTCCGATCAACGTCGCATTTTGGTGTCATCTTCACTCCTCCAGATCCTCACGTACCGTGAGTACACTCCGGTCTGTCGTCGCTCGATTCCTAAAACTGCTCGTTTCTCGAAACCCTTTTCTTTGGACGTAAGAGAATAATCTCTTGATCACGGCTTCCGATTAACGTCGCATGGTGCGATGTTGTATCGAAGCTTCTTTGGAGAACAAGATTCTCTCAAAACTAGATAATGGGACGCTTCTCGAGTTCGAGACGTTGCTTTTGATTTGTTTTTGGATAAGTCCTCGACCGATTAGTATCTGTCAGCTTCACGTGTCGCCACGCTTCCACACCAGACCTATCAACCTCATCATCTCTAAGGGGTCTTACTGGATTTACTCCATGGGAAATCTCATCTTGAGGGGGGCTTCATGCTTAGATGCTTTCAGCACTTATCCCGTCCACACGTAGCTACCCAGCGATGCTCCTGGCGGAACAACTGGTACACCAGCGGTGTGTCCATCCCGGTCCTCTCGTACTAAGGACAGCTCCTCTCAAATTTCCTACGCCCGCGACGGATAGGGACCGAACTGTCTCACGACGTTCTGAACCCAGCTCGCGTACCGCTTTAATGGGCGAACAGCCCAACCCTTGGGACCTACTTCAGCCCCAGGATGCGATGAGCCGACATCGAGGTGCCAAACCTCCCCGTCGATGTGAACTCTTGGGGGAGATAAGCCTGTTATCCCCAGGGTAGCTTTTATCCGTTGAGCGACGGCCCTTCCATACGGCACCGCCGGATCACTAAGCCCGACTTTCGTCCCTGCTCGACTTGTAGGTCTCGCAGTCAAGCTCCCTTTTGCCTTTGCACTCTACGAATGATTTCCAACCATTCTGAGGGAACCTTTGGGCGCCTCCGTTACTGTTTAGGAGGCGACCGCCCCAGTCAAACTGCCCACCTGACACTGTCCCTGAACCGGATCACGGTTCGAGGTTAGAATGTCAATACCGTCAGGGTAGTATCCCACCAGCGCCTCCACCGAAGCTAGCGCTCCGGCTTCCAAGGCTCCTACCTATCCTGTACAAACGGTACCAACATCCAATATCAAGCTACAGTAAAGCTCCATGGGGTCTTTCCGTCCTGTCGCGGGTAACCTGCATCTTCACAGGTACTATAATTTCACCGGGTCTCTCGTTGAGACAGTATCCAAGTCGTTACACCATTCGTGCGGGTCGGAACTTACCCGACAAGGAATTTCGCTACCTTAGGACCGTTATAGTTACGGCCGCCGTTTACTGGGGCTTCAATTCAGAGCTTCTCCCGAAGGGATAACCCCTCCTCTTAACCTTCCAGCACCGGGCAGGTGTCAGCCCCTATACTTCGCCTTGCGGCTTCGCAGAGACCTGTGTTTTTGCTAAACAGTCGCTTGGATCTTTTCACTGCGGCTCTCTCGGGCTTGCACCCTATCAGAGCACCCCTTCTCCCGAAGTTACGGGGTCATTTTGCCGAGTTCCTTAACGAGAGTTCTCCCGAGCGTCTTAGAATTCTCTTCTCGCCTACCTGTGTCGGTTTGCGGTACGGGCACCTCTCACCTCGCTAGAGGCTTTTCTTGGCAGTGTAGGATCAGGAACTTCGGTACTATCATTTCCCTCGCCATCACAGCTCAGCCTTCACGGAAAGCGGATTTGCCTACTTTCCAGCCTAACTGCTTGGACGCGCATCTCCATCAGCGCGCTTACCCTACCTTTCTGCGTCCCCCCATTGCTCAAACGGTGAGGAGGTGGTACAGGAATTTCCACCTGTTGTCCATCGCCTACGCCTTTCGGCCTCGGCTTAGGTCCCGACTAACCCTGAGCGGACGAGCCTTCCTCAGGAAACCTTGGGCTTTCGACGGAGGGGATTCTCACCCCTCTTTTCGCTACTCATACCGGCATTCTCACTTCTACGCGCTCCACCAGTCCTCTCGGTCTGACTTCGCTGCACGTAGAACGCTCCCCTACCACTCGCACCAACGGTGCGAATCCATAGCTTCGGTGATACGTTTAGCCCCGGTACATTTTCGGCGCAGAGTCACTCGACCAGTGAGCTATTACGCACTCTTTAAATGGTGGCTGCTTCTAAGCCAACATCCTGGTTGTCTGGGCAACTCCACATCCTTTTCCACTTAACGTATACTTTGGGACCTTAGCTGATGGTCTGGGCTGTTTCCCTCTTGACTACGGATCTTAGCACTCGCAGTCTGACTCCCGAGGATAAGTCATTGGCATTCGGAGTTTGACTGAATTCGGTAATCCGGTGGGGACCCCTAGTCCAATCAGTGCTCTACCTCCAAGACTCTTCCCTCGAGGCTAGCCCTAAAGCTATTTCGGGGAGAACCAGCTATTTCCGAGTTCGATTGGCATTTCACCCCTACCCACACCTCATCCCCGCATTTTTCAACATGCGTGGGTTCGGGCCTCCATTCAGTGTTACCTGAACTTCACCCTGGACATGGGTAGATCACACGGTTTCGGGTCTACGACGGCGTACTATTTCGCCCTATTCAGACTCGCTTTCGCTGCGGCTCCGCTTTTTCAGCTTAACCTTGCACGACATCGTAACTCGCCGGTTCATTCTACAAAAGGCACGCTGTCACCCGTTAATGGGCTCCAACTAGTTGTAGGCACACGGTTTCAGGATCTTTTTCACTCCCCTTCCGGGGTGCTTTTCACCTTTCCCTCACGGTACTGGTTCACTATCGGTCACTAGGGAGTATTTAGCCTTGGGAGATGGTCCTCCCAGCTTCCGACGGGGTTTCACGTGTCCCGCCGTACTCAGGATCCACTCTGGAGGAAACGAAGTTTCGGCTACAGGGTTGTTACCTTCTGTGACGGACCTTTCCAGGTCGCTTCACCTACTTCGTTTCTTTCTGACTCCGTATAGAGTGTCCTACAACCCCAAGAGGCAAGCCTCTTGGTTTGGGCTGTTCCCGTTTCGCTCGCCGCTACTCAGGAAATCGCATTTGCTTTCTCTTCCTCTGGGTACTTAGATGTTTCAGTTCCCCAGGTCTGCCTCCTCATACCCTATAGATTCAGGTATGGGTACCATCCCATTACGGATGGTGGGTTCCCCCATTCGGATATCCCCGGATCAAAGCTTACTTACAGCTCCCCGAGGCGTTTCGCCGTTCGTCGCGTCCTTCTTCGGCTCCTAGTGCCAAGGCATCCACCGTGCGCCCTTTCTAACTTAACCAAATAACGTCAGATTCTCTTCGTATCTCTTTGTCAGCTTCGGGATTTTCGGTCATGTTGCCTACAGGATGTAGGTACCAGGCGTTGTGACACGATGTCACGCCCTTAGCGTGGTTCCTTTTCCTATACGCTCCATTCCTCAAACCCTTGCTTCCTCGATCTACTTGAGACTCTTTGTTATTCATCAAAAGCGTCATGGAATTCTTGACGTCTCGTTCGTGAGTATTCTCCCTACAGGATGTAGGTTAAATACCCGGTGAACTCGATTTGCGTCATATAAGCTTCCAATGAGCATCGCGCTCATCTTCACTTACAATTTATCATTATCTAGTTTTCAAAGAACCATTTTGACGTGTTGTCAAATTTCATCAGTTGTTTTGAAGGAACAATTCCTTCAAAACTGAACAAGGCTACTGATTTCAATCACATCATGCAACACTTGCCAGTCTGCGCTTCATGCTGCCTTGCGACGAGTAATCGCAGGAGCAAAAGCATTTTAATTGAGAGTTTTGAGTTCTCTCAAAACTGAACAAAAGTCCGAAGCGTCCTTCCGCAGATGAATCTGCGAATGGTCGACTAGAGTTAAAAACTCCGTAGAAAGGAGGTGATCCAGCCGCACCTTCCGATACGGCTACCTTGTTACGACTTCACCCCAATCATCTGTCCCACCTTAGGCGGCTGGCTCCAAAAAGGTTACCCCACCGACTTCGGGTGTTACAAACTCTCGTGGTGTGACGGGCGGTGTGTACAAGGCCCGGGAACGTATTCACCGCGGCATGCTGATCCGCGATTACTAGCAATTCCGGCTTCATGCAGGCGAGTTGCAGCCTGCAATCCGAACTGAGAATGGCTTTCTGGGATTGGCTTCACCTCGCGGCTTCGCAACCCTTTGTACCATCCATTGTAGCACGTGTGTAGCCCAGGTCATAAGGGGCATGATGATTTGACGTCATCCCCACCTTCCTCCGGTTTGTCACCGGCAGTCACCTTAGAGTGCCCAACTGAATGCTGGCAACTAAGGTCAAGGGTTGCGCTCGTTGCGGGACTTAACCCAACATCTCACGACACGAGCTGACGACAACCATGCACCACCTGTCACTTTGTCCCCCGAAGGGGAAAGCCCTATCTCTAGGGTGGTCAAAGGATGTCAAGACCTGGTAAGGTTCTTCGCGTTGCTTCGAATTAAACCACATGCTCCACTGCTTGTGCGGGCCCCCGTCAATTCCTTTGAGTTTCAACCTTGCGGTCGTACTCCCCAGGCGGAGTGCTTAATGTGTTAACTTCGGCACTAAGGGCATCGAAACCCCTAACACCTAGCACTCATCGTTTACGGCGTGGACTACCAGGGTATCTAATCCTGTTTGCTCCCCACGCTTTCGCGCCTCAGCGTCAGTTACAGACCAGAGAGTCGCCTTCGCCACTGGTGTTCCTCCACATCTCTACGCATTTCACCGCTACACGTGGAATTCCACTCTCCTCTTCTGTACTCAAGTCTCCCAGTTTCCAATGACCCTCCCCGGTTGAGCCGGGGGCTTTCACATCAGACTTAAGAGACCGCCTGCGCGCGCTTTACGCCCAATAATTCCGGACAACGCTTGCCACCTACGTATTACCGCGGCTGCTGGCACGTAGTTAGCCGTGGCTTTCTCGTTAGGTACCGTCAAGGTGCCGCCCTTTCGAACGGCACTTGTTCTTCCCTAACAACAGAGTTTTACGATCCGAAAACCTTCATCACTCACGCGGCGTTGCTCCGTCAGACTTTCGTCCATTGCGGAAGATTCCCTACTGCTGCCTCCCGTAGGAGTCTGGGCCGTGTCTCAGTCCCAGTGTGGCCGATCACCCTCTCAGGTCGGCTACGCATCGTCGCCTTGGTGAGCCGTTACCCCACCAACTAGCTAATGCGCCGCGGGCCCATCTGTAAGTGATAGCCGAAACCATCTTTCAAAAAAGAACCATGCAGTTCTTTTTATTATCCGGTATTAGCACCGATTTCTCGATGTTATCCCAGTCTTACAGGCAGGTTGCCCACGTGTTACTCACCCGTTCGCCGCTAACCTCCAGGAGCAAGCTCCCTTTGGTCCGCTCGACTTGCATGTATTAGGCACGCCGCCAGCGTTCGTCCTGAGCCAGGATCAAACTCTCCATAAAAGTTTGATAAAGCTCATGTTTCACAGGATGTTGTTTCCTGCGACACTTCATATAATGAAGTAAATTGACGAGATACCTTGTATCTCTTTATTTCGCTTGGCTTTTGTTCAGTTTTCAAAGAACTGTAGTCGTTTAACAGCGACCTTCAAATAATAACACTTAACTTCAAACAATGTCAACAACTTTTTTCGCTTTCCTGATCCATAAATACTCCATCTCGTTGCGACGTCTAATAATATATCACACTACTAAATTGATGTCAATTTTTTTTCCACATTTCTTTTAACTGAGTATTGACGATGATAAATCCCCGCTACCTTTGATTGTTTTAATGAGACGGTTACTAATTTTTTGTTGACTAAATGATTGACGAGCAGTTCAAGATCGATGCGGTAATCTTCCACTCGTGGATCATTTAATAAACTTTGAATCATGATCGGCTCTGATTGTTCTTCAATTAATTTTAATAATTCATAAGAACCGACCTCTGTCTTTTCTGAGATCGCAAATTCCAAAGCAATTAACAAGAGCTCCACCCGTTTTTCCACCGAATCTTCACCGACAATTAACTCATGAAGAAGCTTGTACGTCTCAGGTTCAATCTGACGAACTTGCTCCCATACCGTCACTTCAGGATAAAAACCATGTTCTGTTACGGATAGTCTGGCTAGATGATGTAAGGCGTGCATCATAAAATTGTAAGCATCTAAGTAATGACCTTCCTGATATAACACCTTGCCCTCTTCAAAACGTCTTAACAGCTTAGCATAGTGAAGGACAAGTTTTTTTGATCTTTCTTCTATAGGAAATGTCTCCATTCTTTGTTTAAATGAATGGAGAAATTCATTTCGGTCAAATACTGTTTTTCCATGGACAAGCCATTCCACAAGCCTACGGTGATTCCCTGTTAATAGAGCTCGCTGTAAAGTATAAGCATCTATTATATAAAGAGCACACGTTTTGTCCTGTAGATGATAATGCTTCACATTCCAATTATATGTATAGTGATCTTTAATGACGAGGATCGTTATGTTGAATCGATCAGTTACGTGTATTTTCGAAGGTTCACTCTCCATAACAAGAATGGCTAATGTATCACTTTCAGCAGCTCGATCTTGATAAAGTGCCCTTACCAAATCATCCATTACCCTTCCCCCTTCTCTCTATACTTCAACACTTTAGTTCGACAAAAACAGCAAAAATCCTTTCTTTTTTGTCTTTTTTCATCAGACAGACGCATCTAACTTATGCATAGCCTTTCTTTACTATGCTATACTGTCATCTAGGAGGGACATGTCTATGGGAATTAAATATTCAAATAAAATAAATAAAATACGAACATTTGCTTTATCGTTAGTGTTTCTCGGGATCCTTGTCATGTACATTGGGATTTTCTTCCGCACCCATGAGGTCATCATGGTGTTAGCCATGATCTTAGGCTTTCTCTGTATTATTGCAAGCACTGCTGTTTACTTCTGGATCGGAATGATCTCCACACGCGCTATTCCCGTTGTATGCCCTGAATGCAGGAAACCAACAAAAGTACTTGGTCGGGTTGATGCTTGCATGCATTGTGACCAGCCGCTCACACTCGATCGAA
Source organism: Halalkalibacterium halodurans (assembly GCF_005671335.1). Lineage (NCBI taxonomy): Bacteria > Bacillati > Bacillota > Bacilli > Caryophanales > Bacillaceae > Halalkalibacterium (ex Joshi et al. 2022) > Halalkalibacterium halodurans. The sequence continues at coordinate 1,024,930 of NZ_CP040441.1, read as the reverse complement.
GCTTAGAAGGCAAGGAATTTGACGAAAAATACAATCTAAAAGGCAAAAAAAGAGTTGATGGCTAATATCATCAACTCTTTTTAAATGAGAATCGAAAGAAATCCGATTAATGCTGGCTTTTCTTTTGACAGTCAGGACAAATCCCGTAGATCTCCATTCTGTGACTACTCACTTTGAAACCTGTCACATGTTCAGCCAGAGTCTCCACTTCATCAAGTCCTGGATAATGGAAGTCAACAATTTTGCCGCACTCTTCACAGATAACGTGATAATGATCTGATGTGACACAATCAAATCGGCTTGACGAATCACCGTATGTTAATTCCTTAACGATTCCAGCTTCCTTGAAAACACGGAGGTTGTTGTAAACGGTCGCAACACTCATGTTTGGAAATCGACCTTCCAATGCTTTATAAATCTCATCCGCTGTTGGATGAGTCATCGATTCAAATAAATATTCCAAAATGGCATGACGTTGAGGGGTCATGCGAACCCGCGTTGTTTTCAATGCTTCAATTGCACCTTGTAAACGGTGATTAGACATCGTCATGCACCTCACTTTCAAGAAAAAAAACATTCTTACATTATAATCTTTATAAATAGTATAGTATGAAGCCGATATTATTGTCAATTAAGTCGTTAAAAAGAGCGGTGCTGTATCTTTTACATCTAGTAAAAAGGATGTGTATCGATGCGCTTGCTTGTTTTTCCGTTGTTTTCTTTCTTCCACAACGGCGCACGCTTCCTTCAAAGCAGAGCGAAGAGCGGGGAGGTCATCTTCTTCTAAACCGAAGAGAAACGTAGTATTCCCTTTTTTCATGAAGCCTCCGGAGCTCGCGAGTTTAGTCATACGATACCCCTTGTCTCGAAGCTGTTTTTCAACCTCATCTGCATAAAAATTATCAATGATACAAATGAGCAGTTTCATTATATATGCACCTCACCTCTAGTTTAATACCCTTCATCTAAGTTTATTCGGTTGATGAGAGGAGGGTTCCCTGCTAAGAACGAATCGAAATTTTCCCGAAAAATAGCGAATGCGCGCGGCTGGTATTGACGAGAGATCCCCGACAAGTGCGGCGTTACCGTTACAGAATCCATCGTCCAAAATGGGTGGTTTTCTTCAAGCGGTTCCTCTTCGAAAACGTCGAGAACAGCATGGGAAATCGCCTTTTCCTCTAATGCTTTTAGTAATTCTGTTTGTTTGACCGTTTTTCCTCTACCTATGTTAATGAAAACAGCAGAAGGCTTCATTAGCTGAAAACGTTCATATGTCATGAAGCCCTCTGTCTTTTTCGTAAAAGGTAGAACGGAAACGACAAAATCGGAATTCTTTAAAAGCGTATCAACAGAAGCAGGTGGAACGATTTGATCGAATGATGAAACCGTGCGCCCCGTAGAATTCATACCGATCGTTTTCATTCGAAATGCCTTCGCAAGTCTAGCGATTTCTTGTCCGATCGCACCAGCACCGAGAACTCCCACCGTTTGTCCATTAAGTTCAATCATCGGCACGCGTCTATCCCACGTCTGCTCTTGCTCTAAAGAAATGAGACGCTTCGCATTTCGCGCGACTTGCAGCATCATCGACAACGTATATTCAGCCATCGGTATTGCATGGATCCCCTTCGCATTTGTCACGATGATCCCTTTCTCTTTGATGGCTTGGAACGGAAGCTGTTCAACCCCTGCTGAGATAACCATAATCCATTTGAGCTTTTTCGCAGCCTGCAAATGCTCCTCTGTAACATCCTCACCATAGGTAATGAGAACATCAGCTTCTTCCAAAGCAGAGCCAACGATCTCCATCCGCTCAAAAAAATGAAAATGAACATTTGGATAATCGTCTAGTAACTCCTGCTGGATTTCGGGCCTAACACGAGCTGAAGATACAACGTTCATTCGCTTCACCGTTCCTATCGATTATTCAAGGTTTTCTTTAATAAAGGCAAGCGCCTCTTCCACGTGGTCTTTCACACGCACTTTTCGCCATTCCTTCACTACTGTTCCATCTTTGTCGATCACAAAGGTTGAGCGCTCAATGCCCATATACTCTTTGCCGAAGTTTTTCTTTAGCTTCCAAACATCATATTGCTGCGCCACCTTCGTATCTTCATCAGCCAAAAGCAAAAAGGGCAAGCTGTATTTTTCGATAAACTTTTTATGTCTTTCCACTGGATCTGGACTTACGCCTAGAATTACGGTATTTAGCCCCTTAAAATCTTCAACCCGATCGCGAAAATCACACGCCTCTGTTGTGCATCCTGGTGTCATATCTTTTGGGTAGAAATAGAGCACAATGTTCTTACCTTTAAAATCGGATAATGATACTGTTTCTCCGTTACTAGCTGGAAGTGAAAAATCAGGTGCTTGTTTTCCTTCTAACATGAAATCATTCCTCCTAGAGTATCGTTTTGCTTCTATAGTCTCCAATTTAAGCGTAACGAAACTTGCTCCTTCTGACAACTATTGTGAGTGCTTTTCTCGCATCATGACCGTCGACACAACAAAAGCAGCTGGGAGTAAGTACCCGAGCAATGCTTGCAGCAAAGCAACGTAGCGTCCAATCCCTATCGGAACATAATCCCCGTAACCAACCGTTAGCAAAGTGACTCCGCTAAAATAAACCGTTGTCTCGATAATGTCCCAAACCGATGCCATCGAACGGAAATCTACAGCTTGAATGACTTGAAAACCTTGAAGCGATAACGATAAATAAACGACAGCAAAGGCGAGAATGACCGTCGTGTAAACGAAAATAAGCATGGTTAAATGATTGATCGAAAAGCGATAAATCCCCGATTGGGAGAAATAACGAACGAGGAGGACAACACTTAAAAAGATCGCCACCCCTGCCATAATCATAGCTCCAGCTAACAGCAATTGCTCCATAAAAAACACCTCAGTCATATATATGGACTTGGGCAACTTTTTAGACAATTGCCTTTTGGATTTATGTCTGCAAGGAAACAGGGGTAGCGTTATCCTTCCATGAAGTTACGCGCCATGTTTTAACACTTTGTGTGAACGGAAAATGATCGTTACAATCACAAAGGCTAAAACCCCAAAGAAACAAGTTAGCATCATCGATTCTGGAAGGAAGACGGTTGCGATCATCATCAGTCCACCGATAAACATCTTAGCTGCCACCGGTCGAATCAATTGATTCCAACGTTTGGATGAAAGAGACGATAGGGAGCTTTCATCGGTTATTGGCACGACAAACTTCGGCAATGTATTTGCAGCTGTCATTGTAACAATGCCTACACTGAGCGGAACAAGTAGCAAAAGGTTTAAATCATACCCGGAAACGTTTAAAAGGATCACACCGTGTATCGAAAAAACAACGGACAATACGCACAAAAAGATATTCTCCATTCCTTTTTTATACCGTTCGTAAAAAGGCTTCAATGTTTCTATCCTTGGTAAAATGAGCACATTGATCCATAACAGCACCATGATGAACGGATGAAGAAACGCTGTCACCACACCATAAAACCCGGCCTCTGTTCCGGCTAGTTGAAATAAATATACGTACACTCCCCAAATGAACGATGCTCCAATTAGTATAGCCATTAATTGTTGTCTCACCTTTTCTCCGCCTTTCATTTATGTTTTTTTCGGTTCTATCCCAGTAGGTTGACGACCTTCTTTTTCTGTAAATCGCATCAGCCATTTCACCATTTCCTGAAGCACGGATGTATTTAATGAGTAGTAAACGTACTGGCCTTTTTTTTCTGCATGAACGAGCTCAGCGTTTTTCAACACGGTTAGATGCTGAGAAATAGCAGGTTTGCTCATATCAAATTGATCAGCAATTTCGCCCGCTGTTTTGTCACCCTCATTTAACAGATCCAATATTTTTCGCCGATTCATGTCGGCCAGCGCTTTGTAAATAGAAGGATTCACGATTCCACCCTCTCATTTAATTATTTAAGCAATTACTTAAATAAAGGATACACAAATTTCCTTAGATTGTGAACCTTTTTTAAAAAATAATTATTAAAAGAAATCATTTTAAAGAGTTGCACTCACTGTTGGAAGAAAAAAAGTGAGGGATGAACGAAGTAGAAGGAGTTGAACACTTCCTGCTTGACTGAGGAAAAAGGGTCTATGCGTCCAAATAATACGATTCGTCTGTTCCTGTTTCATTCCTCACCCGCCGTCAACGATTAGCTTTCAAACCTTCTAAGCTCTTTTACTAAAGATAAAGCTATGTGCAGGTGTTTTTCATCTTCTAATTCCATGCATTCTTTTATAAGTGCTGCTTTCAAAGGCGTTGTATCATAAGGAGAGGGTACAACCAAAGACCATTCCACATTCAAAGCCTGTAATACCTTGTCCAACTTATTTACGCTTACATTGACTTCACCTCGCTCCAATTGGGCTAAATAATTTAATGTTACACCACTACGCTTCGACAATTCACTTAACGTCCATTTGTTTCCTTTCCGAAGACTACGGATTTGTGAACCAATATACTGGAGCGTACTCATGCCTACGTCAACTCCCAAAAATATTAATTTTTTCCATTATAACTGAATAACACTAATTTTACAATTAATAATGAATATTTTGATAGCTTGTCAATGTTATTGCTTTCCTTCCTTTACTTATGGTTAGATACAGACAGACATTATAAATTTGGAGGTCAGAACATGAATCGTTCTCGATCAGAATCATTGTTTCAAAAAGCACAATCCTTGATTGTCGGGGGTGTGAACAGCCCCTCCCGTTCGTTCAAAGCAGTAGGCGGTGGAGCGCCTGTTTTTATGGAAAAGGCAAAAGGCGCTTACTTTTGGGATGTAGACGGAAATCAATATATTGACTACTTGGCCGCTTATGGCCCAATTATTACAGGGCACGCTCATCCCCATATTACGAACGCGATTCAGCGAGCAGCGGAAAACGGCGTGCTCTATGGAACACCGACAAAGCTAGAAAACCAGTTTGCTAGCATGCTCCAACAAGCGATTCCTTCCTTAGAAAAAGTTCGTTTTGTGAACTCTGGAACAGAGGCTGTTATGACGACCATCCGTGTAGCAAGAGCATATACAGGCCGCGATAAAATCATTAAATTTGCTGGCTGTTACCACGGCCATTCCGATTTGGTTCTCGTTGCTGCAGGGTCTGGACCTTCTACGTTAGGAACACCCGATTCTGCTGGTGTCACGAAAAACATTGCCGAAGAAGTTATCACCGTTCCTTTTAATCAGCTTGATTCCTTAAAGGAGGCGCTCGATCATTGGGGTGAAGAAGTGGCAGCCGTTTTAGTTGAACCAATCGTCGGCAATTTTGGGATTGTTGAACCTCATGAAGGGTTCCTCGAAGGTGTGAATGAGCTTGCTCACAATGCTGGTGCTTTGGTCATATATGATGAGGTGATCACTGCTTTTCGTTTCATGTATGGAGGCGCGCAAAACTATGTTGGGGTCGAGCCTGACATGACAGCCTTAGGAAAAATTATCGGTGGCGGCTTGCCGATTGGTGCCTATGGCGGGCGCATCGATATTATGGAGAAAGTGGCTCCCCTTGGACCAGCATACCAAGCAGGAACGATGGCAGGAAATCCAGCTTCAATGAGCGCCGGAATCGCATGCCTGGAAGTTCTTCAAGAAGAAGGCTTATATGATGAGTTGGACCGGAAAGGGGCAATTCTTGAAAAAGGGATTAAAGCCCATGCGGAAGCCCACGGCATCACGATTTCCATCAACCGGCTTAAAGGAGCGCTCACGGTTTATTTTACCGATGAGACAGTCACTTGCTACGAGCAAGCAGAACGATCAGACGGAGAAAAATTCTCACTCTTTTTCAAAGAGATGTTAAATCAAGGAATAAACCTAGCTCCTTCAAAGTATGAAGCATGGTTTTTAACGATTGCTCATACTGATGAGGATATTAAAAAGACCCTTCAGGCAGTTGATCATGCCTTTTCAGTGATGGCTGCCAAAGGCTATCATTAAAAAGGTGAATCCCCTTTGTAAACGCACAGAGGGGATTATTTTTTCGTAACATGCACCTCTCACCACTACTTCTCGGGAAAATTTTACTTTTCTTCACAAGAAAATCGTCAATACCCCCTTGATTCTCTTTCTCATACAGTGTATAGTACGTTCGTTACCAATTCCTCACCTGTGAATATAGGTGAACCACAACTAAGTTTTCTCTTCGAAAGCGAGGATATTTGAATAAAAATGAAACTCGGAGCTCGTATTTTTAAGACGGGTCTTGCTGTTATGTTATCCCTTTACTTGGCGATTTGGCTACAGTTCGATTCACCGGTCTTTGCTGCACTAACCGCGGCATTTGCTGTCCAACCGTCCATCTATCGGACATTCCAGACGATTTTGGATCAAGTTCAAGCAAATGTCATTGGCGCGATTATTGCTGTCATTTTTGCTGTGACTTTTGGGCACGAACCGTTTGTCATCGCCGTCGTCATTGTCATCACCATCGCCCTAATCTTAAAGCTTAAATTAGATACATCGACAATCTCAATTGCACTTGTGACGATCATTGTTATTATGGAAAGCCCGGTCGAGAATTTTGTTGATTTTGCCACCGATCGCTTTCTACTGATAATGCTTGGGGTCGTTTCCGCCTTTCTCGTAAACCTTGTGTTTATCCCTCCGCGGTATGAGACGAAGCTGTATCATAAAATCGTAAAAAATACGGAGGATATTATCCAATGGTTGATGCTTTTCATTCGCCGTGATGCAAATCCACAATCACTAAAAAAGGATTTATCGCGTTTGAATGAAAATTTAATAAAAATTGATCAGCTTTACCTTTTTTATAAGGAAGAGCGGAATTATTTCATCCGCACCCGCTATGCGAAAGCGAGAAAGATCGTGCTGTTCAGACAAATGGTGGCGACAACGAAAAAAGCGTTCACCGTACTAAAAAATCTTGAGCGTCGCTCTGATTACTTGCACTACCTACCGGATGAAACCCAAGCGTTGATCGAAAATCAACTCCATTTGTTGACGACGTATCATGATCGGATTTTGCTCCGTTATATCGGAAAGGTTAGTCCACAATGTGATCATCAAATTAACGATGAATTGAACGAAGGGAAGTCAGCTTTAACAGACGCTTTCATGGCACATTATCAGGATGACAATGTGGATGCTGACGCTTGGTCCCACTTGCTGCCAGCGATTTCTCAACTAATTGAATATCAAGAACAGCTTGAGCATTTAGACCACCTCGTCGATAGCTTTTTCAATTACCATCAAAAAGCGAACAAAGTCCAAATTAATGAAATGGACGAATGAACATAAAAACCTCCTGCATTGTCGGCAGGAGGTTTTTAGATATCAACTGCTCTGTATGTAGGGATCGAAGCAATCATCCCGTTCAGCCGATCCCCTTTTCATACCAACAAAGTGAAAGGGTCATTCCGACTCCTCCGCTTTGATTTGGTTAATCTAAGTTCTGGACCTCAAACAGCTTTTTGTACACGCCATTACAGGACATAAGTTCATCATGGGTGCCACTCTCGACAATCTCACCATTTTCAACCACGATAATTCGATCGGCATGGGTAATCGTTGACAGCCGATGGGCGACGATAAAGGTCGTACGGTTTTTCGCAAGCTTTTCCATCGCTTCCTGAATGTAATGTTCACTCTCTAGATCAAGGGCCGATGTTGCTTCATCAAAAATGAGAATCGGCGGGTTTTTCAAGAACACTCGCGCGATCGCGACCCGTTGCTTCTGCCCCCCTGACAGCTTCACGCCCCGTTCTCCCACTTCGGTATCATAGCCGTTCGGCAGATTCATAATAAAGTCATGAGCATTGGCTGCTTTTGCGGCCGCGATGACTTCCTCTTCCGTAGCGTCAGGTTTCCCCATTAAAATGTTCATCCGCACAGAATCACTGAAAAGAATATTTTCTTGCAGTACCATCCCAATTTGATCCCGTAAGCTGCGCACTTGATAGTCACGAATGTCATGACCATCGATCAAAATTCGTCCACTGCTTACATCGTAAAAACGAGGAATTAAGCTGATGAGTGTACTTTTCCCGCCGCCACTCATCCCGACAAATGCGACGGTCTCTCCTCGCTTTACGTGAAAGTGTACGTCTTTCAGCGCAGGTGCTTCTTCTTTTTCATATGAAAAGGACACATGGTCGAAGGTCACATCTCCGTGGACTTCCTCAAGCTTCACAGCCCCTTCTTTGTCGACAATATCGTATTTTTCATCAATGAACTCAAAGACTCGATCCATTGACGCGATCGATTGCGTTAGTGTCGTCGACGAGTTGACCAAGCGGCGGAGCGGGTTGTAGAGACGTTCCATGTACAAGACAAACGCGGTCATTGCCCCGACTTCTAATTCCCCGTTAATGACAAAACAGGCAGCTACAAAAATCACGAGTAGTGGGGCGATGTCTGTCACAGTGTTAACTACAGCAAAAGTTTTCGCGTTCCATTTCGTATGATCGATCGCCCGATTTAAAAATGTGCCATTTCGCTTGGCAAATTGCGTCTGTTCGTAATCTTCGAGGGCAAAGCTACGAATGACGCTCATCCCTTGGACCCGCTCATGCAGATGTCCCTGAACATCCGCGAGCGCTTGAGACCTTACCCTTGTTAAATGACGAAGCTTCGCGTAAAAATACTTAATCGAAAATCCGTAAAACGGAAACATGGCAATCGCCACTAACGTCAGCCACGCGTTCATCGAAAACATAATCGCTAGAGCAATAATGATTGTGAACATATCGAGCCAAATGTTCATTAATCCTGTCATGACAAAGGTCTTTGTCTGCTCCACATCATGGATGACTCGGGAGATGATTTCCCCCACTTTTCGATTTGAGTAAAAGCGAAGGCTTAGCTTTTGAATGTGTGTAAACAAATGGTCACGAATATCATAAAGAATTTTATTGCCGATCCATTGGGCAAAATATTGGCGATAGTACTCAATCGGTGGGCGCAAAACGATGAAAATAAAAAAGATCCCGCCCATGACTGTAAATAGAGCCGAGAATTTCTCCTCGTTCGTCATTTGTTCAGCAAAAATGATTCCATCAATGATGTATGCTACGAGTAGCGGAATCAATAACGGAATGCCAAATTTCAATAAACCAATAATAATCGTGATAAAAATCTGTTTCCAATAAGGACGGACAAACAATAAATATCGACGTATGCTCTCCAGTGTTACCACCACTTTCTTCTAAACCATGCCTATGATAAGGTAAGCTCTTTCCTATGGTTATACGATAGAACGATACTTCATGATGACAATCACGTAGGGCGCACTTACAAGTTTAATCGGCCATCTACTCACGTTAAAATCATCCATAGGCTAGTGTAAAATGAAAGAAAAGCCTGCTTCCAGGCTTCCCCTAACGGTATTGCAAAAATCGTTCATACCAGCTTTCCACAAACTGCGGCGCAAAAGGCCCTTTTCGTTGATGGATCCATGATACTAATTCATCGACACTACGCTGCAAAATCCGATCGATCTCCGGTGGATATTTCATCATCTTCCGGTGCATCGCATACTCATCCTCATCTAACAGCTTAAAGGTCATATCAGGAAACACTTTAATATCAAGGTCGTAGTCAATATACTTTAGCGCTTCTTCATCCCACGTAAACGGGGTTCCGAGGTTACAGTAAAAGTAAATGCCATCCGCTCGAATCATGCCGATCGTATTAAACCATTGTTCCGAATCAAAATAACAAATGGCAGGCTCACGTGTTCGCCAATGACGGCCATCTGATTCCTTCACAAGAATTCGGTCATTTCCTCCGATCACAACCTTTGACGTCCCTTTAAGCACGATGGTTTCTTCCCAAATGCGATGAATCGATCCGTTATGCTTATAGCTCTGTATTTGGATCTTGCTGCCAACTTTGGGAAAATTCATGATCGACTCCTTCCTATTCAATTTTTGGACGTCAGGAGCCTACGCTCCTTTCTTAACCGTTCAACAAAAACTATAGCAACTTTTTCTATCCTTTTTATTATACCTGTTTCTTTCTTATTTTGAAACGTTAAGAGTCGCTTTCTATGCCCTTTACCACTTTGCCCCTTTTTATTTAAACTTAGACACTCGGTACACCTACATATCTTTATGTACATATTGATCATTTATCACTTCATTTATAGTACGTTCTTTGATGACAAAGAACGGGTCTTCCCTGTTCAAGTATTGAACAACTTTAGTTTATGCTGAAGCTGTTGGTTTTCTTATTACTTATTGGTTGCGAAAGCAAAAAGACAAACTTCATGCTTCATGTAAAAAAGAAACACGCTCTCTACTCGGTTGTAGAGAGCGCGTTCTTTTCTTCCTAGACAAGAAACCTTTATTGGTTTTGTTGACGATTTTGTTGAGCTTGTTGTTGCTTTTTCGCTTCTGCTTGCTGGTTTTGTTGCTTCACTTCTTGAGCGTTTGTTTCGCTAGCAAATTCCGTAGCAAAGCCAGCGTTTTGCTCAGAAGCTTGGTTTTGACGCTTTACTTCTTGAGCGTTTGTTTTAGAAGCTTGCGGTTGTTGTTGGCGCTTGTTGTTCATTCGGTATCACCTCCACGGTAGTTAAGGTGTCCAGGTGATATCCGTTTTATCCAAAAAATTTTTTATGTGAGCAAAGAAATTCCGCCATCAACAATTAATGTTTGTCCGCGAATCATGGACGCTTCCTCTGAGAGGAGGAAAAGAACTGCATTCGCTAAGTCACTTGGCTCAACAATTTTGCCTGCGGGTGTGCGTTTAGCTGCATCTTCTAATAGCTCGTCACGATTCGGGAAATGCGTGAGCGCATCCGTATCAACGGCACCACCCGAAACTGCATTGACGACAATGTTTTTTGGCGCAAGTTCTACTGCGAGGTAACGGGTAAGCGCCTCTACAGCAGCTTTTGACACCCCGACTGTCGTGTAGTTTTTCAAATAGCGAATCGCCCCTAACGAGCTTAAGCTAACAATTTTCCCACCGCCGTTTTTCTCCATTCGCTTAGCAGCTTCCTGAGCACAGAACAACAGGGCTTTGCTGTTGATGTCCATCGTCCAATCCCAATGACTTTCCTCTAATTCCATGAGCGGGCGTAGAACTCCTGAAGCGGCATTGTTTACAAAAACATCTAAACGACCATATGTATCATCAATTTGGGCAAATAGCTCTTCAATTTTATCCCGCTTTCCCACATTTGCTTTTACAATCAATGCTTTTACGCCTTTTTGTTCGATTTCCGCTGCCGTTTCTTCCGCAGCTTTTCTGCTTCTCGCATAATTAATGACGAGATCATAGCCACGATCAGCTAAACGCAAAGCAATTTCTTTACCAATTCCGCGGCTGCTTCCTGTTACGAGGGCCACTTTTCGTTCCATTTGTTTCACTCCTCTTTCAATTCATCACTTCATTATATCGTATAGCGAAACGAGTGAACAGGCAGACTAATACAGACTAAAAGGAGGCGGAACAGATGTATGTTGGCAGAGATATGACGGAATTGTCGATGATGAAAAAAACGGAATGGACTGATAAGGAGCTTGCATACTTCCACCACGGTTTGCAACAAATGATGCCGTATTTAAATGCAGAGGGAGCCACCATTCACCGTGAAATTATCGAAGAAATCGAACGGCGGGGTGGCTTGAAGCAAGATGCCACTTGGACTCAAGGCTCACAAATCCATCCGGATTAACTTCACAAGGTTGCAGCGCATTCGCGTTGCGACCTCTTTTCTTTTTATAGGCATTTCTCACCCCATCCGTTAAAATGAAGGAGAGAAGCTACCGTTAGAATAGGAGTGTCTTTATGATTAAACCATCACGGAGGCTAGCTCCGCTTGCAACAAGTGTTTTTACAGAGCTTGCAAACATGAAGGAAGCCTACAAGCAAGACGGACGTGAACTTATTGACCTAAGTATCGGTAGCCCAGATCTACCACCTCCACATTTTGTCTTACAGAAGATGAACGCTTATGTTTCAAACCCGAATCAATACGGGTATGCCATTACTGGATTAGCCGCTTTTCATGAAGCGGTGGCTCAATTTTATCAGCGACGTTATCAAGTGAATGTAAATCCACGTCAAGTTCTTTCTCTTATGGGTTCTCAAGATGGCCTTGCCCATCTCGCCCTTGCATATGTAGATGCCGGTGACCTGCTTCTAGCTCCTGATCCTGGGTATCCGATTTATGCTGCGAGTGCTCATATTGCTGGTGCCGAGCTCTACACGTATCCTCTCAATGAGGCGAATCAATTTATGTTCGATGTGGAGACGTTACCAGACGATGTGAAGCAAAGAGCAAAGCTAATGATTGTCAACTATCCCGGTAATCCAACCGCGGCAATGGCAGATGCGGCCTATTTTGAAAAACTGGTTGCCTTTGGCATCAAGCATAACATCCTGATCGTTCATGACTATGCTTATTCCGAATTACTATTTGATCAACGAGAAGCCTTAAGTATTTTTTCTGTTCCACGTGCTTTTGAAACAGCGATAGAATTTAATTCCCTGTCGAAAAGCTTCAACATTGCAGGAGCGCGAATCGGTTATGCCATCGGAGCTGAATCGATTCTCCAACCGTTGGCTGCACTAAAATCTCACCTTGATTATGGCGTGTTTCTGCCTGTCCAGTATGGGGCCATTGAAGCACTAGAACATGGTGATGCGTTTTTAGAAACTCAAAGAGAACTGTATGAAAAAAGGCGGAACACATTTGTAGAAGCGCTTCAACTGAATGGCTGGACAGTGTCTAAGCCTGGGGGCGGTATGTTCATTTGGGCTAAAATTCCTGATGATGGGCGAGATGCCATGTCGTTTGTCAAACATGCGATGGAGCATGCCGGTGTCATTGTTACGCCAGGTCATGCTTTCGGAAATGAAGGAGAAGGGTATGTTCGAATGGCTCTCGTTCAACCAGAGACCGAGCTACGGAAGGCAGCAAATCAACTAGCGCAAATTCTCTAAACAAAGGAGTGTTTCTGATGAAGGCAGTTGTATATGAACAATACGGAGATCCGAGTGTATTGAAAGTCATGGACGTGCCAAAACCGACGATTGGACCTACCGACGTCCTTATCAACGTAAAAGCAAGCGGCATAAACCCCGTCGATACGTATTTTCGTAAGGGCATCCGCCAAGTTGAACAGTTTCCACACATTCCTCACTTTGATGTAGCGGGAGAAATTGTCGAAATAGGATCTGACATACAAAACTGGAAGGTCGGTGACTGCGTGTGGGCGACAAACATAAAGGGAGCCTCCGCCGAGTATGCCCTCATTCCAGAGCACCTGCTCTTTCCGCTTCCAAAATCGGTCAGCTATGAGGAAGGTGCCGCGTTAGCTATGACGTTTATGACCGCCCATCTATCATTGTTTGATCGCGGACGGTTACAAAAAGGGGAAACCGTCCTCATCTATGGAGGCTCAGGAGCCGTTGGTCATGCTGCGATTCAACTCGCAAAGCGAGCAGGCGCCACCGTCATTACGACTGCCGGTGACCGTGAGAAAGGGGAAATTGCTAAACAAGCCGGGGCTGATCAGGTGATTTTCTATAAAGAGGAAAGCGTAGTGGACGCAGTAGGCAAAGCAACGAATGGGCAAGGGGTTCCTCTCATTTTAGATATGTCTCTTAGTGAAAACATGGCCCAAGATTTTGACGTCCTTACGACTGGTGGACGAATTGTTGCAATCGGCTCTCCTGTTGATAATACACCGCCTCTTTTATGGCGCCAGCTTAATATGAAGCATGCTTCGTTAATCGGCGTCCTTGTGTTCACAGCCCCTAAAAACGTTCTCCGCCAAGCAGGGAAAGAGATCGCTGAAGGCTTTGAACAAGGGGAACTATCCGCCTATATTGGAAAGGTTTTTCCCATCGATGAAGCGGCTCATGCCCATCGCGCGCTTGAAGCCAAGACCTATCAAGGGAGAATCATTTTGTCGCACGAGGATTAAAACCTTCCTCTCCTTCGCACACTAATGATAAAAGCGGAGGAAGGAGGCGTTTCATTTGGAGAAAGAGACTTATTACGTCAATCTAAATCCGATTAGCATGGATACGTTAAGTGCAACACCAGCTAACGACGGACAAATGATCGAATATGAAGTGCGTGTGACCCCTACAGAAAAGGAAGCATTGGAGCAGCTTCTTCATAGCGCGCAAAAGCATGATATGGAGTTAGGCAATATGTTTTCGTTCCGCCACTTTGATGATGAGAAGGTGGATCAAGACAAAGATGACCTTCAATCTAGTCTCAATGACGTCTATGAAGCGATTTATAAATACGGAACTGACGAGACGAAAAGACAGATTCAAGAAATTCACTTAGTAAATGACGATCAATGATGAAAAGCCTCGTTTTTGCGAGGTTTTTTTCATGAGATAAATCTACTGCAGCATTTAGTTCATATAGTCCGTACATTCATCCTCACTATGATTTGTTTTTTCCGTCGTCCTCTCCCAATAGGAAGATTCTTCAATAAACGTTTCCTTTTCACAAAATTGAACGACCTCCTTATCTCTTTTCGTCACTCCGTACAAGTATTCCAGGTGAGGCTCGTCCGCGAAAACGACCTTGTAATGCCCATGATATACACTATCGTTGATTAAATATTTTGGCTCTATATAGGATTGATTCAATAGATCGTCATCTGTATAGCCCATCGCTTCAAGATGTGTAGAGACATTTTTCGTTACGATAAATTTTTCATACGGGTTGCCGTGATTCAAGATGTAAATCAAAACAAATGGGACCGCAATAAATGTGACTACTATGAGACTAATCAATAGAAAGATTATTTTCTTTTTCATATACGTTGTCCTTCATTAAAAATTAGAGTAGGATTGTCCTCCATCCACATTAAGGGTAGCACCGACGACCCAACTTGCTTTCTCCGATGCTAAAAATACGGCCACGTTGGCGATCTCTTCTACGGTTCCGAACCGTCCGGCTGGGATATTTTGATCGATAAATTGCTCCATTTTTTCTCGGTTTTCTTCTAGCCGTTTTTGCCAGTTTCCGGTTGGGTGTAAGATGGAGCCAGGGGCAATTCCGTTTACACGAATGCCATCACGAATCACTTCGTCGGCAAGCGATTTCGTGAAGGAAATCATTGCTGCCTTTGCGCTGTTATAGGTTGCTTTTCCCCCTGATTCTCTGCCAAAAATAGATGAAATGTTAATAATGGCTCCAGATTGCTTTGCTTTCATGACAGGTAACGCTAATTGACTGAAGTGAACAGCAGAGAAATAATTCAGGCTAAAGGCCTCCTCAAATAAGGAAAGCTCCGTTTCCGAAATGAGGCCACCGTTACTCCCCCCTGCGTTGTTAACAAGGATATCAATCGTTTCGTATGTCTCAAGCAATTGGCTAAATATTTTTTCTCGCTCGTTCTTGTCAGTTACATCCGCTTGAATCGTCAAAACATTTCCTAACTGACGTTTTGCCACTTGAAGCCCGTGCGCATCTCGAGCTACGATTGCAACTTTTGCTCCCTCCTCTACAAACGCTTGGGCGATCCCCTTTCCGATTCCCTTTGACCCACCTGTTACGAGTACAACTTTATCCTTCAGCTGTAAATCCAATGGTATCGTCCACCTTTCTTAGATTCCCTTGAATGATTTTTTGATGAGACACGGGAAACGCGTAGTTTTCAATCGTCCTGTCATCCACCCAATCCGCCTCATACTTGTCATTGAGTGATGGGACTCCTTTGACTGTTGCTTCATACACACGAATGTTCCAAATTAAATGAGAGAACACGTGCTCCACTGTTTGTACGTATTCCCCAACTGCAGCATCTAGATGGAATCGTTCATGTATGTAATCTCCTAGTACTTGTTGTGCATTTTTTGTGCTTTCCAATTCTACGTTTGGAAATTGCCAAAGCTTGGCCAAAAGTCCTTTTTCAGGCCGACGCTCAATTAGAACTTGTCCTTTTTCATTACGAATTACCGCGGCGATAAGTTGCTTTGCTTTCGGCTTTTTCTTTTTCGCTTTTATCGGGAGCTGCTCCTGTACTCCTGCAGCAAAGGCCCGGCAATGGTCACGAACGGGGCAGAGAAGACAGCCCGGTGATGTCGGTGTGCAGACTAAAGCACCTAACTCCATAAGCCCTTGGTTGAAAAATGACGGATTTTCTTTTGAAATGAGATCGTATAACAGTGATTCGAACAATGTACGTGTTTTTACTTTCGCGATATCTTCTTCAATATATAATACGCGGGATAACACACGCATGACGTTCCCGTCTACCGCCGGTTCTGGTTGATCGTATGCAATGCTCAAAATGGCTCCTGCTGTATAAGGACCAACTCCCTTTAATTTCGAAATTTCCTTCCGAGTGGACGGTACTTCACCGCCGTAAGATTCCACAACTTCACGTACAGCGGATTGTAAATTTCGCGCTCGCGAATAGTAACCGAGCCCTTCCCATGCTTTTAGCACTTGATCTTCCTCGGCATACGCAAGAGTTTCCAAGGTCGGGAACTGTCTCATAAAGGCTTGGTAATAGGGAATCACGGTGTCGACCCTCGTTTGTTGTAGCATGATTTCTGACACCCAGACGCGGTATGGGTCTTTATTCTCCCGCCACGGTAATTCGCGATAATGGTCAGAAAACCATGTAACTAAATCATTCTGAAATGTCGAAATGTCAAAATCTTGTAGTATCTTACTCACGATTGATCCCCCTGTTTTTTTCGTTCAAACGCCCAACAATGGATAGCTGAGGCTCCACCTTCCACCATCGGAATAATTTTTCCGAACAGACGATGATCTTCTGATTGACGGAGTTTTTTTAGTACATGATAATGGGATGTAGTTGGCACTTCAAACATTTCCACATATAAATAAGGTTGATCGGACGCAACGAACCATTCGATGTTTGAGGCTTCATATGATGGAAGCTCCTGCAAAATCTCCTTCATCACTTGCTCGTATTCATTTATTGTTTCTTTTTTTATTTTGTACTCTATAAAGATTTGTAAAGATTGAGTCATTTTTCTGACACTCCTCTGTTGTTTCCTTGCAAAATCGGGTATAAATATAATAAAGGCTTCAAGGAGGAATACACTAGATGGATACAGGAACCCATGTTGTCATGGGGGTTGCCCTCGGTGGCCTTGCTGCGATCGATCCTGCAGTCACCAATGATCCAATGATGAAGTCGACGGTCATGATCGCAACAATCATTGGTTCTCAGGCCCCCGATTTTGATACGATTTTAAAGCTTCGCAATAATGCTGTTTATATACGAAACCACCGCGGTTTGACCCACTCATTGCCCGCCTTGTTCATTTGGCCATTTCTCGTGGCAGGTGGCATTTGGTTATTGTTCCCAGAGTCCGCCTTTTTCACGTTATGGCTATGGTCTTTCATCGCCGTTTTTTTGCACGTTTTTGTTGATATATTTAACGCCTATGGCACTCAAGCCTTACGTCCCATTTCGGATCGCTGGATTGCTCTTGGAGTGATTAACATTTTTGATCCATTTATCTTTTTTGCTCATGTAGTGGCTATTTTTTGTTGGTATCTAGGAACAAACTCTATCCCAACATTTCTACTTCTTTATTTCGTACTCACATGCTACTATGTATGGCGCCTGAAATTAAAACATGAGATCGTGCTCAAAGCAAGGAATCATTACCCAGAAGCGACTCACGTGTTCGTTTCACCGACCCTTCACTGGAACAAGTGGCATGTGGTGATTCGAACGAAGGAGATGCTCTATGTGGCAAGGGTAAAGGATCGTTCGTTTACATTTTACGAGCAATACCCTTTTGAGCCAATTCCAGACATCCCTGTTTTAAATGCCGCACGAAATGACAAAAACTTAGCTGCCTTCTTATCGTTCTCTCCCACCTATCGTTGGGAAATCAACGAACTGGAAGAGGATGTCACGGAAGTTCGGTTTTATGACTTGCGTTACCGCTCGAAAGGCCATTATCCGTTCGTTGCATGCGTACAATTGGATCAAGATTTGAACGTCATTCGCTCTTACACCGGCTGGGTTTTCAGCGAAAAAACGTTACAGAAAAAGCTCGAAATCGTTACTGAGTAATCATTTTTGACACCTTGTAAGAAGCTCCTTGCAAGGTGTTTTAGTGTTAATGTTTTAAGTGATTATCCTTCGATAAAAAGGAAAATTTATGACCGGATGGTTTGTACTGATGCAGATAAGGCCCGTATTGTTCGATCCATTTTAGAACGATTTGCTCGGTCATGTCCTGTCCTTTGTACGTTCTTCCAGCTTTAGCTCGAGTGGATTCAAAATCTTCCCAAAGGCTTTCTACCCATGTTCTCGCTTGCCCGTAGCTTAAATGATTGTTTGCTTTTAACAGTTGTTCGGCTAACCGTTCAAAACGATCTTCCATTACCTTTTCCTCCTTTAACAACAATTTTCGATCATATGACACATCGTTCTCCCTCATACTAAAAAATGAAATCGGATGAAGGAGGCATTTTCATGAGAAACAAAGCACATGGCTTTCCCCATCGGATTTCATTTGACGGTGAACCAGATCGAGCAAAGCATGCTTCCAAACGTGCAAATGGCACAATTAATACGAAGCCGCAGGAGCGAATGCATCAAGCAAATCCTGATCAATAGGTCGCTCAGCTAAGACATGGAGGGATCGACATGGGAAAAGATCGAAAAAACAATCCGTTTTTCTACAGAGATCCATTTCATTCACCGCGAGCTAATCCGAAACATGCGTTCCATCAAGTGAATGGAGAAACGCAGCAAAGTCTTCATAACCACGTCTTAGAGGTAGATACACGAAAACGCACCTAATCACCGTCTTTTATTTCGCTCCAATGCCTCGTATGGCATTGGGGTGCTTTTTCTTTATCCCTCCCTAGACAATTGTTCCCCAAGTAAGGATATCGGCACCGCCTCCAGCTTCGCTTCTTCATTTCGATAGCCCCAAGCGAAACGCCCATTTAAATATGAAATATGAAACGTTTCCTCGTCATTTCCGAGCTTGTAAGTAGCTCCAGGTTTAAAATCGTTCGGGTCCAATAAATAAGCCTTCGCCATAAGCATCTTACGTTCATATACAGCAAACTCATTCATTTGTCCGAGCTGCTCAGCCTTTTTTGCTTTATCATTTAGACTAGAAATTTCTGTTTGTAGCTCAAACTCTGTCATCTCACTATATCGTTTTTCTTCCATTAGACAACCTTCCTCCTCAGTCATTTAAGTACCGTTCAATCATTTCTAACGAGAAGCCTTTTCGATATAAGGCTTGCTTTACTTTTTGCTGCAATTCCCATCCTGCCTTTTTCCCTGCATATTTTCGCATCGCTTTTTCACCAAAGGCTTTTAAAGCTTCCCATTCCTCTTCTTCCTCTTGCTTAATCGGGACATCAGCAAAAGCCTCCTCAATTACAGGAGAGGTATATCCTTTTGCCAGTAACTGCCGTGACAATTTTTGCTTCCACGCTAGAGACGAGCCTTTAAAGGTACGACCCTTTTGCTTTTCAAGCCATGCTTTCACCTGCTCTACTTGTTCTTCATAAGAAAAAGTCGTAAGAGCGCCTTCTATCGTCTTTTCACTCACCCCTTTTTCCGCGAGCTCTTGCTTTAATTTTAATGGGCCCTTTGACGTAGTGGCACGTTTTGTTTGAATGAACGCCTCTGCAAAGGCATGATCGTCGAGTAGCCGTTGCTCGGTTAAGCGGTGAAGCACGTGTTCGATGATAGGCTCCTCTCGATCCTTCTTTTTTAAATACGTACGCACTTCATGAACCGAACGCATCCGATATGACAAATAATGCAAGGCGAGATTGAATGTTTTTTGAACCTCATCTTCGTACAGGATCTGCTTCATTTGCTCCGCATCAATATCTAAGCCTTTTCTTAACCCTTGCTTAATCAATACTTGTTCGTCTACGCTAAAGGCGTATACATCTTGGCCGTTTTGGTGAATAAAAATATTGTACCGCTCATTGTTTCGCTTCTGAACTTCGATTCGGGTAATGATTGCCATCACCCATCATCTCCTTCATTCGTTCTCTTTTCAATGATAGCACGGACTTACCCATTCCTAAAGAACAAGCAAATTTTTTCACATCCAAATGAATCGTAATGGAAAAAAATGATGATGTTGTTTATGTTAATTTTTATTAAAAGCCCTTCCCTTTTTTATAAAATCAAAGTATTATATTAGAGTAATCAGGAGTTATTATGAGTAAACATAAGGAATTTGTACTATAATTCAATGTCAGCACATTATTTCGCTGATTTCAACTAAATACGTTTTGGGAAGGCAATTGGTGCGCCACCAGTTTTTCTGGTTCTAGTGGGTTCGATTCCCACCCCGAATTTATTTGCATCACATGATAAATTCGAGGGTGGACGGCCTATTCGCCCTCGATTAAAGGAGGGCTTTTTAATATGGTGTTAAAAAGACGAGACGTTGCCGATTGTCACGTTTTGTATGATTTGATGATTGACCCAGCTGTTTTTCCATATGTTCGGCAAAAAGCCTATTCTTATGAAGAGTTTGTGTTTTTGACAAAGCAGACGATCGAACTTGAAGAACAAGGCCGTCTCATTTCACGAACGATTGTAGATGAATGGCAGAGCCCGATTGGGGTCATTACGTTATTCGACCTTCAAAATCATCGTGGTTTTTTAGGCACATGGATTGGCAAACCATATTTCGGTAAAGGCTATAACCAGCTTGCGAAGAATGCCTTTTTCACCGAATTGTTTTTTACCCATCAAATAGAGACTGTTTTTATGCGCATTCGTACTGGAAATCGTCGCTCGATTGAAGCGGCAAAAAAGCTGCCTTATTGCTCGCTTGCCAATGATCTTCGCCCAGATTTGTTTCAACAATTAAATCCTGATGGGCACAGATATGATTTATTTCAAGTAGAGCGAGATCACTATCATTTGCACACATTACGCACCGCCAACACACAGCATGAAGCCATGGAAGCATAAAAGAAATGGATAATGTCCCCCACTCCTGTTCACACTAATGAAAACTTCCTTTAGGAGTGAGTATAATGGACAAAAAGCAGCGTATGGCAGAAGGACGGAATCGACTAAAGAAAGCTCAGCAAGTAACATATCAATCCGATTTCAAAGCAGCAGATCGCCAGTTTGAAAACACCAAAAAGTAGTAGGAATATCCGATTCTAGCCTGGTCACACTATGGTGGAAAGCCACTGCAAAAGCTTTCTTTAAGAACCAGGTTAGGAGGAATCTTACGTGGGTAAAAAGAAACGAAATAAAGAGGAATTTGAACAGCAGCAGTATAACGAAGAATTTGCCGATGCGGAAGATTTGGAAGCTGAAGCTCGCGCAAAGGCAGCAAATCAACGGGCGAAAAAAAGAAAAAATAAATAGACTAGGTTGAATGGGCTTCGCTACTGGTGAGGCCCATTTCCTTTGCATTGTAGCTACTTTTACATATTTTTTTCAAAAAATCTGTTTTTTTTACCTTCTTTTCTGCGTTTCACCCCCATCTGTTATAAACATGCTGCAAACCATTGTGACATTAAGGTTTGCCATCTCCTTTACTGGCCTCCATTTCCCTATCTAATTATTCAAACTGTCAGGAAACCATACAATATGGAAGCATTTCATAAGAGCAACGTTCTTAGCGAACGCTATCCCGCTTTAAGCCGATTAACCCTCATTAATCATGATTGAGCTTATTTGCCAATTACACGAGGTCACTTTATGATAAAAAAGAGATTTGAATTGCAGGTTCAATGCAATGAAAAAGCCTTCAAAGGAGGATTCATTATTAACAGTCAAATTGCAACCGCCCCTCCCAAAACGTTGGATACCACAATTACGATAGGAAAACCAACAGTGGAAGATGGCGCGGCCATGTGGGAACTGGTTAACAAGTCAACGCTCGACACGAATTCACCTTACAAGTACATTATGATGTGCGAATACTTTGCGGAAACGTGTGTTGTCGCAAAGGAAAACGAAAGATTGGTCGGATTTGTAACGGCCTTTATTCCACCTGAACACCAAGATGTTATATTTGTTTGGCAAATTGGTGTTGACTCATCACAACGCGGGAAAGGTCTCGCATCCAAATTGCTTCAAGAATTAATTTCACGTGATATCTGTAGCAATGTAAATTATGTTGAGGCAACTGTTACCCCTTCAAATAAAGCTTCACAGGCTTTGTTTCAAAAGCTAGCTCGGGAGTATAACACTCAATGTGAAGTGAGTGAATGTTTCTCTGAAGATTTATTCCCTGGCGATGATCATGAAGCTGAATTAACTTTCCGTATCGGTCCCCTTCACCCGTAAACCTTTCATTTTCTTAACAAGTAAGAATTGTTAAAGGGGTTTTTCGAACGGTCATAATACCTATACCGAGTATCGGTATCTAAATACAAGGAGGAGCTTATTAAACATGAGCCAAACAGATATGAACGTTTTTGAACAATTGGAATCGGAAGTTCGAAGTTATTGCCGTAGCTTTCCAACCGTTTTCACCAAAGCAAAAGGTTATAAAATGTGGGACGAAGCCGGGAAAGAGTACATTGATTTTTTCTCTGGGGCAGGCGCCTTAAACTACGGACATAATGATGAGAAAATGAAAAAAGCGCTTGTGGACTACATTATGGATGACGGAATTACCCATTCTCTCGATATGGCCACAACGCCAAAGGGAAAGTTTTTACAGAAATTTCATGATGTCATTTTAAAACCGAGAAACCTTGATTATAAAGTGATGTTCCCTGGACCTACTGGGACAAATACCGTAGAAAGTGCGTTAAAGCTTGCGCGAAAAGTGACTGGCCGTACGGATATTATTAGCTTTACTAACGGATTTCATGGCATGACGATCGGTTCCTTGTCTGTGACTGGGAACTCATTCAAGCGAAAAGGGGCCGGAATCCCTCTCACGAACGTAGTGACTATGCCTTATGACAATTTTGTCAGTGAAAGCCTTGATACACTCGATTACTTGGAGCGCTTTTTAGAGGATGGCGGTTCAGGTGTTGAAATTCCTGCTGCGATGATCCTTGAAACGGTTCAAGGAGAAGGCGGAATTAATGCCGCTCGTACAGAATGGTTGCAGCGAGTAGAGAAGATTTGCAAACGCTGGGGAATTCTCCTCATTATTGATGACGTTCAAGCTGGAGTGGGACGCACTGGCACGTTCTTTAGCTTTGAAGACGCAGGGATTACACCTGACATCGTATGTTTGTCAAAATCAATCGGTGGCTTTGGGCTTCCGTTAGCGATTACCCTCTTCCGACCTGAGCTAGACATTTGGGCACCAGGTGAACACAACGGAACGTTCCGTGGAAATAACCACGCGTTTGTCACAGCGACCGAAGCCTTGTCTTATTGGGAAGATGATTCCTTCGAAAAAGACATTCAAGAAAAATCAGCAACGATCTCTGATTTCCTTGTTAAGCTCGTAACGGAATACCCTGAAATAAAAGGGGAAGTAAAAGGAAAAGGGTTTATGGTCGGAATCGCGTCTGATGTAGAAGGCTTTGCTTCAAAAGTGACGGAAGAAGCATTTTCCCGCGGTCTCATAATGGAGACTTCAGGTCCGAACGATGAAGTGTTTAAGCTATTCCCGCCACTCACCATCGATGATGAAGGGTTAGAAAAAGGGTTAGCTATCATTGAAGAAAGCATCAAAGCTCTTGTCGAAACCAAAGAGCTTGTCATGCAATAACTTACACGAAAACGAATCGATCCAATAGGAGGAACAGACATGAAAGTCGTTAAATTAGAAGATATCATTGGAACAGAACAAGAAGTTAAAGGGGAGAACTGGACGAGTCGCAGACTGCTCTTAAAAAAAGATGGAATGGGCTATTCCGTCCATGACACTATCATTAAAGCAGGGACAGAAACGCACATTTGGTATCAGAACCACCTCGAAGCCGTGTACTGCATCGAAGGCGAAGGTGAAGTTGAGACAGTCAAAGACGGCAAAGTGTGGCCGATTAAGGCGAATGAAATTTACGCACTTGATGAGCACGACGAACATTTGCTACGCGCCAAAACCGATATGCGTATGGTTTGCGTCTTTAACCCACCAATTACAGGGAAAGAGACCCATGATGAAAATGGTGTGTATCCGCTAGTCGACGACGAATAATGAGAAAAGGACGTAAGCCTGAGGCTTGCGTCCTTTTCCCCTTTATATTGTTAATGGAGCAAGACGGGTTTGAATTTGATGTCTTCTTTTTCAACACCCATCTGTTCAAGAAATTCATACACATCTTCTAAAGACGTCACAGGGTAACTCGTTTGACATAAGTGCGATGATTTCTCGAGATTGGCCATAAATGCTGCTTTGTCCTTGATTTTACTTTCAAACATGGTCATCACTTTAATCACTTCTTCGTCCTTTTCAAAAGCTAATAGACCACTATTTTCATTGAAATATACGATAAGTGGAACGTTCGTATAAGGGTGCAGGAAGTGAGCTTTGTATAGTTTCATCTTATCATCCCTCCCTAGCCTCTCTTTTTATCGTATAAAATGAATGACAAGAAAGCAACAAAATGCCCTCGTTTTTTTTCCGTTGACTGTTGCAGTTAGTGTCCTCGTTCAAAAGAGCAAAAGGAGGAGGCCACGTGACCTCCCCCCTCTAGTTATAAAGGCGACTATTCCCATGGTATTTTTTATTGTATGCTGGTATGCTTACCCGGCCTGTGCGAATATCGTTATTCACAATCGCCAATAAGCTTCCACACGCCCCACTCACCTGTTGTTCCCGGCTCTTCACCTGTCGTCCACCATTTCGCTTCATACAGCTTCCCTCCATGCTGAACTTGGTCTCCGCCTGTATACACATTGTTTGCCTGCCATGTCGGAGCAGTACACCCGTCACCGCCAGTTTCAGATTTCGTTGTGACTTGGAGAGCTTGACCCGCATGACGGATTCCGTCTTTATGTTCAGCAGAAACGACAAACGTATACGTCGTTTCAGGCTGCAAATCCTCGATCGTAATCGTTGTATGAGTGGTCGTTTTTTCTTTTGAATCGTAGGCTACCGAGTATTGCGTTGGCTCTTCGGTCGGTGCCTGCCACGTAAGAGTAACAGTTGTTGACGTAACCTCAGTCGCCTGAATGTTAGTCGGTGCTAAAGAAGGCTCTTCTGGTTCTTGCCCTTCATCTGGGGTAAAGCCAAGCTGATCCGCTAATGCCGTAAGTAGCGTTCCGTTACGATCACCGCTCACATCCCAAAACATGGAGCCTGCTAGATTATTAGATTTAATAAAATCGGTCTTGTATCGGAAAGACTCTTCATCATCATAGGTGATAAAGTTACCATTTGTTGCATTATATAAGAAAGGAACCTTCGCTACATCGTTCCAATACCGCTGGTAGCCATTCTTGTTAATATAATGATCCTCAAGATCAGAAAAATCGAAGACACCGTTTTCCCATGTTCCTTCACGCGGAGGAGCGCAGCGCTGATACTCGCCTTGATTGGCCCCATCGCAGTTGCTCCATCCCCTACCGTAAAAAGGCATGCCTAATACGAGTTTATGTTCTGGCACCCCAGCTTGTAAGTGCCCTTCAACAGCGCTTTCAACATTAAAATGTTCTGGCGTCGGCAACTCCGTATTTGCAGTAGCTGGATCATAGTAAAGCGGGGCGTTATGACCGCTAATGTTTTGCCAGCCACCGTTAAAATCATAGGTCATGATGTTGATCCAATCAACAATCTCAGCAATTTCATTGAGCTTATTGTTTTCCACATATCCAGGGCTAGCACCTGAAGCGATCGTCAATAAATAGTCTTTGCCGTCCTCCTGCCCCGCCTCATCTAATTTGTCTCGCACCTCTTGTAAGAGCAGGACGTGATTTTCTTTATCCTCTGGACGACGGCTATTTCCGGGAAGACCTCCACTCACTGGATACTCCCAATCAACATCGACACCGTCAAACCCGTATTTACGAATAAACTCGACGGCTGAATTCGCGAAGTTTTCTCTCGTCTCTTTCGTTGCCGCCATGTCAGAGAAACGGTTAGACCATGTCCACCCACCGACTGAAATTAACGTTTTTAAATGAGGATGCTCCTCTTTTAATTTGTTCAGCTGCTTAAAATTCCCACGAAGTGGCTCGTCCCATGTATCACCTGGGTTTGACTTTTGTGCATCAATCCAAGGATCTCCCATAACAATCGAACCATTTGGAACATCAATCACTCCATTTTCATCTTGACACGACCATGTTTGCGGATTAGGTCCTGCCGGATCTGGATTTCCATGCCTCCCGTCCCAGCAAATATTTGCGAAGGCATAGTTTATATGACTAATCTTAGACGCATCAATGTCCCACACTTGGTAATCACGGCCATAAGCTCCCCATGAAGGATAGTAGGCGACAATTTTGTATTGGTCGTCCGACGTTTCAGCTGCACCTACAACCTGATCAGCTGGCATCCATGTGACCACTAGTAAAACAGTGACGATCCATATGAGCAGTTTCCCCATTCGTTTACGAAACCCCATTCATCTCTTCCTCCTCATCAATTTTTATTTGTAGTAACAAAATTAAAAATAAAAGTTACTACTAAAACGATCATAAATGTAATAACAAATATGTTCAATATTATTATTAGAATCTTTAGAAAATAGTTCCCTTTATCTATAAAGAAAATATCTTTTTTACTAGTTTTATTGTTAGATTTGCGAAAACATGCGGTGGTCATTTGTGTGAATTTTGTCCTGTTATAACCTTTGATGATTCTATTTGATACTTATTTTTTAGAAAATGTTATAATGAACGTGAACAATAATCATACTGATTGATAGTCATTTAATCGACCGAAAGGAGTCACAGCGGACGTGAATAAAAAAAACATTGATCAATCTCTACACTCCTATGTTAAAAATGAGTTAGTTAACGCCATACAACAAGGGGTTTATCCAGTTAAATCTCAATTGCCGACAGAGGCTGAACTATGCCAAATGTACGACGTTAGTCGAACAACGATTCGAAATGCATTACAACAACTCGTAATCGATGGCTATGTAGAGAGAATTCAAGGAAAAGGAACCTTCGTCGCAAGCCGCAGAGTAAAGCAAACGTTATCTGCAACCGAAGGAAATTATAGTGAACAGCTACGCCTGCAAGGGAAAAAACCGAAAATACAAGTAATTGATTTAACTGTTGTTCCATCTGATGAGCTTTTGTCGGCTATGCTGGAAATTGACGAAAATGAACCTGTCCACCGCCTTGAACGTATTCGTTATGCAGACGACGCCCCTCTACAATATGAAATTTCTTATTTGCCTTGGCGCAAAACGACTTGGTTAACGAAAGAAGGCTGTGAACACTCTCTCTATCAATTGCTGCAAAGTCATCCTGATCTATCATTAGCAAAGACGAAAGAGCATTTGCATATCGTCCTCGCTGATGAAGAAGTCGCTGAAAAGCTATCAATCTCTATTGGAGATCCTTGTATTCAAATTGAAACCCATGCGTACTTAGCGGACGATACAAAGATCGAGTATTCCATTGCTTATTTTCACGG
Organism: Halalkalibacterium halodurans; assembly: GCF_005671335.1. Taxonomy (NCBI): domain Bacteria; kingdom Bacillati; phylum Bacillota; class Bacilli; order Caryophanales; family Bacillaceae; genus Halalkalibacterium (ex Joshi et al. 2022); species Halalkalibacterium halodurans. Next base: position 997,457 of record NZ_CP040441.1, on the reverse strand, counting down.
TGAAAAGGCGAGCTTTACGATCGAACGAAACTACCAAAAACCGACTCAGACGTCATAAGTCAGAGTCGGTTTCGTTGATTATATAAGGGTGACATCTTCGGCTAGCTTAATCCTTGTTAAAATTTCAAATTCTTTCAAACGGCCTTCCACATAAGAAGAATGCTGTCTCAACACTTCGTCAATGTATGCTGGATGACACATGATTTCTATCGTTCCGTCATACGCTTTAAACTTTTCATAGAGCTCAATGAAATACTTCTCCTTTACACCCTCTCCGTAGAAGCCTGCATCAATGACATCAGACCAAAGCCTAACCCCGTTTGGTGGATTTCGAAATCCAGTTCGCACAGGGAGGTCATATTTTTGCGCAAGCCGTTTGATCACGGGAATGATCGGCTCCCACGTGTGGATGTGGTGATGGCTATCGAGATGAGACGGTGTCATCCCTCGTTTATAAAACTGTTGAATTTGCGCCTCCCACTCAGCTTCCACTTCTTCTTCGCTCAATCCATGTTCTTTTAATAACGGATATTGGCTCGTAAGGCGAAATTCCCCTTGGGGATTGATTAATGTAGGGCAGTCGGTTGTTATCGGTGCACCGCAGCTTAACGTTAAATGAACCCCAACCTTTAGCTTAGGATACTTCTCCATTAATTGAAACGCGTGATTAGTTGCGGGCATGTTCGTCAGCATCGTCGTGGACGTTACGATGCCTAGCTCGTGAGCATCAACAATTCCATAGTTTACGCCACGTGATAATCCGAAATCATCTGCATTGACAATCAGTTTCACGGTGTAGTCCCCCCTCTAAGTTTCCCTCTTATTATACCATAAAATTGTCATTACGTATAAAAAGGGAAATAAAAATAAGTAACTACAATTAATAATTGATTAGTAATAACAAATATGATATATATGTACTAGAGGAAGCGTTTTCTTTTGTTATTGAAGGAGGAGAAAAAATGTCACTTAAAGTGGTTATCATCGGTGGAGGTTCCAGCTATACCCCCGAAATTATTGAAGGATTGATCACACGGTATGATCAGATACCTGTTCGTGAAATTGTTCTTGTTGACATCGAAGCCGGGGCAAAAAAAGTCGCGATTATCGAAGCTCTATCTAGGAGAATGATCGAAAATTCAGGTTATCCGATCCATGTTCACAGCTCATTTGACCTACGGGCATCCTTAGAAGGCGCAGATTTTGTGACGACACAAATCCGTGTCGGTGGACTGGAAGCAAGGGAAAAGGATGAGCGCATTCCGTTAAAGCACGGATTGATCGGGCAGGAAACGAATGGAGCTGGTGGAGTCTTTAAAGCGTTTCGCACAATCCCTGTTTTGCTTGAAATTGCCCAAGCGATTCACGACATTTGTCCCCAAGCTTGGATGATCAATTTTACTAACCCAGCGGGAATTGTGACAGAGGCCTTACTGCACCATAGTCCACACAAAAAAGTTGTTGGTGTATGCAATATCCCATTTAATATGAGGACTGGAATTGCCGAAATGTTTTCCTGCCCTGTCGAACAAGTGGAGATTGAGTTTATTGGCATGAATCATTTTGTGTTCGGAAAAAGGGTGTTTATTCGCGGCGAAGACCGGACGACCGAAGCATTAGCGAAACTAACGGAAGACAAGGTCGATTACTCTCCAGCAAACATTGTCTCTCTTGGGTGGTCTAAGGCGTTTGTCACAGCGCTCCAGCTGCTGCCAAACCCTTATCATTTATATTATTTCCAAACAGAGGAGGTGTTAAAAAAGGATCTCGATGCTTTTAGAAACAATGGAACGAGGGCTGAAATCGTCAAGCAAGTAGAAGATTCGCTTTTTCTGACGTACCAAAATCCATCATTATCAGAAAAACCGAAAGAGCTTGAGCAGCGCGGTGGCGCCTACTATAGTGAAGCGGCGTGCAACTTAATGGAAAGTCTCTATACGAACAAACAGGACATTCAGACTGTGAACACACTTAATAACGGAAGTATCCGAGATTTACCGGATGATGCGGTCGTTGAGATTAATGCTGTCATTACAAAAGACGGCCCAAGACCGCTTGCGATTGGAAAGATTCCACCACATATTAAAGGGTTAATCGGGCACATGAAAACGTTCGAACAGCTTGTTATCAAAGCTGCCCTATCCGGTGATTATTACGACGCTTACAATGCCCTCATCATGAATCCTCTTGTCGCTGACGAAAAAAAGGCAAAGGTCGTCCTAGACGAATTGCTAGATGCTCATAAAGAGCACTTACCCCAATTTTATCGTAAGGGAGCTGTTATTTAATGAATCCAGTGATGCAGTGGATGGAGAAGCATTTTATTCCGGTTGCCGGGCGGATCGGGTCACAACGTCACTTAGTTGCCGTTCGCGATGGCTTTGTCGCCATTATGCCGTTAATTATTATAGGATCGTTTGCCGTATTAATTAACAACTTGCCGATTGAGTTTTTTCAAAACTTTATGCTGAACACGTTTGGTGAAGGCTGGAAAACGCTAGGAGGGAACATATGGGATGGATCATTCGCCGTTCTTTCTTTGCTTGTTGTAGCAGGGATTAGCTATAACTTGGCTAAATCTTATGATGTGGATGCTCTATCTGCTGCACTTCTCGCTGTCGCTTGCTATATCATTTTCACACCGACGACGGACGATTGGGGGCTTTCATATGCTTGGACCGGATCGCAAGGGTTGTTTGTTGGTGTTTTGACCGCTATCGTGGTGACTGAACTTTTCCGTCTCTTATATCAATCAAAGTTTACAATTAAGATGCCTGAAGGGGTTCCGAGCGGTGTCGTCAAATCCTTCCGCGCCTTAATCCCAGCTACTGTTATACTCATCCTTGTTTCTGGTTTGCAGATGCTTATTGCTGCAATAACAGACGGCAGCATTCATGAACTCGTCTTTACCGTTATCCAACAACCGTTACAAGTGTTAGGGAACACGCTACCTGCCGCGCTTATCATTACATTTTTAAATCAGCTCCTTTGGTTTTTTGGCTTACACGGCACGAACATTTTAGGACCTGTGATCGATTCAATCTATCTCCCTTTACTTGAAGAAAACATTAGCTTGTTTGCTCAAGGCACAAGTGCAGCCGATGTTCCATACATCGTCACAAAACCATTTCTTGATGCGTATGTTTTCATGGGAGGATCGGGAACGACGCTTGCCTTAATCGCTGCGATTTTCCTTGTATCCGCTTCAAAACATTATCGAACGATTGGAAAGCTATCAGCACCTGCGGGGATTTTTAATATTAATGAGCCTGTTCTTTTCGGATTGCCTGTTGTGTTAAACCCTGTCATGTTCATTCCGTTTTTAACGATTCCGGTTCTTTTAACACTAACGTCGTATCTGGCCATTGCTATAGGACTCGTTCCTAAGACGGTCGCCCTTGTTCCTTGGACGACTCCGCCCCTCATTAGCGGTTATCTCGTGACAGGAGGCTCATTCGCCGGCGTTGTTTTGCAGCTTTTTAACATTACGCTCGCTACTGCCCTTTACATTCCATTTATAAAAGCAGCGATGAGAGCCGAACAGAGAAATTTTCATAACGAAGGAGATAAAGCCGATGCCAACACAACAAAAGCCTCTTGAAGAAATTGCCTTTCAAATCATTCTTCATTCAGGGAATGCTCGCTCATGTGCCATGGAAGGCATTCAATTAGCAAAAGCAGGAAAATTCGCTGCAGCACGAGAACGTATGGAGCAAGCAGATAAGGAATTTCATGAAGCCCATCATGCTCAGACGAGCTTACTTCAACAGGAAGCAAGTGGTGATGCCGTCTCCCCTTCCCTGCTCTTGATCCATGCCCAAGATCATTTAATGACCTCGATGACGACGAAAGACCTTTGTCTAGAGATCATCGAGCTTCACGAAAAAGTCGATAAGGAGTGTGAATAGAAATGAAAATTTTACTCGTTTGTTCTGCAGGAATGTCCACAAGTATACTCGTAGATAAGATGAGGAAGGCTGCCGAAGTTCAAGGAATTGAAGCAACCATTGATGCGACGGCCGAATCTGGACTCGCAAATGAGCTCGGAACGACAAACATCATTTTAATCGGACCGCAAGTTCGTTATTTAGAAAGTAAAATTAAGAGCAAGGCCGAACCACATGGTATTAAAGTGGCTATCATTGATTCAATGGCGTATGGGACGATGAATGGGGAAAAAGTGTTGCAGCAGGCGTTAGCCTTGTGAAAAGATGAGAGCTGTCCACATATGGGCAGCTCTTTGATTAGAAAACAATTTTTTGACAAACGGTACAATTCCTTTTACTATTAGCATCATAAGACATTTTACCAATGCATAAGGTAAATTTGAGGAAGGAGGGAATTTTTTTGCCCAATCAACCGTTGAAAAACCCTGGAATTGCTGCCGTGTTAAGTGCTCTTTGGTCCGGATTTGGCCAAATCTATAACGGACAAATAGGAAAAGGCATTTTATTTATTATTATTCAAGCGATCAATGGACTTTTATTTTTCGTTCTCATTGGTTTCATTACGTGGCCAATCATGTGGATTTGGGGAGTCGTAGATGCTTATCGATCCGCCGAACGCTACAATCGAATGTATTCCGATCATTAGACTACTAGACTTGTCACACTCCATCGTGACAAGTCTAGTTTTTTATGAGCGCTTTTAAGCTTGAAGCGCTCGATTCGTTTCTTCTAAAAAAGTGCCGATGGACTGATCTTGAATGACTAGGTCAGCTAATGGGTCCAAAGGTGTCTCATCATGGTTTACGATCACGAGCTTTGCCCCGCATTCTTTGGCGATTTTCGGAAAGAGATTAGCTGGGGAAACAACAAGAGAGGACCCTAACACGAGGAACAAATCGGCCTCCTTCGTATGGCGCTCTGCTAAAGCAAGCGTGTCCGTATTTAACATTTCACCGAATAGCACAACCGCCGGACGGATAAAGCCTCCACACGAGCAATATGGTTCGTTGGTGATGTACCGAGCCACATCATATCTCTGTCCGCATGCGACACAGTATGAGCGCTGAATTGACCCATGAAGAGGAAGTACCACTTCGCTTCCTGCCTGCTCGTGAAGCCCATCGGTATTTTGCGTAATAATAGAGGTGATTGGGAGTTCTTTTTCCCATGCAGCTAACACGTCATAGCCTTTATGAGGGCGCACACCTTGAAGTCCTTCGATTCGCATCCGGTAAAAGTCAATAAATGCTTCTCGATTATGGTCCATTGCGTCTACGCTTGCTAACGCCTCAGGTTTTTTCCCTTGCCACAAGCCACGGCTTGAACGAAAGTCAGGAACCCCGCTTTCCGTACTCATTCCCGCACCAGTAAAAATGACAATTTTCTTTGCTTCGGTTAACCATGTTGTAAGCAAATCTAAGCCACCTCCAAATGATTGTATGAATGACTCTAAATTCCTAACACCAATTGTCAGTGTTTGTTGTCCAACTCATTATGTACTTTTAACTCAAATATGAAGGAATTTTCATTCGTTTTTCTGATAACTAGTGCTTAAAAAGAGACAGTCGGTGCTTTACCCTTTATTATGAGCGCTATTCATTCTCATTTTCAATTATTAATTGTAAATGACTTGCATAGTATTGAGAAGGAAGGGCTATCTATCTTCTCTAGTAAAAGCCTATTTTTATATAGACTCTCTCAGTTCAAAAAAACTTTTAAAATTTATTATTATATTTCTTTCTTTTTAAGAAATAGTTTATTATAATGATTACATAACAATAATTATTATTATCTAGTTCGTGGAATTTCGACAACTAGAGTAATAATTATTTAATACTTCATTTAAAAAGAGAGGGGAAAACAAATGGACACAAATAACACAGGAAAATGCCCATTCCATCACGGCGCCACTACTAGTCCTAAATCAAGTGGTACTACAAATAACGACTGGTGGCCAAACGCGTTAAACTTAAATATTCTTCGTCAGCATGACAAAAAATCAAACCCAATGGGAGAAGAATTTGATTATGCTGAAGAATTTTCGAAGCTAGATTATGATGCTCTTAAACAAGACGTGCGCGACCTAATGAGAGACAGTCAAGATTGGTGGCCTGCTGACTTTGGTCATTATGGTCCATTCTTTATCCGTATGTCTTGGCACGCTGCAGGTACTTACCGTATAGGTGATGGTCGAGGTGGTGGCGGAACTGGTAACCAACGCTTTGCCCCTCTTAATAGCTGGCCTGACAACGGCAACCTTGATAAAGCTCGCCGATTACTATGGCCAATAAAACAAAAATACGGTAACAAGATTTCTTGGGCTGACTTACTTGTATTAGCGGGTAATGTAGCCATTGAAGATATGGGTGGACCGGTAATTGGCTTCGGAGCTGGACGCGAAGATATTTGGCACCCTGAAGAGGACATTTACTGGGGGAGCGAAAAAGAGTGGTTAACAGGGGATAAACGTTACTCAGGTGATCGTGAGCTTGAGAATCCACTTGCAGCTGCTGAGATGGGGCTTATTTACGTTAACCCTGAAGGTCCAGACGGTAAACCAGATCCTCTAAAAGCCGCTCATGACATTCGCGAGACATTTGGCCGAATGGGAATGAACGATGAAGAAACGGTTGCCCTTATCGCTGGTGGACATACATTTGGTAAGGCTCACGGTGCAGGAAATCCAGATCATGTTGGTCCAGAGCCAGAAGCAGCTCCGATTGAAGCGCAAGGCTTAGGCTGGCAAAACACATACGGCTCTGGCAAAGGTCGCGACACGATCACTAGTGGCCTTGAAGGCGCTTGGACTGCGAATCCGACACAGTGGGATAATGGTTTCTTTGATCTATTGTTTGGATATGAATGGTGGCTTACTAAAAGTCCAGCAGGTGCATATCAATGGCAAGCTGTTGATCCTGATGAAAAGGATTTAGCACCAGATGCAGAGGACCCATCAGTTAAAGTCCCAACGGTCATGCTAACTACGGACCTTGCCTTGCGTTACGATCCAGAATACGAAAAAATTTCTCGTCGTTTTCATAAGAATCCAGATGAGTTTGCAGATGCCTTTGCTCGTGCATGGTTCAAATTATTACACCGCGATATGGGGCCAAAAGTAAGATACCTTGGTCCGGAAGTTCCTGAAGAGGACTTTATCTGGCAAGATCCTGTACCAACCGTTGATTATGAATTAACTGATGCAGAAGTAGAAGAGCTTAAAACAAAAATTTTAGATTCTGGACTTACTGTTAGCGAATTAGTCACAACGGCTTGGGCTTCAGCTAGTACGTTCCGTAATTCAGATAAGCGTGGTGGAGCTAATGGTGCCCGTATCCGTCTTGCTCCACAAAAAGATTGGGAAGTGAATCAGCCAGAGCAGCTTGAAAAAGTCCTTTCAGTACTAGAAAACATTCAAAATCAACTAGACAAAAAAGTCAGCATCGCTGATTTGATTGTACTAGGTGGTAGTGCTGCAGTAGAGAAAGCGGCAAAAGAGGCTGGCTTTGATGTAACTGTTCCTTTTGCTCCTGGACGCGGCGATGCAACACAAGAGCAAACAGATGTAGAAGGATTTGCCGTATTAGAGCCTGTCTCTGATGGTTTCCGTAACTACCAGAAGAAAGAATACAGTGTAAGCCCTGAAGAACTCTTAATTGACAAAGCTCAATTGCTCGATCTAACTGCACCAGAAATGACTGTACTTATTGGCGGAATGCGCGCTTTAGGGGCTAACTATGGCGGCACACAGCATGGTGTATTTACTGATCGTGTCGGTACACTCACAAACGATTTCTTTGTAAACTTACTTGATATGGGAATTGAGTGGAAACCTGTAGATTACAACCTATATGAAGGTCGAGACCGTAAGACAGGAGAAGTCGTACGCACTGCAACAAGAGTGGATCTCGTATTCGGCTCAAACTCTATTCTACGTGCGATTGCCGAAGTTTACGCTCAAGACGATAACAAAGGAAAGTTTGTCGAAGACTTTATCGCAGCTTGGGTTAAGGTCATGAATGCTGATCGCTTCGATCTTAAACTAAACAAAAAAGCTCAATTAACAAGTAAATAAAGACCAAAAGAAACCACTGTCAGCTCAGCGACGTGGTTTCTTTTTTATCCATAATGCATCTGCCTACATCTTTAGAATCACTCCCCGAGTACGCACACGGAAATGACTGTCTTTATTCTATAAAGTCGAAGGATTCTAGAGTAAAAAGCTTTCCTATCTTAACGATTAAGTTTTGCTAGTATGACTGCATCCCACATTTAGTATTACTGCTGCATGTTGGCTTCAATTGTTTCTTGTGCTTTTTTCAAAGCTTCTTCTGGAGTGTGTGTGTGCTGTCTCAACACATCATTAAAAATATTGGTACTAAACTCATTCGCCACACTAGGGGTGTATTGTGAGATATTTATAGAATTAATTTCATCACGAACATCGAGTAATACTTCAAAAATATTCTCACCAAAGAATTGATAAAAATCATTGTCTTCTTGGAATACAGGATTATCCCAGACATCCCAACGGGGAGGATCGAACCCAAGAATAGTCCAAAGCTTTTCGTTTGCTTTTTCTGAGATTTTTGCATAGGCTAAGAAATCTTTAGCAAGTTCCTCATGGTCTGTCTGATTTGTAACAACTGTCCCTGTACCTCCCATTCCTGCTGAACGGAACCCACCTTCTTCCCATGCAGGGAGTGGCTGAATCAACATTTTTCCTGCTAGGTCAGGCATGTTATCAAGGAAGCGTCCCATATACCATATTGGCATTGCCATGGAAGCTACATTTCCAACATTCATGTATTGGTAATATTCCTCCGCATGTGGCTGCCCCCCTGGTGTCAATTCAGCTATTTCATGAACATAGATTAAATCATATAGGAATTGTAACACTTCAATATTCTCTTGAGTATCCAACGTTAAGTTTCCATTTTCATCAAAGAAATCGGATCCACGTTGGCTGACCATTTGAAACATCGGCAAGTAATCATCGGTAGGAACAGTTGTCATGACCTTCCCCGTACGTTCTACAACTTGCTTACCAGCTTCAACATAGTCATCCCAGGTTTCAATTGATTCAATATCTACTCCGGCCTCATCCATAATTTCTTTATTATAGTACATGACAGATGCACCAACATGTGTAGGGATTCCGTAATATTCACCGTCCTTGGCGTAGAGGTTAAATCGAGCTTCAACGAATTTATCAATGACGGGTTCTACATGATCATTCATTGGTAGCAGTTGCGGCACACCTTGTAAAAAATTCGGGAATCTTGACACTTCAATATCCGCTAAATCTGGTGCTCCTGAACCTGATTGTAACGCAAGCAATAAATTGTTATGCATTTGATCAAATGGGTACGTTTCTGCAACAAGCTTTATTGGTCGATCCGGAAACTCTTCATTCCAAGAGACCACCGCATCCTCAAATAAATCAACATGTTGGCCTGCAAATGTCCAGAATATTAGTTCTGTTGCTCCTTCAATGTCGTCACCAATGACCGATGTTTCATCTGCATCACTTGAAGAAGATGAACTACCACCACAAGCTACTAATACAAGCACCATAACCCCAACAAACGAAAAAAACAATATGTTCTTTCCCATTGAAATCCTCCCTATTTTTAATATCTTATAAAGTTGGTGACAGCGGAAGATCTATCAGGAGATCACCTCCTTCTAGTACCTTACGATTTTATAATTTTTGTTAACGTTTACATTTTTAATTCGTTCTCTCATCTAATTGTCTAAAGGTTTGCATCGAGAACCACATACAGCCTATTGTCGCTAAACTAACCGAAAAAAACGGAATCAATCCTGGAAAATCCAATGAGAAATAAACTACAGAAAAGACAACCAAACCACTTGCTAAAGTATAGTGCATGTTTGTCAATCCAATAATGATCGCATGGCGAATGTATGCAAACCACGTGGTTTGATAATGGGCTAATAGAGGAAAAACCCAAAGAACAACGATGATGTAAAAGAATAAAATAAAGTAGAAAGCAAACGGGATCACAAATAGTAGCTCTTCACTTGCGTTTCTGATTGCAAGGTAATTTAGATAAAGGATCCCACCAATGATCGTTAGAAACCATCCCATCAAATTGGAGCGTAAGAACTCTTCTCTATAAATTTGCTTAAAGGTTTTTCGAATATTTATATCCGTGTTTCCCATTATCCATTTTCTAGATACTCCCAATGCTGCTAATGTCGCTGGAAATACACCTCCTATACATAAACCGATCAACGTGTAATAAAACCACAGTAGGTTGATGGCAGCGATTTGCACGATCCAACGAAGGACCCGATCCAATGATAGTACAATTTGAGATCCGTTCATGAGCGATTCACCCCTCATCCTTACAATCGTCATTGGAAGCCATTAGAAAATCATCCCTTTACTCCACCAACCGTTAAACCCGCTATGAAATATCGCTGAAAGAAAATAAACAAAATAACAATCGGAACAATAGTCATAACAGAACCAGCAAGTAAAATATCATAGTTGTTTCCATAAGGGGTTAACAATGTTGCTAAACCAATAGGTAGTGTAAACATGTCATTTGACCGTAACACGACTAACGGCCAAAGGAAGTTATTCCAACTGTTTAACCCTTGTAAAATAGCCATTGCTGCTAATGAAGGTCCCATCAGGGGAAGCATGATCTTAAAAAATATACCGTATTCTGTACATCCATCAATTCTCGCAGCATCCATCAGTTCTTTAGGAAGCCCTAAAGCATATTGTCTAAAGAAAAAGACAGCAATGGGTGCCACTATCGCAGGTAAGATCACAGCAGTGTACGTATTGACTAATTGAAGTTTAATCATTAACTGGAAAAGGGGTAACATTAATATTTCAAACGGAATCATCAATATGATTAAAACGAGTAGAAAGAAAAAGTTTCTACCTTTAAAATCATATACTGCCAAGGCATACCCTACCATTGAGGAAAATAGTAGGGATAAGACAACAATCACGATTGAAATCCACACACTATTTCCAAACCATGTCCAATACAAACCAGCCTCTGTAAAGATATAAATAAAGTTATCCAATGTTAATGTACTAGGATCAAAGATTAACGTTATCCCATTTCTCATTAATTCGGTCGACGGTCGAAATGAGGCAAGTATTAAATTCAAAAGTGGGAAAACAGCAATAAATGCTATAAAGGCAAATCCAATGGTGAGTAGCCATGACAATATCGGACTAGTCTTTCGCTTCATTACTGATCCCCCTTTTTAAATGCACCCGTTAGATAAAGTTGAGTTATACTGATGACAAAAATAATTAACATTAATACAACACCAATAGCTGCCCCAAATCCCATATCATTTTGTTGTATACCTTCTTGATATAAGTAACCAACTATCGTTAAACCAATATTCCCTGGTGATCCGGCTTCCCAGAATACAAAACTTTCTTCAAACATTCTAAAGCCACCGATAACTGAAATAGTAGTAACAAAAATCGTTACAGGCTTTAAAAAAGGTAGCGTAACATAGAAAAATTTTTGTACAACATTGGCCCCATCAATATCCGCGGCCTCATATAATTCTTTCGGTACATTTTGCAAGGCAGCTAAGAAGTACAATATGTTAATCCCCATCCAACGCCATGATGCAAGAACAACCATCAAGAACATTCCGGACCAGGCATTATATCTCCATTCAACGGACTCAAGTCCGATCCAATTCAGGATTTGATTCGCTACAGCCGTATCGCTTTCAGAGAACATTAAACGAAAAACCATTCCTGCAACAATTACTGACGTTAATGCAGGTAAAAATAAGGCGGTCCTAAAAAGAATTCTAAATTTTACAACTTTTGAATTTAATAAAACGGCAAATAACATTGGGATGGAGACTAAAATCACAACGGTTAAAATCATATAGGTCGTCGTATTTTGCAATGCAGTGAAAAACGTCGGATTTAATATTCTCGAATAATTCCATAATCCAACATAAGTCACTTCACTCGGTAACACTCGTTGGAAGCTCATCACAATTGCTTGAACGGTTGGGTAAAACGACAACACTATGAATGAAAGAATGAACGGTGAAATCAATACATACGGAACTACCTTTTGAGAGTTAAAGAAGGTAAATAAACGGCTAGATTTCCTAGTATGTACCTGAACTACTTCTTGCTCTGTACCTTTTCCCGTTTTTAACATAGAACCCCCTCCTTTTTTCAAGTCTAAGTATCGTGTACGTACACGTTTTCGTGAAAACAAAACACAACAAGAAAGCGTTTACAATACAAATAAGACCCTTGATGAATTGCCTAATCAATGTTTTTCGTGTACGTACACGAAAAACAAAAAAATCAATTCTACCAGCTATTTTTTAAACTTCCCTTTCAACGAATGGTAGAAAAAGTAATAATTAAGTCAATTTAATTATACAGTAACACCCTTCCTAACAATCGTCAACCAAATTTACAAATTTTCTGACATCAGTTAAATAGACTCACCTTTTATAATTTGATAATTTAGTAAAGGAGTCGAAATGAAATGTCCATGATTAATTTTATTAACCATGCTTTCTATCGCTCTTCTTCCAATTTCATCAATTGGGTACTTTACAGTCGTCAAGCGCGGAGTTATATATTTTAACATATCAATATCATCAAAGCCCATCACTCCTACCTGTTCAGGAATATTAAAACCTTTCTCCTTTAGGTAATTCATTACTTCTAATGCATAGAGATCCGTGGAACAGACAATAGCTACTTTTCCGTCTTGGCTAAAAGTTATGTTGTCTAACTCCTTAATATACTCACTATTTTTAATAATAAGTGGTTTAGAGGTAATTCCATTACTTTTTAGACCATCATAAAAACCGTTCAGTCTCTCTTCTTGTGTGTATATATTGTTTTTTCCTAAATAGGTTAAAGGTGGACTAATATAAATAAACTTTTTATACCTTTTACTTGCAATATAGTCTACCGCCTCTTTCATAGCTTGTCGCTCTTGAATCCCTATATACTCCCATTTTTCCGATACATAATTGAAAATTGTAATAATAGGAATACCCCATTTACTTAAATTCGCTTCAAATTGCTCTCCCTTATTCACTGTGAACAAGATAATACCATCTACTTTTCGATTCACTAAATGCTCAATACAATTAAGTTCATTTTCCGGGTTTTTATCTGAAAGGGTAATATAAATAAAATAGCCTAATTCTCTAGCTTTTAGTTCAATCGCATTTAATAATTGGGCAAAGGAACGGTTATATAAATCAAACAAGACGACCCCAATCGTCATTGTTTTTCCCATTACAAGACTTCTTGCTGTGTAATCGGGTCTGTAGTTTAACTCTTTTGCTGTTTTTAAAATTTTTTCCCTCGTTTTCTCACTAATACCCGTTCGATTATTTAGTGCTCGATCCACTGTTCCAGCTGATACTCCACAAATAGTAGCAATATCTTTAATCGTTACCTTCACTGTCTCTCACCTCTAGTTAGCCACCTGAAAAATTATTCCCATAGATTTGACTCATATTACACAAGTGTTAAAAAGTAGCTGTCTATTTATGATATAAAATACACAAAAGACCCCGATTTCGCAATGATTGTTTTTACGAAACCAGAGTCAGGAAGGGAATTGTTAACGAGAACAACTTCTACGGTTTCGGTCCACATGAATGAAACCACTCATCTGTTTTGATTACTTGTTTCTGGCTACGCGAAAGCCTTGATCTGGGCCAATTCCACTCGCCTCGAATTTGCCGCGAAAGGAGATCTCGTTGCTACTGACATCGCCGAGCCAGCCACCTCCCTTTACAACCCGCAGGGAACCGCTTTCATTATCTCCGCCCAATTCCCCGTACCAATCCCAGCACCACTCTCTGACATTACCGGACATATCGAAAAGTCCTAATTCATTAGGTTCCTTTAAACCGACAGAATTGGTTTGATTGTTGTTGTTTTCGATAGTAGGCCAGCTCCAATCGCCTGATAAGTATTGATCTCCGGCATTTCTCCAATACCATGCCACTTCATCAACATTATGACTTCCGCTATATGTGTAACTTTCACTCAATTGCCCACCACTTGCAGCATATTCCCACTCTACTTCTGTCGGCAATCGGTATCCATTAGCCCCTTCATTGATCGTTACTGTCCATTTTATATGGTCGTACTCACTCTTATTATTTGGATCGAGTTCGTTTTTGTTTATGTTGTAATACGGTTCTAACCCTTCTTTTATACTTCTTTTATTACAGTACTCAATAGCGTCATACCAGCTGACCATTTCAACAGGCAAGTCGTCCCCTTTGAAATGTGAAGGGTTGCTTCCCATTACATCCATCCACTCTTTTTGAGTGACCTCATATTTCCCGATATAAAAATCGTCTATTGTTATCGTTTCTTCGTAATCATTGGTCTTCGTACTTGTAAAGGTCCCGCCCTCTACTAATACTAAGTGATCATTCGAAACAGGGTTTTCGCTGTTTACAGTCTTTACTTGCGAACAAGCTGTAGCAACAATCATCACAATTACAAGAAAAATAAATCGTTTTCTCATCGGTAGATCTCCTTTAGACGAATAGGATGAGTGATAGATGCCAACGCCCTATCACTCGCTTATGTTTGGGTCCTCCGTAATAAAAAGGGAAGGTGCGGCCATGGGCTTGTCCAATAGGACGATAGCCATTTTTCGGATAAAAGGTTGTCCTTGCTCGAGCCCCTGACCGCTCCGCTTCATTCTTCTTAATGAGTAAATCTTAAGTTCGTCACAACAATAGATTTGTTTTTAAATATTCAGAAAGTTAATTTCATCTTTCTCGTTCTACCAAACCGTTACATTCGATCTCCCGCTACTTTGATAGCCTTCTGTTGCTAATACCTGGTAAGACCAACTACTTCCCAGATTCATTCCTGCATTTCTCCACGCATTCACGTGGTTGCTAAACGTAATGCTAACGTTATTTCCAGTCGGTCTCTTCGATTGCCTCACACTCCAGAACTGTTGGAACGTTTGTGTGCCATCAATGGAAGGTGCATTGTATCGCATAGTCGTATAGATGTCATATGTTCCTCCATCACTGACAACGGTGCCTCGATGGGTTCCAGTAGGTCTGTAAGTTCCCCAATTATCAACGACATAATATTCTATGAGCTGATTCCTTGTCCACCCATAGAGAGTCAAATATCCATTTCCAGACGGTTCCCAAACACCAGCATTGTAATGGATCGTTCGATTTGGTGAACCGATTTCCCAACCTTTACCGACAACAAAGTTCCCTGTATCTCTCCATGTCACACTGTAATTTCCACCAGGTCCATTTGTAGCATTTACTGTTCCACCACCATCGGTCCAATATTGCCAATAGGTATTAGCACTTGCCGGTACTGCACTCAAACAAAAACTAATTGTAGCTGCAATTACTACCGTCAAAACTTTCGTAACGAACTTAAACATGATACGTCCTCCTCAAAATTTTTATCGTACTACTTATTTACACGTTTGTTGTCGATTTCTTGATTCAGTCCACGATTTGCCTTTTATCACATTATGGGAACTTCATACAATCACCTCCTTCATTTGGAGATTATAGTATGAAAGCACAAACATTGCAAATTTTATAAATATTAAGATTTTTACCACATTTTGATTTTGTTTTTATTTATTATATTAAAAATAGATTAGGTAATAGGAATAAATGAAGAGGTCTCATTCAGAGACCTCTTCATTTAAGGTTAGATTGAAATTTTTTACTCACAAATCCCTTATGCAAAGTACAAATATCAACCGTCTACCAATTCAAATAGTTCAACAATTAAAACGGTATCATCTCTTAAGTCAAGACCAATATCTTTCCAAGCTATCCTGTGGTCTTCTTGAAACTTACTAACATTGTCGCCATTCCCTTCACCTCGTACCAGCCTTAAATCTTGATTGCCGAACGTCGTTTCAAATACCTCTAGTAGCCTAACCGTACATCTGGCATTGCCATTTTTATCAAACACCGTAACGTTTTCACCAACTGGTTCGTAAGTTTCTTGCAATTCTTGCTCTGAATACTCTTCTTTCGGAGCACATGTCGCTGTCTTTTCTCCATTTATAATTTGCTGGATTAACATTTCACCAATTCCGTTATCATCTTCCCAACCAAAAACCATTCTGTATTTATGTTCTTTACCATCAGCCATTATAGCTCTCCATTCTCTATTTAAATAATGAATAATTTATTACCGTAATCCTGTCCACTTCTCAACTCATTCTGCTAGGGGATAATGTAAATCTTAACTTCCTTTAAACAAGAATACACTCACCGACGATGAGTGCCACTCTTATTTTTATATGGGATTGATTGTTTCAAAAACCACTCGCTTGCCGCGGGCAAGGTTTCAGCTAATCGGGGGAAAACGCCCCGATGGATCTTCAGCTCTTGCTTTTCCCGCAGGCGTCTCGTGATTTTGACCATCAACTTGACAACGTCCGTCTAGTTATACGTATACACAAAAAGGATACCTTCTGATCAAGTTAATTGTTAATTTATTTATTTCCCTTCATAAACAAGGAGTGTACAACTCTCCACCTGCGCCGTCCATGGGAACATATCCACGGGTTGAATGTTTTTCACTTTGTAGCCTGATCGCTGCAACTGTTCGACGTCCTTCGCTAAGGTGGACGGGTTACAGGATACATAGACGATCCGTTTCGGTTTTGTTTGCTTGATCGTTTTCAGTAATTGATCGTCACAGCCTGTTCGTGGTGGGTCGACAACGATGACATCAGGAATCCAACTGGACCGGACCCAAGAGGGGATGATTTTCTCGGCTTTTCCAACCTCGTATTGAACGTTTGTTATCCCTTGCCTTTTTGCATTTTCTTTAGCATCTTCAATGGCTTCAGCAATGACGTCCATGCCGCGAACTTCTCTTGCTTGATCAGCTAACCATAAGCCGATCGTACCGACTCCACAATAGGCATCAATTACTTTTTCCTTTCCTGTTAGCGCGGCGGCTCGCTTCACTTCGTTGTAGAGCTTAACCGTTTGCTTCGGATTTAGTTGAAAAAAGGCCCGTGCCGATAAAGAAAAGGAAATGTCACCGAGCGTTTCCTCAATCGTTTCTTCACCGAACAAGGAAATCGTTTCGTCGCCCATAATCAAGGATGTTTTTTTCGGATTGATGTTCTGCTGTAACGATTTCACGTGAGGAAGTCGACTTTTAATTTCTTCAACAAGCAAATCCTTCTTGGGGAAATCCTTTTTTGTTGTCACAAGAATTACTTGCAATTCCCCTGTCTCAAATCCGACCCGACTGACGACTGAGCGTAAAATCCCTGTTCGCTTCCGTTCGTTATACGTGGGGATCTGTAAGTCTTGCACGATTTGTTTTACCACTTCAGACGCTTCATTCGTTGCATCATGCTGCACGAGGCAACTAGACAGATCCACAAGCTTGTGTGTATTCATCACATACAAGCCTGCTTTCACTTGACCCTTTTCCGTCTTAAGCTGTAATTGACTTTTGTTGCGATACGCCCAAGGATCCTCCATGCCAATCGTTGGCAAAATCGTTAATGTATCTGCTCGTAACGTAGTATGCCGTTCAAAGGCTTGCTTTACGATCTCTCGCTTTTCCTTTAATGTTGCTTCATATGATAAATGCTGTAATTGACAGCCTCCACACTGGTCATAGACAGGACAAGGCGGGCTGATTCGGTCGGGAGACGACTTGCGAATTTTCCGAATAGACGCCTCGGCGAAACGAGGTTTCACATCGGTCACCTCTACAACCACTTCTTCTCCTGGAAGCGCTCCTGGAACAAACACCACATGACGCTTGAAATAGCCAACACCTTCTCCATTTATCCCCAGTCGCTTAATGGTCAAAGGGAACCGCTGTCCTTTTTTTAATACAGCATTTGTCGCTTGTTTCGTCATTTTCCTTCATACCTCTCTTTTTCGCTACGCTTCCATTATAGCATGCCCTGCAAACTTCCTAAACTTACTAGACGGGCGAGCCAATCTTTTTTGCTAGAATAATAATAGTAATAGAGAGATGAGAGGAAGTGTGAGAATGTCGATTCCTACCGACGTCGTGTCATTGCAAATTATGGCCCAAGTGTACCAGAAGAAAGGCTTGCAATCGATTTTTAAGAAAACGGTCGAAAGCCTTGTCGAGCATGTCCCTTACATAGATTGGGCCGGTATCTATATGTATGATCAGCTTGACTATAAGCTTGTGGCTGCCTCTAATTTTGAAGAGGATTTGCGCTGGGATTGCAACGGTGAATTAAAGTTTCCGATCAAAAATAATGAGGACAAAGAGGTCGGTATGCTAATTGTTCGTACACTTCAACCGATTGCCTTTGATGTGACAGATGTGAGTACGCTCGAGACTATTGCAACAGCCATCGGCCAAGAAAGCTACGCTAACTAATTTGAAAAATGTAAAAGAGCTGGAATCCGTCCAGCTCTTTTTCGCTTATAGTGGCTTAAGCTGCTTATCCAGCATGTAATCGTCAAGGCTCTTAAATTCATATCCTTCGGCTCGTGCATCATCAATGACACGTTCGAGCGCTTCGGCATTATCCTTTGAAACGGAATGAAGAAGCATGACGGCACCCGGATGAATTCGTTTCATAATTTGATCGTAAGCATATTGAGCCCCTTTTTGTTTGTCCACTTCCCAATCTTTATAAGCCATCGACCAAAAGACATTCGTATATCCGAGCTTTTCAGATAAAGCTAAGCTTCGTTCACTAAATTCGCCCCTAGGTGGTCGCAAATAGTGCATCTCTTGAATGCCCGTAATTTCAGTGAACTTTCCCTTTACCTTCTCCAATTCTCGCTCTAATCGCTCATCGCTCACATTCGGCAAACTTGGATGATGCCACGAGTGATTGCCGACAATATGACCTTCTCCTACCATTCGCCTGATCAATTCCTGCTCGGTTTCTAAGTAATGCCCCGTCACAAAGAAAGTGGCAGGCACTTGCTTGTCTTTTAGCACATCAAGAATCACTGCCGTATAGCCGTTTTCATAGCCATTATCGAATGTAAGATACAGCTCTTTCCTTGAAGTGTCACCGATAAAAAAGCCACCATATTTGTCGAGCAATTCGATGTAATGGGACTCCGTTGTTGCAGGTTCGTTGTTCCGTGACGGCTTAAAGCTCCAGTTGTACGTTTTGTTACTATAGGCCTCAACAGACGGCTGCCACACAATAAAAAAACAAACGATGCAAAAGATGAGCGCTAAAATGATTCGTTTCGTCATACGCTGTACTCCCTTTCCGATTTGTCGTTAGTGTGAGAGCACAGATTGACGATTATGCCTTCCTTTTTTAAGCAAAAACTGCAGCACCATACAGGCACCGCAGTTATCGATTAAAAGACCTTTTCTGCAAATTGTTCGAGCTTTTCAAGTGATGATTTATCGACATCTTCGTGAAGACTATTTCCATGAGAATCCATCGTCACAATCGCTGCGAACCCTTCCACTTCTAAATGCCACATCGCTTCAGGAATTCCAAATTCCATTAAGTCGACACCCTTCACTTTCTTAATACAGTCCGCATAATATTGAGCAGCGCCGCCAATCGCATTCAAATACACACCGCCATGCTCCTGTAAGGCTTTCAATGTTTTTGGTCCCATGCCACCTTTTCCAATGACTGCACGAATGCCGAATTTTTTCATAATGTCTCCTTGGTACGGCTCTTCACGAATACTTGTCGTTGGACCTGCTGCCTTTACATGCCATTCCCCTGCGTCATCTTGGAGCATGACCGGTCCGCAGTGGTAAATGATTTGTCCGTCCAAGTCGATCGGTGCATCATGATCCATTAAGTGATGGTGGATCGCATCTCGACCGGTGTGAAGCATGCCATTAATAATAACGACATCCCCGACCTTTAATTCCCGAATTTGCTCTTCTGTTACTGGCGCTTCAAGCACAACCTCACGTACTTCCGTTGTCTCAGCGGTTGCAGCGACTTGGCTTGCCACTTCATTTAAGTCGACTCGTTCACCATCTTTGTAGAGCCATTTTTTAATCTCACCGGTTTCCGCGTCTAGCTCGACGCCGAGACGACGAAACGCCCAGCAGTTGTACGCAACAGAGACAAAAAAGCTTGCTGGGAGACGGTTCATCGCCCCGACCTTACAGCCTAAAAGGGTTGCTTCTCCACCAAAGCCCATCGTACCGATCCCAAGTTTATTTGCATTCTCTAATACGTATTCTTCGAGCTTTCGCAAGTCGTCATTCGGATTCACATCATCGACTTTGCGGAACAGCTGCTCCTTCGCAAGGCTATAGCTCGTTGTCCGGTCTCCGCCAATACCAACACCGATAAAACCAGCGCTACAGCCTTGTCCTTGAGCTTGGTATACCGAGTGCATAATGCATTTACGGATTCCGTCAAGGTCACGTCCAGCACGGCCTAAACCTTCTAGTTCAGCAGGTAAGCTATATTGAATGTTTTTGTTTTCACAGCCGCCTCCCTTTAGGATCAAGCGGGCATCAATGTAATCCTCTTCCCATTGTTCAAAATGGATGACCGGCGTTCCTTCTCCAAGGTTGTTGCCACTATTTTTCCCTGTTAGCGAATCAACAGAATTGGGACGAAGCTTTCCATCTTTTGTTGCCTGTTCAATGGCTGCATAGATCGCCTTCTTCATCTCAATTTGGTTGACGCCAACGGGAACCTTTATTTCAAATGTTGGCATTCCAGTATCTTGACAGATTGGAGAGATATTTTCATCGGCCATTTTAATGTTTTCTGTTATGGTCGATAAAGAAAGTGCTGCCCGTGTTCCAGCGTTCTCTTTTGCCTTTGCTTCTGCAATCGCACGGCGCACATCATTCGGTAAATTGGTTGACGTTTCGACGATGAGTTGATACATGCTTTCCTGCAGTTTCTCCATCTTTCATCTCCCTTTCCGCTGCGGGTAGTCCATACAGACTCTATTATACGCCTAGTCAAACGATTACGAAAGATGGAACTGTAAGCGTTTTTCGTCTTCCTTTAATCTACATAATCTCGTTAAAAAATGGAAAACTAACGGTAAAAAAACGAAGGAGGTTGCTATGACTTCTCCATTTGATTCAAAGCGTAGCCTATGGTCTGGTATTTTGTTCGGCCTTGGGCTTGTGGCTTTTTTTGATGAGGCGTTATTTCACCAATTGCTTCATTGGCATCACTTTTACGACAGGTCCACAACCGAAATAGGCTTAATCTCGGACGGCCTCTTCCATGCCTTCAGTTGGTTTGCCACCATTGGGGGGTTGTTTATGTTTGCTGACTTAAAACGAAAAAAAACCTTTCAGCGTAGCTATTGGTGGGGCGGGTTATGGCTTGGGGCTGGACTCTTTCAACTGTATGATGGAACGATCCAACATAAACTTATGCGCATTCACCAAATTCGTTACGTGGAAAATGTCATTGTGTATGACTTCGTTTGGAACGTACTTGCAATAGCAATGGTCATTATCGGGCTTGTGGTACTTTTCCGTGCCAAACGAAAATCCCCCCAAGAAAAGGAGGTCAGTTATGAACGGTAATCATTCGACCCACGTTCATACGTTAGGGCTTGAAGAGCAAATCGTTCTGGCGATCCCCTTTGTCATCGGTCTTGTACTGTACCTGTTGAGTATCGTTCATTCCAACCGTTCCTATTCCTCGTGGCCTTTATACCGGACAAATCTTTGGATCTTGGGTTCCGTCTGTGCCCTACTAGCCGTCTGTGGCCCGATTGCTACTCGCTCCCATACAGACTTCACGCTACATATGGTCGGTCATTTGCTTCTCGGGATGCTGGCTCCCTTATTAATGGTGCTAGCAGCCCCTTTCACGGTCGCGTTTCGTGCCCTTCCTGTACAGCATGCCCGTAAGTTGGCCAAACTTTTAAAAAGCCGCTACATTCAAGTGATTAGTGATCCGATCGTTGCGTCCATCCTCAACATCGGAGGACTGTGGATTCTCTATACAACCCCATTGTATAATGCGATGCATGGGCATCCCTTACTTCATATTGTGATCCACCTTCATGTCTTTTTGGCAGGCTATCTTTTTACAGCTTCGATGATTTCAATTGATCCAATGCCGCACCGTACGAGTTTTACCTATCGCGGGATTGTCCTTGTCCTTGCGTTGGCAGCCCACGGAATTCTTTCTAAGTATATCTACTTCTCGCCTCCAGCCTCTGTTCCACTGAACCAAGCAGAAATGGGCGGAGTGCTTATGTATTATGGTGGAGATGCAGTGGATATTGTCTTGATCTTCGTCTTTTTTATGCAATGGTATAAGGCCGTTCGCCCTCGCACACCATTTGCCCATGAAAGTCTTTAGAAAAGCTCGGTTTATCGCTAGGCCATAATAGAGGAGGCAATCGTTTTTCTTACTCTGAAAATCCCCTTTCCGATTTTCGTCAAGGGGATCGGCTTGTTATAGAAGAGTGTTTGACTTATTGGATAATGTCTCTAAATGATTATTGCGTCCGATGTAGTGGATGAAGAAGCGGTCATCCTCTGTCCACTCGACTCGGGTAATGTTCGTATTGTCAATCCGAAACGGCCGATGGAAATTGTACCATTGTTCGCCAACGACTAGATACATAAGAAAAATACTAATAAATCCACCGTGAGATACGATCGCCACATTTTCACCTCGGTGTTTCATTAACAGCTCCGAGCGGAAATGATTGCATCGTTTCGTTAGCTCTTCTACCGTTTCTGTGCCTTCGATTCCAGAGGTTAGGATCGTAGTTTTTTTCGTCTCTGGATAGTGTTCGTAAATTTCGGCGCGAGTTTTCCCTTGGAACGGTCCGAGATGGACTTCCCGTGCAAGGGCTGTAGCCTCTACAGGTAAACCTTTCACTTGCCCGATGGCTTTCGCTGTCTCATGAGCCCGCGTTAAGTCACTGCTGTAAATGTAGTCAAGGGGGATTGCTTTGAAATAGGACCCGAGTTCTGCTGCCTGTTTTTCGCCTAATGGAGAAAGAGGAAAGTCTTCTGTTCCTTGAATTTTGCCTAGCTTATTCCCCATGGATTCTCCATGTCTAATTAAGTATAAGTTCATGTTCTCACCTATTCTCGCCTGTTCTGAGCAAAAGGCTAAGTATTATGGAAAAAGTGTAGCAGAAAGCTTTTCATTGCTCAATGATTTAGGAGAACCGTTTTAATCCTATGAAAATTTGCTTTCTAAGCCTAGAAGTAAGAAATCAAAACGCATCAGGTAGGTGATGAACATACATGTGAAGAGCATCCTTATGCTTCGTCAACGTATCAACGATGACTGGTAGAGGATTTACATAAATCGTGCGGCCATCTTTCTCTCCTACCTTTTCATCGGGCTTAAAGGCGAGCTGCTCTGTTGTTATAGAAAATTGCGCGTCAACCCCCGGTTTATTTCCTCTTGGATCAAGCCGAATCCAGCGTTGTAATGTTTGACTATATACGGCGTTGAGCCCGTGAAGCGCATACCCTTTTTCAGGTGTATCAAACAACATGAGCCGTTGATAGCAAAAGCCAGTCGGAACCCCTTGGGCGCGAAGCAAAGCTGCTAACAGGTGGCTTTTTGCATAGCAAATTCCTTCCTTTTCCCTAAGTACATCTGAAGCGGCACATGTCACCTTGTGGCTTTGAATGTCCCAAGAGTGGGAAATCTCATCTCGTACAAACAAAAAGGCTTGTTTGATTTTCCCTACTTCATCTAGCTCGTCTAAAGCCAAAGCTGCTATCGTCTTTTGGATCAACCGATGTGAATAATTAATCACCTCTGTTTCCTGCAAATAGTTTTTTAGCGCTGGCTTTTCACAATATAATTCCATCATCAATCTCCTTCCGCTATGAATATATATTCATAATAACGTATATAAATTCGTTTATCCACCTGTTCTTTGCTTAAGTCTTTTCGATTAGTAGCTTATACGTTATGATGAGATAGATATAGATTGCTTGGTAAAAGGAGTTTTTCATGTGAACACGACCCATGCTGTACCATCGATTACGCCAAACAACGACCCGTGGGAAGCGTATGATGACATAAAAATGTTTGGGAAACCGACATTAACGAATATCGAAGTGACGACAACAACGTTATGCAATATGCGTTGTGAGCATTGTGCCGTCGGCTACACGCTGCAAACGAAAGATCCAGATGCATTACCTCTCGATCTACTTCTCCGCCGCCTTGATGAAATTCCCCATTTACGGGCGTTCAGCATTACAGGTGGTGAGCCGATGCTCTCAAAAAAGTCAGTGGAGTCATACGTCGTGCCCCTTCTCCGTTATGCCCATGAGCGAGGTGCTCGGACGCAAATTAACTCCAATCTCACGTTAAATATCGAACGATATGAAAAGATTTTACCGTACCTTGATGTTCTTCATATTTCTCATAACTATGGAAGCATTAACGATTTCACAGATATTGGCTTTGCTGTCATGGAGAGAAAGCCGTCCATCGAACAGCGAGAAGCTCTATTCCATCGCATGGTGGAAAACGCGAAAATGTTGACGCAAGAAGGTGTATTTGTCTCTGCAGAAACGATGATAAACAAACGAACGCTCCCACATCTTGAAAAGATTCATGAACAAATCGTATCCATGGGGTGTCAGCGTCATGAAGTTCACCCGATGTACCCTAGTGATTTTGCGAGCGCCCTTGATGTGGCAAGCCTTGACGAAATTCGCAAAGGGATTCACCGCCTTCTTGATGCTCGTGACAAAAAGACGTGGATGCTGTTCGGTACACTTCCGTTTTATCCGTGCAGTGATCAAGAAGAGGATTTGATGCTTCTCAAACGGCTTTACGGTGAACCAAACGTAACCGTCCGTAACGACCCAGATGGGCGCTCACGACTAAATGTGAACTTGTTTGATGGAAACATTATTGTAACTGACTTTGGGGATACACCTCCCCTTGGTAACATTATGACAACGTCGTTCATCGAAGCGTATGAAAAATGGCAGCAATCTGAAATTAGCAAGAAGTTGAGCTGTCATTGCCCAATGGCAGAGTGCTTAGGGCCGAACATTTTAGTGAAAAACACGTACTATCGCGAAGTAGATTTCCATAAGCGAAAGGCAGTGCTTCATAAGTAAAAAAAAATGGTGACTCCGTTATAGGGTCACCATTTTTTAGTTATTGCGGTTTTGTACCAGAAAGGAAAGTAAATGAGAGATGATCTTGAACTGGAATCCAAGCGCCGATGCCTTGCTGAGTAACATTTTTTATTTCTAGCTTCGGTTTTCCTGCTCGGAACGTTAAATAGACCTCACCGTACGTGACCTTTCCTTTTTCATTTGCTGCCGGAACATAGCTATGCAAGTAACCGATGTGCTTCGGCTGGATGTTATACGTTTGTGCTTTCTTCGTTCCTTCCCCAATGATTGTCTCAAAAGCAAGGGGCAGGCCTGTATTTTCCGCAGCTTTGATCATCATCATTTTCATCACTGCGTCACTTTTCGGAATTTGTGCTGTCAAGCCACCAGTGACTTTCTTTTGTTCTTCTTGATTATAAGTTAGAGTTTTAACTGACTTTCCACCACGATTATCTAGCACATTTTTGTTGACACGCTGATATTCCCAATTGACGTGGGTTTCCGATGATTCATAATAGAGGGGCCATTCACCTAAATAAATGGATGCTCGAAACGCAAGAGCAAGCGGCGATGAGCTAAAAGTCGATTCGTTAAACATCCGAATCAACTCTGGGTTTTCGATTGGAACATCCGTCGAGTCTAAAAGCTGCTGTGCGAGCTCACTTGGCTGAAGACGGGGTAAATCCTGTGCAGGGTTCGGGTACGTATTTTCCTTTGCAATTGTCATCACTGAATCAGGAATTTTTATGCCTTTCTCTTCAGGGGCTTGGTCGTCACTTTCCGCAAGTGCTGGAACGGTTTGCAACGTAAAACAAAGAACAAGAGCAATGAGCAACAAACGCTTCATCTTAATTCCTCCTTGAGTAGATCATGATGATATTTCATATTGTTTTCGTTGCTCCGAAAATTATCCATCCTTTCCGTTACTCGATTTTTTTGTTACGGTGATAGAGAATAAAAGGAATAGGACGTTTCAGGAAGGAGTTCAAGATGAAACAACATCATATGTTAATCATTGGGGCTGGACGGATGGCAGAAGCAATCTTTTCAGGGATCTTAAAACGAGAAGAAAACCCTTTTCATATCACGGTGAGTAATGATAAGGACGTGACCCGGTTAAAAGAGCTAAAAAAGACGTATCCCGTCAAAACAACGACCGATTGGACAGCGATGGCAGAAAAAGCAGATGTCATTTTACTCGCCTGCCCTCCCGCTGCTCACGAGAATGTGCTAAAAAAACTATCTCCTAGTTGCAATGGACAGCTCGTGATAACGGTGGCTGCTGGCATTGGCCCAACGGACTTGGAGACCCACCTTCCGAAAGGAACACCCACTGCATGGATTATGCCAAATACGGCGGCAAGTGTTGGGGAATCAATGTCGATCTACTGTTTCGGTCAACATGTAAAAGAGAGAGACAAACAGCTTATCTCATTTATCCTTGATGCGATCGGTATGTCTGAACAGCTCACCGAATCACAAATTCATCATCTTACTGCCATTACGGGAAGTGCTCCGGCTTTTCTTTACTTTCTCGCTGAAGCATTGGAGCAATCAGCCCAATCCTATGGAGTGGCCCCTGAAAAAGCTCGAGAACTTGTCATTGGTATGATCACAGGAAGTGCCAAGATGCTGAAGGAGTATAAAGATCCAACACAACTTCGTGAACAAGTGACAACCCCTGGGGGAGCTACGGCTGCTGGATTACAATCATTGCTTCATGATGACTTCCAAGGTGCGTTGCAACGAGCGGTGCAAGCGACTAATGGAAGAGCTCAGGCAAGAGCCAACTAGAAACGTCATTAAAATTCGGTTCATCGCCCAATCCAGCAAAAACAATCGTCATTTAGCCTTCTTTATGAACCTTTTTACGCAGAGAAGACGTTTCCCTTTGAGAAACGTCTTTTTCATACTTTCGAATGACCGGTTTTTTGTGCCAATTCTTCGCCAACCTTTCGCCAATTTCCGAGGAAATAATAGCCGGTGGCGATCAGACTGCTCACAACAAAGGCGAACCCCATACCTAAAGCAATCCCTCGCTCCCCAAAAAGATCGGACATCCAATACGTTAGCGGGTATCGTAAGACCCAAAATGAAATGATATTAAGTAAAAGAACGGGGAACATAGCACCCGAAGCACGAACGATTCCATTTAAAACAAAATTAATTCCGAGAAACGGATAAAAGAAGGCAATTGTTTGAATATACATCGCGCCAAAAGCAACGGTCGCGTCATCTCGGACAAAGAGACGAATGAAAAATTGAGCTCCTATAAAAGTAACCAATCCTATGATAAGTGTGACGGCGATGATCAGCATAACCCCTTGCTTTGCTGTGGCGCGGACTCGCTCCCACTTATTTGCACCAATGTTTTGCCCCGCAATCGTATTAACTGCCGAACCGAGTGTCAACGCTGGAAGCATGATTAAGCTATCGAGGCGCTGGGCTGCACCGAACCCAGCAACCGCCTCCTCTCCAAAGCTTGTCACCACCGATAAAATGGCCGTAACACCTGATGAGATCGTGATCATCGATAGTCCCGCTGGCAAGCCTAGTTTAAAGAGGACGAAAAAATAACGCTTTTCCGGTACATAAGGGATTTGAAACGGGACACCAGCTTTCCGAACGGAATAGATTAAACCATAGATAAAAGCCGTTCCTTGTGACACAATCGTCGCATAAGCCGCTCCGTCAATCCCTAGGTTAAAGCCAGCAATCATTAACGGATCGAGAATGATATTTAAGATTACGGCAATAAAAATGAACCGCACTGGTGAACGGCTATCACCCATCGCACGCAAAACCGTTCCGATAAAATTATATCCAAAGAGAAATAGGATCCCGATAAAATTAATTTTTAAGTATGATTCAGCTAGCGGCAAAATCTCTTCTGGTGTGCCGAGTAGTTGTAAAATCGATGATGCGCTGAAATAGCCGATCAAGCCAAGGAGTATCGCCAGTAGCCCTAAGACAAACACGAACGCATTTAAAGAAGCTTTCAGCCCCGCTTCATCTTTCGCTCCTTGTCGTTGAGAAAGAACCGTTAACGTCGCTCCATTTAAACCAATAATAAACGACAAAACCATAAAAACAACAGTCGCAGAAATGGAGAGCGCCCCCAAAGCACTAGCGCCAAGCAAATTTCCAACCCAAAGACTGTCTGTGATCTGATACGAGGTTTGCAATAAATTGCTTAAGAAAATCGGCCAAGAAAACACCACCATTTTTTTCGTGATGCTTCCTTCCGTAAAGTCAAGCTGCTTGTTATTCATCCTAGGTCCTTTCCAATCTGCCAATGTCTCTTCTTTCATTATAGGATGTCCGATCTGTTAGAAAAAGAAAAAACACTCCATGAAAACAGAGCGCTTATTTCAATTCAAATGTTTCAGTTATGCGTATGCTATCTTTTACGGACTGAACAATCGGACAGTTTTTCCACGTCACATGCAAGGCTTTCTTTATCTTTTCTTCAGAAGCATCTACCCCAAACAAGCTAAAATGTAACGCAATGTCTGTCACTTCATTGACCCCTTGTTCGTTTCGCTTAACGTCCGCGGTAATTTTCATATCGTCATAGCTAATCCGCATCTTGTCTAACACTTTTCGCAAGACACCACCACTGCACACAGCAATGGATGACACGAGCAACTGGTACGGCCGAAAACCATACTGTTCATTTCCTGATACTTCTAACGTGCCAAAGTCAAGCTCTGTTATAAAGCTGTTCTCTCTCATTGAAAAATTCATCAAGCTCTCCCTTTCAAAAGTCATTTTTCTTTATTGTATCATGAACGAGCTTTTCTCTTCCGTGTTCATGCGTACTCTCTATGATGGAAATAAAATGGTTCCATCTTTTCGGGAAACGAAGTAAAATAGGTATGTTGATTCTTTGACCGAAAAGGGGATTATACATGACGATTCCAACAAAACAAAATTCTCCGACCTACCGATTATTTGTGTTAATTGTCATGGTCGCTATCGCTGGCTTTGCCCAAGGGATGCTTTTACCCCTTCTTGCCATTATGCTAGAGAAGGCAGGTGTCTCATCGTCACTGAACGGATTGAATGCTGCAGCCCTTTATATCGGCATTTTGCTTGCCTCACCGTTCATCGAAAAACCATTGCGCCGCTATGGCTATAAGCCGATTATTACAATTGGACTCATGGCGATGATTGTTTCTTTATTGGTATTACCGTTATGGCAAGCGTTTTGGTTCTGGTTTGTGTTAAGAATGATCATTGGCATAGCAGATAATATGGTTCATTTTGCCACTCAAGTGTGGATTACGACGACAAGCCCGATGAAGAAGCGCGGCCGTAACATTTCCTTTTATGGGTTCGCCTTCGGTCTCGGATTTGGGCTCGGTCCGTTCATGACAAGACTGCTGCAGATCAATGAATTTTTACCATTTATCCTATCTGCCATTACGAGCTTTGCTGCTTGGCTACTTATTTTGAGACTTCGAAACGAGTATCCAGCCCAAGATGTTGAGACCGGCTCCCAATCAGGGACGTGGACTCGTTATAAAGCAGTCGTTAAGCTAGGTTGGTTCGCCCTTCTCCCAGCGTTTTGCTACGGCTATTTAGAATCTTCCTTACACGGTAACTTCCCGGTATACGGATTACGATCAGGATTAACCGTTGAGCAGGTGTCCATCCTGCTTCCCGCATTTGTCGTTGGTGGATTAATTACGCAAATGCCACTAGGATTTTTAAGTGACAGAATGGGGCGTAAACCGCTTCTTCTTATGGTCCTGTTTTTCGGCGGCGCGACATTTATGTCCATGGTCTATTTGGAGCATACGTTTATTGGACTCTTTCTCTCTTTCGCCCTCGCCGGAGCTTTCGTAGGATCTCTTTATTCACTTGGCGTTATGTATATGGCTGATTTGCTTCCGCCCCACTTATTGCCGACCGGCAACGTAATGATGGCTGTCAGCTTTGGACTAGGCAGTATGATCGGTCCTATGGTCGGAGGAGTCTTTATTGATCTTTTTGAACGGGGAAGTCTTTATTACTCTGTTAGTGGTATTCTTCTGCTCATCTTTTTCCTTGGTATTTGTTTTCGCTCTCATGCACCAATGAAAAACCAACAAAAAGAGGTGGCCCACTCATGACCACCTCTTATGCTCCAACCATCCCAAGTATCATTTATTCAATGAACAATCTGGGGTCGAAACGATTACTATCTTTTGGAGACACCTCATTTCATTGATGTTACGAAGAACATACTAGAAACTTCTTGATCTTCTCCAACGTCATCACCTCAATCGAGACATAGACGAAATCGTTGCTTGCCTATTGTGTTTTGAACATCAACTTGAGTGGATGGAACTGGGCAGCAATGGCTGCCATGATAGTAGCTTGTCCGAATCGTCCTTTCTTATTCATCTTCTTTGATTTTCATTTGCTTCAATTGTTCGGCTGCTTCTTTCGTTGCTTTCACAATTTCCTCAGAGCTTTCTTTCAGGTGATTTGCTGTTTCTGAAATGGTTTTTACATCCTCGGTAATTTCCCGAATCACCGTCGATACATCCTGGGCCGCTCCTCGAATAGAGCTAATGATTTCTTCACGATTCTCTCGGAGAAAAGAAACCGCTTCTGCTGATGAATGTTTAACTTCCTTTGCTCCTTGGACGATTTTCGTTCGCCACTCTTTTCGACTCAAGATGACAGCTAAAGCAACGGTTCCGCCTACTAATAGACCTTTACATAACGTTTTGCACGATGATTTTTTTTCGTATCGTTGCTTTGTTTCCATACGCCATACCTCCTTTACTGTATGAACTTCCTATTCTCCATCTTACCAACTTTTGCAAAGGAGGAAAAGGCACTTTTCATGAATGATCAGTCATTCATTTTAAACAAACAACGTTCACCTTGTTGCACTTGTTCCACCTGCTCGTTTGCCATTAATAACTCTAAGTGACCATAAACTTCAGAAAATGTAAGCTCCGGCTGTCCTTGGTGAACATCTGCAAACAAACGCTCACATAAATCCGTTACAGTCATCGCCTCTCCATTCATCAATTGTAAAATATCCTGGGCTCGTTTTTCGTGGGCAAGCAATCGTTGGTCAACAAGCTCTGCGACATTTTCAATCACCGGACCGTGACCGGGGTAAAGCTTTTTAATCGAAAGTTGCTTAACCTTTCGTAACGTATCGCGATATTGAAGCAAGGACTTTGGCTTTGGCTCTCCTTTTTTTGGTGCTTCAAGCAAAGCATTAGAGGAAACAGAGGCCAATAAAACGTCACCACCAATCGCGACTTGGGCTTTGCGGTGATAAAGGAGAATATGGCTTTGCGCATGACCTGGCGCTTCATAAACAACCCAATCCGGTAAGAATGGAAGTTCATCTCCCTCCCCCACTTCCGTGTCTAGCGTTGTCTCCTTTACAAATCCGAGATAATCCACATACGATTTTTTCACCTGCTTCAAATGCTGATCTGATAAGCCATGTTGCCGATAAAACGGGTAAAAGAAATTAGCATACTCTGCGAAAAACTGTTCATCCTTTTCGAGCCAAGGCCTTAATAACGAGTGACCGATTATGGTTGCCTCTGGCCATCTAAATGTTAAGCCTACATGATCTGGATGGTGGTGGGTTAAAATAATTTGCTTCACATCGTACGGATCGACCCCTATTGACCGAAGCTGTACTGTCAGTTCATCCCATGCTTCCGCCGTGTTAGGACCTGTATCAACAAGAGTTAGCACAGGACCTTCGATTAAATAAAGATGAACGGGACCAACGCGGAAAGGGGTCGGAATGGTTAGCTGATGAATGGATGGTTCCATAATACTTCCTCCTAACATTTCACGTCTGCATATCTTTACGTAAAAAATAAGGTGCTTAACAAATTTTGTTAAACACCTTTATCATAACATTTAATTATAGGCTTCTGTTAAAAAATGATCGGTTTCTAGAGAATCAAAGCCCTCTTTTTTTGATTGCTTTAACTCCTTGATCTCAACCTTTAAACGCTCAATCATTCTCTCCATGTCATCTAGCTGCTTTTTCTCTGATACTGTCATGGTCTCCCTCTCCTCCTCATTCATTCTCCATGAGCGGTTGTTCAGTTCCTCTCGACAAAGACAATTGTACTTTTTAATTTAAAGTTAAAAATATTCTAACAACAATTCGATGAAAAGTAAATGCCTCTTTCCCCATTTTTATATTTTTTTTAAGAAGACGATTTTGTGAGTAGTATTCACGCATTCTTTTAACGTATTGCTTGAAAAATAAAACAGTCCTCTTATTCGAAATATTGTAACAATTTATTAACAAATACCTATTTTTTGTCGATATAATAAGTACTAAGAAATACTTTGAAAAGGATAGGTGCCGTATGGGTAGAAAACTTTTATCGTTTGAAGAGCTTGTCCTTGAAAACAAGAAAGAGCTTCTGAACGATCCCGAACAACTGTCCAAGATCGAAAAACGTCTCGATGAAAAACAGGCACAAGCGCAGAAAACGATTAAAAAAGCCAATTAGCACAAAAGCAAATCCCTTCGATTTGTTGTCGGAGGGATTTGCTTTTACGTTTTTTTGAGTCTTTTTAAAATGAAACGAAACACGAGCTCACGAATCAAATCGCCTTCATTCCATAAATGGTGCCCACCTCCATCGATTAGAATCCGCTCAGCCGATGGCAATGTTTCAGCCAACCACTTCATGTTTGTTTTCCAATGAACAGTCGTATCTCTCGTCCCTTGTAGAATCGTTACATTTTCAGCTGAACATTTTGCTCTTCTTCTCATATCCTCATGCCACTGTAAATAGGCATCAAACCACGTAAGAGGTATGACTTCATGCTGTAATGGATCTTCCTCGATAGCTTTCATAAACAATGGGTCAGAGGAGTTTGTCCGATAAATTCGTCGAACTTGCTTTCTCCACTTACGAACAAAAGGGAGAAAAAGCTTCCCTATACGATGGGACGGCAGCTTAATTAAAGGGGATGTTAGCACAATCCCTCCTGTTGGCATCTCTTTTAGATTGTTTGTTAACCCATCGAGAACAACCCCGGCCCCTGTCGAATGGGCTATTAAGTGAATACGGTCACTCCCCCACCTTTCGATCATATCCTGAACAAGTTGAAGAAAAATCGTGTTATACTGCCTGAATGATTGAATATGATAGGTTTCCCCTTTCGACAACCCGTGTCCTGGCCAATCAAGCGCCACCACTTCAAATCCCTCGCTAATCAAGCGATTGATCAAGCGAGCAGACGTAAGACTATGATCCATATATCCGTGAAGTAATAAAATGATGTCATTGTTTTTTTGCAATGGTTCAAAGTGATGAATAAACACTTCCTCGTCGGCCAATCGATAAAATTGCCCCTGAATCTTCGTATTCCTTGTAGCTATTCCGTAGGCTTCATAATGTTTCATGGGGATTCCTCCAACATCCGCTTCTTTTTCCAACCTCATGCATAGTTTACCAACCTTAGTCAAAAAGTAAAAAAGAACTTCTTCTCCATTTTGAAATAAGAAAGGAAGATGGGAAATGGATTCTGTGCTCCTTGCTCGAATGCTGTTTGGCTCTTCTATGGCTTTTCATATTATTTTTGCCACCCTTGGGGTAGGTATCACCTTTATGATTTTATTAGCTGAGCTCATGCGCTGGCTTCGGAAAGACGAAGACTACGGGCTAATGGCCAAGCGCTGGACGAAAGGAGTCGCCATTTTGCTTGGAGTTGCAATTCCATCCGGTACGATTGTCGGCGTCATGTTGTCTTTATTATGGCCAGGCTTTATGGAAATTGTCGGACAGGTGATCGCTCTTCCGTTCCAAATTGAAATCTTTGCATTCTTTCTCGAAGCATTGTTTCTTTCCATTTATGTTTACGCCGCTGATCGTCTGACTCCTGCGCTTCGCCTGGTCAGTGTTTTTTTTGTTGCCCTTGGAGCGACTGCCTCGGCCGTCCTTATTACGGATGCTCACGCATGGATGAACACCCCACGAGGTTTTACGATAGTCGACGGTGCTGTGACGAATGTCAGACCTTTAGAGGCTGTCTTCAACCCAAGCATCTATGTTACGGCCATGCATGTCGTCGGAACGGCCTATATGACCGGGGCATTTGTCATCGCCTCTGTTGCGGCATATAAGCTGTTCCGTGGCAATCTGTCTGAACGAGAAGCTTCCTATCACCGAAAAGGAATGATGTTTGCCCTTGCCATCGGCTTGATCATGTCGATCTATACGGCAATCAACGGGCATGATACGGCGAAGATGTTACATCAATACCTCCCCGTTAAACTTGCTGCCGCTGAAGGATTGTTTGAAACACAGGACAATGCACCACTCGCCATATTCGGTACACCCGACCCGGAAGCTGGAAGGGTGATAGGAGGGCTTGAAATTCCCGGAATGCTCAGTTGGCTTGCCACTGGAACGACTGATGGCGTCGTAAAAGGATTATACGATTACCCACGAAACGAGTGGCCCCCATTATTTGTCCATACGTTGTTTAACATGATGGTCGGGATTGGATTTAGTTTAATCGGGTTAGCTGTCGCCTGTTGGGGCTTTTGGTTCTTTTTCAAAAGGAAGCCGTTTCCGAAATGGCTATTAGCTGGTCTGATTGCCTCTGGGCCTCTCGCAATGATCGGGATTGAAACCGGATGGATTTTTAGCTGCACAGGCCGTCAGCCATGGACCATTTACGGCATTCAACTAACATCAGAAGCGGCAACACAATCAGGAAATTTAGGGTTTCTCTTCATCCTCTTTATAACCCTTTATGCCGTGTTGCTCGTCATTACTGCTCTCGTCATGCGTTTTTACTTTCACCGCAATCCTGTGTCAAACGAGTGGATGTCGTCTACCACGTAAGGAGAGGTGCTGTTCATGAATGAAGTGTATATCGCGATCATCATTATTTGGTCGTTTCTGTTCATCTATTCCATTGCTGGCTCCATCGATTTTGGTGCTGGTTTTTGGGCTATGTTTTATTTAAAGCGGCAGGAAACGAAAGCTGCCAGTATTGCGAACCGGTACTTATCACCGTCGTGGGAAGTGACGAATGTTTTCCTCGTGTTGCTCGTCATTGCCCTTGTTGGCTTTTTTCCTGGGGCTGCCGCTTCTCTCGGCACCTTAATGATTGTTCCGTTTTGCCTCGTGCTGTTTTTGCTCATTATTCGCAGCGCGTTTATGGTCTACTCGTATTCCGTGCAAAAATATTCGAATATGCTCATCGTCATCTCAGGGATCACTGGCCTCCTCATTCCTGCCTTGCTCATTAGCATTTTACCTGCTGCCATTGGGGGCTTTATTGAAACGGTGGGTGATCGGCAATATATCTTATTGAATCAACTCTTTACAAGTCCTACGTTTTATACTCATATTGGATTTGGATTAAGCACAGAATTGTTCCTCTCGGCGCTCCTTTTAAGTGATTATGCCCGTGAAGCACAAATTGAGTCGACATTTTCCGTCTACCGCCGGAACGCAATCGTCCTTGGACCGATCACCCTCGCCTTTGCTGTTGCAGCGATTTTTACCCTTCTGCCCGAAGCAGCGTGGATGGTAGAAAACATGGTGAACGAGTGGCTATTATTTTCCCTATCCTTGTTTGCATTTGCCATTGGCTATAGCGCTCTTTGGTGGCCGTCGAAAAAGGGGGAGATTGGCCAACCGCGGGTCGCAGTCTTATTGATCGTTGCCCAGTTTGGTCTCGCTAGCTTTGCCTACGGGTCGGCTCACATGCCATACTTGCTCTACCCTCATTTAACGATTTATGATGCGTTTACGAACGAAACGATGTTCTACTCTCTATTTATCGGCTATTTAATCGGTATGGCGTTACTCATACCTGCCTTCATTTTATTTTGGTGGCTGTTTATGAAAGACAAACGCTATTTGCGAAAGGATTTGACAACGGACGAATAGCAAAAGCTGTCGGGCCATCCCAACAGCTTTTTTAAATAGTCAAAAACGCAACGTTATTTCGTTTAAGCCGTATTAAAAATCATAGCTTAAATTGCTTAATCGCTTCCTGTAATGTTTCAGCCATTTCCGTTAGTTGGTTCGCAGACGCGGTAACCTCCTGCATGGAGGCCAACGTCTCTTCAGCGACTGCACTGACGGATGAGGATTGCTCCGCTGATTCTTCCGCAACGGACGCCATGTTTTGCACGGATGTCGCTACCTCAGTAGACTTTTCAGCAACCTCCCGCGTGACACGATTCATCGCTTCTACCTGACTCGTTACTCCTTGGATGGAAGCAACAATGGAGTGGAATTTCTCCGATGTTTGCGCAGCTGTCTTTAACCCAACGGACACTTCTTCTTTTACTAGCCCCATTTTCTCAACAGAATTGTTCGTTTCTTTTACCATTTCATCGATAAGATCATGAATTTTCTTTGTCGATTGAGAAGACTCCTCTGCAAGCTTTCGGACTTCTTCTGCTACAACGGCAAACCCTTTTCCATGCTCCCCTGCCCGGGCCGCTTCAATGGCAGCATTTAAAGCAAGTAAATTCGTTTGCTCGGCAATGGATTGAATCACATCAAGGATTTCAACGATATCTTCCGAGCGTTTCGATAGGGTTTGAATCGCTTGGTCAGAGCCTTTAACTGATTCATCAATGGACTGCATATTTTCAACGGTTTCTTTTACGAGCGTATCCCCTTCATTCGCATAAGTAAGGGTCAAATTCGCGTTGCTTTCGATCTGCTTCGCCCCATCCGTCATCTCTGTCACAATTTGATTCATTTCTTCTAACGTCTTTACGCTAGTTTGTGCAGCACTTGTCTGCATATCGGCGCCACGGGAAATGGATTCAATCGCACTAGTCGTCTGTTCTGTCGCACTAGATGTTTGCTCCGCACTCGCTGAAAGCTGCTCTGATGAAACAGCCACTTGATCTGCATTTTGTAAAATACGTTGAATTAATCCGCGTAAGTTCTCTTTCATTGCTTCGAATGATTCATTTAATTGTCCGATTTCATCGCGATTTTTAATCTTTACCCGTTCCGTCGTTAAATCCCCATCGGCGACAAGCCGCGCCACTTTCGTCAGTCTTGCCAGCGGTTTTGTTATCATTTTTGATGTGATAAATGCAAGGACAATCGCTAAAACAAAAGCAACTATACTGACGGCCACGACAACGGCAAACGCAATGTTCGCAGTCGTATTCGCCTGAGTTTCAGCCTCTTGAATAATGTCTTCCATTGCCATTACAAATTGACTTGCCTGACTGTTAATCACGGTACCTAGTGGAACGACCTCACTGTTCGCTTGTTCTATTGCACCTTCTGGGTCAAGCCTATATTTACTAACAACGTCGTTGGCTGAATCGACCATGGAGCGGTTATTCTCACGAATGAGCTCAACCGTTTCTAGATATTCCTCGTCAGAAAGAAGTAGCTCGATTTCTTCAATGTACCGATTCACCTCTTGGTTCGCCTGATAAAATCGATCGAGTAGCTCCCTTTCTCCTGAGAGCAAGTATCCTCGTAAATGGTTGCTTTGCTGACTGACTGATGATTCAATTTGCAGAGCGGCTGCACGTGCTCCCTCTACTTCTCCAATAATCGTGGTGTATGTATCGTTCACTTTGTATAACGAATAGAGGGAAACACCGCTTGCTACACCATACAACAATGCCACAATAATAAATGAACTAATAATCTTTCTTCCTACAGACACTGAAAAGCCCCTTCCTATTTTATTTGCACAGATAAACAGAACATAAGAACTAGTACTTTAACCCTACATTAAAAATAATATCACAAAAATAAGCAAAATAGTTTGTATTCTTGTAAAATGTGCAAATCTTTCTTTGTTTCGTAAATGTTCACTCGATTCATGCTTATCATGATTCCTTTCTCTTACATGTTAAACAGGCTTGTCGTCAAGTCTATTAGCGGAAGCTTTTGTATTATCCTCTACGAAAGTTTTTAAAGGAAAAACCCGATGGATTTCACCACCGGGTTCGAGATTTCGTCAATGGACGTTTACATTCCATTCTTCCCCTAATAGTTCATATGATCTAATCCGATCTTCAAAGCGATGGGTAATCGTGACAACGATAACCTCCTCTGTCTCATAAGCCCTCGCTAGCTCCACCAATTGTTGCCGAACAGCTTTTGGTGAGCCGACAATCATCCGTTTCCGATTTTCCCGTATGCGTGCCCGTTCAAATGGACTATACGGATAGGAAAGGGCGCTTTCGATGGAAGGTGTTCCTTTTGATAGCTGCCCATTTTCAAGCATGATTAACGAAAGGTCTAAACTGGAAGCAATCTGATCTGCTTGTTCATCCGTATCTGCGCAAATGACAAAGATCGCGACACTCGTCTGTGGTCTGTCAAACAAAGCAGATGGCTGAAAAGTCTCGCGATACGACTCAACCGCTTGCACGCCTCCTTCTCCGTTAATGAAGTGAGCAAACGCAAAGCCTGTACCATTTTCCGCAGCTACATTGGCACTTCCTCCACTCGAACCGAGCAGCCAAACGTCAGGTACTGTATCGATAAGTGGGGTCGCTTTTAAGCCATGAAAACGATGATCCGTTGGCAAATCATCCTGCAAGTACCCAATTACATCTTTCACTTGAAGAGGGTATTTATGAATATTTTGCTCTTTCCCTTCTTGTAATGCCATTTTCGCAATTGGCATCCCTCCTGGGGCTCTACCAAGCCCTACGTCAATTCTCCCAGGATGTAGCGCTTCTAATAGCTTGAAGTTCTCAGCAACTTTATACGCACTATAATGGGGAAGCATCACACCGCCAGACCCGAGACGAATCTTTTTCGTATGGGCGGCTAGGTGTGCTATTAATACTTCTGGACTTGATCCAGCAAGGGTCGATGCATCGTGATGTTCTGATACCCAGAATCGATGGTATCCTAGAGCTTCGGTCACTTTTGCTAGCTCCGTTGTCTGCCTAAGAGCTTCTTTTGCATTGCTGCCGTAAGCAATCGGTGACTGGTCTAACACACTTAATTTCAATTAAATCCCTCCATTCCGCTCACTACCCATTATTCAATCGTTTCGCTTACCTGTCTATTTTTCTGCTCACGGTTCTTTTGAAAATAAGAACGAAAACGACACATGTTCTCATCCCTCATGGTAAAAGCTAGATAACGACACTTTGACCGATGCACAAGCTGCCAGCTACATATCATTAGTCGCTCTTCCTTTTGATCCTATACTACTAGAAGGGAGTCGTTTTTATGAAACATCGCGTACATGTAACCGTCTTACTTTTTGTTATGATTGTGCTTATCTTGCCAGCGGAAACCGTGTTTGCTTCTTTTGTTCAGGAGGGAACAATCACACCTGACAGCGAACAAGTTAAAAACATTATTTATATGATCCCCGATGGGTACTCGGCTAGTTATGCTACCAATTATCGTATTTATAAAGGCGAGGAGGAGCCGATCTGGGACCCCCATCTTGTCGGGATGGTAAAAACTCATTCGGCTGACAGTTGGGTCACCGATTCGGCTGCCGCCGGAACTGCGCTGGCGACAGGTACAAAAACGAGCAACGGGACGATCGGTATGTCCACTGAAGGAGAAGAGCTTGAGTCCATTTTACAAGCTGCTGGAAAACATAAAAAAGGGACAGGAATCGTCGTTACGACTCGACTTACCCATGCGACACCAGCCGCCTTCGTAGCAAGTGTTCCATTAAGAATCGATGAAGCGAAGATTGCGCCGCAAATGATCGGACAGGTGGATGTGTTACTAGGGGGCGGGAAAAAAATGTTTGTTCCCGAAGCAGAAGGAGGAATGCAAAATAGCCGGCATCTACTAAATGAAGCGGAGGACGCGGGTTATGCGTTGATCGAAACAAAGGAAGAACTGCAAAATGTAAATTCAGCAAAGGTTCTCGGCCTATTTTCCGAGGGAGCCTTGGCACCAGAGCTGGATCGACAAGGGACACAAGAGCCGAGCTTAGCAGAAATGACAGAAGTTGCGCTCCACACGTTAAAACAAAATCCGAACGGCTTCTTCTTAATGGTTGAAGGAAGCCAAATTGATTGGGCTGGTCATGACAATGATGCTGCGTGGGCCATGAAGGATATTGAAGCGTTTGAAGAAGCGGTGAGCGTCGCGTTTGATTTTGCGGAGAAGGACGGGAATACCCTCGTCGTTGTCGTAGGCGACCATGATACGGGTGGACTTTCCGTAGGTGCATATGGACAGTACAAAGCAAAACCCGATATGCTCAAACAAGTAAAAGCAACTGGGAAATTTATTGCCAGTCAAGTGAACAAACGCCGGACCAACCTAGCTGACGTTATGAAAACATACACTGGGTTTGAGCTAACAAAAAAAGAGCTCAAACAAATTAAAAAGGCGGATCACTTAACGAATGCCATTAATCAAGTCATTAGCAGACGTGCGTTGATAGGATGGACGACCCCTGTTCACACGGGAACGGATATTCCTATTTATGCGTTCGGGCCTTGCTCTGATCGGCTTCATGGATTGTTAGACAACACAGAAATACCACTCATCCTCGCAGATGTGATGGATCTTGAGTGGGAAAAAGCGAGCTAACACGGCAAAAGGCTGTTCACCTACTAACGGTAAACAGCCTTTTGCTCTATCATTAACGATTCCTTCGGGCAAAATCAACAAAACGAAATTTGTCGGGCCGGTGCCTGGACTCTGTATACTCGAACAAGACGGCATTGTCCAAATAGACATAGTTACGGACGACGACCACTAAATCATAGTTTTGCAAATCAAGATACTGTTTGTCTTCCTCTGTTGCCTCAGTGACAAACATTTCCTTTTTCGCAAAACTAATCGTCAATCCGAGGGTTTTCTCCACATATTCATAAATGGAATCCTGGCAGATTTCTTTTGTTAAATTTGGAACATATTCCTCGAGAAAATAATCTTTATCTAAAATGATTGATTCTCCGCTTATTTTTCGTGCTCTCACTACAGCCCAGAGTGGTTCCTCAGCATCACAGCCCAACTGTTTTTGCAAAAAATCATTGGCTGAGATTTTCTGTAAAGAATGGACTGTTGTGACGACATCATCCCCTAGTTTATGGGCCAATTCTTTAAAGCTAACAAGCCCCGAGACAGGAAAGTCAAACGTAGACCGATCAAGGACAATCGAGCCTTTCCCGCGAATTTTTTGAATATATCCGTGTTCTGATAATAGTTTAAGCGCTTTGCGAATCGTTTCTCGTGACGTGGCAAACAGCTCCGTTAATTCATGTTCGGAAGGGAGTTTCTCTCCCGGCAAACGTTTACCATCATCAATTTCTTTCGCTAACTGTTGATAAATCGTATCGTATTTATTAAGCAAAACGCCTCACCACCGCATTCGAGTTCTATTTCATATAATAAACAACAGACTCATACGGACGCAAGATTAACTGCTGAAACTCACGAGAAGGGTCATGATAATTGGCCAGAAGGACATCAACCTGATGCTTCTCGGCCGTCACATCCTCTGGAACCTGAATCGTTACTTCTCCAGCAAAAAAATGATTGACGACGAGCAAGGTTTCGTCCTGATAGCGCCGAACATACGCAAACACACGCGGGTCCTCAGGTAAGAGTAATTCATAGTCCCCATACGTTACAATGTCATATGTCTTCCTAAGCTCAATCAGTTTTTTATAATGATAAAAAATCGATTGTTTATCCG
Organism: Halalkalibacterium halodurans; assembly: GCF_005671335.1. Taxonomy (NCBI): domain Bacteria; kingdom Bacillati; phylum Bacillota; class Bacilli; order Caryophanales; family Bacillaceae; genus Halalkalibacterium (ex Joshi et al. 2022); species Halalkalibacterium halodurans. The sequence goes on along the minus strand of NZ_CP040441.1, from coordinate 955,787 downwards.
CCAATGCCTTTTTCGCATTGATTGATCGATAGTTAGACGCCACATCAATCCATGGGGTTCCTGACGTGAACCCGGCATGTGGACTATCATCCCATTGAACAGGTGTCCGAGAATTGTCACGGGATTTTCGTTTAATGATCTCCATGACCTTTTCTTCTGATAGTCCTTGTTCTTTTAAAATGTCATAATAGTTGAGCGTTTCTACATCACGGTACTGATCAATCCGATCAAATTTCGGATCGGTCATTCCAAACTCTTCTCCTTGATAAATATAAGGAGTTCCCTGCATCATGTGAATCGTTGTTGCTAACATTTTCGCCGATTTTTCATGGTACTTCCCGTCATTTCCGTAACGGCTCACGACTCGTGGTTGATCGTGATTACACCAAAACAGCGCGTTCCAACCGCCGCCTTTATGCATACCAACTTGCCACTTAGATAAAATTTCTTTCAGGGCAAAAAAGTCCATGTCACCGATCGCCCATTTTTCACCATTCGGATAATCGACCTTCAAATGGTGAAAGTTAAACGTCATGCTCAGCTCTTTGTTTTCAGGTCTCGTATATTGAATACAATGCTCTAAAGTCGTTGATGACATTTCTCCGACCGTCATCGCATCGTATTTCGAAAAGACTTTGCGATTCATCTCGTTCATAAATTCATGGGCACGTGGGCCATCCGTGTAAAAGCGTCTACCGTCTCCCGGAGGAACAGAGCCGTCATCGTTTGGAAAGGCTTGATCCTTCGAAATGAGGTTAATAACATCAAGACGAAAGCCATCCACACCTTTTGTAAACCAAAAATCCATCATCTCATACACTCGGTTGCGTACTTCTTCATTTTCCCAGTTTAGATCAGCCTGCGATACGTCAAACAGATGCAAATAATACTGGTCTGTTTTCGAATCAAACTTCCAGGCGGAACCGCCAAATTTTGATTGCCAGTTGTTCGGTTCAAGACCATCCACCGGGTCTTTCCAAATGTAAAAATCACGGTACGGGTTATCCTTTGATTGTGCCGATTGTTTAAACCATTCGTGCTCTGTCGATGTATGATTAACGACGATATCCATAATTACCTTCATTTTTCGATCATGAACCTCATTGAGCAATCGTTCAAAGTCTTCCATTGTCCCATATTCTGGATGAATCGAATAGTAGTCGCTAATATCGTAGCCGTTATCCTTTTGTGGTGAAGCATAAATCGGAGTCAGCCAGATGACATCAACTCCAAGTGTTTTCAAATAATCAAGCTTCTGAATTATGCCCTCCAAATCACCGACACCGTTCCCTGTCGTATCATTGAAGCTTTTCGGATAAATTTGATAAACAACTGCTTTCCTCCACCATTCTTGATACATACTAGCATCCCTCCGCTACATCTCGTTGCTTTTTTATATTGTAAACAACATTGTTTTTCTCATCTCTATCCCTTTAAGTATAACTTGTATATACAAGTTGGTCAAACGCCGAAAAAACATCCCCTCAATAGTGATCTTATATTCATCCACTCTTAGGTTATGTTTGCTTATGCTAAAACCAAAGGGGCTGGGATAAAGTTATTTTTATGGGTCTGATTGTTTCAAAAACCACTTGCTTGCCGCGGGCAAGGCTTCAGCTAAACGGGGGAAATCGCCCCGATGGGTCTTCAGCTCTTCCTTTTCCCGCAGGCGTTTCGTGATTTTGACAAGCAACTTGGAAACGTCGTCTAGTTATGCGTATATAACAGAAAAAAGGTTCGGATCATCAAAATAACATGATTCGAACCTTTTTTCTTACTTATTCCAGCCTCTTTACGATGTCATCTCTAAAAATAGATCTACGTCCTTAATAATTAAATCCATGGCAGACTGCCAAAAATCACGTTTCGTTAAATCAGCCCCTACATGTTTTAACGCTAACTCCTCTACTGTCATGCTTGCCGTATCTTGAAGCAACGCAATGTAATCATCCTCAAATGAGGCGCCTTTCTCAAGGGCTAGCTGGTAAATCCCGATCGAAAATAAGTACCCGAATGTGTATGGGAAATTATAAAATGGCACGCCGGTAATATGAAAATGAAGTTTATGAGCCCAAAGGGTTGGGGAGTAGCTGGAAAGCTGGTTGCCATAAGCTTCACGCTGCGCTTCCTCCATAAGGTCACAAAGCTCTTTCACGGACAGCCGCTTTTGTTTCCGTGCTTCATAGAAACGAGTTTCAAACAGAAAACGAGCGTGGATGTTCATAATGAAAGCAATCGCTCGATTAACCTTATTTTCTAACAGTGAAAGTTTTAACGTTTCTGTCTTTGCTTCTTGAACGAGAGCATCTGCGACAATGGTTTCTGCAAATGTGGACGCTGTTTCTGCTACATTCATCGCATACCGCTGAGCTAGCGGTGCCTTGTCTTTCAAGCAATATCCGTGGTAAGCATGGCCTAGCTCATGGGCAAGCGTAGCCACATTCGACATCGTTCCGTTGTACGTCATGAAAATGCGCGACTGTTTCGCGAGGGGGAAGGATGTACAAAAACCTCCTGGACGTTTTCCTGGCCGATCCTCCGCTTCAACCCAGCCATCACGCAGCGCACCTTCTGTAAAACGAGCTAATTTCGGGCTTACTTTTCGAAAATGACGGATAATCAGTTCACACGCATCATCATACGCTATTTTATCATTGCCACCGTTTGGCAGCGGCGCGTGGATATCATGCATTGCTAATTTATCGACACCAAGCAGCTTGGCTTTTCGGTCCATAAATTCATAAAATTTCGGCTTGTTCTCGTTAATGACTGACCACATCGCATCAAGTGTTTTCCTCTTCATTCGATTGATCAAGAGCGGCTCTTTTAGTACATCGTTCCAGCCCCTCGCACGGTACAAGTTTAAACGAAATCCGGCAAGATGATTTAATGTGGAGGCAAACAAAGGTGCTTCTTTTTTCCATGCTTCTGCATAGGCTTTAGATGCTCGTTTTCTTACTTTTCGATCTTTACTGCTTAGCCGATTTGAAAGCTGCCCCGGTGAAAGGCGCTTCGTCTCTCCATCCTCTTCAAACGGAATTTCCATTCGCCCAACGGCTTGATTGTATACTTCTCCCCAAGCATGGTACCCGTCAACGGCTAGTTGAGCCGCTAATTTTTCTTGTTCTGGTGCAAGCTTCTCTGCTGCCGCTTGCCGCCGTTCATTTAATGAAAAAGTAATATCCGACAGCTGCGGATGGTTCAACAGCTCCTGCCATTCACCATCCTCCATTCGGACAAACGTAGCTTCAAGTTCGACCCATATGTTTTGCAGCTTCGCCTGTAATTCATTCAGTTTACCTTGCCATTGGACAGCGTGCTCATCCTTTACATTTTGTGCTTTTAAACAGCTTACAAATGCCGCCCCATGTCGTAGCCGCTGCATGACCTTTTGCACATTAACAAGTTCATTAACCAATTGTGCAAGAGTCATTTTTGCGCTCGTTGAAGCGACAAGCTTATCGACAAGCTCCTCGGTTTCTTTGACAAAGTGTTGAAAATCGCTTGATTGGCTGCCACCTTTAAAAAAGGTGTCCAAATCCCAGACTTGTGGATACTTCATGTCCACACCCCTCCCATTTATTTCGATATCCGTACTATTTTCACTGTAGCAAAATCTTTTTCCCGTTTCCATTTGTATGTCTATTTACTTATTCTTAAGCAGCTTCATGAAAAGAAATGAATAAGAAAAAAGCATGAATGGTAAGCCACCCATGCTTAATAAGGTTTAGGATTATACATGCCCAAGAAACAAGGCACCATAAAGGAGTGAACCGGCAATGACAAAAGCAGGGTGCACCTTCCACTTTTCCATCAGCAGGAAGCTTCCACCTGCCAATAGAACCGTTTGCCATGTGCCAGCACCTTCCCATGAGGTAACGAAAAATTCAATTGCGAGCACCCCTAAAAGAACACCGATGGTTGGCTTTACGAATGAAGTCATCTTTTTCACTTTCGGTGAATCTTTGAACTTATAAAGAATGCCGAGTAAAAACACCATGGCAATTAGCGATGGGGCGACAGTGGCAAACAGCGCGATGGTTGCCCCGAACACACCGCCTACTTCATATCCGATATATCCGGCCATTTTTGTCGCAATTGGACCGGGAAGGGCATTACCAATCGCTAACAGCTCACCAAACTCCGAGACAGTCATCCACCCGTACCGATCGACGACCTCCATTTGGATGAGCGGAATCGATGCTGGCCCTCCTCCGTAGCCGACGATATTTGGAATAAAAAAAGCTAAGAAAATTTCCCAATAAATCATATGATCGCTCCTATACCGTTTGCTTCTGCTTTTCTTTTCGGTTCGTTTTCGATTTGTCGCTTCGGCTGACAAGGGCATAGATTAGCAAGCCTGCAATGATCACCGCAGGATGGACGCCAACCCATTCATATAAAACGAGGCTTACGATTCCGATTACCAATGTCCCTGTCCAGCCGAGTCCCTTTTTTGACTGTTTAAAAAACGAATACGTTAACGTGAGTAACATCACGCCTACGACCGGGGTTACCGCTTGAGTCATTCCTAGAACGACTCGGGACTCTCGAAATTGGCTGAGGAGCCCGATCAAGCCAATCAACAAGACTACGGTTGGCAAAATGGTCGCGAGCACCCCGTTTACCAGACCGCTCCAGCCCCCGATTCGATAGCCAATATATCCGGCCATTTTCGTATTGATCGGCCCTGGCAATGTATTTCCTAGCGCGAGAACATCGGCAAATTCATCATCGGTCATCCACTTATAGCGTTCGACGACCTCTTTATGGACAAGGGGAATGGTTGATGGCCCCCCTCCGTACCCAAGCATGCCCGAACGGAAAAAAGCAATGAAAATATCGCGTTGTAACGACCAGTCCATACACTTACCCCTTTTCTTCTTTACATAATCAACATGACAGCGAACCATTCGTTTAATATAATAAATACAGGACTCCAAGTAAGTTGGTGAAATGGATGAAAATTGATGCAACCGATCAAAAAATATTAGAGCTCTTAACAGAAAATGGCCGCATGTCCTATGTGGACATCGCAAAGGAATTAGGCCTTTCACGAGTGGCCATTCGCGAACGTATCCATCAGTTAAAAGAAGCAGGTGTGATCGAAAAGTTCAGCGTTGTCATTAACTCCGATAAAGTGGGTAAAAAAGTTTCTGCCTTCTTTGAAGTGGATTGTGAACCAACCTCTCTCGTGAAAGTAGCCGAAACCTTAGCGGAAAATCCAAAGGTCGCCAGCTGTTATCAAATGACTGGACCGAGCACCTTACATATGCACGTACTCGTCGAGGATTTTGACCAGCTTGAGTATTTCATTAATGAAGAATTATACGCTCTTCAAGGAATTACCCGAGTAGAAAGCCACATTTTATTGCGCCGTTTTAAAAGCCGTACAGGCTTAAAACTCTAGAAAACGTATCGCTGAACGAGTCGTTCAGCGATTTTATCTTTCTCCACAGTCATCCTAAATGGCTATCAATACGTTGACTCCTTCCACTTGTTCAGCTTAACAAGCGGTGAGTATTATTACCACGCAGCCACTTGCCCATCGGTTCGCGGTTCTGTTCCCCCTGCTAACACACCGGTCGTGGGGTCACGCCAAATGATTTGCCCTCGTCCGAACGTACCTTCATCTAGAACAACTTGAATCTTATGTCCTTTTCGCACAAGAGCCTGAGCAATATCGACCGGAAACGTCGGTTCCACTTGTACCTGTTTCCCGTTTGTCCATTGCCAACGAGGAGCATCAAGCGCCGCCTGAGGATTTAACCCAAAATCAATCGTATTCATCATCACTTGCATGTGGCCTTGCGGCTGCATAAATCCACCCATGACACCGAACGGGCCAATCGGCTGATCATCTTTTGTTAAAAACCCTGGGATAATCGTATGGTATGTACGCTTTCCAGGCTTAAGCGCATTATCATGGTTCGGATCAAGTGAAAAATTGTGACCGCGATTTTGCATCGCGATCCCTGTACCTGGAACAACAACACCTGAACCGAAGCCCATATAGTTGGATTGAATGAATGACACCATATTTCCGTCGCCATCAGCCGTCGCTAAATATACCGTTCCCCCTCGAGGTGGAGTCCCCGGCTCAGGGGTAAGCGCCTGCTCACCGATTTCCTTCCTCCGCTCAGTCGCGTATTCATCTGAGAGCAATTGCTCAACTGAAACCGACATATCGCTCGGCTCGGTGACATATTTCATCCCATCAACGAAGGCAAGCTTCATCGCTTCAATCTGCTTATGATACGTGTCCACTGTATCCTTATGATAAAATTCAAACCCTTTCACAATGTTTAAAGCCTCTAATGCGACAAGGCCTTGCCCATTTGGCGGGATTTCCCACACACGGTAGCCTCGGTAGTCAATGGAAATAGGCTCTACCCACTCTGGGCGATAACATGCTAGATCGTCCTTCGTTAAATACCCGCCATACTTATCAAAAAACGCATGAATTTGGTCTGCTAACTCCCCGCGGTAAAATGACTCCCCATTCGACTCAGCGATACTTCGCAGCGTGTCCGCATGACCTTGTGAGCGCCATACTTCCCCAACTCTCGGTGCCCTTCCTTTAGGGGCGAACGTGTCGAACCATGGTTGATAGACGTCGTCAGTCCACTCTGTTTTAAATCGGTCATAGGCTGCTTTCCAATACTTTGCAAGTGTCGGAGTCACAGGATAGCCTTCCTCCGCATAACGAATCGCAGGAGCCAGTGAAGCGGCAAGCGGCAAGTTTCCATACATTTTGGCTAGCTCCGCCCAAGCACCTGGTGCACCAGGTACCGTTACAGGAATAACACCGTACGGGGGGAGTTCCTGCTCATATCCTTTTGCCTTTACCGCTTCCATCGTTAAAGACATTGGTGCTCTGCCGCTTCCGTTTAGACCGTGAAGCTTTCCTTTCGTCCATACGAGCGCGAACGCATCAGAGCCGATTCCATTCGATGTAGGCTCTAACACCGTTAAGGCAGTAGCAGTGGCAATAGCTGCATCAATAGCATTCCCTCCTGCCTTTAGAATATCTAGCCCCGCTTGTGCAGCAAGAGGCTGAGAGGTGGCCACCATTCCATTTTTGGCGTAAACGACATTTCTCCGTGATGGATAAGGATACGATTGGGGGTCAAACATCACACTCACACGACCAGCTCCCTTTTTAAAAAGTAATAGAAAACAGATAAAAAATTTCATTTGTACATTAATAGTTCATTAATAATGACATGATGTATGTTTTTTATTATAAATGATGTTTTTTTGTAAGTCTATCGTAAAGCTATAAGAAAAGAAGCATGATAGGAACGCTGGTAAAAGCAGAAAAAGCCTCCCACTTTCCATTACGATGGGAGGCATCCATTGGCATTACGTGTGTAAATGAATATATTCACCTGGCCCAAGGGGAAGCCCAAGCAAATACCAGACAGTAAAGAGGATAATCCAAATGACAGCAAAGGCGATGGAATACGGAAGAAGCGAAGACATAAACGTACCAATGCCGATTTTAGGATCATATTTTTTGGCGAAGGTTAAAGCAATCGCAAAGTATGGCAACATCGGTGTAATCGGGTTGGTAATCGAATCTCCTACACGGTACGCCGCTTGCGTAAACGCTGGACTGTATTCAAGGAGCATGAACATAGGGACGAACACCGGTGCAAGAATGGCCCATTTGGCTGACGCGCTGGCCACCATTAAGTTGATGAGAGCGGCAATGACGATAAAACCAAGCAGCAACGGTAAACCAGTAAATCCAATCGTTTGTAAAAAGTTCGCCCCTTTTATTGCCACGATCGGACCAAGTTGACTCCAATTAAAAAAGGCGATCATTTGCGCGGCGACAAAGGCAATCACAATATAGGTGCCCATATTTGACATTGACTTCGCTAAATGGTCCGCAACGTCCTTCGATGACGTGAAAACCTTGGCAACAAATCCATACACGAGGGCTGGCACTAAGAAAAACACCATCATGATAGGAACAATTCCAGTCATAAAAGGAGAAACGGTCAATGATCCCGTTTCAGGGTCACGCAAGAGAGCCTGTTCTGGCACCGTTAAAAACAAGAAGACTACAGCAAGAATGACAACGGAAATCCCTGCCCAACGCAATCCCTTTTTCTCTTCTTTTGTTACCCCTGTTATTTCTTCTACCTCTCCAGTGTAAGTACCTAAACGGGGCTCAACAATTTTTGTCGTCACCCATACGGCAACAGGAACGAGTACGAGGCATGAGGCGACAAGGAAATAGTAGTTCATCGCTGGATTGGCCACATAATCAGGATCAATCATTTGTGCTCCTGTCTGTGTGAACCCTGCCACGAGCGGGTCTAGCATGCTCAAAATTAAATTGGCGCTAAATCCACCAGCAACAGAAGCATAAGCGGCAGCTAGTCCAGCGAGGGGGTGCCGTCCAAGGGCAATAAAGATCATCGCAACAATCGGTGGTAAAACAACCATCGCCGCATCGGCCGCTGCATTTCCGAGCATAGCGACGAGGACAATTGTCGGTAATATGAGTTTTCTCGGTGCATTTAAAATGGTCGTTTTCATCAAAGCGGAAAGGAGTCCTGTCGATTCTGCTACACCAACCCCTAGCATGACAACGAGCACAAGCCCTAGTGGCGGAAAACTAGTAAAATTGTTGACGAGTTCCGTAAGAATGAGAATGAATCCCTCTCCGTTTAATAAATTGACGACCCCAATCTCTTCCCCTGTGCCAGGGTGGACTGCTGACGTACCTAATGCGGAAAAAATGGCGGAACATATTAAAATAAGCACAGCCATGATGACAAACAGCATAATCGGATCGGGAAGCTTATTACCATATTTCTCGATGATATCTAAAAATCGTACAAAAACTCCCCTCTGATTTGGCTTTAGTTCTACATGTGGGGCAGGTTTCATTACATCTCCTCCTTCAATGCTTATTCATGGGCGAATTCCCTACTATTTCCGCCATTATAAATGAATGAAAAATGAAATCCAATATAATTTTTATAAAAATTGAAATATTTCGTTATATTTCTTTACATTTATTGCAGAAAACCTGCATGTTTATTAAAGTTGTCCGTGGAAATACCAATTGAGGAATTAGTAGCAACCGAGAAAAAGAATGACAAGAGCCTAAGAACCGATTGAGAGCCCCTGCGCTATACATTTTGGTTAAACTTCTTCCTTAAAAAAAGCATCCACAGAGTCAACAGACTCTCTAGATGCTTTTTTTAACTTGGGCTTGTTATTGGAAAAGCTTGCGCAGCATTTTCAATGACAGCTTACTCTCTTTGTATCGAATCGGGAGATCCACACTTGTTGGTTGCTTTAACACACTTTTCCGATGAGAGAACGTGTAGAAGCTCTCTTCTCCATGGTATGCACCCATTCCACTCTCACCAACGCCGCCAAACGGTAAATACGGGGTTGCTAAATGCATGACTGTATCATTAATACATCCGCCACCAAAGGAAAGAGAATGGATTAGTTTCTCCTCTGTTTCCTTTGATTCGGTAAACAGATAAAGGGCAAGGGGATGCGGCCTCTCACGCACTTTTTCAATCACTTCATCTAGTTCAGAAAAGGAAAACACCGGTAGGATAGGGCCGAATATTTCATCCTCCATTACTGGACTTTCCCATGAAACATTCGTTAAAACGGTTGGGGCTATGAACCGTTTATTGCGCTCATGCTGCCCACCGCTGACCACATCTCCGTCTTGCAAAAATCGGATGAGTCGCGCAAAATGACGATCACTGACGATCGTTGGATAGTCGCCTCTGTCGATCTTACGTTGAAAAAGCGTTTTTATTTCTGTTTGCAGCGCCTTTAAAAAGTCCTCTTTTTTTGAGTCATGTACGAGGACATAATCTGGGGCAACACACGTTTGTCCCGCATTCAAAAATTTCCCCCATGCCATTCTTTTCGCCGTCACAGCGATCTGCGCGTCTTCGCACACAATCGCTGGGCTTTTGCCACCAAGCTCTAAAGTGACAGGCGTTAAATGACGAGAAGCAGCTTTCATTACATGTTTCCCAACACCGACACTTCCTGTGAAAAAGATATAGTCCATCTTCTCCGCTAAAAGAGCTTGGCTCGTTTCCACTCCTCCTTCCACTGAACAAACGTATTCTTCAGGAAATGTGTTTTCGATCATCTCGGTGATGACGCCAGAAGTAGCAGGTGTTAATTCAGATGGCTTCACGATTGCACAATTTCCTGCTGCAATAGCACCGATCAGCGGATTAATCGCTAGTTGCAAGGGGTAGTTCCATGGGGCGATAATGAGCACGACCCCATAAGGCTCATAATGGATGTATCCTTTTGAGCCAACGTGGGTCAGCGGTGTTTTCACTTTTTTTCGCTTTATCCAAGTCGGTAAATGCTTTAACATAAACGTGATCTCGTGATAAAGGGGGCCAAGCTCCGTTAAAAACGCCTCTGACGTCGATTTATTTAAATCTTCTTTTAAGGCGGCAAGCAATTCGTTTTCATAGTCTAGGAGCGCTTTTTTTAGTTTTTTTAACATGTTCATGCGAAATGAAAGCTCTTTTGTTTCGTTCGTATGAAAATATCTCCGCTGCATTTGAACTTTTTCCTTCATTACAACAACCTCCAAAGTTTTCGATTACTTGAGAAATAGCACGTGTCCTTGCTGGACTAAAAAGACAAGTAAAAGGAGGAGCCCCCCAGCCAATAGCAATTCCACAATGGCCCCGCGATAAACTTTTCCGACCTGCTGTTGCATCGGTTCGATTCGGTCACTTAATTCGTATAAAAATGGGCGTCGCGCCAAAAAACGAAAAGGTCGGTTGATGACAAGCTTGATCGAATGTGGGATCTCCTCTTTTTCTTTATGCCATACAAGATCGATCGATGCCCGTGACGACGGCAGCAAATAACGCTCGACCGGCTTCCCGAGTAAACTTTCACGATAACCATCCTCTTGGCGAATATCGTCCTCGTAGTTTAAGAGACATTCTTGAACTAGCGAACGGAGGGTATTTAGCTGACCATTCGGAATAACATACAAAGCACTTCGATACCTTTTTATAATCAAAAGGACGGTTACGAAAAGAAGCAGGCAAATATGAAAAATAACACTTGCACGATCTGGATATAAAACAAAACCTTGAAAGCTGATCGGAAGAATAAATACGAAATCTAAGATCGGGGAATCTTCCTTAATGATTCCTGTTCTACGTAAATTTTTTACCCCGCGAAACATAAAAACAATCATACCAATGATCAGAACAACTACAATGATTCCGGCGTTCATTATGTACTACCTCTCCTATCTTCTGTCACTGAACTCATTTGACTTGCTTTAAGAATTCATCCTCTTAACAACCTCAACTCATCTTCGTCCATTTTATTCCTGCCCCCTCATATTGTAAATGAAAATCATCTAATCAGACGGCTAGTACTTTTGGATGATCTGCCCCTAGCTTCTATACGAACAAAAGTAATCTCATGTTCCATTTCACCCTTAAAGAAAGCTCGACGATTGCAAAGCCTTATTTTCAGAAACCAGTTCAAAGTGCATGAAAAAATCAGAGTAGACAAACGCTCTACCCTGATCTCAATCCGTTTAGCTAGTTTTTTGAATGACAATCGCGTCATTTTGAAATTCAACTATCCAAATCAATCGTTTCGTTTTTCTTTTAATTTTTACTTATCTTATTTTCTCCCGTAATCGGCCTTAATTTCCCCCCACTTATCGGTCTGCCATTTTAAGATGGGCGTTTCATATGTATGAGTGTTTAGCCACTCCTCCGCTTCATCTACAAGCTTCCAAATAAGCGCTGTTTCTTCATTGCGCACGAGGGTCGATTTTGCTTTTTTATCCTTCACCCATTTGATTGCCGTCTGGGAATCAGAATAGATCGGCTTACGACTGTTCCGTTCCTTAAGGTAACGAAGCCCGTGAACGATCGCGAGAAACTCACCCATATTGTTTGTCCCGATCGGAATCGGCTCTCGTTCAAAAAGGACTTCTCCCGTTTTCGTATCAACGCCTTTATATTCCACAATTCCGGGATTCCCTTGGCTGCCAACATCTACAGACAGGCTCTCCCAAATAATCTCCTCTTTTGCAAGCTTCGGTGTTGCCTCTTCTCCTCTAAAAGCAGCCTCTGCTTCTTCCTTGGAAGGATAGGATTTAAATTTGGCGCCGGTATATCCTTTTACTTGAGCTTCACATGCAGACCAGCTCGTATAAATGCCGGGCTTCCGTCCATTCCATACGACATAGTATTTTGACTTTGCCATCTTTCCACCTCATTTATGAATAACCGTTGTCTATTTACAAATAGTAACAATGATCAAGTCAATTGACAATGGAAGAGGTGACAACTGTGAAAAAACGTTCCCCGCAAAAAGACAAAGCGATGACAAACAATAAGACACCGACCGAATCCATGTTTAATGAAAACGTTGCGAGTGAAATGGTGGACAACGGCTCAAACCGAGCAAACGCAAAAGGCAAAAAATAACCAAAGCCTGTGCCCTCATATGAATAAAGGCACAGGCTCTCGTATACAATCTAGTAATAAAGGAGAGACTGCTAGAAAAGGAGGAGAACAATGATGGATGTCAACATTAATCCAAAGCGTCAAGTCTCACAAGTAGGCGATATGGTTTCTACGGAAAACGATCATCTGTACGTGATTGTGAAAGATGAAGATGAACGGGCATTTCCATACCATCTCGTATGCTTACGTACATTCACGGTCATCCAATCGTACGACGAGCTACCGACAGACGACGAATTGGAAGAAGATATTGGTGAAACCATTTCTGCTGTTTTCAGCCATCATGATGCAAACATAACGTTGAACGAACGCTAGCTATTTCCGTTTTGACTTAATCGTGCCGCTCGCTCGAATTTTCGTTGCATTTGCTTTAGCCGCCACGATAACGCAATCGCACATGAAGCCAGCCCTGTAATGAGACCGATCCAATAGCCATACGGACCGAGTGGCGAAAAGTTAGCTAAAAGATATCCGGTCGGTAGTCCGATAATCCAAAAAGACACAAGCGCCATCACAAACGGAACATTCACATCCTTATGTCCACGTAACACGCCTTGGATCGGTGTAGCTAGAGCATCCGATAATTGAAAAAAGATCGAGTAGATCAAAAACTGCTGAATAAGCCAAGCGACTTGGGAATCATTCGTGTACAAGGAAGCGACGGGGGCACGTAGGACATAAATAATGACACCAGCAACAAGCCCCATGATCAAGGCAAAGGTAATTCCGAGCCTGCTATATTGACGCGCATCCTCCACTCGCTTTGCTCCTACTTCGTAGCCGACAGCGATCGTTAAAGTAAATGCAATACTTAACGGAATCATATACAAAAAGGACGCAAAATTAACCGCGGCTTGATGGGCGGCGATCGTTGCCGTATCAAACGTACTCATAAGCAGCGTAACGGCCGCAAAAATACTCGTCTCAAAAAAGATCGTAAACCCAATGGGTAGCCCTAGTAGCAATATTTCCTTCCACTTTTTCAACGAAACGTGGTACAGCTTCTTAAACAGTTGAAAATCGGTAAACGGACGGACTTTAACAACGACTACAATCGCGACAGCTAAAATAAACCAATACGTAATCGCCGAAGCGTAGCCTGCTCCTACACCGCCTAAACGGGGAAACCCTAATTTTCCGAAAATCAACACATAGTTAAAAAAGATATTGATTGGTAGAGATAAAAGGGTAATAAACATCGTCACCCGTGTCTCCCCGAGGGAGTCAATGAGACAACGAATGGTTGTATATATAAAAAGGGGCACGATCCCAAACGCGAGCCCGATTAAATACTCCTTCGCAATTCGGCCAACTTCATCTTCTAATGACATCGCGGACAAAATCGGATCGAGCACGACAGCCCCAATCAAAATCACCGCGATAGAGATCGCTATCGATAAGTAAAGTCCTTGCAAAAACACATATGGAACATCATCTCGTTTTTCAGCGCCAATGCTTTGAGCAATGATTGGCGTCAATGCTAGCAAAACACCATTTAAACCAGTGAATACAGGAACCCACAAACTAGAGCCAATCGCAACCCCTGCCAAGTCATTGGCACCTGCTTGCCCCGACATAACCGTATCAAAAAAATTCATTGCATAGAGCCCGATTTGCGTAATTAAGATCGGCATCATCACAACGAGAAATAGCTTCCCTTTCTCTTGTAATGTTTCTGTCGGTTTCATCGGTTTCACCCCCGCTAGTAAATGGTTACCCGAATGATTATATCACGCTTTTTAGGAAATGGAAGAAAATTTGTTTCGTCATCCTAAGGACTTAACATGAAAAAAGAACCCATGCGTCTTTTCACATGAGCCCATTTATAGTACTAAAAGAAACGCTCTGTTAACTTGTGGCGGTAGCGACGAAAGCTACTTGAGGAACTCCATTTTCGTTGCTCCATAAGTTGGTTGTAGCGGAGCGTTTTTTCGCTGAGCTTTTTCTTCAACTTCACCTCTTCATCTGGATCAACACATGCTTCCACTAACTGCTTTAGCTGGATGATTTCCTTTTGGGCTTCTACTTCCTTCGGGACAAATCCAGCATTTTTTAAGATTTTATAGCTTAGTCTAAGCTCCTCGGGAACCCCTTGATCTTCTTCAAACGTCAACGGCTTTCCTTTTCCTTCAAGATCATCAAAGGCTCCTTCCTTTATTGCCTTTTGGATTCGTTCCTCTGCCAGACGACTAGCAAAATCCATACTCCTCGCCACCTTTTTTCGTTTAAAGATCGACTTTCATATCCGCATCTGATTGACGCTTTTGAGCCGATTTCGCTGACCTTGACCAAATGCTCACAAGGACAGGTCCTGAAATGTTATGCCATACAGAAAAGATCGCGCTCGGCAATGCGGCCAACGGTGAAAAATGATTACCTGCCAATGCTGCTCCTAAGCCTGAGTTTTGCATGCCAACTTCAATCGAAATCGCCCGCCGTGTCGATTCATCCAAGCCAACAAATTTCGCTGTCAAATAGCCAAGCAACAACCCGAAAACATTATGCAACATCACCGCTAAAAACAGCAAGGCCGCGCCCGACATTAAATTGGCTTGATTTGCGCCAACAACCGCTGAAACGATCGCCATAATCGCTACAATGGAGACCAACGGTAAGACGGCTGTGCTCTTATCAACGGCATTTGGAGCCATTTTTCGTACGAATAAACCGAGAGCAATTGGTACAATGATCATTTGCAAAATAGATACGAACATCGCCTTAGCATCAATGGGTAACCACTGCCCTGCTAAAAGAAGCAAAATAAAAGGGGTTACGATCGGTGCAAGCATGGTCGAAACGGACGTCATCGCAACCGATGCAGCAACATTTCCTTTCGCAAGGTAAACCATTACATTTGAAGCAGTACCACCAGGACATGCCCCGACTAAAACAAGGCCTGCCGCCAGCTCCGGTGGTAAGTTAAAAGCATAGGCTAGAGCGAATGCTACGAGGGGCATGATGACAAATTGTGCAAGCACTCCGACTAATACAGGAATCGGCTTTTGCAACACAATACGAAAGTCACTGAGTTTCAATGTCAGCCCCATCCCAAACATGATCACACCAAGCAAAATCGTAATGTGTGGAGTGATCCAAGTAAAATGATCTGGTGATAAAAAAGCAACAAAACTAATGATGATCACAAAAAACGCAAAATATTTACTGAAAAATTGACTCACTTTCGCTAACATCTCCATCGTCTTCTCCCCATATACATTTGTTTTTTATACAATATTTCCACTATTCTACCTCTTCCTCCCTTTCCATTTCAACCACTTCATCTTGGAAGAAGTGAATCTGTTAGAAAAGGTTAACTTACCGCCAACTCTTACTTTGGGAAGCAGTCATTTTTCCTTAATCTTTAACCGTTGATGCAGGTAAACTTTCTTAAAGTGAAAAACCTAACCCGATAAGCTCTGAGTTAGGTCAAGTCGTATTCATCTAAACGAGCAAAGGTATACCCTTTTTCGATCAATAACGGGATGGCTGCTTTTACTCCTGCTGCCGTTCCACTCGCTGGCTGATTCATATGCATTAACACAATTGCCCCAGGCTCGGCGTTCAGTAACGCTGCCTTTACTTGCTCCGCTGTAAACGTTGCACCTGCATCTCCGAGTACAGAATAATTGACGACCTCTACTCCGAGGGCATTGGCGATTTCAACGGCCACTTCATCATAAAACGCTGTGCCTGAACGAAACAGCCTCGTCGACCGGCCTGTTAGTTGATAAATCCGTTGTTGGTTGTTTGTAATCTCTTTAACTACTTCCTCTGGAGACTTAGTCCCTTCGATGTTCCATGCGTTCCGTCCATTAACTGATAATGGTTTATGAGCAGACCCGTGATTTTCAATTTGAAATAGAGGATTGTTCGCCAGGGAAAGAAACACGTCTTCATTTTCATCAATCCATCGTTCGTTTACAAACAGCGTCGCTGGAATTTCCTTCTCTTGTAAGTAAGCCAGTAGCTCCTCATCAAATTGACTACCGTGCGGGCCACCGCAAGCATCGAGCGTTAACGCGATTACTTGCTCCTTCGTATCCAGCTTTGTTTTCACGCCTGTGACGTTTTCTCCCCATTCCGTCGGATCGTGTCTAAAGTTCGATAAATCGATGTCAGGTACCGTCCACTCTCCACCATCTTCCTCTTCGTCGTCCCATTCTTCTATTGGCTTTTCGCTCACAATGGTTTCAGGATCTTCCCCTTGACCCCCACATCCATATAAACTTGCCCCCAAGAAAAGTAAAACACAACCAATTAGTCGTTTCATATCAATCGTCGACCCCTTTTCCTTATCTCCCTCCTATCATACCCAAATGAGGCCAAATACACGATAAATAACGATACGAAAGAGGCTAATTTATATGGGGTTGATTGTTTCAAAAATCACTCGCTTGCCGCGAGCAAGGCTTCAGCTAATCGGGGGAAATCGCCCCGATGGAATTTCAGCTCTTGCTTTTCCCGCAGGCGTCTCGTGATTTTGACCATCAACTTGGAAACGTCAGTCTAGTTAAACGTTCCACAAAAAGGGTACCACAAGGCCAATCAAACAACAGATGAGCCCATGAAGCAAACAGAAAAAAGCTCGAATCATTTTATTTTGATGATCCGAACTTTTTTATTACATTTGGCTAGTTTTGTCTCAGCCTTTCATTGTGCATTTATTGTGTTGCACGTCCAGCATGTACTAATCCATTGCCATAAAGGCTAGGAGAACCTAGATACGTTGCTGTTTGATTAATACGCTGGCGAATTTGGTTGTTCGTATAGCTAGGATATCTGCTCTTCACAAGTGCAGCAACTCCAGCAACGTGTGGTGTTGCCATAGATGTTCCAGAAAGCGATACGTAACGATTGCCTGTGTACGTGCTGTTTACGTTGACACCAGGTGCAGAAATTTCAATTTCTGGGCCATACGTAGAGAAGCTTGCGCGTTGACCATTTTGATCAACTGCTGCAACCGCCATAACACCAGAGTATCTAGCAGGATAGTTAACTCCTTGTCTACCCGTATTACCTGCTGCCCCTACTAAGAGAATACCAGCATTGTTTGCTCGGTTGACAGCTAACTCTAACGTGCTAGAACCACTCGTGCTTCCAAGGCTCATATTAATAATGTGCATGTTGTTGTTAATTGCCCATTCGATTCCTTGAGCTACAGAAGCAAGCGAACCACTTCCATTCCGATCAAGAACTTTCACAGCGTACAAGTCAGCCGATGGTGCTACACCAAGCACACCGATTGAATTGTTTAACGCAGCGATTGTACCAGCCACGTGAGTTCCGTGTCCGTTATTGTCATGATAGGAAGGCTCGCTTGAAATAAAGCTCGCTCCCCCTGCAATTCGTAAGTCTGGGTGTGAAGCAATTCCTGTATCAAGGACAGCGACTCGAGCACCGTTACCAAAAATACCGCGGTTGTGCGCTTGCTGCGTATTAATGAATGAAATTCCCCAAGGAACCGTTTGACTGATGGTTACTTCTGCATTCTCTTCGATGGCTTTTACGTTCGGATCTTTCTTTAATTTTTTCAATTCTTTTTTAGTTAGTTCTGCATGAATGACTGGAATCTCTTCAAATTCATGGATGACGTCCACATCATAACTTTCTTCGACACTCTGAGCAGAAACTTCTTCAGGTTCGACGACAATCAAATATTCCTTTTTCTCCTCGCTTGCTGCTGCTGGGTTTGCCATGAAAAGCAATGCCACTGTTGACAAAACCATAACTTTTAGACTTTGTCTCATAAACCATTCAGCCTCCTTTTTATTTTAGAAATTTCAGAAATAACATACTTTTCGATCTAGCAGATATTTCAGAAATCTCTTATTATTCAATCTAGCAGATTGCAAAGGAGTCTGTATTTGCCATTTTTGGTGGTTTGTCCACTTCCTATGGTCAATAACCGTCATTATTCTACAAAACTTCCCACTTAGATAAACATATTTATATATCGTTTTTTTTCTTATCCCTTTAACAAGTCTCAACTTTAAAGTATTATCAAATACTATTCCTTGAAAGAAAAACGCCTGCATCCTATGCAGACGTGTTCGCTCCCTATAGCTCGATTTCTTCTTCCTTCGTTTCAGTTTCATACCAGTCATCGAGAACTTTCGCATCGAGAATTTTCGCTTCAATGTAGCTGACTTGCTTCGTCAAAAAGTGCTTTTTCCACTCAATCTCTAAATCTGCAGCAATGCCGACAACTGTCAACAGCTCTTGCCACGCAACATATCGCTTATACCAGAAAAATTGAGGTTGCTCTGACATATATGGATAAAGGTCGTCAAATTCTGTATGCTTACAATCGATGGTTCGTTCAAACTGTGTTTTTGCCGCGAGAAGCTTCTCTTCGAAATACACTTCCATTGATTGTGTTCCCATCGTATCTCCCTCCATTGTGCACCTTGTTGCACTTTATATTTTATCATACCATGTTTTCTACTGATCCTGAACAATGAAACTATGTCGAAATTTTGGAAGCTAACGTGGTCCACCAAGAAGAATATTTAGCCTTCAACAACGCTTCCATCGTTCCATCAAATGTGATCAGAAGCGATGTAGCCGGACCCGACGATTTAGTTAAATCCACATTTCCATTTACCGGAACTTGTAGTGTATTCCATTCATTCGTGGCTGCTAACACCTCTAGCTCATACTTCACACCTTTTGAGCCTACAGGAATAATTTCATAGACGCCTTCTTCCTGTAGAAGTTCATCGAACTGCTTCAGTGGGAAAACATCCTTTTCCTGAGATACTACTTCCTCCCCAACAAGTGGCTTTCCTAATAACGCAATTCCTGCGTCTTTCGGAGTAATGCCTATTTTAAGCGCTGATTGATGAACCCTTCCAATCACTGTCACGCCAAGGCATGATTGCTCTAAGACCATATTCGATTCCGTGCTACCAGCAATTGTGGCTTGGGCTTGGTTTGCTTCTCCTAGCGCCCTGTTGATTCCATCGATCATTTTTTGGTAGGGTTCGTCCCCTGAAAAATTTTGTACAAGGAAGGTAAACGGTGTTGCCCCCACACTCATACATTCAAGTAACGCCACTCGAGCCGCGTAGTAACTTACCACTTCATATGGAACGTGGACATGATCTTTCGCCTTTTCTCCAACTCCACCCGATGCGTCTGTTGCCACGACTATTTGTTCTTCCCCTTGCCACGGGATCACTTGAACATCTCGTGTGCCCTTCAATTCATCACCTGCTTTTGTACTAGTTTATAAAAAACGGCTTCGTTGTTCTTTTGTTGGAATTTGGCATTCGTCTCGCTTTCCAAACCATTTGTAGCGATTTCGTGCCACGATCCGATAGATAAAGTCACGCAAAAAGCGCGGAAAGATAACCGCCCATTTTAACCATCGAATCGGAGAGTCTAGCTGCGCTACAATCTTAAAGACAGCATCTGAGCATACAAACGCTTGCCCTTCCATAATAAGGACAACCGAATCAGTGGATCGATCGATGGAATGCTTCTCTAGCAGCTCTTGGCCGACCTCAGATTGCAGGGAGGCAAATTGAAACGTAGCTTGTGGGTCTCGTTTGATGATGAATTGTACCCAATAGTTGCAAAAGTTGCAAACACCGTCAAACAATATAATCGATGGCAACATTTGATCCCTCATCCTTCTTCCCCCTCTCTCTTTATTATACCACCTTCTACTTGCATCAAACGTTTGACAAAGGAGGGAAGTTCTGTTGCGTGATCCTGTTTATATGGGATAATAGAAGCAGGATGTAAAAGCTCTTAGGGGGGATACGTCGATGCCAGGACCTTACAACGAAATAGATGTAGCAATTTCGTACATCCACAATCACCTGTATGAACCGCTCTCCCTTTCTCATATCGCTTCCTATGTAGGCTATAGCAGTTATCATTTTTCCCGTTTATTTAAAGAAAAAACAGGTCTTCCCCCTCTCTATTATGTTTCTGCCCTTCGATTGCAAAAAGCCAAGGAGTTGCTACTAAACACAAACTTAACCGTTCGTGACATCGGGCTTGAAATCGGTCAACAAAGCTTAGGCACGTTCACGACCCGATTTACAAAATGTGTAGGCATGAGCCCTTCTCACTTTCGCGAATCTATGAATCAAGTGAATCATTCGCTCCATTCCTTACAAATGCTTTCGGATTGGCACTCTTCCTTACAATCCATCAGGCCATTTTCTACCGTAACAGGCAAGATCGATTCTGAGGCCCCGCTTGAAGGATTTATCTTAATTGGCCTCTTTTCCAAGCCTATCCCAGAGGGTGTACCATTATATGGGAATATCCTTTTATCAACAGGTTCGTTTTCTTTTACCGGTGTCAAACCCGGAATCTATTATTTAATGGCCACATCCATTTCATGGTCCATGCAGGCTAAAGATATCCTACTACCTTATACAACGCTACGCGGACGGATTAAAGAGCCGATCATCGTGACTGAGTCCCCTTCCATCCTAGAATACTCCCTGACGCTCCACACACCACGACTTGATGATCCACCTATTTTAATTTCTCTACCACTGCTCATGAAAAATTTTTTAAAAGCGCGCATTGCAACATAGCAATTAAGAAGAAATCACGCACTGACATTCTTGCTAAAATGACACTATCATTCATAAAGAGGTGATTTGATGATTTTAACTATGAATCCTTACTTGATGTTAGATGGGGATGGGCAGGCTGCTATCGAATTTTATCAAGATGCATTAAACGCGGAAGTGATAATGATTCAAACGTATGGGGATTTACCTGAGCAACCAGACTCTCCTATGGCATCTGTAAACAAAGACCTGATCCTTCATGCTCATTTAAAGCTAGGTGAGATGGACCTGATGATATCTGACCAATGTCTTGATGTTGATCCTGAACGCTTTCCGCAGCAAAGTGGATCTCCCGTCACTATCGCTCTGACAACGAACAATGTAGAAATGACAACGGAAGTTTTTCAAAAATTAGCTTCAGGTGGAAAAGAAATCGCTCCACTTGAGAAAACATTTTTCAGCCCACTGTATGGTCAAGTAATTGATAAGTTTGGTATCACGTGGCACGTAACAACACAAGAGGAAAGCTCCAACTAGACTGGTTCACAAGATGCACCCCAGCTGCATCACGTCAGCCTCCTTCGGTATCAAAACATGATTGGAAGTGATCGTCCATGAAACCTGTGATTCAATTTGTTGGCGGCCATAACATTGCGCTAAAGATTCCTAAGTTCAAGTATGAAGAAACGGTTCGGTTTTATCAGGACATTTTGCGTCTCCCTTACCTAGGTCAAGAACAAGGATCTTATAAATTTCAACTAGGTCCCTCTACCCTATGGCTCGATTGCATGGACAACTACTCGCAACAAGATGTGTGGCTCGAGGTGCAGACAGATGACCTTGAGGTCGCGTCAAATCATTTAAACGAGTGCGGAGTTGACCGAAGAGATGAAGTGGAAATCCATGAAGGTGCAGCCGGTTACTGGATTTCTGATCCGTGTGGCACGATTTTACGGGTGAACCCACAAAGAGAAGGGGGATTAAATGAAGACGATTCTTTTCATTCATTGTGCAGGTTCTCAAAGAAGTGATGACCTTGTCCATTATTTAAAGCAATCCCTCCGTTCGGAACATAACGTAGCGTATCCCGAAATGCCCAATCCGGAAGCACCTGAATACGATCAATGGGTCAAACAAGTAGAGAAAGAGCTTTCGTTCATCGATGGAGAGGTTATCCTTGTCGGCCATTCCCTTGGGGGCGCTGTTCTCGTCAAATATCTCTCAGAAAAATCTCCTCCTCTTCCACAGGTTACAGGGCTGTACCTCATTGCACCTCCCTTTTGGGGCCGGGACGAAGAATGGCAAAACGAGGCGTTTACTATAACAGATCCATCTACACTTCTCTCAATCGACCGAGTCGTTCTTTATCATAGTCGCAGTGACCATGTCGTCCCATCCTCACATCAAACATTTTATAGAGAAATCTTTCCCAACGCTATCATACGCACACTAAACGGGAACGATCATTTCTTTATCGGTGGGTTGCCTGAGCTTGTCGCCGATCTTAAACAAGGTAAATCCTAAGGGTCATGCGCGGAGCATGGCTTTTTTTATGTTATGGACAGAAAATATATTTATTTTGAAAAATACATAAGTAAAACACGCAAACACCTTGCTTAAATCGCGCAAAATCACTTATAATTACTTATAACAAATTAACAATACTTATGAGTTGGTGATGAATTTGTACCAAGATGAGCGTTTGCCGTTAATTTTAGAGGAATTAAAGAAACATCAGCGCATTACCGTTGAACAAATTTGCGCACGTTTTGGAGTATCACGAGATACAGCCCGTCGTGATCTTGTAAAGCTAGAAGAACAAAAAGTAATTATCCGCACGCGAGGCGGCGCGATCCTTCCGTCTGCCCACCAAGAAGTGAAAGGCTATCACCAACGATTAGAAACGGTCTCAAAAGAAAAAAAGCAGATCGGCGAAAAAGCAGCATCTTTTATTCATGAAGGTGATCGTTTAATCCTTGATACATCTACAACAGTTCAAGCCCTTGCTGATTTTTTTCCAAATGTTCGCTGTACAATTGTGACAAACTCAATCAATCTCGCAGACCTTTTGTCAGCAAAAAAGCACGCAGACATCCAATTACTTGGCGGTAAACTTGAGAAGAAACACCGTTACTTGTATGGAGCTTCCGTAATTGAAAGGCTACGTTCGTATTATGTCGACAAATTGTTTTTAGGGGTTGTAGGCATTTCCGAGCATGGGCTTACGATTGCCCACGAGGAAGATGGCATGGTGAAACGAACAATGCTCCAGCAAGCAAAGCAAAAAATCGTGTTAGCCGATCATTCAAAAATTGGCGTTACTGATTATTTCAAGCTTGCTGACTTATCCGATATTGATGTCTTGATCACGGACCGGTCCCCACCTTATTCGTTTCATCAATTGTTACAGCAACATGGTGTGGAGCTTGTCATCACAGGGGAGGAGACTGAAGAATGAAAAAGTTGATCGCCATCGATTTGGACGGAACGTTACTTAACGAGAAGAGCACAATTAGCGAAGAAAACATGGAATCGTTACAAAGGGCGCAAGAGGCTGGCATGGAAGTGGTGATCGCGACAGGAAGAGCTTACTTTGATGTTGTAGACCTTTTAAAGCCAACAGGCATGCATCCATGGGTGATCGGGGCCAACGGCGCAACGATCCATGATCCAACAGGAAGGCGATTGCTTTCAATTCCCCTTGAGCATAAACAGGCGATTGAGATTTTACATTGGCTAGAAGGAAACCATTTTTACTACGAGGTGTTTAGCGATGAAGCGATTTTCACACCACAAAATGGACGGGAGCTGCTTGCCATCGAAATGGATCGGCTTGTAAGCGCGAATCCGCAAACAGACCTTGGCACGTTATCCCAGGCAGCCGCAAAACAATTCAGTCAAACTGGGTTTTCATATGTCTCATCTTATCGTGACTTGCTTGATACTGAAGTGAACATCTACAATATTCTCGCCTTTTCCTTTGATGAACACAAATTAGCAAAAGGTTGGGATCGCTTTAAACAAACGGATAACTTAACGCTCGTCACATCAGCTGAACACAACTTCGAGCTTGAACATCCACTCGCCTCAAAGGGTAACGCCTTGACATGGTTAGCTAAACATTTGCACATCCCCCTAGAACATACAGTGGCGATCGGTGATAGCATGAATGACTACTCGATGATCACAATCGCTGGCTACAGTATCGCCATGGGAAATGCCCGTGCCGAAATTAAACAGATCTCCCACGAGGTAACTTTATCAAACTATGAGCATGGGGTTTCCCACTCCATCGAACGACTGCTTGCCGCAAAGCGGTTGGGACAAAACTAGCCAACAGCAATAAAGAAGGTTCGGGTCATTTTATTTTGATGATCCGAACTTTTTTTCTATTGATTTACGGGTTGTCGGTTGTTTGATGTCCAGAAAAAACAGATGTATGCCCATCGTTCATTGTCAAAATCACGAAACGCCTGCGGTAAGCAAGTGGTTTTTTGACACAATCAACCCCCTATATGTTTTGTCCCAGCTCTCTTTTCTTTTCTATCCCCCACTTCCCTCCCTCCAAAGTCAATCGAACCCGTCACGAACTTGTTGGAAAATCGTTTTTACTTTGTCCTTGACGGTTATGTCCCTCTTTCGTTAAGATGATGGCTATACGAAAGACATGGGGCTAATGGTTCGGTTAAAACGATTTTGGTAGGAGGAGCCACAATGCTAGTAGTCAAAAAAGCCTTGAATAATAACGTCTTGATTGCCGAACACCCGAGTTATGACGAAGTCGTTTTGATCGGAAAAGGTCTAGGCTTTGGCAAGAGGCCGGGAGATGAAGTCGCAGGCGAAAGCGCTGAAAAATTTTTTGTATTGAAGGATGCGAAGGAACAAGAGCAATACAAACAGTTGCTCGATTACGTCGACGAATCCTTTATCGGGTTCATGAATGACGCCATCGAACGAATTGAAGAACGCTTTCAGGTTCGGCTACACGAGCATATTCATGTGGCATTGACCGACCACTTATTTTATGCCATTAAACGAATTAATCAAGGGTTTGATATTAAAAATCCATTTTTAACCGAAACTGAACTAGCGTATCCGAAAGAATTTGATGTGGCCACAGAGATTATCCAAGCGTTAGAAGCGGCTTTTCACATTTCCATTCCACCAGGGGAAATAGGATTTGTTGCTCTTCATATCCATAGCGCGCTAACGAGACGCTCGCTTGAGGAAGTCAATCAACATACTAGGCTCATAAGTGAGCTCGTCTATGTCATTGAAACCTCGCTTGAGCTGACGATCGATCGGCAGCACGTCGATTATCTCCGGCTTGTTCGTCACCTCCATCACGCAATCGAGCGGATCCAAAAAGGAGAGTATAACGACAATCAAGAACGATTAAAAAAAATCTTGAAAGAAGAATATCCAGTATGCTACAATCTTTCATACAAGCTGATTAAAATTATGCAACAGTCGTTAAAGAAAGCGATTCCAGATGCTGAAGCCGTTTATTTAACCTTACACCTTCAGCGTCTTGCAAAAGAATAACTGGCATTTTTCTTTCCGTGTTACTGGTTATGCAGGCATGAGAGAAAGGAAAAGGTGCAGACTATAGAGATAAGGAGGAGACTCCTATCTTTATGGCTGTGTCTTCCCCCTTTCCCTCATGCCTTTTTGTTGTGTGATTTTTTTCGGTTTGTAACATCTATAAGGAGGTTTTTTCCATGTTTAAAAAATCATTCGGCGTTTTGCAACGCGTCGGAAAAGCGCTCATGCTACCGGTCGCTTTACTGCCGGCAGCTGGGATTTTGCTCGCTTTTGGTGACGCGCTCCAAAACCCTGATATGACGGAGCGTTTTCCGTTTTTAACGGCAGATTGGATCGTGATCATTGCCGAACTTATGCAAAATGCAGGGGACATTGTCTTCGCAAATCTCGCCCTTCTTTTCGCCGTTGGGGTCGCCATCGGTCTTTCGAATGGAGACGGGGTCGCTGGACTTGCTGCGTTAATCGGGTATTTGATCATCAACGTAACAATGAGCGTTATCGGGCATGTTACACCTGAGATGGTCGGAGATAGCCCAGCTTATGCAAGCGTACTTGGCATTCCAACGCTACAAACAGGGGTATTCGGCGGAATCATTGCCGGCCTTCTCGGTGCGTATATGTACAAGAAATACTTTAATATTGAATTACCGTCATACTTAGGTTTCTTTGCGGGAAAACGATTTGTTCCAATCGCAACAGCCTTTTTCTCCTTATTCGTCGGGGTGCTCTTACACTTTATTTGGCCGACCGTTCAGGATGGCTTAAACGCATTCTCTTATTACATGACGGAGTCAAACCGTACGGTTGCAGCGTTTATCTTTGGTGTCATTGAGCGTGCTCTGATTCCGTTCGGACTTCATCACATTTTCTACTCGCCATTCTGGTTTGAGTTTGGTCAGTATACGAACGCCGCTGGTGAAATTGTACGTGGGGACCAACGGATCTTCTTTGCGCAAATTCGTGATGGTGCTGAGCTGACAGCTGGTACGTTCATGGCAGGTAAATTCCCGTTCATGATGTTCGGTCTTCCAGCTGCTGCACTTGCGATTTACCATTGCGCACGTCCTGAAAACAAAAAAGTTGTTGCTGGTATTATGGCATCTGCAGCCCTTACTTCGTTTTTAACAGGGATTACAGAGCCTATTGAATTTAGTTTCTTATTTGTAGCGCCATTATTGTTTGCCGTGCATACCATTTTCGCTGGTCTTTCATTTATGATCATGCACATTTTGGACATTAAGATTGGGATGACTTTCTCTGGAGGGGTCATTGACTTTATCCTTTACGGAGTCCTTCCAAACAGAACCGCTTGGTGGCTTGTGATTCCGATTGGATTAGTGTTCTCAGTCATTTACTACTTCGGGTTCCGCTTTGCAATCAAGAAATTTAATCTTATGACTCCTGGTCGCGAAGAACCAACGGAAGAAGATGGAGCTGGGGCTGAAGTAGATAAAAACTCTCTTCCATTCAATGTCCTTGAAGCTTTTGGTGGCAAGGAAAACTTAACAAACTTAGATGCGTGCATAACGCGATTACGCGTGAACGTCAAAGATGCGAAAAATGTTGACAAAAATCGTCTGAAGAAATTAGGCGCCTCTGGTGTAATGGAAGTGGGGAACAGCATTCAAGCGATCTTCGGCCCACGTTCTGATCAAATTAAAACGCAAATTCAAGACATTCTTGATGGTAAAACACCAGTCGTTACTGAAGAAACACCTGATGAAGCGCAAGCCGCTCCGGTTGCAGGCGACATTTCTTTCGCCATGCCGATTGAAGGAAAGCTTCTTGATCTAAGCGACGTACCAGATGAAGTGTTTTCGAAAAAAATGATGGGCGACGGCTTTGCGATTGATCCGACAGAAGGTATCGTCTATGCGCCATTTGACGGAAAAGTAAGTACGATCTTCCCGACAAAACACGCGATTGGCTTGACGACAGATACTGGCAAAGAAGTGCTCATCCATATCGGTATCGATACGGTTAACTTAAAAGGGGAAGGATTCACTGCCCATGTCGAGCAAGATGACATTGTTCAACAAGGTCAAAAGCTTATGAGCTTCGACCTAGATGTGATTAATGAAAAAGCGAAATCAGCGATCACGCCGATTATTTTTACTAACCTTGCCGAAGGAGAGCACATCACGCTTCATACATCTGGTGAGCAAAAAGCAAACACAGAAAACATTCTTTCCATTAAACAATAGTTATTTATACAGAAACCAAGTTCACCACTTGGTTTCTTTTTTTGCCATAAGACTTTTAATTATCCAATGTTTAGTCTCGATTCAGTAAGGGTACATGTAAAGTGACAGTGATTCATGTACCTCCTTACATGGCTTCAATGAGTCACTTTATTTGAACTCCCTTTCCCCACCCACGGAGGGCAACTACAATGTTGCTCTCCCATTTTTATTACTTCGCTTTATCAAACCCTTGAAATGGAAGTCTTTTTTGAAATACTTTTTTCAGTTCGGGACTAACCACCACAGACTTCATCACTATACTTCATTAAAAGGTGGTACATTTTTCTTCAATTCTAAGAAACATGTCCTGTTTTGAGACATTTCTTTAATGTATGTTACAAGTTTCGACATAGAAGATATGCTATCCGACCCTTTTCTGACGGTGATCGCTCTTGGTAGAATAGGCTGACAGAAAAGAATCTGAATAAAGAAGTGGTGAATGAAAACATGTTTTCAAGTGCAGAAATTGGGATTGATTTAGGAACAGCCAATCTTCTTGTATATAGCAAAGATAAAGGAATTATTTTAAATGAACCATCAGTTGTTGCCATGAATGTGGAGACGAACGAAGTACTCGCTGTCGGACTTGAAGCGAAAAACATGGTCGGAAAAACACCTGGAAACATCGTTGCCATGCGTCCATTAAAGGATGGAGTCATCGCCGATTTTGACGTGACAGCCACAATGTTAAAACACATTATGAAACAGGTGAGCAAATCGGCTGGGCTTTCGATGCGAAAGCCTAATGTCGTGGTCTGTGCTCCTTCTGGATCGACGTCTGTAGAGCGTCGCGCGATTCTCGATGCTGTGCGGAGCTGCGGAGCGAAACAAGTGGAAATTATTGAAGAGCCTGTTGCGGCTGCCATCGGTGCAGACCTTCCAGTGGACGAGCCTGTCGCCAATGTAGTCGTTGACATTGGCGGTGGAACAACAGAAGTTGCTATCATTTCCTTTGGCGGTGTCGTCTCCTGCAATTCTGTCCGAATCGGTGGAGACAAAATCGACGAGGACATCATTCAATACATTCGAAAAAACTACAACGTGTTGATCGGTGAACGGACAGCCGAACAGGTAAAGATTGAAATCGGATACGCTCCAATTGATCACGAAGTCTTGACAATGGAAGTTCGTGGCCGGGATTTAGTGTCGGGCCTACCGAAAACGATTGAATTGAAATCAACGGAAATCCAGTATGCAATCAATGAATCATTACTGCAAATTCTTGAAGCCTTACGCGCCACCCTTGAAGATTGTCCACCTGAACTGAGCGGTGACATTGTCGACCGCGGTGTCATTTTAACTGGCGGGGGCTCGTTGATGAATGGTTTCCAAGAGTGGCTCACTGATGAAATTGACGTACCTGTTCACCTTGCACCTAGTCCGCTAGAAGCTGTTGCGATTGGAACAGGGCGCTCGTTATCCATGATCGCAAAACTACAAAAAGTGACGGTGTAATGTACGAAACTCGAGGGGCTGCTCAAAAGCAGCCCTTTCATCCATTCATCGTTAAAATCCGTCCATGATTGAGCGCTTATTCTTTATTATTTTTTTAGCCTCCTTAAGTATACTCGTCTAAGCTTTCCACTTCTTGTTCATGATCCGTTCCCTAAAAATCGCCATCCGTTGTTCGGTTTAAGACGTACCGCTTCCCCTTCTCCACTTGGAAGCTCATTCGTCCAGAGTCCAAAACATCCCCTTCTACCTCTTCACCGCTCTCGGTTATTCGCATGTTTATTCGAGTAAGCACTTCACACGTTTGCGTTTTAGTTGAGACGATTTCCACCTTGACCAGTGCTCCATTCGTCCAAGCTAAATCAACTTCATATCCTCCTCTGCCTCGTAACCCTTTCACATACCCGTCTTTCCATGAATCAGGAAGCGCCGGGAGAAACTCGAGGTAGCCTTGATGCGATTGTAAAAGCATTTCGGCGATACCAGCTGTTGCCGAAAAGTTTCCATCGATCTGAAAAGGTGGATGGGCACCGAATAAATTAGCGTATACACCACCGCGATGTTGCATCGATTCATCCTCTTTAATAAGCTTTAACATGTTTGAGAGTAACCGCTCGCAGCGATTCCCATCTTTAAATCTAGCCCATAAGCTAATTTTCCAACCTAGACTCCAGCCTGTTCCTTCGTCACCTCTAATTTCAAGGGACGTTTTGGCTGCTTCAAAAAGATTTGGCGCTGATTGCTCTGTAATGAGCCGCCCTGGGTAAATCCCGACAAGGTGGGAGACGTGACGATGATGAACATCTTCGTCTTCGAAATCGTTCGACCATTCCTGTAATTGGCCGCGCTTACCGATTTGAAGCGGCAACAGCCGTTGCTTCGCATCAGATAAGACCTTTACAAAATCTTCATCGATTGAGAGGCGTTTTGCCGCCTGAATGCAATTGTCAAAGCATTCTGCGATCAATGACAGATCCATCGTCGTCGCAGAACTAACGGCATAGCCCTTTTCTCCAATCCGGAACCGTTGCTCGGGAGAGGTCGAAGGTGAAGTGACAAGATAACCTGCTTCATTCTCAATCAACCAATCCAAACAGAATAACGCCGCCTCCTTCATAATCGGATATGCCGTATCTCGCAAATATGCTTCATCTTCGCCAAAAGTGTAATGTTCCCATAAATGTTGGGTTAACCATACACCACCCATCGGCCAAAACGCCCAGACCGGATCTCCATGACCAAAATCGCCAACTGGTGCTGTTTGTCCCCACAAATCAGCATTGTGGTGCGCCACCCATCCTCTTGCGCCATAATTTATTTCAGCTGTTTTCTTTCCGTTCGCTGCCAACCTTTCGATAAAATGAATTAACGGTTTATGCAGTTCGGCTAGGTTGCAAGTCTCCGCCGGCCAGTAATTCATCTCCGCATTAATGTTTAACGTATAGTTGCTGCTCCATGGCGCCCGTGTTTCTTCATTCCAAATCCCTTGTAAATTGGCAGGTTGGGTTCCTGGACGAGAGCTGGCGATCATTAAATACCGACCATACTGGAATAAGAGCTCCACCAACCCAAGATCACGGCTACCATATTCCTTTATTCGTTGATCGGTTGACATGTCCGCTGGGGCTATGCTCTCTCCCAAATGCAGCGAAACCCTATTAAATAGCTTCGTGTAATCTTCAAGATGACGATTAACAATCTCTTTATATCCTCTCTTACAAATCGCCTTGATTGTTTCAATTGTGCGCAAGCTAGGATCTCGTTCTAAGCAGCTCGCCCCTGTACTTGGATCAAAGGAAGTCGACGCACTAAAATATAAAGTTGCACAAGTCGCCCCCATTACGTGCAATCCGTCGGCATCTACTTTCAACGACCCACCTTCGTTGACGGCAGCAAGTCTCCCGTGAAACTTCATCCCCTGCGACATATCTGGATGTCCGTAACGTACAGGATTCTCTTCATCATAGTAACTAGGTGACACGTGCTCTGGTGCTGTGCCGGATATCGTATAGTGTTCCGCACCAACGCTCGATACATGTCTCAGCAGACTATCCAGCTTGGCCCGGAAACTGAGGAACCCCTCCTTGCTTGCGGTTAAACGAACGACGATGGCTCGGTCAGGATACGTTACAAATAGTTCACGGGTATACTGTACGCCACCAATTGTGTAAGTAACGGTGACGATCCCTGTAGATAGATCTAGCTCTCGGTGATAATGAGGAGCCACAACTTGGCCATGATCCATGAAAATGTTCAAATCGCCAAAAGGTAAATAGGATTGCGTATAAGGACCCATCATGTCCCTTGAGAGCTGATCTGCTTCTTCATACTTTTCTTGTGCGATCAGCTCTCTCACTTTCGGCAGTACCTCCTTCACCCTTGGATTATTCCAATCCTTCGGGTAGCCTGACCATAACGTGTCTTCATTTAAAGCGATACGCTCCTTCTCGACCTTTCCGAATACCATCGCCCCGAGGTTACCGTTCCCTATAGGTAGCGCTTCCGTCCAAAAACTAGCTGGAGAATCGAATTGAATCTTCATAAAGTTTTCTTCCCTCCTACGATTGTTACATAACATTTTTTAACTTCATCTTCCCAGAATCGAACGTTTGTAACCATGTCAGAATTATAGATGAGAAACCGTTACATTGACACTGCACTTTTTTGCGTTTAGTATAATAAATTCACTTTTGGAGCAGCCAAACAGTTAAACTATGTCCAATCAAATGTAACTGCTCGATTACAAAAGCTAGAAAATGAACTAGGCGTTTTGTTATTTTATCGAAAACCAAAAGGAGTCCAATTGACAGAAAAGGGCGTCCTTTTTCAACAATATGCTGATTCTATTTTACGAATGGTCGAAGAATCAATCCGAGTATTACAAGATCACGAGCAGCCCAATGGCTCCCTTCGAATTGGTGTAGTTGAAACGGTGACATGTGGTCATTTCATCCCTCTGATTGCGTCTTACCAATCAACATACAATCAAGTCGAGCTTAGCATTAAAACAGGTCAAACTCCTCAATTATTGGAGAAGGTTAAAGAATATGATTTAGACGCTACATTGGTTACAGACATACCTAGCTTCCCTTGGATCGAGATAGACGAAAGTTGGACAGAAGAGCTTGTCGTCCTATCGCACGATGAGTTTAATTTTACAACACTGCTTGATCGGAAATGGGTCGTTTCTTCATCTGGGTGTCCATTTCGAAAAAGGTTGGAGGAATGGTTGCAAGATGAGGGAGGATCACTTGAGAACTATCTTGAGATTCACTCACTTGAAATATTATTAAGTAGTGTCAAATCTGGCTTAGCGGCTACCCTCCTCCCTCGGTCCGTATTAAAAGGCGCCTACGAAGATCTTTACGCTTTTCCAATCCCTGAAAAATATCGTTACATGACGACTGCGCTTTTACGAAGAAAGGAGAAACATACAAGCTATGCCTATCAAGCCTTTTGTGAAATGGTGAATAGAGACGGATTATGAAAGAAACAGTGTTGGCAAATCCTGCTGTCATCTATGAGTAAGGCTTTACAATAATCGATCCTATTTTTTGACCAGCAAAGCATGCCGTTAGAAAAAGAATCGATAACCGGCTAATAGTAGCAGCCCAGAAATCAAGGAGGTGATGATCTGTTTCATGCTTAATTGAACCGCAAACGACGCACCCATCTCCTTCTTAACAGCCGAAAGCGTGACCGCACACGAAGAAAGAGTTGAGGCTAAATAAACAAGGACAACCAGTTCACCAGTTGAGACCGTAGACAGTAACACCCCTTCTCCTTCATTATATTGAAAAAGCCCGCCAAATGGCGAGCTGCGATGAACAACTATAAAACTAGGATCTAGTACGAACCAATGGCTGATGTTTCTGCTCATAATCTTCACGTATGATCGCATAAACCTTGAAATCTCGATGCGCCCCTTTGACATAGATGGCGCGGCGATGGGTACCCTCATAGATCAACCCCGCCTTTTCC
Organism: Halalkalibacterium halodurans; assembly: GCF_005671335.1. Taxonomy (NCBI): domain Bacteria; kingdom Bacillati; phylum Bacillota; class Bacilli; order Caryophanales; family Bacillaceae; genus Halalkalibacterium (ex Joshi et al. 2022); species Halalkalibacterium halodurans. The sequence goes on along the minus strand of NZ_CP040441.1, from coordinate 922,502 downwards.
ATCACTCTTGCGGACGAAATATTTTCGGCAAAGCATTTTGCTTGGATTCGTTCGAGCTCCATATTATTGAAGCCAAATTCGACTAAGGCGTTCACCGCTTCAGTCATAATTCCTTCACCCCAATATGGTTCCGATAAGACATAGCCTAGCTCTGCCGTTTTGTCTTTTGGCTTCCACCAAACAAAATCGACCGTTCCGATCATTCGCTCGTTTCTTTTCAGCTCAATGGCCCACGGAGAGACATCTCTTTCATCGTATTTGTTTAAGGCAAACGCTAAAAACGCTTCGCTATCTTTGATGCTTTGGTGCGTTTCCCAAAGGACGTATTTGGTCACCTGTTCATTGGACGCATAGTCGTAAATGGCCGCCGCATCATCTTTATGGAACTTCCGCAGTCGTAATCGTTCAGTTTCTATCGTTGGCAAGTCTCCATAGATGTCTTCAATTTCCATGTTAACCCTCCCTTTCTATTTATTGCTTCTTTGTCAGTTCGCGTATTTCGCGCAGCACTGGCATTGCTTCGAGTTCCTCCTCGGTAACCTCTGACCATACAATTCCGGTCGGCTTTTCAATCGCTCCTACTGACTGCATAAGTCCTTCCGTTGTGGCAATCCAGTCAACGGTTACATCGTAAGCATCCCGAGGTAATTCCACGTCCACAAGCTGTACCTGATGAACAGTGGTCACGACAGGGACCGGACGATTACCGAGCTCACGTATGATCGCATACTCCCGATCAGCATAGCCCTCCCCTTTGCCGATCCGTCTTCCCGAGCGATCGACCGCGACCGACCCCATTACGATCAGATCAATTTCTGGCATCTCTGTTAATGAAATCACTTTTCCATAGGAGAGAATGTTGCGAAGGCTCACCGCTTTACGCTCCTCTCCTTCTGGCACCCACTCTGGCTTTACGAGGATAAAACCATCTTTCAGTCTTGGCGTTGGGACGAGCAACGTTTTCCCGTCCATTAACACTTGCGCTCGTAACGGTAGCTGAGGTGAGTCAGGATTTACTTTAACGACTTTTGCTTGCTTATACGCCTCAAGCTGGATTAAATGGCGGGTAGCCTGCTCTGCCCCTTTGAAGTTCGGAATACGTCCTTTTAACGGAAACGGGAAACGGCCAACCTTTTTTTCGGTCATTTCCTGCCACATTTGTTCCCGTATCGCTTGTTTATCTGTCAATCTATTCCCCTCCATTTTTTTCGTTCATATGGATTGCTTTATTCCCATCATTCTGATATGATTACTTAAACTTCATATTTTCTTATCCAGAGTGGTGGAGGGACTGGCCCTATGAAGCCCGGCAACCTCTTTTTTTAAAGAAGGTGCCAATTCCAGCAGAACATGATGTTCTGAAAGATAAGAAGCGAACGGATCGCACGTCTTCTTATCGAAGAGGTGTTTTTTCTTGTTTTAACACCTTATCTGTCGGAAAGATTACTTGTTATTGTACCGAAAACAGCAAGACAAAAAAAGAACAACTTGGAATGAGGAGGCGTTGTACATGAAAAAAATTTACGTAATCCACGAAAACGATGAATGGACGGTTCACCTATTTAAACGACTTGAGGAGCTTGGACTTCCTTATGAGGATTGGCATCTTCGTTCAGGTTCAATCAAACTTCATGAAGCACCGCCAGAAGGTGTGTTCTATAATCGAATGAGCGCCTCCTCCCATACGCGCGGACACCGTTACGCTCCTGAGTTAGCCGGCGCTGTCCTCGCTTGGCTTGAGCGCCATGGGCGGACGGTCATTAACGGTTCTCGCGCTTTGCAGCTAGAAGTAAGTAAAGTGAATCAATATATGGCGCTAGAAACGTTCGGGATCACCACTCCGAAAACGATTGTAGCTGTAGGAAAGAAAGAGCTACTTGATGCGGCAGCCTCCTTTGAAGGACAAGCCTTTATTACGAAGCATAATCGTGCAGGCAAGGGGCTTGGCGTCCAACTATTCCAACACATTTCAGCTTTAAAAGAGTATGTAGAAAGTGATGAATTTGAAGAGCCGGTCGATGGCATCACCCTTCTTCAGCAATACATTCAAGCAGCTGAACCTTACATTACACGCTGTGAATTTGTCGGCGGCGCATTTCTATATGCTGTTCGTGTCGATACATCGGAAGGATTTGAGCTATGCCCAGCCGATACGTGCTCAATCGAAAGCAAATTTTGCCCAGTAGGGGAAGAACCCACGTCCAAATTTCAAATTTGCAAAGATTTCCATGACCCAGTCATTGAAAAATATGAACAAGTGCTGAAAGCGAACGACATTCAGGTTGCCGGCATTGAATGCATCCGCGATAAAGACGGAACACTTTACACGTATGACATTAACACGAACACAAATTACAATTCGGAGGCAGAGCAACGGGTAGGACAGTACGGCATGTTAGAGGTTGCAAAGTATTTAAAGAGCCTTTTGTCATTGGAGTGAGCTCGTCGCCTATGTAGACAAATACACGTTGAGGTGGCTCTACTTGTGCCACCTCGTTGTCATTATAATTCTTCCGGTGTTTTCACCCCCAGGACAGCCATAGCATCTGCGATGACTTCGCCAGTCCTTTCAGCTAGAATAAGCCTTGCCTGCCTCACCGTTTCATCATCTGCGAGAATGACGTATTTGTGGTAGAATTGATTGAATTTTTTACTGACGGTAAGGACATAACGGGCGAGCTGATGCGGCTCTCTTGCCTCGGTCGCCTTAATGAGCACATTCGGATAGTGAATAAGCACTTTTAACAAACTCCACCCTTCATCGTTCGTCACATGCTGCCAGTCCATGTGACGGCTATCATTTAGCTTATCCCCTCTCCGAAGAATGCTCTGGATTCTCGCGTACGTATACTGAACGTAAGGACCTGTCTCCCCTTCAAAGCTCAACGCGTCCTCTAAGCGAAAGTTCACATCTAGCCGGCGATCTTGCTTTAAATCGCCGAAAATGACAGCACCAACACCTACTGCTTCTGCCACCTCGTGTAAATGTGGATGGTTTGGGTGCTTTTCCTTTATTTTTGCCTTCGCATGGGCGACAACGTCATTCAGTACATCTTCTAGCATCACCACCCGACCTCTTCGCGTTGACATCTTCTTCCCATCCAACCTGAGTAATCCGAACGAAATGTGCTCACACTGATCCGCCCATTTATAGCCCATTTTCTTTAGCACGTGGAACACTTGCTTGAAGTGAAGCGTCTGTTCCCCTCCGACGACGTACAACAATTTTTCCCCTTTTTGCACGTGATGACGATAGATCGCCGTCGCTAAATCCCTTGTCGCATAAATGGAGGTTCCGTCCGATTTCACGATCAAACATGGAGGCAAGTCAGCATCCTCTAATGGCACGACAAGAGCACCTTCACTGCACGTGAGCAGTCCTTTTTCTTGTAGTTCCTTGACGACAGGTGCCATTTGATCATTGTAAAAGCTTTCCCCTAGGACATAGTCAAATTCAACCCCTAACCTGTTATACATTCTGTCAAATTCGTTCAGGCTTTCCTTGACAAAATAAGTCCAAAGACGGTCCGCTTCTTCATCACCTTCTTCCAGCTTTTTAAACCACTCCCTTCCCTCGTCTTCCAGCGATTCGTCCTTTTCCGCCTCTTCATGAAAACGAACGTAGAGTTCCAAAAAGGAGGCGATTGGGTTTTGCTTGAGAGCAACATCCCCACCCCAACGTTGATAGGCCGCAATTTGTTTCCCAAACTGTGTTCCCCAATCCCCAAGATGATTCACACGGATCGGATCATAGCCTGTTTTTTTCAGAAGATGGTACAACGCATGTCCGATAATCGTTGAACGCAAGTGGCCAATGCCGAATGGTTTTGCGATATTAGGAGAAGACATATCGATGACGACACGTTTACCATCCCCGCTATTCGGCTGCCAATACTGATTGGATTTCATCTCCTGAAATAATTGCCCAGCCACCGTCTCGCGATGAAAAAAGAAATTCACATAGCCTCCTGTCGCTTTTGCCGTGACCTCTTTATGTTCTAAAAAGGCGGCCTCAAGTTCCGCGGCAATGAATGGAGGAGCTTTTCTTTTCGTCTTGGCTAAAGTGAAACATGGAAAAGCCAAATCCCCTAGCGTCTCTTGAGGAGGAATCTCAAGAAGACGCTCGACTTCGTCTTCCTTCAACGATAAAATGCGAGCCAGTTCTTCTGAAATCATCTGCGCTAACATCCTAACCAATCCTTTCTACAATAAAATAAAAAACCCGCCTCTTCTAAAAAGAGGCGAGCTTTTACCCGCGGTACCACTCTCGTTACTCATTTGTGAGTCACTTGATGCACATAACGGTGACAAACCGGACCTGTCTACTTTTATTCAACAGGCCATTTCATGGGTGCGTTTCCTTTCACCAGTCCAATCGGCTCCCACCATCCCGACTCGCTTTTATGACTTTCGGTAAAAGTACTCTCCCAATCTTTAACGTTCACGCGATTCAGTTATCGAGCATTTTAACAGAGCCCACGCCATCTGTCTAGTATGATCTCATCCTTATTTTTCCGTCCGCTTCTTGCCTGCTTCGGTTACGGCAAAGCTACGCGTCATTGTTTTGATAGTATCTACATGTTTGAACCGTAAAGCAGACCAATCATCGTCAATGGCTACTTGGCGCACAGGCTCAAAGCCCGCTTCGGCCAAAAGCTGTGCCACCGTCTCGCGACTGCAATTAGAGCCACGGTAGGTTTTCGATGATTTTTTCGGATAACAGAGCCAAAGAAGTCCGTTTTCCGCTAGCTTCGAGAAGATCTTCATCGTTGCTTCTTGAAGCGCTTCGTTTGTTGTGCCAAACACTTGGATGAGCGGATAAGCTTCTTCTTTCGCCTCTTTATGAACTTCTTGTGGAAAAGCTTGGATGACATCTTCATATTCTTTCGGTGCATTGAGAATCAAAACCGGTTGCTCTGTATCTTTCAACTGCAATTTTTTAATAACAGGATGAGTCAAATGATTGGCCTCCTTATGTTTGATCTATCGTTAGTCTCTCCCATGATTAAATGCTTAATTAGACGAGCTACTACTTGACGTGACGACCGCTGCTGATGTAATGGCTAATACAACGCTAGCATTGATGGCATCGACCATTTCTTTTACGGCTTTGGAGACTGGTACGTCTTTTGTCAAATGCTTTACTTGTTTTTTCACGACACGTGCTTCCTGTCGATCAAATACTTGTCGTAACAGATCACACGCATTTACGAGTGAAAGGAGGACAAGAGTCCGTTCTTGGGCCAGCTCTTTGTTTTCTTCGATTTCAGTTGGCTGCAATACGAGGACTCTCAGCTTTTCCTTCACTTGTTCTTCCATTTCTCCGTCAACCGCTGGGTACGTTCGCGTTTCAAATAAGCCGAGAATTTTTCGCTTTTCTTCCTTTAAAATCCCTTGCTCAATCAAGAGCGTTAATACATCTTGCCGCAACGTTTTTAAGTCGCGTTTTAATCTTTGTACCCAATACTTCGCATTCCGTTTACGAGGCGTTTTGTTTATGATGTGTAGTGCCTTATCGAAAATCGGTTGGCCGACCGGCTTTGGATCAACAACGACAATGTTTTTCCCTTGAAGCTCTACTTTCCCTAACAGCATAAGATCGGCAAGCACCGCACCTGCTAAACCGTATGGAAGCGCCGTACTCGCCTGATAGTGGACTTTACCTGTTTCATCATTTAATCCGATCAGTAATAATTTTTCAGCTAACGTTAGCATCATTTATTCCACCTTTATTCCGTTTAACAAACTATACGTTTTTCATCGTGAAACGGTTGCGAAAACCTGTTGGCACAACAGGTTGATTCTTTAGGACTACAACTTAAGACTTTGTTATTCGACAAATACTGAAAAGCGATACTCAATTCCTTTCAGTAATTTCTTTTTTATCTCCACGATTTTCCCATTCTTTTCGACTTTTTTCTCACATTTCCTTTTAATAATTAATTATTTTTATATAAAAAAAGTAGTTTTTTCTCATTTTTTCTACAATTAAAGGAGTTCTGCAAACATTTCTAGAATCGAAACAAAATGGCGAGCGAATGCTTGCACACTATCTTCCTATAAAGGAGTGACTTTTATTGATGATGCGAACGTTTCGAACTTTTGTTAGCTTCACCCTTATTTTACTTCTAACGCTAACAAGCTACATACCAGTGAGTCAAGCGAATGGCGAATCGCCATCTCTTGCGCCGATGGTCGGGGAGATTGATACTTCTTCCTCTGCATTAGAGACCGTCATAGTCGAAATTGAAGATCCATCGATTATTGAAGCCAAACACCAAGGACAAAAACAGTCAAAAAACGAGCTAAAACAAGCCCGTCAATCGGTAATTGAGCAAATCCAAGACTTGGTCCCGTCAAGCACGGTTACTCATGAGTATGACTTTCTATTTTCCGGATTTGCCCTTGAGCTCCCAGCTCATCAAATTCCTTCTATTTTAGGGGTTGATGGCGTTCATGCTGTCTATCCAAATATAGAATATGAGGTAGAGACTGACTTTGACGAAATTGTCATTGAAAAGGATGCCTACAGCCCTGAGATGTTAGACAGCGCTCCCTTCATCGGCGCCAATGATGCGTGGGAAGCTGGTTATACAGGTGAAGGCATTACCGTAGCCATTCTTGATACAGGTGTTGATTACACACATCCTGATTTAGTCCACGCTTTTGGTGATTACAAAGGTTGGGATTTTATCGACAACAACGATGATCCACAAGAAACATCACCAGGTGATCCGCGTGGTGCAGAAACGACACATGGCACACACGTTGCTGGAACTGTAGCCGCCAACGGTCTGATCAAAGGGGTTGCCCCTGATGCAAACCTACTAGCATATCGTGTGCTAGGACCGGGTGGGCGTGGATCAACCGCTGGGGTAATCGCCGGAATTGAGCGTGCTGTTCAAGATGGCGCAGATATTATGAATCTATCATTAGGAAATACATTAAATGATCCTGACTTCGCGACAAGCATTGCCCTCGATTGGGCGATGGCCGAAGGAGTTGTAGCGGTTACGTCGAACGGAAATAGTGGTCCGAACAACTGGACAGTAGGGTCTCCTGGTACGTCCCGCGACGCCATTTCTGTCGGTGCCACTCGCTTGCCTTATAATAAGTACAAAGCGAGTGTGTTTACATCAGATGGAATCGATTATCCGAGTGCGGATATTATGGGCTTCCCGTCAGATGAGGAACTACTTGAACTCGATGGCGAGGCGTATGAATATGCTTTTGCAGGCCTAGGCAAACCGGGTGATTTTGAAGGTGTGGACGTTGAAGGAAAAATTGCCTTAATCGTTCGCGGAGAAATACCATTTGTCGAAAAAGCAGAAAATGCAAAAGCAGCGGGCGCAGTGGGCGCGATTATTTATAACAACGTTGCAGGAGTTCAGCCAACTGTTCCTGGACTGGCGATCCCAACGATTATGCTATCAAATGAAGACGGATTAAAGATGAGAAACGAGCTTGAAAATGGTCAGAATACCGTGACGTTCTCCATCGAGTTTGATAAACTCGTCGGCGAAACTGTTGCCGATTTCTCCTCACGTGGACCTGTGATGCATACGTGGATGATTAAGCCTGACGTTTCTGCACCAGGGGTTGCGATTGTGAGTACGATTCCAACGCACCAGCCTGATGATCCGTACGGTTACGGCTCACGTCAAGGGACGAGCATGGCCTCTCCTCACGTAGCAGGTGCAGCAGCGCTTCTCCTTGAAGCTCACCCAAACTGGGGTGTTGACCACGTGAAAGCAGCACTTATGAATACAGCTGAAAACCTTGTAGACGAAAACGGCAACCGTTACCCGCACAACACACAGGGGGCCGGAAGCATCCGTATCGTTGATGCAATTGAAGCTGAAACCCTTGTCACACCTGGTAGCCATTCGTTTGGTACGTTCACGAAAGAACGCGGAAAACAAGTGGAACGGCAGCATTTCACGATTCATAACTTATCGAACAAACGAAAAACGTATCAATTCGACGTTCAATTCGCTGGAAACCCAGACGGGATTAAAGTGAAAACGAGTAAAAACCTTCGCGTACAACCAGGAAAAACACAGAAGATTAACTTTAATGTACAAGTCGACGCGCGGAAATTAGATCCTGGTTATTACGAAGGTACGATCATCGTATCTGATGGATCGCAAACAGTAGAGGTGCCAACGATCCTCTTTGTATCAGAGCCAGATTATCCTCGGGTTACAACGTTTGATTTAGACATTGATGAAAATGGTGTATTGTTTGGAAGCGCCTATTTGCCAAACGGTGCAGAGGAGTTTGGTCTTTGGATTTACACGCGCGATACGCTAGAGTACGTCACATCGGCTGCTGTCGTGCAGAACATCGGCAAAGGCTATCATGACGTCACATGGGATACGACGGAGCTTGCTCCCGGCCGCTATTATGTGTTTGCCTATGCGGAACGACTCGGGAAAACCGACTTTGTCCTAGGGGATGAAATCGTAGTAAAATAACCTGTAACGAAGAAAAAGAGCTTGGGCTTTACACCCCGAGCTCTTTTTTCGGTTGAAACATTTGTGAATATTTTTTCCCAAAAAGGGCAAGAACGATGATGCTGATTAACGCCTCAGGCAGCACGTATGAGATGTTGTACACAAATGAATAGAGGGCTACAGGCGTTCCTTCTGGAGCATACTCCCCAAACCAAACGATGCCTGACGTAAAATGACATAAAAACCGGAGAAATGAGGCAAATAACACACCGCCGATCATCGCCGCATAAAAACGTTTCCCTTCAAATGAACCTTTTACGGCAAAAAGGCTAGCCAAGCCGATCGTTAAAAATGGTAGCGGATAGTCGAGGACAAGTTGAACAGGATGGACGACGTAGCCGCCAATTAATTTGAGCAAGCCGACAATCAATCCCGTCACAATCCCCGCTTTCCAGCCACGCCGGAAGGCCATAACAACGATCGGCAGCATCACGAGTGAAATCGACCCACCATACGCCCAAAAGACGCCAATTTTTACGAAGCTGAGCACGAACGCTAAACCACTCATGATAGCGATCTCGATTAAAATAAGTAACCTTGATGAAGCCATGAAAAAACATCTCCTTCCTACCCACAAGGAGATGCCGCATTGACTGATTATCGTAAACTAGTTTTCACGAAATGCGCCACTTCCCTTCGCTAGTATGAACTAGATCAGGTTCCAAGAGTTGAGGATTCGCCTCTCTCAGTCTTTCGACACCCCTAGTGGTTATACATGTTTTATTTTCTCATTTATCCTAGCATAAGTTGAGTCGGAATGGTATTGTTTTTTCTTTCCTTGTCGACGTCTCCAACCATTTGAAATGAAAAGGAGCTGCATCAAAAGTCTATCTTTTGATGCAGCTTTTCTGATTTGTTCTAAATCGCGACTTGGCGGACGCTTTCCGCGGGCAACGCTCCAGCTTCCTCGAGAACCCCACTCTCGGCGATCTTCCGCTGTTGCTTTTCCCGCAGGAGTCGCCGCCTGTCGCTCGTTCGACCCCATTTAACGCGCGAAAGAACATACAAAAAAAGTCGACCGATTGTTTAAAATGAAGGTACCACTACCAAAATTCAAACGAAAGAAGGCGATTTTTTGTGTAGCCAAGCGGCTACTTATTAGCCGTATACCATGAATCCACTCGTGCTTCCTATGGATTTTTCCGATCTCAGTCCAGAGAACCATGTGGCACGTGTGGTGAATGTCATGTATCGAACAGTACCCAAAATCAGCGGAAAGTCTCTTTTAAACGATACACCAAGTGGATCGATCCGTAAGGTTATACATGGGATTTTAGATGATATGAGTGTGAATCATGTGAAGAATGCCGTTCAAGCTGGAGTGTACCAAGGCCCAGGGAAATCGACAGGTCACTACAACCCAGTGTACGAGGAACTGAAAGCGAAGAAGGCAGAACGCTCCACCAAAAAAAAGATGTGGAGAGGGGATTTGGTCATGTCAAACAAAACTCTCCGCTTCCGAAGGCTGCATCTTCGCGGTAAAGAAAACGTGCACATCGAGCTCAGGCTTGTGGCCCTTACTGCACAACATAAAGAAACGAGCGACGGTGGATCTTCGCTCGAATAATCAACGAAAACACATCAACACAAAAATCGGGAGAACCGCATCAAATGGTTCTCCCGATTTTATGTTTTAAGGTGCTTTTGGGACAGCAGCTTTTTACTTAAAGCTTCGCGTCTTTTTTCCAGAATCCGAGTAAGAGCGCGGTAACGATTGAACCAGCGATAATGGCTACAAGATAGAGAAGTGGATTGTTGACGATGTTACCAATAAAAATGACGAAGGCTCCGCCGTGTGGCGCTGATAAAGTTACATTAAAGAGAGCGGTCAAGCCTCCAGCGAACGCCGAACCGACGATGATGGACGGGATGACACGTCCTGGGTCAGCGGCTGCAAATGGAATCGCCCCTTCAGTAATGAACGATGCACCGAGAATGTAGTTTGTTTTCCCTGCTTCACGCTCTTGTTTCGTGAATTTCTTCTTGAATAATGTTGTCGCAAGGGCAATCCCTAACGGTGGCACCATTCCACCTGCCATAACAGCTGCATGTGGACCGAAGTTTCCGGCGTCAATCATCGCAATTCCAAACGTGAAGGCCGCTTTGTTGATTGGTCCACCCATATCAACTGCCATCATACCACCTATGATAATTCCGAGAATCACCATGTTAGCTGTTCCCATTGAGCCGAGCCAATCTTGAAGACCAGTGTTAAAGGCAGCTAGAGGCCCAACAATGACAAGCATGATCATACCAGTAATAAAAATATTAAAGACCGGGTAGAACAAGATCGTTTTAATTCCATCAAGTGTTTGCGGAAGGTTAGCCAATACTTTTTTCACACCGAGAGCAACATAACCTGCTAAGAAACCGGCAATCAACCCACCTAAGAATCCAGCTTCACCTGTTGACGCAATCAATCCACCGATCATACCTGCGGCAAATCCAGGACGATCCGCAATACTCATGGCGATGAAAGCCGCAAGAACTGGAATCATAAGACCGAACGCATTTCCGCCACCGATCGTCATTAACATTTCCGCAAATGGATGGTAGGATGGATCACTCGGATCAAATGCTTTGATCCCGAACATAAAGGAAATCGCAATTAAAATACCACCACCAACAACGAACGGAAGCATGTTGGAAACACCGTTCATTAAGTGTTTGTAAAACCCGAGCTTCGGACGTCCTCCACCTGCAGAACCGTCTTCTCCACTTGCTTGAGCTCCGCCTTCATAGACAGGCGCTTTCCCTGCTAACGCTTGGTCAATTAATTCTTTTGGCCTACGAATACCGTCGGTGACAGGAACTTGGATCACAGGCTTACCGTGGAAGCGATCCATCTCCACCTTCGTATCCGCCGCAACGATAATCGCTTTTGCTGCGCTAATTTCCTCATCTGTGAGACGATTCTTTACACCACCTGAGCCGTTTGTTTCTACTTTGATCGATACCCCTAGCTCCTGTGCTTTTGATTTTAAGTTGTCGGCTGCCATATACGTATGGGCAATACCAGTCGGGCAGCCTGTAACCGCTAATAGCTCATAGCCTTCCTGTTTCTCCTCAGCCTCTCCAGCTGTTTCTGCTTCTTTTTTATCAATTGCTGCTAAAATCTCGTCCTCTGATTGCGCTTTCATTAAGGTGCTACGGAAGGATTCATCCATCAAGAAAGTCGATAGTCTTGATAGGGTTTCAAGGTGCTCGTTGTTCGCCCCTTCGCTCGCGGCAATCATGAAGAACAAGTGACTTGGCTGTCCGTCTAATGATTCATAATCAATCCCTGCATCTGAGCGTCCAAACGCAATCGCCGGCTGTTTCACCGCTGCCGTCTTGGCATGAGGGATCGCAATCCCTTCCCCGACACCTGTTGTGCTTTGTGATTCACGCTCAAGAATCGCTCGTTTGAATGCTTGTGCATCGTTGAGCCGTCCCGCTTTATCAAGCGTACGGACGAGCTCATCAATGACGGCTTCTTTAGAGGCAGCTCGTAAATTGAGTACCATTGTGTCTTTTTTTAGAAGCTCTGAAATTTTTAACATCGTAATCACCCTTCCTTTTTTATCGTTCGTTGAAGTTGCTGTTGCAGCCGTTCGACTTCCTCTCTTGTACAAAACCCATCGGAGAATGCTGTCGCACTACCAGCAGCAACTGCGAATGGCACTGCATCTTCAAGGGACTTTCCCTCTTGTAATGCTGCCAAAAATCCCGCCACGACCGAATCACCGGCCCCGACCGAATTTCGCACCTCCCCAGACGGAACGTTCACATGAAACATCCCTTCCGCTGAGGCAAACAATGCCCCATCCCCTGCAAATGACACGAGAATGGATTCGATGCCTTCACCGATGAGTCGCTGAACATGGGGGATGGCATCCTCAATCGAAGCAATTGGCTTTGAAACGAGTTCTGAAAGCTCATGATGATTGGGCTTTATGAACGAAGGCTTTGCTGCCAATACTTCGTGTAATGCCTCTCCACTCGTATCCACAGCCACAAAAGCGCCTCGCTCTTTGGCAATTTGTGTCATCGAGCGGTAAATTGTCTGTGGCATCGCTTGTGGGACACTACCAGCAAGAACGAGCACATCCCCTTTTTCTAATTCTGTTAGCTGCTCAAGCAAAGCTTGAACATGTTCTTTCTTAATCAGGGGAGCGGTGCCATTTAATTCTGTTTCCTGCTTACCCTTGATCTTGACGTTAATTCTTGTATCGCCTTCCACCTCAATAAAGGAGAGACCAATCTCTTCTTTTTCGAGGGCGTTTCTTACATAAGCTCCTGTAAACCCACCTAAAAATCCAATTGCCTTTGTCTCATGTCCGAGACGCTTCAATACGCGGGAGACATTGATGCCTTTACCACCAGGCTGTTTCCTATCACGCTCTGAACGGTTGACGACTCCTTGCTCAAAGTTTTCCACTTGGACGATGTAATCAATTGAGGGGTTTAACGTCACTGTATAAATCATAGCGTCACCACCTTCACTGCTGTCTGAGTTTCGTATGCTTGAATGACTTGCTGCTCCACATGGCTGCTCGTCACAATCGTAGCAGCATGAATCGGCGCAACGGTTGAAAATGTCGTTTCTCCAAATTTTGAATGGTCGACCAACATAAAGGCTTCTCGCGAAAGGGAAAGGGCTGTTTCTTTCACATATGCTTCTTGAGGGTCCGGTGTTGTGAAGCCATCCTCTAAATGGACTCCATTAATGCCAAGGAACGCTTTATCAAATCGAAACGTCTGCAAGCTTTGAATCGCATGGCGTCCTACAAATGCCCGTGTTCCTTGCTTCACCGTCCCGCCAATAACGTACGTTTCCACCCCTGCCTCAAGCAGTGCGGAGATGCTGTCAAGTCCATTCGTGACAACAACTATTTTTTTATTTTTAATAAAAGGAATTAATTCATACGTTGTCGTTCCTGCGTCAAGAAACAGACAATCGCCATCCTCTACGAAGCTTGCAGCTAATTCCGCAATCTTCTTTTTTTCGTGATTGTTTTTGACTGTTTTTTCAGCCATGGTAGGTTCTTCACGGCGCTTCTTTAGGACGGAAGCCCCGCCATGAATACGCTTTAATTTTTTCTGTTTTTCTAGCTCGGTCAAATCACGACGAATCGTAGACTCTGACGCATTCGTATATTCGACAAGGTCATGAATCGTTACAACTTCTTTTTCTTGTACTAGTTTTACAATTTGTTCATGACGTTCGATCGTTAACATAGGACACACCTCATACGACTTCTTATTTAGAGTATACAATCACTTTCGGTCAAAATCAATCAAAAATAATCAAATTCGACAAAATTCTTTCAAACCAAAAAAGCCCACCCTTTTTCAGAGTGAACCCATTTCCCCTTTGGCATACGATAATCGTAAATCGAAATGCGTCCTCACAGGCTTTTCTCCCCTTTCGTTCAAAAACAATCAGAAACAATCAGGCCACCCCGAGGTGGAGCGGCCTGAATCGATTAATAGAGCTTTCCGTGCTTATAGAGCAAGCTCGTTAGCCGTTCAAGGGCTAGCGTAAAGCACGTAAAACGCAGCGTATGCCCGACCGAGGAAAAATAGCGCTCATAGACGGATTTTAGCGTTTCCTTCATCTGCGTTCCCATTTCATCTAAAATATCATCCTCAGAATAAAGCTCCGTAATCCGGCTCTGCTTCCATTCAAGGTAAGAGACGATGACCCCACCGGCATTGGCAAGAATATCAGGGATGACCACTGTGCCCGCTGCTTCGAAATAGTCATCAGCCTCTGTCGAAATCGGGGCATTCGCTCCTTCCACTAGGACGCGGGCGTTCACTTGCTTCATATTTCGTTCATGAATTTGGTTTTCAATCGCCGCTAAAATGAGCACGTCCGTCTCACACGTAAGAACGGCATCCACTGGTAAAACCGATGCTTCCACCCCAGCTGCCGCTAGCTCTTCACTGTTTTTCGGTAAATCCTTACCGCCGATCGTATAAGCTGCCAAGGCACGAACATCGAGCCCCTTCTCATTGTAAAGCGTCGTATACCGATCGGAGACAGCCACAACCCGGTGGGCGATTTCTGAACATTGATAGGCTTCGAGGGCTGCCACGCTCCCCACATTCCCGAATCCTTGCACCGCCACACGAATTGGATCGCTATTATCGGCTTGTTGCTTTAGATTTGATATGGTCTCCCACTGCTTCGTTCGGTTGATTCCGTTACCAGAGACATGTTCATCGTACCATTGACTTAAGAGCCAAATATAGCTTAAAAAAGTTCCTTTTCCGGTGGCTTCTCGCCTGCCACGTGCCCCTCCATTTTCAACACTTTTGCCTGTAAATGAACCGAGATACGCTTGACCTGGGTGAATCGTTTTAAATTCTCCAACCATCCAATCAATAACTTGCTCATTTGTTCCGAGGTCAGGGGCTGGAATGTCATGGTTCGGCCCCAGGTCTCTTGCGAAGCGCTGTACATATTTTTTACTAATCAGGTTTAATTCCTTTTCCGAGTATTTTCTCGGGTCTACATGGACGCCACCTTTTGCACCACCAAAAGGTAAACGGTGGAGCGCATTTTTCAGTGTCATGAGAATCGCTAAATTTTCTACTTCTTCCTCAGAGACAAACTCGCTAAAGCGGATGCCCCCTTTATAAAAGCCGCTAATGTTGTTATGCTGGACCCGGTAGGCTGGAATCCGCATGATTCCATGTTCTGTAGAGACCCGTATGTAGCTCTTAATGATTTTGTCCGTTGTCGTTAAAATTTCTTGCGCCGATAAGACGATTCGCTTTCGCTTCTCATCATCTTCAATGCCGAGGAATCCTTCCTTCTCCGAAAGCTCGGTCATTACGTTTTCCATAAGTTTCGCTGTTTCTTTACGATCCATCTGTCGACCTCCTTTGTCTCTTGGTGATTACCCGGTTTTGGAGCGATTAAAACGTGTCCGATTCATAAGGGGCTGGCTGGTAAAAATAATTCGGCAACACCGTTTCGTCTTCATACTCATGATGGAAGATGTGCGTCGTCGCTGGAGAGACAGGTGGGATCAACCACGACCACCTTCCCGTTACCTTTCGATTGGCCGCCTGTTCCGCCTGCTCAAAACGAGCAAATTGCTTCGCAGCCGTATGATGATCGACAATGCTAACGCCTTCTTGCTTATAGGAATACAGGATGGCGACATTCAATTCAACGAGGGCTTTATCCTTCCAGAGCGTCGAATCTTTCCCTGTGGAAAGCCCCATATATTCCGCCATTTTTGGGAGGATGTTGTACCTGTCTTCATCCGCTAAATTACGAGCACCGATTTCAGTTCCCATGTACCAGCCGTTAAAAGGAGCCGCTGGATAGTGGATACCGCCAATTTCGAGTCGCATGTTTGACACGATCGGGACGGCATACCACTTGAGTTGAAACCCTGCAAACCATTCATACTCTGGGTGGCGCAACGGTACCTCTTTTACCGACTCATTTGGTACCGCGAACCATTTCGGTGGCTTCGATCCATCTTGGATGACTAAAGGAAGCACATCAAAAGGCGTTCGCTCTCCGCTCCAGCCTAGCCGCTCACACGCCTGAGTAAATTTTGTCGAAATCGGATCACCGATCACTTGGTCGCCCTCTTCATAGCCTGCGTAACGAATGAGCTGTTGATTCCAAATCCGCACATCACCTTTGTTCGGATGGCGAGGACGAAAAACTGAAATCGTTGGGAGGATTTTCCCGTCATTCGTTGCATACGTAATATGATCTACGAGCGCTTCAGCCATTTCCTCTTCTGTTTGTAAATGGCGACAATCTAACACATGAAGCGATTCCCAAAAAAGGCGGCCTATGCAGCGATTGCTGTTCCGCCATGCCATCCGCGCCCCGTGAGCCAACTCTTTTGTCGTATGTACGTACGTCCCCGTTTTGTCAATCTCCTTGCGAACTTCCTCTAGCCGCTTCGACAATTCTCCTGTACTGCCTAGCTCCTCATAGCACTTCGTTAAAAAGGATTCCGCTTCCAATTGCAACCGTTCTTTCTCCTCCATGCAACCACCTCTTATCACTCAAGAGTCTTTCTTTCATCATACGTGGTCACTAGCAAAAAAGGAAACAATATTACATATCATTTAACATTTTTTCAAAAATCATCATTCCTCTAAGGTATGAAAAAGCTTGCCAACGTCGGCAAGCCAATCGGTTCATTTTAAGCTCTGGATAATTTCCAGCTTTGGGGTTCTTGCATTTTGTAGCGAATCGTAAGTAAATGCATGAGCGTCAACATGACGACACCTGTATTCATACCGATAATGATTCCGTCCATTTGTAGTTGTGGCATCGATCCGAGCACATACATGAGCACGTAAGAAACAACTGTGGCCCAAACCGAATGGTAAAACGCATCCTTCATCATCCCAAGACCGATCAAAAAGGCTTGCATCGGAATGACGAAAAAGTGAAAGAAGAAATATGGAACGAGAAGTTGCAAGTAGACAGCCGCAGGTGAGGCTTCAAAAAACAAACTTGTCAGCTCGTTGGCGAAAAAATAAAACACGAGCACCGATGGGACTGCATACACAAACGTTCCGAGCATCACATTCGTTAAAAGCCGTTGCAGCCGATCCATGTCACCCTTCGAATAGGCCTCTGCCACCGTTGGGATTAAAACCGTCAGCAGTGAGTGGGCAATAAAGCCTGGGAAAAACCCGATCGTAAACGCCACTCCCGCTAACTTCCCATATTGAATGATCGCGGTGCTTTCCATCAACCCCGCATTCATGAGAGCGATTTTAATGAGAAAGGGCTTTATCGCAAAAGATGCCGCATGGAAAATTCGCAGCCCCGTTGTCGGGAGAGACACCGCTAATAAGGCTCGACGAACATCAGGCTGACTGATTGACTTGGTGGACGTTCCTTTCATTTTTTTCATACCGACGAAAAAATAAATAAGTAAAAACAGCAACACGACTAACTCTGTGGCAACCACGGTACATAGCGCAATAAAAATCGCCACTTCCGTATCAAATAAAAATAGTTGAAAGACAACAAGCAGTAACAAAAGCTGGACCGATCGCCGTAAAAAGTTAGCGATTGCGATTTTCCCCATATGCTGGGCACCCATAAAATAACCACGGGCAACCGAGGAAAAGGAAACAATAGGTATGAGCAACAGCAACAGCCAACGAACAGCTGGATGATAGGACTCAAAGACGGAGAGGAGCGGAAAGATAACAATCGCGGCCACAAGAAAGATGACCGTCATCATCGTCGCAAACTTCAATGTTTGCTGAAGCATGCTGCGATGATAGCCCTCCTCTTTTTCTGCGACAAACTTAGATACAGAAATGGGCAGCTCCATGCTTGCGATAACGACGAGGAAAACGATTGTCGGCAACAGTGCCATGTAATGACCGAGTCCTTCCTCTCCAAGCTCCCTTGCCAACACCATATTGATAAGAAATTCTAAGCATTCGCTAATAAATGCGGCTGCAATAAGGAGCGCCGCACCCCTTACAAACATATTCATCCGCATATCCCCTTTTACTGTCTGTCCTCACTATATGTATGAGACAAGTCTAGGGAATATTTATATCTTTCGTTTTAATGAAGAAAGACCTCCATCACGTTCACCTATAAGTCCCATATACTATGACAACGAAAATATGGAAGGAGAAGGGGTCATGTCTTACTTAGAATTACTTGCTACGCTCGGGATCGGGAGCGCCCACCCAGGTGGATTTGCGTTAACAAAACAATTACTAGCTCACGAGAAACTTACGAATGAAAGCCGATTACTCGACATCGGCTGCGGGACAGGAAAAACGTTGGAGTACATTCAACAGATGTATGACTGTGAGCTTAACGGTGTGGATATACATCCAGTCATGGTCGAAAAAGCGAAGCAGCGTTTTCAAGAAAAAGAGCTGAACATTCCAGTTCAACAAGGGAACGTGGAGCAGCTTACATTCAAGGACAACACCTTTGACTTTATCCTTTCCGAATCAGTGCTGTTTTTCACTTCGATGAATCGAGCGCTGTCAGAATGCGCCCGGGTACTAAAGAAAACAGGCAGCTTGCTTGGGATTGAAATGATGGCGCTCAAGCCACTAGATGTGTTTACTAGCGAAGAACTAACGAAGGTGTATGGCGTCAACCAATTACCGACGGAGAAGGAGTGGATGACCACTCTGACGAACAATGGCTTTTCTCACATGGATGTCCTCAAGCGGGGTAACGTCCAAGAAGCACGGCCCGACGAAAGCGAAGCACCTGACTGGATGCCCTCGGCGATCGATGACGAGCTCTTCTCCACCTTGCAACAGCATCAAGCCTTTTTGGACATCCACGGAAGCTCAATTGGGTATTTCGTGTTTAGAGCTAAGAAGTGAAGCGTGAAGCCTTAAACTGGAAGCCGTTATAGAGGTAAACCGTTTGTTGGAAAAATGACAATACCTTGCCTTAGGTTGCTTAATCTAAGGCTGCTTCCTTATGAGGGATACTTGGTAAATAATCTCCCCTAATTTTTTAGTAAAATGTGAACGTACCTTTTAATTTATTTTCATATCGTTCTGGTTTCGCAATCTTTTTAAAAGTGATCAGAGAGAAAACTGTAACCATTATAAGCGTCCACTCATGCTCTTCTCCTCTATTGTCAATCATCTTCTTCAATGAAACCTCGCCTCCATTCCTTTGTATTCCTTATTTAACTGTAACATAATGACTCTATGTCAACTTTGTTTACTTTTTTCATCGTGCAGCATGTGTTTTGTCAGCATTTAGTAGTGCTCAAAACTCCTGAACTACCGTTAGTATGATAAAATTGGGAAGTGTAGTAGATTATTGTAAAATGGTGGGATGATGATGATAGAACACAAAATATTACTTATTGAAGATGATGTTTCAATCAGTGAGATGGTGAAAGAGCATTTACAGCTTGAGGGTTATCATGTTTGTTGCGCTTTTGATGGCGAAGAAGCCACACGACTGTTTGAGCAAAATACGTATGACCTTGTTTTACTTGATCTGATGCTACCAAGACGAAACGGGATTGATTGCTTACAATGGATTCGAACGAAGAGTGTTGTCCCTGTTCTCATTATGTCAGCAAAAAACAGTGATGTAGATAAAGCACTCGGATTAGGATTTGGCGCCGATGACTACATAACGAAACCTTTTTCCATGATTGAATTAACGGCTCGGGTCAAGGCCGCTATTCGCAGAACGGTCAATTACGCTCAAGCAAGCCAGAGTGCTGAGAACGAAAGAATAAAAATTCATGAATTAGTAGTTGAGCTAAGCAGCTTTACGGTCAAAAAAAAGGGCGAAGAAATCAAACTAACTGCCAAAGAATTTCAGATTCTTAAGTTGTTTGTGACCCATCCGAAAAAAGTATTTACGAAAGAGCAGTTGTATCGTTCCGTTTGGAATGATGACTATTATAGCGATGAAAATGTCATTAATGTTCATATCAGACGGTTAAGAGAAAAAATTGAAGACACCCCTTCCAAGCCACAATATATCAAAACGATTTGGGGAATCGGTTACCGGATGGGGGAGTTTGAATGACTCTACTACTGAGCATCACGCTCGTTCTTCTTCTGTTCATCTGCCTAATGCAATCCAAACAAAATCTTGAACGAAATAAACAGCTTGCTTATGTGACTCATAAACTCGATGAGATTCGAACAAGCCAATCAGCTGAAACAGTTATGGTCTTTACCGGGGATGCGCAGCTTCGAGAACTGCTGCGAGCAATCAACGATCTTATCGAGGAGCATAATCAAGTAACGGCCAATTACCAGCGGACAGAATTATCGATGAGAAAAATGTTAGCAAACATTTCACATGATTTGAAAACACCGTTAACGGTTATCCACGGTTATGTTGAGACAATACTTGCAGGGAAAGGCTCAGCGAACGACAGAGAAAGACTTGAAAAAGTTCAAACGAAAACGATTGAAATCATTGAGTTAATAAATAAGTTTTTTGATTTAGCCAAATTAGAGGCGGGAGATCAGAACTTAACGTTCAAAAAGGTGGCTGTAAACGAACTTTGCAAAAACCGGATTCTCTCCTATTTTGACCTGATTCAAAACGAGAAACTGCAAGTCGAAATCGAGATCCCCAGCCAACCATTTTATGTGTTAGCTGATGAAAAAGCATTAGACCGGATTTTAGATAATTTGATCTCAAATGCCATCCGTTACGGGAAAGACGGAAAGATGGTCGGATTACGACTTTATCATGATGATGCGTACGTATCCATTGAAGTGTGGGACCGTGGAAAAGGAATTTCGGATAAGGACCGTGAAAAAGTATTTGAACGACTGTACACACTTGAAGATTCAAGAAATAAACAGTATCAAGGGAGCGGCCTCGGGTTGACCATTACGAAACGCCTCACAGAAAGATTAAACGGGCATATTCATTTGGAAAGTCGACCATACGACCGAACATCTTTCATCGTCAAGCTAAAGCGAATAACTGGGTAATTCACGCCATGAAGCTGCGATTTTTTAACGTAAGATTTTCTTAAGGTTTTAGTAAGTAAATATCAAGCTCTGCCCCTTACACTAAGATTAAGCTGAAAGGAGGCTCAACTGTGACAAAGGTCATTACGACACGCAATCTAACGAAAACGTTTCAAGGCAAAGAAATCATCTCCAATCTAAATCTACACGTTAATAAAGGAGAGATTTACGGTTTCTTAGGTCCAAATGGTGCAGGTAAGACGACTGTAATGAAAATGTTGATGAACTTAGTTAAACCATCCGCAGGAGAAATTGAGCTTTTCGGTCAACGTCTCACCTCTCAATCCTATGAAATGTTAAAGAGAATTGGTAGTATGATAGAATTTCCGATTTTTTATGAAAAATTATCAGCCCGCGAAAATCTTGAGTTGCATTGTGAATACATGGGGTACTATAAACCTAGTGCGATCGAAGAAGCATTGGAAATGGTAAAGTTACAACTTACTGGGAGTAAGGCAGTTAAAGACTTTTCGCTCGGGATGAAACAGCGACTCGGAATCGCTCGAGCAATATGTACGAAACCGGAGTTGCTCATCTTAGATGAGCCAATCAATGGTCTGGATCCGGTTGGGATAAAGGAGATCAGACAGCTATTTCAAACATTGTGCAACGAATATGGCGTTACAATACTCATTTCTAGCCATATTCTGTCTGAAATTGAACAGATCGCCGATACAGTCGGTGTCATTCGAAATGGAATGCTTGTAGCGGAAGTGGCATTGGACGACATTCGAAGTCAACAGACAGAGTACATCGAATTGTTGACTTATGATGCAAGGAAAGCTTTATATGTATTAGACAATGAGTTGGGACTGAAAAACGTTAAGCTTATGGATCAATCATTGATTCGTATATATGACCACCACTTAACTCAAAATCAACTATCTAAAACACTTATCTCAAACGATGTGAACATTGAAGCAATTGCAAGGAAAAATCATTCGCTTGAAGACTACTTTATGAATTTAATCGAGGGAGATGAAAACAGTGCTGAAGTTGATTCAACTAGAATTTAAGAAGGTTCGTTTCAGCGGCTACATTAGAGGAATCATAATAGCCAACGTGCTCATTGCCCTTTTTGTTACCGGAATTACTTTCTTAGAACAGTTGGAGGGAATCTACGCTTTTCAAACGTATGGAGAAGCGTTCAGCTTGATCAATGTGCTGGTTCAAGTGACATTTGTTGTATTCGCGGCTGTCTTAATTGCCAGGCTGGTGATCGAGGAATACAAATATAAAACGATTACGGTCATGTTTTCCTATCCAATCCAGCGGAAAAAACTATTTGCAGCCAAGCTGATCATCGTTTTTTTCTTTACATTTGTCACGATTCTCCTGTCCAATGCTTTTGTCACAACAGCGTTTTTCTTCCTATCGGAGCATTTTTCTCTTGTCCCTGATCAACTATCCCATTACCTTTTAATAGATCATGCGAAATCGTTATTGATAAGCACTGCAACATCAAGTGGAATCAGCTTGGCTCCAGTATACTTTGGTATGCTCAAGAAATCAGTCCCGACTACGATCGTATCAGGCTTATTATTAATTGCAATCGTCACATCCAACAATAACGGTTTTTCCCTAAGTTCAATTACCATCATTCCAGTGACTCTTGCTTGTATCGGAATTTTACTTGCTTATCTCACCTTTCGGAATATCGAAGAAGCAGATGTGCTTTAGGGATTAGATGGGCAGCAAAAAAGAGAGGAATAGACAAAATGCACCTATCATGAAAACAGGTGTATTTTGTCTCCAGTAGTTGCTGTGCATACAATCATCATATTCGAGAAAAAGAAAGCGCATGATGCGCATAATTTTTGACGGCCACTTAAATGGGTTTCAATAATGGCTCTGCTGTTAATTCCGTTTCCATGACCAATACATGATTCAAGGAATATCCCCTGCCCCTTCCCTACTCCTCTTACATTCGCTCCACGTAAATCGCAAGCGCTCCCCATTCGTTTTCTTGTTCTGAAGTGTAGATTTCATATGTTCCGTCTAGCATTTCGTCCATTGTCCATCCTTCACAATCGAACGCTTCGAAAGGAATCTCTTTATACATCGCTTCAAAGGTATCGTAGCTTCTAAGTTTAGTGACTACTACTTTTAAGGTTTCCTCTTTTTCAGGAAGTTTCGTAAATTCGATCGTGTCTCCTACCGCTACCTGCCGTCTCTTCGCATCATTTAGACGAACTTCGACCGTTTTCCTTCCGGCCTTGATCGATTCAAACGGCACCTTGAATAACCCCATGGCATGCTTCATCGAATGACCTCTCCTTCTGCTAATGTCTGTTGCCCACGGTCGATCATGTCGTAATAGACGCCTTTTTTCGCCATCAGTTCTTCGTGAGATCCTTGTTCCACAGGCGTCTCCTTCTCGAGGACGAGAATAACCACTATTTTACCATACGTTGCGGGAGCAAGCCGCGAATCATGGCTTGGCAAACAGCGAAAGCAAGCTCACCATCTTGAAGCGTCCCGTCTTTTAACTTTTGTAGACAGTCATCGACAGATAGCTGAACGAGTTCAATTTTTTCATGGCTTTCAAGAGACGGATCCCTTACGCAGCGAACTTGATTTGTATAAAACACATGGGTGATTTCATTTGTCAGCCATGGAGCGAGAAAACACCCTCCAAGATATTGCACTTCGCCACATTCATAGCCTGTTTCCTCTAACATTTCACGTCTAACAGCCTCTTCCAAGCTCTCTCCCGTTTTTACCCCACCTCCTGGCAGTTGAATAATCTCGCGACCCAGCGCAGGACGAAATTGTTTAATCAAGACAAAATGCTCGCCGTTCTGAGCAAGTATGACGACAGACTCATAGTCATACACGTGAATAAAATGGCGCCCATATTCATCACGATGAAGGGAAAATTCCTCTTCTTTAAAGCGAAGCTCATGCATACCTTCTCTGTCTCCTCTCTTGTCCTATATGTAATCTTAGTAAAAACCAGAAAGCATTGCCCTCTGGTTTCTATGGCTGGATAAAAACCGGTGTACCAATTGGAACCATTCGTGCTAATTCTTCCACATCTTCATTGTACATCCGAATGCATCCTCTTGAAACCGCTCGACCGATTGAAGCCGGGTCATTTGTCCCGTGAATTCCGTAGTGCTGTTTCGATAACGACATCCACATCGTACCAAACGGCCCTCCTGGGTTCGGGGCTTTGTTAATGATAATAAATTCTCCCACAGGGGTTTCATGGAGAATTCGTCCAACGGCAATCGGATATACTTTCACCACTTCTCCAGCTGGCTGTGTTCGCAACGTTAACGTTCGTCTATTCGTTGATACGTCAATTCGATAAGGGAGTTGGGTCGGATCAGGGAACCCTGGAATTGTCAAACGTTGCCCAACAAAAATCCGATTCGGATCGATGAGCTGATTCGCCTGAATAATCGATTGGGCTGGCGTACGATAATCGAGAGCTATTTGTGCAATCGTCTCTCCCGGCTTGACAATATGTTGATACACCTTTACACCTCCTCCCCATTTCTATCCTATTGTACGTTATGCGAATAGAGTGAAGTTGCGCCCATGTTCGTGTAATTTTTCTCTGAGATCCGTTCAGTTGATCATTTTATTTAAAGAAACTAAGGCGTTTTATTATTTTGTTTATAACCAGTTAAGCGAATGCCGTGCCCTTTATAGTCAAACTTCATACCGTAATAGAGAAACTTGACTAAGAGGTGATCATGCTTGGCTAAAATTTTTATAGACCCAGGACACGGTGGCTCCGATCCTGGTGCAGTCGCCAATGGGCTCCAGGAGAAAAATCTCACGTTGGCCATTGCAAGACACATTCGTGAGATGTTGCTCAATGAGTATCAAAATGTAGAGGTTCGCATGAGCCGTGATCGTGACGTTAGTGTGAGCCTAAACGAGCGAGCCAATATGGCCAATCGTTGGGGCGCTGATTTTTTCTTGTCGATTCATAATAATGCAGGAGGCGGCACAGGATTTGAATCATTTATTCATTCTAGTCGCCCCACGCGCACACGTCAGTTGCAACAAACGATTCATCGCGCAATCGTTCAACAACTTAATGTTCGTGATCGCGGACAAAAGTCAGCAAATTTTGCCGTGTTAAGACTGTCTCGAATGCCTGCCCTACTCACCGAAAATCTTTTTGTTGATAACGCCAATGATGCTGCCCTGTTGCGCCGAGCTTCCGTTCTACAGCTAATTGCCCGCGGTCATGTCAACGGTCTAGCAAGTGCCTTTAACCTCAGACGAAATCAAGTTTCTCCTCCACCACCGAGCCAAAACAATGGAGCCCTTTTTAAAGTTCAGTCAGGTGCTTTTGCGAATCGGTCGAATGCTTTAAGGTTAAGAGATCAATTGCAAAATGATGGGATCACGCCATTTGTCTTTCAAGAAGGCGGCCTCTGGAAAGTACAAGTAGGTGCTTTTGCCAACCGAGCGAACGCTGAAGCATTTGCACGCCGGCTTCGTAACTTAGGCTATGATGCAGCGATCATTCGTGGTTGAACGGATCAAACCAATTGGACATGAAAGATAAAGCCGGGACAACAGCTCCCGGCTTCCTCTTACTTGTAGTGTTCATTCTTCATGATAGAAACGGATTTCTTCGATTTTTTCCATCTTTTCTTCCTCCCATTCAATTATAAAAGTTACTTCATCATTTACATATAACAGCCCTAGGAATCCGTGATTCTCATAGTCACGTTTTAAGACATCGTCAGCCTGGATGCTTCCAACAGGTGCTTCAACAGGATGGGAATCATAGGTGGATGAGATTGGTGAATATATGGTGACCCTCTCGATGTCAGTAGCAGGTCCGATGTATTGAAAGGCAGTGGTAGCTTTTTCCTATTCCGTATCTTCTGCTTGTATGATAAGCTCCCCACGCCAATTTTCACTTTCGCTATAAAACGTCAGCGGCTTTTCCTCATGGTGCTGACACCCTACGACTATCAATAGAAAAAAGATCCAAACCGTATACTTCCCTTTCATGAATGAAGCCCCTCTCCCTTAGACATTTTGTTTCGAATGCACGCGATTTCTTCGAGTACACTTTGCGTCGATGTCACTTTAAAATCGTTCGGAATCGACGTTCCCGTTGGCTCCCTGTAGGAATAAGCCTTTCGCTCATCGTCAAAAACGAAGCCAAGCGCCTCTAATCGATGCTTGAACGATTCTGGCCACAACTGATCATCCCTTCGGTGTTTGAAGTACTCCGTTGGATAAATCCAAACTTCTTCATCACTCGCACTTGTATGCAGAATAAACAAATCTTGTTCTCCTTTGACGAGCCATTGACCTTTTGAATAAAGGGCTAAACCCTTTCCCTCTAAGCTAGAAATTCCGTATAAATTGATTCCGAAAATGTCATTAATGAGCTCGCGAATACGTTCAGGTGATCTTTCCCCCGTACTGTTCAAGTATTCTATTAAAAACTCAACCTTTGACAATGTGTGGACAGCCTCTCTTGAGTAACGAGAATTAGCCGCTAACAACTCAGTCACAAGCGTTTCCCGATACCGAGCTTGTTTTCCAACGTTTTTATCCGAGACTACCTGCAAATCTATTCCATAAATTTCGATCACAAGCTTTCGCACTTGCTCGCCGATGTTTTTGGGCGAGAGCTCGGCCAAGCGTTGATCTAACCGTTCAACCTTACTTGCCAACGCACGACACCTCCTTCATTAGAAACTCTTCCACGTTCTCATAAAAAATCCCTTCTCAGCAAATGATTGAAAAAAATCCTTTACACTGGTTTCATGCCATGCTAATATGTTCCTCAAACCTAACACGCGATGAAGAGAAGAGTACATACATCCCTTTCCTCACAGAAAGCCTGTAGTTGCTGAGAACGGGTAGGAGAGCTGTATGGAAGCAAGACTCTGAGCGGCACATCGGAACAACCCTACGCCGGCCGGCAAGCATTTAATCCAAAGGTTGGGATGGTGTGACAGGAGCTCCTGTTATCTAGCAATGTATAGGCTCACTATACACATGAGGTTCATATCGTGATATATGGACGAACTGGGGTGGCACCACGACAAGTGATCGTCCCCAAGACTTTTATCAGTCTTGGGGACGTTTTTTTGTTCATAACGCGGTAAGGAGGAAAAAGGATGATGTGTTTTTCTTTGAATAATTGGAAATATCCAATGATTTTACTGTTTAGTATCGGGATTTCATCTATAGGTGTGTGGGTGTACTTCATTGCCCTGAATTTGATCGTCTTCCAAATGACAGGCTCTGCCCTTGCAGTGGCTGCCTTATATCTCATCAGACCGCTCGCGACAATCGTTACGAACTGGTGGTGTGGGAGCGTAATCGACCGAATGAATAAGAAGCGACTTATGATCGGCCTAGACGTCATCCAAGGTGGGCTTATCACCCTTCTTGCGATCGCTTCTTCGTCATTGTGGCTGATCTATGTACTTGTCTTTTTCATTCATATGGCCGCGTCGGTTTACCATCCTACGTCAATGAGTTACATTACTCGGTTAATCCCAGCCCACCAACGGCAACGGTTTAACTCTCTTAGAAGTTTACTTGATTCAGGTGCATTTTTTATCGGCCCTGCCATTACAGGCGTTTTGTTTCTTATCGGAACACCCGTCTATGCGATTATTATTAATGCTGGTGCTCTTTTCTTTTCTGCCGTTGTTACATGCTTCATGCCAAATGTGGAAAAGGAGCAAAAGCAGAAAAAGGTGAAGAAAACAAAGAAAATGTCGCTCCATCTATTAAAAGACGATTGGCGTTTCGTCATAAGCTTCAGCCGAATGCATGTTTACGTGATATCCGTGTACGTTCTCTTCAGCGGCTTTATCGTCATGCAAACAGCGATTGATTCCCTAGAGGTTGCTTTTTCAAAGGAAGTTCTTCTCTTAACCGATAGTGAGTACGGATTCCTCGTTAGTCTTGCAGGGGCTGGAATCTTAGTCGGCTCATTTTTGAACGTGGCTTTTGCGAAAAAATGGGGCATCTCCTATTTAATTGGTATTGGCTCTGTGTTTGTGGCCGTGGGCTATCTTATTTTTGCATTTTCGTCTAGCTTTGTCATCGCATCCGTTGGTGTATTCGTTCTAGCCCTTGCAAATGCTTTTGCCAACACCGGCTTTATGACCTTCTACCAAAACAACATCCCGGTGGAGGTCATGGGGCGGATCGCTAGCCTATATGGCCTTGTGGAAGCAGCCCTTATCATCGCAATGACGACGACCTTCGCTGTGTCGGCTCAGTTCTTTTCAGTTAAGCTGGTCGTTGCATCTGGAGCCATCCTAACCCTTGTCCTGACTTTGGTCCTCTGCGCGATCAATTTGTTTCCTGGAAAACAGGCTTATTATGTTGGGGCTCCTATTGAAGAAAAAGGATAGGAAAAAGGCAGATCTATTTCTACCTTTCTCCTCTGTTTTACGGTAAATAAAACACTTCTCGTAACGGCTTAATCGGGTTAGACTCCTTAAAATCAAACGAACCTTCGACCATCTTTGACGTGAGGTCATTCCATTTTTGACACACTTCGCTTTCGGCGATGTAAGCAAAAGCTGCGTCTACATCATCACATTCAAAACAGTAGAAAAATTGATTGCCATTTTGAAAGATGGAGTAGTTACGAATTCCTGCTTTTGTATGTTCTGCTAACACCTCTGGCCACGGATCTACGTGCATCGCCACGTATTCTTCTAAGCACGATTCTTTAACGGTCCACGTCCATGCAAATTTTTTACTCTGCTTCAACGGTCACTCATCCTTTCTGTTTTTTTTATGCGTCAAGCCTAATCATATAATCAGTTACAAAAATGTATTCCAAGATTCTCTCTTTCTACTATACTATTCATTTTATTTTTATCATTCAGAAAGCCATTCATTTCGTGCTTCATGATACATTTTTAACAAAAACAAAAAACGCTCCTTCCTTAAGAGAAGGAACGCTTTCGCTTTTATCCGAAAATGAGATTGGCGATAAGTAAGCAAACGAGTGCCGTTAACCAGCTGAGCGTTGTTGGGACAGACCAAACGAGCATTTGCTCTTTCGGGTCTTTAATCCCAATCGTGCGGTTCACGACCCAAAACAGACTATCATTGAAGTAGGAAAACACCATCGCTCCGAGGGCCGCTGCTTGCGCGGCTAGGACAAGGTTCACATCCATCCCTGTTAAGATTGGCGCAGAAATTGACGCAGCCGTTATCATGGCAACCGTCCCGCTTCCTTGAATCAAGCGGACGAGCGAAGCGATCACAAACGGAAGCAAAATCGCAGGAATTCCTGTATCAACTACAAGTTCGGCTATATAATCTCCAGCTCCTGTTTGGCGTAGCACATAACCAAGGGCTCCACCTGCTCCTGTAACTAACAAGATTATCCCAGCTGTCTGAATCCCTTCCTCCATTCGATCAAGAGCTTCCGAGCGCTTCACGTGGTTGAATAATCCATAGATGGCAAGGAGGACTGCAATCCCAACAGCGATCACGGGGGAACCGAAAAATTGAACGTACTCTACGAGCGTTCCTTCTAATCCGATGGCCGTTACCGTCGTATTCATGAAAATTAAGAGAATCGGTACGACAATCGGTGCAGCGGAGCGAAGCAACGATGGTAGCTCTTTGTTTTCTTTCTCTTCAAGCCAATCCTCGACGTTCACCTCTTGCTCTGGTCTAATCCATCCTAAGCCGTCATCATCGGGAAGCTGATAGATTTTTTTCCCGATCCATTTTGCATATAAAACGGTAACAATGATAATCGGAATCCCAAAGATCAACCCCGATAAGATCATTAAGCCAACGTCCACATCAAAAATTCCTGCAACCCCTAGCGGCCCAGGTGTCGGTGGTACAGCATGGTGCATAACGACCGCTCCACCAGCAAGGGCAATGGCGAGCGTAACAATGGACTTCCCTGTTTTCTTTGATAGCGCTTTCGCTAATGTACTTAATATAATAAAGGCAGAATCTACAAATATAGGAATCGATACGATATAGCCCGTAACAGCCATCGCCCACTCCTCTTTGCGCTTTCCTAACACTTTGACGACCGTATAAGCTAGTCGTTCGGCCGCTCCAGATACTTCTAATATTCGTCCCATCATTACACCGAAACCGATAATGATCGCCACAGACCCGAGCGTGCTTCCAAATCCTTCTGTGATGGCGCTTACAACATCAGGCGGTGCCATCCCTCCGACTAGACCGGTTATTGAAGCCGCGATGATCAGGGCTAAAAAGACATGCACTTTCGTTTTGATGACTAGAAAAATTAAAACCATAATGGCAATGACAAGACCTAAAATCATTTGAGCTCCTGAAACTTCCATCATTATCCCTCTTTTCCCCCATGTTTATGTTGAACGAAGGCACGCGTTCTCCGCATGCCTTCGTAACAACCAGAACGTTACGCTGTTACAAAATGCGGCGCGTATTTAGCCGCTAGTTTAATGCATTCTTCCATGCTGACCGTGCTTGCGATCCCTTTCCCAGCTATATCAAAGGCCGTTCCGTGATCGACGGATGTACGTAAAAATGGTAGACCGTTTGTTATCGAAATCGTCCGCTCAAAGTCGGTCATTTTTGCCGCAATATGCCCTTGATCATGGTAAAGGGACAACACTGCGTCATAGCGACCGTTAAGTGCATGATGAAACACAGAATCAGCGGGAACAGGACCGACTGCGTTGATGCCGTCTTTTTTCGCTAATTCGATTCCCGGAGTAATTTCATCCATTTCCTCACGGCCGAACAAGCCATTTTCCCCACTGTGAGGATTTAAGCCTGCGACAGCAAAGCGTCTTTCTTTTACACCTAATTTCTCGAGCGCTTTATCACAGCGAAGCAAATAGTCGTGAACCCGCTCTTTCGTCATTTGATCAATGGCATCTTTCAGTGACAAATGACGGGTTAAGAAGAAAATCCGCATGCTGTGAACTTCGAACATCGTTAACGGATCCTCGGTCTTCGTTAGATCAGCTAGCATTTCCGTATGTCCGATGTACGGGACTTCAGCTGCTTTTAATGATTCCTTGTTAATCGGTGTCGTCGCTAAGGCGTCTACTTTTTTATCGTTTGCTAATTGAACAGCATGACGAATGTACTCAAATGCGGCCTTGCCACACTGTGCTTGAACAGTTCCCATTTTCACCTCGGCTACATTCAAGTTATCAAGATGAATCACATCAATCGTGCCATATTCAAACATCGCCTCATCGACGGTCGTGATCCGGTTAATCGTCAAGTCTGCTTTCATCACAGGGAGCATTTTTTCTAGCATATCTCCGTGGCCGATGACAACAGGGTTCGCTACGTCATAGAGTTCTTTTTTGTTTAATGCCCCGACTGTAATTTCCGGACCGATCCCTGCAGGATCTCCCATCGGAATCGCAATGATTGGTTTTTTGTTCATCTCTCTCACTCCTATTTCTGTAGTTGACATTTGCTTACATGTGCTAACAAATATTGCACGCAGTCGTAAATCGATGTTTCATCTCCTACAAGCCCGCCCTTCGTCACAACTGGCAGGCCATCAAAATAACCAGCTACAAACGTTCCAAAGGCAGCTAAAGGGAGAACCTCATCCTGCAACGCAATACCGTTCGCTCGCCCAAGAGCACACATGGAGGCGGTCACATCTCCCCCGCTCGTAAAACAACCAGCAAAGGATAGTTCATCACTTGCTAGCACTTGCCGGCTGATCGTCGCCAAACCGTCTGTAATCCGTTTCGCTAATGCATCCTCGCTCGTGTTTTCTTGCTTGGCTTTTTCTTTTAGGTTCACAAGCTGTTGGCCTGGCTTATACGTTGTGACGATAAGAATTTTTTCTGTTTTTCCCGCTTCCTGGGCCGCTTTTGTCGCCCGTTCCACTTCTTCATCCCAGGTGCTCGTATAACTGGCTAAAGGCTCTGGGTTAACGTAGATGGGAGAAGCATCGAGCTTGGTAATTAAATAATCAAGCTGTCTACCTGTTAGTGAGGTAGCGCTTCCTACCGCTACAAGAAGGCGGGCATCCTCCTGTTGCTGCTGGGTAACAGCGCGAACGTACGCCGCAGTAAAAGGGCCAGGACAAGCCGGAACGATCGGTCGATCCTTAATCACCGCTACCGCTTTTGCTACATCATCCACTTGCTCGTTCGTCACCGCATCAATGACAATTAGACGCTTTCCTTCGCTAATGAGCTGCTCTACATGCTGTAAAATGACGTTTCTTCCACTCATCACTTCATGTAATCCAACATAGCCGACAGGGTGTTTCGTCTGCTTGCGTAACAAATCTGGAACATACGATGTGATAATCGGCGAAACAGGGTCTTTTGATACAAATGTATCTTGAACTGGAACGCCATGAACGAGTAAATAGCCACCTGTGACTGTTCGGCCTGAGTCAGGAAAGGATGGCATGACAATCGCCACTGACGACTCACCAAGCTCAGCAAGCATCGTATCAAGCTCGACGCCAATATTTCCCCTTAACGTACTATCAATCCGTTTCGTAAACATTCGTGCGCCCCATCGCTTCAACTGATTCATCGCATCCGTCACACGCTTTGCCGCAATGGCAGAACGAACGTAACGGCTGTCTGTATCCATTATCAATGCTTGGTAATTATCCCCGGACGGGACACTCGCGCTGTGCACGACCGTCGCTGCGGGAAATCCTTGCTTTACGAGTCGAACGCCTGTCGCATTCGCTCCCGTTAAATCATCTGCAATTACGCCTATTCTCACAGTTGTGGCCTCCTATCATTAAGCCTGTGCAATCACCATGTTGTCATGATAGTTTTCATGCTTAAAGCTAGTAAAAAAATTAGCATCCGTAATGATTCCTTCTAATTTTGTCAGCTGGCAAACATTCGCAAACGCCCGCTTCGAAAATTTGCTCGAATCACAAATGAGCCATGTCGTCTGCGCAGCTTCCATCATTCGTTTTTTTATCGCTGCTTTCTCCAAGGTTGGAGCTGTTACACCGGCAGCCTCATCCACAGCATGGGCACCAAGGAAAAACAGATCTACGTGAAGTTCACGAATCATCCCTTCTGTCTGCGGACCAAACAACGCGCCAACCCCTGACTGCAATTCCCCTCCTGTGACAATGCACTTTGGTGAGGCATTCACTAGTTCAGCGGCAATCGTAATGTCATTTGTGACAATCGTTAAATCGTTTCGATCCTTAAGGAGCTTAATAAGCTCTAAGGTCGTCGTTCCTGAGTCTACTAGAATTGTTGCTCCCTCAGGGACAAGGGTGCTCGCTTGCTTTGCAATGAGCTGCTTCTCCATTAAATGCTCAGTCTGCTTTTGTGCGTAAGGAGTTTCGCCAATAAGTGAACTTGGAGCGACGGCGCCACCATGTGTTCGGATCAGCTTGTTATGTTCTTCTAAGTGCATCAAATCGCGACGGATGGTCATCGAGGACACGCCAAAATGAGAAGCTAATTCTTCAATGTCCACTTTCCCTTTTGATTCAACGAGCTTTTCGATCCATTCCCTCCGAGAGGTCACATTTTTTCCATCCTTTTGAATGTTCATTTATAACATCCTCCTTTGTTAATTTACAACACACAAACCTAAAGGTCAACAGTTAAATGTTCATTTCTAACAAAATAACGATTTATTTTCAGTATTCTCACGTTTAATCTTAACATTAATTCGTAGAAATTGTGAAAGATACACAATGAATTAACTCCTATATAAAGTAACATTTTCCACTTAATTTACATATACTGGGCTACTGTCTAGAACTTGAAAGGTGTGAGAGGATGTATCCGAAACATGAACCGATTGACACGCACCAAAAATGTGATGACATTCCTGTTCATTTCCCTCCTCAATCTCAGCCGTGGCACCCAGGACTTGAATATTTAATGGAGCCTAGGCCAATCTCAGAAAACCCCCATCGGCCCCACAGTCATAAGCTCCTTGATCGAGTGGCTATTATTACTGGTGGAGATAGTGGGATCGGGCGCGCTGTTGCTTATGCCTTCGCTAAGGAAGGGGCAGATCTTGTCATTTCGTACTTATCGGAGCATGAGGACGCGATCGAAACAAAAAAACGGGTAGAGGAGATCGGACGAGATTGTTTGCTCGTGCCTGGTGACCTTCAACATGAACAAATGTCCGTTAAAGTCGTGGAAAAAACGATCGAACGTTTTGGCAAGCTTGATGTACTTGTCAATAATCATGCTGTTCAATTTAGACAAACGAGTCTATTGGACATAACAGAAGAGCAGCTTGACATTACATTTCGTACGAATATCTACGCCTATTTTTTTATGACGAAAGCTGCCCTCCCCCATTTGAAAAAAGGTAGTGCAATTATTAATACAACCTCCGTCACTTCCTATCTTGGTCACTCACAGCTTATCGATTATGCTGCCACAAAAGGAGCGGTTACGACTTTCACCCGTGCCCTGTCTGGATCTCTAGCCGACCAAGAAATTCGTGTAAACGGCGTCGCCCCAGGACCGATTTGGACACCGCTCATCCCATCTTCATACCCTGCTCATTCGATTCCTACGTTCGGATCGGACACTCCACTAAGCCGACCGGGGCAGCCGTTTGAAGTTGCACCAAGCTTCGTCTTTCTTGCATCGGATGACTCTAAATATTTGACAGGACAAATTTTGCATCCAAATGGGGGGCGAGTCACGGGCTCTTAATGGTGGGCAAAAAGAAAAAAGCTGAGCTTAATACTCAGCTTTCTGATGTCTACAACTGATTTAATGCTTGCTCTAAATCTGCCCACACGTCTTGCCAAGCTTCAAGACCAGCAGACATCCGTAGCAATTTTTTAGAGATCCCCATTTGGGTCCGTCTTTTTTCAGGAACGACGGCATGTGTCATCGTCGCGGGGTGTTG
Organism: Halalkalibacterium halodurans; assembly: GCF_005671335.1. Lineage (NCBI taxonomy): Bacteria > Bacillati > Bacillota > Bacilli > Caryophanales > Bacillaceae > Halalkalibacterium (ex Joshi et al. 2022) > Halalkalibacterium halodurans. The sequence continues at coordinate 887,664 of NZ_CP040441.1, read as the reverse complement.
AATTAATGTTTCCGCATCACCTAAACTAACGGCAATTCGAATGAGCTTAAGCTGATTAACAACTTTCGCTATGTCTGCCTCTGTTCCTTTTATCTCAAATGAGAGTAGCCCGCCCCCTTTTTTCATTTGCTTTGCAACGATCGAATGATCAGGGTGCTCAAAATCACCTGGATAGAGAACCGTGCTTACCTTCGGGTGTTCCTTTAGTTTTTCCGCTAGTTTTTCAGCGTTTTCACAGTGACGATCCATTCGGACCGCTAACGTCTTTAACCCCCGTAGCAATAACCATGCATCAAACGGAGAAATGACGCCACCCATATCTTTTTGCGTTGTTTTTCGAATCAGTTGAATCGTTTCTTTGTCGCCAATTAATACGCCTGCCACAACGTCGCCATGCCCGCCAATGTATTTCGTCGCACTGTGGACAACGAAATCACATCCTAATGCGATCGGTTGCTGTAAGTACGGAGTGGCAAATGTATTATCGACAATTACTTTTATCCCTTTTTCTTTTGCTACCCTCACGACAAGCTCAAGGTCGATTAACTGCATCGTTGGATTGATCGGTGTTTCCACATAAATACACGTCGTGTTATCTTGAATGTTTGCTAAGATTTCCTCAACTGAGTCCATTGGCGAAAACGTTGCGTCAATGTTGTATTTTTCTTTCAGCATAGTGAGCAAACCGAACGTACACCCGTACACACCATTTGAGACAAGGATATGGTCGTTTGCTTTCGTCAAGCCAACAAGAATGGCAGAGACTGCGGCCATCCCTGAACCGAAGGCCAGGGCAGCTTCTCCTCCTTCTAGCTCTGCTATCCGCTGTTCAAGAATCTGAACGGTCGGATTGCCTAACCTTGAATAAACATAGCCAGCTTCCTCCCCAGCAAAACGATTACCTCCTTGCTCCATGGAAGCAAACGTAAACGTTGAGGTTTGATAAATCGGTGGGGTTAAGCTGTCAAAATGCTCGTTAGGCTTATAGCCTGTATGAATCGCTCTTGTTTCAAAATGTTGATCTCGCTTCAACGTGCTCCCTCCTTCTGTATCTACTTCTAGAATACATGTTATTTCAGAAAAATGTAAGCGTTTTCTAAAAATGTCGTTTCATCTTTTAAAAAAAATCTTTGCTCTGATCTGAGAATATAGCTTTCACAGTTAAATAGTCTGAAAAATCCGATAAATAAAGCACCTAGACTTTTTCAAAGGACGAATGTCTCCTTCTATTAAGCAGTTGAATACCGAGTAAAGGAAGCGGCTCGCTAGATATCGAAATGGATTTAATAGTTTTTAAAAATAGTATTATTTCATCATTTTACGCAGAAAAACGAGCAGCTTATCTTAAGGCTGCTCGTTTTTTCCGGTTTTCTTTTCGTGCAGGCGCGGTTTCGTATAGCCGTTTTTCCTCTTCGGTCTGAGGCTCGACCTGGGGCACTGGTTTTGGTTTACCTGATTCGTCAACGGCGACCATCGTTAGAAACGACTCGGTTGTTAACGTCCGTTCTCCTGTCAATAAGTTGTTCGAATGAACCCTCACATATACTTCCATCGACGTTCTTCCTGTATGTGTGACAAACCCTTCAAGTTCAAGGGCATCACCCACAGTAGCCGACGACTTAAAGTCAACAGAATCGATTGAAGCAGTAACCACCGCAGAATTAGCATGCTTCATCGCTGTTAAAGCAGCTATTTCATCGATATATGCGAGAACTTTCCCACCAAAAATCGTCCCTAGATGATTCGTATCTGGTGGTAATACGAGCCTCGTTTGTATCGTTCTTGATCGTTCAACCGGATAAGATTGGATCATGGATGTCTCCGCCCTTTCAATGTCATTTGAAAACTCGGCTTGTCGCAAGTCATCTAGCGAAAGCCGTTGCTTAGACTAACTTCTTAAAGCAAAACAAACCCTCTTTTCATAGGAAAGAGAGTTTGTGATAGCATACGAATCCAACGATTAAAAACAATATGTAAAACAGCTATCACTCCTCCCTATGACGCGTAGGTGCAAGTGCATACATTAGGCAGGTCTCCTGACTTAAGATCAACACTCCATGTGTACCTTCCCATCCTTTGGACAGTGGTTTCTTCACATGTAGCTCCTTATTACAGTGGCGCGACCGTGCTGGACTTTCACCAGCTTCCCTTTTCAGATTCAACCGATTGTTTGAACCACCTAATGCTTGAGCGTGCTTATTAAATTATGACCCAACGTTTTTAGTATACAGAAAGGAGCCTAATTCGCAACCGTTTTCATTGTGATTAAACGAGCATCGCCGCACCTAGTACGCCCGAGTCACCGCCTAGTTTTGCCTTCACGATCGTTGTTGATCGTGCCAATCCTGGATAAAGGTAGCGAGATACTTTCTCTTTTACGATCGGTAAAATCAGATCATCCGCATTCATAACACCACCGCCAAGAACAAAGACATCTGGATTTACAGTATGGGCGATATTCGCGATCCCGATCGCTAAATAGTCCATCGCTTCTTCGACTAAGCGTTGCATATCATGATCTCCCCGGCGAATCCGGTCAAATACCTCTCTCGTCCCACCTTCAACCCCAAAACGCTCTCGTGCCATTCGTCCGATAGCCGTTCCACTTGCTAGCCCCTCTAGTGACCCTGGGTTCAAATTTGCGTGCTGATAGCCATTTGGTTGAACGATCATGTTGCCAATTTCCCCTGCATAATCACTGGCCCCATGAACGATGCTCCCATCTAAAACATAGCCGCCACCAATGCCTGTGCTGATCGTTAAATAGAAAACACTCGTAAATCCTTGTCCACTTCCAAGCAAAGCTTCCGCCAGTGCTGCCACATTGGCATCGTTATCTAATTTCACAGGGCACTGAAACTGCTCCTGAAAACGATCAACTAGATGAATATGATCCCAGCCTGGGAGGTTCGGTGGACTAAGAATCGTACCTTCCGTAGAGCTTAACGGACCCGGTGCCCCAATTCCAATTCCGGCAAACGGCTGATGATCCGTGACTTTTTCTGTTAAAGACATCATCTTGTTCATTACTTCCTCTGGACCTTGCGCCGCTTCCGTTGGGCATTCTTGCACGGAAATTATCTCTCCTGCATCACTAACGAGTGCCGCTTTTATTTTTGTTCCACCTAAATCGATTCCAACCTTCATGGTGCCATCCTCCTTTACAAAACTTAACTCTATTATCCTCTTAACCGAAGCAAAATGCTAGCTCTCTTTAAAGAACAGAAACCCTGTAAAGGCACAGGGTTTCTGCAACAAATTATTGATTCAGTTCTTGCCACTCATCAAATTGGCGCTGCATTTCATCGATCACTTTTTGCAGTCCAGCTTCGTTCAGCTTGTCATTAAAGAGTGGTAAATACTCCTCTGGATCTACAGCACCTTTCAGCAGCGCTGGAGAGAATTCGCTCGTCACGTTTGAAATCGCAGCAATTTCAGTACGCACTGGATTCGAGTCAAAGTAAAAGCCGAGAGCTGGTGAAGGAATCGCACTTTCATTAAAAGCTTCAAACGCTTCCCATTTATCTTGCGGGTCATCTTCGTATAACTTTAGAATGAGCTGATTCCCAATCGCAAAGCTTGGCATGTTATAGCGTTCTACACGTGCAGGCAAGTCGTTAATCGTGCCATCCTCAAGTTCCTCGTAATGGACACCCTCAATTCCTTTATCCAGAAGGTTTCGTAAATAGGGGTCTGAGTTAAGCAAATTCAAAAACATCATCGCCCGCTCAGGGTTTTTCGATGTTGCCGAAATCGCCTGCATGGATCCAGTTACAGAGTTATTAAAAATGTATGGCTCATGAAGAGGTCTCGTCGCGATCTCATATCCTGCGGTTCGTGTCCAAATGAGTTCAGCGTACGGTTGGTATAGCTCTTTACGCACGAACCAATTCGGTGTCTCTAACGGCCAAGAATCTGTACTCGTTGCTGCGTCTGGACGAATGTAGCCTTTTTTATAATAGTCGTGCATCGTCTTAAGCGTCTCCATCGTAATGTCTTCCTCGTATTTATTGATTACCTCGTTCGTGTTTCCTTCTAGCCTAAAGGCAAACGGCATTTCCTCTTGCAATATCGAATCAAACGGTAAGTAAGCATCAAACGTGGCAATTGGTGTTACGTCAGATTCCTCTTCTTTAATGACCGCCAGGAGCGGCTCTAAATCTGCCAATGAATGGACGGATGAAAGGTCGAGATTATGCTTTTCAACTAACTCGTTGTTAAACGACAGGACAGCTTGTTGCCCTACTTCTTTATTCGTTGGCACAGCATACAGTTTACCGTCTACTTGTGCCCCTTCTAGAAACGCGGGATCAATCAACTCTTTCATTTCTTGTCCGTGCTCATCTAGTAACTCATTTAATTCTAAAAACGCCCCCCGTCTCGCATTTAAAGCATAGTTGTTAGCCCACGAGCTCGTAAAGGCAATATCGTATGCTTCTCCTGAGGTTGTAATGACTTGCATTCTTTCATCATACTCGCCCCAATCGAGCATTCGTAAATCGACGGTCGCATTGATTTTTTCCTCCGTATAGGCGTTCACTTCTTCCATGACAAGTTCAAGGTCAGGTTGTGGTGTACCGATCATATACCACGTCAGCGTCACATGGTCTAGATCAGTAGCCTCCGTCTCATTAGCTGACTGCTCCCCAGACTCATCATGGCCCTCAGGCTCTGATTGACTCGATTCATTGGCAGATGAACATGCCACTAGGCCAACGAGCAAAAACACCATCACCGCAAGCTTCATAACAAACGATTTCATCATTTTCCCCCATTTCTTTTTCCTTCAATATCTATTTCAAAAAGGAAGATTCCTTCTTGAGACAACTATTCCTTCACTCCACCAATCGTAAGTCCTTTGACAAAATACTTTTGAAAAAACGGATACGATAAGGCAATCGGAAGCGTGGCAATCACAACCATGGCCATTCGCGCCGAATCTTGCGGAATCGAGTCTAATAACGCACTGTTTTGGCTTGAAAGCATCGCATTTTGTCTAATGAAATCTAAGTTATTCTCAATTCTCATGAGCAGCGACTGCAATGGAACAAGCTTTGGATCGTCAATAAAGAGCAGAGCATTAAACCAATCATTCCAATAGGCGAGCGTACTAAACAGGGCTATGGTTGCAATCCCAGGAATCGAAAGGGGCAGGACAATTTTGAAAAAAATCCGAAACTCGCCAGCTCCATCAATTCTAGCAGATTCTAAAATGGCCTCAGGGACGGAGCGTTGGAAAAAGGTTCGCATAATAATGATATAAAACGCGTTAACCGCCATTGGTAAAATTAAGGCCCAGACAGAGTTTTTCAAACCAAGAAATTGTGTCATGACGATATAAAACGGGACCATTCCACCGCTAAAAAGCATCGTGAAAAAGGCAATAAACGTAAACAGCTTTCGGTATAAAAATTGCTTTCTTGAAATGGCATAGGCATACAACGCAATAATCGAGACGCTCATCAACGTTCCAACAACCGTGATGAAGATCGTAACCCCGTAGGCCCGAAACACTTCTGAGCGCATTTGCCATAAGTAACGATAGGCGTCGAAGCTCCATTCGCTTGGAATGATGCGGTATCCATTCATCGCAAGCGATTGCTCACTCGTCAAGGAAATGATGATCACATAAATAAACGGGAAGATACATAAGAATGCAAACGTTCCAATCAATGTGTGCATAAAAATATTAGTAGATCCAGAAAAACCGTACGGATTGTACGTCTTCTTTTTCTTCGGTGGTGGTGTGCTCTCTAGCTCCGCCATTTTTCTGTTTTGTTTTGCGAGTTCACTCATCTGACTTCCGCCTTTCTCCTATCTAGAACAAGGCATTTTCTTCATCTATTTTCCTCACGATATAGTTTGTGATTAAAATTAATACAAACCCAACCGTTGCCTGATATAGACCCGCCGCTGTGCTCATTCCAATGTCCCCCATCGTCATTAACCCGCGATAAACATACGTGTCGATAACATTAGTGACGGAATATAGCGGACCTGAGTCACGTGGCACTTGATAGAACAAGCCGAAATCCGCGCTAAAAATACTTCCAATGTTCAAGATTGTTAAAATGATAATGAGCGGCATAATCATCGGGATCGTGACGTGGCGAATTTGTTGCCACTTGCTTGCCCCGTCAATAATGGCGGCTTCATAGTACGTACGATCAATGGCGACAATGGCGGCTAAATAGACGATGCTACTAAAGCCGACCCCTTTCCATTGGCTGATAGTAATGATGAAATAAGGCCAATATCCAGGTTCGTTGTACCAAGCAACAGGATCGATATTTATGGCTGACAAAATCGTATTGAACAGTCCACGATCGATACTTAAAAACGTAAACACAAAATAGCTGACAACAACCCAGGACAAAAAGTGAGGAAACAGCATGCCTGTTTGATAGATTTTGGCCAGCTTTTGATTGGTCAACTCACTAATAATAATTGCGACCGCCACAGCCAATACAAGCCCGAGAACAATAAAAACGACATTATATAAAACCGTATTTCTCGTAATGATGAACGCATCGTTCGTACTAAACAAAAACTGAAAATTTTCAAGTCCGACCCATTCGCTATGGTACAGGCTGGCAAAAAAGCCATCCGGATGAAAACGAAAATCTTTAAACGCAATAATTTGTCCAAACATGGGAATATACTTTAGAACGAGGAGCCAAATGAGCCCCGGTAAAACCATCAACAACCAAATGCGATTGTCATATATATTTTTTAGTGTTTGTTGAATCTTATTCATCTCTTCCCCCCTCTAACTGCGTAATCGTTCTATACCTCCATTCTATGAAACCCCTTACATTCTTCCTAGTTGAGATATCTTAAATTTACTGGCAAAAGTAAATGTTTTTAAACGGTAAAAGGGTTGGAGATGGAAACGTGTAACACACTCGATCGAGCGGGAACCTGTAATTACTAATAATTGGACAATCTTCGGGAAGTCACGAAAAAAAGGCGCTTTCACGCCCTTTATGAATGCTTATGGACTTTCCGCCACTCGGTCGGTGTCATCGCTTCATATTTTTTAAACTGTTTATAAAAATAAGTCGCATCGCCATACCCTACTTTTTTTCCAATCTGTCCAGCTCGATCGTATGAATTCAACAGCAATTTTTTCGCCCGGTCAATTCGTAGTTGATTTAAATATTTCGTAAACGAACAGCCGACCTCTCGCTGAAAAAGTTGCCCTAAATAGATAGGATTAATATGAAACGAGTGGCCTAATGTTTTTAACGATAAATCCTGTGAAAAATGTTGATGGATGTGCTGCAAAACCGTTTGTATGATCGGACTGTAGTTTTTTTCATTTTCCTGGAGATGATCGTCCTCTAGCAGGTCAATGCAACGGTCGATCATTTTCATCGCCTCAGAAGTCGTTTCGACGTGGACAATTTGCTGCACAATTTGGACGTACTGATCAAACGGTAATTGGACAATAAACTGACTTTTAAGCCGATAAAAAAATTCCATGAGAACGCTTTTTAAGAAAATCGGATTTCGTTCACAGTGACTTTCACTGAGCATGTGCTCCAGATCCTTCCGTACCTTTTGATAATGACGATTGGCTAAATGCTCAAAAATGTCTTGCTCCAATGTGATGTTCATCTGAGGGGGAATCAACTCGCTTTCCCGCTTAAATGTGAGCTGATCGGCCATGTGATGATCTCTTTCTGGTAATAACAGCTTTAGCTCACATTTCATCTCCATCTCTCGATACACTTCGTACAGGCATTGAATTTCGGAAATCGGTTCACTATGAACAAATACAAACGGTTGTCCGATTGGCGCTTCAGTGACGACCGACTGAAATCGTGAACGTTCTTGCCCCCAATCGGACTCCCTTTCAAAGCCGCACCAGATAAACAAAAGATCACCAGAAGGGGTGACGACTGTCATGGCGCTAGTTTCTTGTTCCAATGTTCGTTGCAGGCGATATAGCTCTTCTTCTGTGTGCTGATCCCACTCCATCTTTAACAGGCCTATCCTAAGTGGGAACTTCCATTGAACTTCAGGGTAGAAAGCCATCCGTTGTTTAAATTCTGTATGGCCCATCTTTCCGACAAGCCAACGCCAAATGGAATGATCACGTAAAACGAGTGTTGACTCTTCCTTCAAAAAAGCATGGTTAATCTTTTCCTTCACGTGGGACAGCGTAGAGATCAATTCCTTCTCATTGATCGGCTTTAATAAATAGTTTTCAATCCCTAAGGTTAGACCCTGCTTGACAAAATGAAACTCCTGAAATCCTGAAAGCACGATTGATTTAATAGTCTTCTCCCGCTCATTTAAAGCTGCAATTAGTTCCAAGCCCGTTTTTTCAGGCATTTTAATATCTGTAATCAACAGATCAAACGAAACGTACTTTGCTATTTCTAAAGCTTCAACACCATTGCGTGCCGTCGCCACAATTTCATAACCTAATTGCCCCCAATCAATGAGATGCTTTAAGCCTTCTAAAATAAGAGGCTCATCGTCAACTAGCATCACTCGTATCATGGACATCCACCTCACTTATGATCATTGGAGTTCTAATCGTGACAATCGTACAAACGTCAGGTTCGCTTTGAACGCTTACTCCAAAACGCTCTCCATACCGCAAGCGCAATCTTTGATTCACATTAAATAGGCCGATCGAATGCGATGAATTCTCTGTCATTGATAGTCGCTCATTGATTTCCTCTACCTTTTTTCGTGGAATCCCTTTTCCGTTATCCATGATTTGAATCTGCAATGTTTGTCTATGTTCTTGGATGATAATGTTGATTTGATTGTCGTCACGCTCCCGTTTAAACCCGTGAATTAGAAAGTTTTCGATCAACGGTTGGAGAATAAAGGGAGGTACTACGTAATGTTTGTGTTTTTCTTCAACAGCCACCTGAAATGTGAGCTGATTCGGGAACCGAATGTTAAACAATTCAACGTATTGTTCCACATGTTGAAGCTCGTCACCGATTGTGACAAGGTCGGCACTTTTTAACGAGTATCTGAACAAATAAGACAGCTGAACGATCATCTTGGCTGTCGTTCTTCCTCCTTCAGACAATGACTTCATCCTAATTGCTTCGAGCGTATTGTAGAGAAAGTGTGGATTGATTTGGCTTTGAAGGTTTGCCAGCTCCGCTTCTGTTTGCTTAAGCTTTGAAAAATAAACTTTTTCAATATAGTCCTCTAGTTCGTCCAGTGTTTCGTTAAATGTGTTTGAAATCATCGCCAGATCATCGTCGACATTTCCTGTCTCGATCCGAACGGATAGCTGACCGCTTTGCACTTCCTTCATCGTTTGAACAAGATCATTCACCCTAGTCAAATAGCCCCTCAACGAGACGTAAGGGAGAGCAATGGATACAACTGTTAAAAGAAGGATCAATAGAAACATCGTAATTTTGTAGTGGAACAATTGGGACAGTTCACTTCGTGGAACAATGGATGCAACCATGAAACCAGTCGATGGTTCAATCGATGATTGGATCAAATATCGGTTGTTTACAAGCTGTTGTGTGGCGCGATAGTCGATTTCTTTCAACGCCTCGTCTAACACGTCACCGTAGCTGTAAACAACATTTAGTTCTTCATCAATAATATAATAGCTCCCCTTCATCGGGTCTCCATTGTACGTTAAGAGCCGGTCAATATGGTGAAAAGTAAAATAAACGCTGAGCGTTCCTAATCGCTCAAGGGAAATCGGATCATTGATCTGCTCTTCCAAGGTAAAAAAATCGTTGTCTTTTCCGTAAAGATCCCTTTCTTCTTCATCGTAAAAATCACTTTCTTTCCATAGTCCGTAATTGTATAAATAATGGTATTGCGTACCTAATGTTTCGTTCCGAACTTGCAGTGCTACAATATCAGAATCTCGTGAAAAATAGTTTTTCACGTAAATATCAAAATTGTAAGGAACAAAGGACGAGCTCCTGGAATATTTGTCTAGCCTATACCCCATGTATTGCTGATAGTCATGCTGGAGGGCAAAGGCTAAATCTTCAATCAAATGCTTTTCGCGATAAAGCTGATAAACCCCTTGTTGCACAAACGTGTGTTTTTTTTCGATTTCTGATTTGATTTGATTGATCGCTGTCGCCTGCTTGTCCACTTCCCTTTGGATGATAAATTCCGAATAATGATCGGATAGAAAAACGAACAAAAAAGCCATCGTTAAAAAGATGATTGTGGAGTAGGTAAAGAAGACGCGATAGAACATTCGGCTGCTCAGCTTTCTCAATAAATTAAGCGCTTTCAATGATGTTCATCTCCCCTGCCCAATGATGTAAGTAAACAGAGACTTAAAAAAGCCTCTGTTTACTCGATCCATTCATAACGTCAGTTCAATTGTTTTAATTTCATAAGGAGTAAAAGTGAGTTCCACCGGTCGTGTGGACCATTCAGACAGCGCCTCAGACTCGATTAAATTTACTTCCCTCCACTGCTTTGCTTCATAACGACAATCAAGCTTGACTGTAGCCCGTGCCCCTTCCATTTCATGAAGCCGAATAATGACGGACGTTCCGTCTTCCGATTTTTTGATTGCATCCACGATCACTTGATCAGAAGAAACGGTGAATAGCGGCTGGTCAAACGGCATCTCCGCTTCTCCTGGCACCGCGATGATCGCTGACTGAAGATAAGTGGCTTCCCGCTCAACGTCCCGTTTAAAAGCTGGCCCTTGAAACGGGTATAATGCATACGTAAATTGATGATTGCCTATATCGGCTTCTGGGTCAGGGTATATAGCCCCTTTAAGTAAAGAGAGGGAAAGCACATTGTCCTTGATCGAATAGCCGTATTTGCTATCATTCAGCAAGCTGATGCCATAGTCTGCTTCAGCGATCGCAGCCCATTTATGACCGACCGTTTCAAATCGCGCCATATCCCATGAGGTGTTCCAATGGGTCGGACGCTTAAGATTGCCGAATTGAATATCGTATATCGCTTCATTTGTACGGATATCGACTGGGAATTCAACCTTTAGTAGTTGTTGCCTCGCTTGCCAGTCCACCTCTGTTGCAAAATCAATTCTCGCCGTATGACGGTAGCACCGTATCGCTTGCTTGATCACTACACCGTCCTCTTTCCATCTAAATAAAACTGTTGTTCGTAGCGGGCCGTTTTCGATCAGCTCACAGCCTTGAAAGCTAGAAACGGTGGATGACTTTTCTTGATAGAACAAATCAATATCCCAAGCATCATGGGCAAGGGGCTTATCTTCAAAACGTTTGAACACATTCCCTAGCTTGCCTTGGGCGAGCCATTCTCTTTTCCCTAGTTTATCATACATCCTAATAAACTGGCCTTCATCGTTCCATTCCAATTGATACCACGGAGTTTCCCACCTCCGCTCCTCAAAATTTACCTGACTAAGCATCTGCACTTCTTCTGCTGCCATCGTTGCTTTACTAATTGTTTGATAGGCAAACGGAATGCTTTTCTCAAGTAAGACAAGTGTTTCGTTATTTGCGGTTTGCTGAGATGAAAGCCCATGGCCTGTTTGATCCACGAAACGCTCGTCTGTTCCCTTAGGAATCGTTACAAGAATCGGTGTATCATATTGGTATGGATGAAAAAATGTCCACTTTTCTCGTTTATCATTCACCATTCGCTTTTCTTGTGTAGCAACAACTTGCTTTTGGATGGCTGCCGCCTCGGTGTAATCCTTTGCTGCATCTTCATACACTTCTTTAATCGACGAACCGGGGATAATGTCATGAAACTGGTTGAGCAAAAGAAGCTTCCATCCTTTTTCAAGCGAAGACCCAGGATACGCATCCCACCCCTTTTCCGCGCTCGCAGTCACCGCGAGAATTTCCGCCTCTCGATAGGAAAACTCTAGCTGCCGGTTCTTTTTTTTCATTTTGGCTTGGCTTGTGTAGGTTCCGCGATGGTATTCTAAGTACAATTCTCCATCCCATGTATGGACATACTCTGCGGTATTTGCTACATTCTCATGCAACTGATGAAAATACTCTTTCACATGGGTTGATTTCACATGTGGTACCCCTGGGACTTGGTCAAGCTGGCGTTTCATCTCTAACATTTCCCGGTTCACACCGCCACCACCATCTCCGTAGCCGTACGCTAAAAGTAAATCCTGATTCACTGCTTTATCACGGTATTTTTCCCAAGTCCCTTTAATTGTCTCCGCACTCATAAGGCCATTGTACGTATAAAACCACGAGTCTTTTGGCCTTCCCGGCTCTGGGGTTGTAATAAAATGAGTTAAGATCTCCGTCCCGTCCAGTCCACGCCAATAAAACGTATCATTCGGCATTCGATTATATTGGTTCCAGCTAATTTTCGTCGTCATGAACGTATCGATGCCCGATTTTTTTAAAATTTGTGGAAGCGCCCAACTATAGCCGAACACATCTGGCAACCAGAGAATTTTGCTCTCCTTATGAAACTCCTTTTTGAAAAACCGCTTACCATATAACAGTTGACGTACAAGGGATTCACCTGAAGGAATGTTGCAGTCAGCTTCGACCCACATCCCCCCTTCCACTTCCCATTGACCGTCGTCCACCTTTTGCTTGATGGCTTCATACAGCTTAGGCTCCTCTTCTTTCATCCATTGGTAAAGCTGGGGCTGGCTTTGTAGGTACACATAGTCGGGGTACAAGTCCATTAAACGCAAAACGGTTGAAAAGGTTCGTTTGGCCTTTTCCTTCGTATGCTTCGTTTGCCAGAGCCATGCGAGATCAATATGGGAATGGCCGATGGCATGGATGTGAACATCCGAATGTTTCGGGAGGTGCTCCATGTCTCTCTCTAAACGTTCAAGAGCCTCGTAAACAGAATCATAAAATTGTTCGTTCCCAGGCTGTGTCCAGTTGATTGAAGCAAATGCTTGATTCAAACGTGACAGCATCGCCACTCTGGTAGCATCGTGAACGTCAAGCTGACCAATCGCTTCAAGAATGGCCTTCGCTTGAAAATAAAATGCATCCACCTTTTGATCAAGCCAACCGTACCACGCTTGTTTGAAACGATAGTACTGCGTCCTAGGAGTCCCGCCTCCTTCAAGGCCAGACCACATCATCACATCAATTTCGAGACGGTTTCCGCCTTCCTTTGGGAGAAGCACTTCTTGGTGGTTGCTGTCCACCCCTTGAAACGGCTGCTTATTCACAAACAGCAACGCTTCAAAGCCCGAATTGTTTCCGCCTCCCGTCCGTCCAACATCGAGAAATAATACACACCGCTTATCACTCCATGCTTCTGGGAGATGGAGAGAGGTATTCAACCATACATATTTATTTCGCCCTGACCACGTATCGTTCACGTGAAACGTTTGCTTTGGGTAGTGTGTAGGAACAACGCTCTCTTTGCCTTGCTCTGGTTCATACATATAAAAGCTGTCCAGCGGCTTTACATCACGATACCGATACGAGGCTAGTTCATTGATTCGGTTTTGCAGCTTTTCCAGTTGATAAAACATGACGATCCCCCGCTTTATTGTTCTTCATATTCTCTAAAGGGCTACCAGGCACGTAAATCCCAGCCTCACTTAACAAAAATTCACTGAACATAGAATTAGCCCAAGCAAACCAAGATCTCGTATACTGTTCAGGACGGTCCACATCAAAGCCTTCATGCATAAAGTACGTATCAGCATGGGTTTGCTTAAACATGGCAACAATCTGCTTTTTTTCCTTTGAATCAATTGCTGTCATTCCTTGGATCGCCAAGGAAATATGCCAGACGTAATGATCAGGTGTGTGAGGACTCCCGACTCCTTTCGCATACGAACCTTCGTAATAATACGGGTTGTCCCGACTTAAAATGAAACGTCTTGTGTTTTGATAAACAGGGTCATCGGCAGTTGTATAACCGAGATATGGTATCGCGAGCAAGCTTGGAACATTGGCATCATCCATAAGATTGACCCGGCCATTCCCATCCGTTTCATACACATAGATTTCACCGTAAACCGGATGGTCCATCTTGCCATACTGCCCGATCCCTTGGCGAATGTCTGCCTCTAACTCGCGAAATTGCTCAGCTAGCTTAATCTCCTCCATAGCTGTTAGCAATTCAACTGCATAGTTTGAGACGACTACAGCAAACATGTTTGCTGGGATGAGGTAGCCGTATAAGCACGCATCATCACTTGGACGAAATCCGGACCACGTCATTCCTGTAGGAACCGAGTACCCTCCTTTTCCCTTTCGTAACAGCGTGTCTGACACGCGGCAGTCGTCTCGTTCAAATGAATAGGATGACTTTGCCTCATGGTCCTGTTCGATTTTCCATATCCGATATATGGTCTCAAGCACTTGCTTTAATGTTGGCTGTAGCACCGAATCATCGCCTGTCGCTTTCCAGTATAAATACGCGAGCTGAATCGGATAGCATAACGAATCCAATTCATATTTTCGCTCCCATACGAGGGGGCTCATCTCGGTTCGGTCTTGCTGATGCCCTTGCTTGTTTGCTGTCTGATTAAATGCGTTGGCATACGGATCATGCAAAATGTAGCGCCATTGCCGCTCGATCACCCCTTTGATCAACCGAGCCATATCAGCATCTTCCTTCACGACCGTCAAATAAGGACGGACTTGCGCGCTCGAGTCTCGCAACCACATGGCGGGAATATCGCCTGTGACGACGAAGGTTCCTTGCTCATCTTCCTGTATGGTCGTTAAATACGTATTCAAAAAACATTGTTCAAACAATGTTTGCAGCTCTTGATCGTCTGCATAATGTTCCTTTACTTGATCGATGATCGCTTGCAACGATCGCGGTATTTTTCTTTCAGCAGCCATCTCCATGTCTCCCTTTTATTCAAATCGTAACGTCACGATTTCTTGTGGTCGAACCTCTATCTGTACATTTCCCGTTCCAAGCTTCTCTATTTGTTCTTCTAAAATGGTGCAACGGTAAATCTGTAAAAAGTGCGTAGACTGCACGATTAGCGCTTCGCCCTCACGCTTAGGGTTGAACCAGCGAAGAATCATCCCACGGCCATCCATTGTCGGCTTACACGCTGTTAATACAAGCCCTTCTCCTGACCATTGGAAAAGGTTTGTTGCATGAGGAAGGGGACCCATGCTTTGTTCTGTTTGGATCACCGTCGGTTCCACGGGGTCATCATAGGCAGCCACATAGACATTTGCCGATAGAACATCCCCTTTATGTGGTAAAAGGACGAATTGCGCTTCATTTTGTCCAAAACATTGAGCCTCAGGTGTTTCAAACAGACCCCAATCACCAAGTTCTCCGACTGAGCGGAGCAGCGTAACAGCGATGCTATCACTTACAATCTCGTATTCATGCAAGCCCTTCGTTGCAATCGTTAGCCCGTACTCCCCATTATCTAAACTGACCAGTCGTTGCATATGGTGATCAAAGGCTGGATTTTGCCATTTCGGATCTGGTGTATTCGGACGCTCTACGATTTCGTAGATGCTGTCCGCATAATGGTTGCCGCGGGCTCTTTCTACTGGAAAAAGAGCTCTCATTCGGTGGTCCTTTGCCGTATTGTCGATGTTCACGTTCACCTTTAATCCTTTTGCTCCTTGTTCTAACGTCAATTCCGTGCGCAGCGTGATGTCCGTTCGTTCCTTAGATCTACCTGCCTTTCTGTCAGGATGCCACACTAACCGTTCCTGCTCCTCCTTCAATCGTTCGTCAGCTGCCGCTGGAACAGAGAGCGTCTGGCAAATCTCAACCGTCGCACATAATGAATTGTTTTCAATGATTCGGATCGATGCCTCACACGCCTCAGTCGTATAGCGAACCCCATCAGATGAAGCTTTGAACATATATTCATTGCCAATGTCGCCCACATCTTCATATATTCCTAAGTGACGATATTCGAACCCTGTCGTTTTATCAAGAATAGAGTAGCTCCCATTTCGATGAATCATCACCTTCATCGCTTCGTTTTCCAGCGTGTTCATAGACGGATCGCCAATCAACTCTTTTCGTGCCTCTGTTTGTTTCTCTTCAACCGGGACAAGAAAGCCACACTCGTATCCGAGATAAAGGTCAGAATCATATGAAAAGGTGACTTCTAATTCTCTCGCATAATACGGTCGTCTAAATCCGTCTCTTGGCAGATCATAACCGAAGCGAACACCTGCATCTTGCACTTCGATAGGAACGCTTCCTTTGTTCGGGAATTCTAGCCGGTATGTCGGCATCACAATCTCTTTCAAGCGATCGGGAATATGACGAAAATCCATCTCGTCAAAGTAGATTTTTTTCATAGCAACTTTGTGACGGACAACTCTCTTTCCAGACGTTCCGTTCGTCTTCAACACAACGAGAGGAATAGCCTCCTCTGAATCATGTAAGGTGTTTATTTGGGTAGCGATTTCCTTTCCCTGCTCCGCAATAAATGTCGTCGCTCCGGCCTCTACCTTCTCAAACCGCGTCTTCATTTCGCGGTGAACCGCATCAATGCTACAGCCGCAAATACTGTCATGGGGATGGTTTTCCATTAATAGCTTCCAATAATATTCGGAAAAATCACGATGAAGAGATTTGTTTTCAACTAGAAGACCCATCGGTTCCAATACGTTTGTCAAAAGTGTTTGGCAACGATCATTCGCCTGTTTCAAATAGATTCTCGCTGAAGCTGTATTGACGAGTGTTGACCAACCATCCGTCTTCTGGTTCCGCAACTCCCCTGTAATTTTTTGTAACTCCTTCGGTAGCTCTTCCTTTATTTGTGTGAGATAATCGTGAAAATTAGAATGCTTAAACGCTACATCGGGAAATAACGTTTCCGCCACTTTAATGGCTTGAGTGACATCCTTTTGGACTGGCTGATGATCACAGCCGTTCATAAACAATAACTGTGAAGTAGAGGCAAATCTCTCGGCGTCTCTGAGCTTTTTCACCCAAAATGTCTGCGCCTCGTCTTCGTCCGTTGGAATTTCGTTTCCATTTGAATACCAGTTTGCAAGCAAAACCCCTATTACTTGTGATCCGTCAGGCGCTTCCCAAATTAATTCAGAAAAAGGCGACGAATAGTCATCGTGCTGTACTTGGTTATTGAACCCCGTCGGCGTCACACCCCTCCCAAAAACCGCCGCACGGATACCTGCTTGTGCTAACAGTTGGGGCGCCTGACCGTAAATACCAAACGTATCGGGAAAGTAGCCAATTTGCTCTCTTTTCTGTCCAAAAGTCTCCGTATCTTTTATCCCGTACAATAGATTTCGTACATTGGCTTCAGCGCTTGTTAAGAAAGCATCCTGCAAAATATACCAAGGGCCGATCACCAATCGACCGTCTTGAATATATTTTCTAACTTCCGCCTCTTTTTCTGGCCGAATGTTTAAATAGTCTTCGAGCATAATCGTTTGCCCGTCCATATGAAAGCTTCGAAAGTTCGGATCTGTAGCAAATAGCTCTAACAAGTCATCCATTAGTTGAATTAAATAGTAACGATGGCATTCGAATGGCATGTACCATTCTCGATCCCAATGGGAATGGGAAATAATATGGGCTGTTTTTTTCATCATACAATCCTCTCTCTCCACTAAAGCTGATCCAGTTATTCATTTACTCGAAACTGACGAAAACGATTTAATGCCACTTTCATCACCCAAAAAGCCGGTAGCGTGCCTAGCGCAAAAGGGATTAATCCGGGCATCTGATAAAGTAAAAAACCGATAACCGTTAGCCCGAGACCGATTAAAATATTTTGCTTCAAACTTATGAGTGTAATAATGAAAGGCTGCCATAAATACTGTTTCACCGTTTGCTCAAAATGGACATAGTACGAAAACATGTAGAAAAACGAAAATACATAAATGACAAGACATGTGATAATGACGATCGTACTAATGAGAGCGATGATCCCCTTTAATTGCGTAACCAAATAAAGATCGAAAACTAACAAGGCACCAAGGAACAGATACACTGAGCCAATTCCGTTCATTTTCCAAAAGTTTATTCTATAAAACGTATGAAATGACTTCCAAATGGGAAGATCTAATTCCCCGTGCAACCATCTCCTCGTCGTTGCAAACAATGCTCCTGTTGCAGGAAACAAGCCAAGAACGACGCCCCCTAATAAAATGTGAGCGAGCCACGCCCAATTCAACTGCATCATTCGCCAAATCCAAAAACTCGCCTCGGTGAAAAATCCCCCTAAACGATTAATCATCGCCCCTCCCCCTTTGATGTTCGTCGAGCCACCGTTTCGCTGCTCCGAACAATTGAGCCTGATCAAGATGCTCACAGAGAGCCAAGGAAGGCTTTATTGTTGCCTCCTGACGTCCTGCAAAAATGTCAGCCAGCCGTTTCTCAAGCTCCTTCATAAACCCAGGCTGTCTCGTAATTCCACCGCCTATGAAAATCTTTTCTGGATCCAACATATATTGCAGGTTAAACACACCCACCGCTAACGATTGAAAAAAGACGTCGATTGACTCTTGTGCCTTCTTATGGCCTTTCGCCGCTTCCTCAAACGCAAGATATCCCGTCCATCGCTCATCATGAGGGGGTTCCCCTTTCAGCCGTTTAACGATGGCGACTGACGAGCCGATTTCACTCCACGATTTGGAATCGCCTCTCTCATCTACATTCATGATCGCATAACCGAATTCGCCACCGTGTAAATGGGCACCGCGTCGGAGCTTCCCGTCAAGGACAAAAGCGCCACCGATCCCAGTTCCGCACACAATGCAGGCAAATGTGCCCACACCTTGTGCTGCCCCATTCCATCCTTCGGCGATCGCCGCACAGTTTGCATCATTCTCCATCGCTACAGGAAGTCCATATGTTTCTTCAAGCGTTCGCTTCAAATTGTTCTCATGAACAAATTCAACTGCACTAGAACCGAGAACGTCACCAGTGGATGTGACACTTCCCGGACAGCTCATCGCGATGCCGATAATGTTGTAACGCTGACTAAACCTTTCATAATATTCATCTACCATCTGACAAAAGATCGGTAAGCTGCTCGGTGTCGGCTGCTCGATTTTTTCAACCAATTGAGCACGGACTGAAACGAGTGCCATTTTTGTAAATGTGCCCCCTATATCAATCGTTAACAAGTACGCCATCTTCATCCCTCGTTCCACTTAGAATTATAGAAATCGCTTACATCCTTTTTGTCTATCTTAGCGAGAAAGAGGCAAAGTTTGAACACGAATGATCTAAATCATTTAAAATGCACATGAAAACTTTAAAATTGACAAGGTTTATGGAAAAGCACAAAGCACCGACTTAAAACGGAGCGACTGATCGAAGCACGGATATAAAGGAATGTGATGAGATGTTGCACCGATAGGAATGTTTAGAGGAGTCGCCTCGTTTTTGACGCCTGCACTAGGCGTCACCAGGTTCTTTACAAAAGGCAAGCTTTCATAAAGAGTAAACAAAAAATAGAGAGGGTCTCCCCCCTCTATCGAATGATCCAACTAGAACCCGTGAGCCTCGAATTCATAAATTCGTGCCGCTTGATCGCCACCTTGTGTCGGTTGATCGATCAACAATCTTACATACCGGGCGCTCTCCAATGGAATGGAATGCTCGCTTGTTGCCTTTGTATTATTTACTACTTCGACAACCGGCTTCCACGATTCGCCGTTTATACTCGTTTCGATCGTATAGGCCTTTGTATTAAAGGCTGCTGGTTCTCCTCCTGCTTCCGCATGCTTAAGTACAAATTTCGCGATCGTGTAGACCTCTCCTAAATCTACTTGTAACCATTGATTTGTGCCTATAGCACACCATTTGCTGTTGTCAGATACGTTGCCGTCCACCGCCTTGTCTGGTCCTTCGCTTGACGCACATTGGCCACTTGCTGTTGCTTTTTTCTGCAACGCAAGATTCGTCATCCTTGCCGCCTCTTCTGTAATCGTCACAAAGTTTTCGCGTATGAGAACATCTTCTCCTTCACTATTTTTTGCCACGAGCTTGACGGAATATGTCCCTTCCTCCTGATAAACAATGACTGGATTCAGTTCATCGCTTCTATTCGGTTGACCACCTTCAAACGTCCATTCCACCGATTCCGTTACCTCGGAGGAATGATTGAAAAACTGAATCGACTCACCAGGTGCTGCAACCGTTTGGCTAACTGAAAAATCGGCTCTCGGCTTCGGGTATGGTGGCCACTCAAACGTTACCCGCGTACCAGATGGACGACTCGCAAACGTTTCGCTAACAGGAACGACTTCGAGCGTAGTTGCCTCTTCCTTCCCAACTCTTTTAAGCTTGGAAAGGTAATAAACATTGTTAGGTGTTGCACCTAGAAATTGTTTTTCACCGCTTGCCAGTTGACGATAAACTTCATAATGACGAACATTTTCGCCTCCTGTCCACTCAAGCGAAAGATCAGCATAAATTCCATCCTCAAACGAATGATTGCTCACCTTTACTTTAGTGACCTCTGGTGGCACCTGTTGATTGTCATGCTTGTTGCTTATTTTTAATTCACCCACATAAAGGTGGTAATCGGTGATTCGCTGATCGCTCTCCACATAGAGTGATATGGCGGCGATTTGTTTCCCTTTGTGCTTTTTCAGCTTCACTTTTTCCGTCACCCACTCATGATCACCTTGCTTCTTCAAGTCAAAAAAGATAAACTCATCTGGATCGTCAAGGAAACTAATCCCTACCTTTAGTCCGTGTTTTTTCACAGGCGTTTTGTAGGTGAGTTGAATCTCTGTATCTTTTTCTATTAATAGATTGGTTTTATAGAGCTTGACGTTTGTTGCGTTTTCTTTCGATAAGTCTCCTGATAGTTTCAGAGAGCTCCCTCCGTAAAATGATTCTCCCCAATCAAAGTCTACCGTTAGAGGCGTTCCGCCGCTTTCAGCCATCCATCTCCATGTTGGCAAAAGGTCTTGCAAGCTCCGATTGTTCCAAGATGCATCCGATTTGGTTTTACCATTGATCGCAAAAAATTGTCCGCTTCCCGTATTGAAATGGGTCACAAACGGTAGTTCATTAATGACCGTCTTCTCAGGAAAATAAGTAGCCATCCCTTTCCACTCCGCGTGTTCATCGACTTTAGCTGGATTTCTAGATGGACCGACCCAAAAGAGTTGTTCCCGATCATAGAAATCGCGCATCGTATCAGATGACTTAAAGGCCCAATCCGGTCTGTAGATCCCTAGGGATGTGTGCGGCTCGCCACCTTCTGGAAACACTTGTTGCCAATTTACGTAAGTGTTCGTGCCATTAGCCTCTACATCAATGCCTGCATATAAATCGTAAGGACTTCTTCCAAGCGATGCTGCTTTCTGTTTTGATCGTTCTTGGCTATGATTCCACCACCAAAAATTGAGAAACATACTGTCAGCAACTTTTCGATTTCCAGCTTGAAAGAACATTGCATTTTCGTCGGTTAAATAGTTTTGCCAGCGAATGTCTCCATTCGAAATCATTGAGTCATACCACATAATGTGCATTCCTTCTGGCTTATTTTCCTGAAGATAAAGGAGAAATTCCTGCATGTCCTTTGCTGTTTCAGGTGTCCCTCCTTCTGTTTCTTGGTTAATAAACCAACCATCAAATCCGTAGTATTCGGCTACTTCTAACAACTTATCCGCAGCCGGAAATGATCCGTCCTCCCCACGCGCAAGCATCTTGTCAACCCATTCTTCTTGTCCCCCGTAAACTTTCGGTGGGAAAAACACGTTCCCTAAAATAGGCACGCCGTTGCGGTGAGCGGCATCAATGACGTCACCACTTGGCGGCGTAATGATTCCTTCACCGGCAGAACCTGCCCAATACACCATTAAATCAACGTATTGCCAAAAGCCGAACGTGTTGGCAAAAAATTCATTTCCTCCTTGGGAAGGAACGCCACTCGTATTGGGATTTAATGCGGATAAGGCCACAAGCTTAGCGTCCGTTTGCTGAGTATCGTTCACCGTATACAGCACTTCCCGCTCACGAAGAGGAATGGAACTTCGGTTAAAGCGCGCATCAGGATCCGTCTCCGGACTCCAATCGAGCAACGTTTCAGGATACCAATATGAAGACTCAGGCTGACTTGCAAACCCTTGACTCGGCAGCAACACGAGAATCAACACCGCAATAAACACAAAGGAAAAGACACTACCTTTTTTCAACGTTCACCCCACCTTTTTTGTGGCATCGTCCAGAGAACGGATTGCCCTATAAAAATGCTAAATGCACACACCTAATGTAAGCGCATTCACTCAGATCGTAGTAAAGCTCCTTCAAGGCGTCAATCCGCCTTGGCCAATCCCTTTAATTTTTGTAGCAAAAATTAACTTTGTCCATTCTAAGATAGTCAAGCCTTAATGATAGAAGCGCAACTTTCTTAAAGTGTAAAAAGCAGCTAATCAAATAACACTTGATCAGCTGCTCATCTCTACCTCAGACCTTTCGGCTAAGATTTTTCAACACCAAGGAATTTTTTCCAATAAAAACGAAACTTGTTTATAAAAGAAATCGTCTTCCGCCTTAAACTTATTTACGCGAGGGTCACACTTTTTTCTTGGCGAAGAAATATTAGGTACTCTTCCTCTAATTGTTGCTTCATAATTATGTAGAAAAGCTCTGGGATTGTCATCGTTCATTCCACCTCTGAGCACGGTGGTAGCATTTTTCTTTCCAAATCGAATAAGTCTATATGGGAACAAATACATACGACTAAAGTTGTGCTATAATTGAACTAGATAGGAGGTGAGTCTAATGGATCAGAAAGCGACAATATTTATTAACGGGATCATTTATACCTCGTTATTTGTCACATGGCTATTTTTGTTTGCTACAAATCCGGACCACCAGCTACACCTTTCACTTCTATGGCTTGGTTACACACTAATTTATTTCGTCCGTCACCACAGGCATTACTCTTTAAGCAATCAAGTGATCGTTTTTCTTATGCTTTTGCAGTTACTCCTAGCTTTTTTCATCACCGCGATCGACGGCTCCTTTGTGCCACAAATTCTTTTATTCATCATCATTGCAGAAAGTGCCTTTTTGATGAATAAAAGAGTCAGCATTCCAATTGCGATCATCGCCTATGGGTGTTTTGTTGTTGGAGTCGCTGTCAACCTTCATTTTCCTAGCTTCTCAGAGCTTTTGTTTGTCATTCCAAGGTTGTTAGAATACATACTTTTTTTCGGGTTTAGTTATATATCCAAAATAACAATTGAACAAAAAGAGCAGCTAAACCTTGCCTATGAACGATTATCCTCCGCGGGGAAAGAACTAGAGAAAAAGACGTTAATGGAAGAACGGGTTCGCCTATCACGGGAAATTCATGATACGATTGGCCATACGTTAACGACCGCGATTGTCGGACTTGAGTCGGTCAAACGATTGCTCCAACATCAGCGCACGGAAGAAGCCTTTGAAAAACTAACAAAAGCGCAGGAACATATTAAAAAAGGACTTGCTGAAGTACGTCGTTCCGTTAAAACCCTACATGAAAAACCTTCGTTTCTTCAATTCGTCCCGAGTTTGGAAGCTCTCGCAAAAGAAACGAGTGAAAGCACAGGAGTTAGTATTCATTGTCATATCGGTGATTTGCCAAAGTTAACACCTGAACAGGAGCTCACCCTTTTTCGAGCGTTTCAAGAAGGGTTAACTAACGGAATACGCCACGGACAGAGCACTGAATTTTTTTTCACATTAGAAGCGAAAGACGAGCGAATTTGGTTTGAGCTCATTGATAACGGGCAAACGACTACTCCGATTAAACCTGGATTTGGTTTAACGATGATGAACGACCGCGTCCAAAGTCTCGGAGGCGAAATTCACATTAGCCGCCATGGTTCAGGAGGGGTCCATTTAGGAATCACTCTACCTATGACGAAACCAATTGATGGCGATTCCTCTGATAAAGTAGCTTCAACACGAGAGGATTGATATCTTTACCATTAATCCTTTTCGGTTGCGCTAGAGATCTTTATTTTTATAGTTACATGACTGCTTACAAAGAGATTCGCCTGCCTTCTGAAAGGCAAGCGAATCACCTCTTTTTCTTTCTTTTCCTGTATACGTCAAACAAGATCCTATCCCCCATATTTACCCAATTTCTATCATCTTTTGATTGTTTCATTAAGTCATATATGTTAACATATTTTCTAAACTGGTTAACATATAATCAGGAGGTGGTCATTATTCGTTCGTTTTTTATTACAGGCACAGATACTGATGTTGGAAAAACCGTTGTGACCTCTTTACTTACTCGTTTCCTCATCGACATGGGTGTAAACGCTTTTCCATACAAACCGGTTCAATCTGGAGCTACTAATAATGGAGCTCGTATGATCCCGCCCGACGCTCAAATGTACCAGCTCGTCCGCCCTGAATTTGACGTAACCGACTTTAATACATACTTATTAGAAAAGCCGTGCTCTCCCCATTTGGCTGCTGATCTAGCAAACATAACGCTAGATCGGTCCGTCATCATGAAACAAGTGCATCAATTGGAAGAAACGTATGATGCTGTCCTCATAGAAGGCGCAGGGGGGTTGTATGTTCCGCTTACGAATGATGGGTATTGCTACATAGACTTTATGGAAGAGCTTAACGTTCCTACGATTCTCGTTTCCGCTTTACGAGTTGGCACGATCAATCATACGGTCCTTGCCATTGAAGCCATGAAAGGTCGCAATCTACCAATTGCCGGCATTATCTTTAATCAACTACAAATAGGGGACCCAGTGATTGAGCAGTCCAATGTAGAGACGATTAAACAACTAACGGACACTCCCATTCTCGGGATTGTTCCATATTCGCCTGACATTCATACGGTGCTTGCCGATGACAAATTACGGAGACACCTATATAAAGATTGGGATAAACGACGATTCAAGGAGTTGATTCACAGTGACTAGCAACGATCTCTTAGCGAAAAGTAAAAAGCACTTATGGCTCCCCTTCACCCAAATGAGTGACTACGAAAAAGACCCCCTTATTATCGAAAGCGGAAACGGTGTCTATTTAAAGGATATTGAAGGAAACACCTATTTAGACGGATACTCTTCCCTATGGCTTAACGTTCATGGTCATCGGAAAAAGGAAATTGATGAAGCGATTGAAAAGCAGCTTCAGTTGATTGCACACTCGACGTTACTCGGAGCAGCTAATATCCCTTCGATACAACTTGCGGAAAAATTAGTTGAGCTCGCTCCTGAAGCGATCACACGGGTGTTTTACTCCGATAGCGGCGCTGAAGCTGTAGAAATTGCGGTAAAAATGGCTTATCAATACTGGCAAAATCGTGGATACGAAAACAAGAAATCATTTGTTACATTAAGCAACGGCTACCATGGGGATACGGTCGGTACAATGAGTGTCGGGTCCATTGAACTCTACCACAAGGTATATACCTCGCTCCTATTTGATGCCATTGTTATCCCATTTCCTTCCTCTCGTCAGGAGGAGCAAACCGAATCAGACCTTTGCCGTGAAAGCCTTAAGCAACTCCGTGAGCTTTTTGAAGCGAAGCACGAAGAAATTGCCGGCATTACGGTGGAAGCACTTATTCAAGGTGCAGGTGGTATGAATCTCATGCCCAAAGGCTATTTAAAAGGGGTCGAACAATTGTGCAAGGAGTTTCATATTTTACTCATTGTTGATGAAGTCGCCACTGGCTTTGGTCGCACGGGGAAAATGTTTGCCGTTGAGCACGAAAACGTCCAGCCTGATATCATGACCGTCGCAAAAGGGATTACGGGTGGCTACCTCCCAATTGCAGCTACCCTTACACAAGAACATATTTACGAAGCGTTTTACGGAGAGTATACAGATTTAAAAACATTTTTTCACGGCCATTCCTATACAGGAAACCAGCTTGGTTGTGCCGCCGCATTAGCTAATCTTGAAATCTTTGAAAAAGAGAACATCATCCAACAAGTGGAAGAAAAAGCCTTGTTTTTAGAAGAGCAGCTTAAACACGTTGCTGAGCTTGAATTTGTCGGTGCCGTCCGACAATTAGGGCTTATGTGCGGAATTGAACTCGTTCAGCATAAACGAACAAACGAGCCATTCCCCTGGGAACAACGTGTCGCTTACCGATCCACATTAAAAATGCGAGCCCTCGGGATGCTTACGCGACCTCTTGGAGATGTTATCGTTTTAATGCCTCCTCTTGCAGCAACGAATGACCAATTAAAGCAAATGGTCGATATTATGAAGGAAGGAATAATGGAAGCGGCGACTGAATGTTTAGAGCAACAAGTTTAGCTAATTAGAAAAACTTCGATCACGAGCGAAATTGATCGTTTTTCACAAAACGCAAAAAAGCTAATACCTCTTCAAGCGAGAAGGTATTAGCTTTTTCGTTTATCGATGGATGACTCGATCAATATGGATCGTCAAATAGAGCATTTCTTCGTTTGTCAATTCATAATCGTACTGCTTTTTAATGTATTCTTTAATTTTCTCGGTGCAGGCAAATGAGTCTTTATGTTTTTCCTTTACGATATCGAAAAATGTATCATCATCACTGCTTAAAAATGTTCGATTGATTAACCGTTGGCAGAAAAACTTCAAGTGAGTAATAAACCTGAAGTAGTTTAACGAGTCTTCATCTAAATCTGTGTTAAAATGATATTTAACAATTTTTAGAATGTGCTTCGTTAATTTCGTAATGTTGATCACGTTTGGCACTTCTTCATTCAACTCGGCATTAACGATATGGAGAGCAATAAACGCAGCTTCATCCTCAGGCAGTGTAATTCCTAGCTTTTTCTCGATAATTTCGATTGCATGTTGACCGATGGCAAACTCATCTTGGTAAAGCTTACGAATTTCCCAAAGAAGCGCGTTTTTGATTTCATAACCTTTTTTCACCCGTTCAATCGCGAAGTTTATATGGTCAGTGAGCGCTACATAAATAATGTCATTTAAATCTTTTTTATAGGCCATCTTCGCATGTTGAATGATTTGTTCCGTTACTTCCATCACTTCAATCGGTACTTCGCGCAGGAGGGTACGAAACCGCTCGGTCGTCTCTTGACTGTTTAACGTAAAGATCTTTTCGATTTTCGTCTTGTCTACAGGATCACCAGATTTCGCTTGAAAACCAATACCTTTCCCCATAATAATCAATTCTTTTTGCTGTTCATTGATTACGCTAATGACGTTATTGTTTATAATTTTTGCGATTTTCACTGACCTCACCTGCTCTCAAGTCATTCTCACCATCTACCTAATCTCCATGTTAAAAGGGTTACAGAAAGCGTTTTGCCTTTAACTTTTCCTCATTATACATCATTTCCTTTTTAAGACCTAGTTCTTTAGTGAATCGTAAGACCTATTAATCAAAACGATCATTCATAAGATTTTCCCAATAAAAAACAGCGATGATTACCACCGCTGCTTCACTTATTATCCAATTGCATTTATTAACGACTGTGCGGTTGAATCGTCTGTCACTAGTACGTCTAAATACCCACCCTTTAACGCAGCTTCCACGCTATCGACTTTATGGGCTCCTTCCGAGACACCGATCACGATGGGGATGCGTTTTAGTTCGTCAAGATCGATTCCGATGACGAGCTCGTTTAGCGGATGATCGATGGGTTGGCCTAGCGCATCGTAAAAGCGAGAGCTCATATCACCAACAGCACCGATTTTCTTTAATGTGGCAATGTCTTCTTCCTTCAAATAGTTCATAACCTTCATGGTAGAACCTTTAAAAGGGCTACCGATCCCGACGACGGCCATTTTTACATTGCGCCCTTCCTCCAATACGGAGGCAATGTCTTCTGACTGGATGAGTCGTTCCTTTAGTTCTTTCGCCTCCACCATTGCTGGAGCATAAAGATACGAACACTCACAGTTCATTTTTTTTGCTAATTCGTAGGCTAACAAGTTCGAATGAAGCTCAACAAATTTCCGTCCCATTCCTCCGACGAGCGGAATTACTTTCAGCTCTCGGTGCTGTTCATACGGGTATTCTTGCACGAAGCTCGAAACAGTCGTTCCCCAAGAAATGCCAATCGAATCCATCCCTTTTATATTTTTTGAAACATAATAGGATGTGGTTTTTCCGATCGCCCTTTTAATCATATCTTGCGTTAATCCAGACGTTGGAACGACGATAGCCTCTTTGAGATGGTATTTCTTTTCAAGCCTTTGTTCTAATTCCACCGTATGAATATTTTCATCTTTAATATAAATCTCAACAATTCCTTGTTCCTTTGCTTTATTTAATAGCTTCGAAATGACCGGACGTGAAACCCCTATTTTCTTCGCAACTTGTGCTTGTGTCCATCCTTCAAAATAATATAAGCTCGCCACTTTGACAATGAGTCTGCGCTCTTCCCAGTTTACCATCTTCATCCCTTCCCACTTTCATCTCGCACCCGTTTTCACTAATTATACCAGTAATCGCAAACGAGTATCTACCCATGCTCGTTTCAATTTATGGTTGGTGGACCCCTTGTCCGAGCCAGCTAGCAGCAGCTTCATAAAGAGCCTCCGACACTGTCGGGTGTGGATGAATCATCGCTTTTAATTCGTCAACCGTCCCTTCTAAATGGATGAAAGCAGCCGGTTCTCCTATCATCTCTGTCACATGGGGACCGACCATCGTAACCCCTAAAATTTCCCCATAATTAGGGTCGGCAATCATTTTGACGAATCCAGTCGTTTCCCCTAAAGCCATCGCTTTACCATTCGCTCGAAGATCGACTTTTACAACTTTATATGAATAGCCCTTCTCTTTCGCCTCTTGCTCTGTCAAGCCGACACTCGCGATCTCCGGTTGTGTATAAATACAGCGCGGGATGACTTGACGATTAATGATTTCCACCTTCCCGCTAGCGTTAGCGGCTGCAACAAGTCCTTCAGCACTTGCCACGTGGGCTAGCTGCCAGCCACCAATCACATCACCGATCGCGTATATCGATGGATCACTCGTCCTCATCTGATCATCCACTTTAAGAAACGGACCTGCCATGCCCAATCCTAGCTCCTTAACCGCTGAAAGATTTGGTGTGCGTCCAACCGCCAGCAAAATCCGCTCCCCCTCCAGCCAGTCTCGGTCTCCGGTGCTCGTTTCAATCTCCACCTTCTGTTTATCACCTTGGAGCACCGCTGTTACTTTCGTGTTTGTCAAAAGATGGACACCTTTTGCTGCCAAAGCTTTTGCCAATACTTTAGCTGCTTCCTCATCCTCTTGTGGCAATATTCGCTTGCCCATTTCGACGATCGTTACATCGACTTGCAAACTAGAAAAAATGCAGGCAATCTCCACACCGATCACACCCCCGCCAATAATGACAATCGATTGGGGAATCGAATCGAGTTCAAAAATCGTATCACTCGTGTCAACAACCGCCTCTGCTAATCCAGGAACAGGGGGAATGGTTGGCTCAGTTCCAGTCGCCACAATAATATTTTCTGTCCTTACACTGACGATTTCTGCTGTTTCTTTCATTTTGATCTTGACTGAACGATCTCGCTCTATTTTCCCATAACCAAAGTAAACATCAATCTTACCTTGTTTCAGTAAGAAATGGATCCCCGCTCGAAGCTTTTGTATGATTTCATTTTTTCGCACAAGCATTTTCGGCAAAGATAACGTGACAGCCCCTGTTTCAATTCCCCATTCCTTCGCCTGCTTGATTTTCTCTATGATCTCTCCTTGATGAAGTAATGTTTTAGAAGGGATACAGCCGCGATTTAAGCACGTACCTCCAAGATCTTTTGCTTCCACAAGCGCGACTTTCTTTCCTAATTTCGCCGCTTTTATCGCAGCCACATAACCTCCAGGTCCTCCTCCGATCACCACAATGTCATAGCTCTTCACTCTTATCGACCCCTTACATCAATAGTTGAAATGGCTGCTCTAGCATGGATTTCACGTCTGTTAAAAAGGCCGCCGCCGGAGCTCCATCAATGACACGATGATCGAATGATAAACTAGCAGTCATCATCGGGCGAAGCTCAATCTGACCGTCTATCCCTACCGGCTTTTCTTGAATTCTACCTACACCTAAAATCGCGGATTCCGGTTGATTGATAACTGGTGTAAAGACGTCAATTGCATACATTCCTAAATTGCTGATCGTAAACGTGCCACCGCTCATCATTTCTTGTGAAAGTCGATTGTCTCTAGCTGCCATAGCTACTGTTTTACACTCGTTTGTTAATTGGGCCAGTCCTTTTTTGTCTACATGTTTAACAACTGGGACGACCAATCCTCCTTCAACTGCTACGGCTAAACCGATATGCACGTCTTCATGGTAGACGATTTCATCCTCAAAGAAAGAGGCATTAATGGCAGGGTGACTCATTAGCGCGTGAGCAACCGCCTTCATCACAATTTCTGTATAGGACAAACGGTAGCCTGTCTGTTGTTCAATCATCCCTAACAGTTGTGAACGGATCTTGATTGTACTCGACATATCAATTTCGGTTGTAATCGTCACATGCGGGGCAGAGAAGGCGCTATCCACCATCCGTTTTGCCACGACCTTACGTAACCCACTTAGTTTGACTCGATTCCCTTTATCCTCTACTGGCGAAGCGGCTTGAACGTGTTCCACATCTTCTCGGTATACTTTTCCGTAGGGGCCAGAACCTTGAACCTTTTCAAGAGCAACCCCTTTCACCTCTGCTACCTTTTTCGCTAAAGGGGTCGCCTTTTGGCCTTTCTTCTTAAACGTAGCAACATCGACCGCCTGTACCCGCCCCTCTGGACCAGAGCCTTCTACTTGCCGCAAATCAATTCTTTTTTCTTTCGCGATTCTCCTTGCTGCAGGCGTAGCGCGAACGTTCTCTCGGTCAGAAGGAGCCTTTTTTACGGCGGTAGTGCGATGGTCATCCGCTTCATCTGTTGATGATGCCGTACTTTCCGATGCTCCAGGAGGTTCAGTTGGCACCGACTCTTCTGGCGTGCCAATGTAGCCAATCACATGGTTCACAGGGATTTCATCATCTTCCCCATAATATCGTTTCAACAGTGTCCCTTCCTCATAAGCCTCCACCTCAATGTTGATCTTATCGGTCATAATCTCAAATAACGGTTCACCGACTTCAACACGGTCCCCTTCTTCTTTAAACCATTGGAGCAACGTCCCTTCTTGCATCGTGCTGCTCAGTTTTGGCATAAAAATCTCTTTGGCCATCGCTCTCCCTCCTTTTAACTCCAATTCAATGTTTCTTTAACGGCTTCAATAATATCCGGCACTTGCGGGATGGCGGCACGCTCCAGCGTCGGATTATATGGAATTGGCACAGGCTTACCTCCCAATCGTTTGATCGGTGCATCTAAATAATCAAACGCTTCACTCTCAGCGATGATGCTGGTAATTTCTCCACCGAATCCACCTCGCTTTACCGCTTCGTGGACAACGATCAGTCGACTCGTCTTTTTTACCGATCGGATGATGGTTTCTTCATCCAAAGGTACTAACGTCCGTGGATCTATGACTTCGACCGAGATTCCTTCTTTCTCTAACTCTACTGCCGCCTCCAACGCTTTATGAACCATTACGGCAGTGGCTACTACCGTTACATCTGTTCCTTTCCGCTTCACATCTGCCTTACCAAGTGGAATGGAATATTCCTCTTCTGGAACGTGACATTTCGTTCGATAACATAGTTTATGTTCATAAAAGATGACCGGGTTATTATCATCAATGGCTGCCTTCAAAAGCCCCTTCGCATCATACGCGGTGGCAGGTTGAACGACCTTCAGTCCTGGAATATGGGCCATCCACGCCTCCAAACTTTGTGAATGTTGTGCCGCCGCTCCAGTTCCTGACCCAGCTGGGGTTCTTAACACCATGGGAACTTTGGCCTTCCCACCGTACATATAGCGCAGCTTGGCCGCTTGATTCACCATATTATCCATGGCAATCGTAATAAAATCGGAAAATTGCAGCTCTAAAATGGGCCTCATGCCTGTGAGCGCTGCTCCGATGGCCGTACCAGAAATCGCTGCTTCTGAGATCGGAGTATTCCGAACCCGTTCTGATCCAAACTCCTCGATCATCCCCCGCGTCACGCCGAACGCTCCTCCATACACGCCAATATCTTCTCCTAAAATAAAGACGTCCTCGTTCTTTCTCATTTCCAACGTCATAGCTTCCCGAACAGCTTCCAAATACGTAATCTCTCGCATGACCCTCTCCCCTTTCGCTAGGCGTAGACATCTTCCAACAACGATTCAATTTCTGGCTCTGGGCTGTTTTTCGCAAACTGAACCGAATCTTCTATCTTTTGTTTCGCCTCTTTTTGAATGGAATCTGCCTCCTCTTCTGTCACGATACCTTCCGCCACTAACGTTGCGCGCAATCTGGCAATTGGGTCTTTCTCCCGCCATTCCTTCTCCTCTTCACGTGTCCGGTATTTTTTCGCATCGCTTTTGGAATGTCCTTTCCACCGATACGTTTTTGCTTCAACGATCGTCGGTCCCTCCCCGCGACGTGCTCGATCTACGGCTCGCCCGACAACGTTCATGACCGCGAACACATCATTGCCATCCACAACCATTCCAGGG
Source organism: Halalkalibacterium halodurans (assembly GCF_005671335.1). Lineage (NCBI taxonomy): Bacteria > Bacillati > Bacillota > Bacilli > Caryophanales > Bacillaceae > Halalkalibacterium (ex Joshi et al. 2022) > Halalkalibacterium halodurans. The sequence goes on along the minus strand of NZ_CP040441.1, from coordinate 855,248 downwards.
ATTCCGTAGCCTGCTGCTCGATCGGCAATGTGTTCAATGTTGATCATCTCTTTCACAGACCCCGACATACCGTATTGATTGTTTTCACAAATAAACACGACAGGGAGCTTCCAAATCGAAGCAAGATTCACCGCTTCATGAAAGCTTCCTTCGTTTGATGCCCCGTCGCCAAAAAAACATAGAACGACATAGCCTTCCTTTTTCATTTTTGACGTTAAGGCCGCACCTGTAGCAATGGAAAAGCCACCACCTACAATTCCGTTCGCTCCTAAGTTTCCTCGCTCTACATCAGCAATGTGCATCGAGCCACCTTTTCCTTTACAATAGCCTGTCTCTCGACCGAACAGCTCTGCCATCATCCGGTTTACATCAGCTCCTTTGGCAATGCAATGGCCATGGCCACGATGGGTACTCGTCAATTTGTCTCTCTCCTCCAGCACCGCAATGGAACCGACAGCAGAAGCTTCTTGTCCAACGGCTAAATGAGTCGTTCCGTGAATCATTCCTTTCGCAAAAAATTCATCCACTTTTTCTTCAAAATAGCGAATCAACCACATTTGCTTGAATAAATCCACTAGTTTTTTCTCCGTCATTTGAGCTGGGAACTTAACGGTCTTCACAATAAAAACCTCCTTTTACATTTGTTCTTTATAGTTACATTTGTAAATATGATAAAAAACGAAATCCACTCCCGTCAACCTTTTTTACGGAATTGATAGATTATTTTTTATTATTGCTTGTTTTAAGGACATTTGTTTAAAAGAAAGTTCTAAGTAATTGAGAGGAAGACTAGTGTAATGACATGAAAAATAACTAAACCCGTACTTTCATTGGACAGGGGGGTTTTATTGGTTAAGATTTTTTCTTGCTTTTATATCCTTTGATCACGTTACGAGATTGTTTAATGTCTTTTAAGAGCCGATATGGCTTGCTTATGACACGGATAGGCAACGAGAATAGAAGCTGACTTAAATCCTCACGATATTCCTTTGTCATTCTCGCAGGCTTCGTTGAAATCCGCGCAAAAATTTCTTTATAAAACTCGCGAGTCACATCGATGTTGAACTCAATCTCGTGCTCACATTCCTCGCATTTTACACTTGAAAGCTTCTCGTTCACATAAGAAATACAGTGCTCCGTCTCACCCTTACAGTGAATGCAGTATAAATCAGCTTCCATTTGCTTGATCTTCATTAGAATCACCTACTCACATTAAAAAATAGTTGTCGTTCTCTCGCCCTAGGGCGTCAGGAAAGCGGACATAAGCTCATCTCTTATGCCCGCTCTTACTCATACTTTTGCTTCAAGCTCCCTTTTTCCTACCAACGTCTCATCTTGGATTCGGCGAAGGCGCCAAATTGTCGATTCCTTTGTTTGCTCCACATCATCATATGTGATGATTTCTCCTTTTTTAATCGGACGCTTCACTTGAACATGAGCATCCACAAGCCCGATTGGCAACGCTCCTTTCTCCTTCGCATCTGTGACCGTCAGAATGGTTCCATACACGGTAAACCCACCGATGCTGTCTAAAAACTCCCCTGCCGCTAAATCCTTTTTTGCAACAGCGACTGTTTCCGCTTGTAGGCCTTGCCACGGTGCGATCGTCGCCTCATGATACAAATGGGCTCTCGCAATCGAGATCGGGGTTTCCAAGCTCGTCAAATGATACGGCCGGTACAATACATAATTCGGTCCCTCACCCATACTTAAATAGGTCATCTCATGATTAACTTCCTCTTTATCCGATTTCACGATCGCAAATACTCCTGGTGCTACGCCATTAATATATTCGACGATCCTCTCGTTCTCGACCTGTCCGCCTTCCTCTTTCCGCCTAAAAATAGCCGGGAGTTCCTCTACCGTTCCTACAAAACCGTTCATTCCTGGTTTGTCCGGGAGGAAGCCAGTCGCATTGGCCACTGCTGTCATTTCAACCATCGTCTTCGTTCCATCCTGAAATGAGGCGAGCATTTTCGGGCTGGCTCCTTTACGTTCTGCTTCTTCCGCTGCCGTCTGAGGATTCGCTTCCACATTAAGAGGGTTGTTTTTTCCTTTTCCGAGGGCGACGACTTCAAACCCAAGGGCATCAGCAAAGTCATACAGCTCCATGACCGCCCCCGGCTCATCCCCTGCTGAACCGGTATACACAACACCGCATGCATCGGCCATCTGCTTTAATAACGGTCCTACTGTCACATCAGCCTCTACATTTAACATCACAATGTGCTTTTTGTTTAATATAGCGTCCCAGGCAATCTTTGCTCCAATGTTTGGAATCCCTGTTGCATCAACAACAACATCCACTTCTGAGAGGGCTGTCACAAGCTCAGCGTCCCCTGTTGCTACGACCTTTCCTGCTTGAATCGCATCTGCAGCTTTCGATAGCTCATCAGTTTCGATTACCTCATCCTTCGGAACACCCGCTCTCTCATACGCAAGCTTCACATTTTCAAGTACAATATCAGCTGTCACAACAACGCGCATGCCTTTCATACTTTCAATTTGCGAGACCATTCCCCGTCCCATTTGCCCTGCTCCAACAAGGCCAACACGGATTATTGTCCCATCCGACTCCAATTGTTCTAATTTTCGATTAATTCCCAGCATAGGTACCCACTCCTATTAGGTTATTTATTCTTTTATAAATTTAATCGTTGCCCCTGTTACAAAGTCAGGAAGTGGCTTCTTTTCTACACATAACGTTCCAGGCAGATCAGCATTCGTTTCGCCATTGAAAGCAATCGTGCAATGCCCGATCTCACGCAACGTGTCATTCACTTTGTCTCCAACAAACAATATTCGAAAGCAAGCACCGTTTACTTCAAGAACATCACCTGCGGCAACGTCCGCCTGAAGTTCTGTCTGTTTGTGTATGACACCGATTGACTTTAAGTCGTCTGGAACCGTGTCGTTAAAAATGACGACCATATTTTCCTCTATAAAGTACTGAACTTCAGACCCGACTCCCGTAATAACGGATTCATAGATACACGTCATTGTTCCCTCCATAAAAACTTCCTCCTTCATTTGTCCTTAGTTGTACAATCCAATGCTAAACAAGTAGGCCAACACAACAGCTAATGGGCCTGTAATTAAGCGAGACATTAACACAGCCGGAACCCCGACTTCAATTGTCTCAGGTTTGGCTTCCCCTAATGTTAGGCCGACAGGTACAAAATCCGCTCCTACTTGTGGATTGATCGCAAACAACGCAGGAAGTGCCAAGCTAGGCGGAATGTTGCCACGACCAATTTCTACACCGATAAGCACCCCAACCACTTGAGCAATAACAGCCCCTGGTCCAAGCAATGGCGATAAAATAGGAATCGCACAAACGACCGAGATGATTAATAACCCGACAATGTTTCCTGCAAGTGGAGAGACGACATTGGCGATCACGTCTCCAATACCTGTGTATAAAATAATTCCGATGAGCGTACTTACGAAAGCCATGAACGGTAAAATGTTTTTTATGACTTGCTCAACCGTTTCTCGCCCTGCTTGATAAAATACACCGACTACTTTCCCAGCACCGCGACCTACTTTTTCAATAATGTTCGGTTTCTTCTCTTTCCCTGTATATTGAGCTGCTTTTTTCTTTGCTTCCTCTTTCAGCTCTTGAGCAGACAGCTTCTTTTCCTCTTGTGGTTCTATGGCGGCCGCTGCCTCTCCGTCGGTTAATTGAATATCACTTTCCGTTACCCCTGAGACGAAGTTTTGTTCGTTAATAAACTTCATTAAAGGTCCCGAAGGAGAAGTCGCATTAATATTAACCGTCAACACTCCCATTTTTGGATAAACACCACAACGAGCCGTTCCCCCACAATCAATAACGACGCATGCCATCGTTTCTTTTTCATAGGAGCTTTTAAATCCGTCTACCGCCTCGGCTCCTGTTAGTTCAGCGATTCTCTGTGCGACAGGATGAATACCTCCCCCTGTGACAGAGACGATATATTTCTTCTCACCAGCAGGTAGGACAACGAGTGGGCCACCCCAGCCTCCTGATCCTTTGGTAATTTTCACCGCTTGATAATTCATCATTGCTCCCCCCTTAAGCCTTTACTGATCCTTGATCTACATCCATCCCTTTTGCTTTCATCATCCGCACAGTTAAAAACTCGGTTACAATTCCGCGAATGAGGATGACGAGAATCCCTACTAGAAAAAATCGTATCGCTAATGGTCCTAACGAGAGACCTAGTTCGGTTATTCCAGCAGCAATCCCCATATAAACAAAAAGCTCAGCAGGGTTCGCATGTGGAAAAAGTCCAGTAACCGGATGAACGAAGGAAACGGCTGAATCGTAAAATGCTGGCTTTTGTTTCTCAGGCAAAAAACGTCCAAATGTGTAAGCCATTGGGTTCGTTAAGAAAAACACCGCAAGCACCGGAAACACACTATAGCGTAAAATAATATTTTTCGTACACTTCATAGCAAAGCGATTAATCCTTTCTTCACCGACCATTTTAATAATTGCATTGACCGCTGTAATTAAACAGATAAGTGTCGGAATAATGCCTGTGACGAGGCCCATAAACACCTCTCCACCTTCTTGAAACATACCAATGAAGCCTTCAGCAAGCCCAACTAAAAATTCCATTTAACTCCCTCCTTATGTCGTCACATTTTCCTTGCGATTCATTTGCTCTTCGATTTTTTTCAACGCACCATGTAAGGCGATGTCTACTGATTCATTTTGTAACAGGACTTTACATTCGTTCAAACTCATTCCGACAAAATCCGTCAACGGTTTAAACCGACTAAAGACTGTAACCCCCGACATCATCTCACAATCAACAATCTCTCCATCTTTATCTGTCACAACGATAGCAATTGCGCCAATTCCAAGTTTTTGCTTGTGCACTCCTACTCCTAAAAAACCTGAAGAACGGTCACTCATACGTTTAAGTGTCTGTTGATAGTTTTTCATTTGTATACGTGACATGAAAAACTGCATCAACCACATGCCGACAAAAATGGCGATAAACCATCCCCACATTCCACTTCCCCCTTCGTCGAATTATCATTTGTTCTATATAGTTACCTTTGTAAACAATTATAAAAGCGCTTCCAAAATAAATCAACTCTTATTTTTAAATTTTCTAAAAATTTATCGATGAGGACAGTTGACAAACCGTCTCTTCCTTACATGTCATTTCTAATGCTAGATAAGCTTAACATTTGTCTCACAGTCTTAAACGAAAAGAGCATATAAAAAACAGACACCTCATCATGGGATGTCTGTTATCAAACAAGCAATTAGTTCTTCTCAGTTGGCACTGTCCAACGCAAAATGAGACCAGCATGGGCCAATCCCCCACCAAAGCCATAAAGAAGGACGTTGTCTCCGTATTTCAGTTTTCCTTCGCGGACCCCAATGTCTAATGCAAGGGGAATCGTCGCTGATGATGTATTACCGTATTGGACGAGACTATATAATGTTTGTTCGAGAGGAATGCCGCTCTTATCGCAAATCGACTCGATCATCCGTAAATTAGCGCTGTGAGGAACAAACCAATCAATCTCATTTCTTTTCATAGCTGCCTTTTCCAAAACAGCTTTCATGCCAGCCGGGACTGTATTGACCGCCCATTTATAAACCTCTCGCCCACTTTGAACGAGATTCCCTGTGTTTACTAGCTCTTCCCCATTCATTTGCTCCGCAAGACCTGTGCAATAAAGCTTATTAGCCCGCTCTCCTTCCGAGCCTAGGTTGAAAGACACAAAACTCGGCTCATTCTCATCATATTCGACAAGAACAGCCCCAGCTCCATCACCAAACAAAATGCATGTCGTACGGTCGGTGTAATCAGTCACCTTGGAAATCGTCTCTGCACCAATCACTAAGATTTTACGATGTAACCCTGAAGAAATAAGTCCGTTTGCCATATGAAGACCGTACGTAAACCCTGCACATGCTGCATTTAAGTCAATAGCACCCGTGTTTTGAATGCCTAACTTTGCCTGAATCAATGAGGCCGCACTTGGCGTTTTAAAGTCGGGAGTAAAAGTACAAACAATGATCATATCCACATCATCGACCGATTTTTCATAGCGTGCGATTAAATCTTGAACAGCTTTATAACCGATATCGCTTGTGAACTCATCGTCCGCAGCGATTCGACGCTCACGAATGCCTGTACGTTTCACAATCCATTCATCATTCGTATCAACCATCTTCTCTAAGTCGTCATTTGTCAATCGACGTTCAGGAACATACGACCCGATCGCCGTAATTCGAGCTTTTGAAACATTCATCTTGTTCACCTCACATGTCACTTGGATATATTTTATCACTTATTATTATGATCTGGTACTAATTTTTTGTTAACAAAATGTTACGGCAAGAACATGAGGAAAAACTTTGATAGACTTAAAGCATATGGATAAAAGGATGTGCAATCTATGAATATACATGTGAAAGAATGTGGGGATCTAGAGGCACCTTTACTCGTGTTCCTTCATGGCGGAGGGGTGAGTGGTTGGATGTGGAGCAATCAAGTCGACTACTTTCGCCACTATCACTGATTTGCCTCATCATGGTCTCAGTGGTCGTGAAACATCGTTTACTATTTTAAATAGTGCTGAAGCGTTAATTCGTTTAATAGAAAAGAAGGCACAGGGAAGAGACGTTATCGTCATTGGGTTTTCCTTAGGGGCGCAAATCCTCTTGCAAATGATCAGTATAAACCCTCGTTTACTCACTAAAGCGATTGTCAACAGCGCCTTAGTCAGACCGATTCCTATACCAGAAAAGCTACTAGAGCTATCGGTTAAATCAACCTTTCCACTAATTAAACGAATGAATTAAATTATGCCTTAACGCTCCATCGAGAATTTACCAATATGATCCTTTCGGGAAAAGGATTCTCACAAATTATTGAAAAACTTGCGGCGATCCTAGAGGCCCCTGTCATTTTATTAAACGAGCGACTCGACATTATGGCTGCCACCCACAAAATGGATAAAGACGGTTTTTTCGAGGTGTATTGGTTCATTCATGAAAAAAACCATGCGGAAGATACTCAAACCTATCAACAATGTACACTCCCCCAATCCAACACGACGAATCCATACCGGACGTTTTTTCTTTACCCGATCCATTCGGCGAACCAGCAAAAAGGCTTCCTTGTCGTGTTAGGAAACCTTTCTCCAGACGCGAAAGGCTTGCAAATTCTTGCCTTGGAGCAAGCGGCAAACGTCATCTCCTTTGAACTTATGAAAATGTTGGCGATTGAACAACTGCGAGACAGCTCAAAAATGATTTTTTTGTGATTTAGTAGAAGGTTTAATTACTAGGGAAGAGGAAATTTTGAATAGGGGGAAAGCTTATCAACTAGATAAATCGCTTCAATATGTTTGTCTAGCCAGTAAATTTGATGAGATGTCTAGCTTTCAGACCGAGGTTCAGCCTCTGTACATGGAAAAAGAGCTAAGACAGCAGCGGGAGCAGATGTTTGAGCTACTAGATTCCTATTTAAAGAAGCACTTTGATCATTTGATTCTGTTTACAAAAGGGGACCTTTTTGTCATACTGATTGGGTTTTCTTATTACAATGACGCGGTGGAAAAGATGTTTATTGATGCCATACGGGACATCCAGCAGGAGCTTACCCAAATACTAGACTTTTCCTTTTCCTTCGGGGTCAGCAATTATACCGAACGGGTAACCGATATTGCGACCGCCTTTCAAGAAGCTGTCGATGCTCTCCGCTCTGGCTATCGGGAAAACAAAAAGCGGTTCATTAAAACATACCGAATTAAAGAAATGACTGAACTGTTCAAATCCATCCCCCAACAGAAGCTAAAGGAATTTTATCAATCATCTTTAAAAGATTTGGCCTTTCCTGAAACGAAGGAAAAGCAAGACTTGCTTGAAACACTCGACAGCTTTTTAAATCACCATTGTCAAATTTCCGAAACGGCGAAAAGCATGTTTATTCATCGCAACACGGTCATCTACCGCATTAAAAAGTGCGAGGAATCCTAGGCATCGATTTAAAAGGGGGACATGAAACCTTACAGTTACGTATGGCCCTGTTCATGAAACCCCTTCTTGTAAAAACATAATTCACTCCTCCTCACGATGACAATTTTGTAAGCTTTCTTACCCTCTTTGCAATCTCAATCGATGGTTCTCAGAAAATCGTTTCTCTAAAATGAAAGAAGCGTATAGAACCCATTGCTAGGAGAGTGAATAGGATGAAAGCATTGCAGCCAGTTGCCGAAAATGAACGCCTGCCGCTACTCGATGTCCTTCGCGGAGTAGCGTTGCTCGGAATTTTACTCGTGAATATGGCCCACTTTAGTTATCCTGATCTGTATTTGTCGTTTGTCGGAAACGAGCATTTTCTTTCAAATACATGGCATTTCACTGACCATGTCACCCGCTTTTTGTTAGATGTATGGATTCAAATGAAATTCATTTTACTGTTCTCGTTTTTGTTCGGCTTCGGAATGGCGGTGATGCGTGAGCGATCGCTTGAGAAGGGCACACGGTTTGCTTCCATGTATGTGAGAAGATTAATCGTCTTGCTTCTATTTGGAACCGTCCATGCCTTTTTCATTTGGGATGGGGATATTTTAACTGACTATGCTTTGCTCGGCTTCGTCCTCCTTCTTTTCGGAAGATCCAAACCAAAAACGCTCGTCATTTGGGCTCTTTCTCTCTATCTTTTATTTTCGATTCCTTTCGTTTTATCTAGTTTCGTTGTAGAAACAGGAGAAAATGGGATGAACGAATGGGAAGAAACGATGAAAACGGAATACGAGTCAGAAGCGAAGCAAGCCCTTGAAGTTTACAGCAACGGCACGTTTAGTGAGATTGCTACACAGCGGATTCACGATCGAATGACCTACATGTCCATCAACGGTATGCTCACATTTAACCCTTTTATCTACTTTTTTTCATCGATCCCGTATTTCTCTATGTTCTTACTTGGAGCCGCCTTTGCAAAAGCACGCATTTTGCATGATCCTGATAAGCATCAACGAATTCATCGCATTCTTTGGATTATTGGACTCATTATCGGAATCGGTGGAAATTTACTAGCAGCGCTCTCGAACCAGCAACTGTACCTTTTAATAGGGGCGCCGTTCCTGATGCTGTTTTATGTGACAACCTTGACATACCTTGTGACGAAGACTTCTATCGCTAGGTGGTTCCATCCATTTGCCACCGTTGGCCGAATGGCTTTTACAAATTACTTATGTCAATCTCTTATTTGCACCTTTCTTTTTTACCGTTACGGGCTAGGTTTGTATGGATCGGTTGGACCATTTGTAGGCACCCTTATGGCCTTCGCCATTTTTGCTTTCCAAATGGCTTTGAGCCTGCTCTGGTTCAGGCGGTATCGCACAGGTCCATTGGAGTGGATCTGGCGCAGCTTAACCTACAAGAAACGCCTTCCCATGAAACGAACCAAAGCCGCTTGACGCTCGCCTTTTGGTGGGCGTTTCTTTTTTTCACATTTAGAAAAAGTTAAAATCCTACCATGCTGGAAAAACGTTTTTCTTCCTGATCGTGTAAAATGACAAGTAGATCGTTTTGAAAGGAGTCTTTCGATGTATAAGATTTTTGTAATCGAAGATGATCGAAAAATGGCTTCGATTATTTGCCAATATTTCAAGAAGTACGGATATGAAGCTCAATATGCTATCGATTTTGACATGATTAAACAAGATTTCCTCGATTACCGTCCAGACCTCGTTTTGTTAGATATTAATCTACCTGCTTTTGACGGGTTTTACTGGTGCCGGCAACTACGGCGTCTCTCGAACTTACCGATTATCTTTTTATCAGCAAGAGCCAGTGAGATGGATCAAGTCTATGCAATTGAAAATGGTGGGGATGACTACATAACAAAGCCATTTCACCTTGAGGTTCTGCTTGCAAAAGTAAAAGGAGTTCTTCGCCGATCGTACGGAGACTATGCGATTCCTTTAAATCAAAACATCCTTGAAGTGGACGGCCTTTTCTTTTATCGAGATAGAAACACCATTGAATTGAACGGACAAAAAGTAGAATGTAGTCCAAAGGAGTTTCGCCTTCTCATTTGTTTAGCAGAACATGTCGAGAACATTGTATCTAGAGATAAGCTACTTGAAGCGATTTGGGATGAGATAGACTTTGTCGATGACAACACGCTAAATGTCAATATTCGGAGAGGCAGACGGCGTTTAGAAGATATCGGCATTACGGATGCGATCCAGACTGTGCGCGGGCAAGGGTACTGCTTAAAGAAAAGCTGGGGGCCCGTCTGATGAGTTTTATTCAATTTTGTCGTGATCGTCGGTTTTATTCTCTCTTTTATATCGGTAACACGTTGCTCATTCTCCTCGTCATAAAGCTGGCTCTAAATGAGGAGGGCTTGTTCATTTCCAATGCTACTATAGGCTACATTGGTCTTCTATCAGTTGTATCGTTAGCATTGTTTCTCTTCGCTGATTACATAAGACAGCGACCCTTTTTTCAAGAATTAAGACAGGCAAAAGAAAACGTGAGTCTCGAATCTTTGCTTAAAGTGAAAGAAGGCATTACGAACGAACAGCTTGCCATGATACAGCTTTTCGGACAAGCATTTGAAGACTATTCGACTAGGCTCCATGCTGCGCAAGAACAGCATAGCCGTTCCTATCATTTTGCGAATCGCTGGACCCACCAAATGAAAACACCATTATCGGTCATTCGGTTAATTCTTCAAGAACAAGATGAGTGGACTAAAGAGGTGCTTGTCGATCAGATTGAGGAGGAAGTAGGAAAGCTTGAAGACGGCTTGCACATGATGCTTTCGACGGTTCGGTTACAAAAGTTTGAACTCGATTTCTCCATCGAACGAATAGCGTTACTTAGTGTGATTCGTTCAGTTCTTCATGGCAAGCGAAAGACGTTCATCCGGTATCGCATTTATCCACGGCTTATATCAGAGGCTGAGGAAGTGTTCGCTGCAACCGATAAGAAATGGCTGATTTTTGTTTTGGAGCAACTCATTCAAAACGCTTTAAAATATTCTTCGACTCTGGCAAGAGAACCTTCAAAATATATCACCGTCCGAGTAGAAGAAACGGATAACGGTGTAACCGTCTCCATTCAAGATGAAGGAATCGGCATCGTTGCTGAAGATCTTCCGCGGGTATTCGATCCTTTTTTCACTGGTGAAAACGGGAGAAAGCTACAGGAATCAACAGGTATGGGCTTATACTTAGTCAAACAAATATGCGATCAACTCGGTCACTCCATTACGATTGAATCAACCGTTAACGAAGGGACGACCGTCACTCTCTTCATTCCACCACCGTCCGCTTATAGCACGCTACTAAGGTGATGCCAGCGGAAGCGCTCGGACAAATGAATCGTCCCGTCTTTCCGAATCGTGAAGATGACAACATTGTCACCTTCCCCGCGTCATTTGTCATGTCATTCAATCGTTACGCACGCTCAAATTTTATACAGTAGACCACAGGAGGGATGACGATGCTACTACAAGCTGAAAATGTATCAAAAATCTATACGTCGGGGAAAGGTGGCGCTTCTCATCAGGCGCTCGATCAGTTTAACCTACACGTGAAGCGCGGTGAATTTGTAGGAATTATGGGGCCTTCTGGCAGTGGAAAATCCACGTTACTTCATATTTTAGCGATGATCGATAAACCATCCGCAGGCACCGTAAAAATAGATGGAGTCAACATGAAAGCGTTGAGTCGAAAGGAAGTGGCACTTTTTCGTCGCAAGCGTCTAGGTTTTATTTTTCAAGATTTTAACTTGCTTGATACGTTGAATGTAAAGGAAAACATTTTGTTGCCTCTCGTGCTCGAATCGGTGGACAAAGCTGAAATGGAGAGACGGTTACAGGAGTTAACTGGGATTTTAGGCATTCAAGATATTTTACTGAAACGAACGTATGAAATATCTGGAGGTCAGCAACAACGAACGGCGGCGGCACGGGCTTTAATTCACAATCCTGAATTAATTTTAGCCGACGAACCGACAGGAAATCTCGATTCGAAGTCCGCGACATCATTAATGACCGCCCTTGAAGCGCTCAATCGCGAGCAAGAGCGATCCATTTTAATGGTGACACACGACCCGTTTGCTGCAAGCTACTGCAGCCGGATTGTCTTCATACGAGACGGAAAGCCGTACACCGAGATTTATCGCGGGGAAAAACGACAAGCCTTCTTCCAAAAAATCTTGGATGTTCTCTCGATGCTAGGGGGTGCGTATGATGACCTTTCGTCAGCTCCTCCTCAAAAATAGTCTGGGCAACTTCCATAAGTATAGTTCGTATTTTTTGAGCTGTACGTTTACCGTATTCATCTTCTATTTGTTTTCAGCGTTTATTTTTCATCCGAATGTAAAGCTAGGTGAGAACATCCATGGAATTGTGACCGTTTTACTTATGGGGTGCTTAGTTGTCATTGTGTTCTTTACCGTTATATTTGTCTGGTACTCCAATTCGACGTTCATGAAATCACGAAAAAAAGAGTTTGGTTTACTCAAGCTCATCGGCTTAGAAAACAAACAGATTGCACGCCTAATCTTTTTCGAGTTTTCCATGATTTCTATCCTAGCCATTGTCATTGGCATTCTATTTGGGATGTTAATGACCAAACTTTTTTTCATGGGAATCAACGTTATCCTTAAGCCGATCATCCCGCTGACGTTTGCGGTTCCCATCGACGCGCTCGTGCTTACCGTTGGGGTATTTCTCCTTCTTTTTGAGCTCATTACGTTGCTCGGGCTCCGAGAAATCCAAAAAAGCGAAACGATTCACTTAATCAAAGCAGCAAAAAAACCGAAGGAACCCCCTGTTTATTCACGGTTTCTTGTTGCGATCGCCTTGATGTTGCTAATGGCAGGGTATGCGCTCGCCGCCATTTCCAACTTAGTGTTATTATTTTTTGCGATCATCCCTATTCTTGTTTTCGTCATTATCGGAACGTACCTACTATTTATGCAAGTAACGACTGCCGTGTTAAGCAAATTGCAACAACGCTCAACGCTGTATTGGAAAAAAACGAACATGACAACGATTAGCAATCTCATATATAAACTTAAAGACAATGCTCGAATCTTAAGCATCGTTTCAATTTTAAGCGCCGTCGTTACATCAAGCATGGGGTTATTGCTTTGGTTCAGCGATTCTTCTAGTACGACGATTCGCGGTCCACAAGACTTACTCATCGTTCAACAAGGCTTAGAGGACGAGCCGGTGTATACAGAGAACGAGATCAGGTCTTATGCACAAACATATGAGATGGATGTCCACGCCGTAGATGAAACAGTGATTCTTCCATCTACAGTTCTCTTAGATCAACGAGAACATACGATGTGGATCATGTCGGTAAGTGACTACAATCAACGAGCGGAGCGTATGGAGTCTGTACAGCCACTCACAGTTGCAGAAGATGATGCCGTATTTATCGCTCCGTTTGTTCAAGGAGAAGGGGACGTCTATCGTCCACCAACGTATGAGGATGATGAGATGCTTATCCCCCTTGCTAAAGGGGAAAAGCTTGTCAAGGTGATCGATTCATTGTATGAGGTAGCGATTATTCGGGGCAAGCCGTTAGGGGAAAAATATTTGCTCGTCGTAAGTGATGACCATTTCCAAGAGTGGAAAAAAGACTACCCTCAGGAGAAGGCACTCGTCCTCCATGAATATTACTTCGGTGATCTAACCCATGGCAAAGAATTCTATGCCGCATTGCAACAAGAAAAACCGGAAGCTACAGACGTGATGTACGAAGGCTTCATGACGTATTTAGACGTACACACAGCCAATCAGCTCCTATTATTTATCGGGCTTTTTATCGCGTTGTTATTTTTCCTTGCCAATGGAAGTCTCATCTACTTTAAGCTGTTTACTGAATTAGAGGACGATCGGCAAATGTTTTTGATTTTAAGGAAAGTCGGCATGTCGGATCAAGAGATACGACGGGTTTTGACGATACAATTGGCCATTCTCTTTTTTCTTCCTGTTCTTGTTGGGACGATCCATACGTTATTTGCCTTTAATAGCGCCCGTGCCGCTTTGTTTGCATCAACCGTTTGGCAAACTGGTTCGTTTGCAATTGTCCTCTATTTCCTGTTCCAACTCATCTATTTTCTTCTCGCTCGGACGGTTTATACGAAAAAAGTACTTCGCTCGTAAGAAAAGCACCCGAGACTACCGGAAACTAGCCACGAGCGATGGCATTGATGGTGAGTTTCCCTTACTTATTTACAAAAAATCCCCCTTTCTCAACAATTAATGTGTGGAAGGGGATTTCCTCTTCATTAAATCATTCACTTTCTTGTAATCTTCGCAAGTATCCACATCCACAAGGACCCCTTGATCATGAACAGGAATAAGCATCCTCTCCAATTCCTCCATGAGTGTCTTTCCTCCTTCATCTCCGTTCACAGCTGAGCAATCCAGAGCGTGAATATTTCCCCAGTATACCGGATGCCCCTCTTTCTTCTCATACATGGGGCGAACAATAAAGGGCTCTTCTTGAACACGAGTTATCCCTTCATTCAACACTATGTTAACTGTTTCCTTTTCGATCAATGGTTGATCGGCAAGAAACATCATCACGGCGTCCCCATACTGTCTTGCTTGCTCCATCGCTAGCTTAAACGATGTGCTCTGTCCTTGCTTATATTGGTCATTGACCAGCCATTGGACTCGCTTATCTTCCACTTGAATCATCTTCATTACTATGTCCGCCTGATGACCGACGATGACAAAAATGTGTTGAAATGGGTGGTTGCTCACTTGATCAATTACGTACTTTAGCATGTATGTCCCTTGTATTTTGGCTAACTGTTTCATTTCGTTCATTCTCGTCGATGTGCCTGCAGCTAAAATGGCGGCGCTAACCGATGGTTTCATCATTACCGTTCACTTCCTACAGTAAACTATGTTTCTCTTTGGAGAACGTTCTCCTCTTCACGCGAGCTTGAATGAGTTGGGCCATGATGCTGATACTAATTTCCTCTGCTCCTTCCGCGTGAAATTTGTCGCTAAGGTCTCTGCTCGCGAGTCTGTTTCATCGCAAACCGTTCGAATCACTTCATCACAAGATTTCCCCTCGTTTTTCCCTTCTATTCGCTACCACACCACACAACTACTGTGATAGATTTTCTTCATTTTGATTTTCATTTAATAAAACTATTACGTTAACGCAGGCATTCGTTTTAGCAACCGTTCGATGGAACGATCCGACTCCCGAAGAACGATGGCTGGATCGATCGTTTTCATCACCCGATTTTCCATGACGACGCGGCCATTAATAATCGTCGTCTCCACATCTGCTCGCGTCGCTGAATACACAATTCGTGAAATCGGGTCCACATCAAACGACGGGTACGTATGAAAATGACGTAAATTCAAAATCGCAAGGTCTGCCTTTTTTCCTACCTCTAGGCTTCCGATCTCATGATCCATTCCGATGGCTCTTGCCCCGTTAATTGTCGCCATCTTAAAAACTGTACGAGCATCCATTGCCGTTGGACCGTGCACCGGCTTTTGAATTAATGCAGCGAGTCTCATTTCATTAAACATATCTAAATTGTTGTTGCACGGAGCGCCGTCCGCTCCTAAACTAACGGGGATTGCTTGATCTAACAAACTGGGAATGTCCGCGATTCCGGATGCAAGCTTTAAATTAGATCCTGGGCAATGGCTCACATGAATACCTCGTTCTTTGATGATCCGTTTTTCGTTTTCACTCAACCAAATGCAGTGTGCTAATATGAGCCGTTCGTTCGCTAAGCCAACATGATCAAGGTATTCGATGTTTCGCATCCCCGTCTCCTGTTGGACCATTTCAATTTCTCCGCGATTTTCAGAGGCATGGGTGTGAACATGGACTTGATAATGGGCTGAAAGCTTCCCCACCTCACGCAAAAGCTCCTCGGTACAAGAGACGACAAAGCGAGGTGAAAACGCATAACGTATTCGACCTCCATCAAAGCTGTGCCACTCTTCAAGCAGTTCGATACTTTTTTCAATCGACTGAGCCGTTTTCTCTTGCAATGGGAGCGGCACTTCCTCCCCTTTATCCATCATCACCTTACCTGATATCGCGCGAATGCCGCTTGAAGCAATCGCTGCAAACGCAGAGTCTGTATGATGAACGGTTTCCATATCCACGATGGTCGTCGTTCCACTTTTGATGAGCTCACCGATACCTAGCAAGGCAGAATAATAGATTGACTCAGAATCATGCGCGGCTTCAAGCGGCCAAATTCGCTTTTTGAGCCAATCCATTAATTCTAAGTCGTCGCCCTTCCCGCGAAAAAGCGTCTGACATAGATGAATGTGCGTTTGAACAAATCCAGGAATCACCGTCCGTCCAGTGGCATCAATCACTTTCTCGACTCCCTCTTCGCTTAAGTCTTGACCGATCGCACAAATGAGCCCATCCTTAATCAATAGATCACCGTAAACAATGTCCTCCTTTGGATTCATGGTTACCATCTCTGCCTGTTTAATTAGGATCGTTGTCATATAAAAGCCTCCTCAAGCATTCGCTTTCTAAATAGCCAATACATCATGTTCCTCAACGCGCAAAAAACCTAGCCACAAAAGAACACATTAACTGCATTCTTTTCGTAGCTAGGTATTTACGGTACCTGTAGAGACCCTCATCCCATATTGAGAGGATATACGAAGAGTGTTGAGCTCGATTAAGTTACCGTTAGTATATGATGATTTTAGGCGAGAAACCATTCATTTGTAAGGTAACTTATCAGCATTCTTCAATCCGTTTCCGTTAAATCACTATGATTCCCATGAAGATCGCAATGATGAACAAAACCAAACTGTATCCCCATACCCAGAAAAGCGAGTAGCGGATATGTTTCCCCATCTCTAACCCTGCCAAACCAAGAGCTAGCCATAATGCTGGCGCAAATGGGCTGACAAACGTACCGATGATGTTACCGATGATTAGAGCATAAGCTGCAGTCACACTATCGACACCGTAACCGGTCACGATTTGCTCTACAACTGGTAGCAATGCAAAGTAGTAGGCGTCCGTATTAAGCACTAGCTCAAATGGAACACCGAACACACCGATAATTAAGTGTAAATATGGAACCGCAAATGCCGGTAACACTTTTACGATATCTTCAGCGAGCGCATCGAGCATCCCAGTGCCACCTAAGATCCCTAAAAATGCTCCCGCTGCCAAAATGATCGACGCCATTAATAATGCATTAGGGGCGTGAGCTTTGATTCGCTCCATTTGATCTTTTACCTTCGGATAGTTAAGCGGTAAAGCGACGCCTAGCGCGATCATAAAGACAAATCCTGCAGGAATTTCCCCCCAGACGAGCAGACCGATCAACGCGAGCGTAATCAATAAGTTGACCCAAAGCAATTTTGGACGAGCTAATGAACGATCCTTCTTCTTTGTTTGATCATCAGCTTTAATCTCTGCCTCTTGCGCCGCTGCTGTCTCTGCGATGGCAGTCGGATCAAGCTTGGCAATACGCCGTTTTTCTCGAATTCCTAATAAGACGGCTAGCCCGATTAAGACAAAGAGTCCGATAATTTGCAGTGGAATGAGCGGACGCCATAGCTCTGTCGCATCCATTCCTAGTACTGCTGCCGTTCGACCGAGTGGTCCAGCCCACGGAAGCATGTTTAGCACACTGGCACTCGTTCCGACCAACAATAGGAGCAAGTACGGATTCATATTCAATCGCTTGTATAACGGAAGCAATGCAGGGATCGTAATTAAAAACGTCGACGCCCCTGATCCGTCCAAGTGAGCGACCGCTGCGATAAGGACCGTCGCTACTGCAACCGCTATCACATTTCCTCTTGAAATAGCAATCATTCGATCAATGATCGGATCAAACAATCCGGCGTCTTGCATAATACCGAAGTAAAGAATCGCAAAAATGAACATAATGACAACATTAATGACCCTGTCGATTCCTTCATCGAAGAACCCGCCGATCTCAATAATGTCGAAGCCAGCTACCAAAGCAGCCACGAGTGGAATGATAACTAATGCAATGATCGGTGTCATTTTGCCACGTAAAAGCATGATGACAATGACCAGGATCGTCGCCAAACCGATAAGACTAAGCATGCTTTCTCCCCCCTGAACGATCTTCACACGCCCTATCAAATGTTAAGCGCTTTCAAAATAAGGCGTGAATTGAATCAATTTTTTTAATATATAGAAACATACCATACAAAAAATACGGAGAAAAAGCTTACTCACATAAAACGAATTTTGTTTATTTTGTTCACGGAAGAACAAAAGACATCGCCATATAGACGATGCCTAGTTGTTTCATAGTTTTATCGTAACAGCCTGAGCCCATTTAGAATGACTAATATTGTACTTCCTTCATGCCCGATGACTCCCATCGGCAAGTGCAGAAACTGCATAAAGTTCGAGGCAATTAACGCAAGGATGACCACAATGGAGAACACGATGTTTTGCTTCACGATTCGATTCATTTTTTTCGAAAGTTGGACGGCTTCAGCGATTCGCGGCAAGTGGTTTTTCATGAGCACTACATCCGCCGTCTCTAGCGCCACATCGGTTCCTTCCCCCATGGCGATACCGACGGAAGCCGTTGCCAAAGCAGGAGCATCATTAATCCCGTCCCCTACCATCGCGACAGTGCCGTATGCCTGTTTTAGTTTCTTCATTTCATCTACCTTCGTCTCTGGAAGACATTCTGCAACATACGTATCAATGCCACTTTCCTTCGCAATGGCCGCCGCCGTTTTTTCGCTGTCTCCCGTTAGCATGATCGTGCGAATCCCTGCTTTTTGCAATTGTTGAATCGCCGCGAGCGTGTCTTTGCGAACCTGGTCCTTAAGAGCGATCACTCCGGCTATTCCTTGCTCGTCTCTTGCAAAAACGATTGTTTTTCCTTCCTCAGCTAACCGGGTAGCGACTCCGCCTTTAAACTGCTCTGCTTCCACCTTGCCAACGAAATCAGCCTTCCCGATCTTCCAGGATACACCATTCAGATACGCGCTGACTCCGAACCCAGCCACATCCTCCATGTTTACAGGTTTTAGCTGATCGTTCATACAGGTGGATGCATGGCGAACAATGGCAGAAGCGAGTGGATGGTTTGAATATTTTTCAATCGACACCACATAGGTGAGTAGCTCCTCCTTCGTCATTCCATCACGAACAATAACATCGGTCACCTCTGGTGTGCCTTTCGTCAATGTTCCTGTTTTATCGAACGCAATTGCTCTCAACTGGCCAAGATTCTCAAGGTGCACACCACCCTTTAGTAATATCCCTTTTCGGGCACCATTCGATATCGCCGATAAAGTCGCTGGCATGATCGATGCTACGAGCGCACAAGGGGACGCCACGACAAGCAAAATCATCGCTCGGTAAAACGTCTCCGTCCAGCTCCAGCCAAAGGCAAAATGGGGCACAAACATCATGAGCCCGACCGCCACAAGAACTGTTTTTACATACGGCCCCTCAAATCGTTCAATAAATTGCTGGGACGGCGATTTCTCACTTTGAGCCGTTTGCACTAATTGAATGATTTTTTGAAATAAGGTCTCGCTATTCGGCTTCGTAATTTCCACCATAATCGTTCCGCGCACATTCACCGTTCCGGCAAATACTTCGTCGTGTAATGACTTGCTAACGGGGATGGATTCCCCTGTAATCGCCGCTTCGTCAAGACTTGTCTGACCTTCGATGATCTTTCCGTCGGAAGGCACCCGTTCCCCTGGTTTGATGACAATGACATCCCCGACTAGTAACTGACTAACAGGAATTCTTTCCTCACTCCCATTTCTCACCCGTAGCGCTTCCTCCGGCTGTAATTCCATCAAGGCCGAAATTTCTTTATTGCTTTTGTTCATTGTGTACGTTTCAAGCGCACCGCTTAATGAGAAAATAAAGATTAATATCGCTCCTTCGATCCAGTACCCAATTGCCGCGGAACCAATCGCCGCAAAGATCATGAGCATTTCAACATTCAATTCTCTATTTGCAATTGTTTCTTCAATGCCTTCCTTTGCCTTCGCATACCCACCGATCACATACGCAGCTAAATAGACGGCAACAGCTACAGGAATGATTTGCTGATTTTCCAACACCCATCCAATGGAAATGAGCAAGCCGCTAAACAGAGCGGCTAACAGCTCAGCATGAGGCTTTAATTTTTCAAACCAACTCGTATCCATTCGATTTGTTTGTTTCAAAGATTTTGTTTCTACAAACATGGAAATCTCCTCCTCCGATTATCATTAAACTGAGATTCATTCTCGTTTAATTATTGGTTAAATGAGAATAATAATCATCATTAATACTCACTCTAAATGACCAAAACCCCTTTAAAAATAACACTAAATCATGATGAACATACATATCATAACATGAACAAACAAAAAATTAAACAATAATAATTTTAATTTAATAAAAATTATTGATAACGAATTTCATTTTCAAAGATTCTTGATTTCTGCTTTGTGTTTTGAATAATTTACTATAAGCAAAAGCACCGAGAGTGCCACACACCCTCATGGAACAGAAAAGGAACTCCTTGAAAAATCAGAGGTTCATTTTTTTAAAAAAGGTAAAAGCCTATAAACTCAAATGTCAAAACAGCTCACCATTAGGCCGAAAGTCACATCGTTTAAAACGAAAAAAGACCACAGAGACACATCTCTCCATGGTCTTAGTCTGCACATGTATTACTGCTGCATTTGTTGACCTTGATTAGCTTGCGAAAGTGCTGTATTCGCCGCTGCCAGATCCACCCTTACTTGCTCTTCCATATTATATGGATGGTAGTACCCGTTTTTCATCATGTATTCGGTCATTTGACCGTGAAAACGGATTTGTTGGTCAAGTTGCTGTTGGAGTGCCGCCCGAACCTCTGGTGTTGCAGATTCTGAGATCGCGGTCGCAATATTTTTAATTCCTGCTTTTGCAGCAATGAGCATATCGGTTGCCACGACCTGATCTGTCATTGGGCCCATTCCTGTCATGTTTTGGACAAATTGATTCATGTTCTTCCCTCCTACTGGCCTTGCATTAAATTTTGAATTTGCTGAATGGATTGCTTTGTTGCTTGAACATCTTGCTGCATGAGACCACGAAGCTCTTCACAATTAACTAACCCCATCATTGTTGAAGATTTCGTTAAGCAAACATTTTTAAACGTTAGCAGTTCATGCAGTTCTAAACTTTCGTGAACACCTAATGCTTTTTGCACTGTCAATCACCACCCTTTCCGTCAAATATTGTATCCAGATCCTCCACAATTAATTTTGAAAATACTGGAAACGAAAAACCCACTAATTATGAGTACCCATCGTTGATCCAATTTCATTTTCCATTAAATTCTATCTATTGTGATATAAGTCACAGACTAAAATAATTTCATTTTATACAATGATGGTAATTAATACCTAGGAATGAGGTGATCTTGTGAAAAAAACCGATCAGGAACCACATCATACTCATTTGAAAGGAACATTAGTTAGTGTGTTTATTCTCGGCTTGCTTATTTGTATTGCTTGGTTTGGCATGTATTTGTTTTATGTCACTCGCTAAATAACAAGGAGGTGAAATCTTATGCATTTGCATAAATTCGAAAAAATTTGGCTGATTTTTAGTATTTGTTGTCTTATTTTATTTCTTACTATTATTGGCGTTAGTGCCTTTTCTTTTGATCACCATCCTTCAGGGGGGTCAAGCACCATTGACCCTGAACGCGTGCATGAAACGCCCCCTTTTGATAGCCCTGGCGTCACGAAAATTGACGAAGACACTTACGAAGTTGCCGTTGTCGCCATGGCCTTTAGCTATCAACCAAATACGATCACCGTACCTGTTGACAAGAAAATCATTTTTAACGTTACGAGTACGGACGTCACTCATAGCTTTTCGATCGTCAATACGAATGTCAATATGATGGTGGTCCCTGGTCTCATTTCAACAAAAGAGTACACCTTTAAAGAAACGGGACATTATTTAATCGTATGTAATGAATACTGCGGGGCGGGTCACCATTATATGAGCATGGAAATCGAGGTGGTTTCTCAATGAATACCGAAACAGCGTTACGTGACCAAAAGCTAACGATAACGGATAGCGTTGCAAAGCCTGATCGCAAGCTCGCCTTGACCAACATTAATGTAGCCTATGCCGCCTTTTTAGTAGGGACTTTATGCGGTCTACTGCAAGTGTTCATTCGCAATGACGCGATTCAATTACCTGCATGGCTTGATTACTATCAAATTCTTACAGCCCACGGGGTATTGCTCGCACTCGTGTTCACCACCTACTTCATTTTTGGCTTTTTTTATACTGGGATGAGTAAAACCCTCGGCTCCTTCAGTGATAACGTTCGCATGACTTCATGGATCGGTTTTTTCGTCATGACCCTAGGTACGATCATAACGGTCATCATGATCGTGTCTGGAGAGGCTAGCGTGTTGTACACCTTTTACGCTCCTCTACAAGCGAATGGCTTTTTCTATATTGGATTAGCCCTTTTCGTTGTAGGGACTTGGATTAGTGGCTTCGCCTTAATTGGCCATTATGTCTCGTGGAAAAAGCGACATAAAGGATCATTGAGCCCTCTGTTTGCCTTTATGACGGTTACCACGCTCATTCTATGGATCATCGCATGTTTAGGCGTTGTCGCGACCGTATTGTTTCAATTCATCCCTCTAGCCTTCGGATGGGTAGATACCATTAATGTCGGGCTGAGCCGGACGTTATTTTGGTATTTCGGGCATCCCCTTGTTTATTTTTGGTTGCTTCCAGCCTATATGGCATGGTATTTAATTGTTCCAAAGCTGCTTGGCGTCAACGTATTTAGTGACTCACTTGCTCGACTTGCCTTCATTCTCTTTCTCTTATTTTCGATCCCGGTTGGCTTTCATCACCAAGCCGTTGACCCTGGAATTGATCATTTTTGGAAATTTCTCCAAACCGTTTTAACCTTTATGGTCATCATTCCGTCTTTGATGACGGCATTTTCCATGTTCGCCGTGTTCGAAATAAGCGGTAGAGAAAAAGGAGGAAAAGGCCTATTCGGCTGGTTTACAAAACTACCGTGGCGCGATGTCCGCTTCCTTTCACTCTTCCTTGCGATGTTGTTCTTTATTCCCGGGGGAATTGGCGGGATTATAAACGCTAGTTTTCAACTAAATGAAGTCGTCCACAATACATTGTGGGTCGTTGGCCATTTTCACATTACTGTCGGCGCTCCTGTTGCGATGACGTTTTACGGATTGACTTTTTGGCTTGTTCCCTACTTAACCGGAAGGCCATTTTCACGACTCGCGAAAAAATTAGCGTTGATCCAAGTAATCACTTGGTCGCTCGGAATGTTCCTCATGTCAACAGCACAACACGTCTTGGGACTTCTCGGTGCACCGAGAAGAACCGCATTCACAGAGTACGGTGGACACGAGGCCGCTTTAACATGGTTTGACGGCATCTTTTCCAACCATGTGACGATGGCCGTTGGCGGAACCATTCTGTTTCTATCAGCCATGCTGTTAATCGTGATCGTCGTGATCAGCCTAGTTGGCCCAAAGGCGACCGAAGAGGAAATCGTCGAGTTTCCATTAGCAGAAAGTGATCCATCAAGCACGCCGAAGCTTTTGGAAAAATGGTGGGTTTGGATCGGTATTGCCGCTTTTCTCATTATCGCAGCGTATGCCATTCCGATTGCTGAATTGCTGCATCACATGGAATCAGGTTCTAGAGGGTTTCGAACGTGGTAACCTCTCGATAGCAAAAACAGGGTACCTCTCAGGTGCCCTGTTTTTCAAACACATACAGCTTGCCGTTTTCCGGTCGCTTAAAGGCTGCTCCCTGTGGACGAAATCCACGGCGCATCAGTTCCTTGCGCATAAACATCATCACCCCACCGTGACTAACAATGAGCACATCCTTCTCTTCCTTTACGATCTCATCTAAAGTAGAGCGTATTCTCACAATCACTTCCTGCCTAGCTTCTGGTTGTGACTTGTGATTAAACAACCACGCCCCGCGAATGAACAGGAGATGGACAAACAGTGGCAAGCGAACGTTCATACGAAAAAGCGGCGCAAGCCGAATTTCGCGCAGGGCTTCCATCCTTTCGATTTCCCCATCATAAACAGCCTCCGCCGTTTGAATCGCCCGCGGCAAATCACTCGAATAGCACTTCTCCCATTCGATCCCTCGTAAATCAACCTCATTCGCCTCCACCTCGGACGCATCATACTCTTCGACCCACTTCATCAGCTCATCCGATGTTACTAACCGATTCGGGTATCCTCTCGTCACTTTAAAATGACGAAGCAATCCAATCTTCATCTAACCACATCCTATTCAAGCGTCACGCCTTTTCTTATCTACGATTCTATCATAAGCAATAGAAATGAATAAAAGCCTCCTTCTTGTATTGCACAATCTGCCGGTAATCGCTAAAATAAGAGAGTTACGGCTACATATTGATTCCTTTTTTGGAAGGAGGTGAAAGAGATGGAGACAGAGGTTCAAACCACTACAGCTCAATCAACTGTTCACGTCGCAGAGGAAACGGCTCCAGTGATGAAAGTGTCTGAATGGTTAATCACGATGCTTCTTTTGGTGATCCCCATCGTAAATCTTATCATGGTGTGCATTTGGGCGTTTGGCGGAAATGCCAATCCGAACAAAGAAAATTACTCTAAAGCCTTTCTCATCATGATGGCCATTGTCGTCGGTCTTTATGTCATTCTTCTTATTTTCTTTTTTATGTTTGCTGCACTTTTAAGCTATTAATGAAAAAAAATCCTGCTCTCTCTTAGAGAACAGGATTTTTTCATTAGATCGACCAATCCTCATACCCTTTTTCATAGAGGCTGATCAAAAAGGATACGGGTCGCTCCATGAGCGCCTGATCCAATTCAAGTTTTTCGCAAAAGTGCCCTGCCATTCTTTGCGCCAATTCTTTTCGTTTGCTTTTATGGAGGGAAGGAAGCCGTTCAATATATGCCTGTAACAGCTGCCAATCTTCCCGCTCTAATTTCTTTTCCACATGTTCAGGGAGTTGCATGTTGACTGAACGGTTCGCTTTAAAGCGCTGAATCCACTTCTTCGCCCGGAGTTTCCGGCGCTCCCGGGCATGCTGCACGTCTCGCACCACTACAGTCCCAGCCGCCACATCTCCTAGGCGTTTATCTTTCGAATGAAAGAACATCCAAACAATCCCTATAAAATAAAAAAACGGGAGTGAGTCGATCAGCCGGAAAAAATTACGTATGACAGCAGAGAGGAACGTAACAGGCTGACCATTTTCTTGGACGACGCGCAATCCTGTCCATCTTTTCCCGAAAGTTTGTCCAGCGCGATAGTATTCCATAATAATGAAATAGGCGCCGATTAAGAGCGCGAGTAAAATCGTTAAAAAGGCAAACACATAATCGAGCAAAAGGTCATTCCAATCGCCGCCAAATAAAATAAACAGCATGCCGCCGAACAACCAAAAAAGGCAAAACAAGGCGACTATGAGCAGATAATCTAGTAATAAGGCCACCGCACGACTACCAATCCCTGCGGTTGTTAGCTCTAACTTCACATGCTCTGACGTAACAATTGTCGTTTGACGGTTGCTATTCGCATCCATTCTTTTCTCTCCTTTCCAGTTTACTTATGGTAATATATAGATTGTATGAAACTACGATATACTGCTATTTTTCAGAAAGGAGTCGTCTCCATCCTGTGAATGTTCAACATTTTATTCAACAATATAAAAAGGTCTGGTCTGAGCTTGATGAGCTTCTGATCCAGTTTGAACGAAAGAAACGCACCGTAGAAGCAACGGACATTGACCGTCTCTCCCATTTGTACAAAACAGCCTCTGCTCATTTGGCTTATGCGCAAACCTATTATCCGAACGATGAAGTCAAAATCGTACTAAATCAACTCGTGTCACGAGCCCACCACGTGCTCCATTCAGAACAATGGAAAACGTCCCATCGTCTCGGAGACTTTTTCAAGCGGCACTTTGTCCAAATGCTAGTCGATCGAAAAGGATTTATCCTTGCAGCGCTTCTCCTCTTCATCGTCGGAGGATTTGCTGGCTTTTTTGCCGTTTGGACAGATCCGATGAACCTATATGTCGTCCTTCCGCCTGAAATCAGTCACGCAGTTGATCCTCATCGCGTCGGAGAAGGACATGACCAGCTAGCGAATGCCACCTTTTCTTCAGAGATCATGGTCAATAACATTCGTGTGGCGATTCTCGCCTTTGTAGCTGGCATCACGTTCGGCTTGTTGACGATTTATTTGCTCGTCTACAACGGCCTCATTATTGGTGCCCTCGCCGCTTTGTTTTGGCATTCAGGTATGAGCTATGTGTTTTGGGCTTACATCTTACCACACGGCATTATCGAGCTCGTCGCCATTTTCATTGCTGGCGGGTCTGGGTTATACCTCGGCTACCGGATGATCCATCCTGGGCCATTTACGTGGAAATACCGTTTGCTGCGCACGGTGAAGGAATCGGCGTTGCTCTTACTTGGTACGATTCCGCTGTTTGTCATCGCTGGACTGATCGAGGGGTACATTACACCGTCGACCCTATCCCTTGAGGCTAAGTACATTGTCGCTTTTGCTACACTGATTGCCCTTGGCCTGTACATATGGTATGGCGTTGTTCATAATCGAAACGCATCAGCGCAACAAGTTAAAGAGCATCCTGAGATTTCACGAGCAAATAACGGTTCACCGCATTCCAAGCCAATTCTCCTACAGGAACGTCAATCGCATCAATCCCCGCCGCTCTAATATGAGCGGTGGCCGCTTGTCGGTCCATCGTAAACTTATAGGCTATGCTTTTATTAAAGGCGTCGCGCCGCTTCTTCGTATCAATCAACGTCCACTCATGCAAAACATCATCCCGAAGCCCAAGAAGTAACAAATAATGCTGCCTTCTGATTCGTAATAACAGTGACCTAAGTCCACTATCAAACATGTAGTTGTCCATATCGGAAAAGAGGACGATCAAGCTGCGCTTCTTCTGAACTTTCATTAAATATTGCAACGCAAAACTGTAACTCGCTTCAACAAAATCGCTCTTCAGATCGTAAATGGCTTCGGTCATCACTTGTAATTGCTTCATACCTGTAGCCGGTGGGACGTAGGCTTTAATCTCATTCGAAAAAGCGATCAACCCTACTTTATCCCCTTGCTTGAGAGCAACCGCTGCTAGCGATAGGGCAGCTTCAATCGTCGCATCTAGCTTCGTCCGATTGTTTAGCTCGATCCCCATCATTCTTCCGCAATCGAGCATGAGCATCACGACTTTTCCCCGCTCCGGTCGAAACTCGCTCGTCATTAACGTCCCTGTACGAGCCGTGGCCTTCCAGTTGATCAACCGGGGATCATCATCTGGGATGTATTCCCGAATCGCGTGAAGCTCAGAGCCTGTTCGCTCTTTTCGATTCACTTTTTTCCCTTCGAGCATGAATTGATTTTGCATCGAAGCTAAAATTCCTCGCACTCCTGATAAATCAGGAAAAATTTTCATCTCCTGTTCAGTGAATACTTTCGTTTGCTTCATCCATAAGCCAAAGGGTCCTTTTAAGCGAATGCGCAAATAGGAAAACGGATAGTTTCCTCTTTCTTTTCCCGCTGTCGTATAGGCAATGGTTGCCGTTTTCCCGCGCCATCGCCCTGCCATCGACTCTTTCGGTGCAATAAACGTTTGCGGCACATCGTCTTGAATCTCCCACGATACCATGAGAGGCTTCGGCGATCGTCCGTGTATCTCCACATGAAACGGCTGCTCCATATCTGCTCGTGCCGGTAACACTCGCTTGAAGATTAGCTCCTTACGCCTTGGAAGCAAGGCAAGCTCAATTCCGCTCACGACAACTAGTCCCAAATTGACAAACAGCAAAGCCCAGAGCC
The DNA here is from genome assembly GCF_005671335.1 of Halalkalibacterium halodurans. NCBI lineage: Bacteria > Bacillati > Bacillota > Bacilli > Caryophanales > Bacillaceae > Halalkalibacterium (ex Joshi et al. 2022) > Halalkalibacterium halodurans. The sequence continues at coordinate 827,342 of NZ_CP040441.1, read as the reverse complement.
CGATTCCAACAGCATATCCAACAGCCACAAGGAGCGCACCAGCCATCGCAATCCATGCCATCCGAGGCGTTGGCAAAATCATTTTTCTCTCCAGTACGTTAGCGAGGGACCGGAACAGAGGCCAGCGTTTCCTGGATGAAGTGGTCACTAGTTTCTCCCTCCAATTCTACTTGCGGCGTCAATTGTAGACGGTGTCTTAGTGCCGGGACCGTGATCATTTTAATGTCATCCGGTGTGACGAATTGACGCCCGTCAAGTAAAGCCCACGCCCGTGCCGCCATCATTAATGCAATCGCAGCCCGCGGGCTCGCCCCATTCATGACCCGTTGATCTTCTCTCGTTTTGCGAATAATTGTCACCATGTATTCCATAAGGGAGTCTTCTACAACAACCTGTTGAAGCTGTTGACGTAGCTCCCTCAACTCGGCTAGTGAAAAGGCAGAGCGACCATCCGTCTCATTCCCTTGTTCAACGAAAAACGGAACATGGCCTTTGACAATCTGCAGTTCTGCTTCGAGGGAAGGGTAGGTGACTTCAAGCTTAAATAAAAAACGGTCAAGCTGGGCTTCCGGCAATGGATATGTCCCTTCATATTCAATTGGGTTTTGCGTCGCCACGACAAAAAACGGGTCCGGCAGCTGGTATGTTTCCCCTTGGATCGTCACTTGCCGCTCCTCCATCGCTTCTAGCAGGGCCGCCTGAGTTCTTGGTGGCGTTCGATTGATTTCGTCGGCTAGCAATAAATTCGTAAAGACAGGACCTTTCACCATTTGAAAGTCATTATCTTTAGAATTGAAAATGACGTTTCCTGTCACATCACTTGGCATCATATCAGGAGTAAACTGCACTCGCTTAAAATCGCCATCGGTCAAATCGGCAAGCTCCCGGACCATTTTCGTCTTCCCGATGCCCGGCACCCCTTCTAACAGCACGTGCCCACCTGCCAAAAAAGCGGTTAACAATAGACGAATATTTTTTTGCTGTCCGATGATCACTTGATCCATTTGCTGTAGTAACTGTTGCAATGCTCGTCACTCTCCCTGTAATTTTTTGATCACGAAGTCTGCTTTTTGACTGTCTGTCAGAAACTTCGTCGCTGGGTAGCTCGACATTTTTTGTGCTTCCTGCCAGCTTTGCAACAGGTCTGCGAGCCGTTCCACATCTTCCTGCTGCCAATGTCGCCTCGCAGCTGCAAGCACTTGAGGATCACTGGCATCCTTTCGTAGTCCCCACTGTTCACGGAGCAAGCTGCGCACATACGTCATTTGTTGCTCAAACGCTTCTCGGGTTAGCTTTTGTCGTTCATACCAGCCCCCAACCGCCAGCAAGGTCTCATCACCGCGCCGAACCGTCCACTCCCTCGGTGTATAAGCCGGCTCAAACCGAACGGCCTTGTACCAAATCCAAAGCAAGGCACCGATGACAAGTTGCAGCACAACAGCAAGAAACCAATTAGGGTAGGCAGCCAATAAACCTGGTTTATCTTGAATGCCTCGGTGATAGTCATTAAACCAGACGAGCCCGTCCTCTCTTTTAAGATGGGGCCATAAAAGCTCGAAATGGTCGTTTTCCAAAATGGTATCATTTCGTAGCCAGTCGGGGAGCAAAAATAACGAAATGCCCCCTTCCCCTATCTCCATGCGGCCAGCAAGAATTCCGTTATCGTCTATGAGAATACGCTCAAGATCCTCGCGATATTCTAGTCGATCATCGGTTGAAACCTCTCCTAAACCCATCGTCTCTAAACCACTCATCCCCACTATATCCTGTACCGCATCACCATGGTCCCAACCATCGGTGGACGAGAACATTTCCCAATCGTTTGGTTCGTCTACAAATACGAGCAACTCATTTCCAAGAGCCACCCAGTCTTCAATTTGCTCAATCTCCTCATCTACGATGTCACGTGGTTCGATCACAATTAAGGTTTGATTGCCTCGATCGGGCAACTGGGTCCACGGTTTCGTCCATGCACCTACCTGTATGTCACTCTCATCAAATAACGTAAATAGCCCTTTCACCCCATCAGGAGCTGCAGACGAGGAAGCATAGGGCGGTGCTACTTCCTCTGAGTTTGGCTTTATGACAAGAAGCCCGACGACAAGAAAAGCGGCAATGCTTAAAATCAGAGGGAGATGTTCCTTACTTTTCATTGGCCTCCCTCCTTCCGCACATATGGAGCAACCATTTGAATCATTTGCTCATATTCCTGCTTCCCATATGTCCCTCGCCCGTAGTAGACACGCTCAAATAAGCGGGCGGCCTGCCGAAACGGTAAAACCGCTTCCGGCTGATGAAAGGAAAGCTCCTCCGCATATTCAAAGTTTGTCTTCCATTTTTCCGCACGAATCCACTCTCGATCATCGAGACCTTTGAGCAACGCTAAAAAGCTGTAACGAATGGCTTCAAAATAATTATGCTCCGAAGCGAATGTGTCAGCTTTTTGTAACAAAGCGTCTACTGTCTGCTCCATTTCCCGGTCGCTTAAGTAGACAGCATAGGTACGCCTGATTCGGGCTGACACTAGCTTGTACGTAAGCCAAGCGATCACTCCTGCTAGCAAGATAAGCAGAAGAATGAGCACGAGCGAAGCGGAACTAATCGATGTCCCAGGTGATACCGAAATTTCAGGAAAAAGATCCTCCATTTTTTTTAATACACCCTGAATCCATTCCAACACCGGGTTAGGCATCCGCTCCCTTGTATAGGCTGTGTACTCCTCCCGGCTCAAAATCTCTTCTAGTGTTTCTCTATCTGCCTGGATGCTAGTTTCTTTCATAAGTCATCATGGCCCTTTCTAAATCAACACCCTCATTACGCACCCGCAAATCGAAATAGATCAATCCATATGGGATGAGCGCTAATGGGAGAACGAACATCGTGAGTAGAGTGGCAATTAATTGACCGAGCAATGAAGCTTGAAACAAAAGAAGCGCCACGCCATAAATTCCGAGAATGATCACAGAACAAACAAGGGCGATGACGAGATACACAGCAAAGATTCGCCAAAAGCTCCCCTCGGTCAACCGCCAGCTACGGCCTAAACCAATTCGCTCCTCACCAAAAATAACGGGCGGGAGAAAGTAGCCGAACCGAATCATAAAAAAGGAATACAACACATAGACCGAAAATACGAGCAAATAGTACAATCCGATAAAAATCACCGTAAAAATCATGCCAAGCCCGTGTGAATCAAAGCCGATCATGTCTAGATCATAAAAACCAGCACCTAGCGAAACACCGAGAAACATAAAAACGAATACGACGAGCATCGTTAGCAGCGTCATCCCGAATTGGATCGCCATTATGACAAGGCCAAACAAAAACGTATTCCCTACCATCTTCCAATAAGGAGAGAACGATTTTTTTAAGATCTCTTTAAGCTGAATCGGTCTTTTTTCCACCACGGCGTGAACGACATGCAAAGGCGCCGCAATGGTTACAGGAAGCCATGCTAGGAGATACACAGGCAATAGCAACATGAGAATGATAAAACCAATGAAAAAGATGTCGTCATCCATCCACGTATAGACCACATCTTCATTAAAAATCGGCACAACCGATAAATTAAAGAGCAGCAAGTGCTGAAGAAAATAAAAAGGACCAAAAAGGATGAGAACAAGGAGCATTAATACTTTAAAATGCTTACGATAAATTTGAAAACTTTGATCTAAAATTTCGCCGACACCCATCGGCTTTGAAAACAACTGCATCTGTCTCCTCCCACTATGTAATCTATAAAAACTGTTATTATTATACTAAACCCGATAATTCTTGCCAAAATGTATTTCTCCGATTCTACAAAATTCAACAGAACTCATCCGATAGTCCTGTGAAGTTTTCTTTTTTTAATAGAACGAAAGTCTTGTTCTTGCTACGAAAAAACTGCCTTCGGTTTGAAGGCAGCTCATGTCTTATTTTAAATGCTCATCAAAAAAGTCGAGCAACGTTTTGTTGATTTGATCTAACATGGGAAGATCACGGTCGAGTAAGAGGGGGGAATACAGCATCCAGTCGGAAAAGCTTTCATGTTCCGCGTTCTCTATTACGACATACAATCCGTTATTTTTCAATGCGCCCTCTTTCCGCCTTTTATCATCTGCGATAAACTCTTGAAATTCCTCTGGCAGCTCAGCTTCTTCAACTTTTTTTCCATCAGGGCCTTCCATAGAGACCTCTTCTACCCCTGACATATACATGAATGGATAATCAAGCCCCTCTTCAATGAGAGAACCAAAAAGAAAACCATCCATATTGACCCCTGCTCGAATTCGCGGGTCCTGATGCATCACTTGCGCCGTGGTCGCTCCACCAAACGAATGCCCGAGCATACCGACTCGATCCATATCCAATCTCCCATTCAATAAATTTTGCGGATCACTCTCGTTCCACTTTTGGAGCTGATCAAGGACAAATTGGACGTCATCAACCCAAACGGTGATTTCCTCATCTAAATCTCGACCGTCCTCAAAATCAATTTGTTCATAAACAACACGGCCATCAGGAAACAGGGTCGGCAGCCCTGTATAATACGTATGCTCAATGCTGCACACGATGTAACCATGGCTCGCCAAAGTCTCCGCCTGACTTGTATACATAAAGTTCGAGTTTCCATACCCTGGTGACAATATTAACACAGGATAAGGAGCCCCATGATCTGCTACAGGAACGTTTGCAAACGAATGGGTTTCCGTTTGAACGACGGAATAAAGCAATGCCTTATAATAATATGGAAGCTCTTTACTGACAAGTTCCGTATAGCTAGGATCAAAAGCGTAAGGTGCCTTCAATCCACCTTCTGTTAGTTCTGCCGGATACCATATTCGGACCATCAATTCACGATTTCCATTGACTCCTTCTACTTCTTCACGGTCGTGATCAATCCAATGGAAATTGGTGACACCGATCTCATATGGACCTGTGGGCTCAGGGAGGGTGACGATCGGAAGAAGATAAAGCGGCACAGCCATCGTAACCGCCAGTGCGATTGTTCCCAGCCCTCCGGCAACGACACACTTCCATTTCTTCCGCTCTCCCTCTCGCGTTTTTCTTACAAAGCTAATGACGACAAAAACAAGACATACACCAAAAATACCATACAATAGAAGCGACTGGATTCGCGGACCTTCGATGAAGATATGAAACAAGAGAACTACGACACCAATGATCGACAATACTATGTTTCTCCATCTCGTTCCATAGCCAAAAACATAACCATACAGTATGATCGCTGTACAAACTAACAGACCAATCTCTAACAGTTTCATCCTCCCCACCCTCTCCTTTTATCCAATAAAAGGATAACGCACCAAGATGAACTGTAGCTTAACAAGAGCTAACGAGTAGGTAAATCTTTTTGACTAGATGGAGAAGGCTAACATAATCTTTACGATTAAACGATGGACTACTTTTTAAAGAATTGCGTAACGGTCCCTTTACCATCGTTCAGCTTAATTTCTGCGTAGGCTCCGTTAATGAGCGTAAGCTGCGGCGGAACATGACCGCAATCGATGTCAGTCATAAGGGGGACTTTCAGTTCTTCGTAAAGGTCTCGAAAGACATCGTCAACCGTGTAATCCTCAACAGGTGTGTTAGTGGGGCTTCTGCCGAACATAATTCCGGAACAATGGTCAAACCAGCCCGCTAGTTTCATTTGCACTAATGTTCTTCGCAAATCCGTAGTCGTTAGCTCACAGTTTTCAAAAAACCAAATGATAGGTGCTCCTTTTATAACGTCTGCTTGAAATCGAGTGACATCACCATACGGTGTTCCTATAAGATGACGAATCACGTCAATACACCCGCCAAGCAATCGTCCATTGATGGAGAGTGTTTGCTTTGGAACGCCTTGCCATTTCGTCTTTTCCGTTAAGTGGAACACACACGGAGTTGGTCGCTCAAAATCCCATTCCTTTTGATACTTTTTCGACGAATGTTGCACAATTGAAGCACCTATTTTTGTCGAAAGCACAGGCTGCCACATGGCTGTCGTATCGTCAGAATACTCACCCCGTAAGTCGACGAGATTGGTCCCGTGAGCCGTGGCTATTCCCGTATTTAGCGTTATCGCAAGCAGCAAGAGGCTCGTATCAGAATAGCCTAATATCCATTTCGGCTCCCATTGTTCAAAATCTAAAAATGGTAAAACTTCAATCAGTAACTGGCCACCCCAAGGCGGAATCATAAGATCAATTGCATCATCTTCCATCATTGCTTGAAGCTCGGTCGCCCTTTTTTTCGCCTCAGATGACTTTGCCTTTTCCTGCGTCCACACCGTTTCCCCACAAACGACACGAAACCCACGTTCCTCCATGCGCTCACAAGCGGCTTTTACCAAGTCGTGAAGATCTTTAGGTACGCCTGATGAAGGAGCGGTTACGCCAATAGTCGCTCCCTCTTTTAACACCGGATAGCGAATCATGTCATATCCTCCCATCATTTTCATTCATTTCTATAACCCTATTAGTTCATTCTACTTTATCCCTCCATTAAATCGCCATATCTACTATTTAGCCGAGCTTCTTTTTCCAATATAGACGTAACGTTTACACCAAGTCAGCTTACTTTACAAGGTGCCTTTTCTTTCTCCGCGGAGGCTATCTCCTTCTCTTTCAGCCATGCCATGATAAAAATCATTCCAAGAATACAAGCTGTTCCTAGCCATTGAAACGCACTGAACGGCTCATGGAGCCAGACAATCATCGTCACGACGGCTGCTAATGGCTCAACACTTCCGAGAAGACTCGTTTCTTTCGGGGAAAGAGTTTGCAAGCTTTCGATATAAAACCAAAACGCTAGCATCGTCCCGAATACTACGATAAACCCTAAATAAACATACGTTTCTAGCTCAAATTGGGCGAGGTCTACGCGCCACGGCGGGTGGATGATACTTAAAGCGACACCACCGATCACCATGGCCCAACCGACAATCACTAAGGAATCGTATTGCTTTAATAAAGGAACAGCGTATAGTGTATAAAAAGCGAGTGCCACGCCGGAAAGGATCCCCCAAACAATGGCGGGTGTGGGCACCGAAAGCTGAGAAAGTGATCCGTTCGTTAATAAGAAAAAACATCCGAGCAAGGCGAGGGACACAGTCACAAAATCTCGACCTGTAAATGGGCTTTGCCTGCGAACGAACAAATACAAGATGATCATTGCTGGCGCTAAATATTGCAGCAATGTGGCCACTGCTGAATTGCCATGCTTGATCGAAGCCATGTACGTATATTGAACCGCGAGCATACCTACAATTCCGAAAATAAGTAGCTTCCCTGCTGTCTGTCTCGTCTGCCAAACCCGGAAAACTTGCGACCGATCCTTTAACACACATTGTATAGTTAAAAGCAAGGCTCCTGCCGCAAGCAACCTAGTCGACACAAGCCAATTCACATCGACATCGTATTGTTGGAAAAGCTTTTGGGCAACGGTGCCACCTACACCCCAACAAATGGCCCCAGTTAAGACGAGAATAACTCCTATCCACCGCTTCATGCTTCTCTCCACCTTTAAATACCATAATGGTGTTATAATAAGGGAAAAATCAGCTAAAAAATACTCAAATCGGACGAAAAAATATAAGAATATTGAGGTGAATCGAGTGGAGATGAACGAAGTGATCATTGATGAAAATTTGAAAGAATCGATTGATCTCTGGACATTCATGCTACCCATTATCTCTCATCGAACAACCATTCGAAAGAACATCCATGGCTACATGCCCCTTCATTGGCACGATGAGCTACAATTTGTCGTCATCATTCAAGGGGAAGCCCGCTTTCAAGTCAATGAGGAAGCCATCATCGTTCAAGAGGGGGACGGGTTGTTTATCAATAGCGGGTGCCTTCATATGGCGGAGGATGGGAACGAATCAAACTGTGTCTATATTTGCTTAAATGTACCGGCACAATCGATCATATCCCGTGAACTGTATACTGCTTACGTGGCTCCGTACGTTCAAGCGACAAACCTCCCTTACGTGCTTATTCCTTCAAGTGAGATGTGGGGACAAAACATAATAGAAGCGACGTTAAATATCCATCAATGTCTCGAGGAGCAGCCCCCGTACTATGAGATGGACATTACGACAAAGCTAACGGTCATATGGAAAAGCTTAATTACAAACGGATTTCCATTGGAATACGATCAGTCCGCCATGATTAAAAACCAACGAATGAAAGCGATGCTTCAATGGATTCATCTCCATTACGGGGAGAACATTCGCTTGGATGATATAGCGAAAGCCGGACAGCTAAGCCGCTCTGAATGTTGTCGTTATTTCAAACGAACATTAAAAATGACGCCACTTCAATATGTGACAGATTATCGAATCCAAAAAAGCGTAACTCTCCTCCAGCAGCCAGAATCGAACGTCACAGACGTTGCCTATCAAGTGGGCTTTAACAGCACAAGCTATTTCATCGATCAATTTCGCAAAGCGATGAATATGACACCACTGCGCTACAAAAAGTCAAAGCTCGAACGTTTAATTGATTAGGAGTGAAGCTATGTATTTTCCTTCTAAAAAAGATATTGGGCTTGGGGGCATCTATTGGCTCGTTATTTTCCTATTCACTCTTCCTCCCGTCGTCTTTTCTGACTTCGGTGTGTTCATGTTACCAAGCTTTTTCGATACCTATCCAGTGAGATTAACCTTTTTCTATACAATAGCAGGATTGTTGTTGTGGATTTGGTTTCGAACAGGCTATACCGTAACAGAGGATTGGCTCGTCATCGAATACGGCCCTTTCAAAAAGAAGGTTGAGATCGAAACGATTGAAAGTATTCGTGAAACAAAAAATCCGTTTATCGATCCAGCTCTATCGATGAACAAACTTCAGTTATATTATGGTAACGGTAGACACATTGCTATTTCCCCTAAAGAAAAGGAACATTTTAAGAAACAGTTAGTAAAACGAAATCCGAAAATAAAAATCATCAATCAAAGGTAAGAGCCAGATCATCACCGGACCTGGCTCTTCCTGAGTACTCAAGTGGTTATGAATTTAGTAAACGCTTTTTGGCAACCAATCTTGTCGTGAAATAAGCAGCCCCTAGCGCCAGTAAAGCAAGGACGACTGGAGGAATCAGACTTGCTTCTCCAAATACAACCTCTGATTGTAATGATGTGCCCCCTTCAAGCAGAAAGCTCGGTGTATAGAGCATTGTCATGATGAGACCGGCAGCTAGTTGCAAAGCAACAAATGCAACAACAAAAACGCCAACAAACCATAGGTATTTTTTCAAAACAAATCCCTTCTTTCGTTATAGAGTTGATCATATACCCTATCTACGATCTCCGCCTTCTTTCGTTTCAAACTTCGTTTATATTTACCATCATTCGTATGCTTGTGAATCATGGCAACCACAACTCTTAAAAAACAACAAAATAAGTAATCCATCCTAGCTTAGCCGTTAACTCGTACGTGCTAGGTATAGATAAAAACAATTGCTAAATGTAACCAAAGCAAAAGTTTTGGCGTTACATGAAGTCGACTCAAAAATTCACAAGAAAAAAAGAGGAGAATTAAACTTGAAAAACTTATTCTATTTATCCACTTTCATTTGTTTATTGCTTACCGGCTGTTCCTCATCCTCTACACCAACTTCAAACGAGATTACTTCTGTTTCCGTGTCTGAATTTCAACAATTCGGCAAAATCAATCAAGCACCATTCATGACGTTGAACAATCCGGATGAAATTGCCGTGTTTGGTGAAGCAATCGAAACCGCTACGAAAATGGACGGCATTGTCAACGTAGTCAAAGCTGATTTTGATATCGAACTTTTGCGTGACAATGAGGAAGACTTTTCATTCCACCTCTGGTTAGATGATGAAGCCAAAACAGGATCGATCATGTACACAGGTGATACGCATACGCTGTATTCTCTAACTGAGGACTCCACCCAAAAGTTGCAAGAACAATTATTTCAATAAATCAACAGGAGGCAACTGCCTCCCTTTCTCATGCCCTTACTTTAGGAAAATAGATGTTTGAGCCGTTGCCAAAAACCTGGTTTCTCTTCTTCCTCTTCTACCGTTGTTTCTCCTTCTTCCACTTCAATCGGCTCGGTTTTAAGAATGAACTGAACCGAGTGAATGTTTTCGTTTTTTGCTGAAACAAAGGACACGGCTTCAAAATCAGATTTATCATAGTCGTCGATCATAGCATCGATCTCTTCTTGCATTTGCTCTGGTAAATCGTTCGTCTCATTCGTTAATTCTTTCGTTCCTTTGTGAAGCTCGTCAACACCCGTTTCTAATTCAGACGTCCCTTCGGCAATGCCATCAAGACCGGAATGAATCTCGCTGTAGGAATCTGCGAGTTGGAAAATTCCGTCCGTATACGAAATGAGCCCTCCATGAAACTCCCCGTAATTCGCGGCAAGTTGTGCCACTCCCTCTTGTAGTTCACTCAAGGAATCAAGTCCCTCCATCGTTTCTAACGAGGCTGAGAGCTCACTCGCAAGCGATGCCAAGTGGTTGCTCATGTCATGAACAGAGCTGCTTGTTTGTTCAAGGGTTGCTTCTACAGCCGCAAAGGCTTCTTTTACTGCATCGTATGTTCCTTTTGCCGTCTGGGCAGCTACATAAACTTCAAGCAATTGATCGACCGTTTGCCGGTTGGCATCACTCTTATATAATTGCTGAACCTCGGTTTCTGTTATCTGATGGTTAGGGATTTCATCCATAGCCTCGTCCAAAGCAGCGTACGCTTTCGCATAATTGACTTTTAATTGACTTAATCCATCGGCAACCTCACGAAGACCGTCGGCTAATTGCGATAAGCCTTCTGGCAATTGAGCTAGCTCACTAAGGTCCATCTCTGCGGATGAACCGCTAAGAGCCTTCTCTAGAGCGATAAGAGATTCTTCAATCGTTTCCGACGCTTGAATTAATTCAGAAGAAGAATGCTTTACTTCGCTCATCCCCGCTTCGTATTTACTAGAGCCCTCACGCAGGCGATGAACGCCTTGATTTAAATCAGAGACTCCTTTATTTAATTCTGAAACACCATCGTTCATTTCTGCAATCGCATCGCTTAATGTCCGCATGTCCTTCATCTCATCTATTTCTGGTGCATCAATAGCCATTGACAATGGAATAGCGGAAATGTCTATGCCCTCCATTTCAAAATCAACTACATCTGCTAGGAGACTAAATTCCCCGTCACTCTCAGGCATAACATTAAACGCGATTTGTCTTTTTCTCCCTACGTTTATAATCGTCGCATCGGGGGCTTGAATATGGCTAGCAACCTCCGTATCTAACGTCATCATGATTTGCAATACATAGTTTTCATAGAATACGGGGTCGACCGTCTCATTGGCTGATGTTTTGATCGTGAGAAGTAACCGTCCATCCTTTCCTGCTAATGACTCTGGAGCGACTTTTTTCCCATCTAACCGATAAGAGATATCAATATCCCATGGTAGTTTACGATCCTTCATATTTCCTTGGTAATAAAACGTACCTGGTGAAACGTGTAATTCTACCTTATCCTCTGACTGCTCAATATCAGAGAGGTCTGTAAGATTTTTAACCGTTGTATATGGACCATAATCTATGATAGAGCCAGGTGTTGTCACCTCTAATATGTTCACTACATATATTTCGTTCAACGTTCCAGCAGCCTTTAAGCTGGCGTATACGACCTCATCCTTCGTCGTGATGTTCCCCTCATTTGTAGCATGATTCGTTGCCGCTAACCCTCTATTCGCAGGCATAACAAGCAGCACCGTGATTAAAACTAGAAGTATTCTCTTTGTCTTCATGAATGATCCTCCCGATAAAAATTTGCTTTCCATGTCGTTTTACGTATCGCCTTATCAAACACAAGTAGCATCGCAGGTAAGAAAAAGATTACTAGAATAAAAGCAAGTAAAGCCCCTCGGCCAAGCAACAATCCGATCGATGAGACGACAGGGTTTGAAGACGTGAGCCATAAGATAAAACCAACACTTGATAAAATAGCGGCTGAGATCGAGATTGAAAATGTTTTTTCGGTTAACGTCTTTGTGATCGCTTGTCGTCTCGGCATTTTTCTTCGATTGACGAGATAGCCTTCCGTGTAGAGAATCGCATAATCAACTGTTGCCGCGAGCTGTACGGTACCGACAATTAAATAGCCTAAGTAAACTAAAGGCGCATCTGTAAAATAAGGCACCGCCAAGTTTAGCCATACAGCTGATTGAATCGTTAGCAATAAAATGACCGGAATCGAAATCGAGCGGAACGTCAACAGCAAGACGATCGCTATGGCCACAACCGTCAACAGATTCACAACCCTATTGTCTTTCATAATTGTTGTTTTCATATCATACAAGGAGACACTTTCACCTAGTGACAGGGCGTCATCCCCATAATACGACGCGGCTATTTCCTGCACCGTTTCAACGACTGAGAAAGCCACCTCCCCTTCTACATCGGTTTCCGTATAAAGGATGATCTGACTGTAATGTTCAGAATAGAACTGCTCGGTGACCGATTCATCAATATACTCGGTTGGAATCGTAGCACTGACTGATTGGTTATAGGAAATTACATTTGTGATGTAGTCTACTTTTTCTAATTCTTGCTCCATCTCCACTTCTCTGGCCACATCCCCTTTTGGAACGAGAAGGACGATCGGGGTTGATTTCCCGAATACCTCTTCAATCGTCGCCGTATCACTACCTGCACGACTGGACTCCGGTAGTTCCCCGATTCCATAAATAAACGACGTTTGGCCTTGTGCTAGATAGCTAGGAACAATGAGAAGAAAAACAACAGCTAAACTGATAAATCGTATCTTCATGACCTCGTTCCCAATTGACTGAAAGCGAGGAAAGAACGGTCTATGCTGCGTTTTATCAATCCATTTATAAAAACATATAGTTAAGGCTGGTAAAAATACCATGACACTAATGAAGCTCAATACAATGCCTTTGACGAGATTTAACCCTAAATCTGCCCCGATTTCAAACTGCATAAACGTCAGAGCTGTAAAGCCGAAGAACGTTGTGGCAGCACTGGCTGCGATCGCTGGAAACGATTTTCTAACGGCTATTTGCATCGCCTCTTCCGGATCTTCTGTCTGTTTCCGATAATCTGAAAACCGATGAAGGAGGAAGATGGCGTAGTCGAGGGAAACAGCTAATTGCAAAATCGGACTAACCGATTGAGTGACGAAGGACACTTCCCCAATAAAGATGTTCGTTCCTAAATTGATAAGCACAGATACACCGATCGCTGTAAGGAAAAACAATGGCTCGATCCACGACGTTGTGGAAATGATGAGAATGATTACAATGATCGGGATTAGCAACGATGCGGCGTATATTGTTTCTTTTCCAGTCATTTGCTGCGAGACTGCCGTATTGACAGCTTCCCCTGACAAGGCATTGTCCTCACCGATTAACTCATAAATAGCATCCGTTACCGCCACTTCATCCCCTTCACGAATCGTTAACGAAAACAGTGCGCTTTCATCTTTGTAGTACGATTTGACGAGATCTTTATCCGCCATCTCGAGGGGCGTCTCCAAATCCATAACTTCATCGAGCCATATAACATCTGACACGCCATCGATCTCTTCTAGCTCTTTTTTATACAAAAGCGCTTCTTGCACGGTCACATCACGTATCATGACCCTCGCGTTAGAGACCGTACGATCAAACTCCTCTTCCAAGACCTCAATGGCTTTCGTTGATTGTGCTTCGTCTGGTAAGTAGTCGGTCATATTGTAGTTAACCGAAACAAAAAACAGTGCAATGGCACTGATGAACGTTAGAATGGCAAACGAAAGGACGATCGTTTTTCTTTTTTTTAAGATGAACGCTGCGATGTCTGTCATCTTTTTCTCTCCTTGCTTTCTCACTATTAGCTAATTATAATGACACTATGTTGTCTATTCAACGAACAGTTCATTATCAAACGTTATGTATCCAACAAATAATAGGTTATCTGTTGTTTAACTAACGACAAGGGGGAAAATGGATGAGTGTTAAATTAGATAGACGGAAAAAGTATACACGGATGGTCTTAAAAGAGAGCCTGATGAAGCTAATGCAAGAAAAACCGTTATCGAATATAACGATCAAAGAAATATGTGGTCTCGCCGATATTAATCGGTCCACCTTTTATTCCCACTACACAGATTTATACGATCTTCTTTATCAAATTGAAGATGAGATTATCAAGGACTTAAGTGAAACTTTATCCTCCTACAACTACACAAAAGACGAAGAAGCCTTGCAAATGACGGAGAATTTATTAGTGTATATTGCAAACAATCGAGAAAGCTGTCAAACCTTATTTAGTGAATATGGTGATCCCTCATTTCAAAAGAAAGTGATGATGTTGGCGCACGACCATGTCATCAAAACACCTTTAGTTGGAAAACATACAAAACCGGACATCTCAGAGTATGTAAGCTTGTATATCGTCAACGGAAGCATTCATATCGTGCAAAGTTGGCTAAAAAATGGGCTAAAACAATCACCGAAAGAAATGGCCGAGTTAATCATTAAACTTGGCAATAGAGGACTTTCCTCGTTTCAATAAACAGCAGTGGTGCAAAAAAGAGAGAGGGAATGGTATTATCCCCTCTCTTTTGTCATTGTATTTTTCTTTTTGAAAAGAAGACCTTCAACTTTAGTGTATGATCAAGTATCTCCTATTCTGGATTTTCCTTGTCACCACACTCGGATAATGGCTTCCCTTTCCACTCTATTTCAAACCAATTGATCTTCTTTTCCTCAGCTCAGGATCATAAATGTATTGTACATCCCAATTGTCGTTTTCCCCCTTAAAACTAGTTGTTTCCGTCACAACGGTCTGTGCTGTAGTACAAGCCATTAATAAAAAAATGAAGATCATTCCAAACCATGCATTCAGCTTCAATGTTTCACACCCTTAGCGATATAGTAACTAACAATTATTTCATCTATAGGTAATTTTGACAATATTATAGATGAACGTCCACATGATTGACTTTTTTTATTCATTTTTCAATATATATTTGAATGAAGTATATATTTTTGTTAAAGTTATTTTATGGATAACACTAGTTTAATTAAAGGACATTTAGAAATGTGCGTTTTGTCGATTTTGTCAAAGAAAAAAAGTTACGGTTATGAAATCATGAAGGAACTAGAAAGACATAACTTACGTTTGAAAGGAGTAGGAAGCATTTATCCGATTTTAACGAAGCTCAAAGATCAAGGATGTGTCGATACGTACCGTGAAATAACAGAGAGCGGGAAGGTCCGCGTTTATTATGAAATCAATGAAACAGGTAAGGTGTTTTTACGGAAAAGAATAAATGAGTGGCTAACGCTGCAAGAAGACATTCAATCCTTATTGCAACAAGGTTTAGGAGGGGAACTTTTACGATGAATGAATCATTAACCTTAGCGGAAAAACAATTTTTACAGCAAGTTCTCAATGAATTAAAACACGAGCAAATCAACTCTGAAGATCGTGACACGATTAAACAGCAGCTTTTAGAGCATTTTCAGGAAGCTCATGACCACGGTGAAGACAGTCTAGAGACAATAGGTGATCCTGCGACGTTCGTCAAAGATTTTTTCGACGTTCACGGAATTTTTCCCCATCCGGCCATTAAAAAGAACCCTAACAGCTGGTCTATATTCATCATCGCCACGCTTACGTTTATCACTACCTTTCTCACTTCACAGTTCATATTGTCTCTAGTTTTAACAGATTCCTTTCAACCGCAACATCCGAATCCATTTTTCCAATACAATATTTTGTATAACATCTCGGAGCATCCTTGGTGGAATTACATGCTACTGGCAATCAGCCTTTCCATAGCCTTTGTCGTTAGCTTTCTCGTGTTTGCCTTTGTCCGAAAAAGGAATGTAGCATGAAAAGATTATTGACCTGCTGTATCATCTTATTCTTGTTGTTTTGTTTATTTCTACCTAGTCGCGAGAGCTTAGCAAAGCCGGACATAGAAAGTACGTTGGATAACTATGTAGAAACATTTCTAGAGACGCATCGTATCCCAGGTGCTGCGATTGCGATCGTGCAGGATCGTGAAACGATTTATGCAAAAAGCTGGGGTGTAACTGGAGGATCAGAGGAAGCAGTCACTCTGGAAACACCTTTTTTGATAGGATCGGTCACTAAGTCGTTAACTGCCTTGGCGATCGTGAAATTGCTAGAAGAAAACAAGATCATGCTGGACGACCCGGTGCAAGCGCATCTCCCATGGTTCACGCTTCAGGATCAAGGAGCCGCTGCACAAATAACGATCAGACATCTCCTCGCTCATACGAGTGGACTTAGTACATACACGGGATTGGCTATCGCAGATCAAGGATCTGCAGATGAAAACGCGATCGTAAGTCATGTGCGAAATCTAGCAACTGAGGAGCTCACAGCTGCTCCTGGAGAGCAACATCAATATAGCAATGCAAACTACTTAATTCTTGGTGCTCTCGTAGAAGAGGTGTCCGGTCAGCCATTTTCTGAATATATGAAGCAGTATATTTTTTCACCTTTAGGGATGGAGCATGCAGCAGCGGATCATGGAACGGCAGCAAGAAACGGGTATCTTGGTAGCTATCAATCTTGGTTCGGCTTCCCAACAAAAAGTCGCGTTTCCTATGATAACGGAGGTACTCCCTATGGCTACATCGCGGCCAGTGCTGAGGACATAGCTTCGTATATTAAGTTCCTTCAAGGGAATGAGCCAAACGATTTTCTAACAGAAGAAAGCCTATCCATCTATTTATCTCCTCTTGTTCAACAGAGGGAGAATCGCTATTACGGCTTTGGTTTGCGACTGACCACTTTTGATTCTGGAGAGACGATGATTTGGCATTCAGGGGCAACTCCTGATTCACGGGCTGAATTGTTCATCTTGCCAGAACACAAATGGGGTGGCGTGATTCTTACGAATAAAAATCATCGTTTAGAGGAAGAAGCCGTAACTCATTTACGCGAGGGCATTATTCAGATTTTGCATGGTGAGCAACCACTCCATGTTCCTAAAAAGCTTCCAACGATTCAATGGATCATGTCAGGATTGTTGTCCATGCTTCTCATACGGTTCATCTCTTTACTGAAGACGATGAAAAGTAACAGCACTCGTAAAAACATCCGTTGGCGGATATGGGGGCTAACGTCTATTCTTTCCGCTATCCTGCTTATTCCACTCCTTACCTATAGTGTCCATGCTCCTTGGCACACGATTACTGTATTTACTCCTGATATTGCATGGCTTACGATTTTCACGGTGATTTTATTGTCGCTAAATGGCCTTACCTCCATTTATGTTTCATTGCGTAAAGGTTGAGTAAGTAATCTCTTACTTAGCCTTTTACTTTTGAACTAAACATTCCTACATAACCTTAAAGTCCTGTGACGGAGTTTTGACTTATTTTCAGTAGATAAATCACTAAACCTTCGCACTTGCATCACTGTTGTAAGATTTAAGGGTAAGCCAATAAAAAGGAGGTTTTTTGTTTGAAACATGACATCAACATTCGCGGAGCACGGGAGCACAACTTGAAAAACATCTCCCTTAAGATCCCAAAAAATAAACTAGTGCTGCTTACAGGGCCGTCCGGTTCAGGGAAGTCCACGCTTGCCCTCGACACGCTGCAACGAGAATGTCAGCGACAATACATGGAGTCGATGGGGATGACGACCGATGCGGTGAGTAAGCCAAAAGTCGATTCAATCGTCGGCTTGTCACCATCGATTAGCATCGGCCAACATATTACGAACCGAAATCCCCGTTCCACCGTTGGAACTACAACCGATATGTACACGTACTTGCGGGTGCTCTACGAAAAGTTAGGCGAGCAGCCATGCCCCCATTGCGATAAGATGGTTCCTCCTCGAGTCGATAAAGAACAGTATGAGGAAGATGGAGGGTTTAAGCAATTGATCGATTGCCCCCCATTGTCATCAGCGCTTTGAAAAATTAACTCGAAGCCATTTTTCCTTTAACAAGCCAGAAGGAGCCTGCCCAACATGCGATGGTCTCGGAAATGTCTCAGAGCTTGACCTTACAGCAGTTTTTCAAGAGGAACAAAGCTTGAAGGAAGACGGTGTAGCCATTTGGAAAGGCCAATACCGAGACTATCAGTTGGCGATTTTGCAAGCGGCAGCGGAGTACTATGACATTTCCCTCGACCTCGACAGTCCATTGAAAAGCTTTAACAACATCCAAAAGGATCTGCTTTACTATGGGGTTGAAAGCGAACCGTTTAGCGCCCATTTTCCAAACAAAAAACCACCAAAAACGGTCGGACAAGGCAAATTTGAAGGGGTCGTTACAGGCATTTGGCGAAGGTATAAAGAAAAAGTAGGGCAATCAGGTGAAGCTAACCTTTTCTTCACTAAGCAATGCCCTGACTGTCATGGTGAGCGTTTAAATAAGAGAAGTCGCGGCGTATTAGTGGCGAATACCTCCATTTCGCGTGTCACCAAGTGGTCCCTGAATGAAATCCTCACTTGGCTAGACAATCTTCAGCAACGTTATTCAGATGAAAGCTTTCAAGTGATAGAGCCTCTTTTACACGATTTAAAAACAAAGTTGACTCGGATTGTTCGTGTCGGCTTAGGTTACTTGTCGCTCGATCGGCAAACGATCACCCTTTCTGGCGGCGAGGCCCAGCGCTTACGGTTGGCGACGATATTAGGATCGGGCTTAACAGGCGTCCTCTATATTTTAGACGAGCCGACGGCAGGCCTTCATCCTAAAGATACTCACGGACTACTTCAAGTGATGAAAGACCTTAGAGATTTAGGAAATACCGTTCTCGTCATTGAACACGATGAAGATATGATGAGAGGGGCCGATCACATCATCGACATTGGCCCAGGAGCGGGAAAATACGGTGGTACCGTCGTCGGCCAAGGGACCGTTCCCCAATTAATGGAACAGGAGCAGTCGATTACAGGGACCTTTCTAAAAAAGCCGCCAACTACTTTTCATAAAAAACGAACCGGAAACGGGAACCATTTAACCGTTCATCACGTAACTAAACATAATTTGAAAAACATCACGGTCTCCTTTCCCCTTGGAACGCTCATCTCCGTCACAGGTGTTTCGGGCTCAGGGAAATCAACGCTCGTGTTTGATGTGCTCGCCGCCGGATTCAACGGAGCCTCTCAAGGCTGTGTAAAAATCACTGGCTTTGAGGCAATCAAAACGTTGATCACGGTCGATCAAACACCACTCACACGAATGCAGCGCTCCAACATTGCGACCTCCACAGATGCGTTTACTCACATTCGACACTTGTTTTCTAATCTTCCTGAAGCGAAACAAAAAAAATTAAAGGCGAAAGATTTTTCCTTTAACATGCAAGGTGGACGATGCGAGTATTGCCAAGGGCTCGGTTTTGTCATGACGAACATGCATTTCTTACCTGACCTTGAGGTGACGTGTCCCGTTTGTAAGGGGAGGCGCTTTAAAGACTTCATTCTCGACATTACCTATAACGGACAAACAATCTCCTCTATCCTTGATTTAACCATCGAAGAAAGCCGTCCCTTATTTAAACATGTGAAAAAGATTAGCTCGATCATCGAGCTGCTTTGTGAAGTTGGACTCGGTTATTTAAGCTGGGGGCAACCAGTCACAACCTTATCCGGCGGTGAAGGACAACGGCTCAAATTAGCAAAAGAACTATACAAGCAAACATCGAACCATACATTATATCTTCTCGATGAGCCAACAACCGGGCTGCATCCAACTGATGTGCAAAATCTCTTGCTTCTGCTAAACCGACTTGTAGATGCAGGAAATACCGTGATCACAGTCAAGCATACATTGGAAGTGATTCGTGCATCCGACTGGGTGATTGACATTGGCCCCGGAGGCGGAGAAGATGGGGGCCAAGTAGTCGCCCAAGGAACACCAGAGCAAATTGTCGCTGTGAAAGAATCACATACCGGGGCTTTTTTAAATCGTTAAATACCAGCATGTAAGGTTCTCCCTAGGATTTTTTCTAGGGAAAATCTATTCCTTTTTAAAAATAAGGTTGCCCTTTACGTAAGGGAAGGATTTATGATTCATTTAGGAGATGATGTCCCATATTAGATTCATCATGTTAGGAGGTCTGCCAATAGAAAGTGCATTATTTTGTACCTATTCTTGATAATTGATTATGATCAGTACCGTGATAACTCATCGTTAAAGGAGTTAATAATATGGAAAAACAACAACAAACCAGTTTGAAGCCATTTTTCTCGCTCATTCTATCAACAAGCATTCCGAAACTTGCCTTAACGTTCGGGCTTATAGGTAGTTTGATTACAACACTCGTAGGACTCACAATTCCGCTACTTACACGGGAAATGGTCGATGGCTTTTCGCTAGAATCACTCAATACGTTCCTCATTGCCGCGATCATCGTCGTGTTTATTTTACAAGCGGTGCTTGACGGGTTATCCATGTACGCACTTGCCTATGTTGGGCAAAAAATTGTTGCCCGTCTTAGAGAACGGATGTGGTTCAAACTGCTTCGCTTGCCTGTCAACTATTTTGATAAAAACACGAGTGGGCAAACGGTTAGCCGGGTCGTGAATGATACTGGGATTGTAAAAGACTTAATCTCTCAACATTTTCCTCAATTTGTCGGCGGTATCATTACAATTATCGGGGCCGTGATCATCTTATTTATTATGGATTGGAAAATGACCTTGTTAATGTTTATTGCTGTCCCAATCACGGTCGCCGTGATGGTTCCCCTCGGGATGCGAATGTCAAAAATTTCTCGTGGTTTGCAGGATGAAACGGCGAACTTTACGGGAAATGTGCAGCAAACGCTTAGTGAAATCCGTTTAATGAAAGCATCCAATGCCGAACAAACAGAAGAAAAGAAAGGGTTAACTGGGATCGAGAAGCTGTTTTCCTTCGGGTTAAAGGAAGGGAAAATTTTTGCTTTGATTGCCCCACTTATGTATCTCGTCGTTATGGTCGTGATCGTCATTATTATCGGGTATGGTGGTATTCGGGTAGCAGAAGGAACCATGACGACAGGATCGCTTGTTGCTTTCTTGCTTTATTTGTTCCAAATCATTTTCCCGATTACGTCGTTTACGATGTTTTTTACCCAATTGCAAAAGGCAAAAGGAGCAACTGAGCGAATTATCGAGATTTTAGACATCGAGGAGGAGAATGGGCAACAAGGGATCGAGATGGACATTTCAAACAAGGCCATTCACGTAAAAAACGTTTCCTTTTCCTACAATGAAGAGGAGCCCGTCATCCAGAATGTTTCCTTTGATGTAGAACCAGGAACAATGGTAGCTTTTGCCGGTCCGAGTGGCGGCGGGAAAACGACGATGTTCGGCTTGCTGGAACGCTTTTACGAGCCAACCTCTGGGGAAATTCTCATAGGGGATACCTCCATACAAGAGCTTTCCATGTACTCTTGGCGCAAACAAATCGGCTACGTGTCTCAGGACAGTCCGATGATGGTCGGAACGATCCGAGAAAACTTGTGCTATGGATTAGAGGATCGTGACGATATCGACGACGATCGGCTTTGGGAAGTCGCGAAAATGGCCTACGCGGATCAATTCATAAGCGAGTTTCCGAAAGGACTTGATACGGAAGTCGGTGAACGTGGTGTCAAGCTCTCCGGAGGGCAGCGTCAACGAATCGCGATTGCTCGAGCGTTTTTGCGAGATCCAAAAATATTAATGATGGATGAAGCGACTGCAAGCTTGGATAGTCAATCGGAAGGCATCGTGCAACAAGCATTGACCCGCCTTATGGAGGGACGGACAACGTTTGTGATCGCCCACCGGCTATCGACAATCGTCAATGCCGATAAAATCATCTTTATTGAAAAAGGCCAAATCACCGGAATCGGCACCCATCAAGAGCTCGTCCAAACCCATGATCTCTATCGCGAGTTTGCCGAGCAGCAATTAACGTAATAAAAGAAAGGTCCACTTCCATTCGTTGGTCGTGGGCCTTTCGCTTTTATCTTTCATATCTATTCATGAATCGTAGCCGTTCGCTGCTAATTGTTTTGATTACATGCGATCGATTAATCTGTTCATCGTTGAAAGAATGAAACGAATTGGTACAACAGACTAGCGACTTTCTGTTTCATTTTCCAAATCACAAAGGCCCGAACGCGGAGCAAGTTGTACCTTCTCACCCAGTCCGTATTCCTCGCTTTTAGTTTATACGTTCTTGACGGTTCAGATCACCCTCGGTCTGGTACGGGTTGATATGGACAAACACTCTTTTAATATGGTTATGGTTGGCTAGCAATGCTTTTTTGACTCGTTTGGAGATTCGATGCCCTTCCTCCACACTAAGGTTTGGATCCACTCCTACCTTGATATCAACCACAATGTAATGACCATGCGTTCTTGCCAACAATTCATCGATTCTTTTCACGCCTTCGATCTTAGATACCGTTCGGATAAATGGTTTCGTTTTTTCCGGATCAAGCACTTGCTCCATCATAATTGAGCTTGATTCCTTCGCTAGGGAAAAGCCGATCTTGATAACGATTAATGAAACGATTAGCCCCGCCACAGGATCTAAGTAAACAAGGATCGGATAGTTGAAATGTTGACCTACCATGGCACCAAACACCCCGATAAAGGCTGCAATCGAGGAAAGGGCATCTGACCGGTGGTGCCACGCTTCTGCTAACAACGCAGAGCTGTTTATTTTTTTGGCCAGACGATATTTATATTGAAATAAAACCTCCTTGATGAGAATCGAAGCAATGATGGCCACTAGTGCTATTCCTTTAGGAGCCGATGGCATTTCCCCTACAAATACTTTAGTAGAGGATATCGCGATCTCAACACCGACGACAATTAACAGGATGGCCACAATGATCGTTGCCACATTCTCCGCTTTTCCATGACCATATGGGTGATCGGCATCCGGTGGTTTTTTAGCGGTTCGCAATCCTGCGAGAACAGCGATCGACCCCGCTACATCAGAGGCTGAATGGGCTGCATCTGCGATTAACGCTCGACTCCCAGAAAGCCACCCAATAACCCCTTTCATAAGAGCCAATAAGCCATTAACAATGATTCCGACCCACGTTGCAAATTCTGCTTCCTTAAAACGACTCTCCATCCATGACACCACCATAAAATGACGTTACGTGAACTTCCATTCTCGTTTGCGTTTCTATCCTATCAGACGGGGATCGAGTGGGTCTAGAGCAACGTTTTTACTTGAAATCAAGTAATTTCACGCAAGCAAATTTACATTCATCCATTCTATTTTCTTGCATGAAGGCAAGCTTTTAGCCTGATGGAAAAATAGGAGCTTAAGAATAGCGATGGACCGAAGCAACAAGGGAAGCTAAAGAACCAATGAATACTCGATGAAGCCGTTCTAGGGACTCGCCGCTTACGCTAACCATCTTCCTGTAAAAAGACATTCCTTCCTTTTTCTAAATGAGGGTCATGGTTTTATGCTTTGTACTTGAACGATAGTCGCCTGGAGAGATCCCGTAATGTTTTTTGAAGACACGATGGAAATAGGAATACGAACCGAAACCGCAATCTTCGGCAATATGTTCGAGTGTATAGGTCGTATGTTTTAAAAAGTCGATCGCTACAGCCAATTTAATTTCATGGGCGTACTCGATCATTGTTTTTCCTACACTACTTTTAAAAAGATGTGCCGAACGGGAGACACTTAATCCTGCATGCTTCGCCACATCTTCCACTTTTATTCCCGTGATCGCATTTTCCTCAATATATCTCATCATTCTCGTAACAGTATATGGCCTGCTTGACATTGACTTTGTTTCCATCGCTGCTCTTTCCAAAGAGAGGCATAGGGTTTGCACTAGGTAATGAAGAATTTCGTCATTTTTTTCAGAAACAGAACGTCGATCTTCTAAAATCATGCATCTCCATATTGCCATGATGTTCTCATCAAGATCGATTGTACTAACGGAAGGCTTCTCTGATCGTCTCCACCATGCATCGATCCAATCACCTTCACAGAGCAAATGATAATCCCCACTATTGTCGCCGTCTTCTACGATTAATTCGAACATATCTTCAGGATTTGTTAACAAAAGATCTCCTTTTTCTAATTGGAACTCCCTTTCATTCAATTTGACCTTACATGTTCCTTCGGTTTGCAGGCGAAGAAGATAACCTGGTACTCCCGTTTTAAATTCCATATAGAACTTCTGGGCATGTAAGGAGTACCCACAAAATTTAATATTCACAGAGAACCAGCCCCTTCCAGAAATAGAAAATAGCAAAATTGTTCATGTTTTGATTGTATCATCTATGTAAAATCTGAACGATGGCTATTATGATGTAATCAAATAGGTAATATTAAGTTGAACTCGTAGCTCTGCTCGTAAACGATTATGGAAAGGAGACTCCTCCATGGGATCGATTAAGGTTGGAATGATCGGCTACAAATTTATGGGAAAAGCGCATAGTCATGCATATCGTGACCTCCCGATGTTTTTCCCAGACCATCTTCGTCCTGAAATGAAGGTCATTTGTGGACGGAATCCAGAAGGGGTTGCACAGGCTGCGTCTCAATATGGCTGGGAGGAATACACGACTAACTGGAAGGACCTTATTCGCCGAGATGACATTGATTTAATCGACATTAACGCCCCGAGTGATGTCCACAAAGAAATTACCCTTGCCGCCGCACAAGCAGGAAAACACATTTTTTGCGAAAAACCGTTAGCGCTTACATTACAAGATTCACGCCACATGTTAGAAGCAGTTGAAGCTGCTGGAGTGAAGCATATGATCGGCTTCAATTATCGATTTACTCCCGCCGTCCTGTTAGCAAAGAAATTAATTGCCGAAGGAAGATTAGGCGATATTTATCATTTCCGCGCATGGTTTTTACAAGATTGGATTGTCGCTCCCGATTTCCCTCTCGTATGGCGACTACAAAAAGACATTGCTGGCTCCGGTGCCCATGGAGATTTAGGCGCCCACCTTATCGATATGGCCCACTTTCTGATTGGGGACATAACCGAAGTAATTGGAATGAATGAAACCTTTATTAAAGAACGCCCGCTTCCTACGGAAATGACCGGATTGTCAGGAAGGGGAAGTAACGACTATACAGCACCAAAAGGACCAGTGACAGTTGATGACGCCACCTTGTTTATGGCACGATTTGCCAACGGTGCTTTAGGAAGCTTTGAGGCGACTCGCTTCGCTACCGGACATCGAAGCACGAACTCGTTTGAAATAAACGGTAGTAAAGGTAGTGTTATTTTTGACTTTGAACGGTTAAATGAGCTGCAGGTTTACTTTACCGATGATCAAGATGACGTCCAAGGCTTCCGCAGAGTATTGGCAACAGATGGGGCACATGCGTACTCTGATCGATGGTGGCCAGCTGGACACACGATCGGGTATGAGCATACCTTTATCCATGAAATCGCCGAGCTAATGGAATCCTTACAAGAAGGTCGGCAACCTGTCCCCAACTTCAAAGACGGCGTTAAATGTCAACAAGTTTTAGAGGCCGTCGATTTGTCCATTGCAAAACGTGAATGGATCCAAGTTTCTGATCTTTAACTTATAGATGTGGAGGTTTTTGATGATGCCGAAAAAAGCACTCATCGTTTGGGGTGGCTGGGATGGCCATGAACCTGAGCAAGTGGCGCATATTTTTAAACAGACCCTCGAGGAAGAACAGTTTCAAGTAGAAGTCTCGAACACTCTCGAATCCTATGCAGATGCGGAAAAACTTAAATCCCTAGATTTAATTATCCCCCATTGGACGATGGGGACCATTCCTAAAGAGTACGTCCACCATATTTCCGAGGCGATTCAAAGTGGCGTCGGAGTCGCCGGATGTCACGGCGGCATGTGTGACGCTTTTCGCAACAACGTGGATTGGCAATTTATCACAGGTGGCAACTGGGTTGCCCATCCAGGTAATGACGGGGTTGACTATACCGTTCAGATCAAACATTCTTCCAGTTCACTTCTTGAAGGGATTGAAGACTTTAACGTTTGCAGCGAACAATATTATTTACATGTAGACCCCGCAGTCGAAGTACTAGCCACCACCCGCTTTCCTATTATTGAAGGCCCCCATTCCACTAACAAGGCAGTGGATATGCCTGTTGTCTGGACGAAGCGCTGGGGGTTGGGACGGGTATTTTATTGTTCATTAGGTCATCAAGCAAATATTGTCGCCATGCCTGAAGTCACAACGATCATGCGGCGCGGTTTCTTATGGGCTGCGGAAGGAAAGGAACGATATTCTCGTTTGTATACGGAGAAGAAAGAAACCTATACTGGCATGGGCGATAGTCAATAACACTAGCTACCTACGGAGGAGACAGGATGAGAATCATTAAGGCAGGTCTCATTGGTTGCGGAAATATTAGTTCGATTTACTTTGAAAACGTTCATCGGTTCAAACATCTGACCATAGTCGCATGTGCCGACTTACATCTTGAACGAGCACGAGCTCAAGCAGAAAAGTATCGCATTCCGAAAGCTTGCACGGTTGCAGAATTATTGGAAGATCCCGAAATTGAGCTAGTGATCAACTTAACCATCCCTCAGGTACATGCAAAGGTTTGTATCCAAGCGTTAGAGGCGGGAAAACACGTGTACACAGAAAAGCCTTTAACGATCACCCTAGAAGAGGGACAGAAACTATTGAAGAAAGCGAAAGAAACAGGACTACTCGTAGGGTGCGCACCAGATACCTTTTTAGGAGCAGGGATTCAGACATCGATTCAAGTGATTGAAAGAGGAGAAATCGGGACACCAGTTGGAGCCTCCGCCTTCATGATCAGCCGTGGCCATGAGCACTGGCACCCTGATCCTGCCTTCTATTACGACGTTGGGGGCGGACCAATGTATGATATGGGCCCGTATTATTTAACAGCCCTCACCGCTTTGCTAGGTCCTATGGTGCGAGTATCGGGCTCTGCTCGAATAACTTATCCAGAGCGAACCATTTTAAGCGAGCCAAAGAAAGGCACAAAAATCAAAGTGTCAACCCCGACTCATATTTCAGGTGTGATTGACTTTGCCAATGGAGCGATTGCTAGCATTACGACAAGCTTTGATGCCTTCGGTGGCTCTGTCCTTCCACCAATTGAGGTTTATGGCAGTGAAGGTACCTTGCTCGTTCCAGATCCAAATACGTTTAATGGGCCGGTTCAATTGAGAAAACGTGATGAAAGGGAGTTTGTAGAGGTCCCTTTAACCTACCACTATACTGAAAACAGTCGCGGGATCGGTGTCGCCGATATGGCTATGTCTCTTCTTACCGGGAGTGACTATCGGGCAAGTGGCACGATGGGATTCCACGTGCTAGAAGCCATGCACGGGTTTCACATGTCTTCTACGTCAGGGCACCATTATCAAATGAAAAGCACATGTCGTAAGCCAGAGCCATTGCCAGTTGACTTTCGCTTTCCCTATGCAGAGACAACTTAATATCTAAATCAACCTTCCTCTGCTAAATCAAGAGGGAGGTTGATTATCTGCAAACATGTCTGTTTTATAAAATCGCTGCCATGGCGATAAAATAGGATCAAGAAACCCTTGAGGGGGAAAGCCGTTGTCTTAATGACAGACTCCCCCCTTTCCCCAAGCTCCTCATTACACCCCTGAATAAGCAGAGAAACCGCCGTCCACCGGTACGATAACTCCATTGACAAAGCTAGTCGAGGAATCCACGAGCCATAACAGTGTACTAATCAGTTCTTCTGGCTTTCCGAATCGTTCAGCAGGCGTCTGACTCAAAATTTTATTCGCTCGATCCGTGTAAGTGCCATCGTCCTTTACTAATAACGAATAGTTTTGCTCGGTTAAAAAAAATCCTGGCGCGATCGCATTGACACGGATTCCAACTTTCGAAAAGTGAACCGCTAACCATTGGGTAAAGTTACTGACAGCGGCCTTGGCTCCACTGTAGGCAGGAATTCGTGTCAGAGGGGTAAAGGCGTTCATTGAAGATATGTTGACAATGCTCGCCCCTTCCTTGCCGAGCATATCTTGACTAAACACTTGGCAAGGGATCAATGTCCCTAAAAAGTTCAACTCAAACACATGGCGAATCCCATCGGCATCTAGGTCAAAGAACGTACGGACGTCTTGATCAATCCCATGTAAGTCAGCCTCTCGCAAATAATCGAGCTGCGTCGTTCCTTTCGGATGATTTCCTCCAGCGCCATTAATCAAAAGATCGCACGTACCTAATTCCGTTCGAACCTGCTCCCGTGCTCGTTCCATGTCTGTCTTGGCCAGAACATCAGCACTAATAGCGATGGCTTTCCCGCCATTGACTGTTATCTCGTTCACTATAGCTTTTAGCTTGTCGTCCGTTCTTCCGATAACGGCCACCTTCGCCCCACATTTGGCCAGCGCTAAACAAAATTCTCGTCCAAGCACACCACTTCCACCTGTCACAACAGCGACCTTATTTGTTAAATCAACTTGAAATGATAACTCCATTCCGATCCCCCTCGGCTTGCCCATCGTTAGAAGCTTTTCTTTATGACGAAACGGCTTCCCAAATTCCATTTAAATACGTCGCCCCTAATGCTCGATCATAAAGACCGTAGCCCGGCCTCCCCTTTTCTCCCCAAATCATCCGACCGTGATCTGGGCGAAGTGGGCCGGTAAAGCCGATATCATGATACGCTTTTAACATAGCCACCATATTGACGGAGCCCGCTTCCGATAGGTGGGCTGACTCTTGGAAGGAGCGAGGACCTGTTCTTTTGATGTTGCGGGCATGGGCAAAATGAATTCTTCCTTGCCCGCCGAAATGACGGATCATTTCTGGAAGGTCGTTTGCTTCATTGGCACCTAGCGACCCTGAGCACATAGTGATTCCATGGTTCGGACTATCGTAAAGGGATAACAATCGCTCGAGGTTTGCCTTGTTCGTTACGATGCGCGGCAAACCAAAAATCGACCATGGCGGGTCATCTGGATGGATCGCCATCTTGATCCCAACTTCATCGGCCACTGGCATAATCGCTTGAACAAAGTAGGTAAGATGATCCCACAAATCCTCTTCTGATATTTTCTTGTACGCTTGCAGGACCCCTTTTAAGCTTTCATTTTCATAGCTTGTGTCCCATCCAGGCAGCTCCAATTCTCCTGAAAGCGGGTTTGTTCGGCTAATCACGTCCTCTTCATAGATCAAAGCTTCTGAGCCATCTTCCAGCTTGAAGTCGAGCTGAGAGCGGGTCCAATCAAACACGGGCATGAAATTGTAGCAAACAGTTTCAATCCCGCATTCTGCTAAATGACGAAGAGTTTGCTTGTAATTTTCGATATACCGGTCCCTTGTCGGTTTTCCTAGCTTAATATCCTCATGTACAGGAACACTTTCAATCACATCCAACGTTAATCCGTGCCGCTCAATGTCGTTTTTTAACGCGAGGATTTTTTCTTTTGGCCACACTTCTCCTACGGCCACATCATAGATCGCTGAGACAATTCCTTTCATGCCTGGAATTTGCTTAATATACTCAAGCTTGACCTTGTCTGACGGCCCAAACCATCTCATCGTAAGTCTCATAGTCGAACAGTCTCCTTCATGTCGAAATAGTCAACTACGTTGTTGTAACATATGTCTTGGACGATCTGCCCCCACCGCTCCATGTCAGGTGGAAGCTGCCCTTCCTTGATCCAAGAGCCGATCAACTGACAGAGGATTCTTCTAAAATAGTCATGTCTTGGGTACGATAAAAAGCTCCTTGAATCAGTTAACATGCCAATAAAATTACTTAGCAGTCCGACACTCGCTAAATCGGTTAGTTGTCGTCTCATTCCATCGATATGGTCGTTAAACCACCATGCCGAACCAAACTGAACCTTCCCTCTGACGCCACTTTCCGTAAAGTTCCCAATCATAGAAGCAAGAATATAGTTTGCATTTGGGTTCACACAATACAAAATCGTTTTCGGTAGCGCACCTTGCTTATCTAATAAATCGAGTAATTTCGCTGTTGCGTGTGCGATTTGTCCATCGCCAATCGAATCGAAGCCCGTATCAGGACCTAACTTATGAAGCATGCGGCTGTTATTATTTCTCATCACGCCAATATGCCACTGCATCACCCAGCCACGTGCTGCGTATTCCTTCCCTAGCCATGTCATGAGAAATGTTTTATATTTTTCGTTTTCAACCTTTGTAAGGTCCTCGTTGGCTAACCTTTTACGAAAAATATGGTGGGCCTCCTGTTCGCTTACCTCCACAAACGGGACTTCCGTCATGTCATGGTCTGAGGAACGGCAGCCGTGTTTATCGAAATAAGTGAGCCGTTCCTTTAATGCGTGCAAAAAGGCATCCAATGTATCGATAGATTTCCCCGTCACATCGCTTAATTTAGCTACCCAGTCTGCAAACGAGCCTTGTTCGATTTTAAGCGCGCCATCTGGGCGGAAGGTTGGTATAACCTTAACGTGAAACGTATCGTCCGCCTGCAGCTTTTGGTGATAGAGCAACGAATCGGTAGGGTCATCGGTTGTACCGATCGCCCGTACGTTGGAGCGTTCGATGAGTGCCCGCGGCGTAAACGCTTCTTGTTGCAACAAGCGGTTGCACGCATCCCACACGTTTTCTCCATTTGTCTCATCAAGAGGCTGATGGAAGTGAAAGTACGTTTTTAGTTCCATATGAGTCCAATGGTATAATGGATTACCGATCGTTTTCGGGACAGTCTTTGCCCAAGCGAGAAACTTTTCTTTGTCCGGAGCATCGCCTGTAATGAATTCTTCTCTCACTCCGTTAAGTCGCATCGCTCGCCACTTATAATGATCGCCCCCAAGCCACGCTTTCGTCATATTTTCAAACGGTCTGTTTTCCCAAATTTCTTGCGGGCTGAGGTGGCAATGATAGTCGCAGATCGGCATATTTTTTGCAAATGTGTAATATAGCTCTCGATCGTATTCGTTCATTAACAGGAAGTCTTCTGAAAGAAAATTCGTCATTGGCGCCTCCTTCGTCATCTTATCGTTAAATGGAAACTTCTATTTTCTGTCTGGCGTTTGTACATACCTCAGATCCATTCACATAAATCGTTCGTTGCTCCCCTTTCGGAAAATAGACTCTTACCTTTTCGTAAGGTAAGGGGAACGTTCCTTCCTTCTCGATGTGCACACGAACCTCTTCCTTCGTACAATCCATTTTGACCGTTACGAAAGTGTATACGCCGTCCTTGTAATCATTCGTTTCACCATCATCTTCATATAAACGAAACACCTCGTTTCCTTCGGTCAAATGAGGGTAGCATAGGAATCCTCTTGCTTCCTCATTCTTTGTTTCAAACGTCACCTCATGATCATTGATCGGAATCATCGCTCCTGCCTCTACTAATAACGGTGTTTGATTGAATGGGGCAGGCAAGGTGATCGTTTGTCCGGCTTCATACGTCCTTTCAGAATAGAAGTCATACCACCCTTTGCCGTTCTCGGGCAAATAGACATCCCTTTGATGAACGCCTTTTTCTACTACAGATGCGACTAGCAAATGATCGCCAACCATAAAATCATCATTTTCCGTAAACGTACGTTCATCTTTCGGGAACTGATAAAACGTCGGCCTTATGATAGGTTTATAGGCTTGGTACGATTCATACATTAATTGATAAAGGTATGGTATGAGTGTCACCCTAAATCTCATCAAGTCACTAATCGGCTTGATGATTTCTGGATACATCCATGGCACATTCACACTCTTATCTTCGTTCCATGAGTGAATCGTGAACCGCGGATGAAAGATTCCGTTTTGAATCCAACGTATGAATAATTCCGGATCTGGCTTCTCACCGGCAAACCCGCCAACATCATGACCAACATGATAAATTCCTGACAAACTCAAGCCTAAGCCTGTTTTAATGTTGTACTTTAAGGAATCCCAACTCGTCCGGTTATCACCCGTCCATGTTTGGCAGTAGCGCTGCATACCTGGACAGCCAGAGCGGGAAATGAGATAAGGACGTTTCTTCGTATCAAACTCCCGTTGCGCTTCAAAAGAGGCTTTCATCATGAGTAACGGTTGAATCGGTCGGATCTTGCCAATGTCGATTGGTTTGCCAAACCCATGGGCCTTCGCATCTGGCTTCCAAATTTCAAACTCATTGTTATCGTTCCACGTCGAGTCAATGCCAAATTCTAATAGCTGCTCTGTGATATTCCGTTTCCACCAGTCGATCGTCTCAGGATTAGTGAAGTCTAAGTACGCCCCGACATCATCCCAAAATTGAACAACTTCCTCCTCCTGCCCATCCTCATCGTTAATGAACATCCCCTTTTCTTTTAACTGTTCATAGAGTGGATGATCCTGTAAAAGGCATGGTTTAATGTTGGCACAAAGCCTTACCCCTTGCTCATGGAAATCAGCGATAAACTGCTTCGGATCAGGAAATTTGCTGCGATTCCAATTAAACACGTAGCGCTTTTCGCCAATGGACGTATAGCCTGATGATAATTGGAACGAATCACATGGGATGTCATACGTTTTACAGTCGTCGAGAAATTGATACAGCTGTTCTTGGGCATTTTCTGCGTCTGTGTAGGTCATCGTCGAACCAGAATAGCCGAGGCTCCATTTAGGCAACATCGTCGTTTTTCCCGTAAGCCATGAAAATGTCTCGACCACTTCAGCAGCATCGGCGCCAACGATCATATAGTAGTCTAGATCTCCCTCTTCCGCATGGTAGAATCGATAAAAGCCATGGTAATTATCAAGCTCATTTCCCATGTCAAATGTAGATGTAGCCGTATTATCGTAAAATAGTCCGTACCAGCTTTTTTCCTTCGTACGCGTTAAATAAAAAGGAATATGCTTATACAGTGGATCAGTATGAATTGGATCGTACCCCATCGGATCGAGATTCATCATCCGATACCGTCTCCCGTGCCGATTCAAACTCCCTGTTTTTTCACCTAGCCCATAATAACGATCCTCTTGATCCCGCTTCATATAATGAAAGATTCCACGACCGAGGGAGCCGTCAAAGTTATACGCCTGCGTGTTCCGATCAGCTGCAACCTCAGTCCAAACGCCATCCTTATTTTCAAACCACGTCACCTTAAAGCCTTCGAGTTGAATATAAGCTTTTAATCGCTCTGTATGAATAGAGACCGTACCCTCATTCTCAGAACGTTCATAGCTGAAACCTGGGAGGGAAAAAGGAGTTAAATCAAGACGATCCCTCCCCTCATACGGAATATCCTCCATTCCCGGTGCAACTAACCATGTCGCCTGCACTGTTAACGTATGATGTTTTCGAAATAACACACGAAAGAGGTGCTCCTCTAGCACAAAGACGCTAACATTAAGCGTTCCCGTTTCGTTCGTAAAGTGGATACCTTCTTCCCCGATCGTTTGTATGGAAAACGTTCTCTTGCCCTTCTGCATTTCCTCTCCTCCTAACAGACTAAAGCAACCCTAACAGCTCTGGTAAAAATAAACTAATTGCTGGAACATAGACGACGATAAACAAGGCAACCACGAGGGCAACAAAGAATAACAGTAGCGGTTTAATCACTTCTTCAATCGATACATTTCCGACACTACACCCGACGAATAAGCAGCTTCCTACCGGCGGGGTCATAATGCCGATCGCTAAGTTAAACACAAGCATAATGCCAAAATGTACGGGATCGATGCCCATCTGTAACGCAATCGGTAAAAAAATCGGTGTGAAAATCAAGACTGCCGGTGTCAAATCCATAAACGTCCCGATCACCAATAACGTAAGCATCATGATCATCAATACGACAACTGTATGATCGGAAATGCTTAAAATCGCTTGACTGATTGCCGCAGGAAGTCCGGTGACCGCCATCGCCCACGACATGATGGAGGAGGCCCCCACAAGAAACAGCACGATCCCAGTCATGACGATTGTCTCTTTTAAAATTTTCGGAAAATGGGCCCACGTTAGCGAGCGGTATATGAGTGAAAGGGCGAGTGAGTATAAAACAGCTACTGCTGCCCCTTCAGTCGCTGTGAACACGCCCCCGACAATCCCGCCGATAACGACGACGACTAACAACAAGCTAGGAATCGCTTGCCAAATAATTTTGATTGCTTCTTTTCCGCTCACTTTTTCCGACACTGTGTAATCGTTTTTCTTCGCCATAAAGAACGCGACGACCATGACCGCAAGCCCCATTAATATGCCCGGTAAATATCCAGCCATAAACAGAGCAGAAATCGACGTCCCTCCGCTCACAAGCGAATAAATGATCAGAACACCACTAGGAGGGATGAGCAAACCGACAGGTGCCGAAGCAATATTGACCGCGGCAGAGTATGCTTTGTTGTATCCTTCTTTCGCTTGCAAAGGAGCCATAACGCTCCCAATCGCCGCAGCCGAGGCAACAGCAGATCCTGAGATCGAACCGAACAACATATTTCCGACTACATTCGTATGTGCTAACGAACCAGGCAGCCTACCCGCGATTAACTTTGCTAAATTAATAAGCCTTAACGCGATCCCTCCATTGTTCATAATGCTGCCTGACAAAATAAAGAAAATGACCGCTAGTAATGCGAAACTATTAATGCCACCTACCATCCGTTGAGCAGCAGTAAACACGATCGTCTCCAGTGGCATCACGAGGATGACGGCTCCAAGGGAAGCTAATCCGATGCTGATGGAGATCGGGACACCGATGGCAAGTAGGAGGAAAAAGACTCCGAACAGTAAGAAAGCGGCTTGTGTGGCTAGCTCCATGTTGACCCCTCCTACTCTTTCCTTGTGTGCGGAGATACAGATGAAGTTACTGCTTGCTGAGCTAGCTCCGTCTGCTCCCGCCTCTCAAACATATTAATGATTTGATAGAACACAATAAACGTACCTGAAATCGGTAAAATCGCGTAAATGTATCCCATCGGAATTCTTAAAATCGGTGATAATTGATTTAAAGTTGAAGTGGAGAGACTGTAGCCACCTTTGATTAAGATGAGGCCCGCAAAGAAAATAATCGTAAAATCAATAAAGAGTTGAAGATACTTTCTCTGCTCGTCACGGAGCTTATTTTTCAAATAGATAATCGCTAAGTGCTCATTTGATCCAAAGGCATATGTCGTGCCGAGCATCGCCACCCAAATTAGAAGAAAGCGTAAAAGCTCTTCTGTAAACGTGCTTGGGTCATTTAACACATATCGGCTGAACACTTGCCATAAAGCGCCCAGCACTAAAACAATTGTCAGAATCGAAGCGACTATCATGATCACGCGGTTCATGACCGTCTTGATTTTTTTTAATACGGTAAGCATCTTGATCCTCCGCTCTTTATCGGAATGTTATACAGCGTGAACCTAGTAAAATGTCATTCGTTGCCCCACTTAAAGGGTTTAACATCCGTTAGTGGAGATAAAGTTGGAGTGCTCCCCATTAAGTGGAGCACTCTTCCTCTTTTATTGACGCAGCTGATCAAATGCATCTAACAATTCAGCAATCTTCTCATCTTCGCGGTATTTTTCGTGCAATGGTTGGACAGCTTGATAGAAAGGCTCTTGGTCTGGATAATGGAACTCTACTCCCATGGCCTCCGCTTCTTCGATCGCTTCTTCAACGGCCTCCGCCCAAATATCCTTCTGGTATTCTGTTGATTCTTTTGCCGCATCTCGTACGAACTGACGCTGCTCATCTGTAAATTCGTTCCAAACTGCACTACTAATAACGGCAATGTCTGGAATCCGTGCGTGCTCATCAAAAGAAAACGCTTTTGCCACCTCTCCATGCTTTCCAGTCGTTAAGGCAGTAGGGTTACTTTCTGCACCATCCACCACTCCCGACTGTAACGCCGTGTAAATTTCACCATATGGCATCGGTGTAGGGGCCCCGCCTAAAGCTTCCATCATTTCAATTTGCGTTTGACTATCCATCACGCGAATTCGCAAGCCTTTTAAATCATCTGGGTGCATGATTGGCTGATCAACCGTGTAAAAACTGCGCGCTCCAGAGTCATACCATGTTAATCCAACGAACCCATCAGCTTCTGTCTCATCAAACAATTGAGCAACAGCCTCTGACTCCATCGATTGAAAGAAATGCTCTTCATCAGCAAACACATACGGAAGGCTGAATACAGCGTATTGGGAAGAGAAGTTCTCAAGGGCAGCAGCGCTTACTTTTGTAATATCGACTCCACCCGCTTGGACTTGCTCTAACACTTCCCGTTCATCGCCTAATACACCATTCGGAAAAATCTCCATCGTAATTTGACCTTCTGAGCGCTCCTCCACAAGCTCAGCAAACCTTGCTAACCCTAAGTGGACAGGATGATCTTCGCTTAAATTGTGAGCCAATGTTAAATTGTGCTCTTTCGCTTCACCATTCCCGCTCTCTCCCGGCGTGTCCGTCGAGGATTCATTACTTCCACAAGCAGCTACAACCACTAGGAAACTACTAATCATTAAAGCAACGATAAAATGTTTCAAACTGTCTCCCCCTTTATTTCTCCTAAATTTATATGAGCTGCTAAAGCAGTTCTCATCGAATTGTAAACCTTTTCAATACATTAGATAACTTTGTTTGTTAACTTAACAAACTTGTGCTATCATTATAACAACAGTTAAAAAATTTTTGCAACCCCTTTCATTTCTTTTTTGCCAAACAGTATGATTAAATATGATGGGGATCAATATTCACAGAACAAATTGAGGGGATACGTATGGATACAAGAGGAGCGACGTTCATAAAAAAAATGAACAGGCGAGCCATTCTTGAAAAAATTATCGAAAAACAAGAAATCTCGCGTTCGGATTTATCAAAAATCACAAATTTAAATAAAGTGACCGTTTCGTCTCAGGTTGCCTCGTTATTAGAGGAACATTTAATTATTGAAAAACAATACGCCGAATCTAGCGGGGGCCGTAAGCCCATCCTCCTCACATTGAACGAGAATGCCGCTTTCACATTAGGCATTGATCTTGATATCAAAACGTTAACGTTTATGTTATGCAACCTAAAAGGGGCAGTGATCAAAAAAGAGCAGTGGAAACTAGCCAATGTCGATTTCGATGATGTCGTAAATGAAATGATCTCTTTGATCCAGTCGTTTTTAAAGGACATTCCTGCTTCTAAATATGGAGTTGTAGGGATTGGTATTGGCATTCACGGAATCGTAGACAATGACGAAACGATCGCGTTTACTCCTGGACACCATTGGTCCAACGTAAACGTAAAGCAACCGATTGAACAGGCGGTAAACATTCCTGTCGTCGTGGAAAACAGCACAAACCTTTGTGCATTGGCTGAAAATGTCGTAAGCGATCACGAAGCGGACAACCTTCTCTGCATTAGCTCTTTTTCGGGAGTAGGGATGGGACTCATTGTCCATAACGAAATTTATAAAGGGTTTCACGGATATGCGGGGGAAGTTGGCCATATGATCATTGTGCCTGAAGGGAAGCCATGTCGTTGTGGAAACAAAGGATGCTGGGAGCTCTATGCTTCGGAGAAAGCCCTTTATCAGGAGATCTCGGAATCAACGAAGCGCGAACACGTGGATCGTGACGTCGTGCTAGCGTTAATTGAGGCTGGTGATGAAGAAACGTTGAAGAAGCTTGACCAATTTATTTATTATTTTTCACTTGGGTTGAATAACATCATCAATTCCTACAACCCTGAGACCATTGTCATTAGCAGTGGATTAATGCCTCATTTGCCTAACATCGAGCACAAGATTCAATCACACCTTCATTCAAAAATTAGCCATTATAAAACGCTTAAAATATCAAATCTCGGAAAAGAAGCTTGCGCGTTGGGTGCTTGTTTTATTGGCATCAAACAATTCCTTGAGATCAACACCTTAAAATTAAGTGCTACAAAAACCTAATAAAACCAAATAGAAGGGTCGAGTCCTTAGCGGAACCGGCCTTTCTATGGCTTTTGTTACAACGAGCGGTGGATCTTGTCAAAATCTCTTTTTAATAATGAATACATGTACAAATCATCGAATTTACCGCAAGTATATTCATAACTTCTTAACAACCCTTCTGAGATGAAGCCTTGTTTTTCTACTAGCCTTTGCGAGGGAATGTTCGGTGGCTCAATTAATGCTTGGATTCGTTGTAATTCCAAATGCTCAAACCCATATTGGATGACGGCACGGATCGCCTCGCTAGCGATTCCTTGTCCCCAATAAAGCTTGCTTAATTCAAAGCCAATCTCTGCTCTGTGATGCTTGGGTACCCATTGATGAAAGCCACAGCTTCCTATCACTTCATCTTGCCCTTTTAACGTGATCCCCCAGCGAATTCCTGTTTGTTCATGCAAGATGGATTCATACCATGAAATCTCCTCTAACGCATCCTCGAGTGTCTGAAAGGGCTCTAATCCGAAGTATTTCATCACTTCTTTATCGGAAAGATAACTTAATATACTGCTTGCATCGTTGGTTGTTATTTTTCGCAAAATCAATCGCTTCGTTTCAAGTATTGGAAACCGCTCAACATGTCCTGTCATCGCATGACCCCTTTTCTTCTTTATAATGGTAAATTATACTACAAATCTCCCTGTTAGTGTGGAGTAACTGTGCTCGTTCGTATTCGTTAGGGTGAGCCAATGACGAATCCACCTAATTAAAGGAAGAGCACAATCTACTCACTGGTAGGGGGAGAATAATAGAGATTATCTCAATTCTGAAGGGAGAGTATATAAAAGGAGTGACTCATTCGCTTGAACGCGAAGAAGCCTGTATCTTAAAGTGACTCCACGTCAAGGTAGTAGGTCACATCGATCAGGAAAGGAAGGGAGAAGTTACTCTCTCTTCCTTCTCTCCACCTTTTATCGTTATCGTGAATCCTATCAGCTGAAAAATTTGTTCATTCTTACAAACTTTCTTCATTTTATATTGACTAATGGAAAAACATTATATATTTTACATTAAATACATTCTGGAAAGAGGTCGATAAAATGGTAGAAATGAAAAAAATAGTTTCTTACTTATTTATTTCATGTTAGGCACCGCGCCTAATGCTGCAAGCGCTAACTCTTATTCCTTTAAGAGTACAACTGGTTGGGCTTCTATAAATGCCGATGGAGTTAATGGAACAACAGGTGGTTCAGGTGGCACGGAAGTGACAGTGACAAATGCAGCAGATTTAGAAAGATATGCAACGGCAAATACATTATTAAAGTCTCAGGTTCCATCAATCTCTCTCCAAAAGGGAGATACATTGACGTCAGCTCCAATAAAACAATCGTAGGCCTTAACGCAAGCTCTGAAATTATAAATGGTGGGCTTAAAATAAGAGGCAGTAATGTCATCGTTAAAAACCTGACGATTCGAGGCACGTATGTCGAGGGTGACTGGGATGGCAAAACGAACGATTATGATGGCATTCAGATCACGGGAAAAGACGCTCATCATATATGGATTGATCATGTCACGATGAGAAAGCATGGCGACGGATTGATAGATATCGTAAACGGCGCTAATTATGTGACCATTTCAAACAGTAGATTTGAGCAGCATAATAAATCGATAACAATCAGTGGCAATGATAATGATACGAATACGGATAAATATAAAGTCACGATTCATGATTGCTGGTTTAGAGGAACAACTCAACGAAATCCAAGAGTCAGATTCGGAATGGTTCACCTCTATAACAACTACTATAGTGATATGGGGAAATACGGAAGAGATATGGGCTATTCATCCTCTTTAGGATATGCGATTGGTGTTGGCGTTTCAGCTAAAATATACTCTGAGAATAACTATTTCGAAAACCTCAGACATCCTACTAGTTTTATCGATACTACAAGCAAACCAGGATATATTAGAGATAGCGGTAGTTATTTTGTCAATAGTGGGTCTATGACAACGAGAGCATCCGGAGTCACTTGGAAGCCGTCTGACTACTATTCATATACTTTAAGGAACGCTTCTCAAGTAAGAAGCCATGTCATAAATAATGCTGGAGCAGGTAAGTAAGTACAAGTCCTAGAGTACAATAACGTTCATTGAAGGCGAGTGCTACCCTCTAAAACAAAGGAGGAGGAAAATTCATCCTCTTCCTTTACTATTTCTAACGACCTGAACGAATCCTTTAGTTTGGCCGTTTCACTGAAAAATGCATGATCGAGATCCTTACTCCTTGCCTATGTACGAAAACGATAAGAGTTACATAGCTATGCTCGTCCTTTTTAAGCGCCCAAAAACACTGTTTCAAGCTCAGTCTCTATCACTTTGTGATCGAACTGATGAAGGCGATAGGCCTTGGCACGCGGCCTTGAGCTAACAATTTTATGTATATCCTCTCCAATATAATGAATCGCCACGCCATCATCTGCTGCAATTCCGCCTTGGATTTCATTAGAGGTCACAAGTCTATGGTAGGAAGGCCTTCTTTCCGTTTCTCCATCATAATGAGGGCAATGACTCCCTTTTAAAAAGCCTAAACATTTTATCGGTTCAAGTCCATCGCCATATGAATCAGTTACACCCTCCTCAAACCAACAAATAGAGCCTGCACTAATACCAGCTAACAATATGCCTTCTTTCCACGCTTTCCTCAAGATTGAATCAAGCCCCCACTCTTTCCATAAAATGAGCAGGTTTTTCGTATTCCCACCGCCAACATAAAGAATCTCTTTATCTAAAAGATAGCTTTCCAAGTCTCTCGTAGGTGGTCGGAACAATGACAAATGGGAAGGCTGACAGTCTTGTTTACCGAAAAAATCATAGAATTTAGTGATGTAATGCTCTGAATCACCACTTGCTGTCGGGATGAAACAAATTTTGGGGTTCGCTTTTGCACATTGATCCAGGATGTATGTATCCAACAGTGGATTCTCGGGTTCCATGGAAAATCCTCCACCCCCGAGCGCAATGATCTGTTTCAATTGGTCCATTCCTTTCGTACAATTTTTTATGGTTTTGACACTATTTCTATGGCTTTTGTGGCCGTTCCTTCTTGCAATTAATAAAAAGTGTTGCTATTGGCCTTTCTTAAAATGAGACAAAAAGAGCCTTTCAATCGTTCTCGAAAGGCCCATTCCTCTTTATTCTACTATTCTTCTTTTTGATTTTCGTAAAAGTACAAATCCTATCAACAGTAACAGCGCGCCAATCGCAAGCGAATTGTACAAATTTGTAGCAGTCTTCGGCAATGTTCCATCCTTGTTATTTTGCTCGTTACTTTCCTCAGCTTGAGGTTCGCTTCCTGTCCCGTTTTTCGACGTCCCTCTGTTTGTAGTACCCTCAGTTGTAGAGTTTCCATTGGTTTTTCCTCCACTTATCGGGGTCCCGCTCTTTGTTTTCTCAAAGACAGCTGAATCAAACACTGTGTATGTGCTAAAGTGATTTGTCCTCGCTACAATAAAACCCTCTTGATAGTTACCGCCAATTTTCTCCCATTCATTAAGGGATTCGTTCCAGTAATAAATCTTTAAGTTATTGACGTTTTTCTCTTGATCTACTCGAAAACCCATTTCGATTTCCTCATCAAAGTGACGAACCTGTTGTCCATTTTGAATGATTTTGAATTGATATACCGTGCTTTTCGCCTGTCCTGCATACGGAATTCCTTTGCCTACTACACGTTCAAATTCGATGACAACATCGCCTGCTTTAAAGACCCCGTGCGGAATGACAAGTTCAAGATCATGTTTTGCAATGACAAGGGTTATCCCTCGATCCTTGAGTTCCTTTACTTGATCAGCCGTTAAAGCTAAACGAGTCAAGTCATCTAGGGATGAATCGAAGAACACAACCAATGTTCCTTTATCAAGTACGGAAGCGATATCCGCATTTGAGATGATCGCTACTCCCCCTAGATTGACCGGTTTGACTTCCACATGTGTTGCTTGCTTTCCTTCATTCCCTTCAGACGGTGGTGCTGACTCTTCATGTTCTTTTTCATCGGATGGCTGCTCTTGCGGATCTTCTGCTGGACTCTCTTCGTTCTCTTCTTCATCTGGCGGGGTGGAGCCTTGATCCTCTGACCCTTCATTTTCTTTTCCATCAGACGGCTGTTCTTGCGGATCTTCTACTGGACTCTCTTCGTTCTCTTCTTCATCTGGCGGGGTGGAGCCTTGATCCTCTGACCCTTCATTTTCTTTTCCATCAGATGGCTGTTCTTGCGGATCTTCTGCTGGACTCTCTTCGTTCTCTTCTTCATCTGGCGGCGTTGAAGAAACATATTGAGCGAGTCCATAGCCATACAAGCGATCGCGCCCTTCAGAACCTAAGTCGAGTGACTGTTCAACTAACAGTGCTCGGATTTGTTGGCTCGAAAGCTCAGGATGTTTTCCCATCAGAATGGCAGCTAGACTTGTCACATGAGGTGTAGCTTGAGACGTACCACTCATAAACACATATTTGTTCCCAGGAGCTAACCCTCCGATCAGATCACCAGGTGCTGCTAATTCATTCTCTACCCCTGTCGCCGAGGTATTCGTCCGCTTCATCTCCTTGTCCACCGAAGCAACAGCAATGACTTCATCATACTTCGCAGGGTATTCAATCGTTTCCCCAGAACCGTCGGCTTTCCCACCATTTCCGCTTGCCGCCACCACTAAAATTCCTTGAGCAACCGCTTGTTGAATCGCTGTATGGACGGCTGGTACTTCATT
The DNA here is from genome assembly GCF_005671335.1 of Halalkalibacterium halodurans. Classification (NCBI taxonomy): domain Bacteria; kingdom Bacillati; phylum Bacillota; class Bacilli; order Caryophanales; family Bacillaceae; genus Halalkalibacterium (ex Joshi et al. 2022); species Halalkalibacterium halodurans. The sequence goes on along the minus strand of NZ_CP040441.1, from coordinate 784,799 downwards.
CGTGTAACCTAAACTCATATTGATAATATCCATGCCCTCTTGAATGGCCCAATCAATTCCTGCTATAAGGTGAGACGTATTGCCTCCCTTTTCTTGGCTAAACACTTTGACGCCATACAATTGAACATCTGGGGCAATCCCTTGGTGAAGCGTCCCTTCACGGGCCCCAATAATCCCTGCTACATGAGTACCATGTCCATGATGATCGTGCGTGTAAGGCTCGCCTTCAAAGACAGAATGACCGCCAGCATATGTAATATCTTGATGTTCATCAAAGCCTGTGTCGAATACAGCCACCTTTACACCTTTCCCTGTATAACCGTCATCCCAAGCATCAAACGCTTTGACCATATCATTGTTCCAGTCATGCTCCCCGAGCTCGCGGGTATCAGACATTAATTGAAGCGGTTGATCCAGTGAAACCGATACAACATTCGGATCTTCCTTTAGTCGCTCCACCTCACTGACGGGAACTGTCATCGTTTTGATCGGTAATGTTTTCATTGTGTGTTCGTTTTCATAGACCGAGCGACGAGAGTCAGGCGATTCCCGCACTACATCCTTGTAGGTGACAATGATATCTACCTTTTCTTCCTCTGTATCTGCGAACGTTCCAACAGGAACAAGCAAGTTCACTAACAGAACAAAGCTCATGATCGCTGACCATCGTTTAAGACGTTTGTTCAATAGAAACTCCTCCTTTTATAGAAACCACTGTCATTGACAGTGGGTGTTACACAATGTATTAGTCACGTTCATTATATCGGTCGAATTTTGTCGTATTTTAAATTATAAGAAAATTTTTAATTAATTTCTTAAAGAGAATAATAGAATGAGAGATTATGGACATAAAAAAGGAGCGACGCGTTCAGTCGCCCCACCTTAAATCTAATCTTTTATTGAATGTCTTGGAGATATTCCACGAGACGATCCCACGTTTCTATGAAACCTTGCTCCATTCCCATGTCTAGAACCTTTTGAAGCTCTTCTACAGTAGGATACTCCACCTGATTGACGATTTTCGTCTTGCCTCCAAGATCAATGAAAGTCAAGATGATTTCAGCAGCTGGCATCTCCTCCGATAGGTTGCCTTCGGAATCAGAAAAGTAATCGACGTATACGATTTTTTCTCCTTCTACTATCTCACGGTAAAGTGCCTTACCCCACGATTCATATCCGTAAAAATCCCCCTGATTTTCATCAACGCATTTCATGCAAAAATGCCACGAACCACCAGGTCGAATCCCATCCGCGCGGCCCCCACCAATTTTTCAAATGTTCCGCTTCCGTAAACATCTTGAACACCAACTCACGAGGGGCATCAAAAACACGCTCCGCAATCAATTGATTCCCTTCTGCCTTAAAAATCATAGAATTTGCCATCATCATTTCCTCCCCGAAATTGAAAATTCACGTGTCCTTTTGCTTTTTGGTTTGTAGCTCCTGTAAGTACCGATCCAAAGAATTAAAACGCTCGTTCCAGATGGTGTTATACGTTTCAAGCCACTCATGCAATGCTTGAAATGGTTCCTGCCGAAGGGTATAAATTCTACGGTTGGCTTCTACTTTGACTTCAACGAGACCAGCTTCCAATAAGACACGCAGATGTTTTGAAGCTTGTGGTTGGCGAAGACCTACTCGGTTAGCAATTTCTCCTACCGGTAACGGGCCGTCCCGCAGTAACTCCACGATTCTTAAGCGATTTTGCTCAGCAAGCGCACTGAATGTCTTCGTATCCATTCGTTCGATCCTTTCTGTATCTTTGAGAATGTCACCTCACTCTCGACTTCCTTTTCTTTTGTACAATAAATATACCATTATAGGAATATTCGAACAAGGGAATATTATATTTTTCTTTTAACAAAAAAGAGCCTCCTCATTGTATGGAGACTCTTAACCATTGTCTAAATCCATCTTCTAACATTCGCTTTATAAGCAAGTGCTTTCTGTTTTGTGTAACGACGATTCTTCCCTCGTTTTCAAGCCACACATTTACACTTTGAAAAGTATGCGGATAAAATGGATCGAGCCTCTTTACTGATTTTTTTGACTCCTCACAGGGAAAACGTTTAAATTGTTTAGGTATCATTTATGCAACACTAGTGCGCCTGTCACTGTTTTTATAAGATATCTATCCAAATTTTCACTGCTGTTGCAGCAATCAATAAAGCTAATATCCCTTTCAAAACCTCTGTATTCATCTTCTTCCCTACCATTGCCCCTAGTGGAGATGCTATTAAACTCGCGACGATCATAATTATGGCTGGAAAATAATCAATTTGTCCGGTTGTAACCTTTCCGGCGGTTGCTCCAATGGACGAGATGAAGGTAATCGCTAATGAAGAAGCAATTGTCATTCGCGTTGGTATTTTTAATACAACAAGCATGATTGGGACCAATAAGAACGCACCAGCAGCACCTACAATTCCTGCTCCAACCCCTGCGATTAATGCAAAGCTAGCCGCTAACCATTTATTAAACTTCACTTGATCAAGTGGAACATCATCAAATCCCTTTTTAGGAATAAACATCATGACTGCGGCAATTAATGCTAAGATTCCGTATATAAGATTAATTCCGCCCTCTGACATCAGTTTTGATCCATAACCACCAACAAAGCTGCCAATTAGAATAGCTGATCCCATATAAACAATTAACGTTTGATTTAAGTATCCACCTTTGCGATAGGCCCATACCCCACCTATTGTGGCAAAAAACACTTGAATCGCACTTATACCCGTAACTTCATGCGCACTAAAAGTGGCTAAACCAAACAATGGTGGAATATATAGAAGCATGGGATATTTAATAATAGATCCGCCAATTCCTAACATTCCTGAAATAAATGATCCTATAAAACCAATTGAAAAAATGATGAAAATAAAGGTAAAATCCATTAAGATGACCTCCTTCCAAAGAAAGGTGGGAACCAAATTGGCTCCCATAGCAATTAGCCTTTTTTAATCCAAAATTTTAATACACCATCTTCTTCCGTATCTGATACTAACTCATGACCGCCAGACTTAGCCCATGCTGCTAGGTCTTTTTTTGCTCCTTTATCAGTCGCATGAATTTCTAAGATTTGACCTGACTCAAGTTCAGTCATTGCTTTTTTTGTACGAACGATTGGCATTGGGCATGCTAATCCTTTTGCGTCTAATACTTTATCCGCATTCATTTATAAAACCTCCAGTTTTATCGTTTGTTATCTTACTGCACAACGGTTAGGTCCAATTTCCATTTCACGTTGTTTTTCTTCATCTGGCATGATTTTCCCCATATTGGTTTCACGAATTTCTTGATACGCGTTTGGTTGTGGCGGTAAGTTTTCTGTCACCATTGATCTAAACTCATTTTCATCTTCAATATTTAGTCCATGATTTTGAGCAAATAGTGTTCCTAGTTTTTCTGCAACACTTCCATCGTCATTTAACTCTTCGATGATCATAAAGTGAGCCGGTAGAACAACTAACTCTTCTGATAGTTCTCTATAACGCTTATAAAGTGACTCACGTAAATCTCCTACCCAATCCTCAGCAAGGCCTGCTAAGTCAGGTCTTCCAATTGAATCAATGAAGAGAATATCCCCGGATAATAGGTACTTTTCATCGATAACAAATGAAGTCGATCCGATTGTATGACCAGGTGAGTATAGAGCATGAATGTTGATCGTTGAGTTCCCGATCACTACGTCATCCCCACCTTCAAGTGCCGCATATTCAAACACTACTTCACCTGCATCCTTTGGAGGTAACCAGTACGTTGCACCAGTTGCTTCGGCAATTTTTCTTCCACCTGAGATGTGGTCGGCATGCAAGTGTGTGTCAAATACGTGTGTAATGTGCGCTCCGATTTCTTTTGCGAAATTCACAAACACATCCGCCATACGTGTTGCATCGATAATCGCAGCTTCCCCATTTGAAACAACCATATAGGATAAACACCCTTTACCTAGACGAACAAATTGATACAACTCACCACCGTCTTTCAAGTCCCCTACTTTTACTGGTTCAAGATATTCACTCCAAGCTTTCATACCTCCCTCTAAATAAGCTACGTCTAACCCTTCATCAGAAAGCATCTCAGCTACCATCATGGAAGAACCTTCTTTCGCACAAACGACTAAGACTTCTTTATCTGCTGGAATTTTATCGATGATTTCTTCTACACCATCTAATAGTTCAAAATAAGGAATATTGAAGTAATCAAAGTTTTCTCCTTCAATTTTCCAATCAGCGAAATCCCCTGCATTACGAACATCTAGAATAAATAGCTCTTTCTTTTCGATTACTTTTCTTGCTATTTCTTTTGAATTCATCGCTTTTACTGACATTTCACAATACCCCCATTAGTATGTTTTAGTTTAAAAAAATTTAATTAAAACAATAATGTGTTACATCTGCATCGTTTGCGAATTCTAAGAATGTAACGGCTCCACCCACTTTCAAAGCTAAAAATATTGCTACCTCTTGGTCTGTTGCAGCTGCAACTGTTGCTACATTGAATACTTTGTAGTCATCAAATAATCCACCACCACTTGAAATGATCGCTATTTTATACTCAAATTTCCAACCTGCTATTATCTCAATGCTGGCACAGTGCTATTTGGGTCATAACCGGCAACACAATGGCCGTTTACTTCCGTTTGTGGAGGCCCTAATTGACCTGTTTTTTCTACAAGTTGCTACGTGTCCACATTCACTTCACGGTAGGAAATGTTTTGATCTGCGAATACGTTTTTTTACATCATATGAACAACCATTAGAAGTATAAACAGTAAGCTGACTCATGATAGACTCTTCCTATTTATTTAGATGATCTGTTCGGTAACTCCATTCACTCATGCCAGGTACAACATTAATCACTTTTTTAAATCCTGCTTCTGTTAACTTTTGCGCGGCTAAATCACTACGGCTTCCAGTTCGACACACAACATAAATATCTGCATCCTCACTTAGTTCATTTAAGCGATTCTCAAGTTCACCAAGTGGAATCGATTTAGCACCAGGAATATGACTGAACGCATATTCTGCTGATTCACGAACATCTAAAACCACGATATCTTCATTGTTAGCCAACTTGGTTTGTAGCTCTTCATTGTTTACTACATGAGGGTGCTTCTGCTTTTCTTTTTCTTCTCCATTAGCCTTACGCAGATAATGTTTTAACACTTCACCATCTTCAACGGTTCCTAAATATTGATGTCCAGTGCTTTGTGCCCACGCTTTAATATCAGCAGTTGATCCTTTATCTGTTGCTTGAATTTCTAATACTTTTCCTGGTTCGAGCTCATTCATCGCTTTTTTTGTACGAACGATTGGCATCGGACATGCTAATCCTTTTGCATCTACTAGTTGATCATATTTAATCGTTTCCATTAATAGTCCTCCTTAGAAACAATACCCTTATAGGTATAATTAAGTTCAAAAAAATTTACTGAACGTTACCTTCCCAGTTCATCATGCCTCCTACCATATTGATAGCATGAAACCCGTGACTGGACAGAAACTCGGTGATTCTTCCACTTCGAGCACCAGAGCGACAAACGATAATATATTCTTTCGTTTTGTCTAGTTCATGCAACGAAAACCCTAGTAATCCAAGTGGGATATTTACACTTCCTGGTATATGCTTCGCATTCCACTGGAAAATAACAACAACTTCTTTCTTTTTTGATAACTGGTTTCCTTTTTGAAAATGTTCATCGAATCGAATGTTTTGTAATGTGTTGACTTTATGTCTAGAGAACTCGCCGGATGTTCTTGCACCAATATATTGAATATCCTGTCTCATTAAATGCTTTTTTAGGTCACTTGTTGAAATTTGTCTTACACCTTTAACAGATATGAATGATGAAATATAGCTTTTAAAATAGCTACCTTCATTTTTTCCCTCCTTTTGGTCAAACTTATTAAATAAATAAGTTCACATTTCCTTCTTCAGCGTCAGCTAGATATGCACCTACTCCTGCGTACTCTAAACCATCTATCAATTCTTCTTTTTGTAGTCCTAATAAATCCATTGTCATCGTACATGCCACTAACTTTACACCTTGTTCTTGTGCCACTCGTAGTAAATCAGATAATGGCATAGTATTGTGTTTTTTCATAACATGCTTGATCATTTTTGGTCCCATTCCTGCGTAGTTCATATTAGAAAGACCCAAGTTATCAGCTCCTCGAGGCATCATTTTTGCAAACATTTTTTCTAAGAATCCTTTTTTCACTGGTACATGTTGATCTTTTCTAAAAGCGTTTAGTCCCCAAAATGTTGAGAAGATGGTTACTTCATGATCATAAGCCGCAGCACCGTTCGCGATAATAAAAGCTGCCATTGCTTTATCATAATCACCACTAAACAAGATGATCGTTGTTTTCTTTTTGTCTGTCATGTTGTCCTCTCCTTTATCATTTTCTTCTTTTACATATACATGTATGGGTATTAAAACATTCAAAAAAATAGATTGCTTAGCCTTTTTCAATTCAGAACATTAATACACTCTCTTCTTCATTATCTGAAAGTAACTTATGCCCACCAGATTTAGTCCAAGCCGATAAGTTATTTTTGCTTTCTTTCTGTCGCATGAATCTCTAAAGCCTGATCTGATTCCATCTCACTTAATGCTTTCTTCCCTTTTATAATTGATATTGGACAATCTAGACCTTTCCCATCAAGAAATTTTATCTGTTTTTTATTTTAGTAGCCTCCTTTTTATATCTATACACATACCTATACCCATACAGGTATTTTAATAGATTAAAAATTTTTGTCAAGAGCATTTTAATTCGTTGATCAAAGTCCATTAAACCTATAGGGGTGTTGTAATTGATATCACTCACCCCTGTGAATCAATTTATTTATATACTATCTGCTTTTCACTAATAAATTCACGGCTTCTTGAATAAGCGCTTCCGTGTCTTCACCTTTTACAATTTGCTCACGAACACACCGCTCTAAGTTAGAGCTTACGACTAAACCAATCGCACGATCCAATGCATTTCTTGCCGCTGACATTTGAACGACAAGCTCCTTACAGTCCTTCCCTTCTTCCATCATTCTAAGAATAGCTCTAACTTGTCCTTCTACACGTTTTACTCTGTTTTTCATTTTGTCATTGTACTCCATAGAATTCCCTCCTTGTTTGGTTCTAAAGTTGAACCTAGTCCTTATATCAAGCACGATAGTATGATCTTGATCATTTATTTTCCAGTTTCAACACAAATTAAAACCAATTTCATATAAGAAACCGATAAAATAACTATAAATACAATTATAATAGTCGTCATATAAGCCACTTAGAAGTTATTTTATAACCTCACCTTTCCATGAAAGCATTCCGCCTTTTACATTGACTAAATTTTGATAACCAAGATCTTTTAATGCATTTGCAGCTTGAAGACTTCTGTTACCACTGCGGCAGATGAGGACTATTGTATGATCTTTAGGAATAAGGTCGGTATTATTGTCCAGTGTACTCAAAGGAATATTTATCATACCATCTATATGCCCCTCTTTAAATTCAAGAGGCTCACGAACATCAACAAAGAAATAATCTTCATTTTGCTTATTCATTAATTTGGCTAATTGTTCCGTGCTAATTTCATCTATGGCTGCATTAAGCGCTAGTTTATATCCCAAAAATCCAATTAGTATGGCTATAGGGATTATGATATGCCAACACTTCTTTATCAATTATCTGCCCCCCTCGTTGTTTATATCCATATTATATACCCTGGTAGGTATAAAAGCAACTCTAAATTTCATACTAAGATTTACTGCGTCTTTCGTATTCATCATATTTTTCAACTATAAATCGTAAGAATAAAAAACGTAAACAATGATGCTAACCTAGGAATATTACAATTCGAATAGCCCAAGGGGAGTGTATGTTATATGCCTGTTGTAAGACAATCACATGTCGTTTACACCGTTCAGCCAGGCGATACGTTATCTGCAATCGCTGCACGTTTTGGCAGTACAGTCCTAGAAATTCAACGGGCGAACCTACAGGATCCTCGTTTCATCGATCCAAATGTCATTTTTCCAGGCTGGACACTTGTTATTCCTGTCCCTACCGTACGCCCCTTTGACACCACCTATCTTCCGGTCCCTGGAGATACACTTTTTCGGATTAGTCAGCGATTTTCAGCACATTTCGACCTTATCGCCGGAGTTAATAGACTCCAGGATCCGAACCTTATTTTTGTTGGGCAGCTTCTCTGGGTTCCAGCCTTTGTGTACGAAATTGAAGTAGGGGATACTCTATTTGGGATTTCTAGACGCTTTCAAATTCCGATAACAAAAATTTTAGCAGCAAACGAAGGTCGTCCTGGATTTTCACTTGATTTCATTTTTGTCGGTTTTCGTTTACTCCTTCCACTTCCGTCATCAAGAAATATCGTAGTCACTCATCCGTTTCCAGGGGATATTATGCCAAGCAGAGAGCTTGTGGAAGGCTTCGCTCGTGTATTTGAGGCCAATGTATTGATGCAGATTCGGGATGATAACGGGGTGATCGTCTCAGCAGAACGCTTTACGACAGCACTTGAAGGTCCACCTGCATACGGTTATTTTTCTGGAACCGTTCTCATTGATCGACCACCTACCTCACCTAGCGGACAATTATGGGTATATTCTCGCAGTCCAGTCGACGGCAGTATTATAGATCTTGTACAAGTAAGAGTTTACTTTATGTAATGCATCGGGACGTTTCTTTTTCTCCCTTTCCTTCTCAGAACTAGAGAACCGTCCCCATGCTTTCGCTTCCATATTCTCGCTTTCGGTAGATGAACAAGATAATATGTTCTAATCCACATATAAATGCATAACATTTTCTTTTTTCTTATACCTTCCCTTTAATACTCCTATCCCATCAATTATAATAGAATCTTTTCTTTCAATAGGTTCATTATTTAATATAATGAATCAATTTCATAATTGCTTAATTTATAAATTTTGAGACGGGCAGAATTTATAAAATTTCATTTTTAAAAATTTAAGCAGCTTGTTGTTGCTGATGGCTAGTACGAATACGATCAACAGCGAGTTTAGAAGCATTGTAAACTAAGGTGACGAGATCAAAGTGAACTTTGGCTCGTTTCCCTGAGCGATGTCGAACATTGTTCAGTTGAAAAAGCTCTTTTAAATAAGCATTAACTCGTTCAACTGCGGTGCGTTGTTTAAAGATGGATTTCCAAACATTTGAACCTCTCGCAGGTGCTGTGTATTTGCGAAGGTCGGTCGTGATTTTGACTTTATATACCTTTTGACAGAGTCCATCATTGGCTAAAGGACAGTCGTGACACTCTTTCGGTCGTGTATATTTTAACGTTTCGTACTTGGGGTCAAAGCTATCGTACCGATAAGAATGTTCCCTGACACAGGTCGGCGCGAAATGCTCGTCAAAACCAACTCTTTCTCTCTCATTACGCTTATTGTAGGCAATGACGGACTGTTGTCCCATACGATAGACCTGTTCATAAATGGGTTCAAAATCATAACCAGCATCCATCGTTTGATAACGAAGAGAGTTCAAAGGTAGTCGTTCATGGATTCCTTTTAATAGAGGAATCGCGGCTTTGCCATCGTTTAAGTTTCCCGATGAAAAAAGCGATTGGAGAATATATTGGCTCGAGGTTCCAACGGCTAAATGGCCCTTGTAGCCATACCAGAAGACGTTCTTTCCTTCGCTGTTCTTTTTTATACCCCATTTAGGATCTTGCGGGATCTCCCGACGTAATTGGGCTAATGAGACTTCTAATTGTGCTTCGATTTTCTTTTCGAATAACGGGAGATTCGCTTCTTTTTCTGCCTGTTCGATGAGCCATTGTTCACGTTCTTTCTTTGTTTTACGACCACGTTTTTGAGGTTCTTCTTTTGGTTTTTCTTCCTTTGGTGGAGCCTGATCACGCGCTTCAAAATGTGTGGCATCAATCGCTACCGTGTCATCGGTAATAAACCCTTCAGCGATCGCTTGGAGGATCACTTTTTCCTGAACTTCAGCTAAAATGTTAGAGTTCTCAAGCTTCGTTAAAAGTCGAGAATAGGATGCTTCAGATGGAACTGAATCGGATACAAGAAAACCACAATTTCTCTTAAAGGCTAGGTCTTCGTTCAAACGCTTAATTAGGTGCTTCATCGTTGGAATTCCTTCGACAAGACGGATCAATATAGAAATAACCATCGCTGGATAATTCAATGCTTCTGGTGCCCCAAGGTGAGATTTTTTCGTCACCTCGTGGACAATGGAAGACAGATCAATAGCGGAAAAAATCGCGTCATAACGTTGGGTAGGTTCCATCTCATATAATTCTTGCATGCTAAATAAACTCATTTGTCGTATAATGGTCATAGGAAGTACTCCTCCAGTCTTTTTGGGATGTTTTCGTCGACTACCATTATACTGGATTTGGGGAGGTACTTCCTTTTTTGTGCCTAGGAACCCTTGAAACAAAAGGTCTGAGATTTATGAAATTTACTCTAATATGTAATTTTTTTATATTGTGTAATCCGCTTTTACACAGGGCGATAGCAGGTTGTCGAACAAGGTAATCTTCGTTGTTAATTGATACTTTTATGAAATTCTTATGCAAAAGTCTTTCTTCAAATGAAACAATATTCATAGGATCAAATGATTTAACAATCATTTCGCCTTCAATAATTAAATGAATCCCCTTTTGTTGTTCAAAATTTTCAAATTCATTTTTTCTATTTTGTTTAGCAAAATTAATTACTTCCTTTGTTTCAGGAGTTATTTCTAACGCATTTATTTTTACCCTATCATCGAAAAGTTGTTTTAATAAATCATATAATGATTCTTCTTTGTTCCAAAAATTTCCCTTCCAACCTGGTGAAAATTCATCTAGTAATAAACACATTACCAAACCAGAACTATAGCAACTCCTACGTATATTAGTAGTAGAAAAATATTTGTCCAAAAGGGGCTGTCCATAAGTTTTTAAGACTGATTTGTACGAAATTGGACTTTTCTCCGAGAAAGCCTTTAGTTCTACATACAAAGCAGGTCCTTCAATTGTTTCAATAAAGTTCTCGTATAATAGATGTTCATTAATTATGGCAGCTCTTTTATCTCTCAGGGCCATGAAAATAGTAAGATGTTGTTTCTTTTTACTAACATTTTTTTCTAACATCGCACTAAAAAGGTGCTCTCTTTCCTGATTTCTTAACTCCACATTTTCTTTTAATAGCGGATATGTGATGCCCATCATTTCATCTGCAAACCGTTTTTCACCTTTAATACATTGAAAACCGTGAAAGAGTTCGTGTATAAGGATAGAATATAAACTTGCATAATCATCATACAATTCGAGATCAACTATTGCTGTTGGATAATCATCATAAAGTATAAGGGTACAACCATTAAACTGTTCATTCCACTTTAAAACTTGATAATTAATCGGTTTATTGTTTGTCATTCTAGGATGGTTGAAAAGATAAACATTTTTCTTATCGTATAATGCATAAGCAACTGATTCAAAACCTGACCAATATTTTTGTAAATCTCCATTCACTAAGTCTTTGACAATTTCATCAACATGTTTAGTCATCCTGTTCCACCCTCAATACAAAAATCTCATTTCATCCAAATACACTTAAAAGTAGCTTATCTAACTTATCCCTCTTCGTTCAAAATCTTTTGCAATCTTAGGACCTCCATAAAGTCCCCTCGATTCTACAAATGATGTATGAACGTGCCTGACTAACGTTTGTTTGTCTGCTCATTTTCGACACCTCGTATTATTCGTTAGTTTTATCGAAAACTGTGTCTACTTTTGAGTAACATCATTCATCGTACCAAGAGGTGCTACTTGTTTATATGCATGGTTTAAATGGGAGCAAAAGATTGATCAAGACCGTTTAGGCTCTTTGTTTATCCAGCTTTTATAAAAAAGTTTGATCATTGTCTAGGGTTTCTCCATACCTTGTGTTAACATATAATTCTTCATAGTCTACTCTTAAGCCTCTAACTTGTGAGTCGTATAAATCCAAAATCATCTTTTCACTTTCAATTGATTTATAGATACTCATCATCATTATCCCTCACTCGGTTTATCATCGGATTCAAATTTCTTATTACATTTAGTTGAATAAAGAATATATAGTGTAATATAAAATCTTTCTTCAATACTACACTACCATACTTTTTACATAAAAGTGGAAAAAACAATAATTTTGTTTAATTGTTTAACATTCTGAATAACAAAAGAGCCCCCTATTGTAGGAGACTCTTAATTCATTGTCACATTAATCATTGACAGCACCGGCTGACAAGTAGGTCAAGCTGTGGTCAATCACAAAGGCGTAGGAACCCTAATATTATCGGGATAACCACGCCACACACTCCACATGCGTCGTCCACGGGAACATGTCGACTGGCTGTACGTCCTTCGTCTCATACCCGCCATCCTCGAATACCCGCAGGTCGCGAGCGAGGGTAGCCGGGTTACAGGAGACGTAGACGACGCGGTCTGGCTTCATGTTCAAGATCGTCTTTAATAAAGCTTCGTCACAGCCTTTACGCGGCGGGTCGACGACGATGACGTCAGCGCGGACACCTTGGGCATACCACCAAGGCATGACTTTTTCTGCTTCACCGACAGCGAATTGAACGTTGTCGAAGCCGTTGAGAAGGGCGTTGCGCTTCGCATCGCTGATCGCCTCTGGGACGATTTCAACGCCATAAACATGCTTCGCTTGTTGTGCGAGAAATAAAGAGATGGTGCCGATGCCGCAATAGGCGTCAATGACGGTCTCACTTCCGGTCAGGTTGGCGAATTCGAGGGCTTGATCGTATAACACCTTCGTCTGCTCGGGATTCACTTGGTAAAAGGAGCGTGCGGAAATGGCGAATTTGATGTCACCAATCGTGTCGTAAATGTATTCCTCACCCCAAAGGACCTTTGTTTTATCACCAAAAATGACATTAGTTCGCTTCGGATTCACGTTTTGAACGATCGATTTGACGTGAGGGATCGCCGTGTGAATTCGTTCAATCAGTGTTTTTTTATGAGGTAGCTCCTCGCCGCGGGTAATGAGAACAACCATAATCTCCCCAGTGTTTTTTCCATAGCGGGCGACGACGTGACGTAAGGTGCCACGGTGCTTTTCCTCGTCATAGCCGCGAATCCCAAGTTCACGGGCGAGCTCCTTCACTTGACGAATCACCTTGTCGTTTTCCTCATGCTGGATCATGCATTCGTCCATATCGATGATTCGGTGGCTCCGTTCTTGATAAAAGCCTGCAATTAAGCCCCCTTCTCGCTCCCCAACCGGCACTTGTGCTTTGTTGCGGTAACGCCACGGTTCATTCATACCGATCGTCGGCCTCACCGTCACAGCGGTGATTTTCCCAATTCGCTCCAATACGTCTTGCACTTGCTTTTGCTTATAGCGAAGCTGGGCGTCATAGCTCATATGCTGGAGCTGGCAGCCGCCGCACTGATTGAATACGGGGCATGACGCCTCGACCCGATCTGGACTTGCTTCGATCATGTTTAACACGCGCCCGAAGCCATAGCCTTTTTTTACTTTCACAACCTTTGCCTTCAGGCGCTCGCCTGGTAAGGCCTTCGGGATAAACAAAGCGTAGCCGTCTACCTTTGCAACGCCTGCCCCGTCATGGGTCAAATCTTCTATCGTTACTTCGACTACATCATTTTTGTTAACTGGTGCTTGTTGCTTGCTCATGGTACCCGTCCTTTTCACGTTCACGTAGATTCGTCAATGATTGTACCATAACCGGTGGCAAATATCCTAAATTCCTTGACTTGACTCTGGCAAGGGGCTTGCTATAATGAGGGGGATTAACCGAATAGCCAAATGTTTTCTAGGGTTCCGCTTGCAAGGCAAGGCCTGGTCCGAGAGAAAACGCAAAAAAGATTGTCTTTTTTGTCCACGGAGGGAGAAAAGCCCGGGAGATATCGATACACGATATGTCTCGGGCTTTTTATATGGAAAGGAGAATGCTATATGAATAAACAATGGCTTATGGTTGTCATAGCAGCGGTGTTTGAAGTAGGATGGGTGATCGGGTTGAAGCACGCGGATCATCCGCTAGAATGGGGAGGAACCGCCCTCGCGATTGTCATTAGTTTTTCGCTAATGATTTTAGCAGCGAAACAGCTGCCCGTCGGTACTGTGTACGCGGTCTTTGTCGGTCTAGGTACGGCTGGCACCGTGTGTGCTGAAGCTGTTCTTTTTGCCGAACCGCTCTCTTCAATGAAGCTGCTACTTATTGTGCTTTTATTAGCGGGTGTAATCGGCTTAAAGCTAGCGAGCGGACAGTCTTCATCTCAACAAAAGGAGGTGGGGTAAATGGCTTGGGTGATTCTTATTGCCGCAGGGTTATGTGAAATGGTCGGCGTACTGATGATTAATCAGCTCCATCGAAGCCGTTCGTGGAAGGCCTATGCTGGGATGATCATCGGATTTGGACTTAGCTTTTGGTTGTTAGCCATGGCGATGCAATCTCTATCGATGGGAACAGCCTATGCCGTTTGGACCGGAATCGGTGCATCAGGCGGTGCACTCCTCGGTATGTTGTTTTACGATGAACCACGACAAACCCTACGGATTATATGCATCGCTCTCATTTTAGCAGCAACAATCGGACTGAAATTCATCGGTTAAGTAAGCCACCCTCCATCGACAACGGAAAAGAGGGTGGCTCCTTTTTTAATCTAAAGCGGCGTCCACGTTAAGAAGGCCATGACCGTAATAAAACGGATTTCCGAGTGGTGTGGCCGTTGTATTCAATCGCTTGCGAATTTGTTCGTTTGTTAGCTCAGGGTTGTTGCTTTTAATGAGGGCAGCTGCTCCTGTCACATGAGGTGAAGCCATTGACGTTCCACTTAATCGCTCGTATCGATTAAAGAGGAAGGTGCTATGAATCTCAACACCAGGGGCCATGATTTCAAGCTGCTCCCCGTAGCTTGAAAAGCTTGCTCGCTCGTTATTGCCATCGACCGCTCCAACGGCGACAACCGAATCATAGCGAGCCGGGTAATCAATCGTATGTTGTTCGTCCGCTTCCCCTGAATTACCAGCGGCGGCGATGATTAAAATCCCATGATCATGGGCGCGCTCGACCGCTCGTTGTAACGCTTCTGAGTCGGTGTTCGTGCCGAGACTCATATTAATGATGTCCATATCGTTTGAGATCGCCCAGTCAATCCCGTTCGTAATCGAGGCAATCGAGCCTGCACCAAGACCATTCAGCACTTTGACGGCATAGAGCTCCACATTCGGTGCGATTCCAGTCGAAGCTTCATCATTTTCTTGGGCAGCGATGGTGCCCGCAACATGGGTTCCGTGCCCATTTAAGTCACGGTAAAAAGGTTCAACTGATACGAAGCTCACACCGTCAATAACATGTAAATCATCATGGCTTGCAATTCCCGTATCAAGGACCGCGACCTTAACCCCGTCTCCCCGCTTCATACGCTCTTCCAATTTCGGAATATCCGTCTCTTGGATGTTATTCATCACAAGCGGATCAAGGTATACTTTTTCATTCTTTTCAATAAATTCAACCGATGGGTCATTTTCTAGCAACTCGGCCACTTCTGTGGAAAGCTCTGACACGATGACAGGGAGGTTTTCGTATTCGTGCTGCACTTCTACCGCTGAGGTCGTGACATTGTTACTGAAGGCTTGAACGGCCGCTTCATTTTTAAAGCCGACCAAATATTCCTCTGTATCTTCTGTATCTTCACGATTGTCTGCAAAAGCTGTCCCAGTCGCCAGAACGATCATCAATATGGTCATGATCAACACGTGTACACGCCGCTTCATTCTACCTTCCTCCCTCTACTAGAAGTTGTTCTTAATCTATCACAGATCTCACATTCTCTGATCCGCCATATTTCCACAGCAACTGACCTAGTATCTTTCATGCTTCGTTATTCTTTTTCAACAGCGGACCTGTATAAAAATATTTATATATGTCAATCAATTGCTTGAAAATTGCACCACTCCTCCCTTTTCCCTACAATATAAGAGAGACAAACTGTAAAGGAGCGACGCGCATGCTTTTTATAGATAACCAAGGCATTACCGATCCACGCATTAATTTAGCGATTGAGGAATACGCCTTAAAAAACCTAGACATTAATGAAACCTACTTGCTTTTTTATATTAATGAACCGTCGATTATTATCGGGCGGAATCAAAACACGATCGAAGAAATTAATACGGAATATGTAGAATCGAATGGTATTCACGTCGTCCGTCGCCTCTCGGGAGGAGGAGCCGTCTATCATGACCACGGAAATTTAAACTTTAGCTTCATTACAAAGGATGATGGTGAGAGCTTCAGCAACTTTCAAAAGTTTACTGATCCGGTTATCAAGGCGTTAGCCAAGCTCGGTGTCACGGCTGAATTAAAAGGAAGAAACGATATTATCGCAAGCGATGGTCGAAAAATTTCCGGAAATGCACAATTCTCCACAAAGGGCCGAATGTTTAGTCACGGAACTCTTCTTTTTGACTCTGAAATTGACCATGTTGTTTCCGCCCTTAACGTTAGCAAAGATAAAATTGAATCGAAGGGCATTAAATCGATCCGCAGTCGTGTTGCCAACATTTCTGAATTTCTAACCGAAAAAATCTCCATTGACCAATTCCGCTCATTGCTACTTGAATCGATCTTTGACGGTCAAGCGAACATCCAAGAGTACAAATTAACCGCCGACGACTGGGCAGAGATTCATGAGCTGTCAAAGGAACGGTATCAAAATTGGGATTGGAACTACGGGAAATCCCCAGCCTTTAACCTGCAACATTCCCACCGCTTCCCTGTCGGCAACATTGACATCCGCCTTGAGGTGAAAGGTGGTACGATTCAACAGTGCAAAATCTTTGGCGACTTCTTTGGTACAGGGGATGTACGTGATCTGGAGGATAGACTGGTTGGCATCCGTTATGAGCGAGCTGACATCGAACAAGCATTAGCGGACGTAGACGTCAAAACGTACTTCGGTCAAGTGGAAAAAGACGATTTATTAAACCTGTTCTATTGATCACAGGCCCCTTTCTTAGGGGCTTATTTTTTAGTTTTTAATGTTCTATTTTTTTCCTTCTCCACATAGGATGAACGTGAGCTCGTCCTTTAAGAAAATTAAAAATCGACGGAGGGAGCGCTTACATTTTGTCGAAGAAAGAACATACTCCCACTTGTTTTGGGAGTAAAATCATATGGGGGAGGTTTTTGTAGAATGGTGTATCAACGTCCAAATGAAGAAGGTGCTGTCGTCTCGTTTAAGAAGAGGTATGACAACTACGTGAATGGAGAATGGACACCGCCTGTGAAAGGTCAATATTTTGAAAATGTCACTCCGGTTACAGGCGAAGTCTTTTGTGAAGTCGCTCGTTCCACAGCCGAGGACATTGATCTAGCCCTTGACGCCGCCCACGCGGCGAAAGAGCAATGGGGAAAAACGTCACCTGCTGAGCGAGCAAATCTATTAAATAAAATAGCCGATCGGATGGAGGAAAACTTAGAAAAACTCGCCGTTGCGGAGACGTGGGAGAACGGGAAGCCCGTCCGTGAAACGTTAAATGCCGACATTCCACTGGCGATCGACCATTTTCGCTACTTTGCTGGCGCGATTCGTGCCCAAGAAGGTACGTTGAGCCAAATTGACAACGATACGGTCGCGTACCATTTTCATGAACCGCTTGGTGTTGTCGGTCAAATTATCCCCTGGAACTTTCCGATTTTAATGGCGACGTGGAAGCTGGCACCTGCCTTAGCTGCCGGCAACTGCGTCATCTTAAAGCCTGCAGAACAGACGCCGGCTTCGATTTTTGTCTTGCTTGAATTAATTGAAGATCTACTGCCAAAAGGGGTTGTCAACATTGTGAACGGCTTCGGAGTGGAAGCAGGAAAACCGCTCGCTTCCTCGAGTCGTGTCGCCAAGGTGGCATTTACAGGGGAAACGACAACCGGCCGCTTAATCATGCAATATGCGTCGGAAAACTTGATTCCGGTCACACTTGAACTTGGCGGTAAATCACCGAATATTTTCTTTGATGACGTGATGGCAAAAGACGACGCCTTTTTAAATAAAGCGATCGAAGGGTTCGTCCTGTTTGCCTTGAACCAAGGAGAAGTTTGCACATGCCCGTCTCGCGCCCTCATCCAAGAGTCGATCTACGATACATTTATGGAGCGTGCTTTGGCTCGGGTACAAGCGATTAAACAAGGCAATCCGCTAGATCCTAACACGATGATTGGCGCTCAAGCCTCACAGGAGCAGCTTGAAAAAATTCTTTCGTACTTAGCCATCGGTAAGGAGGAAGGCGCCGAGGTACTCGCTGGCGGTGAACGCAATCATTTGCCAGGTGAATTGGCGAACGGCTACTATGTTAGTCCAACTGTGTTTAAAGGTACGAATGATATGCGCGTCTTCCAAGAGGAAATCTTCGGGCCGGTCGTTTCTGTGACGACGTTTAAGGATGCGGAGGAAGCATTAGCGATTGCGAATGACACCCTTTACGGACTCGGGGCAGGTGTTTGGACGCGGGACATGAATAAAGCCTACCGATTTGGGCGAGAGATTCAAGCGGGACGCGTATGGACGAACTGCTATCACGCCTACCCTGCCCACGCCGCTTTTGGAGGGTACAAAAAGTCCGGTATTGGTCGAGAAACACACCTGATGATGCTGAGCCACTATCAACAAACGAAAAATCTGCTCGTCAGCTACAGTGAAGACGCATTAGGATTTTTCTAAGAGGTGATGAACGTGCCCGAACGAGTAACGGCAACCGAGGCGGCCTTGTTGCTCATCGACAAGCTGAAACAGACCCATGGACCACTCATGTTTCATCAGTCTGGCGGCTGCTGCGATGGCAGCTCGCCTATGTGTTATCCTGAAGGAGAGCTCCGCGTCGGCGCCAATGACGTGCTTCTCGGTAAAATTGGTGGTGTCCCCTTTTACATTGCGAGGGATCAGTACGAATATTGGAAGCATACCCAGTTAATCATCGATGTCGTCGATGGACGCGGAGGGATGTTTTCCCTTGAAGGGCCTGAAGGAAAGCGATTCTTGACACGATCTCGCGTCTTTACAGAGAGCGAGCGAAAGGCCCTCCGGATTTAAAAATAGCAAAACAACGAAAAAAGGTTCCAAACATCAATACTGGATGGCGGGAACCTTTCTTTGATTGAATTGTCCTATTACCTATTGTGACGTTTTGGCGGTGGATTTTCTTAGTTCACCGCCATGGCCTAATTTTGTTACATTCTTTGCAGGAACAATAAATACTTAGTGACTTCTTAATCGAAACACCACCAATTATTGATCTGCTTTATCTTCTTATCACCATTCCCTTACCATCACATTTGGTAGATTCATTTTTCAGATCTGGATGCTTACCTGACTCCATATCCAAATAAAATAGAGGGGGTTCCCCCTCATCGTTCATTGAATTTTCCGTAGGTTCTCTCTCACACTCTCGACTCTAGCGGCATTCCTTGCCATTGTTGTTCTAAGCACGCCTTCAGGGCCTCCAACTGCTTCCGCCCCATCGTGCGCAATGATTGATGAAGGAACGGGCGAATGGCCTTCGTATACCAATTGTTAAAGGTCGGAATGCATTCGAAATGGACAATCGTTCCACCTGCCTCAGTTTCAATGAGTCGATAAAAGATTTCCATCGTAAGATAGTCGCTTTCTAAGCGAACACCGTAAAAAGACGGACGATGAAAAGCAATGATTTCTCCTGCATATTCCTCCACTTTTCGACCGTTGTGAATCCGTTGAACGAAGGTAGCTCCTTTACGCTTCATGCCCTCTAGCTTATGAAAGTAGATGTTTTCCATAAACCCGCATTGCCATTCACGCATCAAGTCTTCTTCGCTCACATAACGAAACACCGTTTCAATTGCAGCGTTCATCTCAACTTGGTACGTCACTCCCACCGGTACCCATCTCCCTTTCCGCTATTCATTTCTTTCTGTTTTCCCTATTTTCGTGATAAACAATCGCAAACCTTTTTCATTCCCCGAAAATCAGTCTATTCACCTAGACCAAAAAGTATGAAAGGTCTATCTTTTTTGCCGGCATTTGTTGACAAAACGTTCACAACACGAAACTTGTTTCTGTTTGTCCAACTCTTTACAATGGAAGGGAACGCGCACAATCTTTAGGAGGGACGTCCTTTGAAATATTTGATAATGGTCGCTGTTGCCATTCTCCTCGTCGCATGTGGCCAGACAGAAGAGGAGCAAGGTGCGGTCGATCATATAGAACAGTTATCACCGATTGAAGTTGAGCTTTTGTATGAGGAAGCGCTCGCATCGGGGGAAAATATGACCTTTGACGTTCTCGTTACCCAGAACGAGGCGCCGGTTGAAGATGCCCGGGAGGTAATCGTTGAATTTTGGCAAGAAGGGGCAAAAGAAGAGAGTGACATGATTGAGTCAACCAATGAAGGAGGCGGAGTGTATCGCGTGACCTACGAGTTTCCTGAGGATGGTCTCTACTTCGTCCAACCTCACGTGACAGCTCGAGATATGCACCGAATGCCCCTTTATGAATTGACGATTGGTGAGGAGGCAGCTGACCAAGAGAAACAATCGTTTGTCGAGTATGAATCTGAGATCATTGACCTTTCCTTATTTGCGGAAGACTCGATTCAAGCAGGCGAAGAAACCACCCTATTAATTGTAGTGGAACATAAGGATAAACCGTTTACTGGCGGGGTTTTGACACTTGAGATTTGGCAACATGAGGACGAAGCACATACATGGCTCGACACCGAAGAGACGGACGTAGGTCAGTACGAAGTCAGCCATACGTTTGCAAACGCGGGTGAGTATCATGTCGTTTTCCATATTGAAGACGACACCGGTCTCCACGAACATATCCATGAAGCATTAATAGTCGATGAGAACACGTAGTTAACTGCCGAGTGTTTATCTCAACACGAAACGAAGGAAGCCCCCTAGACGGAGAGGCTTCCTTTTTCGGTTACGCTAACTTCAACGTTCCAAAAATCGTCGGGATCGCTCGCCCGCAATGACGCAAAAGTAAAGTGAGTTGCCTAACAAAAAATTAAAGCGGCCACATCTCTTTTGGGTTTAATTCGTACTGCCCGTTTTGCCTAAACATAAACTGACACATGACAAATTCGCGACGAACCGTGGCAAAGTCTTCGTGAAATTGCCTAATATGCTCATTGATCTCTTTCTCACTATAGACGCGCCCCTGCTCGATTCCTCTTAGCATATACTCAAGAATGATCAGTTTTTTCTTTCGCTGGGCCGGCAACGTTTTTACTCGGCCATCCGGTAACGTAAAGTTTTTAATCACTCTGACCTTCTCTTGATCATCGACTTGAAAATTAAACATCTCATCTCCCCCTATCATTAAGATCGCGCCTGCCATCCGTTCCAGCTTTTTTTCATCAAGATAAAAATAAATTGTGTTTTTTTCCCTCCGTTGATAAACAACATCAATTTCCCGCAGTTTCGACAAGTGATGAGAAATAGTCGGTGGTGTAAGTCCTAGCTTCCCTGCAATCGCTTGACCATGGAGAGGGCCTCCTTTTAATAAAGCAATGATCCGAATTCTTGTCTTATCTCCTAACGTTTTATGAAAATGAACTAATCGATTGAGCTGCATAAAGAAACCTCCATTTAGACAATCATCTAATTAGATTATAATCTAATTAGTTGGTCGTCACAACTATAAAAACAAAAAGCCTGAACCATTGGGCTCAGACTTCTAATTCAGTCTTTCGGGCATAGCATCTGAAAATGCTGGTATAAGTTAACGAATTCAGCAGGGAGAAGCCCGCCATATTCGCCATCGAAATTGAGCTGCATGCTTTTTTCTGCCTGCACTTTAATCCGATTCGCCTGCACGTATAATACTTTTGGGTGCTTAATGTGCTCCCCTCTTAACGCTAATCCTGCAAGATGAAGAAATTCAGGAAAGGACGTTTTTTTCACGATGATGAAGTCGAACATGCCATCTCGCAATGAAGCATTGGGGGCTAGCCGTTCGAAGCCACCCACAGAATTCGTGTTTGACACGAGAAACATCATAATTTCCCCTTCAAACAGCTTGCCGTCATATTCAATTCTTACGTCTGTTGGTGAAATTTGCGGAAGCTTCTCCAGCCCTTTAATGTAATAAGCGAGCTGGCCGACGACTGTTTTCAGTTTACTAGGAACTTCATACGTAAGCTCAGTCAATGTCCCTCCAGCAGCAATATTAATAAAGTAATGGTCCCCTGCTTTTCCTACATCCACTGGTTTCGTATGACCTTCTATTAAAATATCGCACGCCTTTTCGATGTCACGAGGAATGTTCAACGCTCGAGCAAAATCATTGGTCGTTCCTGCTGGAATGAGTCCTAGCGTAGGACGCTTCTCCAACCCTGCAAGGCCATTGACAACTTCATAAATCGTGCCGTCACCACCTGCCGCAATGACTAAATCATGCCTCCGCTCACCAGCAAGCCTAGCTGCCTCCGTGGCACTACCTTCCCCAGTCGTCGCATGGGTCGATGTTTCATATCCTGCCAATTCTAGTCGCTCAAGAATATAGGCTAGACTTTTTCTGATTTGTTCCCGCCCTGATGTTGGGTTATAGATCAATCGAGCTGTTTTCATCTGCTACAACTCCTACATATCGCGTGATGCGATCATGGTGGTCATCTGGAAAATATACGATTTCATTTTATCGTACTTACCTTCAGAAACCAACTCTTTTATCTCCACTTTATGCCAATGATCGATTTGATTAATGAGTAAGTATATGCCACCTGCAATCGGCTAAAGCTGTACTTACAATCTTCCCCATATGCTAGGGAATTGGGCCGATTCTGTTCTCCTCGTGCATGAGACCAACACCTTGTCTCATAAAGTATAGCAAGCCACTAATTATTAAGGAGAGGAGAAAGAATATGAAATTTGGACTTGCTCTATCGCTCATCATAGCCATTACGATGTGCTTTGCCCCGTCAAGTGTTGTCGAAGCAAAACGATCATCTTCTTTTCTACTGCTGGAAAATGTACCTGGCTTTCTGCCATCCCCTTCTGGAGACTCAATTCGCTTCACACCATTAACGATAGAGGACGGGGCGTTAGTCAAAACCTATCAAGAGGTAAGCTGGCGCTCGTCCAATCGGAAAGTTGCCACTGTTGATAACAAGGGAACTGTCACACTCACAGGCAAGCCTGGCCGGACTTTCATTCACGCCACACACGGTTCATCCTCTGACCGAATCGCCATACACGTAACGCCGAAAAAAGGGGTCACGCTCATTCAGGAAAAAGGTCCGCAATACGATGTCATCGAAACGCTCCTCGACCAAATGACGCTCGAAGAAAAAATTGGACAAATGATGATGCCTGACTTCCGTACTTGGAACGGGCAGAATGTGGTGGAAATGCTTCCGGAGATTGAACAAATGGTGAAGGAATATCATCTCGGCGGCGTGATCCTTTTCCGTGAAAATGTTGTAGAAACCGAGCAAATAATCCATCTTGTAAACGATTATCAAGACGCAGCAGAAAAGCTCGGACTGCTCATCACGATTGACCAGGAAGGTGGGATTGTGACGCGCCTTCAAAATGGGACAGATCTCCCGGGAAACATGGCGCTCGGAGCTACCCGTTCAGAGGGTTTAGCCTCTCAAGCTGGAACTGTCATTGGCCGGGAGCTACAGTCACTCGGGATTAATATGAACCTCGCACCCGTTCTCGATGTGAACAACAATCCAGACAACCCAGTGATCGGGGTTCGATCCTTTTCGGAAAACCCTGAGCTTGTCGGCCAATTAGGAGTCGCCTACACAAAGGGACTACAATCTACAGGAGTCGCTGCTACTGCTAAACATTTTCCCGGACATGGGGACACCGATGTTGATTCTCACTTAGGGTTACCAGAGGTGCCTCATGATCGGGCTCGACTAGATGAAGTAGAGCTTGCTCCTTTCCGTCAAGCGATGGCCGAAGGAATCGATGCCATCATGACCGCCCATGTTACGTTCCCAGCCATTGACGATACAAAAGTGATCTCAGAGAAGGATGGCTCACTTATTTCCTTACCAGCTACATTATCGGAAAAGGTGCTCACCGATTTAATGCGTGACGACCTCGGCTTTGAAGGGGTGATCATTACCGACGCGATGAACATGAACGCGATCAGTGATCATTTTGGCCCAACGGATGCAGTCATTCGTTCGATCAATGCTGGGGCGGATATTATTTTAATGCCAGTCGGCTTACAGACGGTGTTTCCTGCGGTGGTGGAAGCCGTGGAGAATGGAGAAATTTCCGAGAAGCGCGTGAACGAAGCGGTGAAACGCATTTTAACATTGAAGCTGAACCGAGGCATCCTTAAAACGGACTCCCCGACACCGATTGATGAACAGATCGCGGAGGCTGAAAGAGTGATCGGCTCAGACGACCACCGCCAGATCGAACAACAAATCGCCGAACAATCCATAACCGTGATAAAAAATGAACAAGACACGCTTCCTCTATCCGTTAAAGAGGATGACTACGTCGTTGTCGTTGGTTCCACCTATAGTGAAAACTTAGCAGCTGCCTTTGAAGACGCCTCTGTTCCAACAGAACATATTTTACTTAGTAGCAACCAATCGAGCTTGACCGCCGAACAGCAAGACCTTGTAGAGGGGGCTGCCGCCATCATCATCGCTTCCCATTCGGCTAACGTCGCTGGTCGCTCACCGTCACATCCTCACATGCAACTATATGCGACGCTGAGTGAATCGGCTGATCAACCAGTAGTCGCTGTTGCGATTCGTAATCCATATGACATCATGGCCTACCCTTCCGTTCCAGCATACATTGCTCAATATGGATTTCGTGATGCAAGCTTCCGCGCCTCCGCACGGACGATTGTCGGTGACCTCACGCCGTCTGGACAACTGCCGATAACGATACCGACAATCGAGGGTGATGTGATGTTTGAATATGGCCATGGGTTATCATGGTAATAAGTAAAGAAAGGAGTGTGTCACATGAAACGGACGATGGCTCTTTTGCTAGCCGTAACGCTCTTGTTTGGGCTCGTCTCTGTGGCCCATGGCGCAGGGAAAGGAAAAAAGAAAGGAAATCCCCATGCGTTCTCTCTCGGGGTCGAGCAGTTACTACAAAACGAGTTTCATTTAATTGAAGGGAAAAAGGTTGGCCTAATTACGAACCCAACTGGAGTGGACCGCGAGCTCCATAGCATTGTCGATGTGTTGTTTGAAGATGAGCGCGTCGAATTGACCGCATTGTATGGTCCTGAGCATGGGGTTCGTGGTGATGCTCAAGCCGGGGAGTACGTCCCTTTTTACATCGATGACAAAACGGGATTACCGGTATACAGTCTTTATGGACAAACGCGGAAGCCGACCCCAGACATGCTCGAAGACATTGACGTCCTCTTGTTTGATATCCAAGATGTAGGAACGCGTTTTTACACGTACATCTACACGATGGCCTATGCGATGGAAGCCGCAGCTGAAAACGATTTACCGTTCATCGTGTTAGACAGACCGAATCCTCTCGGCGGACAAAAAGTCGAAGGTCCAATGTTGGAAGAACCGTACCGCTCGTTTGTGGGCTTGTACCCGATTCCCCTTCGCCACGGAATGACCGTCGGAGAGCTTGCCCTATTGTTTAATGAGGAGTTTGCTATTGGGGCCGACGTGACCGTTGTCGAGATGACAGGTTGGAAACGTCATACCGATTTCAAGGATTTGCCGCTAGAGTGGGTGCTTCCTTCACCTAACATGCCAACACTTGACACAGCACTCGTCTATCCCGGAGCCGCCCTTATAGAAGGAACAAACGTCTCTGAGGGACGAGGGACGACAAAGCCGTTTGAATTGATCGGGGCACCGTTTGTGAACTCGACCGAGCTAGCCGCTACCTTGAATGATCTTGGCCTTCCAGGGGTGACATTCCGTGCGGCCTCGTTTACACCGATGTTTTCCAAGCATGCCGGCACTTTAAGTCACGGTATTCAAATTCACGTGACCGACGAAAAATCTTTTCAACCTGTCATAACAGGACTTCACATTGTCAAAACAATACACGACCTGTATCCCGACGATTTCCGCTTTACGGCCGAAGATCAGCAGGGCATTTCCTTTTTTGATCGCCTGATCGGTAATGGTGATGTGCGCAAGCAAATCATGCAAGGGGCGTCTGTTGAAGAAATCGTCGCTGATTGGGGGAAAGAGATCAAAGCTTTTGAAAAAACGAGAAAAAAATACCTATTGTACTAATAGGCAAGTCTTCCAGCAGACGGGCATAGACATGTAACGAGGGGACCGTGGGCATCTTCCCCTCGTTCCTACAAACTGAAGGAGGGTACAGACGATGCTTCAATTTCTACAACGGATTGGTCGCTCGTTACTGCTTCCGATTGCTGCATTGCCTGTCGCTGGATTACTGCTTCGTCTCGGACAAGAGGACTTATTGAATATTCCTTTTATGGCAGCTGCCGGTGACGCGTTGTTCAGTAACTTAGCTCTTTTATTTGCAATCGGGGTCGCCGTCGGCTTTGCAAAAGACAGTCACGGAGCTGCTGCTCTAGCAGGTGCCATCGGATTTTTCGTCTTAACGGAAGGAACCCAAGCCATCAATGAAACGATTAACATGGGAGTTCTAGGGGGTATTCTTTCTGGTGTCGTTGCCGGAATGACATACAACCGCTTTAAGGAAACAAAGCTGCCGGAATGGCTCGCATTCTTTGGCGGTCGCCGCTTTGTGCCGATTATGACTGGATTGTTCATGCTCGTTCTTGCCATATTCTTCGGTTTTGTTTGGCCGACAGTTCAAGGGTGGCTTGATTCATTTGGTCAGTGGATTATCGGAGCTGGAGCGACTGGCGTCGGGGTTTATGGCTTCTTCAACCGTTTGTTAATTCCACTCGGTTTACACCATGTGATCAACACGCTCGTCTGGTTTGTGTTCGGGGAATTTAACGGCGCCACTGGAGATTTGCATCGCTTTTTCGCCGGTGATCCGAATGCGGGCATCTTTATGGCTGGCTTCTTCCCTATCATGATGTTCGGCTTACCTGCCGCTGCCTTAGCAATGATTCTCGCAGCGAAAAAAGAAAAGCGTAAAGCGACCGCTGGCCTTCTTGGCGGGGTTGCCTTCACCGCATTTTTAACGGGAATTACCGAGCCAATTGAGTTTACTTTCATGTTCCTCTCCCCTCTTTTATACGGGGTGCATGCGGTGTTAACCGGAACAGCGATGGCAGTAGCCTATACGCTCGAGATCCGGCATGGTTTTACGTTTTCTGCTGGGGCGATCGATTACTTTATTAATTTCGGAATCGCTACTAAGCCATGGGTACTCGCATTTATCGGGCTCATCTATGCTGTAATCTACTTCGTTCTCTTCTATTTTCTTATCATCAAGCTCAACTTGCAGACACCGGGTCGGGAAAAAGAAGAGAGCATGGATGAGACGGAGACCTCTTCTGCCGATTATGAAGAGATGGCAAAAGCCATTTTGGCGGCATTGGGCGGTAAGAAAAACGTGAAAGATCTTGATTTTTGCGTGACCCGACTTCGCTTAACGATCCATTCATGGTTATCTGTCGATGAAAAAGCCTTAAGGCTTGCAGGAGCTAAAGGGGTCGTAAAGCTCAACGATACGACTATACAAGTCGTCATTGGTACCGATGTGGAATTTGTCGCCAATGCGATGAAAAAAAGGCTGTAAAAGGAAAGAGACTCTCAGCTTCGGGAGTCTCTTTTTCATCATCACCCGTTACTTGGCAGCTTTTCTGGGTTCATGATGATATAAATGTCTTGAATCTGTCCTCCTACAATATAAAAGCAAATGACGTTGTATAGCTCACTGTCAGCATAACTAATGAGTGCTGGTTGGCCGTTCACGTTTTTTACTTCTACATAAAAATCATTCGGTCGCTTTTTGGCAATTCCAAATAGAAAAGCCGCCACATGGTCTTTCGTGTAGATCGGTCGGAGGGCAGCTCGTACCTTACCCCCACCATCCGTATAAAGTGTCACATGGTCAGAGAGCAACTCTAATAAATCGCCTTGATCCTCCGTTTGGAACGAGTGAATAAAGCGATCCACGACCGAGCGGTTATTTTCATAATGGAGACTCTCCCCCTTTACGGCCGAAAGTTTTTCCTTCGCGCGGCTATAGAGCTTACGACAGTTGTCTTCTTTCTTTTCCATCATGGAGGCAATTTCTCTATAAGAAAAGGTGAATACTTCTCGCAACAGGAACACGGCTCGCTCATGTGGAGTTAAATGCTCCATCATCCGCAAATACGCCATGCTCAGCCCTTCCTTTTGTAAAATCACTTCACTCGGATCATCGCTTGATATTAGAAGAGGTTCCGGTAGCCATGGGCCGACGTATTGCTCCCGCTTTCTCCTAGCTGATTTTAATACGTCTAGGCAGCGATTCGTCATCATTTTGCACAAGTACGCTTTTTTATTGTTGATTTCCCGCTCTTCCGCTTGGTAAGCACGCAAAAACGTTTCCTGTACAAGGTCCTCCGCATCGGTTACAGATCCGAGGAGACGATAGCCTAAAGAAAACAACAACGGCTTCAGCTGCTCGTAGTCTTCATTGCTAATTTGCACGTGATCACCTTTCTTTCTCGGTTATTTCAAGCGCGACTCGTTTACCGCTACTTACTGCTGCATCGGCTAATACCGAATCAGGGGACGCCCAATCTCCTGCCAAATATAGACCAGACACACTCGTTTCTAGCTGTGTCAGCTCCTTTTCATCACCCACTTGTGGCAAACGATGATTGACCGTAATGTGGGGTAAGCATCGTCTCGTGATCAAATGCGAGCGCCAGCCTGGTTGCACTCGCTCTAGAAATTGCTCCAGCTCCGCCTTCACCTCATCCCGATCAATAAGTTCATCTGGATGGCTGTATTTGAAGACGTGTAACACCACACTCTCTCTCGTTTTCGAAAGCTTCGCGTAGTTGGAATGGACCGAATAATAAAGCGGCTGATCGGTACCGAGAGCAAACAGTCGCTTCGGATTCGGTAACGTTGTCAACGCTACATCGAGGGCGGCTCCAGTTACAGGCCTCAGGCGATCAAAAAAGGTTGGTTCCAGCGTCTCTCCTTGCAACATGTCAGGAAGCTCCTTCGGATTGGCCGTATAAACGACCTTTTTGCTCGTGATCGCTTCTCCGTTTGCAAGAGTGAGCGTAAACAGACGATCCTTTTCAGCCACGATTTGTTTGACTTGCGCCTGAGTTCGAATGTGAACTCCAGCCACTACCGCTTGATTATGCAATTGATCAATCATCGACTGCCAACCGCCATCTAAATAGAGAACGCCACCGGTAGATGCCTTTAAATGGGCAACAACCACCTTAGCACTTACATATTCAGGGGCGTGACAATAAGTGGACAGTCTTGCAAGAGTGTAAACAAGTGACTGCACCTTTCGTGATGTTGTGTTGCGCATAAGCCATTGCTGAAACGTTTCCTCATCATCAATTGATTCCAATCGAATGGTTGGTAGCTTAGCCATAAACGCCAGCCATTCCTTCCGTTCTCGCCAATTTAAAAACGTCGTCGTCGCAATTCCGATAGGTGAGAACGGAGCGATATGATCTTTATCCCCTTCGATGAGGAGACCGCCTAACTTTGGCGAATTCCCTTGTATCATGACTCCTAGCTCATCCAAGATTGGCTTTGCTTTTCCTTGCTTATAGAGAGCGTGGGGGCCTAAATTAAAATAGTGCTCCTTTATCACGTCGGTCCTTGCCCTTCCCCCCACTCGTTTTCCTTTCTCCACGAGTAAAACCGACACGTTCGCCTTCGCTAAAAAAAGGGCGGCTACATACCCTGCTAACCCACCACCTACAATGACAACATCCCAATGTTTCGTCATCATGAAAACCTCCTTTTGTTCTTTCACTACTCATGACGACAAAAGGAGGTGGTTTGTGACAAATGATTTTAAAAAATGAATAATGTTGTCTTAAAAACGTAGCGACTAGAAGGAGGCGGGTTGTTATTTAATAGACAAATAACCACTTTACAGTATTATTGTATAAGACAGCTTTTACGTATTTTAGATGAGGTTGAATCACCAGCTCAAGCATCTCTAGATTAATACTTTCTATATTTAAACCTAAAAAACTGCGATCCACCCTTTAAACCACTATAAAAAAGAGAGCGGGAATCGCTCTCTCCTTGGATTCTATTAAACCACCGAAATGTAAATATCAACTTGCCCATTTTGCGGATCCTGTGCTCGCTCATCATACACTTCAAAATCAGCTATGAACGCCCGTTTATTCGGATTTGCTTTCGACCACTCCCAAATTTCTTGCCATGCTTCCATGACGACCTGATCCATCGGTCCCTTCCGGCTCGTAAACTTTACGTATGTCGCTTCAGGGACGGTCACTTTCGATAAGCCTTCAGGTGCCTCCGCTTCATCTTGTACCTTCGCTCCAATGGCAAAAGTGTACTCGCCTGTTTCATCCGATTCATAGTCTGTATACAAGGCGATGATCGCTTCCTCTTTTTGCTGCGGAATTCGATCTACAAACGGCTCTTTGTAGAACGCATCCCATTGTGACGAGATCACACCTTCCCCTTTCATTTCGGCTTCATTCGTCGTTCGTGCCGTACGACCAATAAAGGAAAACCCGCTTAACACTGCTTGCTCCTTTGTCATTTGACTAACTCCCTCCCGCATGAATTGTATAGGAAGACTTTATGATCATGACATTCTAAGCTGTTTTATGAAAATCCTACCACTTATCATCGTAAAGAAAGGGGAAGTTAATTTCAAGATTTCTTTCAGTCAAGGTTGACCAATCATGTCAACATCGCCAATGATCGGTAAGCCATAATAAACCATATTTAAAATGGCAGCCATTAATCCTAACACGAAAATAAACGCTGCCATCTTTAAGAGCGTTGTCTTCGGTTTTTTTCGAATCCGATAAATACCGATAATGGCACCTACGTTTGCAACAACTGGGAATGAAAGAGAAACGGGTGTTAAAAAAGCAAAAATCACCACGAGCAAACTGCTAATAAAAAAGAACATACTAAACTTTCTACCACCTTTTTCATTTGTCTCAATAAGAAAGCTGTCACCGTGAAGTCATACAAATGACCTTAGATGACAGCCTCTCTACGTTAGCGTTTGTTGATTTCTTCTAGCAATAGCTTGTTGACCATTGGTGGATTCGCTTTTCCTTTTGTCGCTTTCATGATTTGACCGACAAGGAAGCCAATTGCACGGTCTTTTCCGTTTTTGAAATCATCGATTGATTGCTGGTTGTTATCGAGTACTTCAACAACATACTTGCGTAGCTCGCCTTCGTCCGAAATTTGCACAAGCCCTTTTGCTTTGACAATCTCCTCTGGATCGCCGCCTTTTTCAATTAAATCTTTAAACACTTTTTTCGCGATTTTTGAGGAAATGGTTCCTTTTTCAATCAATTGAATCATTTTTGCCAGTCCGTCAGGTGTCAGTGCCACTTCATCTAGCTCTTTTTGCTCAGCATTTAAGTAGCCCGAAACCTCTCCCATTAGCCAGTTTGACGCAAGCTTCGGATCGGCACCTTTCATGATCGTCTCTTCAAAGAAATCGGACATCTCTTTCGTTAACGTAAGCACCATCGCGTCATATGCTGGTAGTCCAAGCTCCTCCACATACCGCTTCTTCCGTGCATCTGGCAGTTCAGGAATTTCAGAGCGGATGCGCGCTTTCCATTCATCATCAATATGAAGGGCCACTAAGTCTGGCTCAGGGAAGTAACGATAGTCATCAGAGCCTTCCTTGACCCGCATGAGCACTGTTTTATTAGCAGCTTCGTCATAACGACGCGTCTCTTGTAAAATCTCTCCACCAGAGAGAAGCACTTGCGCCTGCCGTTTTTCTTCGTATTCCAAGCCTTTGCGCACAAAGTTGAATGAATTTAAGTTTTTAAGCTCTGTTTTCGTTCCGAATTCTTCTTGACCAACCGGACGTAAGGAAATGTTCGCATCACAACGGAGCGAGCCTTCCTCCATCTTACAATCGGAAACACCTGTATATTGAATGATCGATTTAAGCTTTTCTAAGTACGCATACGCCTCTTGTGGCGTGCGGATATCCGGCTCTGAGACGATCTCAATAAGTGGAGTCCCTTGGCGGTTAAAGTCAACGAGTGAATAGCCGTTGCCACTATGGGTTAGTTTCCCTGCATCCTCTTCTAAATGCAGGCGCGTAATGCCGATTTTCTTTTTCGTTCCATCTACTTCAATTTCAATCCAACCATTTTCACCGATCGGCTTGTCAAACTGAGAAATTTGGTACGCCTTCGGATTGTCTGGATAGAAGTAGTTTTTCCGGTCAAATTTCGTATCGGTCGCAACCTCACAGTTAAGCGCCATCGCAGCCTTCATCGCAAACTCCACCGCTGCTTTATTCAAGACAGGCAAGACACCTGGATAGCCTAAATCAATGACACTCGTGTTGGCGTTCGGCTCTGCACCGAAATGGTTCGGGCTAGCCGAGAAAATTTTAGATTCCGTTTTTAATTCTACGTGGACTTCAAGTCCAATCACCGTTTCAAAGTTCATCTGCTTTCACCCCTTACAGCGTTGGTCGCTTCGTATGATAGTCCGTTGCTTGTTCAAAGGCATGAGCCACTCGGTACACGCTACCTTCATCAAAATGCTTTCCGATGATTTGTAAGCCTAGCGGCAAGCCATTGTCAAATCCACACGGCACCGAAATTGCAGGAACACCTGCAAGGTTGACCGGGATCGTTAAAATGTCGTTTGCGTACATCGTTAATGGATCATCGGTTTTCTCACCAATTTTAAACGCTGGGGTCGGCGTCGTCGGTCCAATGATCACATCGTATTGCTCGAACACCTTTTCAAAGTCTTGTTTGATGAGTGTGCGCACTTGTTGCGCCTTTTTGTAATACGCATCATAGTAACCAGAGCTAAGCGCGAACGTACCGAGCATAATCCGGCGTTTCACCTCGTCACCGAAGCCTTCTGCACGTGTTTGCTTGTACATGTCCAGTAAGTTATCAGCATTGTCGCTGCGGAAACCGTAACGAACACCATCAAATCGGGCAAGGTTAGCGGAAGCCTCTGAAGACGCCAATAAATAGTAGGTCGCTAGCGCATACTTTGAATGAGGAAGAGATACTTCTTCCCATGTCGCCCCTAGACCTTCAAGCACTTTTAATGCGTCTAAAATCGATTGCTTCACTTCTTCCTTTACACCTTCGCCAAGGTACTCTTTCGGAACAGCGATCTTAAGTCCTTTAATGTCACCCGTAAGAGCGGATAAATAGTCAGGCACGTCCAAGTTCGCAGACGTGGAATCCATTGGGTCATGTCCCGAAATCGCTTGAAGGAGATACGCGTTATCTTCAACATTACGCGTAATCGGTCCAATTTGATCAAGGGACGACGCAAAAGCAACAAGACCATACCGCGATACGCGGCCATACGTCGGCTTTAATCCGACAACTCCGCAGTATGCCGCGGGTTGACGGATCGAGCCACCTGTATCCGAGCCGAGAGTGAATGGCACTTCACCAGCCGCTACAGCCGCAGCGGAACCCCCGCTCGAGCCACCAGGAACATACTCAAGATTCCAAGGGTTTTTCGTTTTTTGGAAGGCGGAGTTTTCCGTGGAAGAACCCATAGCAAACTCGTCCATATTTAACTTTCCAATCGTAACTGCTTGAGCCTCGCGCAATTTATGTACGACCGTTGCATCGTAAATTGGATCAAAATTCCCTAAAATGCGACTAGAGCACGTCGTGCGTAAATTTTTCGTCACAATGTTATCCTTAACACCAATAGGAATCCCGAACAGCAATCCCCTTGCTTCGGAGCGATCGAGAGCGGCATCCAATTCTTTTGCGTAAGCACGCGCCTTTTCTTCATTTAACGCCAAAAAGGCTTCCACTTGCCCATCGACTTGCTCGATTCGCTTGTACGCCTCATCCACAAGGTCAGAAACAGAAATCTCTTTTTCGTGTAGCTTTGTATGTACATCTTTTAATTTTAAGTCGAATAGCGACATGAAGCTCGTTCCCCCCAACTATTCCAAGACTGATGGTACACGAATTTGTCCATCTTCATGGTCCGGTGCATTTTTTAGTACGTCTTCCACTGGTAAGCCTTTTTCTGGCTTGTCCTCACGTAAAACATTTTTCATATCGAGCACGTGTGAGGTTGGCTCAACCCCTTCTGTATCTAGCTCATTAAGCTGCTCAGCAAACTGAATGATGTCTCCTAATTGTTCAGTAAACAGCTTCGCTTCTTCTTCCGTAATCGCCAAACGGGCTAAATGAGCCACATGCTTGACTTGTTCCATCGAAATTCGTGACACGTCCCACACCTCCGGAGAATTTTCGTACGGTCTACAATATTCTCATGATACCAAATTCGCCGCATACAGGCAACAAACGCCAATGGACATCTGTTTATTGCCTATAAACAACGTGAGGGTAACCATTCTTTTGAAAACCCCTATACTTCCTACATATTTACATTTCATTTCGCGAAAGCTATCAATAGGATTAAAATGGATAACTCAGTTAGAAAGGAGGAACAACCTTTGGACTTCCATTTTATTTGGAAGGCGATTGTGATCGTTTTTGGTGGGGTGTTGATTTTGCGTCTTGCGGGTCGTAAGTCTATTTCGCAAATGACGGTCGCCCAAACGGTGATGATGATTGCCATCGGCTCATTAATTATCCAACCTGTAGGAGATCGAAACATTTGGATTACAATCGCCATTACGCTGCTCCTTGTGCTGACCCTCCTTTTTATTGAGTATATCGTCTTAAAGAATGATACCCTTGAGCGTTTCTTTTACGGGCAATCGATCGTTGTGATTAAAAACGGCCAGCTTCAGGAACAAAACTTAAAAAAGCTGCGCTTAACCGTCGATATGTTGGAATTACGACTAAGACAGCAAGGGATTCAACACATGAGCGATGTCCAATGGGCGACGATTGAATCGAACGGGCAATTAGGCTACTCGCTAAAGCCGGAAAAGCAAGCCGCTACGAAAGAGGACATGCAAAAACTGCAAACGCTCATCCAAACAGCGCTACCAAATGCACCGCTCCAACCACCGATGATCCAACCAAATGAGACAGGCAATCTTTTTACTGAAGCTGCCGAGAACAAGCACCAAACCCCGCCGCCAACACACCTAGAATGAGGATGATAGACGAATGAATAAAACCTTTTGGCTCACTCTGTTGACATGGATCTTTTTCGGCATAATGATTGGGGCCATTGTCGGCTCGGCAACCGCCTTGCTGTTAACGGTGAACGATCACCTCGGTGAAACGCGGGAAAACCGACCTTGGTTCGTCCTCTTCCTCCCACTCGCAGGTCTTGCGTTAGGGTACTTGTACATGAAGGCAGGAACAAGTGCTGGTAATGAATTGTACAAAGGAAATAACCTTGTGATCGAAAGCGTTCAAGGGAAAGGAAAAATGCTGTTACGGTTGGGCCCTCTCGTCTACCTCGGCACCTTTATGACGATCCTGTTCGGTGGTTCAACAGGAAGGGAAGGGGCAGCGATTCAAATGGGTGGAAGTGTGGCTGAGGCTGTCAATAAACTGTTTAAGGTGAAACTGATTGATACGAGGATTTTGCTGATGGGCGGAATTAGCGCAGGATTCGGGGCCGCCTTTGGTACACCAATTACCGCAGCCATTTTCGGAATGGAAATGGCCAGTCTCGGCAGGCTGAAATTCGAAGCCCTCGTCCCGTGTCTCGTAGCTAGCTTTGTCGGCCATTATACGACGGAGAAGTTTTGGCACGTTGAACACGAAAAATTTATCATCACAACAGTACCAGAGGTATCCGCCCTCACCTTCAGCAAAGTGATTCTGCTCGCGATCGTGTTTAGCCTTGTGAGTGTTTTGTATTGTCAATTAAGACATGGCATCCACAAGCTTTCTGAAAAATACACGATGAAAAATCATATGGTTCGCGCCTTTGTCGGTGGTCTGATTATTGTCGCTCTAACGTATATCATCGGCTCCTATGACTACAATGGGCGCGGCCTTGACATGCTGGAGGATTCCTTTACACAGGACGTGCCTCCCTACGCCTTTTTAGCCAAGCTCGTGTTTACCGCAGTAACGATGGGCATGGGGTTCGTCGGTGGAGAAGCGATTCCCCTCTTTTTTGTTGGTGCCACATTAGGAAACACACTACATGCTTTTATCGACTTGCCGCTATCATTTCTTGCGGCCCTAGGCATGATCGTCACCTTTGGCGGTGGTGCGAATACCCCGATCGCCGCCTTCTTATTAGGCGTTGAAATGTTCAACGGAAAAGGGATCGAATTCTTTTTCGTCGCCTGTCTCACCAGTTACCTATTCTCGGGACACCATGGCCTCTGGCCGTCCCAAACGATCTATGAACCGAAAAGCCGGTTGTATGGAGTCAGAAAAGGCGAAACGATAAAACGGACGGAGGAGATGAAGGAGTGAGAGGGAACTTCTGCAAAAATGAATAAAGCTGATTCCCTTCGTCCCTATCTTTAAAAAAACTGATTTTTCCCATTATCACCAGTAGGAAAATTGTAATGATTACCAATTCAAATGACAATTCTCATTTTCAAGTTAGAAAGAGGCTGGGACAAAACCCAGTAAATAAAAAATAGAGAGTCGCTCATCCCAATGTTTGGGTGGGACACCTCTCTTTATTTTTATACTCTTCTAAACTTTGTCATTGATTTTCGCTACAGGAGACTCGCTTGCCTCAGGCATTGCCTCAGCTTCCTCGGGAAAACCGCCCTGCGGGATCTTCGCCGAAAGCTTTTCCCGAAGTCGTCTCGCCCCTTTCGCAACAATCAACTAATTAAAAAACAAAACTAGCCTTGAACTAGTCACTTCTTTAATTTTTAAGACACAAAAAAAGGACGCCTTCTGGTAAAATTAAAGTAACCACACAATAACTTACCGGGGGTGTCCTTATGTTTAAATATTATAACATGGATCAAGTGATTTTGCCGTTAGATTTAGAAGTAAAGCTTCAGGAAAAGGATATTGCCTACACTGACTCTCATTTTGCTTATTAAAGACCACCAACATGCCCTTTTTCAAGAGTCGTAAAATCTTCTCCAGAACTAATACTATTTTTCAGTTCTAGAGGTTGTGCAAATCCCAATACGATACATGCCGTAATAAGTGTTAGTAATATTTTTTTCATTCACTCTCTACCTCCTTATGTAACATAGGAATTTTTTCTTTCGCTAGTAAAGCCTCACTAAAATATTTCGCTGCATATCAAGTTCCCCCTGTATTGTTTCTTTCTGAGGCCGTAAATCCTCCTCCTGATCCATAACTGTTAGGTAGCTCTTCTGGAGGAACAAAACTGAAGGCAAAGCTTACCGCAATAAGTGTTAATAAAACATTTTTCATTCACTCTCTACCTCCTTATATAACATAGGAATTTTTTCTTTCGCTAGTAAAGCTTCGTTAAAATATTTCGTTGCTAGCTTAAACATTTCCTTCTTTTTGAAATGTCTCGCTGCATTTGTCGTTAAATCTGAAACATCGTACCATAACTTTTTGTCTTTTAATGTTTTAAGACTCTCATCAATAACTGATTCATTCACTTCTAAATAGATCGAATCAAGAATCATCAATTTTGCTTGATAAGTGGCTTCATTGGTTTCCTCTGCAAGTAACTTAGCAGATTGAAGCCATTCTCGCCCCTCTTTTAGTAAGTCCATTTTAAGCAAAGTTCGAGCTAACATATATTTAATTCTCAAATAAGTGATCTTTTTACTATCTTGAGGATAGTTAATGTCAAGTGCTGCATCGAAACAATCTTTTGCTAATTCAAGTTTACCTTGTGATTCATAACAAATCCCAAGATTAAGGTAACCGAGTATCTCCATATACTTATGTTGGTGATTTGACGCTATCTGTATCGTTTTTTTAAATAATAACTCAGAAGCTCTATGCTCGTTCAATTCTAAGTAGTTGAAAGCTGTTACCAGTTGTGTTGAAATAAGACGATTTACATAGTTATCATGTTTTGAATAAATTTCAAGAGCTTTTCTTGTGTGACTTAAAGATACATAATTTTGAGTAATTTCATAATAGGCAGTTGCGAGTTGAAAATGAAATTCTGCATGTTCAATATCATCAGGAATATCACCGAGGAAGTTCTCTGCTTGATGATAAAAGTGGATAGCCTCTATAATTTTCCTTCTTCCAAATTCATAGAGGCCGCTAAAGAAGTAGTAGTAATATCTGAGAAGGTGATCTGTTTCTGTTTGCTCGCTTTGTTCTTTTACACTCTTTAAAATGCTACCAGATTCATCAAATTGCTCTATTAATAATTTGTACCTTGAATCAATAAGGTTAAAATAGAGCAATACACTTTGATCCTCTTCCATCTGATTGATGGCTTTCTGTACTTCGTTTCTTAACTTGCTAGCTCGCTCAACATCTTGCTGTTTAATCGTGTCATACCATTCATTTAGCCGATTCGCCACTTCACTACTGGCTAGTTTTTCGACCACCGTTTACCCCTCCCTTTTCATTTATGATCCTTCGAACCCATAAATTTTCCTACTTTTATCATAAATGATCGATACCTTTTGCATCAATCCTCAAATATAGAACATTTTGTAAATACTTGAATGTCTAACCTTGAAAATCCTAGGAAAAGCTTTAAAATACTCGACTGTCAATAAAGATATTTATTTATATTTGAGCGGTAAGGAAGTGACAACAAAAAACCTGCCAGCTATGCTGACAGGCTTTCACACTAGATGACTTTCGTTTTTGCCTTTTCGAATTCGTCTTGAATTTCTTGAGGTGGTTCTTGATCCAATCGGCTGACTACGATTATCGCTATTGAAGCGAGGATAAAGCCTGGGATGATTTCATACAGCCCAAGAATCGGATACTGCTCGACGCTTAGGTTAAACCAATTGGTGAGCTCTGCCCAAATAATGACCGTGGCACCACCAACAACCATTCCAGCAAGAGCACCGTTCCGTGTCATTCGCTTCCAGAAGAGAGAAAGCAATAAGACAGGACCGAATGCAGCCCCGAAGCCTGCCCATGCATAGCCAACGAGATCAAGCACGGTGCTATCAGGATTGTAGGCGAGTACAATCGCAACAAGAGCGATTAACACAACCCCGAAACGCCCGACCCAAACGAGCTCCTTCTGGGAGGCGTTTTTTCTTAGCATCCCTTTGTAAAAGTCCTCGGCTAGAGCACTCGATGATACGAGTAATTGTGAGTCAATTGTACTCATAATGGCAGATAAGATAGCGGCTAATAAGAAGCCAGCCACCCAAGGATCAAATAAAATTTGTGTAAATAAAATAAAGACCGTTTCACGAGCTTCTCCTGCAATCTCAGGTCCTGGACCGGTGGCAGAGAAATAGGCAATACCGACAAACCCAGTAAAGATCGCACCGAATAGGGCCAGCACCATCCAAGTCATACCGATAAATCGTGCCTTCGGAATTTCCTTTAATGATTTTACCGCCATGAAGCGGGTTACGATGTGTGGTTGGCCAAAGTACCCTAATCCCCATGCAAGCAAAGAGGCAACTCCGATGACAGTCGCTCCTTGGAACGCATCTAAATAAGCAGTATCGATCGCACCGACGGCGTTTAACGTTTCACTAAAGCCCCCCATTTTATTGATGGCCACGATCGGAACGATAATTAGAGCTAAAAACATCAGAATCCCTTGAAAGAAATCCGTCCAGCTAACAGCTAAAAATCCACCTAAAAACGTATAGGATATAATGACAATTGCACCGATCCACAGCGCTTGAACATATGTCATTCCAAAGGAAGCTTCAAAGAGCAATGCCCCCCGACTAACCCTGCAGATGTGTAAAACGTAAAAAACACTAAAATAACAAGGGCTGATACAATACGTAGAATTTTTGACTTGTCATGAAACCGATTTTCCAAGAAATCTGGTAGCGTAATCGAATCCTTCGCAATCTCTGTATAGTTTCGTAGACGAGATGCTAAAAACTGCCAATTTAAATACGCCCCAATCGCCAAGCCGACGGCAATCCAAATTTCCCCCATACCGCCAACATATAAGGCTCCCGGTAATCCTAACAACAACCAGCTACTCATATCGGAAGCACCCGCACTAAGAGCGGCTACACTTCCGCCAAGACGGCGCCCACCTAGGACGTAGTCTGATAGATTGTTCGTCATTCGATAGGCAATTAAGCCAATCACTAGCATTCCAACAAGATAGACTATAAACGTTATTAACGTTGCAAGTTCCACAGTTCACTCACTCCTCTTTTCTCTTTAACGTCAAGATCGATAACAAGATTAACAGCGGCATTGGCACAAATAGTAATATCCAAGTGCCTGTCGTTAAACTATGCTCCATTTTATCCCCTCCTTTTCGTACGATCTCACTGTTTTCTATACAATGTTTATGCAACGTTCTTCATCGTATACAACTCATCAACTAAAGAACATTAGGAAAAACCGAAGGAATCACAAAGAAAACTATAACATAATATAAAAATCAGAACATTCAAACAATCATTTTTACCACCGCCATTTGAATAGTTATGCAAAAATGCGATGTTCGTAAGCGCTTACTTAACTATATAAACATATCTATTCAAAAAAATTAATGAAGATTATTTTTCAAATAATTCACTTATGTAAGCGCTATTATATCATAAGATCCTGTTAATTTCCCGCCGATTTTCGTGATGAAACTTAGGTTCATCATATGGAGGTGTTCGAGGAATCATTTTTTCTGATAAAGAAGCGAATCAATGAATACTAGACCACAATTGACAAGATTAAAAGAAGATGGTTACTGGCACATTAAAAGCGGGGAAAATGACATCAAAAACCTGCTTAGACAGCATCTCTTCTTTTTGTAACGAATGCTTCAAAAACAAACTTTAACTATTTTGGATTTATGAAAAATATAAAAAAGGCACTATAAAATAAAAACGGAGAACTTATCATGCCGCCGATGTGGAGGGCAAACAAAAATGACAGGAGCTTAACGAGGTTATTCAACGAATCCCTTGAAACAGATGAAGCAAGATAGCGGCAATGTTAAAGGAACTATTTGATTCCATAGGGGATAGATTCACATTGAACCGCTTCCGCTGTGATTATGGCTTATACGTCTGGCAACGGATAAGCTGAAAATAGACAAGGACGACTACCGCCCAGCAGGTGTGAAAACGGGGAGAAGAGTTGCTGAAGCGAAAAAATATTGAAGCACTTAGCCCTTCGCTTCCCGACTGGAAGTTGGAAGGGCGTTATTTCATATTGTTGAGCATTCCCAAGCAGCGACTTAACAGCAGTTGCACGGAATCAGATTAATTCATTTCGCATGACAAATCCAGCCCGCAAAAAGTCCTGTGGAATAAAAGCGGGTGATACTGGTAAAGCCCGCTTCCGCCAACAGAGATGTGATCTGTCTTTCAGGAAGGAAAGAAATTTGCGTCAAGACTTTGGGTACCATCTCATCCACTATAGCTGGTTCTTTTCCAGCATCTAAAAAAAAGCTTTTCCACACATTTATTCTGTCTTGAAGTTCACCACTATCGCGATCTCCGTACGCACTCACGAGCACAAACGGGGCGCCCGGTTTCAAATGAGCTTTCACCGTTTCGAGCAGCTCCAACTTCTCTTGTTCATCGTGAATGAAGTGCAGCACCAAGATGCAACTTGCCGCGTCAAACGTTCTATCGTGTCGCGGCAGGTCGCCAATCGTTCCCTGAATAAGTCTGACGCGGCTTTCCAGCCCGAGCTGAACTGCTTTCTGTTGAGCAAGCTTCAGCATCTCCACAGTAGGATCAACTCCGGTGAACGTCCAGTTCGGGTTAGTCGGACCCCACGCGGAGAGTTCATTGCCGCCACCGGCACCGACAACAAGCACCGATGCCGCTTTTTCGCCCAATTGCATCCGAAAATAAGATTGGATCATTTCAAATAACGTGTCATAGGTGGGCACTGAGATTCGAGTATTTTTCTCGTAAGCAAGCCCCATTTTGGCATCGAATGAAAACTCCAGCGTCATGCTAGTCACTCCCTCTGATTGATAAGAATTACCTGTCCGAAAACATTTTTTAGCTGACATCCCCTCCATTTGAATGGCTTTCTAGTCAGTAATCTGACCTCCTTAATTCCTTGTTGTTGCATACGTGAATCGGCGAACGCCGAAGTTTCAAAGGAAGCAATCGTTCTGTCCGCCTGACGACCCACCTTACTTCGTTCGTCACTTACTGACCTTCAGATGTCCTTTCAACTGCATACGTAACCGATTTTCACCCGTTTCGTTTCCAAGCCTCCATGTTCAGCTCATTGTTCATGGCCGCGGCGGTTAGAGCGCCCATAGAAGCAGCGGCAATGGCCTGATACATTTTAGATGCCACATCCCCAGCGCTATAAACACCCGGAACGCTTGTTTTTCCGAAGTCATCGACGACAACCATTCCCGCTTCCGTGATGTCACATCCAATGGATTGTGGCAGATCCGATCCAGGGATCAGCTCCGGTTTAAAAAAGATCCCCCTGCACGGAATTATCGTCCCATCCTGAAGAACAACCTGGTGCACGATCCCGTCGTTTGAATTAATGGATCGAATCGGTGAATCATACACAGGCACTTGATGCCGTCTCAGCTCCTCCCGTTGATCCTCCGTCAGTTCATCGGGTCCGTTTGTGCAGATGGTAAAACGATCCGTCCACCCGGATATAATCGGTGCAAAGTGTAGAAGCTCCTCTCCCTTGTTAATGACAACAAGCGATTCATCCCTTAATTCCCAGCCATCGCAATACGGGCACACGAAGGCGCTTTTTCCATAAGCCTCCACCAGCCCCGGAATATCCAGTGGTCGATCCTTCATGCCGACGGCAAACAGCAGCTTCTTGGTTTCAAAAGTGATCCCTTCGGCAGTCACAATTTGAAACTGACCGTCCACTCCTGCAATCGACACAGCCGTATCCGCCACAAAAGAAACGTTAGGATAAGCAATGATTTCTTCCTTGGCTATTCGCCGAAATTCAGCAGGTCTTATCCCGTCCCGGGTAAGAAACCCGTGAGCTTCGCGAGTAACCGCATTACGGGGACGGCCTTCATCAATCACCGCCACCTGTTTCCTCGCCCGTCCCAGCACAAGGGCGGCATTCAATCCTGCCGGTTCCCCGCCAATAATGGCTACATCAAGCTGTTGTTTTTCCATACGTTTAAGCACCTCCATTAATCTTTACTATCCTTTACACCTGTTAAGAGTGACTGAACCCTTGATTTGGTTGGCTGCACCCCAACGATGGATTCTGCGCTTCACAGCCATTCACCGAAAGAAAACCAATGATATAATAGACTTTAAAGAGTCTTCATGTCTCTAATTATTTCCAAAAAATAGCCGACTTCATCAGTCACCCGCTATTTTCTTTGTAAGATCAGCTATTTTTTGCTCTCTTAAATAATCCTCCATTTTCTCTTCAGCCGAGACCATCACCTTCTGAATCAAACATTCTGATCCATGGTTCAAATCGCAGTGGAACAAGGAGGCTGTACCTTCAATCGCGTGAATGACATCAAGGAACGAAATCTCTTCCCAATCCCGTTTTAGTCTATATCCGCCATTGGCGCCTGAAACGGATTCAATTATTCCCGCCTTGGCGAGCTTGGTCAGTATTTTCGATAAATACGTAGGCGAAACCTCCTGCCGCTCCGCCAGTTGCTGAACACCGACAAACTTACTCGGGGTGGCTGCTGCAAGAAAGAGCACGGTGTGCAGAGCATAGTTTGTCGCTTTCGA
The DNA here is from genome assembly GCF_005671335.1 of Halalkalibacterium halodurans. Lineage (NCBI taxonomy): Bacteria > Bacillati > Bacillota > Bacilli > Caryophanales > Bacillaceae > Halalkalibacterium (ex Joshi et al. 2022) > Halalkalibacterium halodurans. The sequence goes on along the minus strand of NZ_CP040441.1, from coordinate 740,965 downwards.
ATACTTCATGATGCAGTGTTCACCTCAATGAAAGACTTTACATATCTATAATAGCTGTCATACTTAGCAACGTCAAGTTTTTATCTTCTGAATTTTACTTTCTCCTAATACTATCAAGCGAATAATAAGAATGTATTTCCTTGCGCGAACCTTTGTTTAGATCTGAAGGAGATGTAGATTCAATTATTTTGGTTTTTTACGCCCCACTCACATAACTCTTCCAAAATGGGTAATAATGTTCCCGCTTTATCCGTGAGGCTGTACTCGACTTTAGGGGGAACTTGAGGATACTCTTTCCGTTTCACCAGACCATCCGCTTCCAATTCTTTAAGCTGTGAACTCAATGTTTTATAAGTAATCGTCCCTATCTGCCTTTTTAGTTCATTAAAGCGAATCGGCTGATCTTCTGCCAGAAGGTAAATAATCACCATTTTCCATTTACCACCGATAAGGGACAAAGTATAACCAAAAGGGGTATCTTGAATATTTTTAACTTTTCCTTTGTATTCAGCCATACTCATATTCACACTTTCCTTTCGGGTAGTACCTATCAAAAAAGTGCGTACTACTTTTTTATTTGTGCTCAGTTTATACTTGCCTTACTTCAAAAGTAAAGGAGTGTCAATCATGACTAAAAAAACAATTCGCCTTTTAATGCCACAATGGCATAATAGAAGGGGGGTGACTCCCCCCTAACAACCGGATATACTGACCTGTATTCGGTAACGTTCTGATGCTTGAGAACATCAAGGTTAAACGACCTAATCACATCCACTATTTACTCATGAGCTATGTACAAATACGGCATCACATTCTTGAGCCAATACTTGCACGCTATCAAAATCTTGTATACGATACTGCTTGCAAATTGCCTTTCTCTTTGCTCTACTAGGAGAAAATGCACCTACAAATGCCCAATCTGCTTCCTTTGAAAGAAGAGGTAAGTATGCTTTTGCGCGATATTACTTAACCCCACCATACAGACTCTACATTTCACCAAGCTTACCACCCTTTTTATTATGATTTTATTAATCTTAAAACGATTCGAATGAAATCAATGCTGCGAACTGTACCGATCCTTTTTCCATTCGTTTGAATTACCAACTAATCTAGAAAGCCTTACTTATAACGCTTTTCGCTGGTAAATGAAAGTGGTAGCTCCCCAAGAAATCGCATAGAGTGTTATGATTACAATGGCCGCTCCTGTATATAAAGCCGGAACAGATAAGTTTACAATAAAATCAGTTATTGCTGTTAAATGCTCCGCTAAAAACATGACAACAGACGGGCCTATACCTGCTAAAAGGATAAAGCTAACAAGGATAACGGTTGTGATATGACCAGGTTTAAATAGATAAAATAACGGGAAGGTGCATGCAGTAAACAGTAAAAATAATCCACCACCAATCGCAATATCAGATAAAGCAAAAGGTTTATTGAAAATAAATAATGCTAGACTTGTCACTCCAATGGCTAACAGCATATACATGACAGCGCCAAGATATCGTGATGCAATAATTTCCTTACGAGTGTAAGGTAAGGAATTGAGCAATATATTGGTCTCTGCCTTTTCATCGTAAGCATAAGCATTAAAGGGAATAAAAATACTGGCAACGAGAAAGATTAGCGCTGGATGTGAGTCCATAAAGATAAAGAATCCGATAAAAGGAATGAACGTTAGCAGCATCTTTTTCTGAAGTATGATATCTCGTCTGATTAAATTAAACATAATGTACGCCTCCTTTCATGTAATACATAATATCTTCCAGAGTTGCTCGTTCAATGATAACGGTGTCTCCAAATATATTTTTCACAACTGATAAGTTATTCGTTAAAGCTTCAAATCCAGTTGATGCGCGCCGAACATGAACAAAGGCTTTTTCAGTGTCTTTATCCAAAAGATCCAATCCTCCTTTTACGAGCGCATAATTTTCATCTATGTCGTGAATGGACTGGTTAAAAACTAAATTTCCCCCCTGCATAAAAGCGATATAGTCTGCGATACGATCTAAATCTGTTGTAATATGCGTAGAAAAGAAAATGGTACGATCATTATCAATCATTAATTCCTGTAGAATATCCAACAGTTCTCGTCTAAAAATGGGGTCTAGCCCTGCTGTTGGCTCATCCATGATGATCAACTCTGCATGATGTGATAATGCGATTGCCAATGATGCCTTCATTTGCATTCCTTTTGAAAATGTTTTTATTGCCTTATTAAGTGGCAATTCGAATTTATCCACATATTGATAAAACAATGTATCATCCCACCGTTTGTACGCTGGTCCAACAATATGCTTGATATCTTTTAAGTTTAGTCCTTCAAAAAATACATTACCATCGTATACAAATCCAATGCGCTCCTTGATCGCCTTCTCATGTGTCGTGTAGTCCATTCCGAAAAGCTTAACCTCTCCGTCATCTGGTTTTAGTAGATTCATCATCATTTTTATCGTTGTCGACTTCCCTGCCCCATTTGCGCCAATGAATCCCGTAACAAACCCTTTTTTCACTTGTAAATCCATCTTATTAATTGAAAAATCTTTGAATGTTTTTGTGACATTAATTAATTCCACTATATTTTCCATTCGGTTTCACTCCTCATATAAAATTTTCAATAATTGCTGCAAGTCATCGAGTGATAGCCCGATTTCTTTGCTATTCATTATGACCGCACTCAATTGCTCCTCAATGGCCTTCAGTTTCTTCTCCCTCATGACCTCTAAATTTTGCTCAGCAACGAAAGAACCCTTTCCAACGATCGAATAGATAAAGCCCGCCTTCTCCAATTCCTCGTAGGCACGTTTCGTCGTAATGACGCTCACTTGCAAATCCTTTGCGAGCTTACGCATGGAAGGTATCGCCGCCCCCTCTTTTAGTTCACCTGATAAAATAGACGCTTTAATCTGATTCGTAATTTGCTCATAAATCGGCTCCTTTGAACTGTTGGAAATAATGATTTTCATTTAAATCCCTCTTCTATGGTTTTTAAAAACAAACGAACGTCATGTATGACTGCTTAAGAAAAGTGCTATCAACGGCTGTAACGATCAATTTGTCATATCATCTTACGTTTTTTCATCATTTATATAATGTATATATACTATATATACATTATATACACACACAAAGCATCTTTCAACCGTTTGTTTCGAAATGAAAGGAAATTTCCTTATCTTCACTGTTTTTATCCACGCATACACGAGCATATGAAAAACCCGAACGAGGTTGTGTCCTCGCTCGGGTTCAACGTTCAGTTATTACCGAAAAATATGAATAAACGGTTCTTCATTCGGTTGGCGCACCACAATCGCTTCTTGTTTTTCTCCCACCGAGTTAATGTACACTTGGACTTTGATGTTCTTAGGGAAGCGCTGCTCGATCCGATCAGCGATAAACTGAGAAAGCGCGACGATTTCCGTTTTTCCTTGGTAACGAATCGGCACGTCGATCGTTAATTCCTGTAAGCTATTGTCACGGTAATACCCTTTCCCCACAATCCCTACATAGGATTCAAAAAACCCTTGGACTTCTTCTCGGAAGCGCAAAAAGTTATCTGAATCATTTCTAGCGTTATTGTTGGCATCATCGGACGGAAACAAATAATAGCGTTCATTGATCGATTGGAGTCCGGATAATTCTTTATCAGGCTCCGCTACCGCGGTCGCGACAAAATTACCCGGAATAACCGAGTCTCGTGGCTGTTCTCTAAAGAGCGCAATGACGATCGGAATATCGTTAAAGCTCCCATCTTCCCTTTCTTGAGAGCGTAAGCGATTCACAACCTCTTGCGCGATCTTCTCTCCTTCTTCTAGCATTTTATTTTCTGATATATCTGTCTCATAAAAGTTGTAGCGTCCTTGGTCGTCTTCAACGCGAAAATTGTAGACACTGTTCATCGAAAGTCCGATCACAATCCCACCGAGCTTGTACTCGCCATTGTCTTCTACTAAATAGTTATGCTCTAAAATATGAGAGAGGTAGCGAGGCTGATCTTCTTCACGTTCTCGCATGTTATCCCCTTTTCCTAGAGGAGGGTTGAGTCCGTTCGGATTATCATCACTTTCCCTCATAAGCCAGCTGTTCAACTCATCTCGTAAGATAAATTGACCTTCTCTGAAAAAATAAGTCTCAGGATCAAAATGCTCTTTCGCTATTTCTGTCAAACCTAGCTCCAACTGATCTAAGTCTGCACGATTGTAAACAACCGCACTCCCAAATCCACGCGTTCTTCCATGAATATAAGTCCCATCATAAAGAACACTTGAATAAAAGTTTTCGGCCGTTGACGCTTGAGGTACAACGCCTACTTCCTGCTCTTGTGGATCGCCTTCTTCTCCCATGTCCACTACATTGTCTTCTGTATCTTGCACAAAAGGAAAACACCCGGACAAGAAGAGAACACTCGCCATCAGACCAATGCCCATCTTTTTGAGCATATTCACTCACTCCTCCTACCAACTTCTCCTGTGCGCCTAGTGGCTGATCGCCTTCACTAGCGCTTCTTCATCCCATATTTCGATATTAAGCTCTTTCGCTTTTGTTAGCTTTGATCCTGCGTCTTCACCGGCCACTAATAGATCGGTATTTTTACTTACACTTCCTGTCACTTTTCCACCCAATGCTTCAATTTTCTCCTTTGCTTCCCCGCGCGTCAAGGCTTGTAATTTTCCAGTTAGTACGACGGTCTTACCTGCAAACGGACTGTCCGCTATTTCTTCCTCCCCGATTGGCTTCGGTCCGTTGTACGTCATGTTGACACCTAGCGAAGCAAGCTCATCGATTAATTCGTTCACTTCAGGCTTTTCAAAATAACTCACGATGGAGGCAGCCATTTTTTCGCCAATTTCATTGACAGCGATAAGCTCGTCATAGCTCGCCCGTCTAAGTTCTGTCATGGTTGGGAAATTCATGGCTAACGTTTTCGCCGCCTTCGAACCGACAAAGCGAATACCCAAACCAAACAAAAGCCGTTCAAGCGAACTTTTCTTCGAGGTTTCAATCGAAGCGAGGAGATTGTTTACTGATTTTTCACCCATTCGTTCCAATTGTAGGAGTTCGTCCTTGTTTAATTTATAAAGGTCAGCTACATTATGAATCAACCCATGTTCAAACAGTTGAGTTATCACCTTTTCTCCTAATCCATCAATGTTCATTGCTTGCCTTGAGACGAAGTGAATGAGTCCTTCGCGAATTTGTGCTGGGCATTGAGGGTTGATGCAACGAAGAGCCACTTCTCCTTCCAAGCGGACGAGCTCACTTCCGCATTCTGGGCAATGGGTTGGCATAGAAAATGGTCGCTCTTCTCCCGTTCGAAGCTCTGTGAGAACGTTCACGACCTCTGGGATAATGTCCCCTGCCTTTTTCACAACGACAGAATCACCTAAGCGAATGTCTTTTTCACGAATAAGATCCTCGTTATGCAGTGAAGCGCGCTTAACGGTTGTTCCTGCTACCGTGACGGGCTTTAACTCAGCCGTCGGTGTGACAACCCCCGTTCTTCCTACGTTTAATGTGATATCAAGCAACGTTGTGATCACTTCTTCCGCAGGAAATTTATAAGCGATCGCCCAACGGGGACTTTTCGCCGTATACCCTAGTTGCTCCTGAAAGTTTACATTGTCTACTTTAATCACAATCCCGTCGATTTCATACGGTAAGTCTGCCCGGCGCTCAAGCCAGCTGTTCACATAGTCAATAACTTCATCGATTGATTCGCAATAGGCGCTTTCGGGATTAATCTTAAAGCCGATCGTTTTTAAATAGTTTAACCCCTCATGGTGAGAATGGAGCTCTTTTCCTTCCACACTTCCGATCGCGTAAATAAACGCATCGAGGTGACGTTTCGCCGCTAGCTTCGGGTCAAGCTGACGCAAAGACCCAGCCGCTGCGTTACGCGGGTTGGCAAATCGTTCTTCTCCCGCCGCTTCCTTCGCTTCATTCAACGCTTCGAACGAGCGTTTCGGCATAAACGCTTCCCCGCGAACCTCAAGGCTGACCGCTTCTTTTAAGCGCAAGGGAATCGAAGGAATCGTCCGCAAGTTTTGCGTGATATCCTCCCCAGTCGTTCCATCACCACGAGTCGCCCCTCGGACAAAACGTCCGCTTTCGTAAATTAATGAGATTGCCAAACCATCAATTTTCAGCTCACAACTATAGGTGACCTCATCGCCCACGACTTGACGAACGCGGCGGTCAAAATCACGTAAATCCTGATCGGAAAAAGCGTTCCCTAAGCTAAGCATCGGTGTGCGGTGTTCTACTTTCTCAAAATGAGGAAGTGGTGGTCCCCCGACTCGCACACTTGGCGATGTATCGGATTTCAATTCGGGAAAAGCTTCTTCTAGCTCAATTAATTCGTTCATTAATCCATCATACTCTGCATCAGAGACAAGAGGCTTGTCCAACACATAGTAGTGGTAGCCGTATTCTTCAAGCTGGTTACGAAGCTTTTCAATTTTCCGCTCTGCATCGTTTCGTTCCATGTCTGTCTTCCTTTCTTACGCTTTCGTAATCGGTGCAAACTTTGCAAATAGTCGTTTGATGCCAGTCGGCGGTGGGAATGCAATGTCAAGCTCCAGGGAGTCGCCTTCCCCCTTCATGCTTACGACCGTGCCAATTCCCCACTTTTTATGCTCCGCTTTGTCCCCAACGGTCCATGCAAATTGTTCGCCTCCCGTCGTTGTCATTTGCGGCACAGAACGAGATGGTTGTTTCGCTTTTGTCACCGGTCGTGATGTCTTCATCCACGGAAGTTCTTCTTGCGGTTCATTCAAAAATTCGAGGCAATCTTCTGGAATTTCGTCAATAAAACGGGACGGCGGGTTGGCATTTGTTCGTCCGTAAATCGTTCGCAGCTGGGCACTGGTTAGATAAAGCTGCTTTTCGGCACGAGTAATCCCAACATAGGCTAAACGACGCTCCTCCTCCATTTCATCATCTTCAAAAAGAGAACGGCTATGTGGAAAGATGCCTTCCTCCAGTCCGATTAAAAAGACGATCGGAAATTCGAGTCCTTTGGCTGAATGGAGGGTCATGAGCACAACGGCATCGGTTGGCTTGGCTCCATCGTCCTCATCATCAAGCTTATCGATGTCCGAAATGAGTGCTAAATCGGTTAAAAAGGCAATGAGCGATTTATCGTCACTCGATTTTTCAAACTCTTGGGTTACGGACAAAAATTCATCAATGTTCTCAAGTCGGCTTTGGGCTTCGAGTGTTTTTTCGTTTTGCAACATGTCGCGATAGCCTGTCCGCTCAAGCAGCTCCTCCACTAGTTCAGTGACTGACAAATATTCTTGCATTTGCACCCAATGACCAAGCTGCTCAGTAAACTCAACTAATTTGCTTACCGCACGGGAGGTGACACCGATTTGCTCAATCTCCTTTAGAGCGGCAAACATCGAGATCCCTTGTCGCTCCGCATAAGCAGCAATTTTATCAACGGTCGTCGCTCCGATTCCCCGCTTCGGAACATTGATGATGCGCTGCAAGCTAATGTCGTCATCAGGGTTAGCCACGAGACGTAAATACGCGAGCACATCCTTAATTTCTTTTCGATCGTAGAACTTAGTCCCGCCGACAATATTGTAGTCAATGTTCGATTTAATGAGCATTTCCTCCATGACACGGGACTGAGCATTTGTTCGGTAAAGGATGGCAATGTCTTTATAAGAGGCACCATCCTGAATCGCTTCACGAATTTTTTCTACGACAAACTGGGCTTCTCCTTGCTCCGTATCAGCTTTATAAAAGCCAATCTTCGCCCCTTGCTCATTTTCCGTCCAGAGGTTTTTCGGCTTCCGCTTCACATTGTTTTCGATGACGCGGTTGGCTGCTTCTAAGATTGTCTTCGTGGAACGGTAGTTTTGTTCAAGTAAAATGACCTCTGCGTCTTGGTAATCCTCTTCAAATGAAAGAATGTTGGCGATATCGGCCCCGCGCCATTTATAGATCGACTGATCCGAATCCCCGACAACACACACATTTTTATGGCGATCCCCAAGCATCTTCACGAGCATATATTGGGCTCGGTTTGTATCTTGGTACTCATCCACTAGAATATACTGAAACTTCCGCTGGTAGTACTCAAGTACCTCTGGAACTTTTTTGAAGAGACTAGTTGTCTTCATGATGAGGTCGTCAAAATCGAGCGCTTGGTTTTTCTTTAGTTGCTTTTGGTACTCGACATATACTTCTGCTGCCGTTTCCTCATAAGGTCCTTTTGCAATGCCCATAAATTGTTCAGGTGTCTTCAATTCATTTTTAGCGCCGCTGATCGTACCTAAAATGCTACGCGGTTCAAATTTCTTCGAATCGATGTTGTTGTTTTTTAAAATTTGCTTGATCACTGACAATTGATCGGTGGAATCTAAAATCGTAAAGTTACGACTATAGCCGATCCGATCGATGTCGCGGCGTAGGATGCGAACGCACATAGAGTGGAACGTGGAGATCCAAATATCATCTGCGATCGGTCCAACAAGCTGAGCGACCCGGTCTTTCATCTCCCGAGCCGCTTTATTTGTAAACGTAATCGCTAATACGTTCCACGGGGCAACCCCTTTTTCACGTAATAAATAGGCAATCCGGTGCGTTAGTACTCTTGTCTTTCCACTTCCGGCTCCTGCCATTAGTAGCAGGGGCCCTTCTGTGTGCTTCACTGCTTCTCGTTGTCTGTCATTCAATCCTGCCAACATTTTTTCTATGATTTTCCGTTGCACGTTCGTAACACCACCAAACACTTGTTCTTATTTCTATTGTACGGCTTTTCACCTTAAGTTTCCATTACTTTTTTACAGCGGCGATCGTTGCAAGCGCTGCTTGAACATCATCGTAAATCACGTTGCCAACAACGACTGTGTCCGCAAATGGTGCCATTTGTTCCGCTTGCTCTACAGTGCGAATACCGCCACCATAAAACAACTTCGTTTTCGTCAGAACTTGACTCACCTCTTCTACAAGCTGAGGATCACCAAACGTTCCGCTGTATTCGAGGTAGAAGACCGGAAATTGATACATATTTTCCACCATGCGGGCATAAGCGACAACATCTTCATTCGCAAGGTCCGTTTTCGCACTCGTTAATGTTGCCGCTTTTGAGTCAGGATTCATAATACAATAGCCTTCCATGACGATTTCGTCCCAGTTCATGATCGGTCCAAACTCTTTTACCGCTTCATGATGTAAACCGGATATCCATTTGACCTCCCCACTGTTAACGACAGAAGGGATAAAATAATGGTCAAACCCTGGTGTAATCGATTCTAAATTCGATACCTCTAACGCACATGAGACTGAAAAACGCCTAATGCGGGCAAGTAATTGCAACGTATTATCTAATGTCACGCCATCGGAGCCTCCGACTAAAATCCCGTCGGTCCCCGATTCACAGATCGCTTCTAAATCATCATCGTTAAGCTCTTTGTTCGGGTCTAATTTAAACACATGCCGCCACTCTTGAAACTCCAGCATCATTAATTCATCTCCTACTTCATTCGGACAATTCGAACATAATTCTGATCGTCATTATATCAAAGAAACCGGCCCTTGTCTTTGGACCGGTAAGAATGTAAGAAATCATTAATCTTTTTATGGAGGGATACCTTCATTAAGAATCTAAAAAAGCTCAAAGCGCCGGCTTCAAAACGAGAGCAACTGAGATACGTTGTGGACCAATCATGACTGACCTTTGGGTCTCTTGAAGAACCGTCTCCATTCTTGCAATGCGCTGCGCTCCCTAGTCATACTTACTTAATAAACAAAGGAAAAGCGCCCCTTTAACTCTTGCAGCTCTGCCAACTTCTTCTCTACCATTTCCCGTCCTTTAGCTGTACCGTGTCGGATTAAAGGTCGATCTTCATATACCTTTCGCACTGTAACTGTGAGCTTCGCTGATGATTCATCGTCCGTTTGCACGAGTGTGGGTTGCTGTGAAAAAAGGAGTTTAAGGTGGGCGTGTACTTTTTTATTCCAGCTACCTCTCAACAGCGTTAGGACTTCGTCATCTGTCATATGTGGGATGTTCTCCATTGACACCAGTGGCTTATCTGCCATATAGAGAGTAATAGCTTCAGCCAATAAGGCATCCATCGCTAGGTTGAACGGATCTAAAAAGAGCTCATGGTCCTTTACAATGCAGGAAGCAAGGAGCAGGGCGGTCTCTTCGTCTGTTTCAATTCCGTTCCCGCGAACTGACAGACGTCCTAGGCTTTCATGCGGGATGAGCGAACACGTGCCCGCAAGCGTCGTATCACGTAAAAAGCTATCAAGGTGATCCAAGCTTAAAAGTTTCTCTTGATTTGAAACAGGTGTATTTTCATTTAATCGTCGGATCACGTCCTGGGGGGTAAATCCATGCTTTTTTAATATCTTCGCCACTTCCTGAGATTCGATTAACCTTTCAGTCAACAAATGATGGTTAAAGCCAAGTGGTTGTTCGACTGCATGGGAAAAAGGAAGATGACCTATATCATGCAATAATGCTACTAGGCGAAGCAACTGATCGCTCGGAAAAAAATGAGCGGTAAGTGACCAGACGCCAATTGTATGCTCGTAGCGTGAATGAGTAACAGGGGTTCGTAACGCGGCAGCTCCGTAATGATGCAAATGGGCTAATCGCTTGAACGGTCTTGAGCCAATGATCTCACGCTCACACTCGGTCGGTTCAATCGTTAAACGATAGAAAGGCTCATAAAGCTTTGTCATCTTCATCCCTCCCTGTTTCAATTGGAAAAACTAGCATACCATGATTCTTTCACTTGCAAAAGCCGCTATTATATCGTAATATAAGATATAATCGTAAATAGCGATAAAAGAGGTGTTCTAATGGACCTAAATCAGTACTGGACCGACATTTATTACTACTTGCACTACACCCACGGGGAAGAAAAAGTAACTCACCAGATGATTCGCATCATGCAGCATATCGATAAAAAAGAAAGGGTAGGGGTTCGCGATATTGCCCATCTCCTGCAAATCTCGCAAAACACCGCGTCTGAACATATGAAACGGCTCATTCAAAAAGGGTATGTAGAAAAAGGAAGGGACCCTAAGGATGAACGAAAGGTTGTTCTGTCATTAACACCTAATGGAAAGAACATTCTCTTCCACCATACGAGCTTAGATGAGAAAAAGCTCGAAGCCGTTTACACCCATTTGTCCAAGGAAGAGCAGGCAATGATCGAGGCTGCTTTTCGCCGCTTAAGCGAGGAGGCTAAGCGATGTTTTTCGTCTTAAAAATGATTGTATCAGCGTTCGTGATTGCCATTGTTACGGAGATTAGCCGCCGGCTTCCCACCTATGGCGGGATCATCGCCGCACTTCCCCTTGTTAGCTTGTTAAGCTTGTTTTGGTTAAGCATTCAAGGGGAAAGTGAGACAAATATGAACCAGTTTACGTTAGGAGTTCTTATCGGTTTACCCGCCACAGGATTCCTTTTATTGATCGTCTACTTCCTTACGAAACACTCGGTACCATTCATTGTTTCCCTTTGTGCCGGTATGGTCGCATGGGCGGTTTTTATTTACGTTCAAGACCTTCTCAATAGAATGTTTACTTAATAAAGCATGAAAAAAATGAAATCGACATGATTTCATTTTTTATCTCGTTTATTCTTTTTCCACTTCAACCGCCGTTCCGTACGCAATGATTTCTGCTGCATTGGCCATCACCGTCGACGTTTGCAGACGAAAACCAATGACTGCGTTTGCTCCTTTTGCTTCCGCATCTTGTACCATTCGATGAATCGCAAGCTTCCTTGCTTCATCCATCATCTCGCTGTATCCTTTGATTTCACCGCCCACTAATCCTTTTAATCCTGCGGTAATATCTCTTCCGATATGTTTCGTTTGTACCGTGCTTCCTTTCACATATCCTTTCACTTCATTTACGTTGTAGCCATCAATCCGATCAGTAGTCACAATCATCATAGTCAAGTTCCTCCCTTTTTTCTTCTCTTCGTTCCCATATCAATAGTAGAATTAGTAAAACCAACGCCAATCCATACCCAATAAATAAAAACATCGCGATGCGGAGATTGATAAACACCATAACAATGCCGCCAACTTGTAATCCTGCGAGAAGAAGAATAAGGACATATTTCAGCCTATCATCAGCTATATTCATTGACCATCGCCTCCATTCCACCAAGGCGAACCATTTTAGGATGACTCTCCCTTTATATGGGGAACGAATGTCGTCGCCATCGTCACCGTATTTCGGTCGCTCCTCGGTTCGTTTTGCGCATAAGTCTGCACAAGCTCGACTAGCTTTTCTGCAAACTCCTGCTGTTCTTGTTCCGTTAGATGGAGAGGTGTCTGCCAGTAGCCGAACCCATCCTCTTTGTAATGGTTTGGGTCCCTGCTCATCACATATGCCTCTACTTCTTGAAGCACATTCGCTTGATATGTTAAATAATAACGAACATGCTCTTCCCTCGTCGTATGTTCGAGCTCGTCGTCAGGGATATGCAATGTTTCCTGGTCAATCCCATATACTTTCTCTAATGCCCCTCGCCGTTTATGGGTGCTCACAACACGTAAAATGTCCGCGTCTTCCAGAACCTTGATTTGTCGGTATAACGTCGCTTGTGGAACATCCTGCAGTACCTCGAGAAGCTCTAATGGGCTCATTGGCTTTTTCGACATTATCGCTTGAATGATCCGCATTCTCACAGGATGAAGGAGCAAGTCAGCCTTTTTCTTTGCCACTGGTTTGATCCGCCTCCTTTATCATTATTAATAATGATAATAAAGTGTTTTACATTTAGTCAAGGGGGTTCCACATAGTTCATAGAAAGTGGATCGTGTCTCGAACGATCAACACGATAAAAAATACGGCCATTATTAATATCATATACGAAAACTTATGTTGTTTACTCTGTAACAAGCTAACGATAAAAACAAACAGGACTGCAAATATTAATAAAATGCCGACAGCGCTTATGATCATATTGAACAGAAACACGTTGACTTCTCCTTTGTGAGTATTTTTTAAATCTACGTAAGCAATGAATGGATGGTTTCACGATTCATGAAAATTAAATGAAGGAAAAGGAAAATAGGGAGCACTCCTAAGATTGCTCCCTTTATCCTTTAATTCGTCTCCTCTGCATACACTTGTTGGTCAATAAACGAAAAAGAAGTCACATCGAATAGCCCTTGATCTGTCAGCTTAATTTCAGGAATGACTGGTAAGGCGAGGAAGGATAACGTGAGGAACGGATTAAAGTCCCCGGTAAAGCCGAGTGCCCCAATCGCCGCATCAACTGATTTTATTTGTTCACATACGACATCGTATGACTGGTCTGACATTAACCCGCCGATCGTAAGTGGCAACGAGACTAACACTTTTCCGTCTTTTACGATCGTCATGCCACCTTGGATATTTTCAAGCTCTTTGATGGCAGCTAATAGATCTTCGTCGTTCGTCCCGACCGCCACGATGTTATGGGAATCATGAGCAACCGTTGTAGCAATCGCCCCTTTCGTCAAGCCAAACCCTTTTACGATACCAACACCGACGGTCCCTCGCTTGTGATGACGTTCCGCCACAACAAGCTTTAGTTGATCCCTCGCGACTGAAGGAATAAACACGCCATCCTTTACCGCTACTTTTTCCCGAATATGCTTTGTCACGATTGAGCCCGGTTGAATTTGAATCAAATGCGCCTCCTCGTCTGATTGTAGCGAAAGTTCGAGCTGTTCCTTTGTGACCAGCTTCATATTGACACTTTCGAGCAGTCGCTGTGGCGGCTGAACCGTCTCCCTTATCGGAACGATTAGTTTACCGTTCTTTGCAACACATGTGCCGTTTTTAAATACGTGCGTAATCGCCAACGATTGTAAATCTTCAATGAACAGTAAATCGGCCGTAAAGCCTGGCGCTATTGCCCCTTTTTTCGCAAGTTTAAAGCATTCCGCTGCGTTGAGGGACGCCATTTGAATCGCCTGCAAAGGGTTGACTCCAATTTGAATCGCTTTCCGTACATGATGGTCGATGCTCCCTTCTTCCACAAGCTCATCTAAATGTTTATCGTCGGTCACAAATAGAGCTCGGCGACTGTTCATAGGCGTAATGGCTTTCATCAAGGCATCGAAGTCTTTCGCCGCAGTTCCTTCACGGATGAGCAAATACATCCCGCGCTGAAGCCGCGCCTTTGCTTCTTCTGGCGTTACAGCCTCATGATCGTTGCTGATTCCTGCGGCTGTATATGCGTTCAAGGCTACCGAATCAAGACCTGCGCCATGCCCATCGACGATGCGCCCTTCTGAATGAGCAGCCTTTAGTTTGGCCATCATCTCTTGATCTCGAGTTAAAACGGCTGGGTAGTCCATCACTTCCCCTAAGCCAAAAATGCGGGGATCGCGAAAAAGCTCGGCGACTTCTTCTGCTGTCAGCCGTGCTCCGCTATGTTCAAATGGAGTCGCCGGTACGCATGAAGGCACCATCATTTTTACGTCTAACGGAATACCCTCTGATGCATCAAGCATATATTCGACTCCTTGGACACCTGCCACATTGGCAATTTCATGGGGGTCTGCAATGACGGTTGTGACCCCGTGAGGTACGACAACCTTGGCAAATTGCTCAGGTGTTACCATTGAGGATTCGATATGAACATGACCATCAATAAAAGCTGGAGCAATGAAAGCCCCCTTTGCATCCACCTCTTCGTGGGCTTCATATGTTCCTGGATCACTAATGGCGACGATTTCTCCGCCTGCAATGACAACGTCTCCTTCAAATGTCTCCAGTTGAAAGACGTCGACGATTTGTCCATTTTTGATAAGAAGATCCGCTTTATCTTGATTTGCCGCGATGGCAAGTTTTCGTTCCAATCGATTATCTGTCATCCACTACCACGTCCTTGCACGAATTTATTTTTCCTATTGTATCGAAAACGATGAAAAAAATCAGCACTCTTGATAAAATGACTAACAATCTTTTGCAAGTCTAGGCCTAAACAATGACTAAATCGAGGGCTTTAACGAAAAAACAAACCCGCCATCCCTTAGATGGCGGATTTGTTACTCAGCTTCAACGTCTTTGATTCGTTCTAACGTCATTTTATAACCGTCGTTACCGTAATTTAAGCAACGTTTAACACGAGAAATGGTCGCTGTACTTGCCCCTGTTTCTGTTTCAATTTTATGATAAGTGGCTCCTTCACGAAGCATCCGCGCCACTTCTAAACGTTGGGCTAACGATTGAATTTCATTTATTGTACATAGATCATCGAAAAATTGATAGCATTCTTCTAAGTCACGTAATGACAGGATCGATTTGAACAATTGATCCAATTCACGGCCTCTTAATTTGTCAATTTGCATCATCGGTCACACCTTTCTCATCATTGTTCCACTCTACCATTTTATCTAAACCAGGTGATGTTGGCACAATATTGATCCACGTTTGTCCAGATAAAAACGGCACGATTTCTCCATTCTGTACAGGAAGGATTCGTCCATTTTCATTTTTCCATTCAACAAATTGCAGCCGGCCACCTTGGAGAAGAAGACCTCTTCCACCAGATGTCAAGTTGATCTCACGTCGACCTTGATCGTCAAGTACCCGATGGTCCGTTTCCACAACAAACAAGTTGGACACTTCCACAGGCTTCCGTGTGTCCAGATCAATCGTCTGCAGCTCCTCATTGTAGCGGGTCATCTCACCCGATTCAGACTGGATCCTGTATGTGACGCGGTTCCGATCAAAATAATTGATCGTCAGCTCATCAATCGCAAGCCCTTCCATTTCCGTCCCTTCCTCATAAAAGCGGAAAGGAGCCACGTCCCCCTCCAATGTGTATCCCTTATCGGTTAACCCTTTTTGAATGTTTGCAAATGTAATGTAAGAATTGTGAGGGGCTTTCCGGTCAGGAGAACGTTGAAAAAGTGTGCCATCATGAAATAATCCGTTCAAGTAATCGGCTCGTCCAGCTTTGAGCAATTGCTCAGCTTCTGGACTCCACCCATGTGTTACAAGAAGCCCACCATACCCTTGCACAAGTTCAATATGGTACGGTCTAGAACTGCGCACCGAACCAACCCTTTCTGGATATTCACTGTGAAAAAGAGCAACCAAACGGGTTACCTCACCTTCAGAAAGAACTTCGTAAACAAGGTCGGCAGCCTGAATGCCTGAATGGGGACGGGCTTCAGGATGATTGTTAATCGTCACACCGATTACACGCCTATTCACTTGTTCCTTCGCCACTTCTCCTGTAAGAGGGTAAGTAATGGTCGAAGCTTCTTCAACGTCGCCCTCTTCTTTCATTGGCACGTTATCATGGGCCTCCAGTTCTTCATCCCCTCCGCATCCAACAAGTAGCACGACAGTGGCAGAAAGCAAAAAGAGCAAAAGGATTATTTTTTTCATTGAGACACGCCCTTTGTTCGTTCAAGTGATAGGTGGCCGTCTTCACCACAAAAAGCAAGGGCCATAGGATGAATACGAACGTTTCATCAAGTAGGTCCATGGCGCCTTGCTTCTCAGTTTCCTCCCCAAAAGGACCTAAGTATCCTTTTATAGTTTAACGCATAATTGAAGGAAAGAGAACTGTTTTCTTATGAACATCATAGATTCCCCTCTGGGTCACCCGGATATACGGGAGATGTGTCGAAGAGAAAAACAGGAGGCTGTAAATCGGGTCGTCGTGCTCATACCCTCTTTCTCTTAGCGCTTTTACGAACTTTTTCTCTTCCTCCATCACTTCTTCCATCGGTTTCGATGAAAGGAGTCCCATGATTTCTAACGGAATGTTGCTGGTGATTTCTCCATTTTCAACGAGGACAATGCCGCCTCCTTGCTGTTTTAACGCATTGAAAGCCACAATCATATCTTGTATACATTTTCCAATTAAAATAATATCCCCAGTTGTTGAGAATGAACTTGCAAGGCCAGATACCTTTTTTGCAAACCCTTTAATCATCGTCGGAATCTTCCACTTTCCATGCTTATCGAGCAGCAAGAAAAAACACTCATCATGGTCTTCTGCAAGCGTATCCCGGCTCGCTTCAACGCTTACTTGATACGGCTTTAAGATGACCGAGTTGACGAGCTCGATCCCCATCGGCATCGAAAAATGGAGCTCATCTACCGAGAGGTCCCAGTCGATTGTTAAACGCTTCATCCCAAAGTCTTCCCATGGAAATACGGAATCGGTACCATACCTTTGTCCGTCCCTCACAACCCATTGACCTTTCGCAAGGACAGACGTCGGAACAGGATTAAATACATTTTCTAAAAAGTTCAGATGAGCTATACGCCCTGGTGCAATCATGCCGAGCTCATAGTCCAAGCCGTAATATCTGGCAACATAATATGTGGCCATTCCATACGCATCCTTCGGTGGAATTCCTTCATCTAGGGCAATTTTAATCAGCCGATCCATGATTCCTTGCTCATAAAAGGATGGAGGTGATCCATCGGTTGTCAGCATACATCGACTAAAGTCATCAATGCCAAGCTCCTTCATTTCACGGAGAATCTTTTCCAGATCCGATCTTATCGATGAATGGCGAAGGGATGTCATATAACCGAGATCTAACCGACGTACGACCTCTTCCCCTGTCATTGCTTCATGATCGCTTGTGACTCCGAGCAAACTCATTTGCGTCAACGTTTTTTCCGAAGCGCCAGGAAAATGACCCTCGATGGGCTTTCTTAGCCGTCTCGTCTCCTGCATCCAATGGAGGATGCCGTCATCCCCTGTGATCACTTTTGGCCAAGATGTGAGTTCTCCACCTTGTACGACCAAAGGATGTTCAAGCCACTCTTTGATTTTCGAATTTAAGAAATGCCCCTCTTCATCATTCATTTCCGTTTGCGGATCGTAACGGCACCACCAGTACATAGAAGAGGGGAGCTCATCTAATGACTCAATCATAGAAAGCGCTTTCTTTTTTTCCAGCGCCAAAAAGAACATTAAGTTATCATTGATCAGTGTCGTAGTTCCCATCGCAGCCGCATAATTCGCAAAACTGTGGGGATTATATAATTGAAACGGGTGGGCATGGTGCTCAATATAACCAGGGACGATCACTTGTTGACCACAGTCAACCACTTCCGTTTCATCGTCAAGTTTTGCTGGCATGTCTTGCCCCACGTACACGATGCGATCTTGATAAATCCAAATATTCGCATCAAGCCATTTGCCTCGTACACTGTTAAGATACGTTGCATTTTTTAACACAAGGGTTGGAGCCATTTCCCCTCTAACGACAGCTAACTGTTGCCGAATTTGCTTTTTCGTCCAGCGATACTTTTGTTCACACATTCACATCACCCATCCAACTTTGCAAAAGATTGTGTTGAACCTATCGTACCATATATTTATGGTTTAACTCATTAAAGATGTGAAAATTTATTACAAATTAATTGAAAATATTTTGACAGAATGATGACCATTGGAGAGGAGTCCTAGCATGTATCCAAATATCGGAAGAGTAAATGCTTTAGTACGGATTACGGTCGGGTTAACGACCCTCGCATGGTCTAGTGCTCGAATGGTAAAGCGGCCCAATCACCCTTGCCTTATCATGACAGCGATGGCAGGTGCGATGAAAACAGCCGAAGGAATCACACGCTTTTGCCCAATGACCTATTTTCTTGAACGCAACGACTATGGGTTTTACGATGAGTACGCTGACGAAGAATGCGAACATTGCGAGCATGACGAGGAGCAGTCTAAGCCTTTCATGTAACAAAAAAGGGGGGCAGATCCTAATATTAGGATTCAGCCCCCTTTACATAAGGAGTGATTTTGATGACCATTAATATCCAAGAATACGCCACCGATACACTGTTTGTTTACGCTTTACTGATCGGAAGCATCATGGCAATTATTGCTCTGTTTGTGAGGAAACGGCGCGCTCGGCGATAACTTTGCTGCCAATGTCTTTTCGGTAAAATAACCCGTCGCTTTTCACCTTGTTTAGTTCCTCGTAAACAGCGGCTTGTGCTTCTCTTAATGTAGAGGCTTGTTTTGCGACAAGTAGAACACGTCCACCATTTGTCACAAGCTCTTCTTCTTCTCGTTTCGTTCCTGCATGGAACACAAGTGTGTCGTCTTCGAGCTGCTCTAGACCAGAAATGGTATACCCTTTTTCATAAGAACCTGGATAGCCTTTTGTCGCAAGGACGACACCTAGCACTGCCTGCTCGTCCCACTCAAGCTCAGGTACTTTGCCATCCAACAGGCTTTCAATGACGTTCACAAGGTCTGATTTTAGGCGCGGCAGAACGACTTGGGTTTCGGGATCACCGAAGCGAGCATTGAACTCAATGACTTTCGGTCCATCGGCTGTCATCATTAGCCCAGCGTATAAAATGCCTGTGAACGAACGTTCCTCTTGCATGAGGGCACGGGCAGTTGGGATTAAAATCTCGTTTACGGCCTGTTTTAATTGGACATCGCTAAATTGAGGAACCGGAGAATACGCACCCATTCCACCAGTGTTCGGCCCTTGATCACCGTCAAACGCCCGTTTATGATCTTGAGCTCCTACCATTGGAATCACCGTCTCACCATGAACGAACGCCATAAGAGACAATTCTTCTCCTTCTAAATATTCCTCAATGACGACACGGGCACCAGCACCACCAAATTTATCTTGGTTGAGCATATCATCAAGAGCTGCGATGGCCTCCTCGTTCGTCATCGCAACAACGACTCCTTTTCCAGCGGCCAATCCGTCGGCTTTAATGACGATCGGGGCTCCTTCTGCTTCGACATATGCCTTCGCTTCATCAAAGCTGGTGAAAACTTCATAGCTACCTGTCGGGATGTTATATGTTTTCATGACTTGTTTGGCATACGACTTGCTTCCTTCGATTTCAGCCGCTCGCTTCGACGGACCAAACACGCGCAATCCTTCTTCTTGAAAACGATCAACGATCCCTGCTAACAATGGCACCTCCGGACCAACAAAGGTAAGTCCGATTTTATTTTCCTTCGCAAATGCCACGAGTTGATCGTGGTCTTGCTCAGAGATCGCAACACATGTCGCAACATCAGACATCCCGTCATTCCCTGGTGCAACATAGACACTCTCAACCTTTTCACTTTGAGCAAACTTCCAAGCAATCGTATGCTCACGACCACCGCTTCCGATCACAAGTACATTCATTTCTACGACTCCCCCTTTCCTTAATGTTTAAAGTGTCTTACGCCTGTGAACACCATTGCGATACCATGCTTATCGGCATTTTCAATTGATTCTTCATCACGAATCGAGCCACCTGGCTGAATAATCGCCGTGATACCAGCCTTTGCTGCTAATTCTATCGTATCTCCCATCGGGAAAAACGCATCGGAACCCATGACAGAACCGGCTGCTTTTTCTCCCGCCTGTTCAATTGCAATTTTCGCTGCACCTACTCGGTTCATTTGGCCCGCACCAACACCGACCGTCATTTGTCCGTCCGCTAAAACGATCGCATTCGATTTAACATGTTTCACGACACGCCACGCTAGTTTTAACGCTTCCCATTCTGCTTCCGTTGGCTCACGCTTGGTCGGGATTTTAATCTCTGCCTCTTCAAAGCCGTACGTATCTTCCTCCTGTACGAGGGCCCCACCATGGATGGAAGTTATTCGTTTTTCAGCTCGATTCTCTTCGTTCAACGGCAACATTAGCAAACGTAAATTTTTCTTTGATGTTAATACGTCTAACGCCTCCTCGCTAAACGACGGGGCAATGATAATTTCTAAAAAGATTTCTTTTAACGTCTTCGCTGTCTCAACATCCACTTCTCTGTTCAAAGCAATAATTCCGCCAAAAATCGAGACAGGGTCTGCTTCATACGCTTTATCGAACGCTTCTTTAATCGTTTCACCTGTCCCAACGCCGCAAGGGTTCATATGCTTGACGGCAACTGCCGCTGGCTCTTTGAATTCCTTAACAATCGATAGCGCAGCATCTGCATCGTTAATGTTGTTGTACGACAATTCCTTCCCGTGCAATTGCTTCGCATGGGCAATCGAAGCTTTGCCCCCGAGCGGTTTTTGGTAAAAGGTCGCCTTCTGATGAGGGTTTTCCCCATAGCGTAAATCTTGCTTTTTCTCAAACGTTACCGTGAGTGACTCAGGACTCTCTTCGCCAACAGCATCGGTTAAATATTCTGCAATCATTGCGTCGTACGCAGCCGTATGACGGAAAACTTTTGCTGCCAGACGGCGCTTCGTTTCTGTTGCAACGTTTCCTTGATCCGCTAGCTCCTTGAGCACTGTTTCATAATCGACAGGATCGACGACAACCGTTACATGCTGGTGGTTTTTCGCCGCTGCCCGCAGCATACTCGGACCGCCGATATCAATATTTTCAATCGCATCAGCAAATGTGGCCTCGGGCTTCGCAATTGTTTGCTGGAACGGATATAGGTTCACGACGACAAAATCGATCGGACGAATGTGATGCTCGTTTAATTGGGCCAGGTGCTCGTCCCGCTCACGCATGGCAAGCAACCCACCATGAATGTTCGGATGGAGAGTTTTTACACGACCATCTAAAATTTCCGGAAAGCCTGTGACATCAGAAATACCGGTAACAGGGATTCCCGCCTCTTGAAGGGCGCGCTTCGTTCCACCTGTGGAAACAATCTCAACCTCATGCTCGACAAGAGCTTTCGCAAAAGGGACAATTCCTTCTTTATTCGATACACTCACTAATGCACGACGTTTCATGTGTGACTCTCTCCTTATTTTGAAAGCAGCTTGTGCAACGTGGCTGGATAAAGCCTGTGCTCGACTGCTTGAATTTTCGTTGTTAACGTTTCAAGAGTATCTTCCTCTTCAATCGAAACGGGTTCCTGGGCGATAATCGGTCCAGTATCCATTCCTTCATCTACGTAATGGATCGTGACGCCTGTTACTTTCACGTTCGCCCTTATCGCTTGTTCGATCGCATGGAGTCCTGGAAATGCAGGTAAGAGCGATGGATGGATGTTCACAATTCGCCCCTCATACGCTCCAAGCAACGTCGGTCCCACTAGACGCATATAACCTGCTAACACAACAAAATCGATCTGTTTTTCCTTTAGCAGCTGGACAACTTCTATTTCATACGCTTCCTTAGATGGATACGTTTTTGGGTCTAAAGCACAGACAGGAATTTCGTGAACCTTTACACGCTCCACCACTTTTGCCCCGGGTTTATCCGTGATTAAAAGAGCGACTTCACAAGGAAGCTGCCCTGCCTTTTGTGACTGAATAATCGCTTCGGCATTCGTCCCGCTACCGGAAGCAAAGATGGCTACTCGCTTCATTCGAATGCTCCCCCAATCACAACTCCGCTCGTATCGGTCACACGTCCAATAATGTACGCATCTTCTCCTGTTTCTTGAATCTGGCGAATAACATGTGGTGCATCATCACTCGAAACAACGACCGCCATACCAATCCCCATGTTAAAGGTTGAAAACATATCTTTCGCGGACAACTGTCCAGTCTCTCGAATGAACGAAAAGATCGGAGGCACCGGCCAAGAACCGTAATCAATTTCCGCCCCTAACCCTTCTGGAAGCATGCGCGGCACATTTTCATAAAAACCGCCACCTGTAATATGAGAAAGTCCTTTTACTTTGCCTGTCTTTAACGTTTGGAGAACGGTCTTTACGTAAATCTTTGTTGGTGTCAACAACTCTTCTCCAAGTTTTTTCCCGAGGGCGGGAATCTCTGAATCAAGGGTGTATCCGTGATCGTGAAGAAGAATCTTGCGCACAAGAGAAAAGCCATTGCTATGAACACCGCTCGATGGTAAGCCTAAAATGAGGTCACCACTCTCAATGTCTGCTCCTGTCACAAGGTCAGCCTTTTCAACCGCACCAACAGCAAAGCCTGCCACATCATATTCTGTCTCGTCATACATTCCCGGCATTTCCGCTGTTTCTCCACCGATAAGAGCGCAACCTGCTTGCTCACAACCATCGGCAATTCCTTTCACAATCGCTTCGATTCGTGCAGGTTCCGATTTTCCACAAGCAATGTAGTCAAGAAAATAGAGTGGCTCAGCTCCTTGGACGACAATATCATTCACGCACATCGCGACAGCGTCGACCCCGATCGTATCGTGCTTATTCATTTGAAAGGCAAGCATGAGCTTTGTGCCAACTCCGTCTGTCCCCGACACGAGAACAGGTTCCTTCATGTTAAGCGCCGATAAATCAAACATTCCTCCAAAAGAACCGAGGCCGCCGATGACCTCGGGACGTGCGGTGCGAAGGACGTGTTTTTTCATGCGTGCCACAGCCTCATAGCCTGCTTCAATATCGACCCCTGCTTGTTTGTATGCATCTGACATGGTCTGGACCTCCTATACCGGTAAAAGCTTGTCGTGTGGATGAAGTGTATCAGGATAAATTTCTGTCGGGTATTGTCCGGTAAAGCACGCTAAACATTGTCCGCATGAAGACACTTCATTTGAACGGCCAACCCCTTTGACAAGACCTTCTAAGCTTAAAAAGGATAACGAGTCTGCCCCCATTTGCTTGCGCATCTCTTCAATCGAATGAGTGGCTGCAATTAACTCTTCTTTTGTTGACGTATCGATCCCATAAAAGCACGGATGCTTAATCGGTGGCGCACTAATGCGAACATGCACCTCTTTCGCTCCCGCTTCACGCAGCATATTGACAATTCGCCGGCTCGTCGTCCCACGTACGATGGAGTCATCAATCATGACGACACGCTTGCCTTCCACAACTCCACGTACAGCGGAAAGCTTCATCTTGACTCCTTGTTCGCGCAACGCTTGGGATGGCTGAATAAACGTTCGTCCTACATAGCGATTTTTGATTAAGCCTAACTCATACGGAATCCCTGACTGCTCAGCATAACCAATCGCCGCTGAGATACTGGAATCAGGTACTCCCGTCACGACATCTGCTTCTACTGGAGCTTCAATCGCGAGTTGCTTCCCTAAATTTTTCCG
The DNA here is from genome assembly GCF_005671335.1 of Halalkalibacterium halodurans. Taxonomy (NCBI): domain Bacteria; kingdom Bacillati; phylum Bacillota; class Bacilli; order Caryophanales; family Bacillaceae; genus Halalkalibacterium (ex Joshi et al. 2022); species Halalkalibacterium halodurans. The sequence continues at coordinate 717,032 of NZ_CP040441.1, read as the reverse complement.
AGCTGTATGAACATTGATCGTGTCCACGTTGCTATCAGGACGTGCGAAGTAAACATACTCCATGCTACAAATGGCACGGGCCGCTTCGCCTACAAACCGCTCTGACGTAAGACCGTCGTCGTTAATCGTCACGAGCTCCCCAGGCTCCACTTCACGCACATATTCAGCACCGATGACGTCAAAGGCACATGTTTCAGAGGCAACGACGTAGGCTTCTCCCAATCGACCGATGGAAAGGGGGCGCAAACCATTCGGATCAAGTGCGACCATGAGCTCACGTTCCGTCATCACCGCAAAGGCATAGGCTCCTTTAAGCATGGAGAGCGAGCTTTTCAACTGCTCCCGAATATGGTGATATCCGCTTCGCTTAATGAGATGGGCGAGCACTTCTGTATCGGACGTTGATTGAAAAATACTTCCCTGATTCTCCAATTGATTTTTTAAATGGTTCGCATTGACGAGATTTCCGTTATGGGCGATCGCAAGGCTACCAATCTGTGAACGGAAGACAAGGGGCTGAACGTTAGCATAGCCCCCGCCTCCTGCCGTCGCATAGCGAACGTGACCGACAGCTGCCTTTCCTTTTAACGAATCAAAAATATCAGGATTAAAGACATCATTAACTAAACCGAGTCCTTTGTGAACCGACAGTTGATGGCCATCTGTCACAACGATTCCAGCGCCTTCTTGCCCGCGATGTTGGAGGCTGTGCAAGCCGTAATAAGCTACTTGTGCCGCATCTTCATGACCCCAAATCGCAAACACACCACATTCTTCGTTTAAGCCTTTGATTTCAGCAAACATGGGATAGCTCCTTTCCAAGCTTCGAGCATTTCATTTACACTCGCTTGCAGGACTTGAGCGCCGTTTACATCCTGAATGTTTAATTGAGGATGGTCTGTCACTTGCCCAAGATGAATCGCGTCCTCCACTAATGATTCAAAAATGGCTTGCTTCTCTTTCGGAACAGAGACTAGGAAACGAGACTGAGATTCTGCAAACAATTCCGTCGTCCATTCACCATCAATGACAACATCCGCACCTACAGCTTCTCCCATCATGGACTCCGCTAGCGCAACAGCTAGGCCACCCTCTGCTATATCATGGGCAGAAGCGACAGCACCTGCTCGAATCGCTTCAAGCAATTGCTCCTGTCTTTTCTTCTCAACCGCTAAATCAATAGCTGGTGCTTTTCCTGAAATTTCGCCGTTCACTAACTTTTGCAATTCACTACCACCGAATTCAGCTTTCGCTTCGCCGATTACATAAATCAAGTCGCCTGCTTTTTTGAAGGCTTGAGTCGTAATATGGCCCACATCTTCAATAAGACCGACCATGCCGATAACGGGTGTTGGATACACGGCGACACCGTTCGTTTCATTATAAAGCGACACATTCCCGCCGATGACTGGTGTTCCTAACTCACGACAAGCTTCACTCATCCCATCTGTTGATTTCTCTAGCTGCCAGAAAATTTCTGGTTTCTCAGGGTTTCCGTAGTTCAGGCAATCTGTCACTCCTAACGGAACTCCGCCTGAGCAGACGATATTGCGGGCTGCTTCAGCGATGGCAATCTTTCCACCTACTTCTGGGTCAAGGAAAAGGTAGCGAGAGTTACAGTCCGTTGTCATTGCTAATGCTTTTTTCGTTCCGCGAATCCGTACCACTGCCGCATCCGAGCCTGGACTTACGACCGTATTTGTCTGAACCATGTAGTCGTATTGCTCGTAAACCCACTCTTTGCTGGCGATCGTTGGCTGCTGTAAAAGGGACAGCAACGTATCTTTCACGTCTGCGATTGTTGGAATCCATTGCGTTTTCTCGCTTTGGAACGCTTCATAATATGCAGGAACCTTCGACGGTTTATGATAGACAGGTGCATCCTCTGCCAACGCATCAACTGGAACATCGGCGACAACTTCGCCTTTGTGTAGAAGGCGCAACTTCTTATCGTCGGTCACTTGACCAACTTCAACTGCATGTAATCCCCAATGGGCAACGATATCTTTAATCTCTTGCTCTCGACCTTTTTTGACGACGATTAGCATGCGCTCTTGCGACTCGGAAAGCATCATTTCGTATGGCGTCATTCCTTTTTCACGCTGAGGAACATGATCCAAATTCATCTCAATACCGGAGCCTGCTTTACTTGCCATCTCCGCTGAAGATGACGTTAACCCAGCGGCACCCATGTCTTGAATTCCAACAAGGGCATCTGATTTGATAAGTTCAAGACACGCTTCAAGGAGGAGCTTCTCCATGAACGGATCGCCCACTTGGACAGCTGGACGCTTCTCTTCCGAAGCTTCGCTTAATTCCTCAGAAGCAAACGTAGCACCGTGAATTCCATCGCGGCCCGTGCTTGCACCGACGTACATGACCGTGTTGCCAACACCTTTTGCTTGCCCTTTTTGAATATCTTTATGGTCGATCAAACCGACACACATCGCATTCACGAGGGGATTTCCTTCATAGCATGGATCAAACTGCACTTCGCCGCCAACCGTTGGGACACCAACACAGTTTCCATAGCCGGCAATTCCAGCGACAACTTCTTCAAATAAATAGCGGACTTTCGGTGATGTCAACTCTCCGAAACGTAATGAGTTTAGTAACGAAATTGGACGAGCCCCCATGGAAAACACATCTCGCAATATCCCACCAACGCCTGTTGCTGCTCCTTGGTATGGCTCAATCGCCGATGGATGGTTATGGCTCTCAATTTTAAATACGACTGCTTGTTCGTCGCCAATATCAATGATCCCCGCACCTTCTCCAGGTCCTTGAAGCACCTTATCGCCATCAATCGGGAATTTTTTCAGTAGCACTTTCGAATTTTTGTAGCTACAGTGCTCTGACCACATGACGGAGAAAAGTCCCGTCTCCGTATAGTTCGGCAAGCGTCCAAGAATGGATTCAACAAGGGCAAACTCCTCATCAGTTAAGCCCATTTCTCGGTAAATTTTCTGTTCTTTCACTTCGATTGCCGTAGGTTCACGGTGTAACGACATGGGATTCCCTCCAATTTCGTAAAATCGATTTAAATAAGCGCAGACCGTCTTCGCCGCCCACAAGCTGCTCGACTGCTCGCTCTGGGTGTGGCATCATACCTAAAACATTACCTGCTTTATTGACGATGCCGGCAATGTGGTTACGTGAGCCATTCACACGATCGGTATAGCGAAACACGACTTGGTTGTTCGCCTCAAGCTGCTTGAGTGTTTCATCATCACAATAATAGTTCCCCTCTCCATGGGCTACTGGAATCGTAATCGTTTCCCCTTGCTCATACTCTGAGGTAAAGAAAGTGTCGTTGTTTTGTACTTCAAGCTCAACCGGTTTACAAATAAACGTCAGCTTTTCGTTGCGAAGCATCGCGCCAGGCAGGAGCCCTGCTTCTAACAATACTTGAAATCCGTTGCACACGCCGAGCACAGGGACGCCTTCGTTCGCCGCGCGAATCACATCCTCCATAATCGGAGAAAAGCGAGCGATGGAGCCTGAACGGAGGTAGTCACCGTATGAGAAACCCCCAGGTAGTAAAATCGCATCATAGCCTTCAACGCTCGTTTCAGTATGCCAAAGGTAGTCGACCTCTTCACCTAAAGCGTCTTTCACGGCATGATACATGTCAGCGTCACAGTTGGATCCTGGAAATACGATGACAGCAAACTTCATGACGGGATAACCTCCTCCACTTCGTAGCGATAATCTTCAATCACGGTGTTGGCGAGGAGCTTTTGACACATGTCATGGATACGCTCGTCAAGATCGCCCTCTCCTTTTTCTAATGTTAACTCCATATATTTTCCAATTCGAACCTCGTTCACTTCTGTGAATGATAATGCATGAAGTGATTTTTGTACGGCACTCCCTTGAGGATCGAGGACACTTTCTTTCAGGGTGACATATACTTTTACTTTGTACATGATGAGCCTCCTATTTCAATTTCGGCGCGTTACGCCTTTTGTTCAATTCGCGTTAAAATTTGTTCATAGCCGTCTTGCAAGTTTCCTAGATTTCGTCTAAATAAATCTTTATCAAATCGCTCTCCAGTCTTCGCATCCCATAATCGGCATGTATCTGGGGAGATTTCATCCGCTAGTAAAATGGCACCATCTGCTGTTACGCCAAATTCTAGCTTGAAGTCAACGAGCTTTACCCCGATTCCTGCAAAGAAAGTCGTGAGCGCATCATTCACTTCGATCGCCTTCACTTTCAAAATGTCTACTTGTTCTTTCGTCGCTGCTTGCAAAATCGCAATATGATCCTCTGTGACAAGGGGGTCACCTAGATCGTCATCTTTGTAGTAAAACTCAACTAACGGTTTTTCTAACGGTGTGCCCTCCTCGATTCCGATCCGTTTCGCCAAGCTACCAGCGATCACGTTTCGGACGACCACTTCAAGGGGGATAATCGTCACCTGATGGATGAGCTGTTCCGTTTCTGATAAGCGTTTGACGAAATGAGAGTCGACCCCCTGTTCCTTGAGATAGGAGAAAATGAGCGAGGAGATTTCATTGTTCAATCGAGCTTTCCCTTCAATTGAAGCTTTTTTCTCCCCGTTAAAAGCGGTCGCGCTATTTTTATACTCGACCCAAAGGAGCCCTTCTTCGTCGGTCCGATAAATTTTCTTTGCCTTACCTTCATATAAAAGGTCATGCTTTTCCATAATTTCACCTTCTTTGGAAGATTGGGAATCATTGAAAAAGGGCAGCTACCTGCCCCTTTATTCGTTTGTTAAGCCGAGACGCTCAAAGATCGTGTCCACATGTTTTAAATGGTGGTTGTAGTCAAAGCATGCTTCTATTTCTTCAGGTGATAAAACAGACGTAATCCGTTCCTCTTGCTCAACCAATTCACGGAACTGAATGCCTTTTTCCCACGCTTCCATTGCCTTCGGTTGGACAAGATCGTATGCTTCTTCCCGTACCATCCCTTTGTCAATCAAAGAAAGCAACACTCTTTGCGAGTAGATAAGACCATACGTACGTGTCATATTACGCTTCATGTTTTCAGGGAATACGGTTAAGTTTTTCACGATGTTTCCGAATCGGTTTAACATGTAATTAATAGCAATCGTCGCATCTGGTAAAATGATCCGTTCAGCAGAGGAATGGGAAATGTCCCGCTCATGCCAAAGGGGAACATTTTCATAGGCCGCAAGCATATGGCCGCGGACGACACGGGCGATCCCTGTCATATTTTCAGATCCAATCGGATTGCGCTTGTGTGGCATAGCCGATGACCCCTTTTGTCCCTTCGCAAAATATTCCTCTACTTCTCTCGTTTCAGATTTTTGCAACCCGCGAATTTCAACAGCGAACTTCTCAATCGAAGTGGCGATAAGGGCCAACGTCGCCATATATTCTGCATGGCGATCCCGTTGAAGTGTTTGCGTTGAAATTGGAGCCCGCTCAAGACCTAGCTTTTCGCAAACATACTGCTCTACAAATGGATCAATGTTTGCGTACGTTCCGACCGCTCCTGAAAGCTTACCAACACGAACGCCTTCTGCTGCAAGACGAAAACGCTCAAGGTTGCGCTTCATTTCTTCATACCAGAGAGCGAGCTTTAACCCGAATGTAGTAGGCTCTGCGTGAACGCCATGTGTCCGTCCCATCATTACCGTATACTTGTGCTCTAATGCCTTCTCTTTTAAAATGTCAAGAAATCTGACAAGATCGGCCTCAATAATTTCATTTGCTTGCTTCAGCAAGTAGGATAGCGCTGTATCTACGACATCTGTTGACGTTAACCCATAATGAACCCATTTTCTCTCTTCTCCTAGCGTTTCGGATACTGCACGGGTGAACGCCACCACATCGTGGCGAGTTTCCTGCTCAATTTCCAAAATTCGCTCCACATCAAAGCTGGCATGTTCGCGGATTTTCTTTACGTCCTCTTTCGGAATCTCTCCAAGCTCCGCCCATGCTTCACAGGCAACAATCTCTACTTCTAGCCATGCCTGATAGCGATTTTCTTCTGTCCAAATTGCTCCCATCTCAGGACGAGTATACCGTTCAATCATTGATTTACAGCCTCCACTCCGAATTTGTCGTTTCTACGAGCCTATTTTAGCACAAGCCTTTTCTTGGATCTGTCCTACCCGGTCAATGGCTCTGTTCAGATCATCAGCAAGGACGGTGATATGCCCCATTTTTCTTTTTTCTTTGGCTTCCGCCTTTCCATAAAGGTGGAGTTTCGCATCCTTCATCTCACTGATTTCATTTAAGACACCAGGTAAGTGCTCTCCTAATAAATTCCCCATCACAACTGGTTTATACAGTCCTACATGACCTAGAGGCCAACCACAGATGGCACGAACGTGCTGTTCAAACTGTGATGTTTCGCAGGCTTCAATCGTGTAGTGTCCCGAATTGTGCGGGCGCGGGGCAAGTTCGTTAATATAAATGTCCCCACTCGTTGTGACGAACATTTCCACGGCGAGCGTACCGATTAAATTTAGCCCTTCCGCTAAGCGAATCGCAAGCTGCTCGGCTTTATCTCTCAGATCATCCCCAATCCTTGCTGGAACAATCGACTGGTGAAGAATATTCGCCTCGTGAATGTTTTCCGCTACCGGGAATGTTTTCGTGTCATTTCGCTCGTTTCGGGCGACGATCACAGAGATTTCTTTGTCAAATGGTACCCAAGCCTCCAACACGAGTTCCCCAGCTAGCTTCAATTCATCGTAGGCGCTTTTGAGCTCATCGACCGTACGAACAACCCGTTGGCCTTTGCCATCATAGCCACCCCGGCACGTTTTTAACACGGCTGGAAAGCCAATCGTTTGTGCCAGTTCGATAAAATCAGGCGCTTCGTTTACATATTTGTACAGTGCGACAGGTAAACCGAGAGTAGTTATGGTCTCTTTTTCGACCGCCCGATGCTGAGTGACTCGCAACAAGTTCGCCCCTTGCGGTAAGCAGCCTTTTTGTTCAATATAATTGGCTACGTCTAAGTTCACATTTTCAAACTCATATGTGACCACATCTGATACACTGACGAGTTTTTTCGCAGCTTCCATGTCATCGTACGCGGCTTCAATCACCACATCAGCCACTTGGGCACATGGCCCATCTGGATTAGGGTCCAGCACGGCGATGCGATAGCCCATCGCTCGAGCTGCTAGCGCCATCATCCGTCCTAGCTGACCGCCACCAAGGATACCAATCGTCTTTCCAGGTTCAATGATCGTCATAGCGATTCACTACTTTCCAGCACAGCTTGTTCCACTTTTTCACGGCGCAGGCGAACTCGCTCAGCCACTTGATGATCAAAGGCACCGATCATTTGCGCCGCCAGTAGCCCCGCGTTTGTGGCTCCAGCTTTTCCAATCGCAACGGTCGCAACCGGAACACCGCCCGGCATTTGTACGATTGAAAGTAATGAGTCAAGCCCGTTCAGTGCCTTTGATTGAACCGGCACCCCAATGACAGGAACGACCGTTTTGGCCGCTACCATCCCTGGAAGATGAGCAGCTCCTCCAGCACCTGCGATAATCACCTTCAACCCGCGTTCCTGTGCGGTTTCTGCATATTGAAACATTAAATCAGGTGTACGGTGGGCTGACACGACTTTTTTTTCGTACGGTACCTCTAATTCTTCGAGTATTTCACATGCGTGCTGCATCGTCTCCCAATCGGATGTACTTCCCATGATGACGCCAACGACTGGCTCCATGACTAACCCTCCTGTATTCTCCCTTGAAATAAAAATAGCGCAGGACAAGCGAATTCCTTAGAGAAAGATCGCTCATTCCGCGCTTTTTGAACATAAAAAAGAACGCAACCTACTAACTTGGTCGGCACGCCTTTATTCAAAAGCAGAAGATCCAAAATCTTTCCCCATAGTCCGCCGATTTACGGTCAGCAGGTAGAAACTTTTGGGCCATATTCCCAAGATTATATGAGGTACTTTATATAAAGAACGTTTTTCGTAATTTAACTCAATGTACGTTAATCTTACAGGCAAATGCTTATCTTGTCAACAAAACTCGAACAATATTTGTTTTCTATATATCAATGTTCGTTTTTACTTCAATTGCCCTTCAAAAACAATTTGCTGGCGGACAGGGACGTACTCCTTCTTGCCACCTATGCTTTTCTCCTCAAAAACGGGCTTTTCCATTCGTCTAATAGGTACATATCCCGCCTTTTCCATTCGCGCCAAGCATTCGGCAATCGTTTCATGCTCACCGACTTCAAATCGCTGCTTCTTCTTTTTTGTCATCGTTACCTCCGAATCCCTTTGACCCAAAATCCGCCAAAGAATGTTTTCGGCTCATGGGAAATAATAAATGCTTTTGGATCCAGCTTTTTAATCGTGGCATACAAGTCAGCTTCCGATTTACGAGAGGTGAGGATCTCCATCATGAGCCGCTCTCCTTCCCGCCCATAGGCAACCCAGTTTGTCACTCCGTAGCCTTTATCACGCAACGTATTCGGAATGTCCGGCTCATACTCCTTCGTAATCACATTGACCGTAATATAACCGAGGGCTAGCTTCTCTTCCACCTTCATCCCAGTGATTACACCGATTCCATAGCCGACCGCATACGCGATTAAATTTTCAATACGATCCAAGTTGTCCAGCACAAGGCTTAATCCAAGTACGTAAACAATAATCTCAATCATACTAACAGTAGCCGCTAGATAACGTTGATTTTTTAAGGTGAAAATCATTCGCACTGTAAAAAGGGTGACATACACGACATTGATAATGAGAATAATCAAGATCATCGTCAGCGCATGCTCCATGAAAAAAGAAACCATCCCGCATCCCTCATTTTCATTAGAAAATCTTGTCCTCTTGCGTAAGCTTACGTTTTACTTTCCTTAACGTACGGCTTGCCGATCGGGCAAGAAATTCAAAATTCTCGTAAAGGATAGCACGTTTCCCTTTCGTTTGAAAAGAGAAACATGCGAGATTCCCTCTTCAAAAAATGACTTTTTTTGCTAAAGTTGAAAAAGAGATAGCATCGGTACAGTTAAAAAGCAAAACATCAGAAACAAGGTATGGTGAGGTGGACATCTATGAGGAGTTAATCGCCAAAATCGAGTGGTAGGATGAAAAGAGGATGACCAAGAAAAACAAGGTTATCCTCTTTATTCATCCAACTTCGGGGTGAATCGGGCTTTTCCTTCGAAAACAGCTTCATAGTTCGTTGCTGCTTGTAATGCTTCTTCTTCCGTATGGATTCGTATGTAAAGCACAATGGCATTAAGTAGGGAAAATAGAAACGCTGTCACATAAGCTTTAAAGAATAGAGGGAGCATAGCAATCTCAATAATGACGACCGCATAATTCGGATGCTTGATGTAACGATACGGACCACTTGCGATCACATTCGCATCGGGTAGAATCATGATTCTTGTGTTCCAAAATCGACCGAGTGAGGATAACGCCCATAGCCGTAAGATTTGCGCAAAAAGAAACCATACAAAGGGAATCGCCGACCAAAGATCGAATGCGACACCTTTAATCGTCACCTCCGTTATTAACGACACAAAAAAGAAGCCATGAAGCAGTACTAAATATTTGTAATGTGTCTGTCCAACCTCATATCCCCCTTTTGACCGGATCCATTTAGCATTTTGATTCGCTAATCCCACTTCCACCAGCCGTTGCACAATGACTAAGCTAATGAATGCATACACCCATATCATCAATGAACCGCCTCCCATTGCATAAGCACTAATTCAGAGCAGAACCCTGGCCCTAGTGCTGCCATTAATCCATATTGTCCAGGATCTCTCGTATCCTTCATAAATTTTTCAAGAACGTACAATACCGTAGGGGATGACATGTTACCATGATGGCGTAAAATGTCACGGGAATACTCCGTCATCTCGTCTGAAAAGGACAGCGCTTCTTCATAAGCTTCCAACACCTTTCGTCCTCCTGGGTGGGCGATAAAAGCCTCAATTTGTTCCAAGGACAGTCGATACGTCTCCAAAAAGCGCTCCACATTAGGCCTGAGCCAGTGGCGAATAATGTTCGGAATATCTCGGGAAAACACGACATGGAGGCCTGTATCCTTCACATCCCAGCCCATCACTTGTTCCGAATCTGGCATGAGTGTAGAAGAGGAGCCTAGGATTAATGGCCGCGTTGGCATTTTCATCCGCCCAAGAACGTCAGATTCATCGCCGCTCACTAGGGCACACGCAACACCATCAGAAAAAAGGGATGCTCCAATTAAATTGCTTTTCGTCCGATCTTGGCGTTGAAACGTGAGACTGCAAAGCTCGACACAAACGACGAGTACATTCGCTCGCGGAAACGCGCGGCAATATTCATAGGCCCGGCTCATCCCAGCAGCTCCACCGGCACAACCGAGTCCCCACATTGGGACCCGTTTCGTATGAGGAGAGAATGGTAGCTCATTCATCATTCTTGCTTCAATGCTTGGGGTAGCCATCCCAGAGCTCGACACAAAGACAATCGTATCGATTTCCTCCTCCGCTACTGGCTTTTTCAAAAAAACGTTCGATTGGAGACACTGACGAACGACCTCTACACTAAACATCGTTGCCAGCTTTATGTAGGTATCATTTTTTTCTTGTAGAGAATGATCCTGACGAAACCAATCGAGAGGAACAGCAAACTGTCGCTCTTCGATTTGCCCGTTCGAAAATGATTTTAATAAGCGCTCAATGTCACGAAAATCTTCTTGAAACAGCTCCTTCGCAAATTCAGTCGTTGTCTCTTGTTTCAATAAATAAGGGGGCGGATAGCTGCTCACCGATACAATCGACGCCATTTTTGGTCACCTACCTCTGAGGTACATCATACCGGTTATGATTTCCAAAATGAGGCACATCATGCAAAAAACGCATGACTTTTTGTCATGCGTTTGCTAGCTTTTTGCTAAATGCCTTTTTCCAAGCATCTGCTAATTCCGGTAATTGACTCATTCGTCTAAGCTGCTCTTTATTGATGTCCTTTGGATAATACAATTGGTTGACCTCTAGAACAGTCGGGTGACCCTCGACACGATCGACGAGAGAAAAGGTATCCCCTACACGCACATCTCCTTCTTCAAGAACACGTAAGTAATAACCACTCCATCCCGTTTCTTGAATCCATAACGGAAATTTTGTCACCCCATGCTTTACATTTAACTTAAAGCACGGCATGCGCGGCTGGCTCACTTGTACGAGAGCCTCTCCCACCCGGAATGTGTCACCAATATGAGCTTGCTCTTCCGTCAGCGCGATAACTGTCAAATTCTCACCGAATGCAGCAGGCCCCAAGCTTCCACCGAGCTTATCCCCCCAATAAGAATAATGATCAAGCGGATAGACGCAAACAGCTTTATCTACACCGCCGTGATTGATCAAATCGGCCTGCTGATCTCCTTCGACGCCTGTTTTCATAAGTTTGACGGGACCCGTAACCGGCTCCTTAAAGATGCTTGTGGTGACTTCCTTCCCTTTGTAATCAACGGTTTTTGGCAACCCCACCTGAATGGACTGGATCGAGTATGTCATCGGTATTCTCAGACTCCTGTCTATCGTTCTTTTGTCCAGAATACCAACTCTCGCCTTTTTCTTCAATTATTTTCTTTAATTTCACCTTCGTTCGCTTAAAGGCAGGCATGCGTGATGTTGGATCAAGCTCTGGTGCGACAACATGGTTAATCGATACAGAACCAGCCCAATGGAACGGCACGAACACAGTATCTTCGCGAATTCCTTCTGACTGCCTTGCTTTTAATTTTGCCTCGCCATAAGGAGAACGAACCATTACCCAATCCTCATCTTGAATTTGATAAGAAGAGGCTGTTTCTGGATGGAGAAGAACGAATGGTTCGGGCTCTTTGGACAATAACGCATCGCTCCGCCTCGTTTGTGTACCCGACAAGTATTGAGTAAGAACACGTCCCGTTGTGAGCAATATGGGGTACTCATCGTTTTCCGAATCGACTGGGCAGTGCACAGAACCAAACTGCGCCCGTCCATCCTCTGTATAAAAGCGCTCTTCGAACAACCGGCCCGTTCCTTCATGCTCTTTTGTAGGACATGGCCAAAGGACACCTTCCCCTTTGATTTTCTCATAGGAGAGTCCGCTGTAATCCGCTTTTCCCCCTTTAGAGGCCAGGCAAAGCTCATTGAAAATCTCCTTAGGGGAGGAAAATTGAAAGCCATGAGAGCGGTCTAACGCCTCGGCTAATTCACAGAGAATTTGCCAGTCATGCTTCGCTTTTCCAAAAGGCGGTTTCGAACCTGGACGATGGACCACACGCCCTTCAAAGTTTGTCATCGTACCTTCATCTTCTAAATAAGAGGTTGTCGGCAAAATGATATCTGCATACTCTGCTGTTTCTGAGATAAACATATCGACTACAACTAGTACATCCAATCGAGACAATGCTCGCTTCACTAAGTTTTCATGAGGACTTGAGAGGACTGGGTTAGACCCCATAATAAACATTCCGCGAACGTCCTGCTGGTCAATCTTTTGAAACAATTCAAACGCAGAAACGCCTTTTCGCGGGATATCCTTTTCCTCGACATTCCATACCGACGCAATATAGGCTCGATCTTCAGGCGATTCGATGGAACGATACCCTGGAAGCTGATCCGCTTTTTGCCCATGCTCTCGACCACCTTGCCCATTTCCTTGACCCGTTACAGCACCATAGCCACAAGCATAGCGACCGATCTTCCCAGTCGCCAATAAAATGTGGAGGAATTGTCTGACATCAGCGGTTCCAGTTGCTTGCTGTTCTACCCCGCGTGCCGTAAAGATCATGCCTGTTTGTGCTTCGCCAAAACGAATCGCTGCTTCACGAATTTGCTCCTCTGGAACGCCTGCTGCAAGAGCAAGCTCCGCCAATGCTATCTCTTGCAGCTCCGACTCCACTTGTTCAAATCCATTCGTTCGTGCTTCAATAAACGTACGATCGATCAGTTCCTCCTCGATCAATACTTTCAACATCCCCGCAGCAATCGCCCCATCGGTGCCGGGCTTTGGTTTCAAATGCAAGTTTGCGATTTTCGTTGTCCCCGTTTCCCGAGGATCGAGAACGATAATAAACGCTCCGTTCTTTTTCGCTCGACGGAGATACGGCATTAGTGTAGGTTGGCATTCTGCAAGATTTGTCCCTGCTAACACGATGCACTCGGCATCCTCGACTTCCCGCAGTTCATTTGTGAGGCCGCGATCCACACCAAACGTCAAATTGGCAGCCGCGGCCGCTGAGCTCATGCAGTAACGTCCATTGTAATCAATGTAACGTGTCCCTAAGGCTAATCTAGCAAACTTCCCTAATAGGTAGGCTTCTTCATTCGTAAGAGAGCCTCCGCCAAAGACACCTACAGCATCTTGTCCATAGCTTTTTTGCAGACGCTTGAATCGTTCTGCGATAAGCCCAAGGGCTACCTCCCAAGATGTTTCCACAAACGCACCGCCTGTCTTGACCAACGGCTGGCGAATGCGTTCACGATGAACCGTATGTTGATGGGCATGAACTCCCTTAATACAAAGCCTACCTTCAGATGTAGGGTCCTGTTTATTTGGGATTGCTTTAAAGCGGCTCGTCGCCACTAGCTTTTCCTCAGTTAGTGTCATAGAGCATTGGACACTGCAAAACGGACACCTTGTATCGTACCTAGCTTCCTTCCCTTGTTGTTTTTGTTTTTCACGGAAAAACTGAATCATCTCTTCCAACGCAAGACGCCCCTTTTTCAATCAGGTTTACATATGCACGTATACCTTCCCATCAGTCACTGTCGTCTTGAAAGTCGTTACACAGCCTTCATCCGGATATTGAACCATTCCGTCCTGTAACGATATTTTCCAATCATGAAGTGGGCAAAAAACATGTTCTCCTGATACAATTCCTTCCGCAAGTGGTCCCCCTTTGTGAGGGCACTTGTTTTGAATGGCTTTGATTTGTCCACTCTCTAATTTAAACACGGCCATTTTCACGCCATCAATCGAGATATCTCTCCCTAACTTCACTGGGAAATCGTCTACATTACCAATAAAATACGTTTTTGTTGATGCTTGAACGTTCATCTTTTGACCCCCTTATTCACTAGTGACTACCGCTACTTTTTCCTCAAACAACGTTTCTTTCAAAGAAGGATCGTTGTTAATTTCCTCCCACGGATCTGTAAGCACAGATAAAGCCTCATCCATCCGCTCGTTGAGTACTTTACGGTTTTCTGGATGCTCAAGGAGAGTTTCTTTAATATAATCCAGTCCCACTCGCTCAACCCAATGAGACGTACGCTCTAAATAGCGAGCTTCTTCGCGATATAATTGTAGGAAAGCGCCGATGATTTCAAGTACTTCTTCACTTGTTTTCACACGGCACATCAGATCGCCGAGACGAAGACTGGCACCACCATTACCACCAACATAAATTTCCCAAGCTCCTTCAACGCCGACAATGCCTACATCTTTGATTCCAGATTCTGCACAGTTTCGCGGACATGCTGATACGGCCATTTTCACTTTATGAGGTGTATTCAACCGCTCGAATTTTTTCTCGATCGCAATCCCGAGACCGATGGAATCCTGCGTGCCAAAGCGGCAGAAATCTTCACCGACACACGTCTTGACTGTACGAAGTGCTTTCCCGTATGCATAGCCAGAAGGCATATCGAGCTCTTTCCAGACGCTTGGAACGTCTTCTTTTTTCACACCGAGTAAGTCAATCCGTTGCCCCCCAGTAATCTTTAGGAGAGGGACGTTAAATTTTTCCGCTACATCCGCAATCCGTCTTAATTCATCAGGATTGGTAACGCCACCGTACATTCGCGGAACGACTGAGTACGTTCCATCTTTTTGGATATTGGCATGGAGGCGCTCATTGACAAACCGAGATTCACGCTCATCCTCGTGCTCAAGAGGATGTACCATCGCAAGGTAATAATTGATCGCCGGTCGGCACTTTGAACAGCCATGCTCTTCCTTCCAACCAAGTACATTCATCACTTCCCGTGTATGGGTGAGACCTTTTTCGCGAATCGCTGCAACGACTTCTTCATGAGAAAGGTTTGTACAGCCACACATTGTTTCTTTTTCATTCGCCGTTTCTCCTAACTCTTCCGCGAGAAGGTCAGCGATCATCGGCTTACACGTTCCACATGAGCGACCTGCTGTCGTACATGCGCCTACATCGGCAACACTTGCACAGCCTTGGGTTTTGATCGCATCGATAATAGCACCCTTCGACACCCCGTTACAGCCGCATACTTGATCTTCGTTGCTTAACATGGAGACTGCCGAGACACCGTCATCCGCTGATCCTACATGAGAGCGTAGAAGCTGCATCGGTGACCCTTCAAAAGGTACCCCTTTTATAATTTGATTGAGGAGAATGGTGCTTTCGCTCGTATCCCCAACTAAAATCGAGCCGACAATTTTGTCTCCACGTGTGACGATCTTTTTATAGATCCCGGCAAACTCATCAAGCATGCTGACAGACTTGGCATCATCTTGCTCTTGGAATTCTCCAACTGAAAACACTTGTACTCCGGATACCTTTAACTTCGAGTATAAAACGGATCCTTCGTACTTCTCATCCTTGTTATCCATTAATGCATTGGCCAAAATTTTCCCTTGCTCCCATAATGGAGCTACAAGACCGTATACCATCCCGCGATGCTCGGCACATTCTCCGACAGCATAGACATCTGGATCGCTCGTTTGCATGTAGTCATCTACGACAATTCCGCGATTAACCTCAATCCCACTAGCAGACGCAACTTCATGGTTCGGACGAATCCCAACGGCCATGACAACAAGGTCTGCCCTTGTTTCCGTACCATCCTTAAATTTGACACGTTCAACGCGGCCTTTTCCAATGATAGCCTCTGTCTGTTTTTCTAACAAAAACTTCATTCCTTGATTTTCTAGCTCTGTGCGTAAAATGTTTGCAGCGGTTCGGTCAAGTTGGCGCTCCATTAAATAATCAAAAATATGAACGACTTCTACTTCCATCCCTAGGTTTAGCAACCCTCTTGCTGCTTCAATCCCTAGCAACCCACCACCGATGACAACCGCCTTTTTATAATTTTTAGCCGTTTCGATCATCGTTTCACAGTCTTCAATGTTTCGAAAGGCAATGACCCCTTCTAAATCACTTCCTGGTAGTGGAAGCATAAAAGGGTGGGAGCCAGTTGCCAAAATTACTTTATCATAAGCAATTTTTTGTCCTTTATCTGTCAAAACAACTTTCTTTTTACGATCTAATTTTGTTACTTTCTCAGAACGGTATAACGTCACATCGTTTTCGCGATACCAATCCAATGAGTTTAGCTCAATGTCCTCCATGTTCGCTTCACTTGCGAGAACAGACGAAAGGAGAATTCGGTTATAGTTTACGTGGGGCTCTTCTCCAACTACTGTTACTTCATACCGTTCGTGTCCGCCTCTTTCAAAAAGTTCTTCGACGGTTCGAATTCCTGCCATCCCGTTTCCGACAACTACTAACTTTTCTTTCATACAGCGTCTCCCCCTTTTAATCCTGTTTGTTATAACACTTTCTTTTGTACGACCACGGATTCTTCCGCCTCGCTAACTTCTGCTTCTTGGACAGCCTGTTCATCAACTGAAGATAGAGCGTATTCGCTAGCGAATGAATTCTCCGGTTCCTCTAGCCAGAAGTAACATATGACAAAGCTTGCAAGGGCTCCTCCAGCTAGGATGAAGAAAAACTGCTGTGGTGTGACGAACGTGTATAACGTTAAGTAAATCGTCGCCCCTACATTTCCGTAAGCTCCAGCCATTCCAGCAACCTGACCGGTCATTCTCTTTTTAATCATTGGAATGACAGCGAATGTAGCTCCCTCAGCACCTTGAATAAAGACCGATGTAAACACGGTGATTAAGATGGCGACCACTAGTGGCCAGTTTGAATCCATGAATCCCATTCCAACTAGGCCAATCGTAATACCTGCCATATAGACGAGCATGATGTTTCGGCGACTGCCCATCCGATCTGAAAGTATTCCGCCTAACGGTCTAGCAAACAAGTTAATAAAGGCAAACGATGAAGCAATTAACCCTGCTTGGCCGGGGGTTAAAGAAAATGTTAACTGAAAGAACATCGGTAACATGGAGATAATCGCTAACTCCGCACCAAAGTTCGCAAAGTAGGTACTGTTTAGTGCTGCCACATTTTTAAATGAGTACCGATCATCTTCAGGGATCCCTTTTTTGAGTAATGGAACATTGACTTTTAAAATTGTGTAGACCTGATA
This sequence comes from Halalkalibacterium halodurans, assembly GCF_005671335.1. NCBI lineage: Bacteria > Bacillati > Bacillota > Bacilli > Caryophanales > Bacillaceae > Halalkalibacterium (ex Joshi et al. 2022) > Halalkalibacterium halodurans. The sequence continues at coordinate 699,807 of NZ_CP040441.1, read as the reverse complement.
AACAAGGGCAACAGCTAATACGAGATAGATAGTGTATAGAATGGTTTCAGAAAGGAAGCCCATCCCTTCTAATCTCCAAGCCAATACCCCTAGAGCTGCGTGCAATGGTATCGTCCAAACAATGAGCCAAATCAAGTCTTTCCAGCTACTCACTTCCATTGCACCTGTACGTTTAGCTCGAACAAAAGTTTTTCCCTCTGGAGTGTCCCGCACGAACAGATAGTAAATCACTCCATAGATCAAACAGACAACGCCGGTAAATGCCATTGCGTAGCGCCAACCTTCTGGTCCACCGAACATAGTAATCGCAAACCAAGGTAACACCATAGCCGCTACAGCTGAACCGAAGTTTCCCCAACCGCCATAAATACCTTCCGCAAATCCGACATCTTTCGGTGGAAACCACTCTGCCACCATTCGAATCCCTACGACAAAACTTGCACCAATGCTACTTAACAACAGTCGTGAAATCATTAATTGGGTCCACGTATCACCAAATGCGAACATAAACGCTGGGATTGCCATTAAAACTAACAAACTAGAGTAGACAATTCTTGGCCCAAACCTGTCTAACAGCATCCCAATAATTAATCTGGCTGGAATCGTCAACGCAACGTTAATAATGGCTAAAGCCGCTATGTGCTCACGCGTTAGCCAATCCATTGATTCCATCATTGTCGTCGCTAACGGAGCCATATTAAACCAAGTAAAAAAAGAGATGAAGAATGCGATCCACGTAAGGTGCAATATTTTTATTCGCTCATTTCGAAAGCGAAAAATTTCAACCAGACTCATTGCGCGCCCCCCTTTACTTTTCGATGTCATTTTGTCATAAAAATCTGATTATTATAATTAGTTTGGGAGGATATCTTACAGACTTTTTCAATACAGGGTTATCATTGAAAACGGTTACTACATTGCAGTAACAGCATTCACTCTTCAAATGAGTTAGAAGAGTTTTCGACAATAAATTAGCTCGTGTTTGAATGCTTTAATAAAGGGAAATGATAGTTGAAAATTTACGAAATCCGCAGCAAGTTGGATTAGAATGGGAATATTAAATAAGTAGAAATTAGTAGTATATAACTATATGGCCTTTAATCGGATCGGACTTTTCGCTCTTTTTTAATAATAAAACACAGTTCATATTCCGATTAAAGATCTTATTCACGCTCTTCAGCACACCTTTTTCCTTTGATGACCGGCGCGCTTTTTTGTCAGCTACGCTCGTTCCTCCTGTCACGTATGTTGATATACGCTCAGTCCGTCTCTCCCTTGCTTCCGCAAATCTCTTGGTCCTCCTTGTAGAAACGATTTTACTTTTTGACAATCGAGTAGGAGGGGGTGACGAACCCCCGACCTCTCACACCACCGTACGTACGGTTCCGTATACGGCGGTTTCACTTAAGTCCAACGTCTTGTTTGATACCTCTCGGCTAGACTCATGAGACCTTGTCCTTTCCAGTATTCACTGTTCAGGGCATAATCCATGATCGGGCTGTGAGCGACTCTCCAGTAGCCTTTTCGACTGTTCGCCCACTGCCAAGCCTTCGCCTTCTTGATCCCCAATCTGACTAGATTCTTTTGTCTAGCGGAAGGGGTTTTCCACTCTTTCCATCGAATCATCCTTAATCTTCTTCTGATCCATGCATCGATTTGGGCGAGGATACTTGGTGTGTCCACCAATTGATAATACCCAAGCCAACCTGTGAGGTAGCGATTCAGTCTGCGTAACCGATCAGACATCTTCATGGAGTGTCTTCGGCTCGTCAGTTCTCGAATCCGTTGTTTGAGTCGTTTGACACTTTCCTTGTTGAAGGAAACGATCCATCACCGTGGGGATCCCTAGTTTCCTTACGCCACCGTTCGGTTTCGGGATTTCGACTCGACGGACAGGCTTCGGGAAATAAGACCCTTCTATGATCTCATTTCGAATGGAAGTCCAGTTTTCATGAAGATGGAGGCGTAGGGATTTTACGTCCATTTCATCCACACCGTAACTTCCTTTATTCTTTTCCACTCGTTCGAGTGCTTGTATTAAGTTTTCACGGGATAGAATTCGTTCCAACATCGTATCAATCTCCTACGTGAATCATCGGTTCTTCTTATGTGACGCGCTCTCTCCACCCTCTCTTCGTGTCCCCAGCGAGATTCATCGCTTCCTCCACGAAGGAGGTTCTTCGTTTTCTGTTTCATCAAGATGCGTGTATGCGAAGGGATGATTCTCCTTACGTGATTCAGCCCTTCCCCTCTTGTCTAGACCAAGCGGGTACTATGGCTTCTGCTGACTTCTGACCGTTCAGCTTGCACTCTTATGCAAGGTTACGACATGCGTGTCGCGTATCAGTCAGATCTCCCAGGGTAAGTACACATTCTTCCCCTCCATGTCTCCTCTTCATTTACTCGGTAGACCCTTTGGCAGTCTGGACTTTGATTTGTTAGGCAATCTCATCCAAGTCTACCTAGCCTTATTATGAAGTTCGTGTTCCTAGGAGCGGAGGTTTGCCGCCGACTTCCTTCAGATTCTGGGTCACCCCAGACACCCTTGTCTTAAGCTAACTGTTACGACTGCCTTCACAGTTCGGGACTTGAACCCTAGAGAATATGCGCATGCCTGGCACACCCAAAAAAGCACAACCCGATTGGATTGTGCTTTACTGCTTGGCAGCGTCCTTGGGCTCCCCCTTTCTCTCCTACGGGGGTCTTTTACCACACCGTTTCGCTCTGTCGTTTCTCACGATGTTTACGAAGAGAATGGGGTCGTCTCGCAGGGGGGACATGACGCTTTTCTTTGGCGCCTTTTCATGGTGTGACCATCGGCTTTCCAGTGATGACTCTGCTCCTTCGGATCAACGCTCTTCAGCGCTCTTTTCTACTTCAGATGACCGGCGAGCTTTTTTGTCAGCTACGCTCGTTCCCTCCTGTCACGTATGTTAGTATACGCTCAGTCCGTCTCTCCCTTGCTTCCGCAAATCTCTTGGTCCTCCTTGTAGAAACAATTTTACTTTTTGACAATAAAAAAGCACAACCCGATTGGATTGTGCTTTATCGCTTGGCAGCGTCCTACTCTCGCAGGGGGAAGCCCCCAACTACCATCGGCGCTGAAGAGCTTAACGACCGTGTTCGGCATGGGAACGGGTGTGGCCTCTTCGCTATCGCCACCAAACCTTTCTACGTCAGATGATCGGCGAGCTTTTTTGTCAGCTACGCTTGTTCCTTCCTGTCACGTATGTTGATATACGCTCAGTTCGTCACTCGCTTGCTTCCGCAAATCTCTTAATCCTCTTTGTAGATAGTTACGGCTTCCGATCAACGTCGCATTTTGGTGTCATCTTCACTCCTCCAGATCCTCACGTACCGTGTGTACGCTCCGGTCTGTCGTCGCTCGATTCCTGCTCGTTTCTCGAAACCCTTTTCTTTGGAGAACAAGATTCTCTCAAAACTAGATAATGGGACGCTTCTCGAGTTCGAGACGTTGCTTTTGATTTGTTTTTGGATAAGTCCTCGACCGATTAGTATCTGTCAGCTTCACGTGTCGCCACGCTTCCACACCAGACCTATCAACCTCATCATCTCTAAGGGGTCTTACTGGATTTACTCCATGGGAAATCTCATCTTGAGGGGGGCTTCATGCTTAGATGCTTTCAGCACTTATCCCGTCCACACGTAGCTACCCAGCGATGCTCCTGGCGGAACAACTGGTACACCAGCGGTGTGTCCATCCCGGTCCTCTCGTACTAAGGACAGCTCCTCTCAAATTTCCTACGCCCGCGACGGATAGGGACCGAACTGTCTCACGACGTTCTGAACCCAGCTCGCGTACCGCTTTAATGGGCGAACAGCCCAACCCTTGGGACCTACTTCAGCCCCAGGATGCGATGAGCCGACATCGAGGTGCCAAACCTCCCCGTCGATGTGAACTCTTGGGGGAGATAAGCCTGTTATCCCCAGGGTAGCTTTTATCCGTTGAGCGACGGCCCTTCCATACGGCACCGCCGGATCACTAAGCCCGACTTTCGTCCCTGCTCGACTTGTAGGTCTCGCAGTCAAGCTCCCTTTTGCCTTTGCACTCTACGAATGATTTCCAACCATTCTGAGGGAACCTTTGGGCGCCTCCGTTACTGTTTAGGAGGCGACCGCCCCAGTCAAACTGCCCACCTGACACTGTCCCTGAACCGGATCACGGTTCGAGGTTAGAATGTCAATACCGTCAGGGTAGTATCCCACCAGCGCCTCCACCGAAGCTAGCGCTCCGGCTTCCAAGGCTCCTACCTATCCTGTACAAACGGTACCAACATCCAATATCAAGCTACAGTAAAGCTCCATGGGGTCTTTCCGTCCTGTCGCGGGTAACCTGCATCTTCACAGGTACTATAATTTCACCGGGTCTCTCGTTGAGACAGTATCCAAGTCGTTACACCATTCGTGCGGGTCGGAACTTACCCGACAAGGAATTTCGCTACCTTAGGACCGTTATAGTTACGGCCGCCGTTTACTGGGGCTTCAATTCAGAGCTTCTCCCGAAGGGATAACCCCTCCTCTTAACCTTCCAGCACCGGGCAGGTGTCAGCCCCTATACTTCGCCTTGCGGCTTCGCAGAGACCTGTGTTTTTGCTAAACAGTCGCTTGGATCTTTTCACTGCGGCTCTCTCGGGCTTGCACCCTATCAGAGCACCCCTTCTCCCGAAGTTACGGGGTCATTTTGCCGAGTTCCTTAACGAGAGTTCTCCCGAGCGTCTTAGAATTCTCTTCTCGCCTACCTGTGTCGGTTTGCGGTACGGGCACCTCTCACCTCGCTAGAGGCTTTTCTTGGCAGTGTAGGATCAGGAACTTCGGTACTATCATTTCCCTCGCCATCACAGCTCAGCCTTCACGGAAAGCGGATTTGCCTACTTTCCAGCCTAACTGCTTGGACGCGCATCTCCATCAGCGCGCTTACCCTACCTTTCTGCGTCCCCCCATTGCTCAAACGGTGAGGAGGTGGTACAGGAATTTCCACCTGTTGTCCATCGCCTACGCCTTTCGGCCTCGGCTTAGGTCCCGACTAACCCTGAGCGGACGAGCCTTCCTCAGGAAACCTTGGGCTTTCGACGGAGGGGATTCTCACCCCTCTTTTCGCTACTCATACCGGCATTCTCACTTCTACGCGCTCCACCAGTCCTCTCGGTCTGACTTCGCTGCACGTAGAACGCTCCCCTACCACTCGCACCAACGGTGCGAATCCATAGCTTCGGTGATACGTTTAGCCCCGGTACATTTTCGGCGCAGAGTCACTCGACCAGTGAGCTATTACGCACTCTTTAAATGGTGGCTGCTTCTAAGCCAACATCCTGGTTGTCTGGGCAACTCCACATCCTTTTCCACTTAACGTATACTTTGGGACCTTAGCTGATGGTCTGGGCTGTTTCCCTCTTGACTACGGATCTTAGCACTCGCAGTCTGACTCCCGAGGATAAGTCATTGGCATTCGGAGTTTGACTGAATTCGGTAATCCGGTGGGGACCCCTAGTCCAATCAGTGCTCTACCTCCAAGACTCTTCCCTCGAGGCTAGCCCTAAAGCTATTTCGGGGAGAACCAGCTATTTCCGAGTTCGATTGGCATTTCACCCCTACCCACACCTCATCCCCGCATTTTTCAACATGCGTGGGTTCGGGCCTCCATTCAGTGTTACCTGAACTTCACCCTGGACATGGGTAGATCACACGGTTTCGGGTCTACGACGGCGTACTATTTCGCCCTATTCAGACTCGCTTTCGCTGCGGCTCCGCTTTTTCAGCTTAACCTTGCACGACATCGTAACTCGCCGGTTCATTCTACAAAAGGCACGCTGTCACCCGTTAATGGGCTCCAACTAGTTGTAGGCACACGGTTTCAGGATCTTTTTCACTCCCCTTCCGGGGTGCTTTTCACCTTTCCCTCACGGTACTGGTTCACTATCGGTCACTAGGGAGTATTTAGCCTTGGGAGATGGTCCTCCCAGCTTCCGACGGGGTTTCACGTGTCCCGCCGTACTCAGGATCCACTCTGGAGGAAACGAAGTTTCGGCTACAGGGTTGTTACCTTCTGTGACGGACCTTTCCAGGTCGCTTCACCTACTTCGTTTCTTTCTGACTCCGTATAGAGTGTCCTACAACCCCAAGAGGCAAGCCTCTTGGTTTGGGCTGTTCCCGTTTCGCTCGCCGCTACTCAGGAAATCGCATTTGCTTTCTCTTCCTCTGGGTACTTAGATGTTTCAGTTCCCCAGGTCTGCCTCCTCATACCCTATAGATTCAGGTATGGGTACCATCCCATTACGGATGGTGGGTTCCCCCATTCGGATATCCCCGGATCAAAGCTTACTTACAGCTCCCCGAGGCGTTTCGCCGTTCGTCGCGTCCTTCTTCGGCTCCTAGTGCCAAGGCATCCACCGTGCGCCCTTTCTAACTTAACCAAATAACGTCAGATTCTCTTCGTATCTCTTTGTCAGCTTCGGGATTTTCGGTCATGTTGCCTACAGGATGTAGGTACCAGGCGTTGTGACACGATGTCACGCCCTTAGCGTGGTTCCTTTTCCTATACGCTCCATTCCTCAAACCCTTGCTTCCTCGATCTACTTGAGACTCTTTGTTATTCATCAAAAGCGTCATGGAATTCTTGACGTCTCGTTCGTGAGTATTCTCCCTACAGGATGTAGGTTAAATACCCGGTGAACTCGATTTGCGTCATATAAGCTTCCAATGAGCATCGCGCTCATCTTTCACTTACAATATCATTATCTAGTTTTCAAAGAACCATTTTGACGTGTTGTCAAAACTACAAGATGTTGTCACATCTGCAGCAATATGAATGGTGGAGCCTAGCGGGATCGAACCGCTGACCTCCTGCGTGCAAAGCAGGCGCTCTCCCAGCTGAGCTAAGGCCCCGAAAGCTGTTATGGTGGGCCTGAGTGGACTCGAACCACCGACCTCACGCTTATCAGGCGTGCGCTCTAACCAGCTGAGCTACAGGCCCATAACAAATTGACTGATTGATTAAAGATAACCAGCCATTGGTTTATTGATCATCTATACAAGATGACTTTTTTAAAATGTATTGAGAGTTTTGAGTTCTCTCAAAACTGAACATGGCGACTGACTTCAATCACATCATGATGGTCATCATCGCTATTTCTTCATGCAGCCATGCGCTGAGGAAGCTAGCTTCGTAGCTATACTCGCAGACGCAAGCGCAAAAGAAACAATCAGTTGTTTTGAAGGAACAATTCCTTCAAAACTGAACAAGGCTACTGATTTCAATCACATCATGCAACACTTGCCAGTCTGTGCTTCATGCTGCCTTGCGACGAGTAATCGCAGGAGCAAAAGCATTTTAATTGAGAGCTTTGAGTTCTCTCAAAACTGAACAAAAGCTTCAAGCGTCCCTCCGCAGATGAAACTGCGAATGGTCGACTAGAGTTAAAAACTCCGTAGAAAGGAGGTGATCCAGCCGCACCTTCCGATACGGCTACCTTGTTACGACTTCACCCCAATCATCTGTCCCACCTTAGGCGGCTGGCTCCAAAAGGTTACCCCACCGACTTCGGGTGTTACAAACTCTCGTGGTGTGACGGGCGGTGTGTACAAGGCCCGGGAACGTATTCACCGCGGCATGCTGATCCGCGATTACTAGCAATTCCGGCTTCATGCAGGCGAGTTGCAGCCTGCAATCCGAACTGAGAATGGCTTTCTGGGATTGGCTTCACCTCGCGGCTTCGCAACCCTTTGTACCATCCATTGTAGCACGTGTGTAGCCCAGGTCATAAGGGGCATGATGATTTGACGTCATCCCCACCTTCCTCCGGTTTGTCACCGGCAGTCACCTTAGAGTGCCCAACTGAATGCTGGCAACTAAGGTCAAGGGTTGCGCTCGTTGCGGGACTTAACCCAACATCTCACGACACGAGCTGACGACAACCATGCACCACCTGTCACTTTGTCCCCCGAAGGGGAAAGCCCTATCTCTAGGGTGGTCAAAGGATGTCAAGACCTGGTAAGGTTCTTCGCGTTGCTTCGAATTAAACCACATGCTCCACTGCTTGTGCGGGCCCCCGTCAATTCCTTTGAGTTTCAACCTTGCGGTCGTACTCCCCAGGCGGAGTGCTTAATGTGTTAACTTCGGCACTAAGGGCATCGAAACCCCTAACACCTAGCACTCATCGTTTACGGCGTGGACTACCAGGGTATCTAATCCTGTTTGCTCCCCACGCTTTCGCGCCTCAGCGTCAGTTACAGACCAGAGAGTCGCCTTCGCCACTGGTGTTCCTCCACATCTCTACGCATTTCACCGCTACACGTGGAATTCCACTCTCCTCTTCTGTACTCAAGTCTCCCAGTTTCCAATGACCCTCCCCGGTTGAGCCGGGGGCTTTCACATCAGACTTAAGAGACCGCCTGCGCGCGCTTTACGCCCAATAATTCCGGACAACGCTTGCCACCTACGTATTACCGCGGCTGCTGGCACGTAGTTAGCCGTGGCTTTCTCGTTAGGTACCGTCAAGGTGCCGCCCTTTCGAACGGCACTTGTTCTTCCCTAACAACAGAGTTTTACGATCCGAAAACCTTCATCACTCACGCGGCGTTGCTCCGTCAGACTTTCGTCCATTGCGGAAGATTCCCTACTGCTGCCTCCCGTAGGAGTCTGGGCCGTGTCTCAGTCCCAGTGTGGCCGATCACCCTCTCAGGTCGGCTACGCATCGTCGCCTTGGTGAGCCGTTACCTCACCAACTAGCTAATGCGCCGCGGGCCCATCTGTAAGTGATAGCCGAAACCATCTTTCAAAAAAGAACCATGCAGTTCTTTTTATTATCCGGTATTAGCACCGATTTCTCGATGTTATCCCAGTCTTACAGGCAGGTTGCCCACGTGTTACTCACCCGTTCGCCGCTAACCTCCAGGAGCAAGCTCCCTTTGGTCCGCTCGACTTGCATGTATTAGGCACGCCGCCAGCGTTCGTCCTGAGCCAGGATCAAACTCTCCATAAAAGTTTGATAAAGCTCATGTTTCACAGGATGTTGTTTCCTGTGACACTTCATAAATGAAGTAAATTGACGAGATACCTTGTATCTCTTTATTTCGCTTGGCTTTTGTTCAGTTTTCAAAGAACTTTAGTTTTTTTAGCGACAAAATCTATTATATCAAAATAACTAATTTCGCGCAATAACTTTTTTTATCAGGTTTTAAGTGATTCGCTGTGTATCTCAACAACGACATTTAATAATTTAACACATTCCGAGCAATTGTGCAACTGTTTTTTTAATGATAAACTCGCTACCTTTCAATGTTCGAAACGCTAAATCTCCTTACAATAATCGATAATATATCATGAACATCCATTCTTCGCAATACTTTTTTAAAGCTAGTAAACAGCAGTCCATTTTAAAAACGTGTCGCAATTACGCAAAAAAAGAGCCACCTCAAACTAGACGCAAAATATGCGATCGTTTCGAAGCGGCTATCTATCAGTTTATTTTAATCATGAAAATTTGTTCCATCCGTCGTTTCTTTGATGATTCCAGCTCGGATGACAAAATCTCCAAAATGCTCCCCTTCTTTACGCTCTTTCGCATAACGTGGGAGAATTTCGCGAAGTTCTTTTAAAATTTCTTCTTCTCCAATATTTTCACGGTACATTTTACTTAGACGGCTGCCATCAAAAGCAGCTCCAAGGTACATATTGTACTTACCCGGCGCTTTTCCAATAAAGCCAATTTCGCCTAGCGCATGGCGGGCACAGCCGTTCGGGCACCCTGTCATACGGATCGTAATCTCTTCATTCTTCAGGCCGTTTTCTTCGATGATTTCGTCAATTTTGTCGATTAGCTTCGGCAAATACCGCTCTGCTTCCGCCATTGCCAGTCCGCATGTCGGAAGCGCAACACAGGCAATCGAGCTGCGACGGAGTGCTGTATAATGCTTACCGTCCGTCAGACCGTACTGCTCGATTAGCTCATTGATCTTTTTCTTCTTCTGGCTAGTAACATTAGCAATAATCAAGTTTTGGTTGGACGTGAGGCGAATATCACCAGTATGGATTTTCGCGATCTCGCGCAAGCCGGTCATTAATTTGTAATCTGCATAATCAGTGACACGACCGCCCTCCACAAATAATGTAAAGTGCCATCTTCCTTTCACACCTTTGACCCAGCCATAGCGGTCGCCGTTATGATCGAAATGATACGGCTTCGCCTCATCAAGGCTCCAGCCAAGGCGGTTTTCCAGCTCATTCTTGACGGTCTCTAAACCGAGACGGTCTACCGTATACTTGAAACGGGCATTTTTTCGGACCGAGCGATTACCGTAATCACGCTGAATCGTAATAATTTTTTCCGCGACATCGTATATTTGTTCAGGTTTACAGAAGCCAATCACTTTAGCGAGCTGCGGGTATGTCGTTTTATCCCCGTGCGTCATCCCCATACCGCCGCCAATCGCCACATTGAAACCGACAAGCTTGTCATCTTCCACAATCGCGATAAAGCCGAGATCTTGAGAAAAGACGTCAATGTCATTGGATGGTGGAACTGCAATACCAATTTTGAATTTCCGAGGAAGATAAAGCGGTCCGTACATCGGTTCAACTTCTTCTGCTTCTGGCGTGCCTGCCACTTTTTCTTCATCAAGCCAAATTTCATGGTACGCGCGTGTACGCGGAAGCAAATCATCACTCAATTTCTTTGACCATTCATATACTTCCTGATGGATCTCCGATTGATACGGATTTGAGGTACACATGACATTTCGGTTCACATCACCACATGCCGCGATTGTATCCAACAAAGCTGAGTGGATGGCCTGAATCGTTTTTTTCATGTTCCACTTTAAAATGCCATGCAATTGAAACGTTTCTCTTGTTGTTAGCTTCATAGTGCCATTTCCATATTTCTGAGCAAGTTCATCCATGACAAGCCACTGTTCAGGCGTTGCCACTCCGCCCGGCATCCGAACACGCAACATGAACTGGTACGCCGGTTCGAGCTTTTGTTTTTGCCGCTCATTGCGAAGGTCTCGGTCATCTTGCAAATAACTACCGTGATGTTTCATCAACCGGTTATCATCATCGGATATTCCAGCACTAATCGGCTCGAGCATTGATTCCTTCAGCGTGCCGCGCAAATAATTACTTTCTTCTTTTATGCGCTCTACATCACTCGGTGGACCTTCTGGTGCTTTTAATCTTTCGTTCCCCATGTTGTAAAAAAACTCCTTTCAATCAAAATCAATACACATCACGCTGATAACGTTTTTGCTTCTTCATTTCTGCTAAATACGCTTCTGCTTCCTCACGGCTCTTGCCGCCTTCTTTTTCAATAATTTCAAGCAGGGCCTCCTGAACATCTTTTGCCATGTTTGTCTTATCACCACAAACGTAGAATACCGCCCCTTCTTCAAGCCACTTATACAGCTCTTTGCTATGCTCGAGCATGCGATGCTGTACATACACTTTTTCTTCAGTGTCACGAGAGAAGGCGACATCCATTCTTGTCAACACTCCGTCTTTTAACCACTTTTGCCACTCTGTCTGATAAAGGAAGTCGGTAACGAAATGCTGGTCACCAAAGAACATCCATGACTTTCCTGTAGCTCCCGCTTCTTCTCGTTCCTGCATAAAGGATCGGAATGGTGCCACACCCGTACCTGGTCCGACCATGATAATTGGTGTTTCTGGACTTTCTGGTAGCTTAAAGTTCTTGTTCGGCTGTATGAACATCGGCACCGTATCGCCAGGCTGAAGGCGTTCTGCACATAAGATCGAGCAGACCCCTTTTCGATCTCTGCCGTGAGCATGATAGCGAACCGCCCCAATTGTCAAATGCACTTCCTCTGGATTCGCTGCAATGCTGCTGGCAATTGAATAGAGGCGCGGTGGCATTTTCCGAAGAATGGAAACAAACTCCTGCGGAGATGCATTGATCGGGCCGAAGTCTCGGACGAAATCAACCAAGTCGCGTCCATCAATATACGCTTTTAATTGCTGGGCATTTTCTGAAGCCGTAAGAGCGCGTAGCTTTTCATTATCCAAAAGCTCAGCTGCCTGTTGAATTAACTTTTTCGTTAACACCGTAATTTCAAAGTAGGAAGTTAGCGCTTCTTTAAGTGGCAACCTTTCTCCTTGCTTGTCTACTGCGACGACTTCGTTTGCATCCCACTTCAGTTCATTAAGTAACAGATCGACAAGTTCAGGGTCATTTTCAGGGAAGATGCCGAGCGCGTCACCTGGTTCATACGTTAAACCTGAGCCTTCAAGGGACAATTCAAGGTGTCGTGTTTCCTTGTTTGATCCCCGCCCATTTAAATTAATGTTTTCCAATACTTCTGCTCGGAACGGATTTTTTCTTGAATACACCGTCTCCACTGCTTTGGCTTCAGGAGCTGCCGGCTGAGCAGGCACAGTCTGACCCTGACCTTCACTTAGACTGGCGATAACACCTTCAAGCCATTTCGCAGCTGGTTCTTCAAAATCAAGGTCACATTCAACACACGGTTGAAGTCTAGTAGCCCCAAGAGCTTCAAGGCGCTGATCGAAATCTTTTCCCGTTTTACAGAAAAACTCATAGGAGGTGTCGCCAAGAGCCAACACAGAATAACGGAGATCCTCAAGCTTCGGAGCCCGTCTCCCATGGAGGAATTCATGGAATGATAGCGCGTTATCTGGCGGATCGCCTTCGCCATGTGTGCTAACGACGATAAGCAGATTTTTTAATTTTTTCAATTGGTTCGGTTTAAAGTCGCTCATCGATGAGACGGTTACTTGAAAACCTTGTTCTTTGAGCGTCTTTCCCGCATTTTCGGCAAGTCCCTGGGCATTTCCTGTTTGTGAGCCAAAAAGAATGGTCACTTCCTTAGATACAGGCTGGGCTGTATTTGCCGCCGGAGCCGCTGCTGGTACCGCTTCTAGCACTGTTGCAGTATCGGCAGATTGAATAGCTGTCAAATAACCGCTTAGCCAAGCCTTTTGAGACGCATTCAAGGTTGGTAAAAGGCGGTTGAGGAGTTCTACCTGCTCCTCGTTAAAAGGACTGTTCATTACCTGAAGTTGCAACGATATCCACCTCACAAATGACAAAATCTTTTTTAAATTTAATAATTCCATCGTACTACATTATTCCGATAAGTCAAATTGGTTTTATCACTTTCTATTTTTTACATTCAATAGGAACTCACTTGAAGAAACCCACTCTTGAAGTAAAATTGCTCCTTGCGTTCGATAGTAATATTTTTTATACAGCCCCTGTTGACAACGGTAATGAAATTACAATTTGCTACTTCCTATTTTAATCGACGTCACTTAATTATTCACTTACTTTGATTGAAAACAAAAAGCCGGACCCGCCTAAACGAATCCAGCTTAAATAAGAACACCTACTCTGAAAGGAAGATGAAATAGGCTAAGAACACAAAGAACAGTGCATACATAATCGGATGAACTTCTTTCCCGCGTCCCTTGACAATCATCGTGATCGGATAGAATAGAAAGCCAAATGCAATCCCTGTTGCAATGCTGTACGTAAGCGGCATGGCAACCACCGTTAAAAATGACGGGATCGCAATTTCGAGTTTAGTCCAATCAATAAACCGTAAAGAAGAAGCCATCAAAATTCCGACAACAATAAGAGCCGCTGCCGTAACTTGTTCCGTAACTACGGACAACAATGGTGAAAAGAACATGGCAAGGACGAACAATCCAGCTGTGACAATGGAAGCGAATCCTGTACGTCCTCCGGCGGCAACACCTGCGGATGATTCAATGTAGGCCGTTGTTGTTGACGTTCCTAAGATTGCTCCAATGGAAGTTGCGCTTGAGTCCGCAAGCAATGCTTTACCTGCCCGAGGGAGCTTATTATCTTTAATAAAGCCCGCTTGGTTGGCAACTCCATAAAGAGTACCCGCTGTGTCGAAAAAGTCAACGAACAAGAATGTTAACACGACGATCAAAAATTGAACGGAGAACACATCAGTCATCTGAATGTTGAAGGCTTGTCCGAACGTTGGTGCTAAACTCGGCGGAGTACTGACAATTCCCCCACCTGTATACGTAATGATCCCAGAAATCAGCCCAACAATCGCCGTAAGGATCATTCCGTAAAAAATACCACCTTGAATGCCTCTTACCATGAAAAGAACCGTTACAATTAAACCGAAGCAAGCCAACAGCGTCGGGCCGTTGAGAATATGCCCTAAAGATACCGCGGTCGCTTCATCGCTAACGACAATGCCTGCATTTTTTAATCCAATAAACGCAATAAACAATCCGATACCTGCGGCAGCAGCATTTTTCAATTCTGCCGGAATGGCGTTAATGATCACTTCACGAATTTTAAAGACTGTAATAAGAATAAAAATAATTCCCGAAACAAAAACACCGAACAAGGCAAGTTGCCAGTCAATTCCCATTCCAATGACAACAGAATACGCAAAAAATGCATTTAATCCCATTCCAGGAGCTAACGCAATCGGGTATTTAGCAAGGATCCCCATTATGAGGGTTCCAATAGCTGCAGCTAGCGCAGTCGCCATGAACACCGCTTGGACATCCATGCCAGCGTCACCTAAAATAAGTGGGTTCACAAACAGGATGTAGGCCATTGATAAAAACGTCGTCAAACCGGCAATTGATTCACGGCCATAGGTCGTGCCATGCTCTTTGAATCCAAAGTAGCGATCCATCGATAGTTCCTCTCCTTCTATTCGTCACCATTTCGAAAACGAGCAAGAACTTCATAAAAAAAGCCCCAGATAGAAAGCTACCTGAAGCTCGACCACAAATAAAGAGTAAAAAACCCATTATTTTCGTAGTCAAGCTATTTACGGTAGCTTGGTAGAAACTCGCAGGCCCTATTCCTGCCATTATACGAAATGATGTTTTCGATTTATTTTTCAAAAATAGTGTAGCAAACCCACTAGCGTCCGTCAATACAAAAGACGAACATTAAGTTAAAAACAACGAATAATATTCGTCTTACTCCCACTCAATCGTCGCTGGCGGCTTCGATGTAATATCGTAGACGACACGATTAACATGCTTCACCTCATTGACGATACGCGTAGAGATAATCTCGAGGACATCCCACGGAATGCGCGCCCAATCGGACGTCATCCCATCGATCGATGTAACCGCACGGATACCAACTGTATAATCATATGTCCGTGCATCGCCCATAACCCCAACGCTCCTCATGTTCGGCAAGGCGGTGAAGTATTGCCAAATTTCGCGATCCAACCCTGCTTTTTTAATTTCTTCACGTAGGATCGCATCTGATTCCCGAACAATCTCAAGTTTCTCTTCTGTGATTTCTCCAAGAACACGAATGCCTAAGCCTGGTCCTGGGAATGGTTGTCGCCAAACGACCTCATCTGGAATCCCTAGTTCTGTACCTAACTTTCTTACTTCGTCTTTGAATAATGTATTTAACGGCTCAATTAATTCAAAGCGCATATCCTCAGGAAGTCCACCGACATTGTGATGGGATTTGATCGTTTGCGCCGTGGCAGTCCCACTTTCAATAATATCGGTGTATAATGTTCCTTGCGCTAAAAAGTCCATATCTTTTAACTTGCTTGCTTCCTCTTCAAACACGTAGATGAATTCGTTACCAATGATTTTTCGTTTCTGCTCAGGATCAGAGACACCTTCTAATTTTGATAGGAAACGGTCTTTTGCATCGATTTTGATTACGTTCATATTGAACCCTTCGCTGAACGTCTTCATGACACTATCCGCTTCACCTTTACGCAGTAAACCATGATCGATAAACATACAAGTGAGCTGATCGCCAATCGCTTTGTGAATCAAGACCGCAACGACCGATGAATCGACTCCACCAGAAAGGGCACATAATACTTGTTTGTCCCCGACTTGCTCGCGAATTTTCTCCATTTCCAATTCAATGAAGTTTTCCATTGACCAATTTCCTTCGCAACCACAAACAGCGAAGGCGAAGTTTTTCAGCATGTCGTCGCCAAATTGTGAATGGCGGACTTCAGGGTGGAATTGAACACCGTAATAGTTGCGTGCTTCATCACTCATAGCTGCCACCGGACAAGACGGGTTTTGCGCATCGACAACAAAGCCTTCTGGTGGTGCTACAATCAAGTCACCATGGCTCATCCATACCGTTTGTTCTACAGGCAACCCTTGGAACAGTTTCGATTGATTTTCTACTGTGATCGTCGCCTTTCCGTACTCTCGATGCTCAGCCGCGTCAACCTTACCTCCGAAATGCTGTGTCATTAGCTGCATTCCGTAGCAAATCCCTAAAATAGGTACTCCTAAATCAAAGATCGCCGGATCGCATTTAGGCGCCCCTTCTGCATAAGCACTATTTGGCCCTCCTGAAAAAATGATCCCCTTTGGCTTCATCTCTTTCAATTGTTCTGCAGTGATTGTGTTAGGGTGAAGCTCACTGTATACACCTAAATCACGAATTCGTCTCGTAATTAATTGATTATACTGTCCACCAAAATCGAGAACCACAATCATTTCTTCTGATAATTGTTCCATCATTCATATCACCCTTTACCAAGAATAAAAACACATCGTTCACAAAGCGAATAACAAAAGAGCTAGAATCCCCCTCCATCTATAAAAAGGCAGAATTCTAGCCATCATCCTACGCAAGGACAAACGTTCCGTACGAAGATATCGAGCCATTCCACCTTCATAGTCAGATCATTTACGGTGATCTGGTAGAAACTCCTGGACCTTATCTCCAAGTATATACGAAAGGGATGATATCTACATGTAAAACACGGAAACATTTTATCAGTCGAGGACAAAAGGTTCAAGAGCTAATTTTTCTCATTAGCTGCAACCAATCCCCTTTTACGTGCTCCCAGCAGTTTGCCGGCACATCCGAACTGTAGAGCAATCGCTCATATTCAAACGTTAATGTCGTCATCGTCTCCGTAGACCACTCTTGATCAATACGTACGGCGTACTCTCGAAGTGTTTCTCCTTGCTTCTTCCCTAGCCCTATATAGTTTAAATACCAGAGGAGCCGTTTATACGCATGGACAAACGCATCCTCCTTTCTGGTAACTCGGAAATAGCCAATCAAAGCCAAACCGACAAGCTTTTTGTTACCTGCAAATAAAGCCATACACAAGATCAGCAACGGAAGCGCAAGCCACCAAAGAGGGAACGGTAAACCTCCCGCTCCATTTTCAGGAGAAATTGCTACCTCTTCTGTACTAGCCTCCTCCAACTCAGCGAAGGCATCCTCTACTTCTTGTTCTTCGTTCTCTACAGTCTCTAACGGCTCCTCTCGATCAGTTTGTTCAATTTCAGTATTCTGCTGATTATCCACAGGACTTTCCGTAAAATCAAATTCGTTCGTAAATCCGCGTGTCGGTTCAAATGGAACCCAGCCTACCTCAGGAAAATAAACTTCCACCCAAGAATGGGCATTTGAGTTACGAATTTCATATACGTTTTGTTCATTCGTTGAGTCCACTAGCGTTCCTGCTGTGAAACCCTTTGCCCAGCGCGCTGGAATCCCTACCGATCGAAGCAAAACAACCATCGATGTAGAGAAGTTATCACAGTAGCCAGCCTGGGTTTCAAAGAGGAACTGATCTACGTAATCTTGCCCATCCTCCGGGATCGGTACATCTGTTGTTTCATATCGAAAACCGGACCTCTGAAAGTAATTTTCGATCGCCTTTGCTTGATCATAGCGGTTCTCGTATTCAGAGACAATTCCTTCGGCTAACTCATAAACCCGCTGCGGCACCGAATCGGGGAGCTGCAAATAGTAATCTTGAATGTTTTGTGGATCGACTTCTGAGCTTTGCTGAAGCTGATCGATATAATACGTTGGATAATAATAGTCAATTTCATACCTAGTAAGAACGGTTGGACTTGATCCAGAATACGTCGTAGCCTTTTCCGTATACGCGTCGACTACAATGCCTGCCGTCTCCGAGCTGTCGAGCTGTCCTGGATAGAACAGATGCTCATAACGAGCTTGTCCATCTTCAAATTGAACCTCTGCCCTTCGCTGCTCAACAGAAACGAGATTTTCGGTGGCAGTCCTTAACGGAGCTTGCGGTTGCACTTGCTCCGGTGTGGTTGTCTCCCAGCCACGCCCCGTATAAAAGTCCTTTGTCTCACCACGCCAGTATTGAGCTTCGGGAGCGGTGACGTAAAACACGGTCGTTTCATCATCGATAAATCCGCCACCTAGCTGACCATCCGAATCCCCATAGCCGATCCGTTGAACCACCTCGACAGAGTCAGAGTACGGATCAAGTCCCACTGCTGCACGCATAAACGGCATTGGATCGTCCCATTGGGGATCGAGCTTAGGGAAAGCAAAGCCTAATATGCTAGAGATCCCTATGACGGCTACTAACATCAAACCTAACCGCAAGGGCAAATACCTCGAGCCGACACGAACCCCTTCCCGCTCCATTTTCCTATAAATGGTGACAAGTCCGAGAAGTACGAAGCCGACAACAAATGTACGTACAATCGCCATCGAGGCATCATAAGCCGTAAATGTATCAAGAACCGTAATGTAAATAATCGTAAGCACTAAAAAGAAAAGTGCTCTTCGCATGTACACGATCCAATAAAAAAGCAAGTAACTCATAATCGACAACAAGACGAAAAATAGAAAGCTCCTGAACATATCGGTTAACGCGTAGAAATTGCCACCAACGATAAATCCTAAATTAACCCCCATCTCTGCCACAAACAGAAGAAGCCAGTCCAATGCAAAAAAGGGGCTCTCATAAAAGATCAAATAAATGCCGTAGATCGAGAAGCCGAGTTTCACTACCATCGATACAGCTAAAGGAAGCTGGAGAAAAGTGATTAAGAAAAAAAGGCTAGTGAAAATCACAAACACACGAATATATCCTGTATCAGTAATCGAAGGCAGGGGGAGCAACCATTCCATTAATAATAAAAAGCCTAGACCATACAGAAAAAAATCTCTCCCTAGGTTCATCGTTTTTTTCTCAACCATTTTAAACCCCCCCCTTCTTCTTACGGTTCAAACGTGTGAATCTGGATCCGGTGCTGCTTTAATTGCTCAGCAAACTCTTGGTTCTTGCGATGTTTACCAACAAGACAGATTTGCACATTCACATGCTGCATTTGCAACGTACGGGCGGCCTCGACTATCGCCTCGCTCAACTCTGTGCAAACATAGAAGACCGTTGCTCCTCTCCAAGAAAGATAGACAGGATCCTTTGCCTTAGGTCCCTCCTCCGTCGGTTGAAGCTTTGCGAGCAACGTTAACGGAAGTGTGAGCATGTGGGTGTCAATCGTCACCGTCTGCCACCCTTTTCTGCGAACCGCCACTTCTAGCGAAGGCCGTTGTTGCAAAACTTTATACATTAGAGAAGCTGCCAATTCAACCGCGGTTTCAAAGCTTGTGGGAGAGAGTGTCTCTAAATAAGCATCAAAGGCAACAACAATCCCTTCCCCATCATATGATTCAAACTCTTTGGTCACAAACTTCAACGCCCGTGCTGACTGCTTCCAATCAATCGTTGATAACCGGTCACCTGGTACATAATCACGAACACCAGCAAGGGATCGTTCCTCTTCCTGTTTGCGATTCGCCCTTTTCCCCTGTGAAAAGGTTCGGTTTTGAATCGGTGGTAACTCTTTCACATGATGAACGTTCGGATAGATTAAGACACTTGATTCAACAGGCACGGTCGTCTCTTTTTCAATCAATCCAAACAAGTCTCCGAACACTAGGTGCACATTCTCAAATCGGTGCTCCCCTCTGCGAATATTAGAAATGACATACTGATAGGACCACTCTCGTTGCAATCCAAAGAAAAACAGTGCCCCTGTGCCTTCCGTTCGTCCGATCGATAAGGGGACTAAATCTTTTACGCGAATATAAAAAAACGGCCGCCAGGAACGTCTGCGAAGATAAATCGTGACTGTCAGTTCCCCTCCGGCTTGTGCCGTTTTCTGACTTAACGATCGCTCTACGTCAAATCCTTGAAAGGAAAAAAGAAACACGATCAGGGTGAGCACGGTCACGGTCACAACGCTATAAAAGAGAAACCAGCTAACAAAGCCACCTTGAAACATGGCATAGGTAAAGGAGGCGACGAGCAAACCGACGAGTAAGAAAACCTTGAAAGTATGGTGTAACACTCCAAACAGCTTGCTTTTTTTCATCTACGTCAATAGTTCCTTTCGTATGACTGGCACTTTCGCCTGTTGCAGTACATCGTGTATGATCTCTTCATGATCAGTCCCTGACATTTTCGCCTCTGCTGTTAAAATTAAGCGGTGACTAAGAGCAAATGGTGCTAGTGTTTTGATGTCATCTGGAATCACATAGTCACGCCCTTGGATCATCGCATAAGCTTGAGCCGCCTTCATCATTGCAATCGACCCTCTCGGACTTACGCCTAATTCAACCTTCTGGTGCTTTCTCGTCAAATTGACAATCTCAACGATATAGGCCTTCACATTATCTTCAACGAAAACATCCTTAATCTCTTCCTGGAGTTGGATAACCTCCTCTGTTTCCATCACTGGAGATAGCTCCTGGATTGGATGCTGTTTCTCTAACCGCTTTAAGACATCCAGCTCTTCGTCCGGCTTAGGGTATCCTAGTTGCAGACGAAACAAAAACCGATCGAGCTGCGCTTCAGGCAATGGATAAGTCCCCGCGTATTCTACTGGATTTTGTGTCGCCATAACAAAGAAAGGCTTTGACAAGACAAGAGATTTCCCTTCAATCGTCACACTACCTTCCTCTAACGCCTCCAGTAATGCTGACTGGGTTTTCGGGGAGGTCCGATTGATTTCATCCGCTAAAACGACATTGGCCATAATGGGACCGGGACGAAATTCAAATTGCTGCGTTTTTTGATTATAAATCGAAACTCCTGTGACATCAGATGGGAGAAGATCTGGGGTAAATTGAATTCGCTTAAAATCGGCACCAAGTGATCGAGCAATCGCCTTCACCAGCATTGTCTTCCCTACACCAGGTACATCTTCTAAGAGCACATGACCGCTAGCAAATAATGCGACAAGGCTCAGCTCGATTTCCTGACGTTTCCCGACGACCACTCGTTCCACATTCTCTATGACTCTCGCGATGCGTTGCATCGTTTCATTCATTCTACGTTCCTCCATTTCTCGAACACACGTCTCTCTCCATCATACCATTTCCTTACTATCACAACGTTACATTTCCTTTACCAATTTTAAGAGAGGTTACTAGATGGTTCAACTCATATACATATGATAAGACGGTGATAATGATACTCAAAAAGAGTGCACAATAATCTAGTAGTAGGGTTCCCATACGTAAAACCATTTAACCTGCGCAACATAAAAAAGCGCCCCTATAATGTATGAAAAAACCCGAATATCGGATTCTACTAAAGAACCTCAGATATTCGGGCAACACCATAGAAAGCGCTTTCAATTTTATTTTTTATTTTTGTTTTTTGAATTGGTTGTCTGAGCTGCTATCCCAGTCACCTGGTTCCCGTTTTTAATAATCGTATAGTTGACTGTTTCACCACTCCAAAAATGGAAGGTTAACCGAACTTCACCATCCCGCACCTCACGAAAAAACGCCTCGGTCAGTTTCATCTCATTTGTATCATAAGAAGGAGAGAAGGCATAGCCAAACTCCTTAAAGGAGGTCCAGTCTTGCGGGCCAGCATTTCCGCCATCCACATAGACAGCCTCCATTGTTGCTAAGCTATTCCCATTAAAGGAAGCAGGAATGCTGAAGTTGCTCACGTGGCCTTGCGTGCTTTGCAATACAGGCGTACGATACGTATTCACCCGAAAATGCCAATCTGCCCCACGATTAAATTCGGCCGTTACCATGCCATTTGAACCTAACGTACCTGAGCCAGCGATTGCCGATAGGACATGGGCCTTCACTGTAAGTCTTTCTCCATTTAACTCATAGTCCTGCCCCGGCGTTAGTCGTTGTCCATTGGCTCCCAGAGCGAGCGATACTTGACCATTACACCATTGTAGTTGTGCTCCATTTCATAAATCCATAACCATGAATCATGGTGTAAATTAATCATGACATACAAATCTTCTTCCAGCGCCCATTGAACCACTTGGTCCACTCGATTTAAAAACTGAGGATCAATAGGATAATCAGGTGCCCCTCCGATACGATTTTCCCACGTCACCGGAATCCGAATGCTTTTATACCCTTCATCCGCAATCCGTTCAATTAATTCTCGTGTCACACGTGGATTTCTCCATGCTGTTTCATCTTGTCCGACGGCATCAAACGTATTCCCAAGATTCCAACCCGGCTGCATGTCTCTTACATAGGACTGAATATCGAGAGTTTTCACATCCTCATGAGCAGAACTAACGGCAGGAGCTACGAACGAAACGACCAAAACAACGGCCAACCATGCCATGGATTTCATCCACTTCATCAGATTCCATCACCCCCAAATAAAGTACCCGAAACCAACGGCCAACTGTTAACAAAATCGTAAATAAACCTCAACCTCCTTTTAAATGAAAATTTAGAATTATCAAAACTCCACATCAATCTATCACAATCGTTCCATAAGAAAAAAGATCATTATTTGACAAAAAATCATGTCAGAATGTTTAACAAATGAAACTTAAAAAAAGCGAAGCACGCGCTTAATGCAGAGCAAAACTAAAGGGGGGACTGATCTAGAGCACTCTCGGTTGTTTTTAACCTCGGAAAAGAAAAAAGGCCACCCCTTTTTGGAGTAGCCCTTTCAATTTTTTATGTTTAAACTGTACTTGCCTTCGGATCCAATGGTGTTTGTTTATTAACCGTTCTTTGTAAAATAAAGGCAATAGCCACGATTCCGAGGGCGACAAAGTCATACACCCAGCTTGAATGAATAAGACAAACAGCAGCGACAATGAGGAGCAAACGAACAACAGTTAATGCAGCTTTACCTGCAAACCAACCTTGAACCGCTGCCGCAAGCAAGTAGACGCCGACAGAAGCGGTAATCGTCGCAAGGGCAATGCTCATGATTTCGCCTTCCATCATGATCGCCGGACTGTAAATGAACATAAACGGTACGATAAACGCTGCCAATCCTAGCTTGAATGCATCGACCCCGGTTTTGAATGGATCCGTTCCTGCTACACCAGCCGCCGCATAGGCTGCGAGCGCTACCGGTGGCGTAATGGCTGACATGACCGCATAGTAGAAAACAAACATATGGGCGTGTAATGGCTCAATGCCAATCTGAATCAAACCTGGTGCAACAACGGCAGCTGCAACGGCATAAGCGGCTGTCGTCGGCATACCCATCCCAAGAATGATGGAGATCCCCATGGCAAATAGAAGGGCCAACAGTTTGTTTGCATCCGCAATCCCTAAAAGCATGGAGCTAAATCGCAAGCCGACCCCTGTAAGGGCAATGACCCCAACGATAATCCCTGCACACGCACATACCGCTAAGAGCTGAATGACATTTTTCATTCCTAGCTCTAATGCACCGAGCACTTTCTTTAGCCCCATCCGAGTCGTTGGGTGGATCCAGCTCACGATTAAGCAGGCGAGAATCGAAACTGTACCTGAGCGGATTATCGAATAGCCCATAAGCAAGGAAGCAATAAGCAAGACGACTGGAATAAACAAATAGGATTGCTTTAAAATTCCTTTGAGAGGTGGAAGCTCTTTACGAGACAACCCCTTCATTCCGTTTTTAATCGCTTGAAAATCAACCATGAAGTAAACAGACAAGAAATAGAGGAATGCAGGGATGGCTGCTGCGATAATGATTTCCGAGTAACGGATTCCGGTAATTTCCGCCATAATAAAGGCACCGGCTCCCATGATCGGAATCATAATTTGTCCCCCAGCAGAAGCGGTCGCTTCCGTCGCCGCAGCAAACTGCCCTTTATAGCCGACACGTCTCATTAACGGAATCGTCAACGACCCAGTCGCTACTGCATTTCCGGCAGATGTCCCGTTCATCATGCCCATCAATCCACTTGAAATAACGGACACTTTTGCCGGTCCCCCTCTCATCCCACCAGCCAATGAGAATGAAAAGTCAATGAAAAATCGGCCGACACCGGACATTTGTAAAAAGGCCCCGAAAACAATGAACAATAAAATGTATTTCGACGAAACGTCAACGGTTACGCCGAATACTCCATCCAAGCTATAAATATACGTAACAAATCGATCAAATGAATACCCACCGTGATTCAAAAATCCTGGTAGCCACGGTCCGAGAAAGGCGTAAGCAATAAATACCCCTGATAAAATTGGCAACGTCCAGCCACTTGTTCTCCGTGTCAACTCAAGAATGATGAGAAGTCCTAAAACGGCAACGATTGTATCCATCGGTTGTGGCATAACCCCAACACGGAACAACAAGGCCGAGACATTTTGATAAATATAAAAGGTGACAAACAACGTTGCAGCGATCAGCAACCAATCGACGACATGAACGCGATTTGAATCTGTTTTCCATCCTCTAAACAATAGAAATCCAAGAACGGCTCCTAACGCGATATGAACGCTGCGAAAAATCCACGGCTCAATCGGATGAAAGTTTAAAATATATAAATGAAAGAGTGCTCCCCCAACCGCAATGACAGTGAACAGAATTCCGACCCAACCTGTTAACGAACGAGCGTTGGATGGGCCTTCAACAGCTTCTTCCAATTCTTTTGCCTTGTCTTCACTTACAACGGAGTTCACTTTTTGCTCATCAGCCATGGGAATCCCTCCTATCCTTTCGTAGTTGATACTGCTACATTCGATCTTTTGAACAATGCTTACTATTGCGGCCCCTGCTTTCCATCATGAAAGCAAGGGCTGCAACAATCGTTTTATTCGTTTTCCCATTCAGCAGGATATACGGATTCAGGAAGGTCGATACCGATTTCCTCGTAATAACGAATCGCTCCTACATGTAGAGGCACAACTTCATTTCGCAAAATTGCCTCTGGTACTGCCTCTTCTGCCGAAGAGTGTGTAGTCATAAGCAAATCATTGTTTTCGTGATACGCTTTGACAAGCTCGTAAACAAAGTCAGCATTCATTTCACTGTACGTAATACCGAAGTTAAACATCGCAATTGTTTCTAGATCTTCATCAAGCTGATCGTACGTATCCGCTGGAATGGTATACGGCTCAAAGTACGGTAATGCTTCTAAAACCTTGTCACGATTTTCTCCATCAATTCCAAATAGGTGAATGTCTCGCTGAGCTTCAACTTCTGCAACAGCCGGAATTGGCAGGCCTGCTGCAAACCCAATGACATCAAGCTGACCATCTAACTGTTGGCTAACCATATCGTTAGCACCTGCAAGAACTGGTGTAATATCCAAACCTAGCACTTCATGAATGATTGGTAGATACGTTCCGGAAGTACCTCCAGAAGGTCCAACACCGACACGCATCCCGTCCATGTCTTCAATGGACGTTACGCCGCTTGACTCCAACGACCACCAGTGGAAAGGAGTCGTATACATCGGGAAAATGACACGGACGTTATCATACGTCTCTCCACCTGTCCAATCCCCTTCTCCCAATACACCTTCATAGCCAGGACCCATTGTGATCATGCCAATGTCCTGTTCTTGCTCATTCACGAGCTGCATGTTGTGAACAGGTCCACCTGTTACTTCAACATTTGAGCTTACGCCAAGCTCACGGTCTAATAGCTGGGCCAATCCACCACCGTAAATGTAGTAAACGCCCCCTTGAGAAGCAGTTCCAATCACCACGCTGGACGGTCTTTCTTTTTCTTCAACCTCTCCAGCTTCATCCGCTCCTGTTGAATCACTTCCACCACCGCATGCTGCAGTAACTAGCAAACTTACTCCTACAATAGCGGACAACAGCGACCGCTTTGATAGTTTTTTCATTCTTTGCTCCCCCTTTTTTGAATCTTCTTTCAATTATCATTATAAAAGCGCTTTCATGTTTTGCGTGATTTTGGTTTTATT
The DNA here is from genome assembly GCF_005671335.1 of Halalkalibacterium halodurans. NCBI lineage: Bacteria > Bacillati > Bacillota > Bacilli > Caryophanales > Bacillaceae > Halalkalibacterium (ex Joshi et al. 2022) > Halalkalibacterium halodurans. Next base: position 673,859 of record NZ_CP040441.1, on the reverse strand, counting down.
AATCTTTTCGTTCTTTTTGGTCTCAGAAAGAAACATAAGGTTTATATGGGCTGAAAACAGAGAGAAAGCTCAGCGATTGCTGAGTCTCGAGGTAACAGCAGAGAGCCTTTAATCAATGCGAAATAAGAGCTAGCAACATGCTAGCCCTTACCTCCTTTACACGGTTATCATGCCATTTTTCGTAACGAGGATCGGATCATGCCTCCTGCCGTTACGATTGCAATACTACTTAGAAGTACGACCGCCACGACAGCAAATAAAAGCAACGAAAGGGAAAGCGAATAAAACACGCTGACCGTGAGAAGGCTGATGACGACACCGCCCATAATCGCCCCAGTTGTCCAAAAAGCCGACTCTTTTAAGCAGAGACGGTGGACGTCTTTTATACGCCAGCCGATATCACGCAATGTTTGCAGCTCTTCTTTCCGTAAAAGCAAAAAGGCTGAGGTGCTCTCACCGACCGTCAAGACAGCAAGAAACAGCGCTGCTACCATAACAGACACTAGAGGTATAAATACAGCATCATTAATATATACACCTAAATAGGTTCCACCTGTTTGGGCAATCGTCGCCGCAATCGAAGAGACGACAAAAGCGAGCAGCAGTGCCACCGAAGCTAGCTGAATGATGCTTAACGTCAGTAAGCGCCGATAATAGAACAGATTCCGTATCCATACCGTTTGTCCTTTTAGCCTTCGAAAAGAGATTTTCTGAACGCCTCTCATCATCGACACATAGATCAAACTAAAGAGAAACGTTAGCACAACGACAGCAACAAAAAAGATCAAAATGAACCAATCTGCTTGATATAACCAAATATAAGTAAGCAAAATGAGAGAGGCTATTGCGGCAGAGAGGAAGATGAGCGAGCTGTTTTCCATTAGATACAGCCATCGGATATGTCGTTTTTTCCAGCCTAGATCAAGTAAAAGCTCCTGCTCCTCTTTTTTCGTATGGCGTCTAAAATGAAACCGATTCGCCAAATAACTAATACTTACGAATAGGAACAATCCTGCAATCAAGACGTTCGTCCCGTTCCAGCCGTCACGAATCGTAGCGGCAGCCCCTAAGCTCGTCCATGGCTGAACAACTTCTCCTATACCTTCAACGTCCATCGTCATCGGAGCAGGAGAGGCTCCGGCGATCACATCGATTTGATAGTCTCCTAATTTAGCAATCTCAGTCGCCACCTCACTCATTTTATCCACTGCCTCTTGATCGTACGCAGTAATTCCTGCAACCCGTATTCGAATCGCATCAATCGGCGCATCTCCTTTAATAAACGCCGCATCTTCTAACGCCATCAGACCGTGGGCCGGTGCATTGACAAAACTTCCCGGTGCAATCGTTTCATGGAGCATCGTGCCATCCGATAACACGGAGGGTGCTTGTTGATAGATGCCGAGCGGGCTAGCAGAAAGGGAATGCTCGTACTCTGCTGTCGTAAAATGACCGACAGGGTATAACAAGAACGGAATTTTCCCAATGCCATGCAACTCGTATGCAGCACCTCCTTGTTCTTGGATCGTGCGGTAAATTGGAATTCCTTCGTAGTCACCTACTTGCTTGACCTTTAAGCGCCCTCCGGCTTGAATGTCATAGTCAATCGGGGACGCTTGATAAAATCGGGATGATTCACTCACTCCGTATGCATTCTCTATGGGTTCATGCATGCTTCCGTCGTAGTCAAGGGATACAGGATCATAGGAAAATGGAGGCATGTGTTCAGATAGATCAAAGGTATACGTTTCGATCGGTCCAATGTGCCGATCCTGAAACTGTGCAAATAACGATGGAAATTGTTCAGAAATAAACAGCGGCTCGTCATAGGTGAGCCCTAACTCATCCTTTAGGCGCTCCGTATCAGCAGTCTCCCAATCAATCGGTGCTACATCCACTTGCACAGTTAGCGGCGTAGTCGCATCCTTCAAATAAATGATTTTAATATGTCTCTCAACATCAAGATCAAAATAAAACCTAAAGCCTTCCGGGATGCTGTTGTTTAATGCGGAGAAATTAAAGCCTGTAAGCTTTTCTTCCTCTTGTTGATCGATGCCGACGATTAAGTGGTACGTAACAGGCATCGAAAAAAAAGGCGGACCTCCACTCCCTGGAATTTCTTCATTCCCTTGTTGTACATATTCATAACCATAGTAGTAACCTTCTTGTTCAAGCACATAATAGGAGCCACCTGCTTGTAACGGATACGTATGTAGGCCATCTGACGTCTGAAATCGTCCCTCAATAAAACTGCTATTATTTGGAAATTCGACTGCCACAGTGTGTGTTTCTCCCGCAAAGTAGCCTAGCGATGCAACCGGAGCCGCCACTTCTACCCCATCGAGTGCTTTGATAGTTTCCCATTCGTTAAGCGAAATTCCACCTTCGCCAAGGGCCAAATAATTTTCTTCGACGACACCAAGCGTTGTTTCTACGGCTGTCTGTGTACCAATCGGTCGAATAAGCAAATCATAACTTCCTCTTGCATACTGCTTGATGTTTGCATCGACTTCGGCTTGAATCGACGACAGCATCGAAAAGCTCAAGGGGCTTGCAACAAATATCGCCACAAGGGCCCCAACCAACAGCAAAGAGCTAGCAAAGTTCCGTTTAATCGACCGGAAACTATAACGAAGCATGGCCAAGTTCTCCTTTATGAATGGTACCATTATCAATGGAAATCGTTCGATCTCCCCTGCGAGCGACGACATCGTCATGAGTCGCTAACACAATGGTTTGCCCCTGAGCGTGTAATTGGCTCAACAAGTCTAAAATGTTGTCACGATTCGCTTGATCTAAATTACCTGTCGGTTCATCGCACAACAGGATGGCTGGCTCTGTTAGCAACGCCCGGGCGAAGGAAACCCGCTGCTGCTCTCCGCCTGACAGTTGATGAGGATAGTGGGTCATTCGATGGCTTAAACCGACTTGATCAATCAGCTCTGTCGCCCGAGGGCGTATCGTTTTTCGGCTCTCGTAAGGAACAAGCGGAAGCATGACATTTTCCAGCACATTAAATTGCGGGAGCAGACGAAACTGTTGATAGACCGAAGCAACCTGTGTCCGTATAAACGCTTGTCTGTCTGTATGAGCTAAGTCAGTAATGGATCGCTCATTGATCGTCACCGTTCCGCTCACTGGCTGGAGGGCACCTGCAATTAGTTTTAGTAGCGTTGTTTTCCCCGATCCAGATGGGCCAACGATCGATAGCCATTCTCCTGAAGCAACGGTTAAAGTAATATCTTGTAAAATCGTTAACGTCTCGTGTAAAGCCTGGTATGTAACTGACACATTCTTCAGTTGAATCATCATAAGTCTCTCCTATTATTATGATTAACAAGCACTAGCATTTGGATATGCTAGTGCTTGCCTCTCTTTCATTAAGAACATTTTGTGCGACAATGCTGAATCGTGCTTCTAGTACTCTGTGAACTATAGCCAGTGACTGTTGCTTGGATTGTATACCGATCATTCAAGTATCCTGGACTTAATGAGTAAGTATGCATAACACTATGGCTAGTAGCATTAGTAGAGCCGCTTCTTATTGGTCTACCATCTCCTGTACTTAATGTCCATCGATATCGACCTCCGGCTGTATCACCGGAAAAGCGTAATTGAAATATTACTGTCGCAGAAGCTCCAGTGATTTCAGGTGGATGGCTCAATCTTAAACCTGTAGGAATAGCCATAGGAGACACCTCGTTTAATTGATCTACTTCCAGCTCGTTGGGTTCATTCGATAGAGTAGCTGCACTAGACGGATTCGGTAAGCACGCAAAGGACGATAGGGTCAGAATACTTGCCAAAAAAACGGACGAAACTAGTTTTTTCATCGGATCTCCTCCTAAAATAGTAGATTACAATTTTTACTATATCATATTTTTCCAAATAGGAACATTTTATGATAAATTTTTATAACATATCCTTTTTATGCATATTGCATAATCAAAAAAACCTCTGCTCCTCCAAGCAAAGGTTTCATTAAGAAAATGATCATTACCCTGTAAACACTTCATCTTCAGGGTAACGTATGTTTGACTGCTTTGGCCTCGCAAGCGTGAAAGCCATTGTGAGCGGTCCAACCCTTCCGATAAACATAACGACCATAATGGTCATTTTGCCAAGAGTCGTCAGCTCACCTGTAAGTCCCATCGATAGACCAACGGTACCAAAGGCCGAAAACACCTCAAATACTTTTACAATAAATGGAGCGTCTTCGGTGATGGCCAATATGAAAACAGCAATAAATACAATCATCATACTAATGACGATAATCGCTAGGGCACGTAAGATCGTATGCAGTTTGATCGTCCGTTCAAAGACGACCGTTTCGGCACGCCCTTTTAAAAACGACCAAGTGGCAAGGATCATCACGAAAAACGTGGTAACCTTAATTCCACTCGCCGTCGAAGCACTTCCGGCACCGATAAACATAAGCAACAAAATCAAAACAATTGAGGCCGTCGTCATATCGGCAATCTCAAGCGTATTAAATCCTGCCGTTCTCGGAGTAACCGCTTGGAAATAAGCGCCCCAAAACCGGTCCGACTGAGCCAGTCCCCCTAAGGTGTGCGGGTTGGCGTACTCAAGAATAAAGATCGCAATAAAGGCAATGCAATTTAAAGCTAACGTACCGAGCAGCATAATTTTCGAATGTAGCGAAAGGGCACGGAATGTCTTTTTGTACCAAAGATCCGCTAACACGGTAAAGCCGATCCCGCCCGTAATGAAAAGAATCGTAATGATCAGGTTGACCGCAGGGTCGCCTACGTATGCAGATAAACTGTCAGACCAAAGGGAGAAACCTGCATTGTTAAAGGCTGAGATTGTATGGAATAAACTTTGATACATCCCTTCGCGCCAGCCAAATTCAGGTACCCAGCGGACCGATAAGAGAATAAAAGCGATCGTTTCCATCACCAGAGTGAACAGGAGTAGCACCCTAACGAGCCGAATCAAGCCACCTAGTGACGTTTGATTCATCGCCTCTTGGATGAGAATCCGTTGTTGCAACCCAATTTTCTTTCCCAGCATCATGACCGCAAGCACCGCAAACGTCATTAATCCGAGTCCGCCAAGTTGAATCAAGATCATAATCACCACTTGGCCAAACACGGTATAGTCCGTTCCTGTGTCGACAACAACGAGACCGGTCACTGTAATAGCGGATGTTGCTGTGAACATCGCGTCAATCCACGAAATATACGTAGTTGATGCGATCGGCAATTTTAATAGGAGCGTGCCGATCATAATAAACACGAGAAAGCTAAGCGCTAAAATTTGCGGTGGGCTTAAATGAATGACCTTCCCCTTTAATGCTGACTTGGATAAAAGTCGTGCCATTCTTACAGGCCCTCTCTCTCAAAGCGGTTCAGATCATTATTATGACCAATCACAATGAGAATATCATTAAGCCGAATGATATCGGTTGGCAGGGGAGAGACATTCATATGTTCACCACTTTTAATCGCAAGCACTGTCGCACCGTATGTTGCCCGAATGTCCAAGTCGGCTAATGTTTGGTCTGCTACTTTACTTGTGGCTACTAATTCCACGATGCTATATTCATCAGATAACTCAATGTAATCAATAATTTTTTCCGAGCTTAAATGCTGTGCGATCCGAATCCCCATGTCTTGTTCAGGGTGGACGATTCTGTCTGCTCCGATCTTTTCTAACACCCGATGGTGATAATCATTTTGAGCCTTTACCCAAACGTTCGGTACCCCGAGCTCCTTCAATAACAAAGTACATAACACGCTTGATTGGATATTATCCCCGATCGCAACGACAACATGATCAAAGTTACGGATTCCTAAAGATGTTAGTGCTTTTTCATCCGTAGCATTTGCAATGACCGTATGGGTTGCATGCGTTGTAAACTCATTGACCTTACTTTCGTTCGTATCAATTGCTAATACTTCATGACCGAGCTGATACAATTCCCGGCATACACTTCCACCAAAACGACCTAAACCAATGACTGCAAATTGTGTCTTCATCTTGAGCTCCTTTTCTCCCATCGCACCAATAAAAGACCACCTCAAAGAAGATGGTCTTGAAAAAAATCGAGACCCTCTCTCGAATCAACGCTTACGAGGTTAGCTGTCGGATTAGGGATGGAGAGTATCCCTTCTTAATAAAAAACATAAGATTCACCCCAAGACAGAAACGACTCTGTCAGGTATGGTTCCCCCGCTCTCAATAGAGATTCAGCGATTAAAGGTGCACGAGTATCTTTTTATGTTTTCGCTCATAAATGTACTCCTCTTAAAGGGTGTTGTCAATATTGTTTTTAGAAAAACTTGGCTGCCCTCTTAGCCCTAGTAAAATGAAAAAGAGAGGCCGCTGCTAAACGGCCCCTCTAAAAGGGATTATCGTTTTTCCCCATTCGTTTCAATCACTTTTTTATACCAATGGAAGCTTTTCTTTTTCATTCGTCTCAACGAACCTTTTCCTTCATTGTCTCGATCCACATAAATATACCCGTAACGCTTTTTCATCTCACCAGTCGATGCGCTCACAACGTCGATCGGCCCCCAGCTTGTGTAGCCGATAATGTCCACACCATCGGCAATCGCTTCAGCCATTTCAGCGATATGCTTTCTTAAATAGTCGATCCGATACTCGTCATTGATTTCGCCTTCAAGGGTGACGTCATCAACGGCTCCAAGACCATTTTCGACAACAAACAATGGCTTTTGATAGCGATCATAAAGCTGGTTTGCGGTCGTGCGGAACCCTTTCGGATCAATGGTCCAGCCCCACTCCGATTTTTCTAGATATGGATTCTCCACCGAACCAAACACGTTGCCAGATGTTATGTTTTTCAATACTTCTGGATCTGTGCTTGTCACTCGGCTTGCATAATAGCTAAAGCCGATATAATCGACGGTATGGTTCTTAAGAAGCGCTTCGTCTCCTTCCTCCATATCAATGACGATGTTATGATCACGGAAAAAACGCTTCGCATAGCCAGGGTATTCCCCTCGTGACTGAACATCAATGAAGAAAAACGACTCTCGGTCTTTCGTCATCGCCTCAAAGACATCGTTCGGGTGACACGTGTATGGGTAGGTGGCTCCAGCGGCAAGCATGCATCCGATTTTCGCATCAGGAATCAATTCATGACAAGCTTTTACGGCTAAGCTGCTTGCAACTAGTTGATGGTGGGCCGCTTGATATTGGATCTGCTTTTTATTCTCACCTTCTTTGAATACGAGACCAGCTCCGACAAATGGCAAGTGGAGAAGCATATTGATCTCATTAAAGGTCATCCAATATTTCACCTTATCTTTGTAACGAGAAAGAATCGTTTTCGCATACGTTTCAAATAAACCGACAAGCTTTCGGCTCCGCCACCCTCCATACGATTCAATCAAATGAACGGGTACATCGAAATGGGCCATAGTGACAACAGGTTGAATGTTGTATTTTAATAGTTCATCGAAGAGATCGTCATAAAATTGCAGTCCTTTTTCATTCGGTTCTGGATCATCTCCGTTAGGAAAAATACGCGCCCATGAGATGGAAAGTCGGAATGCTTTAAAGCCCATTTCAGCTAAAAGGGCAACATCTTCTTGATAACGATGATAAAAATCAATCGCTTCGTGGGAAGGATAAAACTCTCCTTCCAATGGCGTAAACGAGTCCAGCTTCCCTAACATAACATCCCAACGCTTTTGACCAGTCGGAAGTAAATCAACAAGCGTTAATCCCTTCCCGTCTTCAAGATAAGCGCCTTCCGCCTGATTCGCTGCAATCGCTCCCCCCCATAAAAATCCTTCTGGAAATGAGTGCTTTGACATATGAAAAACTCCTTTACTTATAAAAATGTTATAGAGAAATCGAAGGAAGACGCTTCACCTGAAGACACCTCCTTCGTTTATTCCGACAAAACTTTAACGAGTGAGCTCAAGTAAACGATCGCCTGCGTTCACCTGCTGTTCATCCGTTAGAACCAATTGACCATACTGTTTATGATTGGTCACAATAACGGGCGTTGTTACCGCATAACCAGCTGCTTTAATTTCTTTTATATCAAATTCAATAAGTAAGTCACCTTTCTCAACTTGAGCTCCTTGAATCGTATGGGCTGTGAAAAACTTCCCTTCTAATTGCACCGTATCAAGTCCAATATGGATCAATAACTCGGCCCCTCTGTCCGTTGTAATGCCTAACGCATGATGGGTCGGGTAAAGAGCTGTAACCATCCCAGACACTGGAGAAAAAAGTTTTCCTTCGGATGGTTCAATCGCAATCCCTTCCCCAAGTGCTCCTGACGAAAAAGCTTCATCTTTAATTTCGGATAAAGTGATAACGCTTCCATTGAATGGACTCGAAATCTCCTCTTTCTCACCAGTACCCGTAGAAGTATGAGCCTTTGTTTCGGTTTGTTCATCGGAGGCATTGCCGCTTTTTAAACCGAACAAGTACGTTAAGATAAACCCTAAGACGAATGCAACGACTACGGCTATCACGATTCCCCAAAAACCAGCATCCATTCCGTCCGCAGGATGAAGAAAGGATGGAATCCCAAAGATTCCTAGCCCTCCGATAATGTACCCTTGAGAGCGGAACAATCCAATGATCGCTCCCCCAACAGCTGCTGCAATACAACTAATAATAAACGGGCGCTTTAACGGAAGAGTCACTCCGTAAATGGCTGGTTCTGTCACCCCGAAAATCCCCGAGATAAACGCCGGCACACTAAGTGTCTTCACTTTTTGTTGCTTAATTTTAAGCCATACCGCAGCAACGGCACCAATTTGCGCAAAAGATGCTGCAAAAACCATCGCTAACACTGGATCGGAACCTTGCACGACGAGATTGTTAATCGCAATGGGAATCAACCCCCAGTGAAGCCCGAAGATGACAAACACTTGCCAGAAACCACCGAGAAATGCACCAGCAATGATTGGACTAAGGTTATACACCCAAAGTGTAAATTGACCTAACAACTGCCCAGCCCATGTAGCAATTGGACCAATGACAATGAACGTGAGAGGAACGACAATTAACAACGTAAAGAACGGAACTAAAAACGTTTTTACAACATCCGGGATGATCTTTCTTAGCCTTGCTTCAACCTTACTAGCAAAATAAGCCGCAAGAATAATCGGAATTACAGAGGTTGCATAGCTCATTAAAATAACAGGTATCCCTAAAAACGTAATGTGGACAGGTGATTCAAAAATCGTTCCAGTAAAGAGCGTATACAACGGCTCCCCTTCAGTGAGCACCGCTAACGTTGGATAGACAAGCGATGCACCAATCGCCATCCCGATAAAGGGTGTCGCGCCAAACTTTTTCGCTGCCGTATACCCTAAAAAGATTGGGAAAAAATAAAACAGCGAATCCCCTACTGCATGTAAGAGTTGATATGTGCCATTCGCCTCTTCCAACACCCCTGTCGAGAGAAATAACGCATTCAACCCTTTGATCATCCCTGTTGCTGCTAATACACCGAGGACTGGAGTAAAAATACTAGCAATAATATCAATAAACTTGTTGAACAGCCCTTTAGACTTTTCCTCATCTTCCGTCTCTGTCTCAGCTTGATTCTGGAAGCCACCAATTTCAACTACATCTTTGTATACATCAGGGACATGGTTGCCTATGACAACTTGATACTGACCACCGCTTTTCATCACAGTGACAATACCATCCATGTTTTTCAACACATCCGTATTCGCTTTCCCCTCATCTTTTAGCTTGAAACGCAAACGTGTAATACAATGGACGACACTGATAACATTTTCTTTTCCACCGACATGTTGAATGATGTCTTTAGCCAATTGCTCGTATTTCATCAATACCCCCTACTTTCTACTTGATTTTTGTAATAAAAAAAACCTGATCCGATCTGATCACACCCGCCGAAAAATCGACAGTATGCGTTCAAATCAGTTCAGGTTATGCCCAAAAGAGGTAACATTCCTTCACATATTCAATTGAGAGAAAGGACTTTTGATTTATAGACCTTTATCATTTACTAGCTAAAATATACTATATGCTCGTTCGAATGTCAACGCTTTCACCAAAATTATTAAGCGCTTTCTCCTAAAGCCTTTTTGAACGAATAATTTAACTAACAAGGGAACAGCCTTAAAGCCATTCCCTAGAAGTTCATTTGGTTATTTTTTCACAACTGGAATCCAAATTTCACTTTTTTCATTTGCACTGGATAGAATTTCTGGACCCTCGGCATGCTCATAATCGGAAGTCGGGAACCAGTCCGAATAAATCCGGCCCCACATTTCTTGCACGTCCTCCCATGAACCTTTGACGGTAAACACAGCCCATGTAGAAGTAGGAATCTCAAGCTCGACTAAATGTTCTGGACATTTTTTTGTCGTAGCTGCCGCGATATAATAATCCAGCTCTCCTTCGTCTTCTCGCCCTTCAGAAAAGTTGGTACATACATTAAGAATTCCTCCTGGTTCAAGAGTAGACAGGTTTTCAATCTGCATGTACGTTTCGTCGCTAATCGTTCCCAACATATCGGTAATATCTGTGTTCGTTCCTCTATGAACAAGCTTGACTCTTTTCTTCATTCCGACGACTCGAAATGCCTCTTTCTGTTCCATTCTGTAATTCATTTCGATTCCTCCCTTGATTGAAATGTGGAAGGTCATTGCTGGATACGCCTTTAATGAATGTCCATTGCTTCTTGCCTCTGTTGGTGTGATGCCATGCACGCTCTGAAACGCCCTTGTAAACGCATCCGGTGAGTGATAGCCATATTTGACTGCTACATCGATCACCTTCATTTGACTGTTTGTTAACTCGAAGGCGGCAAGGGTCAGTCGTCTGCGTCGGATGTATTCCGACAGGGTCACACCAGCGATAAAGGAGAACATCCGTTTAAAATGATATTCAGAGCAGCAAGCGATTCTTGCCACTTCACGATAATCTATGTCTCCCGTTAAATGTTCTTCAATATAGGTCATCGCTCCATTCATTCGTTTAAGCCAATCCATCTCAATCACCTCCCTGCTCATTTAGAATATCAAGGGAATCCGCTCTCCATCCGACTTTCCATGCACCGTTTCATCGGATCTAATTCATTTCATTGCTGCGAGACCTGAAAATCATTGTATAATCATACTACAATCCCAAGCAACATGTGATTCCAAACACATTCGACCTTCTTTTACATGGTCATGTCACAGACTATCACGAAATCGTGTTTCAAGAACTATCACGCTTGGCGAGCATTCACCGCGGCAAACAAATCGTTGCAGCTCAGCTGTCGATGACAGAAGCCGCCAACAGGGCAAAGGCTCAGTTTCCAAACATTCAAAATCTCACAGACGAATTAGGACGTATGATGATTCCATCTCTTTAAATTCTAAGTTTGAACCAAGTAGGCGATGACATAACGAATGCAACAATAGATCCGCACTCCTATTCACCGCTCAAAACAAAGTTGTAGTACCATCCTTTTTTCTTTTTATCAAATGTACCCCCTCTACTACGAAAGAAGAGGGGGCTTTATGATCATCTGAGAATCTGGTGTAAAAAACTCGTTCCATACTGTGGTGGGGCTACCCCCATATAGTCAGCCATTGTTGCCGCGAGGTCAGCCATCGTCTGTCTCGTGCCAATCGATATTGGCCGTACTTGAGGTCCTACTATGATCACTGGCGTTTGTTCTCGTGTATGATTTGAATGGCCGATGGTCGGATCATTCCCATGATCTGCTGTAATAATAAGCAGGTCTTCCTCATCTAATTCGTCAATAAATGAAGCCAAAAATCGGTCCACTTCCTCAATGACCTCTTTATACCACAAACAATCTTCCTTATGCCCTGCCAAATCCGTTTCTTGCACATTAACTAGAAAAACAGAATCCCGTTCACTTTTGCTATATTCATGCTGATAAACCTCAAGCACTTTCCGTGTCGAAACAACAGGATTGTGATAGCCACTCGCTTGAATCACATCGGCTGTCTTACCGATCCGATAAACAGGAAGCCTTTGTTTCTCTGCAAGGTGTGCAAATTGTTTTTCGTAGTCTACACCATAACCTAAGTGAAGTACTTGATACCCTTCACCATAGACGTTTGCCTTTGGACTGTCTACCCCCCATTGACCTGGATGTCGTTCTTTTATCGTTGACAAAATAAGGTCAATCGATGTTTTTTCTTTATTTCCGTAGACAATGACCCGACTTGTGTCGACCGAGCTGCGGACCACTTTTCCAACTTCTATCGTTTGCTCAAACGACAGCTTACGGAAATCACCAACAACATTAATGATATTCCCTACTTCTGATTCTAAGTTATCGCCGACTACAACAGCTTCATTCACTAATAAAACAGGAGCACCCTCCACAGGATCCCTCACATCATATCCGTGTTTTTCTAAATTTTTTTTAATCGTTGCTCCTACTTCGCTCATTAACCGTTTTTGCGGTACCCCAGGCTTGCTTCCCATTAATTCTTGATGGCCCATGAACGTATCTGCCCCATGATGGGCCAAATCACATCTACCATACGCTGCTCTCGCTGTGTCTAAATGATCGACAATGTTTCCAAGTCCGAGCTGATAAAGGGTGGGGATGTGAATATCAACAGCTTCACGTAAATGCTTGTACGTATTGGCGTTCACATCTTCTGGCTTCACTTTTTCACAATCGGCCATTGCACCGACACCAAATCCGTCTAATACGAGCAATGTCACCTTTTTCACCGTTACATCCCCCTCTTTTGAAAGTACACTACCTCAGGTTTTTGCTTAATGTTTCGAACAAACGCAACATGGGCACGAGTAACAAAAATTTGTGTCCGAAAGGCATAAATAACCGAGTCGCCTACATTCATTTCCTTGCATCGGTCAAGTGCACCGTAATAATCTATGTTTGTCGGTGAGACGAGATCCACCTTTGCTCGCTGGGCAACAACAGCATCCGCATGAGCTCCAAATAGGGCTCCTTCCATCCCGGAGCGAGAATAAAAGCCACCAGCAATCGTATAAGCATGGGTGTCGTCCATATGGGAGATTTCCGAGACATAGACCATGCACGGAACTTCCGGCAAATCTTCTTGATACGCATGGAGTGGAGTCGTTCCTGTCAACGCATGTCCCGGTTCCCCATGCGTTACCCCTATTTCACTCAACATTGGAATTGTTCGGCAACTAGTGGCACTTGGCGCATTCACTTGTTTTACTTGAATCCCACTGGCTTCAAGTAATTTTTTCCCTTGAAGCAAGGATGTCATATTCGGAGTAAACTGATAATCATTGTTGTCCGGGTTTAGTTCAAAGATTGGGAAACTTGTAATGCCGACAACTGAAATTCCTTTAAGTCGTTGCAACTTTTGTAATTGCCCTTCTAACTCTTCTATTAAAAACCCACCATATTGCCCGGGAAAAACAGCATCATGAGAATATACAATTCGTAATATAACGTCTTGTACTTTTCCTACGTTCACAGCAGCTTCAGATAACTGCTTCGCCCGTTCATATGAGAAGATCGTAACAACTTCCGGATTTAGCTTTGTTAGAACGAACTTCCATTGCGACCTACTAGGCTGAACGATATGACCGATGTTGCCAATCTGGCAAGACCGCTCCTTTAGTTGTATGGCTTCATCAATGTCAACAGCCACAGCTTTTTCTATTCCTTGCTGTTCAATGATCTGACCGATAAAACCGCTGCGACCAAGCTGTTTTGTCATATAATACAAGCTCACGTCATATCGCTTTGCTGTTTGCTGAATCACTTTCACGTTAGACTCAAAAGAATCTAAATCTACCACGTACGTATTGGCAGGGATATTTCCCTCTTGGTGAAGCTTTACAGCTGCCCGAATTAACCCCTCATTTCGTTTTAACGTCATCGGTAAGAACATAATTAACAATCCCTCGCAGCATCCGCTAAGGAACAAGTTAAAATTCGGATGACTGTACTCGCTGAAGCTTTCATAGGGTTAATTCGAAGGCCGTATGCTTTTAACTCTGGTCTTTTTTCAAGGAATGTCCCTGACACACGATAAATCATCGGCAACAGCTCAAATCTTGATTCGGCGCCCACAGGGTATGTGGCAGCACCATAGGTAGCTGCTGAGCGAATAACCGCCTCAGCTATCGGCTTCTCCAACTCCACAATGACATTTTTTGATTGACTGTTTGTCACATAGACCTGTTTTAACCCTTTGACTTCACCTTGATTTAAACGGGTATAAAGTTCTTCCACTTGTTGATTTTGCAAAGCGAGCATCACAGGAGCCATGACTAACGAGCGCACGAGTTCATGGGCCTCAAAGCCTTGTACTTGTCCGCCCCCTGAATAATTGCGGACGTGAATTTGCTCAACACCTGATTTTTTTCCTAAAATGATGCCTATCCCGGTTGGTCCTAGCAGTTTGAACCCAGAGAATGTCGAATAGTCGGCACCATATTGCACACCAATCCCTTTCATCTTCATGGCACAATAGTTATCATCGACAACTATCGGTAAATCAGGCCGATGTTGCTTAACATAATGAATCACTTCACGCAGGTCATACGTATCGGTCGGTTGTTGACGAGCATGCTGAACAAAAAAAACTTTGGCCTCTTCATGATGTTTGAGCGCCTCTAGAATAGACTGAGGCTTATTAAAATTAACCGCAACGGGCTGGATCCCCATCATGCGGAAGGTCTCCTTTGTCGTCGGATACATAGGGCCCGTATGAACGATGCACGCATCTCCCGGTTCGAGCAATACACTAAGGACGAGACGAATGGCCCCAGTACCACTTCCACGGACGAGCGCGCAGGCTTCTGCATCGAATGTTTGCTGTAATACATGTTCCACCTTCGCCGTCATTTTTGGTCTTTTGTAACCAGGGTGTAACCCTACATCTCCTACTTGGAAAAATTCATTATTGCTAAATTCCTTAGAAATTTCATCAACAAGTCGGTGTTGAAGTTGCGTTGCTTCCTCTACTGTCATGTTTTTTAAAATGGAGGATTGTTCGTTTGTCATTCTTTTAGCCTTCTTTCTTGATGCTAAATGCTTTTTGTGGGTTTTTTACTAGCAATTTCTGAATCGTTGCCTCATCTGCACCTTTAGCCCTTAATTTCGGGATGAACGATCTTAGTACAACATCATATCCTTGTCCTCCATGTACGAGAAGGTGAGAGGTCCTCGTTACATCACTTGAAAGGAGGAGTTGATCTTCATAGCCTTTTTCTAAAAAGAGAAGCAGCGAGTTGAGACGTGCTTCATCTGATCGGTAATTTTCTTTACCAATCGTATCGAGGGCCACATAGGCGCCTGTGCTAAGAACCTTTAAAACCTGTTCGTCATCATCATTTAAATCTTGATGGCCAATGATCACTTGGTCTAATGGCAAGGACTCTGAATCAAATAAGCGAATTTGTTCCATTGCTAACGTGCCTAATGTTGTATGAGTGGAGAGAGGGAGTTTCGTTGTTTTTGCTGCTTCAATCGCTCCATAGAACAGTTCAAGCTCAACCGGTTTAAATTCATTCAGGCTGCTTCCGATTTCACCTATGACCCCTGGCTTCACGGTCGTCCCCGAAATTCCATACATAATTTCATCGATCATCCACTCAGCAAATTGCTCCCGTGTCCACATTTGTTTTTCTTCTGGGATGAATGGATCTTTGTAACACCCTGTACTAGCAACAATGTGCAAGTCTAGCGCCTCACTCATTACAACGAGCTTCTCCACATCCCGTCCCATACCATCATTGGTTACATCAACGATGGCTTGGCCTCCATGAGATACAAAACTCTTTAAATCGCTTAAAACAAGAGCCACCTCTACTAGGGCAGTATCTGAATCATTTTTAATTCTGCTCAAATCGATATGAAGATGCTCGTGACATGCACAGACACCAAACTCTTCTGGCTTGATTTTGCCGCGAACCGTTTCAATATACATGCGCTCCACCCTTTATCTCACTAATTTTAAGGAGTATACAACCCGAGTAGCACTAACAGGTTTCCAACAATTCCGACAATGATTGCTCCCACTGGTCCAATCGCCATACGTACAATCGGCCGACCAGCAATTTCATTAATGAGATAGAAACCAGCAATTGCAAAAAATCCGAAACCAGGGACAATCGCATCTGCCGCGTTTGCACCACCGATCAAAAGCGCCACTTCCAAAACTCTCGACATTGCAGTACGGATATTTTCGCCAGAAGCTCGAATCCCCGGATAGCGATCTAAGAAGGTAGCTAATTTTGTCAACAACTGGATCTCAAGGAAAATGATAAGCGCACCAATTAATAAAGCGATCCCAAGGTTTGGGGCGAAAATACCAGCTGCAAAAACAAAGGTAAATCCAATCGGACCGTAAACCCCTGTTGCAATAGCAGTACTTGCGATAAGAGGTACAAAGCCAATCGCCTTTGCCAGCGCGGCGATTCCCCCTTCCGACATTTTCCCTTCAGCTAACAAGTTAAGTGAAATCGGGTCACCGGCGATTAGTAATAGATTTGTAGCCGCGGCAACAAGTCCACCGCTCAACATTAAGATCCAGCGATGTTTTTTAATCCGGGCTACCCGATCCGTAAACAATGTTGCTAATGTTGATAAATTCGTTTCCTCTGATTTCTCTCTCATCGCAAAAAAGATTAATAGAAACATTCCAACGACGAGCGCGATTCCTTCAGGACTAAGAACAACAGGAGTACTTCCAATTTTGATCAATTCTGCTCCGTTGGTAAAAACAATGAGCTGCCGGGCAAAAGCGGCAATAGCAAAAGCAATAATTCCCTTTTTTACGCCAAATTGCAGCGCAATCGCTATAGCTGGGAACACCATAAATGAGACGACGACTGGATCGCCTACTTTATTAAAAGCATCAACAAAATTGAGAGGAAGCATCGTAAAAAGATCAACAACAACTTGCAACCCCATATAGATACCCGCCCCATATAATCCACCGATAATTGCAGCAATCGTTGTTTTCACTTTCCCTCGATCCAAAGCCAACCCAATAATATCTGACCCAAGCAATATGCTATGAATCAAAATAATACTGCCAGCAATAGAAATAGGTATACCGAACCCAATGACAAGTCCAAAGCTCATAGCAAAAGCTGTTACCCCGAGCTCTTTTCTTGTCATCCTTCCTTCCAAATTTTCTGGCACGATTGGTCGAATCCCATCATTAAACACTGCAATCCCCAAATTTGCCATCACTGCAGCTAATGCACCGATGCAAACCATCAACATTATTTCTAGCATGGTTTTGCCCCCCTTTTAAGTTGTAGCCTTCTTATGGCTTCAAAAGAGATTCAATCAAATACTCAACTGCTCTCTCTTTATGATCTCCTGTAAATCCGAAAGCCTTCGCGCCCTGTTGTACCGCATTATCAACCTCTTCTTTAACTGGAGGCTTACCTGGCATAGAGATGGTAGCACAACGATTTTTTCCTAGAATGGCGATCGCCATGGCCAATGCCCCTCCTCCACCAGTATGGCATGCCCCAAAATAGTAATCTGCCTCATTAGATTTGATCGCCATGGCCGCGTCGAGGTCCGATTTCACAATTGTTTCCACACGCTCACCAGCTTTTTCTTGAATTAATGATTCAATCTCCTTTTTATCCACTTGACCACCAATGACAATTTTCATCAAATTCCACTCCTTCTGGGTTTAGTTCATACTTAAAGCGCTAACAAAATGCATAATCAAAAACTCTTTTTCCTCTTGTGGAAGCGTGTCCCCCATTGTTTCCTCAATCCAGGCCACCCTTCGTTTTGCCTCTTCTAGATCGCGAGACTCGTAAATTTCCTTCATAATACTCTCAGGTGGAGGAGATAGCGGCTCCAGCCTGTCGATTCGCGTGACAGCCATCGCTAAATGAGTAATGAGCATCGTATAGGAGTCTGCATTCTCATCTGTGACGAATTGTTCCACCGTACGTTCGGCAATCAAACTCGCACGCTCTGTGATTGTGTTTGTGTCTCTTAACACATCGAGACGGGCTTTTAACGATTGCAATCCAAACCCTCCAATATACAGTATTTTGTACTTTAATTATAAAGTAAACCGAGGATTAATACTTTGGTATTAAATCCCCGTTTTCGACCTTTGCTTGCACTTCACTAATAGTCGGTAACGATAGGAGGTTTAATATATAATCTAATTTCTTGTTATCCTCACGTATGACAACGACTGCCTCCGTCATTTCTGTTTCATACGACAAAGCGGTTTCTGATGTAAGCGGCTGAACATTAAACGGTGTTACTCCAATTTCGTCAATGTTCCAGACCGTCGCATCAATGGTGTTCGCTTTTAAATGATCTAATAAATGCATATAATTTAGTTGGACAAACTCCACCTTTTTCCCTTCGGCCTCTGCATTGGTTAAAATTTGTTGGTCCAATGAATTTTTGTCCACCCCTATTTTCATTCCATCTTCTATTTGTTTTGCCTTTTCATCCGAAAAGATCACTGCATGGCTAGATAGATAGGTTTGCGGGCCAAAGGAAAGGGAAAGTATAACCCCTTCGTTATTATTTAATTCATGGAGCGCGGAAAATTTTGAGACAATCGCAAAATCATAGCGTCCTTCTTTTACCCCTTCAAGTCGAGGATGTGCGCCTTGCATAAACGCCATGTTTAAAGGAATGCTTAACTGCTCAAATTGTGCCGTCATACCTGTGGCTAAACCTTCATACTTCTTCGAGTAAGGGAGCGGCATAACGCCAATAATCCGTTCAAGCCCAGAATATTGGAGAAGCTTGACCGTATCTTTTTCTCGCAAAAATGTTCCAAGGTGACCTCTAGACTCCAATTTAATACAATCAGCTTCTTCTAACTTTTTCAAAGACGTCTGAATCGTTCCCCGGCCGACTTGGAATTTTTCTGCTAAGTCACTGATTTTAGGAATCCGCTCACCAAGATCACAAATGAGCAGTTCTTCAGCCACTCGTTGTAAAGTTATTCCGCTTTTAGAATAAAAGTGTTCTAACATACAGTCACACCTAATCTCCATTGTACAAATTATAGTATATTGTATACGTCTAATCTATCATGCTCTACTTCATAATACAAGCTTTTTCTAAAAAAGGGACATCATACTGTCCCTTTTCTCCACAAACATCATCAGGACACTGTTTCACCTTCTAGGATGGCTAGCGTTTGGTGATCCTCCCAGCGACCGTTGATCTTCACATTTTTCCTCGCAAGTCCTTCTTTTTGGAATCCGGCTTTTAACAACACGTTGATGGAGCCGATGTTGTGAGGCATGACGCCTGCTTCTATTCGGTGAAAGGCCAGCTCAGTAAACGCATAATCGACTACGAGCTTAACCGCTTCTGTCATATAGCCTTTTCCGTTATGAACCTTGTCTAAAAAATACCCGATCCAGCAACTTTGGAGATTCCCGCGAACCACCTCTGTTAGGCTCACCTCCCCAATCACCTCATCAGATTCCTTCAAACAAATAAGAAAGAGATACCCTGTATCGGCTTTCGCAGCCTCCATTTCACGGATGATTCGCTCCTTTTGCCCTTCATACGTATAAAACGCTGAATCTCTTAAACCTGTAAACTGCTGAAAAAACTCTTTATTTCGTACCTCAAGTGCTAATAGTTGTTCCACGTCCTCCACGCTGGCTAGCTTTACGACAATGTTTTCACCTTCGCGTTTCATGTCCTTCCTCTCCTTTTTACAAAAGTAAAAAACACCACAGGCATCCTGTGGTGTTGAGCGTACAATGTGAACCACAGGAAAGCGACCTGTGGTGTTTTTCCACAATATCCTCTGACGAATCGTTAGGATCAAAGTCGCTTATTCGCTATTGGACATACTTCTCCCGTGATTCGCAGTTTGAAAGAAAACAGCTGTCGAGTGCCCGACGCCTTTTGCTAAAAAAACAAGCGATCTTTTCTTCATGTGGACACCCTCCTTTTTCCATTTTCTTATCATTAGTATAAAGCCCCATCGGCGAAACAATCAAGTATTTTATCTTCTGTCACCTTGGCCACATCTCCTTTAGGATTCATGACAACTGTCATATGAAACTGTTGATGAATGTGAATAGGTTTAGCCTTTCTCCCTCGCTACAATAAGAGCATCATCCATTTATATGAAAAAGGAGAGGTTCAACCATGTTGAACGGACAATCACGCATCCGATTACTTGATATTTTACGAGGCTTCGCGATATTAGGAACGTTAGGCACGAAC
The DNA here is from genome assembly GCF_005671335.1 of Halalkalibacterium halodurans. NCBI lineage: Bacteria > Bacillati > Bacillota > Bacilli > Caryophanales > Bacillaceae > Halalkalibacterium (ex Joshi et al. 2022) > Halalkalibacterium halodurans. Next base: position 653,689 of record NZ_CP040441.1, on the reverse strand, counting down.
ATCTGGCTGTTTGCTTACTTAGGGGATCTGTCTTACGTACTTACTTATGATCATTCCCGGTGGTGGGCATCATCTGACGATTTTATTCGACTTTTAGTATTATTTTTAGTGAACGGTAAATTTCTCGGTTTATTGACGATCATGTTCGGAGTTGGGTTAGAATTAAAATATCGTCAGGCTTTACGTCATGGCTCCCCTTGGCCTGGGATGTACATCTGGATATCGCTTATTTTGCTTCTGGAAGGCCTTCTCCATTTCACGCTTGTGATGGAGTATGACATCTTAATGAGCTATGCCCTTACAGCGATCATCGTTTCATTCATCGTCAAACGAGGAGATCAAGCAATTAAACGGGCGTTGAAATGGGTTGGAGGTTTTCATCTGTTACTTGTATCATTGATCCTACTCGTAAGTGTACTGATTTATTTATCAGGAGGGACACTAGCATTAGGTTCGATGGAGCACACCATCGCCCTTTATCAGCATGGCTCTTGGCTTGAGCAACTTCTGTACCGAATCAACCATTTTTGGATACTACGAAGTGAAGCAATCTTTGTTTTGCCGATGAATGTATTTTTATTTTTGAGCGGTGTACTTCTCATGCGTGCAGGTGCATTTTCGCCGGATCAACATGGCAAGCGAATTAGGCGTAAACTATTGGCCGTTGGGATGTACGTAGGGATTCCGCTTAATTTGTTGATTTTTGTTCCCGGCGGCATTTTTGACCTCCCTGTTCGTTATCTTTTTGCTCCGATTTTATCTCTCGGCTATATGGCGCTAATCGCTTTCATTTTCGAGAAAAGCAAGCATTTGTGGATTTGGGGGCGTCTAGAGGATATTGGGCGAATGGCGCTAAGTTGCTACGTCTTGCAAAACATTCTCGCCTCGATCATCTTTTACGGTTGGGGGTTCGGTTTAGGTGGTAGTGTCAATTCGCTTACCGTCGTGACGATCTGGCTCTTGATTTCCGTTCTGCTCGCTAGTTTTGCTACGGTATGGCACCATTTCTTCACATTAGGCCCGATGGAGATCGCTCGTAAATATTTGGCGGGGCTCCCGCGAAGGAGTATAAAACATGTTTCGAAAGATTTATCCTGAAGACCAGATCAATACCTATTTAATCATTGACGTCATTGTTATCGTATCCCTTTTTTACAACGTCTTGAGCGTAGACTCCCCAGTTCCCATCGGCGTGAGCCTCAGCCTTTTAGCAGCCTTTCTGTTCACCTATTACATGATGCTATGGTACAAAGACATACGACTGCTGTTTGCTGCGCTTACTGCGTGTTCCATCTTTGCCCTGTTCGCGATCTTTTATAAACCTTGGCTGTTACTGTACGGCTTTATTGTCTCGGATTTTCTAGGTCGAGCTCACGCGAAGCGACTCATGTGGATAGGGATCGTTGGCCTTTTTGCCATGCACATTAGCACAGCCTATGCCCTCTACGGTCACTGGTTTACTTTCTATTCTCCTGTGCAGCTCCCGATTTTGATTTTGCAATTGGTGCTGCCATTCATGATTCGCATTCGTGAGAAGTCAAAGTTGCTAAAGGAGGAGCTCGACACAGCCAATCAAAAACTTGAACGGTATATCCAAGAAGAAGAGCGACACCGTATCGCTCGTGACCTCCACGATACACTCGGACAAAGCTTAACGATGATTACAATGAAAAGTCAGCTCGCTACTCGTCTCGTGGAAAAGGATGCAGATCAAGCGAAAAAAGAAATGACGGAGGTTATGAATACGTCACGCCGCGTCCTCAAACAGGTGCGTGAACTCGTAACGACGATGAAATTTGTATCATTAGAAGAGGAAGTCAGTCATGCAAAGGAGATTCTTAGCTTGCAAAACATAACCCTTGAGGTGAAACAAGAAGGCGCCACACCACAGTTGCTCAAAGTCGCCGAAAGCATGCTGGCCCTCTCCCTTCGAGAGGCGGTCACCAACATTATCAAACATAGCAGAGCGACCCATTGTACCATTGTAAAAGAATATGCAAACAACGAGTACAAACTACAAGTGATTGATAATGGGATTGGAAAAATCGATCAAATGCAAACAGGAAACGGAATTACCTCCATTCGCGAACGGATTCACTTGCTACAAGGGAACGTTTGTCTTACGTCTTTACCCAATGGAGGTATGAGCATCACCATGACCATACCGATACACAACGCCAAAAGGGGGGCTACCCTATGATTCGAATCGTCATCGCCGAAGATCAAACGATGTTGCTCGGTGCTATGACCGCTCTATTGCAGCTAGAGGACGATATAAAGATTGTGGCTCAAGCACGGAATGGCCTTGAAGCACTTGCTGCAATTGAAAAGCATCAGCCAGACCTTTGCATTCTCGATATTGAGCTACCAAATATGACAGGTCTCGAAGTGGCAAAAAGGATTCGTGAGCAGGAGTGGGATTGTAAAATGATGATTGTCACGACTTTTGCCCGAGCAAGCTATTTACAGCAAGCAATGGATTTAAAAGTGGAAGGGTATCTTTTAAAGGACGAACCGATTGAATTTCTCGTCGAGGCCATTCATAAAGTGATGAACGGAGAGCGCGTACTAAGCCCTGACTTAGCGATGCACCTCTTCTTAAAAGAAGAAAATCCTTTAACAGAACGGGAACAGGAAGTCCTTCGCTTGACGAAAGGCGGAAAAACAACAGAGCAAATCGCAACTGTTCTCTACCTCACCAACGGAACGGTGCGAAATTATATCTCAACCGCGATCCAAAAGCTAGAGGTAGAAAACCGTCATCAAGCGATTCAAAAAGCGGAGGAAAAGGGCTGGATTTAATTATGCTTTAAGGGCTTTTACCACAAACCGAGTAAGATTCTCTATATACGTCTCAACAGTGGTGGCAGACTCTTGAATATAATAATCATCAACGGCTTGATCGGTCAGTGACACGATCAGCCTTGAGGTGATTTTCGGATCAAGTTTGGCATCAACGGCTCCATCCGCTTGCCACTTTTCAATATACGTCTCCAACAATTCATAATAGGGGTCGAACAGCGTCCTCAAATCCTTTTGGTCCGCTACGACAACGGCACAGCCATTGATGAGAATGTTGTATATATCCAAATACTCACTCATACTACAGAAGGCAGCCCTAAGCCCATGCTTAACCCCCTGTTCAAACGTCTTGCTTTCTAAAAGGCTTTGGCTCACAGCGGCAAACACCTTACCCATCATTTCCTCTGCTAACGCCTGAATCAAAGCATTCTTTGATTCAAAATATAAATAAAACGTCCCTTGCGCAATCCCCGCTCGCTTCACAATTTCAGATACCTTTGTCGCTTCTAGTCCTTTTTCCGCGAGCACTTCACGCGCCACCGTGAGAATTTCCACCCGCCTGTCTAGTTTTTGCTGCTTCATTGACTCCATCACCTGCTAGGTAAAAGTGGCCCCAAAAGGATCACTACAGACCCTTTTGGAGCTACTCAATATTTTATCGTTTTCGTAGCTTCATGGTAACCCCATGTTTCGGTCTCAGCGTAATCGATGGCTCCATCTTAATCGGAAGCTCGTCGACAAGCTCCATGCGAAACTCCCTTATAATCGTCGCCATAATGAGCGTGGCTTCCATCATCGCAAACCGTTCGCCGATACAGACCCGTGGCCCGCCTCCAAACGGAAAATATACATATTTCGAAGGCTTGTTATCGTTATTATCCCATCTTTCAGGCAAGAAAGTCAAAGGATCGTTGAAATAACGCGGGTTTCGGTGCATCCCCCACTGGCTGATCATGATTTCTGAACCAGCCGAAATATGATAGTCTCCTAGTGTCACATCCTTCTCCGCACGCCTCGAAATTAACCAGACTGTCGGTTGAACTCTTAGCGTTTCTTTGATGACGTGCTCAGCGTAGGACAACTTCGGCATATCTTCCAATGTCGCTGGGCGATTCCCTAAAACTTTTGATACTTCCTGATACAGCTTTTCTTCCACGTGTGGATGTTGAGAAAGCAAGTAAAACGCCCAGCTTAAGGTGTTCGCTGTCGTTTCATGGCCTGCCAAAAACAACGTAATAATTTCATCCCGAAGCTGTCGATCGGTCATATAGCTACCATCATCCTCATCATAGGTCGAAATAAGCATTGAAAGGAGATCGCCTCGGTCACCCGGATGTTTGCGTCTTTCCTCTATGATCGAGTAAATCATTTTATCTAAGCTTTCTACCGCCTCCCTTAACTCTCGACTAACAGGAGGAACGAGTTTTCCAAGCCCGATCAGATGCAATACATGTCGAAAAACATTAGTCATTTGCTCATTAAAAGCGGTCATGACCGTGTCTAGCGAGCGACTTGCTTCTTTAGTGTCTCCTTTATGCAAATCCAAATCAAACAACGTTTTGGTCGCAATCGCCATCGTCAACTGCATCATTTCGTCATTTATGTCCCTTGTATCATTGTCCATCCACGTATTCAACATCCGCTCACAATAACCGACCATCGTATCGGCGTAATCAGCAATTCGTTTCGGGTGAAACGCAGGCTGTGACAAGCGCCGCTGCCTGAGCCAGAAAGATCCTTCACTCGTGAGTAGACCATTACCGAAGACAAGTCCCATAATCGGATCTTGCTGATATCCTTTCGAAAACTCGCCACCTTTGTTCATGAAAACATATTGAATATGCTTCGGATCATTAAGTAAAAACGTGTCCCTCTCCCTTTCAAACCTTAACCGAACAATCTCACCATACTCTTGGCTACACCTCGTAATAAATTGAAGTGGATCTTTCCCAAATTCAATCGTGTTTCCTAGCACAGGATTCCCTTTTGGACCAGTCGGCATCGTGTTTGTTGGCATGGTCTAGCTCCCTTCTTTGTAAAAGGATTTAATCAGTAAACAAAATATGACTGACTGTCAGTCATATTTTAATGCGAGTATCCTCGTCTTGTCAACAACTTCCTCTTAAACTACTTAACAAGGGCGACCCCCCCGCTTAAAAATGAATCATGATGAGCTTGCGGACCAATGATGATTGTGCCCTGCGTTAGACATCGCTAGTTATACTTTCTTTACCAAAAATGATTTGAGGCTAATAAGCTCAAGCCATTTAAAACCATGCTTGTTGTAATCGACGTATTCCCTTCTTTATCGCCTCCTCTGATAGCTTACCAAACCCAAGCATAATAAACGATGAACATTGATTTTTTGGATTATACCAAAATGTTTTCGTCGAATACACTTTTACGCCACATGCCATCGCTTTTTCAATTAATTCATGATCTTCTCGTCCATGGACATTTAGCAAGACGTGCAATCCAGATTTTTCACCAATGACGGTTACTCTATCCCCTAAATAGGTTTTAACTGATTTCAATAGGGTGTGATGTTTAGACTGGTATACTTTTTTCATTCTGCGAATATGTCTTTGAAAGTCTCCATCCTTCATAAACGTATAGAGCGCTCGTTGAATCAACGGTGATGCAGCTTGATTGTAGTTGGCCAGCTTCTGTTGATATAAAGGCACGAGCTCACCAGGCAAAACCATATAGCTGACGCGAATACTCGGCAGAAAAGATTTTGAAAAGGTTCCTAAGTAGATTACCTTTTCGTTTTGATCAAGTGCTTTTAACGCAGGGATCGGTTGCCCTTGATAGCGAAATTCGCTGTCGTAGTCATCTTCGACGATATACCCCTCATGCTCATAGGCCCACTCTAAAAGCAAGGAGCGTTTATGAACGGGTAAAATCATGCCACAAGGCAATTGATGCGAAGGCGTCACATAGACGATGTTGGCATGGCTTTCATGTAAACGAGAGAGCGACAGTCCATCGGCTTCAATCGGAATCGGGGCGATGCGGCAGCCTTGATTAATAAAGACCGATCGTACACCATTATAGCCGGGATCTTCAAATGCAACCGTCGAGCCATGAAGAGATAACAATTGACAAAGTAAGCTAACCGCATGCTGCGTACCAGCCGTAATGACGATCTGTTCTGGCCGACAAGAGACTCCACGCGATTGCAAAAGATAGTGGCTAAGCTCTTGGCGTAAATGCCAATCACCAAAGGGATCGCCGTACATCAAGAGTTCTTCGCTCGCTCCCTTCAATACCTCTTGCACATGTCTTTTCCATACTTTTAGCGGTAAGTGTGCCGTGTCTATTTCACCATAAACAAAATCGTATTCTATCGACTTATGTTCTCGTTGGATTTCACCCATTGTCACATTTTGAAGTTGTTTGCCTCCTTTGTCACACAAAAATGTTGCTTCTAACTCTAGTATCTTCAAACCAACTCGCGGAATGCTTTCCACATACCCTTCAGCGATCAATTGTTGATATGCGCCCTCCACGGTATTTTTACTGACACGTAAATGGAGAGCTAGCTCTCGAATAGACGGTAAAAATGTGTCTGATTTAAGCTGGCCTGATTCGATGCCTTCTTTTATATATTGATACAACTGAACATAAAGTGGTGTTTTCCTTTTTGAATCAAGAAAAGGGGTGATTTGAATCATCTCTGCCTCCCTACTGACCCTATTAAATATTTTATTTTTGTCCCTTTTGAAGAGGTCAACAACGCTATACACTCATTATAACAATTTTCTAAGGAGGTCATGTTTATTTATGAACGCGATTCGTTATACGAAAAGAGAATGCAAGGACGAGAAAAAAATCACTGAGTTTCTCAATAAAGCAAGAACTGGATTTTTAGGGCTTTCAACGAACGATCAACCGTATGTGATCCCATTAAATTTCGTCTGGCATAACCACGCGATTTATTTTCATGGGGCAACTGAAGGGAGAAAGATCAAGATGATCGAAGCAAATCCCGAAGTGTGTTTTACCATATGTGAGGATCTCGGAACGATCGTGTCTCCGGTCCCCGCCCACACCGATACGGCTTACATGAGCGTTATCATTTTCGGAACGATCGAACCCGTTTCAGCGATAGAGGAAGGAACCGAAGCCATGCAGCAAATGTTAGATAAATACGTCCCCGGCTATTATCATTCACCACTCGCTGCGAGCCACGTAGAGAAATACCGCTCGTCGTTAGGTAGTCGAACGGCGATTTATAAAATTAGCTGCCGTGAACGAACGGCGAAAGTGAATGAACCGATTGAGTCCTTAAAGTTTTATCCTGGTCGAAACGTAAGTGTTGATAAAGATAGCCGTTAACCGATTTCCCGTATGTTAAAATCAGCTAAGCGACTGTTAAGAACGTCGCTTAGTGACCATTCCTATCAGCGACTGATCACCAGTTCAAGCCCTGCTGTCACCGCCTGATAAGCAAAGCTAACAACAAACCCAACTTTTTGATCCCCCCTTTTTACCATTTCATTAATTGGCTCTACAGGTATGGAGAGGGCGAGTCTTAAAACGACATCACTTAATAGATTCATTGGTTATTCTCCTCCTCTCCTTCATTCGATTGGATAACTATACCTTATTTTCACCATTTATTACTGTCTTTTTGGCTTATCCATTTGTAAAGATGTTGTTAATTCTTCTCGATCCCTTTGAAATTCAAGTGTCAATTTGTTATCGTTTTATTATCGAATTCCGATATTGAATATCGATAATAGGAAGGGATGATCGTTTGGAGGATAAAATTTTACGGAAGCTATTCCTAGGCTTTATCCAAATCCATATTTTGCACCATGCAAAGGAGCATCCGATCTTTGGATTATGGATGCTTGAAGAGCTGAAAGAGCACGGATATGACATGAGTGCAGGTACCCTCTATCCGATTCTCCATAGTATGGAGGCGGACGGCCTATTAGTAAAACAAGAACAAAAGGTGGAGGGAAAGATTCGCAAATATTATACGACCACTGCCAAAGGGGAATCCGTCTTAAAGGAAGCACGGAGCAAAGCTTATGAACTTTTTAAAGAAATTAAAGAATAAGCAAAAGAGGGAGGAGCTATGTCAGTACAAAAAGGCAACAATATAAAAACGTTACTCGAAATTTTAATCGTGTCAACCCGGCTTGGGCTCACATCATTCGGTGGCCCCATTGCCCACCTCGGCTATTTCCACGAGGAGTATGTCCGCCGGAGAAAATGGCTGGACGAAAAGAGCTATGCCGATTTAGTCGCCCTTTGTCAGTTCTTGCCTGGTCCAGCTAGTAGCCAAGTAGGGATTGGGATCGGCGTCATGCGCGCAGGTGTATTGGGTGGGGTTGTCTCTTTTCTTGGGTTCACCCTCCCGTCCGTGATTGCTTTAATCGTTTTCGCCCTGCTACTACTTACGTTCGGATTTCAAGATGCAGGCTGGATTCACGGCTTAAAAATCGTTGCTGTCGTCGTTGTCGCCCATGCGATTTTAGGAATGGCGAAAAACCTTACCCCAGATGTAAAAAGAAAAACGATCGCCCTGTTTGCAGTAATTCTCACTTTATTATGGCAAACGGCCTTTACGCAAGTGGGTGTTATCCTGATTGCCGGATTCGTGGGCTATCTTCTTTTTCGCAACGAAACGATCGATGAGAAGCTAGAGCATTCAAGCTTCCCGATTTCTCACCGGTTTGCAGCGGTCTGCCTTACGTTGTTTTTCGGGCTCTTGATCGCTCTACCGCTCCTCAGAGAGTTCACCAACCAAAGCTGGATTGCTATGTTTGATAGTTTCTACCGCGCAGGAGCACTCGTGTTCGGTGGCGGTCACGTCGTCTTACCGTTACTCGAACGAGAATTTGTTCCAACAGGGTGGCTAAGTGAAGCCGAATTTCTTGCTGGCTATGGTGCCGCCCAAGCTGTCCCTGGACCGTTGTTTACATTTGCCGCCTACATTGGTGCCGTCATTGATGGTTGGCAAGGCGGTCTCATCGCAACAGTGGCGATCTTCTTGCCAGCGTTTCTCCTGATTTTAGGGACATTGCCGTTCTGGAACTCGCTTCGCCGCAATCCTAAAGTTAAAGGAGCGTTAATGGGCGTGAATGCAGCCGTCGTCGGAATTTTGATCGCTGCCCTCTATCACCCAATCTGGACGAGTTCGATCTTATCAGCAACCGACTTTGCCTTTGCTGCCCTCTTATTCGCGATGCTCGTTTTTTGGAAGCTGCCCCCTTGGGTGATTGTCCTAACTGGTGCTATCGGTGGCTATTTATTGTCGCTTCTGTAAGCAAGCGAAAAAAGATGCGCTAGACGACGCGCATCTTTTTTTAAAATGCTTGCCCGTTAAAAGGAGGACAGACACAGTTTTAGGTCGATTTGATAGACCGTGTTCTCAGTCACTAAATACAAGAGATGCTGGCGTCCAGTAGCAAACTCATAGTGAATGACCTCGCCCTCTTCATTGACAGGAAGATAGCTTTTGACGCTCTTTTGTGTGAACGAATAAAGATGCACAGTTCCTTTTTCTTTGTATCCATGGCTAAACAGGACGTGATCTTCCCAAATGGAGAACGCTTGGCTTCCTTCAATTGGTGGTCGTTTAAGCAGTTGATCTTTCCACAGCTCATACTCAGATTTATGACGCAATGCTACTATCGGAAAGTCTCCAAAGTAATACACATACACTGTGTCATTTGTGATGACATTTAAGGCATAACAATCATCAATGAGCGGGATTTTTTTGTTTAATTTTACAAGAGCGTCAAAGTCAAAAACGATGTCTCCCTTTTGATCAAAACACAATAAACCACTCGTGCCGATCGTATCGCCAAACACACCTTCATCAAAATAGCCTACCCAGATATCACCTTGATCCGTCGTTTGCACATGCTCAATCCCATCCCCTAAATGAAAGGATGTAACCAAACCCTGTTGGTCATCGTAAACAAAAGCATTATGCGTTTGATTGTCCATTACCCGTGCATTGACAAGAAGCCAGTGCTCCCTTAATGGCTGCACATGGTGAAAAGCTTCTTTAACAGGTGGCACAAAAATTTTCCTTACCCCCGATGCCGTCACATGAAAAATGGAGTGAAGTGTGTCCCCTCCATCCTTTGTCACTGATAAAATCACAAGGTTTCCGTTGTAATCTACACTTATGTTCTGTATATTTTCGTTTTCCACTAGCTGCTCTAGGCTTACTTTACGTTTTGCTCGCAACAGTCTCATCAAAAGCAATCGCCTTCTTTTCTAGATTCGTTTTTTATGAGTGGGTGGCATTCAGGTGGATGATTACATAGTATAACAGTTTATTCCTATTTTTGTCATAACAAATGACTAGAGTACTTAATAAAGGAACTTTCCATCAAGGCGGTGTAGAGGGGGCCGGGATGATTGCATGGATTGATGGTATCTTAGCTGGCTTATTACTCATTGCTTATTTTCTATCAAAAGGCTATACTGCTTGGAAATTACTTGGTCGCCCTTCAAAAACTAGCGGTGTCGGTTAGGGCCACCCTTACAGGATCATCGCGAACGATAAAATTCTCTACATCCCCATCCACCTCTACAAGGGGAGTCTCTTTCAAGTACTTTGTTCTCACTCGTCGAAGAGTGTATTTCAAACACTCCCCGTAGAAATGGACCGATGCCGAGGGTGCTCAGAAAGGATGGAAGAGAGCAGATTCTTTACAGCAGGATGCTTGGACGAAAAGAGTTGAGCTTTGTCCTTGCATTGTTCTATTAGCTGTCCTTTCTCCATAACAGCTAATTCATCGGAAATGGAGTACGCCGCTTTTATGTCATGCGTGATAAAAAGATAAGAAAGGCCGAACGCTGCCTTTAATTCACGTAATAATTCCAAAATTACGGTTTGATTAACCATATCTAAACTACTTACAGATTCATCTAATACAATGAGCTTCGGCTTTAACGCAATGGCTCTCGCAATATTAATTCTTTGGAGTTGCCCTCCGCTAAATTCACGGGGGTATTTTCTCATATCGTCCGAACGAAGCCCGACCATGTCTAGTAAATGAGCAATCTTTCGTTTCTGTTCGGAGGCGGACAATCTTTCGTAGTTTTCCAAAGGTTCCCCGATGATTTGCTCAGCAGTCATCCGCGGATTTACGGACGAATAGCAATCTTGAAAAACGACTTGAAGATCACGGCGAACACGTCTACGGGATTTCGGGTCCATTTGGTAAAGATCTTGTCCTTGGAAAAAAACCGTTCCTTTTTGTGGCTTTGCAAGACCAAGGATGACTTTACCTAACGTGCTTTTCCCTGCTCCACTCGTTCCAAGGAGCCCCATACACATCCCTTCTTCGATCGAAAGGGACACATTGGTAAGAACAGGTGCCCGCTGTTTCGCACGCCAAAACAAAAGGGAGGTACGATACGTATGGGTCACATCTCTCACTTCTAGTAAACTCACTTGCCCACCTCCTTCCACAAATTTTAAAAGGCGAACTCTCGAGCCTGTTCATAGATTGGCAATGTGGGCCTCGCCTGTAAAAGCTTTTTCGTATATTCATGCTGAGGGTGATCAAATAGTTGAAAGACGTCTGCTTTTTCCACGATTCGTCCCTTTTGCATTACCGCCACTTCGTCAGCTAGTTCTGCGATCACCCCTAAATCATGGGAAATCAAAAGGATGGCTGAATCAGATTCTAAGCGAAGTCGATCTAACTCCTTTAGTACTTGTAATTGGTTCGTCACATCTAAAGCTGTTGTCGGCTCATCAGCAATAACGACCGATGGACGTAGACACATCGAGATCGCAATCATCACCCGTTGGAGCATTCCCCCGCTTAGCTGGAACGGATACCGTCGCATCAACTCAGATGGCTTCGGCAAATGGACCGTTTCCATTGAAGCAACCGCTAACTCAAACGCTTGCCTTTTTGTCAGTTCGGTATGAGTACGAATCGTTTCAATAAATTGATTACCAATCGTAAATACTGGCGAGAAGGCATTCATCGGGTTTTGCATAATGTAGCCAACCTCTTTCCCGCGAATCGTCCGCATGTCTTCTGCCTTTAAGCCATTTAGCTCACGTCCTTGCAATTGGATGCTTCCTTCTATGCAAGTTGTTTTCCGATCTAAAAGCTGTAATATCGACATACAGGTCATCGTTTTCCCGCTACCACTTTCACCAACAAGACCGAGTACTTTGCCTCGTTTCAGCTCTAACTGAAGATCCTGAACAAGTGGAAGCATCCCCTGATCTGACTTTACTTTGACGTTTAAATCTCTCACCTTCAAGACATGATGATTGTTATTTATCAATTTCCTCATTCCTTTTAGAAACGTCGTTTGATGCCAAACCGATCCGATAAAGACTCACCTAAAACATTAAATGTCATAACCACAAGCAATATCATAATCCCGGGATAGAGCATTAATTCAGGATGACTTCGAATAAACGATTTCCCTTCATGAATCATCGCTCCCCACTCTGGAGTAGGTGGCTGAATCCCCAGTCCTAGAAATGAAAGTGCGGAAATGTCCATGATAGCCCACCCCATTTCTAGTGTGCCGATGACCACAATCGGGGGAAGAACATTGGGGATGATATGGCGCCTAATGATCTTCCATGGCGACGATCCACCTATTCGGGCAGCCGTAATGAAGTTTTGCTCCTTCAAACTGACGATCATACTACGAAACATCCGAGCATAATACACCCATTGAACCATCACTAAGGCCAAAACCACCTGCCACAGTCCAGGACCGAATAACCCGACTAATCCAAGAACGAGCACGAGATTCGGAAACGCCATAACCCCTTCACAGAATCGCATTAATACACTATCAATCCAGCCTCCCCTATAACCAGCAATCGCTCCGACCAGCAATCCAATTCCTAGGGAGGAAATAAAGATCAAAGTGGCAAACCCTAACGAAACACGTGCTCCAAATAGAAGTCGCGACAGATTGCAGCGCCCCAACTGGTCGGTACCTAACGGATATTCCCACGAAGGTGGCAACAGCTTGAGCGCCAAATTCACTTGAATCGGATCATGGGGAGCAATCCACGGAGCCAAGATGGCCACGAGGAAAAAAACGAATAAAATGACCGAGCATACGACCACGGTCTTCTGACTTTTCAAGGCGATCTGCATACTCGAAATCAATATTCGGCCCTTCCTTTCAATGAAATACGAGGATCCATTACCAGTTGCACAAGATCCACAATTAAATTGCACACAATGAACAGACATGCAGCTAACAGCACGTAACATTGGATCACGGGAATGTCCCGGTTAAAAATCGCATCAACAAAATAACGCCCGAACCCAGGCCAAGAAAATACTTGTTCTACGATAATCGTCCCAGTCAGCAATTTCCCTACATTCATACCTAGTCCTGTAATAACAGGTGAAATCGCTAGTTTCAACACATGCTTCACCATGATGACTTTTTCTTTAATGCCTCGCGTCCTGGCATACAAAACATAAGACTCCTGCATTTGCTCTAGGACACTGGCACGAAAGAGACGAGTATAGATGGCAATTAGCGCCAGTGATAGGGTGACAGTTGGGAGCACAAGATGCGCCCAAGATCCCCTTCCTTCGACCGGAAAGAGATTCAGCTTGACCGAGAAAAAAAAGATTAATAAATACCCTAGCCAAAATTGAGGAATCGAAGCACCTAAATAAGAGAGAAGCCTGCTGAATCGATCAATCAGGCTGTTTTTATAAATGGCTGATAAGAAACCGAGTGGAATGCTGATAAGGACGGCCAGAAAAATACTGCTAACCGCAAGCTGCAACGTGGCAGGCACCCTAGCCGTGACCTCATCCCAAACTGGTTGATTCGTAACATAAGAGTGACCGAAATCCAGTTGGAAAACCTTCACGATCGTTTGGACATATTGAACGACCATAGGCTGATCCAACCCAAATTCATGTCGCTTCTCAGCCAAGAGTTCCTCGGTTGGATGAATATTAGCTGCCGTTAGATACGCCTCAGCCGGATCCACCGGTGAGAGGCGTATAAAAACAAACATGATGAAAATCGCAAAGAGAACAATGGGAATCACTGCGAAAATCCGTTTCGCGATATAGCTAACCATCCATGGCCTCCTACGTTTAGTTGCTCACATCAATCCCGTTAAATGGGTGTTCATCCCGATTCGCTGGGAAAATAAATTCATTTACATTCTCCTGATACACAACTGTTTTCTTAATATAAGAGATTGGCACAAACACCGATTGCTCCTGTAGCGTGTTCAAAATCGAACCGTAAAGCTCTTGCCGTTCTGTCTCATCCGTAGATGCAAGAGTGGCTCTTACTTGCTCATCTAATTCTTCTTTCATCGACAAGTTGGAATGGGCTTCTGCAACCCCCCATCCGGCTTCAGCCACAACATTGATAAAGGAATGAGGATCATACGGCGCCCCGTAGTTATACCAAAAATCCACATCAAAGTCTCCGGCTCTTCGTCGTTGAATTTGTGTCGTTAATTCTAACCCTGTAATGTCTAGCTTGACACCGATTGCTGCCCATTCGGCTTGCATCGTTTCGGCCATCGCTTTTTGGATTGGATCTGTTTTATCGTAGATCAACTCTAGTTCGAGTTGTTCTCCATTCTTTTCTCGCACGGTTTTACCAGCAGGTAACTCCCATCCTGCTTCATTCAAATATGCATTTGCTTGCTCCACATCGTATTCGATTGGCTCAACATCTATATCTGTGTACGGAAAGTTTGTGGATAGAATGTTATCCGCCTTCTCTTCCAAACCAAGGGTGACGCCTTCTACCATCGCCTGTTTGTTAAATCCATGATGAAGTGCTAAGCGAACTCGCAAGTCTGCTAGTTTTTCATTTGATGTATTTAAGAGCAAGCTACGTGTTCCAACAGGTTCCGACAGATCCGTTCCGTATTGACCGGATTCTTTCAATTGATTGAAGGCATCCATACTAATGACCCCTTCTCCAAAAATTAAATCCAGTTCGCCACTTTCAAAAGCAAGAACCCGTGTTTCTGCGTCCGGAATAATTTTTACCGTGACTTTATCAATCTTTGGACTTTCTCCCCAATAGTTCGGGTTGCGGGTAAACACCGCATATTCGTCTTGCTTGTAATCAGATAACATCCAAGGGCCTGTCCCGATTGGTTCTTTTATTCCTTGGGAAGTGTCTCCACCGTCAGGAAAACCGGCTTCACCCAGGAAACGTACTGGACGGACGACCGCCAAATCTTGTAACGCAGGATAATAAGGTTCTTTTAACACCATTTTGAATGTAAACTCGTCTACTACTTCAGTCTTTTCTAATACATTCATTACCCCGAGCCAACTATGGAGGCTTGAATGTTCAATCCACGTGTCAAAATTCTTTTTCACAATCTCTGCATTAAAAGGCGTCCCGTCTGAAAATTGCACACCTTCACGAAGCTTGAACGTATACTCTTTACCATCTTCGGAAATCGTCCAAGAATCAGCAAGGTGGGGTTGCAGCTCTCCCCCTTCCGTATAGCTGACCAATGGTTCATAAATCATCGATTGAGCAAACAATTGTGAAGGATTGTAAACATGAGGGTTCATTGGCCCGATATCCCTCGGCCAAGAAAAAGTGATCGATTTTTCTGTATTCTCTTCCCCTTCATTTGAAGCTGTTCCCGATTCACTTTCTGCACATCCTACCAGAATACTAGCGATCAAGCTAATGACAAATAGTAAGATTAGTTTTCTATTTAATGTACACATGCTGTCTTTATTCCTTTCTGAACATAATTAATAATGATAATCATTTTCAAATTATAATTGATTGACCTCTTTTCCGTCAACATGCTATTTCTCAGTGTCAAGTCATTTGCTTACGATCTTTATAGCCCTTACTAAACATGTGAAAAACACGGAGAGAACCTCCCCTTACTGTCAATGAAAAAAGCACCTTCGAAAAAGTCGATAACTTAAACGAAAGTGCCCACGGGCATCTCATGAAAGACTGTAATGAAAAAGACCTCACCACTTGTCTCTATAAAATATCTTTCATAGCGTTCCGAGTGCTTGATTTCTTTCTATTGTAACCATTCTCTTCATTAATGTTTAAATGAGAATGTAGGGCTTAGTTTAGATTGTAAGCTATGCTTTTTGTTTTCAAGTAAAGGTCTTGATGTTCTTTTAGAAATTCAACATAACGGTGAACCTCTTCTAACGTTGAATAGGGTGAAATCGTAAAAAATTTATGGGCATAAACGGATATTCGCTTCGTTGAATTGGCTACGTTCACTAGGCGCTGCTTTTTCGTATTTCCAAAGTAGATCTGATCTCGCTGGGCGCCAATGACCTCCGCAAACTCTTCATTAAATTGATTAATTTCCATTACTTCTTCCACAGGTAAAAGCCCGCTCAACTCTTCATGCCATTTTGTCTTTTCTGGATACAAGCGAAAGGTCGTAATCGGAGAAATCTCATTCGTGATCGCTACATTCGCAACTTCTTTCGTTAGCCCTTCTCTAAATGCAAGATTGACGCGAATATAGTTCGCTAATAGCTCTTGATAGCCTTCCTTGCCAAATGCTAATAATGACGCATAAATCGCCAAAGCACTTCCCATTCGCGAGCATTCCAATGTGTAGCCTGTATGATAGCTTCCATACCCACGATTGCCAACATATGGTGTTTCGGCTTCATCTAAATCGATATACTTCAAGTCCTCTCTGTTTTTAACCAAAAATAAACTTGTGACATAGGGGGTCTGTCCTAGTTTATGGAAATCAAAGACTAGACTATCCGCAAGCTGAATATGTATAAACTTCTGTTGATAGGATTTCAATACCTCTTGAACGTTGTCTTCAAGCCCCAGCGGATTGCCTTCAAAGTCGTAATCATTAAAGAAGGCATACATTCCCCCCATAGCTGAGTCGGCATGGATATAGATTGGCTGTAAATGGTATTTGTCCTCTAACTCTACCGCAATCCGCTTCATTTCCCTTATGTCATCAATCCCAAATGTATCAGTTGTTCCCATTGTGGCAAGAACATATAGCGGAACACCACCCTTTGCAATGACATGCTCCATTTTTTCTTTTAAATCTTGTACATCCATCGAATGATCATCATTTACTTTTACACGAACCAGGTTTCTTACCCCGATCCCAGTTGCTTCTAGCGACTTATACAGGCTATAGTGGGATAGCTCTGAACAAAAGCAATAAAGATTTTCAGGTACGCCTGTTTCATTTGAATCTGGAGCATAACGGGCAATAGCAAGACGTAAGGAGTTAAAGACAGCCCCTTGACCTCCCCAAGTTGTGTACCCTGAACTTACATTTTCATCGTATCCGATGAGCTTTGACAGCATGCTTGTGACTTCGACTTCGGCAGCAGCGGCTGCTGAACCTTCCACATCCCATAAATTGTTTCCATTGACTAGCACCATCACTAAATTCCCGATGATACTAGCAATATTCGGAAGAGGTGCTGCATTAGCTACATAGTTTCGATTGACATACCTATGACCTTCAACCAATTTTATGAGTTTCTGAATGACTTCTTCTATTTCCATCCCCGCTTTCGGAATGCCTGCCTGATGAATCATACGATTATAGTAATCCTCTGTGTATGCTGGCATTTCTCCTAGCGTTAGTTTGTTAGGATCTTTTAATTCATCTATCTTTGTTAAAATTGTCTTAAAGTAGGACAATAATTCCTCTCTCTGAAAATCATTCCCATCCATACTGGGAAACAATTTATGTATTTCCGCCATTGTTGACCTCCTTGATGCTTTTTACTAGAAGTAGTTTTTCAAAACCATTAGGACCTTAAATGATTTAGATTCGCCTGCTGCCTTCTAACAAAGAAAGCACTGGTAAGTGTTAGACCGTAAAAAAATAGTATGACGGAAGCACTAACGATTACTCAATTATGCCCCATACAAAAAAGAAGCTTCACACAAGTTTGATCAAACCTATGAGAAGCATCTTATGTTTTTCCAGCCATCATGAAACCGCTACACTGATTTTATCTTCCGTCTCTTGATTCATGTCCTCTGTTTCATCTTCACGATCCCATGCCAATAGTAACTGATTTACATCTTGTTTTAACGCTAAGAGCGGCTTTGCTTCTTGGACTAGTTTTTCCAATGTAGATAGTTCATCATCGCTAATTTCTGTTAGTTCTTCAAACATTTCAACAGATTCACGAGAGATTGAAGCAATTTCTTCAATTGTTGTCATGATCTGTTGAGAGGCAGCTGATAATTCCTCTGTACTAGCAGAAGAATTCCCATTATTCTCAGCAATCGTTCTCGTAGCAGTTAAAATCTTTTCAAACATGGCTCCTACCTCTACTATGGTCGTATTTGTATCTTCAAATTCTTCTGTACCTTTTTGCATTGACCCTACAACAATTCCTGTTTCTTCCTGTATATTCTTCACAATATTTGATACTTCAGAAGAAGACTGACGTGATTGCTCAGCCAATTTCCGAACCTCATCTGCAACAACCGCAAACCCTTTACCGTGTTCTCCCGCACGAGCAGCTTCTATGGAAGCGTTCAATGCCAATAAATTAATTTGTTCTGAAATCCCAGTAATGACTTTTACAATCATGCCGATTTCGTGGGACTTTTCCCCAAGTTTATTTATGGCATCATAGGTTGTATTGATTGTTTGATTAAGCTGCTTCATTTTTTCCAAAGAATCCTTTAACTTCTCGCTTCCTTCTTGTGTCAAGTCTAAGGTCGTATTTGACAGTTCAGAAATTTCATTAGATCTCTGGGATAAATCTTCGATCGCTTGGGTCATTTCTTCCATCGACATGGCATTTTCTTCTGTAGCCACTAGTTGTTTGTTTAATCCTCTACCTACCTCATCGATTGCTGCTCTGACAATATCAGCCTTCTCAGTAGCGTATTCTCCAATTTCAGCTAGATTTTCTCCTTTTTCATGTACGTTTTTTGAGAATAAAAGAAACTTTTCCCTCACACGACTAACAAACTCGATTAGTTGATTAAATACAGCATGATTGGAACTTTTTTCGTCCATTTTGTTAACCAGTTTTCCTGCTACTATTTCTTTCATTCCGTTTGTTATTTCTTTATGAATCGGTTGGTGCTTCAGCGAAAAATACCGGTATGCAAAATACACTGTTGTGCCCAATAAGATCACAATAAGAACAACCATTATAGCTTCCATGATAAACAAATCCCCTACTTTTTTATTTATTGTGTAGAATCGATGATGAACACTTTAAAGCTCTTTGATTAAAATATAGGTTCCATCTGCTATATCTGAAGGAATATCTTTTAACCTAGCATTCTCTTCGTATTTATGTACAATCTCATTTCCTTCTACATCTTTATACTTCTTCATATTGTGATATTTCTCCATCACACGGATCGACTTTGCGTTTGTCGCTTCAGCTAAAATCGCCTTTAATCCTTGCGAAGATGCCTTTGTTATCAATTTATTCCCTAATTGTTGAATAATGTCGTGACGGTTATATTCAGCTGTCACCCCTAACATGAACAAATGCAATAACTCTCCATCTTCAAGCTCTTTTCCGTTTCGTTCTTTAAAGTCTTCCATGAAACGTTTATCCACATCTTCTAAAACACGTAGAATCACATTCATATCATAAAATGAACCTTCAAATACATCTTCTCCGATAATCTCTGGCGCATTGGTATCGCCAGCAAGCACACCAACAACATGATGATCATGATCTAAAGCGACTGCGCAATATCCCTGCTCTACGGTGGAATCTAAATAATCTTTTGTGAACTGATAGAAGTCGTCATAACGTAGATTTAATTGACCTACCATCGGTTCCTGCACCCATTTTCCTGAGACATCCACCCCGATAAATGAACGGGCTAGACAATCTGCGGCCTGCTCAATTAACGCAGTCTGTTCCTTCGTAATTATTTTATATGTGTATAACACTTCTGTTTTTTGCACGTATTGACTTCCTTTCAAATCATAATCTAATCATTCCCCATGACGCAGCTTTTACATCGAATGGGCGATACGATCGACAAATTTGCCAGGGAACTCGATTCTTTCAAGAGCATTTCTGATTTGAACTTGAGCAATTTTTGATGAAGGTTTGACTACGATGATATCCTTAAAACCTAAACTAGAATAAAATTGCATCGTTTGTCCTAACTGGGGTACAACTTTTGATGGGACTGGTGTTTGGTAAGTAGCGTCAACAACGAACGTATACTCTTGTTTTGGCACTTTATGAATGGTGTCCTGCAAATCTTTCATATAACCTTCTACATCTTCCTCTCTCATTAAACCGTGCACCTGTACATGTATTTCCTTTGCGGTTTCATTAATCCCCATTTTATATTTTCGTTTATCTACTACGATCATCTCTCCATCTCCTTTTTCTTATCGTTTGCGATACTCATCATATTCCACCGAAGCCTAATAAATAAAAAGCTACCTCAGACGTGAATGAGGATAGCCAATTAAACATTTGTGATCCTTTTTGACAACTCGACTATCCCTATTCAGAAGGATTTCAGACTCGCAGCTTTGCGTCTTTCCATTTCAATCACTCGCCTTTTTCAAGGCATAAAACCAGGACTAATATCATAATCATAACTTTACCGATACTAGTATAAAATACTTATTATTCCTTGTCTACTCTGGTATAATTTTCATAATTATTAGATATATTAAATCAGGCCATTTATTATAATTTAGACAATCCTAGTATGATAATGAGATGACAAAAGGAGCCTCCCACAAATTAGGATTTACGAAAATGGGAGGTACTTCACCTTTAAAAGATGTCGAAGCTGAAACAAATTACTTCTTGCTGAAGAGGAGCTTCAAGATTATTTCTAGCCTATATAGAAGGTAAAGATGACCAGTAAAGAAAAAAATCGAGCTTGTAGAAAATATAATGGATGCTGAAGGTACAGAGGAAGAAATCGATCGATTTATCGATGCTTTGGAGGAAGAACACCCCTGATCCAAACATTATTTGAAGTTTGTTTTGGCTCGGGATGATGGCATCTACAGTTGCAGCAAGTACTTGAAACCAAGATTAAAAAAAGCCGAGATTGAAAAGAAATATCACTCCCTACTCTTTTCGTCATACCCATACACCCCTACTTAATGAGGCTATTGTAGGTATTAAAGAGATCCAGTAGCATTTTTGGTTATAGTGACATTAATACCAACATGAACATTCACGAAGAAAAAGACAAGTTAACAATTAAAATAAAAACATTCTTCTCTACCACTCATAAACAAACCCCCGCCTAAAATAGACGAGGGTTTTCTCATTTTTCATATAGTTGCGAGGACAAATGCGCGGATAGTTCTAAGCGTTAATAGCTGAAACTATTGATGTAATAGGGCTTTTTAAGCCTAATTACATCATGCCGCCCATGCCACCCATTCCGCCCATGTCAGGCATTCCGCCGCCGCCTTCGTTTTCCTCAGGCTTATCAGCGATCACCGCTTCTGTTGTGAGGAACATAGCGGATACAGATGCTGCGTGCTGAAGCGCAGAACGAGTTACTTTTGTCGGGTCAACGATACCAGCTTCAACCATGTTCACCCATTCACCAGTTGCTGCGTTGAAACCGAAGCCAGCTTCTTCTTTCTTGAGGCGCTCGACGATCACAGAGCCTTCAAGACCTGCGTTGTGAGCAATTTGACGAACTGGCTCTTCAAGGGCACGAAGAACGATGTTCACACCTGTTGCTTCGTCACCTTCTGCACCGATGCTAGAGACTGCTTTAATCACGTTCACAAGGGCAGTACCACCACCAGCAACGATTCCTTCTTCTACAGCCGCGCGAGTAGAGTTCAACGCGTCTTCGATGCGGAGTTTGCGCTCTTTCATTTCAGTTTCAGTAGCTGCACCGACTTTAAGAACAGCGACGCCACCAGCAAGCTTCGCTAAGCGCTCTTGAAGTTTTTCTTTATCGAAGTCAGATGTTGTTTCTTCGATTTGTGCTTTGATTTGATTAACGCGAGCTGCGATTTTATCGCTTTCGCCAGCACCTTCAACAATCGTTGTGTTCTCTTTCGTTACAACGACTTTGCTTGCGCGACCAAGCTGTGCGATGTTCGCAGATTTCAAGTCAAGTCCAAGGTCTTCTGTGATCACTTCACCGCCAGTAAGGATCGCGATGTCTTCAAGCATTGCTTTACGACGATCACCGAATCCAGGAGCTTTCACCGCTACTGCGTTAAATGTTCCACGAAGTTTGTTCACCACAAGTGTTGCAAGAGCTTCACCTTCTACATCCTCAGCAATGATAAGGATTGGCTTGCCTTGTTGTACAACTTGCTCAAGAACTGGTAATACTTCTTGGATGTTAGAAATCTTCTTATCTGTGATCAAGACATAAGGGTTGTCAAGAACCGCTTCCATCTTGTCAGAGTCTGTCACCATGTAAGGAGACGCATAGCCGCGGTCAAATTGCATACCTTCAACCACTTCTAGCTCTGTAGAGAATCCTTTAGACTCTTCGATCGTAATAACGCCGTCGTTACCTACGCGCTCCATTGCTTCAGCAATGATTTTCCCTACTTCATCGTCAGCAGAAGAAATCGCCGCAACTTGAGCGATTGAATCTTTGCCTTCGATTGGCTTAGAGATTTTAGAAAGTTCTTCAACGGCTACTTGAGTCGCTTTTTCGATTCCTTTACGAATCACCATTGGGTTCGCGCCAGACGTGACGTTTTTCAAGCCTTCGCGAATCATCGCTTGTGCAAGGACCGTTGCTGTTGTTGTACCGTCCCCAGCAATGTCATTTGTCTTGCTTGCCACTTCTGCAACAAGCTTTGCACCCATGTTTTCAAACGCATCTTCTAATTCGATTTCCTTTGCGATGGTTACACCGTCATTTGTAATAAGTGGAGAACCGAATTTCTTTTCAAGAACGACGTTACGACCTTTTGGTCCTAGCGTTACTTTTACTGCATCAGCAAGTTTATCTACACCACGAAGCATAGAGCGACGTGCGTCTTCGCTAAACTTAATATCTTTTGCCATGTTATTCTCAACCTCCTGAATGGTATTTTACAAAAGAGGAATAAACAAAAACCTCTCGTCTTACATGTATGTAGGGATAACCCTACGTAAAATTAACCGATAATCGCGAGAATATCGCTTTCACGAAGGATTAAATACTCTTTACCATCATATTTTACTTCCGTACCTGCGTACTTAGAGAAGATGACAGAATCGCCTTCTTTCACTTCCAACGCGATTTTCTCACCATTTTCCGTGACACGACCCGTACCAACAGCAACGACACGTCCTTCTTGTGGCTTTTCTTTCGCCGTATCAGGAAGCACGATACCGCTCGCCGTTTTTTCTTCAGTTTCTACTTGCTCAATCACAACACGATCACCTAATGGCTTTAACAAGGAAAACACCCTCCTTTAGAGCTTATAAGATTTTCCTTGTTAGCACTCTCTTCAAACGAGTGCTAACACAGTTACAATGATAATCAGAACCTGCTTATTTTGCAAGCCCTTCACAAATTTTTTTACAAAAAATTTTCGAATGACATCGGTTTGGCATAAAGGAAAAAATTGCTTGAAACCTCTTCTAGTATATCCTCGTATTTTTTGGATATACACCCTAACTATAATTCTTCATCCCATCTGGCATTCCTTCTGCTTTTTCCGAATAACTATGTTAAAATATAGTGATGTATAGCCTTATGATAAAGGAGATCTCAACTTGAATAAACGATATTGGTTGGTCATACTTACATATGGATTAACTCAAGTTTCCGCCTTTATAGGAGTTCCTCTGCTATTAATACTAGGGTTCCAACAAGAGCAAATTCCAGGCATTTGGAGCTTTATTTCGTTCCCGATCGGATTGGCGATTATTCTCTGGCTTTTGCGACCAGATTTCCGAAATCGTCACATGATTCGCAACCGTTCCTCACGGGGGGAGGCAGTCGCTTGGTCGATTCTTGGTGTTATATTGGTGTTTGTCGCCCAAGCAATCGCAGCTTATATTGAAATGACTGTATTTGGGATTGAGCCTGGATCGGAAAATACGGAGATGATCGTTGAAGTCACTAGAGCCTTCCCTGCATTCATCATCGTCACGTCCATTATTGGCCCAATTTTAGAGGAAATTGTTTTCCGAATGATTATTTTCGGCGCCTTGTATAAACGATTTAATTTTTGGATTGCCGCGCTTTTAAGCTCGTTCATTTTCGCCGCCGTCCATCTCGACTTCACCCATTTACTCGTCTATACAGCCGCTGGCTTTGCATTTGCCTTCCTCTACGTAAAAACGAAACGGATTCTCGTTCCAATTGTTGCCCATGTGGCCATTAACGTCTATGTCGTGCTCGTCAACCTCATTTTTTATGACAAAATTATGGATCTACAAAGACAGCTAGAAGAACTACAAATGTTTATTGGAGGGTTGTTATGAAGATCAGTCCTACCTTTTTAACCCTCCTGTATTTTACGATGGCAGGGTTAGTCACCTTTTTTGCGATTCACGTCGTGAATGAAAATGGCTGGAATTTATGGGCGTGGATCATGATTGCCATGGCTGCCTATAATGTAATTATCGCCATTCGCTTCTACCAGCTTGGAAAACAACTGAAAAAAAGAGACCGGTAAGCTTTTACCAAACGAAAAAGGGGGGATTCTCAGCCCCCCCCTTTTTATATTTTTGAAAAACGTTCAAACACATCCATTAACTCGGCGATTGCTTCTTCGCTCTTCCCTTTTTCCACTGCATCAACCACGCAATGACTCGTATGACGCTCCAACAAGTTGAGGCTGACCTTCTTTAGCGCCGCATCGATCGCCGACAATTGGACGAGAATATCAATACAGTATCGATCGTCATCGATCATTTTTTGGATTCCGCGCACTTGCCCTTCAATACGCTTCAACCGATTCATTAATTGTTCTTTTTCCTTTTCATCTCGTGGATGTGATGGGCTTTTGTGTTCATGCGCCATCTTAGCACCCCCCTCTAACCTTTCAATATTATTTAATTTGGAAACGCTGCAGACGTAATGCATTCAAGACGACGGAAACAGAGCTGAACGCCATTGCGGCTCCCGCTACCCATGGTGCTAATAAACCGGCAGCAGCAATCGGAATTGCAGACGTATTATAGACGAAAGCAAAAAATAAATTTTGCTTAATGTTTCGCATCGTTTTTTGGCTCATGAGGACTGCATCTGCAACCCGATGCAAGTCATCCCCAAGCAAGGTCAAATCAGCGGCCTCGATGGCAATGTCGGTCCCTGAACCGATCGCCATCCCTACATCGGCCGTTGCTAATGCTGGGGCATCATTTAATCCGTCGCCAACCATGGCGACCGTTCGTCCTTGTTCCTGCAGCTTACGGATTTGTTCACTCTTATCCTTCGGTAAAACTTCAGCAATCACCTGTTCAATTCCAACATCATTCGCAACAGCACGGGCCGTCCGTTCATTATCCCCTGTTAACATGACAATGTCCAATCCAAGCGCCTTTAACCGTTCGATGGCCTTTTTAGAAGATGGCTTCAACTGATCGGCTACGGCCACATGAGCTGTTAGAATGCCGTCAACAGCCATGAACATCACCGTTTCCCCTCGGGCTTCTCGCGCTTCGGCACTCGAAAGCGCTTCTTTATAATCAACCTGATGCTCGGCCATGAGCTTTCTCGTTCCAACGAGCACGTTCCTTCCAGCAACCATCGCTTCAACGCCATGTCCCGGAATCGCAGAAAACGAGTCAGCCTCCAAGCGATCCACGCCTAGCTGTTTCATCCCGTCCACAATCGCTGTTGCTAATGGGTGTTCAGATCGCCGTTCTGCAGCATGAAGCATGGTGGCCATTTCCTTCTCGTCAGCTGATCCGTACGTGACGAAATCAGTAAGCGACGGTTTTCCTTCCGTCACCGTTCCCGTTTTATCGAGAACAACTGTATCAATTCGCTGCGTATGTTCAAGATGTTCACCGCCTTTAAACAGCACACCTAACTCTGCGGATCTACCCGAACCAGCCATAATGGATGTCGGCGTTGCAAGCCCTAGAGCACAAGGGCACGCGATGACCAAAATGGAAATCGTCGGAATGAGTGCACTTGTGACGTTGCCTGGATCAATCACCATATACCATACGAGAAACGTAAGGACGGAAATAGCAACAACGACAGGAACAAAAACACTAGAGACTTTATCGACCGCACGTTGAATATCTGCCTTTGAGCCTTGCGCTTCCTCGACCACTTTCACAATTTGCGCGAGGGCCGTATCTTTTCCGACTCGCGTGGCTCGAATACGAAGTGACCCGTTATGATTAACGGTAGCACCGATGACTTGATCGCCAACATCTTTTTCGACTGGGATGCTCTCCCCGGTAAGCATTGACTCATCCACGGCAGAGTAGCCTTCCACCACTTCTCCATCGACGGGAATTTTTTCGCCTGGTTTGACGAGAAGGAGATCCCCTGTTTTCACTTCTTCCAACGGAATTTGCTCCTCTTTCCCCTCTCGAATGACGCGGGCTGTTTTCGCCTGCAAGCCAAGAAGCTTACGAATCGCCTCACTCGTACGGCCCTTCGCTCTTGCTTCAAAGTATTTTCCAAGAACAATAAGGGTAATGATAATCGCTGATGCTTCAAAATATAATTCCGGCATCATCCCCTCCCGCGTCCCATACAACCAATCATAGCCGAGATACATGCTGTAAAAATAAGCAGCCGATGTACCGAGGGCGACGAGTACATCCATGTTCGCGCTCTTATGGCGAAGGGCTTTATACGCTCCAACGTAAAACGGAGCCCCTATATAAAACTGAACGGGTGTCGCAAGCAACAATTGAACCCATGGATCCATAAATAGATGAGGCATCCAAATGAACGAAGTGAATTCAAAATGTGTCACCATCGACCAGAGGAGGGGAAACGTTAAAACCGCTGAAATCCAAAAGCGGCGCTTCTGTTTTTGTAATTCACGTTCCCGTACATCTCCTTCTTCAGCGTCACCTGTTTTGCGCTTTAGTGTGTAACCTATCTGCTCGATCGCCTGTTCCAAATCAGACGGTGATACACTTTCCGGTCTGTATTCGACCGTAGCCGTTTCAAGCGCAAGGTTAACAACCGCTTTGTGGACCCCTTCAAGACGATTCAGCTTCTTTTCAATTCGGTTAGCACAAGCGGCACACGTCATTCCAACCACGTCAAATTCCACTCTGTCGATTACCACTTTGTACCCGAGCTGCTCTACTTTTTCAATAACCTGCTCTGGCTGAACCTTCTCTGGATCATACACTACCGTCGATCGTTCAAGCGTTAAGTTTACATTTGCCTCTTGAACGCCATCCATCCGTTGTAAGCCCTTTTCGATTCGATTGGAGCAAGCGGCACATGTCATCCCCTGAATATCCAACGTTAATTCTTTTTGATTTTTCATTCTCACACCTCCCTATACCCCTATTAGGTATATAACATTTCGTATAAAAAGCCGTCAATGAGACGGCAAAGCTTATTCTACATCATATCCCTGGTCTTCAATTGTATCCTTAATTTTATCAATCGAGACTTGATCCTCTTTATAGCTCACATTAACTGTTCCTTTATCTAACTGAACAGTAACTTTTTCTACCCCTGTTAATTGCCCGACGTTTTCTTCAACTGCTTTCACACAATGTTGACAAGACATTCCTTTTACATTTAAAGTAGTCTCCACTTTTTACCCCTCCTTTTCTCTTCTCTCACAATGTACTATACCCCCCTATTGTATGTCAAGTGCTTTTATTCCATGATGAAACTACCGCTATATTTCGGGCTGCTTGTTCTAGTAATGAATCGCCTTGTTGCATCGCTTCGTCCAATGACATGATCCGCGGAACGAGAGAAAAAGCAGCATCAATTCCATGCTCAAAAACCGCTTCATAACCTTGGCCTAAGCTTCCGGCAATCGCAATGACCGGCACACCATATTGTTTAGCCGCCTTTGCTACCCCAATAGGTGTTTTCCCATACACCGTTTGTTGATCGATTCTTCCTTCACCTGTAATGACGAGGTCTGCATCCTTCACGAGCTCATGAAAATTAGTTGCCTGTAACACGAGCTCCACTCCTGGGCTGAGCATTGCGTCAAGAAAAGCGATTAGCCCTGCCCCTAATCCTCCTGCCGCACCCGCACCTGGAATCGAAGCCACTTCTTTTCCTAACTCCTCTTCAATGATGTTGGCAAAGTGCAAAAGCTGTTCATCCAGTTCGCGGATCGTTGCTCGCGTGGCTCCTTTTTGCGGCCCATAAACAACCGCCGCTCCCTTTTCACCCACTAACGGGTTGTCTACATCACATGCCACTTGAAGCTTCACCTGTTGGATTCTTGGATCTACCTTACTCATGTCGATTCGTGCAAGCTCCTTTAGTTTACCTCCACCTTTTCCAATCGGCTCCCCGTTTTCTTTCAGCAGCCTGACACCGACTGCCTGCGCCATGCCGGCACCGCCATCGTTTGTGGCGCTCCCTCCAATTCCTAGGATGATTTGCTCTACACCTTCATCGAGGGCATCGATGAGCAATTGTCCAGTCCCATAGGTAGATGTCCATAGCGGATTCCGCTTTTCCTTCGGTACGAGATGAAGACCAGACGCCTGTGCCATCTCAATAACAGCGATTTTTCTATCTCCCGAAAGGCCATATTCAGCCTCCACCGTATCTCCTAATGGTCCCTCGACTTTAACTACCTTTCGCTCACCTTGAAGAGCATCAACGATCGATTGGACCGTCCCTTCTCCACCATCGGCCATCGGAATGAGCCGATAGTTAGCATTAGGAATAACACGCCTGAATCCTTTTTCTATCGCTCTTGCTGCTTGTAAAGCGGTCATGCTCTCCTTAAAAGAGTCCGGTGCAATTACGATTGTGTTCATCTTTTTCAACCTCCTATGCTTACATAGTCACTGAACTACTCCAAAAATGAAGTTCGATCGTCGCGCGGCATTTACTTAGACGTTCTTCCATGTTTACTCCCTTACTTCCTGCTGTTGTGCTAAAGTGGTCCTCCGATTAAAAAAAGACCAAGGCGTCTTCCCTTGATCTTTTGTTCAACCATTAACTTGCCGTGGAATTGACCCGCTCTTGTTCACCTTGCTTCGCTTTTTTTTCCAACCAGTATGCTGCTGGGATGGAAAGAGCCGTGAGGAATCCAACAATGAAAAAACCTTCATTGATTGCCTGCAAAGTCGCTTCCTCAAAAGAGGTAGAGACAAGGGCAAGCTGGCCGCGGCGTACCTCAAAGAACACAGAGATAAACACAATCCCGAACGCCGAGCTCATTTGTCGCAACACATTGTTCATTGCTGACCCACGGGAGATAAGTCCTTCAGGAATAGCATTCATCCCTGTCGTAGTTGCTGGCATCGTCGTCAATCCCATACCTACCCCGCGAATCGCCATCCAAGCAAAAATATACCATAATGCCGTCTCAAGATGAAGGTAGCCAAGAGCGAACGTACCAACAGCCGCAATCATCATCCCGGCCGTCATAATCCCACTCGGGCCACGCTTATCCAACATACGGCCACCGATCGACATCGTCAGTCCCGTAAAAAGGGCAGAAGGTAAGAATACAAGTCCTGTCATAATCGGGCCATAATCGTATACTTGCTGGAGCAAAAGCGGCACGAGAAAAATTCCCGCAAATAATCCGATCGATGAAATACCTGCTACCCATATACTTAAAGAATAGGCTGGGATGCGAAAAAGGCTCAAATCTAAAAGTGGCTGCTCTGCACGTTTTTCCACTTGCACAAACACGTACAGACACAACGCTCCAAGTAACAGTAAAACCCCGTTTATCCATTCGGTTAAATGGGTTAAATCCGACATCCGACCGAACGCTAAAGGAATCGAGCCAACTCCGGCCGTCACAAATAAAAAGCCCCAACGATCCAGTTTGATTTGTCCACTTCGCGCGATTTTTGGTAGATAAATGACGGCGGCAATAATGCCGAGTAGCCCAAACGGAATGTTAACTAAAAAGAGATATTTCCAATTGGATGTCTCAACAATAAATCCGCCAAGAGTCGGGCCAATGGTCGGCGCCATCATGGAGGCAACGCCCCATACGCCCGTTGCTAAGCCCCGCTCATTTCGCGGAAACGCATCGAAAATGAGCGTCATGGACAAAGGCATCATGACCCCACCACCAATTCCTTGCAATCCGCGGAAGACGATCAAGGAAGGTAAATTCCATGACAATGCGCCAAGCAAAGAGCCGAGCACAAAAATGCCAAGACCGAGAATATATGCCTCTTTTTTTCCGATCTTATCACCTAGATAGCCTGTGAGCGGCATCGTCATCCCCATCGCGACCATGAAGATCGTGATGACCCAGCCGGTGGCAACGGCATCCGCTTCAAAGACGTTCATCAATTGAGGGATGGCAGGGTTAAGCATACTATTATTTAAAATCATCGTGAATGAACCGAACAAGACGGCACAAACGACCATCCATTTTTTCGGAATGTTTTTCATCATCTGTCACACCATTTCGCTTTTCGAAATAACTATTATCCATCTTAACAGATTTTCGATTAGAATGTCCTGATTTTAGCCCATGTTAGAACAGTTTCCATTACATTTTACTGTTACAGTTATCATGAGTTTGTCTTTCCGTTAATAGAAAAAAGAGCTAGTAAGCCTAGCCCTCCTCCTGTCTATATTCTTCTTGCCTCAATTTCTCTAGCTTTTGTACTTTTCGATATGTTAAGTGTGATACCCAAATGCTAAATTCGTACAGCAGTAATAGAGGTACCGTAACCATTAAATGGGAAATTAGTTC
The DNA here is from genome assembly GCF_005671335.1 of Halalkalibacterium halodurans. Taxonomy (NCBI): domain Bacteria; kingdom Bacillati; phylum Bacillota; class Bacilli; order Caryophanales; family Bacillaceae; genus Halalkalibacterium (ex Joshi et al. 2022); species Halalkalibacterium halodurans. Next base: position 623,124 of record NZ_CP040441.1, on the reverse strand, counting down.
AGGTGGTGTAATAAAACCTGCGACGACTAGTAAGACAAAAAAGGCATATTTCCGTACACTGCGCAAAAATTCCGGGGTCACGATTCCAAGTCTTGTGAGGAACATAACCACCACCGGCAGTTGGAATAGCACACCGAACGGCATCGTAATCTGGAACAAAAACGTAAAGTATTCATTGATCCCATAAAGCTCGTTAATGTGTAACCGTTCCGCTAATCCCCCGATAAATTGGATCAGAAACGGAAACAAAATAAAATAGGCAAACGAAAGTCCACCAAGAAATAGGAAAAATGCAATCGGTATATACGCTAATGTGGCCTTGCGCTCGTTTTCATGAAGACCTGGACTGACGAAGGCCCACAATTGATATAAAATAATGGGAAATACAAGAATAAACGCACTCGTAAAAGCAAATGTCATATAGACCCGCAATGGATCTGTCAATTTGAATGCGTTCATCGGAAGGTCTTGTGCCGTCGGTGCGCCTTGTAAATACGTAATCATCGGTGTTGCCAGAAAAAATCCGACAACCAAGGCGATGGCAAAAAAGACGACGATGATTAAAATCCGCCGTCTTAACTCGGCGATATGGTCCATTAAGGACATGTCTCGTTCGTTCATACAACTACCTTCCTACTGTCCGTTCTGTTGATTCTCGTACTTTTTCTTATCGTCGTCCTCGTCCGCTAAGCCCTTTGTAGCATTTTTAAATTCACGCAATGTGTTTCCTGCCGCTTTCCCAAGCTCAGGCAATTTTTTCGGTCCGAAAATAAGCAACGCAACAAGTGCAATAATAAGAATGCTACCTGCACCTAATCCTCCAGGCATACTGACACCCCCTTCTTGTCCTATATCCTATTATAAAGGATAATGCTTTAAAAAATAAATGAGCGCCTGCAATTCAACCGATAAGTCAATATGGTGAACACGAACGTGCTCTGGCACCGCAATTCTTGCTGGTGTAAAGTTCAAAATCCCTTTCACTCCAGCGTTTACGAGACGGTCTGCTGTTTTTTGGGCAACCGCAGCAGGCACTGTTAAGATCGCCACCGATACGTCTGACGTTATTTTGTTCTCTAAATTGTCAAGATTTTCGATTTTTACACCACTAACAGTATTCCCTATTTTTTCCCGATCTACATCAAACGCCATGACAATTTGCGTATGATTGTTTTTTGAAAAGTTATAGTTTAACAAGGCGGTCCCTAGATTCCCTACACCGATGAGCATGACCTTCGTCAGCTCATCCTGATGAAGCGTCTTTCGAAAAAAGGTTAGCAAATAATTGACGTTATAGCCGTAGCCTTTTTTTCCGAGTGCACCAAAATAGGAGAAGTCACGCCGAATCGTCGCTGAATCCACCTTGACTGCTTCACTTAGCTCAGATGAGGAGACCCGTTGTTTTCCTGAAGCGTGCAAATTTTCAAGAAAGCGATAGTATAACGGTAAACGTTTAGCCGTTGCTTGTGGAATTTTCGTTGGTTCGTTGTTCATAGTCTGCCCCCAATTATCTACACGTCCTTATTCATGTCGTTTACTATTGTACACTATTTTCTCAAACCATGTAATCGTTTTACTTTCAGAGTCGTTTGTTGTTGATCGACCGGTATTACGGTACACTTAAAATAGACAACAAATGAATGTAGGATGATAAAAATGATTGTATTGCAATGTGTGAATATCACAAAATCGTTCGGGGCCGAAACGATTTTGTCGAACATTAAGCTTGAAGTAAAAACAGGAGATCGCGTCGCCCTTGTCGGCCGAAACGGAGCCGGGAAGTCGACGTTATTAAAAATCATCGCGGACAAGCTCTCCTATGATAGCGGTGATCTCATCATTCCTAAAGGTGTAGAAATCGGCTATTTAGAGCAGCATACAGGTTTAGAATCCGACCTCACGATATGGGACGAGATGCTGTCTGTCTTTGAACCGCTCCAGCAAATGGAACGGAGATTGCGGAAAATGGAAGAACAAATGGCGAACCCTTCTCTTTTAAACAATGCCTCGAGCTACGAAAAGCTCTTGGAGGAATATGACTCATTGCAAGTGGAGTTTAAAGATCGTGGCGGTTATCAATACGAGGCAGACATCCGCAATGTTCTCGCTGGTTTGCAATTTGCTGATTTTCCTTACCATGAAACGAAAATCGCCACTCTAAGCGGTGGGCAAAAGACACGTCTTGCTCTCGGAAAGCTATTACTGACAAAGCCTGACTTGCTTATTTTAGATGAACCGACGAACCATTTAGACATCGATACTCTATCATGGTTGGAGCAATATTTATCCGCGTATCCTGGGGCGATTTTGATCGTCTCCCACGATCGCTATTTCCTTGATAAGCTCGTGACGCAAGTCTATGAAATCTCACGAACGAAATCAACGAAATATGTCGGCAACTACAGTCACTATTTAGATGAGAAGGCACTTCGGTATGAGCAGGAGTTAAAAGAGTTCGAAAAACAGCAAAAAGAAGTGGCAAAGCTTGAGGATTTTATTCAACGTAACATCGCCAGAGCGTCGACAACAAAACGGGCGCAAAGTCGACGAAAAGCCCTTGAACGGATGACGAAACTAGATCGACCGAACAGCGACGAAAAATCGGCTTCCTTTTTCTTTGATATCGAGCGACAAAGCGGTAATGATGTTCTCCGTGTTCGCGATCTTACGTTCAGTTATGACGGAGATCCCCTTTTTTCTAGGTTAGATCTTGACCTAAATCGCGGAGAAAGTGTTGCACTCATCGGACCTAACGGTGCAGGAAAGTCAACGCTGCTAAAGCTGTTAACTAAAAAGCTTCAAGCTGAGCAGGGCACCATTGAGTATGGAAGTCACGTAAAAATCGGCTATTATGATCAGGAACAGGCGAACTTGCACTCGAACAAACAAGTGCTTTATGAGCTTTGGGATGATTACCCCCTTTTACCTGAAAAGGACATCCGTACGGTTCTGGGAAACTTTTTGTTCAGCGGCGAAGACGTGCTAAAAGTGGTGTCTGATTTGAGTGGAGGCGAAAAGGCACGCCTAGCGCTCGCCAAACTTATGATGGAGAAAGCGAACTTGCTTATTATGGACGAGCCGACCAACCACTTAGATCTCGATAGTAAAGAAGTGTTGGAAAACGCGTTGATCGATTATCCAGGAACGCTCTTGTTCGTTTCCCATGATCGTTATTTTCTAAACCGAATGGCGACACGAATTATCGAACTAGATGGAGGACAACCATCTGTCTTTTTAGGAGATTATGATTACTATTTAGAGAAAAAGCAAGAAATCAAAGAGCGGGAACGACTCGATGAATCATCTTCACATGCCGCAGCTGCCTCATCAAAGAAAGGGAGCTTTGAACAGGACAAGGAACAAAAGAAACGAGAGCGCCAGCGTCAACGGCGAATCGAACAAATTGAAGCCTCCATTGAGGAACTAGAGAAGCAACTGTCTACACATGAAGAAGCCCTCTGTAATCCGGAAGTGTTTACAGATCATGAGAAAGCTCTCTCACATCAACAGACCATCGATGAAGCGAAAAAAGCCGTCGATGCCCTCATGGAAGAATGGGAGCTTCTCCATGCAGAAGAAGGATAATAAAGCTCCCCCAGAAGACAACACGTTTTCAAGGGGGAGTTTTGTTACATCTCTTTTCCTTCGCTCATCATTTTCCCATTTTGCATTTGGGCAAGCAGCCAATAATAGTTCGTGGACACGATGAAAAACATGGAGGTTGCAGCCGCTACTACCCCTGAATCGTTTAACAACAATAGGGCTACTGAAGCAACAATGCCCCCTTTTAAAAACAACGATTGACCAGCGTCATATTTTTTGGCACTTTGCGTCCAGATCAGAACACCGAGAAGAAGGTAGCTCGTCACAAAAAGCTGTGTCCAGTTTGAATAGCGAAAAATCGTCATGTTCATGGCTACCTTTCGTTTCATTGTTTGAAGGACGTACTGGATATCTCCAGAAAGCAGCCGCTCATACGCGTCACCTATATGTGTAGACGGGCTATTCATTTGTAAAACAAACAGTAACAAAAGGGTGATGAGAAGTGCGCCCCCACTCACAATGACTAAATTCCACTTTGACAGCTGTTTTCCAATGAGCGTATAACCGACAAAGGCACACGCAATCCCCGCCGACAGCGTAGCTCCAGCATTCGCTCCAAACTGACTCATTCCGAGCATCATGAGTGTAAATCCGCTCACCACAAACACAATCACTAGCCGTTTCCACAGCTCTGTTTGCCAAACAGCTCCTGTGATGAGAAGAACAGCTGCAGCTATGTACAATCCGGCAAATTCATTGCCAATCCCATAATAACGGGCCCCTATGATCGGATCATAGCCAAGATACGAAGTGGCAATGAACGGGCCACCGTTCATTAAATCTATGCTGATCGCAGCAAATAAAAGAAATCCTAAAAGCCAGATCGGTTGTGCGCTTAGTTGTGTCGCCGTCCACCCCAAAATAAGGGAACATCCAATAACCGTGAGCACGAAGAGATATGGGCCAACTTCGTGCACGAATGGCGTCAATACTAATAGCCAAAGTGGCGTACTAACGGCCGAAGCAAGAATCATTTTCATCCCTAATCGCCAGCGTGGGTTCCCTTTTTTTACCCAACTTCCGATGCTCGCCACAAGAAGCATGACGACAAGCATTGTAATATAGCTAGATAAGACCGCCCCACGTGTACGAAAAATCGTAAATCGCTTATTCACTTCAGAGACAATTGCCTCTTTATCGTTTTCTACACTATCTACTTGAAACAGAAGGGGCCTCCCTGTCATTTGTGGGTCCGGACTAATATGAAAGTACGATAGGATCGTTGGCGCCACGTCAACATTGGCAAGTACATCAGACCTGCGAGTAGAAGCAGAATACGGACTACCTTTAAAGCCGCTGCCCCAAAAATAAGTGGGGGCTAAACGCTTCTTTTGCTTATACGCCTCATCGTGCATGATCGGGGCAAGAAGCCATACATCAGAGGCAGAGCCTGTCGTCACGTTGTGAATAAATGTCTCTAGACGATAGAGCTCCTTAGCCCGCTTCTCTGCAAAAATAGCTGATGGCATGTTCTTTTTCTGATCAAATAATCGGTACAGATCCCCCCACTCAATTACAGTGAATGCTTTCGAATCGGTTTGGTCACGCAGCTTTGAGAGCAGTGCCTCTTCGTTCATCGCCATTCCGTGCGGTGCACTCATTAGGGCTCGTACCGTTCCTTGTAGATCACCGGTAGCCCTTCCTTGACCATCCATGACAAACAAAGATCCGTAACGATGTGGTTCTGTTGCCGTATCGCTATGTCCAAAAACGTTCATTGTCACATCGTGTTGCTTTAGTAACGTTCCGAGTCGACCAACGAGATGGCCTTGAGCATTTTTTTTAACCAATTGAGGGAGGTAAGGATGAGAAAGCTGGCTTTCTTGCTTTTGACTAAGCCACTGTTGCATGATGGCTTCCACCGGTTGTCCTAATACGAGCTCCCCTCGTTCAAACGCATTCCAATCACTTACCCCTTCTCCTCTCGCTCCAAGACTCAATGTCACTGTACTATTTAGGTAAGAGTACGGACCATCGGATCGAATATTCATCGCCGCCAAGTGTCCCGTTTCCCACATATCTGAATGCTGCCCATGTTCTAACAACCACTCTACTTCATCAAAAGAAAGGGATGGAACGAGAAGAAGAATCAGATTGCTTGTTTCATGTTCAAAGGCTTCAGCTAGCGACGAACACCCTAAAATTAACATTGATGCTAATAAACACGAATAAAACCATTTCATGATAAATGCCCCACTTTAGCGATTTTTCTACATATCCACATTTTTCACAGGATTACTCACAGATAAAATTAAGTTTTTACAAGGAAAATAGGTGTTATCCCCAAAACACCCCATTTATCCACAGCATTTTTGTGCACAACTTAAAGTCCATTCCGTTCCCTATTTTTATTAGTTTTCCACTTCATCCACATGTTTGTGGATAAATATTATCCGGACGATAGTCGGGACTTTTTTTTCCTTAAATCCTCTAAAGAAAGAAAACTTACCGATGTCATAACAATTAAAAACCCCTTTCTAGTTTTTACTCCTAGAAAGGGGTTATACATCGGTTAATCGTTCTCTAGCTCTAAACTTGGCTGGCCGTTTAAATCCATACCAGCAAACGTCTGTTGCTTGAATTTTATACTTGCTGCTGCACCAATCATGGCGGCGTTGTCTGTACAAAGTGAAAGAGGAGGAATCACTAAATCGATTGGCTCTTTAAAAAATGCTTCCTCTAGAGCAGTACGTAATCCTTTGTTGGCAGCAACTCCACCCGCAAGGAGCACCTGTCTGACCTTATACTCTTCTGCTGCTTTTTTCGTTTTTGTCACTAGTACATCAATCACACTGGCTTGAAAGCTGGCCGCTACATCCTCTGCCTGAACGTTTTCTCCTCGCTGCTTTGCATTGTGGAGCGTATTAATCACGGCTGACTTTAAGCCACTGAAGCTAAAGTCGAACGAGTCAGGCTCCAGCCACGCCCGAGGAAATTGGAGCGTATCCTCCCCGTTTACCGCTAGTCGGTCGATATGCGGGCCACCTGGATACGGAAGACCTAATGTTCGGGCCACTTTATCATACGCTTCCCCTACTGCATCGTCACGAGTTTCACCAATCACTTCAAACTCCCCGTGATTCTCCATATAGATCAATTCGGTATGCCCGCCGGAAACGACAAGGGCTAGTAAAGGGAACTCTAGCTCCTTTAGCAGGCGATTAGCATAAATATGCCCAGCAATGTGATGGACTCCGATAAGAGGGAGTTGATGGGCAAAGGCGATCGCTTTGGCCGCATTGACACCAATGAGCAAAGCTCCAACAAGTCCAGGCCCTTCGGTAACAGCAACCGCTGCTAGGTCAGCAAAGTCCACTCCAGCCTCATGCATCGCCTCCTCCACAATGACTGTAATTTGTTCCACATGATGGCGGGAGGCGATCTCAGGGACAACACCGCCAAACCTTTTATGGCTATCAATTTGCGACGAAACAACATTACTTAAAATGGTGGTTCCACTTTCAATCACAGCTGCCGATGTTTCATCACAACTCGTTTCAATCGCTAAAATCAATTCTCGTTCATTCATGACAACATCACCCACATGACTAGTGCGTCCTCTTGATTATCGGTATAGTAGTTTTTCCGAATGCCCCCGGCTTGAAACCCAAATTTACGGTAAAGTCGTTGAGCAATTTCGTTTGAGATTCGCACTTCTAATGATAATTTTTTCGCTCCCAATAATCGGGCAAATTCCAGGATGTATCGAAGCAAAGCCTCGCCGCGCTTTTCCCCACGATAGTCGGGATGGATCGCAATATTAGTAATATGAGATTCATCATAAACGACCCAAACACCACAATACCCGACAATTTGCTCTCCTACTTCATATACGACATAGCGGGCAAATTGATTATTTGTAACTTCATTTATGAACGCTTCTCGACTCCACGGAACGGTAAATGTTTGCTCTTCTACACGAACCACCGCATCCACATCATCAACAGTCATAAAGCGGATGCGCTCTTTCTTCTCAACCATTGTTTTCATCCTGCCGTTTCGCTTCACGCCATTTTGCTTCTGCTTCTGCCAATTGCAAATAGCTTGGTGCAAATGCATGAAGGTTTTCTATCGGTGAACGCTGTTGTCCTAAACGGCCAAGCTCCGCAGGACGAGGTAACGAGTGCGTGAACGGGGCCCTTTTCACTTTTTCACCAAGCACAGCCGCAAATGTATCGTAATGCATGCTCACATCCTGACCGATTAGGAGCACATCTTCGCCTGCTTTAGCTAACATTCTCGCTAGATCTCCTGCCAAAATCAGTCGGTCTGCTTCAACCACGTCTACTTCTTTCCCATTCCATCGATACGTCCCACTGTAAATTTGCCCCCGTCTCGCATCAATTAACGGGACAATTAATTCTTTCGCATAGTAGCCGTGCTGTGCCATCACCTCAAGACTCGACACCCCCACTAGCGAGATACCTAACGACCAAGCCAACGTTTTGGCTGTTGTCACTCCAATACGAACCCCTGTATAAGAACCCGGCCCTTGGGCGACAACGATCCGCTCAAACTCATTAGGAGCTACGCCCACCTCCTTCATTAATGACTCGATGGCAGGCATGAGTCGCAGTGAATGATTTTTTTTAAGGTTTGTCGTCACTTCTCCTACTAACTGGTTACCGTCCAAAATGGCAACTCCCATTACATAGGTGGACGTATCAATCGCTAACGTCTTCATGATCCAATAACTCCTTTAATACCTCTTCCCAGCGCTCTCCGTAGGCTGTAAATGAAAGCTGGCGTTCGTTTTCCCCTGCATGAGTAATCGTAATCGCTAAGCGAACAGGAGGTAGCCGCCCTTCAATCAAGCTGGCCCATTCCACGACCGTCACTCCATCCCCGTGGAAATATTCATCAAATCCAAGGTCCTCTTCCTCTTCATTTAATCGATAAACATCCATATGATAGAGGGGTAATCGTCCTTTGTATTCACGAATAATTGTAAACGTCGGGCTCTTGACGACACGTTTTATGCCTAAGCCAAGAGCAAGTCCTTTTGTAAAGCTTGTTTTCCCTGCACCCAAATCTCCTTCTAGTGTAATCACATCTCCGGCAAGAAGCTTGTCTGCTAGCTTTTGCGCAAATGCCATTGTAGCCTCAGGCGACTGGGTTATCATCATCAACCGTTTCATTCCATCACCTTTTATTTTGCGAAATGATTATATCCACTTTTTTTCAATACGCTACGGGCCGTCCCTTCCTCCAACTCAACAACAGGACTCCCCGCCTCTACATAGCCGATCTCAGTCAAGGAAATCCCTCGCTTTATAGCTAGCTGTTGCAAAGAAGCAAAAGCGTCGACCGCTGCCGTACCAATCAATTGAAAATCTTCGCCACCAAACAGCGCCCATTCAAGCTGTTGTTCCTTTGAAAAGGTCTCCATAGCAGGGTGGAGGGGAATGGTGTTAGCTTTGAGCACAAGCTTCACTTTACTTGCCTCTGCTAATTCATTGGCCTCGCTTGCCACCCCGTCGCTAACATCGTTGAGGGCGATCCGATAGCCCGAACGAGCAAATAGGTGCCCTGCTTCCACCTGCGGCTGTGGCTGTTGATGGGCTAGAACGAGTAGCTCCTCTTCTTCTGTAAAGGGACCGTGAAGGCCTTTTTTATTTAAAAGCTCTAACCCTGCGGCAGATTGACCGACCGTACCTGTCAGGAAGACTACATCCCCTGGCCGAGCACGTTGCCGAAGCAAGCGAGTTCCTTTCGGGACATGCCCTACCGCTGTTACCGTCACGACAAGCTTTGCATTCGTCGAGACCGTATCTCCACCAATTAAATCCATTCGGTAGGGCGCTGCGCACTCAGCCATCCCTCTATAAAGAGTTTTAATCTCCCGATCAGACCATTGGGGAGGGACCGCAATGGACACGAGATAAAACTTTGGCGTAGCCCCCATCGCCGCTAAGTCGCTTATGTTGATCGCTAACGCTTTGTATCCAATTTGAAAAGGCGTTAACGTGTCACGCCTGAAATGAATTTCTTCCACCATCGTGTCCACACAGAGCACTTCCTCCATTTCAGGTGCTCCTTCATAAATCGCAGCATCATCACCAATTCCAACATGCAATGAAGGTTGATGAACGTTTGCCGGAGAGATTGAACGAATAAGTGAAAACTCATCGCGCATGGGGATCACCTCCTTATGAAGCCCTTATCCGATCTGTTTCATCCTCTATTAGTGTAGCCGATTTTCTCTCCGTTCCCAAGCATAAAAGCAAAAATCTGTCCCCAGCACAAAAGAGGTTCTTAGTCAAATGTTGGGGTGGCATAGGAGGGCGAGCCCCTCTTATCCTACCCCGAATGTCTGATGTTTGAATTGATGATGCAAGAGAATACGGTTTCGCAAGCGATCATAACGCCGAAAACCAAAGGCATTTCTCTTAATCACCTTCGTTTGATTATTCAGTCCTTCAATAAAACCATTGTTTAAGCCAAACGCGAGGCTATTCAAGATCTCGGTCTGCCAGTTCTTCAGCGTCTGAATGGCTCGGTGGAACTCCTTTAACCGGCTCGCCTCCACTCTTCGGTAAAAGGCGTAGAGCCCTTGCTTCACCTCGCTCATTCGTCCTTCCCTTCCTTGCATCTTCGCTTCTTGATACCACCGACGAAAATGTTCTTTTAGCTCATACGCTTCCCTTAAATCAGGGGATAGCTCTAAGTACCGCTCCACCTTCTTCTTTTGCTTATCATCCAGTCTTTCTCTCTCTTTCTGAAACAGATGTTTGATCCGTTTACATCGTTTTCGATGATACGGATGGAACGCTTTTTGCACTCGGCGGCGAACCCCTTCCAGAGCCCAGTAGATGTAACGACAGAAATGGAACGGATCCCCAATGATGAGCGGGTGGCCTAAGGCCTTTTGAACAGCCGACTTGAAGGTATAACTAAGATCCATCACGACTGTTTTTACATGATGACCCTTCTCTTGAAGATATCGTTTAAGCGTATCGGCTTTACGATCCGGTAAGATATCCAACGGCTTCCGTGTATCTGCATCCGCAATGATCACTTGATATTTCCCCGCATTCGTATCCCCTTTGTAATCATCAATCGCAATCCGAGGAGGAAGGTGATCCACCTTCTTCACGAGGGGGGCCGCCAATTGATCAAACCGGCGCATGGCAGTTGTCACGGACGTTTGGAATTGATTCGCTGTGTCCGTAAAGTTCTTCCCTTGAATGAGCCGTAAGCGAAACGCTTGATTCCATTCCACTGTCTGACGCTGATATCGCTCTACAAAACAGGCTTTCTCCGCAAACCGCTTCCCGCATCTGCACGCGTACCGGCGCTTTCGATAGAATAGATACACCCACCGTTCAAAGAGCTTGAGATGTTGAACTTTTTGGATGCGGTAATCATGGATTCTCTCGGTTCTCTCCCCGCAGGATGGGCAACGATGAGGCGTTCGCGGCATTTCTACATGGAGCGCGATAAAGTCCTCTCGTTCCTCCATCTTTGTGACCTTCACACCTTTTAATCCGGGCAAATCCATGGTAAAATTCATCGTACACGCAGCTCCTATCCTTTCTTTGTTTCTCAACAATTCAAGGATAATGGATAAAGGAGCCTGCGTGCATTTTTTTTGCCCCTCTTTTGTGCAAAAACCCCAACATTTATTGTAGAGCCACAAAAGAAGACAGTAAAAAATCCCCATTCTTCCACGAATGAGGATATTTGGTATTGCGGGGGACGGATTTGAACCGCCGACCTTCGGGTTATGAGCCCGACGAGCTACCAGACTGCTCCACCCCGCGTCGTTATAAAGTAAATGGATGTTGTTGTTCCTAAGGTCGCTTTCTCGGCAGATGCTTCGCTCGTTGCTTCACCCCGCGTCCTAATGATGTTGTTTCTATAATGGATGCAGTTAAAGCTGCTTGGCAACGTCCTACTCTCGCAGGGGCAAGGCCCCAACTACCATCGGCGCTGAAGAGCTTAACGACCGTGTTCGGCATGGGAACGGGTGTGGCCTCTTCGCTATCGCCACCAAACAGTTTTTTGACTGCAAAATAAATAATACCACACTGTTACATTCAATGCAAGGTCTTTCTCAATATTTTTTTCAATTAATCTATTGCACAATTTAAAGTTCGGTAGTATGATTAAAAACATTCCAATACTTTCATTGCTTTTTAGTTTAAAAAGGAGGGAATGTCATGGCTAAGATCTTCTGGCAAGGAGCTCGCATCATGATATTAACGCCGGTTGGGCTCGTCTTAACCGCCTTATTTTTACCCGTACTCCTATTTACCGATCAAATTCCGTTACTACAAGATTTCTTTGAATTTATCTTTCATACTCACAATAAGTCCTGACGAAAAAAGCTGGCTCCTTTAAGAGCCAGCTTTTTTAATGGCCTTATCGAACGCGGCCATGATGTCTTCAATATCTTCAATACCAACCGAAATTCTTACTAGTTGCTTGTCGATTCCTAACTCTTGTCGAAGCGACTCTGGCACTGTTCGATGAGACGTTTGAATCGGATAAGACACGGTTGTTTCAACACCTGCTAATGTTGGTGCAATTTTCACCCAGTCTAATGATTCAAAAAAGGTTGCTGCCTCTACCTTTTCGGCTAGGCGGATCGTCACTATTGCCCCATTGCCGCGTTTCGAGACAGTCGTCGGGTAGAACACTTGGGAAACCCCTGGATGGTCCGCAAAAAATGTGGCGAGAGCTTGAGCATTTTCCCCTTGTCGTTCCATTCTTAATGCCAATGTTTTTAATCCTCTCGAAGCGAGCCACGCTTCAAATGGGCTTAAGTTGCAACCCAAAGTCGCGACTTTTTGCCGAACTTGCTGAATGATTTCTGCAGATCCTACGACGACACCCGCTGTCACATCACTATGCCCGCCAATATATTTGGTTGCACTATGGACGACTACATCTACACCACATGTTAAAGGTTGAACAAAGTAAGGTGTGGCAAACGTATTATCGATAACAGTTGAAAGGCCGTGTTCCTTTCCTAATTCAACGACCTGATGAATATCTTCCACCCGTAGCAATGGATTGGTGACTGTCTCTGAATAGAGCACTTTCGTATCTTTTCGAATCGCACGTTTCACCACTTCACGCTCTTGAAATGGAACAAAGCTGACATCGATTCCTAGCTTCGGAAGCTCCTCCGCCAACAGTTGGTAAGTCCCACCATACAAATCATTCGCGGCGATCAAGTGATCTCCTTTTTCAAGTAAAGCTAGGAGTGCAACTAAAATGGCTGACATTCCTGCTGATGTGGCTACGCCATCCTCTGCCTGCTCTAAAGAAGCCACCCCTTTGCCAAGGTCATCACTGTTTGGATTCCCATACCTTGTGTACAAATACTCCTTTTCCCCTCGGTAGAAGCTTTCCATATCATCTAAGTCTTGAAACACGAAGGCAGATGTTTGATAAATGGGCTTAGATTTACTACGGTTTTTGCTTATTTCTTTTTCTGTAAAGTGAACCGATTTTGTTGCAAATTTTTTCTCTCTCATACTCCTAGCCACCTTGTTTGCTTTTCTTTAGATTGTACAAAAGTTCTGCTTCTTCTGACAAGGATCGCTTTTTGATTTCAAGTTATTGGTTCTTGTCCAATAAGTTCTGGCATACTAATGAAAAAAGCCCCCACTCTTTTCAAAAGGACCATTTCCAGTTACACTTTTGTAAAAAACGACCTTAAGGAGGTACTACCATGCTGTATGAACTGCTCATTAAGCTTTCCCTCTCTCTCGTCCTTGGCCTCCTAATTGGGATTGACCGACAAATGAAACATAAACCACTGGGTCTACGAACAAGCATGGTTATTTGCGTTGCTAGTTGCTTATTAACCATTGTTTCGATTGAGCATATATCTCGGAGTGGGTTAATTTTTCATAATACGAACAATGTGGACCCTATGCGTTTAGCAGCGCAAATTGTTAGCGGGATCGGATTTTTAGGAGCCGGCGTCATTTTACGTCGAAACAATGATGTCATCTCCGGCCTGACCACGGCAGCAATGATTTGGGCAGCTTCCGGTTTAGGAATCGCAATCGGTGCAGGTTTTTATTTCGAGTCCTTTTTTGCCGTCATTCTTATTTTAATCGCGGTTAATGTCATTCCGATTATGTTTCGTTGGGTGGGTCCTGCTTCATTACGCCATCGTGATGTAGGGGTTAAGATGGTACTAACGGAGCAAGCAAACATCGCAAATGTCATCGAGGCGATTAACCAAACGAGCGATGCAACAAAAACGTTTCGAAAACGAAAAGACCGAGTGGATATTCGAAACCTAAAAATGAAAGACCTTGAAGCAAATAAGCAACAACTTCAATTCACGTTATCGATCCCGAGCCATCAATACTCCGTTGAATTTTTTTACAAGCTTAAAGCAATTCCTTCAGTTGATTCAGTTGAATTAGGGGATTTGTAGCACTAAAAGATTAAGTCCGCCCTTGTTGCATCTCTGGCGTTTTTAAAGATCAAAATAAGGAGAGAAGCGTGAATCATAGCTTCCCTCCTTTCGTCATTTAAGACTTAATCCATATTCACCCAAACACTTTTCACTTCAGTATAATTTTCTAATGCATAGCTCCCCATTTCCCGGCCAATCCCCGATTGTTTGTAACCACCAAACGGGCTCGCGGCATCAAATACATTGTAGCAATTCACCCAAATGGTCCCTGCCTTGATTCGGTGGGCAATGTAGTGTGCTTTTTTAATATCCTGTGTCCAAACACCGGCAGCTAGTCCATAATCAGAATCATTGGCTTTATCAATTAGGTCGTCTATGCTATCAAACGGCATTGCGGCTACAACTGGACCAAAAATTTCCTCCTTGGCGATCGTCATGGAATGATCCACGTCAGCAAAAATGGTTGGGGCGACAAAATACCCTTGATCATACGGAATGTTCCCACCTGTTAGTAGTTCTGCCCCTTCCTCAACCCCACGATCGATGTAATTTTTCACTCGACTTTGTTGTTGATTTGAAATCAGAGGTCCCATGGTCGTTTGTTCTAATAATCCATCCCCTTGCTGAATCTCGTTCGTTAACGACACCAGGTCAGCAACGACATGATCATACTGTTTCTTTTGTACATATAAACGACTTCCTGCGCAACACACTTGTCCTTGATTGAACATAATGCCCATAAGTGAGCCAGGAACGGCCCTTGACAAATCAGCATCAGGTAAAATGATATTTGGTGACTTGCCCCCAAGTTCAAGCGTTACTCTTTTTAATGATTCACTCGCTTGTTTCATAATTAACTTTCCGACATCAGTCGACCCTGTAAAAGCCACTTTATCTACAGCTGGGTGATTCACAAGGGGAGCTCCAGCCGAATGCCCAAATCCAGGGACAATGTTCACAACCCCTTTTGGAAAACCTGCTTCATTGATCAATTCTCCTAAATATAAGGCGGAAAGTGGAGTCTGCTCTGCCGGTTTTAACACAACCGTACAACCTGTAGCTAGAGCGGCACCAAGTTTCCAAGCAGCCATCAATAACGGGAAATTCCAAGGAATGATTTGGCCTACAACGCCAATGGCTTCATGGCGCGTGTAGTTAAAATAATGGCCTTGTACAGGGATGGTTTGGCCCACAATTTTTGTCGCCCACCCTGCAAAGTAACGAAAGTGTTCAATTACTAATGGAATATCAGCATTGGCCGTCTCACGAATTGGCTTACCATTATCTAACGTCTCAAGCTGAGCTAATGCTTCTTTATGATCCTCAATCAAATCAGCCAGCTTGTATATGAGTCGACTTCTTTCCGCTGCACTCATTTTAGACCAAGGCCCTTCATCGAACGCTTTCCTTGCCGCTTTCACTGCAAAATCGATGTCCTCTGACCCAGCTTCTGCTACGAGAGCTAATGTTTCTCCGGTTGCTGGATTCATCGTTTCAAAAGATTGTCCAGAGAATGAATCAACCCATTCCCCATTAATAAATAGCTTCTTTGGTCCACCGTTTAAAAACGCCACTAACCTTGGATTTAATTTGCTATCGTTTGTTGAGATTTTTTGCATTCTTTTTTCCCCCTTATTCAATCGTTTTAAGCCATTGTTAATACAACACGGCCGTTAATTTTTCCGTTTGCCATTCTTTCAAACACGTCATTGATTTTATCTAGCGGTTGAACTTCAATGTTAGTTCGCACTTTTCCTTGGGCCGCAAATTCGATTGATTCTTGCAAATCCTTTCGCGTACCTACAATTGAGCCTTTCACCGTTACCCCGTTCAATACTGTATCGAAAATCGGAATTGGTAATTCATCATTTGGAAGACCGACCACTACCAATGTCCCTCCTCTTTTAACAGATCCGTAAGCTTGTTCAAATGCTTTTTTCGTTACTGCTACACTAATGGCCGCTTGAACTCCACCCACTTTTTCTTTAATTTCTTGAACAGGATCTACTTCCAATCCATTTACTGTTAAATCTGCTCCAAGACTTTTTGCTAACTCTAATTTATCCTCCATAATATCTACGGCAATGACGTTATAACCCATCGCTTTTGCATACTGTAGAGCAACGTGACCTAGTCCACCGATTCCATAAATGGCGACCCAGTCCCCTGCTTTGGCTTCTGCTACTTTCAGTGCCTTATAAGTCGTCACCCCTGCGCAAAAAATGGGTGATACTTCGGCAAAATCAAGATGCTCTGGAATTTTTACTACATAGTTTGCAGGAGCCTTACAATATTCTGCATATCCCCCATCCACTGAATATCCAGCATTTAATTGGTCTGGGCATAACGTCTCCCGGCCTGTCAAACAATACTCACACTCTCCACATGCAGAATAAAGCCACGGAATACCGACCCGATCCCCTACCTTTATTGAAGTTACCCCTTCTCCTATTTCCTCTACAATGCCTACCCCTTCATGACCAGGGATAAGTGGAAGCTTAGGCTTTACAGGCCAATCTCCATGAGCGGCATGCAAGTCTGTATGACAAACACCGCAAGCCTTAATTTTGACAAGCACCTCTCCATACTCCAATGAAGGTACCGGAACTTCCTTAATCTCTAATTGCTGTTTGAACTTATCCACGACCGCCGCTTTCATCATTCTTCGTTCGGTTATTTCACCCATGTAAAATCTCTCCCCTCATTTTGGTTTCACTACTTAAACAAGCAAGAATCGTGCCAACAAAAAGCGCTTTCATCATGTGAGTTCCCTTCCTTGCAGCCAAAAAATCGGCTCTTTACGGCCGTATTCTTGGACAAAACATGACAACTTTTCGCGAAATCGGTAAACACGGGTTTAAAAATAAAAAAAGAACCCTTTTCATAAAGAGCTCTCTACTCGCTATTCTGTATTCACTTTTTCATTTAAAAGATATCGGAGCTTTCTCGTCGAAATTTGCAACCGTTTTGCGGCTACTTTTCGGTTGCCATGGGTAGCTTCTAACGTTTGTAAAATGAGAGCTTTGCCGAGTTGTGACTCTAACTGTTTAACTTGGGCAAGAACCTCTTCTAAATCAATCTCTTCTTTTTGTGAATAAAAACATAAAGCTTCATCCATCCATTTTTCAATATGCTCGTCCATGCCCTCTCCCAGTGTTTCGGAACGACTGCTAGCTGTTAGCTTTTTAGAGGTGACCGAACGTTGACCTGTAAACGGAAGATGATCAGCAGTGATTTTCACATGACCGGAATCGGCTAACGTAACGATCCTAGTAATGCAGTTTGATAATTCTCGGATATTCCCTGGCCATTCATAGCTTTGCATCGTTTTTACGGCGTCATCCGAAAACGTGATTTCGATACTTGGATATCGTTTCAAAAAGTGTTCTATTAAGAGTGGGATGTCCTCTTTTCTCTCTCGAAGCGGCGGAATTTGTAAATGGACGACGTTTAACCGGTAAAATAGATCTTCTCTAAATTTTTTCTGCTGCACCGCTTCTTGAAGATCTTCGTTCGTTGCCGCAAGCAGACGGGTATTTGTTCGAAATATTCGTTCTCCTCCTACACGCATAAACTCTCGTGTTTCAAGTACACGTAAGAGTTTCACTTGAATTGAAGTTGAGGCTTCCGCTATTTCATCAAGAAACAGCGTCCCCTTGCTGGCAATTTCAAAAAGGCCTTTCCGCATTTGTGTTGCCCCTGTAAAGGCTCCTTTTTCGTGACCAAAAAGCTCACTCTCCAATAAAGATTCGGATAGTGCTCCACAGTTTACCCCAATAAACGATTCGTAACTCCTTTGACTTGCCTGATGGATAAACCGTGCCAACACTTCCTTTCCCGTCCCTGTTTCCCCCTCAATTAACACATTTACATTTTTGCCTGCTACTTTATAAGCCGTTTGAATTAACTGTCTCATGGTCTCATTCTGTCCCACAATGAGCCCTACATTTATAGCCAAATCGAGAATGCGTTGCTCGTTGGAGGTTACATTGAAAATGAGCAAGTCGTCTACTTGGGCCTCTAACAAGTCAATATCATCAAATGGCTTCTCTATGTAATCACTTGCCCCTAACTTCATCGCCTCGACGGCTGTTTTTATTGTGCTGTAACCTGTCATGATAATCACTTTACAATGGGGTTGTCTCCTTTTCAAATGCTTGAGTAACACAAGTCCATTAGCATCAGGTAATTTTAGGTCGATCATCGCAGCATGAAATGGCTGGTGGCTAAAGTCAATTTCATTGAATTCCTTTCCACTATTTACAACAGTCACACTGTATCCCTTTGACATGAAGAGATGGGAAAGAAAGTTACCTACTTCTACTTCATCGTCAATGATTAATATGCTTGTCATACCGCCCCTCCAATCTTGGTGCTAGCTGCTGGCAACCTTAAGATAAAGGTACTCCCTTTTTTAAGTTTGCTGTGAACATCAATTGTTCCGCCGTGCGATTTGGCGATACCAATACTGACAGATAACCCTAATCCTGTCCCTTCTTTGGATGATTTTGTTGTATGAAAAGGGTGAAAGATTTCTGCCAATCGTTCTTCCTCAATTCCGATTCCGTTATCTGTCACTGATAGATGAACTTCATTGTACTGAAACCACGTCTTAATGAGGACTTCCTTTTTGTCACTTAAGGCTTCTTCTAGTGCATCTTTCGCATTCAATAATAAATTAATAATAATTTGTTCAATCTGCGCTTGGTTACCTTCAATCAACGGGATGTCTTCTTGTAGGTCTGTTTTGATCACAACTTCTTCTTTTTGTAATTGATACTTTAATAGGTTCAATGTTTCATTTACAGCATCATTAATTGCACAAGCCTCAAACACAAATTCTTCCTGTCTCGAAAAGGTAAGTAGGCTATTAATGATTCGTTTGCAGCGATTACCACAATTTTTTATATCCGTTAAAAGTGGGAACAACGGGTCATGATCTTTCACATCTCTAAGAATCAGTTGAGAATTCCCCAAAATAGCAGTTAACGGGCTGTTAAGTTCGTGGGCCACTCCTGCTGCCATTTCACCTATAGCCGCCAGTTTTCCAGAATGGATAAGTTGTACCTCCATTTTTCGCTTTTCCGTGACATCCTTAATATAAGCAATAACCCCATAAATCACCTGTTCGTTATTGACAAGTGGGTACGTAGAAAGTTCGCAAATAATTTGATTGCGAAAATGAATTTCTTCATGTCCAGCTTTTTGTGATTTGAATGTTTCCTTCACAAGGGGTTCACAGTGTTCGGCCAGTAAGGAAATCTTAGTTAATTTAGTACTCTGAAGAAAATGCTGAACAGCATCATTGAATTGAATCACGTTTCCTTCTTGATCAAAGACTACGATCATATCATCTACTGCTTTAAATGTATCTTCCCACTCTTGTTTAGACCGTAAGACTTGGCCATATAATTCCACATTTTCGATACTAACTGCTAAATGATCGGTAAGTTGCTCTAAAAACGCAAGATCATCCAAACTCCAATCTATCTGTTGTTTTCGGCCGATACTCAGGACACCTATCCTCTTGTTTTTACTATAAATTGGTATCACCAAAATGGACTTTAGATCAAGAATAGCTAAATATTGTTTCTCGTAGAAATTATCTTGCGTATCTGTCAGACTTCGAAGAATGGTTTGTCTTTGATCTAATGCTGACCAATATAGAGACTGTTCTTTTGGAATGGTTGAACCAATATCGAGGGAATAGCTGCCTTTAGGATACACATGACTTAACTTCAAAGTCTCATTCGCTAGCAATAAAAAACTAATACGATCAAAGTGAACGAGCAGTTTTAGTTTATCGATCATGTTATTTATAATATCATCAAGTGACATATCGATCTTAATGCTTTTCATTACTTCATTTATAATCTCTAATTGAATATTTTTTTTTCAGTTGTTCGACTGTTTTCTTTAATTCTGTATAGTATGTTTTTTTCGATGAATCAACGCCTGTTAAACGAGCAATCATTTTCTGTTTATCTTCCAACATTATTGTCACCACCTATAAAACATTTTTTAATACTTGCTTTACTTGCTCAACATTCATGTCACGAGGATTCGTAATCATACATGCATCTTCTAACGCTACTTGGCTAATGTGATGAATCATTTCTTCTGTTATCCCTACCTCTCTAAATCTTGTGGGAATACCGATATCAAAGGACAGCTCTTTGACAAAATGGATTGCAGCATTTCCTGCTTCCCGTTCCGTCAATCCCCTTGTATCAATTCCTAAACATGTCGCTATGTCTAAAAATCGCTTAGGTGTTGCGATAAAATTAAAATCCATGACATAAGGGAGAAGAATAGCGTTTATTTCTCCATGCGGTAAGGGAAACTTCCCTCCAATCGCATGAGATATTGCATGCGCTGCCCCTAAAATGGCATTTGAGAAAGCAAGTCCTGCTTGTAAGCTAGCCATTGCCATCGCTTCCTTTGCCTCTGTATTCGTTTTGGAAGCAACAGAGGGTCGCAAGTATTGAGCACACAAGATGAGGGCATTTTTGGCCTGGACATCTGTAAGCGGGGTGGCCGCAATACTGACATACGCTTCGATGGCATGTGTCAGCACATCCATCCCCGTTGTAGCGGTTAGGCTACTGTCTTTCGTCACGAGTGTGTAAGGATCAATAATGGCAATATCGGGAACCAATGTTTTTGATACAATGGTCATTTTCTTTTTTCGATTCGAATCAACTATGATTGAAAATTGCGATACTTCAGAACCGGATCCTGCAGTTGTCATAATCATAATCATTGGAGGAAGGGGTTTTTTTATTTTATCGATTCCTTCATAATCACTAATAGCTCCACCGTTCGTTGCAAGGATGGCGATCGCTTTCGCTACATCTAACACACTTCCTCCTCCAACCCCAATAATGGCATCACATTCATGTTGCACAAACACTTGACACCCTTGTTCAACCTCGCGATCTTTCGGGTCTGTCGTCACACCGACAAACGTGGCAAATGGTAGATGTGACTCTTTACAAAGTTCCATTACTTTTTCTAACCATCCGGCATTTGCGACGCCCCTATCACTAACAATCAACACTTTTTTCGCACCAAGTCGAACACAAGCGTCCCCTGCTTGCCTTATTGCATGACCCCCGAAAATAATCTCTGGTGTTACAAATTTATTGATATTCATTCCAATCTCCTTATGGAAAGTTGATTAATTATAAACTTATCGATGCCGGTCTTAAATTCCTGCTTGATTGTGAGGAATTTAGATGGTGATATTTACCTATAAAAAATACCTCTAACAGCAAGAGTCCATTGAGACATTCCTCTTCCTCCGTCGTCTCTCTTGTCGTTTACGAAGAGAATGGGGTCGTCTCGCAGGGGGCATGATGCTTTTCTTTGCCGCCTTTTCATGGTGTGGCCATCGGCTTTCCTTCGATGACTCTGCTCCTTCGGATCAACGCTCTTCAGCGCCTTTTCTACTTCAGATGACACTAAAAAAGCACAACCCGATTGGATTGTGCTTTATCGCTTGGCAGCGTCCTACTCTCGCAGGGGGAAGCCCCCAACTACCATCGGCGCTGAAGAGCTTAACGACCGTGTTCGGCATGGGAACGGGTGTGGCCTCTTCGCTATCGCCACCAAACCTTTCTACGTCAGATGATCGGCGAGCTTTTTTGTCAGCTACGCTTGTTCCTTCCTGTCACGTATGTTGATATACGCTCAGTTCGTCACTCGCTTGCTTCCGCAAATCTCTTGATCCTCTTTGTAGATAGTTACGGCTTCCGATCAACGTCGCATTTTGGTGTCATCTTCACTCCTCCAGATCCTCACGTACCGTGTGTACGCTCCGGTCTGTCGTCGCTCGATTCCTAAAACTGCTCGTTTCTCGAAACCCTTTTCTTTGGACCTAAGAGAATAATCTCTTGATCACGGCTTCCGATTAACGTCGCATCTTGCGATGTTGTATCGAAGCTTCTTTGGAGAACAAGATTCTCTCAAAACTAGATAATGGGACGCGTTCTCGAGTTCGAGACGTTGCTTTTGATTTGTTTTTGGATAAGTCCTCGACCGATTAGTATCTGTCAGCTTCACGTGTCGCCACGCTTCCACACCAGACCTATCAACCTCATCATCTCTAAGGGGTCTTACTGGATTTACTCCATGGGAAATCTCATCTTGAGGGGGGCTTCATGCTTAGATGCTTTCAGCACTTATCCCGTCCACACGTAGCTACCCAGCGATGCTCCTGGCGGAACAACTGGTACACCAGCGGTGTGTCCATCCCGGTCCTCTCGTACTAAGGACAGCTCCTCTCAAATTTCCTACGCCCGCGACGGATAGGGACCGAACTGTCTCACGACGTTCTGAACCCAGCTCGCGTACCGCTTTAATGGGCGAACAGCCCAACCCTTGGGACCTACTTCAGCCCCAGGATGCGATGAGCCGACATCGAGGTGCCAAACCTCCCCGTCGATGTGAACTCTTGGGGGAGATAAGCCTGTTATCCCCAGGGTAGCTTTTATCCGTTGAGCGACGGCCCTTCCATACGGCACCGCCGGATCACTAAGCCCGACTTTCGTCCCTGCTCGACTTGTAGGTCTCGCAGTCAAGCTCCCTTTTGCCTTTGCACTCTACGAATGATTTCCAACCATTCTGAGGGAACCTTTGGGCGCCTCCGTTACTGTTTAGGAGGCGACCGCCCCAGTCAAACTGCCCACCTGACACTGTCCCTGAACCGGATCACGGTTCGAGGTTAGAATGTCAATACCGTCAGGGTAGTATCCCACCAGCGCCTCCACCGAAGCTAGCGCTCCGGCTTCCAAGGCTCCTACCTATCCTGTACAAACGGTACCAACATCCAATATCAAGCTACAGTAAAGCTCCATGGGGTCTTTCCGTCCTGTCGCGGGTAACCTGCATCTTCACAGGTACTATAATTTCACCGGGTCTCTCGTTGAGACAGTATCCAAGTCGTTACACCATTCGTGCGGGTCGGAACTTACCCGACAAGGAATTTCGCTACCTTAGGACCGTTATAGTTACGGCCGCCGTTTACTGGGGCTTCAATTCAGAGCTTCTCCCGAAGGGATAACCCCTCCTCTTAACCTTCCAGCACCGGGCAGGTGTCAGCCCCTATACTTCGCCTTGCGGCTTCGCAGAGACCTGTGTTTTTGCTAAACAGTCGCTTGGATCTTTTCACTGCGGCTCTCTCGGGCTTGCACCCTATCAGAGCACCCCTTCTCCCGAAGTTACGGGGTCATTTTGCCGAGTTCCTTAACGAGAGTTCTCCCGAGCGTCTTAGAATTCTCTTCTCGCCTACCTGTGTCGGTTTGCGGTACGGGCACCTCTCACCTCGCTAGAGGCTTTTCTTGGCAGTGTAGGATCAGGAACTTCGGTACTATCATTTCCCTCGCCATCACAGCTCAGCCTTCACGGAAAGCGGATTTGCCTACTTTCCAGCCTAACTGCTTGGACGCGCATCTCCATCAGCGCGCTTACCCTACCTTTCTGCGTCCCCCCATTGCTCAAACGGTGAGGAGGTGGTACAGGAATTTCCACCTGTTGTCCATCGCCTACGCCTTTCGGCCTCGGCTTAGGTCCCGACTAACCCTGAGCGGACGAGCCTTCCTCAGGAAACCTTGGGCTTTCGACGGAGGGGATTCTCACCCCTCTTTTCGCTACTCATACCGGCATTCTCACTTCTACGCGCTCCACCAGTCCTCTCGGTCTGACTTCGCTGCACGTAGAACGCTCCCCTACCACTCGCACCAACGGTGCGAATCCATAGCTTCGGTGATACGTTTAGCCCCGGTACATTTTCGGCGCAGAGTCACTCGACCAGTGAGCTATTACGCACTCTTTAAATGGTGGCTGCTTCTAAGCCAACATCCTGGTTGTCTGGGCAACTCCACATCCTTTTCCACTTAACGTATACTTTGGGACCTTAGCTGATGGTCTGGGCTGTTTCCCTCTTGACTACGGATCTTAGCACTCGCAGTCTGACTCCCGAGGATAAGTCATTGGCATTCGGAGTTTGACTGAATTCGGTAATCCGGTGGGGACCCCTAGTCCAATCAGTGCTCTACCTCCAAGACTCTTCCCTCGAGGCTAGCCCTAAAGCTATTTCGGGGAGAACCAGCTATTTCCGAGTTCGATTGGCATTTCACCCCTACCCACACCTCATCCCCGCATTTTTCAACATGCGTGGGTTCGGGCCTCCATTCAGTGTTACCTGAACTTCACCCTGGACATGGGTAGATCACACGGTTTCGGGTCTACGACGGCGTACTATTTCGCCCTATTCAGACTCGCTTTCGCTGCGGCTCCGCTTTTTCAGCTTAACCTTGCACGACATCGTAACTCGCCGGTTCATTCTACAAAAGGCACGCTGTCACCCGTTAATGGGCTCCAACTAGTTGTAGGCACACGGTTTCAGGATCTTTTTCACTCCCCTTCCGGGGTGCTTTTCACCTTTCCCTCACGGTACTGGTTCACTATCGGTCACTAGGGAGTATTTAGCCTTGGGAGATGGTCCTCCCAGCTTCCGACGGGGTTTCACGTGTCCCGCCGTACTCAGGATCCACTCTGGAGGAAACGAAGTTTCGGCTACAGGGTTGTTACCTTCTGTGACGGACCTTTCCAGGTCGCTTCACCTACTTCGTTTCTTTCTGACTCCGTATAGAGTGTCCTACAACCCCAAGAGGCAAGCCTCTTGGTTTGGGCTGTTCCCGTTTCGCTCGCCGCTACTCAGGAAATCGCATTTGCTTTCTCTTCCTCTGGGTACTTAGATGTTTCAGTTCCCCAGGTCTGCCTCCTCATACCCTATAGATTCAGGTATGGGTACCATCCCATTACGGATGGTGGGTTCCCCCATTCGGATATCCCCGGATCAAAGCTTACTTACAGCTCCCCGAGGCGTTTCGCCGTTCGTCGCGTCCTTCTTCGGCTCCTAGTGCCAAGGCATCCACCGTGCGCCCTTTCTAACTTAACCAAAATTTTGCTTCCGATTAGCGTCGGACCTCTTCGTCCACTGCGTTCTTCTCGGTCGGTCACGTATACAAATACGCTCCCTCACTCGAAAACGCGTGTCCTCGATCTCCTTGCTTCTCGTCGCAAAATACATGATTCATCAAAAGCGTCATGGAATTCTTGACGTCTCGTTCGTGAGTATTTTCCCTACAGGATGTAGGTTAAATACCCGGTGAACTCGATTTGCGTCATATAAGCTTCCAATGAGCATCGCGCTCATCTTCACTTACAATTTATCATTATCTAGTTTTCAAAGAACCATTTTGACGTGTTGTCAAATTTCATCAGTTGTTTTGAAGGAACAATTCCTTCAAAACTGAACAAGGCTACTGATTTCAATCACATCATGCAACACTTGCCAGTCTGTGCTTCATGCTGCCTTGCGACGAGTAATCGCAGGAGCAAAAGCATTTTAATTGAGAGCTTTGAGTTCTCTCAAAACTGAACAAAAGCTTCAAGCGTCCCTCCGCAGATGAAACTGCGAATGGTCGACTAGAGTTAAAAACTCCGTAGAAAGGAGGTGATCCAGCCGCACCTTCCGATACGGCTACCTTGTTACGACTTCACCCCAATCATCTGTCCCACCTTAGGCGGCTGGCTCCAAAAGGTTACCCCACCGACTTCGGGTGTTACAAACTCTCGTGGTGTGACGGGCGGTGTGTACAAGGCCCGGGAACGTATTCACCGCGGCATGCTGATCCGCGATTACTAGCAATTCCGGCTTCATGCAGGCGAGTTGCAGCCTGCAATCCGAACTGAGAATGGCTTTCTGGGATTGGCTTCACCTCGCGGCTTCGCAACCCTTTGTACCATCCATTGTAGCACGTGTGTAGCCCAGGTCATAAGGGGCATGATGATTTGACGTCATCCCCACCTTCCTCCGGTTTGTCACCGGCAGTCACCTTAGAGTGCCCAACTGAATGCTGGCAACTAAGGTCAAGGGTTGCGCTCGTTGCGGGACTTAACCCAACATCTCACGACACGAGCTGACGACAACCATGCACCACCTGTCACTTTGTCCCCCGAAGGGGAAAGCCCTATCTCTAGGGTGGTCAAAGGATGTCAAGACCTGGTAAGGTTCTTCGCGTTGCTTCGAATTAAACCACATGCTCCACTGCTTGTGCGGGCCCCCGTCAATTCCTTTGAGTTTCAACCTTGCGGTCGTACTCCCCAGGCGGAGTGCTTAATGTGTTAACTTCGGCACTAAGGGCATCGAAACCCCTAACACCTAGCACTCATCGTTTACGGCGTGGACTACCAGGGTATCTAATCCTGTTTGCTCCCCACGCTTTCGCGCCTCAGCGTCAGTTACAGACCAGAGAGTCGCCTTCGCCACTGGTGTTCCTCCACATCTCTACGCATTTCACCGCTACACGTGGAATTCCACTCTCCTCTTCTGTACTCAAGTCTCCCAGTTTCCAATGACCCTCCCCGGTTGAGCCGGGGGCTTTCACATCAGACTTAAGAGACCGCCTGCGCGCGCTTTACGCCCAATAATTCCGGACAACGCTTGCCACCTACGTATTACCGCGGCTGCTGGCACGTAGTTAGCCGTGGCTTTCTCGTTAGGTACCGTCAAGGTGCCGCCCTTTCGAACGGCACTTGTTCTTCCCTAACAACAGAGTTTTACGATCCGAAAACCTTCATCACTCACGCGGCGTTGCTCCGTCAGACTTTCGTCCATTGCGGAAGATTCCCTACTGCTGCCTCCCGTAGGAGTCTGGGCCGTGTCTCAGTCCCAGTGTGGCCGATCACCCTCTCAGGTCGGCTACGCATCGTCGCCTTGGTGAGCCGTTACCCCACCAACTAGCTAATGCGCCGCGGGCCCATCTGTAAGTGATAGCCGAAACCATCTTTCAAAAAAGAACCATGCAGTTCTTTTTATTATCCGGTATTAGCACCGATTTCTCGATGTTATCCCAGTCTTACAGGCAGGTTGCCCACGTGTTACTCACCCGTTCGCCGCTAACCTCCAGGAGCAAGCTCCCTTTGGTCCGCTCGACTTGCATGTATTAGGCACGCCGCCAGCGTTCGTCCTGAGCCAGGATCAAACTCTCCATAAAAGTTTGATAAAGCTCATATTTCACAGGATGTTGTTTCCTGCGACACTTCATATAATGAAGTAAATTGACGAGATACCTTGTATCTCTTTATTTCGCTTGGCTTTTGTTCAGTTTTCAAAGAACTGTAGTCGTTTAACAGCGACTTCTCCATAATAACAAGCGTCAAATCATTTGTCAACACTTTATTTTTATGGTGGGCCTGAGTGGACTTGAACCACCGACCTCACGCTTATCAGGCGTGCGCTCTAACCAGCTGAGCTACAGGCCCATAAATGAAGGCAAAAAAATAAACCTTACATAACATTTATGGAGCGGGTGATGGGAATCGAACCCACGACATCAGCTTGGAAGGCTGAGGTTTTACCACTAAACTACACCCGCATATGATGGTCGGGAAGACAGGATTTGAACCTGCGACCCCTTGGTCCCAAACCAAGTGCTCTACCAAGCTGAGCTACTTCCCGGACAATTCTCACTCAAAACATGGCGCGCCCGAGAGGAGTCGAACCCCTAACCTTTTGATCCGTAGTCAAACGCTCTATCCAATTGAGCTACGGGCGCTTTATACTATGCGGTTGAGAGGACTCGAACCTCCACGGGGTCAACCCCCACTAGGCCCTCAACCTAGCGCGTCTGCCATTCCGCCACAACCGCTTATTCATTTAAAAGTGCGGGTGAAGGGAGTCGAACCCCCACGTCACAAGGACACTAGATCCTAAGTCTAGCGCGTCTGCCAATTCCGCCACACCCGCATGGAATCTTTGAAAATAATGAAATAATGGCGGTCCGGACGGGACTCGAACCCGCGACCTCCTGCGTGACAGGCAGGCATTCTAACCAACTGAACTACCGGACCAATAAAATGGTGGAGGATGACGGGATCGAACCGCCGACCCCCTGCTTGTAAGGCAGGTGCTCTCCCAGCTGAGCTAATCCTCCGAATGCTCAGGGCGTCGAAGACACCCTTAAAAATGATGACCCGTACGGGATTCGAACCCGTGTTACCGCCGTGAAAGGGCGGTGTCTTAACCACTTGACCAACGGGCCATTTTGAAAATGGCGGAGAAGGAGGGATTTGAACCCTCGCGCCGCTCACACGACCTACTCCCTTAGCAGGGGAGCCCCTTCAGCCACTTGGGTACTTCTCCATTGGCTCCGCAGGTAGGACTCGAACCTACGACCGATCGGTTAACAGCCGATTGCTCTACCACTGAGCTACTGCGGAATGTTTCTTCACTTTCGACTTTTTATATTTTAAAGAAAGTCATCCATTCTGTCAATGACCTTTTTAATATTCATTTATAAACAAGTGTCTCGTTCAGCGACTTCTATAATATAGCACATGACAAATTCAAAAATCAACCCTTAATTTTTTTTAGTCTTCCATTGCATTTTCCGCAAACATAACGAGAGGTATCAACCTCACGCTTGCGTTCAAACCTTGTCCCGCAACCCGTACACACATAGAGATGGCGAGTCTTTACACTGTTCTGTGCATGAGGAATTTTGGCACAGTATCGAGGCGCATCGACTTCTTTTAATAGTAATTTAAAATCTGCATCACGATGGCGGTATCCCTTCTTTTGCAGATGCAAGTGATAATGACACAATTCATGCTTAATGATCCCGATGAGTTCGTCAAGACCAAATAGCTCAAGATGCTTCGGGTTTAGTTCAATATCATGGCTATGCAATAAATACCGCCCTCCTGTTGTACGTAGCCGAGGATTAAACCGCGCCTTGTGACGGAACTTCATTCCAAATGACTTTAAGGAAATATCCTCTACTAACTGTTGCAATTCCTGCTCCGTCATATCCTGCGCCTCCATAAAATAGTGTTAAACACTGACAAACTGTATCACATATAATGTTTCATACGATCATACCGTTAGGGGAGATGGCAAAATGCCCAACTGGCTCATCAACCAATTGCGAACTGCATTTGCTCATAAAAATCGCTACAAAGTCAAATTGTTGAACCAATGTTGGTTTTATTACCAAAAAAAAGAATATCCGAAGCAAACTTCACGAAACATATGATTTACACCCTCGTTGAAATCTCTTCTATCATAATCAAAGAAGAAAGGCGAAATACACGCCTTTCCTTCTTTACAGGTTTTGGTCCTCTGGTCTAAGCATCGTTAATGCAATTCGACCTTTTTTTATATCCACATCTTCAACCCAAACTGTTACAATTTCACCAACTGTGACTACTTCTAACGGATGCTTTATATAGCGGTTCGCCAATTTTGAAATATGGACAAGACCGTCTTGTTTAACCCCGATGTCAACAAATACACCAAAATCGACAACATTCCGTACGGTCCCTTGCAACTCCATCCCTGGCAAAAGATCTTCTAATTGTAGAACATCTTGCTTTAGTAAAGGCTTTGCCACTTCATCACGCGGATCTCTCGTCGGCCGAATGAGTGCATCAATCATGTCCTTAAGAGTCGGCACACCAACGTCTAATGTGGCTGCCATCGCCGATACATCTAATGCTTGAAGCTTTTTCTTTAAATCTTCTGTTCCAACATCAGCAGCGGTAGCACCTACTTCAGACAAAAGCTTACCTGTTACCTCATAGGATTCTGGATGAATGGCTGTCGCATCTAATAAATTATCTCCATCCATAATACGGAGGAAGCCAATGCATTGCTCATATGTTTTTGCACCTAATCTCGGAATATCCTTTAACTGTGCCCGTGCTGTAAAACGACCAGCTTCCTCTCGCTTTTTAACAATGTTTTTCGCAACCGTCTTTGATAAGCCCGCCACATATTGAAGTAAAGAAGGGGAAGCTGTATTCACATTCACCCCCACTTGGTTAACCACCGTTTCGACGACAAATGTTAGCGACTCATTTAACCTTTTTTGTGATACATCGTGTTGATACTGACCCACTCCAACGGATTTCGGATCAATTTTAACTAATTCCGCCAATGGATCTTGAAGTCGTCTCGCAATCGAAACTGCACTCCGTTCCTCTACTTGCAGATCTGGAAATTCTTCACGTCCGATTTCAGATGCTGAATAAACACTAGCCCCCGCTTCATTTACAATTAAATAGTAAATCGTTTGCGGGAGGTCCTTGATCAAATCAGCAATAAACTGCTCTGACTCACGAGAGGCTGTCCCATTTCCAATTGCAATCATTTCTACACCATAATCAGCGATCAACTTTTTCACGATTTTTTTTGCGGCTGCTACTTCATTTTTTGGCGGCGTCGGGTAAATGACTTGGATATCAAGAACCTTCCCCGTCTCATCAACGATCGCTAGCTTACAACCCGTACGGTACGCAGGGTCCAACCCAAGCACGACTTTTCCTTTAATTGGCGGCTGCAAAAGAAGACTGCGCAAGTTTTCAGCAAAAATATGAATGGCTTGCTCTTCTGCTTTTTCTGTCAGCTCATGACGAATTTCCCGTTCAATCGAAGGTTCAATCAAACGTTTGTACCCATCTTCAATCGCCGCTTTTACGTAAGGAACAGCAGGAGAACCAAACCGACGTATGAACGTTTTTTCACTCATTTCGATGATTCGATCAACAGGAAAACGAATAGTTACTCGCAATACATCTTCTTTCTCACCTCGGTTGAGCGCTAACGTACGGTGAGGAACGAGCGTGCGGACAGGCTCTTCGTAGTCATAATACATTTCATAGACGCCTTTTTCATCCAACTCTTCTTTTTTAACTTTTGCTATGACCGATCCTTCTTTAAAGCCGAGCGATCGAATGCGCTTCCGCAAATCTGCATCGTCAGCGATCCATTCAGCTATAATATCTTGTGCCCCTTGAAGGACGTCTTCTACTTTCGTTAACTCGTGCTCGACAGAAAGATACACTTCTGCCTCCTGCAAAGGATCACCATCTCGCGGTAAGGAAAAGAGCCATTCCGCCAAAGGCTCTAACCCTTTCTCCTTGGCTACTGTCGCACGTGTCCGCCGTTTTTGTTTATATGGGCGGTAAAGATCTTCAACCTCTTGCAGCTTTTGTGCTTGTTCAACTGCTTTCTTCCATTCATCGGTTAACTTCCCTTGCTCCTCCACTAGACGAATAACTTCTTCCTTTCGCTCATGGAGCTGATTTGCATAGGTCCATTTTTCCGATACTTCTCGGATTTTGACTTCATCCATCCCACCTGTCAATTCTTTACGGTAGCGAGCTATAAACGGGACTGTATTTCCCTCATGTAATAATTGAATGACTTGCTTTATGTAATTTGGCTTTAATGATAACTCTTTGGCAAGTGTTTTGATCGTATGTTCTTCAAATCCCAGTGATACACTCATATAAACATCTCTCCATCTCACATAACATTGGCTTCATCATAGCACAGTCATCCATTAAGGTAAAAGACCGTCAGGCGATGACAGCACCAAAGTTTTCAATTGCTCAAAAGCGAAAAAACCTACTCCGATCGAGCAGGCTTACTCAGTTTACCGACTAAAATCGTTAAGTCATCCGTAGATCCTTTCTCTTCCAGCATTTCGATAAACAGGTCTGGAGTCACAGTTGAATCTAACACAGAGTATAGCAAGAATTTTTCATCCTTCACTCCGTCTGAATGAAGGATAAACACGCTCCCCTCCTCGTACGGAAACACCTTTTCCTCTACAGTTAAGTCTTTTTTTCCTGATAAATAGCCTTGCACAGGAAGGGGCCTCACCCTCTTACCGCTCGGGGCACATAAATGGAAGCAGACATTTCCAATGTTCGTATACTTAATATGCTGCTGAAGGTAGTCAATTTTTAGAATGGTAAGAACAGCCCCCCTTTTACTAAAAAGAGATTCATTGCAGCGCTCCATAATAGTTGGAAGGTTCTCTGCTGCATGTTCTTTAATGGTCTGTACAGCCGCTAACGCTGATTCTGAAGCCCCTTGTCCACTGCCAAGACCATCAACGACGGCACAGAGTGTATATTCATCCTGATTTACGACGACATGTGCATCACCGCAGCAGTCATTTCCTTTTTTCGTTCTTTGCCAAACAACGATCGTCGCACGCTCATGATTATACGTTTCAACCATTTATATGCACTCCGACAGTTCAACCCGAATGGAGTCGCGTAGTTTTTTTAAGGCGCGTCGCTGCAATCGAGAAACATGCATTTGTGAAATCCCCAAACGGTGCCCTGTCTCCTTTTGACTCAAATGCTCAAAGTACGTGCAAAGCAAAATTTGCTTCTCCCGCTCATCTAACACTTGAAACGCTTTTTCCAGCAACATTTGCTGATCCGCTTTTTCATAGCCCCCATCTTCTTGACCGACTAAATCTAAAAGGGTCACCTCACCGCCCTCTGGATCCGCTTCAAGGGAACGATCTACAGATAGGGCTTGATAGCTTTTCCCCATCTCCATTGTTTCAAGCACTTCTTCTTCAGATACTCCTAGAAAGTCTGCAATTTCTTCAACTCTTGGAGAACGTTGAAGTTCCGATGCAAGCTCATCTGTTGCTTTTTTGATTTTTGGCCCTAGCTCTTTTATGCGACGCGGAACATGGACGCTCCATGTTTTGTCGCGAATGAATCGTTTAATTTCACCAATGATCGTCGGGACTGCAAAGGATTCAAAACTTCGTCCGTACTTTGGATCATATCGTTCAAAAGCCGCAAGTAACCCAACCATCCCCACTTGAACCAAATCATCGTCATGGGCACGACTGCGGGAAAATTTTCTTGCAAGGGAATGGACAAGCGGTTCATAATGCTTTACAAGCTTAGTTTGGACCTCCTCGTCAGCCCCTTGCTGATAAGATTCAATCCAATCGTATACATCATCGTTGTTCCGTTTGTGTTGCAGAGATTCCTTCGACACGATTGTCCACCTCATCTCTTTGAAGGAACTTGGTCATAGCTAAGACCACCCCTGAGTCCTCTTTCATTTCTACTTTATCCATAAGCGTGTTAATGAGGAAAAGCCCGAGTCCTCCTTCCTTTAAATCCTGAATTGGTTTTGAACCATCAATTGGGCCTAACGATTCGCGAAAAGCATCCATATCGAAACTTTGTCCTTGGTCGGTCACAATGACCTCCATTCGATCCTCGTATAAATGAAAGGACAACCCCATGGTCCCACCTTCGTCATATGCATGGTCAACAACATTTGTACAAGCTTCCGCTACAGCGATTTTAATATCTTCAATATCGTCATACGTATAGCCTAAGCGATTCGCAATGCCAGATACAGTTAAACGAACAACACCAACAAACTCCGATTTCGCTGGTACTGTCATCTCAATCGTTTCAGGCTGATGAACCCTCATCTCGCTTCCTCCCTTTCATGATCGTCAATTTCAATTACTTCATCGAGCCCTGTAATATCAAACAGACGCCGAACACGCGGTGTTACCCCTGTTAATTTTAAGAAGCTCCCGTGTTGGTGAGCTGACTTCAATGCCCCAATAAATATTCCTAATCCCGTACTGTCA
Source organism: Halalkalibacterium halodurans (assembly GCF_005671335.1). NCBI lineage: Bacteria > Bacillati > Bacillota > Bacilli > Caryophanales > Bacillaceae > Halalkalibacterium (ex Joshi et al. 2022) > Halalkalibacterium halodurans. The sequence goes on along the minus strand of NZ_CP040441.1, from coordinate 589,638 downwards.
ATGTAATGAACATCGGCTAAATGGACAACCACTTGGCGCCCCTTGATTTCTGTAAGGGGCAACAGCTTCTCTCGTAATTCTTGAGCCGTATATGCATCAATCTCACCTTCCACATTGAGCAAAACGGTGTCTTGATCTTTTTCAAGGTGAATGTCTAAGTTCATTTGATTACCTCCCACATGGTTCCGGTCATTGTAAAGCAATGTTTTTACTCCATACCACGTTTACGAATAGCTTAAACCTTTCTCCTGACAATCATAAGTGTAAAATCATCACGGAGGTTGTACCCTTGAATTTGAGCAAGCTCTTGATATACTTTTTCTACCATATCCTGCGCGGGTAATTGTTTATACTTTCTCAAATAAGACACCACTTCATCTCGCTCAATAAACTCATCTCCCACACGGCATTCGGTGACACCATCGGATAAAAAGACGATAAAGTCGTCGAGGTTCACATCACGCTTATATTCATGAAATACCGCTTTGCGGGATACGCCTAACACGAGCCCCTTCGCCTTTAAATCCTCGAACGTATCTGTGGCAGCACGGTAGTAGAAGCCCGGCTCGTGCCCTGCACTAGAATAGTGGAATTGATGAGCTCTCGCGTCGTAATAGCCGTACATCATTGTAATAAACATACTATCTCCAATATTCTGCTCTACAACTTTGTTCAAATTCTCAAGCAAAGCAGCTGGCTGTAGGCGTTGCTCAGGCAAGCTATCCATTCCGTACTTAATCATTGACATGCAGAGGGCTGCTGGAACACCTTTGCCGATAATATCAGCAATGGCAAAGCCAATACAATCGTTCTCATATTGAATGTAATGATAGAAATCGCCGCTCATTTTTTCCGCCGGGACACTGATGATTCCTATATCTAATGATGGAACATTTAGTTTCTCTTTGGGTAATAATGTTTGCTGCATATTAGCCGCCACGTCAATTTCAGACTCCAGCTCCTGCTGCCTGTCACGTAAGCTTTGATGCTCACGATAGGCGAGACCATAGCCAACCATGACTTCTAGCAAAAACTCAAATGAATCTTGGACGTCTTTAGATAAGGAAGGAAACAAGTCACTAAGCACTGTTCGATGAAGACTGACCAACTCCTCTGGTGACACTTTTTGCTCTAACAATTGTTTGCTCAGTTGTTCCGCTTGATAAAGCCCTTGTTCTGATTTGTTTTGCAAGTATCGTGTTAAAATGGTTCGATATTGTTCGTTTAACAGATCTTTTGTATGCTTCAAAAGCGGACCCTCCCTTATAAACGAAGCCACTTAATAGCAGTTATGACAGTACCTTGCCCTTTAGTTGATTCAATGTAAAACTCATCCATAAGCCGTTTAACCCCTGGCAATCCAGCACCTAATCCGCCTGATGTTGTAAAGCCGTCCTCCATGACTTGCTTTATATCTTCAATTCCTGGTCCTTTATCCTCAGAAATGATTTTTATCCCTTTGGTCATCCCATGCTTTCCTAGTCGTTCGACTTCCTCTAAGACAATTTGGCCACGCTCGGCGTATAAATAAATATTTCTTGCTAATTCTGAGATCGCCGTCGTAATTCTTGCTTGATCTACATTTCCAAAGCCAACTTGCTTTGCTAGGGCCCGTCCTTCTTGCCTTGCTGCAACTATCCCCCATTCATTCCTAATTTCGACACTACAGGAATGGGCTTTCATTGTGTTATCCCTCCAATTCCTGCTGCAATTTCTCTAGACCTTGATCAAGGTCTAGTGCCGTCGGAACATTTTCTAGCTTAATGCCCATGTCGATCAGCGTAATTGCAACAGCTGGTTGAATGCCCGTAAGGACAACCTTCGCCCCCATCAGGTTTGCCATATTCACAACATCCCCTAAAACTTTGGCAATAAATGAATCAATTGTTTCAACAGATGTTAAGTCAATCACGACCCCTTCTGAGCCTTCTTGATGGATTTTCGTTAAAAGATCTTCCTGAAAACGCAACGCCATTTGGTCATCTAATTCCACCTGTATGCTGATGAGTAGATACTGTTTGAGCTTCAAAATAGGAATTCTCATGTTTAACCTCCACGTTACTTATCCACCATTTTCTTTCCCAGTTGTTCAAGTGCTGCTTCGATGCCTTTCTGCAATGTACTTTTTGTAGGGAACTGTTGTAAGTTAATCCCTAAATTCACAATCGTTTGGGCGATCTCAGGGCGTATACCAACAAGAATACACTGAGCACCAACGAGGCGAACGGCCTCAGCTGCTTGAATAATATGATGAGCCACCATCGTATCAACCACAGGAACACCGGTAATATCAATGAGAACCACTTGAGATCTATGTTTAATCACACCATCTAATAGGTTTTCCATAATAAGCTTCGCTCGCTGTGTATCAATCGTTCCGATGAGAGGCATTACGGTAACCCCTTCAAATACAGGCATAAGCGGAGCGGATAATTCTAATAACGACAGCTTTTGCATTTCAATTGTATCTTCCCATGAACCTGTATAATCGTGGACAAGTTCATTCACCATTCTGTCGACCCATTCCTCTACTTCATAGAAATACTTCAACACTTGCTGTAAATCCTTCTCCTCCGCTAAAACGGCAAGTACTGTGCGGCGAAATGCCTGCAAGCCTTTCGTGAAATAAATGAGCGGCCAACCGCCTTGAATCAGCCGTTCTGTAAAGGGAGCCAACCGTTCGCCGGCTTCCTGTTGAGACGTTTGGATCGCAGCAAAAGTGTGCTCCATGAATTCCTGGCTTGTCCGCAGAAAAAGGTCATCTGATATTTTATCGAGATAGATTTCACTGCGAATTTCGTGTAATTCACTCTCCCATTGTTTCACTAGCTCATCTTTCTTCTCATTAACAAATGACACAATAAAGGATTCCATGACCTTCCCCCATTTTTCATTGTTACTGTTATTATTTCATGACACCTTCATACTTGCCAAGCTCACACATCTACTCTCATGTAAATAAGAGCGTTATTTGAAAAGTTCTCACAAAAACACAAAAAGCCTATACACCATTGTGCTAGACTTTTTAAGTTATTTCATATTTTTTGTTTCAACTTAGAAGTCGATTAGACCTAAACTAATAAGCAGGGCATCATTTACCTTCGACATCATATCATCGTCAAGATGGGTAATCTTGTCCGTCAGCCTCTGTTTATCAATTGTTCGAATTTGCTCAAGCAAAATAACGGAATCGCGATCGAAACCATAGCGCTTCGCATTAATTTCTACATGAGTCGGCAACTTCGCCTTTTGGATTTGTGCGGTGATTGCAGCCACAATGACAGTGGGACTGAACCGATTTCCAATATCATTTTGTATGACGAGAACCGGCCGAACTCCGCCTTGTTCAGAACCAACGACAGGAGACAAGTCGGCAAAGTACACGTCGCCTCGCTTTACAATCAAATTCTACACCCCACTTACTAAGCGATCTAGGGTGTGCTCAGCTTCCTCCTCAGCCAAAAAAGCTTCAGACGCAATATTAAGATTAATTTTCGCCATCTCTAAGTAGCCTTGCTGCATTTTTTCACGAATTTGACGTTTTTTTCGTTCACGTAAATACATTTTTGTGGCTTGAGAGAAAAACTCACTCCGATTAACCTTCTCTTGTTTAATAACGCCGTCCACTTCATTTAGCAAATGTTGTGGTAAATTCACGACAATTCGTTTTGTGCTTGATTCTGACACAAAGGACACCCCCAACATCACCTTCAACCTAATCATTCAATCATTCTAACTTATCATAGCATTTGCGACAACCGATTGCAAAGAGCCTTTTCAACTAAACAGGCTATATTTTTCGGCAAAACTCCCTATTATTCTCATGGGGATAGACGTCAAACGAATGATTGACGGAGAGCTGATACACCCTATATCCGACTCACAAAAGGTTATTTTTAACAGATATTATTTGTCCATCTCGAAAATATATACGCGGTACCCGCCACGAAATCACGCAAGGAATTTCATAGTTAATGGTGTTTAGCCGTTTTGCTACTTCGTCCATCGTAATTTGCTTCCCATCACTTTCCCCGATTAACGTTACTGTATCGCCAATTGAATGTTTTTTCGGTAAACGAATCATGCATTGATCCATACAAATCAGACCAACAAAAGGAGCCCGCTTTCCATCGATCAAAACATGCCCTCCAGCATTGGAGTGATGGCGAATCCAACCATCTGCGTACCCGATCGGCAGAGTACCAATCCATTCAGCACCCTCTGTCACATAAGTAGCTCCATAGCTAATGCCTTCTCCTTTCGGTAGTTTTTTCACGTTGGAGAGGCGGGATTTTAATGAAAAAGCCTGCTTTAATGGGAATGGAAGCTCATCCGTTATTTCAGGGGATGGGGTGAGCCCGTACATGGCGATGCCAAAGCGGAACATATTAAAATTTTTCTCAGGAAACCTAAGGCCTGCTGCACTATTGCCGCAATGAACGTACCGAATGGGCAACTGCCATTCACGAATGTACTCAAGCCACTGATTAAATCGTTGACATTGCTTCTTAAAATACGTTAAATCCTTCTCATCAGCTGTGGCAAAATGGGTAAAAACTCCTTCTAATTCAAAGCATTCGTGGGATGCGATAAAATCCATACATGAGCGAATATCCTCTTCTCGCCGTAATCCAATTCGTCCCATTCCAGTATCTAGCTTTAAATGAATGGCTAGCTTGTCTCTAGTGTGCAAGCGAGAGATCGCTTGTTCCAGCCAGTCCAATTGATAAACGGTTAACGTAATACGATGTTTGATGGCTAGCTGAACATGCTCAGCGTCCACTAGACCCATGACCAGAATGGGGGCATCGATTCCTGCTTTTCGCAATGCGAGGGCTTCATCTAAAAAAGCGACAGACAAATAAGACGCCCCTGCGCGTAAAGCAGCTTGACTGACTTCTACAGCACCATGACCATAACCGTTTGCTTTTACGACAGCCATCAAATTCATTTCCCTGTCTTTATAAAGACGAAGAGCGTTCGTTACATTTTGTTCAATCGCATCTAAGTCAACTTCTACCCAAGTGTCTCGATAAAAATGTTCCACGTCTCGTGCTCACCATCCTACACTACATCTTATCCCTAGATTATCAAACTCTTCCCTCCCATTGTCAATTCTCATTATGACCTTTAGAAAAAACCTTACTCATCGCTAAACCTCTTCACGGAGCGCTCGTTTTCCTTATTATTTTCACCCATTGTCGTAGGTAAACTTTCTTAATGTGCAAGCGAAAGCAAGCCCAGTCTATCCAGTGACTGAGCTTGCCCTCCTATTATTTTTCTTGGGTTCCATAGACTGAACGAGCAATCGCCATCATCTCTTCTTGATCCATATCTGGGGCTGCTAAGAAGAAATCGACACCGTTATAAGACCACATAATGGAATCCTCAGACATCACACCGACTGTGAAGCCGAGATCCACTGGTTCACCGTCTGCATGCATTGGCGTTGATGCCGGAACAATGCGGCTTTGCTCTTGGATAATGGTATAGGACTGTTCTCCACCATATTGGAGCACAACCCGCTTTCCGTCTTCTGTCTCAATTTCCTTCGAACCGATATACTCTGACCCTTGAGGCTCATACATCGGGTAATGGACAACAAACGGTTCGGACGGTTCAGCCATTGTCGGTTCATCGATTTGCGCCCCCGTCATATTGCGCTCCATTTCAAAGTCTCCCTCATTAAAGCTAGCCTCAAGTTCAAAATCTCTGAAATCAACTTGAACGAGTAATTCTAAATCCGCATTCATAATTTTGACTTGAACTGGTGTTAAATCTCTCTTATTCAAAGTAATCTCTTGAGCATGTAAGTTTTTGTTTTGATAATTGGTCTTTGTTTCAAAGACGTAATGATCCTCCGTAGACGTAAATGTGCGCTCCCCATCAATTAAAATGTCTTGGATTAGCGACTCATACAAATAGACTTGACTGCTATTCGTCGGCCAATCGCTTTGAAAACGGAAGCTTTTGTTTAACGATGGTGTCAACACAAACACACCGTCGTCATTACGAAGAATAATTTGACTTTGGTCTTTGTTTTCATTTTCTAACGCTACGCGGTAATAGCTCTTTTCTTGATGCCATACTTCCACATCATACGTTTGTGGGTCCTTTCCTGTTTGCAATGTCATCGTTGCATGGGTCTTATACCCGGACATGTCTGCTAACCGCTTCTCCAAATCCGTAACCACTTCATCTTGTGACTTCTCCCCGCATCCTGTTAGCAAAACTGCAAACATAAGGCCGAGGATCATAAACCAAGATACTTTTCTCAAATCATTTCACCCCTTCGTCTCATTTGAACGATTAGAAAACAACTCCACCCATTGGTCCGTTGTTTTCCTTTCAGCTACCGAGAAAAATAAAAATAAGGTGCACAATGAGGCACATTTCTTCTCTAGGTTAGCTGCTCACCCTAATCGCACTACATCTATATGAGACAAACTGGGGCAATATGCAGACTAGCTTGACAAGCGTTCCAAAATTACTTGAGCAATCGCATAAGATTGGCTATGGGAAATGGACACATGAATGGTCGCATCAAGATTCACACTTAAGACTGGCTTCCCACGCTCATCGGAAAGAACCTCCAAATCATGCCAGCCATACTCAGCGGAAATTCCTGTCCCTACAGCTTTCACAAATGCTTCCTTGGCCGCAAACCGCCCGGCAATATATTCGAGCCTTCTCCTTCTTGAAAGGCGAGCAAAGACTTCCTGTTCATTTTCAGTCAAAATCTTTTTTACGAACCTCGGATGCTTCTCAACCATACTCTGGATTCGTTCTAACTCAACGATATCGATGCCTGTTCCGATAATCATAGATCGCCCTCTTTTCTTCATAGTTACAACACCTAGGTAATATTATTAGTTGAATCCAAGCGACTCGCAACCATGTTTTGTTATACTATAAAGTGAAACTTCATTCTGCATCTCCACAGTTGCCTATTCCCACACACTTCGGGGCACACAAACGTTGCAACAGAACATGGCACACGCAGTTTTTGTTCGAACCGAATCACTCCATTAAAAGGAGGAACACGATGTTTATTCGCAACGAATCGTTTTACACATTCAGACGAAGTTACCCAATTATTACTGCCCTTGTCTTCATTCATATTGCTCTGTTTGTATGGATACACCTTTTACCTGGTGGCGCTTGGGTTTACGCAACAGGCGTTGGCTTTAATTTAGCTGTCAGCCAAGGTGAATATTGGCGACTCATTACTCCTGTTTTTCTTCATGTCTCGATCGGCCATCTCGTATTTAACTCGTTTGCCCTCGTCATTTTTGGGCCAGCCTTAGAGCGAATGCTAGGGAAAGGAAAGTTTTTGTTTGTCTATCTCCTTTCGGGGTTCATCGCTAACGTAGCAACCTATTATCTTGGCGGTCTTGCTTATCCGTATCATCTAGGGGCATCAGGAGCCATTTTCGGCTTGTTTGGTATCTTCGTATACATGGTTATTTATCGCAAGGACTTAATAGACCCAGCTAATACCCAATTGGTCATCACCATCATTATCATCGGCTTAGTCATGACCTTTTTGAGCTCAAACATTAATGTATTCGCCCATTTGTTTGGCATGATTGGCGGTGCAGCATTAGCCCCTATTGTACTTGCAAAAGCAAGACCCTTTTATGCGTTTGCTGTTGCTGCTGATGATCGGCAGGTTCGTTTTGATCCGAACCGTTGGAAAAAGCGACGCTTCACGAAAGGGATCGGAAAGAAAATTCTCTGGGTCGGACTCGGTTTACTAATTGCCATCGGGATCTTAAGCCGATTATTTTAAATAATTGTCAGCAGAACAAAAACGAAAAGAGCTCCCAATAAAGGGTAGCTCTTTTTCAAATTACTGAGACAATCCACTCACGAAAGTATCAACATTGTGCTTCATCATATCGATATAAGTTTCCGCACCTGATCCTTCTAAACCGACAGCATCGGTATACACTTCACCAGCAATATCTACACCAGAATCATTGGAAACTGTCGTCATGAAGCTTTTGTTTACCGTTGTTTCGACAAACACGGCTGGAAGGTCAAGTTCCTTTACAATGTCTACAACCCGCGAAATTTGACCAGGCGTCCCTTCTTCATGAGAATTCAGTTCCCAAATTCCTACTGTATCAAAGCCGTACGCTTCTCCAAAATAGCGATAGGCATTTTCGCTGATCACAATTGTGCGTTGTTCCTCTGGAATGGTCGTTACTTGATCATGAATCCAGTCCTCTAATTCCTGCAAATCTTGTAAATAAGCCTCGGCATTCGCCACGTAAATCTCAGCTCCGTCTGGATCCCTTTCGACTAAATCATCTCGAATCACTTCTACGTATTTCATAACATTTTTAACATCTAACCAAGCATGTGGATCCAGTCCGTCCGATTCTTCAAGTGGCAAAGCATCTATCGTTGGACTCACTTCTACGACATCCACATCTGATGTGTTTTCCACAAGTCGCTGTAACCATTCCTCTAAACCGAGGCCGTTGACATAAAATACGTCAGCATCAGAAACGGCTTGAAAATCACTTGGGACTGGTTCATACTCGTGGGGCTCCTCTCCAATTGGAACAATGTATGTGACGGAAGACCGTTCCCCCGCAATATTCTCAAGGACATCTCCCAAAATAGAAAAGCTTGTGACAATCTTTAAGCCTTCCCCATCCTCACTAGTACCCGTATCTTCTGCTCCGCATCCAGCAACGATTAGCGCAATGACCATCATGACAAAACTAAAACAAACCTTTTTCATCTTCATCCCCCTTCAATTTCACTAATAGCCAAAAAGTTTCCCCAAGGCAAAACAAGCTACAAAAAAATAGATTGTCTCAGGACAAACTTTTTTGTTCCTTTTAATTATTTTTACCTCACGCAACTTATTGTTTCATATTTTTCTCCATAAGTCTAGTGAAAATTAGTTTTTCTTTTTTATTTTAGTAGATAAAATTTCCAAATCATTAAGTTCTCTTTGTTCAGCAAACATGAAAAACACTACTAAAAAAATTATTAGTAGTGCTTTTCCACATCACCTAGAATCTTCTATTTGAATTGACAGCTGTTTCGTTTCGGACAGTAGGCATCACATTGCCCAATCACTTTGTAGATCGAACACCAAGAACGTTTGGCATAACAGATTGGAATGTCTTGCTCGGACGCTCGTTTTTTTAATACTGACGTTAAATTGTGGTTTATGTAATCCGTCAGGACTAAAATTAAATCCACATGGCTAGGAATTTCCTTTTTAACGGCCTTTACCTTTCTTCCTGTCACATGCATAATTTCACTAAAGCCGATTTCATTCAGTTTTTTCGGAATCGTTCCTAAGTGATCCGCACCAACAATCATAATCGAGGACATCCGCCTTCACACTCCTTTACTTGAAAATGATTCTCAATATGTTAGTTCTCATTTTAATTGATAATGATTATCAGTGTCAACAGTTTCCCTGAATAAATTTTTTGAATAAATCATGAACTCGCATATACATTCTTATGTTTTTCTTACTCTACGAACCGAACTCTTTTATACGCTAACAATTCAGCAAAACGCAAAAGCGTCGCCTATATACATAGCCACTGGCGAAGCACTGGAGAGAAAGGGTTCACGGATGATCGACGCCCTCGCTAGACAGCTCTCTATACTTCCTTATTGGAGAACTCGTCTTAGCACCAAGTTCTCACGTCAGAGTCTCCCCTTATGATAATTCCATTTCTTTTAAGGTACAAAAAAAACGCTAAGGGAAAAGCCTTAGCGTTAATAACAATTAATATTTCTTCAATAAATAACGAAGTGGCAACGCCGAAACAAGAACGATGAGTAAAGCAGCAGGTGCCGCCGTGTAATACGTCGCTTCACTCGTTTCAACCCAAATTCGAACCGCAAGTGTATCAAAGCCTGGTGGTCTCAATAGCAATGTTGCTGGCAATTCTTTTATCGAACTAACGAATACGAGTGCTCCTCCTGCTAATACCCCCGGCAAAATCGATGGAATAATGACGGTGAACATTACCTTCCAAGGCGGTTGGCCTAGACTGCGCGCCGCTTCATCAATGCGCGGTGAAATAAGGCTGAGAGAAGCATCCGTCGATTGCATAGCTTGAGGTAAAAATCTCACAACAAAAGCAATCGCAATTAAATAAAACGTATTATACAGTACAGGAATGTATTGATTAAATAAATAGATAATTCCGAGGGCTACGATTACCCCTGGAAGTGCATATCCTGCATAGCTTAACTTTTCGATAAAATGAGATACTTTTGATGGGTAACGTGATCGTAAGTATACAACTGGTAAAGCAAGCAGCATACAAAACAAAGCAGCTAATCCAGATACTTTTAAGCTGTTCCACGCATACCCCCAAAATTTTGCATCGAGAACCCCGCCTCCAACACCGATAACGGTCCAATAGACAAGGACGATCACTGGAAGCAAAACGGATATAGTGAACACGCCGGCGACAAAAAAGAATGCAGGCCATTTCCATTTGCCGAGAGATAATATCTCTGGCTCATGATAGCTGTTCGTTGTTTGATAGTATTTTTGCTTTTTTCGAGTACGTGCTTCGAGCCACAAAATGATGAGCGTGAGTAAAATCAAGACGACACTTAAAACCGTCGCAGAGACATTATCGTAACTTCCCATCTGATAATAGATTGCAGCTGTAAAGGTCGTATAGCGCATCATTGCGATCGCACCGAAGTCTGAGAGCACATAAAGAGCAACTAAGATCGCTCCTGCACCAATCGCTGGGCGAAGAAACGGAAGATTAACCCTCCACAACACTTGTCCTGTCGTCATTCCTTGCGCACGAGCCACTTCTTCAAAATTTCGATTCATTTTACGAAGCGATGCACCTGCAATCAAATAGACATACGGATACGTGAACATTGTTAAGACAAAAAATATGCCTGCAAATGTGTACACATCGATAGGATAATCACCAAATCGTTGCTGTAGCCACTCTTCTTGCTGCCAGTAACGCCATAGCCAACCTCTAGGGCCGAAAATAATGATGTAAGTGACCGCCCCAACATACGGTGGAATCACAAGCGGTAATGCAAGAAGCCACTGCCACATTTTTCGACCAGGAAGGCTTGTCCGATTCACGAGCCATGCTAGCGATACCCCAATCGCTACTGAAAACAATGTCACCATGACCGTTAAGGACAATGTATTCCAAAGTAATTGGGGAATTCGGGTATCTAACAGTCGGAGCCAGCGATCAGTACCTGCAAATAACGATTCCCACACGACATAAACAATCGGAATAGCCATTAACAATGCAGTCACAGCTGCAAAGCTTAGTAAAACAGCTCCTGGCGGGGAGCCATTCCAGAGTTTAAGCCAATATGTATTAAATAAACGGCGAGAGGTTGGTGAGCGATGCTCACCAACCTGGCGATGTCCAACCTTCTTTTTTTGTTTATGTGGATCAACATTCATGATGTGACATCTCCTACTCACCTATAGAAACGCTTTATAGATCAAGATCAAGACCAGCTTCTTCAATTAGTTCACGCGTATCTTCCCACACTTCGCCTAGTTTGCTTAACGGCATGTCATGCGTTTTGTAGTCACTAATCGTAGCCGCTCCTTCTGGCGCTTCAATTTCAGGGTTAATTGGTACTTCTAACGACTCAAAAGAGAATTCACGTTGATTTTCAGGAAGAAGAATCCACTCAAGGAAAGCTTGTGCATTTTCTCCGTTAGGTGCATCTTTAATTAAACCAACACCTGCAGCGTTCACAACCGCACCCATCTCATCGTCTCCTTGATCAGGGTAAATAACGCCTACATTGTTGTCTGTTGGCTCAAGTAATTGCTGATGGTAGTAGTAGTTGTTCACAAGACCAAATTTGAACTCGCCAGCACCAACGGCACGGCGAATGTCTCCATGACCCTCAAGAATTGCACCTGCATTGTCCTTCACTTGAGTAATCCATTCTTTTGTTTTTTCATCGCCCCACTCTTGGCGAAGCGCGGAAACATGTGCAATCATACTCCCGTTTCCTCCGCGGGTAATCGCAAATTCGTCTTCCCATTTCGGATCCGTTAATTCTTCAATTGATTTTGGCATTTCTTCTTCTGTGATTAGATCTTTATTATACATTAAAACGCGAGTACGTGCAGACAATGCAATCCAGGAATTATCTTCGGCACGATATTGCTCATCGATGGACTCAACGCCTTCTGGATCAGATCCTTCTAACAATCCTTCCAAACGAAGATGCTCAAGAGCACCGATGTCATTGGAAATAAAAATATCCGCTTGAACGTTGCCCGCTTCCCCTTTAATACGGTTCACTGCGTTGTCTCCTGCATGAAGGGGTTGTACGGTAATCCCTGTATCTTGCTCAAATTTTTCTAAAAGAGCATTAACGAAATCTTCGTTACGAGAAGAATAGACAACAAGCTCACCAGTGCCTTCAGCCACTTGCTCCTCTTGCCCTTCTTCCTCGGCACCTTCTGTTGTTTCTTCTGTTTCCTCTGCTGCTGGTTCTTCATTTCCTTCTTCTTCAGTTGCTCCGCATGCAGCAAGTGCGAATAAGGCAACTGCCATTAAAGCAAAAAACAATAGACGAAAACACTTTGCCATAATCTGAAATAGCCCCCTTGTGATCTTTGTAAAATGTTAACAATAATAAGAAAATAGTTAACGCTTTAAGTATATTGAGAATGATAATCGTTGTCAACCAGGTATTTTCTGGGTTGTTTTGTTTTTGAGCATATAATAAAGTGAAACAATATTCAGCGGGATTTTTTCATCCCCTATTGAATGATCGCTAAGTCTCCTACACGATGTGGACACATAGAAGTTGTCATAGTTGCCTTGTAGTGCGAGTCCTAGCTCCAGTTATACGGGGCAAAAATATGCCTTCCAACAGCAAGTTAAAGACTCCAACCGTATGGGAACAGTTGGAGTGTGCTGTCTCCCGTTTATTCCACGAGTGCTACGAGCTCTGGCGTTATATCAAACGAGACAACGATCCCTGGCTGAACATCTTGATCAATTGGCGCATAAAGGATCATCGGTTCAGTCGTCCCTGCTCCGAGGTTGACCACGACTTCCTGATATTCACCGCTATACGTTACCCGCTCCACTTTTCCAGTAAATCGCCCTTCTTCAGCCAACTTACAGCCTTCTGGTCGAATGGAAACCTTCACATTTTCAAGCATTACTTCTGATTGAGCAGGTAATGATACACGACCGATATGCGTATCGACATGCCGCATGTCTTCACATAACCGTCCTGATAGAAGGTTCGTTTTTCCTACAAATTGAGCCACAAAGCAATTTTTCGGACAGCGATACATCTCTCTTGGTGTGGCAATTTGCTGGATGACACCTTCATTCATGACAACCACCCGGTCAGCTACAGCAAAGGCATCCTTTTGATCATGTGTGACAATAATCGCCGTTGCATTGGCTTTTCGTAAGATCGTCGTCACTTCAAAACGCATTTTCTCACGAAGACCGGCGTCTAGGTTACTAAATGGTTCATCCATAAGGACAACGTGAGGCTTCGGTGCCAAAGCTCTCGCCAAGGCTACACGTTGCTGCTGACCGCCAGAAAGTTCATGTGGGTAGCGTGCCGCATAGTCAGCAAGCCCGACTAGCTCAAGCACTTCCTTCGCCCGCTCTCGTTTTGCACGTGTCCCCCATTTTGATAACCCAAACATGACATTTTTTGCAATTGTCAAATGAGGAAACAGGGCATAATCCTGAAAGACCATACCAATGCCACGTTTTTCTGGTGGCACAGTAAATTGATTTTCATATACAACCTCACCACCGATCTTAATCGAGCCACTCGTCGGTTGCTCAAAACCAGCAATCATACGTAAGGTTGTCGTTTTTCCGCAGCCACTTGGACCAAGCAGAGCGATAATTTCGCCTTTTTCAATTATTAAATGAACCGAATCAACAGCCGGTTTTAAAGTGTGAGGAAATGTTTTTGTTAAGTCGCGAAGCTGGATAAAGCTCATGGGGAACCTCCAAAACTCGATCTATCCCTCAAAAATGAGAATGATTTTCATTATGATTGATTATAGCATAGGCTCATGTACATCAGCAACGGAATCCTTATATTTAACCAAATTTTCAAACTTTACTCATCATATTAAAAGAGTAGTTTTCGGTTTTGTCGGGTAATAATGAAGAAGAGATTTACTTCTTCTTTCTTTTTTTGTACAGTTATAGACGCACAGAAACTTGTAGGCAGGTGAGGCGACATGGTGGCAAACATGACAGAAGATCAGCTTCTCGTTCTCATGATTAAATATCTTAAGGATTCTAAACGCGGTGCCCTGCAGCAAATGCTTGATGAGTTGCATCCTTACGACGTTGCACAGCTTTATCGCAGTTTACCGGATAAGCATCATCACAAGTTTTTAACCTTTTTAACACCTGATCAAATTGCCGATTTAATTCAAGAGCTTGATTCAGATATGCAAATCGAGATTTTGCACAGACTCGGGATTGAACGATCATCAAAGGTTATGAACCTTATGGACAACGATGACCTTGCTGACTTGTTGAATGAACTATCCGTTGAACGCATTCAAGAATTTCTCGATGCGATGAAAGACGATGAATCGGAAAAAGTTCAGTCACTTATGGGGTATGATCCAGAAACAGCTGGCGGCCTAATGACAAACCAATTCATTTGGATCAAAGAGGACTATACCGTTCGTCAGGCCGTAGACAAATTAAAAGATTACGCGAGCTTCAGCGAAAACATTTATTATTTGTATGTCATCAATGAGGAAAAGAAATTAGTTGGTGTTGTTTCGTACCGTGACTTATTAATTGCTCATATTGATGATAAAATTAAAGACATTATGTTTAACAGGGTCGTCTCTGTACCAGTTGATATGGACCAGGAAGAAGTCGCTCGAACGATTGAACGCTATGATTTTATTGCGATCCCTGTCGTTGATCAACAGAACACACTTCTCGGAATTATTACGGTGGACGATGTAATCGATGTTGTCATCCGTGAAGCGAACGAAGACATTGAAAAGCTATCTGCTTCTGGTAAAGATATTGACTTCCAGACGAAAGCGTTGACGGCTTCAGCACGCCGCCTTCCTTGGCTCGTACTCCTGTTGTTCATCGGGCTCGTATCAGGTAGCATCATTAGCAACTTTGAAGAAACACTTGAACAAGTCGTCGCTCTGATCTTCTTCATGCCGATGATTGCCGGAATGACGGGGAACACTGGAACACAATCACTTGCTGTTGTCGTTCGCGGGATTGTTACGCAAAACCTGGATCGAAAAACCATCATCCATCTCGTTTTCCGTGAGCTTCGAGTCGGTATCTTAATCGGTCTTACTTGTGGTGTTTTGATTTTTGTTATTGGAACGATTTGGATTAACATTACGTTAGGGTTTGTCGTTGGAGTCTCTTTGCTCCTTACGTTAATTACAGGGACATTGGCAGGAACGATCATCCCTCTATTTCTATATCGGATGGGAGTTGACCCTGCTGTCGCTTCCGGTCCATTAATTACTACCCTTAATGACATCTTTTCATTGATGATTTATTTCGGTATCGCAACCGCCTTCCTTACTCAGCTCCAAGGTCTATAAGATAAAAAACACTGACGAGTCCCCCCTTCGTCAGTGTTTTCTCTTATCGTGTCAAAATAAAATGACCGATGATCCAATAACCAAATCCATACATAAGGACAATGACCGTTATTAAAATAAACAGTGCCTTATTTGACAATCTCACGATACCACCTGCTTAGCGTAAAAAGTTTTTTCCAACAAGTAGTATACTATAAGGCGCGCCCACTTACGAACCTAACCTCGTTCATGATGGCTGTATGCCCGCTCATAAAGATGCTCGATCTCAGCATCTGTCATGACCATTAGCTTCTCCGTTGAAAAATCTTTCCTCTGTGTCAAAAACTCAATCATGTTCTCACGTTCTTGTCGACTCATCATCATGTTCCTTCCTCCTTTTATTATGTGTGTTATAACATAGTATTTATTTTTAAGTTATTATATAACAGAGTTCTGAAAATGGTCAATCTTTTTTGCGAAAATTTAATCAATTAATAAAGTTTAATTGCCTTTACCTACACTCCCCTGCTATTTATCTCGACTGAAAACATGTGGTAAACTAACGTTAGATGAGGTGAAGAAAATGGATTACAATACAATGTGTCCAAAATACGAAGCCGCGATCGATTTATTAGGAAAGAAATGGACAGGGCTTATCATACGAGTGCTTTTAGCTGGTCCAAAACGCTTTAAAGACATTAAAGCGCAAATTCCTGGTATGAGTGATCGTATTTTAACCGAACGGATGAAAGAGCTTGAACAGCTTGAAGTTGTCATTCGTCACGTTTATCCAGAAAAGCCCGTGCGGATCGAGTATGAACTTACGGAAAAGGGGAAGGATTTAACACCTGTGATTGAAGCGATTCAGCAGTGGGGAGAAAAATGGGCATAACCATGAATCCTCACGTTTCTCATTCCTTTCATTGGGCAAACTAAAACGAGACGAAAGGAAGAGGTGACATCATGGTAGATAAAGATCACATCACAATTCGTGATGAACAAGGTAATGAGCATGAATATGAAGTAGAAGCTGTTTTTGAAATGGGAGGACAGCATTACACAATGATTTCTTCTGGTCAGGAGATGGAAATCATGCGAATTGAAGAGCACAATGGCTCCCAGTCGCTTGTGAATGCAACAGAAGACGAAATTGAACAGCTCGTTGCCGCATATGAAATCGCAATAAACGCTGACGAAAACTTCCCAGAACAATAAAGTAGGAGCCAGGTCAAAACGACGGCCTGGCTTGTTTTATTCATTTAATACAGGAGGGAATCGATGAAAAACCTTCATGGAAAACGTGCTATTGTTACAGGGGTTAGTCGTTTAAGTGGGATCGGAGCAGCCATTTGCCGTGAATTTGCCAAACGAGGCGCTGATGTGTTTTTCACTTATTATTTTCACTATGATCAGACCTTAGGCGTAAAGGGAGAAAACGATGAGCCAATGCGTTTGGCGAAGGAACTTGAGTCACATGGAGTTGCCGTAGCACACCTGGAGCTGGATCTATCAGAAGATAATGCATACGTACAAATCTTTAACGCATTTGAACAGCGGTTTGGGACAACAGCCGATATTTTGGTGAACAACGCTTGCGTTTCCGTTAATGATTCCTATGAAACGATTACAAGTGAGAATCTTGATGCCCATTACGTTATCAATGTGCGGGCTACGACATTATTAACCTCTGAATTCGCGAAGCGCTTTTCAAAGGGGCATGGCGGACGAATCATCCAACTAACGACAGGGTGGTCTCAAGGGCCGATGGCAAATGAGCTTTCTTATGCTATCACGAAGTCAACCGTGGAAGCTTTAACGTATACGTTGAAAACCGAGCTGGCAAAAAAGGGATCACAATCAATGCTGTAAATCCAGGCCCCACCAATTCTGGTTGGATGTCAGATCAGTTGAAACAAGAATTGCTTCCTCGCTTTCCATTCGGTCGTCTCGGTGAGCCAAAGGACGCAGCTAACCTTATTGCCTTCCTTGCAAGCGATGATGCCGAATGGATTACAGGGCAAGTGATTCATTCTGAAGGCGGCTTCCAAAATACCTTGTGAGCGAACTACGAGTCTTTGAATAAAAGGCTCGTTTTTCATTTCACTTTAGAAAATTTACATTTAACCGATAGTATAGATAGGTCTCATTAAATCAAAAGACCCATTACTTATATCATAAAAGGAGTGTAAATGTTGCCCTTATTTACTCGACAATCTAAACCAAGCAAGCGAGAATCTTATTTTTCACACCAGTTCGAACAAGCTGCTGTTAAGTTTGAGCTCCCTGCTGAATCCGAGCTTTCTGCACAGCTCCGTATGATCCACTTAACGCTGGATGATTTAAAACGAATGAAAGCATTACAACCTCTCGTTGAAGAAAACATGGAGGTTCTCGCTGATGCTTTTTATTCAAATATTATAAAGCAACCAAACCTAAACGAAATTATTGAAACTCACAGCTCTGTTGAACGGCTAAAAGAGACACTAAAACAGCATATCCTTGAAATGTTTAACGGAGAAATTGATCAAGCGTTTTTACAAAAGCGCTTACAGATTGCTCAAGCCCATGTCCGTATCGGGTTACAAACGAAGTGGTACGTGTCGGCTTTTCAACAACTAACCGATTCGTTGATTCAACTTCTTGAGCAGCACCTCCAATCACCTTCTGATATTGTCTTGGCCACCCGCTCATTGATAAAGCTCCTTAATCTTGAACAACAGCTCGTGCTGGAGGCGTATGAAAACGAGAATAAGCGGATTGAGGCTGAACATGAGCGTCAAAAAAGAGAATTAATTCAGCATTTAACAGCTGCCGCTCAAGAGTTAGCCGCCATTTCTCAACAAACGAGCGCAGCAAACAAGCAGCTCGTCCATCGCTCAGAAACAGTGGTCGCTTCCGCCAATGAAGGGACTGATTTAGCGATCAAGGCTGAGACACTTTCATTGAATGGTAAAGCACAAATTACGACACAGAGCTCGAACATGGATGCGATTTTACAAAGTGTTAAACATATTCAGACGATCTCGACTGATCTCAATGACCGATCCATTGAAATTACAGAATTTGTTGACGTGGTGAAAGGCATTGCCGACCAAACGAATTTACTAGCGTTAAATGCGACAATTGAAGCATCGAGAGCAGGAGAAAAAGGTAAAGGCTTCGCTGTTGTGGCCAACGAAGTGCGAAAGCTTGCCGATCAAACAAAAGATTCAACAAACACTGTGTCTCAATTAATCGAAAAAACAACAGAGCAGATCGCATCCGTTGTCGATTCAATCGGTACCATTTATCAACTCGTATCAGAGGGCTCAAAAGGGATGGATTCGACGGCTGGAACCTTCCATTCTATTACTGAGGCGATGAATGAGGTCAAAACAAAAAATGAGCAGATGAAAACAGACTTACAGCAACTTCTTTCCGTCACAAAAGAGTTGGATGAATCGTCGCTGCAAGTTTCTCAATCTGCTAATCAACTCAATCGCTTAACGACTGAGGTAGAAAGTGGTGGATGATGCGTCCACCCTTTTTTATTGAACGAGCATTTTAACATATCGCCCTTCAAGGCCATTGCCACGGACGCCTCCGTATCGGTTATTATAGCCTTGCTGTACTAAAATTTTTAACAAAGTGGTTCTTCTGCTCGACTCAAACTCAATTTCTGTAAAATCTAATTCTAGGGCAAGGCTTTCTAAATGAGAGATGAGCTCTCTAACTTGTAGTTGATACCTTGACCAATCAACGTATTGATATTGCTGAATACGTACGGTTAAACAATGCTCTGATCGTGCTTTAAAGATCAAAGAAAGAGACTCATTGATATCAAAGGTGATGCAGCTTGCTTCCTCTACGATCCGTTGCGGCTTTTGTCCAATGAATTGTGGAAATGGTTGCAATACTTCTTTTGTTAGCTTCATCATTTAACGTTCACCCCTTCTATTCATCTTGTACTCTTCCTAGCGTCATCATATCAAAGACTGTATTTCTCTGCTTTTTGCATTATGCTTAAAAACAGGGGGAAAAAAGCCCTCTTCCCCTCCATTTCTTGTCATTCACCGAGCATACATAAACATATTTATCATTTCTGAACAAAATCTTTACAAGTCATTTCCTTCCTCCTAATCCAATCGGTAAAATCCGTTGAAACGTACAACCCCTTGTCCTACAATAAGAAAAAATACTAGAGAAGAGGGACATGTGATGGAGAACGCCACTTTAATTCTACCAAGCCTTGCGTATCAAAACGCCTATCTCGACATGCTTAAAGAATGGGGAAATTCAGGAGAAACGCCTATTCCTTTTACCTTAAGATTAAATCCTATCCCGTTTGAGCATTTACTGAAGACGCTTAAGGATTATCAACACGGAGTTAACCTTCCCGCGAATCGAGTCGCCAACACAACCTATAGGCTAGTTCATGAACAGAAGCGCTTAATTGGAGCAATTAATATTCGCCACACACTTAATGACTGGCTACACCATCGCGGCGGACATATCGGCTATGGAATCCGCCCAAGCGAACGTGGCAAAGGTTACGCGACTTTGATGTTAAAGCTCGGACTCGAAAAAGCCGCTGCACTTGGCTTGGAAAAAGTTCTCATTACATGTGATAAAGAAAATCTTCCATCGGCTCGGACCATTCAAAGGAACGTCGGTGTTCTCGACTCAGAGGTAGTAGATGAGCGGGGATTGCGATCCAGCGTTATTGGATAAAGCTAACCTAATCTATGTGTGTTTAACGTAAAAAAGCAACCGGGGGATTGGCATGTCCCAGTTGCTTTTTTGTACTTTACAATTCATCGAAACCGTTATCGGCCGATACTTTTGCATATTGGCGTGATTTTTGTTCGAAGAAATCACTCTTCCCGCTGTTAACATCCTCATAGGCACGAATCCATTTCATCGGATTGTGCTTAATTTCAGGATAAGGTTTCTCCATGCCTAGCTGTACGGCTCGCTTATTCGCAATAAACGAAATGTAAGTCTCCATATCCTCTGGATTGATTCCTGGAATTTTGTCTCCGATAATGTAGCGGAACCAGTTTTTCTCAAGGTCAGCTGCTTTCATTAACGTTGTTTTTACGAATGTTTTGGTTTCTTCCGTATTCAATTCAGGGAATTCAACGAGCAACTCTTTAAAAATGTTCGTAAATAAGTAGACGTGTAGTTGCTCATCCCGATTAATGTAGTTGATCATCGTTGACGTGGATACCATCTTTTGATTTCGGGCTAAGTTGTAGAAAAACGCAAAGCCCGAATAAAAGTTAAGTCCCTCTAAAATAACATCATACACAATTGATTCGAGAAATGTTTTCGGTGTTGGATTGTCCACAAACTTCTCGTATCCATCTATGATGAATTCATTGCGCTCCTTCAATACGTCGTCATGCTTCCAATATTCAAAGATCTCATCTTGCGTCGCTTTCGGTACTAAGCTGGACAAGACATATGAGTAACTTTGGTTATGGACGACCTCTTGGAAGGAGAGAACGCTCATCAGGGCGGCAAGACTGGAATCTGTTAAATATTCTGCTGCTCGCATTGAATAGTCGGTCTGTACGCTATCTAAAAACGCTAGCAACCCAATGATTTTTTTGAACGCCTCTTGTTCCGTTTCCGTAAGAGTAGGAAACTGCTTGGCATCATGGCTCATATTGATTTCAAATGGTGTCCAAAAGTTAGCGAGCATATTTTTATAGAGAGGGTACGCCCACGAGAAGCGGACGTCATCCCAGTTTAACACGTTTGAGCTCTTACCGTTTAAAATGCCTGTTGATGCATTGGATGCGGTTGTATCATAAATTTTTCGTTTCTGTAACTGCTCCATTTTGAAAATCCTCCTTAGCTTGCGCAGCTTTCACAATCTTCTATCTCCATTGAAGTGGAACGTAGGTAGTACGTAGTCTTCAATCCTTCTTTCCAAGCAAGTAAGTGGAGCTCCAGCAGTTCTTTCGCACGAATCGTATTGGACACATAGAGGTTAAACGAAATTGATTGATCGACATGTCGCTGACGGGCTCCATTTTGGCGAATGCTCCACGTTTGGTCAATATGGTACGCAGATTTATAATACCATGTCGTCTCTGGCGAAAGGTCTGGCGCCGTCACTGGAATGCGATAGTTTTTCTTTTCTTCCACATACGTCTTTTGAAAGATCGGGTCAATGGAGGCCGTCGTTCCGCCAATTAACGCTGTCGTCGCATTTGGAGCAACTGCAAGTAAGTATCCGTTACGCAGTCCTTTTTCTTTTACTTGTTCTGCAAGCTCTGTCCACTTGTCAGTTGTATACTGACGCCGCTCAAAATACTCACCGGTCTCCCAGTCTGATCCGGCAAACATCGGGTACGCTCCCTTTTCCTCTGCCAATTTCATGCTTGCTTGAATGGTTAAATAGTTAATCGTTTCGTATAGTTCATCTGCATAGCGAATCGCTTCCTCCGATTCCCACGCAATTCCTTTTTTCGCAAGGAGGTGGTGCCAGCCGTACGTCCCAAGGCCGATCGCACGGTATTTTTGGTTCGTTTGCTCCGCTTGCTTCACCTCGATACGGTTCACATCAATCACGTTATCGAGCATCCGTACTTGAATTGGTATGAGCCTTTCAAGCACATCGTCTTCGACTACACGAGCAAGAGACAAGGAACTTAAATTACACACGACATAATCGCCTGGTTGCTTCGTAATTAAAATTTTTCCGTCTTCTGTTTTTTCCTCTACAACTGTCGTAGGACTCATATTTTGAATGATTTCCGTACAAAGGTTCGAACCATAGACCATGCCTTCATGCTTGTTTGGATTCATGCGATTTGCTTCATCGCGGTAATACATGAATGGGCTTCCTGTTTCAAGCTGGGAAATCATAATTCGTTTCATGATTTCGATCGCTGGTACTTCTGTTCGGCTTAAATCTGGGTTGTTTACACACGCTTCATAACGCTCGCGGAACGTCCCGCTCCCCTTTTGCTCGTCATAGCTGTCCTCAAGAGAAAAGCCCATTTTCTGACGGATTTCGTGTGGATCAAACAAATACCAATTGTCTCTAGCTTCCACTGCCTCCATAAATAAATCTGGAAGGCTAACGGCCGTGAACAAATCGTGTGTTCGCTGACGCTCGTCTCCGTTATTCAGTTTCGCATCAAGGAAAGAAAAGATGTCTTTATGCCAAATGTCTAGGTAAACGGCAATCGCTCCTTGTCGTTGACCTAGTTGATCAACGCTCACCGCCACATTGTTTAACTGTTTCATCCATGGCAAAACACCCGATGACACATTTTGATAATTTTTAATCGACGATCCTTTGGCACGAATTTTTCCTAGGTAAATCCCGAGCCCACCACCACTTTTACTGACGGTCGCAGCATCAGTACAACTATCAAAAATGCCTCGCAAACTATCATCCACTGTATCAATGAAACAACTGGAGAGTTGCCCTACCGCTTTTCCTGCGTTAGCAAATGTCGGTGTCGCCACTGTCATATAGAGGTTTGAGAGAGCCCAATAGGCTTCCTTCACTAACGAAAGACGCTGGCTATTTACTTCTTTTTTCATGAGAGACATAGCAATGACCATAAAGCGTTCCTGTGGTAATTCCATCAACGTCCGATCATATAGTCGGGCAAGGTATCTGTCCGCTAATGTTTTTAAGCCAATGTATGTAAACAGCTCGTCCTTTTCTTGATTCAAATGCTCTCCGAGTTCATTGATCTCCTCTTTTGTATAACGATTAAGCAGATCCTTTTCATAAATTCCTTTGTCTACAAGTACTTCAATTAGTTCGTAAAACTGTGTATATGGTTTCGCCAGCCCTCGTTGCTCTTTGACGCTGTTGTACAGCTCTTCCAAATAAATACGTGCAGTAATAAACGTCCACTCCGGCTGTTCGGCGGAGATTTCATCCATCGCCTTCATTCGCATCGATTCAAGCGAAGCCCCTTGAGAAAGAACATCCTCTACCTCTAGTTGCGGAAACCTTTCTTTCAGTCGCTCTTGCCAGTGGAGCTCCTTGTTAATCGTCATCGTCATCTTATTTCCTCCCTATCAATCCAAATAAAAAACCTTCCTTCGAGAGAAAGGCTTGAAACGACAGTACAATACACAAGCGTGTCCCCCTCCCTTTCAGTCGGAATACACGCACTGCCTTATACTTGCCGCTTCACATGCTCAACCCCCGAAGATGCGAAACTTGTGGAAGTAAGGCAGGTCTCCTGACTCGTGCTTTACCTACTTAGAAGCCTTCCCATACATTTCTCAAGAAGTAGAGGATGTACAGTGGCAAATCGTTCCGTTCGTAGCACTCACAGTTGCGGGGACAGCTCCGGATTTGCACCAGATTCCCTTTTAAGCCGCTTCGGGCACCTTACCGTCCATAAACACTAGATATTGTAATGTTTAATTGCTTTTGACTCTATATATTGTATGGTAAAGAACATACATCGGAAATGCAAGGAAAATTTTCTAACCGATTTATGAACAAATTGGAACCTGAGACGAACCCTTTGCTAGGTCTGGTTTACAGTTAATATCATTAATTTGGTTTCGCAGATTAGTGATTTGCTGAACGCTTATTACCCATGCATAGATTTGTATAATTAATCATTTATGATCCGTAAATTTCCCACCCTAACTTGATCACTTCTTCTAGATAGGATACTATCTCTGCTACCTCTCGGCCATCTGTTTCTACTTGAAAGCTATTCTTTTGATAGGTCGGTTGCCGCTTCGTAAAGAGCTGTTCCATTTCTTCTACTTTTTTGTCTTGTAGAACGGGGCGATTGTCTATTAATACATTTAACCGTTCCTTCCATAAGGACCAAGACAAATCTAAATAAATGACGATGCAATGGTCGAGACACGCAGTGCGAATCGCATCTTGCATGTAGGCGCCGCCGCCTAACGAGATCACTTTAAGTGATGTATTCGTACAATAATCAATTGTCATTTCCCGTTCAATTTTACGGAACGCTTCTTCACCCTTCAAGCGAAAAATATCGGAAATCTTCATTTTCCATGTTTTTTCAATTTCCTGATCGACGTCAATAAAATCACGAAATAACCGCTTAGCCAGCTGTTCCCCAACGGATGTTTTCCCTACCCCCATAAAACCAATCAACACAATGTTCCGCTCTCTAACCGATGGAATTCGCTTCATGTATCTTTCCCTCTTTCTCTTACCCACTTCGTTTGAAGAATGACGATGGCTTTTTATAATAAAACTCTCCACTTCGGATCACTTGCTGATCTTGTTCAGGATAAACATAGCTATCCTCTGGTGTCGTTTTGATCTTTTCAGGTGGTGCTTCTATGACATCCTGAGCCTGCTTCATTTGCTCTCGTTTAAAGAGAGCGATAATTTCCTGTAAAGCTTCCCGCTCAATCAGCTTAACTTCAGCGGCCGACGCTAGACGCCTGCACGGATCCGAGATCGTTTCCGTTGACGTAATGACGATTGCCTTTTCCGCTTGATAGTAAACTTTAGCGGTAAAAACTTCTTGGATCGCCTTCACTCCGAGAGCATCAGATAGACATTTCGCCTGAACGACCGTGCGTGCTCCAGATGAATCGTTAAATAATAAATCAGCTCCGAAGTCTCTGCTCTTTTTTGTCTGGTATGTCTCATTATAGCCGAGTCCCGCTAAAAGAACGAACAAATAATCTTCAAATTCATGCCCGTCCATTCGATCAATGTCACGGATCGTGATCTTTGCCACATCGTACCGCTTCTTTTCTTTTAGTCGATAAACCACCCAGCCAACCAAAAGCACAACTGTGATGACAACGATTATTCCAATTTGCCATGTGAATTCCATCATTAATTTCCCTTCCATTCGCTTTCCTTTCTATGTTAAAGGGATTAGAGAAAAGAAGCAAACAGATGTTGTCTGTGTCTAATGGCCTCTAGTCAAAGGACATAGCGCGTCCCTAGTTTTGTGAATCGATAACAAAGACTGTGTATTAGCCCAACCACATTGAATGGGAAGTGCATACGGTGTAGTAAGCTCATAGAAAGGTGGTGCTTGTATGTACGGGTACGGACCTGTTGCTGGTGCAGGCTTTGACTGCGGTTTTGGTTATGGACCTGTAGCTGGCTATCATGGCGGGAAAGGATTTGCGTTAATCGTTGTCCTTTTCATCTTGTTGATCATTGTAGGTTGCTCTTGGTTCAAATAAGATCTCTCGACAAAGAACGCTCAGGGTGCTTTCTTCCCTGAGCGTTTTACATAGCTATTAGCTATTGTCTAAAACAAACTTGCGAATCGCTTGGGCCACCCCATCCTCATCGTTTGTTCCAGTCACCCAATCGGCGGCTTCCTTGACGATCTCTTGGGCGTTTCCCATCGCGACTCCACAGCCCGCCTCTTCAATCATCGCTAAATCATTTAAACTATCTCCCATTGCAAGCACATTTGCCATCGTAAGCCCTAGTCGTTCACACACTGTGGCTAGAGCTTTTGCTTTGCTAACGCCCATAGCGTTAATCTCTAGATTCGTAGGGCTTGAGTTTGTCACTTCTAGCTCGGAATGAGCCTGTAATTCCTTTTCGATCTGCTCTCTTATTTCCTGATTTGGAACATCATAACCAAATTTAAGCCATTCATGCTCATGAATGTTTTCAGGAAATTCTCCCCGCCACACCTTTTCGGTTGAAACAGCCCAAAAGGTTGTATTGTGTTGCTCTTTTAGTTTCCACATCGTTTCAATATGTTGCCCGTGAAGCATTTGCCGTTCAATCAATTCTCCTGACGTATGCCAAATTTCACTGCCATTTACGGTAATATGGTACGAGTCAAGGGCCAGTGATTCCATGTATTCCTTGGATGTCATGAAGCTTCGTCCTGTACTCAAAATCACATGTACTCCATGATTACGAGCTTCTTCAATGGCTCGCCGATTTCCCTCTGAAATTTGATGATTGCTTGAAAGTAACGTTCCATCCATATCCAATGCAATAATTTTGTATGGGCCTCCCACATCGTTCTCCCCCAATTCCCTTTGTTTCTTTCATCTTAGCGAAAATACACAGGACGCTTCAAGGGAGAGTCTGCATGTTTACAAAATCATTACACAGAAGATGTGTCGGAAAGCAAATCTTCTCGAAGTGGAGTAAATACATCAAGGATAATCGATGGCGCCAACGCCTTCGCTCCATGAACAGCATGAGGTGGGATGGTGAGCACTTCTCCTTCTTGTATGCGCTTCACCTTTCCTTTAATTGTAAACTCCATATCGCCTTTTAAACAGTATGTCAGTTGTTCATGAGGGTGAGAATGACTCGCCCCCTCTGCCCCTTCCTCAAAGACGACTTTCATTATCATAAGTTTTTCACCTGGTTTATACAGCTTGCGCTTGATCCCTGGCTCTGAATACTCCCAAAGTTCAAAATCCATTATTTATTCACCCCTTCTTATTCCTTGTACCTTTTACTGTCCAAAATACAGTCTATAACCGTTTCTCTTTCGGTAGTGGATGCACGAGCATGTTAGGCCTCCTTTGATTTGATCAGCGAGTAAAAGGGTACTCCAGCCATCTTTGCAAAAGGAAACGGGCGCTTCGCCAGCTGATAACACAATCGATGAATGAGCACCGCTTGGGTTGTTGCATTCATGTCTCCTTCCATTAATCCAGCACCAAGGATGACCGGCTGTGGCAACTCCGAGTATTTCTCCTCTTTTTTCACTTGCCCTACATTGGGAGCTGGCAGTGAACCTGAAATTTCCCGAGAAAATCCTCCATCCTTTTGCTTTAATCGTTTTAGCTGTAGGCCGATCGCCTCGAGTACTATCGTCACGTCGGGCAGCTCTATCTCTCGCTCCATTGCAGCTAGCAAATTGACAGAATTTCGCACATAACACATGTCTTTAGCGGGCTTTTCGGTAAGTGTTTTCATAACGCTTTGATAAATCGCTCCCTCATTAGGAAGCTGCCTTTGAAACTGTTGGTAGAAGGTGAACAGCTTAAACGTACCAGAAATTTTTACATAGTCATTCCCTTGGCCCCATAGACCTGTTACTGGATCTTGTATGCTAGCAAAATAGGAGAATGCTTCGTGTAAGTACATTGGTCGCTTCTCCTCTGTTAATTGTTTAATGTACACGCCCGAGACACAGAGCCGATCACAGCCACGCCAACTATTGCTTAAACTCACCGAGCGGAGCCACTCGCCATAAGCTTCTGGGGTTTTCATATAGCTTGGCAACGCCCCTGCTGTGTTTGGTAATCGATGCAGAGGCTTTCCCCCTAACTTCTTCAAAGCACCCAAACTGTAGCTTAGAGCTCTTGCAACCATCACATCATCTTCTGCCATCATTGGATTGTCATCGAGAAAATAACCCGTGTCTTGTTGCTTCATCTGAAAAAAACCAATTAGTTGCTGCCTTACATCATCAGGCATTCCGCTTAAAAGATCGTACCTTTCTAAAATGTTTAACGCCTGGGCTGTCGATTCGATATCAGGGATCTTTACATTCACATGCTCTGAACTTTGAGCATAGAAAAATCCCCCAGAGGAGGAATCATACCTTTGTGCTAACCAATAAATAACCGATTCCATAAGCTCCTCAATTTCGATTAAAGCCCAAACGACCCGTGATTCATATGATGCCATCGCTCTCCCCCCAATGGTCAGTATGGCTTCATGTTACCCTTTGTTTCTTCATAACTGAACAATCATTGCATCTGACTCTACAAGTAAACGACAACAACTGAAGAAATGATTATATTTCAAAGAAACTAAGACTCACCGCTCCTTAATCGTGCGCGGTGAGTACATGACTATTTAACGAAAATGTGCGTCGTGCCAACAAATGATTCACCGGTTTGAAGCATGCCTGTCACTTGTATTTCTACTTTATGTCCACGCTCCAGTACACGCGCTAAATCGGATCGCTGGAACTTTAACATCATTCGATTGCCGGTTTGCATCGTACGAACCGGAGTCACCTCCCCATTTAAAATTAGAGAGGAAACGTCAATATCTTTTGCCTTATAAGGACCTGGTAAAGCTAACGTCACAAGTGCCACCCCTTTCCCACGACCGGTAGCTAGCAGGAAAATCGGCGGTGAAAACGAAACGTTTGCCTCAATGATCTCTTTCTCTTCATCTTCTTCGCCTGGAGGAATGAAGGACAGGAAGTCGCCCCAAATAATGTTACCTGCATCGTCCCGTTCATATGGAATGGTGGGCTCTAAGCTTTTAAAATTCGCATCCGTTAAACGAACCCCGTTCTTATTTTCCGAATATTGGCCATTAAACAAGAAGTTACGGTCTGATGCCAGTTCTTCCGGGTAACGATCCCGTGCACTGGCATCGTGCTGGTACGAAATAAATCCGTCTATTGTGAAGTCTGGCTGAATGTTAGGATAAGTAGTAAAGTCTAAGTTTCCTCCTCCATTGTTGAAGGCGATGTTTTGCTCTGCGATTACACCTGGGTTGCTGTTGCTCGTAAATCCGTAGGCTCCGTTTCCGAAAGCCATGCTACCTCGGATAATATGTGGCACACGGATGCCTTCACCGCCTAATTTAAAGCCATTTTTATCCCCTGCTCCGACCGTTCCATCGGTGAGAAAGCCGTTATTATAGGCGATGCTATCTTCAATCAAGACTGGTCCTATTGCCCCCGTCCCTACTTTCGTATAAAGATCCCAACCGTCATCAATATTGTTGTGGGCAATACATCCTCTAAATACATTCCCAACTCCTACTGTCAGCTTTGCGGCAAAGCCGTCGGCGTTGTTTTCAGATGGGTCGCGGTTGTCAAACGACGTGCTATTTAAAATTAAATTATAGGACGGCCAGTCCGCAATATGTTCTGAACCATCGGTACGACTTATTTGCAGACCCGTATCCCCATTTTCATAAAAACGGCTATTTTCCACAATGTTGTGGCTACCACCGACGGTAAACCCTTTTGTGTTCCCAGCAGAACGGGTAAAATCAAGTCCCTTAATGTGCCAATAGTTGCCGCTTAAAATGACCCCTTCCGACCGCCTATCAAAATCTATAATCGGACGAGTGCCTGGCTCAGCCACCAGCGCTTTCATCGCATCAGGAGTCCCATCATTGTACTTGTTTATCTCAAGCTTCGAATCTCGTACATAATGACCATCCAGGACAACAATTGTTTGCCCTTCCATAATAAAATCAATCGCCGTATCGAGATCTAGCGGCGCTCCTCTTGTCCCATCCCCATCACTCGTACCATCAGGAGAAACATAAAGGTCCCCTTCTTCATTAAACGTCTTCATCGTCACCGTAAAGTTTCTCACGATCCGATCATAGGACGTCAGGAGCTGTGTATCGTCTGGAATAAAGGAAAGGCTAAAATTTGTCTTTTGATGGCTTGCCACCGTTGTAGGAACGGTCATCATTTCTCCTTTTTCGACGTTAAGGTTTTCTTCAATTGTTTGATTCCCTTTCTTAATCGTAAGGGAACCGCCCACATTTGCGCGGACGATTAGTTCATAATCCGTCTTTGAAACACGAGACAAAGAAAGAATATCCAATTCAGGTGCGGTTGGTTCCTCTGGTGGCTCTTGTTTTGGAAAATCTGTTGCGGCAGCAGTCACCTCCAGCTCAATATTGCTCACTTCAATCGTTGCTAGTCGTGCTGTATAAAAGCCTATATACATCTTCGAATCTTGAACATTCACTATGTCCGGTGTAAAAAATAGTTCTTCTTTCCCGTCATTTAATGCACCTATAAAGCCGCTGTTCGTTTTCTTTAAAGTTAACCTGTATGAAGCCTCTGGATGAGTGGTTTCAGGTCTCGGCTTTTCTTGATCGAGCATTTTCTTTTGAATCCCTTTGCTTCCTTCACCGTCACTGGCTAACACACCGGTTCGAACAAAGAGCTGTGTCCCATTTGCTTCCCGCGTCCCCCCACTATAGCCACCGACAGCCGCGATGTTGGAGGCAAACACACTGGCATCATTCGCAGGTCCGATTACATCCCGCGCCATCACCCCAAACGACTCTTGTCCATCATGGGGATTTTTAGCATACTCTTTAACCCTTACATCGGCAGATAACGTAAAATTGTCTTCTACCGCATCAAGCTCCGTGTAATAGAACGTGATCCCATCGTGATCCCCAGTAACCTTTCCGCCTCCTTCTAAGGCGATTAGTTCAACCGTCCCATCTCCGAAGTCATTCACAACATTTCGAGCATTGGACGTGGATTGTCCAAATCGAATCGACTTCCACTCATACTCGATCTCTTCCCGCACAGTGACCGGTAGAACGATCGATGCAACCTCTTGTCTAAGCGGATGGATAAACAGATCGTAAACCCCTGTTTGTTGCTGATTGTAAGCAGAAACATCCACCTCGTATTCGTCTTCAGACACTTTCTCCACATCTCCATTATCAAACAGGTACCCTATTTCTAGACCTTCTAAAGCTAACGCCTCTCCGACCGTATAGGTCGTTTTTGGGTAACGAACAATCGTGAGCTCCTGTATCTCTCGTTCTTTTACCTCTACCGTAAACGACGCACTTACGCCTTTATACGTAATCGTCACCTTTTGCATGCCGCTGGTAGAAGAGTCTATTTTTGATACGTCATACTCACCTCTCAGCAATCGAACGCGCGATTGATCACTGTAATGGGCGTATACGATCGCCCCGTCCATCTTTAATTCCTCACCAATAAAATAAAGCTGCTTTTCCGGAGGGGTGTAAAGTTCTAAGTGAGTGACAGCCGCATCCCGTACCTCGACAGCGAACGAGGTGCTCATGGCACGGTCTTCCTTCAGCGTTACGTCGACGGCCAGCTCCCCCGGCCGTGAAAACGTAAACGACTCATCGATCACTTCCCCGTCCAACGATAAAAAATAGTCATCCTCAGGCACCTCTTGTCTCTCTCCTGTCGCTAAAGTAGCGATCACGACAAGCCCCTCTCTATCAAAATGATCGCCCAAATAATACGTCGTCTTCGCAGGGTAGTATAAAATCGCTAGGTCTTCCACTGCAGTCTGGTGTACTTTAAGCTCAATGGTTTCGGTAGCCCCTAAGTAATGGATCGTTAATGTCCTTGCCCCCGGCTCTGCACTCGAAAAGCCTGTCCAAAAATAATCATCAGGAGACAAAGTCTGTTCCTCTCCCGTCATAAAACGAGCGGTCACGAGTAGCCCAGTCGGATCGAACGGTTCCCCCACAAAATAATCTTTTTTCATGTCTTGATCGTCGACAATCAATTGTTCTACGACGCGATTATCGATGACGAGAGAAAAGTCGCGAAAAGTCACTTCTGCGTCGCGAGCCACATAAAAGCCTGCAAATAAAGTCTCATCAAAGTTCCCTTCCGTCAAAACGACCTCAGACTCCTCGTTTGCCGTTAAAAGATACGCATCCCCCGACTTGGTAATCGAAAGCTCGTACGTTTCGCCTGAGATAGGGGGTCGACTAGACGAGAAAGGCGTTAATTTTGTTTGTACACCTTGTTCCTTATAGAAACCCTTCATAACCGTATCTAGCGCTCCGTTTGCCACATAGTTGGCCGTTTGCACTGCACTGTCCCCATCTTCTCCCACTGCATCGCGTACCATTAACCCGAACGATTTTTGGTTCGGCGTGCTAACCGACTGATTGCTATTAAAATGTTGAACATCAACCGAGGCATGAAGGGTAAAGTTTACGTCATGTGGAAGCTCCTGATACATAAAAGACAGACCTTCATCCCCGCTTGCGATCTTTCCTCCGGTCGCTGTCATTGTGACCGAACCATCCTCGTGAATGACAGGTGGAGGATTCCGTTCCTCACTTGTATTACCGCCAAAAGCACGAAACGACCAACCTGCTTCCAACTCTTCCTGATTTGCACTGACACCTAGCCTAGGGAAGTGAGAAAAAACAATGAGAAAGACCAATGTGACGATACTGATTTTTTTCAGGTATATGCTCAAGAAAAGCTCCTCCTCTCCCTTAATGGAAAGCGCTTACATAATCCGTTTTAACAAACGAGCAGCAGGAAGCTGCCCGTTGTACCTGTCTTTACGTTTGCTGCTCCACCTTCACTGATGTGACGTGATCATTCCGGCCAACGAATCGCCAAAAATTACGTGAGAATAGATCTGCTACATCGCGCTTAATCTCTTCTTCGGTTACCTCCCAGCCGGCTTGCAAAATGTCATCGTATTTGTCAATAAGCACCTCGGCTATGATCGATTTTGAGTGATGCCATTTGTAAATGAGCTGCTCCAACACACGAGCGTCAGAATGTTGCGGAATAAAGCTAGTGCCGAGCATCTCCATCCGCATCCTCGTCATCTCATTAATGATTTCAGGGTTATTCATAAACCACCAGCAGCCGAAAATCATCAAGTTGGAGAACTTTCGGGCAAGGACGACGAGCTCATGTTGATTTTCGCGCGATAGCATCGTAACTAAAAACTTATTGTTTGGGTATTCACGGAGCAAGTGCTCCACTCCATCCATTGACGCTTTGCCGACAAAATCGCCAGCATCCCCTAGCGCCGGATGAACTCGCTTCTTCACCCCGATCATCATCGCAAATGGGATGTTGTGCTTTTCGGCAACCGGTAACAAACAATCACGAATGATTCTCCCACGGTCCGACTCTTCTGGAAAGGAGAACGTCGGTGGAAGGGAAACAGCCATATAAACAGGGTCCATTCGCTCAATCCAGTCGGTTAAAAATCGCTTGACTTCTTGAATCGACCCTTCGTTCCATTCATCGTTCACCTTGTAGCCCCAATCGCACAAACGACGCTTTGTTTGTTCATATTCATTTAATAACGGATCGAGTCGCAACGCTGCATGAAACCGAGAATCCGGCTGTTTCCCTTCCAGCCAACTTATGCGCTCATTGTCATCAAACGGGTCATTAGTCATGACAACATCGGAAACGTTCGCCAACTGCAACACCGTATCTACTTGTTCTTCGCTCGTTTTTTTCGCAAAATACTCGCGATAGACTTGCAAGTCACGTGTCGCTGGATCGAGCCCTAAGCCTTGCAAACACGTTAACACTCCGCGACACGCTTCACTGACAGGAGAACGTTTAATGAACAGCTCCTCCCAGATAAGATCTGCTTGTTCCCGTTTCGACATGGCCCAAAATGCCTCAATCGAAACATCGGTCCAACGCATCACCTCGGCTACGAGATAGTGGTACGTAAGCAACTCGTCTATATCCCAAAGCAAAATCTCCCCGAAGTTGGGTGAAAAAAGGTGTGTGTGCATATCCGTTACCGGTTGATTGTTGACAGCGTTCTTCACTTTTTCCGCTAACACTTCCCTACTGTTTATGGACATGGTTATTCCCTCCTATTTGATTAAGAACTCCACTGATCGCTTGACGCATCCCTTTTTCAACGATTATTTGTAAACTCTCTGCTACCTTGTCAACAACCTTTCGTTCCATTGATAGATCTACGCCCCAAAGTTCTCTTTTGCTTAATAAGTTTTCACATAACTGAGCAAGAGAAAGTTTACCGGTATTCACCTGTTGCCATCCCACTTTGAACGCTTCAATCACTTTTAGGTCATCACGAATAAGATAAGGGTCTTCCCTACGTCTTCCGATTAAAAACGGTCCATCTTCCTCAACGCCACGGTAATAGTTTATGAGAGCTGCAAGGGAGAACAGCAGATAAGTCGGGGCTTCTCCTGTCTGCGCTACATAATCGTTGAATGTTGGCATGAGCCTCGTTCGAAACTTGTTCACCGCATTTAAACCGATATCGGTTAGTCGGTGTTGCAAAAATGGATTTTCGAATCGCTCAAGCACCGTTTCGACAAAGGCGGTCACTTCTTGCTCCGGTGCGTCCACACACGGGAGGATCTCTTCAAACAACCCTTTGCGAATAAACGAGCACAACTGCTCATCTGCCATTGCTTCTCCTACCGTGTCCACACCTGAAAGATACGATAAGGCAAACATAAACGTATGAGTCCCATTCAACACGCGTACCTTCATGTTGCGATGCTTCTCCAGATGGTTCCATCTCACATGTAAGCCTGCTTCGTTAAAGGGAAGTAGCTTGCGGACACGCTCCGACCCCTCGATTATGAAGAGGTGATACGGTTCTGCGACAGTAAGAAGGATGTCTTCGTAGCCTAACCTTTCGAAACATTCATCTGCAGTGTCACTCGGAAATCCTGGGACGATTCGATCGACGAGCGTATGGCAAAACTCGTTTTCTCGCTCGAGCCAAGTAAAAAACTCTTGCGGAAAATTCCACGCTTTTGCATAGCGGCAAACGAGCTCCTTCAAGACTTTCCCATTTTGTTCAACAAGCTCACACGGAATAATCACGAGGCCCGACCCTTCACCCCGTCCTAATGTTTCGTAGCGGTGCCATAAGCATGCAGCAAGCTTCCCTGGGAATGAAAGGGGTGCCTTTTCTTTGTCATAACCTTCTTCTAAATACGTCAGCCCAGCCTCGGTCGTATTCGAGAAAACAACCGAAATGTCTGGTGATGCGGCGACTTCAAGAACGTCCTTCCAATTTGTATATGGATTGATTCCCCTGGAAATCGACGTGATCACCTCATGATGATCGACCGTCTCTCCGTCCGCAATTCCTCTAAGCCAAACCGTATAGAGACTATCCTGTGCCTGCAGCTTCGGTACGACTTTTCCGTGAGGCGTTGGTTGGATCACCACAACCCGGCCGTTAAAAACGTTTTGCTTATTCATTTGCTGGATCATCCAGTCGATAAATCCACGTAAAAAGTTTCCCTCGCCAAATTGAAGCACACGCTCCGGCAATTGGGAGCTTTCATAACGAATCATATTACGGCTAGTCACAAGCCCATGTGATAACTTTTCCATCGTTTCACCCCTTCATCCATCATTTCGCACGAGTATATCCGGTCGTTCGTACGTACACCCAGCGACCGTTACCGTCATTAGTGGATATTCCTTCCCTAACGTTAATATTTCAGGTCCCGACTCTGTTACAAGAATGGTGTCTTCTGATTTTGTCCCTGTAATGCTTGGATTCCACGCATAAACTTCATTTGCTTGAATGAGCTCTTGAGCATCAGGCTGCAGCAATCGCTCCCGACCAACGTAGCCTGTAAGCCCACCTTGATGATGGTTTTTCCATTCATGTTGATAACCGACAGCAGCATAAGCTGCCTTCATCTCCTTAAACAAATCACCCATTGACTGCCCGACCCGCGTGTGATGCATCAATCTACTATCAATGGTGCATACCGCTGCATGCTTTTTCTTCAGGTCAATCGGGATCACACCAAAATGGACGAGCCGTGTCAACGAAATATACTGGCCGTTTCTCCGTCCTGATAAGACGATCATGACATAGCGGTCAAGCCGTTTGTCAGTCGGTAATGGGTGCCTGTAAGCAGACACCCTGTCATCAACAGCCACAAGGTTGACGACAGGTTCAATTCCTCGTTTGATCGCAGCGTTCGCAAGTCTTCCTGCAATCTCTAGCTCCGTTTCGCCTCGTTGTAATCCAAGGGCAGTTTCCTCTACCGCGGCAGCGGACAACTTGCCAAGTTGACGGTAATCCGCGACTTGAGAAGGAGAAAGGGCTGAGCGTACCGCTTTGAATGCGCTTTCGACTTCGCGATCGAGAACAACCTTCCCTATTTTTGACTGCTCTTGTGTAATCGACTCAGCGAGCAAAGGATCATACCATGGAAACACATGGATTTCCCCAACCGTATCGCCAATCTCTTCTGCTAGTAATCTCTCTTTTTCAATGTTGCTACAGTACATGACCGTCTCCGATTCGGTGATTAGAAAAAAGACGATGGAGCGCTCTGTTGCCAGATTGACGTACGCACGAGCACCTGTAAGCCAGGCAATGTTTTTTTGTTCTGATAACAAGATTCCGTCAAATGGTTGATCAATGAGCCATCGGCGCACCTTCCTCACTTGCTCAGACAATCGTTCCATTACAATATGACTCCATCCTTAAAAATGGAAATTTCCTTAAACCCATACTCTTCGTTTTTCGCCCTCACTTCTCCCGAAGCAAGCTTCACCCCATAGTCGAGCAACTCTTCAGCTACTTCATCCAAGGTTGCCCCTTCAACTAGCCGCCCGGCGTTAAAATCAATCCAATGCTTCTTTCGTTCATAAAGGGACGTGTTAGTCGAAATTTTTACCGTTGGCACTGGGCCACCAAAAGGGGTTCCACGACCCGTCGTAAACAAGACAAAATGGGCACCGGCTGCCGCGAGAGCTGTCACCGATACTAAATCATTCCCTGGGCCTTGCAGTAAGTTTAATCCTGGCTTTTCCAACCTTTCTCCGTATGGGAGGACATCGACGACTTCGGCAAAACCACCCTTTTGCACACAGCCTAATGACTTTTCTTCAAGTGTCGTAATCCCTCCCTCTTTGTTCCCAGGAGATGGATTTTCATAGACTGGTTGATTGTGCCGAAGGAAATACTCTTTGAAATCGTTAATGAGCCGAACCATTTTTTCAAAGGTTGCCTGATCCTTGGCACGATTCATTAAAATCGTCTCCGCCCCAAACATTTCGGGTACCTCTGTCATCACCGTTGTCCCCCCATGGGCAACGACTTTATCAGAAAACGCACCGACGAGGGGGTTTGCGGTAATTCCGGAAAAGCCGTCAGACCCTCCGCACTTCAGGCCAACTTTTAGCTTGGAAAGGGGGATAGGCTCGCGCTTGGCTGTTTTCGCGTAACGAATCAACTCCTCAATAATTGCGAGTCCTTGTTCCATTTCATTATCGGCCTCTTGGACAGCAAGAAACTTCACTCGCCTGTCATCATAGTCGCCAAGCACCTGCTTAAAAGCAGCAATATGGTTGTTTTCACAGCCAAGCCCTAATACGAGCACCCCTGCCGCATTCGGATGAAGGACGAGATTCCTTAATATTTTCTGCGTATAAAGCAGGTCATCACCAAGCTGGGAGCACCCGAACAAATGAGGGTAATGATACACACCGTCTACACCGGCTCCGCACGTTTCGTTACTTATGGCTGCGAGTCGTTCTGCCGTTTTATTAATGCATCCTACGGTGTTAATAATCCAAATTTCATTGCGGATACCAACATTACCATTATCCCTGACATACCCTTGGAATGTCCGTACCTTCTCTACTTGTTTTCGGAACGAGGGAGCGCTTGGTGTATAGTCGTATTCCTGAACACCTTCCAGCTTCGTTTTCATATTTTGTGAATGGACCCAGGCACCAGGTTGAATTGTCGTCGTGGCTTTACCAATGGGAAATCCATATTTGATTACATCTTCCCCTTGTTCGATCGTAACAATGGCTACCTTATGTCCCCTTGGGATAGATTCACTTAACGTAATGGGTAAGCCGTTAACATTGAGCACTTCCCCTTGTTCTAAAGGCGACAAGGCAATGATGACATTGTCCTTTTCGTGAATATAGGCAAATTTTTCGTTCATGTCGTTCCCCTTCCTATAAGAGACTGGTCAGTTCTTCCTGTTCGCATCCACTTCCCTAACGCCGCAGCTAGCACTTGTTGAAATAAGATCGCAGCCACGATCGGGACCATAACCGGTGGCGGAAAATAGGCGACAGCTAACGCTGCACCGGCCCCGATGTTTCTCATCCCGCACGTGTAGACCATGCTAATTCTCATCGATTCATCGAGCTTCAACAGCCTTGCGCCTACATAACCGAGACCATAGCCGCTTAATGCAATGGCAAGGACGGTCAAGATGATGTATAAAAGGGAAAGATCCCATGACCGAATGAACGGTGCAGCAACCGAGCTATTGATCATTATAATGAGAATAAGGTGTAGCTTAGCAATCGGGGACAGCACATCCTTCATCATAGGGACGACTTTCGGGGTATAGCGAGTGGCACTAATGGCAAGCAGCGAAGGAATCACAATCATCCATAGTAGCCCCCATACCATGCCGCCCACATCAAACGGAATATCAGTCCCAATAAACCAGCGCAATGTCCACGGAATGAAAAAGGGGGAAAGGAGTGTATGAATGAAGACCACTGCTAAGGCAAAGCTTTTGTTGCCATGATAAATCGTCACCCACATTAAGCTCATCACACCTGTCGGGATAGAGAAGGCTAGCACAAGCCCAGACCTCGTCATTGGGTCAAACAGCAACATGCCTACAAGCAATGCAATAAGCGGCATTAAAATTTGTAAAATAAACAACGTGACGATCATGGCCAGCGGACGGCGCAAACGCTCCCTAATATCGACCAACGTTAACCCTAATGCACCAACAAAGCTAATAACCGCAAACAACCATGGGACCGCGCTTGCAAAGTTAGAAAATCTTTCAGCCATCCAAACGCCTATGGCCACACTGACAGGTGTTAAGACAGGCATCCCTTTCTCAAGGACTCGGTTTATGATTCGAAAATGGTTAAATCGGTCGTCAACCATAGATGTAAATCCTCCTAGCATCAACCCGTTGTCCTGTTATCGTTCCCTTTACACTCGTCCTTTTATCAACTCATTTCTCTACACCCCGCTCGCCTGTGCTTCATAATCAGTCGCGTCACTCCTCTTTTTAAGATGAGAGAACACACGGTTGGACAACCACATCAAAACATAGCTAATAAAGCTTGCAGCAAAAAATGGGATAAGCCCTGGGACCGTCATGAATACGTATTGAAGGGCGAACATCCCAGCAGTCATTGTGATCGCATAATGTGGATACGATAATGCGAGCATTATCGACGTTCTTACGTATTGATAAATAGAAAGCTCAAATTGGCCAAATACTGGAATGAGAAACAACAAAGCTCCGAATGTAAGGAGGCCCATGAACATAAAAACATAGCGTAACAGTGTGGCCCACAACGGGTCGGGAGGAAGCAGGGCAAGATTGACCAAAATGAGTCCGATCAGGAGGCCATAAAAGAGCCCGAGTCCATTCGCTTTGACGAAGTCTTTTCGATAGTTGGTGACAAAGGTTTTAAAGATCGGGATGTCGTGATCGTTTTGCACCCACCTACGAACAACGGCAAACATCGCCGTCGTTGCGGGCATAAAGCCAAGGACAATTAGCCCTAGTAAGGTAAACGTCACCCATAACGCATTCACATAAGCAAAGCGAGCAATCCAGACACAGACTCGATAAAAAGCTCCTGTAAACCCGTGCATTTCCACCACCATGTTCTCCCCCTTTCATATGAGACCCTGCGTTTTTATCTTTGCTGTACTTCCACTTTCAGTAAATCATCGATTTTAATCGGTTGTCCTGTCTGTACTGAGCGCCAGACTGCCTCACCGACAGCAATCGAATCAGCCCCTGCCTGTGCCCCGGCTAAAATCTCATACGGTCTTGCAGGATCAACGCCTAAAAACAGATCCTCTAACAAAATCGGATCGCCACCACCGTGACCACCTTCATTCGTCACGACGTGAATCGTCTCCTTTGAACCGAACAAAGGATAATAATCAATGGTTTGCTCATCAAATGGAAACGGAATCCGGCTCGGCTCATGATATTCTTTCGTTTCAATCCGTCCCTTCGTCCCATTTATTACTAGATGGTAACCTTCATAAGGAGTGGAAAAATTAATCGAATAGCTTAATAGCGTTCCCCTGTCGTAGCGAACCGTTGCAACATACGTGTCTTCGATGTTGATTTCCTCATCGAAAATACAGGCATCTGGCCGATAGTCGGTATAAAGCTTCGCCGTGCTCGGGACATATTCAATATGATCATCCTTTGCGGCCGAGCTTTGTGACCGTGTCGTCCATCGGCGATAATATTGACATCGATCTTGCTCGTCACAAGTACCACAAAAACGTCCATTTTTTTTCGAAGGGTTTAATTCACCGTCTGCTCCGTAATAGTTAAGGGCTCCGTATGCGAACGCTTCGACCGGACGCTGATCCACCCACCAGTTGACTAAATCAAAGTGGTGCGTCGACTTATGGATCGACAAGCCACCCGAATAGTCTCTCACTCGATTCCAACGCTTAAAATAGCTTGCCCCGTGATACGTATCAATGTACCAATTAAAATCAATCGACGTAATCCGCCCTAACCGTCCTTCTAAAATAAGCTCTTTAATTTTTCGATGATGGGATCCGTAGCGATAATTAAACGTTACGGTCACCTTTCCGCGACTTTTGTTTTCTGCTTCAATGACCCGCTTTGCATCCTTAGCGGTTGTAACCATTGGCTTTTCCGTTATGACATGTAGATCGTGGGCTAATCCTTTCAAAATGTAGTCAATGTGCGTATCATCACGGCTGCAAACGAGCAACACATCCGGCTTGGTCTCATTCATCATCTGTTCAAACGATTGGTCATCGTAGCCTTGTACTGATTCAAGTTGAGGATATTGCTCCTTTGCAATCTCTAGCCGTCTCGGGTCTTGATCCAACAGGGCAACTACTTGGTGATTTTTCGCATATTGGTCCAGTATGGGGGCAATAAACATCCTCAATGCCCGATTACTAACTCCACAAATCGCGTATTTTTTCATCGTTCTTTTCTCACCTTTCTAATTGGAGATCAAATCCATCGATTAGTAAATCCATAACCTCCTCCTTACGCTCACTATATAGAGGGATGAACAGAGCTACGTCTGAACCTGCAAAGGAAAGAGGGAGGGCATAGTACGTCACTTCTCCTCCTTCTCGATCCTCATAATCACTGAGTCGCTCTTGATCAACGAACGACTCACGACTCACCTCATATAGTGGGTAGAGGCCGATAGGATCATAGATCGCACGAAGCAAGTCTTCGTCCACGATGAACAAATCTCCTTCTTGCGCCACGATATCCAGCACGAGCTTTTCAGCAAACGGTGCTTGAAACTGGATGTCTACTGCGCGAACGTCGGAAACCGCTCGTTCTATTTCATGCACAAAAGGCTGTAACGATTCCGAATAAATTTTTACTTCTAGTTGATCCGATGAGTTGCTACAGCCGCTAATGACGTACAAACTGAGCAACAAAATGAACCATTTCATCGTGATCTCCTCACTATCGACTCAATGCTCTTGCACATTCCACACTCGCAAGCAAGAAGGCACCGACACCATGTAGATCATTCTCGCTCGTCTCTCTTCCAACGTAATAATCATAAACCCCACACGAGGTACCGATACAGATCCCTGAAATCGTCACATCTCCATCTTTATCCATTTTGACAAAGTGATCGACTAGTCCTTGATACCCTTTTCTAAGTTGTGTGACATACGGATGATCAAAAATGCCTAGATTCATTCCTTTTGCGATCGTATACAAGAACAAGCACGTTCCCGAAGACTCAGGCCAATTCTCCTTCCGCTCGCCCTTGTCTACAATTTGATACCAGTAGCCATGGTCTGGATCTTGATAACGGCTGATCGTATCGACGTAATCGGTTACCACCTTGGTCAACTCATGTCTAGATGGATGGCCTTCCGGCAAATCTTCTATTATATCGACGAGCGCCATCCCGTACCATCCAATGGAGCGGCCCCAAACTTCTTGAGAGCGACCTGTATTTGGATCAGCCCAAGGCATTTGTTTCTTTTCGTCCCATGCATGATAATAAAGCCCTGTTTCTGGATCT
Source organism: Halalkalibacterium halodurans (assembly GCF_005671335.1). Lineage (NCBI taxonomy): Bacteria > Bacillati > Bacillota > Bacilli > Caryophanales > Bacillaceae > Halalkalibacterium (ex Joshi et al. 2022) > Halalkalibacterium halodurans. The sequence continues at coordinate 547,572 of NZ_CP040441.1, read as the reverse complement.
CTCGTATGTCTACGCATAAGTTGTTCTTGGTAGAGAACGTGATCCACTAGCTCTGGTTCATTGAACATTTGTGCGAACTTCATTTTAAACGGACCTGCCATATAGAGGCCATCTAACCACATTTGATAAGGGTATTTATCTTTGTGCCAATACCCTCCTTCGCTCGTGCGATTAATCGTCGTTAGAAGCTGACGAAGCTTACGCGCGGCTACCTCATATCGTGAATCCTTTGTTTTTTCATAGAGGGGAAATAGCAACAACCCCGCTTGAATTGCGTCTAGTTCATCTCTGGCAAAATAAAAGTTTCCATGTTCATCGATGAGTCCATCTACATACCCTTTGATATAAGAGAGATACCCTTCCTTTTTCGTCGCTTCCCACACCCGGTACATGCCATACAAAAACACGCCTTGGTGATAGTGCCAACGATTTTTCGGTGGAAGCTCAAGAGGCTCATACCTTTTCATTATCGTTTGACACGCCTGTTCTGCTACTGCCATCGTTGCTACTGACAACGTAGACATATCCCTTCCTCCTTTTCGTTAATACACGCCTTCTTCTCCAAATTTCTTTGCCAACCAGTTCGCAAGCATGACCATGATCAAACCGACAATTGACTTGAAGAAACCTACCGCGGTACTGTAGCTAAATTGGCCTTCCTTTAAACCTGCTGTATAAACGTACGTATCAAAAATTTCTGCCACTTCGCGATTCATCGCGTTTAGCATCAGGAATACATGCTCAAAACCAAGCTCAAGAATATCACCAATTTTCAGAATTAAGAGGACGACAATGACACTGCGAATCGCTGGTAACGTAATGTGCCAAATTTGCCGAAAGCGATTGGCACCATCCATCTTCGCTGCTTCATACAAGGACGGATCAATTGCCGCGATTGCTGCAAAATAAATAATCGTTGCCCAGCCCGCTTCCCGCCAAATGACCTGCAAGATATAAAGAGGACGGAACCAATCCTCACTCATTAAGAAGTTCACGTTTTTTCCCGTGATACTATAAATGATCTCATTGATCACACCACCATCAGTCGTAAACAATACATACGTAAGCGATACGACAATAACCCATGACATGAAGTGGGGAATGTAAATCATCGTCTGGACAAAACGTTTAAACACCATGAGACGAATCTCATTTAAAAGCACCGCTAGAATGATCGGTACCGGAAAAAAGAAGATTAAATTGTACAAAAATAGAACGAGTGTGTTGCGTAATAGTTGGAAAAATGTCGGTTCTGTAAACAATCGCTCAAAATGTTTAAAGCCGACCCATTCGCTTCCTGTCACACCAAGAAACGGCTGATAATCTTGAAAAGCGATGATAAGCCCCCACATCGGGACGTATTTAAAAATGAGAAAGTAAACAAGTCCCGGTAAAATCATGAGATACAAATATTTGTTGCGAAAGATTCGCTTAAGCTTTTGCTGTCGCCTCACTTTTTTTGGAATGGAGGGAGCCGCCGATTCAATCGGCAACGCTTGTTCAACTGAAGCTTGCGCCATTAGGGATGAACCTCCTTTGCTCGTAACGTTATCCCCAACGTAACGCAAATCGCTTCATATCGTCTATAATCATCAAGTGACGCAGTTGTAAACGCTATCACAGGTAGCCTTAGCAGGTAAAGAACTGAAGAAATGAACGTGATGTTAACTAATGATTATGACCCTAGTAAACCCCTTGTCACTCGTAGCTTTGACGATATCCTCACACTCTTCCTTCCACTTGTTACAATTTTCCGAACACTTTTTTCATTTTGAAAAAGAAGGTATAATCTGTTTAGTGAAAGCGCTATCAAATATTCGTAAGGAGGTGCCGCATGTTCAAACGTAAGACAACGTTCTATGTTCGTTTGATCTTATTTATTTTGATTTTAAGCACTTTGCCAGTCTTGCTTGTAGGCACATTTTCTTACATTAAAGCTTCAGACGCGATTCATGAACAAGTTTCGGAGGATAAGCGCTCCAGCGTCTACCAAACGCAAACGAACATTGAACACATTTTAAAAACAGCCGACCATTCGCTCACATACTTTGTCAACTCAAGCTTGCTTCGAGACACGTTGAACCAACCGTTAACTGCTACACAGTTTCAACTGTATAACGATATTCGCAAAGAATTAACCCACCTTCAAACATACGAGATTGGTATTGAAGACATTGTGTTGCTGAGCACAAACCAAGAATGGCTCATGAATAATTGGGGATTACAGCGGATTACGAAAAAAGAAATTGAGGACCATTTCCAACGCTATTTTGAATTACCCGTCAATTCAACATGGATTTATGAAGTGGACACGTGGGGGAGTGAATTTAATGAAGAATTAGCCAACTCCTGTTCCACACAAATGAATTTAGTAAAAAAACTACCTCTTAACAGCAATCAAAAAACGGGACTGGCCATCGCCAGCATTCCAGCATGTAGTGTCAATAAAATTTTAAGTGAAAACAGTCAAAATGAAGCGTTTTTCGTACTGGATGAACAGTATCGCCCTGTTGGCTATCATAACCTTTCGATCTTAGAGGATGACTTACTCTCCGATGGTACGTTAATAGAGGCATTAGCTGCCCAGCAAACAGCCAATGGCAACGGTCAATTTTCTTTACCTTTAAGTCATTCCACCTACACGGTGACCTTTCGTACATCTGATTACAACCAATGGACCTACGTATCGGTCATTTCAAGCCGAGAACTAGCAAAACAATCGAACGCGATCGGTGCCTTTACAATGTACATTTCAGCTGGTGTCTTGCTCTTAAGCTTGCTTTATTCATGGGTGGGCTCTAGGCGAATTTACCGACCAGTTCAAGAGCTATACCAAATGATCACCGCGACCTTTTCAGCAGGGTCAGCGAAAAAGCCACCGAAAGATGAATTTGAATTAATTCACGCTCATATTCATAATGTTCTCGATCTAAACAATGAATTGGAAGAGAAGCTACAAGGTCAAATTAAACAACTAAAGCAATTTTTCGTCCTTAATTTGATCAAAGGTCATATGAGCCCATCGGAAATCGAAACAAAATACGAAACATTCCAATATCCGAAAGACTGGAGGCAGCTCCATGTCCTTACATTGCAAATCGATTCCCTGGAAGGAACGAAGTATGCAAAGGAAGAAAAAGATGTTCTTTTATTTTCGATCAACAACTTAGTAGAGACCCTTATTCCTGAAGTTGAGCGATTAACGCCCGCTCTATTAAACAACACCGTCGTACTCATTCTCCTCACGAACGTTGACCACGAGCAAAAGCGGGACGGTTTTGTACGCGAAAAAGCAGAAGCAATCATGAACGAAGTGAGACAACAGCTAGACATTTCTGTGAGCATCGGTGTGAGCCTGCCGTATGACGATATTACAAAAACACAAGAAGCGTATGATGAAGGGATAGAAGCGTTAAAATATCGGATTAAACTAGGCTGTCAATCAGTCATTTTCTTCTCAAATTTGGCACACACTCATTCGTTCCATACGTACTATCCGAAGCAGCAAGAAAATGAATTGTTCGATGCCCTTAAACTAGGAGATAAATCGAACGTGAAAGATCACTTAGATGCACTGATTGATGGAATCTTTCAGAAGGACCTTCATCCGAGCCAATATCAAATTTCCTTGCTTCGGCTGCTGAACAATACGATCCAACTGCTGCAAACTCTAGGCATTGATTCAGTGGACGTTTATGATAAGAAAACGCTCTTTGACCAATTGTTTAGCTTACAAACAATCGATGAAGTGAAGCAATGGTTTTTTACGAAATTAATCGCGCCATCGGTTCACACTGTAGCCGAGCGTATGGATTCCCAATACAAAACAATTTCCGACCAAATTATCCACATCATCCAAAATGAATTTGATATGGAACTAACGTTAGAATCCATTGCTGAACGACTACATTACAACCCGAACTACTTAAGCAGCATTTTTCGCAAGGAGACGAACATTTCATTTAGTGAATATTTGAGCTCCTATCGATTAGCGATGGCGAAAAAATGGTTGCTGGAAACGTCCATGCCGATTCGAGAAATTGCCGAACGATTATGCTATGGCAACTCGCAAAACTTCATTCGATCGTTTAAGAAAAAGGAAGGAATGACACCAGGAAAATACCGTCAATCAAAAGTATCATAAGAGCGTGAGGTTCACAAAGCCCCGCGCTCTTTTGTATACTTTGAACGTCCAGTCGGTCGAACATGTGCGCAAGTTCTTGGGACTCTGATCGCCAATAGGCTGGACGCTCCGTGACAGTGATGTTCTTGAGGAAGCTATGCGATTGTCCGTGGGAGTCGGCCGGTCGAGAGTTCGAACTAGCGTGGAGCTATTAATAAAAAAAGTCGTAAGATGATGAGCCTTACATGAATTCTATCTCCTGTAAAAAAAGACTTTAGCCTCTAGAGAATCTAGTGACTAAAGCCGTTGAATGTCATTTATATTAACAGGGGGATTTTTACTTAAGTAACGGATTAATTGAGTCTTTCGTAATCTTCGTTTAATTCTTCGATAATGCTTTCTCCACCATTAGTAAGCCAGCGTTCTACTTCAGCTTCGAAGCCATCTTCGTCAAGCTCACCTAAAATATACTTATAAGTCGCATCATCAATGATTTTCTGCAATTCGGTTCCACGCTCCGTATACGTTGGCGAGAAGAGTGGCTCAGCAGGGTTGGTGACAATAATTTCGTTATTGTCTTCCGTTAGACGCTCATACTCCTCATAGAGAGGGTCACCGTATGCTTTTAAATAATTCATTTCTCTTGCAACTAACGATACTAGTGGCTGAACTTCCGCCGCCCAGTCATCTAAATTTTCTTCGATTCGCTCGAAGTACTCACCATCAATTGTTTCATAGTGTACATCTTCTATTCCATAGGCCATTAAATTGTACACATCTTCCTCTGCGATGCGATCAAAGAATGCCAAAATCCGTTTGAGCTCAGCCTCTGTTTCAACACTTGATTTTGGAATGGCAAAGATTCCATTGTGACCTCCTTGCGCCCAAACTCGGTCTTCACCGTCAGGACCGGCAATACGGTTTGTAATCGCCACTTCCATCTCTGGATTAATGTCCTTCGCTTTATCTCGTAAGTTACGGGCATCAACCATATTTCCGACGTAAATTCCCGCCCTCCCTGTCATAAATAGCTCTTGCTGCTGTTCTTTACTCGTGACAGGAAACTCGGTGTTGATCAAGCCTTCGTCATAAAGGCTCTTCATGTAATTCATCGTTTCCACATATTCATCGGTCATAAATTCTGGCATTAATTTACCTTCATCATCAAATCCCCATTCATTCGGGGTTCCGTGATAGGAAGCCAATGTTTTAAATGCTCCGAAAATTAAATCATTTCGATCGGTAAATCCGACTGTATCATCGGCACCTGATCCATTAGGATCATCATACGTAAAGGCACGAGCCACTTCATACAGCTCCTCTAAGTTTGTCGGCATTTCAAGCCCAAGGTTTTCGAGCCAATCTTGGCGAATGACGACCCCTTGTCTTGACAACGGACGCTCACGATAGATTCCGTAGATCTTTCCGTCTACAGAAACGTTTTCTAAAATCGTTTCATTCATCTCACTTAGATTTGGGAATTCATCTAAATAAGGGCCAATTTCCCAAAACTGTCCTGAGCGAAACGCATTAAGGACAGATGACGTTCGGAAATCTTGCAGCGTAATGACTTTCGGTAAGTTTCCTGAAGCTAGCGCAGCATTCACTCTGTCTTCCTTCACCGCATCTGGTACCCAGATTAAGTCCAAATTCGTATTCGTTAACTCTTCAATTTCTTTAATCACAGTATCTTTAGGTGGCTGTTGATGATAGAGGATCACCATCCAATCCAAATCTAAAGGAGAATCCGGATCAAATGCTTCCTCTTCTGTATTGCCTTCTCCCTCTTCAGCAGGAGCACTTGTCCCCTCATTGCTGCTAGAACAAGCAACAACTAAAAGCAGAAGTGATAAAAATGCGAGCCATCGACATGCTAGAGACATCCTTTTCATGAACATACCTCCCCATTTTTTATTTTTACCCTTTCACTGAACCTAGTAAAGCTCCTTTTGCAAAATGCTTTTGAATAAACGGATAGACGATTAACACAGGAATGGTAGCAACAACGATAACGGCCATTTTAATTGTTTGTTCTGGTGGCATGACGAACCCGGCACCGAGCTCGGTTAAATCCCCTTGCATACCACTAGACATAATGACAATTTGTCGCAATAACACTTGAATAGGCCACATTCTCGAATCATTCAAGTACAAAATCGCTTGCATGAACGTATTCCAATAGGTGACTGCATAAAAGAGAGAGATTGTCGCAATAGCTGGCATCGACAATGGGAATACGATCCGAAAGAAAATCCCAACATCGTTACACCCATCAATTTTTGCTGACTCTTCCAGACTCTCAGGAATGTTTTGAAAGAAGTTTTTTAAGATAATCAGATTAAAAGCGTTAATCGCTGTAGGAATAATCAGCGCCCAATACGTATCTAGCAGGCCCAATGATCGGACAACGAGAAACGTAGGAATCATTCCGCCGCTAAATAGCATCGTAAATACAACAAGAAACATTAGAACCCTTCGACCGTCTAGATCTTTTCGCGATAAACCATATGCCATCAGCGATGTTAAAAACATACTGAATGCGGTTCCTACGACGGTCACTAGAATGGAAATGATCAGACTACGAAAAATAATGTCTGTCGAAAAGATATAACGGTACGCATCCAAGGAAAACGTCGTTGGAAACAGAATAAATCGCTTTTGCAGCACTTCCTCCACCGACGCAAACGAGCCAGCCACTATGTGGACAAAAGGAAGAAAACATATCATGGAAAATAAAAAGAGAAACAGATAATTAAAGATGTTGAAAACACGACTACCTAGCGACTGATCATGGACCAATCATCATCACATCCTTTCTGTATGATCATTTACGTGCCAAACAAAATTTTAAGAAAGCGCTATCATTTATTTGCAAAGACACGTAACGAATGTACCTTCACTGTACCAAGGGGCATTTTATCGCGTCTACAATCCTCGAAACAGGATGAGTAGAAGTGTACTGTTACAAGGGCCGTTATGTGACGATTATAAGAAAATGACCCCTCTTCTAAGGTAGTGATTATTCGGTGAAAACCATCGCCTTTCTTTGTTAGTTAACTTTCTTAAAGTAAAAACAAAAACACTTGCCTCGTTAGACAAGTGTTTGTTATACAGGATTAATGGAATTCTACATCGATCGTGCGCCGCCGGTCATCGAGTCGCTTTCTCATTCGCACCTCTAGGACCCCATTTCGATAGGTAGCACGAATGTCATCTTCAGCCACTTCAGCTGGTAACGGTACCACTCGACGAAAATGACCAATCTCCCGTTCACGACGATAAAATCGTTCATCATGCACTTCCTTTGATCGTTTGATTCGTCCTTCAATCCGTACGGAGCGAGGTTCCACATCGATTTGAAGATCCTCTTTCGATTCAAGCCCTGGGATATCACACTCTAAAATCACTTCATGATCCGTCTCGTGCACATCCATTTTCGGACTAAGCGTCAAATGCCGGTTGGATATATCGATCGGAAAGTCAGGAAAGAATCGATCAAACTCTCGACGCATTTGATCTAAATGGCGAAACGGTTCATAAGGCGTTAACGACATTTCATACCACCTCCTACTAAATTTGGAGATAGTATCTCCAGCTCTTCACCTTTTATGCTTTCCACGTTTCATCTAGCTTATCTGCATAAAAAAGAATCGCTTGCTTGTAAGATTGTATCGTCTCATCACCGCTCGTTTCAGCGATCATTTTTAGCAATATTTCTATCCCTTGCTCATAGCGACCAAGGTTGTAAAGGACCATTGCGTAGAAAACACGGAGCGCCTGATGGTCAGGAAATTGCTTTACTCCTTTTGCGAGAACGGCTTCTGCTTTCCTATACTCCCCTAGCGTTCGAAATGTGCTACCAAGCCCGAGATAACACTCCGCCAAGTCCTTTCCTTGAAGACCCGATGCGATCGCCTTTTCATAATAAGGAACAGCTTGAGCTTCCAATCCTAGTACATCAAAGCTCCAGCCACATTGATAAAGAATTTGTGGATCGTGAGCATGCTCCTTACAGAGTGTGACAAGCAGGGTATTCGACTCTTGATAGCGCTTCCTTCGGCGAAGGTCAATCGCCTCATCCAATGTTCGCTTCACATCCATTTTTTTCGCTCCTTTGCTTATGAGAGTAAGGAACGCTCCCATGTTTCATCTACTAGCTCATACCCTGAATATTGCTTTTTCTCTTGATGAACGATCGCAAATCCAAATTTCTCATAAAGGGCGCGTGCTGTATGTAAATCACCGTTTGTCGTAAGGTAGTACACTCGGTCACTAAGCTTACGAAGAGAAATCGTCATCATTCGCCTCCTTACGCTTATTTTTGATACACTTACCTAAAAGGGTTTCACTCCCTCATTTTACCATAGCTTATATTCTCTCAACTATACTGGAAGTGACATTTGATGAATCATGTACCTATCGTTCGTATTCTTTTATGGTGTGTGGCGACCTCACTCATAGCGATGCTCATTCTTGCTCTAGTCAGCATTGTTTTTTCCCTTGATGTGTTAAGCTATGTTGCTGAGTTTCTGCCACTAGTAGCGGTTTTTACCCTTTGGTGGCGCTTAAAGACGCACGGTGTATCATTGCGCACATGGCTTACTTTCCGTGAAGGGTTTCCTTCGTTTAACTCGTTCACCTAGCTAGCTTGCTGGCAGCTCGTCTTTCTTCTGTTTTCCATGGCGATTGTTTTCGTCCTTATGTATTTCGTGGCATTGCTTTTTCCGAGCCTACTTACTGACTTTATTCCAAACCCATCGTTCCTTCATGATCGCTCGTTTATACGAGGATTTCTAGCCACAGTCCTCATTGCACCGATCGTAGAGGAAATGTTTTTCCGTGGTTTCTTGCTGCAAAAGTGGGCCGCTAGGTATGGGCTATTCACCGGAGCGATTATAGCCTCACTTGTCTTTGCTCTCCTTCATGTCAATCTTGGGTTTCTCGGACATTTTATGATTGGCTTATTTTGGAGTTTTCTTTATATGGCAACGAAAAATATTTGGCTCCCGATCGTTCTCCATGCCTTTCACAATTTGGTGCTTCTTGTCATCTTTCACCTGCCTATCGGAGAAACACCAGAGCCTAGTGAACTGACAGTGAAAATGTTCTATTATACTGGATATGTGGGAATCGCCTTAAGCTTACTAAGCCTGCCGTTTATCCTTTGGAAGTTGCAACAGGTGTACAAGCAAGCCAAAGCAAACGAAAACTTTCTAACAATAAACTAGTGTTGTCCTTACTTTCTTTCCAACAAAAAAGGATGACTCTTTACTTAAAAAAATGAAACAATTATGATTTAAATGACGTTCTATAGATGAAAAGACAGAAAGAGGGGGACCTTTAGGATGAAAAAATTATGGTTAGGATTATCTACGTGTGTACTTAGCGTAATGCTTGTCGCATGCGGTACAGGAGGAACTTCAGGAACAGAAGGAGAAGATCCAGAGGAAATCATAGAAGACGTGGAGAACGCTGAAGACGAAGCTGTTGAAGAAGAGGATGCTGTTGAAGAAGAGCCTGTAGACGAAGAAGAAACAGCTGAAGAAGAACCGACAGAGGAAGAGACCACTGAAGACGAAGCTTCAGAAGAAACGAGCGACGCTTCAGAAGTAAAAGAGATTGAAGTCGAGGTCGAAGGCGATAAAGAGATGCGCAGTGCCCAATTTAATCGCGGTGAATTAGGCTATTCTATTTATGTTCTTGAGAACTTTTCTTTAACAGGTGAGGAGCCGCGCCGTGATGTCATTTTATCTGATTACGACGGAAGTTTTTTTACACGTATTATTCAAGAAGGATCAAGTGCTGACACGAACGCGTTAAAAAACAACATCATCGAGCACACAACTGGAACCATCGAGGACAACTATCCTACACCTTTAGAGGATGTGGACTTTTCTCTACGTGAAAAAGTGACGAGCGATGACGGAGAAACGAATATTTTCCATGTTGCTAAGACGTATCCAAATGGAGAAACGTATCGTTTTGAACTATACATTCCGAATAAAGAAGCACAAGAAGGGATTCTCCCAAGCTTCTGGGCCATGCTGAAAACCTTCCAACCGTAAAAAATACTAAAAAGAGACTGCCACTTGGTAGTCTCTTTTTCAAATGGTAAGATACTTGTCCAATTCATCCAGACTTCGGATGATGATGACATCCGTTTCACGTAATTCCTTTCCAAGTCGGTTCAACCAAACCCCCGTCAGCCCTGCCTGCTGGCTAGCAACAGCATCTGTTTTCAACCGATCCCCTACGTAGAAGCAGCTCTCCACTGCCTCTTTTGCTAGGTTACAAGCATAAGCAAAAATGTGCGGGTCAGGTTTGGCAACCCCCGCTGCTTCTGATGTCACGACATATCGAAAAAATTCTCTTATTTCTAACCGTTCAAGCTTCGATTGCTGCTGTTGCTGTGAACCATTGCTAATCACACCTAACGAAAGACCGGCCTTTGTCCATCGATCTAAACAAGCCTTTACGTCATCAAACCTTCGCCAATTTACCTCGTAATAATCAAGATAATCTTGGAATCGCTCGTCTGCTTCAACATCAAGCAATTCTGGAAAAAAAGAACGAATTCGCTCTCGCCGTTGTTCTTGAAACGATAAACAACCTGTTAAATACTTTGTATAAAAATGCTCAGATGCCTCTTCCCATGCTTGTAAGAAATCAGCCTTTCCATACGGAAGCTCGTGCCTATATTGGTGATAAAATTGCGCTGCGCCTCGTCGCTCCGCTCCTTGATGATCGAGCAATGTATCGTCAATATCAAAAAAGATCATTCGTTCTCCTCCTTTCCTTACCTTCTACACTGCTTTCCTCATCGAATCATGGCGATAAAACGGATCGCGCAAGTAGCACCACCCCCATTGGACAGCTAGCAGTAGAAAAATCACCGCAGAGCTTAAATAGACAAACGTCAAACTTAAGCCAATGTCCAATAGAAAATAGGCTAGTAAGGGCCCAAGGGCTGCACCAACATCGAGAAACACCGTGTAACTTGTCATCACCCGATTCGCATCTTGTCCTTTGGCGACATCAGAGGTCAGCGCATCAATTAGGGTCGTTAAAGCCGTTGAAGCGACCATTACAACGATAACGGCAGCTAACCAGATTATTAGTGGCAGGGAAAGAACCATCGCCCCGTATCCTAAGGCTGTCATGATCAAAAAGAGGATGAAAAGGGGCAAACGCCCTCGATCCCCGTCGGACCAATGACCGAACAAGACCGCTAGGAAGGGCTCCCACACCCAGCGTACCCCTTGAAGTACCCCAGCTAAGGCGGTTACCCCTACAATCATACCGACGATATAAATCGTTTCACCGTAATGCTCTAGCATGAGCAAACTCAGCGTTGACCCGAACAGACCTTGCAGAAATAACGCAAGCAATAAGCCACTACTAATGGCAAGGATCGCATGACGACCGTACAAACCTTTTCGTTTCTTTTCAGTTGAATCGCCTTCCAGTTGTCCAGTTCTTTCTTGTGCCAACGATGGGACGTAGCGTAACACATACGGAATCGCGAGCACCGCTAACACCCCAAAAATGATAGCAGTTGCCGAGAGTCCGATGAAGCTCGCAAGAATCCCACCTCCAAGCATTCCTCCTAAACTCCCAAGTCGATATAACCCATTGTACTGCCCCATCAGCTTGCCTCGATTGCTGTCGGTAGCTTCCTCTAGCACCGTAAACAGACCACCTAGCCTTAAAAAAGACCATGCAATTCCCCATAACAACCGGAGAATTACCCATACGAGAAATCCATAACCGACTCCATAACCAATCGTTGTCACCAACGTTAAACTAACGGCAATGAGTAGCCCTGTGCGCAAGGTTACATGCTGGTAACACTTACCGACCAACGGATTGATCGGAATCCGAACAAAACGATTCAAAGATAAAATGATTCCGACCTCCCAAAGCGATTGTAACCCCACTTCTCGATAATAAATCGGCAGGGCAACATACAATAGAGAGTCCCCTAATAGACAAAGGGCCGTGACAAGGGCGACGACTTTTACAGATTTAGATTCAGGTGCGTGCTCTGACTTTGTCATCAAAAACCTCTCTTCCATATACCATTCAAACCGAACACATACTTCAAAACGATCATAACTCTTTTCCAAAGAGTTGGCAAAAACGATGCATCCCCTTTTTGAAAACGAAGAACAAAATCTCTACCGCGACTTTTATCACGTTCCAAATATAGATGAATCATTCAGAACATATCTCGCTTGATGTGTAGCACCCTGATAATTATCCACATTTTTATCCACACGTTATGCACAAGTCGATATTTTATACTTTCCTAAACAATGAGAAAAGGTAGAGGGTTGGCGCCTCTACCTAGATTGAAACTTAATTGGACGCTTTCGCTAACACGAAATCTGAACGCTGCTTTAAATAGCGGGTCAAAAATTCCATTACGATAATCATCGCAAAAATAACGAGCGTAATGCCGAGCACTTGGTCATAGGCAAGCACTCGAGATGCTCGCACAAGCTCCCAGCCAATCCCTCCGGCCCCGACTATCCCTAAAACAGCTGCATAACGAATGTTTACATCAAATCGGAAAACCGACCACGAGATGAATGCAGACATAATGGTCGGAATGACTCCCTGCATGATAACATGAACTCGATTGGCTCCTGTCGCCTGTAGCGCTTCGATCACACCGTGGTCGATTTCCTCAATGGCTTCCGCATACACTTTGACGAGCATGCCGATGCTATTTACTGCTAAGGCTAAAATCCCTGGAATGGGACCAAGACCTACCGCCACAATAAACAGCAACGCCCAAATCAAGGCTGGCACCGCACGGACAAAGGCTGCAAACCCCTTTACCAAATAGCTAACCGACCAATGAGGGGCGAGGTTTTTCGCTGCAAAACAAGCGAGCATGATCGAGAAAATGACGCCAAGCACTGTCCCCATAACCGCAACGTGAAGTGACTCAAGAGCCGCGCCTAACACATCAATCGGCTCATCCAATGTGGGAGGAAACATTCCTAAAATAAGCGATTGACTTCTTTCCCAGCTCTGAATCACCCGCTCGGGTACAATCTCTAGATGAAACATACTATATAGAAAGAAAACGGCTGCTAAAAAACCAATGATTTGCTTTGTCGTTCGATTTTTTTGCTGCGCCCACTGACTCATAATAGTCGCTCCCTTATTTTAGCTGTAGTAAACTCAACAATGAGAATAAGACCCCAAATCATTAAGATCCCTACCGCTGCTTGTTGATATTGGAAAAGGCTGATCGAACTTTGCAATGCTGTACCAATCCCACCTGCACCGATCAAGCCCAGGACAGCGGCCTCGCGAATATTTAAATCCATTTTGTAAAGGGACCAGCCGACAAATCCTGCTTTGAATTGCGGCCAAACGCCTTGTCCAACGAGTTGAAACCACGTTGCTCCTGTTGCCCGAATCGCCTCAAGCTGTCCAGTATCCAACTCCTCTAGCATATCCGCATACGCTTTTGCAAGAATCCCTACTCCCGACAAGCCTATCGCAAGCGTCCCGGCAAATGGGCCTAAGCCAAAGGCAGCAACCATAACGATTCCCCAGACGAACGCCGGAACCGCGCGAAGAAAAGCAATAAACGAACGGCTCAGCACGCTAATGAGCGGATGAAAGCTCAAATTTTTCGCGGCAAGAAAACCAAAAAACAACGAAGCGATGACCGAGATGACCATTCCTACGTAACTCATCATGACCGTATCAAAGGCTGGCTTTAAAAATAAGCCGATCGCAGTCATGTCCGGAGGGAGTAAGTCCTCAAAAATAAAAGTGGCCATGTTCGAAGCACCTGAAAATAAATACGTCAGTTGAAAGCCTGTCTCAACCCAAGACCAAATGATAAGAGCAGCTAAGACAATGAGCGTAAACATACGATTTTTGCGGACCATTTTCTTACGCCGCTTCCAATCTTGAAATAGCTGATCGACCGATTCCCCCTCATGTTTTTTTGATCGTGACAGTTGCTTCTCTGTCAATTGCTCAGCTGGTAGACTCATGTTCATCCACCTCCTTATTGATACAGCTGGTCGACTGTGTAATCCGTTAATTCCCTCGGAGTTCCGTCGAACACAATTTCTCCTGCCTTAATCCCTATCATGCGATCGGCAAATTTCTTCGCAAACTCCACTTGGTGTAAATTCACAACCGTTGTAATTCCCTCTTCCTGACAAATCGTCTTCATATAATGGAGGACGTTTTCAGAAGCTGTCGGATCAAGGCTAGCAATCGGCTCATCCGCTAAAATCAACGTCGGGTTTTGCGCAATGGCTCGGGCGATCCCGACACGCTGCTGTTGTCCCCCTGAAAGTTCATCTGCTCGCTTGAACGCCTGCTCCTCAAGGCCAACTCTCTTCAAAATCGATAATGCCCGTTTCGTATCTGACTCATGAAACCGACCGAGCCCCCCCTTAATGGTTGACATATACCCAAGACGGCCATGAAGAACATTTTGCAAGACAGAGGATCGTTTAATTAAGTTATAATGTTGAAACACCATACCGATTTTCCGTCGCATTTGCCGTAATTTTTTTCCTCGCGCGTTACAAATATTTTCCCCCTCAACAAAAATCGCCCCAGAAGTTGGTTCCACTAAACGATTAATGGAGCGGAGAAACGTGCTCTTTCCTGCCCCGCTCGGCCCAATAACGGAAATTAACTCTCCGCGGCGGATCGATGTATTGATCTCTTTTATTCCAACGGTTCCATCTGGGTACACTTTTTTCAACCCTTCAACCCTTAAGATCATTTCACCCATCGTGCTGACCCTCCTGTTCAAAAAACAAATTTGACGTGCTGTTTATATACACCTATTCGTGAAAAAAGTAGGGGCCTACAGCGAGGCCCTTTGACTTTGTCCATACGTTTTTGGTTCTCCCTACTGAAGCCCCAACTAGTTCAACAAATCCTCTGCGCTCATCTCTAGTGCTTCTGCGGTCTCACGAACAACATCATACATGCTGTCATCCACTTCAATGTAACCTGCATCATACCCATTGGACTCAAGAAATTCTTGCATGATCGGATCTTCATGCATCGTTAAAAACGCGTCAATAATGAGCTCGCGTAAATCTTCAGGGAGATCCATACTGATCGCTTGTGGGCCATTTGGAATCGGATCGGACTCAGCGATCACCTTTAACTGTTCAAAGTTCGGATGATCTTCAACTCGGTCGTAGATATTTTCAATGCATGAACTACAAACACCGGCTACATCTACATCACCATTCAATACAGAATAGAGCGACGCTTCATGACTACCAGAGAACGTGACATATGAGAAGTAATCATCCACATTGTCCATTGTCAGCCCTAATTCCGTAATTAGCATCCCTTTTGGAAAAATATGTCCCGATGTGGAAGCTGGATCGGCATAAGCAATGGTGGCTCCATCTAAATCTTCCAATCCGTTCAGGTTTGTTTCTTCAAGGGTTATAAACCAAGAATAATAAAACACATCTTCAGGGTCGGACACACCTGTCGCAAAGGCTTCAGCGTTTGCTCGCTCATGGGCAAGCATGTAGGAAAATGGACCGAACCCTGATGCATGCACATGTCCATTACGCATACCTTCAATTAAAGCGTTATAATCAGTTCCGACAAACAACTCGAACTCAATGCCTACCTTTTCTTCCAAATAATCTTCAAGCGCCTCAAATCGGCTGGCCAGCTCCCCCTGATCTTCTGTCGGCAAAATGCCATACACAAACGTCTCTGGCCAATTCGAGCGATCCACTTCTGCATGATCGACTTCACCTGTATTTCCTTCAGCCTGCTTGTCCTCTCCAGTCGTTTCGCTGCTTCCACACGCCGTCATCCCCACGGCAACAGCCGCGACCATCAACCCTTGTAACCACTTTTTCATTGAACTCATCCTCTCTTAATTAAAGACATCAACAATTTAATCTAGCCCAACTGACCGATCCACCGTGTCTTCTTCAACATTCCCTTCGACTTCTTTCGCAGCTCGTACTGCCTGTTCCCCCGGCTTTGTAAGCCGACAGCATGAGCAGCATTAAACTGGCGAATAGTCTTAATAAACTTCAAATCCCCTCCACCTCATTTTTCCTCCACCTCGTATGGTAGTAGGACACTTTTAACCTTCTATAAACTGAACGTTAGAAAATTGTTAATATTCTCTAGTTTTAGTAAATGTTTTTAAGATTGTAAAAGCACCATAGTCACTTATCGACAACATATTTCCTAGGAAATAGACATAAGTAGCTTTACATACGATACAGGGCTCCTCCGTTGACATCCAGATTATGGACGGGTAAGATCAAGTAGGATGAACGATTCCTAAAACAAATGTAAAGGCCCCATATAGAATGGATTAGATAACTTTTAAAATAGATAGGGAATGAGTGCCGGTGGCAAAGCGGGAGAAAAAGCAGTTCGCTGTTATTGGTTTGGGCCGATTTGGCGGTAGTATATGTCGCGAATTATATAGCATGGGACATGAAGTACTTGCGATCGATAAAAATGCTGATAAAGTGAATGAATTTACAGCAACAGCAACACACACAGTCGTTGCAGAAGCGACAGACGAAAAGGCACTAACGTCACTCGGAATCCGCAATTTTGATTATGTCATTGTCTGTATTGGCGAAGATATTCAAGCAAGTATTTTAGCTACTCTGCTATTGAAAGAAATGGACATTAAAAATGTCTGGGTGAAGGCACAAAACCATTACCATCATAAAGTGTTAGATAAAATCGGAGCCGACCGGATCATCCATCCTGAATATGAGATGGGGATGCGAATTGCCCAAAGCTTGTCATCTGAAAAAGTTGTTGATTTTATCGAACTCTCCGATGAGTACAGTATTATGGAATTGTTAGCTACGGAAAAAGTAGCTGGGAAAACATTGATCGAGTTAGACGTACGGGCAAAATATGGTGTGACGATTTTAGCGATTAAGCGTGGGGAAGAGATTAATGTCTCACCGGTTCCGGATGAAATGATTAAAAACCGTGATCTATTAATTGTCATCGGCCATAAAAATGATTTGAAGCGATTTGAGGATGAGGGGCTATAAAGTTTAACCATCAGAAAGCTCGCTACCACCAACTATGAATGGAATTTTAAGGACACAAATAAACGAGGAGCCATCAAGCTCCTCGTTTCATTTGATTCGCTTATAACGTAACGATGTATACGCTTCCTCTTCAGTCGTTGCATACGACTTCTTCTCATCTATGCAAATAAAGCCTTTTGCTTCAAAAAGGAATGCCTTTCTCGTTTCCTTTCGCTACGGAAACCCATTGTTCCATTGCACCAAACTCCTTTTGCTGAGCTGTAATCGCTTCTAATAACTTAGTGCCTACTCCTTCCCCGCGCCGGACAGGGTCCATATACAAGACGAAGATTTCTCCTACATGATCAGCAGTCAAACCACCCGCCCCATTCTTGCGACACTTTTAATTCCTTTTCAATCCGTTCGTAGTCATAAAATTTCCCGAATGACTCGCTCCATGTACTCCGTTGAATATGTTTCTCTATAGGTCTGACGATAACCTTCAGAACAAACTCGAACAATGCCCTCAACATGCTGCTTTTTTGCAGGTTCAATGGTATACTAAAAGCAAACCGTCAAAAAATCCAAAAACCAGTTTACATAAGAGTGCTTTGCTAACCCTTGATCAAAACGTAATGGAAAGGTGAGATGAAATGAGCTATGTTCTCTTATTGCTAGGCTTTGCCTTACTCATCAAAGGAGCCGATTTTTTTGTCGATGGTTCATCATCTATCGCTCGCTTGTTAAACGTCTCACCTCTTTTAATTGGGTTAACAATCGTTGCCTTTGGCACAAGCTCTCCTGAAGCGACCGCGAGTATTATCGCGGCTTTGAACGGGAATCCTGACGTGGCCTTAGGAAATGTTATTGGGAGTAATATGTTTAACATTACCCTTGTCGTTGGGCTTACCGCCCTCCTCTCACCATTAATTGTGACAAACGCGACATTGCGTAAGGAAATTCCGTTCACCCTTCTCGGAATCATTGCGCTATACATATTTATTAATGACCAAATGATTGAAGGGGCAGTGGAAAGTACGTTATCCCGCAGCGAAGGGTTGATCTTGTTACTGATCTTTTGCGTTTTCCTTTATTACATTTTTGAGGTGGCGCGAACAAGTCCACGTGAACAGAAAATAGCCCAAGATTTCGCTATCAAGCCAACATGGGGGAAAAACATATTCCTCTCCATTCTTGGGCTTGCCATGATTATTGGCGGTGGCGAACTCGTCATTAGGCATAGCACGGCGATCGCCTTTTCTCACGGAATGAGTGAGACGTTAGTCGGATTAACGATTGTTGCGATTGGAACATCATTACCTGAGTTAGTAACCTCGTTAACGGCTGCCTTGAAAAAGGAAAGCGAGATCGCACTCGGGAACATTGTTGGCAGTTCGATCTTTAACATTTTTTTCGTTCTAGGGACAGCCGCCACCATCACCCCGATGCACGTAGATAGCCGCGTCGTTGTCGACTTACTGTTGCTTATTTTCCTGACGTTGCTTCTACTCGTCTTCTCGAGAACACGCTACACGGTCGGAAAATATGAAGGCCTGATTCTCGCTTCCTTTTACATTGGGTATATGGTCTATATCATTTGGCGAAATTAAGCTCGTCCTCCTTTTCATTCCCACTTTATGAGAATCGGTCATGATTCCTCTTAAAAACTCATACGATAGAGCATGTCTAACTATTGATGAAAAAGGGGAAGATCGAAAGTGGAGTGGAGTCAAGAGCTTTGGCTATTAATCAAGTATTTACTATTAGGGCTATTTCAAGGCTTTACCGAGCCGATTCCTGTTTCCTCAAGCGGGCATCTTGTTCTGCTTCAGCATTTTCTTGGCGTCGAAATTGAAGGACTGAGCTTTGAGGTAATGGTCAACTTTGCTTCCCTCTTTGCCGTCATCGCCATTTATCGGTTCGATTTGCTCAAGCTCGTCAAAGGATCGGCACGATACGTACTGTATCAAGATGCGCAAGGAAAAGGCGATTTCCGGATCTCGTTTTATCTCCTGTTAGCAACCGTTCCAGCAGTCCTCGCCGCGCTGCTGTTCAAAGATTGGATTGAAATAGAATTAAAGCAGCTTCATGTGATTGCATTTGCTTTACTCATAACAGGAATGGCTCTTTGGCTCATTCGCCATTTAAATGGAAGAAAACAAGATGGAGACATCACCTTAAAAGATGCGCTGCTCGTCGGCTTAGCACAGACAGCTGCTCTCATCCCTGGCATTAGTCGCTCTGGCGCCACTATTGTCGCTGCCATGGGACTGGGATGGAGACAAGAAACGGCCTTGCGATTTTCCTTTTTCTTGTACATTCCGATCAGTCTCGGCTCTGGAGTGCTTGCCATTTCCGACATCGTGCAAGATCCACATTTCACCGCTCTATGGATCCCTTATACCATTGCTTTTATCGGCTCATTCATCGCCTCCTATGTGTCATTGCTATGGTTTATGAACATAATGAGACACGGGAAACTGATCTATTTTGCTCTCTATTGTTGGCTCGCTGGCTTGATTGTACTTTCATTGCTCAGTTAAAGGGAAGGAGCGCATGATCATGAATCATCCCACATTACTACTGATCGCTCGACTTCTCATCGTTGCCCTGCTTATTGCAACTGGTCTCTATGCGCTATATTTCTTTTTGTCTCTCACATATCCGTTTCTCATCGCAGCGCTGCTTGCTTTTTTCATGAACCCGATCGTGAATACGTTAGAAAAGGATATTCGTCTTCCCCGCCCATTGGCTGTTCTCGTCAGTTTGTTACTCCTATTTGGCTTAATCGGCGGGCTCGTTACCATCATGATTGTGAAAATGATCGATGGATTCCGCTACTTGTCCTTAATGGTTCCGACGCAAATTGAACGGATTTCCATGACGATCCAAAACTATGTGAACGAACAAATTTTACCCCTTTGGAATCAAGGGCTTGGTCTCATTGATCGCTTAGAGCCCTCCCAACAAAGAGCACTAGAAGAAGGGATTCAACAGCTAGGAGGACAACTCGCTTCTTTGCTTGGCAATTTAGGACAAGCAATCGCCAATGGCCTTTCTCACATTGTCAGTGCCCTTCCTTTGACATTGACGGTTGTTGTTTTTATTATTTTAGGCCTTTATTTCATCAGTAAAGATTGGAACAAATTTAAAATGGCTGCAAGGACCAGACTTCCCTTTATTGTACGAAGGCGAACCCTCGATGTAATCAAGGATTTAAAAACGAAAGTATTCGGGTTCATTACAGCACAAGTCATTCTCATCAGCTTAACGGCGCTCATCAACTTTATTGGGTTGCTCGTTCTTCAAGTGGAGCATCCATTTACGATCGCCCTCATTATTGGGCTTGTAGATTTGCTTCCCTATTTAGGAACGGGTATCATTCTTATTCCTTGGGGGATCTATAGCATTGTGACAGGTAACCTGTTTCTTGGCGTCGGACTTTTAGCTCTTTACGGCTTAACCGTGCTCATTCGCCAATTAGCCGAGCCGAAGGTACTCTCGTCGAGCCTCGGGTTAAACCCACTTGCGACACTAATCTCACTATTTGCTGGACTGCAGCTATTCGGTGTACTCGGCCTCGTGATCGGGCCCGTCCTTCTTGTCCTTCTCCTCTCATTGTACCAAGCGAACGTACTGAATGGGATTTGGCGTTTTATAAAAGGAGAATCCACGCGTTAATTAATGCGTGGATTCTCAGATGAATCATCTTTTTTCTCAATTAATTGATACTTTGTCTTTAATTGTTCTGGCGCTAGCTTCATAAACCAATTTAAAACAAGTGTGGCGACAAAGACATCATCAAGAATCCCAATCCCAAGCAAAAAGTCGGGAATAAGATCATAAGGAAACAGCGCGTACCCCACAATCAAAGCTACACCTATAAGCTTTTTTTTCACTGAAATCTGTTTTGTAAAGAAGAACTCACGAAAAAACGGAAGCGACCGCGAAAACCTCAATAAAAATTTCATTTGTCTAAAATAGTTTAATACGCGTTTCACATTCGTCCTCCATTCAAGTGACTGATCACCCTGCCTTTAAACTTCTTTCATTATAAAGGATATCAAGTCTTATCAGGAAGAGATTGCATAATTTTTGCACGTGCTTTTAAGTCCCTTAGTAAACGATCTTCCGCCTCCACATCAAGGACGAGCTTTAATCCATAATGTTGATGTGTATACGTAGATTCCTTCCAGACAATATCTCCAGGTAACATGAGCATGACGTTGTTTTGAACCATCATATATCGAAGTTCTACTCTAGAATGATTTTTTATATTTAAGGAGCTTCTAATTCGCGCTCCGCCAAGGCTCATATTGATCACTTCACATCGCTCGTCTTTCGCGAGTAATTCCCCTTCCTCATAGACGAGTAAAGTCGCAATGATCGGTGTAGGAAACTCATACCGAAACGCTTCTTCCCGCTTATACCTCATGTTATCCTCCTTATGGCGCTATGATTAATTACCTACTAGCCGTTGATAACACTCATTTTATCATAAAAAAATACCATTTTTATATAAAAAAATCAATAATCGCAATGGCAAAAAAAGGTCTTTCATCATAAACAGGTGTTCTGTTATCTTTAGTGGGCAATCTGTAAAATAAACTTTACACAAGGGAGGTTTTTCTTTAGTATGATTTGTGAGGCTACACAATCAGAAGGGCGGTGATGAGTTCATGAAGAAAAAGGGGAAGATCTCGAATCGAATTAACGTCTTACGAGCAGAGAACAGCATGACACAAAAGCAGTTGGCCGAACGTGCCGGTGTTACAAGACAAACGATCATTTCAATTGAAAAAAATAAATATGTCCCTTCACTGGCGTTAGCGTTTGAAATCGCACATGCGCTTAATGCCGATATTCATGAAGTTTTCCAATACATACAGGACGAGGAGGAGTAAAAGTGGAAACATGGATCCCCTTTTTAAATGCCATCAGCAGCATTACCTTTTTAGTGTTTATTGTTCTTATGATCATAATGAAACGCGAAGGTGACGATGAACGAGCACAGGCGATGCAATACCGTCTGTTCCGCTTTTCATTTTTCTTTGTCATGGCAGGATTGTCGTTCTTGATCCTTATTTCAGGTTGGATTGAAATGACCTATACAACATTTCGATCTTTGACGACAACAATGTTCTCTTTGACTCTTATTAGTGCGCTTTGTTACTGGCTTTATTTACAACGAAAATTTTAAGCTTGATAAAGAAATGGGAGGCTCTCACTAGAACCTCCCTCCTCTTTCTTACTTTTTTTTCTTAATTGAAAACAAACCGATTGCCACTGCAAAAATAATAATTACGCCAACTAGTACATTCCACTCCATTAGTACAAACCTCCTGTCTTCCCAATGATGTTCATTGTTAATGATTCGCCTCATGCGGTTCGCGGTATTTTTGAATTTCGCCGTCTAGCGTTAGTATAGAAGGAACGGCAGATGGATAAGCAGCACTTAAAAGTCCATAACCAAATCCAGACAGCCCCACCATTAAACCAACGGATTCCGTCCCTCTAGAGGTTCCCGACTGATACCCTTCTGTTTTGAAAAGATTGTACAACTCACCACTGAGATTGTTTACTACTTCCTGTAAATACGAATCGCCTAAAACCTCGGCCGCAAATCGTAAAATCTCCAATTGGCCAAAGTCACCGTGGCAAAGGGAACGATTGTTACCAAGACCTTTTCTTATCGTTGTAGACAAGGCCACTTCAATCTCTTTTTCTACCTTCTCATCAAGATATCCACATTTCTTTAATAGTAAGCGACTTACAAGTATCCCTGGCGCCCCATGGCACCACGCAACAACTGGCGTTTCTTTGTTTGGAGTTAGCCAGTTTTCCTCCTGTTCTGAAAAGAAACTTCGCTCATACGCAAGAGATTGATCAATATAGGATAACAGCCGTTCATTTCCAGTCTGTTGATAGAGTTCAATGAACGAAGCCATTACGCCTGATACGCCATGAGAAAAACCCGTTAATGGAGTTACCTCCCATGGTGGTTTCCATCCTATCCCCTGGTCAGTCTTGATCGCATTTTTCATTAAATGTTCACTACAAGCAATCGCCAATTCCAAGAACTTAGGCTCATCAAAAAGGCCGGAAAGAGATAAAAATACTTTCAACGCCCCTGCTGAACCCCCAATGTAATCATAGATTTTATCTTCGTGGATCATAGGCTCTATATGAGGGATGCTTCTAGTTACCTCATGTTTAAGACGCTCGTCATTAAATAAAGCAGCGATTGTTCCCATTGCGTAAAGATAACCACTCGCTCCATTAAATGCACCTATGCTCCAGTTAGGGTGGTGTTGGAATTGAGCAACAGATCTCCGAACAGGAACTAACGCTTTATAGGCGATCTCTTGATATCGCTTCTCCCCTGTTATTTTAAACAAGTAAGCATAAAATAGGGCGACCCCTGCTGAACCATTATATAGATCTTCACCTACCGGGGAAATATCCCATATAATTTCGCTAGATCCTTCTAAAACCGTACTGATCCAACAAAGATCAGGTTCACCCTGATTTTCTCCTTCCACAGATAATTCCATCAAGTAATCTCCAATATCTTTTGCCATCTCTACATACTGCTCATTTTTGATCGTATGACCTTTTTGAATATCAAGGTCTGCAACATCTGCATAATGATTCGCGTTACTTGCAAGCATCGACATATGCAAAATTTTCATTTGCTGAGTATGATCCTCTATCCCTAATTTATCTATTTTTTGATCGATTTTATGAAAAATAGATGTGGTAAAAAACGTTGAATTGATAGAGGAAGCCTCTTGATATAAGGCGCGTTCTTCCGGCAAAGTATAGAAATATGGAACATCCCCATTAAGTAAATCTTCCACTTCGAGAGGAATAATTTCCTTCAAATATGGGGTCATGACAGAATCTACCGTCAACCTGTTTAAGAGAACTTCACGATCAAGTGCTGACCTTAGTAAATCTGGATGATAACTACTTTTTAAAAGTTCCGTATAACGTGTCGTGGAACGGAGGACCGCCCGGACGGGGACACCTTCAAACTTCCGCACCTGTTCCTTAAATTCCTGCTTGTTTTTTTCAATCCATTGATACATTGAAGTAAAGCCCTTTTGAATTTGGTCGAGAAAGTGAACAGACTCCATTGCTGCCGATTGAAAAATTGGCAAGTTCTTTTGACTAGAAAGCGTCACATGGTCTTTCTCTATTCTCATTTCATCCGTATTTCTGTTTGCAATTTGATTGACTTTAAATGGTGTTTTCTGTCCCTCGCTCTTGCTGACACCACCTACGTTTAACCCTTTCATATTCGGTTGATCTCGATAATAGATAGACGAAGGTAGCATACCTGTTGAAAGGACAGAATCATTTAACATCCGAAAAGCTCTATCCATCGCTGTGGATGTCTCTTCTGATGAATCGGCCGTATTATGAATAATCGTCTCTAAATCAATTAAAACAGGGTATGGACCATGAGCAATAATATTTTCAAAGTGAAAGTCGGATGAATTGAGGACATACGAAAGGCTCATAAGTGAACCGAGTCTTTCATAAAAATCAGATACCTCTTCTAGCGATTGACAGCTTTGATGGGTAACGAATTCTACGTATCCATATCCGTCTCGTTGTAGCACTTTAGGACAATATTGATCTTTTATCACTTCACCTGTTCTGTCATTTAAAAATGCAAGCAGGCCATTAAATACCCCGTCAACCTTAAGAGAACGCGGTTTATAAACAAGTTTTAACGACGAAGAAAACTCTAGAATAGTGACCGTGCGTTGTTTATGATGAGCGTCACCTGAATTTAGGTGGAGTGAGGCCAAAGTACCGATCGGTGAGCATGGGGAAAACTCTGTTTCTATCGCTTCTCGATCGTTGGCAACTCGTTCGAGAATTTCCGTTACAAAGCTAATATGGTGACTAATCGTGGTAAATAGTAATCGTAGGACAACTGGATATTCAGAATAAAGACGATGGGTGACTTCCCTTTTCCCTAAATAGGTTTTTGAGTAATAAGCAAATCGTTCTTCCGGGGTATCTCCCTTCAACTGAGAGGTGACTCTTGCAACGTTCAGTTCCAGGATAAGTGTACGGTGTAGAATAGCATTAAGTTTGCTGGTAATATCTTGCACTATCTGAGTCCAAATCTCTTCATGTATTGGACCAATTTTTTTCCTCAATTGTTGTTGTTGAAATTTCTCTATATACATGGATATGAACGGCAGAAGAATGCCTTCAAATGGAATTTGGACACCGAGTTCTTTTACTCTTCTTACATGCTTCGTTGAATATGTATTAAGAAATTCCAATTCTTCTCTTACTTTTTCTAGTGCCTCTTCTCCTAATCTGTTCGGTACGATCGCTTCTTTTTCCGGGAGCGTTTGTTCTTCAAAAGAATTCCCTTTTCGCGAGAGAAACTCCTTAAGGTTTTCAGGATCCTCCCCGATCAACTTCAGCCAAAAATTCAACCGTTTCTCACCAACTATTTTCTCCAAATTTGGCCCGAACACTACTTCTGAAAAGTAAAGAGCATTTTGTAATTCTCTCATTTTCTTCTCCTTGTCCATGTAAAGAAAGAGAGTAGCGTAACTACTCTCTTTCTCTATTTTGTTAAGTATTAGTTGCAAGAAGGCATGCACTCAACTGTAAGTGTGCAGTAAGCACCTTTGTTACCTAGACGGCAGCTGATGTTGTACCATGCGCAAGCACCATTCACCCCAGCTAGAATATCTTGGTCTTCTAACTCTTGGAAAATATCCCCTGCTGGATTAGAATTATTATGAGTACGCTCAAGAGGCATTTTCCATTCTTTTAAAAGATTTGTCATTAATTTCACCTCCTTCCATGTAATTCACTTAAAATCTACCACTTTGTTGAAATTTAGTCAACAATATTTTTTTAAAATTTTCCTAAATTAAAAAATAATAAAAAAATCACAAAAATTATATTGGATTTTAAAGGAAGCTATGATACATTTAAACTGTCTCTAGAGACAAATTTTATATTAGGAGGTATTTTAATGGTAAATTCAAAAGATTTGCGTAATCCTGAATTCCGCAAAGCCCAAGGTCTACAATTCGTTGACGAGGTGAACGAGAAGGAACTTTCGTCTCTAGCTGGTTCAGGAGATGTGCATGCACAAACAACTTGGCCTTGCGCTACAGTTGGTGTCTCCGTAGCCTTGTGCCCAACTACAAAGTGTACAAGCCAGTGCTAATGTAGCGTGCTCTTCATTTTTATACTTACTTAGTGTCGACATAAATCAGCCCTCATGATCATGAGGGCTGCTCCTCTATAAAGGATTTAAACTTTTTAAATAGAATAGTAACTAGTAAGGAGAGAGGTAACGATGAAAACTCCTCTAACAAGTGAGCATCCTAGCGTACCAACAACACTTCCGCACACCAACGATACAGATTGGCTAGAACAACTTCATGACATCTTATCGATCCCTGTCACCGAAGAGATCCAGAAATACTTCCATGCAGAAAATGATTTGTTTTCTTTTTTCTATACTCCCTTTCTTCAATTTACATATCAATCAATGTCCGACTATTTTATGACTTTCAAAACGGACATGGCGCTCATAGAACGGCAATCACTTCTACAATCAACCTTAACAGCTGTTCACCATCGCCTCTTTCACTTAACTCATCGTACGTTAATTTCAGAAATGCACATTGATAAATTAACTGTAGGCTTAAACGGATCAACACCACACGAACGTTATATGGATTTTAACCATAAATTTAATAAAACTTCAAAATCAAAAAATTTATTTAATATATATCCAATTCTAGGTAAACTTGTAGTAAATGAGACGTTGCGCACCATCAATTTTGTAAAAAAGATCATTCAGTATTATATGAAAGACTACCTATTGTTGAGTGATTTTTTTAAAGAGAAAGACTTACGACTAACGAACCTTCAGCTCGGCGTCGGGGATACTCATGTAAATGGTCAATGTGTGACCATCCTTACATTTGCCTCTGGCCAAAAAGTAGTCTACAAGCCCCGTTCCCTGTCAATTGATAAACAATTTGGTGAGTTTATTGAGTGGGTTAATTCCAAAGGATTTCAACCATCATTACGCATTCCTATAGCCATTGATCGACAAACATACGGCTGGTATGAATTTATCCCACATCAAGAGGCAACATCGGAGGATGAGATCGAGCGCTATTATTCAAGAATCGGAGGATATCTGGCTATCGCTTATCTTTTCGGAGCGACAGATCTTCATTTAGACAATTTAATCGCCTGCGGAGAACACCCGATGTTAATTGATTTAGAAACATTATTCACCAATGATTTGGATTGTTACGACAGCGCATTTCCATTCCCTGCTCTTGCTAGGGAGCTAACACAATCTGTCTTTGGGACCTTGATGCTTCCAATTACAATTGCTAGTGGCAAATTACTTGATATCGATCTAAGTGCAGTCGGCGGGGGAAAAGGCGTTCAATCTGAAAAGATTAAAACATGGGTTATCGTCAATCAAAAAACGGATGAGATGAAGTTAGTTGAACAACCTTACGTAACCGAATCTAGCCAAAATAAACCTACAGTTAACGGGAAAGAAGCGAATATCGGGAATTACATCCCCCATGTTACAGATGGTTTTCGGAAAATGTATCGACTCTTTCTCAACGAAATCGATGAACTAATGGACCACAACGGGCCTATCTTCGCTTTTGAATCATGTCAAATTCGCCATGTGTTTCGGGCCACTCATGTTTATGCTAAATTTTTGGAGGCTAGCACTCACCCCGACTATTTGCAGGAACCGACTAGGCGGAATAAGCTGTTTGAATCATTCTGGAACATTACCTCGTTAATGGCTCCATTTAAGAAGATCGTGCCACATGAAATAGCAGAACTTGAAAACCATGATATCCCTTATTTTGTCCTTACTTGTGGCGGAACCATCGTTAAGGATGGATATGGAAGAGACATCGCTGACCTCTTTCAATCCTCTTGTATTGAACGAGTCACCCATCGACTACAACAGTTAGGGAGTGAAGATGAAGCAAGACAAATTCGCTATATCAAGAGCTCTCTTGCTACCCTTACTAATGGCGACTGGACACCTTCTCACGAAAAAACACCAATGTCACCTGCTTCTGCTGACCGAGAAGATGGATACTTTTTGCGAGAAGCCCAAGCCATAGGAGATGACATTTTAGCGCAACTCATTTGGGAAGACGATCGGCATGCCGCTTATTTAATTGGTGTAAGTGTTGGAATGAATGAAGCCGTAACCGTCTCCCCTCTCACACCAGGGATTTATGATGGTACATTAGGAATTGTTTTGTTTTTCGATCAACTTGCTCAACAAACAGGAGAAACACACTACCGGCATGCTGCTGATGCTTTGTTGGAAGGAATGTTTAAACAGCTAAAACCTGAGTTAATGCCATCTTCTGCTTATTTCGGTTTAGGGTCACTGTTCTATGGCCTTATGGTGCTTGGACTCCAACGGTCTGATTCACACATCATTCAAAAGGCATATGAATACTTGAAGCATTTGGAAGAATGTGTTCAGCACGAAGAAACACCGGACTTTGTCAGTGGTTTATCTGGAGTTCTTTATATGCTGACAAAAATCTATCAACTGACAAACGAGCCTAGAGTTTTTGAGGTAGCAAAGACGACCGCAAGCCGATTGTCAGTGCTATTAGATTCTAAACAGCCAGATACGGTTCTTACGGGGCTTAGCCATGGAGCCGCAGGATTTGCGTTAGCTTTACTCACTTACGGAACGGCTGCGAATGATGAACAGCTTTTGAAACAAGGGCACTCGTACCTTGTCTATGAACGGAACCGATTTAACAAACAGGAAAACAATTGGGTGGATTTAAGGAAGGGAAACGCCTATCAAACCTTTTGGTGCCATGGTGCTCCTGGGATTGGGATCAGCCGTCTTTTACTAGCACAGTTCTACGATGACGAACTTCTTCACGAAGAATTAAATGCTGCATTAAACAAAACCATATCAGACGGGTTCGGGCATAACCATAGTCTCTGTCACGGTGATTTCGGAAATTTAGATCTTTTACTGTTGTATGCCCAGTATACGAACAATCCCGAGCCAAAAGAGCTAGCAAGAAAATTAGCGATTTCTTCTATCGACCAAGCGCACACATATGGCTGGAAATTGGGCTTAAATCATAGCGATCAATTGCAAGGAATGATGTTAGGGGTCACAGGTATTGGCTATCAATTGCTTCGACATATTAACCCTACCGTTCCATCGATTTTAGCACTGGAGCTTCCCTCTTCTACATTAACCGAAAAAGAGTTGAGAATTCATGACAGATAATAAGATCAAACATAGAAGAAAGGTACCCTTCATTGAACAGCTTCAACAAACAGAGTGCGGCCTTTGTTGTATGGCGATGATTGTCAAATACTACAAGGGACATGTTTCACTCCACTACCTAAGAGAACGAATGGCCAATGGGCGTGATGGTACGACGTTACTCCACTTAAAACAACTAGCCAAACATTTAGGTTTTGAAGCAAAAGTCTATCAAACACCAGCAGAGCACTTGCACATGCATCAACTTCCAGCAATTCTCTTTTGGGAAGGGAAACATTTTGTTGTTTTAGAGAAAGTAACAAAAAACCACTATTATATTGTTGATCCAGCTTTAGGAAGATTGAAAATCAGGCAGGACGAGTTGCAGCAAAAATATACAGGCTACATTTTGACATGCAATCCAGAAAGGCAGCCAGACTATCAGAAGCCGAAAAACCTTTGGAAACCTTATCTCACATACATGGTTAAAAAGCCGAAGCTGCTCCTTTTCATCATCGCCGTTTCCGTTACGTTACAATTACTTACGCTCGCCAATCCATTGCTCGTCCAGTTTGTCATTGATTTTATTCTTTTACCAGAAAACCGAGAGATGCTTCAAGTATTCTTAATTGGGCTTAGTTGCTATGTTTTTTCTCAAGCTTTCTTTGTCTTCATTCAAGGCAGGGCTCTCGTCATTATGCAAAACCACCTTGACCGAGAAATGATGACCAAGTTTTTTCGTCACTTATTAAATTTACCGTACCACTTTTTTCAGGTACGCTCGTTTGGAGATATTCTCTTTCGCGCAGGCAGCTTGCGTGTCATTCGAGACTTACTTGCCAATCAGCTGTTAAAAGGGATATTGGACATCGGGATGTTAGTGGTCATACTTGCGTACATGACGCTGTTTTCGCCGTTGCTTACTTTAATCGTTTTCCTCCTAGCAACAGTAAATGGCCTAATCATCTATTTTAGTCGGCCAAAAATTTCGGAGGCAAATCAAAAAGAGATTATGAAGCAATCGGAAGTTCAGGCAACTCAAACTGAGACGATGTACGGCATATTCGGCATTAAAACAGCTGGTGTGGAAGATACAATGTATCAAAAGTGGGAGAATCGATTCGATAAGCTCATCTTAGCTTACAAGAATAAGGAATATATTTTAAATAACGTAAATACGGCAACGACATTCTTAACCGTGATCGCGCCGCTCATCGTTCTTTACATTGGATCTCATCAAGTCCTAGCCCAAGCAGTAACAATGGGAACAGTGGTAGCCTTTTATTCTGTGACTACGCAATTTTTCGGGTTAAGTAGTTCTCTCGTTCATACGATCAATTCTTTTATACTAGCAAATGCTTACTTAGGAAGAGCTCAAGATGTGTTTGACTCAAAAGAGGAGGATATCGGGGAAAATCGCAAGGCCCTTCATAACCTCCATGGTGAAATTACCTTGAAAGATGTCTCTTTCAGTTATTCTCGATTTGGCCAAGAAGTCGTGAAAGATGTATCGCTACGTGTCGCACCAGGAACAAAGGTTGCCCTCGTCGGTAAATCAGGCTCTGGCAAAAGCACCCTCTCTAAAATCATGCTAGGGTTGTATGAGCCAACAAAAGGTGAGGTTTATTACGATGGATACAATTTAAACGATTTGAACAAGCGAGCATTACGGCAAAAAATTGGTGTCGTTCCTCAAGACGTCACACTATTAAATCAGTCAATTCGAGAGAACATCGCCCTCCATAATCCAGATACGAGCATGGAGGACATTATCGAAGCCGCAAAAATCGCTCAAGTTCACGAAGAGATTATGAACATGCCGATGAACTATGAGACACTTGTATCTGAGATGGGGCATAACATCTCTGGTGGCCAGCGGCAAAGGATCGCACTCGCCCGCGCCCTTGTGCACAAACCAAAAATTTTATTACTCGATGAAGCAACAAGCTCTTTAGATCACGTCAATGAAGCAAAGATTGACCAATATTTATCAGCCATGAAATGTACCCGAATCGTCATTGCCCACCGTCTCACGACCATCATGAATGCGGACTTAATTATTGTCTTAGAAGACGGGAAAATAATTGAAACAGGAACCCATACAGAACTATTAAATCAAAGTGGCTACTATGCTTCATTCTACAACAATTATTCAGAAGAACAAAAGGTACCCCAATCGATTTAAGTAGGCTAGGACAAAACTAGCCCAAAGGAAGAAAAAAGGTTCGGATCACTTTATCTTAATGATCCGAACCTTTTTTGTTAGGACACCCGATCTGTCTTTTGTCCCAGCCCTTCTCTTTTAAACTACCCTGACAGGGCTCCATTTTTTAACCGTTTAATCGTTAAAAAGGACGACAAAATGATAAGGATGAAACAGACTCCTAAGAAGACAAGTAGCGAAGAGACACTGCTCATGGATTGGGTCATTCCGTAAATCGGGAGAGCCCAAGGGTACAACGATGGTAGCCATGAACCACTTTCATTAGACAAAGCTAAAAAGGCGGGAAAACTCAAAAAGATGCTGATTGCTAAAGCCACTCGACTTGACTTTATTAACATGAACAAATAAAACAATAGGCTTCCTAAGCTAATGGCCCCAATGGTTCCCAATATGAATACGGACAGGTAACTTAAAACAGGGATGGTTGTATCAATCTTTATGACAATCCCCGCAATCACAACCATTGTAAACATTAATAATTGAGCCAAAGCCGTTAAAATGAATACCCACGCCATTTTGCTTAAATAAAACGTGTTACGTTTGATGGGAAATAGAAAAAGATGTTCCCATTCATTGGCCTTTCGTTCAAAATTTAGCACTGTCTCAATAATGATTGATACGATGATTGGAAGGAATATGGTTCCATAAAACATTTGAACCATCATTAACTGCATTAGCCATGGGTCACTGTCTGTATAATTATACTGTTTTACTACGATTTGCGTAAATATAATACACCCGTAGAAAACAGGAAGAGCTACGAGGCCTAAAATGACCAACCAAATCGTCGATTTACGAATTTTCATCCATTCAGCCATGAACGACTGACGAAAGAGTGACATGCTATTCAACTCCAGTCGAAAACGTTTTTCGTTCAAAAAAGAACAAGGAGATCATTGTGTATAGAGCTGCTCCAACCATTAAAAAAATAATGTCTACTACGTTAACCGGTTGTCCTTCTAGGAACGGTTGTATCATCGATCCCCAAGGCAACCAAACAGACGGAAGAAGGTTATGAAATAGGAAAACAAACATCCCGATTCCCATCGAGACGAACGAATTCGAAAGAACAACCGAAAGAAAGGTTTGAAATATAACAAATGGTAATGCCAAAAGAAAAGGTAGATATAGTAATGTGCCAAAAGCAATCAGCTCACTACTTTCAACCCCACCATATAGTAGGCTTACAGTCGCAATACTCCCCCACGAAATTAGTCCAAAAAGTTGCACTAAAATAAACACCCATAACACCTTAATAAAGAAATGCTTCCATTTAGCATACGGATACAACAGGACAGATGGCCACATACCTGATCGGTGTTCTACATCTACTACTAACGCAGCATAAATGACAATGACGATGATCACCACATAACTCCACAGGAGGTGAAACGTTTCGTAAATGATTGCCCACACTTGCTCAACCGTGCGATCATTTTGGATTAAATACGAAAACGCCATGCCACCAATCACAGGAAGTAGGATAAGACAGAGGAGAATTGGGACAAGGAGCACACCTTTGCGCTGCTTCCTCCACTCTACCTTTAATAAATGGCTCATACCGCAACCCCTTTTCCTCCGATAAGCGCCATATAAGCATCCTCTAATGTGCGATGATGCTCTTGCACATAATAGTTCTGAATACCTTCTCGTTGTAAAAGCATGACAATGACTTCCTTTGTGACGTGAGGTCCTGTGATCATAATTTCGTCTTCTTTATGGCGTATGCTCTTCTGTACATGAAAGCCTTCCGTCACCAATAACTGCTCCACCTTGTCTTTTTCAGGAGTATGGACCGATACTGTCGTACCACCATGACTCGCCAGTAAATCGTTCTTTTGCCCTTGATAGAGTAGGCTACCATGATATATGACACCTACCTGGCTAGCGACTTGATCAATTTCTCCAAGAAGATGGCTTGAAACAAAAACAGTAACGCCTTCTTTTTTTGGCAAATCGCGAATGAGTTCCCTCATTTCTTGAATCCCCTCTGGATCAAGTCCGTTCGTAGGCTCATCTAATAAAAGCAATTTGGGTTGATGCAACAAGGCCATAGCAATCCCTAGCCGTTGCTTCATCCCAAGGGAAAAAGATTTAACTTTTTTATGCTTACTTGAAGTTAAACCGACTCGATCGAGCGTTTTTTCGATTTGGCTATGGTCTTCAATTTGGCGCAACGTTGCAGCAATTTTTAAATTGTCGATCGCATTAAGATGCCCATAATACGCAGGGGTTTCAATAAGAGCACCTACCTCTTTTAATATGCTCAAACGATTCTTTTCAAGGGATTTTCCTAGAATTTTTATATCTCCCCCATCTGTTTTAACTAAACCTAGGAGCATGCGCATCACCGTCGTTTTCCCCGAACCATTGGGTCCTAGAAAACCAAATACTTCTCCCTCAGGAACGAGAAGATCAACATCATCTACGACCGGCACATGGTTGTAGATTTTTTTTAGTCCTTTTGCTTCTATAATCACTTGGCTTAACTCCTTTCATTTAGCAAATTACTATGTCCATTGCTTTCGCTGAAATGAAATGACCCCTCCAACACTAAAGAGAAGAAAGCTTAAAATAAGCGTTACAACAAAAGCTGTATTGCTTGCCAAAAACCCAGCATCCCCTCCCAGTCCCATAGAAAAGCCTTGGGTCATGCTTAACAATGGATGAGCCCACGGATAAAGCGGTCCCAATACTTCTGAATTAGCAATAAGGATCGCAGGCACTGTCAGCATGACATTCATCACGCTCGGTGCAGCAAAGCTTGTAAACCGTGTCGCAAGCCAAAGCTGAAGAGCAGCAAGAGGCAGACATGATAGAAACCCAGCCAGCACACTAACAAGTAAAGGCATATACGTAAAAGAAGAAATGGAATACCCTCTGGCAACCCCGACAAGCCAGACGGAAAAGAAAAAGACAATTTGTGTCAGCAACAGTAAAGTAATAATGACAACAAATTTAGCAATATACACGTGGTACCTTTCCACTGGTAATGCTAAAAGCTGTTTCCAGCCTCCATGTTGATGTTCATAACTACAAATTAGGGCCGCATAAATTCCTGTTAAGAGAGGTAGGAACAATGCGCTGTGTGCAAGAATCATTTGTGTAGCTAATGCAATCCATTCACTCGCATCTATCGTAAAGTAAGGGAAGAATCCAATAACACTGGCAAGTAACGGCCCCGCAATGACGATGATCCAAACTTTCATATGTTTTAACTTATTCCATTCAACCTCTAGAACATTGAAGAACATATTAATGCACGTCCTTTCTAGTTAACACCAACATCGATAGTAACGCGAAAACGATGCCAAGTATGGAACCGTAAAGCACACTTGTCGAGAGACTTTCGGAAAATCCATCTAATAATAGGGGCCACTTCCAAGGTAGCCAGTCTGGTACCCCTTGTGCATACATAATAAAGGCCGCACTCGCAATCCCTACCGTTAAAGCAGCTCCTTGATTTTTAAAATGCATGGACAACCAGAACTGAAGCAAGACAAAAGGCCATGCAGCAAATAACGTATAAAAGCTCATTTGGAACGCTTGAAGAAGTGAGAATTCATTTGTGAAGCCAAAATAGATACCCGTTACGTACGTCCAACCAACTAGGAAAAGGGAAGTTAACAATAGCATCGTTACAATTAAAAACAGTTTCGAAAGATAGACTTGCTCCCGTCGTACCGGAAGGATAAGTATTTGCTTCCATAGGTTTTTTTGATGCTCGATACTTGCCTGCAACGAAATAATGAGTGTAATCCCTAACAATAACGCTGGTGGCCAAAATGCATGAACGTTTACGAGAAAAAAGTAACCATGGTCCGGGTGTACCGATAGCAAATGGTCATAACGTAAAGAATAGTTAATGAATTGTAGGCCCACAACACCGATTGGACCGAACAAGACTAATAACCAAGCAATTTTTTTCGTTTTCAATAAATCAGATCGCAACAAATCGAGGATCACAGCGTTTGTCCTCCCTTTGTCAGTTGTAAGAAGATCTCTTCCAGTGAGGAAGTTTCATCAGAAATCCGGTAAACATCAATATCTTTTTCAACGAATGCTTTCACAAGCTGAGCAATTTCTTCGTCCGAGCGATCATTCATAACCAATCCACGAGCTTGTGTATCTACATTAATTCCCCGCTCCTGTAAAATGGTTGCCGCAACTTCTGGATGGCTCGTCGAGAGAAATATTTTCCTATTTGCTTTCTTACGCAGTTCTTCAATCGAATCCTGAAAAATCAACTTTCCTTTCGCGATAATCCCTACTTGAGAGGCCACTTGTTCAACTTCAGATAAGAGATGAGATGAAAGTAAAACAGTAATCCCATACTCTTTAGGTAACCGAAGGATCAAGTTTCGAATCTCGATAATTCCTGCCGGGTCCAATCCATTTGTTGGCTCATCTAAGATCACTAGGCGCGGATTGGCTAACAGCGCTGCAGCAATGGCTAGTCGCTGTTTCATGCCCAAGGAATACTCTTGCACTTTTCGATCTGCTACTTTTGTTAGACGTACAAGCTCAAGTACTTCAGCAATTCGTGATTTAGGGACCTTCACTATTTTTCGAACCGTCTCAAGGTTATCTTCACCCGAAAGATGTGGATAATAGGAAGGCGATTCCACAAGAGCCCCTATATTTTTTAAGATGTCAAGTCGATGTTGTTTCAGGTCTTTCCCAAATATTTTAATCGATCCTTGAGAGGCTTTAATGAGCCCTAGCAACATACGAATGGTCGTTGTCTTGCCAGCTCCATTCGGTCCGAGGAACCCGTAAATCTCTCCTTCTTTTACTTTGAGGTTTATACGGTCCACCGCATGCACATGTTTATAGGTCTTCGTTAAATTGTTCGTTTCAATCAAATAATTTGTTGTTGTCATTATGAACCCTCCATCTTCCATTTACGTTTCGATACGAGTAAAAAACAGATATGACTAGCTACGCGTTTTATTCAGGATGAGTAGATATACAGCTCCAAGAAACGTAGCAATCGAAAATACGGTTAAGGAAACTTGCTGAAACAAGTGACCTGTTAATTTTTCCCCTAAATTAAAAACAACACTGGAAAGAATAAAAATGGCAAGCACAGAAAACATCAATCGATACACTTTCAAAAAGATCTCGTTCGCGTGACCAGTTTCACCTGCTTGCTTAGCGACAATCCAAAACACAACAAACGCTATGATCACCAATAATCCGCCAATCGAACTTCCATAAAACGCAATCTCTTCAAGCTGCATACTTCATTCACTCCCTTTACTGGATATTAACTCCAAAAGGTTCACCTTCATTGTAAAGAACGAGTTACATTTTGTAAAGTATTTTTTACCTCTATCTTTGAAATTGGGTTTTTCTAAAATAAGACCACCTTACTCCTAAAAAATATATAATAAAGGGAGAAGGCAAATCTGAAGAAAGGATGGCCACCGATGATTGAACTTTTGGACTTTAATGAATCAGACTTTGACCAGCTCATAAAACATATCGAATCTCCCGAGTTTTTAAAGCAATGGAGCGGCTCAGCCTTCACATATCCCCTCACTCGATCCCAGCTGGCTTCTTACATTGATGGGGCAAATATGGACGGAAGCGATCAATACATATTCAAGGTGAAAGCCGTAGGTTCTAGTGAAACCATTGGCCATATCGCACTCGGAAAAGTGGATCGTGTTAACGAGTCGGCTCGAATGGGCAAAGTGCTCGTCTTTCCAGCAGCAAGAGGAAAAGGATTTGCGGCGCCAATGATTGAGGAGCTGCTTCGAATCGCCTTTGAGCAACTTTCGTTAAATCGAGTCTCTCTCGGTGTTTTTTCTTTTAATGTTCGTGCAATTCATCGCTACGAAAAAATAGGATTTCAACGGGAAGGGCTCCTTCGGCAAAATACAAAAGTCAAAGGAGAATATTGGGATCTGATTGAAATGAGCATACTGAAACGGGAATGGAATGAACGGAAGTACTCACAATGACATATTTGAAGTAAAAAAGGCTATGGCAAAAGGAAAACGTACTCCCGTTTGACATAGCCTTTTATAACACTCGTTTCCTCAAGGCGCTTGAACACCAATCGACGATTAAGACCACAAGAACGATCCCGATCATGATCATCCCGACCCTATCCCAATTCCTCGCCTGAATCGCAAAAATTAACGGTGTACCAATCCCGCCAGCCCCAATAACCCCCAGTGTGGCCGCCGAGCGCATATTAATTTCAAATCGGTATAAAGTCGCAGAAATAAAGCCTGGTAAAACTTGTGGAATCACGCCAAAGGCTAACTGCTCTAATTTATTTCCGCCAACGGCGACGATCGATTCTACCGGACCTGGATCCATCGCCTCTACCTCTTCTGCGTACAATTTCCCTAGCATCCCGATCGCCCCAATCCCTAAAGCTAACATTCCTGCATAAGCGCCGGGGCCTACGACTTTGATAAATAGAAGAGCTAAAATGATATCCGGTAAGGTACGAATAAAACTAAGAGTCGATTTTCCTCCTTGTGAAATAAGCGGGGTTGAACTTAAATTTTTCGCGGCCCAAAGGCCAATCGGAATCGCGAGAACGATAGACAGACAGATACCTACTATCGCGATAGCTAATGTCTCAAGCAAACCTCTAAGCAAATCTTCTCCCTCAGGATTATAGATATAACTAGTATCAGGTGTAAGAAACCCTTGTACAATGCTTTTTGTAACGGGCCATGCCGTATCAAGCATCCCGTTAAACTGTATACCCGCAATTGCCCATCCGTATAAAGCGAGTAGAACAATAAACAACAAAGAAAATTTTGCTCTTCTCAAGAACCGTTCTTTTTTAAACAAATCGGACCGTTTCATAGTAACTTCTCCCTTGTCTTCAAGCTAATCAGATCAATGAGGATAACAACGACCAACGTATAAAGAATAAGCGCCAGCACTTGGTCATAGTTAAAGGAACTGAGCGCTCGGTTATAGAATAGCCCGATTCCACCCGCTCCAACTAATCCGAGAATCGCGGCCGCTCGGATATTAATCTCAAACGTGTAAAGAACATAGGACACAAAGTGGGGCATGATTTGCGGTACGACCCCAAACGCTATCCATTGTAATTTGTTTGCCCCAACGGCCGTCATAGACTCTAGCGGGCCGTCATCAATGTTTTCAATCGCTTCGAATGACAACTTCGCAATGATTCCAACAGAAAAAACAGACAGAGCCACAATGCCTGCAAGGGATGAATATCCAAGAATCGCCGCAAAAATAGCCGCAAGCAGTAAGTCAGGAATCGTCCGTAACACATTTAACCCAATACGCGACGCTTCAACAAGCCACCGTACGTGATACATGTTCCTTGCGCACAGGAACATGACGGGGATGGAGAGAAGTGTTCCCATCGTTGTCCCAAGTAAAGCCATTCGAATCGTATCGAGCATTGCCGGTGTCGTTGTGACGATATAAGACCAGTCCGGCGGAAACATGCGTGATATGAGGTCAAACATATTGGAACCATTTTGAACAATGACATAAGGGTCAGCTTCAATGTAAATAGCACTTGCAAAAACAACGATAAATAGAATCACGAGAAAAAGGTAAAAGGAATGTCGTGAAGGCTTTATTGGCACCCGATCATTCAGTTTCGTTTCCATCACCCGACTTCCTTTCCTAACAATTCATCCTCTTTAAGTGGTCTACCGTAAATATCTTTAAACACCTCGTCTGTTGCTCTTTGCGCTGGACCATCAAAAACGACCTTTCCGTCCCGTAAGCCAATAATTCTTGTGGCATACTCTCTTGCTAAGTCAACAAAATGCAAGTTAATGACAACTGTCACCTGATCCTCTGTATTAATTTTTTTTAAATCATCCATCACTTGTTTCGTCGTGACCGGATCTAGCGATGCCGTCGGTTCATCAGCCAATATCATTTTTGCCTCTTGCGCAAGGGCACGAGCGATCGAGACACGCTGCTGTTGACCGCCTGATAATTGACTAGAACGGGTATAGGCTTTTTCTAAAATATTAACTCTTTCAAGTGATTGAAGGGCGAGATCTACATCTTTTTGAGGAAATAGATTGAAAAGCGTACGAAACGTGTGATTATGAGCCACCCGACCAGAAAGGACGTTACGTAAGACAGTGGAGCGTTTCACAAGATTAAAATTTTGAAAGATCATTCCAATATCTCTTCGCATCATACGTAGCTCTTTTCCACTTGCTGAAGTGATCGATCGACGATTAATCATAATGTCACCATCGGATATATCGATCAAACGATTCATGGCACGCAATAAGGTCGATTTACCCGCTCCAGATAAACCGACAATCGCGACAAATTCCCCTTTTTCAATCGTTAAATTAATATTGTCTAACCCTATTACTCCATTCGGATACACTTTTGAGACATTCTTCAGTTCAATCATAGAAATCCAACTTTCTAATAAGTAGTTAAGTCGTAAAATGAGAAAGCTTGGTTCACCCAAGCCGTAAATGGCGGGTGCAATTTTTTCTTATCCTTCATCTTTTACAGAAGCAAAGTCCTTAAAGAGGAAAAAAAGTTGTTCAAAAGGGAGCTCTCCCCCCTTTTGGACAACCTCAAGATCGTGAGCCCCTAGAGATACGACCTATTAATAGACTAATAGAGAAAAGTAATGAAGTGAAAATCAGAGATTCAGTAGCCTTTATTCGCCTTGAACACGCTCCGCATAGTCACGAACGATATCAAAGGTAGCATCTTCTGATTCGGTATAACCTTCATGCGTATAGATATCACGAATAATCTCTAGACCTTCTTCAGATTGACCAATTTTAATAAAAGCTTGCTGGATCTTCTTTTTCCACTCATCGTCCATATCGGATCGGACAGAAATCGTGTCATTTGGAATCGGCTCTGTGAACGAAATCACCTTTGTATCTTCAAAAACAGTCGGAAAATCACCCGCAACAACATTACGCGCATCTTGGAAAATCGCAGCAACATCTGCCTCACCGTTTAAGACAGCAGTAACTCCTGCATCATGACCTTGGAGAATGAGCGGATTCACATCTGTTAAAGGATCGATCCCTTCGTCTAACAAAATCGCGGCAGGCCAAACGTATCCCGCTGATGATGTGTAGTCCTGGAAGGCGACCGTTTTCCCTTTAATATCTGCAATCGATTCAATATCAGAGTCGGCACGGGCAATAAACATCGACAAATAGTAATCGACTAGCTCATCTGTTGGTGAACCATCCTCGTTCACTCCAAACCGTTGCGATTGCAAGATAACCTCTGCTGCACCGTACTCATCGTGAGCTTGTACATAAGCGTTTGGCGGCAGGAAACCGACATCAACCTGACCAGAAGCCATCGCTTCAACGACCGTATTATAATTAGTTGATACACTAACTTCCACATCAATTCCTAATTCATCTGATAACAGATTCTCAAGCGGCTTGGCTCTAGCCTCTAACGTTTCAGCATTTTGCGATGGAACGAACTGAACCATTAACGATTCAGGTACATAGGCTTCACTATCTGTACCGCCAACCGCGTCCCCTTCGCTCACTTCACTGTCCGTGGCACTTGAGCCACATGCAGTTAAAAATAATGAGGTGGCTAGCAATAAAGATGCCCCTGCTTTTTTTAATCCCATGATGTACGTCCTCCATATGAAATAGATTTTTTAGAAAGACCAGATATGTACTGTTCATTCAGCCTTTTCATGAAAAGTGTACCACGCAAGAAGTAACAGTTATTTTTTAAAAATGTAAATTATGTAAGGGTTTTGTATACAATTGATTAATGTTTCAACTCTCGATTTACTGCTCTGAACGATGCCACTCGCAAAAAAATATATTACATTAAAATAGCAAAAACAGAGTAGAATACTATGATTTATTGGATTAGAGCTTGATATAAAGGGGTTAGGAGGAAAGAAACTGATTAGGTTTTCGCTTATTTCCTACTTGACAAATCGGCTTTCCTCCGTTAAAGTGGATTAAAATTTCATCGTTTGGGAACAGGTACGTTAAGTCACATGATAGACTTAATGTTTAAAAGGGAATCCGGTGCAAATCCGGAGCGGTCCCGCCACTGTCATAGCTGAGTTGTAACGATATTGTCACTGACCGTTCATTGGTTGGGAAGACTGTTGCAATGTTGACGCTAGAGCCAGGAGACCTGCCTGTTCTAACAGCACTGCTTTTACCTACGGGAGATAGGGAGGTGTTTCAAACATGTTTCGTTGCATCCAACGAAGGATATTTTTACCACTCTCCCATATTGGTAAAAATATCCTTTTTATTTTACCTTTTTACTCTATCACTTCAAGGAGGAATTTTACATGTTGACTAGCAATCTAGGATACCCACGTATTGGCGAAAACCGCGAATGGAAAAAAGCACTTGAATCGTTCTGGGCAAATGACACCACTGAAGAACAATTGCTCGCCACAATGAAAGAGCTTCGCCTCAATCATTTACGCGTGCAACAAGAACAAGAGGTTGATCTCATTCCTGTTGGTGACTTTACCCTTTATGACCATGTGCTCGATATGGCCGTAATGTTCGGAATTATTCCAAAACGATTCTTACAACAAGGTGATACGCCGACACTCTCTACTTACTTTGCTATGGCACGAGGAAGCAAAAACGCCCAGGCGTGTGAAATGACGAAGTGGTACAACACAAACTACCATTACATCGTTCCTGAGCTACATGATGCTGCACCACGCTTAACGAAAAACGCTCCACTTGAGGCCTATTTAGAAGCAAAAAATGAATTAGGCATTGATGGAAAGCCTGTCATTCTAGGTCCATACTCATTTGTAAAGCTAGCCAAAGGCTATGAAGAGGATAAGCTTCAAGAGACGATTCAATCATTGCTACCGCTTTACATCCAGGTCATCCAGGAGCTCGTCGATGCAGGTGCTCGTTCCATTCAAGTGGATGAGCCATCCCTTGTTACCTCCATTTCAGCACGAGAAATGGCGCTTGTTACACGTATTTACGAGCAAATAAACGAAGCGATCGCCGATGCACCACTCTTCCTACAAACGTATTTTGACGCGGTGACTTTTTACGAAGAGGTCGTCTCTCTTCCAGTGAAGGGCATTGGTCTAGACTTTGTTCATGGTGGGGCAAAAAACCTTGAAGCTCTCCGTACGTTCGGATTCCCTGAAGATAAGGTGCTTGCTGCCGGAATCATTGATGGACGCAACATTTGGATTAGCAACTTACGCGAGCGCCATGAGCTTGTTCATCAATTAGAACAGCATGTAGCGAAAGATCGTCTTGTATTGCAACCATCATGCAGCCTTCTCCACGTACCGGTTACAACCAAGCGTGAGGAAAAACTCGACCCAACGTTGCTAGGTGTGCTTGCATTTGCTAATGAAAAACTAACCGAGCTTCACACATTAAAACAGCTAGCCGCAGGAAATGAAGCTGAGGTGAAAGAAGCGCTTGAGGCCAATGACGA
The DNA here is from genome assembly GCF_005671335.1 of Halalkalibacterium halodurans. NCBI lineage: Bacteria > Bacillati > Bacillota > Bacilli > Caryophanales > Bacillaceae > Halalkalibacterium (ex Joshi et al. 2022) > Halalkalibacterium halodurans. The sequence continues at coordinate 504,454 of NZ_CP040441.1, read as the reverse complement.
CGCTTTAGCCGCTCTCGAAAAATCAGGCTGGCGCTCTGGAGCAGCAACATCTCATAACCTTGAAAACAAAAAGCGCCCACAATCCTTTAACGAGCGCCGTCCGGTTCAAGAAGAAAAATGGCAGCTTCCTCTTCTTCCAACGACAACGATCGGAAGCTTCCCGCAAACAAAAGATGTGCGTCGCACAAGATCGTTATGGCGAAAAGGGGAGCTATCGACAGTCGAGTATGAGCGGACGATGAAGTCCTACATTGAAAAGTGGATCAATATTCAAGAAGAGCTTGGCCTCGATGTACTCGTTCACGGAGAATTTGAGCGCAACGACATGGTTGAATTTTTCGGTGAGAAGTTAGATGGCTTTGCATTCACAGCCAACGGTTGGGTGCAATCATATGGCTCCCGCTGCGTCAAGCCGCCAATCATTTATGGAAATGTGAGCTTCACCGAACCAATGACGGTAGCAGAAACCGTGTATGCCCAATCGTTAACGGACAAACCGGTGAAAGGCATGCTCACAGGCCCTGTCACGATTTTAAACTGGTCGTTCGTTCGTGATGACTTACCGTTAACTGTGATTGCACATCAAATCGCGGAGGCCCTCACCCATGAAGTGACGGCATTAGAAGAAGCGGGTATCGAAATGATTCAAATTGACGAACCGGCGATTCGTGAAGGTCTGCCATTAAAAGCTGAAGATCAGCAAGAGTACTTAGACTGGGCCGTGTCCGCCTTCCGTGCGAGCTGCGCCCATGTGAAGGCAACGACGCAAATTCATACTCATATGTGCTACAGCGAATTCCATGAAATGATCGAAGCCATCGATGATCTCGATGCAGACGTCATTTCCATCGAGACATCACGAAGCCACGGAGAAATGATTAGCGCGTTTGAAAAGACGACGTATGAAAAGGGAATTGGGTTAGGGGTCTACGATATTCACAGCCCTCGCGTTCCTTCAGAAGAAGAAATGCTAAATGTCATCCGCCGCGCGTTAACGGTCTTGCCAGCTAGCCTTTTCTGGGTTAACCCTGATTGTGGCTTAAAGACTCGCGCGGAAAAAGAAACCGTAGCCGCCCTTAAGAACATGGTAGCTGCCGCACGAGCTGCACGAGAAGAGCTAAAAACGAAAGCTTAATCCTCTCACGAAAGGGGTAAGGATGAGACAAGAAATCATCTACTTCTTAGAGCATACGACGGATGCTGCCGTCATGAAGAGGGTCATCGACAACCTTGACCATAAAGGATTATGGATGTTAATCCAGTATTTAGAACGGACGAATCAACAGACAAAGCAGAAATGGCACGAAGCACTGAACGCTCATTTACGCTTGTCTTAGACGAGTGCTGCTCTAATAAAGGCGTTAGCCGCGGTGGCTAACGCCTTTATTTTTTACAATCCTACCTTTTCGCTTCGTCGCTCCAGCAAGATGACGTCCCGCCACACACCCTCTCGTTTTGCAAGTCGTTCCCGCTTCCCCACTTCGCGGAATCCTAACTGGCGGTGTAGCTTGAGACTGGCCACATTTTCAGGGAATACAGACGCCTGCAACGTCCAATACCCTTGCTTTTCACTTTCTTCTACAACGGACGCCAGAAGCTTTCGCCCGACTCCCTTTCCTCTTCCTGTCGAGCCAACATAAACGCTGACTTCGGCTACTCCTTGATAAACACAGCGACTGGAGACTGGGCTCAAGGCTACCCAGCCAACGACCTTTTCTTTAATCTTTGCCACAAAACGGCAGCTTTTCACATGACCGGCATCCCATTTCTCCCACGAAGGGGCTTCCGTTTCAAATGTGGCATTCCCTGTTTCTATCCCTTCTCTGTAAATGCGTTCTACCTCAGGCCAATCGTTGTCTGTCATTTCGATTATCCGTATACTTTCCACTGTGCTTCTCCCCCTTCAAGCTAACATTTCATGTATCACACGAGCTAACGCTTTTATGCCGTATTCGAGCCTTTCCCCTGTTTCGTATGAATAGGAAAGACGAATATAAGAATGCTTCAAGCCTTCATAAATCGTACCTGGATGAATTAAGACGTTATCTTTTAAACAGCGGTGGAAGACACGGTTCATATCAACCGGGTGTTTTAATTTGCACCAAATGTAAAACGAACCGGAGGGCCGATTCCATTCCGCTAGCTCCCCCATATGCTCCTGCAACAATTGAAGCATCGCGTTTCGCTGATTTTTCAGCTTGTCTCGCACAAACTGGGCATGACTCGTAAACCAATCATTATTCGTTAACCATCTCTGTGCGATCGCTTGGGAAATGGAGCTCGCCCCATAATCGGTCTGCATTTTCATGTCTGCCAAACGGTGGATAACCGGCTCTGGACCGATGACCCAGCCGACTCGAAGACCAGGGCTGATGATTTTTGACATGCTCCCGAGATAGAGAACATTCCCTGTTTGATCGAGTGATTTTAACGGAGGTGGTGGAGCCGCATCGAACCAAAGCTCCCGGTATACATCGTCTTCAATGATTGGCAGTTGAATCGCTTGGCAAACATGTAGTAGCTCCTTTCGAACAGCGGTGCTGTACGTTACATTCGTTGGATTGTGGAACGTAGGAATCGTATAAAACATTTGCACATCTTGTTGCCTTTTGTATTGTCGTAAAACGTTCGGCTTGTGTTGCACGTCCGCTAACGGCACCTGGACCCCACGTATGTTCGCTGACGTAAGTATACGTAACGACATTAAATAGGACGGGGACTCGACAGCCACACGTGCCCCTGCCTGAAACAGTCCATTCGTCATAAGGGATAGAGCTTGGAGTGCTCCCGAAACAATTAAGACGCTTGACGGAGATACGTGAATCCCATATTTTGAGACAAATTCGCAAACCGCTTCTCGTAAAGCAAGCGAACCCTTCGCCTCTTCATAGCTTAAATGGCTTGCTTCAAGAGAGAGGGAAGCAAGCACTTCTTCTGTTTGCTTAACAGGAAGTAACCCTTTTGCTAGCTCTCCTGTCCCAAGGCGTACGACTTCCTCGGAAAACTCCGCTTCGTTGATCTTTTGTACATACGTTTTATTCGGCTGAAACACCCCACCTGATACGTATTGCTGCCAATCTGGAGACGTAGCCGCAATGACGTTCCACGTGTTGTTGACAACTTTTGTTCCTTTCCCCTGAACACTTTCGACTAAGCCATCTGCCATTAATTCTTCATACACTTGGACAATCGTGCTTCGATTAACACCGAGCAGGTTTGCCAGTTCCCGTTGTGATGGCAAAAGGGTACCTACCGTCCACTCGCCGCCCTCGATTCGTCGCTTAAGCTCTTCTTTAATTTGCAGATAGATTGGAACGTGGCTTGAACGATCAGGCTTCCAATCCAATTTCATACTTCTCACCTTCATTTCAATGAACTGGTTGGCCTCGAGCTAGGCGAACTGGATGATGACAAACGACCGTCGCTTGCTATGATGATGTCGACTTCACTTTTAGGAGGGTTTACGATTGGATTCATTTTTACATGGTTTTCTTCTCGCCTTCGGTCTCATTTTGCCCATGGGCGTACAGAATCTATTTATTTTCACCCAAGGGATGACGCAAAATAAGCTTCGTCGCGCATTGCCAGCTGTCATGACCGCCTCGATTTGCGATACGATACTCATTATCGTTTCAGTGCTGGTGATGGCAGTAGCTGCCCACCTCGTCGAGCGGTTCGTTCCCTTTCTGATCATCGGAGGGTTCGTTTTCCTCCTTTATATGGGCTGGGTCATTTGGAACAGCACCTCAGCGAGCAACGGTAAGGTAGCACCATTTACAGCAAAAAAACAAATGTCGTTCGCCTTAACCGTTTCCCTGCTGAATCCCCACGCACTCCTCGATACCCTTGGGATCATCGGCACGAACTCGTTGCTCTATGAAGCAGCAGACAAATGGTCGTTTACATGTGGGACAATCGTTGTCTCATGGCTTTATTTTTGCTTGCTCGCTTGGATCGGTCGGTGGTTTGGCCAGCTTCAGGCGATTCAGAAATATGTAACCTATCTTAACCGACTATCTGCTCTCCTCATTTGGGGATTAGCGTTTTTGATGATTTTCCAGTCGCTGTGAGACGATCGAGCGGATTTCAGAGATGTCTTCCACGAGGACATCTGCTGAATCCAGTTCATCCTTAGTCCCATATCCATACAAACAACCGATTGTAACTAGCTTCGCATCAGCACCTGCTGTAAGATCTGATGATCGGTCCCCCACCATCACGCCCCCCTCAATCCTATAGTCACGAACTAACTTTGCCACCAGCTCTGTTTTAGAGGCCGTCTCAAACCGGTCGGCACCGTAAATATCTTTCAAATAAGAGGTGAAGCCATAGTGGTCGACGATCGCTTGTAGATACCGCATGAACCCGTTACTTGCCACATACAAGTCATAACCTAATTGATACAATTCTTCGAGCGTCTTGCCTACATTCGGATAAAGCTTTCCGTGATCGAGACGGATTTCTTCTAATAAAAAATCCCAAAACGCTTGATCGGCTACCTGACGTTCCTCATGAGAGGCACTTGGCATGATCGTTTCCCAAACAACGTGCATCGGCGCCCCTAAGATTGCTAAGTATTGTTCAATCGGGGTCTCTCCTTGCCAGCGATCGGTTTGGCGTAAGTAGTCGAACGTTTTTTCTAACGCCCCTTCCAACACGGAATCGGTTTGAAAGAGCGTGCCATCCATATCAAATATAATGGTCGTCATTGTCAGCTTCCTCTCTTAATTTTTGCTAAAGGCCACTTGAAGACCAATAAGCGCGAGTAACCCGCCTTTTATACGATGCATTTGATTTTTTATAAATGAAGAACGCATGAGGAGCTGCCCTACCTTTTCCGCAAACCAACTAACCAATGAAAAAATAATGAATGCTTGAATGAGAAACACAACCCCTAAAAGAAGCATTTGCCAAGGTGCAGATCCTGCCCCGCTGTTTACAAATTGGGGAAGCAAGGCGAGAAAAAACAAGGACACTTTTGGATTTAACACATTCATAATAATGCCTTTCTTATAAAGGGCTCCGTAGGCAAGGGTGGTTTGCTTGTTAATCGAAAGACCTTCTCCCTTTTCCTGAAACGCCTTCCATGCTAAATAAAGCAAATATGCAGCTCCTGCGTATTTTACGACAGTAAAGGCGAGAGCAGACTGATAAATGAGCGCTGATATACCAACAACAGCTGCTGTAATGTGTACGAGCAGACCTGTACAAAGTCCGAGCGCTGTGACAATGCCCGCTTGGCGATTTTGCGACATACTTTGGGCTAAGACAAATAAGATGTCTGGTCCAGGCATAAGCGTCAGAAGAACCGCCACACCTAAGAACGACAAAAGACTGGTAAAATCCAATCCTATCTCCTCCTATCTTCGTATCTCTTTTCTTCTATGCTACCATATCCTTCTCATGATAAAGGGATGAAACGTTCATAATATTTCTCGTCACCTTGGCCGATTCTTGCTGAAATTGACCTCTCTTGACTTTATTTTATCGGCACGATACAATAATGATTGATTATCAATCAATTTTCACCCATATGTTGGGAGGGGCTAATGAGATACAAAAGTGAAGAGACCTATCGAGCGATCTTGCAGGCAGCCATTGATGTGATGAAGGATAAGGGATTTGAAAAGGCGTCGATTGGTGAAATTGCCAAAAGAGCAGGTGTTGCCCACGGAACATTTTATACGTATTTCCAAGCGAAAAATGAGATCATCCCTGCCATTGCTGATGAAATATTGCAAGACCAATTGCATCAGCTTCAAAACCGTATTCAAGAAGACGATGACGTGCAAACACTCATCCGTGAGTTAATCGATGTAAGCTTTACTTTAACGAAATCGTATAAGGAGGTTATCCTTCTCTGTTATGCTGGTCTTTCTTACTACGATTCCTTGAACCGCTGGGAAGAAATTTACGACCCTTATTACCGTTGGATTGAGAAGCACTTAAAGAAGTACCTTACCATCAACATTCAAACACTCGTTCCTATGATAGTGAACCTAATTGAATTTACAGCAGAGAGACATTATTTTGCCAATGAATGTGAACAAGAACTTTCGCAGTTAAAAGAAGATACATTTCAAGTTGTCATGAACATGCTGAGATAACTCTCAGTATTTTTAGTTGTAAAATGACTGATAGTCAATCATTTATGAGGTGATAAAATGAGATCAAGCGTTTCTGTTCTCTATCTTTCGATTTCAGTCATTGGCGCGATTATCTTTTCTGCTGTTGGCATCATTTGGGGACTGGCGATTCATTCCCATATGATTCTATTTGATGGGATCTACTCGCTCATTAGTGTCGTTCTTTCCCTATTTTCATTAGGGGCGACCGTGTTTATGATGAAGGATGATCGGGATAAATTCCCGTATGGTAAAGGAATGGTTCAAGCGCTCACACTGGTCATCAAGCATGGAGTTATTGCGCTCCTTTGCCTATTCGCGTTCATCACGGCTGTAGGTGATTTAGTTGATGGCGGACGGCATGTCGTTCCAATCCATGGAGCTGCCTATTCCCTTCTTTCCACAGCTGGTTGTGCTGCTATCTTTTTCTTTTTACGACGAAAAGCAGGAGCAAACCCGCTCATAAAAGCGGAAACCCATCAATGGTTAATGGATACATTTCTGAGCGCCGCTGTGTTTATCGGTTTCGCCGCAGCGTTTCTTTTAGCACATACGAAGTTCGCGTTCCTCGTTCCGTATGTCGATCCTCTAATGGTCGCGCTCTCAGCCGGTTTGTTTATCATCCTGCCGGTGAAGCAGATCGTCTTGAACGGAAAGGAAATGCTAGAGATGGCACCAAATCTAGAATTACAGCAATCGATTGAATCACACATTCATGCGATTGAGGAAAAATATCAGATTCCTGAATCTCATGTGCGTATGGCGAAGGTGGGCCAGACACTCTTTATCGATATTTACTTTATTATCGACCGAACCTCTTGTGCGAGGAATGTTAAAGATCTAGACGACATTCGTCAGCAGTTTCACCAATCACTCCGCTCCCTCCCCTATGAGCCTCTCGTCAATATGACGTTTACACATGATCGAAAATGGGCCATTTCGTAACACCAAAAAGCGATCCACTCTTTCTGTCCGAGAGAGACTGGACCGCTTTTCTTCTATTATTAATCTAACAATTTATATAAGTAGTATTCGTTGACAGGCTTTCCATCGATCATCAGCGAATGGACCTTTTCTCCTTCTAATACAAACCCTAGTTTCTGATAAAGCTGAAACGCCTTCCGATTGTCTTTAATCACGGTTAGCTCCAAGCGGGTAATATCCACACTTTTTGCCCAATTGAATAACCGGTTAAACAACTCTGTCGCGATCCCTCGCCCTTGTTCCTCTTCACGAACTCCTACCACAATATAGGCACGGTGCGCTGTCCGTTTCACATTTCCACCGATGGCTGTAATATAGCCTATCAGCCTGCCATACTCCTCCGCCACAAATGTCATCGAATTTCGTCTTCCTAATATCCCATCAATCATTTTTCGTTGTTGCTCCTCCGTCCACTTTTTTTCCCTCGGTTCAAACAACATCATCCCTGTTTGATCAACTGCTTTACTTAAGTCAAGAAACGCCTCTGCATCCAATGTGTCAATCGGTCGAATTCTCATCTCGTATCTACTCCTTTCCCCTTACAAGACTAAAGATCTGGGAACTTCTTTCTATCTATTTTTTTGATTCTACCTTGATTTTAGTTCGTTCATTGTAAATAAGCAATCGATCGATTATAATGGAGATAGGACACACAACCAATTTCCTATGACAAAAGAAGAATAAGAGGTGTTCACATGAAGCTAAAACTAGCAACGAAAATCAATGTCCTAGTCCTGTCGATCATCCTTGTATTTGCCGCTGTTATTGGAGTAGTTGTCAACGATCAAATCACAAAAGGAATTAAAGCGTTCGCAACGGAAAAGGCTAGAGCGGATCTTGCCTTAGCTCATCGCTACATTGATGAACGGTTTCCTGGTGACTGGAAAGCAACCGATGGGGAGCTTTACAAAGGAACGACATTGATGAATGACAACTTTGACCTTGTGGATGCCATTGGAGAAGATACGGGGGGCACGGTTACTATTTTTTTAGGTGATACACGAATTGCCACGAACGTCCTTATCGATGGCGAACGGGCCGTTGGGATCCAAGCCTCTGAAGAAGTGATTGAAACGGTAATAACAAACGGGGAGCTTTATTTAGGAGAAGCCAATGTCGTCGGAAATCAATATCAGACCGCTTATATGCCGTTAACCGATGCATCAGGACAAGTCATTGGTATGCTCTATGTTGGCGCTTCACAGGAACTTATAACAGAAACGGTCGCTAATGCTTTAACGTTTATTTTTATCGCATTGCTTCTCGTGGCCATCGTTGCTTGTTTAGCTGTTTACTGGTTTACAAGAAAAATGAAAAAACGATTAACCGTTGTAACAGCAGCACTTGAAGCCGCAGGAAACGGGGATTTCACAACAGCCATCAAAGACACGAATGGAGATGAGTTAAGTGTCGTCGCCGAAAGTTACAACCGGATGGCGGAAAAACTACAAGACACGCTCCACCGGATGGTCGATTCAGCAAACCAAGTGGCCTCCTCCTCTGAGCAGCTAACGGCCAGTGCCGAGCAGACGAGTCAGGCAACAGAAACGATAACCGAAGCGATTCAGCAAGTAGCGGAAGGATCGGAAAAAGCGTCTGCTAGTGTTGAAGATGCCTCCCAATCGCTAGAAGCCATGGCCATGAGCGTTCACGCTATTTCGGAGAATGCTAACGGCATTTCTGATATTAGTTCACAAGCAATTGGTAAAGCAAAGGACGGTGAGGTTCTTGTCCAGCAAACGGTCAAGCAAATTCAAGCCATTAACCGCTCGGTTGAGGAAAGTGGTGAAGTGATCAAGTCATTGGACACGCGCTCAAAAGAGATTGGCAATATTACCAGTGTCATCGCTAGTATTTCTGAACAGACGAACTTGCTGGCATTAAATGCAGCCATTGAAGCGGCGCGAGCAGGAGAGCACGGAAAAGGATTCACAGTCGTTGCCGAAGAAGTTCGTAAATTAGCCGAACAGTCGCAACACTCTTCGGCACAGATTGCTAACTTAATTGCGGAAATTCAAGAGGATATGAAACGCTCCAACCATTCGTTTGATCAAGTGGCTGACGATGTGGAGGGCGGGCTTCGCGTCATTAAAGAAACCGAGACGAACTTCCAAGAGATTCTCACCTTTATGGAGAAGCTGACGGATAAGATTAAGCAGTTAGTCACCGCAACAGAGGACATTTCCACAAGTACAGGCGAAGTAGCCGTCTCCATTGGTGGGGTGGCACAAGTTTCGGCGGACACGTCTTCACAAACACAAAACGTGGCTGCCTCGACGGAAGAACAGCTGGCCTCAATGGAAGAGATCGCCTCTTCGGCTCAAGCCTTGTCCCAATTAGCTGAAGAACTCCAACAGCTCATGAGTCAATTTAAAGTGTAAAAGAGATACCTAAAGCCCGAACGGAATTCCTCCGATTCGGGCTTCTGCTATTGGTTGTTTTTACTTCCCGATTTTCTGTTGTCCTGTTGGTTTAAGACTAAGTGCAGAGCAAGGACCTGCCTGAAGCATATAACTTCCTCCGTCGTGCCCAATTAATTTTTGCGTTTCTTTCGCTACTAAAATCACTTGTTCTAAATCCACTCCTGTTTCAATTCCCATTCGCTCTAGCATATGAATTAAATCCTCGGTTGCTACGTTCCCTGATGCTCCAGGTGCATAAGGGCAGCCTCCTAATCCTGCGATCGAGCTATCAAAATCTAACACTCCTTGTTGTAGTGCTGCAAATACATTAGCTAGTGCCATTCCCCGTGTATTATGAAAGTGCATAGTAAACGTCGTTTGTGGAAACAAACTTTTTAACACACCTAACGTTTCATAAACTTGAACAGGGTCCGCCATTCCTGTTGTGTCTGCTAACGATACCTCGTAGACACCTTGACGATTATATCGATCTACAATTGATATAAGACGGTCAATAGGTACCTTTCCTTCGTACGGACAACCAAAAGCAACAGAAATCGATCCCCCCACTTTAATATTATGACGGTGAGCCAGTTCAATTGTAGACATATGATTGTTCTGAGCTTCCTCCACGGTGCAGTTTGCATTGGAGATGCTATGAGAATCAGTAGCAGATAACATTAACTTTATTTTTTTGATTCCTGCCTTGATCGCCCGTTCAGCTCCTCTTGCATTAGGAACAAGGGCACGAAATCTTATATTCGTTAAATCTTGAGAACGTTCCACCACCTCAGAAGCATCCTTTAACTGAGGAATGGCTTTTGGGTGAACAAACGAAGTAATTTCCATTGACTGAATTCCTGTCGTTGCTAAAGCCTTAATAATTTCAAGTTTTTGCTTTGTTGGAATCCATTCTTGCTCCGCCTGAAACCCATCCCTTGGAGCCACTTCACAAATCGTTACTTTTGATGGGAGCAACAATTAAATCACTCCTTTCTCTCGAAGTTTTTTAATCTCTTCATCTGATACACTGGCAAAGCTTTTTAAAATCTCATCCGTATGTTCACCTAGCTCAGGAGCTCTATGACGAATTTTCCCAGGTGTTTTTGAAAAATTCGGGACTACTCCAGGTACTTTCACCTTCCCTAAACGTGGGTGTTCTACTTCCACGATATTATTTCTTTCTTTATAGTGAGGATCATTAAAAATATCTTCAATCGTATAGATAGGACTGACTGGGACGCCAAAAGAATCTAATTTTTCTGTCAGTTCCTTAAGATTAAAGCCTCTAATCCAATTCGATACGATTTCTTGTACCTTGTCATCGTGCTTTAATCGAACAGCATTCGTATAATATCGTTCATCTTTTACCATATCTTCACGACCCATCGCTTTGGCTAAGCGATTGAACGTCGAATCAGTACTGCATACTAGAACAACAAACTTACCATCCTTCGTCTCATACGTACCAGCAGGACTAGAATGACCTGCAAGCCCTGGGCTCCTTCCCCTAATCTTACCATTTTGATCGTATTCAGCTACTAAAAATTCTAGCATTCTAAACATTGATTCATATAGCCCCATTTCCACGACCTGTCCTTCATTCAATTGATGAACATCACGATAGTACATCGCTGACATTGTAGCAAACGCGACGTATACACCGGTAATGTAGTCTAAAAGGGAGTATGACGGACTTACTGGTGGACGATCAGAATATCCTTGGATTGCTGTGTGGCCACTGAAGGCAGTGCATGGTGTACCAAATCCTGCCTTTTTACGATATGGACCTGTTTGACCGTAGCCTGATACGCGAACCATGACAAGTTTAGGATTGACTTTTTTTAATTCTTCATAGCCAAGACCCCACTTTTCTAATGTTCCAGGTCGAAAATTTTCGATTAATACATCAACCTTTTCAATTAAGCGTTTAAAAATCAATTTACCCTCTTCTGTCCGAATATCTAATGTCAGTGATTTTTTATTACGGGCTAGTCCCGGCCAACGGAGAGGCTCTTCCCCTTTCCAAGGACCGACTGTTCTCAGCGTATCCCCCTTGCCTGGCAACTCTATTTTTGTCACCTCTGCCCCTAAATCTGCTAACAAGGTCGCTCCAAACGGGGCAGCAATCATCGTTGAAATATCAATGATCTTCAACCCTGTAAGAGGGCCATTATTTCCTAACATACACACCCACTCCCTATCTAATATTCTATCGGCAGCTTCTCTTCAGCACTATAAAACGCTTTCATTTTTAAGCATAAGCCTTTAAATCCTTGCTTTTTTAAATTTGTCTTCAAATAAAAGACTTGATCTTAACCCCTTTCTCAATTTATTTCTTTATGTACATTATAAATTAGATCGATCTAATACACAACAAAAAAGAGGTCCCTCCAAACAGGAACCTTGATGAATTACATATATTTTGCTGTCAATTCAATCACTTTTCGTACATCCTCTACCGGAATTTGACCTGGTGCTGAGCTTTGCTCTCCAATTCCAAAAGTCATTGCAGATCCAAATATCCAGCCAAACAAACGAGTAATGGCTCCATATGATCCCATTGAGATTGCAATCAGATTAGCATTGATTGTCTTTCTCACATCACTCATAGCATTTAACAATTCAAGAACATCTTCCATCTGATTTGGCATAACCGCAACTTTCACAAAATCAGCGTCTAGGCGATCCATTTTTAAGCATAACTCTACTAGTACTTCCCGACTCGGTGTTTCATGAAAATTATGGTAGGAGAGAACCATTGGCACATTGTATTTCAAAGAGACTTGACGCAGATAATGAATACTGAACAGATCATTTTGCAGCTCATAATCTATCATGTCTACTAAACCTCTTGAGCACAAAGCAGCAAGTAAACTAACTTTTCCCCTTTCAGTTAAATGGTTCGGGTGTCCTCCTTCTTTTTCTGAACGAACCGTAAATAAAATAGGGATCCCTTCTACTTTTTCACGAATAAAGGAAAGTAGTTGAAACAATTGTTTACGATTTGTAAGGCCATTATAAAAATCAGCACGCCATTCAATGATATCAGGTTTCTTATCAAGAATATTAGCTAGCTCTTTAAGAATATCAGCATTACTCTTTCCCACTATTGGGATACAAACCAGTGGTTTCTCCCCTTTGACAATCGATCGAGTCTTCATGGACTTAAGCGACGATTCCATGTTCAGCCCTCCCAAAAAAGAAGCTCGTTTTCTATAGGATAAAGTGAAATTCCATAACTGAAGAGGTGTTCTTCATTCTGTCTGAATATTAGCATTGTCTCTCAAAATTTTGATAACTACCGCGTTACACAGGTCGTGGCATTTATTGTTTTTGTTCATTCACCAGTTCCATTTTAACATTTGCTTTTACGCTTTAAAGTATATACAAATTAATTATTCGCTGCAATAGAAAAAAGCATATGCGATCTCTTTCGCAAATGCTTTTGAGAAGTTATTCACAACGGTAACCGAAAGCTTTGGAAATCAGCAGACAATGCTCCTTCAACAATCCCTCATATGGAGTAATAGATGAACGGGTGAAATGATGGGTTGGTCCAGTTATTGAAAGGCTTGCCATAACTTTGCCGTCCACATCAAAAATAGGGAAAGCGATAGCAGAAAAGCCGCTATTACGGACATCTTCTTCCCAACAGTATCCTTTTATCCGAATCTGTTCTAGCTTCTTATTGATCTCAACGATTTTTATGTGAGGTGGAATCGTGCGAAAAATCTCTTTTTTAAATTCCTCTTTTTGATATGCTAATAATACTTTGCCGCTTGCTCCTGTCCAAAGAGGAAGTCGATCCCCTTTCTCAATCAAACCGTTAACTGTATCATTTCCTATGCTCTGTTCAATACAGATCCGGAAGTTTTCTTGCAGTAAAAAGAGATTTACTGTTTGGTTGGTAACACCGCTTATTTTTTTCATAATCGGATGAGCAATCTCTTGTAAATGCAACGAACAGCGAGCGACGTATCCAAGGTAATATACCTTGTGAGTAAGTTTATATTTTTGACTAGCCTCACGATATTCAATAAACTGATTCTCTACAAGCAGATCGATCAATATTTTTGTCTCTTTCTCATCCTTCTTAATGCGGCTTGCGATTTCAGCAAGTGTTTGCTCATTGTGGCTAGGTGTAAAGCTACTTAAAATGGATAATGTACTTTCAACCTTCTCGAATGACTCCACAAATGACTGCCTCCTTCATTGATGAGGAATTCATCCATCTAATGTTTAATTAGCCTTTACGTTTTTAACAGAACCTTTGTCAATATATGTTGAGAAGTATTCCTTCGCCGTTTCTAAGCAACGCTTAGCAAATGCCTCATATCCTAACTTTTGCGCTCGCTTTTTGTGTGGAATTTCTAAGGAATAAGGGACATTTGGAATTCGATTGATAATGCCTGCAACATCGATTCCTCCCTCACCAACATATAATCGTTCCTCACGTAGCGTCCGAACCATCTCGTCTTTTTCTTTAGGAATCAACCTAGGAGCATCACATAAATGGCAATATCGAAACCATGTCTGCGGAACCTTCTCTAACTCTTCTGTTCTCCCATTTGCACGATGAAAATGGTGGATATCAATCATAAGACCGGCGTTATCTTGTTTTGCCTTCTCCAGAATATCCACGGCTCCTTGCAATGTATTAATTCCAGCAATAGGGACAAATTCTAACTCAACCGTCAGACCATATGGCTTTGCCAACTCACATAATTCAGCAAACCGATCCACCGCATAATTTCTATCGTTTGTCCAAATGCTGCTTAATACATGTCTTCCTCCTAGTTCTGCCGCAGCCTCAAAGGCGGGCACGTAGCTTTTAGGGTCGTGCTCCTCTGAAATCCGTGCTAACTCTATGTCTAAAAGCTGAATTCCTGTTTGTTTAAACACGCCCTTGAGTTCTTTCACCATTCGTTTGTCATTCAGCAGTCCGTCGTTCGTTTCCTCTGGTAGTCCCATTTGGATCGTACGTAAACTGACAAAATCGTAACCGCATCGTGCGGCTATAAGCGTTAATTCTAAGGGAGAACAGCCAATCGCGGTTAGATGAGCTAAAGAGAATTGTCTAGCCATCCTAATTTCTCCTCCAATCTATTCGTTCTAGAGAACTTAGCCGATGGAAGTTCATGAAAAAATGCTCTCCATGGACTTTCAATTACGTTGTCACGTGGTGAACTTTTTTTCCCGGTGAGTATATGTCCATAATATTCCAGTGTCCAGCTGTAGGCGTTGGGTTATTTATCATGGGCACATCAATGACAACAGGCTTATTCATATCTATAGCTTTTTTGAGGGCTGGTTTAAATTCCTCGGCTGCACTTATTTTTATTCCTTCCGCGCCATAAGCTTTGGCAACCATAGCAAAATCAGGTGAATAATGTTCACCATTGATTTGAAATACCGTTCCGAGCGTCGTTCCGAAGTGTGCTTTTTGTAAGCCTGCGATCGTACCAAATGCATAATTATTCATAATAATCCATATAACTGAAATATTTTCTTCTACCGCTGTGGCTAGTAATGCTGGGTTTTGTCCAAATCCACCATCCCCTACTAACGAGACAACCACTTTTTCAGGGCATGCTATTTTTGCCCCAAGAGCAGCTGGAGCACCAAATCCCATGGTGGCAAAGCCTCCCGGTGTTAATACAGATCCAGGTGTATAAATTGGAAATTGCTGCCCGACACCGTTTTTATTCCACCCTACGTCAGTTGTAATATAGGCGTCTCTCGGAAGAACCTCACGTACTTCTTTTAAAATGCGTTGGGGCTGCATCGGAAAAGCATTATCCGTTTCATATTGCTTGTTGTCTTCTTTAAACCGAGCCCGTTCTTTTGCTATTTCCACCTTCAATGCCTCGTTCGTTCTTCCTTCTGGATATAGCTCTTTTGCCACACGGATCATCACTTGTAATGCTTGCTTTAAATCGGCAACAATTCCGAGTTCTGCTGGATAATTTCGACCAATTTCACTCGGATCAATATCAATATGAATAAGTTTCGTACCATTCGGGATATCGAATGTATACTCAGGCTCCCAGGAGCTGCTATCAGCCTCGGCGAAGCGTGTACCTAATCCTAGAACCCAATCAGCTGTTCTTGTTTTTTGGTTAATAAAGGTCGTGCCCCAAAAACCCGTCATTCCCAGTGTTAATGGATGATCGTCTGGCAATACACCTTTTCCCATCAAAGAATGAGCTACAGGAATTCCAAGGTGATCGACCAATTCTCTTACTTCGTTAGCAGCATCGGCAAGAATTACCCCTCCCCCTACATAAATGACTGGTTGATCTGCGTTCACTAACGTTTCAACGACTTTTTTCGCTGTTTGCTCATCAATTGATGGCTTTTCTAGTTGTTTGGTATGATGTTGAACACGAATGAACATCTCTTCCTCCACTTCTTTTGAAAAGATGTCCATTGGGACCGATACAAGCACAGGTCCAGGGTTTCCGTTTTCCGCTAATTGGAATGCTTTTTCTAATATTTCTGGTACATGTTCTGGTCGCTCGACGCGCCATGCCCGCTTCACAAATGGCTTATAAATATCTACTTGAGAAGCATCGGAATGTAGATTAATTTCTTGGTGAGGATGTTTTCCATAAAAATGACTCGGAATATCTCCAGCAATCACAACCATTGGAATCGAATCGAGGGCCGCATTGGCAACTCCTGTAGCAGCATTCGTTAATCCAGGCCCTACATGACTAAGGACAACAGCCGCTTTTTTCGTTACACGGGCATAACCATCTGCAGCAGATGACGCAATTTGCTCATGGCGAACATTTATAAAACGGATCTTACTTTTTTCCAACTCGGTCAACACCGCAATATTGGTGTGTCCGCAAAGACCAAAAATATGTTCAACCCCGCGATGTTCAAGATATTTGACTAATAAGTGCGACACTAATTTTTTCATTCCGAACACTCCTCTCTAAAATCCAAGATAATTTTTCCGTGCCGTCCTGAAACGGCTTCATTGTATGCTTTCACATATTCTCTAAAAGGAAAGACCTTAGAGATCACTGGTTTGGCATTGAAGCATTCCTCCGACAAAAAATTAATGCTTTTTTGGAAATCATCAGGGAAATTATAAATAATAGAGCCGTGGATCGTAACCTCTTTCCGAACAATACGTACAATCGGCAGTGTCGCTTCAGTAGCCATCCCAACGAGAACAACATCCCCCCCTGGCTTAACAACATCGACTGCTTGAATAACAGCCGATTCGACCCCTGCTGCTTCAATCACCACATCGAAGTAATCATCTTTCATTTCACTTGGCAACGAGGACACCACGCCAAGAAAACTCTCTTCGACTTTTTTTAATTTTTCCGTATTAACATCTACAGCTGTAATGGTAGCACCTAAATAATGGGCTAATGCTACTGCAAGCATTCCCTCCGTACCACAACCAATGATAGCTATTCGCGTTCCCTCTGCGATGTTGACCTTATCTAAGGCATGAACAACGACAGAAAACGGCTCGATCAGTACAGCTAGTTCATCAAGTAAATGATCAGGAACAGGGAGGACGAACCTTGAGGGAATAACGAACTCTTCGGAAAAGCCGCCATCCCGATTGACGCCTAACGATTCTTTATTAAGACAAATATTGGTTTGGCCTTTCGAGCAATATTCGCACGTCCCACAAAACGTATTTGGACCAACAACAACCCTTGTACCGATCTCATATTCCACTTTTTCCCCAGCATCTATAATAGTGCCAACTAATTCGTGACCCGGTCTGATCGGATAAGTGGCATGGGGAAGTCTTCCCTTAAAAACACTTATATCTGACCCACATATGCCCCCGTATATAGGCTTGATTCTTACTTCATTATCTTTTACAGATTGCTCAGATTGAAATTCTTTTAATTCCAATTCTGATGGATTATTAATGTATAAACTCCACAACGCTGTTCACCTCAAATAGTCCGTCACCGATTAAGTTTGTTTGCTAGGCAATTGGAAGACAATCATTTTTGTTTCTGTCATTTCTTGAATGGCGTAATGTGGGCCTTCCCTTCCAATACCACTGTTCTTTACGCCACCGTACGGCCAGTGATCCAATCGAAAATTAGATGTTCCGTTAATAATGACCCCTCCTGTATGAAGGGCATTTGCAAATTTGTAAGCCGTATCCATCTGGTTAGTGAAAATCCCTGCTTGTAATCCAAAGTCAGAGTCATTAGCCTCCGCAATGGCCTCATCGATTGTGTCGTAGGTAAGGATACTTACGACAGGACCAAACACTTCTTGACAAACGACATTTGCCGTTTTCGGCGGATTGATGAGCAATGTAGGCGAGACCGAAGCACCCTTCTGTTCCCCGCCGCATACAATCGTGGCTCCTGCTTTAACTGCCTCATCAATCCACTCTCTAATCCGATTGGCTGCCTTTACATCCACTAACGTTCCAACATCTGTATCAGGCAGTAACGGATCACCTACTTTCAGTTTTAAAATTTCTTCTTTTAGTGTCTCAGTAAGCGTATTTACGATTGAACGGTGAACATATAAACGTTGAACGGAGATGCAGCTTTGTCCCGAGTTACTAAATCCTGTTTTTGCCACTTGCTTCGCTACCTCTATCACATCTGCGTCTTCGTGAACAACCGTAGGGGCATTTCCACCCAGTTCTAGCAGAACCTTCTTCATCCCAGCTAACTCACAAATGTTTTTACTTGCTACTGTACCACCGGTAAAGGAAATAATATTGACACGACCATCCTTTACGATTTGCTGACCAACCTCTACACCGCCTAACACCATGTTCACAGCGTTTTCAGGTAACCCTGCTTCGTGCAACAGCTTTAAAAATTCTGTTGCGATAAGGGTTGTTTGTGGTGCCGGCTTAAGAATGGTTGTATTCCCCGCTGCAAATGCAGGTCCAATCTTATGACAAACTAGATTCAGCGGGGCATTAAACGGTGTAATGGCAGCAACGACTCCGACAGGGACTCGGAAAACGCTAGCGTAGGATTGACCCCCCCGCTCTGAAGCGTCCCCAGGGATCGTTTCTCCTACTAAGCGCTTCGCCTCTTCACCGGATAGTTCTAACGTTTCGATTGAGCGAGACACTTCATCCATTGTGTTTTTTAGTGGCTTCCCGAGTTCAAGGGAAATTAATTTTGCAAATCGTTCCTTTTGCAGCTCTAATAGGGATGAGGCTTTCTTTAAAATTCGTGCCCTTTCATAAGTCGGTATGCTGGCTATCTCATCTTTTGCTTCGTGGACTGTCTGCAAAGCTTGCTCAACATCAACAGTCGTTGCTAACACTTGATACCCAATGACTTCTCCTGAATAAGGACTTGTAATGTCTACCGTTTGTCGGTCATCAGAAGTGATCCATACCCCATTAACAAACGGGTTTGCACTCTGTTTACTCATGTCGATCACCTACTTATCTAATAAATTTATTAGATCGATCTAATTCGATAAAAAAATAGTAGATCGATCTAATGTAATCGCTACCATTATGTTACGATAAATTAAGAAAATTCGCAACCATTATTAACTCTTTAATGCAAGGAAGGATGTCTCATATGCGCTTATTTGTTTATCCAACACTAATTTTATTGTTTCTACTTTCAACTTTTTTTCATCACTCCCTCTTATCTGGAGCTATTGGTATTGTTGCCATCATCACTCTCGTTATATCTGCTGTTTATGCCCGTGGACTTTATTTCACATCAGGATCTGTGTTTTTGTTTTTTGGGGGCTGTCTTTTTATCATGTCAGGTCAATCAATCCATGCGTTATTATTTCATTTTGACACAATGCTTGGCATATTGGGGCTCTTTCTTCTACTACCATTTCTGAATCTTTTAATCAAAATGGGACGATATGATACAAAGCTTCGTACATCAATGGAGCATGGAATGAATCGTGTAAGCCATCTCTATCGCCGCAGTTTTATTGTTTGCCACACACTCGGTTTGTTTTTAAATATTGCCACATTACCACTTGTAAAAGAATCCCTGACATCTTCATTACAGCACTTACCCAAAAACCAAGCCGATCGATTTTACTCACAAAATCTACTTCGAGCCTATGCCCTATGTCTCACCTGGAGCCCGATGGAAGTAATGGTTGTTACTTCCTTAGATGTAACCGGGACAAGTTATTTATCCATTTTTCCGGTTATGGTCCTGATCTTGATTATTGTCGTCTCTTTTGACTGGATCGTTTCTTCGATAAAATATCGTCATTGGCCTTTGAAGAATTGTAATGATCATGTAACACAAAGTAATAAGATGTTTAGCCATGTTCAACCTTTCATCCTTCTTTTGCTAACGTTTTTTTTAGCTGTTAGTACTTTTCATTTTATTTTCCAAAAGGGTTATTTGCTTTCCATTGTGATATTAATCGTCCCGATCACCGTGAGCTGGGCTTTTGTCATCAAAAAGGGCAGACGATTTTTTCAATTACTTGTCCCACTTTGGAGAGAACGAACAAACGGTCTCGCTAATTATTTCTATATGTTTTTAAGCGCAGGTTTTTTTGTGGAAATGCTCAGTCAATCCAATCATTTGTTGTTTTTACAAGAGATGTTCTACACTGTCTCAAATCTGTCCACAGCGCTTCCCTTCTTTTGTATGATTGCTGGTTATTTTCTCATTACATCTTTAATTGGCTTCCACCCGCTTGTGTCGTTTACATTGTTAATTGAATTATTAAGGCCTTTTTTAGATGAGGTTTCCTCTCCTTCTCTAGCAATTGTATTTATTGTTTGTAGCTTATCTACCGTGTTATACAGTCCATTTAATTTATCCGTAACTATTTTGGCCGATTCCTTAAAACTTAACCCTTATAGAGTCGGAATGTGGAACTTTCCGTTCGCATTACTTTACATATCGATTGGTATTTTCATTGCTTATCTCGTCACATGGCTTACGTAAAACCTGTCGGCTAGTGGCTATGAAAGAATAAGCTATCACCTTCGAACATGAAAATTCCCTCGTTTCCTTAATTAATCGGAAACGAGGGAATGGTTACAAAAGCTTTGATTGTGTAGACTCGCGAATTTCTAGCTTCGGATCTAATACGATATGTCTTCTTTCCATATCATCGTTTAATATCCGTTGGTGCAGTAGCTCTGCCGCCTTACTTCCAATAATGCGAGCAAAGGACGATATTGTCGTTAATGACGGGTTGGTCATGGCTGACTCTCTAACATTATCAAACCCAACCACATCAAGGTCTTTACCAGGAGTTAGGCCTTTTGATCTTAAACTTTCCATTACCCCAAACGCCACTAAATCATTAAAACAAAATACGGCAGTAGGTGGCTCCTCAAGTGTCATCACTTGATTTATTGAGCTCACTCCACCTTCTCTTATAGCGGGACTTTCCACGATTAATGTTTCATCTAACTCTATCCCTGCCCGTCTCAGAGCTTGAGAATACCCTTCCTTTCTCGCTTGCCATGCCGAGGAATCGGATAGCCCACCTAAAAACGCTATACGGCGATGCCCTTTTCCAATTAAATAATCTACTGCCATCTCTGCTCCACCCTTGTAGTCTATCCCAACATAGTCATAATCATCTAGGCCAAGAATTTCACGTACAGCTAGGACGATCGGAATGTTCCAATGAGCTAAACGTTCAATCGTTTCTGGATCACTTTTTGAAACAGGACACAGGATGACTCCTCCCACACGATGTTCCAACATGGTTGATAATAACTGTTCTTGTTTTTGTTCTAAATCAAATGTAGTTCCGAGAATGACCGTATAACCATCTGCTTCTAAAGTGTGATGAACTCCGACAAGCAAATCAGCAAAAAACGGGTTGGCAACGTCGGTAATAATCAACCCAATTGTATTTGATCGTTGGGAACGAAGGTTAGCAGCCACACGATCGTATACATAACCAAGCTCACGCATTGACTTTAATACTTTTTGCCTCGTCGGTTCTGAAATATTGGGGCTATTTCTTACTATGAGAGATGCTGTCGCACGAGAGACTCCAGCATGCTCTGCTACTTCCTGTAATGTGACACGGCGTCGTTTTTTGTTCATCATCCTCACCTATTTAACGTCTAAATTAAATTTCGTATCCATCATAATACTTTTCATTATGATGACGTTTTCTTTAACTGTCAAATCACCATAAGTCTCATCACCTTTCCGTGATTTTATGAGCATTAGAAAAACTCGCCAGCTGGCGAGTTTGCTAGAGGCCATTCTACATATTAAGTTTTCTGTATATATCAAAACTAGGAATCGGTAAGTTTCAAGTTTAAGTAAAATACTCAACAACTTTATGTAATGCTTCTTCACAATCTTCACCTACGGCTAAAATTTCGACGCGATCATTGTTCTGTAGCCGAAGTGTGATCAAGCCTAAGAAGCTTTTTATATTAACCTCTAGTATGTTTCCGTTCAGCACTTTCTTTATCAAAACATCTGCTTGATATGACTGAAGTATCTTACTTAAATCGACAATAGTCTGTTCATCCGATACTTGGATGGTTATCGTCTTTGTTATTGATTTCATCGGTTCCTTTCACCCCGTTTATCTTCCTAGAAATAGTAAAGAAATATGCGGCACAAAAGTAATAAGTATTAGCGTCAACACCATGGCAACAAAAAAGGGAATAATTGCTCTGGATAAGGATTCGATAGACAAACCTGAAATGCCTGACCCGACGAACAAATTAACACCTAAAGGAGGTGTAATAAAACCAATAGCCAAATTAACAACCATAATGATTCCAAAATGGACCGGATCATAGCCTAAATTTGTAGCTATGGGTAAAAACACTGGTGTTACAATAATAATCGCTGCCACAGTATCCATGAAGCACCCGATAATCAACAGCAAAAGCGTAATTAGTAAAATAATAACGATTGGGTTTTCAGATATTGAAAGCATCGCGTTTGCTATTTGAGTCGGAATTTGTTCAATCGTGAGAATCCTCCCAAATGCAGTGGCCGTGCCAATGATTACTAACACAGTAGCCGTTGTTAGAGCTGCATTCACAATAATTTTTGGCAAATCTCTTATTTTAAGTTCTCTATAGAATACTAGCCCAGCAAATAATACGTATACAACAGCAATGACTGCTGCTTCCGTTGGCGTAAAGATACCTCCGTAGATCCCTCCTAAAATAATAACTGGTACAAGCAAAGCCCATTTTGCTTCCCAACCAGCTTCTACAAAACCTTTCCACGTACTCTTTTCCGTTTGCCCCTTGTATCCTTTTTTCTTAGAGTAGATATATGCCCAAACAATTAAAGCCAACCCAACGAAGATTCCAGGTAAGATCCCGGCAATAAACAAATCCCCAATGGATGTTGTCCCAACTACCCCATAAATAACCATTGGAATACTAGGGGGAATAATAACACCCAAAGACCCAGCAGCACACACAACAGCCGTTGCAAATCTTTTATCGTAACCTCGCTTCACCATAGCAGGAATCATAATTCCTCCTACAGCTGCAACCGTTGCCGGTCCTGAACCCGAAATCGCTGCAAAAAACATACAGGTCAAAATCGCTGCAATGGCAAATCCTCCTGTCTTATTTCCAACAATCGTATTAGCAAAGTTGAATAGGCGATCTGAAACGCCCCCTTTCCCCATTATTTCTCCAGCTAAAATGAAAAATGGAACCGCCAACAGCGGAAAGGAGTCGACAGATGTGACTAACCCTTGAGCAAGGAACTCTAATGGTAAAGAACCACTATAAATAATCGTGATTAGTGTTGCTAGCCCTAGAGCAATTCCTATAGGTACACTTAACAACAATAGAAGTGCAAAACTACCGAATAAGACGAAAGCTGTCATTCGATCTCTCTCCTATCTCTTTGTCTTTTGATCTACTTGTTCGGGATTTGCCTCAAAAATAAGATCTTGCTCTGTTTTTACTTCAAATTCCGCCCTTCCAAGTATTGTCATAATCTGTTTTACTAGTTGTTGAATAATACGGATGGCCGTTAACCCCATTCCGATCGGTGTTGCGGCATAAACCCATCCCATTGGTACATGCAGGGCTGGTGACGATTGTCCCCATTGTAAAAGCTGAGACACAATGCGTCCCCCGTAAAAAATGACATAGAACGCAAATACAAGAAATAAGAGGTTCGCAAAAATATTTACCATAATTTGCCATTTATCTTTTAAGAAAAGTAAAACTACATCTACTTTAATGTGACGCTGCTTCTTCACACCATAACTAATACCAAGATAAACGAGCCAAATGAAACAGTATCGTGCTAATTCTTCAGACCAAGGAAGCGAGGATCCTATCACATATCTCATAAAAACTTGTAAAGCGATTACAACGACCATAACACTTGAAAAAACAAGCAAAAACATCTCTTCAAAATGGTGATCAAGCCAACGTACAACCTTCACTATTATCCCCTCCTTCATACTAAGAAAGACAAAAGTATAGATCCTATCCAAGATCTATACTTTTGTCATTCTCAAAACAGTAGTAGTTCCAAGGAGAAGGATACTCCCCTTGGAACTTCATTATTGGGATGCTTCTTCAATGGTTTCTAGTAGCTGCTTAACAAACTCCTTGTCAATCAGATTAGAGTATTTTTCATACACTGGCTGTACCTGATCTACGAACTTTTGTATCTCCTCTTCAGACAGTTCTGTGACTGTCATTCCTTCTGCCTTTAACTGCTCAAAGGCTTCAAGATCTTCTTCTTGATTTAACTGACGCTGATAGATTTTAGCTTCTTCAGCTGCCCTTACAATCAACTCTTGCTCCTCTTCTGTAAGACTGTTCCAAAAAACTTCACTTATCATGAATACGCTCGCATTATAGATGTGACCTGTTTTTGTTATATAATCTTGAACCTCAAAAAAATTCATGGTCGTTACATTACCAACAGGATTTTCCTGTCCTTCAACCACACCTTGTTGTAATGACGTAAACAACTCAGTATAGGCTATCGGGGTAGGATTGGCACCAAGCTCGCGCCACATATCCATATGAAGGTCATTTTCCAATGTACGAATTCTCAGCCCTCTTATATCTTCAACTGTGGTAACTTCCCTTACGTTATTTGTCAGGTGACGAAATCCATTTTCCCAGTAGTTAATGGCAATTATCCCTTGCTCCTCCAAATCCGTTAATAACTCTTGTCCAATGGGGCCATCTAAAACTTCATAAGCAATATCATTGTATGGAAATAGAAAAGGCAGATCAAAAACATTGAAGCGTGGAGAAAACTGAGCAACAGGACCAGTGGAAACAGTGGTACCTTCAATTGATCCCAATTGAACCCCCTCAAGTACTTCCCGATCCCCACCTAGCTGACCGTTCGGATATACCTCCACTTGAATAGATCCTCCTGATTCGTCTTCAATTATCTCTGCAAACTTATAAAGTCCTTTTGTTAACGATCGATCTTCAGATGTAGCAACCGCGAGTTTCATCGTTTTCTGTTCTCCAGAAGATTCTTCGTCTGTCTGGGAAGCCGTTTCTCCTCCACAAGCAGAGAGAACGAGAATAACTAATAGAGAAAAAAGCACATTCACCTTTTTTTTCATCCTTACCCCCCTTGATCTGAGCTAGAACATAGAGTTTCATTTTTCTAACGATTAATTACAAATAGATAGCGCTTACATTATGTTTTAAAAAAAATTTTATCTCTTACTCATTATATCACCCCTTTTTTTAGATCGATCTATTATATCGATCTATAATGTCATCTTACATGACATTTTTCCAACTTTCAATATAAAATTCTAATTATTAAATATTTCTGAATACGACAAATCAAAAAGTGGCCTCACCACTGAACAACAATGGTAAAGCCACTAGCCAGCCAGTTAATGCTATTCATCCTCATCTGGCTGAAGGTCCATCAACGCACCAAAAAATTGAGACGCGGTCGTAAAGCAAATAAAGGCGCAGAGCTCACTCATTTCTCGTTCACTAAGCGCTTCTCTTGCAACTTCAAATATGGAATCAGGCACCGCGCCCCTCATTTGTAAAAACGCCTCAGCAAATCCGATGGCCACTCCCGTTTTTTCATCGACCAGCTGTGGATCAGGCCTCCCTTTTGCTTTGCAGTACTCACAGCCATTTTTTTGTGCGAGGGCTCGCCTCACTTGTTCTTTTAATGTGCTAGACAATGCCCCGTCTTGTTCGAGAATCTCGCTCAATCCATTCCAAGCGCGTAAAATGTAACAATTATGGCCTAATCGCTTCTGAAAAGGGGTTTCCCCATATGGTCCAGCTGAAAGTCTTGCCATCCTCATCCCTCCCTTGCCATAATCATATAAAAGACATCTCTCGCCTTACATATCACTTTGATTGACTTTAAGGAAATTTCTTTTCTTTTTTAAAGAGATTGGAGGATTCACTTTCATGATAAAAATCGACGAAATCGACAAGCAGATTCTAAATGAATTAATGAAGGACGGCCGTATCTCCATGAAGGAACTCGGTACGAAAATTAACATGTCTTCCCCTGCTGTTCGCGAGCGTGTCAAGCAGATGGAGTCGTATGGAATCATTAAAAACTATACGGTCGCCATCGACTTGACCAAGGTCGGCTATCCTGTGAGCTGCCTCATCGAAGCTACCGTGAAGTATGGGGAATACTCCCGCTTTAAACAGGTAGTTGAGGGCATGAACAACGTGGAATTTTGCCACCGCATTGCTGGTCGAGCCTGCTTTATGATCAAAGCTTACATGGAAGATCTGTCAAAGGTAGAAGCTTTTATTGAGCAGCTTTCCCCCTTTGCCGAAACCGTTACTCATGTTGTCCTATCAACGTTGGACACAGACATGACCTTAACGTAAACCGGCGTCCCTTATGCAAGAGCGCCCTTTTTTGCCTCTATTTAATGTAATGTCTTTCCATTGATACCCGTTTTATAAGCAATATAACGGAGAGCCTGTCGGTACAGTGATGGTGGAAAGACTAGAGTATGAAAAGCCTGATCCTGCAACCATGAAGCCAACAAAAAAGGTGGCATTCACGCCACCTTTTCCCTATTAACCATGCTTGTTTTTCATTCGATCAGCCACAAATTCCACGTCGGTTCCGATGATGACTTGAACGTTCGTCTCATTGACTTTAATGACACCGCGAGCCCCATGCTTTTTCAGCAATTCCTCATTCACTTTCCCCATATCATGGACTGTTAAACGTAGACGTGTCGTGCAATGATCAATCGTTTTGAGGTTTTCCTGTCCGCCAAGATCAGTGATGAAATGGCTCGCCATCACATCATATTTATCGGCTTGTCCATCACTTGGAGCACCCGTTTCCTCACTTTCATCTTCTCTACCTGGTGTTTTCAAGTCAAATTTCTTAATGACCACATAGAAGAGGACGAAATAGATGAACGCATAAATGAGACCCATGACGATCAAAAGGGCAGGCTTGGTGGCAAGCCGCCAGTTCAAGACAAAGTCGATGGCTCCCCCAGAGAAGCCAAACCCATGGCGAATTTCAAGTAGATGAGCAATCGCCATCGAACTCGCCGTTAGCAAGGCATGAGCAACATACAGAATCGGTGCTAGGAACATAAACGAAAACTCAAGTGGTTCCGTAACCCCAGTCACAAAAGCGGTCACTGCAATTCCGATGAGCATCCCGGTTACTTCTTTTCTGCGCTCAGGCTTAGCCGCCGCAATCACCGCAAGTGCTGCAGCTGGCAAACCGAACATCATAATCGGGAAAAAACCCGCCATAAATGACCCTGCTGTCGGATCACCTGCGAAGAAACGGTGCAAGTCACCCGTCGCGCCTTCATACTCACCAAATACAAACCAGACGAGACTATTCAATACGTGATGCAGCCCGACCGGAATTAACAGCCGGTTCAAGAACCCAAATATTCCGACACCAAGCGCTCCTCCACCGATAATCCATTGACCGATTTGATTAATCCCATCTTGAATCGGCGGCCACACATAACCAAACAAGCCTGCAAAGATGACCATCACAGTAGCGGTTATAATTGGAACAAATCTCCGCCCTCCGAAAAACCCTAGCCATTGAGGGAGTTTGACGTCATGAAAGCGATTGTAAAGAAGTCCAGCAACAATCCCAGAAATAATTCCACCAAGAATGGCCATATCTACATTAGGATCAATCGCTTGTGTACCGTTGACTAATACTAAATACCCGATCGCTCCCGCCAACCCAGCGGTACCATTCGAATCTTTCGAAAATCCGATCGCGACGCCAATCGCAAAAATAAGTGGCAAATGATCAAAGACCGCAGCACCTGCTGCCGCGATGAACGCTTGGTTGAACAAGTCCTCTTGGCCAAGCCTTAATAAAATAGCCGCGGCCGGCAATACCGCAATCGGTAGCATAAGGGATTTCCCTATTCTCTGTAAAAATGTAAGCATAATGTCATCTCCTTATCTTTCATTTTGGCCCAATTGTCCTATCTCTACTACGACCTATCGTATCACCACCATGATTAGTTGTCTATACCTATTATTATACATAAATGAACAAAAACTGATAATAACAGTATTAGTAGATATAACAAACTAAATTGGTATATACAAATTAACTCGCACTTGTTATAATGAAAGCGAGGATAACGGAAGTTCTTTCGCTGGGGATGTCATAACACGATGCGAAATGAATTCCTAGAAGCGCGATTTTAAACGTCAGATAAAGGAATAAAAGGAAAGGAGCTCGTCATGAAGAACGGAAATTACGTATTAAAAGGAGCTTCGATCGTTGGTGAAACACAGTCATACGACAAAGGTTTTCTAAAAATAGAACATGGCATCATTACGGAAGTAACAGAGCAAGAGATCGAGACTCACAGGCATGATAAGTCGATTGATCTTTCGGGATGTTATGTCGTTCCGGGCTTTATCGATGTCCATATCCACGGATCACACGGTGCCGATACAATGGACGCATCTCAAATATGTCTAGAAACGATCGCAAAAAGCATTGTACGGGAAGGAACAACAGGATTTTTAGCAACGACCATCACCCAAGGGCAAGGGCGGATTGAGCAAGCATTAGCCAATGTGTCAGAATATGCAAAAGGACCTCACAACGAAGGAGCCCAACTGTTAGGGGTCCATCTAGAAGGCCCCTTTATTTCAGCAAAACGAGCAGGCGCCCAACCAGTTGAACATATTTTAGAGCCAAATCTATCCCTGTTTAATAGGTGGTACGAGATATCCGGTCGCACAATCAAATTAGTTACGCTGGCACCTGAAACAGAGCAAGGCCTGCAATTGGTCGGTGCACTTCGGTCTAGACAAATTATTGCATCAATCGGACATTCAGATGCGGTGCACGAACAGATGATGGACGCCATATCCCACGGTGCGAACCATGTCACCCACCTTTACAACGGGATGAGGGGCTTCCACCATCGTGAGCCTGGCGTTGCAGGCACAGCGTTAGCGCGAGATGAGTTGACGGTCGAACTGATCGTTGATGGCATTCATGTCCATCCTGAGGTTGTCAAAGCTACTTATGATGCGAAAACAGCGGACAACATCATACTCATTACAGATGCGATGCGCGCAAAATGGTTAGCCGACGGCACCTACGAGCTTGGAGGACAGACCGTCCATGTGAAGAACGGAAAAGCTCTGTTAGCGGATGGAACGTTGGCAGGCAGCGTATTAAAAATGAACGATGCGGTAAAAAATGTGATGACCTACACAGGATGTTCTTTAGAAGAAGCGGTCCAAATGGCGAGCGTGAATCCCGCTAAGCAGCTAAATGTTTTTGATCGTAAAGGGAGCATTCGAGTCGGAAAAGACGCAGACCTTACCGTACTCGATCAAGACTGGAATGTTGTCCTCACAATGTGCCAAGGAAGGATTGTTTATCAGAAAGGAGCCAAGTCCTATGAAAATCATAGAAGCTAAACATTTTGATGATATGAGCCTAAAAGCAGCACAGTTTATGATCGAAAAGGTTCAACGCGATCCAACCATCACCTTAGGTTTGGCCACAGGGGGTACACCGCAAAAGATGTACGAGCTTCTCATCAACGATCACCGAACAAACGGGACCTCCTATCATCAAGTGACAACGTTTAATTTGGACGAATATATCGGACTTGATCGTCATGATCCCAATAGCTATTACACGTACATGCACAAAGCTTTGTTCGACCATATCGACATTCCAGATAAACAGGCGTTTTTACCGAACGGGACAGCTTCCAATCTCAACGCGGAATGTGAAAGATATGAAGCACTTATACGGCAGCATGGCGGGATCGACCTGCAAGTATTAGGGATTGGCGCAAATGGACATATTGGCTTTAACGAACCTGGCACCTCGTTCGAGTCATCTACCCATATTGTTAAGCTTACAGATTCAACACGAGAAGCAAACGCCCGCTATTTTAATGATTTATCGGAAGTACCAACAGAGGCGATCACGATGGGCATTCAATCGATCATGAATGCAAAGGAAATTCTTCTGCTTGCATCTGGGAAAAAGAAAGCAGACGCATTGTACCAATTAATTCACGGAAAGGTGGACGAATCATTCCCTGCCTCAGTCTTACAGCGCCATGAACAAGTGACCATAATCGCCGATCGCGAGGCGCTACAAAAAGTAGCCGTTTCGTCAAATTAAGGTAGCTATAAGCAAAACAAGGGGCTGTCTCAAAAGCCCTTAAAAAGAAAAGCCTGAAGTGACATTTATAAGTCGCTTCAGGCTTTTTGTCTCCGATGATCGGTTTATCTCTTCCTGAAACAGGCGGATGGTCTTCGCCTGTTTCAGGAAGTTGTGGGCGATTGCGATCAGCCCAAACTCAATGTTCACCTTGTCAAGGCCACGAAGGTGAAAACGACGGAACGACCGATTGCCCTTGATATGACCGAACACGCTTTCGACCTCTGTTTTCCGTTTTCGATAGGTCTTTGCGCCTTCTTCCGTATCAAGGGCTCGTTTCATTTTTGATTTTCCTTCTTCATATACCGGATTATAGTGAATCTGGCGATTGCCTTTCGCTTTTGTACAATCCGTCTTGAATGGACACCCGGTACAGTCTTCACATTCATATATTTTGAAGTCTCGTTCGTATCCGTAGGCATCCGTTCGTTTGCGGTAGTATCGAAAAGTCACTCTCCGGTTATTTGGGCATATATAGGTATCATCATGTTCCAAATACGTCCAGTTCTGTACCTTCCATGGGTCGTTCCGATAGACCCGGCTTTCTTCTTTTCTCATCGTATGATAAGGGATGAGGGCATCCCATTCGTTTTCAGCGATATATAAATAGTTGGGCTCACTTCCATAACCAGCGTCTGCGATTAGCTTCTTTGGAAAGGGGAGTTGGCGTTCTTCAAGCATACGAAGGTGTGGAATCAAACAACGAGTATCTGTTGGGCGTTGATGAATGGAATAACCGACAATGAATTGATTTTCGGTCCCTGCCTGTACATTATATCCGGGTTTCAGTTGACCGTTTTTCATATGATCTTCCTTCATACGCATAAATGTGGCATCTCGATCGGTTTTGGAGAAACTATTTCGATCACCGAATGTCGCTAATTGATCTTCGTATCTTTCTAAGCGTGGCAGATAGTCTGTGTTTAACTTCTTATGTAATTGGCGCCAGTGACGAGCTTCCGCTTTTTTCTCTTTTTTCAGAACCGGATCTTGTTCGTCATGAAGGGCTTGTTCCGCTTGATTCGCCTGTTTTTCCACTTGAGTGACAGCTTCACGTAACTGTTCAGAAGTCACACGCTTGTTTTCCCCTTGATCATTCTCTACCTGCTGGTTATCGGAATCAATCGTCTCTTCAATGTGGGCGAATAATTCTTCGAGCTTGTCCTGTAGCCGCTCCTTATACTTCTGGACGGACTTTTTCCAAACAAACGTATATCGATTGGCATTCGCCTCGATTTTGGTTCCATCGAGAAAGTAGTTGTCCATGGTGATGTAGTTTTGGTCGAGCAGTAACTGAATGAGGGACGTAAACAATGGCTCAATGATGTCTTTCATTCGTTCCGAGCGAAAACGATTAATGGTGCGGAAATCTGGTGTTTGACGAGCGGCCAACCACATCATCGGAAGATGTTCACGCAGGGACTTGGCAATGTCGCGACACGAATATAATTTTTGCGTGTAGGCATACAAAATGATTTTCGTCATCATCTTTGGGTGGTAGGCACTCCGGCCGCCACCTTTGTATGGGGCGTAGAAGAGATCTTCATCCACCATTTCCACCATGTCATTCACCACACGCGCCACATGGTCTTCGGGGATGAGATCGCTAAAATCCATTGGAAGGACTAATTGGTCCATGTTATAATGAATGAAAGTAGCTATAGAGTTACTCAAAAGAATCGCCTCCGTTTTCTTATTTTGTTTGTGTGGGTACTTACATTATAACGAACGGGGCGATTTTTTTGTATTCAAAAGGGCTGCCCATAAGTCAATCATTTTGACTTATGGGACAGCCCCTTGTTTTTTATCGTTGCATCGTAATCATAAATTTATACCGATCGGCTCGGTAAGCGGATTTCACTAGCTCTAATACAGTCCCATCGGCTAAAAACGTTTTACGCTCAATTAACAAAATCGGGCTACCTTTTTGAATCTCTAATAGATCGGCTTCTGTTTTGCTAGCAGTCGAGGCTTCAATCACTTGTAGGGCATCGGCGATCCGCAAATTCAACTCTTCCTCAATGTATTGATATAAGGATTGGTTTATGATTTCCTCATTTAATCCCTTCACTAAGTTCGCAGGCAACAGGTTGCGTTCAATGGCAATTGGTACCCCATCACCATAACGGATTCGTTTAATCTCTGTAACGGGCGTGTTCTCTTTCAAGTTTAATTCCTTTGCGATTTTTGCCGTTGCTGGAATCAGTTCAAATTTGAGCAAGCGACTGCTAGGCTCCATTCCTCTTTTTCTCATATCTTCTGTAAAACTCGTCAGCCCGTTTAACGCCTGCTCAATTTTTTTCTCTTGAACATAAGTACCGCTACCTTTTTTCTTATATATGTATCCTTGGTTCACAAGGTTGTTAATCGCTTGCCTTACCGTCATTCTACTGACATCATAATACTCCGCATACTCCCGCTCGGATTTGAGCATATCCCCGGGTTTGAGCACCCCTGATTCGATTTGCTGCTTAATTTGTTCTTCAATCTGATAATAAATCGGTAAAGGAGAGTTTTTATTAATCACGTTTGAACCTCCTCCTCCTTTCCTACAAAGACACATGTCTATACCATTATAGCATAATATGCCGGATACATTCGCCATAAATGAATGATCGCTTAGAACACTTAGCTCTTTTCAAAAGAACATTTCAAATCGATAAAATGTCTATACCAATTAAGGACATTTTTTTCTCATTTGCTCGAACGAGGGTTTTCAATTAAGATAGGGATTAATTGATTTTACAGAGAAGCGGTGATTTCAGGTGTTAGACGATACAGGAGAACGAATTATTCCGAAAAATATGAAGCCTATGAACGGAATGCTGTTAGAGCATTTAGCCCGTTATTATTTTTCAACCCCTTATGCGAGCGGCCGCGTTCTCGACATTGCATGCGGTACTGGCTATGGTAGCGTCATGGTGGCAAAAACGCGCAAAACGGAAGTGGATCAAGTCCTCGGGGTTGACTTCGACGCTGACGTCATCCACTATGCGAAGCAAAACTATTATCACCCGAAAGTGTCTTTCTTAGTAGGTGACGCCATGGACCCCTACCTTCGGAACCAAATCGGAACGTTTGATACGATCCTCTCATTTGAAACGATCGAACATGTAAAAGACGATCGTCTGTTTATCGAGCGAATGAGACAACTGTTAAAAAAAGACGGCACCCTCGTTCTATCTACCCCGTTCGGCCAAGGGAGAGGAAAGCCAAGTGATGAACCGTTTCACTATCATCAACTAACAGAGGAGGAATTTCGTTCATTGTTTGATTCCTTTTCTGAAAAAGAGGTGTTTTATCAACGGGGGGTAACCATTGAACCAAAGCGGACAAATGTTCATTATGCATTCGGTGTCGCTGTCTGCAAAAAATAATTATAACTCTCGCCGTAGCACTTGGATAAAGCTTTGAATAAATGTAGGATAGTGAAAGTCAACCGCGATCTTTAGTTCCCCTTCTGGAGCAAACGGGCGAAAATCAGCAACGCTCTGTCCTCTCGTCAGTGGAGCGATCGAAACGGAAACATCCCGTTTCATCATCTGGAACATCTCAGGATGAACGAGCGCCATAACAGCCAGCACATCATGAAATAAGGCCCCTTCTAGCCCAGGGATTAATGCAGAATAAGCCGTTGCATAATAGTGATAGATTGGCTGAATGAAGGGAGTGAATGGATTATAATATCGGTCGGTGATCGCTCTTATATGCTCATCGGTAACGACCGAATAACTCGTCACATTTAGCGGAACGACGGTCAACGGCCGCGCTCGTTCCATAATTAAGTTAGCCGCAACCGGATCTCCAATAAAATTCGCTTCAGCCACGGGAGACACATTTCCAGGTACGAAAAAGGCACCTCCCATGACAATCACTTGCTTCACTCTTCCCATTGTCTCCTCGCCTAGTATATATGCAATACTTAAGGAGGTTAACCGCCCAACATCAATGATCGTAATGTCATCAGGGTAGGATATAATCAAATCAAATAAATCGGTGAAGTTTAGCAACTCCCCTTCTAAATCTATAGGGGGACGTATCGGACCAAGCCCATTCTCACCATGAATTTCGGGATAATAGGTGGCGATTTCACCCGTTAGTGGGAACTGCGCTCCAGCGTAGACAGGAATATCAGAACGTCCTGCAAGTGAAAGCAAATAAAAGGCATTCGCTGTTGCTTGTTCTTGGGTTACATTCCCGTACCCTGTTACAATGCCAACGACATCAAGGCCAGGATGGAGCAACGCATACATAATGGCAACAGAGTCATCAATGCCTGGATCACAAAATAAGAGCACTTTTTCCATTTCCCGCCCCCCCTTTTTTTACATCTTATTACAGTGTTTCCCTCTTCATTCGGTCTCTTTTCTTACACAGTTTAATAATCTAAAAAAAGCGCTCCTCCTTTAAAAAGGAGCACCGCTCGCGAGATCTCACTATTTTACAATCATAACCGGCCATTTTACACGCTTCGCTACTTTATGGCTAACGCTCCCTAGCACCATCGTTTGCAATGGGTTCAGTCCACGACTTCCAAGGATGACCCAATCATACTCGCCTTTGTTCGCAAAATCGACGATGGATGGGCCGGGCTCTCCTTTGAGGAAATGCAGCTTGTACGGAATCCCTTCCTTTTTAATATTAGTCAGTACCGGGTTCAGACGTTGCTTCCGATCTTGTTCTAACGCGGCAGGGGTAATGTTTTTTAAGGCATCATGCTTCGCACGTTCTGCATCAATGACATGGACGACATCAATAACCCCATTAAAAGCAGTCGCTAGCTGAATGGCCTGCTCAGCAGAACGCTGTGACTGGACCGATCCATCTGTGGCAAGAAGTATTTTTTTCATTATTCCCTCTCCCTTACAAAAAAACTTGGCTTGTCGCCAAGTCAGATTGCATCATTCTTATTTCTCACATGCTTTCTCTTCGTTTGCCCTATAGGGAAAGCATTGGTTTCTTAAAACGAAGGCCTAGCCTTAAAGGGCAAAAGAGATGTAGTTGCCCAAAACTGAGTTCTCGAATAAAGCTCATTGACTCTTCTTATACAAGGAAAGGCGGCTGAAATACAGCGACCTCTTTTTCATCAATCAATGTCCAGAGGCTTTGGATAGACCGCCCATTCGCTGAACCAGCTTCCGGCTTTCAGTATTTAAACCTGTAAACGTTACTTTGATATTCTGCTGTTCAAACTTCATTTCAATTTTATCGAGGGCACCTACGGCTGAGTCATCCCAAACGTGAGCCTCAGATAGATCAATCTCTACTTCATTTACATTTGCCATATAGGAAAATTTCGCTGGCAAATCGGATACAGAAGCAAAGAACAACTGACCTTGTACTTTATAACGTTTCAGTTCTGGAGTAGCGCTCGTCATTTCCTCAACTTTCACACGAGAAATTTTCGCAGCGAAGAAAATCGCACTTAATACGACGCCCGCCAAGACCCCTTTGGAAAGATCGTGCGTATATACAACGGTTCCAACGGTCACAACCATGACTGTAGCATCGGTTCTTGGGATTTTATGCAAGTTTCGTAATGAACTCCAATCAAACGTACCGATCGATACCATGATCATAACCCCAGCTAAGGCTGCCATCGGAATTTGCACAACTACATTCCCAAGGACGATAATTAAAAACATAAGGAACACACCCGCGACTAAGGCCGATAATCGGCCCCGTCCGCCAGATTTAACGTTAATGACCGACTGACCGATCATCGCACAGCCTGCCATTCCCCCGAAGAAACCAGTCACAATGTTCGCGATCCCTTGTCCACGACTTTCTTTGTTTTTATCACTTTCCGTATCGGTCATATCATCAACAATGTTGGCTGTTAACAATGATTCTAGCAAACCGACAATCGCCAAGGCAAGGGAATATGGAAAAATAATCATGAGCGTTTCAAACGAAAATGGGACGGATGGAATTAGGAAGGTTGGTAGACTTTGTGTAAGCGTTCCTAAATCGCCGACCGTGCGCACGCCGATGTTTCCAAAGATCACAATCGCAGTCACAATAATGATCGCAACGAGCGTGGATGGTACCGCCGTCGTCACTTTAGGTAATAGATAAATAATGGCGAGAGTTAACGCGACGAGCGCATACATGACCCACGTTTCGCCGACAAAATGTTGCAGCTGAGACGTAAAAATTAGAATCGCCAAGGCATTGACAAACCCAATCATGACGGAACGAGGGACAAATTTCATGACGGAAGCTAATTTGAAAACACCGAATAAAATTTGCAAGACCCCTGTTAAAATCGTTGCCGCTAGCAAATAGTGTAGCCCATGGTCTGCGACGAGGTTAATCATGAGGAGTGCCATTGCTCCTGTTGCAGCAGAGATCATACCTGGCCGACCACCGACAAAAGCAATAACGACCGCGATACAGAACGACGCATAAAGTCCGACCATCGGATCAACACCTGCAATGATGGAAAAGGCAATTGCTTCTGGTATGAGCGCTAAGGCGACCACAATGCCCGCAAGAACGTCCCCACGGACATTGCCAAACCATTCGTTTTTCAGTTGTTGAATGTTCAATTCAGCACCTCTTTCTTTTATTTTTATTAAAAATGTGACTTTTGACTCTCACAAAAGTCGAGTCCGTTGTAAACATCGAAATCTTAACACGAATCATAGATTTAAAAAAATAGAATGTAAGCGTACATCATCTATTGTTTTCATTCATTTAGGCTCGCTTTCTCTATCATTCAACATCTATTAATAAAATGAACCTATTCATATTAAATGTTGGTAAAGTAATCGAAAACCATTTATGCTCTGATTTTCCAGTTACTCATAAAAAAAGCGACTCGTCAGCTGATCGCTGCGAGTCACCCGTATTACTTACTTAGGAGTTCCACTTAAGATTCGCCCGTCTGCTAGTGTATGAACCCCTGAAGAAAAATCGTAATCTCTCCCTTGATTGTTATCCCATTGTCCACTGCCGTTATTGAATGCTGCGCGAAGCTGGCTACCTTCTTCGGCTTCAATCGTTACTTTTACGTAACCTTCATATTCTGATTTTGTCAGTGGTACCCCCGGCAAGGTCGTCCACGCCCCTTGGTTCAGCGAATAATGTATATGCGGATGAGTCCATCCTGTCTTATAGTAAATCGTTATATCCGTTGCGTCCCCAGGTCTATCAACATGCCATTCACCATCGAACCAACCGTCTTGATCTCGGAAAAAACCAGGCTCTCCAGGACCAGGCCATTGATTCGTTCCACGATCCTTAAATAATAGTCGCACACTCTCTACTCCTTCGATCGTATGCGTATACCAATCCCCTTCGTAATGCTCCATTTCAGGGGCCTCACTCCATGTCGGCTCATCGACTTTAGGGTTTGTATCGTAATAATACAAATGCGGCGTTCCCCACGAGTCTGGCTTTTTAAAATAAATTGTCAGCCCCGTTGATTTCGTGTATGTGTATGTTTCTTCTATTGTACCGAATTCGTTCTCAGCTTTAAGCTGGAGTGTAGTCTCGCTCCCAGCTTCTATCCCTTTCCCAATCATAATCTCGTCCCCATCGGTAAAGGCTTGCTCATCAGAGCCGTCAATCGAGTAGGTTCCACCCTCTACATTCCGAGTGTGAAGCGTTACTTTGAGTGTGTCACCAGCAAAAGTACCCCCAGGAGGATCAGCAAAAACTTGCGGGTAGGCTGGAACCTTTGTAAACGTGAACTCGGCTTTCGCTTCACCAGTTTCATTTTCAGCATAAAGCCGTAACGTTAGAGATTCATCGATGTTTAATTCTCTACCAACCGTAATCACGTCCCCATTGGCAAAAGCTGTTCCTTCTTCCTTAGGGTCGGAACCATCAATCGTATACGCCCCCCACTCCGCATGTTGGACGTAAAGGGTCACCTCTTGCTGCTCACGATCAAACTCACCACCAGCTGGAGAAGCGGATACAGATGGAAGCAAGTCTCCCGCCCTTTCAATTAAAATGACACCATTTCGATGAGCCGGGAACGTAACATGACCATTTTCGACGACAGTCACATTCCCGGTGTAGAAGTCTCGGACTTGTTGTCCGTCCGAAAAGACAGAGGAAACGTCAATTGTTGTCTCTCCACTCGCGCCGACTACTACGACTACGCGGTCATCCACATCCCCCTCAACATATGTGCGACTAAACGTATACGGACTTGCAGCGATTTGTCGATGTTCCCCTGCCCCAACCGCTAGGTGGTTGCTTCTAAATTGCCCCATCTTTTGCCAATGGTGCAATACTTCCTCATTGACAGAATCCCAGTTCATCGATGAACGCGTCCCCTGATGAGGGTCAGAGCCTGTAGGTCCAAAAGGTCGCGCAGTCTCATCTCCGTAAAATACTTGCACACCGCCAGGAAGCAGCATTAAATACGTTCCTCCGTCGATCAGTCGCTCACGCGGATATAGCTGCGTATCATGTTGGGATAAGTAGCTTAGCACATTGAAGGTCGAATCTGTATTGATTGCATCGGCGTACCGAGAAAACGTACTTTCCATCGTATCTAATCGGTACGCGGGCCCGTTGCCATGCTCCCCTTGGAATGTGAAATTAATCACCGAATCAAATCCATGATCAAAATATTCACTCCGGCCAACACCATGTCCCCACACTTCACCGACCATCCAAAAATCATCTGTCCAGTTGGCGCCCGGGGCTTCTGGGTTCTCCTCCCGCCATTTCCAGAGAGCTTCATTTGCAGCATCCTTTAATTGCTGCCAGCGGGACAGCTCCACATGCTTTGCCGTATCAACACGAAATCCATCAATACCGAATTCTTCAACCCAAGCAGAAAGCCATTTAACGATGTAATCAGCTGGTGCAACACCTAAATCACGACGCAGGTCATTCGCAGCTGGTACGATCCAGTCCTCGTATCCACCTTGTCGTTCTTGATTCCACTTCGTTTCTAATAGCGGTGGCAACCCTACACTATGTGTGAGTTCCGTCCTAAAGTCTGGTAAGCCGGCTAAGCACATCGTAATCTCACTATTTCCGCACGATTCATAACCGGCAATACCCGCCCGAATCCAAGGTCCCCACCAATGACGCCAAGCACCCGCGTCCTCATAGTTAATCTGTTGATGGACATCGTGCCAATTTTGTCCTTGACCAGGCGTCCAATGTTCTGATACCCCGGGATTACCAAACCCGTACTCATGCATATCTTTAATCGTGTTATACCCAGGATGATTCATCACCACGTCCAAAACGACCCGAATCCCTTGCTCATGGGCTGTATGGACGAATTCCCTCATATCTTCAACCGTTCCCATATTTTGATCGATCATCGTGTAGTCTAATGCATAGTAACCATGGTAAGCGTAATGGGCAAAATCACCGTCTGAGCCACCACCAACCCAGCCATGCACTTGTTCGTAAGGAGCAGTGATCCAAATCGCATTAATGCCTAACTCCGTAAAATATCCCTCATTAAGCTTATCCGTTAACCCTTGGAGATCCCCACCGTGGAACGTCCCAATGTTTTGACCCCATGCGTCTTCTTGTGGTCGTCCGTATGACTGGTTGTTGGATGGGTTGCCATCGTGAAAACGGTCGGTAATCGCAAAATATACCGTTGCGTTATCCCATGAGAACGATTGCTGCTCGCCACCTTGAGAGGCATCAACGCTATTGATAGAGAATGTAGGCGAAAACAATGGAAGCGTTATCACAAATGACAATAGCAAATAAAGGCTCACTTTTTTTACATAACTGGCGTTCATATTTCCTCCCCCTTGTGCAATTTAGGCAAACGTTTGCACAAATTTGTAATAAAAAGAATCTTTCTTCACACAGCCTTACCTTCAAAAAGAAAACGTTTACTTTTCGAGTTAAAAAAATAAATCGTAATAGAATCGATGATGACCTTTTACGGAAAAACACCCTGTGGAAAATCGAGCACGCTTTATCTCCTTTTCCCCTCCTTTCATTTTTTCTTTATTTTAAAGTGGATCATCTGGAAAATCAATATAAAATTTTTATTATTATCCGAATTTTCCATCAGGAATACCAGGAATGTCTCCTTGCAAACAATGCCTCTGTCAAGAGACATCATTTATTCCTTTTCTCAATCTCTTTTTCCATCAATTCTGCCATTTTTTGCGCATTTGGTTCATTGATCGATTTTAATTTCTTTACTACACGCTCCTGCCTTTCGATCGGATGGTTTTGATTGAGTTTCCAATTGCCTTCCATTCGTTCAACTTCAATTTCAAAAGCGACGATCCCATTCAGCAAACCTTCCATGAACGGTTCATCAAACACAGCTTCCCATGGCGGATTCATTGTTTGCTCATAAACATTCACCGTTTTTTCGATCCACTCTTTCACTTTGTGCTTGTCCTGAATCTGTCGAAAGGTTCCATACACATGAACAGCAACATAGTTCCATGTCGGCACGGTACGGGGCTCATCATACCAAGTAGGCGAAATGTACGCATGTGGGCCTTGAAACACGACAAGCACCTTTTGATCCTGCAATCCTTGCCAATGCGGGTTTGCTCTTGCTAAATGGCTGATCAATACACCTTTTTCTCCTTTTTGTTCGTCTAGCAAAAAAGGAAGATGGGTGGCAAAGGGTTACTCCTCTGTTTGTGAAACCATGATTCCGAAGCTATGGTTGCGTATAAATGTCATCAGTTCGTTAACATCATCAACGTGAAATGCTTTTGGTATGTACATGAGCCATTCCTCCTCTCGATTAATAATTATACAATAAAACGAATAAAAAATCATCTGTTTAAGTGGG
Source organism: Halalkalibacterium halodurans (assembly GCF_005671335.1). Lineage (NCBI taxonomy): Bacteria > Bacillati > Bacillota > Bacilli > Caryophanales > Bacillaceae > Halalkalibacterium (ex Joshi et al. 2022) > Halalkalibacterium halodurans. Next base: position 463,566 of record NZ_CP040441.1, on the reverse strand, counting down.
AAACTTACTTATAATCCCTCCTTCGTTTCATTTGTTGGCTCTTCATCACTAGCATATTGCTGAATGACTGCGCTAGCTTGCTGTACAATTCGCCCAATCAAATGCTTTGGCGTTACTAGCTTCATTCGACCACCAAATCCAAGCACATATTCTGTTATCTCCTGTTCATCGTGAAAACATAAATTGACGGTAACCCACTCATCATCACGATGGCCAACCTGAATGTTTTCTACGAATTTTCCTGTGAACGTTAGCCGATGAATGATGGAATCGTGAGCGAGAACCGTTGCTTCATAAGAGGGAAGTGTCTGGACAAACTGCTCCTTGCTCTCATTCCAATAAGTCGCGAGGGAAAACGTTTCCGGTTTAACGATCGGCTCACGGACTAGCTTCGAATCTTTTATACGGGATAATTTGAAATTACGAATGTCCCCTGTTTCCACTGTCGCCACTACATACCATGCGCTCCCTTTTGCGACAAGACCTAAAGGCGAAATTAGCCTTTCTCGTTGTTCCCCCTTGGCGTTTTCATACACAATGTATAATTTCTTCTCCTCGAAAACCGCTTGCTGAACTACATTGAACTCTTCCATTCTCTCCTTCGATGGTTTCCACGTTCCGGTGTCAATATAAACCTTTTCTAAATATGGACGAACGGCATGTTTTCGGTTACCTTGCAAACTAGACAACATATTCAAGCGAATATCTCGCCCCTTCGTCGGAATGCCTAAGTCTTTTAACACCTTGTCGGACGGAAGAATAAATAACGCTTTTAATTCAGTCATGCTCATTCCACTTAATTGGCTTCGAAAATGATCCATCAATTTCCATCCCCCCGCTCTGCCTCTCTCGGCTACAATCGGGATGCCTAAGGCACTAAGCGTATCCATATCCCGCAAAATCGTTCGACTCGAAACGTGCAAATGATCGACTAGTTGGTGTGTGGTCAACTTCTCATGGTTTTGTAGCAATGCAACTATCTCCAATAATCGATCGGCCTTCATGCTCTTCCCACCTCCGTATCCATTTTCTATCTTCCACAAAATATATGACAAAAGGTGTCATCATTTTAATCTACACTACTAGAGAATTCAAGGGAGGGGATGTTATATGAAGCCTTTAATAGGAAAAGTTGCATTAGTGGCAGGGGCAACAAGAGGTGCAGGGAGAGGAATTGCTGTTGAATTAGGGGCGGCAGGGGCGACCGTTTATGTGACGGGGCGAACGACCCGCGAAAGGCGCTCCGAGTACAATCGTCCGGAAACGATTGAAGAAACAGCTGAGCTCGTCACAAACGCAGGGGGCACAGGTATTGCTGTTCCTGTCGATCATCTTGATCCACAGAAAGTAGAGGCGTTAGTGTCCCAAATTGAACGTGAGCAAGGCAAACTAGACGTGCTCGTCAACGACATTTGGGGCGGTGAGCTGCTTACTGAATGGAATGCCCCCGTTTGGCAGCATTCTCTGGACGATGGATTACGGATGCTTCGCCTGGCAATCGATACCCACTTGATCACGAGTCACTTTGCGTTGCCACTTCTTCTAAAGAGCCGGGGTCTTGTCGTTGAAATGACAGATGGGACTGCTGAATATAATCGGGAACATTACAGGCAACCGCTATATTACGACTTAGCCAAAACGTCCGTCCTCCGTATGGCTTGGGGATTAGCCCAAGAGCTCCAGCCACATGAATGCACCGCTGTTGCTCTAACACCAGGTTGGATGCGCTCTGAAATCATGCTTGATCACTTCGAGGTTACAGAGCGTAATTGGCGTGATGCGACCATAAAAGAGCCTCACTTCGTCATTTCTGAATCACCCCGTTTTGTCGGCCGTGCTGTTGCCGCTCTTGCGAGTGACCCAAACGTTTCCCGTTGGAACGGACAGTCTCTTTCGAGCGGTCAGCTTGCGCAAGTTTATGGATTCACTGATCTAGACGGTTCCAAGCCCGATTGTTGGCGCTATCTTGTTGAGGTCCAACTCACCGGGAAGGAAGCCGATGCGACCGGATATCGTTGAACCAAATACCACACGCTTGCCTGCGTGTGGTATTTGTATTGATAAAAAACTAATCATCCTCGATGTTAATGCCCATGTTCCTCGCTGTTCCGGCAATGATTTTCATCGCACGATCGATGCTAGTCGTATTTAAATCAGGAAGCTTTATCTCCGCTATTGTTCGTAGCTGTTGCGTGGTAATCGAGCCGACAACCTCTTTCCCCGGTTGGGCAGCCCCCTTCTCTACACCTGCATACTTTTTTAACAAGAAGGCAGCAGGTGGTGTCTTGAGCTTCACGTTGAAGCTGCGATCTTCATATATCGTTATCTTTGCCGGAACGACGAGACCGAGCTGATGTTTCGTCATCTCGTTGTATTGGTTGCAGAAGCCAAGAAGGTTTATCCCGGTTGGAGCAAGGTCTTTTCCTACTTTTGCTGGGTTCGCTTTTCCCGCTTCTAGGTTGATTGTAACGATTTGTTTAATTACTTTTTCCATACGCTTTTCACCCTTTGCCATTTTCTAAGGGTGAGTATAGTGCCTCACGTTACGTGAGAGTCAAGGCGATTTTACGATTTTTTCTGTTGATCCGCAAAAGCGGCCATGGCCTTACTCATAAATAAGGCTAATCCTTCCCCAAATTGATCAATGTTTTGCGTAAATCGTTCATCCTCCACGTACATTTGCCCTAATCCTTTAAAAGCCTCTAGTGTATAGTGATGACCAAAGTTGTTGTTTAAAAATTCATACCAATCTTTAATCGCTTCCTGTGCAGCTTGTGATTGTGGTGAAAGATGGCGCATCTCTGCAAGCCGACGATAAATTTCGTTCATTCGCTCCCCAAGGGCTTGTTGCTCTTCTTTCGTCAAGCGACCAAGCTTTTCGTTAGAACGATCAACTGCCTCATCGCCCCAGCGTTCCCTTGCCTCTTGTTCGTACGGATTATGGCTAAAGTCAAATCCGGCAAACTTCTCTTCGTTCGTCATGTGAATCTCCCCTTTCAAATGCTTAATTGTTTTATCGATCGTCTCCACCATTTGATCGATTCGGCTTCGTTTTTCAAGCAACATGTTCCGATGCAAGGACAAAGCTTCCAACCGATCAAACGTCGGACTGTAAACAATTTCTTTAATTTGTTTCAAAGAAAACCCAAGCTCTTTGAAAAACAAAATTTGCTGTAGCATTTCTAGATTGTCATCGGAGTAAAGACGATAACCAGCCTCTGTCGTTTCATCAGGTATGAGCAGCCCGATTTCATCGTAGTGATGAAGAGTACGGACACTCGTTCCGACAAGCTCAGCCACTTCCTTCACTTTCATCGCCATTTCATTTTCCCCTCCTTCCTTCTTGCATCATAAATCATCACGTAACGTGAGAGTCAAGAAACATTCTGAATCAACTTTTATTATTCACGTAAGACTCATAACAATTGCTCCACCATTTCAAAGCATAAAAGAAAGAGGCTGGGACAAAACCCGGTAAATAAAAAATAGAGAGGCACTCATCCCAATAAGTTTGGGTGGGTGTCTCTCTTTCCTTTTTATGCTCTGCTAAACTTTGTTGTTGATTTTCGCTACAGGATGCTCGCTTGCCTCGGGCATTGCCTCAGCTTCCTCGGGAAAACCGCCCTGCGGGATCTTCGCCGAATGCTTTTCCCGAAGGCGTCTCGCTCCTTTCGCTACAATCAACTAATTTGTTGAAACCTAAAGGACACCTTCTGGTAAAATTAAAGTAACCACACAATAACTTACCGGGGGTGTCCTTATGTTTAAATATTATAACATGGATCAAGTGATTTTGCCGTTAGATTTAGAAGTAAAGCTTCAGGAAAAGGATATTGCCTACACTGTAAATGACCTCGTGGAACAGATTCCTGATGAAGCCTTCGCCAGTTTTTTGCGTGAAACGGGCAGCCCTGCTTACCATCCACGAATGATGATGAAAGTGATTTTATGTGCTTACACACAATCTGTTTTCTCCGGAAGAAAAATGGAAGCATTACTCAAGGATAGTATTCGTATGATGTGGCTGGCTCAAGGATACGAACCGAGTTACCGTACCATCAATCGCTTTCGTGTCCACGAAGACGTAAAAGAACTACTACGTCAGTGCTTCGTCCAATTTCGTTGCCAGCTTGTGCAGGAAAAATTGATAGAGGAAGAAGCTATCTTTATTGACGGGACGAAGATCGAAGCGAACGCCAATAAATTTACGTTTGTTTGGCGCAAAGCGACGGAAAAATACAGTGCAGCTTTGGTGGAGAAATCCAATCAAATGTATGATGAATTGCTGGAAAAGGAAATTATTCCGGTAATAGAACGGGAAGATCAGGAAGAACTATCTCCTAAAGAACTCCACGAGGTCGTGCAAAAGCTTGACGAGAAAGTGGAGGAATTTGATAAAAAAATTAAAGAAAGTGCAGAAGTAGAGGAACGTAAACAACTACGTTCGGAACGCAAAAGATCGAAACAGTACCTCAAACAGTTCAAAGATTTTTTGGCCCGCAAACAAAAATACCAAAACGACATGTCCATATTCGGAGAGCGTAACAGTTATTCCAAGACGGATCCGGATGCCACTTTTATGCGAATGAAAGATGATTACATGAAGAACGGCCAGCTAAAAGCAGGATATAATGTGCAAATTGCGACAGAAGGGCAATATACGCTTGCATTTGATGTCTTCGCAAATCCAACAGATACACGCACGCTTATTCCTTTTCTGGATAAGATTGAGGAACACTTCTTTAAGCTGCCCCAGTACATTGTCGCTGATGCAGGGTATGGTAGTGAACAGAATTATGAAGATGTAATGAATCGGGAGTGCACTCCACTTATCACGTATAATATGTACCGTAAGGAGAAGAAAAAAAGATATAAAAATAACGACTTTCACTCTGCCAATTGGGAATATGACGAGGAAACAGATTCTTTTACATGTCCAAACGGGCAAAAGTTGACGTTCCGTTACCTATCGAATCGGAAAGATAAAAGTGGTTTTACACGAGCATTTAAAGTCTACGAGTGTGAGGATTGTTCAGGTTGCCCATTCCGTTCCCAATGCACCAAGGCTAAAGAAGGCCATAATCGAAAAATACACTACAATGAAAAATGGGAACAGCAAAAGGAATCCATCAGACAAAAGCTTTCAGAAGAGAAAACGGGCGAAATCTACGGTAAACGTAAGATTGATGTGGAACCAGTCTTCGGATTTTTGAAGGCTAATTTGGGTTTCACTCGTATGTCAGTGAGAGGAAAAGAGAAGGTAAAAAATGAATTAGGTTTTGCATTCATGGCGGTGAACTTGAGAAAGTACACCGCCATGAGCAGTTAATAGGACAACAGATGACCAAAAATACAACTAAAAAGGGTCCAAACATCTTATTTTGATGATCGGACCCTTTCTACAATTACTTCTTAGTTAGATTTGTCCCAGCCTCATTTCTCTTATATAGACGATTTAGCTCTGGATTGAAACCATTTTGCCGCAAGATAAAGAACGACACCTGCAACAAAATATAGATAGACAGGGATTTCAATCATACGCCCAACGTTAGGTGTGAAATAGAGCAAGGCGAAAAATAAAGCGAACGGAATCATTCCTCCGAGCCAGAGAATAAAAAATTCAAACACTTTGTTTATCGTACGAAAGCAACTCCAGCGAAAATATTGAAAAACAACAAAAACAAACATCCACGCAATTACGATCGAGGCTATGGTCGTTATCAACGCTGTACCAACGTAAACTTCACTAACAGCTTCCCCAACTTGAAACACATAATAACGAAACATACGATAGATTCCCGAGAAGACTAACACGGTCGCAAAAAACATCGATAGACCGTACGCGAATAAACCGAACCGTTCCTTCGTAACCATTTTCGGAATTTCACCGATGATCTCATCGGCATACTGCTTCGGATTGTCGCCAAATACCGCTTTAGCTGATTTCCCTTTCGCTTGGGCTTCAAGTAAATGGTCCAGCAGCTCTGTTAGTAGCTCCTCTGTTTCTTGTTCCGATTTTGAATGAGCTAACCGGATATAAAGGAGTAAATCCTCATACACCTTTAAATTCTCCTCTGTCAAAAGCTTTCGTTTTTCATTGTTATCCTTTATTAATTCATCTGCATTCATAGCTTTTCCACCCTTTCCAACAAACCATCGACTGGTGTTTTAAGTTGTTCCCAATTTTGTTTAAACTGTTCGAGTGCTGCCATTCCATCTTCGGTTAACACGTAATATTTCCGGTTCGGTCCCGTCGGCGATTTTTTCATCGTACCTTTAATCAATTTTTCTTTTTGCAACCTTAATAATATTGGATAAATAGATCCTTCACTCACTTCCAATCCATGTTCTTGTAGTTTTACGGCGAGTTCATATCCATACACCGATTGACGACGAATGACCGCTAAAATGCACCCTTCAAGAATTCCTTTAAGCAGTTGACTGCGAATCGACACATTCCCACCTACCTTGTAATGCAATGTAGTTATGCAAAAAAAGATCGCAAGGTTACTATCTTGTAAAACAAGACAGCGGAACAAAAAAATAACTACCTTGCAATACATAATAGCTATATAATCATTATAATAAGGAGTGACAAAAAATGCAACAGCCAAATTTAAAACGAGGGGAACTCCCCCTCGCTTTTTCTTCGTTACTCAATCCACTTTACGACATCATCGTACGGTCTGCGCGTCTTCGGCTGAGGCTCTTTTTTTCGATATCCGAAAGCGACCATAACCGAAATGGTGAAATGACCATCTTCTAATAGCCCTTCCTCAGCTAATAGCTCATTCATTCGCTCGACGTTAAAGCCTTCAATTGGGCATGAATCGATGCCAATTTCCGCAGCAGCAGTCATCATATTGGCTAGTGGTATGTACGTTTGCCTGATGGCCCAATCGTTGAGAAAACGTTCCTGGTCAAGCAGCTTAAAGTCATGCTTCTGAAACTGTTCGATCATGCCTAAATACTGACTCAAGCGATCTTCAGGAAAATCACTAAATTGTTCTTTTAAATAGGCTGAATCAAATCGTGTATCTAGATGTGTACGCGCAAGAATAATCACGAAATGACTCGCCTCTGGCAGCTTGCCTGCCGCTCCCCATGATGTGTTCTTAATTTTATCTCGGAGCTTTTCATTTTGTACCACGATAAAGCGCCATGGCTCCATTCCGAATGAGCTTGGTGATAACCGACCTGTTTCCAAAATGAACTGAAAGTCATCTGCGGGGATCGTTTTGTTTGGATCAAATTCTTTTGTCGCGTGGCGAAAACGGTAAGCATTTAAAATTTCTTCCTTGGCAATCGCTTTTTTGTTCATGTGATCCTCTCCTTTACTTGTCATTTTTCCTGCGTTGGTCAAACGCTAACCATGCAAGTAAAAGGTACCACAAGTCGCTCAGCTGATTCCAGCAATTGGTTTGGCACAAAATTAATGATAAAACTTTATTTGTCCATCATCCCTATTTTTCGTTTGGCCGATTCCTTCTTCAGCTAGCTTTTGACGAAACTTTTCATATAAATAGAGCGCAAGCATATCAAAGCGTTCTGGCTCCGGTAAGTCGTGAAACAGCTGGTTCACGTCACGTGCGGTAAAGCTTTCCATGATTCCTTCAATAATGATGAACGCGTCCTCTTCATCTCCGGTTAATTTATCTTTATACAATTCGTATAACCGATCAACAAATTCCACATAAATCCCCCCTTTTTTTCTCACCATAGCGTTAGAAAAAAGCACCTCAACTATACAGCATGACCCGTTGTCAAAAACGCCCAGCATAATCGTGCGACGGACAGGCAAGCTAATGGATGAGGTGAGCATAATGAAAAACAAGCAAAAAAAGACATTTCCCTTTCCTACCGAAGCCAATCAATCAGGGGAGCTCGGTGTTGAGCACGGCCGCCCTTACAGTACGAATCAAAAGCCAGTCGGAGACTCCATTGACGAGCATCAGGAAATAGAGGCAGCTAATGAAGATCTTGCCGAAAAAGAAATTTCCCAAACCTTTAACAACTCTTGATCAATCTGAATTCATATGATCGAATGAAATAAGGACTGCATTTAAATTAGCTCCTGTTGCTTGAATAATCGCCCCAACAGTCGCGAGCATTTGTCCTTGTTCCTCTCGGCTTTTTTGTTCAAAAAGGGCGCCCAATGCTTCAAGGGTGGCTCCAAGACTTTGTAGTACATTTCCTGCATAAGGTGCCCCTGCCCTATATTCAGCCAATGCACTCATGGCAGATCCCATCGCTTGAAACGTATCGCCGAGTACCTCTAGACGGAGATTCGCATCAGATTCCCCGCCCTCAACCGACTGTCGGTACGCTGCAAGCGAGGCCGTTGCGGCTCCAGCAGCATCAACCCATGTTCCTGCAAAGTTCATTAGGTCTTCGGTTGTAACGATTCCCATCATCGCTGTTCCAACTGCCTGTAGCCCTTCACCAATCGAGACAATCTTGTCGTTTTCATCATTGAATCCTGATATTTCTCGTAGTTCAGCATAAGCCGAGACAATGGTACCAATAGCGTCAACCCACGCTCCATAAAGTAACAATTCATCCTCTGTCAACGGCCGTTCACCACCGGTTCAAACTGTATTAGTTTATCCTATTCTACCTTTCTCGTTTAGTCCGTTACGATGGTCTAGAAATGCCGCGTTTTTTATGGATGATTCGATAAAGACAAATTCACCTTTTTTAAAAAAGCGCCTCCTCTTCCGTTAAGGAGACGCATGTATCTATTTCATTATTTCTTTCTAATCGGAATATACAGGTCCACCTTTGCCTTCCCTTCAGGATCAAGGGCAGGATCATTCATACAAAATTCGAGGCTTGGCTTGTCATCGGCCACAAACCCACTTGCTGGTAACCATTGTGTAAAAATGCTTTGATATACGATTCCGAGCTTATCGACTCGATCATAAAAGCTATATAGGGCATATGTTCCACCGCTTAAACCTTTAAATTGGATGTCCTCATGTGGTTTTTTCGTAAAGCCTTCCGGCAGGGTCACACACGCGTCATACCTACAGAGGTGTTCCTCTACCGTTATAGGATCATCCAAAGAGATCCCAATAAAATAGGATTGAGGCGGATCGAGCCGGTTCTCGCTAGCCCACGCTCCTAACGTTGCCCATGCTTTGTATGTTTCTAAATAACTGCCCACATGCCGCACGAACGCAACTTCATAATCAGGTAATTCTTTAATCGATATATTCATCGTCCAGATCCTCCTTAAAAAACTGTCTTCATTAATAGGATCATAACGTAATACTGCGGGTAGTTCTTCTTGCTTTTTGCTGACGACCAACGAATTGTTGCTATTTTTTCTAACGTAGGATGGGGTAAGGTCATAGTGCTTTTTAAATGTTGCATTGAAGGTTGATACCGAATCAAAGCCACAAAGGCTGGCGATTTCTAGAACCGTTTTCTTTGTCGATGTTAATAAGGGAATCGCCTTTTGAACACGTACTTTGTTAACGTAGGCCATAGGGGAGTCACCCGTCAATTCTTTAAACAGTCGGCTAAAATGATATTTTGATAAATGGGACCGATTCGCTAGCGTATCAAGATCAATCCTGTCCTTATAATGTGTTTCTATATATTGAAAAACCGCATGAAAGCGGGCTCGGTCACTCATGCTCATTAGTCTCTCCTCCGAAACGGGCGTTCTGTTACAATTTCGAGGAAGACGTGGAAAAACCCTTTTCCGCCAGATGGAAAAGAGCATCAGGCTAACGCCCAATGCTCTTCTTTTTACAAGAATAGTTGTATGATCAACCCGGTAATTAAGAGAATGATCGCGCCTCCAAGGCGAGAGGAAATTTGCGCAAATGGCATAAGCTGCATCCGTTTCGCAGCAGACAATACGGCTACGTCTCCTGTGCCACCCATGTTGGCCATACATAAACCACCCGTAATTGCAGCTTCGATTGGATAGAAGCCGACGAGCTTTCCAAGGAGAGCCGCACCGAGAATCGCCCCTAATACGACACCGAAAACGGTAAGCACATATTGATAAGACAATGCTTCAAGCACGGTGTTTAAGTCTGTGTAAGCGACACCGATACCGAAAAGCAACGCGAACGTCCAGTTTTTCGCAACGAACTGATACCATTGGCTCGCACCATCGAGCACAACTTTAGGGAGCATGTTCGTAATTTTCGCAATCGCTACGAGAATGATCATAATCGCATACGCATGAATGGGTAGAAAATCTCCTAAAATGCTGCCCGCTGTAAAGAACGTAATCGCGGCTAGTAAGCCGACACCCATAATCTTAATGTCATATTTGTGCTCTTTCTTTTCTTGTTCGACCCCTTCAATCAACTGACCGTTACCTGTTAATGAAGGATATTTCTTTCCGACCATGTCTAACACGCTAGCAAAAATAATCGCAAATACGTTTCCTAACGCTAATGCAGGGACAAGCATAGAAATGTAATAGCTCGGCTCATTCCCTAAAAGCTCTGAATAGATTTGGCTCATCGGAACAGCACCTGCACCCATTCCACCACCCATAATTGGCAAGGTCATCACTAAAATCGCATCTTGAACGGAAAAACCAACAAGGCTACCAATGATTGCTGCTATAACAATTGCACCAATGATTGCACCGATGATTGGGAGAAAAAAGCGCACTCCGACCTTAATTAAGAGCTTCGAACTCATCCCCAAAATACTTCCAGTAATTAAAGCAGCGATGTAAAAGTCAAGAAACCCGCCTGTCGTCATAAAGTCAGTTACACCCGTAATTGCATATTCAGGAAGCAAACCGCTGTAGACCATGTAAGCGGAACCAAAGATCGCAACAATAGCGCCTCCACCTAAATACGTCTTTACGATCGGTGTCCGATCCCCGCCCCAGCCTAATAGCTCGCCAAGAACGATCATCACCAGTAAGCTTCCGATCATTCCACCGGGAAGGTTCCCTGTATATAAACTGACGATTGTGACAATAGCAAAAACAAAAAACCACAAAACAGGTGTTTCAAAGATTTTAACTCCTGCTTTCGGAAGTGGCACTGTCTTATTTTTCATTTCATTTGCTGGCCATTTCTCAGCTGCTTGTTTCATCTCTCTCATCCCCTTTTCTAAAACTAAAACCTCACAAGTCGATTGTGGCCTCACCCTCCCACCACCACTGATGAGAAGGTGCGGTTCCACCTGTTTAATTCGCTGATAGAGCAGCGACTCTTTCTCGCTGTAACGCCGTCGTAGCTACGGCCTCGGCTACGCGTTGAGCCACCCGTGCATCAAGGGCATCAGGAATAATCATGTTCGCATTCACTTCTTTATCTGATAAAACGTCGGCAATTGCATATGCAGCTGCAATTTTCATCTCCATCGTAATCGTCTTCGCTCCGGCATCCAAAGCGCCTCTGAAAATACCTGGGAAAGCAAGCAGATTATTCACTTGGTTCGGGTAATCGGATCGCCCTGTTCCCACTACTGCCGCTCCAGCTTCGACCGCTTCTTCTGGATAGATTTCCGGAATCGGATTTGCAAGCGCAAGAACGATTGGATCTTTAGCCATTGCCTGGATGTGTTCTTTCTTCATCGCACCTGGTCCAGATACGCCGATAAAGACATCTGCGTCTGTAATCGCGTCTTTTAATGTGCCTTTCACTCCGGCTAGATTCGTAACTTCGGCCATCTTTGCTTGCATTGGGTTGAGCCATGCCTCCCCTTTTGCAACGACACCTTCTAGGCTCACGAGTGTAATGTCTTTAAAGCCTGCATGAAGCAACAGGTTCGCGATGGCGGTTCCAGCTGCCCCAGCTCCGTTGATTACCATTTTGATCGGCTGGTTCAGCTTGTTGACGACCTTCAGAGCATTCGTTAAAGCAGCAAGGACGACAATGGCCGTTCCGTGCTGATCATCATGAAAAACAGGAATGTCTAGCTCCTCCTTTAACCGCTCTTCAATTTCAAAGCAGCGCGGGGCCGCAATATCTTCTAAATTTATCCCCGCAAAGGTAGGGGAAAGGGCTTTAATAATTTGGACAATTTCGTCTGTATCTTGCGTATTTAAACAGACTGGAAAGCCATCAATGTTGGCAAATTTCTTAAAGAGAAGGGCTTTCCCTTCCATGACCGGCATGGCCGCTTTAGGGCCAATATTTCCTAGACCTAACACAGCGGTTCCATCTGTGACGATCGCCACCATGTTCCCACGTGACGTCAATGAATTCACTTTATCCGGCTGTTCTGCAATTTGCTTGCAAACATCTGCAACACCCGGTGTGTATACAAGACTTAAGTCTTTCTCATCTGTAATTTCCATTTTGCCGACGATTTCTAATTTCCCTGAATGCTTCTGATGAAGCGCAATCGCCTCTTCTTTCAAATTTGGGTTAGCCACTTCGAGTCCCTCCAAAAGTAATCGCTTTCACTAACAATGTCGTGATTTCATTATAAAAAAATGAACGTTTTATGAATGTTTTTGTAACTATTAAAAGGGTTTTGAAATTAAAAAAAGCGGCGTATTAGCCGCTAAGGTACTGCTTCAGTCGATCTCCATTTTCTTTTATATATTGATACGAGTAGACGGGACGACCGATTCCGTAGGTTAGTCGCTCCTCCAAACACTCAATGTCCACGAGAAATTTTAAATACTTTCGAATCGACACTCTTGAAATCTCCGTTTGTTCAGCAAGCTCATCCGTTGAAAACGGCGTTTCGCCAATTTTGCGGATTTCTTCCACAATGATTTGTAGTGTGCTCTGCGTCAACCCTTTCGGAAGAGCGATTTCCTGATCCGGATCTTTGTCATCTGATAGCAGTAGTTGGTCGAGTTCCTCTTGATTGAGTTGCTCCTTCTCTCGTAATGCATATTGCTTGTCTTTGTATGAGAGCAAAGCTTGCTCGAATCGCTCAAACTCAAATGGCTTAATTAAATAATCAACAGCACCGTACCGCAAAGCGGTTTGAATGTGATCAGCATCCGAGGCCGCCGTAATTAATATGACATCAATCCCCAATTTTTCAGCGCGAATATAGCTTAGAAGTTCCAACCCGTTTTCTCCCGGCATGTACACATCAAGTAAGATTAAATCGACCTTTTTCTCTTCGATGACGGTCTTCGCCTCTTCCACATGATAAGCAATACCCACTAGATGGAATCCATCCACGTTTTTTACATATCGCTTATTAAATTCGGCCACCATCGGATCATCTTCCACGATTAGTACGTGAATCATCGCTTGTCTCTCCTTGTTTTGTACGGAATGTCGACGTAAAACGTCATGCCTGTGGCGCGGCTTTCATACTCCATTGCGCCGCCCAGTTTCTCGACACTTTGTTTCACTAGATATAGACCGTAGCCTCGATTTTCTCCTTTTGTTGAGTACCCTTTTTTGAAAATATCGCCCTGCTCACCGTCCGGTATCCCTGGCCCCGTGTCCTGTACGCGTATGTGTAACCGCTCATTGCTGTATTCCAGCTGAACGAGCACCGTTTTCTCCTTCGCTTTTATCACTGCTTCCAGCGCATTGTCAATTAAATTTCCTAAGATCGTAATCAGTTCATGGACCATCTGTTCACTGCTAGCCTTCGGAATGACGCTTTTCGTTTGGACGTCCAGCGTGATATGCTTCTCTCTGGCATAACTTAACTTCCCAAGGATAAATCCAGCTAAAACGGAATCTTTTATCCGTTTGATCACATGGTTTAATTCCGTCGAGCGGTGATTGACAATTTGATGAATGTAGTCGTTTAATTCATCATAGCTTTCCGTTTTCACCATCCCCAGGATGACATGAAGCTTGTTCATAAACTCATGAGACTGGGCACGCAAAGCTTCCACATAAAGCTTTACACCTGTTAATTGCTTTGCTTGTTGCTTTATTTCCGTTAAATCACGAAACGTCGAAATCGCCCCGACGACTTCATCATTGACAATGATCGGCACCCGGTTCACTAAGATGGTCATTCCATTCATCTGTTGTTCTTCGTCAAACTCAGGCTGCCTCGTTTTTAGTACCCATTCTAAACGGGAGGTCGGCATAAACTCCGTCACTTTTTTCCCGATCGGATCGCCTGACATTCCGGCTTTTTCAAATAAGTTCAGCGCTGATTTGTTGACGAGGGTAATCGTCCCTTTACTATCAACCGCGATGATCGCTTCACGTGCCGATTGGAGCATCGCACTTCGCTCCTCTAATATTTTCGCGATCTCAAACGGCTCTAGTCCTAACAACGCCCGTTTAATATAACTCGCAACAATGAGAGCCCCAATAATTCCAACAATAATTCCGATAACAGAACCTTTTAAAATGCTTGTATGGTTGTCCGCTAATACATCGTTCACCTCTTGAAGAGAGATCCCGACAGCAACAGCTCCAAGCTGCTCACCGTGATCATTAAAAATGGGGGTAAACGCACGCAACGACTCCCCTAACGTACCAGTGGAAATCGAGACATGCTCCCTCCCTTCTAAGGCCGCAACCTCATCCCCTCCAACAAATCGTTTGCCGATCTCTTCTGGGTTCGGGTGAGATTTGCGAATCCCCTCCATATCCATCACAACAATAAATAAGACATCTGTAGCGCTTTGAATTTCCGTTGTATACGTTTGAACACGCCACTCTTCTTCTTCATTCTCCAAACCGTCTATGACCCACTGCGCCTTGGCGACTGTTCGAGAAATCGCGATCGCTTTTTCTTCAATGTTGCTTTGCAGTCGTTCACTTGTAGCCACGCTCACAAGTAAATCGGTAATGATTAAAGCAACGATCACCACTAAACAGACAAGAGCTGTGATTAAAATGCTTAGCTTTGTTTTTTTCTTTCTCACCTTCGTACCTCCAACTTGGTCCTAACCCAATCGTACCATATAAGCAGAAGAATCAGAAAAACCTCTACATCCTCTTCATTGTACGAATGAGCCCCTCCCTAGGCAATGATAGAACTAAAAAGGGGGACTCAAGCTAGCTCACCTTTATTGCTGTTCTCCTTCGCTTCTGAGCATACATTTCCTTTTTTCGACGTAAAGTAGACACCCATTAAAATCATAAGCATACCGATGACGATATTTTTTGTTATGAGTTCGTCCAAAAAGAGTTTCCCCCAGATAATGGCCGTCATCGGGATCAAATAGGTGACGGTCGTTGCAAATTCAGGACCGCCTTTTTTCATTAAATCGTAATAGAGCAAATGGGCCATGCCAGAGCCTAAGCAACCGAGACCGATGATTGAAATAAGAGAGAGCCAGTCAATAGTTAAAGGAACACGCACGACATGAAATGAATCGGTGATCCACATGCCGATGAGACCGACCAAACCACCAAAAAGCAAAGAGAATGTAGTGATAAGTACAACATCCGTATCATGTAAATGTCTTTTCACATACTGTGAAGCAAAACCATAACAAATCGTTGCGAGTATCATCGTACCGACACCGACGAAGTGTTCAGGTGCCAGAAGTTGAAGCTGAAATCCTGTAAGGACAACAACGCCGCTGAAGCCAAGGACGATCCCTCCCCACTGCTGTCTAGATAGCGCATTCGAATAAAGAAGAAATCCTATTAAACCTGTAAACAAAGGCGTCAGCGCATTTAAAACAGCAGCTGTACTGCTATAAATCTCTGTTTGACTTAGAGCAATCAGCCCCCACGGAAGCCCCGCATTAAAAATCCCTACAATCATAAGTGCCTTCCACGGCGCAGGGCGGCAGAACAGCTTTCGTCTCATTAGCAAAATCGGAAGCAAGATGATCGCTCCTGCAAAACAGCGTACTACAACCGTTCCCCACACTCCGACGATCCCTAATAAATGTTCGATAAAAACAAATGAAAATCCCCATATAAGACTCAAACTGAGTAACATTACATATAACCTCAACAATCTCCCTCCTTTTCATCATATTTAGTATGCCTCTATTTACGAGGGGCGTCTTTTTTAAAATAGACATTCAATTCTGGAGTATAGCAGCATCACTCCATGAACGAAAAAAACTCTGCGGTGGCAGAGCGATAGTTGCATTAATAAGAAGTTGCTGAATTGTCTACCCATACGACAACCCCTTCCCAGAATCGCTAGGTTACGTAAAAGACTCTCGATACTTTTTCGGCGGAAGCCCCATCATATGTCGAAACACCGTTGAAAAGTGGGCTGGGTTTTTAAAACCCACTTTAAATGCAATATCCGTAATGGTTTCCTCTTGATTAACCAACATCGCTAGAGCAGCATCTATCCGCTTTTTAAGTAGATACTGGCTCGGAGAAAGCCCCGTTTCTTCCTTAAAAATCCGCTGCAAATAGAAAGGATTTACGTAGACTTGACTTGCAATCACCGACACGTTTAATTCCTCCTGATAGTGAGCAGTAATAAATGCTTTTGCCTTTTCAACAATTTCTTCTTTTGTCGTGCGAAAAGACCGCACATCTGGTCGGCATCGTTTACAGGGGCGAAATCCATCTGTTCGTGGTTGTTCAGGATCATGAAAAATGAGGACATTCTCACGTTTCGGCGTTTTCGACCGACACGATGGGCGACAATAAATCATCGTTGTTTTTACCGCATAATAGAAAACGCCATCATACGATTGATCACAAGACACAATCGCCTGCCAATATCGTTCATCCATAGGAACTCCTCCTTTTCATCTCTTTTATCTTATCACACATTTTCCACTGATTGATTCGATTCAAAATAACAAAGCAAAAATAGAAAAGCTTTCGGTCGCTTCCTTTTATATGCTTAGGTCAATAAACGTTAATGGAGGCAACACATATGAACCTTTATCAAGACTATTACTTCTCTCCCATTGGACCGATGGAGATCCTATCTAGCGATACACACGTACTGTACATTCGCTTTAGTACCACTACTTCTCATCAGAGACCTAATGAGCAAACCGATCACTGCATTCGCGAACTCACCGACTACTTTGCAGGAACCTTAAAACAGTTTACCGTCGCGATTGATATGAGAGGGACACCCTTTCAGCAAGAAGTATGGAAAGCCCTTGCTTCGATCCCGTATGGCGACACGCAGACGTATCAACAAATCGCCGCACTCATCGGAAGAGAGAACGCCTATCGTGCTGTAGGGCAGGCGATCGGTCATAATCCATTAGCACTCGTCATCCCCTGTCACCGTGTCGTCGGGAAAACGGGGAAATTAACCGGCTTTGCCTGGGGGATGGAGCGTAAAAAACAGCTGCTTGATCATGAGGCGCAATCACGCTATGTTTCACTGCGAAACGTCTTTCCGAGCTCTGTTCCTAGCGAGAAGTAGTGCCGGAAATTGTAAATGAGCGGACTCCAACGCGCCGGATCAATATACCGGTTATCGATGACAATGCTGTCATGGGCATGGACATGGAGCACTTCTGTTTCCACAATGGCAAAGTAGGGGGAATGAGCTGGGACCTTTACATCGATGACCTTTGCCTCCATTTGCAACGGACATTCTGCGATTCGATCCGGTTGAACTGAAAGCGATTTAACGGGGGTTAAGCCGCTTCGCCCATATTTATCTTTTTCAAACGTAAATCCAAGGGCTTCCTTCTCCCTTGGTACCGGCTGTTTTCCTGTATAGGGAGCTAATCGTTCGACATGTTCCCATAATTCGGGACTCGGAAGATTGATCACACATTCCGTATGCCGTTCTAAGTTTTCCATTGCTTTTCCGCCAACCCCAATCCCTAAAACAATATGATTTCCTAAGACAAAAGACGAAGAAATGGGACTAATATTGACCGTTCCATCTTCATTCAGCGTCGTAAGTAAGATGACGGGTGTTCCGTAATATAAAATGCTCGGTTTTATCGTTGTCGACTTCACATGGCTCATTCGAGACATCCTTTCTCCATTTGATGTCTCTTATTGTAATTGATTGATATTTCAACTATCATCGAAGTATGGAATACAAGGAGGCTGGATTATGCAGCATACAAACCTATCCCTTGTCGCTTCCCTTGTGAGCGATGATTCTCGTGGGGCGATGATGACCGTTTTATTAGATGGACGCTTCCACACCGCGACAGAGCTCGCATTAGCGGCTAACATTACACCACAAACGGCTAGCTTTCACCTAACGAAAATGGTAGAAGCTCATCTCGTCGCTGTTGAAAAGCAAGGCCGACATCGTTACTACGGAATTGTCGATTCGGACGTTGCCAACGTACTGGAATCCTTGTTAGCAATTGCTCCACCAAAAGAAATCCACTCCTTCAATCAAGCGACAGAAGATCATGCACTACGCTTTGCACGGACATGCTACGACCATTTAGCAGGGCATGTGGGGGTGCAATTAATGGAGTCATTGCTTCAAAACCAGTTCATATTTGAAACGGAAAATGGCTTCTCCATAACGGATAAAGGAGAGCGGTTCTTTTCCGATTTTCAAGTCAACCTAGAAGAACTACGAAAAAAGCGCCGCTCCTTCTCCCATAAATGCTTAGATTGGAGTGAACGACGCCCCCATCTGGCAGGTGCATTAGGCCACGCCTTGCTTGAGCGGTTTTATCAACTCCATTGGATAGAACGTTTGCCCCGTTCGAGAGCTTTAAACATCACTCCACTTGGAAAAACAGGATTTCGCGAGACGTTTTCGATGGACGTTTTGGCCGAGAAAAATAAGAATTGAATGCCCCCAAACCTCATTTAGCTTTACGGGGATCAACCATTTTCTTTCTAGGTAGCTTAAAAAAAAAACGGATTGTTGCTCTTAAAACAAGTAGCTTATGAGACAACCTCTCTTAAGAGATGCCTTTCTTCTTTTTGAGAGAAGCAACTTCTTTTTTCTCTACGTTTGAATCAATCGAAATGAGCAAAATAGCAGCTAGTACGAGACCCATGCCGGCCACATGAAACGTTGAAAAGCTTTCTTTTAAAATCAAGGCTGAGAGCAGCACAGCACTTATCGGTAATACACCAGTTAAGACACCGACTGTGCTCGCCGGAACCTTTTCAATTCCTTGATACATGAGAACAAAAGCAATTACAGTGACGACCACACCGAAATAGAAAATGATCAACCAATCGTTTAAAGATACGTCTGTTAGCGGAAATCTTGTCGCTTCATAGATAGCAAACGGCAGAAACAGAACGACCCCAAATACACTAACCATCGTCGAAATCGCCAGAGGCGAGACTCTTTGGGAAATCGATTTTCCGAAAATGATAAATAGAGCTTCACTAATGACTGCACCTATGATCAAAAGATTTCCCAGCAATGGAGCCACCCCCCGTTCAACGTCTGATAATGTGCCTGATGTATTGATAGCGAGCGTTCCACCTACTGCTAGGAGAATGCCGATGATCGTCAATCTTGTCAGCTTTTCTTTCAAGGTGATAAACGCCATCAGAGCGACAACCGCTGGTAGTGTGCTCATAATGATGCCCCCTTCCATAGCGGTTGTGTACATTAACCCATACAACATGAAGATGCTAAATAAGAAAACACCAGACAGCGCTTGTAAAAAGAGAATTCCCACCTCTTTTTTGCTAAAAGTCGGAATCCCCTCCTTTTTCAACAACATTGGAACGAGAATGAGAGCTGCGATGAGGAAGCGCAATTCCGAGGCGAGAAAGACAGGAAAGCTTTCTACAAGCATTTTCCCTGCCACGACAGAGCTTCCCACGATCACCATCGCGAACATGATTTTTAGTTGAGCCGAGATTGTCTGATTCATATTTAGATTCCCTCCACGATCCTTCCTCTTTCTAAAATCTAGAAAAAACATCTTCGTTTTAACCTACCATTCGTTTTAACCTACCATGGGGAACTGGTTGATAGTAGTACCACTTATCACAAAGTTTGGTAGTACCAATTATGAAACATGCGTAGGACAAACATGATCAATTGCCGGCTCAATGCTTTTGGTGTGAAGGGAGCACAAAAAAAAGAAACTACCAATCATTAGTAGTTTCTTAGGGTTCACTAAAATTTTTGTTTTGCGGTTCAGAGATTTTCAATCATTGCTTCCCTTCGATGACAACTCTAAATGTCCCTTGAACTGGGAACAACACCCGTTCATTTAAATTCTCATAAGGAAAAGGAAACGCCACAACACAAATTGTAGATTTGTGTCATGTTCTACATTTGGAATTAAAAACTCATATATTGCTCTATCAGACGAATCTACCGGTGATTCTATATACAAAACAGAGTTTTCTCCTTCAATTTCGATCTGCTTCCAGTCCATAAACCCTACAATAGCATAAGGCACCGATATACCGAGTCCTTGATTTCCTACATGGAGATAAAGGGTTGTATTCTCAGTCATAGATGCAATCGCCTGTAAATCCTCTTTTTCACTACTTAAAAAAATATCGATTTCATTTTGTTCATCAGATACATACCCGTCTGGCTCAACAAATTCACTCGGTAACTCAAGATCAGATTTCAAGAGGTGCCGTTTTCCATAGATAAGCTCATAATTAACGGCTTTTTCAAGATCAAATTCTTTTTCTTTCACGTGAGGCTCTCTAATGATTAAAATGATCAGCTCCTTTGAGTCATCAAAGATGTCGATTTCTAACGGAATTATATTCTCAGTAAGAGGATCTGATTCAAAGGTGTATAGATTATTGTAACTTACCCCATCAACCTGAAAGGAGGACTGAATGAAATCCTGTAACACGATAATTCCATACTCCCTTGAAGTATTAACCTCATGATTAATATGTACATTGACTATTGTTGATTCCTGTTCAACTTCAAACACGGTATCATTCATAATTGGATCTCCTTGAGTATTTGTCGTCCAAATTTCAACACCTTGATCAGGATCTTCTCCAATCATATATATGCTTGAATTTTCTTCAATAGGGAAGGTGCGGTTTTGATACAGGAGATAGACAATCGCTATTAACGTGATTGTCATACAACTAATGATAATGAATTTTCTTTTAATTTTAATTCCTCCTAAATTTAGTTTAAAGAAAGGCGTCATTTAACGCCTTTCTTTATAAACTATAATTGTAAGGTGTCTTTTACCATACTCTTAACTATTTCCCCCAATACGATTTGGTTTCTGGATAATAATTTTTAAAACCTTTTCTCTCGTAAGTATGGTTACCCACAGCGTATGCATTATAGAAGCTATTCATATCAGGGAAAACTTTCACGCTAGCAATTGTAGAATGAGTTTGTTTATCAGACTTTGAAGAGACTAATCCATCGTGTCTATCAAATGCACGGCCCCTTACACCGATTACATTTTGCTGGTAATCAGCTTGAGATTTTGAAATAAAATAATAGTTTCCTAAAAGAGATTTGTAAGTCTTAGTAGAAGAATACCTTTTCCCTGCTTTCCCTGCTGTTATAGACATGGTACCATCTGGAATTTCACGACTTTCTACTTTGTGTTCGGACACTTCATATCGTTCTCCGTTAACTGTTTCAATTCCATGTGTGGTCTGAATATGTGATTCATTAGCTAACATTATTCCATTAGGTAAAATAAGTAAACCACTAACTAATAACACCCCTAATACTTTCTTCATTTTATTCATCTCCTTTGAAATATCAAAAGCTCTAACCTACTATTTAAAACAATCCTATTTATTTTCCTTTATAATCTGTACCTCCTTTAACAACTATTAAAATCGTAAATCACATGGAACATGATGATGTACGATAGTTTGTGTAAAGGCGTTGAATCAAAAAAAGAGGTAGGGTACCCTCTAGTTAACCGCTAAACCAACTGAGAGGAGAGGCCCTACCTATGAGTACTAGTATAGGACAAAGTACATTTGAAAATCAATTAGATTCTATGGTTCGTGAATTTGTAAAAGAGAAGCTCGAAACCATCATGAAAGAAGAAATGGAAAGTTTCTTTACGCATGAACATCCAGAATGAAAAAACCAAAAGAATGGCTTTTACACTCGCCAGTTGGATACAAGATATGGCCGACTGGAGAATCTACGCGTTCCACGAGATCGCCAAAATGCCTTTCAAACCGAGCTATTTTCTCCATACCAACGTCGAGAAGAGTGGCTAGGAGAAGCCATCATCACCATGTATCAAAAAGGGGTTAGCACACGTGAGATCGGTCACTTTATTGAAAAGATTCTGGGTCACTCATACTCAGCATCAACGATCAGTCAAGTGACAGATGTTGTGACAGAAGATATCACTCAGTGGCAACAGCGGCCCCTAAAAAAGCGTTATTCCGTGCTCTATCTAGATGGGACCTACCTCAAGCTACGCCGAGAGGATGTGGCGAATGAAGTGGTGTACCTTGTCGTTGGCGTAACAGAAGAAGGCTACCGAGAAATCCTAGGTTTTTATGTAGGGGGTCAAGAAAGTGCGAATGGATGGCGAAACATTCTTCTCGATCTCTATAGCCGCGGCTTAGAAGAAGTCCTCCTTGGTGTATTTGATGGCTTAGCTGGGCTAGAAGAAGCGATGAAGGCCGTCTATCCAAAGGCAGATGTCCAGCGGTGTGTGGTTCATAAGGTGCGAAATGCCTTACACGCTGTTCGGAAGAAAGATCAACCAGCCGTTGCCCAGGACTTCAAGCCGATTTATCAAGCCAATACGTATGAGGAAGCGAAAAACCGCTTTAAGGAGTTTAAAGAAAATTGGCAAAAGCGTTATCCAAAAGTGGTGGCTACTTGGGAGAAGGACTTAGATGTCCTTTTGACGTTCTTGTCGTATCCTTCTACGATCAGGCCCATGATCTACACGACGAATATTATCGAACGAACAATGAAAGAAATAAAGAAACGTACGAAAACGATGAACAGCTTACCCAATGAGAAAGCGGCGGAGAAGATCGTGTATCTCCAAGCGATTGACTATAACGAACGCTGGGCGACACGTAGGCTTCGTGGTTTTGGTGAGGCCTACGAAGCTTTACAAGAAATGTTCAAGCAACGCTACTCCGGGCCATAATCAAGGAGCGACGAGCAGCTTATGACTGTCCCTCTGCAGAGGGACAGTCATAAGCTAGAAACCCTATTCGAGGAGTACCCTAAGACCGTTACACAAACTTATTGACAGTACCTTGAACATCTATATATTAAATAATTTTCAATTATAATACAATATTTACGACAAAAGTAGACATCTCCATTCTATTATTTGTATGTTAATATCTAACACTAAATCAAGAGGGTGTCAGAACGTTAAGAAACCATATGTCAAAAATGAATTTCCGCGTACCCTTCCCTTATGTTTATCGATCATCCTTTCCCTTTCTTACCATATAAACTTGTTCAAAGGGAACGCCGTCGGCTGTATGGGCATCCGTAAATCCAGCCTCCTGCAAAATACGCACGACTCGCTTATTGGCTCTCGGCATGTTAAAAGTTGTTCGTTTGCACGGCTCGTCATGGGGAGCAAATAAAGCATCAAGGGCCACCCGAACAATTTCATCAGCATCGTCTCGCCCCGGAGCGGCTTCACATTGATAGAGCACAATCGAGGCCAACGATCCTTCCCCATCAAAGACCCGTTCGTACAAGGCATACCCTATGGTGTGATTAAGCGCATCTTTGACAAGGATGGACTGGCCACCGCGCAGTGCAAACCACTGCGTTCGCCAAGGAGCCGTGTGCTGATAAAAAGAAAGTAGCCTCACGTCATGTGCGGTTCCTCTTGCGACGCGATAGTCGTTCTCTCCAACACTTTTTGATCGGAAGCTCGTTTCCAATGCACCGATATGCTGCAAAAAACAGAGCTGATCTACAATGTGGTAGCCGAATGTCTCATAGAGTGCAATCGCCCTCTCATTTATGCGAAAAGCTTCGAGTGTCGCCAGCTCAACCCCTTGCTCCTCATAGCATTCCACCGTGGCTGCCATGAGTTTTTGACCGATCCCTTGCCTTCTAAGTTCAGGGACTACAGCCGTTCCACCATTCCATGCGACTTGTTTTCCGCCAATCATTCGAATGCCATTTAAGATAAAGCCTGCAGGACGATCGTCATAAAAAGCGACCACCGAGTGTACAGATGATAGTCCTGTTAACGACAGCATGGAAACTAGCCGATCAGGGGTGAAGCCAATATTTACATAGTAATCTTCAAATCCCCGATTCCCGGCTTCTGCTGCTTCTGTCATTGTGCAATCCTTTAACCGTTTGATTGTAATCAAGCCCACATCTCCCCTTATCTTCTCTCTTGTTTAAAAAGATGTCTTTGAAGCACATTGAAAGCCTCGCCGATTTCCGCTAATTCAACTTGATCAGCACCATCGATGAGCTGACAAACCTTGCTTCAATGACATGGAACACGCCTTCCATTACCTTTTCACCCTCAGCTAAAGGCTTATTATTTGTTTTCTACGATCGATAGCCGTTTCCATTTTTTTTATCAACTTTTTTTCTGTTAGCTTTTTTACTTCACGACTCGCATTGGGCATAGATAAATGCTGACAATCGCTACCTTCGCTTAATGTTAGGGGTGGGCTTACGTACATTTTCTGAAAAGGCCTTGACTGTCCTTTTGTCTTAGTGTACTATTTCATTAGTACAATAAGACACTCAAACATAGGAGGAATAATTATGACTGCTTGGCTCGATTTAACGAAAAAGGAGTTCCGCTTAGGGCTACCAGCGTTTATTTTTTCACTTGTCTTTCTAATTGGTATGTTTGCGATTGGTATCCTAATCGGCAGGTCGCTTGACATGGTATGGGAATTACTGACATTCATTGCTTTCGCCGCAATCACTCTCCACAGTTTCTATTTAGTCTACTACATGTTGTACAGCTTAGATGTGGAGCGAAAACGAATGCATTTATGGCTGCATAACCCTCTACCAACATCATCTTTACTGTTAGCCAAACTTGTTTCAGGCTCTACCTATATGCTCATCACCTTTATCATTTCTGTGACCGTATTATGGCAAGCGTTCGGAAACAGCATGGTGTCCATCAATTCTGGTGAATGGCTTGGCGTCCTAACCCTGTGGATGATTTATCTAATGATCACCACCATCTTATTTGGATGTACCTATCTCTTTTTTTGGACGATTTTCATGGCGTTAAGCAAAACGTATAACGATTTTCTCAGTTTCGTGTTCACATTCATCTTTTTCGTCGGGGCGGTCTGGCTCCTTAGTGCATTCGATGGCTTTCCCTTCTTAACTTGGGGAGCGATTCACATAGGAAATATTCCTTCAGGGGTTGAGTTTAGTATTTCAAATGAGGTTCACCATTTTGAAATTGAGCAAACAACAACCGTTCTATACCTTAGTCACTTTGTGCGTGACCTGGCGTTGGCTATTTTGCTCTTTGGCGGCGGTTGCTGGATTCTTGATCGTAAAGTTGAGGTGTAATCAATGACTGACACATTTCATTCTTCAGAACCGATTTATTTACAGTTAGCAGAGCGGGTGAAACGGCAAATCGTCCGCGGGGAATTACGCCTAGGAGAAAAGCTTCCCTCCGTGCGCGATATGGGAATTGAAGCCAATGTGAATCCAAATACGGTGCAACGTACGTACCGAGAACTAGAGGGGTTGAAAATTGTGGAATCCAAACGGGGGCAAGGAACGTTTGTAACAGAAGATGAGCAGGTTCTCCAAGCTATACGAGAGCAAATGAAGGAAACGGAAATCTCTCATTTCGTCCAAGGGATGCGAGAAATGGGATACTCTGATAACGAAATTCAAGCAGGGCTCGAATCTTATTTAACAGAGAAAGGAGCATCTGAGCAATGATTTCATTTCAACAAGTAACGAAGAAATATAGACAAAAAGCAGCGCTCCAAGAAGTGAATTTGGAGCTCACACGAGGGAAGATCACTGGCTTAGTCGGCGAAAATGGTAGTGGCAAATCCACGACGCTGAAGCTTATCGCTGGTCTTATTTACCCGACAAAAGGGGAAGTACTCGTAAACGGCAACAAGGTGAGTCGTCGAATCGCCTCCTCGGTTTCGTACTTGTCTGAGCTTGATGAGTACTACCGATTTTACAATGTCGAACAGACGATTGAATTTTATGCGAGTCAATTTCCTGACTTCGATCCGAAAAAAGCGTATGAGATTTTAACCTTTATGAAGCTTGATCCTGAAAGCAAATTGAAACAACTGTCGAAAGGAAATCGCGGACGATTAAAAATCGTACTGTCTTTAGCCCGGAACGTCCCCGTGATCCTTATGGATGAACCGTTATCAGGGCTTGACCCGATGGTACGGCAATCGATCGTCAAAGGACTCATCTCCTTCATCGATCTCGAAAGACAGCTCGTTCTTATTACGACCCATGAAGTTCGTGAAGTGGAAAACATTTTAGATGAGGTCATTGCAATCAAAGAGGGGAAAATTATCGGTCACCATAACGTGGAACAACTGCGCGAAGAAGAAAATCTCAGCATTGTCGATTGGATGACGAAGGTGTATGAATCGTAATTCTCCCCGGCCCTATTACCATCATCACTTGACGTAATAAGAGTGGCCTTTTTATCCTTAAACAAACCGGTCCCATAGCCGACTATCGGCTAATGAGACCGGTTCTTATTATTTCAAAGTTACTCAGCCACCCCAAGGACCTCTTTTGCCATTCGCTTATACTCACCGATTCCTGATTTTAAAGCAAACTCGGCTATCGCTACAGGGAAGGCTGCCTCCCGTTCGATCACGTGCTCCTTCATGGAAGGCCAAACATAACCACCCGCCTCTTCATATGCGGCAATTAACCGATTCAGTGCTGCCTCCCCAAAAATTCGATAATGGGGAACAAAGTCTTCCGATAGATCGGTTACTTGCGCCTCTGTCCAATCGATAAAACCTGACACTTCCGTTTGCTCGCCAATGAGAATATGTCCCGCATGCAAATCCCCATGAACGAGACCTGTTTCGGCTGGCCATAAAGCATCGTGGTGTAACCACTTTTGCCAGCGAGCCCAAAGTGGTTCACTGACGCCAAATTCCGACTTCACCTTTTCCATACGTACGCTCATTCGTTCCCTTGCCTCCGTTGCTTGTTCCGCGGGGACGCCTGCACGCCTTGCCTCATCCTGCTTGATCTGATGCAAGGATGCCATCCCGCTTGCAAGTGTGTCGATAAACCGATCAGAGACGTTCGTGTGGTCCATTTCCCATACGTACGCCTTTCTCCCGTGGTCGATCGTGGCTGCTGGTACCCCTTTTAACTGTTTATACGCGATCATTTCCACTGAGTACACTTCCCAGTTTGGCACTTGCATCGAAAGATGAGGGGCAATCAGTTCTAATGTTTTCTTTTCTTTCGCCGTTGAAGGAACGACATCCTCCCGCCGCGGTAAGCGTAACACCCAACGTTCGCCATTCACATCTAAGGCAAATACGACTTGAAAATCGAGACCGGATTCATTCAATATCAATGATCCTTCCTGAATCGTGATTCCGTGCTTTTGTGCCAGCTCAACGACTTGCTCTTTTGTTTTGCTCATTTATTTACACACCCTTTATAATGTTGTCTTTCTCGGTCGTGGCCACAGCGGCCGTCTTACATATTGAGTCATGGTTTCAAAGATGACGCCCCATTGCCTTTCCGATAATGCACCAATTGAGACATCGTGCTTAATCCCAGCATTGCGCTTCACATGTTTTAATTGTGCAGCTGTAAAAATCCCTCGTAGCAGTGAATCAGCTGGCGCCTTAGGCTCGCGGAGCGCATATTCTGCTAGACCGAAAAAGGCGGAGCGATCCTTATACGGTACAATTGGGTCCGGCTTGCGAGAAATGAATACCATCGCCGAATCCACCTTTGGAGGAGGTGAAAAACACTCTCTCGAAATCCCTTTGACGTACTCCAAGTCAAACCACATCCGCCATGCAAGCACATATGCATTTTTGATGAAAGGCAACGTGAACCGTTTCGCTGCTCCTTTTTCCATCACGATCACACCTCGTTGAAAACCACTTACCGGATTGGAAAGAAGCTTTTTCATAATTGGCGTCGTAATCGAATATGGGATATTGGAAACGACGACAAATTCCCCCTTAGGTAAATGAATGCGCATAATGTCCTCGTGTATGATCGTCGTATTGGCGGCGTGCGCCATTTTCCGGTTTAACACTTGAATAAACGTTTGGTCATATTCCACTGCGAGCACTCTTTTCGCTCGTTCACTAAGAAACGTCGTCAACGCCCCTTTGCCAGCGCCGAGCTCTAATACGGTATCTTTTTTACTAACCTTTGCCTGATCCACAATTTCTTGCAGTAGCTTTTTATTATGCATTAAATGCTGACCGGAGAAATTGGGGGGCTCTCCGCGACTAAGTTTTTTATTGCTGTATTTATGCTTCTTTTTCGTCATAGCGATCATCCCTTTCCTCTCAATAAAAAAATCACAAGCCTCTGCTTGTGATTTGAGTAAAAGGGAAACAGACCAATCCTGTTTTCGTTAGATGATAAGCTGTCACAAAGACCTCTCCCGTTGTAGAACGAAAGAGCGATCACACAAAGAAGCTGATTAAGGTCTCAATGACACAAAGTAGTTATTCCCTGTAACTACTTTTCACGACCCAAACCAGATTCGCAACTCGTCATCCTTTTTTTCCTTAAACAAACAAAAAGAAAGGCAGAACGAGTCGCCTTTCTTCTCATCGTATATTCCGAATGAAGATTGCTAAAGGACAGACTGATCCCATTTACTCTGCACACAAGCAGAGCTTTTGAACGTATTTAGTTACGCGTTCAAAACTGGAATACGAAGTCTGTTAGAATACATTCTTTAGCAATCCTCCTATCATTAAAAGTTCACCGCCAATTATACAGTTGATTTCCAGTAAAGTCAAAAGCTTTTTTCACTACAAATGGGAGGGTCTTTCGAAAAAATAATCTCGCTCCACTTTGCAAACCCGTAGTGTAAAGCGTCGGTACCACTCTTTTTTTCCACGTTCTTGTGCGATTTTATGAGCAGCGTTTTCCTTCCAGTCGAAAGTAGATGAGTTGCCTGATGCCGCTGTTGTAACGATAGAAGATCTACAACGTTCAGCACCGATTCTTTCATTTGTCCTAAATTTCTTTTATTATAGCGTAACTTAATGATCGAAAAATCTTAAAAATCCCTTAATCTTTCACCATTTAGTGGGAATGAACAAACTCATTTCCTCCTAAAAAAGAGAGACTGCTCCTCGCAATCTCTCTAGACCCAACACTATATCTTATACATTTTCCGCAAAAGCCCGAACTGGAAAGGTACCGGCCCCTTTGAATTTTGGTGCTACCGCATAAAAAAGAAACGATTGATCCACGAGCTGTCCCAGCTTGCATAAGTGTTCAACAATCAGGATGTCCGCCCCTAATAAAATCGTATGCACCGGACGCCTTTTGCCCGATGTATCATCAATGTTATGGGAGTCGATCCCTACCAACGCGACCTTTTGCTCCTTCAAGTAGTTCGCCGCTTCCTCCGTCACATACGGATGATCCTCAAAGTACCGTTCCGTGTTCCAATGCTCGTCCCAGCCTGTATAGATGAGCACAGCCTTTCCGTGAAGATCTGCGCTTTTAAATACATCAACATCGATTTTTCTCACGTGCTTATCGATCGGAATGACGACACCTTCCAGCCCGGCCATTTGTTCAACCGTTGCTTCTGATAAGTCTTTCCCATCAGCATATCGATGGAAGGGAACGTCAATGTAGGTGCCAGTGTTAGTTACCATTTCAATCTTGCCAATTTGAAACTCCGTACCTGGTTCATAGAAGGATCGTGACTCCTCTCGGCTCAAATAGTCACAAATTATCGGAGCCGGCAGTCCTTTATACGTGATTAGACCATTTTCAATCGTATGACTGACATCTACCAATTTCTTCATCGCTTGCCTCCCCATGTACTCTCTCATTTACACAACACCCGATCCCCTCGACTATTTGGCTGTGAGGTGACGAGAAAATGCACATCTTCGCTTGACTCATTGAACATTTGATGCGGGACACGTGGCGGGACTTCCACCCCTTCTTGCACGCCAATTTGAATTTTTTCACCATCCACCTCAAGTGTCGCTGTCCCTGAAAAGACAAAGAAAAACTGCCGAGAGCGTTCATGATAGTGCCGCACTTCCTGCGTTTGAGGTGGCATCCGCTCGTGGATGATGCTTAACTCATCGGTTTTCACTAAATGCCAGCCATCGCACTGGTCGCCCCATATGTAATGCTCCCCATTTGCCTTACTTACTTTCATGACACCCTCCTTTATGCTTTTTCCTATTATACAACGTTCTCTTTTTAAACCGTTACCACTAATTCCAAAGGGGGACATTGACAAAATCAAGAAACGTGCATACACTTGGAGTAATTACACAACCTTTACGTTGACGGCCTCTGTCCGACGGGGCTTAAAAAGGAGTTTGTTTTATGAGCGTGAGTGTTCTTAACTAATCCGTAATTGGATACGTACGAATCGGTAAAAAAATCGACATACACGTCGGTTTATTTGTGCTACCTATTCGTACGAGTTAAGAACCGAGCAATCATTCTAGGCACCCGTCTGTCTTTATTCGGGGTCTATTCAACGTAAAGGGCGAACGAACGCCTCAAGCGATTGCTTGAGGCGTTTTTTGTGTACATTTTATTACAGAAGGGACGATTCTCGTCATGAACGATACAGCTTTACAACAACTTGATTATGATCACATATTAGAAACCGTAGCATCATTTGCCTATACAGATCGGGCAAAGGAAACGATCCGAATGAGTAAGCCCACACTTAATAAAAAACAAATTGAACGCATGCTTCACGAGGTCGATGAAGCAGGACGGATTCTTGCCATCAACTCAAGTGTCCCGATTCATTCTCTCGATGATATGACCACCTATCTTGAGCAAGCGAAAAAGGGATTGTATTTACAGCCGAGTCAGCTCCAGCGCGTGATGTCGTTTCTCGAGCATTGCCGCAAGCTCAAAAGGTATATGCGCGATAAAGTAGCAGTGGCTCCAACCGTCGCCACGTATGTACAATCAATCGAAGATATGGGCGATACAGAAGATGAAATGGCGCGTAGCCTTCGTCACGGGCAAATTGACGACCATGCTACGCCAGAGCTGGCCAACATCCGCCGACATCTCAGGATCAAGCGAGCCGAAGTAAAAGAAAAAGCGGAAGCCATGTGCCTTTCGAAGAAGCTCGCTTCCTATCTCCAAGAGAACATAGTCGTCGAGAAAAACGGCCGGTTCACGATTCCGATCAAAAAGCAGTATCGCTCCAAAGTTTCAGGCACTGTAATCGATACATCGTCCTCGGGAGCGACCGTATTTATGGAGCCAAAAGAAGTGGGAGCACTCTATGAACAATTGGACGATTTGCTCGCCGCAGAAAGCTATGAAGTGGAAACAATTCTCTATACGTTAACAGCAAGTGTGTTGGCGATCGAGAAAGAACTGCACTTGGCGATGGACATTATGCACCACTATGACGTCCTATTTGCAAAGGCGAAGTACGGTCGTTCGATTGATGGCGTCATCCCAGCCCTTAACGATGACTACACGATCCATCTCGATGACGCACGCCATCCTCTATTAGGGGAGCAAGCCGTGCCTCTTTCGCTAAAGCTAGGCATTCGTGAACGGGCGCTTATCATTACAGGTCCGAACACAGGCGGTAAAACAGTGACGTTAAAAACCGTCGGGCTCCTTACCTTAATGGCACAAACAGGCCTGATGATTCCGGCTGGACCGAAGACCTCCCTTCACGTGTTTCAAAAGCTATTCGTTGATATCGGTGATGGGCAAAGCATTGAACAAAACTTAAGCACGTTCAGCTCGAGGTTAACAAATATTATTCACATCCTTGAGCGAGCGGATGATCAAACCTTGGTGCTCGTCGATGAGCTCGGCTCGGGAACCGATCCGAACGAAGGAATGGCTCTTGCCCAAGTTCTTTTGGAGCAGCTTTTCGCAAAAGGAGCGACGATTTTAGCTACGACCCATTACCGGGAGTTAAAGTCCCTATCCAAAACACATGAAGGCTTTTTGAACGGCTCAATGGAGTTTGATGTAGCGACCCTTCAGCCAACCTATCGCCTATTATTAGGGGAAACGGGAAATAGTCAAGCCTTCGACATTGCCTTTACACTCGGTCTCCATCCAGAGCTCATTCACCGAGCCCAGCAGCTTACAGGGGATCAGTTAGGAGAATCTCGGTATACCACCACTAAAGATCTCGATTCAACGCAAAGACTTCGGTATGAAAGGCAGTTGCGTACGTCCAATCATATTCGAACAAAAGGAAAGACAAAAAAAGCACCGATCCCCCAATTCAACCAAGGGGATAACGTCACCGTCTCTCCCCATGGTGCCATTGGCATCGTCTATAAAGGGCCTGATGAGACAGGGCATTACATCGTGCAAATCAAAGGAGAGAAGCAGCGGATCAACCATAAGCGGTTAACTCTTCATATTCCCGCAAGTGAGCTCTACCCGCCAAACTATGATTTTGACTTCATTTTTAAATCGGTCGACTACCGAAAAACGAAGCGCCTCCTCGAACGAAAGCATGTGGAAGGTCATGTGCTTCATGAAGAAGAATGATTTTAGAAAAACGTGGCTTTATGCTACGGAAAAAAGCGAAGGCCGCGGCCTTCGCTTTTTCTTTAATCATCCCACTCTACATACAATACGTTTACCTTATCCAAATTGTAACGCCTCTCGTAAGGGATCGCTAGCTTGCTTCATCATTCGTAAAAAACTGCTTTATAAAATACGTCGGCGTCAAATATTCCCCTGTTGCCTTTTTCATCTTATCGTTCCAATGTAGCAAAGCCCCCAGTTTGAAAACGTTTTCCTTTAAATAAGTTCCTACGTTCGGACTGAATAGATCCGTGGATACGTTTGTTTTAATGTAATGGTGCAATTGAGAAGCGGCCATTTCCCCTAGAAGGTAATCTTGGTAGTAAACAGGCGCCAACGAAAAATGCATTTTTGCCGCCCAATCAGGAGAACCTGTATCCTCTGGGGGGGCCATATACTGAATCTCCTTGACGAGCTTCCACCACAAAGCATTAATATCTTGATCCGGGTCTTCATACAATGATTTTTCAAAAAAGCTAAAGGTAAGCATCCATCTTGTCGACACGACCATTTGCCGCTGTAGCATTTTTTCCATGTTTCGTCCGATTCTTTCACACGTTTCCCGATCAATTCCGAGAAATTGCTCGTACCATTCGGCCATCTTAGTCATTCGACCAAAAAACAGCGCGCTCGCTTCTGTCGTTAGCGTATGGGAATGAAAGCGTAACAGGAAAGGTAAACGTGAATCAATAAATTTAAGTGGTTGAAACGTAGTAAATACATGTGAAATCTTTTTCTCCAGCGAGAGGATCTGTTGGCGAGTGCCCTCCTCGAATTGATTTTTGATCATTTTATCATGTAAATCATCAAGTTGCCGCCGCTGCATCAAGGGGAGCGAATCGATTTTTCGAAAGCGAGTAACCTTTTGAAAAGATTCTCGATCGGAAAAATGGGCCCAATACTCGCTTAAGGATTGCTCGTGCTTATCACTCCATTCCTGTTCCCCGGTCGTCGCTACCATCCAGTGATTCAATAAGACTGGTTGATATAAGTCTTCCACTCTCTTATTTTGTTCACTTAAAAACCTTTCGATATCCTGCTCTGACATTAGGCCATCCCCTCCTCAGTGCTCCGTATACGTAAAAATAGCGATTGCTCCCTTTTAGCAATCGCCCTGTTGACTGATTATTTCCTTTTCATTTCCTCAAGCAATTAATCTCCCTTTTTCTGTAGCCAGAGATGATGTAAACGATTAATAAAAAAAGCATGTCTAGCTAGCTTCTACCATTCAAAAACGCTGACATGGCTTTATCTTAATACGGTCACTTTCTATCTGTCTATCATTCCCACAAAGGAAACGAGTGTCGTTTAACGATAATAGCCAAAGATCTTGGCCAGCTTGGCTAATCCACCAAAAACAACCTTCTGCACAAGTAGCGGTGGCCCCTTTATGTAACCATCCATCAATTCCCACGCCACTCCGACCCATAACGGGTTGGTCGGGATCCCCTTCTGGTTCACCTTACCTTCGACTTCTAGCTTATGGAGCAATTCGAACATCGCCCAATGATTTCCGGGTGGACGGACTTCATGTATAGCCACGAGTCGCTCTTCGCTCATATTCCAAAACTGATGAACCTGCTTGGGCTCAATCGTAACCTGCTCCCCTGCCTCGACGAATTTTTCTTCCCCATCAATGACAAAGCGCATCTGTCCTTCTTTCACTGTAAACGTCTCTTGTAGAACCGGATGCCAATGGGGTCCATTCACCGCTCCTTGCTGCATCATCCGATGTTCGACTAACAAGTATGCCCCTTTTTCATCCACACCTTGCTTTAGAAACGTGACCGACCGTCCACCTTCATGAACTAGCGGAGACTTTTCCATCCGTATCACCTCACGATCCGTTTCATACTATGAGAATCGTACGTGCTTTTTCAACCTTTACAGCCTGAGCTTCATCCTTTTGCTCACTTTAACAGTTGGTGATACTCGTAGGCAAATTGAGAGATTAAAGTGCTTCCATGTAGGTTAGCATGGCATATACTAGGTGTGAGTCGGAATCCCTCTCGTTCATTTGAACTTGATTCTACGACTCTTCCACCAATTTGATTATATTCCACTTTACCACATTTTGTCGCACGATTCAGTCTTTTTTTGGTGCGAGCACGTGGGGGTTCACACGACCATTCTTATCGGCGTCTTCACGATCGAGCCACTGGCTCATAGGTTGTTTCATGGCCGATGACTCGATCCAGTGCTTGCCAAGCCATGAGCGCACAGTTGTGTCGCCCTCTTAATTTATGAACCCCTTCCAAGGAAAGAGCGTCCCCTAAATCAACATCACTTGAGATTTCCCCATGCCGAATCATGCGCTCCATCGCATGGCGCATGCTTGAAGCTTCTTCTAAGGATACCCCTTTAAGAAGCTCGGTCATCATGGATGCTGAAGCCATGCTGATGCTACAGCCTTCCCCGACAAAGGCAATATCGTCAACGTGATGACCTTGAAGCTCCACGTACAGGGTGATCACATCGCCGCAAGTAGGGTTTTTATAATGGGTTTGTTGTACGTGTTCTCCGCTAATCCTCCGATGGTTGCGCCTTTTTTTCGCGTGGTCAATGACCAGTTGACGGTATAAATGTTCTAACATGGTCCTCTCCTTTCGCATTGTTTCCTGATCGTAAAAAAGAGTTCACCTAAATGAACTCTATTACCATTAAAACGCGTCTTTGTAAATTTCGCTCATGGTCGCACCTTTTTGAAAAAGGTACTTTCCTTGATACGGTGCTACTTCCCCCGTTACCTCTGCAAACACCAACTGACAAATCCTCCGTCCGATCGGCAATTCGATGGGCAAGCGATTGGCATTAAACAGTTCAAGCGTAATTTGTCCGTTAAATCCTGGGTCCACCCAGCCAGCATTTTGAATAAATAATCCGAGCCGCCCAACCGAGCTTCTTCCTTCAACAAAAGCCGTTAAATGATTCGGTAGCTTGACGGTTTCCATCGTCGTCGCTAGCAAAAAAGTATGCGGTGGAAGAACGATCGTTTCGTCACTTGTCGTCCATTCCCGATAACGGATCGGGCGCTCAAATGAAATTACAGCCTCTTTGGAATCGTCGATCGTGACAAAATGAGGACCAAGCCGTAAATCAACCGAGGCTGGTTGAATTTGTTCTTCCGTCAGCGGTGTTATCTCTAGTTCTTTTTCAGTTAGTTTTTCTGAAATGGTTTTTCCACTTAAAATCAATGACGGTTCCCACCTTCTTGCAGTTATCATAGTTTTGATACTCTTCTTACAAGCTCCTGATCCTTTTCAACGCCAAGGACGGTTCCTTCTGTAGGTTCAAATGCCTCTCCATTAAAAGTATGGCTGATTTTTTCTTCCACCCGTCTCCCTGATAGCAACGAATCAACAAACCGGGGCGCATCCTCGCTTGACATCTCTTTATACCAATGGCCACTAGGATACGTAATGAGCACACATTTATCCTGACAACGCCCATTGCACAGGGTTCTTGTCGTATGGATGATAGGATCTAGTCCCTTCGCCATAATCTCTGCACGGATCGATCGGGTCAATTGTTCAGCCCCCGCTTTATTGCAGCTACTTCCGTTGCAAATAAGGACATGGTGTTTCGTCTTCGTTAAGTTCCACGTCGCCATCTCTTCCACACTCCTTTACGTGCACGGGTCACCTTTTATTGTTGTAATTGCTGTAAGCCCTCTTCAATCGCCTGATGATCGAGGTCATCTCCGATAAAAACAAGGACCGGTGCATACGCCTGATCAGTCCGATGCCGTTCAAACATCGGATCACCATAAGCGTAGTTGAATAAAAACAGCCCCGGTGACTCCTTCAGATGAATGAACCCTTTCACTCGGTAAATCTGTCCTTGAATTCCTTTTAAAAATGAAAGCAATTCCATTCGATCCACAGGATGTTGAATCGGAACGGCCATCGTCCGTAAATGTAAATGCTCATGCACATGGGCTTTGCTTTCAGAGCCTCTTGAAGAGGGAGCGGCAGCATGATGAAGCCTCTCCGAATGAACAGGCTCTAGATTTGAGAAAGTTGTCGGTATAATAATCGCTTTCGGATTCAAGTCTTTTATACTTGTTGTGAGCTGCTCTACCTGCGCATCTGTCACTTGATCAACTTTGTTAACGACGATGAGATCGGCAAACGTCACTTGTGCCTCCATAAGCTTTTTTATTTTGATGCTCATCTTTCCCTCAATCCATTGGCGAGCATTCACAACCGTTAGTACCCCTCTCACTCTAACCTGACCCGCAAAAACAGGATGAGTACAAGCCTCTACCACTTCAAGAGGATGGGCCGCCCCTGTCGCTTCAATGAAAATAACATCAAGCTCATACTCCTCGATAAATGATTGGAGCTGGGCGCTAAGCTCCCCTTGAATCGTGCAGCAAATACAACCGTTTAACATTTCTTTTAACGGAGTATCCTTAGGTACAATGGAGGAATCGACACTGACCTCCCCCAGTTCATTCATCAAAACCCCGATTTTGTTGCCCCTAGCTTGCTCTTGTTCAATTAATCGTTTCAATAACGTACTTTTTCCACTCCCTAAAAAACCACTCAGGATGTAAAGATCAATCGGTTTCGTTTTCATAGTCAGTACCTTTCGCATAAATCGTAATCATTCCTATTTATATTCTATACTAAGGGAAATAGTGTAGAAGGTCAAATACAAACACCTAAAAAAGAACGCCCGCCAATGGACGAGCCTTCTCCTTTAGGTGAAATCTATCAAAAGCTATACATCACTCAACAAATTATGTTCCCTTCTCACCTATTCCACGTTCAAAAGAATCTTGCCTCTATTTAGTCTACTTTCCATTAATCGATGGGCGTCTGCTGCATCTGCTAGTCGATATTCATGACCGATGTGAACCTTTAATTTCCCCGAAGCCAAATAAGGAAGAACGTGGCGAGCGGTTTCCTTTAATAAATGGGGCTTACACTTTCGGGTTGTCCCAAGGCTAAATCCGAGAACAGACCTACAACTTGCATGCAAATCGATCGTTTTAATGGTTCCAATCGCCCCGCTAGAATTTCCGAAGTGTACTAACCTGCCATAACGGGCTAAACATTGAAGACTTTTCTCTGTAACCGACCCAGAAACCGAGTCTAAGATAATATCTACGCCGACTCCATTTGTCATCTCTTGAACGCTCTTTGCAAAATCCTCTTCCTCATAACAAATGACTTCGTCCGCTCCACTTTCTTTCGCGGCTGTTATCTTATCCGCACTCCCTACGGTACCGATGACGGTCCCCGCTCCTAACAGCTTAGCCATTTGGATCGCTGTCGTTCCCACACCACCTGCTGCTGCGTGGACTAACACTGACTCGCCTCGCTCCATTTGCGCCACATTGCATAGGAGACGGTGGGACAAAAAAGAAACGATCGGGGAGGTAGCTGCGGTACGAAAGTTGATCTCATCTGGGATCGGAAAAACAAGTGATTCAGCTGCGACGACATACTCTGCGTAGGACCCACTCTTAGGAAATGCTATCACTCGTTGGCCAACCTGGATGTCAGACACTCCCCTCCCTACTTTTTCAACATATCCAGCAGCATCAAGACCTGGAATAAAGGGGAGAGTTCCCCCTTTCCTACTCTGTACCTTGCTTTAATATCAGCAAAGTTGACACTTGTTTTCACCACTTTGATTAACACTTCATTCTCCTTGATTACCGGAGTGCTCACGTCTTCCCACATCATGTGCTCTGGCCCACCAAAGGCTGTAACCACTATCGCTTTCATGTAACCGCCTCCTCTATCAACTCACCATATAATGGTACTACACATAAGAGAAACGGTATAATCATCAGTTTTAATCGTAAGCAATAAGAAATAATGATCACTTTTACAACTTGACAACAGAATCAAACCATTATAAGCTAACATCGTTAGATTAAAAACCATAAGGAGGAGGGAGAAATATGACTTTACCAATTGCGATAATTTCGAGTACAACCATTTTTTGCATTACAATTTTTATTACAGCCGTTGCTGTCAAAGGAATGGACCTTAAGAAGTAGGGTCTTGCTTATTTGTAAACTTGTTTAAAAGTTACATCATTTTTTATAATCAAAAACTAACATTGTTAGTTTTTGAGGTAAAAGGGGTGAGCCATAATGGGTATCACGATCAATCCTGATGAGCGAAATTTCGTAAAAATTGGAGCTATACTAGGGATAATAGGTACTTTACTATATATTTTTGCTTCAGCCATACATGGGAATCCACCGATTGAAGAAGCGGAGACACTCCTCCCCTTCCTGGCAGATTCTACTTTGTGGAGAGAAGTTCACTTAGCCAATATCGCAGCCATCTTCCTATGGCTAGCTTCCTTCATCATCTTGACTTCATTACTAAGTAATAAGATCGCAATTATTTGGAGTAAGGTGGCTAATTCGTTTATGATCATGACTTGTGGTGTTTTTGCTCTGTATTTCCATATTCATAGCTTCGCCCTTCCGCTACTAGCAACTAAATGGGTCTCCGCCGATGAGGAAACCTATGGATCCATTGTTATCGAGACGAATGCTACTTTAACGATGTTAGGAACGACCGCATTCATCTCACAAGCTATGCTTGGGCTATCGATCATTCTATATGGAATTGTGTTATTATTTGTTCCTGTCTTAAAACGTTGGCTTGCGTATCTAGGTATCATTGCTGGGCTAGGTTGGTTAATTGGTGCCATTATCATTGACTTTTCCATTATTGTTCGGTTTACAGTATTAGCTTGGATCTGGGTTTTTCTTGTATGTACCCTTCTTTTGCTCAACATGAGAAGCACCATTCACTAAAAAGATCCTCTTGCTTGGACGAGAGGATCTTTTACTTAAGACATTCCTGCTTTAATCCATTTAAAATGACTTCAAGCCCAAAATCAAATTCCTTCTGGGTATTAAACTTGGCCAGATTAAATGGCAGGTTTAAATCATCAATCGACTCTTTTGGTTTATCGTTCACTTCTTCTAAACGGTACTCCTCTGTAACAAAGGAGATGACATAATTATTTAACATCCAAGCTGCCGAAAAAACTTTCTCTTCAGGTAATCCAAACTGAACAAGTAATTCACTTACTTTTGAAATAAGTTCCACCCGGTTAGGATGAACTGGCGGGGTCTCAATAAATACATATGCAGAATTCTTATGCGTTAATAACACATCACGAAAATGGGAGAAAAGGACTTTTAATTGTACTTCACACGACAACCTAGGATTCGGGTATTCGACTTTTTGACTTAAATAATCAGCAATTAAACAGAGCAATTCATCTTTATTTTTTACATGCCAATAAAGAGAGGCACCTTTTACCGCTAGTTTATCCGCTAATTTTCTAATGGAAAAACTTTTTACGTTGCTTTCTTCTAGTAATGCCAATGATGCTTGTATTATAAGTGATTGATCAATTTTTTTTGGTCTCATGTATTGATATTCAACTCCTACTGCCTATATTTTAACATGAGAATAAACCATAATTACAACTACTAGATATATGGTGTTGGTTTTTGGCAATTCTAGCAAAGAGGGAGAGCTCGTAAACATAAAGCTTTAAACAATTCCCCCTAACCAAACTTCCTTTAACAGCGATTCGCTACTTCCATGATCTCGAACATGTAACCATCGTGATTTCAACTATTCTTTCTCCTTTATCCCCTATGAGCTAACATAAAAACACCCTACACGGTTGATTGTTTCTCTAACGTGTAGGGCGTAGTATTGCTTAACATGGAATTTATTTCTATTCAGTGATCACGTCATAGACGTCACGGTCGTTCCAAGGTTGGACCGGTCGGTGATTGTCTGGGAAGATCTCAGCAAACGCGTCGATTTGCTCTTGTGAAACAGTAATCGGTTCAGATAGCACGGTCCACTTTACCCCTTCTGAGCAAGGAGGCGTCGTTAAGGAACCGTTGTAATGGAATCCTTCTTTGCTTTCTGGCAAGAGCGCATTCAAATCAATTGACTCATCTAACGAAATATTTTCTTCTGTTTCTTCTGCTGGTAGCTTTGACCATAGCTTCGCTAGCTCTTCGTTCTCTTCGCCGGCCTTCATTAAGACCCCGAGTACGGCGAGCTCGTCGTTTTCATTTTTATGGACAAAATGTAGCTCCATATCTAAATTCTTTCCTTCCATTTCATGCTCGGAAGGAATATGGAAGTGGAATTGAACGAGTGTGTATTCTTTTCCATCGATTTCAATCGTGTTCCCATCTGAGGTAGTCTCTGCTTGAATCGTGTGACCATTATTTTTAATCGTAAACGCGCTCGGCTCATAATGAACTTGGATTTCGGTATCGGTATCAACGGCCTCCGCTTTGTCTAAGTTGATCGGTGACTGCTCTTCTCCTTGAGCGCAAGCACCATATTCCGAATCCAACTCTGCCCAATGCTCTGGACCAGTGTCTCCAGTGTAAGACCAATGAACCTCGTGTGCGCCACCGCTCGTTTCCTCATGTGTCTCGCTCGGCTCATCGACTGGTTCTGTGGAAGGTGCAGAAGAGCATGCGGTCACCATGACACTTAATGATACAGCTAAACACGTTTTTCCCCATAAATGTTTTTTCATGGTTTTCTCCTTCTTTCTCTTTAAGCTGATTTTTAATTAAAAAAGACCAGAAGCACCTCATATTCTCACCCACTGAAAGAATGTGAATCCTCTGTGATCTCGCAGCCCATCTCTCAATTTTGTGCTCCCCACACTCATTGAGACATCACATCATGCACCTTTCAATCGACATTATACACGACGAAAAAGCCCTTTTCTCATCATGACAAAAAACGGGAAAAACGATCTTTATTTTGTAAAAAAAAAACGTAGGTATAACCGACTAAATTCTTCCATATAGCTGGTTCATTTAGATATAAAAACCCTTTCATGCTAAAGGAATGGCATCCAACTAGAAACCCTCTGCCTACCTTAGACAGAGGGGAATTTGCCTATTTATAATTCTCGCACCCTTTCTATAAGTTACGAACAGTCCGCTCTCTCGTTACATACGCTTAATTAAACGTTTATTTAAACATTTTATCCAAACACTTGGGCCGCAATCGCGAACAGCGTACCGTTTCGCCTCGGTTCGTAGGCTGATTGCTTCACCATGACAGGTGGTGTGTTCACCTCAGTAAACCCTCTTCGCTGCAAATGCTGTAAAAACGTATGATGCCCTGATGGCACATCCATTCGAAGCTTTCCTTTATGTTGACAAGCTAACCGATCAAGGACCAAGCAGGCAATTTCATGATTTGGCGCGACAATCGGCCCGATGATTAAATGGATTAGCCCTAAAATCGAAAGGCCATACCCAATCACGTTCCCAGCTTTGTCTTTTGCCACTAGGCTTTGGTTTGCTTGAGTCGTCCGTTGCTTGAGAAACCGACTTCTTCTAACGCCCATTGCACCTTCATCTAACTGAACCAGTTGGCGAAAATCATTCGATCGAAGCTCTTCAATCGTAACATCCATGCTTGGTATCGACTCCGGTTCCTTATAATCATCACAAAGATGCTTATGAATTCGTTCAACCGCTGCAAACCCCAATCTTTCATAGAGCGGCCGGCCTTCGTCTGTCGCAATAAGCATC
Organism: Halalkalibacterium halodurans; assembly: GCF_005671335.1. Lineage (NCBI taxonomy): Bacteria > Bacillati > Bacillota > Bacilli > Caryophanales > Bacillaceae > Halalkalibacterium (ex Joshi et al. 2022) > Halalkalibacterium halodurans. The sequence goes on along the minus strand of NZ_CP040441.1, from coordinate 421,535 downwards.
AACGTCGTATCTTCCAGTGTAGCCTTGATGCAGGCTTCGGTGACTTCCCGACCGAGACCAAGCCCTCGACATTGACTAGACACGATGACCATCCCAATCGAAGCTAGCTTCGACTCATATGGAATGATCGCTGCACTAGAGACGAGGGTTCCTTCTGAATTTTTGTGCCCGAATATCGTTCCTACTTGCATGACTGTTTCAATCTCAAATTGATCATAATCCTTACGAAAAAACTGTGTAAGGATCGATTCATTTCCCTCACACAGTTCACATAACCTTTGTTACATAAGCAAAAATCCGAGCGATATCACTACGCCGCTCACAACTAAAATCATCACGCAAAAGCCCATAATGTCTTTCGCTTTCAAACCAGCAATCGCAAGAGCGGGAAGCGCCCAAAACGGTTGAATCATATTCGTCCACGCATCTCCCCACGCAACGGCCATCGCTGCCTTAGCCGCAGGAACTCCTAAGCTTTGCGCAGCTTCTAGCACAACGGGCGCTTGCACCGCCCACTGGCCGCCACCGGAAGGAACAAACACATTAACAATGCCCGCACTGAGAAAAACGAACAGCGGGAAGGTCACTTCGTTTGAAAACGACACAAAAGCTTCGGACATCACGGTAGCCAGCCCAGAGGAAACCATGATCCCCATTAACCCCGCGTAAAAAGGAAACTGAATGATAATGCCACTCGCCCCTTTCACCGCATTTGTTACCGCTTTCAAAAACAACTTTGGCGTGCCGTGAAATAAAATCCCAAGGAAGAGAAACAAGAAGTTGACGATATCTAGGTTTAACTCAAATCCATTGGTTGCAAAGTAATAACCTAAAAAAACAAGTCCGAGCACACCAACCAACAGGGAGATCATCCGACTATTCTCAAGGCGGTCTGAAGGTGTCATCGCCTCTAATTCAAGGGAAGCCGCTTGCAGATCCCGTCCATCGTCCAACAAGGAGCGATCCACCGTCACCGTATCTGATTTTCCCGGCATCATTAAGCGATTGGCAAGGGGAATCGCAATAAATAGTGCAAAAACAATCGCCAAGTTATACGGCGCAAAAATCGTCTCACTTGTCGGAATGACTCCGATCATATCTTGGGCGAAGTGATCTGGTGTAGCAATCGTCAAAGGCACGGAGCCTGATAATCCGCCATGCCAAATCATAAACCCACTGTAGGCGCTCGCGATCAACAACCGATAATCAACGTTGTCTACTTTTTTCGCTAACTCTTTTGCAAACAAGGCACCTATGACTAAACCAAACCCCCAATTAATAAAACTAGCGACTAAAGAAACGACGGTTACTAATAAAATCGCCTGCCCTGGAGAAGCTGGAAGCCCAGCTAGCGCACCGAGCCCCTTTTTAAACAAAGGACTGCTTGCTAGCACATGTCCTGTTACAAGCACAAGAACCATCTGCATGGAAAACGACAGCAGCCCCCAAAAGCCTTCTCCCCAGTATTGAACAATTGTAAGAGGTGTACTCTCCGTGAAGATCAAGGATAGAGCAAATACGAGAAACGTGAGAAGAACAACAAAGAGAAAAGGGTCCGGTAAATAGCGCTGCATCAATCGATTTGACAATGAAATCATATACTTCAATACGTAGCCCCCTTTAATCGTTGATCCATTTTCCTATTCTGTCTCCTCTTTCCGATCCCTGCAAAGATGTTTCGCTTCCTTTCAACAAAAAAGGCGCTCCTAAGAACGACCTTCCGTAGATCATGCTTGTGTTTGTTTTAACTTTGGAGCATTTCGGTCTAAAAGCCAACGCAATAACACTTCGAGAGGGCCACGCATGTTCTTTTTCTCCAACAAAAAGGCAAGCCCAACCGCAGTCAGCCAAATAAGGATGGCGGTCACAGCAGCTCCTGTGCTATGGAGCCCTCCTCCAAGCCCTAAAGCGACCGGGGAGAGCAACAGAACGAGCATCGTTTCATTGAAAACATAAAAGGTAAAGGAGCGTTTCCCTAGCGCGACCAAAGCCCGAATGGCCAACGCTGAACGATTAACCACAGGACCGAGCAGGCCAAACAAGGCAGCATATGCACACCCCCCGGCAATACCAGACATGATGTGGATCGCCTGGATCAAGCCAGTGGCGATTGGGCTCAGTTCCCATGAGTGTGCCCCAACGATCGCGAGAGGCAGACCACCGACAAGCGCAATCGAAATCCCGACAACTGCCATGCGGCGTAGCTGTTTACGATGAAGATGCGCTTCCGTTAACAAGTGTTTACGTGCCATCCACACCCCAACCAATATCGGCGCACTAGAATCGGAAGAATAAAATGACTAATGGGGATAAAAGCAAATGCTACCAGCCTGTCTATTCGATTCAGTGCCAAGAGGGTCAGACAAAACAAATTTTGGCAGCCACCCTTTTTTATAATTATCAAAACCGAATTATTAGGTTTCCCTGTTCCAAAATGAATGTATAGCTAAACCTAAAGTTATAACAGGTAATATGTACCATAAAGTATATCTCTCAAAAATATATTTAAATTCAGGTATAAACACTAAATATTTATTAACAAACATAAACATAAAAAATGAGCTGACCAATAAAATAGATTCGGAAACATTAATAATTTTTTTGTTTTTCATTTGAATACCTAACCTCCCTTATAAATCCTGATAAGACAATCCCCTTTCATTTTTCTAATTATACAACATTATTAAAAATTTCTTAAAATTTAAAATGATAAGTTGTTTCTTAGCATGATCATACGACCTTTTCTATCCAATCGAGAAAATCACGACTTACATCCTTATCCAGTTACGCAGTACTAGTTTTTACGACCTACAAAAAAACTGCCAACAAAGCTTTGCTGACAGTGATTATAGTATTAACTTATCCACATGTTTTCCACATTTTATTGTTTTAGGCATTTTATGATCAAAGTGATGGGGATCATTTGGGCTTTTTCGTATCCGTACCAGCCATTCGTGTGCTTTTGAACATCAGCCAAACAAACATCCTCAATCACTCGCTCCACTTTAAATCCGTGATCAATTAGATGATTGAGATAGGTACTCAACCGGTATTGCTGCATTATAGCAGGACTCGACCATGCTTCATGTGCATAAGCCCCTTCCTCGTGATAAGACTTATCCACCGTTAAACCGTGTTGATGTTGTCTCACACGGTTGTACATTGGATGTTCCCAACTAAAAATGAACGAGCCTCCTGGCTTTAAATAGCGGTAGACATTCTCTAACGTTTTCGTGAGGTTCGTTGTCCAACCTAGTGCATAAATGGAGAACACGATGTCAAAATAATCCGTAGGCAAGCCTGGGTTTACCTCCATCGGTGACTCGAACAAGGTGACCGGTGCCCTAGAATCTTTTAAAACCGTCTGAGCCACCTCGATTTGCTTGGTCGATAAATCAATCCCCCATAGCTCCCCCGCCTGTTTTTCATCTAAATACTTTAAAGAATGCCCGCTACCACAGCCAATCTCTAGCACTTTCAAACGATCAACATCTCCAAATAAATGGAGCTCTTCTTCACTCGGGGCAAGTGGCCCGTATTCTGGTAAAGGATTTCTCGCAAAAAAACGTGGCGCCGCCTGGTCCCAGCTTTGCTTATTGACGTCTAATGCATTCGTTTCCATCTATATAGATCCCCCTGCTCAGGTGGCCACTTCGCTAGCTGACCATTGTTCCTTCATATTACCATAACGATCACATCCAGCAGCATGCGGTTGTAAGAAACTAGAGACTGCGAAGAAAAAAAGGTCTACACGCTCAAAACTGGGAAACACGAAGGACACGGCATGCCTCTCATTTGGTTTTTGCTTTCAAAAAACCGGTCATGATCATGAGCGAATACGCCCAGAGCAACCATGAGGCAAAATATTGATCGGCGTCAGGGCTAAGATTTGTAAAAATCTCTTGAAAATTAAGAAGAACGATCACATCCAGCAGCATGCCAGGCAATGCAATAAAAATAGCGGCCTTTAGTTTCTCGTGATCATTTAACTGTTTCCATTTATACAGCGGCAAGGTTAACACCAGTATCAATGGGATCACGAGAAGATAGGAAAGGATCATCAGTGTTGGATTTTCAGGAGAAAAAAAGAAGTGTCCCGCCAATTTGAAAACTCCAGTAGCACCAAGCCAAACCAAAACACCCCAAAGTAGAAAAAACATAAAAACACTCCTTTACCTTCAGTTATAAGTTAACTCATTAAGCTCGTGAGGCTTCAAGTAGTTTATTTACTAAAAGATGCAAATGATGATAAAGACCGTCGATGTCCGTATTCTCTGCAACTAAAGCCTGAATGGCCAAACCATCGATTAAGGCGTTAAACAAAACGCTCCACACCTCTAAAGAGACGCCGTGAAGTTCATGATCTCCTAGGACCGCCGCCATTTGCTCCTTCAGCACTTGATTTTCAAATTGGAACAACTTCTCCAGCTTCTGTCGTATCTGTTCGTTAGTAAATCCGGTCACGATTAAGGAAGCAAGTAGTTTATGAAAGTACGCATCTTTCGTTGTTCGGTCATGTGCTGAGTGCAAGGCCGCTTGAATCCAATGGGTATTTTCGCCTTCTTGCTTACTCATAGATTCTAATGAATGCCAGGCCGAGGTACACATGCTCTCTACAATTTCCAACATCAATTGATCCTTGCTTCTAAAATGATAATATACGGTTCCTTGGGTGACACCGGCCCCCTCGGCAACCGATTTCAAGGTTAAACTATGAATTCCTTTTTCAACAATACAGCGCTTGGCTGCCTCGATTAATTCTTCTTTCGTCACAACATTAGGTTTTGCCATGCGGGAGTAACTCCTTTCAAAAGATGCTTCGAATGTTGTCTACTGGTGGCTTTTACCTTGATCTGCTATAATTCTTGATCGCTTTCACCTAGGTTCTGTTTTTTCCGTTGCAAGTAGGACTGGTTTAAGAGATTTGGTGCCACAGCGAACGCGTGTCAAGACCGCCAGCAAAGTAAAAATAATGACCCAAAAATGTTAAGATAGCAGATCTTCTTTTTACCCTTATCGTCTTTTCGATTTCAAAACTAGAGAGCCAAGCTAGTTGGTTGGATAGCTAACTTGTGATAAATTTGTATAGACTAGTGCTTGGATCGTTATAAAATTGAATACACAGTTCTATCAATCTTCATGGTTATAAACAACGGGAGAGTACCATATTGAGCTATAAAATCCGTCCTCCCTTCTTCTCATTCTGCTATACTTCCCCCCTCGCCATCAGATCTAATCCTCTCCCCTAAGAAGAAAACGTTGATGGAGATTGATAACCCTCTATGTTCAGATAAAACTCATAATTGATAGATGTTTTTATTCGAATTGGGTGTAATTTATAACCCTCTATGTTCAGATAAAACGAATTTAACCAAGGTGGAACATTTGTTCCTTTATTGAATTTATAACCCTCTATGTTCAGATAAAACCTCTCGCCATAAATCCAACAACATCTCTCGTAACTCATTTATAACCCTCTATGTTCAGATAAAACAAAGAGATCATTAACGTGATAGCCGAAAAGATCGGAATTTATAACCCTCTATGTTCAGATAAAACTCTCTTCGTCCTGCAGACGGTTCGGCACGGCGAAGGTCATTTATAACCCTCTATGTTCAGATAAAACCATATCGCGGAAATAGACGAGGTTTAGTACGCTCCACATTTATAACTCTCTATGTTCAGATAAAACGTTTGTCGAGGCGGGGATTGGCGCGGTTGCGGCCGGATTTATAACCCTCTATGTTCAGATAAAACTTGAGATGGATGTACTCCAACCGACCACAATGGCTAATTTATAACCCTCTATGTTCAGATAAAACTCGATAAACAACGTATTACGTCTCCGCCAGTCCCACATTTATAACCCTCTATGTTCAGATAAAACGTATCACGCAATATCGTTGGACGACGATAACAGTGACCATTTATAACCCTCTATGTTCAGATAAAACAGGACCGGTACAAAACGGACGCTCCCGATATTTACGAATTTATAACCCTCTATGTTCAGATAAAACCATGACTTCACTTCCAACTTAGTTTAATCTTGTATTCATTTATAACCCTCTATGTTCAGATAAAACTCGTTGTTATCCAATTTGATTCACTCCTTTTCTTCTTATTTATAACCCTCTATGTTCAGATAAAACTGTATGGTTCACTGGACTAAAGGATGACGCCATGCAAATTTATAACCCTCTATGTTCAGATAAAACGGAGAGAAAGTTTTCGATATTGAAACGATAGACCTTAATTTATAACCCTCTATGTTCAGATAAAACAAGAGCGACAAGCTCCTTAGGATGACGGATGAGCAAATTTATAACCCTCTATGTTCAGATAAAACGAGATAGACACTTACGAATTGTTTTTTAATTTCTTCATTTATAACCCTCTATGTTCAGATAAAACGAACTTCCCGCCTTTCTTTACCATAACCTCGTTGTTCATTTATAACCCTCTATGTTCAGATAAAACATGGAGGGACAAGATCGTATTTATTATTACATTACGGATTTATAACCCTCTATGTTCAGATAAAACCCTTCATTTTAGCCAACTGAAAGCCTTAGTACTGTGGGCTTTTTTATGATTGTTGCTTTATCAAATATCTTCATTTTGCATTGAATCGTCGGTTGCCTATTTAGAAACGTTTTAAAGTAGCTGAAACTATAATTCTGACAAGGCCTTCCTCCATTTACCTCGAAAATCAATTCACTGCATAGATGGGTTTCTTTTCCTTCATTCTACCACTTATAAAAATAAGTTAGTAAGATTTTTCTCGTATCCATGGACGGATTTTTTAAGATTTTTTGGATTGGCTACTTGGTATATATAGATCGAGTCTGCTTCTTTTTCGATGATAGCATCAAGCTCAGCTAAGCATTTGCTCAAAGTACCTTTCGTGATTTCCCCTTCAAATACAGAGTTTTGTGTCCAATCAAGGTACTTCCGTAGCGTTTTGCACACTTTTCCGACACGCTTTTCGCTAACGTCGTAGGTTATAATGACAAACACAGCTACCACCACGCTTTCAGTGGTTTATAGACTTCGTCATTGATAAAATGTTTGATCAATTTATAGCATTCAAGGCGAATTAAATACCGATAAGTCGTTTTTCGCTTTAATTTTCGATGCATGATACTTGTTTGTAGCCGTTCCTCCCAAGCTCGGAGGAATCGCTTCTTTCCTTCCTCGTTTAAATAGCAAATCTCACCCTCAAAATTTTCAAAATGCTTTTTCGTAATGGTTCTTTTATTAATTAATGTAAGAATAAGTGGATCGACGATCAACGGCTTATATATTTCAGCTAAATCTAAACTCAAAGAAAACCGTTTTGTGGAAGGTTCATGGAGAAAACTAATAGTCGGATTTAACGCTGTACGGTAAATTTCCGATAAGACTGTTTGATACATCATCGTATTACCAAAAGAAAGAAGCGCGTTTATTGGATCATTAGGAGGCTGCTTTGTTCTTTTGGAAAAGACAAAATCTTGTTTGATTAAATGCTGAAAACCTTCATAATACATCTTTCGGATTTGCCCTTCTTTTCCCATTAACATGGGAATGTCTGTACAAGTCTGTAAATCTGGTTGAATCGCCATGATGGCTTCGATTGAGGTTGCAGTTTCTTTTTTTCGCTTTCGTAGATTTCGAAGCATATGATGTATCCCAGCGGCAATAAATTGATGAGCTAAAAACAAACGTTTATATTTGTGAGTGTAGTGTTCTGCTTGATTAACCAAAAGAAAACCAGAGATATTTTTTTCACGTGGATAGTATGTCCCTGCATAAAAGCCGTAATAATTATAGATATGTATACAAATATCATACTGGCTTAAGTAATTTAGTAGTTTTGTATTCATATCCACTTCACCAAAAATATGAAGGTTTCGGATTTTTTCAATAGGTAATGTCTTACGGGCACCTTCTTCGGCTATATAATATACGGTATTGTCTTTTCTTTGAAGCCGTCCACTTGAAAAAACATAATGATCACGCATCATCGTCATCTACCTCCAAAGCATAGCAAAATGAATAATAGGCACATTTTTTGCAGTAGGACAATCTCTTGACCACTGGCGGCCTAGGCTGCTTAATCACCTGAAAAGCCTCCGCAATTGCTTGTCTTACTTGTTGTGTTTCCTTTTCCCCTAAGACCATCTCTATCGTCCGCTTCTCTTTTGTGTAACTGATCAATCCTTTTTTCTTGATTCCTTTTTGATCAAGCTGATATAAGTAAAACAGCATTTGCATTTTATCCGAATCTTTCATTCGACTTGATAGTTTTACTTCTCGAACATATTCACCATCCATGGAGTCGAATTTTAAACGCATTGTCAATTAGAATCTCCCTTTTTTCGACTCTTGGATAAGCCGTTTCGTGAAGCACTTTTCCTTCCCTTACCCGATCTGTCTCCGTTTCCATGGAGATCCCATGTTTATACAGCCATAGTTTTCTTTTGCACAGTGATAGGTAATGAATATCGACTCCTCCAATTGTTTGTGCTTGCATGACACTTCCCCTCCATTTGTGGACATTGTCTTCTTATGAGAAAAAACCTTCTATTTCATCCGTTAATAACCCAAGCGTTGCATCATATCGACACTCGGCTATGTGCAGCCCTTTTATCCCATAGAAATCACTCAAACCTAGATTTTTAAACTTATTTACACTAACAGAGTATTTTTCAATCGTACGCCGAGCCTTCCTTTTTGCCCGTTTGATGTCCTCCTTCCGCTCAAATTGCTTGTTGGCATTTTCCCAATCGTTGATCGCCTGCTGGACCTCATCCAATTCTAAAAACATAGTTGGAACCACCTGGTTTTGTTGAAAATCTCGTAACAAAGACTGTGCTTTTTGTTTGCTAATTTCATAGAGAGGGCGAGATTTTAGTTGCTTTAATGTTTCATCAAATTCTGCTTTAAAATCCGTCCCTACTAAAGCCTCCTCATCATACAAACGTTGAATCATCGCATGTTTCTTCGTTTCCATCAACACACCACTCTGTTCGCTTAGTAAGTCCAGGCTTCGCTGATAAATCTCTTGATCATATACAGAACCGACGCCACTCACGTCTTTAGTCAAAATGTGGACATTTGTTACATCAATTGTCTTTTCCCCTCTTCGGTTGCAGCGACCTAATCGTTGAAACAGACTATCAAGAGAAGCCATTTCGCTATAGAGTACATCAAAATCGATGTCGAGGCTTGCTTCCACAAGCTGAGTTGTCACCCAAATACCTGTTTGTTCACTTTTCGCGAATGCCATAATCTTTGACTCCAACCGCTTTCTGTCTTTTTGGATAAACCGTGAGTGCAGCAAGTGAATATTAGGATAATGTTGAACGACTTCTTTATGGATTTCAGTCCAGTTCTGCTGTCCTTCTATTTGCTGCTCTGTGTTGGGATGATGAAGCACAACTTCTTTATGCAACTGCCTTACAACTTCTTTATACAGCTCTCTTGCTTGATCTACCGTATTACAGATCATCAATACCTTTTTTGTCTTCCCAGCTTCAGCCGCTTCTTTCGCGCAATCAAGTATCGACTTTTCCCGAATCGAGACGTTATGCCGTTTAACTTGATCATCAATAAATTCTCCGTAACAAATGGATTTGTTCGGCTGCTTTAATTCCCGCTGGAGCGCTTTATAATAAAAGTCAGGGAGGGTTGCTGTCATGATTAAAAAGGAGCCGCCAATTTCGTCGATCATGGCCATGGCGCGTACAAGCAGTGCAGCAATCTTTGGGTTATACGCTTGCAATTCATCGATAATTAGTTTGGAAGAAGCCATGGTCGCATACTCTTTTTCAAACCCAAGATAGAAGAATGGGAATTTTAATACTTGGTCGATGGTAGAAATAACAAGTTTATTAGCAAATTCTTTTGATTGCGCATGGACTTTTTCAAGGATAGAATCGTCGCCCTCTACCGTATCCAGCAAATAATCTAAGCTTGTTGAATGCAGTAGGCCTGTTGCGGTCTCACCATGTTCATCTGTTACATGAGTGAAGCCAATTTTGTCCGGGTTGACAATCCGATCGTACATCGCATTTAAACTAACGCGGAGAGGCAACGTAAAAAAACCTTTCTCCCTCCCAAGCCATAGCAACCCCGCTTCTGTTTTCCCCATCCCCGTCTGGGCCACAACTACAACATGCTTGTCCTGATTTGCTTCCGTAAACTGCTGCAGCTCCTTTTTCGCACCATTAAACTCTCGCTCCATAAAACGATTGACGTAATCGCCAACAGCCAAGTCATGACTTAATTCAATTGGGACGTGAGCTGAGGCCGCATGGTCTAGCCGGTGCAATAATCCTTTTAAGAGTACATATCGACGAAAAATTGGACCATGACTAGGAGTAAACCGCTGTGATGTGCTTATGCGATCAAACCGTTTCTGCTTGATTCTCTCCTCGATTTCTAACCCCATATGAGCTTGCAGCTTGTCACGAATTGGTAATATATTTTCACGATAGTTAGCCAACGCTTCTACCACATGCACGGGACGATCCCGTTCATGGTGGTAAGCAATCACCTGCATAACCAGCTTTTCCTCTTCTTTATCCAGACCTAGTTGCTTAACAGGGATGGCAAGGATAGATAAGTAGTTATGCTGGACATCAAACGCAGAGGCTGCTTGAAGCAACGGCTTTTCTAAGGCACTCCTGATTTTATTTTGAAAAAACGCATCGGCTTTCCCAACATCATGATAGAGCACCATGATTTTCAACAAGTACCAATCACGTTCTGTTAAAGGTAATCGGTCCCCATACTGCTTTTTCAATTGTTCGTAACGTTTTAACAGCTCTTCTGTATGCTCACGAATGGTTTCTTCAGGATCCGATTTTGCATAAAAGTCCATACAATCTCCTCCTAGTAAAAAAGAAGCCAGTTGTCCTGACTTCTTTATTCGTTTAGTTATGCAACAATACGCAGTCCCCGTACGAATCAATTAATGGCTCTTCTATCGTATAACCTGGTTGAACATATCCGACAGCAATCTTATCCCATACCCTAACATTTCCGTCTAGTGATCGGTAGGTAGAATTTAATTTATAGGGAAAATAATCACCTTCGTCTAACCACTGTTCAGGTACAAAAGCACTGTAAGACTGTAAAGTGATATCGTCGTTTACCTGTTTCGTCTCCACCAACTCACACTCATCAACGCGGACAAGATCTTCCCAGCGTCCAAGGCTCAGATGGCTGTCTGAAGATAAAATGGCCTCTTTTAACTGATGAAGAACATCTTCCTCTGCGCTTACATGAATCAGCAGTTCTACATCGTATAGCAAATGCATGTAAATCGGCATTGAGGTCAAATCCTTGAATTCTCGTTCGATCCCCAGCCCTGCTGTTGTTAACACAAATTCCTCCGTCTTGCTCTTTTTAAAAAAATAGTGGGTTTGATAATCAGTAACAAGCGTATCGTACCTGCCTTGGATGCTATAACGCATCGGAACCAATGAAGTTGCATTTAGTACCGCATGAAGCATCCCTTTTACAGTAGAATAAGGAGGCAACGGGTACGTTTCCGAGACTTTAAAAGCAAACGGTTTCTTATAACAAGCTGTTTCTTGGTAAAGCTTCAACCGAAGAACTTTCATTACTGAGTCACTCCATAATAGCGTGCTACTTCCTCTTTTAAAGCCTTAAAGAATGCTTCTACTGTTCCCGCCTTGCCCTCAGCTGCTTGCTCAAATTGACTCTCATTTCCATATTGACCGGTTACGAAACCAATTCGTGTATAATCACCAATTCGGTTACTGCCAACTGTTGTATCCATCACATCAGCAATACTGTCTAAATTCAAATCCCACGTCCGTGAATCTGGTCTTAGTTGAACACGACCCAAAAAGAATGGATTCGCAACTGGATAAAGTCCACCAATGACAAACAAAGGAGACAATGTTTCTTGCCGTCCGCGAATATGGCGATTTAATAATTTCACAACATCCAAAAATTGCTGGACACGATCACATTTTGTTTCTGTTGCTAGTTCTTCACCCTGGTCATTTCCGACTCTAGCTAAATCAACCGTAACTGTATACGCATACAAACTCTCATGCTGTTCAATATTTGCTAAATTGGCCGTTTCATCAATTCGTTCGGCAAGACCCATATTCGTTAAAAACTCCATGTCGTGGCGGTATGGTTCAAGGGAAACAGCATGGGAAAGACGAACGACCGCCGGACGTTTGATTGACTTTTTACCTGTTTTTAAGTAACCAAATAAATCCATTTCAACAGAGTCAGCAATTGTTACGTCATCCTTAAATTGAAGTGTTCCTTTTGTTTTATCTACTGTATTTAAATTCCACTCAAACAGCTCGTTTCCAAGTCGGACAATGTCATAACGTAAACTTTGCCGAGACGCAAATGTGTAGACATCGCCATTTCCACGATGAATCTTTTTTAATTCGGATACATTGCCGACACCTTCCCCATAATTCAATGAATTTGCTTTAAAGATAACTGTAAATGAAATTGCTTTACCCATTCGCTTTTACCTCCTCTTTACTGTTTGAACGATCTTCTGCCAACAAACCTGTTATAAACGCACTAGCAATTGTTTCAAAATCCAACCCTTGTTCCTTGTTAATGTCAGTGAAAATCGTTGGGATTGTTAAGCCCGTTCCCATATACATTCGGAATACGGTATCCATAAATGCATGACGGTTTCCTGCTTTGACGGAATTTAAGAGCCGGTAGGCGATACTCTCCAATTTCTTTTGGCCACTAGCCTGATAAATGCCCGCTTCTTCCGTACTTGTTGCTGGCCTTACATAATTGCGCCTTAACTCAGCGCCCTTCATATAGATAAACGAAATTTTCTTATCCTGATTTGTCAAATTGCTCACTCCCTTTTTCGCTTGATTTAACCGCTTTCTTTCCTTTACTGCTGAGAATGCACCAACGGCATGAAAAGGTTCTTTTATCGCTGTTCGGATGTAGTCAAAGACCACTTGCTTCGTATCGATCCCTTTCATCAACATTCGCACAAAACGATCACGTAATTCAGCGTGTTTAAGTTGAAAGATCGAGTGCCCGTGGTTATTCAAGTAATTAACTAAGTAGCCTGGCATATGGTAATAGTCTAGAAGCGTCTTTTTTGTTTGATAATTGGAGAAAAACTCGACATACATATACGATTGACTTTTCTTTTTAGCCTTGGCAGAAGCATCCGCCAGTACGGTCACAATCGCCTCGCCGAACGTAGTGCCTTTTTTTTGCCGTTCTGCGAATAATTGCTCGTTATGCTTCACGATTTCCGGAAACAATTGCTGGGAAAGAATCAATCCAGAAAAACGCAACGTCTCTCCTGATGTCGTTGAGCCGACTTTGCGAGTATAGGTAGTTAAGCCTATTGGCACTAAAAATAGAAGCAACCTCGCCAAGCCACTAATCGGTACCGGGGTATTCCGGTTGAAATTCCAGTTAAAATTAGCCGCCTTTTCTTTTGATAATGCTAGTGGTGAAAACACCATTTCTTCAAAAGACTGTGTAGCAATAAACCCTTCTACAAACGAACATGGCAACTGCTCTTCCGTAAAAAAAGCGTGAAGCACCTCAGCAGAAGACATTTTTTTTAGTTTTTTCAGCCAATCCTTGAAAGGCTTGTATTCTTCTCTCTCTTCTAAAAACGGAAGAAGCGTCTCTAACTGATACCCACCTTTCACTTGTTCATAAAATTCAAAATCCAACTCCGCAGCGTATACAAAGTCTTTATAAAACTGTTGTTCATGCGCTTCTCTCGTTTTGGCATTAAAAGATGGCTGTAGAAAGCTGGGTTGGCCATAAAGTGGTCCTAGAATAACCGCTTTGACGTAGTTTAATGTTAGCTTTTCATTGATAAAAGGGGTTGACATAATCTGTTTGTATTCGTGTACCGCTTCAGCTATAACTGAACCATCATCCCCCGCCTTAACTGCTTTAAGATTGTCCAATAGTGTTTTTAATTTGACGGCTTCATCTGTATCAGCAAAATACTTTTCGACTTTTTTCGCTTGTTCCCCCATGATCTTTCGAATTTCCTTAGCACAGTCCTTCACTTGTTCCGGTTTTATGTTGGCTCGGTTAACTTGCCATTTCATACGATCGACATCACGGTCTACAATACTAAAATGGGTTAACAAATAATCAAAATATTTTTTAGGAATTTCTTTTAAATGATGTTTTTCCAGCTTCACACCAGAAGAGGTTATCAAATCCTCATTCTCAAATAGTCGGACTACACCAATTAAGGCAGCCGTCATTAACCAATCCTCCGCCTCGATATGTATCGCGCTCATGGCTGTCCCCCTTCCCCTGCATAATCAAGTAATCCAAACCCTTGGGAAACCCGCTTGCCCAGCCCGCCTTGATATAGAAGCTGTAAATCTTCTGGATGACCAGTGCATTGATACATTCCTTGATAGGCTGTAAATGTCAAATAGGCTCCTGCTTGACTTTCACGAAAAGTTGAATTGCTTTCTTTGATGACACGTCGTTTTAGGTTTCCTGGCACAATCCGTAACTCCCGGTAAGGTTCACGCTTAGCCAACGATTGAATCCGCAATGAGGCAAAATAACTAAGCTCCCGTTCATAGTTTTGATCGCCTGGATGAACCGGGTTTCCATCCTTATCTTCAACCAGTACAGGTGAGAGAGTTTTAAAAAAGACCTTGTCCTCACAAATACTAGCTTCTGGAAGCCATTTCATCGTCTTTCGTATCCACTCATGCTCACCTGCTTGATAGGTTTGCATTTCTTGCAGACCATTGAAAAGATGAAGCATATAGGTCATATCAGGTGAACTGATGGTGATCGTCATTTCAGACAAACGAATTTCTTCTCTTTCGACAGAAAAATTTCTCAAATAAACAGAATACGAAAAAGGCTTCATTTTCCTAGATCTACTACCGTATAGTTCATTAAAGTAGGCCTCATCTCCTCGCCTTAACGCTTCTTTGATAAAGCTCAATACAACTAAACGATAGGCAATCGGCAATTTCTCTACTTTGTACGTAACTGCAACTCGCATAAGTCACCTCCAAAAAAGGAATAAACACCTACTCAAAATATACCATTTCAACCATATATTCGACAACAACCAACTGTATTTGCAATCTATGATTCTATCTTATTTTTGGGACTGACAGGTTCCGTCAGTGGTTAAAATTTTTTCTTTTTTTCTTCTGCCAAAGTGAATTTTAAGATTAAGAAAAATCAAAAAAATGTACATTTATGTGACCTCCTCTCTAGAATTCTCCCTTCTTTCCCCCTAAATAGCCTGGCTCACTTTAATAATTAAGTTATCTTATTCAGATTATTTCACCACCCAGAAAATAATACCCATTAATAATTTTTATAATAGATAACTCGCTTTTTTATGTCAAGTATCTATCGTTGCATAAATAAGATCAGAATGTACCATGATTCTATTTTTCTAAAAATCAAAAAATACAAATACTAGTTTTCTTTTTGTTAGCACAGCCTTTTTGGTATAAACAGTGTTCTTACCATATAAACAAGATGCACAAGGGGCTTGACACCTGCTTTAGTTTGACAGAGTGTGGTGGAAAACACGTTCGTTAAACTGAATAGTACTAAAATCACTAATTTTAGTGGTCCTTACCTTTTCAAGCTTCAAGACTAACCAACTGTTCGATTTTCTTTCAGTTTAAGTCCCATTGAAAAAAGTGTAGGATTTTGTTGTAGACGTCAAGTCGAATTTTACACTTTTTGCTCGTTTCCTTTTTACACTTCTGCTGAAAAAATGCTTTTCCGGTTTTTCATGCGATGACTTTCCTCATTCTCTCCACCATGGATGACTTCCACCCGATGAAGTAAGCGATCTAAAATAGCTGTTGTGATTCCTTGATCTCCAATTAAATGACCCCATTCTTCTGGACTCTTATTTGAAGTCAGGATGATCGAACTTCGTTCGTATAAATGGTTAATCAAATGAAAAAACAAGTTTGCTTCTCTCTGATCCATCGCCATATACATTAAATCATCGATAATCACAAGGTCGGCATTTCTAATTCTTTTAAGCTGAACTTTAGATTTATTCAGGTATTCTTCTGACTTTAAAAGCTGCACAAGCTCACCCATTGTAGCGAAGTAAACATGGAATCCTCTATACACAGCTTCCAGTCCTAATCCAATGGCGATATGTGTTTTACCTATACCAGGGGGACCCAGAAGGATTAAATTGTACTGCTGCTCTAGCCAGCTTAATTCTCGGAGTTGAGAAAGCTGACGAGCCGTCAGAACGTTTTGTCCTTTCAGTTCAAACTCATCTAACGACTTCACGAAAGGGAAGCGCGCCCATTTCATTCTTTTCTCGAGGCTTTTTGCTTCACGTTTTGCTAATTCATATCGAGTGATCGATTCTAAAAATTCCAGGTAGGTCCATGATGCTTTTTCAGCTTCGCGAAGAAGCTGTGGCAGCTCCTCCGCCGTCTCTGCTAAACGTAACTGACGAAATTGATCTTGTAATTCATGCACAGTCTTGTTCATCATGCTCTACCTCCTAAAATGCTGGTATAGGCAAGTAGAGAACGGGTAGATGCTTTGATATGAGAATGCTTTGGTGAGCTAGTATAAAAGGGTTGTCCCTCTTCAATCGGTTCATCTCGCAATGTATGAAGGTGATGAGCAATATCACGAAAATCATTCGCATGATATAGTTTCTCTGCCATGCACTTTGTCAAAACAGTATCAATGAATGCTGGATACTGTTGAATGATCTTATAGAGGATCGCAAATTGATCTCGACGATACCTCGGGTATCTTTGGCTGATCTCATCTAAATAAGCAGCTGCCTGACCTTGATCTTCAAAGCAAGAGACGAGGCGTTGCTTAAGCTCTTCAACCCCTTTGGAGCGATCTCGAGTGTGATGGCGATTTTGAATGAGTTTTCCTTTTTCTGAGCTCACAAGATGCTCGGCAATGACTTCACCTTTTGCTTCTCTGCGAATGACGAGCGTCTTTTGACCTTCGTCTTTCACTTCAATCCAGACAAGATTCTCACTCATTGTTTGATACGTCCCTAGGGGAACAGAATAACGGTTTGACTTGTACCGGATGGTGTTGTCCTTGCTTACAATTCTTGTTATACTTTGGTTATGGGTACTTTCATATGAAAGTAACGAAGAGACTGGCAGTAAGTGTTGCTTTTCAAGGAGAAACACTTCTGCTGGTCTTTTTTTCGTTGTTTGATGAACCTGATGATTCCCGGTACGCTGAAGCCATTGTAGTGCTCGACTATTCCAATCTTCTATATCGCTAAACACTCGACTGTCTGCGAAGTTGCCCTTTATGTATTTCACTACATTCTCAATCATGCCCTTAGATTCCGGATCGGCTTTTCGGCACAAGTGAACGTTAAACTCACGTTCATTCACATAATGTTGGAACTCCGTTGTTAAAAGCAGTTGTCCAGCATTCTCACTCACTGCGATTAAGTGATCCTGATCATAAACAATTTCTTCTGTTCGTCCTCCATAGAACTGAAAGGCATGTTCATGACAACGAATCGCGTCTCTTGTCGTAAAAGGACGCGCCTGCCATTCCATATATTTCTGCCTGGAATGAGCGAGGACAAAGGCAATGAAATAGAGCTTGATTTCTTTGTTGTCTGTCGTTTTCTGTTTTGTCTCACCCCAGTCTACCTGAAGTTGTTTACCCATTGGTTGTTCAGGAACGGCTTCATATTGACGGACCATGGCCTTCTTCTCAATCTGATAAACCTCACGAATATCTTTCACATACGTTCTCACCGTACTTCCACCGACGACAAGATCGGGGTATCTCTCCAAAAGCCAATCATGAATTTGAGCACTACTTAGATGAGGGTATTCTTCTAGCCAAGCAAGTATCCAGTCTTTGTAGGGATCTAGTTTTCTCTTCTTCCCCAAAGGGTGTTCAGTGTATGCTTTTGCTTCATCAAATGTCATGTCTAAATACTTATAGACAGTCGGTCTTGAAACTTTCAGCTCCTTAGCGATTTGTGCTACTTTAAACTTTCTCTTACGTAATTCATGGATCTTTACATATAACACTAACTTCTCCTCCAAAACCCTAACCCCCAGTAAAATAACATTACTATCTATTTTACTAAAGTAGTAGGTTGATTGAGCAAAAGTGTAAAATCTTATCGAGCAAAAACTGTCAACTTCATTCTAGCGTTTACATTTGTCCAGGAGGAAAAATCAAAAAGTCTAAAAAGCGTAAATTATCTATTTTAAGGTTTCTTATTCCTTAAATGTTCGCAGCAACTACACTTTTGGTATTTTTAACAAGCAGAAAACAATAAAATTTTTCAATTAATCACTTAATATTGTCACTAAATGTGTTTTAAGATCTTTACAAAAAAAAGCTACTTTACAACCTCTGATTGATTGTAAAATAGCTGATTACCCCACTAGGTTCATATAAAGATTTTAATTATAAAAATAATTAAGTTTATAACCTTCTCAATTCACATAAAGCATTTTCCTTTGTTATTTCTAACTATAACACATTGAGTAAAGAACAAAAACAACGTGATAAGTGTTTTTATGCCGTTTCTATAACCCAAAAGTTCAAATGACTGAAATGATTAAATCTCTTAAGTCCCAAAATGAACTTGGACAGCTCTAACTAAAAATATTAAAGGAGCTGACATCATGAAACGAACCAAACATTCCCAATAATTTAAAGTTCAAGTATGTAAAGAAGCCATTGAAACAGGTAATGCGGCTTTGGTAGCTCGTCGATATGAACTTACGATGGGTCAAGGAATACAGAGAAGGGAAATATGACGATGTAATATCAATCGCTGGAACAAGCCCAATGAATAAAAAAACTTTCACAAGAGAATGATCAATTAAAAAGATTATTGGGTGAAAAACACCCAGTAATTACCATTCCATAAATGCTCATATATTGAATCTTTTCACCTAATCTTGGAGGAAACTGTCTTTCCCGATTTCAATTTGAAACATATAGTGAGGCCTATCAAGAAGTTTCAGAGTTTATGAGATTCTACAACGATCGAAGAATGCATTCTAGTATTCTTGATCTAGCACCATCAGAGTTCTACGAAATGAGTAAGGCACAATCTCTGAAAATCAAAGAAATTCGTGTCTAGGTCAGATTAGGTCTGAGCACGACTTTATATGGAGTGGCGGGCATGATACCCTTGATCGGTGCAGCCAAGCTTTATAAAGTGGTGTCTTGGCAGTGAAATTATACCCGCAGAGGCTCCTTGTCAAGCCATTTGGCCATTTCACCAAATATGTAGAGAAGCTCAAAAACAGCAAGAAATTAAGAAAATCAAAGAGTAAGTTAACTTTTGTCCAAAATTCGGGGGTTAATACGAAATTTAGAATGCAAAAAAATACTTTTTAGTATAGCTAGTCTTGAAACCATTATAAATAATAATCTTAACCTTGCAGGATGCTGCGTAAAAAAGATAGTTAAATTATTCATTCACATAGTTGAAACTATTATGAATATTATCCTGATAAATGGTAGAATAAAGAAAGAAAACTTGTTGATTGCAGTGAATCGATTTTAAAGCGAAATATCTTAAAGCCTTACCCAACAAGGGATACGAGCTAATTTAAAACAATTATAAACACACGACCGACGATCCACTGCAAAATCAAGACGCTTGCTAAACCAAGCAGTCGCGTAAAAGCCTAATGTTTCAAGGTTTTTTGTCGACTGAAATGGAAGGGTTTTATCTGAACTTAGTGGGTTATAAATTCAAAATGCGTATATAACGCTATACAGACGCCTATACGTTTTATCTGAACTTAGTGGGTTATAAATCTGAATAAAAATTTTATGACAATCCTCGTGCCGTATGTTTTATCTGAACTTAGTGGGTTATAAATTTGCCCACTTCAAATTGGGCTGAATCAAGCCCAATCAAGTTTTATCTGAACTTAGTGGGTTATAAATGCGGTTGGAGTAGTTGCAAGTAATCAATGATGACAGTTTTATCTGAACTTAGTGGGTTATAAATAGCTCTGACCATTACCTTTTTCATCCCGATCACCCTGTTTTATCTGAACTTAGTGGGTTATAAATGTCGCATGTTTTGCATTTATTCATGGTTTTCACCTACGTTTTATCTGAACTTAGTGGGTTATAAATTCGCTTCCGCCTGACGGGTGGCGTTATTTTGACGAGGTTTTATCTGAACTTAGTGGGTTATAAATCTAAAATACGTATATAACGCTATACAGACGCCTATACGTTTTATCTGAACTTAGTGGGTTATAAATATACTTTAACCTTGTTGTCTTTTAGACTCAAATAACGTTTTATCTGAACTTAGTGGGTTATAAATCCCTATGAAATCAAGGCAGGGGTATCAAATGAGTAAGGTTTTATCTGAACTTAGTGGGTTATAAATTTCCGTTCCACTAACAGCGTTATTAGCGGCCGCTAGCGTTTTATCTGAACTTAGTGGGTTATAAATCAAGTCCAATAAATCAGGCTCATTTATTTCTTTAGCGTGAGTTTTATCTGAACTTAGTGGGTTATAAATTCAGAAAGGTTTTGTAATGCTTTATAGACGGATTTTGCGTTTTATCTGAACTTAGTGGGTTATAAATACAGATGAATTACTTGAGTTGGCAGAAAAACTAAAGCGTTTTATCTGAACTTAGTGGGTTATAAATGCCAATCACGCCATTGGGCATGTACCTAAACACACGTTTTATCTGAACTTAGTGGGTTATAAATATTGATCCGCATGGTGACGTTATACAAACGCATTTCCTGTTTTATCTGAACTTAGTGGGTTATAAATCTGTAAATCATATGCTATCTTTTAAACAAGGTCGCGCCCGTTTTATCTGAACTTAGTGGGTTATAAATGTGAAAAACATAAATGGGCGTGTCAGCGTTTTTTGTTTGTTTTATCTGAACTTAGTGGGTTATAAATATAAATGCAGAACCATCACCATAAGCAACAGATATACCCGTTTTATCTGAACTTAGTGGGTTATAAATGCAACGATCACTTTGAACGAAGGAACAGGCGCACCGTGTTTTATCTGAACTTAGTGGGTTATAAATAGACCAAAATAAAAATGGATGTCCATCTCATCGATCGTTTTATCTGAACTTAGTGGGTTATAAATTGTAAGGTATGCCAAGATTCGATGGGAAGCATTTTACGTTTTATCTGAACTTAGTGGGTTATAAATGACGATAACCGGAAACGGCACTATATCATTTGTGTTTCGTTTTATCTGAACTTAGTGGGTTATAAATTTTTTAATTGATTGATCACTTTTATTTTATCGTCTTCGTTTTATCTGAACTTAGTGGGTTATAAATTCTGCTCCAAAGCGCGGCAACCTCTCCCCGACTGCAAGTTTTATCTGAACTTAGTGGGTTATAAATTCGCACATTCCCCAAAAATTCTTATCTCTACCGTTCTGTTTTATCTGAACTTAGTGGGTTATAAATTTGGTCGGACTTATTTCCTAAAACAGACTCTCCACGTTTTATCTGAACTTAGTGGGTTATAAATGAGTAGTGTTCGCGAGCCTTTCGGTTAGGAAACTTCGTTTTATCTGAACTTAGTGGGTTATAAATGCCTATTGGTCCAGACATAAACCTCAAAGCAGCCCCCGTTTTATCTGAACTTAGTGGGTTATAAATAAAAGCTAAAGCAAAGGTAGAGAAAGAGCTTGATATAGTTTTATCTGAACTTAGTGGGTTATAAATTCACAATTGCGGCCATCGTCACATGTCTATTCTTGATGTTTTATCTGAACTTAGTGGGTTATAAACTTGTATCTCCCCTTCTCGTTTAGTGACAAGGGATACGTTTTATCTGAACTTTGTGTAAATGTCTCTTTTTGTTTCTATAAAAACATGCACTTTTATCGTTTTGACATGGATCTCCGTTGCCAGTAAACTAAAAGGAAAGTCAAAAAGGAGGCGGTGCTATGGGAGATGTGAGACGTGATTTACAAAAAGTCGAACGGATTTTTACGATTTTGAACCTGTTAAGAGAGCGAGACACGATTACAGCAAGTGAGTTGGCGGAATATTGCGGAACTACTCAGCGGACAATCTATCGTGACATGGCATTGCTTGAAAAAGTAGGCGTGCATTACGTAACCGAAGGAAAGAATGGGTATCATTTCATTTCTGGTCCCGTTGTACCACATCGTAAACTGACTCAAGAGGAATGGATGGCCCTTACCGTGTATCCATTAGTTACAAATGACTTTCTCCATAATGATCATCCAGTACACTACGCCTATCGTGCAGGATTTGAAAAATTAAAAGGGCTTACACGAGACTCCCATACATCTCAGTTGCTAGCCATGAGTGAAGAGCTCGGTGACCGCATCCGCTTTCACGATCAAGTTAGCAATAAAGATACGAATCATGTAATGCCGCTTTTATTCCAAGCAATGGTTGAGAACAAAGCGATTGAAGTTGAATACTATGCAATTTATAATGATACTATGGCAAAGCGGGTGATTCACCCTTATTACATTATACCAAGGAACGGCCACTTGTATGTGCTTGCTTATTGTACCTTGCGTAAAGACTTTCGAACATTCCGGTTAAATCGATTTTTATCAGTTGTAATTAAGGAAGAGACCTTTGTAATGGACCCTAACTTTAACGTGGATGAGTATTTGTCCAAACGGTGGGCTATTTTTGCTGATGACGCGGAGGAAACAAAGTTTGTGGTACGCTTTCACCAAGAGGTGGCCCGCTATGTCGATGAATATACTTTTTATGCGGAAACGAAGATAGAAAAACAAAGCGATGGATCGCTCCTCCTCCATGCAACGGTCAGAAGTCGTAAAGAATTCCTTCGTTGGGTACGTGGATTTGGTCTAAACGTAGAGGTACTTGAACCAGTTGATGTAAGAGATAGCTTGTATGAGGAGTATCGACAACTAATGACACGTTACCATTTGGCTGATAGGATCAACGCGAAATAAAAGATTGTTCGAAAAACTCTCGAGTCGTTAGACTGATAGAATACGTCGATTGTAGAAAGAACCACGAAACGATACTCAAACCTATTTATAGTCCTTAGTCCTTTTTCTTTTGCATAAACCTAAAAAGAATGGGAAAAGGTTACGAGAACTTAGTGGGATAGAAACAAATCTAACTTGATTGATTTCGTTTTAGTTCAATTTAAGTACATATCATTAAAAATAAAAGATTGGTCCAATTGCTTTTATTGTAAATTCCTCCCATGCATAAAATTTTAGATACGTTTCTCAATACCTTATTGGATATCCTCCAGATTATCTATTTTAATAGGCTTTTTGGATTGAGGGGGAGTTGAACCGAAAACATCTAATAAATCAAACTCTGATTAGTAGGAAGTATTCCCCTTTTCTTAGGATAGACTTGGCATTATCTACGACTACCCTTATAGGGGTCTAGACAGCAAACTCCCACAAAGTAACACTTTTAACACAAATCCCCCTCTAACTTCATGACTTAGTAGCTTTCGTTACTAGTGATTCAAGCCAATATCTGAAAAACGTTTTCTTTACACGTCATTTTTGTTTTTTATTCTCCTTTTTGTATAGCACTTCCCTCTTTTTATTTTTTTCTAATTGGAGCAAACTCCATTTGGCAAAGAACCGTGTACGAGCGACGAGATTCTCTTCGTTATCATGTTTTATGCACTCTAGATGTTGACTGTTTGACTGTGCTAAGGCAAGCGCCGTATGTGACGTATGCTGGGTACAAACAATCGTTAAGGCTGATTTTTTACATGCGTTACGAATGATTTCTGGGCTGTCTTCAAACGGGTTACAAATAGTTACACGAACCCCGTGATGTTCCAAGCGCTTTTTATAGCGTTGCATACGCTGGGAGCCTATTAGACAAACACGGAATGTGCCAATCGGGACAAATATAGGCTTGTCTTGAACTTTTTGTTTTCTTGCTTTTTGTTCCCTACGTTTCATTTGTTTCGGGATTGTTTGATAAACTTTGGTGATTTCCACTTTATTTTCCCAAACAAGCTTTGCTTTGACAGGAAGTCCGTCGTCGACTATTTCACCCTTGTGTTCGATTTGGTATACTTTTCCCTCTAAATCCCGAAATAAGAAATCCTCCGTTTGCGGTTGTTTATACATTGTGCCAAATAAATACGAAGTCTTTTGGCTTTTTTCCTCTAGTGGCTGTCCCCTTTTTTTCATTTGCCGCTGATTAGCCAAAGCTTCAATGTCTTCAACGAGCATTGCAAATACGTTTCTCTCATTTGGCATGTAGTTTGAGACCGTTTCGATTGTTAACCCTTTGTGCAACTGTTGGTACATCTCAAACACAGTCGGTTCCTTTTTTTGTTTTAACTGGCGAATGCGTCGTTGCAAATTACGAACTTCTTCTTTTCGTTGCTTGAGCTGTTGGTAGACCTGTTCTTCAGTCGGTTGCTGCTTTGCCAGCAATTGTTTCACTTGTTTTTTTAGTGCGTTGTTCTCTTGCTGAAGCGCACTAATTCGCATTAAACGGTTGTTGATTAAGGTCACTTGTTTATCCTCTTGCACTTTCTTTTTTCGCAAGTCCACTAGTTCCCGTTCTAGCGCTCGATTGACTTCCACAGTAGAGGACGCTACTTCTCTCGCTGTTTTTTCTGCTACTTTGGCTTGTTTTAGCTGCTGGCTCACTTGGCTTACTTGTTTTTTCAGCTTTCGCACTTGCGATTCTTTTTTTAATAACTCTGCCTTTAATTGTTTGGCCTTCTTCTCCATGTAAAGTAGTTGTTTCGACAATTGCTTTCGTTTTTTCCGCTCTGTCTGAAGCTGCTCAAGTGTGGACGTTGTTGGCGTTTTTTCAGGAGCAGCTGCCTTTTTAGCTTGTTCCATTTTCACACGAAACTGTGTTTGAACCGATTTTTTCTGTTCTCCCTTTTTTTCCTTTATTCGTTTCATCTTTTCCCTCACTTTTGCCCGATTCACTTTCATCCCTCTCTTTCAAGCTTTTTTAAAAGGATACTTTTTTTCCTGACAACGAATGTCAGGTATCGACTTTTTTCTCCCTTTTTTATTCGTGTTTGTGAAAGCCCTCCCCAATAAAAATCACGCTCATTAGTTTGAGCGTGAAATATTATTAACAGTAATGATAAGATTCTAAACGATTGAAGAATATCGTGTGCCACCCACCCTCACTCCGACAAACGCTCAATGACTTTCGCCAGCAGCAAGGTACGCTCTTGCATCGTGTCCACTCGCAAATATTCCTTTTCGCTATGGGGAAAGCCGCCGACAGGGCCCATGCCATCAATTGTCGGGATGCCTAATGCTGACGTGAATGAGGCGTCGGAGCTGCCACCGGTGGCGGTTTCCGTCAGTTCGAGCCCGATTGTGGAAGCTACTTGTTGGATCAATTGGAAAAGGGCAACCGTTTGGGCGTTTCGCTCCATCGGTGGGCGCGTGATTCCGCCTTTCAACTCAATCGTCGTCCCATCGACATCCGGTGTGCCGCAGATCCGGCGAATGTCCCGATCCAGTGGCTCCGCCTGTTCGAGCCTGCTAATGCGGATGTCCACTTTTGCCTTCGCGCGATCTGCGACGGTGTTGACCGCTGTTCCTCCTTCAATCACCCCGACATTGACGCTAATTCCCGATTCGTAATCTGACAAAGCATGCAGCTTCATAATTTTATGTGCCAGCTCTTCAATGGCGCTTCGTCCCTTTTCCGGTTCAACCCCAGAGTGAGCTGCCCTGCCCGTGACGTTCAGCGTATAGCGACCGCCGCCCCGCCTGGCGGTGACAAGGGAGCCGTCTTTACGTGCAGGCTCCATCACGAGCACGGCCTTCTTACCAACGCCTATTTTCTCAATGATCTCACGGCCAGAGGGAGCGCCAATTTCTTCATCGCTCGTCATTAAAATCGCCACCTGTTTCAAAGCAGGAGACTGGGCATCCACAAGAGCCTTGATCGCATATAGGCAAGACACCAGACTGCCCTTCATGTCAATAACACCGGGTCCATACGCACGGGTTCCGATCAATTGAAACGGACGGACAGCAGCTGTGCCTACAGGAAACACGGTATCCATATGGGCGACGAGCAGGATCTTCGGATCAAACGCATGAGGATGGGTGAATAGAAGATGATCCCCATAGCGCTCTTGCTTAAAAATAGCCACCTTGAAACCGATCTGTTTGAAGGCGTTCGTCAACATTCGTCCGACTCGATCCACCCCTTCTTTATGATACGAACCGCTGTCTATGTTCACGAGTGCTTTCAATAACGAAAGCATCTCCCCTTTATCCCCTATGTCCACCTACATCAGATCCTTTCTCGTTTTTTCTAATGGGAAATGGCACGCCACAAAATGGCCAGGCTCTTTTTCCGTCAACGCCGGCTCCTGCACGGTGCATTTGTCTTGCGCATAAGGGCACCGAGGGTGAAAGCGACAGCCCGACGGTGGATGAACCGGGCTTGGCAAATCCCCTTCCAGCGTCACCCACTTCTTGTCGTTTCGAACAGTCGGATCAGGGATCGGCACCGCCTGGATCAAGCCTTCGCTGTAAGGATGCATCGGTTGTGCAAACAAGGCATCTTTAGAGGCAAGCTCTACTACCTTCCCTAAGTACATGACGGCCATTCGGTGACTAATATGTTTCACAGCTGGCAAGCCGTGGGCAATAAAAAGAAACGTCAGCTGAAACTCCTTCTGCAATCGTACCATTAAATTTAAAATTTGCGCCTGAATCGACACATCGAGTGCCGAAACCGGTTCATCGCAAATAATGAGCTTCGGCTTTAGGGCAATCGCCCGTGCAATCCCA
Organism: Halalkalibacterium halodurans; assembly: GCF_005671335.1. Lineage (NCBI taxonomy): Bacteria > Bacillati > Bacillota > Bacilli > Caryophanales > Bacillaceae > Halalkalibacterium (ex Joshi et al. 2022) > Halalkalibacterium halodurans. The sequence continues at coordinate 394,749 of NZ_CP040441.1, read as the reverse complement.
ATGCGTTGGCGCTGCCCCCCGCTGAATTCATGGGGATAGCGCTTGGCGTAACTACGATCAAGACCAACCGCATCCATCAATTCATCCACTCGCTTGATCAGGTCATTTCCCTTGGCGAGACGATGCGTTTTAAGCGGTTCGCCAATAATCTCCCTCACCGTCATCCGTGGATTGAGCGAGGAAAACGGATCTTGGAATATGATTTGAATGTCCGATCGCTTCTGCCGCAGCGCCTCCCCTTTTAATGCTAAAAAATCACTGCCTGCAAACGATAGCGTACCACGTGTCGGTTCCAGTAAACGCATGAGCAGCTGTCCAAGCGTCGACTTTCCGCAGCCTGATTCACCGACAATGCCGAGCGTTTCCCCTGCATAAATCGTCAAATCCACCCCATCAACCGCTCGGAGCACCGCCTTTTTCCGTTTGAAAAACCCTTCGCTCACGTCAAAATGCTTCGTCAGGCCTTTCGCTTCCAATAGCACCTCTTTCATCCAGAAGCCGCCTCCTTCCCATCGAACAGCCAGCAGCGAACGTGCTGTCCTCGTCCGGTTTTCATTAATGGTGGCTCTTGATGCACGCACTGCTCAGTAGCATGCGGACAACGGGGGAAAAAGCGACAGCCTTTTGGCATCGTCTCATAGGTCGGTACGGTTCCCTCAATCGATTGCAGTTTTTCTCCACTGGCATGAATGTTTGGCGTACTTGCGAGCAGACCTTGCGTATACGGATGGGCCGGAGTCGCAAACAACGTGAACACATCAGCTTGCTCCACCACTTGACCAGCATACATGACGATCACCGTATCAGCCATTTCGGCCACCACCCCAAGATCATGGGTAATGAGCAAAATCGCCGTATCGTTTTCTTTCACTAGCTTACGCATAAGCTGCAAAATTTGCGCTTGGATCGTCACATCGAGGGCGGTCGTCGGCTCATCGGCAATGAGTAGCTTCGGCTCACATGCGAGGGCCATCGCGATCATCACCCGTTGGCGCATACCGCCACTTAATTGGTGCGGATAGGAACGATATACCTGCTCCGCACGGGGAATCCCCACCTTTTTTAACATCTCGATCCCCTTCTGCTTCGCTTCCTCTTTTGTCACTTGTTGATGTTGCAAAATCACTTCGCCTAGCTGGTTGCCAATCGTAAACAGAGGATTGAGCGACGTCAGGGGCTCTTGAAAAATCATCGACAACTCATTTCCCCTTAGCTTCCGGTACTCCCTTTCGCTGATGGTTGTCAAGTCTTGACCATTGAATCGAATGTCACCGCCGACGATTTTCCCCGGCGAGCGGACAAGCCCCATAATGGAAAGGGAGGTGACGCTTTTGCCACAGCCCGATTCACCAACAACGGCCACGGTTTCCCCATGTTTAACTTCAAAGGACACCCCATTGACCGATGGAACCGCACCGCTTTCCGTATAAAAGTATGTTTTCAGCTCTCGTACTGAAAGAAGCGTATCCTTTTTCATTCTATCCCCCCTCTATCGCCGGCTTTGGCCGCGCGGGTCAAGCACATCTCGGAGCCAGTCGCCTAGGAAAATGATGCCTAACACCGTCAGCGTAATCGCAAGACCCGGAAAGGTTGCAAGCCACCAGCTTGTCGCAATATAGTCGCGCCCATCACTTAAAATACCGCCCCACGAAATATCGGGAGGCTGTATCCCTAACCCTAAAAAGCTGAGGGACGCCTCTAAAATAATGGTTGTTGCCACACTTAACGTAGAAATGACGATAAATGGAGACACGACATTCGGCAACAGATGGCGAACCATCACCATGCGATTTTTTACGCCAATTGCCCGCGCTGCCTTCACAAACTCCCTTTCCTTAATCGACAGCACTTCTCCGCGGACAAGCCGAGCATAGTTCACCCAGTTTGTAACACCAAGCACGAAAATCAATGTCCAAACCCCTGGACCGAAGACACTTAAAATGACGAGAGCCAACAAAATGTTGGGTATAGACAAAAACGAATCCACTAACCGCATGAACGCGGTATCCAACCAGCCACCATAAAATCCGGCGACCATTCCAACCGTCACGCCAATAAGCCCAGCGAGGACGACAGCTGTCACTCCGACGAGTAGCGAGATCCGCGAACCATACACCATTCGACTCCAGATGTCGCGCCCCAAATGATCGGTACCAAGAAAGTGTTCGCTGGAGCCCCCGTCCAACCAGGCAGGTGGCTTTAACATCATGGCTGGATTTACCTCATGTGGGTTGTGAGGTGCTAGAACGTCGGCAAAAGCGGCCAAAAGCAAGACTACCAACACAATGATCAAGCCCACCGTCCCCGTCTTGCTCCGTACCAGACGCCGCCCCCAAGCAAGTAGACGCTTTGAGCCCATTGTCCTGCTTTGCCGCATAAGGCGTGTGACCGTCGTTTCTGTTTCCATTAATCCGGCACCTCCTCTACTCGTATTTGATCCGTGGATCGAGCAGCCGATACAAAACGTCGGCTACTAAGTTCATGAAAATAACTAAGATCGCAATGACGAACACACACGCCTGCACAATTGCCATGTCTCGGATATGAACGGCTTGAATGAGCAGCTGTCCGAGTCCTGGCCACGAAAACACCGTTTCCGTAATCAACGTTCCACCGACCACGGTCGATGTTTGCAACGCGACAATCGTGACGAGAGGAATGAGGGAATTGCGAAACGCATGCTTGTACACGACCATTCCCTCGCGAATCCCTTTGCTTCTCGCCGTTCGAATGTAATCCTGATTTAAAATTTCGATCATGCTCGACCGAAGCAATCGTGTGATCTCCGCCGCAATCCCTGTCGCCAACGTCATCGCTGGAAGCACTAAATGACCGAGCGTTCCCCGCCCTGACACTGGGAACCAGCCAAGCATGACAGAAAAAATCAAAATGAGCATAATTCCAAGCCAAAAGTTCGGCATCGCCTTGCCAATGACAGACCCTCCAGCCGCAAGCAAGTCAACGGGCGAATGTTGCTTCGTCGCTGACCAAACACCAAGGGGAATCGCCATCGCCACCGCAAGCACTAACGCGGCGACCGCCAGCTCAAGAGTAGCTGGAAGCCTCTCGAGTACGAGCGGCAGAGCGCTTGTGTTATAACGGAACGACTCGCCAAAATCCCCTTGAATTAAGTTGAGCAAGTACTTACCGTATTGAACTAAAAACGGCTGGTCCAACCCGAGGGAGGCGGTCAGCTGGTCAATGTCTTCCTGAGAAGCATCCTCCGGCAGCATAAGCGCCACCGGATTACCGGCTACAAAGACGAGTGCAAACACAATAAAGGAAATGATAAACAGCACAGGAATCATTTCCGCCAATCGTTTGAACACAAACGCGGCCACAAATCCCCCTCCTTTTTCCACAAGCCAGGTAAGCTCTGGCTTTTCCAATCATTTTCTCGTAATCGCTGGAACATAAATCATTTCATCCATGGACGGGACAAATGCAATCCGATCACTCACCCCGTAATGGAGCGTTTCTTGGTGTAGCATAATATGAGGGACCTCTTCCGCGGCAATCCGTTGAATCTCCTGAATTTGTTTCGCCCGTTCCTCCTCATCCATGTTCACGGCGGATGCTTCTAACAGTGCGTCAATCTCTTCGTTTTTGTAATCCGTCTCACCGACAAAACGATCGGAGCGGTGCCAGTCAACGGAATAAGCACCATCAAACATAGAGTTGCCGAGGCCAATCAAATAGGCGTCTTTGTTTTCTCCTGCCTGCCGCATCTCGACAAAATTGCTCCACTCCATAAACTCTAGACGAACCTCTACATTAATTGCCTGCAGCATCCCCGCGATCATCTCCGCAACTTCAGCATCCTGTAAATAACGTCCATGCGGTGAATGGAGCGTCATCTCAAACCCGTCAGGATAACCAGCCTCCTTCAGCAATTGTTTCGCTTTCTCCACATCATAATCGTACGTATTGTAAAGCGACTCTTCTGCGCCAAAATTGCCTGGCGCAACGCGCGTTTTCGTCGGAATCCCGCCGCCGCGCAACACATTTTCTGTGATCGCCTTGTTATCAATCGCAAGATCAAGCGCTTGACGCACGCGGACGTCAGCAGTCGGATAGCCTTCCGTTGCCCGTAAAATGAGCATAATCGTTCGGTTGGACGTCTCGGTTTTCATCGATGTCCCTTCGTTTTCCTCTACCCGCTCCCAATCAGCGGACGGAATGTTGACAGCAATGTCGGCACCTCCTGTAAGCAGCTCCGCTACCCGAGTGGAGTTTTCCGGAATGACGCGAAACACGACCTCATCCCATTCGTCCACAGCTCCTTCAAAGTAATTCTCATAAGGCGTCAACACAATTTTCGAATCACGGACCCACTCTTTAAATTGGTACGGGCCTGTCCCGACCGGATTGGCGAGAAAGTGATCCCATCCCTCTTCCTCGATGTAGGTTTTCGGTAAAATTCCTGAACCAAGCCGTGACAAACGGTGAAACAAGGATGGTTCCGGTTCATGGGTAATGACTCGAAATGTTAACTCGTCCTTAATCTCCACTTCCTTGATCTGCTTGTAGTTCGGATACTCTTGTAACGTATCATCGGTGGCGACGCGCTCAAGGGTAAACTTCACATCCTCTGACGTGAGCGGGTCCCCGTTATGGAAGGTGACGCCTTCTTTTAAGGTCATCTCAACCGTCCGATCATCGATTGATTCAAACGTCTCCACAAGCTCTGGTTGAATGACATTGTTCTCATCCCGTTTAAAGAGGTAATTGAACATGTTATCGTGAACCGCTTCTGTGGACGTATTGTTATGGTCATGAATATCAAACGACACGATGTCTGTTCCGATGGCGATTGTTAACGTCCGATCCGCTTCATCATTCGAATCCGTCTCGCTCTCCGAAGAACCCACTTCTTCCTGGTTACCGCCACAGCCAACGAGCAGTAAAACAACAGCGACAAAAACCCATATCTTATTCATCGTTACCTCCCGAAAGTACTATTTTGAAAATACAGACAATACCGCTCAGATGAACGTTGTTTGTAGAAAAGCGACTCCACCCCTTCATCTTTTTTTGACGGAAACAGGTTGTTTTTTTACAAATAAAGGATTATTCATCCCTTTTATCGAACCCATTTCTTATCTTTGAAAAATTTGGATCGTGAGCTTTGCGACGGGGAACGCCAAATAGGACGGAAGGCTCGACTTGAAACAAATGAGAGACCGCGATCGCAACCGTTAAACTCGGCATCCTCACGCCTTGTTCTATCATCCCGTAATAGCTCTCCGTTATGGAGACGTCGTACCTGAGTTTCAACAAATCAACCACATCTTGCTGAGACCAATTTTTCCCTTTCCGAAAAGAAATCAATTTTTCCCGTCTACGCAAATCGATCACTCCCCAACATTTTCTAGTCATAGTTTACCCAACAAATAATAGGGAGTCAACGGTTTTTCCCAATTTTTCAAAGTGTTATTTCGAGTTTCCTTCCGTCCACCCAACCATTAGTTGTATAATGGAAAATAATAACGAAAGAAAGGACATGCTTATGGCTGAACTTAAAGACCGTTTACGCGAACTGCGAAATGCCCACAACCTCACCCAACAGGAGGTTGCCTCATTTCTTAACATCACCGAAAGCGCCTACGGCTTCTATGAACAAGGCCGCAACGAGCCGTCCATCGGCAAACTGAAACAACTCGCCCAGAAATACAACGTCTCCATCGCCTTCCTAGCAGGAGAAACCGATGCAAAAGAACCGTACGCCAACAGCTCAGTGCACGAACACCCGCTATCCTACAAATACAAAGACCTCGACGATGAGGAACTTCGCTTTCTAGACGAACAGCTCGAACTGTTCAGAAGACTCAAGAGGGAAAAAGAAGAGAAAAGTCAATAGACAGGACGGCGCGATGATTGGGGTCAGGGATGCCAAGGTTGCGCGGTCACTTAAAAAGACACCTCGGCGCAAACCGGAGTGTCTTTTCCATACCCTTTTGACCTGGAGATGATGAGATTGACTCGTTTGTCGAAGACGCTTTTGCTTTTACAAAAGCTCTGCGGTATAATGTGAGTAGAATGAAGCATATTAACAAAGAACCGCCGATGCGGTAACATCGACGGTCATGCAATAAAACGGTTCCCTCCAAGGGGATCGGCCATAGGATAGACGAATCCACCTGAGCCGCTAACTCAAGGGTGGATTATTTTTTTTCGGCTCTACAATAAATGTTGGGGTTTTTGCACAAAAGAGGGCAAAAAAAATGCACGCAGGCTCCTTTATCCATTATCCTTGAATTGTTGAGAAACAAAGAAAGGATAGGAGCTGCGTGTACGATGAATTTTACCATGGATTTGCCCGGATTAAAAGGTGTGAAGGTCACAAAGATGGAGGAACGAGAGGACTTTATCGCGCTCCATGTAGAAATGCCGCGAACGCCTCATCGTTGCCCATCCTGCGGGAAGAGAACCGAGAGAATCCATGATTACCGCATCCAAAAAGTTCAACATCTCAAGCTCTTTGAACGGTGGGTGTATCTATTCTATCGAAAGCGCCGGTACGCGTGCAGATGCGGGAAGCGGTTTGCGGAGAAAGCCTCTTTTGTAGAGCGATATCAGCGTCAGACAGTGGAATGGAATCAAGCGTTTCGCTTACGGCTCATTCAAGGGAAGAACTTTACGGACACAGCGAATCAATTCCAAACGTCCGTGACAACTGCCATGCGCCGGTTTGATCAATTGGCGGCCCCCCTCGTGAAGAAGGTGGATCACCTTCCTCCTCGGATTGCGATTGATGATTACAAAGGGGATACGAATGCGGGGAAATATCAAGTAATCATTGCGGATGCAGATACACGGAAGCCACTGGATATCTTACCGGATCGTAAAGCCGATACGCTTAAACGATATCTTCAAGAGAAGGGTCATCATGTAAAAACGGTCGTGATGGATCTTAGTTATACCTTCAAGTCGGCTGTTCAAAAGGCCTTAGGCCACCCGCTCATCATTGGGGATCCGTTCCATTTCTGTCGTTACATCTACTGGGCTCTGGAAGGGGTTCGCCGCCGAGTGCAAAAAGCGTTCCATCCGTATCATCGAAAACGATGTAAACGGATCAAACATCTGTTTCAGAAAGAGAGAGAAGGACTGGATGATAAGCAAAAGAAGAAGGTGGAGCGGTACTTAGAGCTATCCCCTGATTTAAGGGAAGCGTATGAGCTAAAAGAACATTTTCGTCGGTGGTATCAAGAAGCGAAGATGCAAGGAAGGGAAGGACGAATGAGCGAGGTGAAGCAAGGGCTCTACGCCTTTTACCGAAGAGTGGAGGCGAGCCCGTTAAAGGAGTTCCACCGAGCCATTCAGACGCTGAAGAACTGGCAGACCGAGATCTTGAATAGCTTCGCGTTTGGCTTAAACAATGGTTTTATCGAAGGACTGAATAATCAAACGAAGGTGATTAAGAGAAATGCCTTTGGTTTTCGGCGTTATGATCGCTTGCGAAACCGTATTCTCTTGCATCATCAATTCAAACATCAAACATTCGGGGTAGGATAAGAGGGGCTCGCCCTCCTATGCCACCCCAACATTTGACTAAGAACCTTTTTTTCATGAAACGACAGCACCGCGATGATTAAAGTCGCAAACGCTACGGCAAACATCAACGCTTCAAATACCGTCAAACAGCACCACCCCCTTTCAACTTGGGAGTGTGCCGACCACCCTTGAGAAATCCTATTCTATTGCTCTTCTATTATACCAGACATGACCTTGAGAGAATCTTCGAATATCGGCAATCTTCACCCCTTTTAATCTGGGCAACTCCATGGTAAATCGTACACGCAGCTCCTGTCCTTTCTTTGTTTCTAGGCAATTCAAGGATAATGGATAAAGAAGCCTGCGTGCATTTTTTTGCCCTCTTTTGTGCGAAAACCCCAACATTTTTTGTAGAACCACAAAAACAATGGTTCAATGAATATCACCGGATGTGTCCTTCCCTTCATTAACACGACCTTGTCATTTGGCAAGCCCTTACTCCACATCATGGTCTGAGAGTTCTTTCCACGTATGACACCTGTCACATAAAAATCATGATACATATGAATAGTGATCACAACAAGAAGGGACTAAACTAGATGGAAAGGAAACATGGGAAGGCCTTCATGATGTACTCGTTGAATGAAGCCAAAACCGTTTAATTGGAGGGGACGAATGAGCACTTTTTTTCTTGACTACCAGGTGGAGATTTTTATTACAATGGAAGTTCTTACGGTGATTTGCCTGCTGCTCTTTGGTGTGACACGATATTATTTCAACATTCGGAAAGCAAGCTTACTATTTATTCTATTATTTATCGGCATTACCGCATTGGAAGCAGCATTAGCATGGTGGTTATACAACAAAACGGGGGAGATTTCCACCCTGCAAATCATTATTACGGTCTTCGTCTTATACGCGATCACCTTTGGGATTGGCGACTTCAAGAAACTCGATCGCTGGATGCGGCAAAAAATCGGAGGATGGAAAGGCATCGATTTATTAACAGAGAAAGACCGACAGCTGATGTCCTTACAAAAAGACCCGGCGTATGTGGCACGAAGCTATCGCAGATCGTCCTATATCCACATCGCCCTCTTCGTGACAGCACAAATGATCTTTATCTCAATGGGAACCGACAGTCTGTCCGAAAGCCTAGCTTACGTAAAGGATTGGTCCTGGATTGAACATGGAACGTATGAACAAAGCCCCTATCCAAATGAGACGATCTATAGCATTGCCATGCTGTGGGGCATTATTTTCGTCGTTGATACGATTTATTCTTGGTCTTATACTGTATTCCCGAAGAAGCCGTCATAATTAGAATCTTAAAAAACATCCAGTCGCGCTCATTGTATTGAGGGAACGTAGCCTTGTCTAGAGACCTTCCTCCACTTAAAGGCTCGTTCTTCCTTTTATCTTAGTGAGGAGCTAATATTCTCGGAATGAAGCCCACATGCATGGGAAAAATCCCCTTTGTCTAATAGGACACTTCCACTTCCGGCAAATGGCCATTAATAGTTTTTTGTCTTAGTTCCCCCAAGGCTATTGGGATGCCGAAGTCCATTCAGCCGACCTCTCCTAGCAGTGTTCAAATACCAAAGTTCTTGACACGTTATTGAAAGTAGCATCGTCATCCTGTAAGAACAGATTGATTGGAGTAATTAGGAAGCAACCCGTGCAGCACGCACTCATGTAGAGTGGAACGTGAATCGATTTCTCGATTGGATCGCGGAGGACTTATTTCAATCCACGCACCCATGAAGAGTGCGACAGAGAGCTAAACAGAATCAGTGACATCATCGGAATTTCAATCCACGCACCCATGAAGAGTGCGACTAAACATAAGCGAAAGACAGGCACGGCGGTGGAATTTCAATCCACGCACCCATGAAGAGTGCGACCTTCGATTAAAGTGTTTCCATCTTTAAATTGTTCATTTCAATCCACGCACCCATGAAGAGTGCGACCATAGACAATGTTCCCGATATACGCCTCATTAGAATTTCAATCCACGCACCCATGAAGAGTGCGACTGGATATCGACAAGCGGGAGGGATCGGTCATCTGATTTCAATCCACGCACCCATGAAGAGTGCGACCGCTGACTATTACGATGTGACCGACGAAGAAATAATTTCAATCCACGCACCCATGAAGAGTGCGACCCCTTACAAAAGCCAAAACATCCCTGATTGAAGATTTCAATCCACGCACCCATGAAGAGTGCGACATAAATGCAAAAGTCGCGGCAGAGATTGAAAATATTTCAATCCACGCACCCATGAAGAGTGCGACCGCCTGATCAGTTGCTGTCAACAAGTACAAGGGCATTTCAATCCACGCACCCATGAAGAGTGCGACTTTATATCGAAGTAAACGAAAATCAAACGAAAGGATTTCAATCCACGCACCCATGAAGAGTGCGACATTAGCGCGCCTTTGATTCGGAGGCCTTCTGGTATTTCAATCCACACACCCATGAAGAGTGCGACAAATCAATGCCGCATGAAGAGGTTATGTCAAAGATATTTCAATCCACGCACCCATGAAGAGTGCGACCCGAGATTGAAGGAATTGAGAGAGTACTACGAGGGATTTCAATCCACGCACCCATGAAGAGTGCGACTGGATAAGGTTAACCGTCTTTGGCTTACCTTTACTATTTCAATCCACGCACCCATGAAGAGTGCGACCTTAGAAAGCCTGGAAGAAGAGCAACAAATGTTGAATTTCAATCCACGCACCCATGAAGAGTGCGACGATAATACTACTCAAAAGGTTAGTATTGGGGTGGAGATTTCAATCCACGCACCCATGAAGAGTGCGACGACGAGAAATCTGATGGAGGCAGCTGGCGCAAGAAATTTCAATCCACGCACCCATGAAGAGTGCGACATTATGGTTTAAAAATTTAGATTCGGATACACAAGATTTCAATCCACGCACCCATGAAGAGTGCGACGATTTTACCTTCTTTAGATAACTTGTTTATAGTTTTAATTTCAATCCACGCACCCATGAAGAGTGCGACAAACCTTACTATAAAAGAGATTTACGATACGTACATTTCAATCCACGCACCCATGAAGAGTGCGACGTTTTTTACCTCCATGTGATCACCTCATGATAAATTTCAATCCACGCACCCATGAAGAGTGCGACCGCGAAGATTGCAACAAATGCGGTGACCTCCGCATTTCAATCCACGCACCCATGAAGAGTGCGACAAGAGGATGGATGGGAAGTAAATAATATGTGTAATATTTCAATCCACGCACCCATGAAGAGTGCGACCGCCTTTAACAGAATCACCGCCCACAACGTCATAATATTTCAATCCACGCACCCATGAAGAGTGCGACAGCGAAAATCCCCTAGATTCTAGAAAATCACTTTGATAAAATAGGAAATTTTCGTTCATTCTGTTCTTTTTCCATGTTGTGATCTACATTCTATTACATAGTATCACATATTTACACATAATATGCTCGTTTTTTGGTGCGGGTCCTCTAGGGATTTTATGTGCGCTTGGGGTTCGCACCATTAAAAGATAAGAGGGTCCTCTACATCGATAGATGGCTTGGCTCCAATATGCTCTACTTTGGTTTTATAGTTGTTTCCTAATCGGTAGATGCGCAAACTGTCTTTTTCTTCGTCAATTAAACTAGTGAGTTCTAATTTTAACGACGTTAATTGAGTTGAATCCACAATGCACTCAAAGACAGAGTTTTGCACTCGTTGTCCATAATTTTGGCACGCTTTGGCCACTTTTCGAAGCCTTTTCGTGCCTCCCATGCTTGAGGTTTGGACATCATACGTAATTAAAACAAGCATGCTTTCACCTACTTCCACAGAAATGGCGGATATTCGTCTAAATCTCCTCGAAGAAAGCGCGCCAGCAGCAAAGCCTGTACATAAGGTACTAGCCCCCACGACATTTTTTCCCCGAGATATGGATGCGTGATTTTTTCCTGTTTCTTGGTTTGCCATGCTTTCAAAAATGTTTTACGTGCTTCATCCGTCATCAGGACAGCTCCGTTTTCCTTTTTATAAAATCCATCCGCTGTCATTTCCTTACGATTAATAAGGGAAAGAACAAATCGATCAGCATAAAGGCCCCTTAGTTCTTCCATAAGATCCAGGGCAAGGGACGCCCGGCCAGGACGGTCTTGATGCATAAAACCGACATAAGCATCAAGACCCACCGTTTCGAGCGCAGCAGCTACATCATTGGCGAGTAACGTGTAAGCAAATGATAACATCGCATTCACATTGTCCTTTGGCGGTCTTCTTGAACGTCCATGAAAAGCGAAGTCCTCTTTCTGCTGCAAGATCATCTGATCAAACACTTTATTATAGTTGATCGCCGCCTGCCCTTCCCATCCACGTAAACTTTCTAAGCTGTCACAATTGCGGATCTCTTGCATCATAACGGACAGAAGTTGAGAGGTTGCTTTAAATTGTTCAACATTGACCCGAAGCGGATGTTCCCTCGTCATCCGTTCAAGCATCCATTTGCTGTTGTATACCTTCCCTGTGATAAAGTTTCGGGCAATTTTTGTGGACTCTTGATCGTTCTCAGACAGGCGGTATTGTGTCTTTCTTAAAACCACATTGCCTCGACTTTCCCCGATCACTCTCGCCAAAAAACGCCCATTTTTCGTTAAAAAGGTGATCGAAATGTTTCGCTCTGCGCAATACCCCATGAGTGCAGGGCTAGCCCCTGTATAACCAAAGCTGACGATCGCCTCTAAATTGTGAAGGGGTAATCTGCCAAGCTTTTCTTGCTCTTTGAGTAATACCACATTATCACCATCAAGGGACAAATACGTATCAGGCTGAGTCACATATAGAGTGTTTAATAGCTTTTTCATTCGCTCAGCCTCCCCTCAATGTAACGTTTCACAGAGCGTTTATTCATCAGCTTCGGCAAGCAAATAGATTGCAACGAGCAATTGTTGCAAAAAGGGCCTGTCTTCACTTTCGGTGTATGACGATTTTCATAGTAATGGTGCATCTCTTTTGCCATCTGTACTACTTTATCTCTTAAAGCATCCGTGATTGGCACTTCGACGCGGTGCTTGATCTCGTTGTAAAACAAATATCCTTTATCAATGCGACAAACAAGCATTTCCTCTAAGCACATCGCTTGAGCCACCAATTGAACAATATCTTCATCGCCCTTCTTTGGCTTCCCTCGCTTGTATTCAACAGGAAATGCCTTATAGCTGCCTGACACACCCGACAACTCGATGCCTTCTGAATCCTGAACAAATTCCACCACATCGCATATACCACTTATTTGAAGGTTCTTAGATTGAATGGGCATGGCGCGAACGGTCAATTTGCTTCCCCGCTTTTCTTTCATAAACGGTTGGTCGGCTTTTTTATGCAAATGTTGCCCTTCAATCGTCCTGACATTCTCTTCCCACTGCTGCTCGATGTGAATCAAGGCCCACTGTCGTTTGCAAAACTGAAAGTGCTGGAGTCCCGACAACATCAAATAGCGGTCTTCTTCATTACTGGCCATCAATCACTTCAACACCCAAGCCATCTAATTCATATAGTTCAACGGCATAATCATCAAAACTCTTAGGTGTATCCGTCTTTGATTCAATTTTTAATGAACGATGCACTTTGGCAGAAGAGTATTGTCCAAGCTTTGAAGAATGCTCCCACCAGTACACTTTATGGACCTCCATGCTCCCATCAGGGCGGGCGGAAGAGCTGTCATTTTCAAACAGGGTGATGAGTGCCTGCTTGATTTTTTCCGCATCTTCATTCGTAAAGCCTGTTTTCTCTGCAAGCTGCGTGTTAATGCTCCCTTTGAACACATAAACACCAAAGTCGACACGGTGCTTCATTCCCATGGTGTCTGAGCTACGTTTATCACCCGTGACCGAGTTAACACTTTTTGTAATCTGGGTGCTAACAATATCAATAGGATCAATGCTCGTTGCTGTGTGAATCGACACAGGACCGCGAACACCAACGGATAAATTGGAGCCTTTAAACGCAAATACTTGTCCAAAACTACGCACATCCATCCACTCTTGACAAGCAATTTTTGCAAATTCATCAACAGACGCATTTTTTGCTTTCAGCATTTTGGCTAACTCAGGATTCGAATCAGCACGATCTCGCAAACTTTTAAAAGAATCTGCTTTACGGTCATCAGATTGAACAAAAATAGGTTCTTCCATATCTAGCAAACGATTGCGAATTTTACGCTTGATCGCAACATCAGAAATCTCCCCATGCCCATCGTAATTTTGACGTGGGCGGTTTCCGTTAAGGGGATCTCCATTCGGATTGGCTTTAGTAACAGATAGAATAACAGCAAAATCAATTTTGTGGTCAAGTATAGTCATTGGTTGGTCTCCTCCTCTTTTTTCTTATAAAGCTCACGACGTTGACTATAAAACCCAAGCAAATATTGTTCCGTCAGAGGGTTGTTGTTAAAGTCCCCTGGCTCAAATTGATCGCCGATCTCGTCGACTAGCTTTGATAAATAGGTCGCTTTAGTTCCGAGTTTGGCTTGGTACGGCTGCAAGCTTTCCTGAATCGTTTTCCACGTACGTCCTGGATTTTTTGAATAAGAGTTCATATAACGAATAGCATTGGTAGCTCTTGTTTCGTCCTTACCGAGAGCCCCTCGCTCCAACACATCAGCAACAGCCAGCAAGCGTCCAAACAAGTAGCTGCGGTCCGTTGAGCTTTTATCAAGTGGCACGCCCCATTCCTCCTTTTGTTCAATGTGCATTTTTCTAATAAGGGCACATGTGATACTTAATGTTTTTTCCCATTCCCAGCGCTCCATCGAGACCGGATTTGAAGCCCGTTGGAAGGCACTTCTAACAATATCCTTTGGGACCCGACGCCCATCGACAATACAAGGAAGCATTCGTTCCATTAAGCCTTTTATGACCTTTTCACTCGCTCTCGGTCCATAAGCGGCAAATGCAATATCCTTCGTTGCAGGTGCCCCATAAAACGAAATAAACTCCTTTTCGTCCCTTCGATACCGGTGCTCCCATGCACACGAATCATGCCACGCCTCTAAACGATTCAAATAGAGTTCTTTATTGAGACTTCGATAATAAAGAACGGCCATTCTCCCAGTCGTTGCTGAATCAAGAACGAGAATATGAACCTCTGTTGGATAGTTCAAGTCACTCCGATAGCCGCCGATCGCTTTCTTAACTTCACCTGCAAAAATTTGCCCTGTATCTGGATCTCTTTCTAACTCACGGTTGGCATGCTTCATGATGTCTACCGCATCCTCATCTGGGTTAGGCACAAGACTGTTATCATTACTCCAAACAAGAAACACACGATCATCAATGCTTTTACTTTGGCGATGAATGAGCCATTTCAAAGCATTATGGGCCTTTTGAGAAACCTCATAGCTAATGCCCACGGCTTCTCGACTTGTTTTAAATCGCCCACGGAAGGTAAAACCAGAGTTATCATTAGCTGATATTAATTTTGCCTTATCCGCCGCATGACGGATCTTATTTGCATGGCGTTCTGTGCTAGGAAGCCTGTTCCCTGTGACGAAACAAATATCCTCTTCGCCTAATTTGTCATTATAAAAAGAAATAAATGAATCAAACATCTCTTTGTCTTTCCAAACATCGTCGATCGACTCAGGGTGAAAAACATTGAATCTCACAAAAGCACTCGCTTGATCGGTAGCACCACTTGAAAAAATAGCGGGCTTTTCCCCCAGTAGCTCTTCATATCGCTTTTCCCATTTTTCGATCAATTGTTGGTTTTCATCGAGCTTAAGGACACCTGCGTCGACCAAGTCTTCAATCAATCGCCCTTTTTTCAAATACGTATAAATGCACTTCACCTTCTCCGTCGCATACGGGGAATTGGCCCACTCACCTAAATTTTTTATATAGGTGTCAAAAGGAGCATCGTCTTGATTTTTGATCTTTCCTCCGTATTTGACAAAATCACCAGCAACATAGCTAAGCTTATCGTGAAGAGGGTACGGTGCAACCTTTGAACCTGAGCGACTGGCAGCCTCTTCTGTACAAGGGATTAACGTGCTCTCTTTCGTTAATGCTTTTGCTCTTAGAAAGTCGCCATCTTCGTCAAGTGTTACTTCGATATGAGCATTTTGGGTCGTATGGGAGATCGGCAGCAATGTGTATTCTCGATCCTCTCCCTTTTTCACCGTTTTCCCAACCTGATCGAGATTGGCTTCATAGGTTTCGTATAGGTGAAGCAACCAACTCATTTCACTCACCTCCTAAGTCATGGAGTAATTGCTCGGCAGATTGAACATTGTCTGGATTAAAGATTTTGGGCTCCATCTCTTTCACAGGTCGGACAATCGGACAGTCTTCGGGCCTTGGAAATTGGATGTACCCATTCTCCATTACAGCAGACCATAACCGCACATCAAGCTGATGTTGACCCGTCTCATCAGGATAGTTAAATCCATGAACCATCGTTCCTAAATGATGCTTCCCTTGTCGATCATAAAAACCGTCGCCACTCCCAAACTCACACGGAGCTACATATCCTTGGCACTCTCTCGCCCCAAGAAAAATATCTCTCCGCCCCCCAGCTTTCAAAGAACGCTGAAGAATGCTGTAATGCTTCCCTTCATTGCGGTCAAACGCCAAGTCAGGTCGGTGAAGATTGAATTCAAAATGGGCCTTTACCTGATAATGCACGTCTTTTAAATACGTATAATGGGCAAGCGTATTACCCCCGCCATATTCAATCGGACGCACCCCTTTAGACTCCATCTGAATCGGCTTCATCACCCGAAGCTCATCGATAACAAAGACAATCGTCGGCTTCCAGTAGATGCTTTCAGCAATTCCTTTCAACGCCTGATAGGTAGGGACACTGTAGGAAAGCTTCTCCCCACCAATCTTCGTAAGCGGATCAGTAAAAAGCGCGTAGTCTCCAAATAGCTCAAATTGGACTTCGTTTCTCATGGGTTGGTTTCACCTCCTTTATTTAATTAAAGAAGAAGCGCTCCTTAGGTATGCCATTTACTAAGGAGCAAATTAGCTATTTCACGATAGACCTAACTACTTCAACTACATTTCTCAAAATTTCTAGGGATTGTTCCTCTTTACTCAAAGGAAAATGCTCTTTCTTCTTTTCTTGCTTTGTCTTAATGGTTTTCAATTCTATCTCCACCTCTCAGTTGTTAGTAAAAGAATATGTATGAGGGAAGATAAAGGTTCCTTCACTTCTTATTATTTTTGAAAGGCGAATCTTTTGCTTATAAGTTCTATAAAAATAATTTAAGAAATAGTATTGTATTAGTCGCGAAATGCGTGGATTGAAGGAAAAAAAATAAAAAGTGGAAACCTTTTGTATTACGGCGGGGTGTTAGATGATCAGATCATCCATCCCGCCTTCTCCTTTGAAATCAACTCCGTACTGGTGGCTATACCAGCTTTCCTTTAATTCATACACCATACCGTCCAAATGCATAACGATGGCGCCTTCCTTTTTTAACTGGTCAATTTCTTGTGAATAAAGGGTGACTGTATACTGCTGCGCCTTTTTCAACACCTTTGATAAGTCGTCAACCCACTCTCCACTGTTTAATTGAGCAATAATGTCCTGGCCTTCTCCGTATGGGACGATAGCCGAGGTCGTATTATGATCAATGACGCGAAAATGGTCAGCTGCCGTCTTATAGCTTCCATTTAATAAGAGAGGGAAATGAGTACCTGTCTTTTTTTGATAGTAGGTGACATAGCTATTTTCCACAGCAAGACTCATCAAAAGCTTGGTCATGTCTTTGTCGACTTCTTTGACAAAGTAATTTAAATTAGCGTCCATTTTACTGTAGTAATATCGAAAGTATTCACGCATTGCTGCTTGAGAGAGCAAATTCCCTTCATATTTCTCTGCCTTCTTTTTAAATCTGGCAAGGACATTTCCGGCAATCTCCTGCCCAACCTCAATTTCTTTCAACTTCGATAACGTTTCCTCCGCATGATCAATCACGTATACGTATTGCAACTGCTCTTCCCCATGTCGATTGCATCTCCCAGCCGCTTGAGCAATTGAATCGAGTCCAGCAAGTGAGCGGATCACACATTTAAAGCTGACGTCGACCCCTGCTTCAATCAATTGAGTGGTCACGCAAATAAACGGAGTACCTTCTTTAAGCAAAGCCCGAATTTCATCTAACTGGTCCTTGCGGTGAGCAGCGCACATCGATGTACTTAAATGGAAAACTGGCAAAGGCCCACCCTCTAGCTTTTCATACAAGTCTTTGACAACCTTTTTGGTATTCAGAATGATGAGCGTACTGCCCCATGATGGCGCCTCGTCTCTAACCCATTCTGCTAACCTCTCATTGGTCATTGGCTGATCCGTTTTATCTAGAATCTCAACTCGTTTAAAAGCTTCGGAGACTTCAGTCAAATTCTGCACGATTTCCCCATCCCGGTCTTTCAGGAGACTATGTTTTACATTTTCGAGGGTAGGTTGAGTCGCTGTACAGAGAAGAATACTGCAATGTGCAAACTCTTTAAGAAAGTTAAGGGCTTCGTTAAAAAGAGAAACGCATTTGGTCGGTACTTTCTGCACTTCATCAAAAATTAAGACGGAATGGCTTAAGTTGTGTAAACGCCGCGTATTACGGTTACCTTTCGCATAAAAAACATTGAGGAATTGGACAAGGGTGGTAAAGATAATCGGGCGATCCCAATTGTCTCGGGCGAGCTTTAGCCGCTCCTTTTTCGTGATGACTCCATCCTCTTGCTCGTCACCGTTCTCGCTGTCTTCGACTACATTTGAATGATGTTCTAAAATGTTTTCGTCACCTCCCAAGATGTTTCTTACTTCTTGGGCATTCTGTTCTATGATTGTAGTAAAAGGAACAATATAAATAATTCTCTGTTTGTTATATTCTTGAGCATGTTTTAGTGCGTAGCGAAGGCTAGCCAGCGTTTTCCCACCCCCTGTCGGAATGGATAGCGTGTAAATACCAGATGGCCGCATGGCAAATGACTCGCACTGCTCAGACATAGCAGACCGCAGTACATTAATTGGTTTCTGCGCACTGTCGCTTTCTTTTAATGAAGCAAGATGGTTGAGCAATTGTTGATGATAGTGCTCAAACAACTGTTGAGGCTGAGTTGGTTCTTCTTCCCTAGCTTGTTCATCAAACATTCGAGTATTCGTACGATCCGCATCAATTAAACAACTGAAAATGTATTTTGTGAGGAAAAAGCTTTGTGTTGGGCTGTTATCCGTGAACTGCTTTATTTCGTCTACCGCTTTAGCTACATACCTAGCCAATTCCGCTTCTGTCATGACCTCTTGAAAAAATCGCTCAACCGCTGACTCATATTCTGGCAGTTCTTTTTCTAAAACACGCGTAAGGAAGTTTGATTCTATGGTGGGAGAAATGTAGTCTTGCAAGTTAGAATGGTGTGAAATAATGGCATTACCAACAACTTCGGCAAGAAGCTTTTCGTGGAAGGAGTTCTCTCTGTCATGAAGCATTTGGTATAACAATCTGCCCCCTGCCGTGGAATGGTCAACTTGTCCCCTCTTTTTCTCAGCTAACTCGGGCTCAAACACAGCTTTATAGATATAATCTTTGAATTCATCTGTGTATTTCCCTAGATCGTGGAGGAGCCCCGCCAATCCAGCTACATGTTGTAACCTCAATTTCGCTCCAAACGTTTCGGCTAAACATTGGACACCGCACAAGTGCTCTTTAAGAGTCTGAATTTCCTTATCAACCTCTCGAATATGGGCAATGTACATAATCGAATCTCCTATAATATATTTACTGAATTATGTACATTTTACCAGACTATGCGCCAAAAATCATCAAAATATAGACAAAATTCCCTCTTTTTCTAGCTTATTGTCCTTTAGTTGCGGTCTAAAGGTAGGGTAAAAGACTATAACGATTTCGCGAGGCCCATTTTTATTTGGGGAAGTCACGGTGTTTGGTCGTTTTCATTAGATGCATGGGAATTTAGATAGAGAAAGCAAATAACCTTCTCTCGGTTTAAAAGGAGAAAAGGTTATTTCACATGAGTATAAGTTCGCTTGTTTACAGGGGCCACTTTATGGAGAATGGCGACACGTATGATGAAAGTTTTAGGTGTCATCGGGTGTCACCGCTCGATGATGTTGGTGCAGGGGCGCTATGTAGAGTGCGACATGTTGGCGGCTTGCTCCGTGGTGATTCTAAATCGAATTTCAATCCACGCACCCATATAGAGTGCGACTTACACAGGTACGGCATATGGCAAAATCAAGACATTATTTCAATCCACGCACTCATATAGAGTGCGACTTCTCTCGAAATGGGGAAGAAATCGCTAATAAGCAATTTCAATCCACGCACCCATAAAGAGTGCGACGGTGGGCGCAAAGGAAAATTAGTGACAACAAAAATTTCAATCCACGCACCCATAAAGAGTGCGACCGAGATTTTCAAAGAAGTGAAAGTAAACAGAGCGCATTTCAATCCACGCACCCAATAAGAGTGCGACCGATCTCGTGCGACAAGGGCGGTCAATAAACTCAGAATTTCAATCCACGCACCCATAAAGAGTGCGACAAGACACCACAATCGTTTGAAAAAAGGTAAGTCCCATTTCAATCCACGCACTCATATAGAGTGCGACCATGGATGATCTTGAGTACGAAGAGATCAGCGAGATTTCAATCCACGCACTCATATAGAGTGCGACTGAATAGGTTACACTTAGTTGGACAGTTTCGTTAAGGTCATATACACTTGATTCAAATAAACTCTGAGGAGAATCAAACATGACCAAGCGTCCGAGAAGAAGCTATACAAAAGAATTTAAGGATCAAATCGTTCAACTTCATGTTTCTGGCAAGCCCCGTGCAGAAATTATCAAAGAATACGAGCTGACGCCTTCTGCCTTTGATAAGTGGGTTCGGCAGCACCAGAACAGTGGATCCTTTGAAGAAAAAGACAACCGTACACCCGAACAGGAAGAGTTGATTCGGCTGCGGAAAGAGAATCAAAAGCTTGCCATGGAGAATGATATTTTAAAGCAAGCCGCGCTGATCATGGGACGAAAGTAGATGTGATTCGGAACAACCGCCACAAATACTCGGTATCAGCAATGTGCGATGTCCTGCAAATGGCCCGAAGTACGTACTATTATGAAGCAAAAATTCGAGACGACCAGGATGAAGAGTTGTCGGAACTGATCGTTGATATTTTTAAGAACAGCCGTGATAACTACGGCCAAAGAAAGATTAAAATTGAGCTAAGAAAGAAAGGCTGGACTGTATCAAGACGCCGTATTGGGCGGATTATGAAGGAGCAGGGCCTGGTTTCCAAATATACAGTAGCTCAGTTTAAACCAGCAAAAACAAGCTGTAATGAATCAGAAATTGGGAATACACTAAACCGGGAGTTTAATCAGGAGCAAGAACTGAAAGTCGTTGTCAGTGATCTAACCTACGTACGTGTTCAACAGAAATGGCATTATATTTGTGTATTAGTAGATTTATATAATCGTGAAATTATTGGCTACAGCGCAGGTCCTCATAAAAGTGCTGAGTTAGTTCAACGTGCCTTTGCATCGGTTAAATACAATCTTCAGCGCCTCGAATTATTCCACACGGACAGAGGAAGTGAGTTTAAGAACAAACTTATCGATCAGGCATTAGAAACCTTTGGCATTGAGCGTTCATTGAGTGAGAAAGGAACGCCCTATGATAACGCCGTCGCAGAAGCCACATTTAAGACGATCAAAACAGAGTTCGTTCGTGGTGCGGTTTTTTCTAGCCAACAGGAACTTGACCTTGAACTTTTTGACTACGTTCACTGGTTCAATACTATTCGAATTCATGGATCATTAGATTACTTAACACCGACTGAATACAAGTTAATGAACCTTTAAATAATTGTCCGATTTAGTGTTGACATTCCAGACACGGGAACAGAAAGATTGATAAGGAGGAAAACAATATTTCAATCCACGCACTCATATAGAGTGCGACGCAGGTTCAACAGTTGAATTCCACGCCACGGAAATTTCAATCCACGCACTCATATAGAGTGCGACCTGATTATATACGATGCGTGGTTGTGAATAGTAATTTCAATCCACGCACTCATATAGAGTGCGACACTCGACGAAGGGGATAGCGTGATTGTGTATGACGATTTCAATCCACGCACTCATATAGAGTGCGACGGGAGAGTTCAGGAGACAATCCCGCTTGGGTTAGATTTCAATCCACGCACTCATATAGAGTGCGACCATTTCAACTTTTGCCTTGCTCAAGTATAAGTGATTTCAATCCACGCACTCATATAGAGTGCGACCATTTCAACTTTTGCCTTGCTCAAGTATAAGTGATTTCAATCCACGCACTCATATAGAGTGCGACCAACAACGAGGAGTTGATCAATCACCTCCTATCAATTTCAATCCACGCACTCATATAGAGTGCGACGCTTGCGAGGTTTAACATAGGCCCTGTCGCTTCGAATTTCAATCCACGCACTCATATAGAGTGCGACAGCGCCCAGTTGGAAGGCTTACGGGACAAGGCTTCCAACTGGGCAAAGGTGCGAACCTATTTTTAGTTTACTATTATTTGGCATTATTCGCTATACATTTCTCCAAAAAACCAGTCATATCAACAGGTGCGGACCTCCTAGGGATATTATGTGCGCTTGGGGTTCGCACCTGTTTTATGTTCACTTAAAGACACACTATGAAGCCCGAAATTTATCCAAACACAACATCAAGTTGACCACAGCCAAAGGTAACATTTCTACCAACATGCAGGCAACTTGCGGCATATAACCATGGAGCAAAGTGATACATATCTCCCTCAAATGTCATCGCACCAAGCAAGCCACCAAAATCCATTTTCCTTTTTCTTCTATTCGAATATCGGCTCATCTCACTCCAGTACAAGCCAGAAGAAGTTGTTTTTACCGAATTCGATAACTCGCAAACATAGGATACTTCATCATCATCCACGTATCCACCATATCGCTTCGTTAATGACTCCATTCTCCTTGTAATGCTTCGAATAATCGTTGGAAAATCGATTTCTCTTAGTAGTTCCCCGCCTCGTCGTATACGAAGCGGCGTTATCAAATGAATAGAACATCTGGAAATCCCTCTTTGCTCCCAAGAGGCAAGCATATTGGTTGCGATTGGTTCCATATGGAGTTTGCCAGAGTGCCAAATCGGCTCCAGTCTGTCCGCCTGCAAAATATCCACAAGCTCAAATTTTTTTCTTTCCACACCAAGCTCGAAGTAGGGAATGCTAACCAACGAATCGATCACGCTTTTCGTATAGTTGACGGCATTGCCTAACAGAATAAACTTAAAGCAAAGCATATCTCCTTCATTGTAAATCTCTTGAAATCTGGGCGGTTCCAAAATATAAGGATTTACAATGTCCTGTTTTCCTCCTCCATATTTGCGATTTTCAAAAACATATTTATAAGTCTCATTATTTGTGGATAGTATCCATCCCATCACACCATGAAGTGTAGAGCCAAGATAACGCGGTAATCGCACGGATTCGCAACATTTTAATCGGATAAGTAATGGCATATATGATAGTGAAAACAACTCTGAATTATACACTGCTATGCTCCAATGTTAATTGAACCAGACCATGAGGCAATCTCTTTGTCTTATCAAGATAAACCGCACTGTTATAGTCATCTCTAATTGATATTGCTGAAAGCATAAGCCCTTTGTAACCGCCAAGTATCAACAGAAAATTATTGCTGCTGTCGGCTTGTGGTTCATTCAAGATCGCTTGGACGTTTTTCCTCAATTCACTTAAGATAAGTTGATCCTCTTCCTTTTTCACCTGATCGGACATCCCCTTGATTCTTTGAACCAGTTGCTCAAGCTTGGTTCTTGTAGCTTGATCTGCCTCTCGAAAATAAAGCTCTGGTTCATGTTTTAGCTTTGTGTTTGATTTTGACCCAACATAAAAAAGTTCTCCAGAATACTCCGAGTCCGCTCTAAGCATTTCAACAGCAACATTGGGGAAGAACTCAGCGACTTCAATTGGCGTATCCTCTTTGGATATATTCTGTACTTTTTGCAAATGATATAGCTGAATATCCTCGCTCTTCACTCTGATATCATCTACCATCAATGAAGGTTTACCTTTCTCTGTTCCGATATCTGGTAAAGCTCCTTTAATAGAGGAACCTGGAATATAATATTGTGTCTCTGCAGGCGCATATCGGGGATAAGTCCCGTACTGATAAAATGGATAAATGATGTTAACTCTTTCCTTGTTCACATGCTCGGAAGCCTGCTTCTCCAAATCTTCTGGTATGAAATCGCCTGCCGCTTTATAAAAACCTTGGTGATCCCTCGGAGACAGAACCAATGTTGAGTAAGTTTTCATTCGATAATTATATTTACGAGGTGGATGGATCGTCATGCTGTTTCCTCCTATCAATGTTTATTGGAAGTAGAAAAGCATTCCCAAACACAATATCTCGCGAGTTAAATGGTGATTGAATCGAGCAGCCAGCTGTTTTCAAAGCTTCCTTTACAAAAACAATGCTGCCTGCGTCAATAAAGCTGATAAACTGACCAGAGAACTCCTTATCCCATCCTCCTGCAGAATCATAAGGGCGCCTTTCCGAAGTAAAAAGCTTTAGTGACGAGAGATTAAAATTAATCTCTTGAGGCAAAAGCATCCCCAGATTCAAATAGGTATTTGGCTGCTGACCTGAATCACCAAACTCAAAAGATTGTATGCGATTCACTATAAATGTATTGAAGCCTTGCGAAGCTCTAGCTCCCAGAAAGAAGCGTCTTCTGCTCTCTTGTGCATGCATCAAGGCATTCCAAAACTCACCACTCTCTTCACACTTGTCAACGCGTAGGTAAAACGAAAATTCAGTAACGATCTCCTTTTTTCCTTCATCTAATACTTCGACGACGTTGACTTCAGGGACAGAGTACAAATTGGGATCCAGCCCTGGCATGTCATACCTGAGACTGTCAATCGCCGCGTGAATCTGTTGGGAAGACTCTATACACGAAAAAGGATACAGATAGTCAGCTTGGTTCGGATTCTCTATCGCCTTGAAAATCTCCGCCAACTTCATGAAAGAGCGCTTCTTTATCTCCTTATAGGTTCCCTTGTCCTTCTTCCTATCAGACTGATCGGACGGCTGTCCAGATAATGAGTCCAGTAAATAAGTTTGTGGCAGCGGCAAATAATCGCGAGGCATCATATTGGACAAGGAAAAGTACAACTCCCCTTCCCTAATCTTTGAAACCAGTAACGTTGCTCTCTCGGAGGAATACCGCTCTGCATACAGATAAATTAACGCGCCAAATATTCTCTGAGAATCCGGTAGCTGTGTAAGCCGTCCCGTCAGTGACATTTCTACTTTATAGGTTACAGTTACAGTTTCAGTCAAATCAATCTCCCTCCCGGCTCACTTCCACCTGTATTCTGCCATATCCACGGCTTCCGGAATTGCCCAGACGATATACGCCAGCATTAAATTGATAGATAGCATTCTCTATAAATCTCGCTGTAACATCTATTGGTACTGTTAATTGATCAAGCATATAAAAATGAATCTCCCCTGAAAACTCTACACCTGGACGAACCGTTTTATAGGTTCGTGGATTGGCGATTACATCAGGAGCCTTATGGGAATCACTAATCACTTCTATCGAGTTTTTAGAGTCAATAGAGAATGGATCAACATCTCCTGTTCCTATTAGTTGCAAGTCATTAAAGATTAATTTCGGCGTATGATTAAATCCGTCCACTCCAAACAGGTACTCCGCTGATGCCTTATGGATTGCTTCTTCAAAACGTTTTTCAACCCTTTCCCTTAGGAACCGCTCATCCTTCTCTTTCATTTCTTCAATCCGGAGCAAGTTTTCTTCTTGCTTGGTGACAAGATAACCTTGGTAAGCTTCCGTTATCAGCTTCGCTTCTGCGGAACTTTTAGTTAGATCCCGCACAATTCTTCTCAAGCTCCCTTTGAAAGAAGATGCCGGAATATAAGGCTTGCCATTATGATCAGTGACGGTAAACAGATCGATACCGCCAATCTCAAAGGTTCTCGGGGAACCACCTATAAACAGATTAGAAAGTGTAGTCACTTTCAACTGGATCGTATTCACGCTCATCTTTTATCCCCTTTCGGTCCTCTATCTTTTTGGTTCCGATTTTTATTTCTGTTAGTCTGATTTTTTTTCTTTTTATCTGTATAAGTTGAATTTATCTTTTACAATCGAATGCACAATCGATCAATAACTTTTCTAGGTGAGTCATTTAACTCACGAATAAAAGCTTGCACATTTCTTCGAATCTCTTTAACAGAGGAATAAAAAAGGTTATTAATTACGTCTGATTTGAGCCATTTCCATAACCCTTCAATGAGATTTAACTCAGGGCTGTAAGGTGGTAAAAAAACCAATTCTAAACGATGTTGGTGGTTACGCAAAAAAGGTTCAATCAGCTTCGCATGATGAATACGGGCATTATCTAACACCATGACAATCTTACCGGTCGGATAGTGTTTCAATACCTTTTGAAGAAAACGAAGAAACGCTTCGGCATCGTATCGTTCTTCTTCTACACAAAGCACATCTCCCGTTTCATAATTAAGTGTACCGATGAGTTTGACACCCTGGTGCTTTCCATAAGTCGGAATGATTCGTTGCTTGCCTTTTAAAAACCATGTGTATTGAAGAGCTTGGTAATCCCGAATCATCGACTCATCTTGAAAGAGAAGATGGTCAATCTCCTCATTTAAGAGTTTTTTTATAGGCAGGGAACGTCTCTTCCACAAACTCTTTTTGTTTCAACGGGTCAGCTTTTGCCAGCGTATAAGTCGGTTTGGTATAACTAAGGCCTAAATCGTGTAAAAGTCGAGAGACACCACGAAGAGTATACGGTTGGTTCCATTTTTTCTCGATAAATGAAGCAATGATCTTTAACGTCCAATTATACTTAGCTGGGAAGCCAACATCTACGGGAAGTTTGGTCGCAATCACTTGAGCCAATTCCTGTTCTTGTTCGGGTGTTAATTTGCGTGGCGCTCCAGGTGATTGTCCCATGGTTAAGCCATCTAGTCCCTTTTCTTCGTAGGCATTCACATAGTTATAGATAGTTTTTTCGGAACGCCCAATCATGGTTGTGATTTCTTTTTTAGAATAGCCTTGTAAATAAAAGTAAATCGCTTGATAACGTTCATACATTCGTTTATCTTTGGTCGTTTTCATCGCTGTAAGCAAGATTTCGATTTCATGTTGACGTGAATGGGTCATCTCGTTCCTCTCCGTTCATTGGTAAGTGTTACCCTTATATTTCAACAGAGAGTAATTGTAATCCTTTAATTCAACTTATATGGATATAAAGTTTTGTATAGTATGGATAGCTCGTTCAAACGATAGAAAATAAGCAAGGAGTCTATATAGTCATCTGTCCAAAGGTTTGTCCGATCTCCAACACTCCGAAAGCTTTCTTTATCAAAGAATAGCCCCGGTGGTGCTTTCTTTTCTAATTTCCTTTGAGCTTTCAGTTCTTCAATATCTTCTTTCGTCCGATCATTCACTGATTGAAGCATCTCAGCAACGGTCCCGATTTGACTCTTGTCCATTTTTTTGAAGCGGTGAAACATGGAGCTGGAGATTTGTAACCTCCGGTAAGTCTCAACCTTAGATCCATTAGGAGCTGTATATCTATCAAACATCGCAAAAAAATTACGGAATTGGCGAATATCATACTCTTTAATCGTGTTATCGTTCTTCAAGGAACCATACAAATTCTGATGATACAAATACCTCAACGGCTTATTGAACAGAGTTCCTCGTAACTTACGGATATCAGAATATTTAGGCTCGACTTTATCACCTGTATTCGCAAAACGTGGATCAGAAAACAGCAGTAGCATACGCACATATCTTTCTAACCGAATACGTTGACGAGACCCAAAACGCAATTCCTTTTCTGAATTCCTCTTTCCATTCGAATTTTCTTTTCTCCCGCAGCTACGTTCTTCTTTTGGGGCAAGCACCTGTCTCAGAAGTTTTTCAATCAGCAATAATTCATACTCTCTCAGATCTTTATTGCTGCTCTCCAAATGCTCTGGCAATAAATGATACAGAACGGCGTTGCTGAATTTAACGTCACTGCTACCAATCGTCTTGTCGCTAATCTTGCTTAGCAACCCGTATAAAAAATGATGCGCAGCAAAGCCTTTTCCCATGGCTCCTTTCAAAAGAGCTACATCATCTTTAAAATAAGCCCATTGTGATTTCTTCTCTGCATCATAATCCTCGAAGATATAATTATTAATGCTAATCTTCATATAAGAGGACTTTTCAACCTTATCCTTGTCGTTTCGTGAACAAGCCTTAGCCTCATCCAATTGATGTTGTACTCTCTCATAGTAATACCGAATTGGCTCACGGTTGAAGGTAAAATCAATGCCTACACTCAAGGAAAGCTGTGGCAAATGGGTGATGTAATGTTCACTTAATTTGTTGATCTCTTCATTCAATTGCTGCAAAATTTCTTTGCACAAATTGATACCACCCAATAAATGAGCAGCAGTCACCGCGAAGAAGATGTCATCTCCAGCCATATATAATGGATACAGCTTGAAGTCCTTGTCCTTCTCCTGATATTTCGCAGTGATTTTATGTAAATAATCCAGACTTATGAATTTGGACAATAATTGGCTGATTGCATTATATATCTTGTAATCTCCAAGTTGTTCAAACAAAGCCCCCATGCCGTCTAAATCAGCCTTAATAACAGCAATCCGAAAATGGTTGTCGTTGTCATCCTCTTCTTGGGAATAGAGCGCATTAATATCGCGTGAAAACGACGGATACATTTTATCTAGATCAATTGATAATCGAAGTTCATTTCCCTTAGGGACACCACAAAACTGAAATAGCAAGTCTCGATGACTAGTGATGATCTCATTCAGGCACTTCGGTTGTCTAAGGCGGTCTTTACTCTCTTTAATTGCCCTTAGTTTATCCTGGCTTGTCGAAAGCTTCCTCTCAAAGACAACATGTTTAATTAACAGCTGGCCTTTGAACGTTTTATAATACTTTCTGAACAATTGGTTCAGCTTTTTCGTAATCTGTTCTTGGTCAAGCGAGGTGGTAAATATGCACATGCCTGAACATGCAAGCAATAGCTCATCAATATGATCGTTAAACTCGCCATCTTCTCCCTTGATTCCAATGTCCCTAAAAAACGTCTCGGAGATCAACTGCGATGAATTTACGATTTCCCGAAGTGTCCCGCTGTTGGCCTGATTTTCCTGGATATACGCCTGCAGCACATGGTAAAGGAATGACTGTACTTTATCAATCGATACAGCAACAACATAGTCGCCCATCACGAACCCATCCTTTCCGCATTAAATAGTTTGGCATATGCGCGGTGCGGGAACAGTAAAGGGTTATTAATTAGCATTAACAGTTGATTCAATTGGAAATTAAACGTGAGCAAAGATACAAGTGTATCATCTTCATCTTTCACTTCGTAGTCTTTCAGCTTGATATCCGTTAAGAGTTTCTCGTTACAGATTTCTTTATCAGGGTTCGTTTCATGAAAATTAAGCTTTCTAAACCAGTCTTTCAAGTTCCCTCCTCTATTATCCTCAATATCAATACGTCCTCCCATGTCATCGTTTACAGCAAGGAGCACAAAATCAAAGTTTTGCTGAATCTCTTCGTTCACTTCCGACTTCAGCGTACATAAAATGCGAATCGGGCATGTCGATTTCTGTGTAGGAACCGAGCCAATGGCGATTTGGTTTGCTATTCTTGTGATTGAATTATCTGCGGTTTTTAGCTTCATTAAGTTATCGCACCATTTTGTGATCCCTTCTAAACTTTGACTTTTGCATTCTACCACCACAGCCACCGCTTCAATCGGGATAAACTTCAAACGCCCGTAACGAAAAATATAAGGGGTGTAGGTTTCATCAAGTATAGCCAAATCAACCTCACTGGAGACATTCCCTTCCGAATCAATGATAAAGACGGAGTGTTCAATGACAAATTTTTTGGGAATAATCATTTCAAACAACTGAGCCCAGATATCCTCACGGGCAGAACCAATGCTTGTTCCATGTAAATCATGTTTCATATAGAGCTGGTTCACGATCGATTGTTCTACTTGTCGGTAGTTCTCTTTCACATTTGCCACTAGCTTCTGTTTACGTTTTTCTTTAGTCATTTCTATCCCCTCCATCAAAAAACTGCAAAAATAAGATATTTTGATATTATTCTACATCGACAAACCTATACCCTTCCAAAGAAACCCACTAAATGTCCTACATTAAATAATAATCAGAGAGTTACTTATTAAAACCTTAGTATTTTATAATCACGCTAAGTCTCACAAGCTTAGCGAAGCATTTGCTAAATGATGGATACTAATTAGAAAAGAAATATCTGAGTTTTGACTATATTGTAAACACTACGCTTCGGTACAACACACTACCTAAAAAAGTATATTATCTAGTGAATCTAAACCAGAGTGTATTTCGATATATTTATATTTTTTATCAACTCATCGATTTTTTCAGTAGATCATCAGTGTTAGCATGCCGCAAAACCATTTAAACGGTTGGAGTGGGGAAATAGATATTCTCGAATTGAGATAATAGGAAATTTGATGTTAAGACTATAAACTCGATAGTTAAAAAGTTGGTTTACAGTAAAAAGATGACCTCAGAAATGATTCAGGGTCATCTTCTTCATGATTATTGAATCCGCATAAGCCAAATCGAAGCATTGCAGAAACCAAATGTCACGCTCGCTCACTATTATTTCCCACGCACCATGAAGAGTGCGACGGACTCCATATATAAAACTTGAAGGAGAATGGCAAGATTTCAATCCACGCACTCATATAGAGTGCGACAACTCGCCCTTTTCCTCGTCGTCAATCGCGAGACCATTTCAATCCACGCACTCATATAGAGTGCGACACACTCATCGTCGTTTGCTGGCTTGATGTGATCTATTTCAATCCACGCACTCATATAGAGTGCGACCTCCGTGGGATAAGGCGTATTTGTACCACCGCGAATTT
Organism: Halalkalibacterium halodurans; assembly: GCF_005671335.1. Taxonomy (NCBI): domain Bacteria; kingdom Bacillati; phylum Bacillota; class Bacilli; order Caryophanales; family Bacillaceae; genus Halalkalibacterium (ex Joshi et al. 2022); species Halalkalibacterium halodurans. The sequence continues at coordinate 364,158 of NZ_CP040441.1, read as the reverse complement.
CAATCCACGCACTCATATAGAGTGCGACAGGGACATCTGACATTAAGCCAACCGCTTAAGCACTTATTTCAATCCACGCACTCATATAGAGTGCGACAATGCTGCCTTTCGCCTTCATGCTGTGCTTAACAGTATTTCAATCCACGCACTCATATAGAGTGCGACATCTAGGTGTTTCGGCTTCAACCATCCGCAAATGATTTCAATCCACGCACTCATATAGAGTGCGACGAGCACAATCCAGACGACGATTGAACGTGCTGAATTTCAATCCACGCACTCATATAGAGTGCGACATGGCACGCTTTTGTTTTGCCCCAACAACGATTTTATTTCAATCCACGCACTCATATAGAGTGCGACTTGCGCGTTTTGATCGATGAGCGTTTCAGCGCGTATTTCAATCCACGCACTCATATAGAGTGCGACAGAAGACTGGACGAAACTGGCCGAGGACATCAAAATTTCAATCCACGCACTCATATAGAGTGCGACGGTTCCGTCAAGCTCGATTAGCGCGCCTTTGATTCATTTCAATCCACGCACTCATATAGAGTGCGACGGGTGTGGTACCCTCCGTCCAGTTTACCTTGAAAGATTTCAATCCACGCACTCATATAGAGTGCGACGTAGTTTGAACCTATCGTTCAAAACTGGGGAATGATTTCAATCCACGCACTCATATAGAGTGCGACGGACACTTGATCCGTCATCTGCCCCACACAACATAATTTCAATCCACGCACTCATATAGAGTGCGACATGACAGCTCAGCGCTGCTTCTCTCTCATCTTTATTTCAATCCACGCACTCATATAGAGTGCGACAATACCATGTAAACACAATAGCGATCTATTACAAATTTCAATCCACGCACTCATATAGAGTGCGACTATCGAGCAGCTGAACGGACAAGTAGAAGGACTATTTCAATCCACGCACTCATATAGAGTGCGACCACATGGTTATTTATCCTCAACGATACAGTGGGATTTCAATCCACGCACTCATATAGAGTGCGACGACATATATTTACCTCCTTATCGCTTAAGTATAATTTCAATCCACGCACTCATATAGAGTGCGACTGATCGCTCATAAAGAGCAAACTTCTTCCGCTTACATTTCAATCCACGCACTCATATAGAGTGCGACGATGAACCGATATATTGCGAGCGGTGTGGTAAAATTTCAATCCACGCACTCATATAGAGTGCGACGAGACCAGGAATAAAAGCCAGATACAACTATATGAATTTCAATCCACGCACTCATATAGAGTGCGACGAAGAATACGAATCTAGAATGGAGACGAAATGGTATTTCAATCCACGCACTCATATAGAGTGCGACGGCAAAAGTACGCGCGGTACTGGATATGAGGTGAATTTCAATCCACGCACTCATATAGAGTGCGACAGCGCCCAGTTGGAAGGCTTGCGAGACAAGGCTTCCAGTGAGCAAAGGTGCGAACCTATTTTTAGTTTACTATTATTTGGCATTATTCGCTATACATTTCTCCAAAAAACCAGTCATATCAACAGGTGCGGACCTCCTAGGGATTTTATGTGCGCTTGGGGTTCGCACCAGAAGGAGGTGACCTTTTTTTGCTAGATATCAATAGCAGCATTATACTCACTGTCATTTTCTTTCGTTGTAAAGCCCATAACAAAAAACAGCGGACATTCTTTTGAAGCCCCTGCATACAAGCTAGCGGGGAAAATGATGATTTACTATTTCGATCAGACGTTCCGATTTTTCTGATATAACCGTTTCTGACAGTCTTGCTCCTGCTATAATTGGTGACCACTGAAAAATATCAGCCTGAGACAAACCTCTTTTTTTGCAAGAAAGATGTAAATACATATCGGCTAGCTCTGCGGAAAACTGGGAATATAAGAGGTACGTACGGCAAATGTCAGCACATATATCGCCCACACTGGCATCCACCCAGTCAATAATCGTTACTTTATTGTTCGTCATGATCAAGTTGTACAAATGAAAATCTCCATGACAAAGCCTGTTGTCGGTGGACAGTGTTTCTAATCTTTTTAATAAAGCTGACCTCTGGTTATTGCTCAATCCAGGAGCAGCCTTAATTTGACGGCTTAATTTTTCAGACATAGGTTCAAGGGAATCAGCGACTTTCGAATGAATTTGATGCTGTATATCAACGGAAATACTCATGTAATATTCTGCTTGTTCCTTGTTTTCGAATAAAATCTCTCCCATTGTTTTCCCGTTGATATATTCCATCATAATCGCTTGTTTTCCATTGACTTCAGTGACATCGAAAATTTCAGGCACAGACAGTCCACATGAATGGGCGTATTTATGTTTCCTTGCTTCCTTTGCTGCTTCTGTATCGGGCAAATAATCCTTGAACACCTTTACAATCCTGTTTTCAACAAGATAGATTTTTGCTGTGTTTCCCTCTGCAATAGGTGTGCCTAGCTCCATTCGTTCACTCCCCTGTCTTGTTTTAAAATCCAGAAAATCTATTATTAGCATATCGGCAAAAATTTCAATTAAGCTGTAATCATTTTGACCTGATTTCGATCTCCAGCTTTCACAAGTTTGAGCGAGCTGAATCCGACATTTTTTTGTGACGTAGTTAGGAAATCACCTAGTAAAAGGGAATCTCACCCTCCCCTTAGGAAAATTCTCTCTCTATTCTTATTAAAATCATTATGTTCCTTTTAATTCTAACACATATTTTTACACAATTTACTTTTTATTTGGTGTGGGTTCTCTAGGGATTTTATGTGTCCTTAGGGTTCACACTCGTTCGTTTAGCTAGGTAAATCCGATTTCTAGCCTATACAACTTTGTGTAACAGCAGGGGGCTGTCTCAAAAGCCCTTAAAAAGAAAAGCCTGAAGTGACATTTATAAGTCGCTTCAGGCTTTTTGTCTCCGATGATCGGTTTATCTCTTCCTGAAACAGGCGGATGGTCTTCGCCTGTTTCAGGAAGTTGTGGGCGATTGCGATCAGCCCAAACTCAATGTTCACCTTGTCAAGGCCACGAAGGTGAAAACGACGGAACGACCGATTGCCCTTGATATGACCGAACACGCTTTCGACCTCTGTTTTCCGTTTTCGATAGGTCTTTGCGCCTTCTTCCGTATCAAGGGCTCGTTTCATTTTTGATTTTCCTTCTTCATATACCGGATTATAGTGAATCTGGCGATTGCCTTTCGCTTTTGTACAATCCGTCTTGAATGGACACCCGGTACAGTCTTCACATTCATATATTTTGAAGTCTCGTTCGTATCCGTAGGCATCCGTTCGTTTGCGGTAGTATCGAAAAGTCACTCTCCGGTTATTTGGGCATATATAGGTATCATCATGTTCCAAATACGTCCAGTTCTGTACCTTCCATGGGTCGTTCCGATAGACCCGGCTTTCTTCTTTTCTCATCGTATGATAAGGGATGAGGGCATCCCATTCGTTTTCAGCGATATATAAATAGTTGGGCTCACTTCCATAACCAGCGTCTGCGATTAGCTTCTTTGGAAAGGGGAGTTGGCGTTCTTCAAGCATACGAAGGTGTGGAATCAAACAACGAGTATCTGTTGGGCGTTGATGAATGGAATAACCGACAATGAATTGATTTTCGGTCCCTGCCTGTACATTATATCCGGGTTTCAGTTGACCGTTTTTCATATGATCTTCCTTCATACGCATAAATGTGGCATCTCGATCGGTTTTGGAGAAACTATTTCGATCACCGAATGTCGCTAATTGATCTTCGTATCTTTCTAAGCGTGGCAGATAGTCTGTGTTTAACTTCTTATGTAATTGGCGCCAGTGACGAGCTTCCGCTTTTTTCTCTTTTTTCAGAACCGGATCTTGTTCGTCATGAAGGGCTTGTTCCGCTTGATTCGCCTGTTTTTCCACTTGAGTGACAGCTTCACGTAACTGTTCAGAAGTCACACGCTTGTTTTCCCCTTGATCATTCTCTACCTGCTGGTTATCGGAATCAATCGTCTCTTCAATGTGGGCGAATAATTCTTCGAGCTTGTCCTGTAGCCGCTCCTTATACTTCTGGACGGACTTTTTCCAAACAAACGTATATCGATTGGCATTCGCCTCGATTTTGGTTCCATCGAGAAAGTAGTTGTCCATGGTGATGTAGTTTTGGTCGAGCAGTAACTGAATGAGGGACGTAAACAATGGCTCAATGATGTCTTTCATTCGTTCCGAGCGAAAACGATTAATGGTGCGGAAATCTGGTGTTTGACGAGCGGCCAACCACATCATCGGAAGATGTTCACGCAGGGACTTGGCAATGTCGCGACACGAATATAATTTTTGCGTGTAGGCATACAAAATGATTTTCGTCATCATCTTTGGGTGGTAGGCACTCCGGCCGCCACCTTTGTATGGGGCGTAGAAGAGATCTTCATCCACCATTTCCACCATGTCATTCACCACACGCGCCACATGGTCTTCGGCGATGAGATCGCTAAAATCCATTGGAAGGACTAATTGGTCCATGTTATAATGAATGAAAGTAGCTATAGAGTTACTCAAAAGAATCGCCTCCGTTTTCTTATTTTGTTTGTGTGGGTACTTACATTATAACGAACGGGGCGATTTTTTTGTATTCAAAAGGGCTGCCCATAAGTCAATCATTTTGACTTATGGGACAGCCCCTGCTTTCTATCATTTTGTGAAAATTAAGCTCCGGTACTTCCTTTCTGAAAAGTCGTAAACCCTTCTCCAAAATTACCTTATTTAAATATATTTATTTACTCTATTTTCATGAAAAGATGGTTTACAATACATGTTTTATATAGTAATATTTACTAATCAACACCAACAAATTCAAAAGAGGGAAAATTATAAAAAAGAATTCAAAAATGAAGTTGTCTCTCGTTGCTCTTACTACTTTGTTCGCTTTTACTCACTGAATGTATCTTTAGCTAACAATTCATCTCAATCTGAAAATAAAGACGAAACAAAACTCAAATAATAAAAGGGAGTTACATCATGAAGTATAGAATTCATGTTTTGATTTCATTGATTGCTATTATTCTAGTCGGGTGCCAAGCAGAACCTGATTCAGCTAATGAACCGGAAAAATCTAAAGAAACCGTTCAAGAACAAGAACCTTCTACTGAGAAATATCAGTCAATTAGGGAGTTTCAAGATACTTTTAATGGAGAAAACCTAAAGAATGATACATTGCTGATTAGCATAGAAGAGGATCAACTAACTTTAAGTATGGAAATAGCTTTAACAGAAGAATTGCTGTCTAAAATCCAAAACACAGCCAACAATTTCTATTATAATTTTGCTGATCTTGATGGAAACGATGAAATTAGCGAAGCTTTGGTCGAGTTACCCGAACCTGTAGATGGACACTCATTAATTGATTCGCTTGATAAAGATAACAATCGAATAACTGTCAGACAGGAACTCACACTTAAAGACGACTTAACGGATAATCAATTAGATTTTTTAAAACAACCTGAGCACTATGAATTTCAAACATTAGATGAATATAAAATTCCTGTACACGTCATTATTGGTATTGATGTTAGTACTTTTGATAGTCTTTAATTCTGAAGTAGCATCTCCTTTTAGAGGTGCTTCTTTTTAAAAAATCCTGATTTTAATAATGCTTATCCAAAAAATCTCGAATGGCTGATTGCATGTTTTTAGCCCCTCCTGGAACAGGGGTGTGGGTCTGCAACAATCTTCGGTAAACGGCAAGACTTCCGGCGTGGCCGCTTTTCTCGTCCGGAGACCAGACCCAGGTTCGCACATACACTGTTAACCTTTGTGAGTAAATCCCAAGTTTTATTTTAGATGACGAATTGTAATATTAAGTGCGACACCTAAAAATAAACACAAAAAGCCCATGATCCTTCGTGTAAAATGAAGTTACCACACAACCCTTACACGGAGGTTTATCATGAGCTACTCCCATCTTACCACGTTTGAACGTGGACGACTAGAAACCCTTCAAAAGTTGGGCTGGTCGACTCGTCAAATCGCTAAAGAACTCAATCGCCACCATTCCACGATTGCTAGAGAATTAAAGCGTAATCGTACAAAAGAATATGTTAGTGAAGTGGCTCATGAAAGATACGTCGAACGCCGTAAAGGCTGTCAACCAAAGGCATTATAAGGATATCCCCTATGTAGAGCTTAAAAAAGCGGCTAAGAAAGCAGCAGAGGAGTTTTATTCTTTTTGCAAGGACCTTCCTTTTGGAAAGGAAGCCAGCTTTGATTCTTTCGTAGAAACTTATGAGTTATTACGGAAGGTTGATTAAATCCAAGGAAAGGACGATATTGGCATTGGCACGCAGGTGACAAGAAGCCAGCTTCCCATGCTTTTTATGGACCCCCAGTTAAATAGGAGGTATGGAATACTTTGAAAGATTATCACAAGTTATTTAAAAAGTACCTACGTCGAAAAAAGCAGCTTGTTTTTACTCGAGATGATGTGGAACGAATCCTGATCTCAAAATTTAAAGCAAGAGAAATCCCAAATGAATACATGATTAAGTTAAAGTTTCACGATCACTTGGATGAAAATTATATTTACAAGTGCTTTGTCATTGATGACCCGGTGATCTTAAACAAATGGTACTCAGCAGCAGAAAAAAAGGAGCACCGGGAGGAAATAATCGACAACCGTTTAAATCCGTTTGATTTTAATCAATTAAAAACAAAGGAAGACCACATTCTAACCCATATTAACATCGATGAACATGAAGGCCGAAGGGTCAATGTAATTCTTGAAAGTAAGGACGGTAAACATGTCACCGAATTCATTGTACGCGAATGTGAAAAGATTGGCCGTTATATTAATGCGTTAATCATCGCAGGGGAAATTGAGGCTGGCCTCCTAACTTATAAGGAAGATCCAGAGGATGAATATTTCCAATGGTACTTGGAAAATTTAGAGATGTTTGGTTTCTTGGATTAAACAACTATACAAAAGAATTGGAAAATCACCGTCTCTACCTAGTGAGGGGCGGTTTCTTTTATTACGGCTCTACAATAAATGTTGGGGTTTTTGCACAAAAGAGGGCAAAAAAAATGCACGCAGGCTCCTTTATCCATTATCCTTGAATTGCCTAGAAACAAAGAAAGGATAGGAGCTGCGTGTACGATGAATTTTACCATGGATTTGCCCGGATTAAAAGGTGTGAAGGTCACAAAGATGGAGGAACGAGAGGACTTTATCGCGCTCCATGTAGAAATGCCGCGAACGCCTCATCGTTGCCCATCCTGCGGGGAGAGAACCGAGAGAATCCATGATTACCGCATCCAAAAAGTTCAACATCTCAAGCTCTTTGAACGGTGGGTGTATCTATTCTATCGAAAGCGCCGGTACGCGTGCAGATGCGGGAAGCGGTTTGCGGAGAAAGCCTGTTTTGTAGAGCGATATCAGCGTCAGACAGTGGAATGGAATCAAGCGTTTCGCTTACGGCTCATTCAAGGGAAGAACTTTACGGACACAGCGAATCAATTCCAAACGTCCGTGACAACTGCCATGCGCCGGTTTGATCAATTGGCGGCCCCCCTCGTGAAGAAGGTGGATCACCTTCCTCCTCGGATTGCGATTGATGATTACAAAGGGGATACGAATGCGGGGAAATATCAAGTGATCATTGCGGATGCAGATACACGGAAGCCACTGGATATCTTACCGGATCGTAAAGCCGATACGCTTAAACGATATCTTCAAGAGAAGGGTCATCATGTGAAAACAGTCGTGATGGATCTCAGTTATACCTTCAAGTCGGCTGTTCAAAAGGCCTTAGGCCACCCGCTCATCATTGGGGATCCGTTCCATTTCTGTCGTTACATCTACTGGGCTCTGGAAGGGGTTCGCCGCCGAGTGCAAAAAGCGTTCCATCCGTATCATCGAAAACGATGTAAACGGATCAAACATCTGTTTCAGAAAGAGAGAGAAGGACTGGATGATAAGCAAAAGAAGAAGGTGGAGCGGTACTTAGAGCTATCCCCTGATTTAAGGGAAGCGTATGAGCTAAAAGAACATTTTCGTCAGTGGTATCAAGAAGCGAAGATGCAAGGAAGGGAAGGACGAATGAGCGAGGTGAAGCAAGGGCTCTACGCCTTTTACCGAAGAGTGGAGGCGAGCCCGTTAAAGGAGTTCCACCGAGCCATTCAGACGCTGAAGAACTGGCAGACCGAGATCTTGAATAGCCTCGCGTTTGGCTTAAACAATGGTTTTATTGAAGGACTGAATAATCAAACGAAGGTGATTAAGAGAAATGCCTTTGGTTTTCGGCGTTATGATCGCTTGCGAAACCGTATTCTCTTGCATCATCAATTCAAACATCAAACATTCGGGGTAGGATAAGAGGGGCTCGCCCTCCTATGCCACCCCAACATTTGACTAAGAACCTTTATTACACCCCTCATCACCTTTAAGCAACCATTTTCAAGGGCTAGCCATTCACTCACTCCTCCCTGTACGCAGACTGATGACGAGCAGGGCAAGTGGCTAGCCTGCATTAATCGTAAAGGACCATCAGCAATTTTCGTTCCTAGTCTGTAAGGTCCTTTTAACCACTGACTTGATTTTATTCGATTACACGTTCGTAAGTGTTAACTCGAATCAAGCATGATTGAGAGGCATATTTCAATCCACGCACCCATGAAGAGTGCGACGCAGCAACGAAAAACTATTGTTCCAGAGGGGGTTGTTTCAATCCACGCACCCATATAGAGTGCGACAAAGCTGTGCGCAGCTTTGCGGGTGTAGAGGAAGGTATTTCAATCCACGCACTCATATAGAGTGCGACGTGTTCGGGCGTCAATTGCTCTCCGTAATTCGCGAGATTTCAATCCACGCACTCATATAGAGTGCGACATCACAAACGAATCCGTGGACATCAAAACATTTGGCATTTCAATCCACGCACTCATATAGAGTGCGACTGGCTCTTGCAGGATGGGAAACCCAAGAGATGCTAATTTCAATCCACGCACTCATATAGAGTGCGACACGACATCACTTACGAAGTAGTAGTTAAGAATAATTTCAATCCACGCACTCATATAGAGTGCGACTAGAAGCATACCGAGCATGCGAAGCAGCAGGTGTAATTTCAATCCACGCACTCATATAGAGTGCGACGTGAATTTAACACCTCATGAGGTTGTAATTTTTGAAATTTCAATCCACGCACCCATGAAGAGTGCGACTGGAAGCAGTATCAGATCTTGATTCTCTTCGAAATTTCAATCCACGCACCCATGAAGAGTGCGACGTTAGCGCTTGCTAGCTTTGTCGATGATCCAATTTCAATCCACGCACCCATGAAGAGTGCGACAGGGTACATCGTACCTTGGGTGCAAGAAAAGTTAGAAATTTCAATCCACGCACTCATGTAGAGTGCGACTCGATGAATGGCTCGATTATAATCCGTACACTAAATTTCAATCCACGCACTCATGTAGAGTGCGACAGTATAAAACAGCGTCACCGCGAAAAATCAAAGTATTTCAATCCACGCACTCATGTAGAGTGCGACCCCCAACATTCGACTTTCTCGAAGAAAGCTAACGATTTCAATCCACGCACTCATGTAGAGTGCGACTAAAATTCCACATTAAGAAGCTAATGTTTAACGTATTTCAATCCACGCACTCATGTAGAGTGCGACACAAATGCAGCCGGCCACGACTGAATTAATCCAAATTTCAATCCACGCACTCATGTAGAGTGCGACAACAACAACAACCAATAAAGGAGCGATCTTACTATATTTCAATCCACGCACTCATGTAGAGTGCGACACTAAAAGCGGCAGATGAAATAATAGTGATTGAAATTTCAATCCACGCACTCATGTAGAGTGCGACGTTAACTGTTATTCGGTTGATTGGATACAACATATTTCAATCCACGCACTCATGTAGAGTGCGACGACACAGACTTTTATACTGGTTGGATCAATGTGATTTCAATCCACGCACTCATGTAGAGTGCGACTTCGATATTCTCCAAATCCTCCAAATTATCATGAAATTTTAATCCACGCACTCATGTAGAGTGCGACTAGTCTATTCCCTTTCCCTCATTTATGGCCGTGGTGAATTTCAATCCACGCACTCATGTAGAGTGCGACTTTGATACTATCGCTCTACCGGTACAGGGGAATATTTCAATCCACGCACTCATGTAGAGTGCGACATCGCGTTTCGCACGCATCATGTTAAATTATGTATTTCAATCCACGCACTCATGTAGAGTGCGACAAGTGGCCATAAAATTATTCACATTGATGACATAATTTCAATCCTGGAATGTCAACACTAAATCGGACAATTATTTAAAGGTTCATTAACTTGTATTCAGTCGGTGTTAAGTAATCTAATGATCCATGAATTCGAATAGTATTGAACCAGTGAACGTAGTCAAAAAGTTCAAGGTCAAGTTCCTGTTGGCTAGAAAAAACCGCACCACGAACGAACTCTGTTTTGATCGTCTTAAATGTGGCTTCTGCGACGGCGTTATCATAGGGCGTTCCTTTCTCACTCAATGAACGCTCAATGCCAAAGGTTTCTAATGCCTGATCGATAAGTTTGTTCTTAAACTCACTTCCTCTGTCCGTGTGGAATAATTCGAGGCGCTGAAGATTGTATTTAACCGATGCAAAGGCACGTTGAACTAACTCAGCACTTTTATGAGGACCTGCGCTGTAGCCAATAATTTCACGATTATATAAATCTACTAATACACAAATATAATGCCATTTCTGTTGAACACGTACGTAGGTTAGATCACTGACAACGACTTTCAGTTCTTGCTCCTGATTAAACTCCCGGTTTAGTGTATTCCCAATTTCTGATTCATTACAGCTTGTTTTTGCTGGTTTAAACTGAGCTACTGTATATTTGGAAACCAGGCCCTGCTCCTTCATAATCCGCCCAATACGGCGTCTTGATACAGTCCAGCCTTTCTTTCTTAGCTCAATTTTAATCTTTCTTTGGCCGTAGTTATCACGGCTGTTCTTAAAAATATCAACGATCAGTTCCGACAACTCTTCATCCTGGTCGTCTCGAATTTTTGCTTCATAATAGTACGTACTTCGGGCCATTTGCAGGACATCGCACATTGCTGATACCGAGTATTTGTGGCGGTTGTTCCGAATCACATCTACTTTCGTCCCATGATCAGCGCGGCTTGCTTTAAAATATCATTCTCCATGGCAAGCTTTTGATTCTCTTTCCGCAGCCGAATCAACTCTTCCTGTTCGGGTGTACGGTTGTCTTTTTCTTCAAAGGATCCACTGTTCTGGTGCTGCCGAACCCACTTATCAAAGGCAGAAGGCGTCAGCTCGTATTCTTTGATAATTTCTGCACGGGGCTTGCCAGAAACATGAAGTTGAACGATTTGATCCTTAAATTCTTTTGTATAGCTTCTTCTCGGACGCTTGGTCATGTTTGATTCTCCTCAGAGTTTATTTGAATCAAGTGTATATGACCTTAACGAAACTGTCCAACTAAGTGTAACCTATTCATCCACGCACTCATGTAGAGTGCGACTGATTCTGCGAAATATTCTTTCGCGCTACCTCCATTTCAATCCACGCACTCATGTAGAGTGCGACACGGTGAAGGTGTAGAGACTAGTCACATACCACTAATTTCAATCCACGCACTCATGTAGAGTGCGACATTCTACCTTCGCGGATACTCTTCGCTCGCGCGTATTTCAATCCACGCACTCATGTAGAGTGCGACGTGACAGCAAATATCTTAACTTACAGGAGGGTACAAATTTCAATCCACGCACTCATGTAGAGTGCGACCCCCCGCAGAAGAGCAGGAGTTTGTCGAAGACTCATTTCAATCCACGCACTCATGTAGAGTGCGACGTGCTCTTCAATCTGGTGTAGCAGCTAAGGAAAAATTTCAATCCACGCACTCATGTAGAGTGCGACCTGTCGCACGCAGTGCATTCTCCCCCCATAGTTACATTTCAATCCACGCACTCATGTAGAGTGCGACAAGTTATTTGGCTTGGAACAAAAACGGGCGACGAAAATTTCAATCCACGCACTCATATAGAGTGCGACTCTGAAAAACCAATCAGATTCGGAGATAACCTGCATTTCAATCCACGCACTCATATAGAGTGCGACACGGCTCCTTACCGTTTTGAGCGGACGGCCACAACATTTCAATCCACGCACTCATATAGAGTGCGACTCAACCAGCTCAGACACCTCCTCCAAAGGTAGAGGAATTTCAATCCACGCACTCATATAGAGTGCGACCGCGATGACCGCCACCCATTGTCGTAACAGTCGGCATTTCAATCCACGCACTCATATAGAGTGCGACAATAGCGCTCCAAAAGACCGATCTAATTAAAACGATTTCAATCCACGCACTCATATAGAGTGCGACTTAACGATTCCTGATACATAACTAACGAAATTTGAATTTCAATCCACGCACTCATATAGAGTGCGACTTTGGGCAAATGTCGCGGCCGTGCAGGAGTACGTCATTTCAATCCACGCACTCATATAGAGTGCGACAGCGAAAATCACCTAATGAATGGAAAATATTTACCTGTCATTAAGGGATTCTCTCATTACAATTGTTCCTTATTTCATTTTATTACATATCGGCACACATTTACACATAATATCCTCGTTTTTTGGTGCGGGCCCCCTAGGGATTTTATGTGCGCTTAGGGTTCGCACCAAAATACGCGCTGCTTCCCAACCTAACATAAGGATACCACGAAAGACTAACGGTTTGTTAACCGTTTGCTAGAGCACCCTCCCTTTTCTTTTATTCCTCATCACAACGTCCTTGGCTCATCCCAGCGACTTAGGGCGAGTAGGAAGAGGCTCATTTCTCCGTCTCCATTCCTTCCATTTGTCATAAGAGGCACCCCGCTTATCCGCAGGGTGCGGTTGTTCCTACATATCCGTTGCATCGGCTGACAAATTTTTTACGCGATGCAAATAATCGGTCATGTTTCGATCATCCGTTTCTGGGTAAGTGAATGAGCATGCTGCGGCCACGTCTTTTGCTAATGTTCGGAACAGGTCGCATGCGATAAAAATCGACTCCCACATTTGTTCGTAATCGCTGTTTGCGTAGGTGGCTTCGTACATAGCCCAGTATGGTGGAGGAAGGTGCTTTTTGAAGTACTTTCCTAGCTTTCCCGTGGACAGTTGAAAATCGCTTTCCAGCCCAATCCACCAGTTCACCATCTCATCTAAAGACGCTCTTGTTGTCAGCTCAAACATTTGCTTGGCGTATGGTAATTCGTCTCGCCATATGCCTTTCGCAACGTTTTGCAGGCACCACCAAAAGTTGTTCGTGCAGCTAATAAATTCGCCTTCGGTAGGCTCTTTGACATGGTAGTCGCTATCGGACGGTGGCGGGATCGGTAGTAAGCAATGATCTTTATCTAACAGCGGAACCGTCAACGTATCATTTTCATATACTTCCCTCATCGTCTCTTTCGTTTGCAAGGTCAAGTCGATCCGATTACCATCCGTGAACAGCATTAAAAAAGCATACCTACGGCTAAAATCCCGATTGATCCCAATGCCAGCATCAAGCTGATCTGGCTCTTGAATCATCAGTGGCTCACCAAACTTTTTCAACCATTGCTGTTCCTGAATAAATAAATGGAGCTATGTCCGTTACGACATAGACGATGTCATAGTCTTGAAAAAGATCCTTTGGCACATTCGAGTTAGTCCGTGAACCATTCATATAGACTACCCGAATTCGTTCTTCTTTCTTTGCAATCGTGAGTATGGCGTCCATCATCTCTTGTTCAGTTCTCATGTTCATCCCTCCGCTTTTTGTGTTTATGGTTACGCAGTAGCTTTCAATGGAGGGGCACGCGCTCGGTTCGCTGCCGCATAAGGTTATAACTTGTTCAGTCGCTTTTTCATCTTTCTCATCCTTCTTTGGAAATGGTCTTGTTTATTTCAACAACCGAGGGCAATTCCCTTCGTTCATTTAAACTCCCATGAGCCAATTCCCTAACGACCAGACGCCAAACCCTAGCAACATCAATCCTGAGACTCGGTGAATGACATGGAGAGAACGCTTTTTCATTCGATGCTCTACCGCCCCTGCTAAACTACTCAGCAACAGCCACCATAACGCCGATCCTAGAAAGACGCCTAGTACTAGGGAAAAGCTGTTAACGGCGGTTGCCCCAGTCGTTGCTAGACCGAGACCTGAGAAAATCGCCATAAACGATAAAATCGTAACCGGATTTGTGAACAGAATTTCTTTCAAAACAAAAAACGTCCCAATCCCAAGATTAGGACGAGAACAGTCGATAAATAAAACATAGTCGAAATAATCTCTCCACTCGTCTCGTTGCAAAAAGACACCTTCTATGAGAACGATCGTGGAAGAGGTTAAGTGAATGTGTTTCGGCATAATTGTGTCCGTCGCTCGATCGTAATAAGGTAACGTTAAATCGGTGCTGTTATTGCGTAGCTTTTTGAACAGCTCTGTCTCTAGCAATCGAATATCCCATTGCAAATAATAATATTCATACCACTCTTCATAGCCTGTTTCGTATCGCTTTTTCGTTTCCACAATGTAATCATCGAGAGGTAGAACCATGACTTCACGATGCCGATTCTTTAGCTCTCGGCTTAGCTTTTTTACAAACGTCGTTTTCCCTGCTCCTCCTAATCCGTCGATGCCAACAATAAAAGGGCGATCATTTGGATCGTGAGCGCATAACGTCTCTGTCACCTCTAGTAAAGACATGGCACATTAGCCTCGCTTTCGTAAGAATCCGTTCACGCTATAGAAAAAGTGGTTCATCAGAAGCAATCTTGTTTCATTCAACTTCCTTAAAAGGATAGAAAATTTCTTCACCATTCTTTAATATGACACTTAATTGTTCGTCTTTAAATTCTAAGTACGTTTCGTCAACAGGAATAAGCCAGAAATAGTCCTTCACTTTTAATAAGTACTCAAATTCATCTGTTTGGAAACGGATTGACTCAACTTCTTTTTGGTTTACGTAACCAAATAAAAATCCTTGGCTTCCTATTGAAATACTACCTATATTTGAAGGTCGAAATATATGCTCTTTAATATGATGTTCTAGATCATTAACTGCCGGACTCGAAGAATTAATGAGCCTCCATCCAAATAACCCCATTTCAAAAACTTCCCCATAAATGTACTCAGAATCTGTACTAAATATAACCTTATAATCCCCATAACTAAGTTCTTCCTTAATTTCTCTATCGCCTACAACATTTGTAAGATTTGCATTGGATAAATAGATCAGAAGCCATATAACAATTATAAAGCTGATTATAGATATTATAGTTATTTTCTGTTTTTTCATTTGACGTCTTCCCTACGTTAAATTTTTGGTTGTATCCAAAATTTATTTTAGTCTCTTATTATTTTCCCTTTCACATGTTCAAAAAGTCTTAAGTGATTGTTTGATTTTGTCCTACATTTGCTGACTCTTAAGGTGGCATCAATCTAACTTTTAAATAAGTTTGAAAGCTGCATCATTTTTATTTAATTTTCCACCTTCCCTTACACTACCTTCATTTTTTCAACTGTACAACAAAAGAAGCTTCACAAAACGAACAGTTGATGTATAATATATGTTATATAACATATGTTTTATAACGGTAGTAAATAAGATAAGGAGTGACCAATGATGCCCCCGAAAAAGAAATTTACCAAGGAAGACATTATTGACTCGGCCTTTTCCATTGCAAAAACGGAAGGGATCGACAAGATTACTATTCGAAAAGTAGCTGATCATTTAGGCAGTTCCAGCGCCCCTATTTACGTAAACTTTGAAGATGTTGAGGAGCTTAAACACGCTGTTGTTCAAAAGATAGTTCAGCTAAGCCAGCAAATGATTCAAAAGCAGAAAACAGGAAACCCATTTAGAGACATCGGGCTTGCCAGCCTTCAAATGGCTAAAGAGTACCCCGTTTTCGTTCATGATTTCATGATGAAGCCGAATGAATATTTGCAAGACTATGATGAGGGAATGGATCTAATTCAATTAATGAAGCAAGACCCTGAGCTTGAAGGCTTCTCAGAAGATGAACTCATGACCATTTTACTTAAAATGAGAGCATTCCAACTCGGACTTACAATGATGGTTGCCAATGACTTACTACCTGAGGACTTTACCATGGAGAACATCATAAAGCTGCAAGACAGCTTAGCCGAGGATGTGTTGACGGCTGCACAAGTTCGCAAAGAAAAAGACTTATAACCCTAAACGAGAGGAAATGGTGAAGCATGGAAAACCGACGAATCGTGATCATTACAGGGGCGAATTCTGGGATTGGAAAAGAGGCCGCACAGCGATTTGCAAATGAAGGAGATCATGTCATCATGGCTTGTAGAAATATAGCCTTCAGTCGCAAAGTCCAGCACGATATTATTGCGGCTTCAGGCAATGATCACGTGGACTTGTTGGAACTGGACGTCTCTTCATTCGCCTCGATTCGCACATTTTGTACTACTTTCAACAGCCAATATAAACGCCTAGATATCCTCATCCATAATGCAGCCTACTTTAATCACGGGGAGCCTTATCGTCTAAGTCCGGATGGCATTGAGTTAACGTTTGCTACTAATGTGTTCGGCCCCTATTTGCTGACCTCATTACTCCGTGACCGACTAAAGCAATCGGAAGACCCAAGAATTCTTCATGCCGGAAGCAACATTATTAAACATTTTTTTGATCCGAAACAAACCTTTGACCTCGATCTACTGCAAGAAAATCATGGCACCAAGTCATACAGTGTTTATAAAATGTACTGTCAATCGAAAATGGCGTTAATGCTGCTAACCTTTCAAATGGCAGAGGTTTTTGCTGATGATGGGATTAAGGTGAACGCCTTACAAATCAATGGGGCAAAAATGTCTAAGCGTACCATTCAAAAGGTGAAGCCATGGTGGAGACCTATAGCTTGGGGACAAAATCTATTTTTCCCGCCCCCATCTTATATGGCTGACAAGTATTTCACGATTTGTACATCTGACAAGTACAAACAGACGACAGGCAAGCTTTTTAACGATAAGTTGGAAATCATGGAGCCGTCGCCGACACACTATCCTGGATTCTTTAAGCAAATGAAGCTTCTCCTCGGCTCAAATGTGTACCCAGCCTATGAAAATACGAACATTCGGGAGAAGCTTTGGGCATTATGCAAAGAGCTAGTTGGAGAGTAAACTCAGTTTGCGATTGCTGATTATTTAACGACTTCGGTCTCGCTAAACCCTTACTCCCCCAAAAGCTCACGCAACATTCGTTCGCGATTCTCTAAAAAATACCTCGTCAATTGATAGTGTTCGGTCTGCTCATACGTGGTCTCTTCAATCGTGCCATGATCAAAGCTTAAGATGGTCGCATGAGGATACCCTAAGAGAATCGGCGAATGGGTGGCAATGATAAATTGGCTATCGCCCGATGAGACTAAATCATGTAATATCGCTAAAAACGAAAGCTGACGCTGCGGTGATAAAGCCGCCTCAGGCTCATCCAACAAATAGACGCCCTTCCGGTTGAACCGGTTGGCAAACAGGGATAAGAACGCCTCACCATGGGATTGGTGGTGCAATGAGCGGCCCCCATAAGCATGTCGCGCATCTACTTCATCTACATGGGAGGCAAAATGGTAGAAAGACTCTGCCCGTAGAAAGAAGCCATTCGACACTTCGGTAGCCACGAAAGACGAATATAGTCACCAAGGGCTGATTCGGAAGCATCTACTTCATAATAGTTATTGCGCCCGCCACCCGCTGTATTAAATTCACATTTATCCGCAATTGCCTCAAGTAAGGTCGACTTCCCTGAACCATTTTCCCCGACAAAAAAAGTCACTCGGCTTTTCAGCTCTAACCTTTGAAAATGTTTAATCGCCGGAATCGAAAAAGGATACTCTTGAAACGAAAGAACTTTTTCCCGCTGTAGTTCGATTCTCTTTAAAAACATCGAGATCACCTGCCTCTGATTGAGTGATTCCCTCTCATTATGACATAAACGGCTTTTATCGACTTGTATAAAGAAAAGACAGTCACGAATGACCGCCTTCCTACCTCTACATAATCATTGAAGTTCGTTGATACCTAAGTAATCACCTGATGCCCGGTTATATTTTGACGTCTCAAAAATGGAGATTTCCACATCTGGAGGAGAGATCTTAAGCTCCCGATTGATTCGGTTAAACACGAGATTGAAAGCCATTATTTCACTCCCACCGTTCGTCCCTCGAGATTATAGTACACCTAAATTTAGCCAACTTCTTTGAAGATTCCTTAACTCTTTAACTCTCTTCATAGACTTAAATATCTTTATTAGGGGGAAATTGTAGAAATTCATAGAAATTTGTAATAATTTATCGAAGGAAAAGTTTGGATTTATCATCCAAAATATACTAGAATTTAGGTGAATCGGCCGATTCAATCTTATTTAGGAGGGTTCATCCATGAATCCGTATAAAAAATGGACTAAATTATTAACGGTAAGCGCCCTTTCTACTCTGCTGTTTGCTTCTCCCACTATCTCTTTGGCTAATGATGGGGAAGCGAATGATGAAACTGAAGGTCACACTGGAGCTATGCTAAATGACCCATCGCTAACCCCGGCATTAGATGCTGAATTAGAAGCTCTAGCAAAAGAAAAAGATCAATGGTTAGAAGAGACCTTAAAAGAAGATATGAGAATTAACACTGTTACAGAAGGAGAATTTTATACAATTTCCGTCTCAAACTATAAACAAGAAAATGGCTATTATTGTGGACCTGCATCTGCTAGACAGACTTTGAGCTTTCACAAAAGCAAAAGCGGTTCATCTACAAGCTTGCCGAGTCAATCAACTTTAGCGTCCAAGATTGGAACAACCTCTTCCGGAAGTACAACATCAGGGATAGCAAGTGGATTAAACTCCTATAAAAGTACCTTCGGGTTTAGTAGTAATCCCTATGTAGCAGCAGATATCACCAATGTAAGTAGCCCAAAATCGACATTTGAAACAAGAGTGAAAGGGGTAATTAAAAACAAAACGAATGCCCCTATCGTTTTAATGGAAACCAAATACTTAACCAGATATGACGGAAAAGCTAGTAGACATTACAATACGATCAGTGGTTATTCTTATGAATACTCTAGTGGAAAAAAGAGGATGAGAACAGTAGACCCACATCATGAAGATAAATACCGTGGTATCCAATGGGATTCGGTTGGATCTACTTCTTCAAATGGTGTATTTAGAGCTGTATACGAAGCAGATAAAGCAGGATCAAATAAAGCTATGGCTTACTAATAAAAATAGAGCTGGATTAGAGATAATAAGCTATCTCTAATCCAGCTTTGCAAAGATAGGAGTCTTCAGATGACCAAACAAACCTATTACCTATTCATGATCCTAACGATCTTCTCTCTCGCTGGGTGCAATCAGGGTGCAAAACAAGCAATTATCGAAATTCCATATAAAGAGTACAACCATCCTGTGATCCTTGGAGACGAGATGTTTATAAATGTCAATAGTGATCCGTCCAAATTGTACGATGTGGACACACTGATTCAGTACAATATGAAAACAGGTGAAGAAAAGGTATTGTATGAATCTGAGTATGAGGAATCAGCGATGCAAAGTACAGAAGTAAATGAAGATTGGTTAGTTTGGGTAGATTCTAGTGTTGATGGCTATTATGAAAAAATACTTGCAATGGATCTATCAAATGGTGAGATTAAGACACTTGCTGAAACAAACCCTGAATACTTAACCATTTTTTCACCTGAATTATATGCAGACAATGTTGCATGGACAGAATTAAATGATGAGGCTCGAGTTGAAGTGAAATTACACAACCTGAAAACAGGCAAAACGAGTAGTATTGCAACTCTAAATGAATACTCTTTATACAACTCTTCAGTTTATATGAGTAATGGTAAGCTGCTATGGACTGATAGTGACAACGGAAACGGGTATTACTATCTTTATGATTTAGAGAGTAAATCTACTGATAAATATCAAGCACCAAAGCCATACCCCGGATATGCTAGTTATAGTGAAGGGAAAATATTTGCTATTCATTTTGATGAAAACAGAGATTGGACCTCACAAGATTTTGGCTATTACGATATAAAGTTAAATGAATATCATTCTTTAGAATACGGTCAATATATTAATTATTTTAAGACAAGTGATAACAAGCTAGCCATTTTAGATGATGAACACCATTTTTACTTCTATGAATTCCAAAATAATGAACTTGTTCCAATTGAAACAACGATAATGGAAGAGATAAATCCTTTTTATATTTTCTTTGATAACGGAGGTCATTTGATTATTTGTATAAATGATGAGGAAGATACGGATAACTCAAGGGTAGGAGCTATTTATCCTTAATGATCTTGGGCTGAAGATGTTTCTTAATCTTCAGTCCAATTTTAATAAAAGATAGGAGTATCTAAATGACCAAACAAACCTATTACCTATTCATGATCCTAATGATTTTCTCCCTCGCCGGATGCAATCAGGGTGCAAAACAAGCAATCATTGAAATTCCATATAAAGAGTACAACCATCCTGTGATCCTTGGAGACGAGATGTTTATAAATGTCAATAGTGATCCGTCCAAATTGTACGATGTGGACACACTGATTCAGTACAATATGAAAACAGGTGAAGAAAAGGTATTGTATGAATCTGAGTATGAGGAATCAGCGATGCAAAGTACAGAAGTAAATGAAGATTGGTTAGTTTGGGTAGATTCTAGTGTTGATGGCTATTATGAAAAAATTCTGGCAATGAATCTAGCAAACGGCGAGATTCAAACACTTGGTGAAACAAACCCTGAATACTTAACCATTTTTTCACCTGAATTATATGCAGACAATGTTGCATGGACAGAATTAAATGATGAGGCTCGAGTTGAAGTGAAATTACACAACCTGAAAACAGGCAAAACGAGTAGTATTGCAACTCTAAATGAATACTCTTTATACAACTCTTCAGTTTATATGAGTAATGGTAAGCTGCTATGGACTGATAGTGACAACGGAAACGGGTATTACTATCTTTATGATTTAGAGAGTAAATCTACTGATAAATATCAAGCACCAAAGCCATACCCCGGATATGCTAGTTATAGTGAAGGGAAAATATTTGCTATTCATTTTGATGAAAACAGAGATTGGACCTCACAAGATTTTGGCTATTACGATATAAAGTTAAATGAATATCATTCTTTAGAATACGGTCAATATATTAATTATTTTAAGACAAGTGATAACAAGCTAGCCATTTTAGATGATGAACACCATTTTTACTTCTATGAATTCCAAAATAATGAACTTGTTCCAATTGAAACAACGATAATGGAAGAGATAAATCCTTTTTATATTTTCTTTGATAACGGAGGTCATTTGATTATTTGTATAAATGATGAGGAAGATACGGATAACTCAAGGGTAGGAGCTATTTATCCTTAATGATCTTGGGCTGAAGATGTTTCTTAATCTTCAGTCCAATTTTAATAAAGATAGGAGTATCTAAATGACCAAACAAACCTATTACCTATTCATGATCCTAATGATTTTCTCCCTCGCCGGATGCAATCAGGATGTAAAACAAGTAATCATTGAAATTCCATATAAAGAGTACAACCATCCTGTGATCCTTGGAGACGAGATGTTTATAAATGTCAATAGTGATCCGTCCAAATTGTACGATGTAGACGCACTCATTCAGTACAATATGAAAACAGGTGAAGAAAAGGTATTGTATGAATCTGAGTATGAGGAATCAGCGATGCAAAGTACACAAGTAAATGAAGATTGGTTAGTTTGGGTAGATTCTAGTGTTGATGGCTATTACGAAAAAATTCTGGCAATGAATCTAGCAAACGGTGAGATTCAGACTCTTGCTGAAACGAACCCAGAGTATTTAACCCTTCTTACGCCTTCATTATATAAGGAGTATGTCGCTTGGACAGAATTAAATGACGAAATGCAGGTAGAAGTCAAATTACACAACCTCGAAACAAACGAAACGATTAGTGTAGGGAATATCAATGAATATTCTTTATATCACGCCTTTGTGCATTTACATGATAATAAATTATTATGGACAGATAGTGACAACGGAAACGGATATTACTATCTTTATGATTTAGAGAATAAATCTACTGATAAATATCAAGCACCCAAGCATTATCCCGGATATGCAAAATACAGCAACGGGAAAATATTCGCCATCCATTTTGACAATAATGATTGGACCATGCAGGACTTTGGCTACTTAGATTTAAAGACAAATGAATATCATTCCTTGGAACATGGACAATATATTAATTATTTTGATTCATCCAATGACAGATTAGCCATTCTAGATGATGAACACCATTTTTACTTCTATGAGTTCCAAGATGATGAACTCGTTCCCCTAGAAGTAACGATAATGGAAGAGATAAATCCTATGCATATCTTCTTTGATCCTGAAGGTCATTTGATTATTTATATTGATGAGGAGGACGATACAGATCATTCAAGGGTGGGAGTTATTTATCCTTAAAAAAGTTCATCATTCCGCAAACATCGGAGCGACCCTTAGACATAAGAGTCGCTCTACCCCTTTCAGCCTTGAGGGATTAAGACAAAGTCCGTACCTTCTGGATAAAGGGGAACATATTCATCGGCTTCATTTAGATAAGCGAGTTTGACATTGGCGAGTAGTTGATGCTTTGTTAGCTCCTTTAGAATCGTGTTGAGCGCCTTCTCGACATCGATGACATAGTTGAAAATATTGGCTGTCCCACGGCCAATATCCCCTCCGTCGCACATCCCATTTCCTGTCCAGCCTAAACATTGATCCATCAACTCTTCGACGAATTGTCTTTTTTCTAACGTTGCTTCTATTTCACTTTCTTCATAGCTATATTGCACGACTAGTTCAATTAACGCCTCTTCATCTAAGGATTGGAACCCTTCCTTCAGTTGCTCTTCGGCTAGGGCTTCCATCACCTCTTCCCCTTGGGCATAGCTTTCTAGTTCAACTTCTTCGGTTTCCCCTGTTTCACCAACGAACCCGTAATGTACAATTAAGGCTTTTTCATCCTCCCAGTCTTCCCACACTTCCCAATACGATAGCTTGTCATCCATCTCTTTTATTAATTTGATCACCGCACCGTCTCTCCTTTTCTTATGAATGGTTTAGGTTCCATTTGCAGGTTTGCTCTCTCTCCCGCTATCAAGCTTTTTCGAGATGTAAAAACAGCATAGGCCCACCGACAACATCGCAAGAAAGGGAATGATCGCCGCTAAAGTAAAAACAATCACCCAATAAAATAAATAAGCACTCATCGCAAAAAAGAGCCAACTGATGACAAGTAGAAAGCTTGAAATAAACTCCTTGATGGCCGTCATATCCGTCTCCTCCTCTTTCTTCCACTGTCGCAAATCGATCACGTTTTTGCAACTGTAACCCACCAGTCGTTAATCGTTTTTTACCCTTGTACAGTCAGAAAAAAGCTGAATCCCTCATGGATCCAGCTTTTACGTTTGCAGCATGTTTACTTCTGGTTGGTCTAATAATTGCTGGATGGTTACGAGTTGTAACCGTTGTTCCATTGCCTCCTGCGCTTGTTTTAACTCCTCCCGCAAGGTATTCTCAATGATTCGGCCAACCTCGCATTCGATTTTCGGGTTATGGAAGCCAAACAGTTGATCATCCCCGATCACATCTACAGCACGATACACGTCCAACAGCGTAATCTCGTCAGCATCTTTTTTTAAATACGCTCCACCAACGCCTGGACGCACACCGATTAAATCGGCTTTTTTCAACATCCCCATAATGTTGCGGACAATGACCGGATTGGAGTTAACGCTCCCAGCGATAAAATCCCCCGTACAGCCTTCTCGCACAGAGGCAATGAAGGTTAAAATGTGCACAGCTATAGAAAAACGACTGCTAATCTGTTTCAAGTTGATCACCACCGTTAGAATGATCTTAATGATAACCCATTCTTTTGTCAAATGGAACGGCGGCACGTGTCATTCGCAAGGTTACTTCTCGTTTAAAATCTCACGAACAGCATCCTTTAATGGAGTTAGCGGACGACCAAGTACCTTTTCAAAGTCCCCGCTTACGACGTTCAAATAGCCTTCGCGGATTCCTTGTTGAATGCCAACAACAAAAGGAAGCACTTCTTCTGGAATGCCAGCGCCACTCATCGCTTGTTCGTATGTCGCATCGTCTACTTGCTGAACCTCAACGTCCCGGCCAAGCGCGTCAGACACGACTTGTGCTAGCTCCTCTTGCGTGAGCGGATGGCCAGACAATTCATAGGTCGTATGCTCATGTCCTTCCCCAGTCAGCACAGCCGCTGCAGCATCTGCATAATCGCGGCGTGGAGCCCAGCCGACTTTACCTGATCCAGCTGAGGTTAACCAAGGTGCTCCGCTAGCAACGGCTTGAATCGTTCCTACCTCATTTTCTAAGTACCAGTTGTTACGAAGGAAAGAGTATGGGATGCCTGATTCCACAATCGCTTTTTCTGTTTCGCGATGATCTTCCGCGATAAAAAACGGATTGTCTTGGGCATTGGCGATACTCGTATATGCGATGAAACGTACGTTGTTTTCTTTTGCTGCCTGAATCGCTGCTTTATGTTGTGCCACTCGGTCACCAGGGGCTGACGAAATGATTAAAATTTTGTCAACGCCTGCAAAAGCGGAGACGAGCGATTCTGGTTGAGTGAAATCTCCTTGGCGTACGTCTACCCCTTGCGCCTTTAAATGCTCTGCTTTTTTCGGATCACGTACACTAACCGCCACGTTTTCTGCTGGTACCGTTTTTAATAATGCCTCAACGACTAATGAGCCAAGCTGACCTGTAGCTCCTGTTACTAATAATTTCATAAAAATCCCTCCAAGTCATATATTAGGTTCACCGTTAAAATTAATAACGTTATAACAATAATAGTTATAACTAGATTTATTGTCAACAGGGAATCTAAAATTTTTTATTCCTGTTTTGTTTTGCTTGCGCTTGTTTACTTAAAAAACAAGCTTAGATTCGTTTGATTTAATAAAATCGCAATCGAGAAGAAACCACTCCTCAATTTGTATGGTAATCTATCCTTACCATTAATGATGAGAGGAGAATTTTTTCATGACAACACCTTTCACGATCAATCATATTGAAATTCCGGCTCCCGATTTGGCAAAGGGGATACAGTTTTACTCCACATTATTTAACTGGGAATTTGAGGTTTTATCCGAGAATGAATATGCCTTTTTCAAAATTGGAGATACTGGGACAGGTGGTGGTTTAGACGCAACGCTCCAACCAGCAAACGAAAAACAAGGCGTCCAATTCGTAATCAGCGTGGATGATATTCCAACAAAGTTAAAAAAGATTGAGGAAAGTGGCGGGGCTATCACTAAAGAAAAGACAGAGATTCCAGGAGGGCTTGGCTTTTACGCTTGCTTTGTAGACCCTAATGGGAACCATGTCCAAATGCACTGCATGGAGTAAATGTGAAGACATACAGGAAACCGGCCCCACTTTTTTTAGCGGAGCCGGTTTATTATTTACCGTCATAAACCGTCAGCTTTTCTTTAACAGATGTGCGAGGCATGGCCTTCGGTACTTCATCAAAATAACCTAGATGTAAAAATCCAACAATCTTTTCTCCTGGTGCAACACCTACTAAATCCCGTACTTTAGGATCGTAAATATGTGGGTTCGTCTTCCATACAACCCCTAGCTTCTGCTCCCACGCAAGCAACTGAAAGTTTTGGATAAGGGAGCTGACCGCGCCAAAGTCTTCTTCCCACTGCTTTTGTCGAGGGTCTTCTTGCATGACAACAATTAAAAAGGCAGCAGGCTGGCTAAAATAATTTCTCCGGTTTTCTTGCATCTCTTTCGGAAACGTTTGAACTAATTGAGCCACAAACGTTTCCTTTTGTTCACTAGAAACAAAGATAAAGCGCCAAGGCTCCCTCAGACCATGAGTTGGCGCCCAGACGGCTACCTCTAACAATTGTTCGACAAGCTCTAATGGCACTTCTTGATCCAAATAGCCATTCTTAATGGAACGCCGTTCTTTTATTACGTTTGCCAAATGTGATTGTATGTACAAAACATGTCACTCCTTTTTTCGTCATTCAATGGCTTCATGTAGAACAACCAAATTTACGAAAACGTTATTAATAATGATAATCATTTTCAAATATACTTTCAATAATACTGCTTATAAAACGTAAGATCCATGCATAAGAAAAAAACATTCGCTCGGCTTCTGATGCTAGTCGCCAAACGAATGTAGTCTGCTTCCTGTCCCCGAGAGCTTTTCTCTCTCCCCAACCGTTTTTCCATTTCTATTCCTCTGTTTCCTGAACAGCACTCTCCAATTGATTAAAAATGGCTGAAACACCCTTCCACCAGTTTGGATCTTCTGCATATTTTCGATTGATCCATTGAATCGGATCAACATCCTCGGGCCGGTCTTTGCTTAAATTCACGATTGTACGAGCCGCAATTTGACTCGATTCTAAAATGGTTGAATTGAAGTCTTCCCAGCTATGAAAAACGTTAAATGGATTATTTGCCATTTCGTCAGCGTGTGTATGGCTGCTTGGTACGAATCCCTGCTCTTGCCCTGTTATAGCAAACAGCAATAGGGGATGAATATTAAACTCGTCAGCCACTTCTAAAATCGTTGAGAAATACGGTTCTTCTGCCAGCAATGAATCTCGCTCCTCCAACCATCCTCGTAGCTTTACATCATCTATCGGTTGATATTGTAAATTCGTAGGCAATCCGTTTACCATTCTCACCTTTGTTTCATAGACCGTGGATTTCACGATTTTATCCACCTCATAGTCGCTAGTGTTTCCCATAACGTTGTCACTTAAAATCGAGGGAAGGCCAATAAGACAAAGTAAAAGAATGGATATAGTGCCTACTAAATAGAGCCTATTGCTACGCTGTTTCTTTTTGGGCATCCATTGACTTGCTTCGTCCACTTGAATAGCCGGCTCTGTTGCCATCTCATGTGAAAATCGATCACTTGACACGGCCAGTTCGCTTTCTCCTTTTTTGGTACGAGTAAGAAGCGTAATCATATACTCTTCAACTAGATCCTCATCTAGTTGCACTTCCTTTTTTACCCACGACACTAGCTCCTGTTCTACTTCCTCCTGTGTCGCAAATTCGATCACACACTCAAAGATGTCATTGGCACTAATCGTTAACGAGTTGACCGAAAGCTTTCGGTTAATTAATGCCTTTCGGACGCTTCTTTTTGATTCGATTGAAACATTCGGCAGTGCATCCTCAATAAGCTCATGGATCATTTTCGCTACCATTCTAGCTTTTTCCTTCGGCGTTGAATCCTGATATCGGACATTAATGGCTTCTCTTATGGTAGCGACCTGTTTTTTATTTATCATTTCCTTTTGTGACAATTGTTCATGTATCAGAGTCAATGTTCCACCTCATATCTATACATAGATAGACTATAGCACCATTTTCATAAAATCAATACAATGGTACGGATGACCCCTGTCCACTTTTGTTACATAAGGAGGCTACGAAGCGAAAGGACGGTAGCGAGTAGCTGAAGTCGTATATAGTCAATTTGGAGGTTAATAGATGGGGACTGGTGCCAAAATGGTCTGACAGGGAGCTTTTTATAAGACCGATCCTGGGGGAGTTCTATAGGAGAGCGATTAATGAACAGCCAAGAAAACAAACTTGAACGAGTAAACCTATCCCTACACATAAAACCCTTTTAGTCAATCCCCAAATGATAGCACCGACAGACCAGAGTGTAATTGGTATCAATACAATGAGATAAGGGTTTGGGTCTGATGATGTTGATAGATGTCTTGGTTTTTGCGCTTCAATGTATACAAGTCATACTAAAACAATTGTGCTAATAGAATGAAACTACCTGTTAAGCTTAGATAAATGGATTTTGCTTTCATGTTTAACCCCTCCCCCTTCTATTGTCAAGACCATCCACGTTTAATTCAAAATAGGTCAATTGACGCTCTTTTTTAAATCCTGCCGCTTGATACAAACGAATCGCTTTCGTGTTTTGCTTGCTTACACAAAGCGTGATGTCCTCAACTGTCGGATATGAAAAAAGAACATGGAGCGCGTTTGTCAATAATTGGGTCGCGAGCCCTTGCCGTCGATAGTCTGGCGCAATACCGATATATTCGATCTGACCTTCCCCATGCTCCGGTTCTACCTCGACATACGCATAGCCGATAACGATTTGCTCTTTTTCAACGATTAGTAGCTTGTTCGTTGGTTCGTTTATCTTCTTAAGAATCTCTTCTGCATCATAATACGTCTGGGGGAATAAAGAATCATGAAGCTTTTTAAATGACTGGGTATGATTATTCGTAAACAATCGAACGTCATGATTCAGAGGTGGATAAAACTGTGTTCGATCACACGTTAAAATGTCATGATCGCCCTTTTCCATTCCGTTTAACTTCAGAATAAACTTTTTCGCATTGACATTGTGTTGATTGATAAAAAATTGAAAGGTGGATACAGGGACAGTTAACGAGTCGATTAATTGCTGCCAAAGAATCGTTGCCGTATTAAGCCACATTTCAGGATCGTCCTCATCCACAAAAGGCCCCCACACTTCCGCACTCTCTTCCTTCGTATCCACGTCCAATCCAACGGCTCCCTTGATCTCCATTCCGTCATAACCAACGATAAACGATTTCGAGACGCCTATATCTGAGAAATCACGTTCAAGTGTGGCCTTTATTTCACTTCCTTTTTCGCCACAAAAGCCGACATGATGCTCTCGTATGTTATTTAATTTCTCGAGAAAAGTAGCAAGTTCGTGTAGGGTGTTACTAGCGATAAATGAAATGTTCATCATGAGCTCCTTAGTGGTTATATTTTCTTTTTATGGTCCCAATTTTTACTTCATTATCCATCCTATCATACACTTATGCAAACGGTCATATTGGAGTAAAACAAAAAGAACCCATTTTGAAATTGTTGCTCAAAATGGATTCCTCTTCGTCAAATCATGCTGAACTTAATATTCATCATAAATATGGTCGGCGTTTTTGTATCTAAGTTCTTCCGAATTCGACCGCCCCATCTTGTCGCTTCGATCCTCCCGATCACCTGGCAAGCTTCCTTCTGGGACGACCTCTTGATTGTCGCGAAAGACGGTTTTTTGTCTTTTCTTATCGTCGCTCATATGATCCCTCCTTCATTGGTTTCAGGTGTTAGTATCCCCTAAGATATAACATTTACCAATGGCATATAAAAAAGTCGCATTCACATGGATGAGATGCGTCTACGTTACTTTCGATTCACAACCCGTTCAATGTGAATGGTTAAATACAGTTGTTCTTCCTTTGTGAGCTCATAATGATATTGTGCCTTCAGAAACTCTCCGATTTTTAGTGTGCAATCATAAGCTTCAGAATGATTTTCTTTTACTATTTGTAATAGGAAATCATCCTTGCTATTTAACGACGTTCCACTAAGCAGCCTCTGGGCGAAAAATTTCAGATGAGTGACAAATCGAAAAAAGGTAAGGGAATCTTCATCATATTCCATCTTAAAATGATACCTTACGATGTTTAATAGATCGTGAACGACCTTCGTAATATTTGAAATGTTCGGCATCCCTTCGTTTAATTCAGCGTTAATAATGTGTGTCGTAATGAATCCAGCTTCGTCCTCCGGCAACTCAATCCCGAGCCTATCCTTAATGATTCGCAAAGCTTCCATGCCAATGGCAAACTCTTCTTTATATAAACGTCTTAACTCCCATAAAAGTCCGTGGCTAATGGTGATACCGTTTTGAAATCGTTCGAGGGCAAAATTGATATGATCGGTTAACGAAATATAAATGCTATCATTCAGATCCTTCGCAAGCTTTTCTTTAGCGTAAGAAATAATTTCTTCGGTTACTTCCATATACTCCATCGGTACTTCATAGAGTAAAGATTTAAATTTCTCCGAAACGGCCCGATCCTTCAAGGAAAAAACTTTATCGATTTTCTCTTCCTCTAGTTCATCCCCGCGCTTTTTCTGAAAGCCTATCCCCCGTCCCGTCACGATAAGCTCTTGCTTTTGCTCGTTCAAGACACTCACGACATTGTTATTATAAACTTTCACCACTTTCATCTTTATCACCTTCAAAAAGGATTCAACTAAGGCTGAGGCCAAGCCAGGCGTGTCCGATGGATAAGACACACCGATCGAGTCTTTCTCCACACTCGTTTCATGTGCTTGGCCTCTAATGACCACATCGTTACTTTATGACGTGAATGAGCAAATCCTCACTTGTGACCTCGCGCTTATCTGTCGTTTGTACATTTGAAAATTGTTTTGCATTTGTAATCAGAACAGGCGTGATGACATCATAGCCCGCTGCTGTAATTCGCTCGACATCAAATTCAAGCAATACATCACCAGCTGCGACCTCGTCTCCCTGCTCAATAAATGACGTAAAATGCTCCCCTTTTAATTGCACCGTGTCAATGCCTACATGGATGAAGATTTCTGTGCCGTTGTCAGATGTAATCCCGATGGCATGCTTTGTCTCAAATAGTGAGGTCACGGTACCGTTTATTGGTGCCACTAAACGTCCCTCTTTTGGCCTTACTGCAACACCTTTCCCCATTGCACCTGATGAAAAGACGTGGTCTTGCACCTCTGTCAGCGGAACCACCTCTCCTTTTAACGGACTTTTGATCTCTTCAGATGCGCTAGGTTCTTTCTTGTCATCTTCTCTTTTTACTTCATTCTCAGATCCTGACTCATTCGAAAGTGTGTCCTCGTCATCAACTGGATCTTTAAATCCGACGATGTACGTTAGAACAGCTGCCAATACAAATGAAATAATAATCGCGATGACGAAAGCAACAAACCCTCTTCCATCCTCAGGGTAAAAGATCGGAATCGTTAATAACCCCGGTGCACCTGGGGCGACAGCAACACTTCCATAGTGCCCAACAATCGCCCCTCCTACAGCCGCGCTAATAACGGCCATTATGAACGGCTTCTTCAGTGGTAACGTAACCCCGTATACGGCTGGCTCGGTAATTCCAAATAACGCTGTAATGGAAGTGGATCCAGCAAGTGCTTTTAGTTTTTTATTTTTCGTTCGCAGCATCACTCCGAGAGCCGCGCCTGCTTGAGAAAAGACAGCTGGGGCTGCCACCGCCTTAATGACATCTTCTCCTCTGACAGAAAGGTTGTTCAAAATGATCGGGATAATCTCCCAATGGATGCCGAAAATCACTAACACTTGCCATATACCCGCAACAATCGCTCCCGCTAAAACAGGACTGAACGTAAAGATCTCTTGAATCACAGACGCAATTCCGTTCCCTAAATAGACTCCAATTGGGCCTAAGATTATTAAAGTAACAGGGACAATGACGACTAATAAAATAAGTGGCGTGACAAAGTTTTTAACCGCTTCATGAATCTTTTTATTGCAAAACTTCTCCACGTAACTCATGGCAAAAACAGCGAGCAAGATCGGAAAAACTGTGGACGTGTAATTCATCAAAACGACCGGAATGCCGAAAAAGGTTACATCTATAGCGCTATCATGTAGCTCCACAATGGACGGATAGATTAGAGCTCCCGCGATCGTAGCCGCAACGAATGGATTGGTTTCAAACTTTCGTGCAGCGGTTACCGCCAATAAGATCGGCAAGAAATAAAACATACTATCAGAAGCAGCATGCAAAATAATATAAGTCGTCTCCCCAGAATCAAGCCAGCCTACATTGGTGGCAATCGCCAGAAGCCCTTTTAAGATCCCGGCACCGGCCATCACCCCGAGTAATGGGGTAAAAATGCTCGCCACCACATCGATTAAGCGACTGACAAAATTGCCACTGTTCCCTGTATCTCCTCCTTTTTTTGTACTTGTAGTGTCATCGAGAATCGTGGATATTTTTCCTATCGCCGCATATACCTCAGGCACTCGATTCCCAATAACCACTTGAAACTGGCCCCCATTTTCCTTGACCGCAATGACACCATCGGTTTTAAGCAATTGCTCCTTATCGGCCTTTGAATGATCAATTAAAGAAAATCGTAATCGCGTGGCACAATGAACGAGCGATTTCACATTCTCTTCACCGCCAACATGGTCGATAATCTGTTTGGCTACCTGCTCATAATTCATAGTAACGACTCCTTCATTTGAATTTCCGATTAGGCCTAATCGTTTGAAAGCAATAAAAAAACCCAAATCAAACGCACAGGATGACAGACTCATAGTGAGTCGACTCCTTATACATTGATTTAGGTTTTGCCTGCCCGAAGCAGTTACAATCCCAAGGATTTGTAGTTTATTCACTTTACATGCTCAATATATACTACTCCCTTGTTTTTGTCAACGCTTTCATATAAATAAAAATGATGACTTTTGTCCCACTTTTGCTGGCTTCTATTTCAGATGCTCTGGATCGACTGCATAATGTAAACAAAAACTTAATACATCCTACATCATAGCGTCATATTTCTTTAAAAAATGTTCTATAGTTTAATAGAGGAAGACTACTAAATAAATTCTATCTGGAGGGAAAACGATGCAAAGAAGACAACGGTCGGTTTATGCTGTTTTTACAGTCCTTTTCGCTTTTCTGTTACTCGCACCTCATTTCGGGCAAGGGCACGTACAGGCATCCACTTATTCATGGAACATCTATAGTCAATACATTGAATACCAGCCAACCGGCGAACGATTCTACCATAAATCGTGCGGGCAAGTAAACAATGCCACCCAAGGGTATTTCCGACTGCCGAACACTTATTCCAGCACGAATATTGCCCAATACGATGTGGGAAATGGTCGATCCGTAGAGTTGGATTTCGGTAGCTGCTCCACCTATGGAATGACCCATATTCTTGCCCGCCATGCGCCAGAACTCTTTATCGGAAATCCTACTCAAGTTCAATCGTTCTTTAACCCTGGACATCCATTAGGGTATTATGAAAGTATCATTGGTCAAATCATTAGCAACAATCGTACGCAAATCCTTAATAATGGATTTACGAGTAACGGAACGGTCGTTTACGGCAACACCCCACATGGACAAGTACGATTGGTCATTAAAGGGGGAAAAGTAATTACAATGTATCCAAATGGTTGGGGATTAGGCGAACGCAAATATTAAACCATCGGAGGGCGGCTCATGATTAGAAGCTATTTCTTAAAACCACAATATGATGTTGGTCTATCAGTGGCAGACTCTACTTTTGATCAATATTTCTTTCCAACCAATCATATAGAGGAAGCGAGAAAGTGGTTACCATTAGGACAACCGATTTTTCTAGGGACGTTCCGCATGTTTATTGAAGATGAGCCGCTCTTTGATAGGGTTTACATTGATAGCATTGATTCCTTTTGGTTTGGCATGCTTTCTGCACTTGAGGCCCTACAGACGGAAACAGAAGCCTCCTTCCCGTTTACTTATCAACCATTTGATTTTCAATTGAAACGGAATGAACAAACCCTCACGCTCCTGCTTTCCCATGATTCGTCGGAGTTAGAGCGGTGTGCTGTCCCCCTCTCGACGATGAACATGCTGTTAACCGGGGCCGAGGAGTTCTTCCAAGACTGTCATGCCATCGGCTTAACCGTCATCGATGCTGAATATCAAGAGATCACTCAGCGGATCGAACGGCTGAAAAAGTAGATGTACTTTTTCAAACAATGTAAAGCGATTTCATGATGTATTCATTAAAAAAATGATGAGGTGTTACACTCTATTTCTTCTAGAGATCCACATGTTGGATAAATATGCAAACAGAATACTAGTAAACAAAAAGTAGGTGTACATATATGAAGCGATCTAACCTAACGTTACACTACTAGCAATAAACAATAAGGTAGTGGAAGGTAACACATTTTGACGATAACTATTCCAAAGACCTAAGCTTATCGAATTTCCATAGTACGAAAAACGAAAAGAGAATGACGAAACTGCCACAATAAAGCAAAATCGAAGAGATCGATAGGTTAAGAGAAAGGGTAACGGATGTCATCCCATATGACAATGGAATCAAACCACTGGAGGCCGTTGACATCATCCCCATTACACGACCTATCTTATCGGAATCTGTTTTTTCTTGGACTACGGCTCTAGCTGGTATATCTCCTATTGAAATTCCCATACCTAAAATAGCTAAGACGAAAATGGCCTGCCAAAGAGAGGCGACCTGTCCTAATAATGCGATTGCTACTCCCATAACAGTTAACCTTATGATGATTAATAGGCCTCGCTTTGATCTGAGGTTAATGATCCCGATCATGATTGCACCTAGTATCAGTCCTCCTGCAATCGTACTTTCTAAATAACTAAGCTCTAAAGGATCACCCTTTAAACGTTCTTCTACGATCAAGGGAATGGCCATCGTTCCAGGTCCGGTGATAAAAAAATTGACGAATACACTCGTCCACATCAAACTGAGCAAGACAGGAGAGTGCCTCAGGTAAGAGTATCCTTCTGTAAGATCCTTTAGTGGCGAAGGCAGCCGCTTTGTTTCCGGTTTATCAAACGGTTCTTTTACTCGAAAAATCAATATGGCACCTATGATCAGTAAGCACATAATCGTTACAAAAATCCATTCATACGCGGTAATTGTGATGAACCATCCAGCGATCATCGGTCCAATAATTAAGGTGAGATGGTTTGTGCTTTGTAAGAAAGAGTTTGCACGAGTGAGGTGATCTTTTTTTACAATAGAGGGTAAAATTGCGTAATTCGCTGGCCAGAAGAAAGCATCTAAAATTCCAATACAAAAAGCAAATCCAATGAGCGTCCATATATTGATTACGCCCAAAAATTGAAGAATGAACATCCCAAATAAAAGTACACTTCTTGTGATTAGTGAGCAAAACATAATGGTTGAGCGTCTGAATCGATCCGCTAAAACTCCCCCAATCATCATGAGAAGAACACGTGGAACGGTCATAGCCATAAGGACTACACCGAGAAAGGTCTTCAAACCGAGTTCATCAACTACATACCAACTCTTAGTTAAAAAATAAATGGAAAAAGACAACCCAGAGAAAATACTGGCAACCCATAAAAGTAAGAACTTTTGGTTACGTAGCAAAGATGACAATCGCTGGCTCTGAGGTTGTTCGATTTCCTTTGACAGCTCTAGGCTCATAAGTCTTCTACTTAACCCATTTTTGTATTAAGTAAGACACCGCTAATCTTCTATACACTTGCCTTCATCGCTCGATTCCTCATCATTTTCCTTCATGATTATGCCCATTCCTTTCGCTTCGCTCAAGGCACAAAACGGCATGAAATAAACTTGTGCTGAGCGATTTTTTTATTATTCTAGACTTATAGGGATACCAGTACACTACAAATCACGTGGAGGTGAGTGGGCTGCTCCAGTTATGGAGTGACCGCATGATTATATGTGTAGATTACCTTTCCAAGCACAAATAAGTGTGACTTCGAGCACGCAGACTTATCTTTGTATAAACAACTCGTTTATAGCTAGGTAATCAGTCAATGCTGTCTATCCCTATATATCTTGGAAAGGAGTTCTCCCTATGGGTTTAAAAATTGTCTATCCCGTCTGTTGTGGAATTGACGTCCACAAAACCTTTGTTGTGGCCTGTATTGCTTCAACCAACAAAGGAGTGACTACTTACAAACGCCATCGCTTTTCTACCTATACCAAAGGGCTGAAAGAGCTGTCACAATGGCTTTGTGAAAACAACTGTAAAGATGTCTGTATGGAATCTACCGGGAAATACTGGATTCCCGTGTTCAATGTTCTTGAAGATTCCTGCAACATCACTCTGGCTCATCCCAAATACGTCAAAGCCATTCGGGGTAAAAAGACGGACAAAAAAGATGCCAAATGGATTGCTGATTTATTTAAACATGATCTTGTAGCTGGAAGCTTTATGCCTCCCCTAGCTATTCGGCAACTTCGTGACCTGATGCGTTATCGTTTTAAATTGACCAACTTTACGTCCAGTGAAAAGAATCGATTTCAAAACAGCCTAACGGTATCGAACATCCAGCTTGGTAATACCGTGTCGGATACCTTTGGAAAGAGTTCCATGAATATTATTGAAAAACTGCTGGAAGACCCAACAGATACAGATTTTGATATCGAACCCCTTATACACGGTTCGATGAAGGACAAGATTCCCGAGTTAGAACTTGCCATTGATGGTGTTATTTCACCTGAGCAAGCAGGGAAAATAGCTGTGATTAAACAACATTATGATGATCTTCAAGCTCGTAAAGCAGATCTTGAACAGCTGATCCTTTCTCTTGCCGAGCCCTACACAGAAGAAATTAACTTGATCTTAACTGTTCCGCCCTTTAAAAACATCTTCTCCGCCATTGCAGTGGTTTCGGAAATAGGTGTCAATATGGACGTGTTCCCGACAGCTAAGCATTTATGTTCCTGGGCAGGGCTAACACCAACGAATAACGAAAGTGCTGACAAGAAAAAATCCGTAAGGGTTTCGAGAGCAGGGGTTTATATCAAGCCCCTTTTGGTACAGTGTGCTACGGCTGTAGTCAAAAGCGATAAGCATCCCGAAGTCCGAAACCGCTATTTAAGACTTAAAAAACGTCGCGGACACAAACGTGCCATTATCGCTATAGCGCGAATGTTGTTAACAGCAATTTACCATATTTTGAAGAAAAAAGAATCTTATAACCCAGATCTGTATCAGAAAGCCGATGTTCTTCCAGTAAATCGCGAAATTACGATTGAACAAGCAATCTCGTTGGCAAAATCCCAAGGCTTTCGAATTATGGAAACAGTAACTTAAGTTTTGTTTGATATACCATAATTTGCTAAACAGTCATCTCTGGATGGCTTATTTGTCATACTCTTTTACTTTAGTTGTTACATCATTGGTTTATTTCAGACTTGGTTCCTCATGATTAACCTCTCGCAACGAAATATCCACCGTATACTCCAACAGCCCTTCCCAATCGTCTTGTGGTGATTTACGTCCCCATTGATCTAAAACATCTCGAAGATCAGATTGAAACTGTTCTAATTGTTCTGTGGTAAGTAACAGGCGTGTTGTGATTCTAGTGGCTGACGCATCACCCGATACGGATTTAGAATCAGACTTAAGGTTAAACCACGTCGATTTCGCCCTATAGTATTTCTCTACGATGCCGCCTATTTCTTTCGTTTCGATAAGGTCAATCAGTTGCCCTTCATATAGACGTTGTATGTGGTAATGGATGTTCCCAGGAGTCTGACCGAGCTGGTCTGCAACCTGCTTCGCCGTTTTCGGCACATCCTCGAGGGCATGAAGGATCTTGACCCGAAGGGCACTACCTAATAACTTAGACTGTTCAATCGAGATGGAGAGCTGTTTTGAATGATAGTCCATGTTTTCACCTCTTACTAATTTTATAGTTCGTTCTAAATAATTAGTATGACTTGTAAAATTAGTATAATTTCTCATAAAAATTTTGTCAACGTAATATTGCAACTTTTGAGCCCCTTTCCACGTTTACCAATAAAGACTCTTTTTGGGACAGAGTAATATCCTTGGATCGTACAGATTGTTAATAAAAACCTCAACATTCAAACGCACATATGCTAAATGATGCAAGCATTTGTGCGTTTAAGTTTTTTTACCTCTACAAAGGGAGCGTCAGAAAATAAAATGGTGAAGCTTAAACCCTAAATAGATCCCTACTACCCCCGTCATTCCTGATAATGCAGGAGATTGTGTACACATTTCCGTGACCCAACATTCGAAGTAAAGCTACACACATCGATCCGTTTTTGTGATCGTTCCTGCTATTCAAACCATAGGATGCTACACTTTATTTCTTCTAGAGATCCACATGTTGGAAATGTGAATGGCTAATGCTGATAATAGTAAGGTGGCTACTATGCTCCCTATTAGACTCGAATTAAATGTCCCTGAAACTAGTACTTCCATAGCATGTTTGCTCATACTTGCCGGGTTCAGATGATCAAGGATGGGATTTAAACCAACGATCATTCTACAGCCCAAAAGAACGACAATAGAAATGCATGCAATCACACCTTGGCTATTAAACATAGTGCTGACCATTGTTGTGAATGAAACAATAAAAGCTACCCACAGTAGATAAAATAATAAAGTTACCAATAAATCTGTAAAAGGAATACTAGTAAACAAAAAGTAGGTATACATATATGAAGCGATGTATCCTAACGTTACACTACTAGCAATAAACAAAAAGGTAGAGAGGACTTTTCCACTAACATAAGTTCCAACTGTGACAGGCCTTGTAAGAATAAAAGCTAGCATCCCATTGGCTTTATCCGATTGTACAATCCCCATCATTGAGAGAACCATGATCATAATGCCCAGTTGGTCAAACTGAGAACCTAATGTACTAGCCAGCACCTCACTCCCATGCTGTGCTGTCATACTTGAGTCTATGGTAATTCCCTGCCCCCCACCAAGCGCCTCTAGAATGGAAGGCAAATAATACGTTACAACCGGTTGGGTAATTCCTAGAAATATAAAAACAAGCGGCAGCCAGACAACCTTAAATTCCCGCACAAATTGAACCATTTCCTTCTTGGCTAATATCGTTAACTGGTTCATTCTCCCACCACCAATTTTAGAAATAGCTCTTCTAGTGTGTCATGGTCTAGCTCAAACTTTACAATGTTCACATCGTGCTTTAACGCATTTGCCAACAACATGTTCTTGTGTAATTCTATATTTTTCACCTCTACATTTACTTTATTTCCTGTTACCTCCACATCTTGTACGTAATTTAGCTTCTTAACGACTTCAATCCAATCTTTACTTTCATCTGTTATTTCCACTCGAATTTTATTTTTGCTGTTTCGATTTAATAATTCCATCATGGTTGTATCCTCAATTTTTTCACCGTTTTTAATCATAACTAGCCGCTCACATATTTCTTCTGCATCTGCCAAAATATGTGTAGATAATAAAATGGTGCTGTCTTTTTTTATTTCTTCTATAATGTTTAAAACTTCTCTTCGACCTATGGGGTCCAAAGCCGATACCGGCTCATCCATTACGATAAAAGATGGCTTGTGTAATAACGCCTGTGCAATACCTAATCGTTGTTTCATTCCACCCGAAAATGTACTAACCTTGGAATTCTCTTCTCCACGCAAACCTACTTTTGACAAAATTTCTGGAATCGACTTCGTCAGTTTCTTCTTACTAATGCCAGACAATTGCCCCATAAAGAGGAGTGTCTCAGATGCAGTCATCCATTGGTAAAAATCAGGGTACTGCGGTAAATAGCCAATTTCCCGTTTCATTTCGAATATTCTTTTTCCATTAAGTAAAATGTCTCCACGAGTGGGATCCAGAATGTTCGTAATCATTTTTATAAGCGTCGTTTTCCCTGCCCCATTGGGCCCAATTAAGCCTACACATTCACCTGAGAGGAGATCCATCGAAAAATCATGAACAGCGGTTTTCTCTTTATATTTTTTTGTGACACTTTTAATTTCTAATTTCATTTTCTTCCGCTGTCCTTTCTCCCCATAATAAAGTAGACTATCGGCCCGAGCGGGAGAACCAAAAGGATTATTATCGTCCAAATAAGTACATTTTTTCTTGTTTTTCGATGCCGATATAAATCAATTAATGCGATTAAAACGAATAACATCACTATGGCAATAACAGGAAATATCATAGGGAGAACCGCCATGAAATCAATTTCTTTAAGGTCATTGATACTATAATTCAGTTGGATCTTCATCACCCTCATTCTCGTCTTTTTATTTTATTATTATCATTATCGATAATGATAACGTAAATGAAAGGGGACCGCAACAGTTTTCTGTTTCGCACAAAAACCCCCTCTGGCCAAATAATACCAAAGGGGATCGTTTGTTTACTTTTATCTTAAACATTAGGCTTCGTTCACACGTGGAAATATGAGCGATATGGTCAATCCCGAACCTAGCTCTGATTTTGCATCCACCTGAAGCGCTAAATCATAAGCCATCTTGCTCACTAAGAAGAGACCCATCCCTGTTGCTTGTCTTGTGTAGGCACCTCTCCTTCCAGTAAAGCCTTTATCAAAAATGAAGGGTAAATCCTCTTCAGATACACCAGGTCCATTATCTCGAATCGTTAAAATCCGTTGATCCTTCCCTTTGTCATAGTGAGCTTCGAATTTTATGATGGGTTTGTCCTGATTTGCTGCAGCGTATTTCGTGCTATTCGCGAGGATTTGTTCGACTATAAAAGCTAAACCTTTGCGGTCAGAAAAAATCTCCATTTCCTCACCGATGAACTGTACTTGAAAACCAGATTCATCTAATAGTGTTTGATGATGTTCAACCGTTTGTTTACAAAAGGCTAGTATGTTTATTGGCTCAAACATGTAATCTTTATGGGCCGCACCAAGCCTTGCAAAATACAAAATTCGCTCTACGTCTCCAAGCATTTGATCTCGAATATGGAGCATACGGTGTCTTACGAGGGAAGACATTTCATCCCTACGGTTATCTAATACCAAGGTCATCAATGACAGCGGCTTTTTAATTTCGTGAACCCATCCTTCTATGTAGTTTTCATAATCGGCTAACTCCATAACCTGTTCATTAAGCTCTGCCTGATAGGATCTTATGCTGCTGCCCATGTCTCGGATGCAGGACCAATGAGTCTTAGGGGAGACCCGACATAATCTTTCTTCGTTCATCTCATTCGGTTCTAACAAAAATTCTTGAAAGGCAGCCTCTATTATGTTTTGCTTCCTTACGATGATGAAAATGGACAGCGAAAGTGTCGCTAAAGTAAAAACAATCATGAGCCCTACTAACACTTTAAAGGTTTCCGGGTAAGCTAACCAAGCGAAAAAAATAAATAGGAGATTGGTTATAATCAAAAGGAGGAACCCTAGCTTATAAGCATAAAGACAATCATAGATTTGCTTGATCCCTCTCATGGTTTTAGTTGCCCCCTCAGTCGATACCCCTGCCCCCTTATCGTTTCAATTTCATCTTCCAAGTTTAACGGTCGCAATGTTTTTCGTAAGCGAGTGAGATTAACTTGAAGGGCATTTTCGTCTATATATTCGTCTGTCCCCCATAAACGTTCGCTCAGTGTAGACTTGGATACGATCCCAGGTTTATTCTCTACCAGAGCCAATAATAGTTTTCCTTCATTCTCTGACAATCGTAACGACTCCGATCCCTTATACAAAGTAAAGGTGTTAGGGTCCAGTGAGAATCTGCCTCCATCGATCAAGTCTGGTTGCCCTTTGAATCTTCTTAACAGGTTTTGAATACGGGCTAATAATCGATCACGATTGCAAGGTTTTATGAGATAATCATCCGCTCCTAAATGAAGACCATGTAATTCATCTTGTAGCTTATCTCTTGATGTAAGAATTAATATTGGACCAATTCCTTTTGATTTTAGAGTTTTGCAAATGTCAAAGCCGGATTGTTCCGGTAAATTAATGTCTAATAAAACTAAGTCTGGTGCTAAAGTGGCGATTTGAAGAGCGATATCATGAAAGTCTGTCATCGCTACGGCCTCAAACCCTTCTTTTTGCAATACGTCGATTAACTCTTCTCTCATCCATGAATCATCTTCCACAACAATAATCCTCGTCACTTCAGCACCTCCTTCATATGAAATGAACGACTCGTTAATCGATCGTTCGCTTCCAACGCAATTTATCAATTTCATGATCTGCTGATCGGGCAACGGCTACGCCATAAATCGCCACAATTACAATTATAATACACGCAAAGGCAAGGGCAATAGGATACAGTAACGGTTGATGTTCGATGTGAATCATTACAAAAGAAATCATCGCCTTAATCCCAACAGCTCCACTCACACATGCGAGTGACACAGGCAATAGAAAGGTCCACAACACTTGTTTCTGCATCGATTGTTTCATTTGATGACGTTTCGCGCCCAACATGGAAAGGGTTAAATAACGCCTGCCTGTTTGCTTCATTTGCGTTAAAAATTGTAGGGCTAAAACCGTACAAGCAATAATCAAAAATAAAAATCCCATGTATAAAACGGTATAGCTTCCAGCCACAACATAGAACAGCTTGCGGCCAAAGTTTTGTAAATAACTTTCAAACTCGAAGCCAGCAGACGTTAATACGTCTTTCGCCTCCATCATCGGCTTCATTAAGCCGTGCTGCTCTTGTACCTTTTGTGGGATGCGAAAATTCCAATAAGACCGATACGTTTCCGTGTTTACGAATTGTTCGAACATCGGATCAGGGACGATAAATGCGGAATGGATTTCAACTGAACGGTCTGCTACTAACCCTCTCATTGGAGTGGATGGACGTATAGATACGGTCTGATCATCCATACGTATTAAACGTTGTCCATCGTTTGCAGCCTGCTCAAGAATTTGATCGAGTACAGGCATGCGATCTAAATCATCCATCGGCATAAAATCAGGATTAAAGTATAAAGCCATTTCGTCTGATTGTAAGTTCAGCGGTTGTTCCCCTACTGCTTCTAAAAGTCCATTATAAGATGATTCAGGAATGAGGTAAGGTGCTGATGCATCGATCTCTAGGACCCCAAACAGGTTAAGTGCTTCAGGGTTTTCCGAACTGATCGTATAACTCTGCATTTCTCCAGATAACACTTGCTCTTGATCGCTCGTTGGCAATGCCATAATGATTTGTTCTCTTAATTTAGACCAATCCACCAATGACAACGCCATCCCATCTTCCAACCGCTCGCCTTGGCCTTTCATCCTTCCTATTTCCAAGAGATTTAAATCCTCAACATACGACACCATGTTTTCCGAAGTCAGAAACTCCTCCACTCTTTCGCTCTCTCCATTAACCGTAAAGTCATACACAGAGGACTCGCGATTATATAAATCACTTCCTGAATTCAAAATCGTCGAGGCACCATCGGCGATTAAAATGATCGACAATGTGATAAGAATCGATGTGACGGCAACGGAGGTCGAACGATTCGCGATGTTCTCCTGAAACTGCCTTATTGTAAAGGTGTGGAGCCCTTTCGTTGATTTACGCTCAGACAATCCCGCCAAGAAACCTAGTATTTTTGCAAAACCTCTCATAAAAAAGATCGTCCCCAAACTTCCGAGAGCCAATGCGATAAACATAAGCAACCCTGCAAGCTCCTCAAAATGAGCTAAAACACTCCAGTAGGCCATACCTAGAAGGGCCACACCAATTAAAAGATGGATGATGTTCCCTTTCACGTGTCCCATGTCGGTTTTCTTATCCATCTGCTCATAAAGTAACTGATGGACTTCTTGTTTAAATAGTCTGCCGCCAAGAATGACTAGCGCGACAAACTGGATGAATAAAAAGCCGATGATCGTAAAGAAAATCGCGCTTAATGACAAGGTCATTTGATGACCGATAATGCCCTGTCCCACTAATTTAGAAACGGTCAAGCTAATGATTTCTGCCAAAAATCCGCCGATTAAAATCCCACCAACGAGTGCAAAAATGGATGTTATGAACCCCTCTGCTATAAGCTGAAGAACAAGGCGTTCCTTGCGCATTCCTAACATGAGATAGAGCCCGAACTCTTTACTCCTTCGATTTAATTGGTACTGATTAGCAAATAAAATTAAGAAAAATAATAAAAATAACGCAAATAGATAAACAATGGGCATTAAGGCTAACAGTTTATCAATCGCATCACTTTCAAACTCCCTTAAGAATAAAATAATATCTTGTTTCCCCAAGGAAAGAATAATATAAAACGAGGCGACTGCGGTTATAAGGGTTGCAAAATAGATTAAATTCTCCTTACGGCTACGTTTCGCATGACGATAGATCAGCTTAGAGAACATTGGCGCTTCCTCCTCCAAGCTGAGCTAGTACCGTTAAAATTCTTTCATAAAATTTCTCACGAGACTCTTCTTGTTTGCGACGTAGTTCGTGAAAGATGACACCATCTTGAATAAAGAGGATTCTAGAGCAAAAGCTCGCTGCATTAGGGTCATGGCTGACCATTAAAATCGTTCTTCCACTACTACGATTAATACTCTCCAACTTCGTCATTAACGTTCTTGCGGAGCGTGTGTCCAATGCCCCTGTCGGTTCGTCCGCCAGAACGATATCTGGATCAGAAATCAAACAACGCGCGGCGGCGACCCTCTGCTTTTGCCCACCAGACATCTGAGATGGGAATTTATGAAGAATATCTGCAATAT
Organism: Halalkalibacterium halodurans; assembly: GCF_005671335.1. Classification (NCBI taxonomy): domain Bacteria; kingdom Bacillati; phylum Bacillota; class Bacilli; order Caryophanales; family Bacillaceae; genus Halalkalibacterium (ex Joshi et al. 2022); species Halalkalibacterium halodurans. The sequence goes on along the minus strand of NZ_CP040441.1, from coordinate 319,944 downwards.
CTAAAATACTTGCCAGCTCATCTAACTTCACACGCGCTTTTGTAAAATCCACTCCATGAATGGCTAATGGTAATAGGATATTTTCTTGTCCCGTTAGATTATCCAGCAATTCAAAGTCTTGAAACAAATACCCGATTCGACTGCCACGATACTTCGCTAAATCCTTACTATCAAACGCACTGATGTTTTTTCCATGTAAAAGAACACGTCCCGAGGTGGGTTTAATAATCGTAGCAATGCAGTTTAATAATGTCGTTTTGCCAGAGCCACTTGGACCCATGATTCCTAAGAATTCTCCTGGGAGAATGTCAAAATTAACACCCTTTAACGCTTTTGTTAGATTGTTTTTCTTTCCGTAGTTTTTTTGTAAGTCTTGAACCTCTAGTAATTTTCCGTGACTGGCCATGTGAAACTCCCCTTTTCTATCATCATTTTCGGAAATCATCATCCACCGGATGGAGCTATTCACATTTTAACCAGTATGACAGACGAAAAACACTTACACCTAATGTAAGGAAAACGGAAGGGTTGATCTAATATTCTTAAAGATTTACGCTATAGAGCTTACAATAAAAAAACGGCCTCATAGAGACATCCTGTCCTAAGAGACCATTCTTTTAAGCATATCTGCTCGAATCATTCGATTTTAAAACGACCCTTCAAGTGACAACTTCTAATGTATTAATCGTCACCCCACGTTGATTAGAGAGAGTCGGTACCTGTAAAGAAGGAATACGGCCTAGCCATCCCAACGATGACTGTTTCTACTGCTCCTTGCCAACATCCTCAATGGCACCAGACACACCAGCTTGCTCAAATGTCGCCATTTCACGTGCAATTCGGATGGCTGACCTTACAATCGGAAGGGCAATGGCCGTCCCGCTTCCTTCCCCAAGACGAAGATTTAGATTGACGAGTGGTGTTAAGCCTAAAAGTTTGTTCACACAGACATGACCAGGCTCCACTGATTGGTGGGATGCAATCAAATAATGCACACATAGGGGTGCGATTCGAACCGCTGTTAGGGTAGCCACAGCCGTGATGAAACCGTCGACTAAAACAGGGATTCGCCATGCTGCTGCGCCTAGTACAATCCCTGCAAGACCTGCTATTTCTAATCCCCCTACTTTGGCTAAAACGTCAATCGGATCTGCTGCGTTGGGCTGGTTGACTTCAATGGCCCGCTTGATCACAGCGACCTTTTTTTCTTTTCCTTCATGACTTAGACCTGTCCCAAAACCAACGATTTGCTCCACCGGTACCTGCTCGAGTGCAGCGAGCATCGCACTGCTTGCCGTAGTATTTCCGATTCCCATCTCCCCAAGCGCTAGCAACTTAGCTCCATTCTGTATAGCTGCCTGTGCAACATCGATCCCTACCTCTATCGCAGCAATGGCTTCTTCTCTTTCCATGGAGGGGCCTTGCGCCATATTATTTGTTCCATGGCGTACGTTTTTGTTGATTAAACCCGGAAGCTGCAACGTGCCATTGACACCAATATCAACAACCTGTACCGAGGCATTTGAGACACGTGACAACACATTGATCGCTGCCCCACCTGTAATGAAATTATGAACCATTTGCTGAGTAACTTCTGATGGATAAGCTGAAACGCCTTCAGCGGCTACGCCATGGTCTGCCGCCATTACGATTACGGTGGCAGGATCAATTTCAGGCTGGGTGTGACCCGTAATGCCCGCTATTTTAATCGCCAATGATTCTAATAAACCTAAACTCCCCAAAGGTTTCGTCAGAGTGTTTAAATGTTGTTCCATTTGTTGCTGTGCTTTTGTGTCCAACCCATTGATTGAACCAATCGTTTCCTTTACTTTTTGCATGATCCTTCCTCCTTTGATGGTAACTCCCGACCACACAAAAAACCCCAGCTTAAATAAGCTGAGGGTATGCCATGCCTCATCAATGACAGCGCATCTTCTTAGGCAGGTCTCCTGGCTCCGATTCATCGCATGCTACACCTTCCCAGTTTCCCAGTGGTATTGTAGCAGCTCCTCGACTACAGTGGCGGGCTCCGCGTCGTTTTAAAACTTCCCTATTCTCCTACAAATGAGGCACCTAAGAAGCCTATTAAACTGTATTACTACACTACAATTAAATCATAAAATCATTCGGTTAACAATCCGTCACATTAGCAAATAGTCCCCAGTTCTGGAATACTCAATAAACCTTCTATTCACTTATCTTGCTAATTAACTTCTGTCGATTTTACATCATTCTCAACCTTGGAAGGAAAAGCCTTTCCGCTTCGTTTAATCTTTTGGTAAAATTTAAAGAGTGGTTAAAAATCGTAAGAGGGAGAATTTAGATGATGACAACCCCTATTTATGTAGTAGACGCTTTTACAAATCAAGCTTTTAAAGGGAATCCAGCAGCCGTCTGTGTTCTTCCTACTTCACGAGATGATATTTGGATGCAGCATGTTGCTTCGGAAATGAATTTATCCGAGACTGCTTTCCTCCACCCTTATCAAGATGGATACTCATTGAGGTGGTTTACACCAAATACAGAGGTCGATTTGTGTGGACATGCGACTCTGGCAAGTGCCCGTATTTTATGGGAACTGGATCACATAAGCGCGGAACAGCCCATTACATTTTATACTAAAAGCGGAATACTTACTGCTAGTAAACGCGGCGAATGGATCGAATTAGATTTCCCATCTGAACAACCAAAACAGGAAAATGTGTATCCTAATGAACTGATTGATGGATTAGGCATTCAACCGTTATATGTTGGCCGAAACCGATTTGATTATTTAATTGAAATAGACTCTGAACAAAGGTTAAAAGAATTAAATCCTAATTTTTCACTATTAGAACAAATCGATACTAGAGGAATCATTGTAACAAGCAAATCGACATCAACTGAATACGATTTTATTTCAAGATGCTTCTTTCCAGCGGTAGGTGTGAACGAGGATCCTGTTACAGGGTCAGCCCATTGTTGTCTAGGTCCATACTGGCAAGAAAAATTAAACAAAAACGAATTTCTTGCCTATCAGGCTTCTAAAAGAGGAGGCATCCTAAAAATCAAATTGCAACATGATAGAGTTTTCTTATTAGGGCAAGCCATCACAGTATTGAGAAGTGAGCTCCTCCTTTAACTCGTAACCTATTCATCCATGAATGATGAGATGATTTAATCATCCGCAAGAATTTAAAAAAGGTAAAAATAGTGCAACATTAGAGGAGTGACAGTGAGATGAAAATAGAGCATGTAGCAATCTGGGTCAAAGATTTAGAAGCTATGAAAACATTTTATGTTAAGTACTTTAATGGACATGCAAACTCAAAGTATCATAATAAAGATAAGAAATTTGAATCTTACTTTCTAACGTTTGACGGGGGTGCACGTTTAGAGATTATGTGTCAGTCAGGTATCGATAAGCCGGATCAGGACGATCGGATGGGTTGGGCTCATATTGCCATTTCTCTGGGGAGCAAGGAGGCCGTCAATCAGATGACAGGCCGCTTACACAATGACGGTTACCGCCTTGTTAATGGTCCTCGTGTTACTGGGGACGGCTATTATGAGAGTGTGATAGAGGATCCTGAAGGCAACTTCTTAGAATTGACTGTGTAAAAAATATCGCGCCCTTTAATGGAGCATCGTTCTTGATTACCGTGCTGCATTGATATTCCCGGCTTAACCGTTCTCCTATAAAAACGTGCATTTCTATAGGAGAACGCCATAAAGGCATGGTTAATCCCTGTAGTGACTTTTCCTTAAAGGGTGATTACCCGATCGCATCGGTCGGCAACTTCAGGATCATGGGTAACGATCACAATCGTCATTCCTTCTTGGTTCAATTGGCATAACAAATCAAGAATGACATTGCGGTTAGCCATATCAAGTGATCCTGTTGGCTCATCAGCTAACAACAAGTCGCACGGCCGTAACAAGAGGCGTGCAATAGCCACACGTTGTTGTTCCCCTCCTGATAGCGAGTGGACTTTTTTATTTAGTTTGTTAAAGAGACCGACTTTTTCTAACACTTCCTTTTTCTTTTGTTGTTTGAATGTACGTGATCCCTTTATAAGTTCGAGCGGGACGTCGAGATTTTTCGAAACCGTTTCATCATCCATTAAAGCAAAGTTTTGAAACAAGTAAGCGATTTTGCTTTTACGGAACTGCAATGCCTGTTTGGAATGGTATGCTGGCTTGTTCTTGCCAAAAAGCCGCACCGTGCCGCGATCTTCTTTTTCTAACAGACCAATAATGTTTAAAATCGTTGTCTTTCCTGAGCCGCTTGGCCCTGTAATCGCGATCATTTCGCCACGATCAATGGTTAAGTTGAAGTCACGGAGCACCGTTTCTGAATGAAAAGATTTGCTGATGTCAGTCAGTTCTACGATTGCAGCTGCCATTCGTTATTCCCCCTTTAATACGCTAACTTTGTTTTTCTGCTCGAGCCTCATTAACACAACAGACGTGACCACCACTTCCGTCAAGAAAAGGACAAGTACGACGATCGCCAAGTATTGGGTCCCACTATGGCGGTAAAGGGCAATGCCTAAAATGACGACCCATGTTGCCAACGTCCAAAACAGGACATTACGGTAAGCACGAAACAGACTGTGGCCGAAAAGGCGCCGCAATAGAAAGCGTTTTTTGTGTTGTGCGAACAACAAATGGCTTGATTGCACAATCATAAACAGGGCGATTGTTGCCGTAAGCACAAACAGGATCGTATCAAGTGTTAGTGCCCGTTGGATCTCAGTAATGTCTTTTTGTGCTTGTTCATTAACGGTCACCAAGTGTTTGGCATTGTCATCAAGCTGCAAGTCGCGCAAAAGCGGAAGATAGTGTTCATAGGTTTTCGCTGTATTTTGGTCCAACAGTTTGACTTTTAGCGGATCATTTCCGACTGAGCCACGAAAGAAATCTCGTTCCATTGGATAGCTGTTATTCTCCGTAAGGACTTGTATGATAGGGTCAACAATTAGATTGCCTTCGTTTGGGAAGACATAGAGATTAAAGCTAAACACTTCTTGAGACGAAGCGAGCCAAATGATGTCAAACGTTTGCTCTTGCAAGTGGGAATAAGACTCTGCTTGATATTCGGGCATCGTTGCCCAATACGCATAATCTTCTTTAAAGTAAGCAATAATATCTTCTTTCTGGTCCTTATATTGCTCAGGAACCAATAACACACGATTGGTTTCTTCTTCCTGAATGGCAATACGTTTATTATTCTCATCTACTAGCGGAAAAGCTTGTAAATAGTTTGGGTTCACTCGTATTGAACGAATATGTTCTTGTGAATATTCCGTAGCCATTCGCAACCATTCTTCTTCATAAAGTACTGCATCTATATAGAGAGCGCCCACAGCATTTAGCACTGGATACAAGCTCTTAGTTAAGGAAATATCTGTTTGCCATAAGCCACTCTCCTGGTTCATTTCTTCTTGGTCGTAACCGATAGAATGGGGATAAAATTCGCCGTAATCTTTACCGAACGCCCAATCGGTCATCGAGTTACGCACTTCTTCCATTATTGTCAGGCGATCCGCGATTTGTAGCAAAAAAACAATGACAGAAACGAGGGCGACCACCTTGGCTACTTGGCTTACGATTAAAAACAGCTTCGTTTTCGTGTTGTTTTTAATGCTCTCGATTAAGGAAGAACGACTGCTATAAAACACAAACAAAAAGGATATCGCCAGCAGAAGCAGGAATGGCCATGATCCGGTAACCATTGTAGCGAAGAGATAGCGAGGTTGCCAGCCAAACAAGGCAAAAGCCAACAGGGGCAAGAACAACAAATAAAAAGCAAAAAAACCTCCACAGGCATTGCCGATCAATCGTCGCCATATCTTAAAAAGCGAAAAACCGTGCATGCTATAAATCGCGACTGTTTTGCCGTTTCGCATAATGTAAAACATGAGCATCAGCCCTGTTATTCCCCAAAGCGTCCATGCTAACGTTTTCGGAAAGGTAGGATCAAATGTTGTGCTCACATGACTAGGCTCTGTTTGAACAGCAAAATCATCGACTGTTAACGGTTCAAGCTCTTCCACATAGTCTTCAAGGTAATGGTTGAATAAATCGGCAAGCGTGGCGGAAAACTGCTCTTTCGTAACAGTACCAGCTTGTTCCACTTGATAGGTAGCATAGGGCGAGACATAGTTAGGAAACTGGTGCAACGGCCTAACCGTTCGTGTATGTGTCTGGCTCAATGTTTGTATCGTCCCTTTGATTTCCTCAACGTCTTCCTTCGTTCGCCGAGAAGACAAGATCAAGTCACCATCACGGGTATCTTCACTCGTTAAACGAGAGCCGTGTCGAAGTGGAATCGCCTCTAGAAAGGGGCTTTTTTCTGTCAGCAAGGCAAACGTCGTCAAGGCAATCTTGTCGCCTTCCCCAAGGAGTTGGACATCACGCAACAAATTTACCTGATGATGGGTAGCTGCTTCCTCTAACACAGACAACACAATATCAGGCCCTAACAAATCGATTCGTGGAATCGTAACAGCAAAATCAGCATACGCTGCTGCCGACCATGCGTGCACTTCTTTGTCTGTCTCCAGTAAATACGAAACATAAGCCGAAAACAGAAAAGAAGCAGCCAAAAAAACGAGAAAAAGACGCTTCATGAAATAAACCCCTTCGTAATCATTCCTGTTATATGTATCGTGGAAATGAAGCGCTTCGCCCAGTAGATACTGGACGAAGCGGCATGTTTAGTACGTAAAACGATAGAACGTTGCTGGTAAGTTTTTGTTGCCGCGGATGCTAGCATAGGTAGTTGCTCCCGGACCGCCTAGCGGCGAGACGGCTCGATCATTCCCTAACTGTGCAGCAGAACGGTGCGGCCTGTCACGATGATAGTAATTAGAATAAGCCGTTTTTCGAGTGTCTGTAACATTGGTAATGCCTCTTGACCAGATCCAAACCGTGCTCTGGGCATCGACTGTTTCAAATGGCGTCACATCGGCATTTGATACGCCCTCTTGTTCTGAAACCGTTTCTGGTTCAGCGGCCAATACTTGTTGGGAAGCAAGTGCTAGAAATGTGGCTGCAGCTACTGAAAAGAAAATCTTTTTCATTTAATTTTCCGATTTTTGGGTGCAAATTAATTCTATAAATTGTTGAAAAATTTGTCAATGCCTTTTTAGTAAATTAATAGAATAATTTGTAGAATATCGGTTTTTTATTGGAACACATTGACAACTACATGTGCAATTGTTTAGAGTAGAATAAAACTTAGCTTTATGAAGGAGTGTCTTAGATGCGAAAAATGGGATTGACGTTAGTGCTTGCTAGCATTTTTGTCTTGGTAGCATGCAATGCAGATGAAAATGAAACGGAAAGCGTTGACCAAAATGCAGAAGTGGAAGAAGTAACAGAAGACGAATTGGAGCAAGACCAAGAAGAATTTGAAGACGTTGTGGAAGAAACAGATGACGAAGAGGAATAATCTTTGGTTTAAGGTAGATTGAAACCCATAGATTGCGAGACAAAAAACGACTAAGATTAGTAGACGGGGACAAAACTAGCGGGTTTGCCACGTTACTGAGGCTATTTTAAAACCCTATCTTTCAGCTCATCATGAAGGAGCAGCTGGTTCCTGACAATGGACCCGTTTCGGGTACCCGCCACCCCATCTTATTTTCCAGTTCTTTTAATGCGTAATTACAATCCTTTTCATAGGGCATTCTCATGGGGGAATGCTCCTTTTTTCGTCACTTTCCTGAGGCTGGAACGGATGCTTTCCACGGCGTAAGTCGATTTTGCGAATGGCGTTGGCATAGTCAAAGAACTAATCGACTTGTCCAAAGTTTCTCTGGATAAGCGGTCCATTGTTGTTTGAAGGATTCAAAGGCCTTTTGACAAGCCTTCAGACTCGGGGCACTATTATCCTTTTCTTAATGCCTGCGTAATTGCTTTATAATCCTTACTTGGTACTTCTTAAAGCTTGTTGAATATGTGCTAAATGGTGATTACCATGCCATGCGTAAAGTGCGATACTCTGTTCAATTCGCATTATACTACCATCAGGATACTGATATATTATTCATTACAATTCCCTCCCTCTTTTCTGCCCATCGCTTACTAACAATTATTTCAAATTACCTTCATTTTCACAAGAGGTTAGTCAATTTTTCATAATATGATCCTTTCCTAATAACCCAACTCACCTGAACAACTTCCAGGTCCTTTGGTCTAAAATTTCAAATTGATTTTTAGCCATCGCGCCTGATTGTGGAATACGTTTCGATAAATAACCCCTTTGGACACGATAATCCAAAGGGGTAAAAAAGGTATATCCTTTTTCAAAATCTACAATCTCCTGTAGATTTAAATTAAGGTTTGATCTAAAACGACGGCTAACGTGCATTTACTCTACCAATTTTTTTAAATATGCCTTGCGTATAATAAAAAAGCTCAGAGTAAACAACAGCAAAATAATTCCTACACCAACGTTAGTCATCTGAAAAAATGCTGGTGAAAGTGCATCACGAATACTGAATAACACGATAAATAATAAAATCGTAGCAATTGTAAAAGGGACAAAAATCAGTATGGATAATTCTCTTGTCACAATCACACTCATTTCTTTCATAGATAGCCCGATTTTGCGAATGCCCAAATATTTTTCTTTTTCACCCGCTAAAGAGGTCTGCAAGTAAAAATAAAGAATACTCATGGCTGCACTTAAAAAAAGCAGACTCAGCATAAAACCAATAAAAAACATGATCCTCTTCACAAATAATTCATCATGATATAATGAAATTTTCGATGTGACATAACGCTCATCTGGTTCTGTCATGATTTGTGATTCTATTTTTTCTGCTACATCCCGTTTCTCTGTCCAATCCTTCAATTCATAGGCAAACACATGATATTCTGGATAATTGAGTGCTTCATAAATCGCTTCTGGAATAACATAATATACTGCCCGAAATCCTGTTGTAAGAATCATTCCTTCTTCTAATCCTACGTACTGAAGAGGGTCATCCACATAATCCTGAATGGTATCCGTATTTGGAATCATTCCCACATTTCCTGCTACAACATAATATTCATTATCGTTAAGTGTTATCGCCTGGTGTGTGCCTAGTGCGTTGAAATTAGTATTGGACATGAAGCCAATCCTGCGGTCTTCGTCTGTTTTGAACGCAGATTGATACGCATCGAAATCTCCCACTGTTTGCTCAAGGGTTGACTCTATAAATTCAATATCTTGCTGTACTTTTTCTATAGGATTATCTGGATGTGAAATATATTGAAAGCTATACGGATATACAGCTTCCGTATTTTCTTCGACATTATAATACGAACTGTACAAAACACTCGTCGTAACAAATACGGCAAGCAGTAAAATACTGAGCAAATAAATGATATGAGCATGTGATTTGCCTTTGGCTTGTAAATTCGATACAAATAACATATTCGTTTTTCTGTAATACGAGGAGCTTTTTTGCAATCCCCGAATCGTAAACCAAGTTCCTTGGGTTAATACCAAATAAAACGTAATTAACAGACTGATAAACAAAATCACAAAATAAAGAATTCCTAAGCTTTCAATGATATCTGGATTTACTTTGAAAGGTAGTAAACAAACTGCACTCACTAAGATGGATAAAAGGAACCTCCATGGAGTTGGAAGTATTAATTTTTCCTGTGTTACATCTGCTTTTAACAGTTGTACAGCTTCTTCTTTCTTGATAAATCGTGTCGTTATTTTGGAAACAATGAAAAATAAAACACTAAATAAAATGAATGTCGTTGCAATCGCTTGTACGGGTACATACATTCCAAAGCTTTCTGCCTCCAAGATATTTTTAACGACCATTAAAAACAGAGGAGAAACGATTAATCCAACAACAATGGCTGTAATAATTGCCGCAAAAGCAATCAGCATATTTTCTCGGAACACCATTTTCCGCACTTGCTTCGTCGATGCTCCAGAAATGATAAAGACGCCAAGGCTTTTGGTTTTCTTCTTTAAAAAAGCCAGCATCGAATAAATAATAAAAATAAAAGAAAAAATATAGACAATCATACTACATAAAATCATGGCTATTCCAAGTGAGCTATTCGCATCGATTGCATCCATCATTGGATGAAAGGCAGTAATCAAAAAAAAGAAAAAGACTAAAATAGAAAAGACGCTGCTCAGAAAATACGAAATATAGGTCCATTTATCCCGTACTATATTTTGAATGACAATATGATTAAAGCTCATGATATCCACCGCCCAGAAATGTCAGTGTATCTACAATTTCTTGATAGAATTGCTTCTTGTGGTCACCTCTCTGTATTTCATTGTAGAGCATCCCGTCTTGCATAAAAATTACTCGCTCAGCAAAACTGGCAACATACGGATCATGTGTGACCATTAATAAAGAGGTTTGAAACGTTTCGTGAATGGATTGAAATAGCGTCATCACACTATTTGCTGCTTTAGAGTCCAGATTCCCCGTCGGCTCATCTGCTAATAATAGACTAGGCTGATGAATAACGGCTCGTGCAATGGCTACACGTTGCTTCTGTCCCCCTGAAATTTCAAAGGTTCTCTTCTTCATGATTTCTTCAATTCCTAAAAACTCAACGACTTCCGCTAAACGGGATGTCATTTCCTTTGCATTCACTGCATCGAGTGTCAATGGTAATAAAATGTTTTCTTCTACGGTTAATGTGTGAACCAAGTTAAAATCTTGAAAAACAAAACCCAATTCACTACGTCGAAACTTTGCAAGATCTTCATCATTCAGTTCATATGGATTTTTTTGGTTAATTGTAATAGAACCATTTGTCGGACGGTCTATGGTTGATATACAATTTAAAAATGTCGTCTTCCCACTTCCAGATGGGCCCATTACAGAGACAAATTCATTACGTTTCAGTTGAAAGTCAATGCCTTTTAATGCTTTATAGTTCACCTCTCCCACATAATCCTTATGGAGTTGTTGAACATTTAATATGATATCTGACATATATACCACTCCTGTTTTTTTCATTGTTAACTTTACTATACCGAGGTAGTCCATTCCTTAACATTTAGAATCATGACGGCAAAGTGACAATATTGACACATTTAAAACGGCTGCCTCAATCGGCAGCCGTACTAATACTTTTCGAAAGTTCAATGGTGAAAGTGGTTTCTTGATGATGAGACGTTAACTCAAACGGGTGATCTAGCGTAACCAAAATCCTTTTGACTAAGTATAAACCTATTCCTGTTGCTTCACTTCTTTTCCGTCCTTTTGAACCTGTATAGAACAAATTGAATAAGCGGTTGATCTCGCTTTTTGGAATGGTTTCCCCTCTGTTATGAATCGATAACTGACCATTCCTGTAATAAATATGAACAGTAGAGTGCTTCTCACCATATTTTATCGCATTACTAAGCAGTTGGTAGACAACTACTTTCATCCACTTTCGGTCTGAATAAAGAATAACTTCTTCCGCTATTGTCACCTTGGGAAATAGTTCTTCCTCAATAAAGTAATCTTTTAAATCATTAATAACCTCTTGGATGATTTTCTTTAGTGGCATCGCTTCAATTTTCAAATCAGATAATAATTGGGTAGAGCGGCTATAAGACAATAGCTGATTTAACGAAAAGTATATTTTATCGCATTCGGCTTCTACTTTCTGCCATTCTCCCAACGATTTGACATCGTTTGTTTGATTCGATTGAACAAGCAATTGCATGACAGAAATAGGCGTCTTCATCTGATGCACCGCATGTGAAATAAGTAGCTGCTGTTCCTGTAAAAAATTTTGATACGTGTCCTGTTCTTTTAAGAGTAAGGAGGAAAATTCCTTTAATTGATTGGCATATGCTTTTTCTATTGGAGCATGAGGACGATAGATAAGAAAATCAGCTTGGTCCAAATTTTCTTTTTTTAAATGTGTATACATTTTTTTACGACGAAGATAGCGAATAACAAGTAGACTTATTAATAAAGTGATGGCTAAAAAACTAAAATAGTCATAATGATTTTCAAAACCATCTAATTGTTCAATGATAAAAGGCAAGCAGATAAACGTTATCAGATACAAAAGAATAAAGCTGAGATGATCCTTTATAAATAACTTCATTCGTCTTTCACCGTTAATTGGTAGCCAATTCCCCGAATCGTTTTTAGTTCTAAAGAGGATTGGACATTTTCTAATTTTTTTCGCAATCTTTTAATATTCACCGTGAGTGTATTTTCTTCTACAAATCCTTCTTCATCCCATATAACAGAAAGCAGCTGCTGTCTTGTGACAACATTTGGAAAAGACTCAAAAAACATAGTACAAAGCTGGAGCTCTTTTACCGTCAATACTTCCTCCTGTTTCGGCGTAGATAAACGGACTGTGTCCAAATTTAAGGTGGTATTACCCAATTGTACTATTCGTCGTTCTGTGTTTTTTGCATACTCTCCATAGGTACGTCGAATTTGCCCATTGATTTTTGCTAATACGACATCCATTACAAAAGGCTTAGTGATAAAATCATCTGCACCATTTTCAATACCATATATCTGGTCTAGTTCGCTCATTCGAGCAGACAGAATCATAATTGGACATGTGGATATCTGTCTTATTTTTCTTGACCAGTAATATCCATCAAAGTAAGGAAGATTGATATCCATAATAACTAAATGCGGTTCTGTTTCTTGAAAAACATCCAGAACTCTTTTAAAATCTTCTATTGTGTGACACTCATATCCGTATTTTTCAAGACGATTTTTTAATGTATGAGTAATACTTCTTTCATCCTCCACAATTAATATTCTATACATAAAAATCCCCTGCCTCATTTAAATAAAAGTAGTTCCGTTCCAAATCCGATAAAAACTCATGTTGTCTGCCGGTTTTTATACCTTTTAATCTCTGTGACTGACCTAATGAGAAGTCATCTTGAATTTTAAGCCAAGGTGATAATCTGGCCCACTGCCCGTTGCCCAACCTTCTTTAATCCACTGTTTAATCTCATATGTTCTTGTCCTTTTCAATAAAAAACCCCTTTGGCTAATCATATCCAAAGGGGTAAAACGGTACAACTTTATTTCAAATCTACAATCACCAAGTCAAACTATAAAACCGACCTACTCCACGGTCACACTCTTCGCAAGGTTTCGTGGTTTATCCACATCGCATCCGCGGTGAAGGGCTGCGTAGTACGCGATCAGCTGCAACGGGATGACAGACACGAGCGGTGTAAGGTGGCTGTGGACTTTCGGGAGGACGAATGTGTCGTCATCTTCGTTCAGTCCTTCCATGCTGATGATGCACGGGAATGCCCCGCGGGACGCCACTTCTTTCACATTGCCGCGAATGCTTAGGTTCACGTGCTCTTGTGTTGCAAGGGCGACAATCGGTGTGCCCTCTTCGATGAGCGCGATCGTGCCGTGTTTTAATTCGCCGCCTGCGAAGCCTTCTGCTTGAATGTAGGAAATCTCCTTCAGCTTGAGCGCGCCTTCGAGGCAAACGAAGTAATCCGTTGCCCGGCCAATGAAGAAGCAGTTGCGAGTGACCGCTAAATAATCGCGGGCAATCTTTTCAAGGGTTTCCTTTTGGTTGCATAGTGTCTCCATGGCGTTGGCCACAATGCTAAGCTCTTGGATTGGATCAAACCCGAGGTCGATTCCTTTTGCTTTCGCTGTGTCAGCTCCAAGCAACGTGAGTACCGCCATTTGTGCTGTATAGGCTTTTGTGGACGCCACCGCAATCTCTGGGCCTGCATGCGTATGAAGCGTAAAGTCCGCTTCACGTGAAAGAGTAGAGCCTGGCACGTTCGTGATCGTCAGTGCTTTGTAGCCAAGCTTCTTCACTTCGACGAGAACGCCTCGTGAATCCGCCGTTTCCCCGCTTTGGGAGATAAAGATAAAGAGTGGGCGTTTCGACAGCAGTGGCATATTGTATAAGAACTCACTGGCAATATGCACTTCTACTGGTTGTTTTGCAAAGTTTTCAATGAGCTGTTTGCCGACAAGTCCTGCATGGTAGCTCGTGCCGGCTGCTATAATGTAAATCCGATCAGCTTCCATAACCGCTTGACGAATGTCTTCGTCTAAACGGACAGAGCCGTCTTCGTTTTGATATTTTTGGATAATGTTACGAATGACAAACGGCTGCTCATCAATCTCTTTTAACATGAAATGAGGGTACGTCCCCTTTTCGATGTCGCTCGCATCTAACTCTGCTGTATAAGGCTCACGGCTGACGGCTGTGCCATCAAGCGTTTTAATGGTCACGTCATCTTTTGTGACAATGACGATTTCCTCATCCATAATTTCAAGAAATTGATCCGTTACTTGTAACATCGCCATCGCATCTGACGCAACGACATTGACCCCATCCTGAACACCGACAAGAAGCGGGCTCTTATTTTTTCCCACATAAATCGTGTCCGTGTCTTTTTTGTCTAATAAGGCGATGGCATACGATCCCTTCAATAGGGAAAGGGTGTGGCGGAACGCTGCTTCCACGCTCTGTCCTTCATGAACAAAACGCTCAACAAGCTGAACGACCACTTCCGTATCCGTATCACTTTGTAATGTCACGGCTTGCAAATAGTCACGCTTCAACTGTTCATAATTTTCAATGACTCCATTATGAACAATGGTAAAGCGAGACGATTCGCTTTGATGCGGGTGGGCATTGACCTTGCTCGGTTCACCGTGGGTCGCCCAACGAGTATGTCCGATTCCGACCGTACTTTTTACGCCTTGATCCACTACTTCACGGAGGGTCGCAATCCGTCCCTTTTCTTTAAAAACATGGACCCCTTCTTCCGTAGCCACAGCGATTCCTGCTGAGTCATAACCACGGTATTCAAGCTTCTCAAGCCCTTTTAATAAAATCTCTTTCGCATCTTCCGTTCCAATATAACCTACAATTCCACACATAGTTTTGGTTACCTCCCGGGCGTGGGGGCAAGTAACCGAGGGGGCTACTTGCCCCCACTCTTTATCTCTTTTTTGTTAGCATGAACGCTTTTGCCTTTGTCCAGAAGGTCGCCCCTCTGTTTTTTACAAAAGCTTGCGGCTGTCATGTGCAACCGGAGGGCATCCGCCGAACCTTCGATAAACCCTCTCCTCGTCAACTATTCCGTTACCGTCCGTGGAATAGTCCTGGCGCTTCAACTGTCATAGAGGTCTCCCTCTGTTGCGATCCTCCTTTCTATCTTCGACAGGCTAATCATACCTAATTGTTGTCTGCACGTCAATCATTCCCAACAAATCTCCAAACTTTTTTTGTTTCATTCAGACTGATCAACATTTTCAAACAACTACTACAAAATATGCGCAAGCAACATACAACGTGTTGCCTGCGCATGAGAATGTGCAAAGGATTCAATTACTCTTGCCCTAGCTCTGCCTTTACGACATCGGCTATTTTATTCACAAAAGCGTCACATAGCTCTTCTGTTTTCGCCTCAACCATGATGCGAACAAGCGGTTCTGTCCCCGACGGACGAACTAATACTCGACCTTCACCGTTCATTTCTTGCTCTACTTCTTTGATCACAGCGGCAACCTTTTCGTTATCAGTCACAGCATGTTTGTCTGTTACTCGAATGTTTACAAGCATTTGCGGGAATGTCTCCCACTCCCCGGCAAGCTCTGACAATTTTTTCCCTGTCTGCTTCATAATATTGACGAGTTGAAGCGCAGAGAGCATGCCATCACCTGTCGTAATATGATCGAGGAAAATAATGTGGCCAGACTGTTCTCCGCCAAGATTGTAACCACCTTTACGCATTTCCTCCATGACGTAACGGTCACCTACTGCGGTTTGCTTCGTGTCAATTTGCAACGCTTCTAACGCCTTATATAAACCTAAATTGCTCATCACTGTTGTCACAAGCGTCTGTTGCTTCAACAGCCCTTTTTCTTTCATATACTTAGCACAAATGTACATGATTTTGTCGCCGTCCACGATGTTTCCTTTTTCATCTATGGCAATGAGTCGATCTGCGTCACCATCAAAGGCAAGGCCAATATCGGCATTTTTCGCGTTAACAAATGCCGCGAGAGCTTCTGGGTGAGTAGAGCCGACACCATCATTTATGTTTTTTCCGTTTGGCGATGTCCCCATTGTCGAAATATCGGCTTCAAGATCGGCAAACAGGTGAGGGGCGAGCGAGGACGCCGCACCATTTGCACAATCGAGTGCAATATGTATACCTGTAAAGTCTTCATCTACCGTTTGCTTTAAAAATTGAAGGTATTTTTGTGCCCCTTCAAAATAGTCATTCGCTTGGCCTAAATCGGCACCCGTAGGTCTTGGTAAAGCATCTTCCTCATCAAGAAGCGTTTCGATCTCCTTCTCCTGCTCATCAAGGAGTTTAAAACCATCAGGACCGAAAAATTTAATCCCGTTATCAGCCACCGGATTATGTGAAGCTGAAATCATAACCCCTGCACTGGCGCTAACCGCTTTCGTTAAAAAAGCGACACCAGGTGTAGAGATGACTCCTAATCGCATAACTTCTACGCCAATAGATAACAGACCCGCTACGAGAGCCCCTTCAAGCATTTCACCAGAAATACGAGTGTCTCGACCAATGAGCACCTTAGGGTTTTCCTTGTCTTTTGTTAGTACATACCCTCCGATACGCCCTAATTTGAACGCAAGCTCAGGCGTGAGCTCTGTATTGGCGACTCCCCGCACTCCATCAGTTCCAAAATACTTTCCCATTGTGATCTCTCCTTCAACGGCGCTCATCATTCGATTGCGCTGTCAATCTCAATTCTGTAGTGGATGTATCTGCTTTAAAACGTAAAAATGACGGGCCCTCAAACTCCAATGGTACCTCATGAACCCCTTCTGATAAGCCGTTCACATCCACATAAATGTCAATATCACCGACTTCTAGGTTTTGGAGATGTTTACTTGCTCCAAAAACAGATAAGGCTACAACAGATGGGCTCCCATCCGTAAACACAACCTCCATATTATCAGCTATCCCGACAATGTCAATTGGAACTTCTGCCATTTCCAATTCGTCTTCCTCTTCTATGTGGAGTGTCACTTCAATCTGTGCCGGACTAACACTTTCAGCTCCTTCAGGTACAGGAACATCGAGGGTTATCGTTTCGGTGTCTTCGATCGCAGATAAATCGACAGACAGGTCTTCTCCTTCAATCACTGAAAGTTCGTCAAGGACGTCTTGCGGACCATAAACAGTGACGGTATTTGGTTCAATCTCTACAGATTCAATGCTCAAACCATCTGGTAATTCCCCTGCACGAGTCACGCGTACTGGCAGTTCCACCGATGGGCTCTCAACAGGTATACGAACATTGACGGTCTGAGGCTCGCGATCAAAATCCAGCGGCTCCCCTGCTGCATTCAGTAGCTGAACCTCTAAATCTTGCTCTATCTCCCCTTCAGCCCCAGTCATATCAACATAAACGACAGCAGAGGCAACCTGCTCCACTTTGCTCCGGCCAGCCGTCACCTCAATGTTAACCGGAGAGACGACTGGCGTACCTGGGGAAAAGCCTGGTTCGATCTCTTCTTCATTGATCATTTCAACCGTGACCGGCACAGACACCGTTTGTCGTTCTTCAAGCTGAACGCGAGCCATTCTCGGTTCAACCGTCACTGCCAAATCGCCTGGAAACCCTCTATGTTCTACGTCGACAGTGTGGCTTCCTTCACCAGCTTCGGTTAAATCAACAAATACTTCATAAGATGGCCGGGCAAAGCGAAAGACAGTGAGCACTCCTCTTGGACCTTCTAAATCAACTTGAACTGTTTCCGTTTGCTCCACAATATCGTATCGTTCTTCATCGTATAGTACGGTAAGCTCTAGCTCCCCTAAGGAAAGATTCCCGTGATCAAACGTCGGTAGAATGCTTGGCTGGTTGTTCAAATTATCTACATTCACCATAATAAACAACATGATCGCAAGGAAAAAAGAAATAATTTTAACAAACCATGGGCTATTAAATAGCTTATCCATTCTTCTTCCCTCCCCACTGCCAACGCGAGGTGGTGACCATTTTCGCTTCTGAAATGAGCTCCGCTTCGAGCAAACTGCGGAGCTGCTCCTCGTCTAGGTCTCTATGCAATTCGCCGTTTTTTGTCAACGAGATATGACCCGTTTCTTCTGATACGACGATCGTCAAGCAGTCAGTCACCTCACTCACTCCAAGAGCGGCTCGATGCCGAGTGCCGAGCTCTTTTGAGATGAATGGGTTTTCTGAAAGGGGCAAGTAGCACGCTGCTGCAAGAATCGTATCATTGTTTATAATGACAGCTCCATCATGTAATGGTGTATTCGGAATAAACGTATTAATTAGTAGCTCTGACGTGAGATTGGCATTCATCGGGATACCTGTCTCCACATAGTCGGTCATTCCCGTTTCTCTCTCCATAGAGATTAATGCACCGATCCGCCGTTTCCCCATATAAGTGGATGCTTTGACAATCGCATCAATCGTTTTCTTCATCGTCTCTTCTTCATTTGCGGTACGGGAAGCAAAGAAGCGCCCCCGTCCAAGCTGTTCTAGCGCTCTCCGCAGTTCAGGCTGGAAGATAATGATAACAGCCAAAAGTCCATATGTAATCGCTTGGTTTACGATCCAACCAAGGGTACGCAAATTAAAGAAGATACTGATCGCATATACGATCAAAATAACGGTAATTCCTTTTAATAACTGCACGGCTCGTGTACCGCGAATAATCATAATAGCTTTATATATCACATAGGTAACGACTAAAATGTCGAGTATTTGCGTTAGGTAATTGAGCCACGGAAGATTTTCTCCAAAAAACATGGTCTTTCCTCCAAACCATTTTTACAATTCATTCGAGCTCAGTTGATAAAGTGAAACATCTACGTTACGTGCCTCAGGTTGCAAGGCATCGTATCCATTCAAAGTTACTTCGTCTTACTTGTTAACAAAAGTGATTACGGATCTATTGGAAAAGAAAAGTCCTTGCATTTCGCAAGGCAGTATGTCTATTATAACACATTTTCTAAAGAGGAAGCGGTTCTTTGCATTCTCTGTAGTTTCTTCCACCTTTTATAAACCTATTCTGCAAGTTACCCTTCTTCATCAAAGCTCGCTACAAGCTCAATTGTAATGGCATCTTACCTTTGAAACGATGTTGCTACCATCGAGGCTGGATGAAAAAAACAGCCCTTAGGAGGAAGGACTGTTTTGTTCATCAGAAATATCAATGACTTTCGTAAGAAACTTTTTCGTATGGTACCATATCCAGTCGAGAATTTGATTCACTTCATCAATTTCACCAGACACAGATCCAGGAGATGCTAAATATTGACTACTATTTACAAGTAAGACGTTCCCTTGTACTTCCCCTTCAATAATAAGCTCTCCATTGCGGACAACCAAATCCCCTTGAATGACTTCTCCCTCTGGGACGATGACACGGCCACTCTCTTGATCAATTGATACATTTCCTGTACCCGTGACCGTCACATGCTCCCCATCACTGGACCACATGGAGAAAAGACTGGTCGACATGAGAAGAACGAAGACCGCGGCAGCCACTGCTAAAGGATAACGACGCATCCACACTTTGAAACGATTCGTTTGTTTTCGTTTCGGTAAGTTTTTCATTACATTTTCCGTAAATCCTTCTGGTGCTTGAACATGGGAGGCACTTTGGACAAATGCGACCACTTTGCGTACTTCAAGCATGTATTCAAAACAGGCATCGCACGTTTCCAAATGCTCGTTGAGTTCCTGTCTTTCTTCAGCCGTTGCTTCGCCATCAATATATTTATCAATTAATGTTCGGTAATGTTGTTCGCAGCTCATTCGCTCACACCCTTTCTACACATGTCGCATTCGCTTTCTCAGCGCTTCACGACCGCGGTGGATTCTCGTCTTGACTGTGGATACAGGCAAATCAAGAATGTCACTGATCTCCTTCAACGATAGATCTTCCATGTATTTCAAAAGGACAGCCATTCGATATTTTGGTGGCAACGCTTGGATTTCTTGCTGAATCCAATCTCTCGTTTCCATTTGAATGACTTGGTCATCCACAGGCTCCTCATCAGCCGCTAGCTGAGATTCAATCGTTAACCCATCTGCCCCTTGGACTGGATCCTCTAAATGGAAGTCCGGTTTCCGTTTGCGAAGTCGATCAATCGCCACATTTGTGGCAATGCGAAACAACCACGTGGAGAATTTCCTTTGAATATCGTAGGTATCAATATTTGTATATGCCCGCAAAAACGCTTCTTGTGCTACATCCTGAGCTTCATGCACATTTCCTACCATTCGATAGGCTACTTGATACACTTTATCTTTATAAAGCTCCACAAGCTCGGCAAATGCTTGTTCATCGCCAGCCCTCACTTCACGCACAAGTCTCTTATCAATACTGTCCATAAATAATAACTCCTACTACATCAATCTATTTCTTATACGAATGAACGTTTAAGATGTTTCATGATTTCCATTTTATTTTACCATGAAATAGAATTTTGTAGAGAATTCAAATGCATTTTAATTTTTAAGAAGGGGATGTTCATTCCATTTCGAATACTATATATAGAGGCTTAAAAACTTTGATCACACAAGGGAGTGGGTAAAATGGAGAAAACTCAGCAACAGCTTATACATGAGATTGAACACATAAGAAAATTTTTAATCGATCTCGGCGAAGATTACCCATTACATTCTCACATTGTCGTGTCATGCAGCCAAAAGCTCGACTTGCTCTTAAACGAATTTGAGCGTACGAAAGAATAGCAAGACAAAAAAGCCTCGGACAATCCTCCAAGACTTACGTTATAAACATATGGTGGAGCCTAGCGGGATCGAACCGCTGACCTCCTGCGTGCAAAGCAGGCGCTCTCCCAGCTGAGCTAAGGCCCCTTTTTGGAGCGGAAGACGGGATTCGAACCCGCGACCCCCACCTTGGCAAGGTGGTGTTCTACCACTGAACTACTTCCGCAATGACATGGTGAGCCATGAAGGACTCGAACCTTCGACCCTCTGATTAAAAGTCAGATGCTCTACCAACTGAGCTAATGGCTCTAAAACAAAAAAGATCATTTTCATCCCAATCGGTTGAAACGATCAAACGAATATAAGGAAAAATGGCTGGGCTAGCTGGATTCGAACCAGCGCATCACGGAGTCAAAGTCCGTTGCCTTACCGCTTGGCTATAGCCCATCAATACATGGTGGAGGGGGACGGATTCGAACCGCCGAACCCTGAGGGAGCGGATTTACAGTCCGCCGCGTTTAGCCACTTCGCTACCCCTCCATCGAAGCGTGCTTTTTAAAATGCCGGCCAGAGGACTTGAACCCCCAACCTACTGATTACAAGTCAGTTGCTCTACCAATTGAGCTAGACCGGCGCAGTATGAATGATGCTGATTCAGGTTCGTTGTCTCTTCCTCTTCTCGCTTTGACAACGATGTGAATGCGTCGAGACAAGTCGTAGCCTACAAAAGGACAGACCCTTCAATCAAAAATATGGTGGAGGATGACAGGATCGAACTGCCGACCCCCTGCTTGTAAGGCAGGTGCTCTCCCAGCTGAGCTAATCCTCCAACGTACAGGAGCATGCGTTGCAATAGGACGTTGCGCCTTTAGCATGCCTTCTTTTTAAAAAGTAAGTGTAACTTCATCCATCCAAAAAATAATGGTGACCCGTACGGGATTCGAACCCGTGTTACCGCCGTGAAAGGGCGGTGTCTTAACCACTTGACCAACGGGCCACAGTTTCCATCAACATGTCCATCCATGTTGACAAAAAGTATTATATAAAAATTCTCTTCTTTGATCAACCCCTTTTTCGAAATTCTATTTTTCGAAATTTTTTTATCCTCGAAAGATCAAGGCCTATGAGAATAAAACTATATTTTATCCATTTTTTACCCTTGTTTTTTTAAATCATCCCCATTACGATAGTATTAATAAGAATGTACGTTCGGGGTGATGGTGTTGACCGAAAAAGGATATCCTTCCGCAGATGCTTACGAAAAAGAGCTCTTATCATTGCTTGAAACTGTTCGATATCAAGCCAAACAAGACACGACGCTACAAATTGCTGAACGGATGCTAGACTATGGTGTTGACGTGCAGCTAACTGCAGCGGTCACAGGCCTTACAAGAGATGAGATCCTCTCAGGTAAACGAGGTAAAATTCCGTTACAAGTGAAGGTTAAATGATTTAACGATTAACTGTTAGAAAGAGCCGCTAAATGTTCACATGCCTAAGAGACTCGGGCATAACTAGCCAAACGTAATAAGGAAGGTCGGATCATTTTATTTTTATAGTCCACATCTTTTTCTGTTGCTTCAAAGGACTGTCGGTTGTTTGATTGGCCTTTATGGCCGTGCACTTTCGTCAGTACACGGTCATAAAGGCAAACCCTTATTCATTTCTGCAGGTCTCGTTGGCACTGATGGACATTCATGAGCCTTCGGATAGCCAAAAACTAGTTCTACGTCCACTTTACACTGACCATAGATTCCTTCCCCGTTTTCTCGTCTGAGAGCAATTGCTGAATCTTTTTCCTTTGTTGTTCCCATGATTCATTGACTAAGATTTTCATCTGGTTTCCTTCCTTTGCTTCGGTGCATTGCGGTCGGAATGGGCAACCTGAACCATCTTCACATTTTGCTCCATGAAATGTTCGTTTAAAGCCACAACGACCTGAACCATATTCATGGCCAAAATCACGAGACGCCTGCGGGAAAAGCAAGAGCTTCAGCACCGTGTAGTTCAACCGATAAATTTTCCAGAATAACTTGATTTAGCGCCGAGTCTCCATGGCGGAAGCAACCGTTTTTCTTATACTCTAGCTTTCATTTTATCAATTCCAGTACGCTATTCATTCAACAACTGCTCCAAGGTCTTCACATTTTGCTCCATTAGGTCAAAGTAATCGAATCCTTTGTCCCTGTCGGCTTGGACGACATTTTCCAAGTTATTAAAGTAGACAGCCTCACCGCCTAACTCTTCCATAAGCGTCTCTGCAATCGGAATCTTATAGTTTCTCTCAAATCCAATGTGAGAAAGGCCGTGCGCCTCAGCAAATTCAATTAGCTCTTTTACTTGATGCAGCGATGGTTCATTCGCCGGGGAAAAGCCTGTAATCGCTACTTGCTCAAGTCCATATCGTTCCTCCCAATACGTATAGCCAGCATGGGCTACGAGAAACATCGTTCGGCCGATTCGGTCATGGCAAGAAAGGATTGATCTAGCGCTTCTAACTGCTCGACTAATTGTTCGAAGTTTTTCTCAAATTCTTCGCTGGCCTCTGGCTTTAACTGCTGCAAGCCAGCCTTTACGTTTCGCGCCAACTGAATGGCTCGAATCGGGTCAATCCAAACATGAGGATCTCGATCCCCGTGATGGTGATCGTGATGGTGATCGTGATGGTGATCGTGCCCTCCACCGATAAATTCAACTCCTTCAGAGGCCTCAAACATTGGCACTTTCTCATCTCGCAAGCTATGCATCATCGATTCAATAAAACCTTCCATACCACCGCCACTATAGAAGAACCCATCGCTCTCTGCAACAGCAATCATTTCCCGAACGGAAGGTTCATAGGTGTGAGCATCTACGCCAATTGGGATCAAGTTTTTCACTTCCACATGGTCCCCGCCTATTTTTTTAATAAAGTCTTCGAGAACGAAAACGGTGGTGTATATCAGAAGAGGCTCACCTGTCTCTGTAAGCTGTTTTTGATCGTTGACCCTATGCTTACTCTCATGTTCCCCCACCAGTGGGGAAGAATCTGTTTCCTGCGTCCCACAAGCGCAAAGGAACATCATACTTGCCCATATGACCAACCATCGTCGCATAGTTATTCTCCTTTTAAAGCAAATGTTCGAAATGCCGTATACAAATCATTCAACGCTGCTCGCAAGCGCCAGCTACTTTCACTAAGCCATCGGACGTGAATAAGACCTTCAGCGACACACGTATATGCAAACCGATCGTTCTGCCCTCCATTTTCCATCCACTGTTCCAAGTGCGCCCCCTTTAGGATCGGAGCATGCATCCACACAGCACCATAATACGAGTAGCCATCAAGTCGACCGATCGTCTGTAATTGATCCTTCGGTTGCAAGTGAACCCGATCGTGCACTACTAATGTTTCATCAAGATAGATTTCCACAAGACTATCCACTTGTTCGTATTGAAACCTTTCATTATGGTGAACCCTACCTGGCGTCAACATATCACCGTAAAAAAAAGTAGAGGAGGAATGGAGATGAAACCGTGTGCTTTGTAGAAAGGATGCCTTTCGAAACGGTATGATCGACTCTGGCTTCCAAAAGGCAGCCGCTCCTTCATCGACTCGCAACCATACTTGCTGTGTTGAGCTCTCGCCTTGCTTACGGGAAGGATACACCTTCGTTGCCGACTGAGGGATCAACTCTACCCTCGCTCCTTCACCGACGTAAATGGCGATCGTTTGAGAATCACCACTGACCACTCCCCCAGATGTTTCCACTAGATAAACCGTTGCAAGGTCAACTTCCTCTGTTCTTAATACGCGACTTACATTAAGAGGAGGGGTTTGTTCGGAAGCGACTAACCTTGTTGTTCCACGGCGGCGTTCAAACGTAAGGTCAAGCCGCCCATGAAGCTGAGGTAAATGAGAAGAAGCCCTCACACGGAAGGCTCCTTTACCATGTCTTCTAACAACAGTTCTCGTTTAATCCAGTCGATAATGGTCTCGATGCCTTTTCCTCGCTTCTGGTCGGTAAACACGAACGGTCTTTCTCCTCGAGCCTGCTTTGCATCCTCTTCCATGATATCTAGATCGACTTCAACATACGGAGCTAGGTCTATTTTATTGATCACAAGCAAATCCGAACGTGTAACCCCAGGGCCTCCTTTGCGCGGGATGTCTTGCCCTTCCGCCACATCGATGACATAAATAAAGCCGTCCACAAGTTCGGGGCTGAAGGTAGCTGATAAATTATCGCCTCCGCTCTCAACAAAAATAATATCAAGGTTGGTAAACCGCTGCTTCAATTCATGGATCGCTTCAAAATTCATTGAGGCATCTTCCCTAATCGCCGTATGGGGACACCCTCCTGTTTCCACACCGATGATACGATCTTCCGGTAAAACACCATGCTTCACTAAAAACTGAGCATCTTCCTTCGTATATATATCGTTTGTAATGACAGCAAGCTCATAGCTTTCATGCATCGCTCGCGTTAATTGCTCGACCAGATGGGTTTTCCCTGAGCCGACAGGCCCGCCGATTCCAATCCGAATGGGCTTCATATATACCATCCTTTCGTATCTACTTATGAAATAAACAACCGTGAATGTAAGTGCTCATGCTCCATCGACGCTAACTCAATCCCAATTGCGTGGTTTGATAAATCGTTCAAGCTCCGGGCCACCACCTGCTGGGTCACATGTAAGCAATCCTCGTGCAACTGGTGAATGACGCGCACCCCTGTTGACTGACCGAGAGGAATGGCTCGCACAGCATTGTGGACGAGATTAGCAACCGATGAATAAAGAAAGGCGATCATTGTCATTTGATCAGGATACGCCCTCGTATTGGAGAAAACACCATACGTTGTAGCGTAATGACCGTGGGCTTCCTTCGCTCGTATGAGCTGGGCCCATTGTGATAGCGACTCGTCTTCTTGTAACGGCAGCACCGTCTGCAAAAACTGCCGTCCCATTTTCAAGCTACCTTCCCGTGATTCCCGTGCAAGCTTTTGCGCGTGAGCGAGCCGATCAACCTCGAGTATTGCGGCTAAAGAGCCTGATTTTTTGAGCACTTCGAGTGTCTCCTTCAGTAAAATTCCATCCCCATAGCCAAGATTGTCATACAAATAGGTACGACACCATTGGATCAAAGAGTTTTCGTCCTTTACGATGTCACGCTGAATATACGTCTCAAGCCCAAAGGAATGAGTGTATCCTCCGATTGGAAACGCCGAATCATGAATGTGCATCATTTCGACGAGCATGAGCGGATCAATCGTGATGGTGGTGATGCCCTTTGTACTTGAACGGCTGCTTAAACCGTTTCTCCGTTTGTTCATAGTTCACCCCAATTTCATTAAATAGAGCCGCCAACGTGGAATCATATCGGACATAAATTTCATCATTTTCAACAAGGCAAGGTGTATGCCGATTCCCGAGTTCAAACGCCGTTTTCCCCATTTCCTTCATCGTTTTCGGACGGATGACAAACGCTGGTTCAAGCTTCGTACGTACAGCAATGGCAACGTCTTCTCCCTCATACAGAATGTCTCCAAATGTCAATCCTTGCTCTTCCATGACAATCGCCACTTCTCTGCCACGATCCGTCGTCTTTCGTAAAATCCGTTTATTTAATTCGTCCCAATCGAGTTCAATCCATTCAATGGTTTTCGTAGGTGTCTTTGCTTCAATGTTTCCGATTACTGAATGCACGTACATGCCTGTTCCTCCCTTACCTTTCTAAAATAAAAAATAGCGTTGGGCGAGCGCGACTTCCTCAAAGGGTTTACATGTGATCATTTCCCCGTTCACCTTTACCTCGTAGGTTTCTGGATCAATCTCAATATTCGGTGTAGCGTCATTGTATTTCATTGATCGTTTGCTAATGGAACGGCAATTTTTAACGTGGGCGATTTTCTTTTGTAGCCCGAGTGCTTCGTGAACCCCGAGATCCATGGCCGCTTTTGATAAAAACGTAATAGACGTCGTCCCTCGTGCGCGACCAAAGCTACCGAACATGGGACGTGAAAACACAGGCTGCGGCGTTGGGATCGATGCGTTTGGATCTCCCATTTGACTGTAGGCAATAAGCCCGCCTTTTAAAATGAGCTCTGGCTTCACCCCAAAGAATCGCGGATCCCATAAGACGAGATCGGCTAGCTTCCCCACTTCTACAGAGCCCACGTAATCGTCTATGCCGTGAGTAATCGCCGGGTTAATCGTATATTTGGACACATAGCGCTTAATGCGCACATTATCATTTCCTTTTCCTTGATCTTCGGCTAATGCGCCGCGCTGTTTTTTCATTTTGTCTGCGGTTTGCCACGTGCGAATAATGACTTCCCCTACGCGCCCCATCGCTTGTGAATCGGAGGAGATCATGCTGATCACACCTAAGTCTTGCAAAATATCCTCCGCTGCGATCGTTTCCGGCCGAATACGGGAATCAGCAAACGCTACATCCTCCGGTACATTTGGGTCGAGGTGGTGGCAAACCATCAGCATGTCTAAATGCTCATCAATCGTATTCACGGTAAATGGGCGAGTCGGGTTTGTGGAGGATGGTAGAACATTGGGCAATCCAGCCACCTTCATAATATCTGGGGCATGTCCACCGCCCGCACCTTCCGTGTGGTACGTATGGATGACACGATCACCAATGGCTTTGATCGTATCCTCAACAAACCCCGCCTCATTCAACGTGTCTGTATGTATCGCCACTTGGACATCCATCAGATCGGCAACGGATAAACAAGTGCGAATCGCCGCAGGGGTCGTGCCCCAATCCTCATGAAGCTTTAAGCCGATAGCGCCTGCTTCAATTTGCTCTCGCAACGGTGCTGGTGTGGACGCATTTCCTTTTCCTAAAAAGCCTAGATTCACCGGAAATGCATCTGCCGCCTCAAGCATCCGTTCAATATTCCATTTACCTGGCGTGCAAGTCGTCGCCTTTGTTCCTGTGGCAGGCCCTGTTCCACCACCGAGCATCGTCGTGATACCCGAGGCAATGGCTACGTCGATTTGCTGCGGGCTAATAAAATGAATATGAGCGTCAATTCCGCCTGCTGTGACGATGAGCCCTTCGCCTGCAATCGCCTCGGTGCTCGCACCTACGATCATATGTGATTCCACCCCATCCATGATGTCAGGGTTTCCCCCCTTGCCAATCCCGACAATGTGTCCATCTTTAATGCCAATATCGGCTTTCACAATCCCTGTGTAATCAATAATCGTGGCATTCGTAATAATCAGGTCAAGCACACCTTCATCCCGCGTATAAACAGCACTTTGCCCCATGCCATCGCGCAGCACCTTACCGCCGCCAAATTTGCACTCATCGCCATAGACGGTATAATCTTTTTCAATCTCTAACAATAAATCAGTATCTGCCAAACGGACTTTATCACCTACGGTTGGGCCATAGAGGGAAGCATATTGGGCACGTGTTAGCTTCACTTTTCCTCATCCTCCTTGTCTTCACTTACTTGATAGGAGGCCAAAAAGGAAGGAAGATTCTCATCGTCAATGGCACCGTCTGTCCACCCATTTAGCCCGTAGATTTGGCGTTTTCCTCCGATTTCAACAAGATCCACCTCTTTTTCTTCACCAGGTTCAAAGCGTACCGCCGTACCAGCGGCAATATTCAACCGCATCCCGAATGCTTCTTGGCGATCAAAGTGGAGGGAACGGTTCACTTCAGCAAAATGAAAGTGGGACCCTACTTGAATTGGGCGATCACCCGTATGAGCCACAAGGACTTTTACCATCCGTCTTCCTTTATTAAGGACAACCTCTCCATTCGCCGGAATCACTTCTCCAGGAATCATTTACGTTCCCCCCCCTTATTGAATCGGTTCATGAATCGTCACTAACTTTACGCCATCTGGAAACGTGGCCTCGACTTGAATTTCTTCGAGCATTTCTGGCACACCTTCCATTACATCTTCTGTCGAGAGCACGTGCTTTCCGTCTTTCATCAATTCAGAAACCGACTTCCCTTCCCTTGCCCCTTCTAAAACGTAGCAGCTTAAAATGGCTACGGCTTCGGGATAGTTGAGTTTCAGTCCTCTGTCCATCCTCTGTTTTGCTAATTCTCCTGCCATAAATAGAAATAGCTTTTCTTTTTCAACTGGACTTAGTCTCACACAGACCACTCTTTCTAGTAATTGGTAAGAATCCGATGTCACCATGTTATCTTTGATGACAAGGTCGGTGCAACAAGTTTGTTAGAAAAGATTACAGAAAATTCTAACTATGATTAAAGTCCTATTTTTTACATTATGTATAAATTTATGTAACGATTTCTAACGAACATAGTGCACAGCTTGTAAATTGTTGCTACCGTTTAAGCATAAAAGACAGAAAATTCAGGAGGTTTTACATGGAGAGTTCTTTACGTAAAACAGTGTTCATGATGGCCTTTAGCTTATTGATCCTTGCGGCATGCGGGGAGCAAACAGCCCAGCAACAGGAGCAGTCCGCCGAACAAACGGAAGTCGAGGTCGGTAGCGATCAAATTGCTGTCGGAATTCTCCATTCGTTAAGCGGAACGATGGCTATGTCGGAAACATCCGTGCGCGATGCTGAATTATTGGCCATAGAAGAAATTAATGAGGCCGGCGGCGTATTAGGAAAAGAGCTTGTCCCTATTATCGAAGATGGCGCTTCTGAACCTAACATATTTGCCGAGCGCGCAACAAAGCTCCTACAGCAAGATGAAGTCGCCGTCATTTTTGGTGGGTGGACGTCTGCGAGCCGAAAAGCGATGCTACCTGTTGTAGAAGAGAACAACGGATTGTTGTTTTACCCTGTCCAATATGAAGGAATGGAAGCCTCTCCGAACATATTTTATGCCGGAGCTGCGCCAAATCAACAGATTGTTCCCGCTGTGGATTGGCTATTAGAAAACCGAGGAACCGAGTTTTTTTTACTAGGATCAGACTATGTTTTCCCTCGACTCGCCAATGCAATCATTAAAGCACAGCTAGAAAGCCATGGAGCAACATTAGTCGATGAGCAATATACTCCACTCGGACATACGGATTACAATACGATCATTTCCCGTATTCGTGAATCAGAGCCAACCGTTATTTTTAACACGTTGAATGGTGATAGCAACGTAGCCTTTTTCAAGCAACTCGCCGATGCAGGCATTACCGCTGATGATGTGACCGTCATGTCGGTAAGTGTGGCTGAGGAGGAAATTCGCGGAATTGGTGCCGATGTACTTGCCGGACATTTAGCAAGCTGGAATTACTTCCAGACAACAGACACACCTGAAAACGACACGTTTGTCACTGCCTACAAAGAATCCTTCGGCGACGACCGGGTGACAGGGGATCCAATTGAAGCGGGCTACTTGATGGTTCACTTATGGGCCCAAGCAGTCGAGGCTGCGGGAACAACCGATGTAGAGGCTGTCCGTGAGGCTGCGAGTACGATTGAGTTTTCCGCCCCTGGTGGGTTAGTGAAAGTAGATGGTGACAATCAACATTTGTACAAAACGGTCCGAATTGGTGAGGTTCAAGCCGATGGGCAGTTTGAGGAGGTTTGGAATTCAGGAGAACCTGTTAAACCCGATCCATTCTTAGAAGATTATGAATGGGTAGAGGGCATTAGTAGCGCGGCTGCAGGCAATTAAACACAATGTGGGGAGAACTTTTTCTCCCCCTCTTTTGGCTATAGAAAGGTAGGGAATGGCATGATCGTACAACTTTTTAACGGTATAAGCTTAGGCTCCATTCTTCTTTTAATCGCTCTTGGGCTTGCCATAACGTTCGGAATGATGCGAGTCATTAACATGGCACACGGGGAATTAATTATGGTTGGAGCCTATGCTACTTACGTTGTTCAGCTTCTTTTTAGTCAATATGTTCCTCAGGCTTATTTTGATCTTTACTTTTTACTCGCGGTCCCGTTATCGTTTGTCATTTCAGCTCTTATCGGTATTCTCATTGAACTTACCGTTATTCGCCACTTATACGGCCGACCTCTAGATAGTTTATTAGCCACGTTTGGTGTTGGACTCATCTTGCAACAAACAGCGCGGACAATCTTTGGGGCACCAAATGTAGGCGTCCAAAGCCCATCGTTTTTACGTGGCGGGCTAGAGATTGCCGGAGTGACACTCCCTTTCTCTCGGTTGTTTATTATCACTCTCGTCCTCGTAAGCTTTTGTTTGTTAGCCTGGTTTTTTTATAAAACCCGGAATGGCCGAAAAATTCGCGGGGTGATGCAAAACCGGAGCATGGCCACATGTTTAGGGATCTCTACACGCAAAGTGGATGTAATGACATTTGCGATTGGTTCTGGTTGTGCTGGTTTAGCTGGAGCTGCACTGACGCTGTTAGGGCCGATCGGGCCAACCATCGGTACCTATTATATTGTAGATGCCTTTATGGTCGTCGTTGTTGGCGGGGTCGGCATGTTAGTAGGAACGGTGGCTGGTGCGTTAGGGATCGGGATGTTTAACACCTTATTTGAATATTGGACGAATGCCTCTTTAGGAAAAGTACTCCTCTTTGCCTGCATCATTCTCTTTTTACAATGGCGCCCGCAAGGCTTGTTTTCCTTACCAACTCGTTCTTTAGATTAAGAACTACGCCAGCAAGCAGTAAGAAAGGTGTGAATGACTTTGCAACATATTGGTACGCGACTATTTACGAGGCAATGGTTAATGTTTCTTATCATCGTACTTCTCTTAGTTCTTCCTTTTTTTCTTAGTGATTTTCGAACCAATCTTCTCGGGCGCTATATTGCCTTTGCGATTTTAGTGCTTGGACTCGACCTTTTGTGGGGTTACACAGGGGTTTTAAGTTTAGGACATGGGATTTTCTTCGGACTTGGCGCTTACATAATGGCGATGTATTTAAGTCTAGAAGGAATGACAGGGGCCGTTCCAGACTTTATGCTATGGAACGGGATCACAGAGCTCCCTTTGCTGTGGCAAGTGTTTTCGAATCCTTTCATAGCGATCATCGGTGCCGTTACGATCCCAATGTTGATCGCTAGCCTATTAGCTTTTTTTACGTTTCGAAACCGGATCAAAGACGTCTACTTTACGATCTTGACACAAGCGCTCGTCCTCGTCATGGTCACTTTGATCGTTAGTCAACAATCCATTACGGGGGGTACGAATGGACTAACCGGTTTTTCGACCATTTTTGGCTATTCGTTGTCGAGCGCAAGCACGCAACAAGTTCTTTATTACCTTACACTTGGCTGCTTAATTCTCGTGTTCCTTCTATGTGCAGCCCTTGTGAATAGCCGATTTGGCAGAGCATTAGTGGCGATTCGTGATGGCGAAAACCGGCTGCGTTTTTCAGGATATGATACGTCTATGTTTAAAGTCGCTATCTTTACCTTATCCGCAGGGATTGCCGGTCTTGCAGGCATGTTATATGTCCTACAAGTTGGCATGATTACACCGTCTATGATCGGCATCATTCCCTCAATTGAGATGATCCTTTGGGTAGCCATTGGCGGGCGCGGTACTCTCATTGGACCAGTGATTGGTGCCCTTGTAACCAATTCAGCGAAAACGTTTTTCAGTGAATCTCACCCTGAAGCATGGCTATATTTATTAGGAACCGTATTTGTTGTCATTGTCCTTTTCCTTCCCGGGGGAATTATGAGCCTTTTACGAAAATGGAGAAAAGAAGGTGAGCGAAATGAATCAGACGGCGTTAAACGAACCGAGCGAGAAGAAACCCATCGTTCTCAAGTCAGTTAACCTTTCTGTCCAGTTTGGTGGCTTTTTTGCCATTCGTGACTTTTCTTTTACGATTCCTGAAGGGGAGCTGCACTTTCTTGTCGGACCAAATGGAGCCGGAAAAACAACGTTTCTTGATGCTATTTGCGGAAAGGCCCCCGTTTCAAAGGGAAGCCTTTTGTTCCATGGTGACTTGGAGCTCTCAAAACTAAAAGAGTTTGAACGTGTTCGCTATGGAATCGGGCGAAAATTCCAAGCCCCCTCCATCTTTCCGAAATTAACGGTTTTTGAGAACCTGGAATTGTCCATGAAACAAGACAAACGCCTCTTTCCAATTCTTTTCTCAAAAATGAAAGCAGAGGAGCGGGATCGAATGGACGACATGCTCGCGTTTATCGGACTATCAGATGAACGACACAGGATCGCGCAAACGTTGTCTCATGGGCAAAAGCAGTGGTTAGAAATAGGGATGGTGATGATGCAAGAGCCGAAACTGCTCTTACTCGACGAACCGATAGCAGGGATGACTGAGACGGAAGAAGAGAAAACAGGGGAACTCCTCCTCTCACTCAAATCCCGTTGTTCGATCATCGTCGTTGAACACGATATGGGCTTCGTTCGATCCTATGCAGACAGAGTCACCGTCATGCACGAGGGACAGCTCCTCTGTGACGGAACGATTGACGAAGTCCACCATAACGAACAGGTGATTGAGGTATATCTCGGTCGAAAGGAAGGTAGCCCACATGCTACAGCTCTCTAACCTAGAGGTCGCCTATGATGAAAGCACCGTCATTCGTGATGTATCGTTATCCGTCCAACCGGGAAAGGTTGTCTGTCTGTTAGGACGAAATGGCGTTGGGAAGTCAACGATTATGAAAACCATTATCGGATTGTTGCAAGTAAAACGAGGCTCGATTCAATTAGAGGGGGAGGACGTCACAAAAAAAAGCCCCACCTACCGTGCGCGAAGAGGCATTGGCTATGTTCCTCAAGGTCGTGACATCTTTCCTTTCCTAACCGTTCACGAAAATTTGTTGTTAGGCTTGGAAGCCTGCGATACAAAAGGACAGAAAATTGACGAAAGCCTATTTGCTTACTTCCCGATTTTAAAGGAGATGAAAAACCGGCGTGGTGGTGACTTAAGCGGCGGTCAACAGCAGCAACTGGCCCTAGCGCGAGCCCTTGTCGCTAACCCAAAGTTTCTGTTGTTGGATGAGCCAACCGAAGGAGTACAACCGAACATCGTCTATGACATTCAGAAAGTAATTATGGATGTTAAAAAACGAAGCAAAGATCAAGCCATTTTATTAGTCGAACAAAGCATCGATTTTGCTAAACAAGTAGGAGATTACTTCTACGTGGTCGATAAAGGACGCATCGCCTATGAAGGAGATTCATTAATCGAAGTTGAAATCAAGCAGTATTTAAGTGTCTAAGCAGTGATCGGTTGCGGTCGCTGCTTTTTCTGCGTCATATTATTGGAACCATTATTTTGAAATAGCCCAAATGATAATCCCCGTCACGAGTGTCGCAAAAAAACCCACACTTCCGGTAATCATGGCATTGGTCACCGTCCGTCGCAACCATAGGGTATTCTCTTGAATTTTATCTAAACTGACCGTTAAATTTTTTATGTCCTTATCCTGAAGTGCCTCGTTTCGCTCCAACTCATTCAGGCGTGTCGCTGATTCTTTTTGACTTTCCTCCACTCGCTCCACTCGGTCAACAATGTGCATTAAGGCATCTTCCACCTCATGTGTTTTCGGCTTCTCCATGAACGATACACCTCTTTTCTCTATCATTAATTACCTAATTTGACACATGTAGAATCATTAAAAAGATAAACGGCTCATTATTATATAATTCGAAAGACATGCTTTTTGACAGTTCGTCTACCTAACCTTTCCTCAATTCCATCAACACGAGCTATAATGAGGATGAAGCTTACCATTTTTGCAAAGCCTTTACTATTATTTTGGTAAAAACAAAGGCGGCTGTCAGGTATGGTGTACCAGTCAAGTGATCATGGCATGTAAGGAAACCATGTCTTGAACAGCGATTCTTAAGGGATATTCAAAAAAAGCCCTGCAAATGCTGAGCTTAAACGAGAGGCATTAATTAAACGTTTGATTAATCCTTAAACTCAAAAATGAGAGTGATCGATCTTGACCTATCCTGAAAGCAAAAAACCGAAACACAAAAAATAAGCTTCCCCATTATCGGAGAAACTCCAACCTTACCCGTATTCTGCTAAGCTTCCAAGCGGACTTGAACCGCTGACCCCTACCTTACCATGGTAGTGCTCTACCGACTGAGCTATGGAAGCAAAAAAATGGCTCCACAGGTAGGACTCGAACCTACGACCGATCGGTTAACAGCCGATTGCTCTACCACTGAGCTACTGTGGAACATTAGTTGCTTGGCAGCGTCCTACTCTCGCAGGGGCAAGGCCCCAACTACCATCGGCGCTGAAGAGCTTAACGACCGTGTTCGGCATGGGAACGGGTGTGGCCTCTTCGCTATCGCCACCAAACCATTCTACGTCAGATGATCGGCGAGCTTTTTTGTCAGCTACGCTTGTTCCTTCCTGTCACGTATGTTGATATACGTTCAGTTCGTCACTCGCTTGCTTCCGCAAATCTCTTGATCCTCTTTGTAGATAGTTACGGCTTCCGATCAACGTCGCATTTTGGTGTCATCTTCACTCCTCCAGATCCTCACGTACCGTGAGTACGCTCCGGTCTGTCGTCGCTCGATTCCTAAAACTGCTCGTTTCTCGAAACCCTTTTCTTTGGATGTAAGAGAATAATCTCTTGATCACGGCTTCCGATTAACGTCGCATCTTGCGATGTTGTATCGAAGCTTCTTTGGAGAACAAGATTCTCTCAAAACTAGATAATGGGACGCTTCTCGAGTTCGAGACGTTGCTTTTGATTTGTTTTTGGATAAGTCCTCGACCGATTAGTATCTGTCAGCTTCACGTGTCGCCACGCTTCCACACCAGACCTATCAACCTCATCATCTCTAAGGGGTCTTACTGGATTTACTCCATGGGAAATCTCATCTTGAGGGGGGCTTCATGCTTAGATGCTTTCAGCACTTATCCCGTCCACACGTAGCTACCCAGCGATGCTCCTGGCGGAACAACTGGTACACCAGCGGTGTGTCCATCCCGGTCCTCTCGTACTAAGGACAGCTCCTCTCAAATTTCCTACGCCCGCGACGGATAGGGACCGAACTGTCTCACGACGTTCTGAACCCAGCTCGCGTACCGCTTTAATGGGCGAACAGCCCAACCCTTGGGACCTACTTCAGCCCCAGGATGCGATGAGCCGACATCGAGGTGCCAAACCTCCCCGTCGATGTGAACTCTTGGGGGAGATAAGCCTGTTATCCCCAGGGTAGCTTTTATCCGTTGAGCGACGGCCCTTCCATACGGCACCGCCGGATCACTAAGCCCGACTTTCGTCCCTGCTCGACTTGTAGGTCTCGCAGTCAAGCTCCCTTTTGCCTTTGCACTCTACGAATGATTTCCAACCATTCTGAGGGAACCTTTGGGCGCCTCCGTTACTGTTTAGGAGGCGACCGCCCCAGTCAAACTGCCCACCTGACACTGTCCCTGAACCGGATCACGGTTCGAGGTTAGAATGTCAATACCGTCAGGGTAGTATCCCACCAGCGCCTCCACCGAAGCTAGCGCTCCGGCTTCCAAGGCTCCTACCTATCCTGTACAAACGGTACCAACATCCAATATCAAGCTACAGTAAAGCTCCATGGGGTCTTTCCGTCCTGTCGCGGGTAACCTGCATCTTCACAGGTACTATAATTTCACCGGGTCTCTCGTTGAGACAGTATCCAAGTCGTTACACCATTCGTGCGGGTCGGAACTTACCCGACAAGGAATTTCGCTACCTTAGGACCGTTATAGTTACGGCCGCCGTTTACTGGGGCTTCAATTCAGAGCTTCTCCCGAAGGGATAACCCCTCCTCTTAACCTTCCAGCACCGGGCAGGTGTCAGCCCCTATACTTCGCCTTGCGGCTTCGCAGAGACCTGTGTTTTTGCTAAACAGTCGCTTGGATCTTTTCACTGCGGCTCTCTCGGGCTTGCACCCTATCAGAGCACCCCTTCTCCCGAAGTTACGGGGTCATTTTGCCGAGTTCCTTAACGAGAGTTCTCCCGAGCGTCTTAGAATTCTCTTCTCGCCTACCTGTGTCGGTTTGCGGTACGGGCACCTCTCACCTCGCTAGAGGCTTTTCTTGGCAGTGTAGGATCAGGAACTTCGGTACTATCATTTCCCTCGCCATCACAGCTCAGCCTTCACGGAAAGCGGATTTGCCTACTTTCCAGCCTAACTGCTTGGACGCGCATCTCCATCAGCGCGCTTACCCTACCTTTCTGCGTCCCCCCATTGCTCAAACGGTGAGGAGGTGGTACAGGAATTTCCACCTGTTGTCCATCGCCTACGCCTTTCGGCCTCGGCTTAGGTCCCGACTAACCCTGAGCGGACGAGCCTTCCTCAGGAAACCTTGGGCTTTCGACGGAGGGGATTCTCACCCCTCTTTTCGCTACTCATACCGGCATTCTCACTTCTACGCGCTCCACCAGTCCTCTCGGTCTGACTTCGCTGCACGTAGAACGCTCCCCTACCACTCGCACCAACGGTGCGAATCCATAGCTTCGGTGATACGTTTAGCCCCGGTACATTTTCGGCGCAGAGTCACTCGACCAGTGAGCTATTACGCACTCTTTAAATGGTGGCTGCTTCTAAGCCAACATCCTGGTTGTCTGGGCAACTCCACATCCTTTTCCACTTAACGTATACTTTGGGACCTTAGCTGATGGTCTGGGCTGTTTCCCTCTTGACTACGGATCTTAGCACTCGCAGTCTGACTCCCGAGGATAAGTCATTGGCATTCGGAGTTTGACTGAATTCGGTAATCCGGTGGGGACCCCTAGTCCAATCAGTGCTCTACCTCCAAGACTCTTCCCTCGAGGCTAGCCCTAAAGCTATTTCGGGGAGAACCAGCTATTTCCGAGTTCGATTGGCATTTCACCCCTACCCACACCTCATCCCCGCATTTTTCAACATGCGTGGGTTCGGGCCTCCATTCAGTGTTACCTGAACTTCACCCTGGACATGGGTAGATCACACGGTTTCGGGTCTACGACGGCGTACTATTTCGCCCTATTCAGACTCGCTTTCGCTGCGGCTCCGCTTTTTCAGCTTAACCTTGCACGACATCGTAACTCGCCGGTTCATTCTACAAAAGGCACGCTGTCACCCGTTAATGGGCTCCAACTAGTTGTAGGCACACGGTTTCAGGATCTTTTTCACTCCCCTTCCGGGGTGCTTTTCACCTTTCCCTCACGGTACTGGTTCACTATCGGTCACTAGGGAGTATTTAGCCTTGGGAGATGGTCCTCCCAGCTTCCGACGGGGTTTCACGTGTCCCGCCGTACTCAGGATCCACTCTGGAGGAAACGAAGTTTCGGCTACAGGGTTGTTACCTTCTGTGACGGACCTTTCCAGGTCGCTTCACCTACTTCGTTTCTTTCTGACTCCGTATAGAGTGTCCTACAACCCCAAGAGGCAAGCCTCTTGGTTTGGGCTGTTCCCGTTTCGCTCGCCGCTACTCAGGAAATCGCATTTGCTTTCTCTTCCTCTGGGTACTTAGATGTTTCAGTTCCCCAGGTCTGCCTCCTCATACCCTATAGATTCAGGTATGGGTACCATCCCATTACGGATGGTGGGTTCCCCCATTCGGATATCCCCGGATCAAAGCTTACTTACAGCTCCCCGAGGCGTTTCGCCGTTCGTCGCGTCCTTCTTCGGCTCCTAGTGCCAAGGCATCCACCGTGCGCCCTTTCTAACTTAACCAAAATTTTGCTTCCGATTAGCGTCGGACCTCTTCGTCCACTGCGTTCTTCTCGGTCGGTCACGTATACAAATACGCTCCCTCACTCGAAAACGCGTGTCCTCGATCTCCTTGCTTCTCGTCGCAAAATACATGATTCATCAAAAGCGTCATGGAATTCTTGACGTCTCGTTCGTGAGTATTTTCCCTACAGGATGTAGGTTAAATACCCGGTGAACTCGATTTGCGTCATATAAGCTTCCAATGAGCATCGCGCTCATCTTCACTTACAATTTATCATTATCTAGTTTTCAAAGAACCATTTTGACGGCAGATCATCATCGCATCTCTTCGTCAGCTTCAGATTCTCGGTCATGTCACGTATACACATACGCTCCATTCCTCAAATCCTTGCTTCCTTGATCTACTTGATGCTCTTTGTCAATTCCATTAATTGAGAGCTTTGAGTTCTCTCAAAACTGAACAAAAGCTTCAAGCGTCCCTCCGCAGATGAAACTGCGAATGGTCGACTAGAGTTAAAAACTCCGTAGAAAGGAGGTGATCCAGCCGCACCTTCCGATACGGCTACCTTGTTACGACTTCACCCCAATCATCTGTCCCACCTTAGGCGGCTGGCTCCAAAAGGTTACCCCACCGACTTCGGGTGTTACAAACTCTCGTGGTGTGACGGGCGGTGTGTACAAGGCCC
Source organism: Halalkalibacterium halodurans (assembly GCF_005671335.1). NCBI lineage: Bacteria > Bacillati > Bacillota > Bacilli > Caryophanales > Bacillaceae > Halalkalibacterium (ex Joshi et al. 2022) > Halalkalibacterium halodurans. The sequence goes on along the minus strand of NZ_CP040441.1, from coordinate 281,005 downwards.
GGGAACGTATTCACCGCGGCATGCTGATCCGCGATTACTAGCAATTCCGGCTTCATGCAGGCGAGTTGCAGCCTGCAATCCGAACTGAGAATGGCTTTCTGGGATTGGCTTCACCTCGCGGCTTCGCAACCCTTTGTACCATCCATTGTAGCACGTGTGTAGCCCAGGTCATAAGGGGCATGATGATTTGACGTCATCCCCACCTTCCTCCGGTTTGTCACCGGCAGTCACCTTAGAGTGCCCAACTGAATGCTGGCAACTAAGGTCAAGGGTTGCGCTCGTTGCGGGACTTAACCCAACATCTCACGACACGAGCTGACGACAACCATGCACCACCTGTCACTTTGTCCCCCGAAGGGGAAAGCCCTATCTCTAGGGTGGTCAAAGGATGTCAAGACCTGGTAAGGTTCTTCGCGTTGCTTCGAATTAAACCACATGCTCCACTGCTTGTGCGGGCCCCCGTCAATTCCTTTGAGTTTCAACCTTGCGGTCGTACTCCCCAGGCGGAGTGCTTAATGTGTTAACTTCGGCACTAAGGGCATCGAAACCCCTAACACCTAGCACTCATCGTTTACGGCGTGGACTACCAGGGTATCTAATCCTGTTTGCTCCCCACGCTTTCGCGCCTCAGCGTCAGTTACAGACCAGAGAGTCGCCTTCGCCACTGGTGTTCCTCCACATCTCTACGCATTTCACCGCTACACGTGGAATTCCACTCTCCTCTTCTGTACTCAAGTCTCCCAGTTTCCAATGACCCTCCCCGGTTGAGCCGGGGGCTTTCACATCAGACTTAAGAGACCGCCTGCGCGCGCTTTACGCCCAATAATTCCGGACAACGCTTGCCACCTACGTATTACCGCGGCTGCTGGCACGTAGTTAGCCGTGGCTTTCTCGTTAGGTACCGTCAAGGTGCCGCCCTTTCGAACGGCACTTGTTCTTCCCTAACAACAGAGTTTTACGATCCGAAAACCTTCATCACTCACGCGGCGTTGCTCCGTCAGACTTTCGTCCATTGCGGAAGATTCCCTACTGCTGCCTCCCGTAGGAGTCTGGGCCGTGTCTCAGTCCCAGTGTGGCCGATCACCCTCTCAGGTCGGCTACGCATCGTCGCCTTGGTGAGCCGTTACCCCACCAACTAGCTAATGCGCCGCGGGCCCATCTGTAAGTGATAGCCGAAACCATCTTTCAAAAAAGAACCATGCAGTTCTTTTTATTATCCGGTATTAGCACCGATTTCTCGATGTTATCCCAGTCTTACAGGCAGGTTGCCCACGTGTTACTCACCCGTTCGCCGCTAACCTCCAGGAGCAAGCTCCCTTTGGTCCGCTCGACTTGCATGTATTAGGCACGCCGCCAGCGTTCGTCCTGAGCCAGGATCAAACTCTCCATAAAAGTTTGATATAGCTCATGTTTCACAGGATGTTGTTTCCTGCGACACTTCATATAATGAAGTAAATTGACGAGATACCTTGTATCTCTTTATTTCGCTTGGCTTTTGTTCAGTTTTCAAAGAACTATCTGACGTCGTCTTGCTGACGACTGTAAATTATACTATCAAAATCAAGGCACAACGTCAACAACTTTTTTCATAAACCAATTCGTTCCCTTGTTGTTTCCTTGTTTTTGAGCGCAAGAGATAATATAACACGGACGAATCTCTTCGTCAATACTAAAAATCATTTCCTTTTCGTTTATACCGTTTTAACATGTATCTCATTCTTTCATTTGGCGGGACGAAACGTTTATAGATGCCATACACGATTTGATATTTTTCTTCCATCGCTCGTTTCACAACTTCATCGATCCTAGGATCCGATAAATCAAGAAGCAGCTCCTCCATTTCTCTCTTTAATAAGTACTCTATCTCCTGTGCTTCTTTTTCATTAAAAAGACACCCTAGCATCGACAACACTCCTACCTATAATTAACTCACATACAATGATCATTCCTCTAACTAAATTCTTTTCTAATCTTTGGGTTTTTATTCATACCTTGTCCGTCTTTTCTATATACATGAATATAACCAAATCGATACAGGAGGCTAGAATGAGATGAAGTTCTTCTGGGTATTACGTGCAAAAAAGATAAAGCAATTAACCATCATTCTTCTCACTGCTTTTTTTTGCGCCAGTTTACTTTATTTAGAGCGCAGTCACCTTATGGTTTTTTCCACACCAGAAGGCCCCCAAGCGTTTCATAAAGCAGAAACGGACGAAAAAGTAGCAGCCCTCACCTTTAATATTAGTTGGGGGGAACAACGGGTAAAACCAATTATTGACGTATTACAGAGTAAAAAAGTAGAGGAAGCCACATTTTTCATCTCGGCCTCTTGGGCAGAAAGGCACCCTGAGCTAGTAGAGCTTATTCAAGAGGCGGGGTACCATATCGGTAGTCACGGATATCAATACAAAAGCTATACAACTTGGGAGGACGAAAAAATTCGTAAGGACCTAAGACAAAGCCAACAAGTCATTAGCTCGATTACCGGAGAAAAGCCGACTTTACTCAGGCCACCTAATGGAGATTTCGACAAACGTGTCTTAAACTTGGCAGAATCTTATGATTATACGGTTGTCCATTGGAGTATTAACTCACGAGACTACGAAAACCCGGGGGTCGATGCCATCGTTCGTCAAGTTGTTGACCATATCTCACCCGGTGATATCGTACTCATGCATGCGTCTGATTCAGCTAAACAAACTCATAAAGCACTGCCCATTATAATCGATCAACTAAAAGGAAAAGGATATCATTTTCGCTCGATCGAAGAGCTAATGGCTGACGCCCATCCAACCCATGATGAAATCAAATAACTTCAAACAAAAAGCCGAGCGACTAGACATCGCTCGACTTTTTTATTGTTGTTGTAATCGATGGAGAATTAAAATTTGCCAAGTGTTCGCTGCAATGAGAGGAGCGAAATATACCCAGAGCCATTTCGGATCATTGACGGTTAAAGCCGGTACCCACTCAATGGACGTGATCACAACCATAAAGAATAACGCAGGAATAAAGGCACCCTTATTCGTATCTTTTGCTTTCAAATAAGCGATAATCGCACCGTACACCAAAAGGGCTAGAGGCATCACCATGTAATGGAAAATTGTTTCCCCCTCTTGAGCAAAAGCAATATAACGTAAATAAATAAGATCAAAAACGACAAACGCAATCAGAATGACTTGAACCCAGTTCCAAAGCTTCACGGATTTGAATATCCCGAGGCCAAAACGATGCAAGGTTAGATAAGCGAAAAAACCCATCTGTGCTATTAAGCTAAACGCAGCACTAATCCCCGCGATCCAAATAATCCCTACAATTAAATTAGCCACACTTCCACTTGTATATAGGTCTAAATCCAAAAGCAACCCGACAATCGTACCGCTTAAACTACCAATAATTAACGTCGTAAAAAAAAGCTGAACAACTTTCCTCGTATTCACGTACGTTCCTCCACATCTACATACATTGCTGTCATTGATTGTATCAATCGCTCAGCAAAAAAGCCAGTCGTTGTCTCTAGACCATGCATAAAGTTCAAGAAAATGTCTCAAATTAATGACAAAATGAGTGAAAGGAGCAGAAATGATGAGAAAAGGGGCGCTGCTCATTTGCATTGCGTTATTGTCCATCATCATCGGCTGTGCACCTCAAGCACAGGGAGGGAATCAACCTCCTGATTACGAAAGTACAAAGAAAATGATGGTCGACATGTTGCAGACTGAAGAAGGAAAACAAGCCATACAAGAATTAATGGCAGACGAAGAAGTGCGGCGTACAGTTGTAATGGATAACGCCTTTGTAAAAAAAGCGATTCAAGATACATTGACCTCGGAAGCGGGTAAGCAGTTTTGGCAAGAAACGATGCAAGACCCTGAATTTGCGAAAACATTCGCAGAAAGCATGCAAGCAGAAAACGAAAAATTACTAAAAGGCCTTATGAAAGATCCCGAATATCAACAAATGATGGTTGAAGTGCTACAAAACCCTGAGATGGAGCAGATGTTCCTTGATTTGATGAAAACAAAAGAATATCGTCAGCAAGTAATGACAATCATGAACGAAGCGTTTGAGAGTCCTTATTTTATGGCAAAGCTAAACGAAATCTTCGTAAAAGTGGCAGAGGAACAAATGAAAAAACAACAAGAACAGCAACAACAGCAACAAGAAGGCGGTCAAGGAGATGCCGGTGGCGGCGGTGCTGGCGGTGGGGGCGGCGGCTCGTAAACCCCAACTCGTCAATTAGGAATAGTAACCTTTATTTCACGTAAGAAAGAGCCTCATTTTTACTTCTTTGAGGCTCTTTCTACTCTTTGTTACAAACGGTTCATGTTGTTTTATCAATGACTCGCTTGGCGATAGCCGTATAAATTTCCCCGATCGGATGGGTCGCTCCATAAACGGACGGAGCAAAATCGTCTTCATCGATTTCTGGCTGTCCAAGCGGAATGCGACCGAGAACTTCAGTCTTCAACTCTTCAGCCAGTCGTTCTCCCCCACCTTGGCCAAATACATACTCTTTTTCTCCTGTAATCTTGCTTTCAAAGTAGGCCATGTTTTCAACCACACCAATAATTTCGTGATGTGTTTTTAATGCCATAGCGCCTGCCCGTGCGGCCACGAACGCAGCAGTAGCATGAGGTGTTGTGACGAGAATTTCTTTCGAATGAGGGAGCATCGTATGAATGTCCAACGCTACGTCTCCAGTGCCAGGAGGCAAGTCCAAAATTAAGTAGTCTAAATCTCCCCACTCGACTTCAGCAAAAAAATTATTAAGCATTTTGCCGAGCATTGGGCCACGCCAAATGACCGGTGCATTATCTTCCACAAAAAACCCCATCGAGATGACTTTTACACCAAAGCGCTCCACCGGAAAAATTTGTTCACCAACCACTTTCGGACGCTCTTCAATCCCCATCATGTCAGGAACACTAAATCCATAAATGTCCGCATCGATGATACCAACCTTCTTCCCTAGACGGGCAAGAGTCGTGGCAAGGTTCACTGAAACTGTGGACTTACCTACCCCACCTTTACCGCTTGTCACGGCGATAAACGTTGTTGAAGTATTTGGATGAAGCAACGGTGGTCCATGAAATTCTTGCTTAGGGAGTCCTCCTAGCTTTTCAATCTCCGTCTCATCTAACTGATCAAAGCGGAGCCCTACCGACTCGGCCCCTTCACCTTTTAGTACGTTTACGATTTCTTGTTGAATCTCCATTTGCTCGCGAGTTCCCGTTTGGGCTAAAGCTACTTTTACGCTCACATTCGCACCTGAAATTTTCAGTTCCCGGATGCCTCCGGTCTCCACGATGCTTTTATTTAAATCTCGGTCTTTTACCCGATTAAGTGCAGCTAGTACCTTTTCCTCCGTCAACAACAAAGACACCATCCTTTTTCCAGTATACGCTTAGTATAGCATACGCCTAGTCCTGTTCGTGAATCCGTTTGCACTCGTTTATTGCTCAGGCGCATCTTCATTTGTGTAATAGCGCATGATCCCTTGATAGATGGATGCTGCAACTTTTTGTTGATAGTCTTCTGTCTCAAGCAATTCTGCTTCGGAAGGATTGGATAAAAAACCTGCTTCAACTAGCAACCCTGGAATTTCAGCATGTTTTAACAAAAAAACGTTATGAATTGGCTTTGCATAACGACTCGTATTTTCTAAATTGCGTTTCAGCTGGTCCTGGACAAACCGAGCTAAAGGTTCGTTCTCCGGAATCGCTCGATTGTAAAACGTTTGCGCCCCGCTCCAACGAGGCGAAGCAATCGCATTCAAATGGATGCTGACAAACATATCAGCTCCAGAACCATTGACAATTTCAACTCGCCGCTTTAAATCTTGAACCTTTCGCTGGCGAACCTTCGCAGTCGTCGCATCCGCTAAGTCACGATCTTCCTCCCGGGTCATTAACACGAGGGCCCCTGCTTCCTGGAGATAGTCGCGAAGTTCCAAGCTAACAGCGAGCGTAATGTCTTTTTCCAAGGCACCTGCCCTAGATGTCGCCCCGCCATCGATCCCTCCGTGTCCCGGATCAAGGATAATAACCTTTCCAGACAACGGAAGATTCCATGTGGAAGATGAATCATTGCTAATAAACTGATATTGGATAATGAAAAGGAGTGCAACAAGCCCTAGTGCAAACACTCCACCTTTTAACCACTTAATCATGATCATTCCCCCTCGTCCTATCGTTCCTATATATATTTGGACAAGTGGGAAAATATGTAGTGATTTTCTTAATGAAGGCGGAGTTTGTACCGTTTTGTCCCCTCTTCAAATCCTTTACGCCACCAATGATCGACAAAGGCTTGTGAAGCAACGTGGAGAGAATCGAGAATAAACTCGGAGTTTGTATACCAACCTTGAAGTAAATCGAAAACATAGTGAGACAGATCAGACAATTCCTCTTCGCATCGCACTTTCGCTTTCTCTGCCGGCTCCCCATAGTAGCCAAAACGGCCAAACTCGGCGCCAAGCAAATAGGCATCAATGGCCATATCGGTACAAGGGTCCATCAAAAACGGGTGGGTTAAAAAATGAAATGGAATAATGTCTTGAAAATGGGTCTGGATGTCTTTTTTTATTTGTTGCAATGTCAATTCACGAAGCATTTTCCGTTCAAACTTCCACTGTTTCTCCCGACGTTTTTGTGTAAATGTTGTAATAACCGTCATCGCTCCTCACACTCCCTTTTTTCTTTATTATCCAGAGGAACCGCGGGGCTCATGCAGTGGAAATCAAGACAGCTTTTGGACAAATTTCTTGTTCGGGAAGTTCGCTTTTCCGCGATCTTTTTTTCTATAAAGTAAAGTCATAAGAAAAAACCACCTGAAAAGCCAGATGGTTTAAGCACCTCTTTTTACAGCATAAGACTCGGTGATCCTTTTTTGCGATAGCCAAACTAAAAGCACGCTGCACACAAGCATCAAGCACCCACTAACGATAAAAGGAACGCCTAAAAGTTCGGTGACAACACCTGAAATGAACGAGCCAGCAACAACACCGAGAGAAAAGACAGCGTAAAAAATCCCATAGGCCTTCCCGCGATCTTCATCTTGAGACGCAGTTGACACCATTTGATTCATGGACGGAAAAACAAACGCAAACCCAATGCCATAAGTAACCATTAGGACTACCGCTAATGATAACGTGTGGATAAAGCTTAACAACATAAGGGATACTCCAATCAACCCTAATCCTAGTACGACCAATCGCCCAGGGTATAGTCGCTCATACACTTTGTTTAGCGGGGTAATAAAAATAAATAGCGCCGTTATGCCGTAAATGCTTAAAAGCATCCCCGTTGCGGCAGACGTTAAACCTAATTGGGTCACGAGTAGTGGTAATGCGAATGCAAGTGTTCCATTGCTGACCATTAAAGCAAATGCAGCAAGGCACGCTTGCATTAGACTTACGTTCTTCAGTAGCGGACCGACATGCCCCCAGGACACCCGTTGACGACTTGTGGCTTTTATCGATTCTGGGACAAACTTGATCGTTAATCCGACAGATAGGAAGAACAGGATCGCAACGAGAATAAACACGTACTCCGTCCGGGATTGAGCGGCTAAAATCCCACCTATAGCCGGCCCCGTAATGGCGGCAATCCCGATGGAGGCCCCAGCAAACGCCATCGGCTTTCGGCTCTGTCTTGCCTTTGCTTGGTCACCAATTAAGGCAAACGCGGCTGGGATTAAAACACCACCGGCTAGCCCGTGCAATAATCGGGCGAAGAATAACTGACCTCCTGTTTGAGCAAGGGAGTAAAGTAAAAGCACGCCCCCCACTGCCAGCATCCCCATGTAAAGCATTCGTTTGCGTCCGAAGCGATCAACCCAGTGCCCACCGATGATATTGCCCACCATATTCGCTAAGGAATAAATCGCCACAATACCACCGACTAACGTTTCTGATGCTCCTAGACTTAGGGCATAAGGGGTGATAATCGGCAGTTGGATAAATGTATCAATAAACGCAACGACTAAAATAATATAAATGAATTTCGTCATCATAAATCCCCTCTTTTTTACATTATAACGTAAAATCAACCCAATCGAAGTCGTTAGATTTTGTGAACAAATGTGGGGATGAATCATAACGATAAAAGGAGCTGCATCGACGGGCAGCTCCATCCACTATTTCATTAACGCGTATACGTAAACCATTCAGTCGTATATTGGGGTCCGAGCTTTTCATACGTGAAGCTATATTCAAGTACATCGCCGCTCGATAAATTCTCGACAACCCGCTCCCATTCTCCGTTCCGTTCGGTCATCCGATAATTGAGTTGTTGACCATTGTTCACTTTTAAATGTACATCCACATACCGTGCTTCTGTTGTCGGCGCAAAAAAGATCGTCACTTCATTACCTGTAATCCCTCTAATTCCTGCTGTGTAATCAGGGTGTGTATGCGAATCGCCATTCCCTTGACCGTTTGCTCGGAAAACAAACCAGTTCACATTCATTAAGTCATACTCGTGACTCCCTTTAAACACTAAATATACATCGTAGGTACCAGGTTGAATTTGCACATTTCCTGTCACCGTCTGCCACTCCTGCCACCCGCCGGTATTCGGTACCTGTACGGCTCCTAAGAGCGTTCCTGTTGGGCTTCCTGTGCGTATTTCAATCCTTCCTCCCGGTGTATCACTAGCTACGCGAACTTCAATAGAGGAAGCGCCCCGTTCGAAATGAACGCGCTCATACTTGACCCAATCACCATCGTTAATCCAACCGATGTTGTCTCCGCCACCGTCATCGTCCGTCCCTTCTGTCCGAATGCCGCTCATCGAATCATACGCCTCCGCCTGAATTCGCTCGTAAGGATTTTTCAAATCTGGCTCTGAAGGATCTGGGTTTGTGGGGCCGTCCCCGTTGCCAATATTAAAGCTATGTGGCTCCACTTGAATGGAATGTCCATCGGAAAATTGGACCGTGATTGGAGAGTCAGAAAAGTTATAGGCAATATACGTTCGAATACCATTTTTATTAAAGACGGCGTAAATCGGGTGATTGGCCGTTACCGTTGGGTCCACTCGTCCAAGTTCAGCTAAATTGTGATTCCAATGATACGTCTGTGCTTTCGTGCTACCACGCTCAATAATTTTTTCATTTCCTGGGTCAAACAAGCCGTAGTCATCGATCGAAGCTTCCATTTGTTGAAGAGCATCGTCTGGATTGGTAAAAGCTCGGTACATCCAAACGAGATTTGACCATAAGTTCCAGTCGGTGGAACCGATATCTCGCCGAAGCGCTTCGTAGGCCCGGTCGACATAGTCAGGGTGGTGTCCAAGATACAGCGAACCACCATGGAACGGCAACCAGTTAATCGCATATTTTTCCACCTTTCCTGAATTCCACCACGTAGCATGATCCATTTTTCCGCCCCAGTTAATCGTTACAATTTCAGGTCCATATTCCTCAGGGAAAATCTCTTGATGAACATCAAAGAAGTATTCATTGATCGCGCTCATCTCGGTCGTGTACAAGTAAATCGCTCGGTCTCTGAGCGCCTTATTCCCTGTGGCTTCCGCCCATAGGATAACATTTGTCCAAGCGTGCATCGCTTCCGAGGAAGATTCCTGATTGTTCCCCGCATCAAAGGTAGCAAGCCCGTCCGCCCACGAATTCCCCGAGTACGGGTCAAACATTCTTAAGTATGGAAACAAATCATCGTCTCGATCGGCCATAAAGTCGCGGATGAGTAAATCGATCATCCCACCCCAATTTTCGCTTTTCGCCCACTCTTGGTCTGCGCGGGCAATTTCGGCTGCAGCTTTGACAAAGTATCCGTAATGGAAATGATGGTCATTGATTCGCGTCGCAGAACTGTGAGCCGCGTGATAGCCTAAAATCGTTCCCCAATTTTCGTTGTAATAAAAAAGATTTTTCCCTTTTAGTTGACCACTAGCATTCGTCGCCTGTAACCAATCCTCTAAAATGTCTTTTAGCTCTCCGCGAAACTGTTCCGCTAATTCATACTCGCCCATTTGATCAGCAATTGGCGCAAGAGTAGCAAGCTTTCCTATATATTTTCCTAGCTCATACGTATCCGAACCGGTTGGGTAATCAGATGTAGCATCATGAAGATAACCGATCAATCGCTCCCGATCGTAATCACCTAAATCCGGCAAGGAAGGGAGCACACCCGGATAGGTTAATTCGGTCGTGAAGCGCTTACCTTCTAGTCCAATCATCGTGCCGCGGATGATCTTGTACTGGTAGTTCTGAAGTAGCTGGTTCTCAGAGGATGAAGCCAAGTGGCGATATTGATGTGGATATAATGCAAAGATCGTACCGTCGGGCGCTCCTTGCACCTTTGCCTCTGTTGTGACCTCAAATGTGGTCGTTACTGTTCCCGTCGCTTCGTCATATGTCCAGTCAGCTACGGCGTCTCGAACGACAGAGTACGCATACTGCTCAAACTTCGCTAGCATGTTTCCGTCCTTTTCCGGGAGCTTCGCAATGGCGATATAATTGGCATTGTTCGTAAGCGTTCTTGAACCGATACCAGACCAGTTTTGTCCAGGGGGAGCAAATGCCGCATAATGCTTATGATCATGGGTCGAGAAGCCAATGACATGACCGTTCATTTCCCATACATCTGGGGCAATATCAAAGTCTAAAACAGCACTTCCTCCTTCATATTCGACAAAAATGTACGGAGATCCGACCCCGTATGTAACGGCCATTTGTTGAGCGCCATTTTCAAGTAGCCCTCGCACATACCAATCGTTATAGTCGTCGACGACAGCCTGCTCAAAATTGGCTGTTCCAGAATGTTTAATGATAAAGTCCGTTCCAATCGCGCCATGAATGTGCCACGTTCCTGCTTCACGGTTTTCATGGACGACCATATTGTGCGGGGCATCATAGAATACATGTAACCCCTCTGGCCGATGGCGAACACTAAACGGGTGAGGATATTGATTCATCGAAAACCGGTCAACTGCTAACGATCCCCACCATGAATTGGTTTGCATCGGTCCTGTTACACGATCTGAGCGATAAATGGTTGCAGGCGGCTCCCCCTGCTGACCCCGAAAGCCCGGATCATTAATTCCGCCAAAATCAATTTCCGGAAACTCGGTCGCATAGCTTCCTTTCCCGACGCTCACCGCATGAGAGGAGGCCGAAGCTCCTGTTGGAAACAACAATATGATCACCACCAATGCGAAAAGTAACTGAACGTTTTTCCCCTTCATTTCCATCCCCCTCTTTTAAAAATATACGTATCCTTCTTACCACTCCAACAAGTAAAGCGCTTTCGGAAATAACAAAGAAAACCTCCTCAAAGGCTACGATAGTCGACCAAATGTTGGTCACCTCTCTTTTACTAACACTGGCCAATCCCCACTCCTTTCTCGGCTCAAATACATCCTTCACAAAAATCAACGATTGAAAGCGCTTTCGTCTGTTTATATTGCCAATCTACCTTTTTTCAGAAAATGTGTCAACGAAAAATGCCTTTTATTTTGAATATTACGTAAAATTTAGTCGAATGGCCTAAGAAAAATACGAGGAAAGACTTACAATCCGAATAGCCACGAAATCGCCAAAAACAGGAAGAAAAAAACGCAGCTCTAAAAAAACGATTTAGGTGTACAGTGGCTATACATACGAGCAGATCATCAACCACCTAAACGCTAACTATCGCGAACTTCTTCGCTATTGCGATGTATTAGTTGATGGGAAATACGAGCAGAGTTCACGAGATTTAAGCTTGCTGTATAGAGGAAGCTTAAATCAACGAATCATTAACTTACATGAGGCAATCCCCCATTACGTTTAACGTAAAGCAACCTCTTCATGTTCAAAATGTGATATCCATCACAATCTATTTAAGCGAAACACGCTACAGTAATGGTATCACCGATGTTAAGGAGGATGGGAATGAACATTCAACGGAAAATGAAGACGGGAGATATTGTGACACAATTTCCGAAAGCGAACCAGCTGTTTAAAAAGTACCGAATTGATTTTTGTTGCAGCGGAAATCAACCGATTGCAGATGCCATTCAACAGCTGAATTTGGATGAGGGCAAAGTACTGTCCGAGTTGCAATCCCTTTATGATGCGTCTATCGCCATGCAAAATAAGGAGGTGGACTGGACTCAAGCGGAATACTCAGAGTTAATCGATTATATCGTCCAAGCACATCACGCCTACCTATACGAAACATTGCCTGAGCTGTCCCAATTTATCACAAAGGTTTACCGGGTTCACGGCCACCATCGTCCTGAGCTCTCCGAAGTACATCACTTATTTCACAAGTTAAAGGCAGAATTAGAACACCATCTAATTCAAGAGGAGGAGCACATTTTTCCGAAAATAAAAGCCTTTGATCAGTCGGCGTCTTTGCTCGATTTAGAAAACGCGACCCAAGCGATTGATCAATTAGAAAAAGAGCATGAAACTTGCGGCCACCTATTGAAAGAGCTTCGGCACGTAACGGACGATTATACACCTCCGGAAGGGGCTTGCATGACATATCAGTTAACGTATCGTAAGCTGGATGAGCTAGAAACGGATCTGTTTCGGCACATTCATTTAGAAAATCATATCTTGTTTCCACGATTGCTCGCGGAGTAAGAGAAAACGAGAGGCTAGGACATACAGTTAGTGACAGGTGTTTTTATAAGGAGTTGTTTGTTTCAAAATCACTTGCCGCGGGCAAGGTTTCAGCTAATCGGGGGAAACCGCCCCGATGGATCTTCAGCTCTTGCTTTTCCCGCAGGCGTCTCGTGATTTTGACCATCAACTTGGAAACGTCCATCGAGTTATGCGTAAACACAAAAAGGTACTTTGACCGTATTCGTATGATGTGGCTAGCTCAACGGCATGAGCCTCGTTTCCGAACCATTAAATCGGTTCCGTGTTCATCCCGAGTTTGACCTTTTGGCTAGTTTTGTCCCATCCTTTTCGTTTACTCAATTTTTAGAGCCGTTTTACTTGATTGAGATCATGAATCATAATCCCGCTGCGATCAATTGAAAGCAAGTTGTTCTTTTTCATTTCATTGAGGGTGCGATTAATCGTTCCCTAGAGGTACCAATAAGGTTGGCAAAATCCTGATTCGTAATCGGCAGTTGGATGTAAACACCGTCTCCTTTTTTCACTCCGCGCTCCGCCGCAAGATTGATTAATGCGTGCGCTAGCCTATGCTGAACGTCCTTTGAGATGAAAGATTGAATTCGTTCCTGCAGTTCTATGATCTTGCTACCCATGATTTGCATCAGTTTCATCGTTAGCTGTGGATCATGGCGAAGCAGCTCGTCAAAATCATCCACCCGGATCACGACTAATTCCGTATGTTGTAGCACCTCAACCGTTACGGGATAGGGTGAGCGGTCGAAAAAGCCGACATGGGGGAGCATCTCCCCATCCCGGAGCAGAGAAATCACTTGTTCGTTCCCCGCTTCATCGATCTTGTAGGCTTTCACCAACCCCGATTGAATAAAAAAGACCGCCTCCCGTTCCTCCCTTCCATCAACACAAAGGCCTTCGGCTCATAGGATCGCTTCATCGCGATTCGAGTCAACCGCTCAAACTCGTCATCGGTCATCTCTTGGAATATTGGAAACTGCTTTAGAAATTCCATCGGCTTCCTTCATCCTTCTCTATGCTTCTTTCTCTCAACCATACACGAGTTGATGAGACTCCTGGCAGATTAGATAGCGGGTAATGTTCATAAGGCGCATGATACGATAAAATTTACTAGGTAGAGTCATTATAAAAATTGCAAAGATAATAAAAACAAAAAAGATATGTAAAAGAAGGTACGGTACTATGAGGCAAATCAAATTAGGATCTTGGACAATTTTGTTCGATAAAAGTAAAACTCAAAAATTTTATGAGAATGATCGTTTGATCACTGAAAGTTGTGAATGTGACTATTGCGCTAATTATGTTCTAGCTTGTGAAAATCTTCCCTATGAGCTTAAAGGGCTCTTCTTAACTTTCGGGATTGACCCTCGTAAAGAGGGAGAGATCTCTCATTATATGGAGAATAAAGATGGGACACATTTTTATGGTGCCTTCTATCATTTTGTCGGTAAAATTATTAAAAGTCCCAAACAATGGGAAGCTGACAGTGGAGTGGCATATCCCATCTTTACAAAGGATAAAGGGCTAGAAATATCTTTCAGCGAAGATTTATACCTTGTACCTAATGGGTTTCCTACACCCACTGTTCAGTTAGATATACAACTAAATGTTCCATGGTTATTAAGCTAGCGGAGGCTCTGGTTTCAGAAAAACCTCCATTTCAAATAGGGGTTGATTAATCGTACTATGCTCCACTATTTTTTCACAATGATCGCCGCCGCTATCGCAGATAATCCAACAACAATTGCAAGTGGAGTGGCACGCGCAACTAACGCTTCTGCTATGTACCCCTGCTGGTAGACAACCATTAAAGAAATCGACGCCACTAATAATATAGAAAAGATCAACCATTTCACGATTTGTTCTAAAAGTTCCTGAATCCTCTCCATCATATCTCCTCTACTTTCTTACCGATAGTTCCTACTACAAGTCCGACCATCCATTCATTACTTTAACCTACAATGGCTTTGAGCATGTTTCGTTTTTCTTTCTGTGTAACCTGTAGCATAGACTCCTCTTTTCATGAGCTCGAAAATTCTTCCCATCCCTGTGATGTATTTCACAATACCCCTGATTGACTTTTTGTAAGATGAAACTGTTTACAGCTACCGTTACTTTCTCTATTGAAAGGAGTCCAATTACGATGATTGATCGACAAAAACGACAATTACCTCTTCAATCGTTTAGTTTAGTCGTCGGGTTTATGGTGTGGGTGTTGATTTCGGCGTTAATGCCTCATATTCGCCAAGACATTGAGCTGACCGACAGCCAGATTGCATGGGTGACGGCTATCCCTGTCGTTCTCGGTTCCCTTCTTCGCATTCCCTTAGGGTATTACACGAACAAATTCGGTGCTCGATTAACGTTCATGACGAGTTTCCTCTTGCTTCTATTTCCCGTCTTTTGGCTCAGTGTGGCTAGTTCATTGGTAGATTTACTAATCGGTGGTTTTTTTCTCGGAATTGGCGGAGCTGTTTTTTCGATCGGGGTGACGTCCCTGCCAAAATACTATCCAAAAGAGAAGCACGGCTTTGTGAATGGGGTTTACGGTGTTGGCAACATTGGAACCGCAATTACCACCTTTTCAGCGCCTATTTTAGCGCAAACGTTCGGATGGGAACAAACCATTCGTATCTATCTTGTCCTCCTCGCCGCTTTTGCGCTGTTCAACTTTCTTTTAGGTGATCGGCATGAAGCGAAGGTGGACGCCCCTATGAAGGAGCAAATGAAAGCAGTGTATCGGAATCGGCTTTTGTGGTTTTTCAGCTTATTTTACTTTATCACATTCGGCGCCTTTGTTGCCTTTACGATCTATTTGCCAAACTTTCTCGTCAACCATTATGGGCTCACTCCGGTGGATTCTGGGCTTCGCACCGCAGGGTTTATCGCGCTGGCCACCTTCATCCGGCCTGTCGGAGGTTGGCTGGCGGACAGGATGAACCCCCTGATTTTGTTAATGTATGTTTTCGCTGGGTTTACTCTCTCTAGTATTGTATTGGCCTTTTCGCCAGGGATCGAAATGTATACAGTCGGTGTGCTAACGGTTGCGGTATGTGCGGGAGTTGGAAATGGGACGATATTTAAGCTCGTTCCTCTCTATTTCTCGCAGCAAGCGGGAATCGTCAATGGCATTGTCGCAGCTATGGGCGGGCTCGGAGGATTTTTCCCTCCGCTCATTTTAGCGATGGTGTATCAAGCAACAGGACAGTATGCCATCGGGTTTATGGCCCTCTCAGAAGTGGCCCTTGCTAGCTTTGTCCTTGTCGTCTGGATGTACTTTCAAGACTTACGAAACACGGGCAACGTTTTAAACAAGTCGATGTAAATTGAGCCTGGGCACATACGCTCAGGCTCCTTTTATCGTAACACGTTCACCGGATTGTTCGTTTTACCAAGCCCCAAGCCGCAATTTAAACGATAAAATAAAATTACTTCCACATGATTTTTTTAAAGGGGTGGCGCATAATGAATGTCCCGGTTCGATCTTCTGATAAAGACTTGCTTTCCGATGACCTCCATCATTTACTTCAACAGCTTAGTACACGAAAGAAAATCTGGAAAGATACGTATCTATTTCAAGAGGGAATGGAAGCTGAGGAGCTTTATCTCATTCAGTCCGGCCTTGTGCAAATCGAAAAACTAACCGCCGATGGAAAAGAAATGACGTTGCGCATGTGCAAGGCAAATGATATCGTCGGCGAGCTTACGCTTTTTTCAGAAGAAGCAAAATATATGCTTAGCGCGAAGGTTCTTTCTGACGGCGAAGTGTTGGTCATTAATAAAAACAAGCTCGAAAAAGAACTCGTGGAAAATGGCGCATTGACGTTTGAATTCATGAAATGGATGAGCACCCATTTACGAAAAATCCAATCGAAAATTCGCGACCTTCTCCTTAATGGAAAAAAAGGCGCACTCTACTCAACCCTCATCCGCCTTGCAAACAGCTACGGCATTCAACGAGTTGATGGAATTCTCATTAACATCGTCCTCACAAATCAGGAATTGGCGAATTTTTGTGCGGCCGCTAGAGAAAGTGTGAACCGGATGCTCGGTGAGTTACGGAAGCTAGGTGTCATCTCTATAGAACCTTCTGGGAAAATTGTGATTCATGAACTCGATTTTTTAAAAAACGAAATTGATTGCGAAAATTGTCCGATTGACATTTGTAACATCGATTAGTTGGACTCTCAACCTACCATAATAAAAAGCTACTAATTACCAATAGAAAAAAGCTGGCGTTGATCACTTCATAGATCCCTATTCTCATGATACTTAGCTTTTTACCGTACAACACCCATGCTCGTATACTGCTTGGAATAAGGGCAAGAACTGCCCATCCTGCCCCCATCGCCAGCGATAGACATGGGGCGAGAACATGGTAGACCCAAGAATAACGAGCAAACCATCTATTATTCTTTTCACGAATCATTGACTTCACATAAAAGGCACTCCCAACAAAAAACAACATCGTCTGACCAAAAATAAACAAGGCCCATTCGTCGAGTCTTTCTGCTCCCAGCCAATAGCTTGCAAGACCTGCAGCACTAAAAATGACAACGGCTACAAGATCATTTAAAAACGCCCGATCGTCATTCTTCCTCGCATACATCATCATGACGAGAAACAACGGGAATAATAGCGAGCCTAAAAGTAGCAGCGGAGGATACATCCAGACAACGGGGAGCAGGAAGCAAGCAGCAACCACTCCGTACCGAACGGCCCACTTTTTGTACACGTCCATTTGCCGCTTTTTTACGAGCATCGTCAATGGATAAGCGACTAAATAGAGAAATAACCAGCCAACCGCTAGGGGAAGATGCCACCAAACCACTCCTCCTTTCACCATCCCTAAAACATACGGAATGACGAGCATCGCCCATGCCCCGTGTTGCTTTGGAATCAACATGTTCACATCGTTCACCTCCTCTTTCCCTATTATAAAAACTGACGATTCGAGAGAACGTGACATTTCTCATACAAGTGGCGTGTGAACCATGTCACTGCAAACCTCTGTCTTCGTGGTTACACTTAAGGTACATGTCACAAAGGAGGATGTTTTCATGGAACGGTTCCGCTATGTTTTCTTTTTGAAAAATACACCTATTTTTCTAGGAGTCTCACTTTCAATCATTAAAAAGCTGATGAAGCACGGGAACTTGATTCGACTCACTTCCCAAACCGACTCCAGTTCCTCCCTTCACTCCCAATCAATTTATATCGTCTTGAAAGGGAGCCTCTTGCTTGTGAATCAAGCCCATCATGCTGAAACAACCAAAACGATCGCCACATGGGGGGAGGGAGATGTATTCCCCTTTGATGAGAAAGGCGCCATTTTCGCTTCACCGCACATGTCGATCGAACCGGCCTCCCATACAATCTTGCTTGAAATCCCTTTTGCGAATTTTAAACATATGATGACCTACAGTTCTCAATTGCAAATGAACTTCCTCGTCCTCTTACAGCAAAACATCTCCCTTTCCTATCAATTGTTTTTGCGTTATCTCCACCCCTCCTCAAAAAATGGCGAATAAGCGCTCTCCCCAGAGGAGAACCTTAGATTTTGTGATATAGATCACAGTCCTTTTTCCTACTTTGTACGATCGTTATAAACGAATTAATCATTCGGCTCTGAAGGGGGATTCCCGTTAAACAAACGCTTGACTTAGATGCTTCTGTTTATGAACTTTGACACTTCATCCTGACTGAAAAGATACACTTGTATTGATCTTGTTACGGTACCATATGCGATGAACAGAGCCACTACGTCTGTACATTGGAATCCCCTTCCGAGTGAATGCTTGGAAAGAGATTTTTTATAAAGAGAGCTAGAAGTATGACGAAATGGTGAAATCCAGCAAGTGTGTGACAAAGTTAACAAGGTGCCAATTCTCCTCTCGCTATAGTGAGGGTAACACCACGGAGCAAAAGGAGTGAGTAGACTTATGAGGAAAAAGAATCAAAATCCCCTTTTAAACAGGTTAAACTATTTTTCACCTATTGAGCACCATGCGAACAACCATAGCCAAACAACCTATGACGATCGATCATGGGAGGATGTCTACAGAAAACGTTGGCAGCATGATCAAGTTATTCGCTCAACTCATGGAGTCAATTGTACCGGCTCATGCAGCTGGAACATTTACGTCAAAAACGGAATTGTTACATGGGAAGGCCAGCGCCTTGACTATCCATCTACAGGGCCTGACATGCCAGACTTTGAGCCACGTGGCTGTCCTCGAGGTGCAAGCTTTTCTTGGTATATTTATAGCCCTCTTCGCGTGAAATACCCGTACATTCGCGGTGTGTTGATGAAGATGTGGCAAGAAGCTTTGCGTGTTCACGACAATCCACTTGATGCGTGGAAGTCGATTGTGGAGAACCCTGAAAAAGCAAAAGCCTATAAGCAAGCACGGGGAAAAGGGGGATTTGTCCGCGCCGAATGGTCTGACGTGCTGAAGCTGATTGCCACCTCCCTTCTTTATACCGTTTTAAACTATGGTCCTGATCGGAATGTTGGGTTCTCCCCCATTCCTGCTATGTCCATGGTTAGTCACGCGGCAGGATCAAGATTCATGCAGCTCATGGGTGGACCGATGCTTAGCTTCTACGATTGGTATGCAGACCTCCCGCCAGCTTCCCCGCAAATTTGGGGCGATCAGACCGATGTACCAGAAAGCAGCGATTGGTACAACGCCGGCTACATTATGACATGGGGCTCGAACGTGCCGCTGACCCGGACGCCAGACGCCCATTTCTTAGCTGAAGCCCGTTACAAAGGGGCTAAGGTGATTTCCATTAGCCCTGACTTTGCCGAATCCACTAAGTTTGCCGATGACTGGTTAAGCATTAAGCAAGGGACAGATGGTGCTCTAGCGATGGCAATGGGCCACGTCATTTTACAAGAGTTTTATGTGAATAAGCCAACCGAGCGCTTTATTGATTATGCCAAGCAATATACCGACCTCCCGTTTTTAGTTACCTTGCGAAAAGATGGCGATTGGTTTATAGCTGACCGCTTCCTGCATGCAAAAGATATTGCACGGGAGACTGGCAATGATGAGTGGAAGCCAGCCGTTTTAGATGAAACAACGGGTGATTTTTCCATCCCTCAAGGGACAATGGGCTCGCGCTGGGACGGCGAAGGAAAATGGAATTTGCATATGGTAGATGAGCAGAGCAATGAGCCGATCAATCCACAGCTATCGTTGCTCGGAAAGGAAGACTTTATTGGTACCGTAAACATTCCTTACTTTTCACATGAAGGAAACCGTGTGCTCAAGCGACCGTTACCGATTAAACACGTCCAGTTAAACGGAGAAGACGTCTACATTTCTACAGTATTTGACTTAACGCTTGCCAACTATGGCGTTAATAGAGGGATCGGGAGCCAACCGAGCCTATCGTTTAATGACCCTGAACCGTTTACACCGGCCTGGCAAGAGACAATCACCGGGGTTGACCGGAAGCTCGCTATTAAAATCGCGAGAGAATTTGCGCAAAACGCCATTGACACTGAAGGTCGATCAATGATTATCGTCGGTGCTGGCATCAACCATTGGTTTAACTCAGACACGATTTACCGCGCAGTCTTAAACCTCGTACTTCTCGTTGGTGCCCAAGGCGTCAATGGCGGGGGCTGGGCTCATTACGTAGGTCAGGAAAAGCTTCGTCCTGCCGAAGGGTGGCAAACGATCGCGATGGCGCGAGACTGGCATGCCCCGCCTAAATTGCAAAACGGGACGTCCTTCTTCTACTTTGCGACTGATCAATGGCGCTATGAAGATCAGCCAATTAGCGAGCTCGCTTCTCCTATTGGAAAAACATCTCGTTACAAGCATCATGCCGATTACAACGTCCTTGCAGCAAGATTAGGCTGGCTCCCCTCCTATCCTACATTTGAGAAAAACGGGATAGATCTTTACAAAGAAGCAAAGCAGGCTGGCGCTACGAACGTACACGACATCGGCTCCTATGTAGCCAAACAGCTCGAAGAGAAACGGCTCAAATTTTCGATTGAAGACCCTGACAATAAAAACAACTTCCCGCGCAATCTTTTCGTCTGGAGAGCGAACCTCATTTCTAGCTCCGGGAAAGGCCATGAATACTTTTTAAAGCATTTGCTCGGGACTTCAAACGGATTAATGAATGACGACGATAACAGCATTCGCCCAGAAGAAATCACATGGCGCGAGAAGGCACCCGAAGGAAAACTTGACCTTTTAGTCAATCTCGATTTTCGCATGGCAGGAACGGCGTTATACTCAGACATTGTCCTTCCCGCGGCTACTTGGTACGAAAAACATGACTTAAGCAGCACCGACATGCATCCGTTTATTCATCCATTCAACCCTGCGATCGCAACACCATGGGAAGCAAAGTCCGATTGGGACATTTTCAAATCACTAGCGAAGGCCGTGTCCGACGTAGCCGAAGAGATTGATATGGAGCCGATAAAAGAAGTTGTCGCTACCCCGCTCCTCCATGATACCCCTCAGGAGCTCGCCCAGCCGTTAGGGAAAATCAACGATTGGAGCAAAGGGGATGGCCGGGCAATTCCAGGAAAAACAATGCCGCAAATCCATGTGGTGGAACGAGACTACAAGCAACTCTTCATAAAAATGACAGCTCTCGGGCCGAATGTGGCCAACCAGCCGTTCGGAATAAAGGGAATGTCTTGGTCGGCTAAGCAAGAATACGAGACATTGAAAAAGCGACTTGGAACCGTAACAGACGATACGATTGCTAAAGGATGTCCAATCATCCTTAATGCCAAACAAGTAGCCGAAGCGATCTTAACTCTTTCATCGACCTCGAACGGCAAAGTGGCCGTAAAGGCATGGGATTCACTCGAAAACATTACCAATCTCGAGTTAAAAGATTTAGCGGCCGAACGGGAAGAGGAATGCTTTACATTCCAGCAAATCACAGCCCAGCCGAAGACCGTCATTACCTCGCCTGCGTTTACCGGGTCGGAAAAAGGCGGTCGGCGCTACTCTCCGTTTACAACCAATGTGGAGAAGCTCATTCCTTGGCGCACACTGACAGGGCGGCAGTCATTCTATATCGATCACGAGTTAATGTTTGAATTCGGTGAATCCATGGCTACATTTAAGCCGATATTGGTCCATCGCCCCTTTTTGAACGAGCGCCCAGATCAAGAGGGAAAAGAAATTGTTTTGAACTATTTGACCCCACATAACAAATGGTCAGTCCACAGCATGTATTTTGATTCCTTGCCGATGCTTACCCTGTTCAGGGGCGGGCCGACGGTATGGATGAACAAAGACGATGCAGAGGAAACGGACATCAAAGATAACGACTGGATTGAATGCTTCAATCGGAACGGTGTCGTTGTAGCGAGAGCCGTCGTCTCTCACCGAATCCCGAAAGGCATGGCATTTATGCATCACGCCCAAGACCGCCATATTAATGTACCTGGTACGAAATTAACGAACAACCGAGGCGGCACCCATAATAGCCCGACCCGCATCCATGTCAAGCCGACGCAAATGATCGGTGGCTACGGACAATTAAGCTACGGATTCAACTACTATGGACCGACAGGAAATCAGCGCGACCTCAATGTCGTCATTCGCAAATTAAAGGAGGTCGATTGGCTTGAAGATTAAAGCACAAATCGCCATGGTGATGAACCTTGATAAATGCATCGGCTGCCATACGTGCAGCGTGACGTGCAAAAACACGTGGACAAACCGAGAAGGCGCAGAATATATGTATTTTAATAATGTGGAAACTAAACCGGGCATCGGCTATCCGAAGCAATGGGAAGACCAAAACAAATACGAAGGGGGCTGGACGCTGAAAAAAGGCAAGCTCGAGTTAAAATCTGGGCCTAAAACGAGCCGACTCCTTCATTTATTTTATAACCCGTACCAGCCGACGATTGATGATTACTATGAGCCGTGGAACTACGATTATGAAACATTGACCAACAGTCCCGAGAAAAAGCATCAGCCTGTCGCTCGACCGAAATCTTCACTCACAGGAGACTTTATGAACCTGGAATGGGGCCCGAACTGGGAGGACGATTTAGCCGGCGGCCACATTACAGGGCTTCAGGACCCAAATGTGAAGAAGATGGAAGAACAAATTAAGACCGAGTTTGAAGATGTGTTCATGATGTATTTACCGAGGATTTGCGAGCATTGTCTGAACCCTCCATGCATATCGTCTTGTCCGTCCGGTGCAATGTATAAACGGGAGGAGGATGGCATCGTGCTAGTCGATCAAAACGCGTGCCGCTCGTGGCGCTTCTGTGTCTCGTCTTGTCCTTATAAAAAAGTGTACTTCAACTGGCAAACGAACAAAGCCGAAAAATGCACGCTCTGCTTCCCACGAATTGAAGCAGGAATGCCGACGATCTGCTCGGAGACATGTGTCGGGAGAATTCGCTATCTTGGCGTCATGCTCTATGACGCGGACAAAGTGCAAGATGCCGCTTCAGTCAAAGACGAAAAAGACTTGTACCATTCCCAGCTTGAGGTGTTCCTTGATCCTCATGACCCACAAGTCTTTGAACAAGCAAAAGCAGAAGGCATTCCAGCCGACTGGATCGAGGCAGCACAAAAATCACCGATTTATCGGATGATTATCGATTGGAAGATCGCGCTCCCACTTCATCCGGAGTATCGGACACTGCCAATGGTTTGGTACATTCCGCCACTTAGCCCGATTATGAACATGGTTGAAGGGAAAGGAAGCATGCAAGGAGCTGAAGACATTTTCCCAGCCATTGACGGCATGCGGATTCCGATCGACTATTTGGCAAACTTGCTCACGGCAGGTGACACGTCCCACATTCGCACGACGTTAAAGAAAATGTCTGTGATGCGCATGCACATGCGATCAAAACAAACGAACCAACCGATCAATCCTGATTTAATAGCCAATTCAGGTTTAACTGAACAACAGATAGAAGACATGTACCGTCTGCTGGCGATCGCCAAATACGAAGATCGTTTTGTCATCCCTAGTAGCCATCGCGAAGACATCGATCATCTGTACGTAGAGCAAGGAAGCTGCGGACTATCATTTGCCGGTGGCCCCGGCCCTTGTCAAAACCTTTGAAAACTGAGGTGAATCATTATGGAGACCATTGATCGAACCATTGTGTTCTCTGCCCTCTCGTACCTTCTCTCTTACCCTGATGAACAATGGAGACAGGTCCAATCAGAATGGCAAGAAATCATCGGGCAGGTTCAACATCAGACGTTACGAAAGCATTTACAGACCTTCCTAGAAAAGGCTTCTACTTATACGCAGGATGAATTAATCGAACGATACGTGTCTACATTTGACTTCGGCAAAAAAACGAACTTGTATGTGACCTATTTTCATACAGGCGAGCAACGAGAGCGCGGTCTTGAATTATTGCAGTTGAAAGATTTATATCAACGTTCCGGGTTTGAACCAACGGCTAAAGAGTTACCCGATTTTCTACCGCTTATGCTAGAATTCGCCGCTCTTTCAGACAAAGAGCAAATAACGGCCGCTTTCGAAAACTATCTCTTGAATCTGGGAGAGCTCCGTTCACGACTATCGACAGGCAATAGCTTGTATACCGTCCTACTGGATGCCGTTCTTCTCGCATTATCAGAGGTCGGGGTTGAAGGGACTGTACTGCAATGACCGAACTATTTCTCTGGGTCATCCTCCCGTATGTCGTGATAGTCATTTTTATTGGCGGACATCTTTATCGTTATCACTACGACCAGTTTGGCTGGACCGCAAAATCGAGCGAGATTTTCGAAAAGAAAAAACTCGCCCTAGGAAGTACGCTCTTTCATTGGGGCATCCTGTTTGTCTTCGGTGGTCACGTCATGGGCATCTTAATTCCTGAAAGTTTTTACACATCCCTTGGGATAACGGAACACGTATATCATAAAGTCGCCATTGGCTTCGGTTTGCCTGCGGGGATCATCACCCTCACTGGTGTTGCCATTTTAACGTTACGTCGGTTAACCGATAAACGCATTCGTCGCGCAAGCTCCGTCAGTGATTTTATGACACTGTTTCTCCTATTAGCTGTTATTCTCTCAGGCTTAAGTGCGACGGTGATGAACATCGATTCAAAGGGATTTGATTATCGCACGACGATCGCTCCATGGTTTCGCGGCCTCTTCCTCCTACAACCCGATCCGTCATTAATGAGCGACGTTCCACTCTGGTTCAAGCTCCATATTGTTATGGGCTATGTGATTTTTATCGCTTGGCCTTTCACCCGACTCGTTCATGTGTTCAGCATACCACTAAAATACTTAACAAGAAGCTATGTCGTCTATCGGAAACGGAAAAAGGCAGCGTAAAAAGGCCCTGAGACTTTAAGTCTTAGGGCTCCTTGCTTTAGGCCTCATCCCTACCTAATGCTAGTAGGGGAATTCGTTTTTGGTAACGCTCAATTAATAGTTGGTTATGATGGTCAGCACCATCGATGTTCCCACTTAAGAAAATGGGTGGTTCATAACCGTTGTCGGCCATCCTTTTGATCGCTTCTGCAAACATGCTATTTAAGATTGCTGCCCCTACAACCGTCGAAGTCGGGGCAAAGGGTACTTGAACCTTTTCGTATGAAAGTGCGGCATCTCCCTTAACCGAATGGTTGTTAATGACGAGATCGACTGAATTATACAGATGCTTTCCACTTTTATGTCGTGACGGCTGGCTTTGGGAATATTCGAGTGACGTAATCCCAATGACAAAGGCTCCTTTTTCTTTACCGTACGCCGCCACATCCACGGGTACAGGGTTACGCCCCGAGGTTGATAAAACGATCAATACATCGTTCGCCTGAAGATCCTGATCCTGCAAAAACCAATCGGCGTAATCATTTTGCCGCTCCAGCTTGGATGAACGCACAGCTCCTTCGTGTAACATTAAAGGCTCCACAAGAATCGGTTTGATCGGCACGAGCCCTCCCGCGCGATAAAACACTTCCTCTGTCAATAGGTGCGAATGACCACAGCCAAATAGTTGGATAATTCCCCCATTTTGAATGCTTTCAGCTACCTTTTCTGCTGCTTGTTTTAATAGATTCTCTTCTTTTTGTAATACGATTTGCAGTATTTCTTCGATTTTATTGAAATAAGACGTTATCATGATATAACCTCCTCTTTTTCTTTTTTAGAACGTTTGCTTTACTGCCTTTACGACTTTGGCTACTTCCTCTGGCAATGTTCTCCCCAATTGCTTGTCAATCATAGCACCGAAGACATGCAGCCTAAAGAAATAACCTAAGTATGCTGCACACCACTTACGATTGATCGAATGAAGCCTTTCAATCGTTCGATTTGTATGTGGCAACTCCCCGTCTCACCTCTTCAATTACTTGCACGATGTTGTCTAACACGACTGAAATCACTTTCTCACCTTTTTCCTTTATTGCAAGTGTCGCATCTCCTAAAACAGCGGTATCGGTAAACTCCTCCCAAGGCGTAGGGGTCGCATCAGCGCTTAAAGGGATCACTGGAATGTCGCAGATCGCCCGTTCCATATCAACATACTCTGGCGCCAGATAAAGCATCAACGACGTTTCAATCTCACACGCGTGAAAGTACGTATTATGGCTTGAAGGTGTTTCACGAATGCTTGAGACAACTTCGCTCATCCCAGGATAAAAAAAATAAAGAACCTGCAGATCAGGATACCGCTCATACAGTTTTCGTGCAGCTTCCTTCAAAGCGACACTGTTCCCTAAGTGACCGTTCACCATGGAAAATATGGAAAACCCTTGGTTATATAAGCTTTCCCCTAAATCAACGAGCATGTTGACAAGCGATTCATTGGAGACCGTAATGCTTCCAGGAAAATTTTTTAAGCTCCATACTTGCCCATATGGTAATGTTGGCAACACAAAAGCACCAACTCGTTTGGCAACTAATATACTTAGTCTTTCGGCGAGGAGGTTGTCTGTTTCTAACGGAAGGTGCGGTCCGTGAGCTTCAATCGCACCGATCGGTAAGATGGCAATCTGCTTTTCAGAAATTTTTTGTTTAACTTCAAAAGAGTTTTCTGCTGCAAATTTCATTGATTTTCCTCCTTGGTCCTATAGCTTAAAAGCAAAACAACGGGCTGGGTTTTCAACAAAAAACGTGTGTATAAGAGCTTCACCATCAAAGCCTCGATGATTGGCTTCGCTGATAAATCTAGGAATCCATTTTTCGATAATATACTCAAGGCCAAGTCCGTAATCATAATGTTTATAGTACGTTTTTCGAGCGGTATCACCTGAAATCAAAATTTGTTGGTCATACCCTTTTTTTACAAGCTCTAATATGCAATGAATTCGAGTAGATTCAGGAGCGTACTTTATTTTTCCAATCCCGTCGAAGCTTAAAAACGCACCTGTTTTTGCGATTTGCTCATGATAGTATGGATCAGGATTCCGATCCATATGTCCGATGCTTACATGTTCAAGGTTAATCCCTTCAGATTTTAACAGCTCGATTTGCTCTAGCGCCATCGTTCCAACCTCTGTATGTGAGTGAATCGGTGCTTTCGTTTCATGGTGAGCTCTTGCTACAGCACGCAGTGTTTTTTCTTCTAATGGCGAAATTCGATTATACCCCGTGCCAAATTTCACTTGTCCTGCCTTCCATGGCGTACCTTCCAACCCTTCCTCCACTTCACGAACGACAAACTCCGTTAAGTCATGAATCGTCGAACCATCAATCCATTCTGCAAAAGTATCATATTGCCCACCGATGATCGGTTTTAGTTCTTCTTTTAATTTCGCATTCCAAAGAAAGCTTTTATTAAACCCAGCCGTACCAATGATATGGACGTCTAGCTCATCAGAAATGGCTTTAACAGCTCCTACATCTCGTCCATAATCGACAGCAGTTGCATCAACAATTGAGTTCCCGCCATGCCGCTTAAAGTCCTCTACATCTCGTTTTGACTTTTCTTTATCATCGAGTAACAGATCACCTTCCTGCCGCTGAACCCAATAATCGGGCCGACAAACAATGTGTTCATGGGAGTAAGTGAACCCAAGCTCCTCTGGATTTATGTCCCCTCTTAATGTACGTATAAAACTCATTAGAAACCCTCCTCAACTAGCGACTATTTAATCGAGTAGGAGGGGGTGACGAACCCCCGACCTCTCACACCACCGTACGTACGGTTCCGTATACGGCGGTTTCACTTAAGTCCAACGTCTTGTTTGATACCTCTCGGCTAGACTCATGAGACCTTGTCCTTTCCAGTATTCACTGTTCAGGGCATAATCCATGATCGGGCTGTGAGCGACTCTCCAGTAGCCTTTTCGACTGTTCGCCCACTGCCAAGCCTTCGCCTTCTTGATCCCCAATCTGACTAGATTCTTTTGTCTAGCGGAAGTGGTTTTCCACTCTTTCCATCGAATCATCCTTAATCTTCTTCTGATCCATGCATCGATTTGGGCGAGGATACTTGGTGTGTCCACCAATTGATAATACCCAAGCCAACCTGTTAGGTAGCGATTCAGTCTGCGTAACCGATCAGACATCTTCATGGAGTGTCTTCGGCTCGTCAGTTCTCGAATCCGTTGTTTGAGTCGTTTGACACTTTCCTTAGACACCCTCATTTTCGGATCCTTTCCTCGTGTGAAGGAGAATCCTAGGAATTTACGGTTCCAAGGACGATCAACGGCACTCTTCTCTCGGTTGACCTTAAGTTTCAACCTGTTTTCGATGAAAGAGGTTACGCTCTCCATGATACGGAGCCCCGCTCGTTTGGATCGAACATAGATGTTACAGTCGTCCGCATAGCGGACGAACTTCAATCCACGTTTCTCCAATTCGTTGTCTAACTCATCTAGGACAATATTGGACAGGAGTGGACTAAGCGGTCCTCCTTGCGGAGTTCCTTCCGTGTTCGGGCTCACCAGTCCTCTTTCCATCACACCCGTTTGGAGGTATCGGCGAATCAGTTGAAGCACTCGAGGATCTTGGATTCGGGAGGAGAGTTTCCTCATGAGACGGTCATGGTTCACCTTGTCGAAGAACTTCTCCAAGTCAATGTCTACGACCCATCTGTATCCTTCCTTCATCCACTGCTTCGCCTGCCTGACGGCGTTATGTCCTCTCCGATGCGGTCTAAACCCAAAACTTCGTTCGGAGAACGTTGGATCATAGAGTTGAGTCAAGATTTGGGCGATCGCTTGTTGAAGGAAACGATCCATCACCGTGGGGATCCCTAGTTTCCTTACGCCACCGTTCGGTTTCGGGATTTCGACTCGACGGACAGGCTTCGGGAAATAAGACCCTTCTATGATCTCATTTCGAATGGAAGTCCAGTTTTCATGAAGATGGAGGCGTAGGGATTTTACGTCCATTTCATCCACACCGTAACTTCCTTTATTCTTTTCCACTCGTTCGAGTGCTTGTATTAAGTTTTCACGGGATAGAATTCGTTCCAACATCGTATCAATCTCCTACGTGAATCATCGGTTCTTCTTATGTGACGCGCTCTCTCCACCCTCTCTTCGTGTCCCCAGCGAGATTCATCGCTTCCTCCACAAGGAGGTTCTTCGTTTTCTGTTTCATCAAGATGCGTGTATGCGAAGGGATGATTCTCCTTACGTGATTCAGCCCTTCCCCTCTTGTCTAGACCAAGCGGGTACTATGGCTTCTGCTGACTTCTGACCGTTCAGCTTGCACTCTTATGCAAGGTTACGACATGCGTGTCGCGTATCAGTCAGATCTCCCAGGGTAAGTACACATTCTTCCCCTCCATGTCTCCTCTTCATTTACTCGGTAGACCCTTTGGCAGTCTGGACTTTGATTTGTTAGGCAATCTCACCCAAGTCTACCTAGCCTTATATGAAGTTCGTGTTCCTAGGAGCGGAGGTTTGCCGCCGACTTCCTTCAGATTCTGGGTCACCCCAGACACCCTTGTCTTAAGCTAACTGTTACGACTGCCTTCACAGTTCGGGACTTGAACCCTAGAGAATATGCGCATGCCTGGCACACCTAGAAAGCCAACATGATTAACATCAACCATGTTGGCTTCACTCTCATATCGCCTATCAATTAACGAATGCTTATAGAAGTAACTGGGCAAGGAAACGAACAATCGGGCCGAGAATGAACATATCAGAGTCTGCCGCCCACATGGCTGTATCAGGATTCGTAGATGATATTAAAAACTTCACCATAATGAACTGTCCCCACGCCACAACCGTAGATGTCATAAATCCGCCAAGAACCGCGCCTCTTACTCCTCCTGTAGCATTCCCGAATACACCCGCAGTTGCCGAGTGGAAAAACAAAACAATCATTGTTGGGACAAAGATATAAGCCACCGTATTGCCTATGACCACTAGCCAAATCAGCGCCCCAACAAATGCCCCTAGGAAGCCTAAAATAACAGCGTTTGGCGCCATTGGGAAGACAACAGGTGCATCTAAAGCCGGCCGTGCCCCCGGTACTAGTTTTGTCGCAATTCCGTTAAATGCAGGAACCACTTCACCAATAAACATTTTGACTCCTAGAAGAACAACGGCAATTCCACCGGCAAACATAAACGATTGAATGATCGCGTAAATGAAGAAGCTCTGCTCTCCTGATTGAGCTATTAATTCTTGAGCGCCTTGTGTATCTTTTAAAGCGAGAATTATCGCACCTACGAGAAACAAAATCCCCATTGTTAGCGCCGTAATCACATTAGAATCTCGTAAAAACTCTAAGCCTTTTGGTAGTTGAATCTTTTCCGTATCATTTTCTTTATTGCCAACGACTTTCCCTAAAAGTGCAGCAATTAAGGCGACGGAGGCAGAAGTATGGCCTAACGCTATGTTGTCATGCCCCATGACCTTTCTCATAAATGGCTGAATAATAGCCGGTTGCACCGTCCAATAAACACCTAAAAAGATCGCTAGAAATGTAACGAGTTTCCAGTATGGAACATCGCCTACGGTGTGAATGATAATGCCGGCAAAAATGGTCGCAGTCCAAAACATCATATGCCCTGTTAAGTAGATAAACTTCATTTTCGTAAAGCGGGCGAGTAAAACATTTATGACAAACCCAAAGAAAAAAGCAAGCGTTACAGCACTCCCATATTGGGCATTAAACCCTTCCTGCCCCATAAACTGGCCAAGTGGCTGATCCTGAAGGTTAAACACTTCTTTCCACATCGGCTCAAATACATTCAAAGCACCTACAATGACTCCTGCACCTGCGTCAATAATCAGGAACCCGATGATCGCTTTAAACGTACCGCTAACCGTTTTGCTAAATCCTTTTTTCTGTAGCACCAAGCCTAGCAGGACGATAAACCCTAATAATATCGCGGGCTCCCCAAATACATTGGATGCAAGCCATTCAACCATCTGAAACATCCGTCATCCCCCCTCATTTTTAACTTGATAGATTTTCTTCTAAAGCTTGCTTAATCTCTTCCATATCAAAGTAGTTGTTCACGATGACGATTTTTGATGGATGGCTCGCCAACGATTCAGCTAACTCTTTACTCGTAATGATAAAGTCAGGCTGTTCACTGGAAGCACTGGAAACATCGGTATTATCTACATCAG
The DNA here is from genome assembly GCF_005671335.1 of Halalkalibacterium halodurans. Taxonomy (NCBI): domain Bacteria; kingdom Bacillati; phylum Bacillota; class Bacilli; order Caryophanales; family Bacillaceae; genus Halalkalibacterium (ex Joshi et al. 2022); species Halalkalibacterium halodurans. The sequence continues at coordinate 249,858 of NZ_CP040441.1, read as the reverse complement.
CGGCAATACCTAATTGACCAAGAACGGTTTCCACATTCATTTTTAAAATTAAGCTTGTTCCTTGTCCTAAACCACACACACATAAAATTTTCATGATGCATCCCCTCCTAATAATTGATCGACCCCTTTGTAATCACTCACATTTGCTAATCTAGCGATGTTTTCTGGATTACCTAATAGTTGCATAAGCTTTTGCAATACTTGTAAATGTTCTCCACTTGATGCGGCGGCAAGAGCAAAAACGAATCGAACCGGATCATTGGACGAATGTCCAAATGAAATCGGCCGTTTTAATCTGACAAAAGCAACAGCTGCCTCCTTCACACCGTCTTCAGGTCTTGCATGAGGTAACGCAATATAAGGAGCTACTACAAAATAGGGGCCATTCTCTTGATAAGATCTAACCATTGCTTCTACGTACTCATCCTCTACCAATTGGTTACCAACAAGAAGTTCTCCAGTTTTACGAATGGCCTCTTCTGGGCTAGAAGCTTCTAAATCAAAGGCCACTAAAGGCTCTTCTAAAAATTTCATCGTTTCTTTCCTCCAAGGTTCGAGTTACGTTGCGTCAATCATTTGCATAACTGTCTGTTTCGAATGGACAGTCATTAAGGTTTTCATCGTTTCTTTCTTAGACATTAAATGGGTTAATTGCGATAAAGCTTTTAAATGTTTATCGCTGTCGATCGAAGCTAGGACAACTATGACATGAACATCATGGCCTTTCTGACTCGAAAACATCACAGGCTTTTTTAACCATAATAGACTCATCCCTAACTGTCGTACCCCATCTTCAGGCTTTGCATGAGGAATAGCAAAATGAGGAGCGATAATCATGTATGGGCCAAATTTTTCGATGTTTTTAATCATCTTCTTAACGTAGCTCTCTGTGACCATTCCTTTCAGTAGCAGCGGCTTAGCTGCTAATTGAATCGCTTCTTGCCAATGAGTCACTTGTTCACGTAATTGAATCATGTCCTCAGTTAGCAATTGGTTTAGTTTCGGCTTTTCTTGTTTCGGGCCTATAGGGGTGGGCTGGGTAAAAAAACGCCTTAAATCTTGGTACAGCGCTTTTTCGTCATCAACATTACCATGACGTTTAATCACGTCCATAAGTCCTTCAATGGAGTATCCCTTCATCGCACCAAGTTCATCTAAAGCGACGTGAACACTTTTTAGCAATCTCTCTTTCTCTGTTTCTGTAAGAATGGGGTTAACGATGAATATCGGTACGTTTTTCTCTGGGATCGACGTAGTCGAAATGATAAAGTCAACATCAACGGGTGTTTTTTCATATTCTCTGATTGAGCAAGTTTTGATAATATCAACTGCCGGAAACAAGTCTTCTAATTGGTTTTTAAGAAATTGCGAGGTTCCAACACCATTGGCGCACACAATCAACGCTTTTTTCCTTTTGGTTGGAATAGTCCCCTCTCGTCTCATCCAGCCAACAAAATGCATCGTAATGAAAGCGACCTCATTATCGTTTACATTCTTTCCTACATATCGCTCTAAATAATGAACAACCTTTCGAGTCAATAAGAAAAGCTCTGGATAGCTTGTTTTGATCGACTCAGCGATGCTGTTTTCGACTTCAAGCCCGTATTTTACGCGATAAAAAGCAGGCTTTATATGAAAAAACAAATTTTTTTCTAACAGTTCCCTTTCCTCAAAAACAACACAGGCGTATTTTTGAAAATCATCCACCATCGAAGTGACGATGTGTGTTAATTCCTGTGATTCTTTCCTACTTTCAATTTCTCCATTGGCATAGTTAATCTTTGAACTAAGTATGTGCGTGGTCAGATAAAGCACTTCTTCATCTGGGTAATGAACACCAAAAGCTTGTTCTAATTTAAAGCTCATTACTTTTGCCGCTTCATATTCCTTTGTTCCTTTTAGTACTTGTTTTTCCAGTGGATGAACCTTTATGAATTTTCCTTTGGCAACTCGCTTCATAAAGAGAAGAAAGCGTAAGCTTAAGTTATGAAGTACATCATCTGTATATTGGATTTTCAAATCCTTCTCACTCTCTGAAATAACGTCATATACTTTTTGCAGCTCTTCAATTGTAAAAATTCGACCATTGTCTCGTTTAGTCCTTAAGAAAATTCGGATCGGCGAGAGCTCTGTTTCCCAATTTTGCTGAGGAAGCGCTTGTGATAAATAATAGACAATCGCCTTTCGTTTGTCGGTCTCATCTCCAGAGATCGTATATCCGTCTTTGCGTTCAAATTCAAGCGCTAAATGAAAGTTGTTCAATTCATCCTTTAAACACTTAATATCATCGATCGTCGTATTGCGACTCACTCCAGTCCGATCCATTAAATGTTCTAGAAAGAGCGGTTCTAGCCGCGTCAATAAATAAATTACTACCCATGCCTTTCGTTCTTGAGCCGAATACTCATAATGCCATGATTTAAGGGAACGAAGCTTTGTCGGAATCTCTTCTTTTGCTCGCTCATCGAGGATTAGCCCTTGTGAGCGTACTTTGTACACTGCCTTTAAACCTTGCTCTTCTAGCCAGCTATTAATTTTCTCAAGGTCGTTATACACTGTTCGTCTAGAAACATTGAGCTTTTGTGTTAACTCTTGAATAGGTAAGTAGGAACGTGCATGCAATAATTGAGTTAAAATAAAAGTACTTCGTTGGTCCAATGACATATGGATTCCCCCATCCACACGGTTGTTTGCCAAATAGTACGTTTGTATCATTCCTTTAAGTTTATCTTATTGATTTTTTTATAACATGATAAGACCAAATGACTCCCGATCGATCTGTGCAAAATTGTACCGAAACCTTGAGAAGGAACTTTAAAGCCTACCTTCAGCCTTTTCTAGCTTTGTGCGAAATCGTTCACAAGACTTTGTGAAATATTGAGCAATATCGTGGTACACTTTAGGTAGTAAGAAAGTTATAGAGAGGTTAAGGGGGAAGTCAGATGGTGACCGTTATTGCATTAACACCGATTTTATCGGTCATGTTGTTTCTTGTGTTGCTTCGCATGCCGGCAATGAAAGCGATGCCGATTAGTTTACTCGTAACCGCTATTTTAGCATTTGCTTATTGGAAAGTCCCTGTGGTCCACATTTCCGCTTCGATCATCGAAGGGATTATGATTGGTGTTTCGATTTTATATATTGTCTTCGGAGCGATCCTTTTATTAAATACGCTCCAAGCTAGCGGGGCCATCGATTCCATTCGTTCCTTTTTAATGAATGTGACTCCAGATCGACGGATTCAGGTAATATTAATTGCTTGGCTATTTGGTGCCTTTATTGAAGGGGCGGCTGGTTTTGGTACGCCAGCGGCTATTGCTGCCCCATTACTTGTCGCCGTAGGATTCCCGCCGCTTGCAGCCGTTGTTCTTGCCTTGATTGCCGATAGCAGCCCTGTTTCGTTTGGAGCGGTGGGGACGCCCATCGTCGTTGGCGTACAGCAAGGTTTGCAGGAAGGGGCTGAGCTTGCCGCTGTCACCACCCCTTACCTATCAGAGATGTCCATGACCGATTATTTACGGCAGTTAGCTGCACAAGTGATGCAAATTGACGTCATCGTCGGGACGCTAATGCCGCTCATTTTGATCTTAGTATTAACCCGTTTTTTTGGTGAAACAAAATCGTGGAAAAAAGGGTTTGAGGTGTGGAAATTTGCCCTCTTTGCAGGGTTTAGCTTCACCGTACCAGCACTCATTGTCGCATTTTTGCTAGGGCCGGAATTCCCATCGATTGTTGGAGGTGCTGTTGGACTTCTTCTCGTTTTAACGGCAATTCAAAAAGGTTGGTTCATGCCAAAAGAAACGTGGGATTTTCCACCACAAGATCAATGGTCTCCAGAGTGGCTTGGAAGTCTCACGGTCAAGCTAGAAGACCGACCGAAACCGATGTCCCTTTTGCTTGCATGGGTCCCTTATTTGCTGCTTGGACTCCTTTTAGTCCTTACCCGACTGGATGTCCTTCCTGTGAAGCAATGGCTCATGAGCGTCCGTATCGGCTGGGACCATATTTTAGGTACGACGATTTCAGCTACCTTCCAGCCGTTCTATTTACCAGGGACCGTTTTTATACTCGTGGTTCTTATCACATTTTTCCTCCATAAGATTCGTAAAGATGCTTTTGCTAGTGCTATTTCAACTTCTTGCAAAACGTTGATCGGTACCGCTGTGACTCTATTTACAGCCGTTCCAATGGTGAGGCTTTTCATCAATTCCGGAGTGAACAACGCTGGTCTTGAGAGCATGCCGGTGGAGCTTGCCAATCAAGCAGCCGAACTTCTTGGTGGTAGCTGGCCACTCGTCGCCCCTTTCATTGGCGCTCTCGGTTCCTTCATTTCGGGTAGTGCCACATTTAGCAACATGATGTTCTCCCTTTTCCAATTTTCTGTTGCCGATCAAATTGGTGCTGATCCAACGCAAGTGGTTGCCCTGCAAGTAATGGGGGCAAACGCTGGTAATATGATCTGTGTTGTTAATGTTGTTGCAGCAGCCTCTGTCGTTGGCTTGGTTGGAAAAGAAGGGCTTATCATCCGCATGACGCTCATCCCGATGATGATTTACGCGGGGTTAGCAGGCGTGATCGGGTTGTTGATGTAAACTTAATGACTTATGAAGACGCGGAAAAAGGAGGCAAACAAATAGCCCCCTTTTTCCTTTTATTTACGTAAGTTCCATTTCGGCCGGACACGATTCACAAAAAAATTGTTACGTCTTGCTCGTTCGCGGATACGCCGTTCACACAGTTGGTTCGCTGCTTGAAGCGTGGTGATATGGTGGCGCTCAGCCTGATGAAAGATTTCCAAAATGGTATCATATATAGCATTGGTTTTCGATAACACCCTTTTTTCATTACTGCCATAAAGTTCATCCGCTACTTGGATCAAACCTCCACTATTCACGATATAGTCCGGTGCAAACCAAATCCCCTGATCGTGAAGCATTTGTCCATGTCGTTCAGCTTCTAGCTGATTGTTTGCCGCTCCGGCAATAGCCTTCACTTTTAGTCTCGCGATTGTGGCATCATTTAAAATCGCGCCTTGGGCACAAGGTACGAACACATCCGCTGCTGCCTCATAAATTTCATCACCATGAAGGATTTCTACATGGCGCCCGAGCCTTTGTCCAAGCTGCTGTAGCCGAAGAGGAAGAGATTCTTGTAAATCGGAGACATATAAGTCATTCCCTTCTTTTAAGAGTTCTTCCGCCACCTTGAATCCAACCTTCCCTAACCCTTGAATCGCGTATGTTCTTCCACTGAATTGTTTATCTTTCAACACCACTTGACTGATCGCTTTTAAGCTGTTGATGACACCTTTGGCTGTAGGCACGGAGGAGTCACCACTTCCCCCATATTCTTTTGGTATCCCAACAATGCCATTCGTCTCTTTAAGAGCATGGACAAAGTCTTCCATGGTGGTCCCCATGTCCGTACCTGTATAAAAACGCCCATTCAAAGATTCAACAAATTGTCCAAACGCCCTAAACAAGTTGGCGGATTTATCTTTAGCAGGATCTCCAATGATCACCGCTTTCCCTCCGCCAAAATCAACATCGGCTGCGGCACATTTTTGCGTCATCCCTTTTGAAAGGCGTAGTACGTCTCTAAGTGCATCTTCCGTCGTTTGATATGGGTACATTCGACATCCTCCGAGGGCTGGCCCGAGCGTTGTATCATGGATCGCAATAATTGCCCGTAGTCCAGAGGAAGGATCATGACAAAACAAAACTTGCTCATGTTCCGCCATTTCAGTAAAGATATCAAGCGTTGACGTGACAGTTGGCGTTTTCGTTAGCATCCTTTTTTCTCCTTTTCCCAAGGTTAGTTAAAAACTGCGCCTGCTACTGCAGAGATGAACGAAAGGGCTCCGATGACATCTAAAAATACAATGGCAATTACAATTGGGGCGACATAGCGAATCAGGATAAACCATATAGCAAACAGACGCTTTCCTATGCTCGCACCTGCCTTTATTTCTTCATAGAGCCTTTCTTTTGATATTTTTAGAGGAACAAAAATAGCGATTAATAACGCACCGATTGGCATCAAAATATTACTTACAAGAAAGTCCGCTGTATCGAAGACGGTTCGACCAAATAATAAAACATCGCTCCACACCCCATATGAGAGGGCAGATGGTATACCAACAGCAAAAATAGCCAAGCCAATGAGCCAAGTGACTTTCGGTCGCTGACTTACGTCTCCTTTTGTTATCGCCGCTACAACCACCTCAAGCATGGAAAATGCAGATGTGAGGGTTGCAAATAGAAAGAGGAGCAAAAAGGTAACTAAGAAAAAGGCTCCATACGGCATTTGATCAAAAACGCTAGGTAATACGTTAAATAATAGAACTGGCCCTTCATCTGGGCTCATACCAAATGAAAACACCGCAGGGAATATGGCGACACCTGCCAAAAAGGCAACAACAAACGTTAGCATCACGATTGATAGTGCTGATTGAACGATACTCTCATCTCGTGATAGATAAGAACTATAGGTCACCATTACTGATACACCTACACTGAGAGCAAAAAATGATTGGCCCATCGCATATAATAAGGTTTCAGAGGTGATCGTTGAAAAATCTGGAACTAAAAAGAATGCTAGTCCCTCGGTTGCGCCGTCGAGTGTTAAACCGCGAATCACAATCGCCAGAAATAACACAAACAAGGCTGGCATCATGATGACACTCGCGCGCTCAATTCCTTTTTTAACACCTCTTGATACGACATACATGACGATGGCTAAAAAGGCGAACTGTGACGATATGGCAAGGATCGGATTGCTTATCGTTTCAGCAAAAATTTCACCGTAGCGCCCTTCGTCTAGACCGGATAACTGACCCGTTATCGCTTTCAAGAAATAAATAATAATCCATCCCCCAATGACGCTATAAAAAGAAAGAAGCAAAAAGCATGTGAAAATTCCTAGCTTCCCAACGCCTCCCCACGACGAGTTAGGAGCGATCGCCCGATAGGACTCTATCGCATTTTTTTGCGTACTACGCCCAATAACAAATTCCCCAATTAGTAATGGAAGGCCAATTAATAACGTAAACAAAATAAAAATGAGAAAAAATGCCCCACCACCACTCGTACCTGTAACGTACGGAAATTTCCAAATTGCCCCCAAACCAACAGCAGAACCGGCAGCCGCCAAAATAAACGCCAACTTGGATGACCATTGCTGTTTCATCCTCTTCCCCCTTTAAAATGCTAAAGTTTATTTGTTCACCACATGGATAGCGTGACCTAACGCAGCCTCTGCTGCTCCCAGCCACCCTTCACTAAATGTTGGATGGGGGTGGACAGTTAGTGCAACATCCTCCACCCGTGCTCCTAACTCTAAGGCTAATACTCCTTCACCGATCAAGTTAGAGGCATCTGCCCCAACGATATGAAAGCCTAGCAGAAGGTGACTCTCCTCGTCAACGATTACTTCAGCAAACCCATCGGGCTTACTAGCAACTAAAGCCAGTCCATTCGCTTGGAACGGGAACCGAGCTGTTTTTACACGATGCCCTTGTTCCTGCGCTTGCTTAGCCGTCAGCCCAACCCCTGCAATTTGTGGATCAGTAAACACGACATATGGGATATAAGAGGAATCGATCGCACTCGGCAAGCCGCCAATGACTTCAGCAGCAACGATCCCTTGCTTTGATGCCTTATGTGCTAGCGCCGGCCCCTCAGTTACATCTCCAATGGCAAAAATATGATCAATGTTCGTTCGGCATTCTTCATTAATCGGTAACGTCCCATCTTCATTAAAAAAAACACCTACCTGCTCTAACCCTAGACCTTTTGTATTTGGCGATCTTCCGACTGTCATCAATGCTTTTTCGCTTTGTAACGTTTCTTGTTCTCCATTTGATTGAACGATGAGCTCTACGTAACCGTCATTCACCGTTAGATGTTCAACACTAGTAGACGACTTAATCGTCACCCCTAACTTCTCCGCCTTTTTTAGCACTTCTCGGCTTATATGGGGGGCAGTAGCCGGTAAAATATGAGGAGACATCTCCACAATGGTGACAGCACTTCCTAACTTCGCAAAAGCGAGACCAAGCTCCATCCCAATGTAACCTCCCCCTACAATTGATAAGGAGCGAGGCACCTCTGTTAGCTCTAAAGCCGAAGTAGAATCTAGTATGTACGTGTGATCGACTTCAGCAAAAGGGAGAGATCTCGGGCTTGATCCTGTAGCTACGATCGCATGTTCAAATTTATACACGTCAAAAGCGTTACCCGTTTCAACCCCGACACGATGACTGGATAGAAAATGCGCCTCTCCAGTGACGACCGTCACCCCATTTTGCTGGCACAATTGGTGAATACCTGTGTTTAACTTTGTTGTAATCTCCTGTTTCCATTTCTGCCACTTGTGTAAGTCAATAGAAGCTGGCTTACCTGGGAGTTCAACCCCCATCTCTTTTAAATGGGTGAGTTCATCAAACTTTTCAGCCATTTGGATAAGCGCTTTTGATGGAATACAGCCCCGATTTAAACAGACACCCCCTAGCTGGTTTTTTTCAATAAGAACAACAGACTTCCCTAACTGACCTAACCGAATAGCTGCAGTATATCCACCTGGACCACCTCCAACGACGACCGTATCTACCTCCACTGCTACCTCTCCTACGACCATTTACCTCAACTCCATTAATAGTAAGTTTGGATTCTCAATGAGCTCTTTCATGCGATTTGTGAAACGAACAGCTGTTGCCCCGTCCACTAACCTGTGGTCAAACGATAAAGACATATTCATCATGAGTTTTATTACACTCTCCCACTCTCTCACAACGTTTCGCGGCTCCATTTTATGCAATGCAAGAATGGCCACCTCCGGATAGTTAATGATTGGGGTAGCGTGCAGACCGCCGATTGGACCGACATTACTAATCGTAAATGTACTTCCGGTCATCTGCTGAACATTTAACGTTCCTTTTCTTGCTTGAGTAGACAATTGAGTAATTTCTCCTGCCAGCTCTAGCAAGCTTTTTTGATCGGCATTTTGAATGACTGGAACAATGAGCCCCTTTTCTGTATCTGTGGCAATCCCAATGTGATAGTCTTTCTTTAACACAATTTCATTTGTCTCCTCATCAATCGAAGCATTAAAATACTCAAACTCTTTTAAAGCGCTTACAATTGCTTTTATAAAAAAAGGTAGAAACGTAAGCTTTATCCCTTTCTGTTCGCTGTAATGTTTTAACTGCTCACGGAGCTCCTTTAAAGCATCCATTTCAATTTCATCAACGTGTGTCACGTGTGGAATCGTAGCAACAGATTTTATCATCTTCTCTGCAATTGCTTTACGAATTCCTTTCAAAGGAATGCGCTTTTCCGCAGATGATCCTGTTCGTTCGATGCTTTCCTGAACATTCGCCACTCCCGATGGCACCGTTTTAACTTTTTGTAGATTCGTATCGTTTTGTAAATCTTGCTCTAACACTCTCCCCCCAGGTCCTGTACCGACAACGTCTTCTAAATTAATATTCATTTCCCTCGCTAACTGTCTTACGTAGGGAGTAGCCAATCCTTTTCTAACGGGGGCTTTTTGTTGTGACGTCAAACTAATGTTAGAGATTGGACGTGTTTGTTCAGTGCTGTTTTCTCGTTTTGTTCGTTCATGTGTTTCGGATTTAAAGGTTGATAGGTTCTCGTCAATTGTGAATAACAACGACCCCACCTCTGCTACTTCTCCTACTTTATAATAAACTCGTTTTATTTTACCTGATACTGGGGCTGTTAACTCTGCATTCATCTTATCGGTTTGAACTTCAACAACCGGCTCATCCTGTTTGACATGGTCTCCTTCTTGAACAAACCAGCTAATAATTTCTCCCTCATGCATCCCTTCCCCTACATCAGGTAGTCTAAATTCAACCATTATTTGATCTCTCCTATTTTTTCGTCTTAAAAGCTAACAGTCTCTTCAATCCCACGAAACATCCGTTCAATTGTTGGTAGATATTGATTTTCCGATAGGAATTGCGGAACCGGAATATCGAACCCTGCAATTCTTTTGACGGGTGCCTTTAAATAAATTAGAGCCTCTTCGTTAATCAATGCCGTTATTTCCCCGCCTAGTCCTGCTGTTTTGTGCGCCTCATGAATAATAATGGCCCTGCCAGTCTTTTTTACTGATTCAATGATCGTTTCTCGATCAATCGGAGCAATGGTACGTAGGTCAATAATTTCACATGACCAACCATGGGCTTTCTCTGCTTCCTTCGCCGCTTGTAAGGCTTCTCGCACCATGCCACCCCAAGCAATCACGGTTACATCTTCGCCCTCTTGAACGACTTTCGCTTGACCGAGCGGAATTTCATACAGAGTATTAGGCACATCCTCTTTAAACGCTCGATATAGTTTCGTATCCTCGAGAAAAATGACTGGGTCAGGGTCAGAAGTAGCGGCTGTTAAAAGACCCTTAGCATCGTATGGATTGCTCGGAGCGACCACCTTTAACCCAGGTGTATGGGCAAAAAAGGCTTCAACACTTTCAGAATGCAGTTCTGGTCCACGAATCCCTGCGCCATATGGTGTTCGAATGACCATTGGTACATTGTACTGCCCTCTCGTGCGGTATCTCATTCGAGCAGCATGGGAAATGAGCTGCTCAAATCCTGGATAAATGAACGCAAGAAATTGTATTTCTACGATTGGGCGCTTGCCATTCATCGCAAGACCAATAGCAGATCCAATGATGCCCGATTCAGCTAAGGGAGTATCGACCACTCTGTCCTTTCCATACTTTTCATAAAGGCCATCGGTTGCACGAAAAACACCACCATTTATTCCAATGTCCTCCCCTAACAACATGACATCGTCATTTGTTGCTAAAAGGTCATCTAGTGTCTGATTAATTGCTTGTAGCATCGTTTGTTGTTGCGAACCCATACTATCTCTTCTCCTTCCCTAACAGTTCAGCTAGCTCTTGCTCCTGTTCTTTCACATACCATGGTTGGTTTTCATACACATGCTCAAACATTTGTGAAATCGAAGGCTTCGGATACTGTTCGGCCATCGAAAGCTCCTCATCGATCGTTTCACGAATCTTTGCCTTCATTTGTGCTTCTTCCTCCTCGCTCAGCCAGCCTTTCGCTTGGATATAAGCTTTTAACCTTGTGAGTGGGTCCTGCATTTCCTTCCAAATTCGTTCGATTTCCTCTTGATCACGGTATTTCTTCGCATCATCCGCTGTCGTATGAGAGCCAAATCGAGTTGTGACCGCTTCAATTAGTGTTGGCCCTCTGCCTTTCCGTGCTTGCTCAATGGCCCTTTTCACGGTGAGATAAACGGCAAAAATATCATTGCCATCAACCCGCTCTCCTCGCATGTCGTACGCTACAGACCGTTGTTTAATCGTCTTTGAAGCCGATTGTTTCTCAAACGGTACACTGATGGCATAGCCGTTGTTTTGGCAAAAGAAGATTGTTGGTGTTTGATATACTCCGGCAAAGTTGAGAGCTTCATGAAAATCTCCCTCCGAAGTCGCCCCATCGCCAAAAAAGACGAGGCTCACATGTGGATTCCCTTTTAATTTATCCGCCCATGCCGTTCCAACCGCATGAAGCATCTGGGTTGCAATAGGAACAGCTGGGGGGAGGATATTCCTGTCATCTGGTGAAAGACTTCCATCCATATGCCCCATCCAATACAAAAAAATACGGTGCCATGGCTGACCATGGGTAGAAATAGCTGCATGGTCTCGATACGTAGGAAAGAGCCAATCCGTTGGGCGCAATGCCAATGCACCTCCTATTTGGCATGCTTCCTGCCCTTTAAAAGAAGCATACGTTCCAATTCTTCCTTGCCTTTGTAACTTTAAGGCTTTCTCGTCAAATTCGCGACAATTGATCATCTGTTTGTACATGCTTAAAACGAACGTTTTGTCTAAAAACTCGCTTCCCTCATACTGGCATTCACCTTTAGGTGTAAGCACTTGAAATAGATTTTCCTCATGCTTGAGCTCGCGCTGAATCCCCTTGTTTTCTATCGCCATTTTGGAAACCCCTTTCACCGCATTGGCTAATTAATACCGAACTGTAAAAAAGTATAGTATCTGCCTGCAAGGATGTATATTGAATTTGGTAGTTATTTAGTCAAAATTATTTCAATATTGAATAAAATCATTTTTCTGAATTTACATTTTGCAGGGTCGCTCTCTATCCATAAAAAATGCGATAGTAGCTTTTAAATGATTGCAAATAAAAAACCGCTAAAATAGCGGTTTTCCCATATATAAAGCGCTTACAAAACTATTCTTCAACCGGTTCTACCTTTTTATATGGGACAGGTGACTTTATGACGAGCGATGTATTCAAGGTACCATATGGAACGAGCTCATCTATAAGGGACTGTAGATGCTGCATGTCCCTTACGACCGCCTTCATCATATAGCTAATCGATCCTGTGATCCGATGACACTCAATAATATGTGGATTTTCTTCAACGAATTTTTCAAATGTAGCATAAGGAACTGTCACTTCACTCACTTGAATGAAAACCGTCACACTCTTCCCTATTTTCGGATAGGAGAGACGCGCACTAATCCCTTCAATGACGCCTCTCTCTTTTAAGCGATTCAATCGTTCGGTCACACTTGGTCGACTAAGGTTTAACCTTTTCGAGAGCTCACTTAAGGTAATTCTACCGTTATCCTGGAGTACCTTTAAGAGTTCAATGTCCGACCGATCCAAGATTTTTCATCCCCTTTCCTCTCTTAGCTTCGTCCTCACCCATAAACCTGAAGGCTGAATTTTCAGACTCCTATTCCACTTTTATTATCGAATTCTCTCTAAAACATCTGATCGCTTAAACTCTTGTCCGTTGCGTACATACGTTTCAACTGTCTCTTCAATCATAGCGAGATCCTGCTCAGTAACTTCTCGCACGACTTTCCCAGGTGAACCAAGCACCAATGACCTTGGTGGAATCACCTTCCCTGGAGGAACGACACTTCCAGCACCGACAATGGAATATTCCCCTATTTCTGCCCCATCTAATACAGTTGCGCCCATTCCAATGAGTACCCCTTGTTTTAACGTACACCCATGGACGATCGCATGATGCCCAAGAGAGACTTCATCTTCAAGAACAAGCGGATACTGTTCATACAGGTGACACATTACATTCTCTTGAATGTTACATCGCCTTCCTATTTTTATCAGCCCTTCATCTCCCCTGATGACCGCATTAAACAATACGGTTGTATAAGCTCCGATCTCAACATTTCCAATGACTGTTGCACTTTCAGCAATAAAGGCAGTCGTGTCCACTTTTGGAGAAAAATCTTTATAGCGAAAAATCATAGGCAACCCTCTCTTCCGGTTCATGTTATAATTTAAGTATAACACATTTTTTACGGTGGTGAAAAATATGAATCATTTACTGCAAACATTAGGGATTACTCGTCCCTTTATCCAAGGTGGCATGGGGAATGTAAGCCATGTTTCTTTAGCCGTCGCTGTCTCAAAAGCTGGCGGTCTTGGGACAATTGGTGTAGGGACGATGGAAATTGAAAAAATGGAACAGATGATTAAGGAAATGCATGAGAAAACGCCCCATCCGTTTGCTGTCAATGTTCCGATTAATGTTCGTCCAGATCTAGAAGCCGTTATCTCCCTTATTAAAAATTTACATGTACCTGTTGTCTCCTTATCTGCTGGAAATCCTGCCCCTTTCATTCCATTCTTTAAAGACGCCGGAACAAAAGTGATTTGTGTTGTCGCGAACGTAAAGCAGGCACTGAAGGCTGAACAGCATGGGGCCGACGTCATTGTCGCCGAAGGGTTTGAGGCTGCCGGTCTTAATTCAAGCGAAGAACTCACCACCTTTACCTTAATTCCACAAATTGCAAAGGCTGTCACCGTTCCTCTCATTGCAGCAGGAGGGGTTGGGAATGGTGCTGGTTTATTAGCGGCTCTAAGCTTAGGGGCTCAGGGGGTGCAAATGGGGACTCGGCTCATTGCAACGAAAGAGGCACAAGTACATGATTCCTATAAGCAAGCTCTAAAGGAAGCCTCCGCAAACGATACGATCATTGTGGGACGTTCTTACGGGCATCGCCGCCGGTTACTCAATACCCCGTATGCCCAAGAGTTACTAGCCCTTGAATTAAAGGGAATGTCGCGAGAGGACTATTTTAAAAAAACCGATGAAACTCATCATATCAAAGGGGCGATTGAAGGGAAACTATCCGAAGGCCACATCAATGCTGGACAAATCACCGCTCTCATTGATGATATTCCTACCGTCCAGGAGTTATTTGACGAAATGATACGAGAAGCACGAGCTCAACAAGAAAAGCTTGCAACTCTTTTATAACCTTTTTTATTTACGGCGCTCGCGTTTAAATACGGAGCGCTCTCTTTTTGTGAAAATATTACCTTAAGATGCAGCCGGAAACAGAAAGACTAAGAAATTTTTTCATTTTCTGTATTGACACGATCAGTCATCATCGCTTACGATTTTTATAACATTATATAATATTACGTTATAAAAACGTTATATAATTAGGAGGTTTTTCTTTTGCCTATTTTTACTATTGTTGACCAAGATACATGTATTGCCTGCGGTGCTTGCGGGGCCTCTGCTCCAGATATTTTTGATTATGATGATGAAGGGCTGGCGTTTTATATCGCAGACCATAATCAGGGGAACACCCCGGTAGATCCTAGCCTGTTAAACGACCTTGAAGATGCCGTCGAAGGCTGCCCTACAGGGTCTATTAAGCTTGCGGAAGAAGCATTTAACGGCGAGCTGGACAAAAGTCAATAAGGAGTGAATAGAAGCTATTTCTGTGGTGGAAACGAGCATTCTCGGTATTTCCCTACAGAGGCAAAGTAAAGCTCATTGATCCAGTAGCAAAGTTGCATGTAAAACAGAGTACATCCGTTTTTGAAACATCGAAAAGCTAGATTCATCGATTGTGGCGTTTGAGCTGCTCTTTTTCGCAGGTCGAAACGCCCTATTCTCGATTCTCGCTTAAAGGAGGTGAGTTGGCGACTGGGCTTTATTTCACAGCATTATTTTCTGAAAATTTAGACCAAAAGGAGGTCCACTAACAAATGGCTCGAAACGCGAAGGAGCATCCAAGTATAAAATGGGGACCCTTTCACGCACGCTTTCCGGGGGTGCATCTCCGGTTACAACCAAGCCTAATGATTCAGGGTGCTTTTATGCTGTTGGCTACGTGCGGAGCTGTAACCCCACTCGTCATGCAATATTTTCAAGTTTCATTTGAAGTGGCTTGGACCGTGAGTCTTATTATGTTGTTTTGGGTGATTGCTCAAACGATTTTATTCGGCGACCCTTATGCCGCAGGAGCCATAACCGCCGCCCTTCCATTAACCATCGTATTTTTGAATACGCTTACACCAGGAGTTGAGGCCGTTGAAGGGATGGTTGCTCTCTTCCTCGTCGTGATCGCCCTATTTTTATTCCTTGGAGTGACAAAACTCGGTGCGGCTTTTAACCACTTTTTTCCCACGGCTATTAAAGCAGGCGTCATTATGGGGGCCGCCATCGCGGCGCTTCAATCGGAAATTGAGCGCCTTCCAACCATGCCGATCACTCTTATCTCAGCATGGGTGATTATTATGCTCCTTATGTTTTCCATCCCATTTGCAAAGCTACCAGATACAAAAGCAAAGGTCATGGCTGGTTCAAATGCCTTACTTGTTTCCTTTATCGCGGCTGGTTTGATCGGATGGTTAAGTGGTGAGCTCACCTTTACGATTGAATGGGGCTTTTTCATCCCACCGTTTGGTGAAACCCTTGCGACATTATCGATATGGGCTGTCGGCTTACCAAGCTGGGAAATGATTTTAACGGTCCTCCCGATTGGGATCATCATTTATGTTTTTGGCTTCAGCGATTTGCTTGTCGCTAACACGTTATTAAAAGGCGCAGATGAAGCAAGAACGGATGAAAACATTAACATTGATCCGACACGCAGCCATTACATCGTGGCGATTCGTAACCTCGGACAACTTATGACAGCAGGTCCACTCCTTTGGGTTCATGGGCCGATTTGGACGGGGGTACAAATCTTTCTCATTGATCGCTATAAAAAAGGGCGAGCTGTCATGGATTCTATTTATAGTGGACCGATGAATTTCTATCTACTCGCGATCCCATTTGGGCTACTAATGCCTATTATCGGGATCATTACACCACTGTTTCCAGTCGCACTTTCAATCAGTTTATTATTAACTGCATTTGCATGTGCCTACATTTCCATGTCTATGGTGAACACAAATGTTTCGCGAGGAATTGCTCTCACCATTGGCTTTTTAACTGCTACTCTTGGTCCGGCTTGGGGAATGGGGGTCGGTATCGTATTACACCTCATGCTCATCGGACTGAAAAAAGAAGAATGGACTGAAAAAGAAGTGGAAGGAATTAAAGACGATCTTCTTAGTAGAAAAACTGAACATGTTGGTTAGGAGGACAATCGATGGATTCGACTGTTTTGCAAACGATCAAGAATCATGTGGCCATCATTACGTTCAATCGACCGGATCAATTAAACTGCTTTAACTATCAAATGCTCCTTGATCTTGACCAAGTGATCCAAGAGGTGAAAGCGAACCCTGCCATTCGTACAGTGATTTTTACCGGTGCAGGGGGAAAATCTTTTAGTGCTGGAGCTGATTTAAAAGAAAGGCGAACGTTAGATGAGAACCAGGTAAGAAGAAACGTGAATAAAATCCGTAGTGTGTTCAACCAAATTGAAGAACTTCCCCAACCGACGATTGCTGCAATTAACGGGTATGCTCTCGGGGGCGGATTCGAGCTGGCACTTGCCTGTGATTTTCGCCTCGCCGTCCCCGAAGCAAAAATGGGACTGACGGAGGTCACCTGGGCGATTATTCCGGGTGCTGGTGGCACGCAAAGACTACCAAGATTAATAGGGAGCCAGCGTGCAAAAGAAATGATACTGACAGGTCGAAAAGTGGCTGCGGAGGAAGCACAGCGTCTCGGGATTATACTAGAAGTTTGTGATTCAAAACACCTCCTGACGGAAGCTGTACGTTTAGCAGAAAAAGTGAGTGTGAATGGCCCATTGGCTGTAATCCAAGCCAAATATGCGATTCATTATGGTTGCCAAACCGATCTTCATACGGGTCTTGCTATTGAGGCAAAAGCCTATGAAACGATCATTCCAACAGAGGATCGTTTAGAAGCCTTGCAAGCATTTAAGGAAAAACGCCCCCCGCAATTTAAAGGAAAATAGAAGCAATTGTTAACCGACAGCCCAAAACCTTGTAATGGAGTTGATCACAAAAATGGCACAGCAACAACCTACAGTCAATTTGAATGATGTTGTAAAAAATCATGCCTCTCCTCCGCCTTGCGATTCGTTGCTTAAAATCGACATCATCGAGGCTGTCAAAGGTCAAGCAACCGCTATTTGGCAGCCTGATACATCCTTTGTAAACGGAGTTGGGGTCGTGATGGGTGGATTCGTCTCCTCGGCTGCCGATGTGGCGATGGCTTATGCAGTTGCCTCAATCTTAAATGAAAAGCAAACATTTGGTTCGATTCACTTGCACACGACCTTTCACCGTCCCGTTTTTCCTGGCAGGGTAACCGTCATAGCCAACGTAAAAAAACAAGGACGGAGTGTTTCCTATGTGGAGGCAGAACTGTTTCAAAGGGACAGATTAGTAGCTACTTCTGTTTCATCCGTTATCATTAAAGAAATAAACTAGCGGCATACAAAAAACCTATTGTGGGTTTATACATTCCACAATAGGTTTTTTCAATATCTTAATCGATCCGCTCCACCGCTACAGATATTCCTTGGCCTACACCTATACACATCGTGGCGAGTCCCTTCCTGCTTCCCCTTCTTCTCATTTCATAAAGAAGCGTTGTTAAAATTCTCGCTCCACTGGCGCCTAGTGGGTGACCATATGCTATAGCACCGCCATTTACGTTGACCACTTCTTGGTTAAGCCCTAACTCATGAATGCAGGCTAACGCCTGAGCAGCGAATGCTTCATTTAATTCGATCAAATCCAGACCATTCACCGTCCATCCAATACGGTTCAACAATTTGTTCGTCGCATATACAGGCCCAATCCCCATGATTCGTGGTTCAACCCCTGCTGTCGCTGCCCCGATATAAGAAGCGAGCGGTGTCAAGCCGAGTTCGTTCGCTTTTTTTCGACTCATTAACAAGACCGCAGCCGCCCCGTCATTGATTCCCGATGCATTCCCCGCAGTAACCGTGCCATTTTCAAAAAGCGGCGATAGGCTGTTTAACTTCTCCATTGTCGATATTGGACGTGGATGTTCATCTGTACGAACCTCATATTTCCCATTCTTTTTATCCTCGATCTCCACTGGAACGAGCTCTTCGTCCAACCGGCCACATTCCATTGCCTCTTTTGCTCGCATTTGGCTCACATAGGCAAAGTGATCTTGTGCTAGACGCGAAATACTGTAAGTTTTGGCTACATTTTCAGCCGTTTCTGGCATTGAGTCTACGCCGTACGTCTCTTCCATGACAGGGTGGACAAAACGCCAGCCAATGGTTGTGTCATAGAGTGTTTGATCACCACGCATGTAGCTTTGTCCCGGTTTTCCCATCACGTAAGGAGCGCGCGTCATGCTCTCCGTTCCACCAGCAATGACAATCTCCCCTTCACCAACGGCTATCATCCGAGCAGCATAGGCGACCGCATCTAATCCAGAGCCACATAACCGGTTCAGTGTAGTGGCCGCCACTTGGACAGGATAGCCAGCCAATAACGTTGACATACGTGCTACGTTACGATTATCTTCACCCGCCCCATTGGCATTGCCAAACACAACCTCTTCCACCTCATCTATGGGCACTTTAGGATTTCGTTCCTTCAACGCACGTAACACAATCGCTCCTAAATCATCGGGGCGCACGTCACGCAGGGCACCGTTATAGCGACCGATCGGAGTTCGAACCGCATCTATGATGACAACTTCCTCCATTACTAGCCCCCTCTTCAATCATATTTATAGATCCCTTGCTTTGTTTTCCTTCCTAACCTTCCTGCTTTCACGAGCTTTTCCAAAAGAGGCGCTGGGCGATATTTTTCGCCTAACGTTTCATGCAGATAGCGCAAGTTGTTTAACCTAGCGTCTAATCCGACAAGATCTGCTAGTTCCAGCGGGCCCATTGGGAAGTTCAACCCTAATCTCACAGCCTTATCGATGTCTTCAGCAGAAGCGACCCCTTCCTGAAGCATATGAAGCGCTTCGTTCCCGATTAAAGCGCTTATTCGACTCGTAACGAATCCCGGAAACTCATTGACTTCCACCGTTTCTTTCCCTATTTGCTCAGAAACTTCCCGGATCGTGTCCACCGTTTGTTGACTCGTTTCTAGACCTTTGACAATCTCAACTAGCGGCATGCGCGGAACTGGGTTAAAGAAGTGCATCACCGCCGTTTGATTGGATCGCTTCGTATAAGAGCCAAGTTCAGTTGGACTTATGGTCGATGTGTTGGAAGCAATCACCGCATGAGGGGGAGAATACTCGTCGGCTACTTCAAGCACCGCCTGTTTCAACTCTCGTTTTTCAGGGACGGCTTCAACAATAAGATCCGCCTGCTTCACAGCGTCTTTTAAATGAGTTGTGACGTTCAAGCCATGTACGATCGCTGCTTTTTGCTCCTCAGTAACTTTCCCTTTGGCTACCCCTTTTTCCGCTGTTTCCTCGACGTATTGTTGTGCACGATTCAATTGCTCTTCCGATATATCTGTTAAAGTGGTCTGAAAGCCGGCGAGGGCAAAGACATAAGCAATGCCTCTCCCCATCACGCCGGCGCCGACCACCGTCACCTGTTTAACCACCATAGCAACCTTCCTCTTAAACTCCGAATGGATTAATAGGCTTTGGTCCATAATAGGATAAGATACTCTTATCCTCCATATAGAGATCGAGAGTCTCTACGCAAAGCTCACGACCAAATCCTGATTCTTTGTAGCCGCCAAAAGGGGTACCAGGAAAAGCCGAAAATGGACAGTTCACCATGACAATCCCTGCTTCCAGCTGATGAGCCACGCGCGTAGCACGACCTTGATCTTTCGTCCAAATAGCTGAACCTAAGCCGAATTTCGTATCATTGGCCCGCTTAATGACCTCTCTCTCATCCTGAAACGTTTCGACAACCACAACAGGTCCAAAGATTTCTTCCTGTACCGCCTTCATATCTGGTGTTACATTGGTAATGACTGTTGGCTCATACCAATGACCGTTCTCAAAGCCTTCCACCCGCCTCTCTTTTCCACCTAAGGCAATCGTTGCCCCTTCTTCCTCAGCTGAACGAACATAGCTATCAATGATTTCAAGCTGGTCTCTACTAATGATCGAACCGACATGTGTACCTTTATCAAATGGATCTCCTAGCTGTAACTTTTTTGCGCGAGTGATAAACTCCTCTATAAACTCATCGTAAATTTCTTCATGAACAAACAGGCGCGATCTCGCTTCACAAGACTGACCAGTATTAAAGTAAATCCCAAATAAAGAACCTGCAACGGCTGCTTCCATATCGGCATCTGCAAAAACTAGATTAGGTGATTTACCGCCGAGCTCTAACGTGACACGCTTCAATGTGTGTGACGCCTTTTCCATGATGTCTTTTCCGATTGGAGTAGAGCCTGTAAATGCGACTTTATTTACGTCTTCATGCCCAACTAGATAATCTCCAACAACGCTTCCAGCCCCTGCAACCGTATTGACCACACCTTCTGGCACACCAGCTTCATGGCAAATTTCATTTAAAAGAATCGCTGTAATCGGGGTTAAGCTTGCCGGCTTAACAACAACAGAACAACCCGCAGCTAGTGCCGGAGCGACTTTCCATGCTGCCATCATCAACGGGTAGTTCCACGGAATGATCTGTGCACAAACACCGACCGGCTCCTTCTGTGTGTAGTTCAGAAATCCATTAGGGACGTTGTTTACGGTTCCACGATGGCCTACAATCGCCCCAGCATAAAACTCAAAGTCTTCGATTGCTTGATTGATTTGTGCTTGAGCAGCACTGATCGCTTTGCCACTATTGAGCACTTCGATTTCCACAAGCTCTTGAAACCGCTCCCTCATAATGGCGGCAATTTGATTAAGCACACGAGCACGTTTTCCAACAGGGTACTTTCGCCATTTGCCGTGATCGAAAGCATGGCGAGCCGCCTGAACTGCCTTTTCTGCATGCTCACGACTTGCTTTTGCAACTGTTGCTAAAACCTCACCTTTGGCAGGGTTAAACGTCTCAAACGTTTCGTCGCTATCGACCCGTTCTCCGTTAATGACCATCCGATAGTGGTCCCGTTTCATCGAGCCTACCTCATGAATTCGTTGTTCGCTTACTGTATGTGCCAATGAAATCGCTCCTTTTCTATTAAAATTTCAGCACTGCCTACAGGCCTGTAAACACAGGGGGACGGCTTTGTTTAAATGCTTCAAGCCCTTCCCTATGATCAGCAGATTGTCCTGCGATCCGCTGGGCTTGCGCTTCTTTTTCCAACACATCTAGAAAGTCTTCGTTCATGCCGTCGATCATGAGTCGTTTTATTAAACCGATCCCCTTCGTCGGAAGAGCGGCTATTTTCATCGAAAAATTAGCAATACCATCTTCCCACTCATCCGCTGCAAAGATTTCAGTGACGAGCCCATACCTCTGTGCGTCCTCAGCTGAGAGCGGCTTGCCAAGCACGGCTAGCTCTAGCGCCTTCGCATACCCAATCATCCGCGGAAGTTGGTACAAAAACCCGGAGTCTGGGATCAACCCAACCCCTAAGAAAGCGCTAACAAATTTTGCATTCTCATGTACGAGTCGGAAGTCTGCTGCCAACGCTAAACTCATGCCCGCTCCTGCGGCTGTCCCATTGACGGCGGCTATTATTGGTTTCTCGACTTGCTTCATCGCTTGCATCATCGGATGGTATCGAGCTCGCAAAATCGCTCCGTGATCTGTGTCTACCGTTACCCCATCTAAATCCTCACCAGAACAAAACGCTCTTCCAGTCCCCGTCAACACAATCGCTCGAATTGCATCCGATTGATTGGCCTTTTTTAATGCAACGGTCACTTCTCGATTCATAACAGGTGTAAATGCATTGTAGGTTGCCGGCCGATTTAATGTGACCCAAGCCACTTGTCCCTTCTCCTCATAGATAATGTCTTTAAACTCTTCGCACATCTTTACTCTCCTTTAAAAATCGGTGGACGTTTTTCAAGAAAGGCTTTCATTCCTTCTTTTTGATCCTTTGTAGCAAACGCGAGATAAAAATTTTTCCTTTCGAGCATCATGCCATCTGCTAACGTTACGTCCTCTGCCTGATGAACAGCTTCCTTAATAAGACGAACGGCAATTGGTGCTTGCTTGACAATGGTTCGAGCCAATCGAAAAGCCTCCTCTTCTACTAGCTCTGGCTCAACGATTTTATTGATAATCCCAATCTGCAACGCCTCTTGAGCTGATATGTGCTTACCCGTCCAAATCCATTCGAGCGCTTTCTTTCGTCCTACCGCGCGAGTGAGCAACTGAGTCCCCCCTGCCCCTGGTAAAACACCTAACGACACTTCTGGAAAGCCAAAACGAGCATTGGTCGCTGCCACAATTAGATCGCAATGAAGGGCCAATTCAAAGCCGCCCCCTAAGGCAAAGCCATTCACCGCAGCTACCATCGGTTTATGAATTCTCGTAAATCGATCCCAGTCAGCAAAAGGGTCGGCTAGCTCAAAACGAATAGGAGTTTCACCTTCCATCTCTCGGATATCAGCTCCTGCAGCAAATGCCCGCTCGCTCCCCTTGACTAAAATGACGCGAATCTCTTGATCACGATCGTAGCGTTCCGCTTGCTCTACTATTTCCTGAACCATCTGACGATTTAAAGCATTCGCGACTTTTGGACGGTTGAGCTGAATCACGCCCACTGCTCCTTCGGTCCACGACTGAATGAAATCGCTACTCATCCATCTCCTCACCTATCATTAGTGTTAAGAGCTTGCCTGCAAACTTCATTGCGTCTTTACCCGATGCTTTTCCTTCGTCCGTTCTCATGGCTTGTTGAAGAGATTCGTGGTCGTCGTAGTACATTTCGCACATTAAGTAAAATTTGCTTTCTCCCATCGGAGATCCGACAATCCGTGTGACTTTCATGTCGCGTAAACCTGGAATTTTTCGTGTTAATGGTGCATGAGTGTTAAAATAATGCTCATCAAACGCTTGTTTATCCTCCGGTTGTTCATAAAGTGCAATTAACTTCACCATCATGTTTTCCCCTTTCATCACTTTTTGTCATTTGCTGGCTGAGCAATGATCGGCTTCATCGCTTCAAAAGGATTTTTGCAGGCGCGGCAGTATAAGATACTTCTACAGGCCGTTGGACCAAATATATTTTCAATCGATGTATAGGCTGACTCACAGTATGGACATTGAACGCTCCATTCTTCACCGACCACATAATGTTCTGGAGGAGGCGCGATGCCGTGTTTCTTTAAACATGTCTTCCCCTCTTCTGTAATCGCAGCCGTTGACCATAATTCTTGCATGGAGAAGGACACTTCGCATACCTCAACCCACGGAAGCACCTCTACTGCTCGTTTGACATCTTTCTTAATCATGTCAAGAGCTGGGCACCCGATAAATGTGGGAATCATCTTCACGGTGACAAGCCCTTGCTCTACGTCCACAGAATGAACCATGCCAAGATCAAACACACTTACAGAAGGGAGTTCAGGATCATCGACCGTTTTTAACGTAGCGATAATTTCTTCACGTCTCTGTTGCTCCACATTCACTCCCCCTTACCAAACGGCATGCCGGTCACTGTTATAAACTTCACTACATGTGCTAAGCGCTTGTTGTAAGTCGTCTGTGTGCTCGCCGTCACGCCCATTGCCTTTCTGTTTTTGTAACGGTTGTGATGGTACATAAAACAAGCTTTTATTCATTTCCTTTACCCACTGTTGCTGAATCGTTGCTTCATCGGTGATTAGCTGATACTCAACCATCTCACCTCCCTTCAGACCTAGCTCTAACATGTCAAGGATTTCTAACCAAGCTTCATCGATTCGCTCCATTAAGCGATTTTTTGCTTCCTCTGTCGATTGTTGAAGCTGACAGAGCCACGTTTTCCAATGGGCTAGATGATATGGCTGCTCCATTAACACTTTCTCTGCCGCCCTGGCAAGTGGCACATATGAGCTTTGCGTCAAAGCCTCCAACCTTATCTTTTTAAATGTTTCATAGAAAAAGTGACGAATAACAGTTAAAGCCCAATCGTAATGAGGTTCCTCAAGATAAGTGCCCGACCCGTTCTTTTTTTCGAGATAAACCGCGTTTTTTCGCAGTGCTGGATCACGTTCATGTGCCAACGTATCTGCATCTCCCTCTCCTAACTGCTCAAGCAATTCGTAAAACATGACAGCGTGGCCCATTGTATTTTGCGTAATAGAGGAAAAAGCGACATCTTCTTCAATGTGCGGCGCCAGTCCCAACCACTCTGAGCCACGATAGGCGACAATATAATCATCGTCCGCCAATTGATAGAGCAGTTCGATAAGGGCTCTGCAGTATGCCTCATTCGTCTTAGCCTCTTCAGGTGTCATTACAAAATTCACGATTTTTTCACCTCTTTCCAAGATAAAATTTCTTTTTCATCTAGCATCACTTGCTCCTTTTCTCGCCATTTTCGTCTTAAATAACCGTAGCCTTTCGTTGTTCGATAGTGTTTATTATCGAGGCGTTTCGTCCATTGCTCCCGTTCACTGCTCGTCATTGAGCGAATATGGCTGCGCTTTACAACCCAAATGTCATCAACTGGTTCCCGTCGCATAAAGTTCTCTTGGGCCATCATGAGAGCCATTTCTTCATTCGGTGCTAAGAGACTAAATTGCAGTTGAAAAGGAGCACTGCTGCTTTTCCGACTGAACACTTCATATTCTTGATAAAACCCAGGTCCCTTCTTTTCTGCCATCATCCTTCTCCTTTCTGACATACCTAATTCGTAACTGGTTGTGCAGCTAAAGCCTCACGCACCCATTTATTTTTTTCATGTGCCAATTTTCGCAAACGCAACCGCTCTTTTGATCTTGGTCCATTGTTACGAATGATTTGTTTAAATTCATTCCAATTCGGCTGTTGGTAGACCCAACGCTTTTCATCTTCGTTATAGTAAAGTGTTTCATCTGGTACCGTTAGCCCAAGGGAAAACACACGTGGCAAATATTTATCAAGAAACGCCTGACGCAACTCCTCATTGGAGTTTTTTCTTATTTTGTATTTCGTTGTCACTTCCTGTTTTGATGAACCTGTCGTTTCAGCAGACTCTGGTCCAAAGAACATGAGAAGCGCAGGCCACCACCGGTTCAATGCCTCCTGCAGCATTTGGCGCTGTGTTTCTGTTCCTTCCGCAAGAGCCATGATGATCGCTTCACCATGTTGGGCGTGGAAAACTTCCTCCGCACAAATCCGCTGCAATGCCCGCTGATAAGGACCATAGGAAGCATCAAGCATATTCGTCTGCGAAATAATGGCTGCTCCATCCACCAGCCACCCGATCACTCCAGCATCCGCCCACGTTTTTGTTTCCATGTGGAATACGTTATGGAATTTCAAATCACCGTTTAGTAAATCAATCATTAAATCTTCTCGACCTTTTCCATACGGTGCGAGTAAATCTTCAGCTACCCTGAGCAAAAGCTGACCATGTCCCATTTCGTCTTGAACTTTCGCCATGATTCCCAGCTTGCGATAGAGTGTCGGTGCCTTTGGAACCCATTCTTTCTCTGGGAGCGCCCCCATAATTTCACTGATCCCGTGCATCGAAATAAGCTTGATCAGTGTTTCTCTATAATCCTTTGGCATCCAGTCATCTGCTTCAATCTTTTTACCACTGTCAATCTTCTCCATAAAAGCAGCATATTTCTCTTGATCCTCCTCCTGTCCGTTGATCACACCACCGTGCTCAACAAAATTGTACATATCGACAACTCCTTTTGTAACGTTTATTTAACGACATTATATAATTACGTTATATATTTGACAATATCCTTTCTTTGCAAAGAAATTATCTTAAACAGAAAAATCCCTTAATTTCTATGTCTTTAGGTAATTAATTTTTCATAAAATTCTATTTATTATTGACAACGCTTTCATAAACGAGTAGTTTAAAAATAAATATGACGATATATTATCAACCGTTTTATTTTTATTATGTAGGAGGGTGCAATTGATGGCTTTTTACGATCAGGTTGAAACGTTATCTTTAGAAGAAAAGGAAAAACTTCAGACCTACCATTTAAAAAGCACGGTAAAGCTTGTTTATGAAAACGTCCCCTTTTACCGAAAAGCGTTTCAAGAAGGAGACGTTAAGCCTGAAGATATCCAGTCGTTAAATGATGTACAGAAACTCCCGTTTACACAAAAGCATCACTTACGGGAAAACTACCCATTCCACTTATTGGCTGTTCCTCTGAATGAAGTCGTTCGCTTACATGGCTCCTCTGGAACAAGCGGGAAACCTACGGTTGTCGCCTACACGCAAAAAGATCTTGAACATTGGTCGTCTATTATCGCACGGTCCATTTTCATGGCTGGAGGACGTAAGGGAGACCTTTTGCATAATGCGTATGGGTATGGATTGTTCACCGGAGGATTAGGTCTTCATGGCGGATCTGAAAAACTCGGCTGTGTCACCGTTCCGATCTCCGGCGGGAATACCCAACGACAAATCACCCTCATCCAAGACTTCAAGCCTCGAGTTATTTGCGGAACTCCTTCCTACATCATGAACATAGGTGAAACGATGAAAAAAATGGGCATTGACCCGGCCTCAACGTCGATTCAATATGCAATCCTCGGTTCCGAACCATGGTCGGAAGAGATGAGAAAGAACTTGGAGACGATGTTCAACATGAAAGCGATGGATATTTACGGACTCAGTGAGGTCATTGGACCAGGAGTTGGAATGGAGTGTGTCGAATGTCAAAATGGACTCCATATTGCTGACGATCACTTTTATCCCGAAATTATTGACCCTATTACTCTTGAGTGTCTTCCTGACGGTGAAGAAGGGGAACTTGTCTTTACAACGCTACAAAAAGAGGCATTGCCTGTCATTCGCTACCGCACAGGCGACATTGCATCCCTCACTAGAGAACCATGTGAGTGCGGAAGAACGACTGCTCGCATGAGCCGGGTAAAAGGCCGGGTAGATGACATGTTAATCATTCGCGGGGTTAATGTGTTCCCGTCAGAAATTGAACAATGCATCTTAAAAATGGACGAGCTCGACTGCCACTATCAGCTCCATTTAGTTAAGAATGGGGCTCTCGATGAAGTGGCGTTACATGTAGAACTCAAGGACGAATATTATACGCTCGATCTCCATGGCGATTTAAACCATCCTCATGCATCATTACTAAAGGGGAAAATTCAGCAAACATTGAAGCAGGAAATGCTCGTTTCAATGGATGTTCACTTAAAGGTACCGGGCACTCTCCCTCGATTTGAAGGTAAAGCCAAGCGAATTGTTGATAAGCGGAAGTCGAACGAAAGAATTTCTAGTTAATCTTTTTCGTCTAGCTTTTATAAGCCACTCTCCCGCTCTGCATTATGAAAGGGTGTGCCTCCTTTTTGAAGGCCCCCTTCTTTTTCATTTTCGCTGGAGGTATTATGACGTTTTTTTAATTTATAGTAAAATAAACATTATAGCTTTTTACACATGGCAAATGTTAAAACAGGGTGGGATGAATCTTGGAGAATCAACCAAATACTCGTTCAATGATTTTTACGTTATACGGAGATTACATTCGTCACTATGGAAATGTGATATGGATTGGTAGCTTAATTCGTTTTTTGCAGGAGTTCGGCCATAACGAGCAATCCGTTCGTGCAGCGGTTTCACGAATGAGCAAGCAAGGTTGGATTCAGTCGGAAAAA
This sequence comes from Halalkalibacterium halodurans, assembly GCF_005671335.1. Taxonomy (NCBI): domain Bacteria; kingdom Bacillati; phylum Bacillota; class Bacilli; order Caryophanales; family Bacillaceae; genus Halalkalibacterium (ex Joshi et al. 2022); species Halalkalibacterium halodurans. Next base: position 221,916 of record NZ_CP040441.1, on the reverse strand, counting down.
AAAGGGAACAAAAGTTACTACTCCCTCACCGATCAGGGCCGAAAACGAATGGCTGAAGCCGCACAGCGGATTTACAAACTAGAAGCCCCCTCTTGGGACGAAAAGTGGCGTTTGTTGATTTACTCAATCCCGGAGGAAAAACGAAGCTTACGGGATGAACTGCGGAAAGAGCTCGTTTGGAGTGGTTTTGGACTTTTAGCGAATAGTTGCTGGATTACCCCGAACCCATTGGAAGAACAAGTTGAAACACTGATCGAAAAATATGAGATTTCCCCCTACGTCCATTTTTTCTGCGCGGACTACAGAGGCATGGGTGAACCAAAAACGTTGATCGAAAAGTGTTGGGATCTAGATGAAATTAATGAAAAGTATTTAGCTTTTATCCAAAAGTACAGCCAGAAATATGTGATTGATAAGAACAAAATTGAAAAAGGAGAAATGAGTGATGGGGCCTGCTTTGTTGAGCGGACATTGCTCGTCCACGAATATCGTAAATTCCTTTTTATTGATCCGGGCCTTCCGCAAGAGCTCTTACCTGAAAAATGGTTAGGTGATTCAGCTGCCCATCTGTTTGCCGATTATTATCGCACCCTTGCCGAACCGGCGAGACGCTTTTTTGAATCTGTCTTTGCAGAGGGCAACTCTCTAGTAAAAAAGGATAAGGAATACAATTTCCTTGACCATCCGTTTATGTCCGAAAGCCAATCATAGCCAAGGTGCACTCATTTTTTATGCCGTAGCCTAAAGTAGGGTTACGGTTTTTGTTTGCTCCATTGTATGTTTATGTTAATCAGCGCCTCTATTGTACCCGCAAAGCTGTGTGATCGTTTATACTTTACGTAGACATTTCATATAACACTGGGAGGGGTTTAGGATGAATTTTCAAATGAACGAAGCCATTCAATTGCTGGAGCGCACCCCAAAGACACTGGAGGTTTTTCTTGAGGGTTTATCTGATTCGTGGCATCAATGCAATGAAGGATATGAGACGTGGACGGTATATGAGGTCGTTGTTCATTTGATTGAAGCGGAAAAAACGAATTGGATTCCACGTCTGCGCTTTATTTTACAAGAAGGGGAACATAAGCCATTTCCAGCATTCGATCGCTTCTCACACTTAAACCAAAGCAACGCGGTTCCAATTACCGAGAGGTTTAAGGAGTTTCAGCAACTGCGAAAAGAGAACCTAAACACTCTCCGAAGTCTTGTTCAATCGGAAGCCGACCTTGAACGAACAGGCGCCCACCCTGCATTTGGTGTCGTCAAAGTAAGGGAACTCCTCTCGGCATGGGTTGTCCATGACCTGACCCACATCGCGCAAATCGTAAGAAGCATGGCGAAGCGCTATGATACAGATGTTGGCCCATGGAAGGAATACTTAGGCATCTTAAACGATTAAACAATTCAGAGCCCTTGATCGATTGATTTGATCAAGGGTTTTCTATCTTTCTACCATTTTTACAAAATAAATGGGATAAAGAAGTCAAAAACGGGTATAGAGTACACGATGCGCGTCTCGTTTTAGTTGAAATGATTAGGAAAGGGGGATCAGTCATCGCCAACTGGCGGAATCGAGGCGAACGAAGCAATTGATTCAAGGGGAGGATTTCTTTATGAAACAGCAATTAATTAAAAACGGACTTGTGTTAGACATGAAAGGAAACCACAAACCACAAGCAAAAGACATCCTGATCGAAGGCAAGTGGATTCGGGACATCCGCCCAAACATCGAACCAGAAGTCGATACAGAAATCATCGACGCCGAGGGTAAAATCGTCATGCCAGGCTTTGTCGATACGCATCGGCACGTATGGGAGTCACTACTCCGTCACATCGGTACAGACTGGACCTTGCTCACCTATTTAGACAATTTATATTACGGTAATCTAGGATCAATGCTAACCCCTGAAGACTCCTATATTGCCAACCTTTGGGGCGCTCTCGAAGCGATTGATGCAGGGGTGACCACGGTGCTCGATTGGTCCATGCTCGAGACCCCTGAGCACGCCGACGCGTCGATCAAAGGACTTCAAGCAGCTGGAATTCGTGCCGTCTTCGCCCATGGCACCCCTGGGTATGAGACGTATTGGTCCCGTGACAGTGAAGTGAGACACCCGAAAGACGCAAAGCGGGTAAAAAAAGAATATTTTCAGTCGGACGATCAGCTGCTGACCATGGCATTAGCGATTCGCGGACCGGAATTCAGCTCATGGGAGGTCACCCTTGATGATATCCAGCTAGCGAGAGAACTTGATGCCATTGCGTCGATGCACATCGGATTCGGTACGTGGGGCCCTCATGACCGTTCCATCACCCGTATGCGTGAAGCCGGCTTGCTCGATTCGGACTTAAACCTCGTCCATGTGAACCGAATCCAACCACATGAGTATGAATACATTGCGGAAAGCGGCGCCTCCCTATCCGTCACCCCTGAAGTAGAAATGATGATGGGGCACGGCTATCCAGCCACCGGTTACCTCCATAAGCACCGTGGCCTAGTCACCCTCGGCGTCGATGTTGTCGTTGCTACCGCAGGTGATATGTTCGCTCAGATGAAGTTCGCCCTTCAAGCCGAACGAGCGTGGCAAAATGAACAACGACTCGACCGCGGAGAAATGCCGGAGCAGCTGAAGATGACAACGAACGACGTGTTAACGTTCGCCACACTGAACGGTGCAAAAGCCCTCAAGCTAGACGATAAAATCGGAACCCTTGACGTAGGGAAAGAGGCAGACCTTCTCTTGATCAACCCATCGTCGTTCAACCTGTTCCCGCTCAATCATGAGCCCGTTGGTGCGGTTGTCCAAAGCGCGAGGCCTGAAAACGTTGATTCAGTCTTCATCGCCGGCCGACCCGTTAAACGACACGGCAAGCTGTTATTCGATGACCTGGACGGCTTACGAAACAAAGTCCTAGCTGCAAGTGAAGCAGTCTTTCACAGACAGGCAGCCAAGAATTAACGAGAAAAGCCCTCATTGCCTGTGAGGAGGTGATGAGGGCTGTTGTTTATTTTATTTACTCTATTAGCTTTCATCAACAAAAAGAAATGTAAAACAATAGAGATTTTTTAGTCCTTCTGCTTCTTTATGAGTTGTGTAATTCCTATAGATAGAGGAATTGAAGCGAACAAAATGATCAACCAAAAAGAACGATCCGCAACACCATTGACCCCTATTATTAAAGTGATTAAACTAGCAAAAAGTATAACCAAAACGAACAGGAAACCCCTTTTACCAAATTGTTTCATGACAAAATTTATGATGATGATCAAGAGGACAAATAGGCTTAGTTGCAATAATAATTCCATATTGATCTCCTTTTGGGGTCCTTCACGATCCTATCTTTCCGATAAAGCTTCGATGCATTGTTTGGGATCATCACGATTTTTCCTCCTTTTAAGGCTACTTTCTAGTATTCTAGAACTTTTTCCCATTCCCCTTCGTTTTATAGTAATATAAATTAAAAACAATACTAGGAGAGAATGTTGTGAACCATGTCCATCCATTTTGTAATGTAAGCCCAAGTCAGGGAGAACCAATCGCATGAAGTGGTATCGATTACTATTAATAAGCACGCTTTTACTTATCGTGATCATTGCGGTGGCAAAGACGAAAGTCCAACTGGAAAGAGTTCAAGTCGAAGGAATCGAGCAGTTTCATCTCGATCTTTTAACAAATGAGGAGAGCGACTATTTACTATTCTATCCGGCTGACATCCGAGTCAATCAAGACGCCACTATTGTGAAAGCTATAAACGAGAATGGGGAAGTCGTTGAGGAGTTCGAAATTGTTGATGACGAGTTTCGTCGTATGCTTATCCACCAAAAGCCAACCGATATGGATACCCTGTACGTTTCGTTATTTGGGGAGGCCACGTCTGATAATTACTATTATACGTTTGACTTACAGCGCCTTTCCTTTGAAAAAGTTGAGCTCGATTATTTTTCATCTAACGTTGGCGTGCAAAACCTTGAGCACTACGGGGAAGAGGTGTTATTTGATACAGCCGTCTCCCACAAAACGAGTGAGCAAAATATCGATTCTGACACGTTTAGTGTTTCTCTTTCCAATGCAACAACGGAACAAAGCTTTGAAACAGAGCCAGATTTTGTACCCAAAAGTGCACCACTGTTAGGGTTTCAGGAAAGGATCATATACGGCCTTAGCGGTCGTTTCAATCAAGAAGGGCACTATGAGAACGCAGGGATTGGGATTGTCGATATGGCGAAGGAGAACGTCACCTACGAAGATTTTCAACTAGGGGGACAAGATCTCTACCCCCTTTATGCGGATGATGATTATGCTTATATTTTAAGTGAGGAGGGAACGTTGTTTGTTTACGATCGTGAGTTCCGGTATCACGCCACCTATCCGTTTCACCACCTCCCACATCAAGATATGTATTACTTTGAGGGCGAAGGAACTGTTTTTCTCGAAGAAAACAAAGCCTTATATCTTGTCCAGAGTGAGGAGGACGGGGTTACCCTCGGTCTGCTTACATTTGGCGAAAACCCTACGTTTCAAGCCTTGGAAAAAGACTATATTCAAAAGGACGCTATCTACGAGATCCTTTATTATGACCATGTCGTAAATGAGATTTATTTACGCGAGAAAGGAGCCGACGCTCATTTGCTGATCATTGACAATGGGACGTTCGATGTAAAGGCGAAAATTCCGATCGAGGATCATCATTTGCTCGATTTTGTCCTAAAAGTAGAGCGAAATGAATAAGGGGGGAAGGCCACGGAGTTAAAAGAATTACGGAGAGCTCTTGGAGCTGGACATCTCTTTCATACGAGAAACAGGGGCTGCTCAACATGAACAGCCCCTCTCCTTTATTACGCTTGAACTTCGTTGAAAAATTGCGGCAAGTGCTCCTTGTGTGCCTCAAGCATGTCATCAACGATTTGTTTCGCGATCGTGTCCGATGGACTTAATGGATTGATCGTCATCGCCAGAACCGTAAGATCATAATCGCCAGTAACGGCCGCTTCTGCTGCTACCCGTTCAAACGACTTAATTTGCTGAACGAGTCCGCGGACCGGGACTGGCAAATCTCCCATCGCGATCGGCTTCGGTCCATCCTTTGTGATGACACAACTCACTTCCACCGCTGAGTCGCTCGGGATGCTTGCGATTGCCCCACGATTCATCGTATTCACGGGTTGAATATCTCGTCGATCTGTATAAATCGAATGGATTAAGCGGACGGCGGCATCAGAGTAATAGGCTCCGCCTCGTTCTTCGAGCTGCGGTGGCTTGATGTCCAGATTCGGGTCCTTATACAGCTCAAACAGTTCTTTTTCTAAGCGTTGGACGACTTCAGCCCGTGTGCCTTCCTCTTCAGCTTTTTTCAAATCCTTTTCGACCATTTCCCGTGACTTGTAATAATACATATGGTATGGGCATGTGAGGACGCCGAGCGCTTTGATAAAGGATGGCTCCCAGCCGAGCCCGTCGATGTTTTTGACGAAACTACTATTGTTCGGATCTGTGATCATCTCAATCACTTTGTCTTTTACACTGACACCGTCTAAATAAACATCGAGTCCGTACACCATATGGTTCAAGCCGGCAAAGTCAATGCGAATGCGCGAGTGATCCACATCAAGCAGTTTGGCGACACCCATTTCGATCCCGATGGGAACATTGCATAGCCCGACGACTTTTTTAATATTGGCATAACGTAAGACTGCTTCTGTCACCATACCCGCTGGATTCGTAAAGTTGATAAGCCATGCATCCGGACACAGCTCCTCCATGTCACGGCAAATGTCAAGAATAACCGGAATCGTGCGCAGCCCTTTAAACAAGCCGCCTGGCCCGTTCGTCTCTTGACCGAGCACGCCATACTTTAATGGAATTCGCTCATCCTTTGCCCGCGCATCCAGCAAGCCCACTCGAAATTGCGTCGTAACGAAATCGGCTCCTTTTAACGCTTCTCTTCGATCAAGGGTTAGATGAATGTCAATCGGTAGACCCGCTTTTTGAACCATGCGCTTCGCAAGGTTCCCGACGATCTCCATTTTTTCTTTGCCTTCCTCAATATCGACGAGCCATAGTTCACGAACCGGCAGCTCATCATAGCGTTTAATAAATCCTTCAACAAGTTCAGGCGTGTAGCTTGAACCCCCACCAATCGTCGCAATCTTAATACCTTCTGTCATTGCCTTACACCTCCGAGAGCTTAAATGTTTTTATACCGTTACCCTAAATCGATCCCATTCGATTCGATTACTTTTTTATACCAGAAAAAGCTATCCTTCTTCTTCCGTTCGAGTGTGCCGCTACCATCATCATGCTTATCGACGTAGATAAAGCCGTAGCGCTTCGAAAATTCGCCGGTAGAAGCACTTACTAAATCAATGCAGCCCCAGCTCGTGTAGCCCATCAGCTCGACCCCATCTTCAACCGCTTCGGCCATCGCTTCGATATGACTGCGTAAATAGTCAATCCGATAATCGTCATGAATCGAACCATCTTCCTCTACCGTATCGTAAGCCCCTAAGCCATTTTCTACGATAAACAGTGGTACTTGATAACGATCATAGAGCTTGTTTAACGAGATTCGCAAGCCGGTCGGATCGATTTCCCAGCCCCAATCGCTCGCTTTCAGAAATGGGTTTTTTACTCCTTCTAATAAGTTTCCTGGAGCAACATCAGCACCTGTTTTATCAAGCATTTGCGTCTGTGACATGTAGTAGCTTAGTCCGATGTAATCGACGGTATGCTCCTTGATGATGTCGAGATCGCCCTCCTCAATCTCAAGCGTGATGTTGTGCTTTTTGAAATAGCGCCGAATGAAAGCTGGGTACTCCCCACGCACTTGCACATCACCGCAGAAGAAATTAAACAGCCGCTCTTCCTCAAGGGCATACATCACATTGTCAGGATGGCAATCGTACGAATACACAGGCGCAAATAAGATCATGCAGCCAATTTGCGCATCTGGAATGATTTCGCGGCACGCTTTTACCGCCAGAGCGCTCGCTACAAATTGATGGTGGAACGCTTGAAAAATGTCCTGATGCTTTGTTTCTTCGTTTTCAATAGAGAAGCCCATGCTCATAATGGGGAAGTGGAGGGCCCCGTTAATCTCATTGAACGTCATCCAATACTTCACTTTCTTTTGGTAGCGGTTAAAAATGACCTGCGCATATCGCTCAAAAAACGTAACCAATTTGCGGCTTCTCCACCCGCCATATTGCTTCACGAGGTTGAGCGGCATTTCATAGTGAGAAATCGTCACAACAGGCTCGATTCCGTGCTTATGCAATTCATCAAACACTCGATCATAGAAAGCAAGACCTTCTTCGTTCGGCTCTAGCTCAGTTCCATTCGGAAAAATCCGCGTCCACGCAATCGACATCCGAAACACTTTAAAACCCATCTCAGCAAATAACGCAATATCCTCTTGATAGCGATGGTAGAAGTCGATCGCTTCATGGTTCGGGTACGAGTACTTCTCTTTATCGATTTCAAAGGTAAAGCCTGGTTGCTTTAAAATCGTTAGCCGCTCTTTGCCTCCGGGAAGAACATCGGCAATGTTTAGCCCTTTGTTCCCCTCATGAAAGCCACCTTCCATTTGATTAGCGGCGGTTGCCCCGCCCCATAGAAAACCTTCTGGAAATCGTGTCATCTGCCATTCCTCCTATTGAAATCTTCTTGTCTTCCCGTTTCACAAAAGACCAAAAACTGATCCGTTTTTGATAATCGAAGAGCTTACCGATACGGGCCTTCGCCTCTTTTAAACAAACGTTTAGTTAACCTCTACCACCATCGTAAATGGAAGGGTGGTGATCGTAAACAAGCGGAGACCATCTGGTTTGTTATCACACCGAAAGTCGCGTGTTACATTTTTGTAACAGTATGTTACTTAGTGCTATAATAGTGTTATTCAAACGGAAGATACAATAGCGGTGAAATAGTAGCAAAGCAATGCAACGATGGGATATGTAGCAGTATAGAACATCTAGTAAGGAAATCATGGACAGAGAAGGGGTATACGATGTTTTCAAGTGAGGTCATTGCGTCCTTTAATGAGTTAGAAATGTCGATCTACAACTACATTTGCCAACACGCAGAAAAAGTAGCGTACATGCGGATTCGTGAGCTTGCTGACGAAACCCACGTATCGACAGCGACGATTTTGCGTTTTTGCCGAAAAGTGGATTGCGACGGGTTTTCCGAATTTAAAGTGAAGCTAAAAATGCACCTAGAAAAAGAGAAGAAAGCTCCGATTAAAAGCTCCCAGCATGCGATTGCGGAATTTTTCGAACGGGCGTTTAAAGGGGACTTGGAAGAAAGAATTTCCGAGGCCGCTGCCCTTGTGGCCGATGCGGAAAACGTCATCTTCATCGGAATCGGCAGTTCTGGAATCTTAGCTGAATATGGCGCAAGGTATTTTTCCGCCTTAGGGAAATTATCGATGTACATTAAAGACTTTTCTTACCCGATTCACTCCAAGCTCCGGCAGAACAGCGTCACCATCGCCCTATCTGTCTCAGGGGAAACCCACTTTACCATCACCCAAGTGAATCAGCTAAAACAAGAAGGTAGCAAAATCATTAGCATCACCAACAATAAATTTTCCACAATAGCAAAAGTAGCAGATGTCAATCTTTCGTATTATGTCTCGGAAGAGTTTTTTGAGAAAGCAAACATCACGACCCAAGTGCCCGTCGTGTACATTCTTGAAGCGATGGCCCGTGAATTGTATAAATTGCAGGGGTAGCATGTTTTTTCTAACAAAAAAAGCACCTCCATTGGTTTAATTGTCAATGAGGTGCCGTTCGTAAGGAGTTTTCACTTTAAGGGCCATGCCTTCCCTTATCCGTTGCTGCGGATTTCTTCGCGAATTTTCTGGATTTCTTCTTCAAGCTGACAAAGTTGGCGCTCAATGGGCCCCCCATCGCCACCAGTGGATTCAACCTTCTCCAAATCGCCCTGATACTTGATATAATCCGCTTTTAACGTAGCAAGACGCTCCTCCAAATTTGCTGTACTCATGGCTGTATCGCCCCTTCCCCTATCCATTCACTTCTAACGGTACCACGGGTTCCTATCAGCCTGCAAACACTTGGTCTTTTCCATGGGTAACACAGAATCCATACCATTTGAAGCGATGGCTGGGGTGCTGTTGAGATTCTATCGGTTTAACAAGAAAAGTACCTAGAATCGACATGAACGTCAAACTTGATGAAGCAATACCAAACATTCAACCAGTGTATTGAAGTCTTAATTGATATAATGCTAAACACCTGAAAGCCGCTATCATTTACTGATCTTTCCTCTCTTCAAGCAACTGATCCACCTTCTCATGAAGGGATTTCATTTCTTTCTTTTGATGATCAAAATGGACAAAGACTCTGGAAATCATATAAATGATTAGTAGCCAAAATAAAATCCCAACGATTGATTCAAATAAATCTATTATATCCTCTGCTTATCCTCTTGAAACAGCAACGTGCTCCTCTTTCAATGTTAGTTGTCCGTTATCCATTTGATAAACGACATCACATAGGATCGAGATGTCTTCCGAGTTATGGCTTGCCAACAAAATCGTCATTCCTTGATTTTTAAAATCTAAAATCATTTGCCTCATATCATGGACCCCCGATTCATCCAACCCGTTCATTGGTTCGTCCAAAATCAATAGTTTCGGTTTTTCCATGATCGCTTGTGCAATACCGAGCCGTTGTTTCATTCCTAGTGAATATTTACGGACGGGCCTAGGGTCATCAGGGTTTAACCCGACGAAGGAAATGACCTCTTTTAGCTCTTCATCTGTCACTTGATTTTTAATAGAGCTTAGCAATTTTAAGTTACGGAAGCCTGAGTATTGCCCTAGAAAGCCAGGAGTGTCTAACAAAGCCCCAAAATTTTTTGGAAACTTCCCCTTCCCAATGTCCTCGCCAAATACTTTTACAGTCCCTTCCGTGGGAACAAGTAGACCTGCAATCGTCTTAAAAAAAACACTCTTTCCCGGTCCAACCTTATGTAACTCGACTGCTCCCCCATCCTTTCCCCAATCTAAAGAGTTTTATCTTTATAAACCCGTAAAAAAGTTTGGCTCAATGGTCGCCTTTTTAAAATAGGTTCTTGAGTTGAGATGATTAGGAATTTGACCTTTACAAGTCCTCTCTTGCACGAATAACTTAGTACAGATTAACTGAAAGGAAGTGTCAAGTTCTATGTCCAATCATGAGGATCAACAATGCAATAGGCGAGAAATCGGACGGTGCTCAGAAGCCGAGGGGAAAGATACTGTTGCACGCCGGGTAGCTTCTCACGCGGAGGGAATCGGAACAAGAGCGTTAAATCGTGCTTCTCATACAGAAGGAAAAGAGACTGTATCGAGGGGAAGAAGTGCTCATGCCGAAGGGCGGCGAGCAAGATCAAGAGGATTCAATTCTCACGCCGAGGGAAAGGATACAGTGTCCATTGGCAGAAATTCTCATGCCGAGGGAAAAGATACAAGGGCTCGAGGGTTAAGGTCTCATGCGGAGGGAGCTGATACGATCGCAAACGGTGTGAACTCTCACGCCGAGGGGAATAACACAGCTGCCCATGGAGCCAGCTCTCACGCCGAAGGGCAAAACTCAACCACAACAGCTGCCGCAACCGCGGCTCATGCCGAAGGGTTTGGCACAAATGCCAGTGCCCATAGTGCCCATGCGGAAGGACGTGAAACCACCGCAAGTGGGGAGGCATCTCATGTTGAAGGAGAAGGCAATACAGCAAGCGGGAGAGCCGCTCATGCCGAGGGAGGTGCTGTTGATCCACAAGGCAATCCTGCCCCTACGACAGCTGATGGTGACAGCGCTCATGCGGAAGGCGTTGGAACCATTGCCAGCGGGTTTGCCTCTCACGCAGAAGGAGGCACTTTGGATGTCAACACAAGCCCAGGCCCACAAGCCATAGGAGATTTCTCGCATGCGGAAGGATTATTTACAACGGCTAGTGGAATGGCCGCTCATTCAGAGGGTACTAATACAACGGCTAGCAGTTCACATGCCCACGCCGAAGGAATTTTAACGATTGCCAGTGGAGTCGCTTCCCATGCGGAAGGCAACCGAACGACCGCAAGCGGAGTCGCCTCCCATACCGAAGGAGAAATGTTGGATTTTATTAGAACGCAAGCAATTGGCCGAGCGGCTCACGCAGAAGGTCAAGCGACAATCGCTAATGGAACAGCCTCACATACAGAAGGAAGAAACACGACAACAGGCGCAGGGGCTATAGCTGCACACGCGGAAGGAATCAATACTACAGCGAACGGAATTGCTTCCCACGCGGAAGGGGAATTCTCAATCGCTACTGGTGCTAATGCCCATGCCGAAGGGTTTAACACAAGAGCAACAGGAGAAAACTCTCATGCCGAAGGATTGATTACTACTGCTAACAATTTAGCCTCTCATGCGGAAGGTATTTTAACTACTGCTAGTGGCGCAGCTTCCCATGCGCAAGGTCAGGTGACCATAGCCAATGGACTTCGATCTCACACAGAAGGTCTAGGAACATGTGCTAATAACAAAGAAGGTGTCCATGTAATGGGACTTTTCGGTGGACCAGCACCTGCTGATCCAAATTATTCATGGTACCTTGTCAATGGTATAAGTCAATGTGACCCAAACGGGGTTGTAGCAAAAATTTTAGTAGATGGTTCTGCCTGCTTTGATAGTACCGTCACAACGGCTGGATTGATCACAGCTGCGGGTGCATGTGATTTTGCTGAAATGTTTGAATCATCGAATGGAGAGACCATTGATGTTGGATACTTTGTAACGTTTGACGGAGAAAGTGAAAAAATTCGAAAAGCCAATGAGACGGATACATTTATTATTGGAATCACTAGCTCTAATCCCGGTGTTCTAGCGGACGCGGAGAACCCTGCTTGCAGCAAATATTTAGTAGATGAATGGAATCGGCCTATTTACGAGGAAGTCAAACTGCATGAAGTGAAAGACCCTCAAGGAAATGTCATAGCGGAAAAACGTACAGAGATAAGAAAAAAATAAACCCAGACTGGGACCCATCCGAAAACAGTTGTTCTCGTAAAGGTCAACCTGAATGGGTACCCGTCGGCCTTGTCGGAAAGCTTCTCGTTCGGGATGACGGTACATGTAAAGTTGGTGGGTACTGCAAACCTAATCATGAGGGAATCGCAACCGCTTCCCCTATTGGCTACCGTGTCATGAAACGTACAGGAAAGAATCAACTATTAGTATTAGTAGACTCTGCCCTACGTCTTTAATTTCGCTGCATCATTCCTCTGCTGTACTCATCTACAGCCGGGCTCTCTCATGTTTGACAATTATTCGTCCTCTTCTTCACAGTAATTTAAATCAACGGTGATTTCACTATCACTTACGAAAAAGTTCACATTCCACCTTGGATGTATTTTGAATTTATTATTTTCACTCACTTCTACTACAGCGTGAATTTCATCAAAGTCCTTCGAGACAAACACGATTCCCTTAGTATCATCATTCGTAAAAACATGCATTGCCGGATTGTAATTGATTTTCATATGGTTAAACGTCATTTGCTTCATTCGTTCGCCACTCCTCTATGCTGTCATTTTAAACAGTGGTTTCATTTTATCATGAAAACGATCAAAAACCCCTGCGACACTCGTTCTGCAGCAGGGGTCCTTCTTCGCCTTATTTCGTTACACTCTACTATGAATGAGACGAAGAAACTGCTTCGTCCGCTCTACTTTTGGTGTCTTGAAGATGTCGTCTGGGGTGCCTCGCTCCACAATTTTGCCGTCGTCCATAAAAATGACTTCGTCCGCCACTTCTTGAGCAAACCTCATTTCATGGGTGACAACGATCATGGTCATTCCTTCTTCGGCCAACTCCTTCATGACTCGCAAAACCTCGCCAACAAGCTCTGGGTCAAGGGCAGACGTTGGCTCATCAAACAGCATCACTTTCGGCTCCATGGCGAGCGCCCGAGCGATTCCTACTCGTTGCTGCTGGCCCCCTGACAGTTGAAATGGGTATACAGTTTCCTTATCGGCAAGACCCACCTTTGCAAGCAGCTGCTTCGACTTCTCCTCGACCTGTGCTTTCGCCTCTTTCTTTACGGTCATCGGACCTTCCATGACGTTTTGAAGTACCGTCATATGGGGAAAAAGGTTATAGCTTTGAAACACCATCCCTGTCAATCTGCGAAAATTAGCGATCTCTTTGGAAGATACTTTTCCGCTAAAATCCAACGTTTGATTTTCAATCTGGACCGATCCTGAAGTCGGTGTCTCTAAAATATTTAAACAGCGCAGGAGGGTCGTTTTCCCAGATCCTGAAGGACCAATGACGACAACTACTTTTCCACGTTCAACGGTTAAGTCAAGGCCTTTGAGTACTTCGACTTCTCCAAATTTTTTATATAAGCTCTGTACGACAATCATGTTATGAGCTCCTTCTTATTTCGCGACATAGCGATCTAAACGGTTTTCGATTCGTCCCTGTACTAACGAGAGACCAAAGCAGATGATCCAGTAAATGGCGCCCGCTTGCGCATACAATAGTAAAAATTCATAGTTCGTTGCTGCGATTTCCTGGGCTCTCCGGAACATTTCTGCCACCAGGATCAACGACGCCAATGACGTATCTTTCACAAGGCTAATAAAAGAATTGGACAAGGGCGGAATCGAGACACGAGAGGCTTGCGGCAACACGATACGCTTTAATGCCTGTGGATAGCTCATACCGATCGAATACGCCGCCTCCCATTGCCCTTTTGGAATTGACAAAATCGCGGCCCGAATAATTTCAGACGCATACGCCCCAACATTTAACGAAAAGCCAATCACCGCTGCCGGAAACGGATCAATCGTCACCCCAATGGATGGCAATCCGTAGAAAATGATAAACAACTGAACCAATAATGGCGTTCCCCGAATGATTGACACATAGACTCTCGCCACCATTTTCAACGGCGCCACACCTGAAATTCGCGCCAATGCTGTCAACACAGCAATGAATAGGCCAATAGTAAACGAAATCAATGTAAGAGGAATCGTATAATAGAGAGCTCCCTTCAGCAAAGGAAGAAGGGAACTCTGGGCAATCGTGATCCAGCGCTCAAGCCGTTCTGGATCGAGCATGATGTTAGTTAAGTACATCTTCACCAAACCATTTCTTTGAAATGTCTTCGTACGTTCCGTCTTCGATGATTTCGGCAAGAGCCTCATTCACAGCTTCCACAAGCTCTTCGTTTCCTTTACGGAACATAAACCCGCTTTGTGCCGCGTCTTCGTGCTCTGCTACCATTTTAATCGGAGCATTTGGTCGGTTGTTTAGAAAATCGAGAACAGATAAATTATCATTGATCGTTACATCAACCCGCTTGGAATTGAGTAGTTCGATCGCTTGGTTAAAGCCATCGACACCGACGATTTCTGCGTTGTACTCTCTTGCTAAGTCGGCATAGTTACTTGTCAGTGATTGAGCCGATTTCTTTCCTTCGATGTCTTCAAAGCTATTGATTTCTTCATTATCTTCATGGGTCACCACGACAGCAGTGGATGTAATGTAATGATCGGAAAAGTCATATTTCTCAAGACGATCTTCTCTAATCCCGACTTGGTTTGCGATCATATCAAACCGTTCTGCATCTAGACCCGCGAACATCGCATCCCATTGTGTCTCCATAAACTCCGCTTCCACCCCAAGGCGATCCGCTACTTCACGAGCAAGCTCAACATCAAACCCTGTTAATTCACCTGACTCATCGTGAAAAGTGAATGGAGGGTAAGTGCCTTCCGTACCGATTAACAACTTCCCTTCCGCTTGGACTTTCGCTAACAAACTATCTGATGCCTCAGCAGCTTCCTCTTCCCCTGCCGTCTCTTCATTATTTTGATCTGCTGCTCCGCAAGCTGCTAACACAGTCGTGAAAGCAAAAAGCAGGGCAACCATTGATAATATTTTCTTCATTGTCATAAACCCCCAGTATTCTTATCAGAATTATTTTCTACGTAACAACATGTATCGTATAAAATGTTTTGCCGCTTGTCAAAGGGTTTGTTTCCGTCGTTATTCTATCCCATTCATAGGATATTAATGTCATGAAGAAGGCTAATAAAACAAACGATTTAAAATAACATAAAAAATCCTTCATAATGGTTGGGCAAGTTTATACCTACCCACCCATAACAAAGGATTTCTTAGTACGTTTATCTCATTTTTGTTAAAACTTATTCAGAAACATACGGCCATCCGTTTTCCCATTCCATGCTTCTGATCTGCATCCGGATTACACCATCCGCATCTCCATCATAATAATGATGAATCATATAATATCGTCCAAAGTCTTTAAGGACATCTTGGCCTCCTGGACCAATTTGATTTCCACGGCTTTCAAGCAGGATCGTTCCTCCACCCTCGGCCAGTCGTCTCCCTTCTTGATCCACATAAGGACCTGTAACATTTTCTGAGCGCCCGACCGCAATCTTATACGTGCTATCAATCCCCCTGCAACAGGAATCCCAGGATGTGAGCAAGTAGTAATAGTCTCCTTTTTTAAAGATTGTAGGCGCTTCAATTGGATTGTGAGGGACTCCAGGACGGCTTGCAATCGTATAAATATCTCCTATAGGTTCTGTCATATTTTTCAGCTCCTGTAATTGAATCCCGCCCCAGTGAGATCCAAAAGCAATCCACCACTTCTCACCGTCTTTGAAAACATGCGGGTCGATAGCATTATACATGTCCCCTGGTTCAGATGTTAGAACAGGGCCTAGATCCTCCCAGCTATTCAAGTCTCCTGGTGTTTTTGTCCGTGCGACACCGATGGCAGACCGATTCGTGCCAAAGGACGAAGCGGCATAGTATAAATAAAAAGTATCGGCGTGCTTAACCACTTGAGGCGCCCAAAGGTGATGAACGTTATACTCAAGCGTCCATTGCGGAAGAGGAATTTCCCCGATCGCCTGCCACGGACCTTCTAGACTACCTTCTGACTTTCTAACGTATATTCCGCCTGGATTCTCTTCGCTAAGAATTCCTGTTGAAAACACATAGTACGTATTCTTGTCTTTAATCAGCGCAGGGTCATGCACAGGATCATCTACCTCTCCAGGAATAAAATCTCCAACATTTCCTATCATAGTTAACTTCCCTTCTGGTGGTTTGCCCTTAGCCAGCCCATTTCCGTTTGCTAAAGAAAATGTTGAATTCTGAGAGAAGATGACTAAACATAAAGCCATTAAAAGAACCGGTATACTCCATGAGACCCATTTCACTTTTTTCAAAATTACCTTCCCCTTTCCTCTTACTATTTCCTACCTACTACAAATTAGCCTTACTTGTCATAGAGGAGCGAACAATGAACAGCATAAAGTCTTAACTGCGAACATGCACTCCCATCATCATTCTTCTCTTTTCCAAGCTCTCCATTGAGCGAACGAAAAACCACATGAGCACATAAGCCAATACACTTCCGGAAAAGAACAAAATTAATGTTGGAATCGTCAAGGATAAATAGACGACTGAACCGGCAATGACAAGAAATAAGAGCGATAGGTGAATTCTCCCGATGACAAACAGTAGCGTCTTTTTGAAAGTTTCCAAGAAAGCACCTTGAAAATGGACGAAAACCACTGGGAGTGAAATGAGCGCCAACAGATAGATCACAACGACCGTTAGATAGGCGAACACAATAACTGGTCCCACGTCCATTCCACTAACCGTCATGACTTGATAATTTAAATACAGCACGCCTCCGATGACAGCCATCATCCAGCCGTACAAGTTGGCCCGAAAAAAATACGATTTGAAACTCTCGTAATACGTTCGGGCAACCGGAAAATGCCGTTCTCCTAAAACCCATTTCCTTGCGATTGTAAATAAGGCGGCGGTAGCAGGAAAAAAGCTGAAAACAAATAAGCCAACAGCTGAAAACGCGAGCCATACGATATTCAAATAAGCAAAAGATGCGATCAAACGAGAAACGTTATCCACCTTATCTACAAAACCCCTGCTCATGGTCCATGCCCCCTTATCACCTATTTGTGATCACTACTTTTACCCTTTTACTCCTCCTGCCGTTAGTCCAGCAATAAAGAACCGTTGGAAAAACAAGAAAAGAATAATAATCGGGATGACACTTAAAACAGAGCCTGAAAACAGCAAGCTGTAGTTATTTCCGTAAGGAGTCAATAATGTAGCCAAACCGACCGGCAATGTGAACATATCGTTGGATCGTAATACAAGCAACGGCCATAGAAAGTTATTCCAGCTCGACAATCCTTGCAAAATAGCCATGGCCGCAAAGGATGGTAACATCAATGGTGCCATAATCTTAAAGAAGATACCGAATTCAGTACAACCATCGATCCGACCGGAGTCCATTAGCTCCTTCGGCAACCCCACCGCATACTGTCTGAAGAAAAACACAGCAACCGGGGCAACAATCAATGGTAGAATGACGGCAAAGTACGTATCGACGAGTTGGGTGGTCACGACCAAGCGAAAAAGAGGAAGCATTAAAATTTCAAAAGGAATCATCAAAACCAAAAGCACGATAACGAATATCAACCTTTTTCCCTTAAACTCATAGAGGGCAAGGGCGTACCCGACCATGGAGGAGAAAAACAAAGATAGAACAATTAACACAGCTGAAATAATCAAGCTATTAATGTACCACTTCCAATATTGTCCCCCCTCTGAACCGAAAACAGACAGATAGTTCTCTACATTAATAGGAGATAAAAACAATTCAGCGGTTAGACCATATCTCATGAGATCGGAAGCTGGGCTAAAGGACGCTACAATAAGTGAGAAAATCGGGAAAAGAGCTATACATACAACGACCCCAAATAGAACCAACAGAAGAAAACTGAGTAACTTGTCTGTATTTTTCTTTTTTTTCATATTAATCATCCTTCTTAAATGCTCCGGTGAGATATAGTTGAACGATACTGACAACAAAAATGATGAATAGTAGTACCACACCTACCGCTGCACCAAAACCCATGTCATTTCGTTCAATCCCTTCCTGATAAATATAACCGACCATGGTTAATCCAATGTTTCCAGGCGAGCTTGTTCCCCAGAACACAAAACTTTCTTCAAACATCCGAAAGCCATTGATGATCGTAATGGTTGATAAAAAAATCATAATTGGCTTTATGGCTGGAAAGGTCACATGTCTAAATTTTTGCCAAGTATTCGCTCCATCTATATCTGCAGCTTCGTACAAGTCGTGATTAACGTTCTGCAAGGCTGCTAAATAGTAGAGTACGTTAACCCCTATCCAACGCCACGACGCTAAAATGACCATTAAAAACATGCCGGAAGCCGCTCCGTACCGCCATTCAATAGGTGACAAGCCGATAAAAGAGAGAAATTGATTTGCTATAGCCTGATCGGAATCTCCGAAAATCATCCGAAAAATAGTACCTGCGACAATGACTGATGTGAGAGCGGGGATGAAAAGGCCCGCTCGAAAAGCATTCGAAAACTTCATCAATCGGCTGTTCAAAAAGATGGCAAAAATCATTGGTATAAAGGTTAGAACGAGCACCGTTACGATCACATAAACCGTCGTGTTTTGAAAAGCAGTAAAAAACGTTGGGTTGAATACCCTTTCATAATTAGACAATCCAATATACGTTGTTTGCCCCGGTAATACGCGTTGAAAGCTCATGTTCACCGCACTAAAAAACGGATAGAGATAAAGAAACAAAAACGATAAAATAAATGGTGCAACGAATATATAAGGGGCTGCGTTTTGTGAATAGAGCCAAGCTGATTTTTGTTTCTTTTTTGTAGAAAACTTTTTATCTCCCGCAATAGACGGTTCCAATCCCATCCCTCCCTTTCATTCATAAAAATGTTCGGGAGAGATGTTAAAAACGCCTCTCCCTGTGTATTGGACTAGTGGGTCATTCTGCTTCGCACAGCTTCGGCCGCTTGTTCCAAGGCTTCTTGCGGTGTTTGACTTTGTTCTCGTAACACCGCGTGCATGACATGTGAATGAATTTCTTGTTGTGCATCTGGTGTCTGTTCGGTAATATTGATTTCATTTATTTCATCTCGAATTTCTAATAAAATATCGAAAATGTCATCATGGAAATAGTCGTAGAAGCGGTTACTAGCTCTCATCGCCTCAGAGTCCCAAACATCATGGCGCGGAGGGTCAAACCCTAAAATTTCCCACAATTTAATATTTCCTTCTTCTGATAATTTTGCAAAGGCTAAAAATTCTTTCGCCAGTTCTGGATGCCCCGACTGATTTGTAACGACCGTACCTGTACCACCCATACCGGCTGAGCGGTTTCCGCCCTCCTCCCACATTGGAAGCGGTCGGATTTGAATTTTTCCTTCTAAGTCCTCCATGTAATCAAGGAATCGTCCCATATACCACATCGGCATCATCAAGGATGCAGCACCACCGTCATTCATATAACCGTAATATTCCTCTGCATGATGAAAGCCGCCAGGTGCCAATTCCGCGATTTCATGCTCATAAACAAGATCATGAATAAATTGAAGCGTGTCTACGTTCAATTCATTATCCAAAATCACGTTACCGTCTGTATCGAAATAATCAGAGCCGCGCTGGCTAATCAACGGCCAGAACGTAAAATGCTCGTCCGATTCCACCGTCGTCATAACTGCATCTGTACTAGCAACGACTTGTTTTCCAGCCTCGATATAATCATCCCACGTTTCGATCGAATCAATATCGACGCCCGCTTGTTCCATGATTTCCTCATTATAGAACATCACCGTTGCACCGACGTGGTAATCGATTCCGTAATAACTCCCGTCTTTAGCGTAAATATCAAACCTGGATTCGACCATCTTGTCCAATTCAGGTTTGACAATATCATTGAGAGGCTCTAGTTGTACTTCCCCTTTTAGGAAGTTGGCAAATTGGCTGATTTCAATGTCAGCTAAATCCGGGGCTCCACTACCCGATTGAAGAGCGAGCAGCAAATTGTTATGCACTTGATCGTACGGATACGTTTCCGCCACTAATCGAATCGGCCGATCAGGGTTCTCTTCATTCCATCGTTCTACAGCATCCTCAAAAAATGCGGTGTGCAGCTCCTGAAAATTCCAAAACGTTAATTCAGTAGCTCCTTCAACATCTTCTCCAATAATGACCTGTTCTTCTAAATCTCCCCCACTACTGTCACTACCGCAGCCAACTAAGAAAATTGGGATCATTAAGACTGCTAACCATAGGTTTTTTAATTTCATGACCTTCTCCCCCATTTTTTTAATACATGACTCACACTATCTTTTCATTCAGCTATCCCTCAAAGACTTGAAGACACCATATCCTGCACCTCAAAATCAAAGCGCTTTCATACTACAATCATTGATTCTCTTAAAACTCGTACGTACGAATTTGTTTAAAATTATATAATATTACTAACTTGTACGCAACACTTTCATGATAATTCTTTCTCCTTTCATTTAATTTTTTATAAATAGTCGCTTTAACTAGCTATACTAACGAGATCGGCTAGGGAAACTTTTTATGAATTGGAGCAAAATATGTATGGACAACTTCGTGTTATAGCAAATAAAAAAATCTCTCCGCTTACCAGCAGAGAGACTCATTGGTGAAATGTCGAATCAAGATGGTGGGATGGGAACATTGGCTATGTATTGTTTTTAGTTCCAATACATTTTTTAGTGGGGCTTCCAAGAGACTATCGTAACAAAGACAAAAATATTGGCTATTAGAACACTCACAAGGTAAATAAAATGGAGATTAATAAACGTAAATACAATGAAAAGCAATGAAGTGAGTGACGATAGTCATGGCTTCCCCCTTAACTGTTTACAGCCATTAGTTCACTCCTTACTTTTACCATTAATCTAATTGCATTCACCTGGTGGTCAAAGAATTTTAATTTAACTTGGTAATATATTACTGTTAGTGTGAATGTAATTAGATAAGTGCTCTACCATCTGTACCTTTTTTAATACCTGCTATATCCTGTCCAACACCATCATGTTCAATTTCTATTACTCCTAACAGGCCTTTTATCTCAGTAGTATCACCCATTACATCAAAACACGGTTCGAGTTCTTGGTAATTACCTATTCTATCAGTAAGGTAGTAATACATTTTCCGAGAAGGCAACACCAATATACCTCCAGCTAAATCTCCCTCCAACATACCCTTTTTTAGTCTGTTAATAGCCCTATGACTTGACGAAATATATCCTGCTTCCCATTCCACACCAAAATATTGACCGTTACAGACTCGGAGCAGAAATTGCTGATTGTCCTTTTTCATATGATTAATGCAGGGAAGCCACATTCCCTTCCGGTCATCAGTCGGCGTACAGGGAGGAGTGAAAAGGAGATCCGAAAGATGGTAGACGATTTATGTAAATGGGGATGGCTCAATATAGAAGGTGGTAAACTAAAACTATTAAGGAATGTGCTTAAATAAAAGGTTTACTAAGCGAAGTATTTTCTTTTTTGTATTGTTGGGAGACCCTGTAAATCTTACAGGGCCCCCTCCTTTCTAAAATCAGTTTCCAGTACGTTGCTTTTGTTGGATCGTAAATCCATCTCCTGCACTACTGTTATGATTCAACTCTTGAGGACTAAAAAAGCCAAAGATCAAACTTGCTGCCACTATGAAAAGGAAGAAAAGTCGATCAAAAAAGTTCGAAACATAGAAACACATCATAGGCGGTAAATCCCTGTCAGAAATGATGGTATAGTAGATGAGTTAGAACAAAGAGTTCTAGAGGAGGAGGCAATCAATGGTATCTAAACAACCCGATCGATCTCAGAACGCCGTAGGATTTTCTGGATTTGCGGAAAAAGTAAAGTTAGAAATAACTAATGAAATAAACGCGCATAAAAAAGGAGAAGGTAGAGACAGTTCAATTGAGAAACTTGAAGAAATTTATAGAGAAGTTGAACAGATGGTTAAAATTAGATCGGATAAAGAATTTAGTCCTCGGTATCCTAGGACGCTGAACGATTCGTGGGATTATACTAGCGATCTTACAAAAATCTTGATGGAGTTCTATGGCTTATACAAAAAGCTGTAAACCGGATTATTACCTTTCAATTTCGAGTCAAAAGCTCTAACTATAAAAACCATCTGCTGATTAATGCAGGCAAGGGGCTTACCCTTCCTATCATCAGTCTGCGTACTGGAAGAAATGAAGGCGAGATCCGTAAGATGGTGGACGATTACTCAATAGAGGATGGTTAGCGCTCGAAAATGGGCGCTTGAAGGTGATGAGATGAGGAGTGTAAATAAAATAAAGGCCGCCCCTATTCATCATAAGGGCGGTATTTTTTACGAAGATGTTCGAGCTCTTTTTCCGCTTAATGCCATCGCTACTATTGCACAACAAACTTTTATTCCTTTATTAAAGTATAGCCTAATTGGGCTATCAATACAAAAATTATAAATAGTAATATGTTTCTTGATATAACATACCCATCAATAGCTAATTCGTAAGCTTCTGGCAATAAAATTCCAGGAACGGGTGCCATGTATATAATAATCAAGCATATGATCGATGCAATGATGAAAAAGAAACCTAAGGATTTTTGATAGTTTTTATTCATGAGCCACACTACCTTACTTATAATTTATAAGTTTATATTCACCATACATAGGAGTTTTTACTGTATAAGATTGTCGACTAATTTCTCTAGAACCCAACCTACCGACTCTCTCTCCTCTTTCTACCTTATATCTTACCCGATACCCCATATAAACTCTAGACTTTTTACCAGCATTTAAAGTATAACCTACTTTACTACTAACGGACGTGTTCAATGAGAAACCTAAATTAGCATATGAACCACTAGCTTGAGTGCCAAAAGTAACAGATCTGTCAGCAGTAATTGAACCAGGCCCCCATATATTGTCTGAAACCCTTCTATAGCTTGACCATTCATTTGTAGTTTTAACATTTTCTTTTGTATATTTTATCCCTCTAATTATAGACTGTGTTCCCATGTCTGAATCCGAAACTTCGCTAAATAGTGGATCCTCAACAAGTTTGTCTCCTTCAAGAATATATACTTCACTCTCTTCGTCATCCAATGGATCAATAATATTGTCATTTGCCGATGCAATAGACCCTAAACCTAGACTAGATATCAAAAATAAAATCATTATGATAACTACTTTTTTCACTTTCTTTTCCTCCATATCATAGGTGTTTTTCACAATAATTCTATATTAATTGTCAAAATTTTATTGTCAATAATTTCGACAAAAATAGACAAATATTTATTTTTTTACATAACCTAGTAAGTTAACAATATCTTCATTTATGAATTCCAAAATGTACAATATTCTATGTAAAATCATGAAATAAATAGTAGTCTAATTAGGAGAGAAATCAATTCGTCTTGTGTAGGCACCTGAATAAGACCAATGAGGATGTTAACAGGAACACCCTTTATTCCTTCCTATAACCTACTGATCTGATTACATCATTCAATGGTCAAGGAAGCAGTAGAAGCTTGAATTACACGTGTCATCAATATGGATGGGGCCCTTTAAAGGAGAGGGCGCAAAGGGAGTCATCTATAATCATGCCCATATGCAGCTGCCAACGATCCACTCGATTCGCACCTTTTTGATTTCTTTCAGTGACACACTCGAAAAGATGAAAGCGCAGATTAATGAGTATGAACCAACATCCAATGGTTCTGTGTCAGAGGATTTTTGGAAAAACCAGCTACCAGAATTTGATCTCGTTACCTTAGTTTACAATGCTTCTAAACTCGCTGTTGATCTTATTCGTGCTAGCTAAAGCAACAACAAGCTGCTTAAAGTGTGAAAAAAGAATTTTAAAAATTCTGTCTGTCTCTGAATTTTTAAATCAAGCGATTATGAAATTGATTTAATTAGTAACTTAATTTAAAATATATCATTGCTGATAATGATAATATAAGGCCCTCATTAAATCGTAGTGGCGTTGCTTAAAATTAATTTTTTTTCTGAATTTCAGAAATTCCAAGCATAGTAAAGGAAAAGAAATGATAAACATTAATATAAAACCTAATACCATACTTAATAATTTTTTATCATAAGTTACATATTTAGTAACATAATAGCCCGCGGTACTAAGTATTATAAGATAAACGAAATATCTCAAAAATTTCATCATATTGTTACATCCACCCACCCATTTCTAGGATACCAATCTACTCTATCTATTAATTTGGCTAGAGCTCCGCCAACATCTTCATAATCTAAGGCAATATAAATCACATTAGCTATAACTGTTGCTATGGCAACGCCTTTTACAGTTTTTATCCCCGCTTTTTTTGCTTGAGCTGTAGCTACTCTTGATAATTGTTAAGCAACTACTTTTTTACCCTTCTTTTTAATTAAATTTTTAACAGCACTAACACCACCGCCTACTACTCCAGCAATAGCAACATTGAATATTGAACCTAGAAGGTTAACTCCTATTGCTATTTTACCTTTTTCTTTGCTGCGTAAGCTTCTTCTCCAAATAGTGTTTTTTTATGTTCGAGATATGTATTTGGCAAGAGAAAAATGCATAAAACGGCAAGCCTTTTTGCAGCCACTTAATAACACTTATTCCTTACATATTGTTCAAAAGGAATGACTCTTTCATTCGGTTACTATCTCCTCCGAAAATCACTAAATGAGAGTGGTGAATCAGGCGATCTACCACGGCTTCCGTTAAAATAGGGTCGCCAAATACATGATTCCATTGCCCAAACTGCAGATTTGTAGTGATGATAATACTCCGCTTTTCATAACACAAGGAGATGACCTGGAAGAGTAGCTCGGCCCCATGTTTGTGAAGCGGTATATATCCCAGCTCATCCAGAATTAAAAGATCAAGCTTCTCGATTTTCTTAAACAGCTTATTGAGATTTCCTTTGTCATTCGCCTCTAATAACTCATTGGCTAGAGAAGCAATGGTATAAAACTTTACTCGTTTCCCATATTTTTGTATCGCATTCATGCCAATGAGGGTGGAAAGGTAGGTTTTTCCTGCACCAACGCCGCCATAAAACACCATGTTTTCTTTTGATTCAATAAATTCACCGTCCAGGAGAGATTGTTGACTTAACCCCTGCCCCAGCTGAATATCCTTCCAGTCAAAAGGTTTGCCGGATACGTTCGGCAGGGTTGCCGCCTTGAACAAAAGATTAATTTTTCGTTCTTCACGCTGTTCTATTTCTTTTTCAAAGAGCTTCAGTAAATATTCTTCTGTGTTCGCCGCTTCTACCTCTCGGTAGTTCTCTCGAATCCAGCTTAGCTTTAAGCGCTTGGCATATTCTTGGATCTGTTCCTGCATTAGGCCTTCCTCCTTTCCTGCTGGAAGAAGACATCGTATTGATTCATACCTCGTTCAGCTATTGGCATTACTGGAACTGTACTTTTTAGCCTTACTGTCTCTCTGGAGCCTCTGCCATGAATGAGCTGATGAAAGACTTGCTTTATTGTTTCTGTGGATGGATGACATCGCTCGGATGCAATTTCCAGGGCCTCTGTAGCTGTCTCCAGACTATGGTCTTTAAGAAGGTCTGAGAGTAACTGAAGCGCCTTTTTCTTTTCTTCCAGAGTACATTCCTCCAGATAAGTTTGCCATTTAAAGGGCAGTTGATCATAGAAAGTTGTATATTTTAGCGCCGTCGGCCTTTTAGCCATTAGGTACAGATAAGGCTGCCATTTCATCGACTTTGATTCTTCTCCATACAGTCGTTCATGGCTCACAATCACTTCATAGTTGTCCGAAAGGATATCTATCCTGTTATAAGTGATGCCAGCCAATACCTTTTGATTGGCAAAGCGCGGGGAAGTAGAATACCTTTTCGTATCTACTAAGATATAGCCGTACTTGTCTGCTTTGAGAGTTTCATAGCGTACACAAGAGTATTCTTCCGGCGGTAAATACATTAACGCTTCTTTGTCCTCTTCAAACAGCCTGGCAATTTCTTGTTTCTTTTCATAATGAGGACGGTTTCGATCCTTTTCTGCCTCCTCCCATAACCGATCATTCAAATTATCCAGCTGATATACCGTTCGTTCCGGAAGGAAGAAATTATTCCTCGCATATTTAACCATCGCTTCTACATGTCCTTTTTCATTGCCGGCACCCGGATTACAAAATTCATACTCAAACCCGTAGTGCAAAGCGAAGCGCTTGAAACCCTCAGTAAGCTCGCGTTTTCCTTGTGGTAAAACCTTTTTTACTGCGGGGGATAAATTATCAAAACGAATCCTTTTTGGCACTCCTTGCAGATGATGGAAGAACCGTTTTAAGCCCTCCAGGAAACATTCCTGATTTTCAGCTTCAAACACCTGAACTAAGAATGCGTTACTGTATGGAAAAGAAAGCACCAAATACGGCAGGTCTATAACCTTTCCCTTTACTTTAAAAGGGGCTTCCCCAAAATCTACTTGAGCGTCTCCTGGCTTGGATTCCAACGGAAGAGCAGCGTCATCGCTTTCTTCCAATAACTCCTTTTTCCGTTTGGAGACATACCCGCGTACAGTTCGCTCTGAACCTTTGAAACTTACTTCATCTTTAAGTAATTGCCAAATACGTTTGGCAGTCCTTCGATACTTCTTTTTCTTCTTCATATCCTCTCTCAACCATTGATCAACTATGTCTTTGACTGGATCCATTACTGGAGCCGGCTGAGCTTTCTTCTTCTTCTTTTCCGGTTGGAAATTGTCCATATCGGCATACTTTTTGACTGTGCGGAAATCCGTGTTTGTTCTTCTCGCAACATCTGAGTACGAATACCCTTTTGAGTTAACTTCATTTCTGATATACTTAATTTCGTCCACTTGTAACATCTCCTAAAACTACCTCCTGCCAGATTATTGGGTCCAACAGGAAGTGTATTGAATTTTTGGGGTGTTAGCAAGTGGCTTTTTTTATGCAGGCCCCCCGCGGGGGGCCTGCATAAAAGGAATGCCATAACCTACATTTTTATTCTGCCATAAACAAGATAAAAATATTCTCTTGAGATTCTATCTTCTCCATATAATTTTCTATCATTTGAGTTTCAGTAGCATCTAAATCATTATACACTTGAATCAATTTCATAATTGCTTAATTTATAAATTTTGAGACGGGCAGAATTTATAAAATTTCATTTTTAAAAATTTAAGCAGCTTGTTGTTGCTGATGGCTAGTACGAATACGATCAACAGCGAGTTTAGAAGCATTGTAAACTAAGGTGACGAGATCAAAGTGAACTTTGGCTCGTTTCCCTGAGCGATGTCGAACATTGTTCAGTTGAAAAAGCTCTTTTAAATAAGCATTAACTCGTTCAACTGCGGTGCGTTGTTTAAAGATGGATTTCCAAACATTTGAACCTCTCGCAGGTGCTGTGTATTTGCGAAGGTCGGTCGTGATTTTGACTTTATATACCTTTTGACAGAGTCCATCATTGGCTAAAGGACAGTCGTGACACTCTTTCGGTCGTGTATATTTTAACGTTTCGTACTTGGGGTCAAAGCTATCGTACCGATAAGAATGTTCCCTGACACAGGTCGGCGCGAAATGCTCGTCAAAACCAACTCTTTCTCTCTCATTACGCTTATTGTAGGCAATGACGGACTGTTGTCCCATACGATAGACCTGTTCATAAATGGGTTCAAAATCATAACCAGCATCCATCGTTTGATAACGAAGAGAGTTCAAAGGTAGTCGTTCATGGATTCCTTTTAATAGAGGAATCGCGGCTTTGCCATCGTTTAAGTTTCCCGATGAAAAAAGCGATTGGAGAATATATTGGCTCGAGGTTCCAACGGCTAAATGGCCCTTGTAGCCATACCAGAAGACGTTCTTTCCTTCGCTGTTCTTTTTTATACCCCATTTAGGATCTTGCGGGATCTCCCGACGTAATTGGGCTAATGAGACTTCTAATTGTGCTTCGATTTTCTTTTCGAATAACGGGAGATTCGCTTCTTTTTCTGCCTGTTCGATGAGCCATTGTTCACGTTCTTTCTTTGTTTTACGACCACGTTTTTGAGGTTCTTCTTTTGGTTTTTCTTCCTTTGGTGGAGCCTGATCACGCGCTTCAAAATGTGTGGCATCAATCGCTACCGTGTCATCGGTAATAAACCCTTCAGCGATCGCTTGGAGGATCACTTTTTCCTGAACTTCAGCTAAAATGTTAGAGTTCTCAAGCTTCGTTAAAAGTCGAGAATAGGATGCTTCAGATGGAACTGAATCGGATACAAGAAAACCACAATTTCTCTTAAAGGCTAGGTCTTCGTTCAAACGCTTAATTAGGTGCTTCATCGTTGGAATTCCTTCGACAAGACGGATCAATATAGAAATAACCATCGCTGGATAATTCAATGCTTCTGGTGCCCCAAGGTGAGATTTTTTCGTCACCTCGTGGACAATGGAAGACAGATCAATAGCGGAAAAAATCGCGTCATAACGTTGGGTAGGTTCCATCTCATATAATTCTTGCATGCTAAATAAACTCATTTGTCGTATAATGGTCATAGGAAGTACTCCTCCAGTCTTTTTGGGATGTTTTCGTCGACTACCATTATACTGGATTTGGGGAGGTACTTCCTTTTTTGTGCCTAGGAACCCTTGAAACAAAAGGTCTGAGATTTATGAAATTTACTCACTTCTGAATTACTGTCAAAAAAACCTGTAAGTGCTTCGACTAATAATTCTTCTTCTTCAGTACTTGAAAGAGCTGCTACTTCATTAATAATTTCAAGAAATTTTTCTTTTTCATCCATTTTCGCTATATCTAATTCTTCAACTGCTGCTTCAAAATCAAAACCATCATTAAATATTTCTTCATTAATTTCATCATAGCCATCTTCTACATTCATCCCTAAACCCTCAAGTTCACGTGTGGTTAGCGTAGACGATGAAACTTCTGGCTATCTTAAAGAAATGGCGTAGCAAACAAATACAGCACTATCTGACGTTAGAAACGGCTGCTCCTTTTCAATCTGATGATAAACAGCCCGCCTTTACGGTCTATAATCAGTTTAAACATAATATGGATTATTGCCGGATGGCTTAATTGAATGAAAAGCTGGAGCGAATCTCAAAAGAACCCAGAGCTGCTGCAATTTAATGTTCACGCCTTTAGGCATACACATGATAGTTTATTATTTGCAGCTGGTGCTTCCATCAAGGATGTACAAGCCCGGCTCGGCCATGCCGATATTCAAACGACAATGGATATTTACACTCATGTGACTGATTAAGCGAAGGAAAAACGGCTGATATGTTCCAGAAGTACTTGAACTTCTGAGAAGGGGTATTCAAAGGGTATTCAATTTCATTATTGAGCAGTAAAAAACCCTCTGCCGGGTTGGAAAGCAGAGGGTTCTGTAAACCATTGATATTAACGCTTTGAGAACTGAGGTGCACGACGAGCGGCTTTAAGACCGTATTTCTTACGTTCTTTCATACGCGCGTCACGCGTTAAGAAGCCTGCGCTCTTAAGCGATGGACGATATTCAGGGTCCACTTGAAGAAGCGCACGAGCGATTCCGTGACGGATTGCACCCGCTTGACCTGTGAAGCCACCACCATCTACGTTTACACGCACATCGTATTGTCCTTCTGTGCCTGTTTCCACTAGAGGTTGCTTAACGATCAATTTTAATGTTTCAAGTCCGAAATATTCATCTAAAGAACGGCCGTTGATCACAATGTTTCCGTCGCCAGGTACGAGACGAACACGAGCGACTGAATGCTTGCGGCGACCTGTACCGTAGTATTGTACTTGTGCCAAAATAATACCCTCCTATTATCCGCGAAGTTCGTACACTTCTGGTTTTTGTGCTTGGTGCTTATGTTCGCTACCTGCATAAACATGAAGTTTCATGCCTTGCTTACGTCCAAGCGTGTTCTTTGGAAGCATGCCTTTGATGGCAAGCTCAAGCATTTTTTCAGGCTTGTTTGCACGCATATCTGCCGCGCGTGTTTCTTTAAGACCGCCTGGATGACCGCTGTGACGATAGTAGATCTTGTCTTGAAGCTTGTTTCCAGTTAAATGAATTTTCTCCGCATTGATAATGATGACATGGTCACCTGTATCTACATGTGGAGTGTAAGTTGGCTTGTGCTTTCCACGTAAGATGGAAGCCACTTCAGAAGCTAAACGACCAAGCGTTTGACCTTCTGCGTCAACCACGTACCACTTACGCTCAACTTCGTTTGGCTTTGCCATATATGTTGTACGCATGAATGTCCCTCCTAAATTAAAAACAATCACTTTTTTCCTTTGTTCATATGTTCAAATAAACACACGTCCTAGTACCATTCCGACACACCCGGGGCTAGTGGGGTTTCAGAATTACCATCTACCATCATATATGAATGAACACACAAAGTCAATATTTTGTTACACACGGATTCGTTGTTTTATTATTTTCCAGCTTGCCATTCGTCATATTCGACCGACCAGAGGATCAATCCGTGGCCTGGTGCTGTTTTCCCAGCTGCTTCTCGGCTCCGTGCTGCCAATATTTTAGCTACTTCTTCCGCGCTTCGTTTGCCTGCACCGATTTCCAGCAATGTGCCGACAATGATTCGTACCATGTTGTACAAAAAGCCGTTTCCTCTAATTGAAAAAATCAGCTCATCCCCTTCTCGCCAAAGAGCCACATCCTCGATCGTTCGCACCTTGTCCTCCACCTCGGCTTTTGCTGCGCAGAAGGAAGAGAAATCGTGAGTCCCGAGTAGCTGAACGGCTGCCCTTTGCATCGCCTCCACATCGAGCGGATAGCGGACATGATACGTATAGTTTCTGCGGAAAACATCCGCTTGAGCACTCGTCAGGACGCGATAGCGGTACTCTTTCGTTTTCGCCGAATATCGGGCATGAAAGTCAGCAGGCACGTCCGCAGCCTCTAGCACGCAAATATCGGCCGGTAGCTGGCTGTTTAAAGCGATTGGCCACCTATCCACCGGAAAGGAGAGAGAAGTATCAAAATGAACGATTTGACCCCTTGCATGGACGCCTGTATCAGTCCGTCCTGAGGCCGTAACGCGGATGGACATCCCTTTATGAATGTTCTTTAAAACGGACTCCAGTTCCCCTTGTACGGTTCGCTCATTCGGTTGAATTTGATAGCCGGCAAAGTCTGTTCCATCGTAAGCGACCTTGAGACCGATTCGCTTCATGATCCCTTCTCCTTCCTTTAAGCACGCAACAGAAATAGTCCTACACCAAAGGCGCATACGACAATGAGCAGCCACGTATCGCGGCTTTTCCACGTAAGGGCGCGCAATTTGGTCCGCCCTTCTCCCCCGCGATACCCTCTCGCTTCCATCGCAAGAGCAAGATCCTCGGCTCGCTTAAATGCACTCATAAACAATGGAATGAGGAGCGGGAGGAGCGCATTCAATCGTTCCTTGATCGGGCCTGTCGTCAAATCGACTCCCCGGGCCATTTGCGCCTTCATAATCTTTTCCGTTTCTTGCATAAACGTCGGAATGAATCGGAGCGCGATTGAAATCATTAACGCTATTTCATGAGCTGGTACGCCGATCCGCTTAAGAGGGGATAATAGCGTCTCCAGCCCATCCGTTACTTGAATCGGCGTCGTCGTTAAAGTAAGCAGCGACGTTAGAATCACAAGCGTTAGCAAGCGAATGGATAGAAATACGCCGTTTATGATCCCTTGCTCGTGAACCGTAAAACCGCCAATGGTGAAGACGACCGCCCCTTCTTTTGTCATCAAAAGATGGAGAAGCACGGTTAAAAGAACGAGCCATAAAATCGGCCTCAACCCTCGATAAATGAACGAGAGGGGCACACGCGAAAGGAGGATCACGGTGAGTGTGAAGGTGACTAACACACCGTAACTAATCCAATCGTTGGCGAAAAAGACGAACAGGACGAGCAGAAACACCGCCACAAGCTTTGCTCGCGGGTCCAGCCGGTGAAGCACCGAGTTCCCTGGAACGTATTGACCGATAATTATATTTTGGAACATGGCTGTCCCTCTTTCTGCTGGAGCTCTTTGGCGAGAAAATCGGCTAGTTCCTCTAGGGAAAATAACGGCGGTACGTCGTGCAAGCCGAATCGCTCCTTCACCTGTAGTAGCAGTTGCAGCGTCTCTGGAACATCAAGGCCAAGGGCTACCAGCTCGTCCGCCCGTGCAAACACCGTCTGGCGGTCACCTGTCATGGCGACATTCCCTTGACTCATGACGATAATTTGATCGGCAAACTTGGCAGCATCGCTCATATTATGAGTGACGAGCACCGTCGTCAGCTCTTTCTCCTGGTGCAGGCGATAAAACATGTCCATGATGAGCCGCTGACCTTCTGGGTCTAACCCGGCGGTTGGCTCGTCGAGAACGAGGACGTCCGGTTCCATCGCCAGCACTCCAGCAATGGCTACCCGTCGCATTTGCCCCCCGCTTAAGGAGAATGGAGAAGCTTGCAAGTAAGTGTCCGGCAGGCCGACGAGATGGAGCAGTTCCTTGGCTCGCTTTTTCGCCCGCGCTTCACTTACACCGTAATTCATCGGTCCAAAGCAGATGTCCTTCTCCACGGTTTCCTCAAACAATTGATGCTCTGGGTACTGAAAGACGAGGCCGACCTTACGCCGAATCTCTTTAAGCGAGGGCGGCTTCTGATCAGCCGTGATTTCCAGTTCCCCGAGGCGGACCGTCCCTTTTGACGGGCGAAGCAATCCATTGAAATGCTGAGCCAATGTGGACTTACCAGAACCTGTATGGCCGATAATCGCAGTAAAGGAGCCTGAAGGAATCGTAAACGATACGTCCGATAAGGCCACCTTCTCAAACGGAGAGCCTTTCATATAGCGATGCTCTAGTTGCTTGACTTGTATTTCCATAGCGCTTCCACCAATTCTTCTTTTTTTAAGAGCGCTCCTTCAAGCTGAATTCCTCGGCTTTGTAGCGCTAGCTGCAATTGATAGGCAAACGGTCGGTCAATTCCTGCGGCCTCTAGCTTATCCTGCTCATGAAACACAACGGCGGGTGATCCGTCTAACATTACTTCTCCCTTTTCTAATAACAAGACGCGACCTGCTTGACTCGCTTCGTTTACGTCATGAGTAATGGAGATGATCGTCATCCCGCTTTCATGAAGCTGTTTCATCGTCTCAAGCACATCTTTCCGTCCTTGTGGATCGAGCATGGACGTCGCCTCATCAAAGACAATTACACTAGGCTCAACTGCTAGAATCCCGGCAATCGCCACCCGCTGCTTCTGGCCCCCCGACAGGCGATGCGGCTCCTCATCTAGTAGGTGATCAATTCCGACTTGGATGGAAACCTCTTCGATGCGCTGAATCATCTTCTCTCGAGGAAATCCGCGATTTTCCATACCGAATGCAAGGTCATCGCGTACCGTTGTCGCCACAAACTGATGCTCGGGATTTTGAAACACAAGTCCAACCTGCTGCCGAATCTCCCAGTGAGTCCCTTCGTCCATTGTGGACATGCCGTTAAAGGTGACACGCCCCGAAGTAGGGAGAAGCAATCCATTTAGCAATTTCGCCAGCGTGGATTTACCGGAACCGTTCGGACCGATGACCGCCACCCATTCCCCTAGAGGAACATGTAGATCAATTTCCTTTAGAACAGGAGCTGTGCTCGTGTCATATTGATAGCTAACTGATTCTAGTAAAAGTCCCTTCTCCATCCCGTCACCTTCTTTTTTCCGCCTATAGATGGCAAGTCCTGTCGCTAATAGCTTTCGTTTCTTCTATCTGCCCACGAAGACGTGGATTACCGCCAAGTTATAATGGCGGACCCAATCGTTTTGCTTAGCCTTTCATCCTTGCTCGATAGTTAAACTTCCTTAAAGCGAAAAAAGGGCTTCCGAGTCAGAGCTTACGTACCGCTCAGATCAGGATGGCCCTTTACTACCGCTATTCCTTTGGATTACACAAGTTCGATGATCGCCATTGGTGCACCGTCTCCACGACGTGGTCCTACTTTCAACACGCGTGTGTATCCACCTTGACGGTCTTCATAACGAGGTGCAATATCAGAGAAAAGCTTTTGAATCGCATCTTGGCCTGTTTCTTCGTCAGCCACTTCGCGACGAATGAACGCAGCTGCTTGACGACGAGCGTGAAGATCGCCGCGCTTTCCAAGAGTGATCATTTTCTCTACAACGGAACGAAGCTCTTTCGCTTTTGCTTCAGTTGTTTCAATTCTCTCGTTGATGATAAGGTCTGTCGCAAGATCACGCAATAACGCTTTACGCGCTGCACTGTCACGACCTAATTTTGCGTATGCCATGCTGATTTTCCCTCCTTTTTTAACACTCAACATTGAGTGACGTTACATAAAAGACATGAAGTCCATCCACATGAAGCAGAAGGACGTAGACGTAGCAAGAGAGCTTACCCTATTCTTCTTTACGAAGACCTAGTCCAAGCTCACCCAGTTTCTCTTGAACTTCTTCTAATGATTTACGTCCAAGGTTACGCACTTTCATCATGTCTTCTTCTGTTTTTTGCGTCAGCTCTTGTACCGTATTGATACCAGCCCGCTTTAAACAGTTATACGAACGAACGGAAAGATCAAGCTCTTCAATTGTCATCTCAAGAACTTTTTCTTTCTGATCTTCTTCTTTTTCGACCATAATCTCCGCATTTTGCGCTTGATCGGTTAACCCGACAAAAATGTTCAGGTGTTCCGTTAAAATTTTGGCCCCAAGTGAAACTGCTTCTTCCGGGCGAATGCTTCCGTCAGTCCAAACATCAAGGGTTAGTTTATCATAGTTTGTAACTTGGCCGACACGTGTATTCTCCACTTGGTAGTTTACACGCGAGACAGGAGTGTAGATCGAATCAATTGGAATCACACCAATTGCTAGTTCATCCGATTTGTTCCCTTCTGCTGGAACATACCCGCGCCCCCGTTTCGCCGTAATACGCATCCGTAGATGAGCACCTGTTGTTAACGTGGCAATGTGTAGATCTGGATTCAATACGTCTACATCACTATCGTGGGTTAAGTCACCAGCCGTTACTACACCTTCACCCTGTGTGTCGATTTCAAGTGTTTTATCTTCGTCTGAGTAAATCTTTAACGCGAGTTGCTTTAAGTTTAAGACGATGGTTGTTACGTCTTCCACGACTCCTTCAATGGTTGAGAACTCGTGCAGGACGCCATCGATTTGTACAGACGTAACCGCAGCTCCAGGAAGTGAAGAGAGGAGGATACGACGTAAGGAGTTTCCTAGTGTTGTCCCATACCCACGCTCTAGTGGCTCTACGACAAATTTTCCGTACTTAGCATCTTCGCTAATTTCAATCGTTTCAATCACTGGCTTCTCGATTTCAATCATTCAAACAAACCCTCCTTCAAAACGTCGAACTCCGGCAGACTGCCAGGAAAGGCCTAACCGGAATCCCCATTAGGCAGTTCCTAACCGTTTCACCTTGCCAATCTGAGTAAACTCGTCTTACCCATTATTGACACATCAAGGAAATCTATACCAAGACTTTCACAATTACACACGACGACGTTTTGGCGGACGGCAACCGTTATGTGGAACAGGAGTCACATCTTTGATCATGTTAACTTCTAATCCAACGGCTTGTAATGAACGGATCGCTGCTTCACGACCAGCACCAGGACCTTTAACTGACACTTCAATTGACTTCATGCCATGCTCCATTGCTGCTTTTGCAGCAGTTTCAGCAGCCATCTGTGCTGCGAATGGTGTGGATTTACGAGAACCTTTGAAACCAAGAGCCCCAGCAGACGCCCAAGAAATGGCGTTTCCATGAGGGTCTGTAATCGTCACGATTGTGTTGTTGAACGTAGAACGAATGTGCGCTACGCCAGTCTCCACATTTTTACGTTGGCGACGTTTACGAGTGTTCGTTTTCTTAGCCATTCTATGCTACCTCCCTTTCTACTTTTTCTTATTCGCTACCGTACGACGAGGACCTTTACGCGTACGAGAGTTGTTTTTCGTATTTTGACCACGAACTGGTAAACCACGACGGTGGCGGATGCCACGGTATGCGCCAATTTCAATCAAGCGCTTGATGTTTAATGAGACTTCACGGCGAAGGTCACCTTCTACCTTGAATTCTTCGACTGCACTACGAATGCGACCAAGCTCTTCTTCTGTTAGATCACGAACACGAGTATTCTCAGACACATTCGCTTTCGCTAGAATTTCTTGTGCCGTGGAGCGACCTACTCCATAAATGTACGTTAAAGAAATGACCACTCGTTTGTCACGAGGGATATCGACACCTGCAATACGTGCCATGCAATGAGCACCTCCTTAGTAATTATCCTTGTTTTTGTTTGTGCTTCGGATTTTCACAAATGACCATGACCGTGCCTTTACGGCGGATCACTTTACATTTTTCACAAATCGGCTTGACGGATGGTCTTACCTTCATATCCTTTTACCTCCTTATATCCGGAGTGCCTCGTTATCGTTCTCGATAATCAAACCTCGAGGAATCTTTACTTATATCGATACGTGATACGTCCACGTGTTAAATCATAAGGTGAAAGCTCTACTGTTACTTTATCTCCTGGAAGGATTCGAATGAAGTGCATGCGAATCTTACCAGAAACGTGAGCTAGAATTTTATGACCGTTTTCTAGTTCAACACGGAACATTGCGTTTGGAAGGGGCTCAATTACCGTACCTTCCACTTCAATAACATCTTCCTTGGCCATGAATTTACTCTCCTTCCTTCAGTAAATCAGCATGTTCTTCAAGAAACTTTTTTAAGGCAAAGCGCAATTTTCCATTGGTCACTTTTCCCGTTTCCTCAAAACTATGACGAACCTCTGGTGAAATGTGATCTATCAGCTTAAGGTGATTCATGTTTTTTCGCTTCGCTCGATCGACCTTCCGCTTATCACCGTCAGCGATATAAACAAAGCGATCATCAACACGTTTTATGATAACACTAAACTGGTCTCGATCTCGACCTTTTACAATTTGAACAATTTGACCGATCTCAGGACTCGGACCAGAGTCACTCATTGTTTTCATCACCTACATTTAAGCTTTTGTTAAAATTTCATACCCTGTTTCAGTAATGGCAATCGTATGCTCAAAGTGGGCACATTTTTTCCCATCTACGGTGACAACGGTCCAATTGTCGGACAATGTCCGTACATAGCGTGACCCTGCATTTACCATCGGCTCAATCGCCAGAACCATCCCCGGCTTTAAGCGGGGCCCTTTTCCAGGTGGCCCATAGTGTGGAATTTGCGGGTCCTCATGTAAGTTTTGCCCAACACCATGGCCGACATACTCACGGACAATGGCATACCCTCGAGGTTCAGCGTACGATTGAATCGCATGTGAGATGTCAGAGAGACGCGCACCAGCTTTCGCTTGCTCTAGCCCTTTGTAAAGGGAAGTCTCTGTCACATCCAACAAATCTTGATCCTCATCGGATATGTTGCCCACCGCATATGTCCAAGCGGAATCGCCATGATATCCATTGTACTTGGCACCAATATCAACACTGATGATGTCCCCTTCTTTTAGCACCCGATTTCCAGGGATCCCATGAACCAGCTCTTCATTTACTGAAGCACAAATGCTACCTGTAAATCCATTATACCCTTTAAAGGAAGGCGTTGCTCCGTGCGAGCGAATAAATGTTTCTGCAATTTCATCTAACTTCTTCGTAGTGATTCCGGGCTGAATGTGAAGTTTAATCTCTTGATGAGTAAGCGCCACAATTCTCCCAGCTTCCCTCATGATTTCAAGCTCACGCTCAGTCTTACAAATAATCATGAAGAGAGTCCTTTCAGAAGTTCGTTGATATCTTCAAACACTCGGGAGATGTCTTGATCTCCGTTAATGTTTTGAAGGTAGCCTTTTTCAGAATAAAAATCAATAAGTGGCTGAGCTTGCTTCTGGTTGACTTCAAGGCGCTTTTTCACCGTTTCCGGCTTATCATCATCACGTTGAATCAACTCGCTGCCGTCCACATCGCAAATGCCTTCAACCTTAGGAGGGTTGAAAATGACATGATACGTTCTTCCTGATGTAGGCGAAACACGACGACCCGTTAGACGGTCCATCAGCAACTGTTCAGGCACATCAATGTTAATGACATAATCAAGCTTTTTATCAAGTGACGCCAAAATATCTTCTAACGCCTCTGCTTGAGCGACAGTTCGTGGAAACCCGTCAAGCAAAAAGCCATTTTGGCAATCGTCTTGACTGAGACGATCCCGAACGATACCAATCGTTACTTCGTCAGGAACAAGTTCCCCTGCATCCATGTACGATTTTGCTTTTAATCCAAGCTCGGTCTCGTTCTTCATCGCAGCACGAAACATGTCACCTGTTGAAATGTGTGGGATGCCGTACTTCTCAATGATCTTTTCTGCCTGAGTACCTTTACCAGCACCAGGAAGTCCCATAAGGATCAGATTCAAGTCTATCCCCTCCATCGTTCTAATTTAAGAACAGAAGGCGAACGGGAAGACACCACGCTTCCCTGCTCCCCCTACTTAATAAACCCTTTATAAGAACG
This sequence comes from Halalkalibacterium halodurans, assembly GCF_005671335.1. NCBI lineage: Bacteria > Bacillati > Bacillota > Bacilli > Caryophanales > Bacillaceae > Halalkalibacterium (ex Joshi et al. 2022) > Halalkalibacterium halodurans. Next base: position 183,440 of record NZ_CP040441.1, on the reverse strand, counting down.
TTTGATCAACTGTGCTTCAATTTGCTTCATCGTATCAAGGGCAACCCCGACGACGATGAGCAAGCCCGTACCACCAATTTGAATCGCCTGTGGCAAGTCGGCAAACTTAATAAAGAATACCGGCAAGATCGCCACCACTGCGAGGAAAAGTGATCCGACAAACGTTAAACGATACAAGATACGCGTGATGTACGTCTGCGTTGCTTTCCCTGGACGAATTCCAGGAATATAGCCACCTTGTTTTTTCAAGTTCTCCGCCATTCGCTCTGGGTTGACTTGGATAAACGTATAGAAATACGTAAATCCGATGATAAGCAAGGCATATACGGCCATCCCAATCGGGTGGGTATAGTCAAATGTCTCAATCACCCATGCAGCGACCGGATGATCACTGCCAAACAGCCCAGCAACTGTTGGTGGAAAAATGAATAACGATAACGCGAAAATGACCGGAATAACGCCTGCTGCATTCACTTTTAACGGAAGATGGGTCGACTGACCTCCAACAGGGTTTCTCCCTACTAGACGCTTGGCATACTGAACAGGAATTTTACGCAACGCTTGTTGGACGAAAATAACGCCCACAATGATAGCAAGAATCGCAAGAGCAAGCAGCAAGATCACCACAATGTTCAAGAACAATTGCTCCCCTGCGTCTTGGATCCGTGTTGAGTAAATGAGATTTAACCCATTTGGAATTCCAGCAGCAATCCCTGCAAAGATGATAATGGAGATTCCGTTTCCGACTCCCTTAGCTGTAATCTGCTCCCCGAGCCACATTAAGAAAGCCGTTCCTGCAGTAAGGACAAGTGCGATAAAGAGATACACCGCCACGCTTGGATTAGGAATTAATCCTGGGAAGAAGTTGTTAAAACCAACCGACATCCCGAGTGCCTGAATAAACCCTAAAACAATCGTTCCATAGCGGGTAAATTGAGCTAGCTTACGACGCCCTGCTTCGCCCTCTTTCGCCCACTCAGCAAATTTCGGAACGACATCCATCTGCAATAATTGCATGACAATGGATGCTGTAATGTATGGCATGATCCCCATCGCAAAGATGGAGAAATTCCCAAGTGCTCCTCCGCCAAACGTATTTAAAAAACCGAATGCATTTGCCTGATCGACAAAATCTAGCACTTCTCGGTTTGTACCTGGAACGGGGATAAAACTTCCGATCCGAAAAACGATGAGCATGAGCAGGGTGAAAATGACCTTACGGCGCAAATCACCCACTCGAAAAATGTTGGAGATCGTTCGGAACATTAGATCACCTCAGTTTTCCCGCCGGCAGCTTCAATAGCTTCCACTGCAGAAGCAGAGAATTTGTTGGCTTTCACTGTTAACTTCTTCTCTAGCTTACCATTACCGAGGATCTTAATGCCGTCCTTTGCGTTGCTAACAACACCTGTTTCAAGCAAAAGTTCTGGTGAAACCTCTGTTCCATCTTCAAAACGATTAAGCTTTTCAAGGTTAACAACTGCAAATTCTTTTCTAGTTGGGTTCGTAAATCCGCGTTTAGGCAAACGACGATAGAGTGGATTCTGACCACCTTCGAAACCTGGACGTACGCCACCACCAGAGCGAGCGTTTTGTCCTTTATGACCTTTACCAGCGGTTTTCCCGTTACCGGAGCCGATACCACGTCCTACACGGTTACGGACTTTCCGAGATCCTTCTGCAGGTTTCAACTCATGAAGTTTCATGTTGACACCTCCTCATGTATAAGATGTAGATTTACGCTTCGATTTCTTTCACTGTCACTAAGTGAGATACTTTGTTCACCATGCCGCGAATCGCTGCGTTGTCTTCTTGGACAACTGTTTGGTGCATTTTGCGTAAGCCCAAAGTATTCACAGTCACACGTTGATCTTGCGGACGACCAATGAGACTACGAGTGAGGGTAATTTCTAACTTTTTAGCCACGTAATTTCCCTCCTTATCCTAACAGCTCTTCTACTGTTTTACCGCGAAGTTTCGCTACATCTTCGGCACGCTTAAGTTCCTGTAATCCTTTCACAGTAGCACGTACCATGTTGATCGGATTGTTGGATCCTAAGGACTTAGATAGAATATCGCCGACACCAGCTAAGTCAAGCACCGCACGAACTGGTCCACCAGCGATAACCCCAGTACCCTCAGATGCAGGTTTTAATAGTACACGTCCAGCGCCAAAGCGGCCGACGATTTCATGAGGAATAGTCGTACCAACGATCGGTACTTCGATTAAGTTTTTCTTGGCGTCTTCTACGGCTTTGCGGATCGCTTCAGGAACTTCCTGTGCTTTCCCCATACCGAAGCCGACACGTCCGTTTTTATCGCCAACTACAACCAGGGCAGCAAAGCGGAAACGGCGTCCACCTTTTACAACCTTCGCTACGCGGTTGATCGCAACTACTTTTTCTTCAAGTTCCAACGTATTTGGGTCAATACGACGCATTCTTTTCCCTCCTTTGTAATTAGAATTGCAGGCCAGCTTCACGCGCTGCGTCTGCTAATGATGCTACACGTCCGTGATAAACGTATCCACCACGGTCGAATACGATAGTTTTATACCCTTTTTCTAAGGCACGCTTTGCCACAAGTTCCCCTACTTTTTTCGCCGCTTCGACATTGCCACCGTTCTCGAGCTTAAGCTCTTTATCAAGGCTAGAAGCTGCTGCAACCGTTACGCCGTTCACATCATCGATGAGTTGTGCGTAAATGTGCTTTGAAGAACGGAAAACATTTAGGCGTGGACGTTCAGGAGTACCTGTGATCGTACGACGAACATGAGCGTGTCTTTTCTTACGGGCCACATTTTTAATTGGCTTCGTAATCATTGAACGTCATTCCTTTCCGCTATCTTAATGATTATTTACCAGTCTTACCTTCTTTACGACGTACATATTCACCTTCGTAACGAATCCCTTTGCCTTTGTAAGGCTCAGGAAGACGGACAGAACGGATGTTAGAAGCAACTGCTCCAACGCGCTCTTTGTCAATTCCTTTGACCGTTACTTTTGTGTTTGAAGGAACTTCAATTTCGATTCCTTTCTCAGGAACGATTTCGACTGGGTGTGAGTATCCGACGTTAAGTACGAGCTTCTGACCAGACTTTTGAGCACGGTAACCGACCCCGACAAGCTCAAGAGACTTTTCAAAACCTTTTGATACTCCTTCAACCATGTTGCTAATTAGGCTACGAGTTGTTCCGTGTAAAGCACGGTGCTCCTTCTTATCAGAAGGGCGCTCAACAACGACCGTATTATCCTCAACTTTCACGACAATCTCAGGGTTGAACGTACGTTTTAACTCCCCTTTTGGACCTTTTACTGTTACATCTGCTCCGTTCACAGTAACTGTAACTCCACTTGGGATTTCAACCGGCTTATTACCGATACGAGACATGCTTAGACACCTCCATTCACTTCAAGATCAATTACCAAACGTAAGCTAATACTTCTCCGCCTACTTGTTGTTGACGAGCTTCTTTATCCGTCATTACGCCTTTTGACGTAGAAACGATCGCAATACCGAGACCACCTAAAACGCGTGGTAGTTCGCCAGCTTTTGCATATACGCGAAGTCCTGGCTTACTAATCCGCTTAAGACCAGTAATTACACGCTCGTTAGAGGAACCGTATTTAAGGAAAATACGAATGACCCCTTGCTTGCTATCTTCAATATATTCGTAGTCACGAATGAAACCTTCACGCTTTAAAATTTCAGCGATTTCCTTCTTGATTTTAGAAGCAGGAAGTTCAAGCTTCTCGTGACGAACGGTATTCGCATTACGAATGCGAGTTAGCATATCAGAAATTGGATCTGTCATCACCATGTATATTTACCTCCTTCCCGTTCTTGGGCTTACCAGCTAGCTTTTTTCACGCCCGGAATTTGCCCTTTGTAAGCAAGCTCTCTAAAGCAAATCCGGCAAAGTTTAAACTTGCGCATGACTGAATGAGGACGACCACAACGTTCACAGCGTGTATACTCACGTACTTTATACTTCTGTGTACGCTTTTGCTTCGCAATCATTGATTTCTTTGCCAACGTTTTACCTCCTCTTTAAAAGTCGTACTTATTTTTGAAATGGCATTCCCATTTGTGATAGAAGCTCGCGCGCTTCTTCATCCGTAGACGCCGTTGTGACGATAACAACGTCCATTCCGCGTACTTTATCGACTTTATCGTAATCAATCTCTGGAAAGATTAATTGTTCTTTTACACCAAGAGTGTAGTTACCGCGACCGTCGAACGCCTTTTTCGAAATACCGCGGAAATCACGAACACGTGGAAGGGAAACAGAGATGAGTTTATCTAAGAACTCATACATGCGCTCACCACGAAGTGTTACTTTCGCGCCGATTGGCATACCTTCACGAAGCTTAAAGCCCGCGATTGACTTTTTCGCTTTTGTAATAATCGGTTTTTGACCTGTAATCTCTGTGAGCTCTTCTACAGCTTTATCCAACGCTTTTGCGTTTTGAACAGCATCACCGACACCCATGTTCACAACGATTTTTTCTAGTTTTGGCACAGCCATAACAGAAGAATAGTTAAACTTCTCTGTGAGAGAAGGAACGATCTCTTTTTGATACTTCTCTTTTAAACGATTCATGCGATAAACCTCCTTTCAACCAGTGACTACTTGTCAAGCACTTCGCCAGACTTCTTAGCAATTCGCACCTTTTTTCCGTTCTCTACTTTATAGCCAACACGAGTTGGTTCACCTGTTTTCGGGTCAATTGGTAAAACATTAGAAACATGAATTGGGGCTTCCATATTTAAAATACCGCCCTGTGGATTTTCTTGAGAAGGCTTCGCGTGTTTCTTCACGATGTTGACACCTTCCACAAGTACACGATCCTTTTTCGGATATGCTTCTAAAATCACACCTTGTTTCCCTTTGTCTTTACCAGAGATGACCTTTACCGTATCACCTTTTTTGACATGCATTCTGTCGCACCTCCTTGACAAGGCCTTTCAATTATTCTCACTATGATTAAAGAACTTCCGGAGCTAAAGAAACGATTTTCATGAATTGATTGTCACGAAGTTCACGTGCAACCGGTCCGAAAATACGAGTCCCACGCGGGCTCTTATCGTCACGAACGATCACAGCAGCGTTCTCGTCAAACTTAATGTACGAACCATCGTTACGACGAACACCGCTCTTAGAACGGACGATAACCGCTTTTACAACGTCACCCTTCTTGACAACGCCCCCTGGTGTTGCTTGCTTGACAGAGCAAGCGATAACGTCACCAATGTTCGCAGTCTTGCGTCCAGAACCACCTAGCACTTTAATGCAAAGCAATTCACGAGCACCAGAGTTATCAGCTACTTTTAAACGGCTTTCTTGTTGGATCATTCGATCTTACCTCCCTTCGGATCAAGACGATGGCAATTAGATAATAACTGCTTCTTCTACAATTTCAACTAAGCGGAAATGTTTATCTTTTGAAAGCGGGCGAGTTTCTTGGATGCGAACGATATCTCCCATTTTCGCAGAGTTGTTCTCATCATGCGCTTTGAATTTTTTAGAGTACTTTACACGCTTTCCGTATAAACGGTCTTTTTTGTAAGTTTCTACAAGGACGGTAATGGTCTTATCCATTTTGTCGGATACGACACGACCAGTGTAAACCTTACGTTGGTTGCGCTCCATTCAGCAAACCTCCTTTTTATCCGTTATCCGTTATTAATCCCGAGCTCTCTTTCACGTAAAACGGTTTTAGCACGAGCAATGTTTTTACGAACTTCACGAATTCGTGTAGGGTTATCAAGTTGCCCAGTCGCTAATTGGAAGCGAAGGTTGAACAACTCTTCCTTTAACGATTTGGTTTTTTGTTCGATTTCAGCAGTGGTTAAGTTGCGAAGTTCATTAGTTTTCATTTGCGTCACCACCCACTTCTTCGCGTTTTACAAACTTACATTTTACAGGAAGCTTATGGGAAGCAAGACGCAATGCTTCACGAGCTACTTCCTCAGATACACCAGAAATTTCAAACATGACCTTCCCTGGTTTTACAACGGCAACCCAGCCCTCAGGAGCACCTTTACCGGAACCCATACGAACTTCTAAAGGTTTTGCTGTGTATGGCTTAGAAGGGAAAATTTTAATCCAAACTTTACCGCCACGTTTCATGTAACGAGTCATAGCAATACGAGCTGCTTCAATTTGGCGGTTTGTAATCCAAGACGCTTCTAGCGCTTGAAGGCCGTATTCACCGAAATGTACTTCCGTACCGCCTTTCGCGCGCCCACGCATTTTTCCGCGATGTTCACGACGAAACTTCACACGTTTAGGCATCAACATGATTAATTGCCTCCTTCCTTTTTATTCTTACCTTTCGTTGGAAGGACTTCACCACGGTAAATCCAAATCTTCACACCAAGCTTACCGTACGTTGTATCAGCTTCAGCTGTTCCGTAATCGATATCGGCACGCAATGTGTGTAGTGGAACCGTTCCTTCACTGTAATGTTCTGCACGAGCAATATCTGCACCGCCAAGACGACCAGAAACCTGTGTTTTAATTCCTTGAGCGCCAGCACGCATTGTGCGTTGGATCGCTTGCTTCATCGCACGACGGAATGAAATACGGTTTTCTAATTGACGAGCAATATTTTCTGCAACAAGCTTCGCATCAAGATCCGCCTGTTTCACTTCAAAGATGTTGATGTGCACGCGCTTGCCAGTAAGTTCGTTCAATGCTTTACGCAATGCTTCAACTTCTGAACCGCCTTTTCCGATCACCATACCTGGCTTGGCAGTAGAAATAGTAATATTTACGCGGTTAGCCGCACGTTCAATTTCGATTTTAGAGACAGATGCATCTTTTAAACGGTTTTCGATGTACTCACGAATTTTAATGTCTTCGTGTAGTAGATCCGCATAATCTTTTTCTGCATACCATTTTGACTCCCAGTCACGAATGACGCCTACTCGAAGTCCAACTGGATTGACTTTTTGACCCACGCTTTATCCCTCCTTCTTTTCTGTTACAACAATCGTAATATGGCTAGTGCGCTTGTTAATACGGCTTGCACGTCCCATTGCACGTGGACGGAAACGTTTGAGTGTTACACCCTCATCCACAAATGCTTCACTAATTACTAGGTTATTTGGTTCCATTTCATAGTTGTGCTCTGCGTTCGCAATTGCGGAATTTAAAACCTTTTCGATAATTGGTGAAGCTGCTTTAGGCGTATGTTTTAAAATGGCAATCGCTTCTCCTACTTGCTTTCCACGGATAAGATCAATCACAAGGCGAGCCTTACGAGGAGCAATGCGCACTTGTTTCGCTACAGCTTTCGCTTGCATAGTCAGGACCTCCCCTCTTCATCAATTAACAATTAACGTCTTGTTTTCTTATCGTCAGCAGCATGCCCTTTGTACGTACGAGTTGGTGCGAATTCTCCAAGCTTGTGTCCGACCATGTCTTCAGAGATATAAACCGGTACATGCTTGCGACCATCGTATACGGCAATTGTATGTCCGACGAATTCTGGGAAAATCGTTGAACGACGAGACCAAGTCTTCACGACTTTCTTGTCATTGCTTTCATTTAATGTTTCAATCTTTTTCATTAAGTGGTCATCGACAAAAGGTCCCTTTTTTAAACTACGACCCATGTGTGTACCTCCCTTCGTGATTGCCCACGGTTCTTTTCTAAGAACCGCAGCACAACCCCGTTATTTTTTACGACGACGTACAATGTACTTATCAGATGCTTTGTTTTTCTTACGAGTTTTGTAACCAAGTGTCGGCTTGCCCCATGGAGACATTGGTGACTTACGTCCGATTGGTGCACGACCTTCACCACCACCGTGTGGGTGATCGTTAGGGTTCATCGCAGATCCACGAACGGTTGGGCGCTTGCCTAACCAGCGAGAACGTCCAGCTTTACCAATGTTCACAAGCTCATGCTCAAGGTTTCCAACTTGACCAATAGTCGCACGGCAAGTCGCTAGGATGTAACGAGTCTCACCAGAGTTAAGACGTACGAGAACGTAGTCTCCTTCTTTACCAAGAAGTTGAGCTTCTGCACCTGCAGAACGTACGAGCTGTCCACCTTTTCCAGGCTTCAACTCGATGTTGTGGATAACTGTACCAACAGGGATGTTTTTAAGCGGAAGTGCGTTACCTACTTTGATGTCCGCTTCTGGACCAGACTCAATGGTCATGCCAACTTTTAACCCTTTTGGAGCTAAAATGTAACGCTTCTCTCCGTCCACATAGTTGATAAGTGCAATGTTTGCAGAACGGTTTGGATCATATTCGATCGTAGCAACGCGTCCTGGAATTCCATCTTTGTTGCGTTTGAAATCGATGATACGATATTGACGTTTATGACCGCCACCTTGGTGACGAACCGTCATTTTTCCTTGGTTGTTGCGTCCACCTTTTTTATGCAATGGAGCAAGCAACGACTTTTCCGGTTTGTCCGTGGTGATTTCAGCGAAATCTAATGTAGACATGCCACGACGACCAGCACTGGTCGGTTTATACTTCTTAATCGCCATCTTCAGTTCCCTCCTTCTCTTTTAATCTTTACACACCTTCAAAGAAGTCGAGTTCTTTGCTATCAGGTGTAAGTGTCACAATGGCTTTTTTACGACGAGCTGTAAACCCTGTGTAACGTCCGAAACGCTTAGGCTTACCTTTATAGTTCATCGTGTTTACTTTAGCAACTTTTACATCAAAGATTTCTTCAATCGCATCTTTGATTTGCGTCTTGTTCGCACGAACGTCTACTTCAAACGTGTACTTTTTATCTCCCATGACTTCGGTAGAACGTTCCGTAATGACGGGGCGCTTAATGACATCGCGAGCGTTTGACATTATGCGAGCACCTCCTCTACCTTTTCGACCGCATCCTTTGTGATGATGAGCTTATCATGCTTGATCACGTCAAGTACGTTGACACCTTCAGCTGTAACGAAGGTTACGCCAGGGATGTTGCGAGCAGACAAAGCAACGTTATCGTTGTAGTCAGCTGTAACAACAAGGGCTTTTCTGTCAACAGAAAGACCTGAAAGAATGCTAGCCATTTCTTTTGTTTTTGGAGCTTCAAGCGCTAAGCTTTCCAATACTACGATTTCTTCTGCTTTCACTTTGCTAGAAAGCGCAGATTTAATCGCTAAGCGACGTACTTTTTTAGGAAGCTTGTAGCTGTAGCTACGTGGTGTTGGTCCAAATACAGTACCACCACCAACCCATTGTGGTGAACGGATCGAACCTTGGCGCGCACGACCAGTTCCTTTTTGACGCCATGGCTTACGGCCTCCACCACGTACTTCTGAACGAGTTTTGGTTTTGTGAGTACCTTGACGTAAAGAAGCTTGCTGCATCACAACAGCATCATGTAATACATTTTCGTTTGGCTCAATACCAAACACCGCATCAGATAATTCGATGTCTCCAACTTGAGAACCTGCTTGGTTGTATAAAGCAACTTTCGGCATGATGTGCCCTCCTTTCCCTTAATTATTTAGATTTAATCGCACTGCGTACCGTAACGTAACTCTTCTTCGCACCAGGGACGTTCCCTTTGACTAAAAGAAGGTTGCGCTCCGCGTCCACCTTGATAATTTCTAAGTTTTGTACCGTAACTTGTTCTCCACCCATGCGCCCAGGTAATGCTTTACCTTTGAATACGCGGTTCGGATCAACAGGACCCATTGAACCAGGACGACGATGGTAACGAGAACCGTGAGACATAGGACCACGAGCTTGGTTGTGGCGCTTGATCGCACCAGCAAAACCTTTCCCTTTTGACGTGCCTGTCACGTCAACAATGTCTCCTTCTGCAAATGCATCTACTTTGATCTCTTGACCTACTTCAAACTCGTCAAGATTCACTCCACGGATTTCCTTGATGAAGCGCTTAGGTGCCGTTTCAGCCTTTGCTGCATGGCCTTTTTCCGGCTTGTTTGCATTGTTTTGTTTCTGATCATCAAAACCAAGTTGAACTGCTTCATATCCGTCTGAATCAACCGTTTTCTTTTGAAGAACAACGTTTGGCGCAGCTTCAATGACAGTTACAGGAATGACATCACCGTTTTCAGCAAACACTTGAGTCATACCTACTTTTTTTCCTAAGATTCCTTTGGACATCCGTCACACCTCCTAATAAATAAGAAAATTTTTAATGAGTTTTGCCATTATTTATAATTGAGCTTCCATTAAAGTTTGATTTCAATATCGACACCAGACGGTAAATCTAAACGCATAAGCGCATCAACCGTTTGTGGTGTTGGGTTCACAATGTCAATCAGACGCTTGTGTGTGCGCATTTCAAACTGCTCACGAGAATCCTTGTATTTGTGCACCGCACGAAGAATTGTGTAAACCGACTTTTCCGTTGGAAGTGGAATCGGTCCAGAAACATTAGCTCCAGAGCGCTTTGCTGTTTCAACAATCTTCTCTGCAGATTGATCAAGAACTCTGTGGTCATACGCTTTTAAACGAATGCGAATTTTTTGTTTTGCCATTATTGCCCCTCCTTTATCGTCCATTTTGAAAATAGACATACTCCGTGAAAATTTCCCCACACCCTGCCATGGCAAAGGGGCCGGGTGTGTCAGCAACCTTCCACATCATCGCTGTCAATGACCAACATTCAATATTATACACAACGAAAAAAACCAAAGCAAGTGTAAATATGCGTTGGTCACACTTTTTCTATTATAAATGCTGAAACTTAAGAGTGCAAGCCCTTCCAGTTCTATCTTATTATTGATTACCATACGGTTTTTAAGGTTTTCATATTAAATTAAAGAGAAAATAGTGGGTGCTATGTTTATCTTTCCATTTTCTACTCATCGGTCAAATCGGCTATTCCCTTCGTGTGCCATTGCTCGAATCTCTGGTTCATTTAGTTGAATTCCCCATGACGGCAAAAGACTCCTTAACTTCAACGCCTACTACTTCATAATTCTAAATAGATAGTAGTAACGGGTATTTACTATGGGCTCCATTTCGTAATCCGGAAGGCTTAAGATCCTGTTGCCTCTCCCTTCATAAAAACGGAGTAGCACCCCCCTTCAAAGTAAGAGCGATCGACCGGCAACACGTATAAAGCTTCTTTACAGTCTCAAACTCAGTCTCTACAAAAATATGAGTCAGCTTGTCTCCATATTTTCCTGCAGAATCAATTTCTTATTGCATTAGCCTTAGTCCTCTGCGTAATGGTATTCGATAGCGTTTTTAATAGAAATTCCACCTTCGTAAAAGTCGAGTATTCTCCAATACGGAAGATCATTCAGTCGAAAGGTTGTCAATAAGGAAACTAGCCGCTTCAAAACCACACATCCTCACTGGTCCAGGTTTAATGTAATTTCACGCACGACCGTTCCAAACGAAGCCAAAAAAACACCTTGGCCTTTAAGACCAAGGTGTTTATCTATATCGCCATTACTTCTGGATAGAAGCTACAACGCCAGCACCTACAGTACGTCCACCCTCACGGATAGAGAACTTAGTACCTTCTTCGATCGCGATTGGTGCGATTAGTTCTACTGTCATTTCAACGTTGTCTCCAGGCATAACCATTTCAACGCCGTCTGGAAGTTGAATGATACCTGTTACGTCAGTTGTACGGAAGTAGAACTGCGGACGATAGTTAGAGAAGAATGGAGTGTGACGTCCACCTTCTTCTTTAGAAAGAACGTAAACTTCAGCTTTGAAGTTTGTGTGTGGAGTAATTGTACCAGGCTTAGCAAGTACTTGGCCACGTTGTACTTCTTCACGGCTTACACCACGAAGAAGGGCACCAATGTTGTCACCAGCTTCTGCATAATCAAGAAGCTTACGGAACATTTCAACACCAGTAACAGTTGTTTTCTTCGCTTCTTCTTCAAGACCGATGATTTCAACTTCGTCACCAACGTTTAATTGACCACGCTCTACACGACCAGTAGCAACTGTACCACGACCAGTGATAGAGAATACATCCTCAACTGGCATCATGAATGGTTTTTCAGTGTCACGCTCTGGAGTTGGGATGTAATCATCAACAGCAGCCATAAGCTCGATGATTTTTTCTTCCCACTCAGCATCTCCTTCAAGTGCTTTAAGAGCAGATCCACGGATAACTGGTACGTCATCACCAGGGAAGTCATACTCAGAAAGAAGATCGCGCACTTCCATTTCTACAAGCTCAAGTAGTTCTTCATCGTCTACCATGTCACACTTGTTAAGGAATACTACAAGGTATGGTACACCTACTTGGCGAGAAAGAAGAATGTGCTCACGAGTTTGTGGCATTGGACCATCAGCAGCGGATACAACAAGGATCCCGCCGTCCATTTGTGCAGCACCAGTGATCATGTTCTTAACGTAGTCAGCGTGTCCTGGGCAGTCTACGTGCGCGTAGTGACGGTTGTCAGTTTCATACTCAACGTGTGCAGTTGAGATTGTGATACCGCGCTCGCGCTCTTCTGGTGCACCATCGATAGCGTCATATGCCATCGCTACACCTTTTCCGCTACGCTTAGCAAGAACAGTTGTAATTGCAGCAGTTAACGTTGTTTTACCATGGTCAACGTGTCCAATTGTACCAATGTTGGCATGTGTTTTGGAACGGTCGAATTTTTCCTTAGCCATGAATCTTTTCCTCCCTTAGATAAACAAAATAGAAAATTTTATGGGTAAGAAAGGCGGATACCCTCAGAATATCACCTTTCTTAGCTTACAACAAAACCATTGTTGAAACAATCTCTAGCAAAAATTATTCACCAGAGTTTTTCTTAATAATTTCTTCAGAAATGCTCTTAGGTACTTCCTCGTAGTGATCGAAGAACATTGTGTAAGTTCCACGTCCTTGTGTACGAGAACGCAAAGAGGTTGCGTAACCGAACATTTCAGCAAGAGGAACAAATGCTTTAACCACTTGAGCATTACCGCGAGCTTCCATACCTTCTACGCGACCACGGCGTGAAGTGATGTCACCCATAACGTCACCCATGTACTCCTCAGGTACAACGACTTCCACTTTCATCATTGGTTCAAGAAGAACTGGGTTACATTTTGATTTTGCGTTCTTAAGTGCCATAGAAGCAGCAATCTTAAACGCCATCTCACTTGAGTCGACATCATGGTAAGAACCATCAAAAAGCTTCGCCTTAATGTCAATCACTGGGTAACCTGCAAGAAGACCATTTTCAAGTGCTTCTTCAAGACCAGCTTGAACAGATGGGATGTATTCTCTTGGTACTACCCCTCCGACGATACCATTTTCAAATTCGAAACCGGCACCTTCTTCGTTAGGAGAGAATTCAATCCACACGTGACCGTATTGACCACGACCACCAGATTGACGTACGAATTTACCTTCGACTTGAGCTGCTTGACGAATCGTTTCACGGTAAGAAACTTGAGGTGCACCAACATTCGCTTCCACTTTAAACTCACGGCGAAGACGGTCAACGATAATGTCTAGGTGAAGCTCACCCATTCCAGCAATGATCGTTTGCCCAGTTTCTTCATCTGTGTGTGTTTTGAATGTTGGATCCTCTTCAGCAAGCTTCGCAAGCGCTAAGCCCATTTTATCTTGGTCGGCTTTTGACTTAGGCTCAACGGACAAGTGGATAACAGGCTCTGGGAACTCCATAGACTCAAGAATAACAAGATTCTTTTCGTCACAAAGTGTATCGCCTGTAGACGTATCTTTTAAACCTACGGCTGCTGCAATGTCACCAGAGTAAACTGTCGAAATTTCCTCACGGTGGTTCGCGTGCATTTGTAGGATACGACCGACGCGCTCACGCTTATCTTTTGTCGAGTTCTTAACGTATGATCCTGAATCTAGCGTTCCAGAATATACACGGAAGAACGTAAGCTTACCAACATAAGGGTCTGTCATAACCTTAAACGCAAGCGCCGCAAACGGCTGATCGTCACCAGGTTTACGAACAGCTTCTTCTTCTGTATCTGGAACATGGCCTTTAATTGCAGGTACATCAAGTGGAGAAGGGAGGTAATCAAGAACAGCGTCTAGCATAAGCTGAACACCTTTGTTCTTAAATGCCGAACCACAAAGGACTGGGTAGAATTCTACATTACACGTTCCTTTACGGATCGCAGCTTTTAATTCTTCCTTTGTAAGTTCTTCTCCTTCTAAGTATTTCATCATGAGTTCTTCATCTAGTTCAGCAGCAGCTTCCACTAGTTTCTCATGATACTCTTGCGCTTGCTCTTTATACTCGTCAGGAATTTCCTTCGCTTCCGTTCTTGTTCCGAGATCATCTTCATAGAAATAAGCGACCATATCAACTAAGTCGATAATTCCTTCAAAATTGTCTTCCGCACCAATTGGTAGTTGGATCGGATGCGCATTTGCTTGAAGGCGGTCACGAAGAGTGCTTACGGAATATAAGAAGTCTGCTCCTGTTTTGTCCATTTTGTTAACGAACACGACACGAGGAACACCGTAAGTTGTTGCTTGACGCCAAACTGTCTCTGTTTGCGGCTCAACACCTGATTGAGCATCAAGTACCGCAACAGCTCCATCTAATACACGTAAAGAACGTTCAACCTCAACGGTAAAGTCTACGTGTCCAGGAGTATCGATGATGTTGATACGATTGTTCTTCCATTGAGCTGTTGTTGCAGCAGATGTGATCGTGATTCCACGCTCTTGCTCCTGCTCCATCCAGTCCATTTGAGAAGCACCTTCGTGAGTCTCACCAATTTTATGGATACGTCCTGTGTAGAACAAAATCCGCTCTGTTGTTGTTGTCTTACCGGCATCGATGTGAGCCATGATCCCGATATTACGCGTATTTTCTAAGGAGAACTCTCTTGCCATCTGTTATTTCTCCTTCCTGCGTTCATAAGATTAGATTTATTGAAATGTAGAATTGTTCAAAAAGGCCGGCTTGAAGCCGTTCTTTTTGAACAAATATCTTAACTTGATCCTACCAACGATAGTGTGCAAACGCTTTGTTCGCTTCCGCCATTTTGTGAGTATCCTCACGCTTCTTCACAGCGGCACCTGTGTTGTTTGCAGCATCTAGAATTTCGTTAGCTAAACGCTCTTCCATCGTTTTTTCACCACGAAGGCGAGAGTAGTTCACTAACCAACGAAGTCCTAATGTCGTGCGGCGCTCAGGCTTCACTTCCACTGGTACTTGATAGTTGGCACCACCTACACGGCGTGCTTTAACTTCAAGAACAGGCATGATGTTCTTTAACGCTTGATCGAACACTTCCATAGGATCTTTTCCGCTACGTTCTCTAACAAGTTCAAACGCATTGTATAAAATCTTTTGTGCAATCCCGCGCTTTCCATCAACCATGATGCGGTTAATGAGGCGAGTAACAAGCTTAGAATTGTAAATTGGATCTGGTAATACATCGCGACGTGCGACAGGTCCTTTACGAGGCATTGTTTCCCCTCCTTTCAACATTTAAACAAATTGTTTTATCCAACCATTACTTCTTGTCTTTTGGACGTTTCGTACCGTATTTTGAGCGACCTTGCATACGATCTTGAACACCAGCCGTATCAAGAGCTCCACGAACGATATGGTAACGTACCCCTGGTAAGTCTTTTACACGGCCTCCGCGAATAAGCACAACGCTGTGCTCTTGGAGGTTGTGTCCGATTCCTGGGATGTACGCTGTTACCTCGATTTGGTTCGATAGACGCACACGAGCATATTTACGAAGCGCTGAGTTCGGCTTCTTCGGTGTCATCGTACCGACACGCGTACAAACACCGCGTTTTTGCGGAGAAGACAAGTCTGTTTGCACTTTTTTGAAGCTGTTGTAGCCTTTATTAAGCGCAGGTGAGTCGGACTTTTTCACCTTAGCCTTACGTCCTTTACGGATTAGCTGATTAATTGTAGGCATCTATGTTTTCCTCCCTTCCTTAACAGTGTTTTTCAAGACCACTGATCCTGGTGGTTCATTTTTAAGTAAAAGTAAAGTTTTTGCCTAGCGGAGTGCTCCGCAAGGCAAAAACATTATTACTTTTTCAATGCTACAGTGGCTGCACCAACATCGATCCCACAAGCTTTCCCAAGCTTTTTCATCGAATCGACATAGATGATAGGGATCTGCTTAACACTTGCCATTGCTTCTACTTTATTGACAACGCGGGGCTCCGCATCTTTTGCAATGACGACCTCAAGCACCTCTTCTTGCTCAAGCGCTTTAAGAGTTTGCTTCGTACCTATGACTAAGTCCGTAGCCTGCGAAACTTTTTCATAAGACATGGATCGATCCTCCAAAGTTACAGGTATTCTCCTAGGCACACTCAGATATCATATCATCGTGTATTTTACGTGTCAACCACTTCTTTGTAAAGGTTATGAAAAACTTTTATTCTGTCGTTACCGCTTCTTCCATCACTGCTTCTTCGGTACCAACGGCTTGTTGGTCATAATCGGACACAATGTCTAAGTTACGGTAACGGTTCATACCTGTACCTGCTGGCACGAGCTTCCCGATGATGACATTTTCTTTTAGGCCAACAAGCTCATCTCTTTTCCCTTTAATGGCTGCATCGGTAAGAACACGCGTCGTTTCCTGGAACGATGCGGCTGATAGGAACGAGTCTGTTTCAAGGGATGCTTTCGTAATTCCAAGTAAGACTGGGCGACCGGTTGCAGGGCGTTTTCCTGAAAGGAGAACTTTTTTGTTCTCATCATTAAAGTGTTGGATCTCAATTAGAGAGCCTGGCAACACTTCTGTGTCCCCTGCATCAATAACGCGAATCTTACGTAGCATTTGACGAACCATCACTTCTACGTGCTTGTCGCCAATTTCTACCCCTTGCATACGGTATACTTTTTGTACTTCACGAAGCAAGTATTCTTGAACACCTGTCATCCCTTGAACTTTCAGCAACTCTTTCGGATCAATAGACCCTTCAGTTAAGCTCTGTCCCGGAACGACTTGCTCACCAAGCTCTACTTTAATACGAGCGCCGTAAGGAATGGAGTAAGTTTTCGTCTCCATTTCACCTTTGACCGTAATTTCGCGCTTATCTGCATCATTAATGTTGGTAACTTCCCCTTCAATCTCGGTGATAACCGCTTGCCCTTTTGGATTACGAGCTTCGAATAGCTCCTGAATCCGCGGAAGACCTTGAGTAATATCGTCTCCCGCAACCCCACCGGTGTGGAACGTACGCATCGTTAACTGCGTTCCTGGTTCACCGATCGATTGAGCTGCGATGATACCTACCGCTTCGCCAACTTCTACATCGCTACCTGTTGCAAGGTTGCGGCCGTAGCATTTTTTACATACACCGTGACGTGTATCGCATGTGAAGACAGAGCGAATCGTTACTTGTTCAACTCCAGCTTCAACAATTTCCTTTGCGAGATCTTCGTGAATTAGCTCGTTTTTCTTTACAATCGGCTCACCGGTTTCAGGGTGACGAACCGTCTTAAAGGCTACGCGGCCAACAAGTCGGTCGTAAAGACCTTCAATGATTTCGTTCCCTTCCTTAATGGCTTCCACTTCTAAGCCACGATCCGTACCACAATCATCCTCGCGAACGATGACATCCTGGGCAACGTCAACAAGACGTCGTGTTAAGTAACCAGAGTCAGCTGTCTTAAGGGCTGTATCGGCAAGACCTTTACGGGCACCGTGAGTCGAAATAAAGTACTCGAGGACGGTTAACCCTTCACGGAAGCTTGATTTAATTGGAAGTTCGATAATTCGACCGGACGGGTTCGCCATTAACCCACGCATACCTGCTAACTGTGTAAAGTTAGAGGCGTTACCACGGGCACCAGAGTCACTCATCATAAAGATCGGGTTGCGTTTATCTAAGGAGCCCATCAACTTATCTTGAATGACATCCTTCGCTTCACTCCAGATGGAGATGACACGGTCATAACGCTCTTCTTCCGTAATTAAACCACGGCGGAATTGCTTAAGCACACGATCAACCTTTTTCTCAGCTTCAGCAAGAATTTCCTTCTTCTCTGGCAGGACTACGATATCGGCAACACCGACCGTAATACCAGCTTTCGTTGAGTATTTAAACCCGAGGTCTTTCATACGGTCAAGCATTTTAGACGTTTCGGTAATCTTAAACTTCTTAAACACTTCAGCAATGATGTTTCCAAGGAATCCTTTCTTAAATGGAGCGACTACATCACGCTCTTGGAAAAGTTCCTTCACATTGGTTGAAGTCGGAACCATATACTTGCTCGGTGTTTCCACCTCTAAGTTATGAGCAGTTGGCTCATTCACATAAGGGAACGATTCAGGTAAAATCTCATTAAAAATAAGCTTTCCAACCGTTGTTAACAACAACTGAGAGTTTTGCTCTTCTTTAAATGTCGTTTTCCCTAAAGAAGCAACAGGAATCGCAATCCGCGTATGCAAATGAACATAGCCGTTTTGGTACGCGATTAAAGCTTCGTTCGTATCTTTAAATACAGAACCTTCGCCTTTTGCACCTTCACGCTCCATCGTCAAATAGTAGTTCCCAAGAACCATATCTTGTGACGGCGTAACAACCGGCTTTCCATCTTTCGGGTTTAAGATGTTTTGCGCAGCCAACATTAAAATCCGCGCCTCAGCTTGAGCTTCTGCTGATAGCGGGACGTGAACCGCCATTTGGTCCCCGTCAAAGTCGGCATTATACGCTGTACATACAAGCGGATGCAGCTTGATCGCACGACCTTCCACGAGTGTCGGCTCAAACGCTTGGATTCCTAAACGGTGAAGGGTCGGTGCACGGTTAAGAAGAACCGGATGCTCTTTGATAACTTCTTCAAGAACGTCCCATACCTCTGGTTGTACCCGTTCCACTTTTCGTTTCGCGCTTTTAATGTTATGTGCTAACCCTTTGCTAACAAGCTCTTTCATGACAAATGGCTTGAACAGCTCAAGCGCCATTTCCTTTGGCAGGCCGCACTGATACATTTTTAAGTTCGGACCTACGACGATAACGGAACGACCCGAGTAGTCTACACGCTTCCCGAGAAGGTTTTGACGGAAGCGCCCTTGCTTCCCTTTCAACATATGAGAAAGAGATTTAAGTGGGCGGTTACCAGGACCTGTCACAGGGCGACCACGGCGACCGTTATCGATGAGAGCGTCAACCGCTTCTTGCAGCATACGCTTCTCGTTTTGCACAATAATGCTTGGTGCGCCTAGATCTAAGAGACGCTTTAACCGGTTGTTCCGGTTAATCACGCGACGATATAAGTCGTTGAGGTCAGAGGTTGCAAAGCGCCCCCCATCAAGCTGAACCATTGGACGTAATTCTGGTGGAATGACCGGAAGAACATCAAGGATCATCCAAGAAGGTTCATTTCCAGAGTTACGAAATGCTTCAAGCACCTCCAGTCGTTTAATTGCACGTGTCCGGCGTTGGCCTTGCGCTGTTTGAAGCTCTTCTTTTAGCCCATCGACTTCTTTATCGAGGTCGATATCCATAAGCAGCTTACGAATCGCTTCCGCCCCCATTTGCGCTGTAAATGAGCGGCCATATTTATCTAAGTACGCGCGAAATTCTTTTTCAGAAAGTAATTGTTTCTTTTCAAGTGGTGTATCCCCTGGATCTGTCACTACATAAGAAGCAAAGTAGATGACTTCTTCAAGTGATCGTGGAGACATATCCAAAACAAGCCCCATTCGGCTTGGGATTCCTTTAAAGTACCAAATATGAGAGACAGGTGCTGCTAGCTCAATATGACCCATCCGCTCACGGCGAACCTTCGCCCGCGTGACTTCAACACCACAACGGTCACAAACGACCCCTTTGTAGCGAACGCGCTTATATTTTCCACAGTGACACTCCCAGTCCTTTTGCGGACCGAAAATACGCTCGCAGAAAAGCCCGTCTTTTTCTGGTTTGAGGGTACGGTAGTTAATGGTTTCCGGCTTTTTCACTTCGCCGCGAGACCAAGAACGAATTTTATTTGGTGAAGCAAGACCAATTTTCATGTACTCAAAATTGTTTACGTCTATCAAGGGGCCAACCTCCCTTATGATTTCCATGTCCAAAAGCAGGTAACGAATTTAAAGAGCAAGTGAAAGGGGACTGCTCCCCTTTCAGCTGATTAAACATTTGATTCTGTTGAATCAATATTCAAGTTCAATTTGTCGCTTGCTTGTTCATCCTCATCATCAAGCTCTTTCATTTCAATCTCTTCCTCAGTACTTGATAGCATCTTGACGTCCATACCGAGAGACTGTAGCTCTTTTATAAGAACTTTAAATGATTCTGGAACACCAGGCTCAGGGACGTTTTCTCCCTTTACGATGGCTTCGTACGTTTTCACACGACCTACGACGTCATCCGATTTGACGGTAAGGATTTCTTGAAGGGTGTAGGCAGCACCATAAGCTTCTAATGCCCATACCTCCATCTCACCAAAACGCTGACCACCGAACTGCGCTTTACCTCCCAATGGTTGTTGCGTTACAAGGGAGTAAGGACCTGTCGAACGTGCGTGCAACTTATCGTCAACCATGTGAGCAAGCTTGATCATGTACATAATGCCGACGGAGACACGATTATCAAACGGTTCACCTGTACGTCCATCATACAAGATCGTTTTTCCGTCTCGCGCCATTCCTGCTTCTTCAAGCGTCGCCCAGACGTCCTCTTCACTAGCACCGTCAAATACTGGTGATGCCACATGAAGGCCAAGACGTCTAGCCGCCATTCCTAAATGAAGTTCAAGCACTTGTCCGATATTCATTCGTGAAGGTACCCCTAGTGGGTTTAACATAATGTCAATCGGCGTGCCATCAGGTAAATACGGCATATCCTCTTCTGGAAGAATCCGAGAGATAACCCCTTTGTTACCGTGACGACCGGCCATTTTATCCCCTTCATGAATTTTACGCTTCTGAACAATGTACACACGGACGAGCTGGTTTACACCAGGAGGCAGTTCATCACCGTCTTCACGGTTGAAGATTTTCACGTCAAGGACGATTCCGTCTCCGCCATGCGGCGCACGTAAGGACGTATCACGTACTTCACGAGCTTTCTCACCGAAGATGGCATGAAGTAAACGCTCTTCCGCTGTCAGCTCCGTCACACCTTTAGGCGTTACTTTACCGACGAGAATATCGCCATCTTTTACTTCTGCCCCAACGCGAATGATTCCTCGCTCATCCAAGTTGCGCAATGCATCTTCCCCGACGTTTGGAATATCCCGCGTAATTTCTTCTGGCCCAAGCTTCGTGTCACGAGCTTCTGACTCGTACTCCTCAATGTGAATCGATGTGTACACATCGTCTTTTACGAGACGCTCACTTAAAATAATCGCATCCTCATAGTTGTACCCTTCCCAAGTCATGAAGCCGACGAGAACGTTGCGTCCGAGCGCCATCTCACCTTTTTCCATCGAAGGTCCATCAGCAAGGATTTCACGCTTCTCCACCACGTCTCCTTCTTTTACGATTGGACGTTGGTTGTAGCTCGTTCCTTGGTTCGAGCGAATAAACTTCTGTAGGCGATATTTATCAAGATCCCCTTTGATCTCTTTTCCGTCCACTTCTTCTAGACGACGAACCCAAATTTCTTTCGCCGTTACTCGCTCGACAATTCCGCGGTGTTTAGAGACGATCGCAGCACCCGAATCTTTCGCCGATACGTGCTCCATCCCTGTTCCGACAATTGGAGCTTCCGGTACAAGAAGCGGTACCGCCTGACGTTGCATGTTCGCACCCATAAGCGCCCGGTTAGAGTCATCGTTTTCTAAGAACGGGATACATGATGTCGCAGCTGAAACGACTTGCTTCGGCGATACGTCCATGTAGTCCACACGATCTCTAGATACAACGATATTCTCACCACGGAAGCGGGCGATAATGTTTTCATCGATAAACGATCCGTCCTCGGCAAGCTTCATGTTCGCCTGGGCCACAACGTAGTTATCTTCTTCATCTGCCGTTAAGTAATCAATTTGCGCCGTAACCTTCCCAGTTTCAGGGTCTACGCGGCGATAAGGTGTCTCCATAAAGCCGAACTCGTTGACTTTAGCATAAGTGGATAACGAGTTGATCAAACCGATGTTTGGACCCTCCGGTGTCTCAATCGGACACATCCGTCCATAGTGGGAGTAGTGGACGTCACGAACCTCAAACCCTGCGCGCTCACGTGTTAATCCTCCAGGCCCTAACGCAGAAAGACGACGCTTATGCGTTAACTCCGCTAACGGGTTCGTCTGATCCATGAATTGAGATAGCTGTGAGCTACCAAAGAACTCTTTAATCGATGCAATCACTGGGCGAATGTTAATAAGTGCTTGCGGCGTAATGCTGTTCGGGTCTTGAATAGACATACGCTCACGAACAACCCGCTCCATACGCGATAATCCGATACGGAATTGGTTTTGCAACAACTCACCGACAGAACGGAGGCGACGGTTTCCTAAATGATCAATGTCATCGGTTCCACCGACACCATGCAACAAGTTAAAGAAGTAGTTAATCGAAGCGATGATGTCCGCCGGTGTAATATGCTTAATTTCCTTTTCAACAAGTCCGTTGCCGATGACACGAATGACATGTTCTCCATCTTGATCATCTGGTGCATAGATTTTCACCGATTGAAGACGAACTTCATCTTCTTCCACAACACCACCAGACATGCGAACAGTCCGGAAACCAACATTGTTTTCTAAATATGGGAGAATGCGATCCAACGTACGACGATCAATAATGGACCCTTCTTCCGCAATCACTTCTCCGGTTTCTGGATCAATAAGCGTTTCTGCTAAGCGCTGATTGAATAGGCGGTTTTTTATGTGTAATTTTTTATTGACTTTATAGCGACCTACATTCGCTAAGTCATAGCGTTTTGGGTCAAAGAAACGAGAGTCGAGTAAGCTTTTCGCATTTTCGACAGTAGGTGGTTCACCTGGGCGAAGACGCTCGTAGATTTCCAGCAATGCTTTTTCGGCACTGTCTGTGTTATCTTTTTCTAGCGTGTTGCGTAGATACTCGTCTTCTCCTAGTAAATCAATGATTTCTTGATCAGAACCAAACCCAAGGGCACGCAAAAGAACCGTTACAGGAATCTTCCGTGTACGATCGATTCTCACATAGACAATATCCTTTGCATCGGTCTCTAACTCTAACCATGCACCACGATTTGGAATCACCGTTGCGGTGTAACCTTTTTTTCCGTTTTTATCAATCTTCTCGCTATAGTAAACACTAGGTGAACGAACAAGCTGAGAAACGATCACTCGCTCCGCTCCGTTAATGATGAACGTTCCCGTGTCTGTCATGAGCGGGAAGTCCCCCATAAACACTTCTTGCTCTTTTACTTCACCAGTTTCTTTGTTAATTAAGCGAACTTTCACACGTAAAGGCGCCGCATAGGTCACATCACGTTCTTTTGACTCATCCACCGGATATTTTGGTTCTCCGAGACTATAATCAATAAACTCTAAAACTAAATTTCCGGTGAAGTCTTGAATGGGTGAAATGTCCTGAAACATTTCACGTAACCCCTCATCAAGAAACCATTGATAAGAAGCTGTTTGAATCTCGATTAAGTTTGGTAGCTCCAAAACTTCATTGATTCGTGCATAGCTTCTACGTTGGCGGTGGCGTCCATACTGAATGAGTTGACCTGTCAACTGATTCACCCCTCAAATCTCGCGTTATAGTAATAGAGGATGTTCAAAAGAAACAACCCGAAAACGGTTAAAACTTTACCGCCTCGCGTTACGTTTTTTTGAACAAATACTAAGAAAAGCGCAGGTACTTTCCTCCTAAAAATCAGACTCACTGAATCAGTAGTCTTCTTTTTAAAAAAGTACAGGAGCTATAAAAACATGCTTTTGCCATTTGTCAGATCACTGGCTTCCCTTGAACCTATGAAAGAGGAACAAAAAGAAAAAATGGTTTTATCCACAAACCATAATCCTCTACACCATTCGATTATATAAGGATAGCCAAATCCTTCCTTAAATATACTCGTTGATCCACTTGACAAACGACTCCTTTTTTGATTTATAAAAAGGCATTCATACGCATTAAATAACAATAACACAAAAGCAATCGTCAGTCAATTCTTTTTGCACGAATAATAAAATACCCTTTTTTCTTCGTGACGACCTCTACTTCTTCGTACAAGTTATGCAGCTTATCAAGCGTCGATGGAGCACCTTGCTTCTTTTGAATGACGATCCATAACTCACCGTTTGATAAAAGGTAATCGCGCGCATCCTCAAAAAGTTGATGAACGACTCTTTTGCCAGCACGTATCGGTGGGTTTGTAACGATGGCCGCAAATTGTCGATCTTGCACTTGTTGGAACAAGTCACTTCGATAAACGACAACATTTTTTACGTGATTCGCCGTTGCATTTCGTTTCGCAAGGTCGATGGCTCGTTCATTTACATCCACCATATGAACCGAGCGCTCTCCTCCATCCCTTGCAAGGGAAATCCCGATTGGCCCGTAGCCGCAACCGACATCTAGCACATCTCCTTCAATTTCAGGGAATTGAAATGTCTCAATTAATAAACGACTACCAAAGTCCACCTCTTGTTTCGAAAAAACACCACGGTCTGTCGTAAATTGAAAAGAATGACCTCGAAGGGTATAGGACCAGCTTCGCTCATCACTTCCAACGATCGGATTTGCACTATAATAATGGTCTGTCATTACGCCACCCCCTCCTATTCCTATTCCCACCTATAAGTCAATCCATGCACCGAAGCCTATCAGGTCCGTTCATCAGATTAAGTTTCATGATAGTCTTAAAAAAACTCGACTTGCCGCCACTATTTACTAGCGGAAGCGATCATTTATACTTATCAAGCAAAGACGTAACGTTTTTAAAAGAAGTGGAAAAAAAGACCCGCGATATCGCGAGCCTCTTTTTGCTAATTATGACTACTTAAGCTCTACAGAAGCACCTGCTTCTTCAAGCTTCGCTTTCATTTCTTCAGCTTCTTCTTTCGCTACGCCTTCTTTAATTGGAGCTGGAGCACCGTCAACAAGTGCTTTTGCTTCTTTAAGGCCAAGACCAGTGATTTCACGAACAACTTTGATAACGTTGATCTTAGAACCACCAGCTGATTCAAGGACAACATCAAATTCTGTTTTTTCTGCCGCGCCACCTTCTGCAGCTGCGCCACCAGCTACTGCTACAGGAGCTGCTGCTGTTACACCAAACTCTTCTTCAATTGCTTTTACAAGGTCGTTAAGTTCTAAAACTGTCATTTCTTTAATCGCTTCAATGATTTGATCTTTGCTCATTGATAAATCCTCCCTATTTTCATATTAATCATCCGATCAATGGATAAAACACACGTCATTAGGCGCCTTGCTCTTCTTTTTGGTCAGCCACAGCTTTTGTCGCCAACGCAAAGTTGCGCACAGGTGCTTGAAGCACGCTAAGCAACATAGAAAGAAGACCTTCGCGTGATGGAAGTTCCGCAAGTGCTTTCACTTCTTCAACAGACGCTACGTTTCCTTCAATGACACCCGCTTTGATTTCAAGCGCTTCATGTTCCTTTGCGAAGCTGTTAATGATCTTCGCTGGTGCAATCGCATCTTCATTGTGGAATGCAATCGCAGTTGGGCCTACAAGCACGTCATTAAGTTCGGTTAACTCCGCTACTTCCGCTGCACGGCGAGTCATCGTATTTTTATATACTTTGAACTCACAGCCCGCTTCGCGAAGTTGCTTACGAAGCTCAGTTACTTCAGCTACGTTTAATCCACGATAGTCAACCACAACTGTCGATTGGCTTTCCTTTAACTTCGTTGCGATTTCAGTAACGATTTGCTTTTTTTGTTCTAGGACACTCATCTTTCACACCTCCTGTAGGATCGTTCCATACCGTTTCAGTCAAGAGGCCAACGAAAATGCCCCCATGCAGACATGAGGGCATACGAGTCCAGTCAAAAGACTTTCATCTATTTGCTTACCTCGGTAGGAAATTAAGCGAATCACGCACCTACTGTCTACGGTATGTTTCAACGCCTGTTCAAAAAGTTCTTTCTGAACAAGCTCTATTGATTTTTAACAGAACACTCCGTTAGTATACGCAAGAGTGATCGCATTGTCAACTTTTAATTTATTTCCCAAAGCTAGCTGTGCTAACTTTCACACCAGGACCCATTGTTGAAGAAACAGCGATGTTCTTCAAGTAAGTTCCTTTCGCCGCAGCTGGCTTTGCTTTCACAAGCGTATCGATGATTGTTTCGAAGTTCTCAGCAAGTTTCGCTGTGTCAAACGATACTTTACCAATCGGAACGTGGATGTTACCAGCTTTGTCTACACGGTATTCCACTTTACCTGCTTTGATATCATTTACCGCTTTTTCAACTTCGAATGTAACTGTACCTGTTTTCGGGTTTGGCATTAAGCCTTTTGGTCCAAGAACACGACCAAGTTTACCAACTTGAGCCATCATGTCAGGTGTCGCAACGATCACATCAAATTCGAACCAACCTTGGCTGATTTTGTTAATGTAATCTTCATCACCAACATAGTCTGCTCCAGCCGCTTCTGCTTCCTTTGCTTTTTCTCCCTTTGCGAATACAAGCACGCGTTGCGTTTTACCCGTACCGTTTGGAAGAACAACAGCACCGCGAATTTGTTGATCCGCTTTCTTAGGATCTACTCCTAAACGTACAGCAACTTCCACCGTTTCATCAAATTTTGCAACAGAAGCCTTTTTCACTAACTCTAATGCTTCTTCTACTTGATACGCTTGATCACGGTCGATTAACTTGACCGCTTCTAAATATTTTTTTCCACGTTTAGCCATTGCTATTTTTCCTCCTCGTATGTGGTTTTAGCGGTTATACCTCCCACTATGAAAGGTTGCGAGCCCCAACAGGCAAAAGGAGTTTCTCCTCGATCGCAACCTTCACTCAAACCTTAGCCATTAGTCCTCAATCACAATACCCATGCTTCGAGCCGTACCTTCAACCATACGCATAGCTGCTTCAACATCGGCAGCGTTCAAATCAGGCATTTTCGTCTCAGCAATTTCGCGCACCTTGTCTCGTTTAACCGTTGCAACTTTGTTACGGTTTGGCTCACCAGAGCCTGACTCGATTCCAGCTGCTTTTTTCAAAAGAACAGCAGCAGGCGGAGTTTTTGTGACAAATGTAAACGAACGGTCTTCAAACACCGTGATTTCAACCGGAATGATAAGACCTGCTTGGTCTGAAGTACGAGCGTTAAATTCCTTACAAAAACCCATAATGTTCACACCTGCTTGACCTAGTGCAGGACCAACCGGTGGAGCTGGGTTCGCTTTACCTGCTGGAATTTGTAGCTTTACCATTTTAATAACCTTTTTAGCCACGTGACACACCTCCTTAGTCCGTGATGTGGTTAACCGGGCATTTTGCCCTCCCACTCAAAAAACGGATGCTTGTACGCACCCGATGGTTCATGAAAACAAACCAGGATCAAACACAAAAATTTTATCACTTCCAGATCAAGATATCAAGACTTTCTTAAATCTTTTCAATCTGGGTGAATTCAAGCTCAACTGGGGTTTCTCTTCCAAACATGTTCACATGCACTTTTAGCTTACGCTTGTCCAGTTGAATTTCTTCAATCGTTCCAATGAAGTTGGCAAAAGGACCTTCTTTCACTTTTACAGATTCCTTTAATTGGAAATCAATCTCTACTTGTCGCTCCTCTTGCATGCCCATCTGGCGCAAAATCGCGTCTACTTCTTCTGGAAGAAGCGGGGTTGGCTTTGATCCCGCACCTGCGGAACCGACAAAACCAGTCACCCCAGGTGTATTTCGGACCACGTACCAAGAATCATCGGTCATGACCATTTCTACAAGCACATATCCCGGAAAGACTTTACGGGAAACTTGTTTACTCTTTCCGTTCTTCACTTCCGTTTCCTCTTCAACCGGAACCATCACGCGAAAGATTTTGTCGGTCATGTCCATTGACTCTACACGCTTTTCCAAATTCGTCTTCACTTTGTTTTCATAGCCCGAATACGTGTGGACCACATACCAATTTTTCTCCATAAACAGTAGGACGGTTTATGTCCTTCCCTCCTCTTCGGTTCATTCACAACCAACTAGGTGTGAATGGGCAAAAGTTCAGGAACCTCGCACTTACGAACTTACGCAGTTCCGCTAGTCATCGGCCATTATTCAATCAATCCACGTACGAGGGCGGAAATTCCATAATCAACAACGGCAAAGAATACCGTAATGAACGCTACAGTCCCTAATACAACAAGTGTATAGCGAGTAAGCTCCTTACGAGTCGGCCAAGAGACTCGCTTCATCTCCGCTACTACATCACCAAAAAACTTACCAATACCTTTTACGCCGCCAGCCACGACAGACACCTCCAGCACCAATCAATATAGACAAAGGGCACCTCTTCTATTCAAAAACTCGCTTAAAGCAACCGAGAATTGCATAAGCCAAAAATGCAGGGGTACACTTTATATAAACAGCAACCCCGAAAACCATTTTGGACTTGGTTCGTCACCAAGTCTAAAATAGTTAAAGCTTCTTTTCTTGCAGTTTCATCGATTCATAAATAAAGCAATCGAAAATTAATAACGGTAAAACATTATTTCGTTTCTCGGTGAAGCGTGTGTCGGTTACACGTCCTACAAAACTTTTTCATTTCCAAGCGGTCGGTATGAGACTGCTGATTGGTTTTCGTTGAGTAGTTGCGTGACCTACATTCGACGCACGCAAGAATTCGCTTCACTCCCAATGAAAACCCTCCCACTTGGTTCAGTGTACAGACTATCTCAATGTAGCATACAAGCGTTTGAGTGTCAATGTTCTCTTATTGGTTTGAAAAGGCGGGACTCTATGTGCTCAGCCATTAGGCAGTTCGACTTGACGAACTGTATTTACTAGATTACAAGCTAACACCCTTCAATTCCATATACCGCTCTAACTTGCGCTTCACACGTTGGAGCGCATTATCAATCGACTTTACATGACGATTCAGTTCCGCAGAGATTTCTTGATACGACCTACCATCAAGATAAAGCATTAGCACCTTACGCTCTAAATCACTCAATAACTCGCCCATTTTCACTTCTATGTCATCAAACTCTTCCTGATTGATTAGAAGCTCTTCTGGGTCCGTTACGCGCGAGCCACAAACGACATCAAGCAACGTACGATCAGATTCTTCATCGTAGAGAGGCTTATCGAGAGAAACATAGGAGTTAAGAGGTATGTGCTTTTGACGAGTTGCCGTTTTGATAGCTGTGATAATCTGGCGGGTAATGCACAGCTCAGCAAATGCCTTAAACGAAGATAGCTTGTCCCCTTTAAAGTCACGAATTGCTTTGTATAAGCCAATCATGCCTTCCTGAACAATATCTTCATGATCAGCACCAATCAAAAAGTAAGAGCGAGCTTTTGCACGGACAAAGTTCTTATACTTATGAATCAAATACTCCAGTGCAGCACCATCTCCATTACGAACTCGGTTTACTAAGCCTTCATCTTCAATCTGATTAAACTCAAGGTTGGAAGCAGTTGCATTTAGGTCCACGCTCATGGAAATCCCTCCGGACAAGCTGTTGTCTAAATTATACGAACATTATATAGCACGATTTTCCAGTCCGTCAACCGCTCATCTGTCGCCTCGACGCCATTTTTCAAAAATTTCGGCTAATTCTTCGGTAAGGGCAATTTTTGTCGAATTATGTTCTTTATTGCTTTTTTCGACAGTTTTCTCAATCCCCTTTCCTGTTACTTCCATTTCATTGTAAAGCTCTCTTGCTGACTTTCGCAGGGCTCCACTCCCAAAAATATGGGATTGTTCTGCGAGGTCAGAAGTGGCTACATAGATTTGGGTATCAATCCGTTTCAATTCCCGAACGAGCCTTTCAATTCGCTCATCTGCCGTCTCGTTTTTTCTCGTATAAATTACTTCGATACGGTGATTGTTATACGTTCGCCCAACGCCAGGAACCATATGGGCATCAAAAACAAGGATAACCTTACAACCTGTATAAGCTTGATACTCGGCTAACCGATCGATGAGCTTGTCCCGTGCGAGAGCCAAATCGCGATCCTTTAATTCCTTTAATTCAGGCCATGCACCAATCATGTTGTAGCCGTCAACGATTAAAATCTCCCTCATGCTACTCCCTACCTAACGGATGTCGCTTACGATAAGCCTCATACATAAGAAGGCTAGTAGCAACAGACGCATTCAGCGACGTTACCTGACCAACCATCGGAATTCGCACAAGAAAATCACACTTTTCGCGAACGAGACGACTTAACCCTTTACCTTCACTGCCAATGACAAGTGCGATTGGCATGTCATAGGCTGCGCCTCTATAATCTTCACTTCCTTTTGCATCGGTTCCGATAAACCAAAGGCCGCGCTTTTTTAAATCTTCCATCGTCCGTGCCAAGTTCGTCACCCGCACAACAGGCACATACTCAATAGCTCCCGTAGACGCTTTCGCAACCGTCTGTGTTAAGCCAACGGCTCGTCTTTTCGGAATGATGACACCATGGACACCTGCAGCATCGGCTGTTCGAAGGATCGACCCAAGGTTATGAGGGTCCTCCACTTCATCCAGGACAATAAAAAATGGCTCTTCTCCTTTTTCTGCTGCTCGTTGAAATAGGTCATCCATTTCTGCATATTCATACGCAGCGACAGAAGCGACGGCTCCTTGATGGTTTTCACGCCCGATTAACTGGTCGAGCTTACGCTTTGGAACATGCTGGACAAGCACACCCTGTTCTTTGGCCAGTTCAAGAACCTTTTGCATTTGTCCTTTTTGTGACCCTTCACCAATCCAAATTTTATTCATCGGCCGGCCTGAACGAAGCGCTTCAATGATCGGGTTTTTCCCGGTAATGAATTCACGATCCACGATTATTCTCCCTCCTTTCGCATATCTATTTTCGTTAAATAGTCACTCATTAATTCATCTAATCGATCAGGTTGGTTCGTTAAATATAGATAGCCGAGCAACGCCTCTAAGCCCGTAGCATAGCGGTACGTATTCACATCGGTATTTTTAGGGATCGTTCCTGACTTCGCATTGCGCCCTCGTTTGGCAATGCTTTCTTCTTGCTCTGTTAACTTGTTCGTCTCCAGCCATTCGTGCATGATCGCCGCTTGTGCTTTAGCCGAGACATAACGGGTTGCCTCACCGTGCAGTCGGTGAGGCCGAACCGTCCCTTTTGCTAACAAATGAAAACGTACATACATGTCAAGAACAGAATCACCCATATAGGCGAGGGCGAGGGCATTAAGCTGACGAAAATCAATGCTTGCTTCGGTTACTTTCATTAAGACCCTCTTTTCCAGCGGACGCCTTGAGGAGTGTCCTCAAGAATAATGCCTTCTGCTTTTAGCTGGTCACGAATGTCATCAGCACGCTGGAAGTTTTTCGCCTTACGCGCCTCGTTTCGTTCCTCAATTAACCGCTCAATCTCTTCGTCCAATAGTTCCTCTTGCCTATTAAGGGTTACCCCTAACACGCCCCCTAATTCATTAAACAAGTCAATGAACGACTGCAAAACTGCCTTGGAGGTTTGCTCTTCTCGCAAATAACGATTCGCTTCCTTCGCTAAATCAAAAAGAACGGCTATCCCATTTGCACTATTGAAGTCATCATCCATCTCTTCTATAAATCGACCACGAAACTCATCAATCCGCTCTAACCATGGCTCTGTCCCACCAAAGTCGGCAGATTCTTGAAGGCGATGCACTAGGCTACTAACTGCTGTTTGCAACCGTTCCAACCCTCTTTTAGCCCCTTCAAGCAATTCATCGCTAAAATTAATTGGGCTTCGGTAATGGGCTGACAACATGAAAAATCGCAAGACTTCTGCCGAATGTTGTCGAATCATTTCGTTGGCCAATACGACATTTCCG
Organism: Halalkalibacterium halodurans; assembly: GCF_005671335.1. Classification (NCBI taxonomy): domain Bacteria; kingdom Bacillati; phylum Bacillota; class Bacilli; order Caryophanales; family Bacillaceae; genus Halalkalibacterium (ex Joshi et al. 2022); species Halalkalibacterium halodurans. The sequence continues at coordinate 151,621 of NZ_CP040441.1, read as the reverse complement.
AGCGATTTCGACATTTTTTCGTTATCAAGGTTAATAAATCCATTATGGAGCCAATAGTTTGCCATTGGTTTTCCTGTCATGCATTCTGATTGAGCAATTTCATTTTCATGGTGAGGAAATTTTAAGTCCTGACCACCTGCATGAATGTCGATCGTATCCCCTAAATATTTTTTCACCATCGCTGAGCATTCTATATGCCATCCTGGTCGCCCCTTCCCCCACGGACTGTCCCAGGAAACCTCCCCTTCTTTTGCTGCTTTCCATAAAACAAAATCCAAAGGGTCTTCTTTTCGCTCATCGACTTCGATTCGAGCACCTGAAAGCAGATCATCAATCGATTGTGCCGATAACTTCCCGTATTCCTTAAATTTCCGTGTGCGAAAATAGACATCCCCACCCTGTTCGTAGGCGTAGCCTTTCTCTTCTAACACTCGAATAAACGAAATAATTTCCGACATCGTTTCCGTCACGCGAGGATGGTGATCAGCCTCAAGAACTCCCAAAGCTGAAGTGTCTTGTTTGTACGCCTCAATAAAGCGATTAGCCACAGCAAAAACATCTTCCCCTAGCTCATTGGCAACGCGAATAATTTTATCGTCTACATCTGTAAAGTTAGAGACGAAAAGTACTTCATACCCGCGATACTTTAAGTATCGGCGTATCATATCATACACGATCGGCGGGCGGGCGTTCCCAATATGAATGTAATTGTAAACCGTCGGCCCACAGACATACATCTTCACTTTTCCCTCTTCTAGAGGAACGAACGGTTCCTTTTTTCTCGTTAAACTATTGAACACTTGAATCGCCATCGTCCCATCTCCTTTTTGATTACAGCTGTTCAAAGGGTTATCCTTCTTTCACGCTATGATTACTTGCGCTTTTCGGCAAGTTGTTTTTTCGCAACTCCTCAATTTCCTTTTGTAATGCTTCCAATTGCTTCTCTAGCTCACGAAATTTATCGGACACAGGGTCGGGAAGGAGGTGATGGTCCAAATCTCGATTGACCTTGATGCCGTCTCGAATAACTACCTTGCCTGGTATTCCGACGACGGTAGAGTTAGGCGGAACTTCATTGAGAACGACAGAGCCAGCCCCAATTCGTGAATTTTTCCCGATCGTAAAGGAACCGAGAACCTTTGCACCTGAAGCAATTAATACATGATCCTCTACCGTTGGATGACGCTTTCCTTTCTCTTTTCCCGTCCCTCCTAAGGTGACCCCTTGATAGATCGTCACATTGTCGCCAATCTCACAGGTTTCACCAATAACAACACCCATTCCGTGGTCAATGAATAACCGTTGACCAATCTTTGCCCCCGGATGAATTTCAATTCCTGTTATGAGGCGACTCACCTGTGAGAGAAAGCGGGCCACAAAGTATAGCTTTTTCCTCCAAAGCCAATGGGCCAACCGATGAGCCCAAATGGCATGAACTCCAGAATACGTGAAGATCACCTCAAGCCGGCTCCGGGCCGCAGGGTCTTGCTCAAACACGACATCAATATCATTTAAAAGCGTTTTGAAGATTCTTTTCATAACTCTCTCCTCCCCTCAGACTCATCCATCTATCTGCAACGAACGACATGAAAAAGAGCGTCCCTGTGCTACTTGCACAGAGACGCTCTTCACGTGGTCCCACTCTGCTTGAGAAATAGTCGATTTGCCATTTCCCCTCTCAATTCTGCAATAACGGTGCAAGCCGCCTTGACCTACTAATGAAGTATACCTTCCGTTCAATCAAGGGCTCAGAGGTGCATGTTCAGATGGGGTGAACGTAAGCTGCTTTCAGCCGAGACAGCTCTCTCTGTCCGTTACCGTTCATCCTACTTTTCCTCTTCAACGCGCTTTTATTTAGTTTAGTAACGATCGAAGTCTATGTGTGACAATTTCTTTTCCGATTAGTTCAATGGCACTCGGAAGTTCCGGTCCGTGTGTTTGCCCTGTCGTTGCCACGCGAATCGGCATAAATAGTTTTTTCCCTTTTTGACCTGTTGCTTTCTGTGTCGCTTTGATCGCACCTTTAATGCTAACAGCATCCCATGTGTCTAAACCTTCCAACTCTTGAAGGAATCCGCTTAGGACACCTGGCACTTGCTCTTCATTTAAAACTTCCTGTGCTTCATCATTATACTGAATTTCAGTCTTGAAAAACAACTCTGTAAGCTCAACGATTTCTGCTCCGTAATGAAGCTGCTCTTGATAAAGAGAAATAACCGCTTTTGCCCATTCAGCCTGTTCTTCAGAAAGGCTCTCTGGAAGCTTACCTGCTTTCTGTAAATGAGGTAAGGCGAGCGCCACTACATCGTCAAGATCAGCATTTTTAATGTACTGATTGTTCATCCATGCGAGCTTATCTGTGTCAAAGACGGCTGGAGCCTTCGATACTCGCTCTAACGAAAATTGAGCTGCTAGCTCTTCAAGGGAGAAAATCTCTTCCTCACCGACCGGAGACCAACCGAGCAATGCGAGAAAGTTCACAATCGCTTCCGGCATATAACCTAACTCTTTATATTGTTCAACAAACTGAATGATGGATTCATCCCGCTTACTCATTTTTTGCCGGTTCGGATTTAATATGAGAGAAGCATGTGCGAAGGTTGGCACATCCCAACCGAATGCTTCATAAAGCATAACCTGTCTAGGCGTATTGGAAAGGTGCTCCTCCCCGCGAATCACATGGGAAATTTTCATTAGATGGTCATCGACCACGACCGCGAAGTTATACATCGGTACGCCATCTTTACGTGCGATGACAAAGTCGCCAATTCCGTCAGATTCGAAGGAAACCTCCCCGCGAACCGCATCTTGGATTTTAATCACTTGACCTTCTGGTACTCGGAAACGAACAACCGGCTTGATCCCTTTCGCTTCATAGGCGCGGCGCTGCTCCTCCGTTAAATCACGATCCCGACCGCTGTACTTCGGCATCTCGCCTCTTGCAATTTGCGCTTCACGCTCAGCCTCTAGCTCTTCTTCGGTCATGTAACAATAATACGCTTTTCCTTCATTTAACAATTGCTCAATATGTTTCTTATAAATATCCAAACGTTCCATGCTGCTATATGGGCCGTACTCACCGCCAACGTCGATGCTTTCATCCCACTCGACACCAAGCCATTTTAAACTATCAAGTAGCTTTTCCTTCGCTTGCCCAACGTTTCTTGCTTGATCGGTATCTTCAATGCGCAGGACAAACTTGCCCCCTTGATTTTTTGCAAATAAATAATTAAATAAAGCCGAGCGAGCACCACCTATATGTAAATGACCCGTCGGACTTGGGGCAAAACGAACTCTCACTTCACTTGCCATCATTATACACGCTCCGTTTCTCTTTCGTTACAAGGTCTTTATTCTACGACTATTGTACCTAACCCACCACAACGGTCAAGTCTCACTTAACTAACAGGATCACAGCCTGTGAGGCAATCCCTTCCCCACGCCCAGTAAACCCTAACGTTTCAGTCGTGGTCGCTTTCACATTAACCTGAGCTTCCTCTGCCTCTAAAAGCTCGGCAATTCGCGCCCGCATTGCTGGAATGTGAGGAGCCATTTTTGGCTTTTGCGCAATAATCGTACAGTCCACATTCCCTAGTGTATAGCCTTTCTCTTTTACAAGCTCCCATACAGCAGATAAGAGTTTGGCTGAATCTGCATCCTTAAAATGTGGGTCCGTGTCAGGAAAATGCTTACCAATATCTCCCTCACCAATTGCACCTAATGCTGCGTCAGCAATCGTATGAAGCAATACATCAGCATCTGAGTGGCCGAGCAGTCCTTTTTCATATGGAATCTCCACCCCGCCAATAATAAGAGGGCGTCCCTCTGCAAACTGATGTACGTCGAATCCTTGTCCTACTCGTATCATCTATCGTCTCTCCTTTTCCGCTAAAATGGCTTCAGCAAACAATAAATCTTCCGGTGTAGTTAGCTTAAAATTAAAGTAGCTTCCTTGAACGACAGCGACCGAATACCCGAGCCATTCCATCAAGCTAGCATCATCTGTCCCAAGCATTTGTTCGTTTTCCGCCTTTTGATGTGCTTGTTTAATCAATGCTAAGTCAAACGCCTGAGGGGTTTGCACAGCCCATAGCTCTTCCCGCGGCATCGTTTCTAAAACGGCTTCCCCTTCCACACGCTTGATCGTGTCTTTTACCGGAACAGCTAAAACCGCTGCATGGGTCTTAGCTGCTGTCTCCACTAGCGAATGGATTTCTTTTTCTGTAACAAATGGTCGCGCTCCGTCATGTATTAAGACGAGCCCATCCTGTGACAGTGCTTTTAAACCAGCAAAGACGCTCTCTTGTCGCTCTCGCCCTCCAGCCACAATTTTTTTTGCCTTCGAGATCTGGTAACGATTTGCTAGCTCCCCCATCTCCTCGATCTCTTGTTCATTGGCAACAATAACTACATTTGTACACCAATCATCTTGCTCGAAAACAGCCAATGTATGAGCGAGAATCGGCTTGCCGCCTAACTCGATAAATTGTTTATTATGTCCTGCCCTCATCCGCTTTCCTTGACCAGCAGCGGGGATTACAACGGAATACTCCATACGTTCTCCTCCATCACACACACTCTTGCAACGCGCACAAAATCATCCGCTCTATTGTATCATGAACCGATCTGTTTCTGCATAAAATGTTCTATAGAGCGAGCTGCATGGAACGGGAAAATGTCCGAGCTTCCTTCATGACGGAGTCACCAGCTGAGGCTGAAATGGATAAGGGCAAGGGATAAAGAGGAAAACGAAAGAAACGCCTCTCCTTTCATTTAAGGAGAAGCGCCATCTTACTATAAAGCCTTTTCTAACAGCTTGGGTTTGGCAAAAATCATCCGTCCCGCACTCGTTTGCAGCACGCTCGTCACGACGACTTCTACGTGCTTCCCGATATAATCACGGCCACCTTCTACCACGATCATTGTGCCGTCATCTAAGTAGGCAACACCTTGATTCTGCTCTTTCCCATCTTTAATCACTTGGACATTGAGCTCTTCTCCAGGGAGGACGACTGGTTTAACGGCATTCGCTAAATCATTAATGTTTAACACTTGCACTCCCTGCAACTCACAGACTTTGTTTAGGTTAAAGTCATTTGTGACGACCATACCTTCTGTCACTTTCGCTAGCTTCACGAGCTTGCTGTCTACTTCTTGAATATCCTCAAAGTCACCTTCATATATTTCAACATTTATCGGAAGTTCTTTCTGAATCTTATTTAAAATATCGAGTCCTCGTCTGCCACGGTTTCTTTTAAGGACATCAGACGAGTCGGCAATATGCTGTAACTCTTCTAGGACAAAACCAGGGATGACCAAAGTTCCTTCGAGAAACCCGGTCTTGCATATATCTGCAATACGTCCATCAATAATAACGCTCGTATCAAGAATTTTTAACTTGCTACCTCTGGCTTCGCTCTCTTCCTCATCCTTCTTTTTGCCAAAGCCTCGTGTAATCGACATTAAGTGGATTAGCTCATCCCGCTTTTTAAATCCGATCTGAAAGCCAAAATACCCGAGAAAGAAGGTAATAAATATAGGTAAAACCGTGCTCACGACAGGAATGGAGAAATTACCTAAAGGAATCCCTACTAAGAAGGCAACAATAAGGCCAATAATCAATCCCATCGTTCCAAAAAGCACATCGGTGACAGGCGCTTTCACAATCATTTCTTCCGTAACTCGCATTAAATGAACAATATAATCACATAGCCAAAAGGTTAGCAAAAATAAAATGATTGCACCCATGACCGTCCCTACATACGGATTGGTAAGCCATGTGGGATCTTGAATGCTCATCCATGCCATAAGGTCAGGAATAAAAATAAAACCGAGTGTACCACCAACTAAAATAAAAAACAATTGGACTATCCATCTTAACATCCACATCACCTCCTTCTATTATTATAGACAAAAGTTCAGAATTAAAACCTAGCAAACTGTATTTCACATAAAATCCCAAAATTATATAATATTCTTTTATAGAAAGCAATGGAAATTTTCAAATTAAACAACAGGAAATGACAGAATTCTACCGCGAATTAAATATTCCGATCCATAAAAAGCTGTTCTTGAATCCGGCTAAGTCCATCCTTTATTAATTTCGCCCTAGCTTCTCCAATTCCTTCCACTTCATCAAGTTCTTTCAGATCTGCTCGTAGCATATCGTTAATGTTTTCGAACGAGTGGACGAGGTTTCGGACGATCATAGCTGGAAGGCGCGGAATTTTGTGAAGAATCCGATAGCCCCGAGGCGTTGCTTGTTGCTCCTGTACATTAAACGCTTTATGATAACCGAGAAGTTTCAGAATGTTTGAATCATCAAGTAACTCTTCATTGGAGCATTTCATCATCTGCTCTAGCACGTCTTCAGGATCCACGTCATCCTCTTTTGCGTAATCTTGAATCAAGAGCAGCACTTCTTTTTCTAAATTAGACACAAGTTCATTTAACTGCATCGTGATAAGCCGCCCTTCGCTCCCTAGCTCATTGACGTAATTCAAAATTTCCCCTTTAATGTTTAATACCATATGGATACGCTGCATCACTTGGCTTACTTCGTGGAACGTGACGAGCTCCTCAAACTCAAGCGCCCCTAAATCGGTAATATCTTGATCAAGAACTGATTTATATTTATCTAATGTTTGAATCGCTTGGTTCGCTTTTGTCAATATGACTCCAATATCTCGGAGAGCATAACGAAGATGTCCGTGATACAACGTGATGACGTTTCTTCGTTGTGAAATTGAAATGACTAGATTTCCTGTTTGTTTCGCTACTCGTTCTGCGGTGCGGTGACGAATCCCTGTCTCATTTGAAGGGATCGCATTATCAGGGTTCAACTGTGTATTGGCGTACAAAATTTTCGTTCCATCTTCGTTTAAAATGATCGCCCCATCCATTTTCGCAAGCTCATAGAGGGAAGCAGGGGAGAAGGGACAGTCGAGATAAAAGCCACCATCGACGATCCCTTTCATGTTTTCGTTATACCCAAGAACGATCAATCCACCAGTTTTTGCCCGCAATACGTTATCGATTCCTGTACGAAGAGCAGTCCCTGGCGCCACCATTTTTAAAATGTTCCTCGCAAACCTTTCCTTCACTTCACTATCCATCCTGCGACTTACCTCCCTAACGTAACCTCTAACGCATCTTGAACAGTCGATACACCTATTACTTCAATCGTAGAAGGAATGGTCCACCCTCCAAGATTCTTATCTGGAATGATGACCCGCGTAAACCCCAACTTCGCGGCCTCATTCACTCGTTGATCGATTCGCGATACCCTACGAACCTCCCCCGTTAACCCGATTTCACCGATAACAACTTCGTGGGGATTTGTATGTTGATTTCGAAAACTGGACGCAATGCTCACAGCAATTCCCAGATCAATCGCTGGCTCATCCAATCGCACACCACCAGCCACGTTCACGTAGGCATCTTGATTTTGTAATAGCATGCCGACCCGCTTTTCAAGCACTGCCATTAACAACGCAATTCGATTGTGATCCACCCCTGTCGCCATGCGCCTTGGATTTCCGAAGCTGGTCGGTGAAATGAGCGCTTGCAGCTCTACTAAAACGGGCCTCGTGCCTTCCATCGAGGCAACGACCGTTGAACCTGCCACACCACTGGAGCGATCTTCTAAAAAGATTTCCGAAGGGTTGGCCACTTCCTCTAGCCCTGACTCTTTCATTTCAAAAATCCCCATCTCATTAGTAGAGCCAAATCGATTCTTGACCGCTCGTAAAATTCGATACGTATGGTGCCGCTCCCCTTCAAAGTAAAGAACAGAGTCTACCATGTGCTCAAGTAATTTCGGCCCAGCAATCGCCCCTTGCTTTGTCACGTGACCGACGATAAAAATCGCGATCCCCGTTGTTTTCGCCATTCTCATAAAGGAAGCGGTACACTCTCGTACTTGGGCGACACTTCCTGGAGCAGATGTAATCTCGTCTTGGTAGACCGTCTGAATGGAATCAATGATAACAAGAGTGGGATTAACCTCTCCAATCGCTTGTTCAATCTTTTCCATATCTGTTTCTGCTAATACATACAAGTGGTCAGACAAGACTCCTAGTCGGTCGGAACGGATTTTTGTTTGCTTGACCGATTCCTCTCCTGAAATATAGAGCACTCGTTGCTTCAAATCAGCAAGACGGGCGGATAGTTGTAACAATAACGTTGACTTACCGATCCCAGGATCCCCTCCGACAAGAACGAGTGAGCCTGGAACGATCCCTCCACCAAGTACTCGGTTAAGCTCCTTCATCGATGTATCGATTCGCGGCTCCTGCTCCCGTTCAACTTTCGTAATCGGCTGTGGCTTAGCAATACCCGCTCCAGATGTCACATAACTCCGAGAGGATTTTGCCTTAACTTCTGTAAATTCCTCGACCATGGAGTTCCAGCTTTGACAGCCAGGACATTTCCCCATCCATTTGGCTGACTCATACCCACACTCTTGACACATAAACTTTGTTTTCTTTTTCGCCACTTTCAACCCACCTTCAAACCTGTTACCTTTATTGTACCACTGTCATGCTTTTAGTGGGTTGGCCGATGCTTTCGCTACACTTTACATCCTATTTAAGCCGATTCTAAAATATGATCCCTGCCATTTGGCAAAAAACCATGGGGATATGCTATCCCCATGGTTCATCCTTACAGTGTGGCCCCTTCTTTCGAATGTACGACCAATTCGCCGTTTTCTACATCGATAATGGCCCGCTGTCCTTTTTGAATTGTTCCTTTGAGAAGTTCCTCGGACAAGCGATCTTCCACTTCCCGCTGCAATGCCCGACGTAAAGGACGAGCCCCATACTCAGGATCGTAGCCGAGGTCTGTAATTTTATCTTTAGCAGCCTCTGTTAGTTCGAAGGAAACCCCTTGTTCCTCTAATCGTTTCTTCAACTGGTCAGCCATGAGCGTGATGATTTCACGCACATGTTTTTTCTCCAAAGAATGGAAGACAATAATTTCGTCAATCCGGTTTAAAAACTCTGGACGGAAGCTGTTTTTTAATTCGGTCATGACTTTGTCTTTCATATCCTTGTATTCTGATCCTTCTGAATCCGTCGTAAACCCTAAGAATTTATTTTTGCGGAGGGTGCTTGCACCAACATTGGACGTCATAATCACAGCCGTATTGCGGAAATCTACTGTCCGTCCCTTAGAGTCTGTCAAACGCCCGTCTTCAAGCACTTGTAGCAGAATGTTAAAGACTTCCGGATGTGCTTTTTCAATCTCATCAAGAAGGATGACAGAGTAAGGCTTACGACGGACCTTTTCTGTCAGTTGCCCCCCTTCATCGTGGCCCACATATCCTGGAGGTGACCCAACGAGTCGGCTAGTCGCATGCTTTTCCATGTATTCTGACATGTCGATCCGGATAAAGGCATCCTCATCGCCAAACAATGTTTCAGCGACGGCACGAGCAAGCTCCGTTTTCCCGACCCCTGTTGGTCCGAGGAAAATAAACGATCCAATTGGTCGTTTCGGATCTTTTAACCCTGCGCGGGCGCGACGTACAGCTTTAGAAATGGCTTTAACCGCCTCTTCTTGCCCAATTACACGCTTATGCAAAATCTCCTCCATTTTTAACAGACGTTCCGTTTCCTCTTCTGCCAATTTAGATACTGGAATTCCTGTCCAGCTCGCCACGACTTGGGCAATGTCATCAACAACCACTTGTGTGTTCTCTTGTCCTTGCTTTTGCTTCCAGTCGTTTTTCATTTGGTCGAGTTCTTCGCGAATTCGCTGCTCAGAATCACGTAAAGAAGCAGCCTTCTCGAATTCTTGACTTTGAACAGCAGCGTCTTTTTCTTTTCGTGTTTCCTCTAGTTTCTGTTCCAATTCCTTTAAGTTAGGAGGGGCTGTATAAGAGCGAAGTCTCACTTTTGATGCTGCCTCGTCTATCAAATCAATCGCCTTATCTGGCAAGAAACGGTCTTGAATGTAACGATCTGATAACTTGACAGCTTCCTCAATCGCCTCATCGGTAATCGTTACACGATGGTGCGCTTCATAACGATCCCGCAAGCCTTTTAAAATTTGAATTGACTCATCGAGAGACGGCTCATTTACTTGAATCGGCTGAAAGCGCCGCTCAAGCGCTGCGTCTTTTTCAATGTATTTTCGGTACTCATCTAGTGTAGTGGCGCCGATGCACTGTAACTCACCGCGGGCTAATGAAGGCTTTAAAATGTTGGAAGCATCAATGGCACCTTCCGCTCCACCTGCACCGATTAATGTATGCAGCTCATCAATAAACAGAATCACATTCCCCGCTTGGCGAATTTCATCCATTACCTTTTTTAAACGATCTTCAAATTCTCCGCGGTATTTCGTTCCTGCGACAACCGTCCCCATATCGAGCGTCATCACCCGTTTATTTCGGAGTGTTTCCGGTACTTCATTATGAATGATCGCTTGAGCTAATCCTTCGGCAATAGCGGTCTTCCCGACGCCAGGCTCCCCAATGAGAACTGGATTATTTTTTGTTCGGCGACTCAACACTTGGATTACGCGCTCGATTTCTTTCGAGCGGCCGATGACTGGATCAAGCCCTTCCTCCCGAGCAATGGCTGTCAAGTCTCTTGCTAAACTATCAAGTGTTGGCGTATTGGCGTTCGCTGCTCCGCCTCCTTGCTGAGAAGAGCTACTTGTTTCGTTGCTTCCGAGCAACTGTAATACTTGTTGACGCGCTTTGTTCAAGCTCACCCCTAAGTTGTTTAATACCCGGGCAGCAACACCTTCGCCTTCACGAATTAAACCAAGTAAAATATGTTCAGTTCCAACATAGGAATGACCGAGCTTTCTCGCTTCATCCATAGATAGTTCAATGACTTTCTTGGCACGTGGCGTATAATGAATGGTTTTCGCACCATCCTGGCCTTTCCCAATTAGCGTCTCTACTTCTTTTTGTATTTTTTCCGGTCCAAGCCCTAACGCTTGTAGAGCTTTGGCGGCAATTCCTTCGCCTTCACGAATTAATCCAAGCAAAATATGTTCTGTGCCAATGTTGTTATGGCCTAGCCGAATGGCTTCTTCTTGCGCGAGTGCTAACACCTTTTGCGCACGTTCTGTAAAACGACCAAACATCATATCTATCCACCTCCGAAGTTAATTGGATTCGTCTTCTAGTTTGAGTCTTGCCCGAATCAATGCGGCCCGCCTTTCATCACGTTGATCTGCCGTAAGCACAGTGCCCGCATATTGCTGCAAAAACCCTGGTTGAGTTAAAATCATAAGTTCATTCAGGATGTTGCCGGAAACCCCTTTAAGTAAACCTAAATCAATTCCTAACCGAACATCGGAAAGCTTTTGCGTAGCTTCCTTTGATTCAATGATCCGGCTATGAGCCAAGATCCCATAGGAACGGTAGACTCGGTCTTCAAGCTGCAGTCTTGAGCTTTCAAGTAGCCGCTTCCGTGCCGCCCGCTCTTGTTGGATCAGCTGCATAACGACCCCTCGTAAATCCTCAACGATGTCTTCTTCTGATTTTCCTAACGTCATTTGGTTTGAAATTTGAAATAGGTTACCTAATGCTTCGCTACCTTCCCCGTAAATTCCTCTAACAACCAATCCCAGTTGATTAATTGCAGGTAAAATCCGATTAATTTGCTGGGTCATGACAAGGGCCGGTAAGTGCATCATGACGGAAGCCCGAAGTCCAGTTCCAACATTTGTTGGGCAGCTTGTAAGATAACCACGTTTTTCATCAAAGGCATAATCCACTTTCCCTTCGATCCAATCATCAATACCGCTTGCCAACACGAGAGCTTCGCTTAATTGAAATCCGGGAAATAGACATTGGATGCGTAAATGATCCTCTTCATTTATCATAATGCTGATGGACTCGTCTTCACTTAGCATCACCGCACCGTGCTTTGACTCTTCTGCTAGGTGAGGGCTAATTAAATGTTTTTCAACGAGCACCCTTTTTACATTGGGCTTCATATCATCCATGCATAAAAGCTCAAATCGGTTCGTATGATAAGAGCTTTCAGCTAAATGGTTTTTAACATGCTCTACAAGCTGCTTGGACTCTTCGATTGTGGCTAAGAGCGGAAAGCGGAATGACTGGAGATTCCGAGCTAAACGAATTCGACTGCTTAACACAATATCGGAATCGGGGCCATCTTTTTTCATCCACGGGCTAATGGCCTCACTTATAAAACGCTGTAAAGACATAACTACCCTTCCCCCCCACTGACTTTTCGTTCAAGTGAACGGATTTGATCGCGCACAAGGGCAGCTTCTTCAAACTCTTCTCGTTCAATGTGCTGTTTCAATGTTTCTTTTAGTGCACGAATTTGTCGTCTAATCTCTATTCCTCCACCGATTCGCTTCGGTACTTTTCCTCTATGAGCTACATTCCCGCTATGCACCCGCTTAAACACAGGGTCAAGCTTAGGGCTAAAGGTTTGATAGCAGGAAGCACAACCAAAGCGTCCTACTCTTGCAAATTGCTCGTACGTCATCCCACACTTTTCGCATGTAAGAGAACGTTTAATTGTTTGTTGTGCTTGTGGATCTTGCGGTTTAGGTTGTTCAAAGTCGAGTAGTCCAGATAGAAGCTGATGAATGGAAAAGCTATTGGAGCCCGGGAAATGCTCGCCTTTTTCCTTAGCGCATTGCTCACAAATGTGAAACTCTGTCTTTTCACCATTAATGATTTTGGTAAAATGAAGTGTGGCCGGGCGCTGTTGACATTCTTGACATTTCAATCAAACCACCCCTCTCATGTTGGTTTTATCGCTCATCTTTATATTTCAATGTTTCGATCATCGCTTTCAACAGATTGGCCCGTATTTCATCACGATGATTCACCGTCGTATGATAATGAGCCCGATCCATGACACTTAGCATCAGCCGTGTCTCTCGTTTGGAGATTACCCCTTCTTCAAACAGTCGGGAGATGATACCTTCTGCCCCTTGTTGACTAATACCCTTCCCTATTAACTGGGCTAATTGATCAAAGAGCGACAAGTTTTCATGGGGTTTTACTTTCATGATTCGGATGTATCCCCCTCCACCTCTTTTGCTCTCAACAAGATATCCTTTTTCAATGGTAAATCGGGTGCTGATTACATAATTTATTTGTGAAGGGACACATTGAAACTGTTCAGCTAGTTCACTTCGCTTAATTTCGATTAGCTCTTTTTCACTTTGCAATATAATGTTTTTTAAGTACTGCTCAATGATATCTGAGATATTCCTCATCCATAAAAGCCCCCCTTCTCCCCTTTCTTATGTTACGTTTTTCCAAATAATTTGTTCAATTGGATTGACTTTGACTATCTTTGACCTAATTTTATTATAATCCATATTGTCTCAGTGTCAATGAATTCACATCAGCTAGTATTGCCCTTTTTTTCACCGCTTCATTCTCCTAATGCAGAACAATCGTCATCTATGATTCGACTCCATTCGCTTATATTACAAGATTCCCTGAGTTTGTAGCTTCCTTTCTATCTAATGTATTGTTAACACTTCATTTCATCCATTTAGCGTAGCATTAAAAGGTCCCCTGTTGACGTTTGGGGGACTTTGCTTCCATTGGAGTTCTTAGTTTTAGTATGGTTGTTCACATACTAAAAAAGCATAACCCGACTGGATTGTGCTTTCTGCTTGGCAGCGTCCTTGGGCTCCCCCTTTCTCTCCTACGGGGGTCTTCTACCACACCGTTTCGCTCTGTCGTTTCTCACGATGTTTACGAAGAGAATGGGGTCGTCTCGCAGGGGGGACATGACGCTTTTCTTTGTCGCCTTTTTCATGGTGTGACCATCGGCTTTCCTTCGATGACTCTGCTCCTTCGGACCAACGCTCTTCAGCGCCTTTTCTACTTCAGATGACCGGCGCGCTTTTTTGTCAGCTACGCTCGTTCCCTCCTGTCACGTATGTTGGTATACGCTCAGTCCGTCTCTCCCTTGCTTCCGCAAATCTCTTGGTCCTCCTTGTAGAAACAATTTTACTTTTTGGGTTCTTAGTCAAATGTTGGGGTGGCATAGGAGGGCGAGCCCCTCTTATCCTACCCCGAATGTCTGATGTTTGAATTGATGATGCAAGAGAATACGGTTTCGCAAGCGATCATAACGCCGAAAACCAAAGGCATTTCTCTTAATCACCTTCGTTTGATTATTCAGTCCTTCAATAAAACCATTGTTTAAGCCAAACGCGAGGCTATTCAAGATCTCGGTCTGCCAGTTCTTCAGCGTCTGAATGGCTCGGTGGAACTCCTTTAACGGGCTCGCCTCCACTCTTCGGTAAAAGGCGTAGAGCCCTTGTTTCACCTCGCTCATTCGTCCTTCCCTTCCTTGCATCTTCGCTTCTTGATACCACTGACGAAAATGTTCTTTTAGCTCATACGCTTCCCTTAAATCAGGGGATAGCTCTAAGTACCGCTCCACCTTCTTCTTTTGCTTATCATCCAGTCCTTCTCTCTCTTTCTGAAACAGATGTTTGATCCGTTTACATCGTTTTCGATGATACGGATGGAACGCTTTTTGCACTCGGCGGCGAACCCCTTCCAGAGCCCAGTAGATGTAACGACAGAAATGGAACGGATCCCCAATGATGAGCGGGTGGCCTAAGGCCTTTTGAACAGCCGACTTGAAGGTATAACTAAGATCCATCACGACCGTTTTTACATGATGACCCTTCTCTTGAAGATATCGTTTAAGCGTATCGGCTTTACGATCCGGTAAGATATCCAGTGGCTTCCGTGTATCTGCATCCGCAATGATTACTTGATATTTCCCCGCATTCGTATCCCCTTTGTAATCATCAATCGCAATCCGAGGAGGAAGGTGATCCACCTTCTTCACGAGGGGGGCCGCCAATTGATCAAACCGGCGCATGGCAGTTGTCACGGACGTTTGGAATTGATTCGCTGTGTCCGTAAAGTTCTTCCCTTGAATGAGCCGTAAGCGAAACGCTTGATTCCATTCCACTGTCTGACGCTGATATCGCTCTACAAAAGAGGCTTTCTCCGCAAACCGCTTCCCGCATCTGCACGCGTACCGGCGCTTTCGATAGAATAGATACACCCACCGTTCAAAGAGCTTGAGATGTTGAACTTTTTGGATGCGGTAATCATGGATTCTCTCGGTTCTCTTCCCGCAGGATGGGCAACGATGAGGCGTTCGCGGCATTTCTACATGGAGCGCGATAAAGTCCTCTCGTTCCTCCATCTTTGTGACCTTCACACCTTTTAATCCGGGCAAATCCATGGTAAAATTCATCGTACACGCAGCTCCTATCCTTTCTTTGTTTCTCAACAATTCAAGGATAATGGATAAAGGAGCCTGCGTGCATTTTTTTTGCCCTCTTTTGTGCAAAAACCCCAACATTTATTGTAGAGCCATTTTTTTTGCCCTCTTTTGTGCAAAAACCCCAACATTTATTGTAGAGCCACTTTTTGACAATCGAGTAGGAGGGGGTGACGAACCCCCGACCTCTCACACCACCGTACGTACGGTTCCGTATACGGCGGTTTCACTTAAGTCCAACGTCTTGTTTGATACCTCTCGGCTAGACTCATGAGACCTTGTCCTTTCCAGTATTCACTGTTCAGGGCATAATCCATGATCGGGCTGTGAGCGACTCTCCAGTAGCCTTTTCGACTGTTCGCCCACTGCCAAGCCTTCGCCTTCTTGATCCCCAATCTGACTAGATTCTTTTGTCTAGCGGAAGTGGTTTTCCACTCTTTCCATCGAATCATCCTTAATCTTCTTCTGATCCATGCATCGATTTGGGCGAGGATACTTGGTGTGTCCACCAATTGATAATACCCAAGCCAACCTGTGAGGTAGCGATTCAGTCTGCGTAACCGATCAGACATCTTCATGGAGTGTCTTCGGCTCGTCAGTTCTCGAATCCGTTGTTTGAGTCGTTTGACACTTTCCTTAGACACCCTCATTTTCGGATCCTTTCCTCGTGTGAAGGAGAATCCTAGGAATTTACGGTTCCAAGGACGATCAACGGCACTCTTCTCTCGGTTGACCTTAAGTTTCAACCTGTTTTCGATGAAAGAGGTTACGCTCTCCATGATACGGAGCCCCGCTCGTTTGGATCGAACATAGATGTTACAGTCGTCCGCATAGCGGACGAACTTCAATCCACGTTTCTCCAATTCGTTGTCTAACTCATCTAGGACAATATTGGACAGGAGTGGACTAAGCGGTCCTCCTTGCGGAGTTCCTTCCGTGTTCGGGCTCACCAGTCCTCTTTCCATCACACCCGTTTGGAGGTATCGGCGAATCAGTTGAAGCACTCGAGGATCTTGGATTCGGGAGGAGAGTTTCCTCATGAGACGGTCATGGTTCACCTTGTCGAAGAACTTCTCCAAGTCAATGTCTACGACCCATCTGTATCCTTCCTTCATCCACTGCTTCGCCTGCCTGACGGCGTTATGTCCTCTCCGATGCGGTCTAAACCCAAAACTTCGTTCGGAGAACGTTGGATCATAGAGTTGAGTCAAGATTTGGGCGATCGCTTGTTGAAGGAAACGATCCATCACCGTGGGGATCCCTAGTTTCCTTACGCCACCGTTCGGTTTCGGGATTTCGACTCGACGGACAGGCTTCGGGAAATAAGACCCTTCTATGATCTCATTTCGAATGGAAGTCCAGTTTTCATGAAGATGGAGGCGTAGGGATTTTACGTCCATTTCATCCACACCGTAACTTCCTTTATTCTTTTCCACTCGTTCGAGTGCTTGTATTAAGTTTTCACGGGATAGAATTCGTTCCAACATCGTATCAATCTCCTACGTGAATCATCGGTTCTTCTTATGTGACGCGCTCTCTCCACCCTCTCTTCGTGTCCCCAGCGAGATTCATCGCTTCCTCCACGAAGGAGGTTCTTCGTTTTCTGTTTCATCAAGATGCGTGTATGCGAAGGGATGATTCTCCTTACGTGATTCAGCCCTTCCCCTCTTGTCTAGACCAAGCGGGTACTATGGCTTCTGCTGACTTCTGACCGTTCAGCTTGCACTCTTATGCAAGGTTACGACATGCGTGTCGCGTATCAGTCAGATCTCCCAGGGTAAGTACACATTCTTCCCCTCCATGTCTCCTCTTCATTTACTCGGTAGACCCTTTGGCAGTCTGGACTTTGATTTGTTAGGCAATCTCACCCAAGTCTACCTAGCCTTATATGAAGTTCGTGTTCCTAGGAGCGGAGGTTTGCCGCCGACTTCCTTCAGATTCTGGGTCACCCCAGACACCCTTGTCTTAAGCTAACTGTTACGACTGCCTTCACAGTTCGGGACTTGAACCCTAGAGAATATGCGCATGCCTGGCACACCTAAAAAAGCACAACCCGATTGGATTGTGCTTTATCGCTTGGCAGCGTCCTACTCTCGCAGGGGGAAGCCCCCAACTACCATCGGCGCTGAAGAGCTTAACGACCGTGTTCGGCATGGGAACGGGTGTGGCCTCTTCGCTATCGCCACCAAACCATTTAGTTACGGCTTCCGATCAACGTCGCATTTTGGTGTCATCTTCACTCCTCCAGATCCTCACGTACCGTGTGTACGCTCCGGTCTGTCGTCGCTCGATTCCTGCTCGTTTCTCGAAACCCTTTTCTTTGGAGAACAAGATTCTCTCAAAACTAGATAATGGGACGCTTCTCGAGTTCGAGACGTTGCTTTTGATTTGTTTTTGGATAAGTCCTCGACCGATTAGTATCTGTCAGCTTCACGTGTCGCCACGCTTCCACACCAGACCTATCAACCTCATCATCTCTAAGGGGTCTTACTGGATTTACTCCATGGGAAATCTCATCTTGAGGGGGGCTTCATGCTTAGATGCTTTCAGCACTTATCCCGTCCACACGTAGCTACCCAGCGATGCTCCTGGCGGAACAACTGGTACACCAGCGGTGTGTCCATCCCGGTCCTCTCGTACTAAGGACAGCTCCTCTCAAATTTCCTACGCCCGCGACGGATAGGGACCGAACTGTCTCACGACGTTCTGAACCCAGCTCGCGTACCGCTTTAATGGGCGAACAGCCCAACCCTTGGGACCTACTTCAGCCCCAGGATGCGATGAGCCGACATCGAGGTGCCAAACCTCCCCGTCGATGTGAACTCTTGGGGGAGATAAGCCTGTTATCCCCAGGGTAGCTTTTATCCGTTGAGCGACGGCCCTTCCATACGGCACCGCCGGATCACTAAGCCCGACTTTCGTCCCTGCTCGACTTGTAGGTCTCGCAGTCAAGCTCCCTTTTGCCTTTGCACTCTACGAATGATTTCCAACCATTCTGAGGGAACCTTTGGGCGCCTCCGTTACTGTTTAGGAGGCGACCGCCCCAGTCAAACTGCCCACCTGACACTGTCCCTGAACCGGATCACGGTTCGAGGTTAGAATGTCAATACCGTCAGGGTAGTATCCCACCAGCGCCTCCACCGAAGCTAGCGCTCCGGCTTCCAAGGCTCCTACCTATCCTGTACAAACGGTACCAACATCCAATATCAAGCTACAGTAAAGCTCCATGGGGTCTTTCCGTCCTGTCGCGGGTAACCTGCATCTTCACAGGTACTATAATTTCACCGGGTCTCTCGTTGAGACAGTATCCAAGTCGTTACACCATTCGTGCGGGTCGGAACTTACCCGACAAGGAATTTCGCTACCTTAGGACCGTTATAGTTACGGCCGCCGTTTACTGGGGCTTCAATTCAGAGCTTCTCCCGAAGGGATAACCCCTCCTCTTAACCTTCCAGCACCGGGCAGGTGTCAGCCCCTATACTTCGCCTTGCGGCTTCGCAGAGACCTGTGTTTTTGCTAAACAGTCGCTTGGATCTTTTCACTGCGGCTCTCTCGGGCTTGCACCCTATCAGAGCACCCCTTCTCCCGAAGTTACGGGGTCATTTTGCCGAGTTCCTTAACGAGAGTTCTCCCGAGCGTCTTAGAATTCTCTTCTCGCCTACCTGTGTCGGTTTGCGGTACGGGCACCTCTCACCTCGCTAGAGGCTTTTCTTGGCAGTGTAGGATCAGGAACTTCGGTACTATCATTTCCCTCGCCATCACAGCTCAGCCTTCACGGAAAGCGGATTTGCCTACTTTCCAGCCTAACTGCTTGGACGCGCATCTCCATCAGCGCGCTTACCCTACCTTTCTGCGTCCCCCCATTGCTCAAACGGTGAGGAGGTGGTACAGGAATTTCCACCTGTTGTCCATCGCCTACGCCTTTCGGCCTCGGCTTAGGTCCCGACTAACCCTGAGCGGACGAGCCTTCCTCAGGAAACCTTGGGCTTTCGACGGAGGGGATTCTCACCCCTCTTTTCGCTACTCATACCGGCATTCTCACTTCTACGCGCTCCACCAGTCCTCTCGGTCTGACTTCGCTGCACGTAGAACGCTCCCCTACCACTCGCACCAACGGTGCGAATCCATAGCTTCGGTGATACGTTTAGCCCCGGTACATTTTCGGCGCAGAGTCACTCGACCAGTGAGCTATTACGCACTCTTTAAATGGTGGCTGCTTCTAAGCCAACATCCTGGTTGTCTGGGCAACTCCACATCCTTTTCCACTTAACGTATACTTTGGGACCTTAGCTGATGGTCTGGGCTGTTTCCCTCTTGACTACGGATCTTAGCACTCGCAGTCTGACTCCCGAGGATAAGTCATTGGCATTCGGAGTTTGACTGAATTCGGTAATCCGGTGGGGACCCCTAGTCCAATCAGTGCTCTACCTCCAAGACTCTTCCCTCGAGGCTAGCCCTAAAGCTATTTCGGGGAGAACCAGCTATTTCCGAGTTCGATTGGCATTTCACCCCTACCCACACCTCATCCCCGCATTTTTCAACATGCGTGGGTTCGGGCCTCCATTCAGTGTTACCTGAACTTCACCCTGGACATGGGTAGATCACACGGTTTCGGGTCTACGACGGCGTACTATTTCGCCCTATTCAGACTCGCTTTCGCTGCGGCTCCGCTTTTTCAGCTTAACCTTGCACGACATCGTAACTCGCCGGTTCATTCTACAAAAGGCACGCTGTCACCCGTTAATGGGCTCCAACTAGTTGTAGGCACACGGTTTCAGGATCTTTTTCACTCCCCTTCCGGGGTGCTTTTCACCTTTCCCTCACGGTACTGGTTCACTATCGGTCACTAGGGAGTATTTAGCCTTGGGAGATGGTCCTCCCAGCTTCCGACGGGGTTTCACGTGTCCCGCCGTACTCAGGATCCACTCTGGAGGAAACGAAGTTTCGGCTACAGGGTTGTTACCTTCTGTGACGGACCTTTCCAGGTCGCTTCACCTACTTCGTTTCTTTCTGACTCCGTATAGAGTGTCCTACAACCCCAAGAGGCAAGCCTCTTGGTTTGGGCTGTTCCCGTTTCGCTCGCCGCTACTCAGGAAATCGCATTTGCTTTCTCTTCCTCTGGGTACTTAGATGTTTCAGTTCCCCAGGTCTGCCTCCTCATACCCTATAGATTCAGGTATGGGTACCATCCCATTACGGATGGTGGGTTCCCCCATTCGGATATCCCCGGATCAAAGCTTACTTACAGCTCCCCGAGGCGTTTCGCCGTTCGTCGCGTCCTTCTTCGGCTCCTAGTGCCAAGGCATCCACCGTGCGCCCTTTCTAACTTAACCAAATAACGTCAGATTCTCTTCGTATCTCTTTGTCAGCTTCGGGATTTTCGGTCATGTTGCCTACAGGATGTAGGTACCAGGCGTTGTGACACGATGTCACGCCCTTAGCGTGGTTCCTTTTCCTATACGCTCCATTCCTCAAACCCTTGCTTCCTCGATCTACTTGAGACTCTTTGTTATTCATCAAAAGCGTCATGGAATTCTTGACGTCTCGTTCGTGAGTATTCTCCCTACAGGATGTAGGTTAAATACCCGGTGAACTCGATTTGCGTCATATAAGCTTCCAATGAGCATCGCGCTCATCTTCACTTACAATTTATCATTATCTAGTTTTCAAAGAACCATTTTGACGGCAGATCATCATCGCATCTCTTCGTCAGCTTCAGATTCTCGGTCATGTCACGTATACACATACGCTCCATTCCTCAAATCCTTGCTTCCTTGATCTACTTGATGCTCTTTGTCAATTCCATTAATTGAGAGTTTTGAGTTCTCTCAAAACTGAACAAAAGTCCGAAGCGTCCTTCCGCAGATGAATCTGCGAATGGTCGACTAGAGTTAAAAACTCCGTAGAAAGGAGGTGATCCAGCCGCACCTTCCGATACGGCTACCTTGTTACGACTTCACCCCAATCATCTGTCCCACCTTCGGCGGCTGGCTCCAAAAGGTTACCTCACCGACTTCGGGTGTTACAAACTCTCGTGGTGTGACGGGCGGTGTGTACAAGGCCCGGGAACGTATTCACCGCGGCATGCTGATCCGCGATTACTAGCAATTCCGGCTTCATGCAGGCGAGTTGCAGCCTGCAATCCGAACTGAGAATGGCTTTCTGGGATTGGCTTCACCTCGCGGCTTCGCAACCCTTTGTACCATCCATTGTAGCACGTGTGTAGCCCAGGTCATAAGGGGCATGATGATTTGACGTCATCCCCACCTTCCTCCGGTTTGTCACCGGCAGTCACCTTAGAGTGCCCAACTGAATGCTGGCAACTAAGGTCAAGGGTTGCGCTCGTTGCGGGACTTAACCCAACATCTCACGACACGAGCTGACGACAACCATGCACCACCTGTCACTTTGTCCCCCGAAGGGGAAAGCCCTATCTCTAGGGTGGTCAAAGGATGTCAAGACCTGGTAAGGTTCTTCGCGTTGCTTCGAATTAAACCACATGCTCCACTGCTTGTGCGGGCCCCCGTCAATTCCTTTGAGTTTCAACCTTGCGGTCGTACTCCCCAGGCGGAGTGCTTAATGTGTTAACTTCGGCACTAAGGGCATCGAAACCCCTAACACCTAGCACTCATCGTTTACGGCGTGGACTACCAGGGTATCTAATCCTGTTTGCTCCCCACGCTTTCGCGCCTCAGCGTCAGTTACAGACCAGAGAGTCGCCTTCGCCACTGGTGTTCCTCCACATCTCTACGCATTTCACCGCTACACGTGGAATTCCACTCTCCTCTTCTGTACTCAAGTCTCCCAGTTTCCAATGACCCTCCCCGGTTGAGCCGGGGGCTTTCACATCAGACTTAAGAGACCGCCTGCGCGCGCTTTACGCCCAATAATTCCGGACAACGCTTGCCACCTACGTATTACCGCGGCTGCTGGCACGTAGTTAGCCGTGGCTTTCTCGTTAGGTACCGTCAAGGTGCCGCCCTTTCGAACGGCACTTGTTCTTCCCTAACAACAGAGTTTTACGATCCGAAAACCTTCATCACTCACGCGGCGTTGCTCCGTCAGACTTTCGTCCATTGCGGAAGATTCCCTACTGCTGCCTCCCGTAGGAGTCTGGGCCGTGTCTCAGTCCCAGTGTGGCCGATCACCCTCTCAGGTCGGCTACGCATCGTCGCCTTGGTGAGCCGTTACCCCACCAACTAGCTAATGCGCCGCGGGTCCATCTGTAAGTGATAGCCGAAACCATCTTTCAAAAAAGAACCATGCAGTTCTTTTTATTATCCGGTATTAGCACCGATTTCTCGATGTTATCCCAGTCTTACAGGCAGGTTGCCCACGTGTTACTCACCCGTTCGCCGCTAACCTCCAGGAGCAAGCTCCCTTTGGTCCGCTCGACTTGCATGTATTAGGCACGCCGCCAGCGTTCGTCCTGAGCCAGGATCAAACTCTCCATAAAAGTTTGATAAAGCTCATGTTTCACAGGATGTTGTTTCCTGCGACACTTCATATAATGAAGTAAATTGACGAGATACCTTGTATCTCTTTATTTCGCTTGGCTTTTGTTCAGTTTTCAAAGAACTGTAGTCGTTTTTAGCGACTTTACAATCATAACAAGCATTAGATCACTTGTCAACACTTTTTTTGGTGGAGCCTAGCGGGATCGAACCGCTGACCTCCTGCGTGCAAAGCAGGCGCTCTCCCAGCTGAGCTAAGGCCCCAAATGGTCGGGAAGACAGGATTTGAACCTGCGACCCCTTGGTCCCAAACCAAGTG
This sequence comes from Halalkalibacterium halodurans, assembly GCF_005671335.1. NCBI lineage: Bacteria > Bacillati > Bacillota > Bacilli > Caryophanales > Bacillaceae > Halalkalibacterium (ex Joshi et al. 2022) > Halalkalibacterium halodurans. Next base: position 128,573 of record NZ_CP040441.1, on the reverse strand, counting down.
CTCTACCAAGCTGAGCTACTTCCCGTTAGATGGCGCGCCCGAGAGGAGTCGAACCCCTAACCTTTTGATCCGTAGTCAAACGCTCTATCCAATTGAGCTACGGGCGCACGAAAGATCGTTACTGGTGCCGAGGGCCGGACTTGAACCGGCACGGTAGTCACCTACCGCAGGATTTTAAGTCCTGTGTGTCTGCCAATTCCACCACCCCGGCACAGAATCTTAAACATTTTCATTTGGAGCGGAAGACGGGAGTCGAACCCGCGACCCCCACCTTGGCAAGGTGGTGTTCTACCACTGAACTACTTCCGCAAAAATTGGTGCGGGTGAAGGGAGTCGAACCCCCACGTCACAAGGACACTAGATCCTAAGTCTAGCGCGTCTGCCAATTCCGCCACACCCGCATATTAAATGGTGAGCCATGAAGGACTCGAACCTTCGACCCTCTGATTAAAAGTCAGATGCTCTACCAACTGAGCTAATGGCTCAAAACAATGCCGGCCAGAGGACTTGAACCCCCAACCTACTGATTACAAGTCAGTTGCTCTACCAATTGAGCTAGACCGGCATGGTGCTAATTAATTGAATTTTTATTTAGAGAGAATAACATGGTGGAGGGTGACGGGATCGAACCGCCGACCCCCTGCTTGTAAGGCAGGTGCTCTCCCAGCTGAGCTAACCCTCCTAAATATAAGTTTGGCAGCGTCCTACTCTCGCAGGGGGAAGCCCCCAACTACCATCGGCGCTGAAGAGCTTAACGACCGTGTTCGGCATGGGAACGGGTGTGGCCTCTTCGCTATCGCCACCAAACCTTTCTACGTCAGATGATCGGCGAGCTTTTTTGTCAGCTACGCTTGTTCCTTCCTGTCACGTATGTTGATATACGCTCAGTTCGTCACTCGCTTGCTTCCGCAAATCTCTTGATCCTCTTTGTAGATCATTTTCGGCTTCCGATCAACGTCGCACATGGTGCGATGTTGTATCGAAGCTTCTTTGGAGAACAAGATTCTCTCAAAACTAGATAATGGGACGCTTCTCGAGTTCGAGACGTTGCTTTTGATTTGTTTTTGGATAAGTCCTCGACCGATTAGTATCTGTCAGCTTCACGTGTCGCCACGCTTCCACACCAGACCTATCAACCTCATCATCTCTAAGGGGTCTTACTGGATTTACTCCATGGGAAATCTCATCTTGAGGGGGGCTTCATGCTTAGATGCTTTCAGCACTTATCCCGTCCACACGTAGCTACCCAGCGATGCTCCTGGCGGAACAACTGGTACACCAGCGGTGTGTCCATCCCGGTCCTCTCGTACTAAGGACAGCTCCTCTCAAATTTCCTACGCCCGCGACGGATAGGGACCGAACTGTCTCACGACGTTCTGAACCCAGCTCGCGTACCGCTTTAATGGGCGAACAGCCCAACCCTTGGGACCTACTTCAGCCCCAGGATGCGATGAGCCGACATCGAGGTGCCAAACCTCCCCGTCGATGTGAACTCTTGGGGGAGATAAGCCTGTTATCCCCAGGGTAGCTTTTATCCGTTGAGCGACGGCCCTTCCATACGGCACCGCCGGATCACTAAGCCCGACTTTCGTCCCTGCTCGACTTGTAGGTCTCGCAGTCAAGCTCCCTTTTGCCTTTGCACTCTACGAATGATTTCCAACCATTCTGAGGGAACCTTTGGGCGCCTCCGTTACTGTTTAGGAGGCGACCGCCCCAGTCAAACTGCCCACCTGACACTGTCCCTGAACCGGATCACGGTTCGAGGTTAGAATGTCAATACCGTCAGGGTAGTATCCCACCAGCGCCTCCACCGAAGCTAGCGCTCCGGCTTCCAAGGCTCCTACCTATCCTGTACAAACGGTACCAACATCCAATATCAAGCTACAGTAAAGCTCCATGGGGTCTTTCCGTCCTGTCGCGGGTAACCTGCATCTTCACAGGTACTATAATTTCACCGGGTCTCTCGTTGAGACAGTATCCAAGTCGTTACACCATTCGTGCGGGTCGGAACTTACCCGACAAGGAATTTCGCTACCTTAGGACCGTTATAGTTACGGCCGCCGTTTACTGGGGCTTCAATTCAGAGCTTCTCCCGAAGGGATAACCCCTCCTCTTAACCTTCCAGCACCGGGCAGGTGTCAGCCCCTATACTTCGCCTTGCGGCTTCGCAGAGACCTGTGTTTTTGCTAAACAGTCGCTTGGATCTTTTCACTGCGGCTCTCTCGGGCTTGCACCCTATCAGAGCACCCCTTCTCCCGAAGTTACGGGGTCATTTTGCCGAGTTCCTTAACGAGAGTTCTCCCGAGCGTCTTAGAATTCTCTTCTCGCCTACCTGTGTCGGTTTGCGGTACGGGCACCTCTCACCTCGCTAGAGGCTTTTCTTGGCAGTGTAGGATCAGGAACTTCGGTACTATCATTTCCCTCGCCATCACAGCTCAGCCTTCACGGAAAGCGGATTTGCCTACTTTCCAGCCTAACTGCTTGGACGCGCATCTCCATCAGCGCGCTTACCCTACCTTTCTGCGTCCCCCCATTGCTCAAACGGTGAGGAGGTGGTACAGGAATTTCCACCTGTTGTCCATCGCCTACGCCTTTCGGCCTCGGCTTAGGTCCCGACTAACCCTGAGCGGACGAGCCTTCCTCAGGAAACCTTGGGCTTTCGACGGAGGGGATTCTCACCCCTCTTTTCGCTACTCATACCGGCATTCTCACTTCTACGCGCTCCACCAGTCCTCTCGGTCTGACTTCGCTGCACGTAGAACGCTCCCCTACCACTCGCACCAACGGTGCGAATCCATAGCTTCGGTGATACGTTTAGCCCCGGTACATTTTCGGCGCAGAGTCACTCGACCAGTGAGCTATTACGCACTCTTTAAATGGTGGCTGCTTCTAAGCCAACATCCTGGTTGTCTGGGCAACTCCACATCCTTTTCCACTTAACGTATACTTTGGGACCTTAGCTGATGGTCTGGGCTGTTTCCCTCTTGACTACGGATCTTAGCACTCGCAGTCTGACTCCCGAGGATAAGTCATTGGCATTCGGAGTTTGACTGAATTCGGTAATCCGGTGGGGACCCCTAGTCCAATCAGTGCTCTACCTCCAAGACTCTTCCCTCGAGGCTAGCCCTAAAGCTATTTCGGGGAGAACCAGCTATTTCCGAGTTCGATTGGCATTTCACCCCTACCCACACCTCATCCCCGCATTTTTCAACATGCGTGGGTTCGGGCCTCCATTCAGTGTTACCTGAACTTCACCCTGGACATGGGTAGATCACACGGTTTCGGGTCTACGACGGCGTACTATTTCGCCCTATTCAGACTCGCTTTCGCTGCGGCTCCGCTTTTTCAGCTTAACCTTGCACGACATCGTAACTCGCCGGTTCATTCTACAAAAGGCACGCTGTCACCCGTTAATGGGCTCCAACTAGTTGTAGGCACACGGTTTCAGGATCTTTTTCACTCCCCTTCCGGGGTGCTTTTCACCTTTCCCTCACGGTACTGGTTCACTATCGGTCACTAGGGAGTATTTAGCCTTGGGAGATGGTCCTCCCAGCTTCCGACGGGGTTTCACGTGTCCCGCCGTACTCAGGATCCACTCTGGAGGAAACGAAGTTTCGGCTACAGGGTTGTTACCTTCTGTGACGGACCTTTCCAGGTCGCTTCACCTACTTCGTTTCTTTCTGACTCCGTATAGAGTGTCCTACAACCCCAAGAGGCAAGCCTCTTGGTTTGGGCTGTTCCCGTTTCGCTCGCCGCTACTCAGGAAATCGCATTTGCTTTCTCTTCCTCTGGGTACTTAGATGTTTCAGTTCCCCAGGTCTGCCTCCTCATACCCTATAGATTCAGGTATGGGTACCATCCCATTACGGATGGTGGGTTCCCCCATTCGGATATCCCCGGATCAAAGCTTACTTACAGCTCCCCGAGGCGTTTCGCCGTTCGTCGCGTCCTTCTTCGGCTCCTAGTGCCAAGGCATCCACCGTGCGCCCTTTCTAACTTAACCAAATAACGTCAGATTCTCTTCGTATCTCTTTGTCAGCTTCGGGATTTTCGGTCATGTTGCCTACAGGATGTAGGTACCAGGCGTTGTGACACGATGTCACGCCCTTAGCGTGGTTCCTTTTCCTATACGCTCCATTCCTCAAACCCTTGCTTCCTCGATCTACTTGAGACTCTTTGTTATTCATCAAAAGCGTCATGGAATTCTTGACGTCTCGTTCGTGAGTATTCTCCCTACAGGATGTAGGTTAAATACCCGGTGAACTCGATTTGCGTCATATAAGCTTCCAATGAGCATCGCGCTCACCTTCCACTTACAATATCATTATCTAGTTTTCAAAGAACCTTGCCTACAGGATGTTGTCACATCTGCAGCAATATGAATGGTGGAGCCTAGCGGGATCGAACCGCTGACCTCCTGCGTGCAAAGCAGGCGCTCTCCCAGCTGAGCTAAGGCCCCGAAAGCTGTTATGGTGGGCCTGAGTGGACTTGAACCACCGACCTCACGCTTATCAGGCGTGCGCTCTAACCAGCTGAGCTACAGGCCCATAACAAATTGACTGATTGATTAAAGAAACCAGTCGTTGGTTTATTGATCATCTATACAAGATGACTTTTTAAAATGTATTGAGAGTTCAGTTCTCTCAAAACTGAACAAGGCTACTGACTTCAATCACATCATGCAACACTTGCCAGTCTGCGCTTCATGCTGCCTTGCGACGAGTAATCGCAGGAGCAAAAGCATTTTAATTGAGAGTTTTGAGTTCTCTCAAAACTGAACAAAAGTCCGAAGCGTCCCTCCGCAGATGAAACTGCGAATGGTCGACTAGAGTTAAAAACTCCGTAGAAAGGAGGTGATCCAGCCGCACCTTCCGATACGGCTACCTTGTTACGACTTCACCCCAATCATCTGTCCCACCTTCGGCGGCTGGCTCCAAAAGGTTACCTCACCGACTTCGGGTGTTACAAACTCTCGTGGTGTGACGGGCGGTGTGTACAAGGCCCGGGAACGTATTCACCGCGGCATGCTGATCCGCGATTACTAGCAATTCCGGCTTCATGCAGGCGAGTTGCAGCCTGCAATCCGAACTGAGAATGGCTTTCTGGGATTGGCTTCACCTCACGGCTTCGCAACCCTTTGTACCATCCATTGTAGCACGTGTGTAGCCCAGGTCATAAGGGGCATGATGATTTGACGTCATCCCCACCTTCCTCCGGTTTGTCACCGGCAGTCACCTTAGAGTGCCCAACTGAATGCTGGCAACTAAGGTCAAGGGTTGCGCTCGTTGCGGGACTTAACCCAACATCTCACGACACGAGCTGACGACAACCATGCACCACCTGTCACTTTGTCCCCCGAAGGGGAAAGCCCTATCTCTAGGGTGGTCAAAGGATGTCAAGACCTGGTAAGGTTCTTCGCGTTGCTTCGAATTAAACCACATGCTCCACTGCTTGTGCGGGCCCCCGTCAATTCCTTTGAGTTTCAACCTTGCGGTCGTACTCCCCAGGCGGAGTGCTTAATGTGTTAACTTCGGCACTAAGGGCATCGAAACCCCTAACACCTAGCACTCATCGTTTACGGCGTGGACTACCAGGGTATCTAATCCTGTTTGCTCCCCACGCTTTCGCGCCTCAGCGTCAGTTACAGACCAGAGAGTCGCCTTCGCCACTGGTGTTCCTCCACATCTCTACGCATTTCACCGCTACACGTGGAATTCCACTCTCCTCTTCTGTACTCAAGTCTCCCAGTTTCCAATGACCCTCCCCGGTTGAGCCGGGGGCTTTCACATCAGACTTAAGAGACCGCCTGCGCGCGCTTTACGCCCAATAATTCCGGACAACGCTTGCCACCTACGTATTACCGCGGCTGCTGGCACGTAGTTAGCCGTGGCTTTCTCGTTAGGTACCGTCAAGGTGCCGCCCTTTCGAACGGCACTTGTTCTTCCCTAACAACAGAGTTTTACGATCCGAAAACCTTCATCACTCACGCGGCGTTGCTCCGTCAGACTTTCGTCCATTGCGGAAGATTCCCTACTGCTGCCTCCCGTAGGAGTCTGGGCCGTGTCTCAGTCCCAGTGTGGCCGATCACCCTCTCAGGTCGGCTACGCATCGTCGCCTTGGTGAGCCGTTACCCCACCAACTAGCTAATGCGCCGCGGGCCCATCTGTAAGTGATAGCCGAAACCATCTTTCAAAAAAGAACCATGCAGTTCTTTTTATTATCCGGTATTAGCACCGATTTCTCGATGTTATCCCAGTCTTACAGGCAGGTTGCCCACGTGTTACTCACCCGTTCGCCGCTAACCTCCAGGAGCAAGCTCCCTTTGGTCCGCTCGACTTGCATGTATTAGGCACGCCGCCAGCGTTCGTCCTGAGCCAGGATCAAACTCTCCATAAAAGTTTGATAAAGCTCATGTTTCACAGGATGTTGTTTCCTGCGACACTTCATATAATGAAGTAAATTGACGAGATACCTTGTATCTCTTTATTTCGCTTGGCTTTTGTTCAGTTTTCAAAGAACTGCGTCGTTTTTTAGCGACTTTTCTAATATAACACAAACCCGAAATGAAAGTCAACAATAATTTTCTTAGTTATTTTTTTCATTTCAGCGACAAGCAATAATATAACACCTTTTTTAAATATGCGCAAGTGTTTTTTCAAAACACCTAAACAAATTAAAAAGCTCGTCTATTTATTATACTACTTTTAAAGAAAAAAGAAAGCCCTTATGTTAAATCGAGTAGGAGGGGGTGACGAACCCCCGACCTCTCACACCACCGTACGTACGGTTCCGTATACGGCGGTTTCACTTAAGTCCAACGTCTTGTTTGATACCTCTCGGCTAGACTCATGAGACCTTGTCCTTTCCAGTATTCACTGTTCAGGGCATAATCCATGATCGGGCTGTGAGCGACTCTCCAGTAGCCTTTTCGACTGTTCGCCCACTGCCAAGCCTTCGCCTTCTTGATCCCCAATCTGACTAGATTCTTTTGTCTAGCGGAAGTGGTTTTCCACTCTTTCCATCGAATCATCCTTAATCTTCTTCTGATCCATGCATCGATTTGGGCGAGGATACTTGGTGTGTCCACCAATTGATAATACCCAAGCCAACCTGTGAGGTAGCGATTCAGTCTGCGTAACCGATCAGACATCTTCATGGAGTGTCTTCGGCTCGTCAGTTCTCGAATCCGTTGTTTGAGTCGTTTGACACTTTCCTTAGACACCCTCATTTTCGGATCCTTTCCTCGTGTGAAGGAGAATCCTAGGAATTTACGGTTCCAAGGACGATCAACGGCACTCTTCTCTCGGTTGACCTTAAGTTTCAACCTGTTTTCGATGAAAGAGGTTACGCTCTCCATGATACGGAGCCCCGCTCGTTTGGATCGAACATAGATGTTACAGTCGTCCGCATAGCGGACGAACTTCAATCCACGTTTCTCCAATTCGTTGTCTAACTCATCTAGGACAATATTGGACAGGAGTGGACTAAGCGGTCCTCCTTGCGGAGTTCCTTCCGTGTTCGGGCTCACCAGTCCTCTTTCCATCACACCCGTTTGGAGGTATCGGCGAATCAGTTGAAGCACTCGAGGATCTTGGATTCGGGAGGAGAGTTTCCTCATGAGACGGTCATGGTTCACCTTGTCGAAGAACTTCTCCAAGTCAATGTCTACGACCCATCTGTATCCTTCCTTCATCCACTGCTTCGCCTGCCTGACGGCGTTATGTCCTCTCCGATGCGGTCTAAACCCAAAACTTCGTTCGGAGAACGTTGGATCATAGAGTTGAGTCAAGATTTGGGCGATCGCTTGTTGAAGGAAACGATCCATCACCGTGGGGATCCCTAGTTTCCTTACGCCACCGTTCGGTTTCGGGATTTCGACTCGACGGACAGGCTTCGGGAAATAAGACCCTTCTATGATCTCATTTCGAATGGAAGTCCAGTTTTCATGAAGATGGAGGCGTAGGGATTTTACGTCCATTTCATCCACACCGTAACTTCCTTTATTCTTTTCCACTCGTTCGAGTGCTTGTATTAAGTTTTCACGGGATAGAATTCGTTCCAACATCGTATCAATCTCCTACGTGAATCATCGGTTCTTCTTATGTGACGCGCTCTCTCCACCCTCTCTTCGTGTCCCCAGCGAGATTCATCGCTTCCTCCACGAAGGAGGTTCTTCGTTTTCTGTTTCATCAAGATGCGTGTATGCGAAGGGATGATTCTCCTTACGTGATTCAGCCCTTCCCCTCTTGTCTAGACCAAGCGGGTACTATGGCTTCTGCTGACTTCTGACCGTTCAGCTTGCACTCTTATGCAAGGTTACGACATGCGTGTCGCGTATCAGTCAGATCTCCCAGGGTAAGTACACATTCTTCCCCTCCATGTCTCCTCTTCATTTACTCGGTAGACCCTTTGGCAGTCTGGACTTTGATTTGTTAGGCAATCTCACCCAAGTCTACCTAGCCTTATATGAAGTTCGTGTTCCTAGGAGCGGAGGTTTGCCGCCGACTTCCTTCAGATTCTGGGTCACCCCAGACACCCTTGTCTTAAGCTAACTGTTACGACTGCCTTCACAGTTCGGGACTTGAACCCTAGAGAATATGCGCATGCCTGGCACACCTAAAGAAAATAAGCTGCCCCTTAGGCAGCTTATTCAGTAGCAGGTGAATCTTTATGACGCATTTGCGGGAACAATAGCACATCACGTATGGACGGTGAGTTTGTCAAAAGCATGACCAATCGATCGATGCCAATTCCTAACCCACCGGTTGGTGGCATCCCATACTCTAATGATTCAACGAAATCCTCATCCATCATATGAGCTTCATCGTCCCCTTGCTCCCGCTCAACTAATTGTTGTTCAAAACGGTGACGTTGATCAATCGGATCATTAAGTTCAGAGAAGGCATTTGCATGCTCTCGTCCTACGATAAATAATTCAAATCGATCGGTAAAGCGAGGATCATCAGGATTTTTCTTTGCCAATGGCGAGATCGCAACAGGGTGTCCGTAAACGAATGTTGGTTGAATGAGCTTTTCTTCCACAAAGTGCTCAAAGAACTCGTTTACGACGTGCCCATACGTCATCGTCTCTTTTACAGGAACGTTGTGCTCCTTAGCCAAAGCACGCGCTTCCTCGTCACTCATCTCGTTCCAAAAGTCTACACCTGTCTCTTCCTTAATGGCCTCCACCATGTGGACACGTCGCCACTTCGGCTCCATGTTCACTTCATACTCACCATAAGTAATTGTCGTCGTCCCCAGTACATCTTTGGCGATATGAGCGATCAGTTGTTCTGTCAATTCCATAATATCGTTATAATCCGCATATGCTTCATAAAGCTCAATCATAGTAAATTCCGGATTATGCCTGGTTGACACACCTTCATTACGAAACACTCGACCAATTTCATAGACTTTTTCCATCCCACCAACAATAAGCCGTTTCAAATGTAGCTCAATCGCAATCCGCATATACAATGTCATATCGAGCGCATTATGGTGAGTAACAAACGGACGAGCCGATGCCCCACCTGGAATGGAGTGCATGGTCGGGGTTTCCACCTCTAAATATCCACGGTCATCTAAGTAACGACGCATCGATTGTAAAATTTTACTACGCAAGACAAACGTATCACGAACTTCAGGGTTCACAATGAGGTCAAGGTAACGTTGGCGATAGCGCTGCTCCACATCTTTTAAGCCATGATATTTATCTGGGAGAGGGCGCAATGACTTCGTCAATAGTTGAAAGTCTTGTACTTTAACCGATAGTTCCCCTACTTTCGTCTTAAAAGCAACACCTTTGACGCCCACGATGTCGCCAATATCGATTGACGTAAACAAATCGTATGACTTGTCGCCTACTGCATCCTTACGTACATAAATTTGTATTTGCCCTGTTAAATCCTGAATATGAGCAAAGCCCGCTTTTCCTTTTCCACGCTTCGTCATCACTCGTCCTGCAAGCACGACCTCATGCGTTTCTTCTTCTAATTCTTCTTTTGACTTCGCGTCATATTTTTCTTTCATAGACTGGGCAGTATCGGTACGCTCAAACTTCCCACCAAATGGATTTGCCCCTTCGGCTTCTAAATTTTGCAATTTCTCTCGGCGCACAGCCAAGAGGTCATTTAATCCGAGCTCTTCGCTCATCTCAAAATCAGCTCCTAAGCTTTTCATATTTAGACTCTCTATGTAAAAAGGCTGCCTTCTAGAAGAAGAAGGCGCACTCGAGTCACGCTCCCCTAGAGACAAGCCTTTCTATCAAACCACACTCGCACTTTTCTCCGCCATTTTTGCCTCTAACTCTTCAATATAGGCATAAAGGGTTGAGGATACATCCTCCCGAGTTTCAAATTGATTAATTTGATCGCGGATTTTCCCATTCCCGCGCAAGCCTTTCAAATACCAAGCAGCATGCTTTCTCATTTCACGAACCGCTACGTTTTCGCCTTTAAGCTTAATCAGGCGATCCAAATGAATCATGCATACATCAATTTTCTCACGCGGCGTAGGATCTGGGAGTAACTCCCCTGTTTCCAAGTAATGGATCGTCCGATAAAGCATCCAAGGGTTTCCTAGTGCTGCACGCCCGATCATCACTCCATCAACACCAATTTCATCAAGCATGCGCTTCGCATCTTGCGGCGTCTTCACATCCCCGTTTCCAATAACGGGAATACCTACGGCTTGTTTGACTTCACGAATGATATTCCAGTCAGCTGTTCCTTCGTACATTTGCACACGCGTCCGTCCGTGGACAGCAACCGCTGCACCACCTGCACGTTCAACTGCTTGAGCATTTTCGACTGCATAGATATGCTCTTCATCCCAACCGATCCGCATCTTAACCGTAACAGGTTTATCGACCTCATCAACAACGGCTGAAACCATATCATAAATTTTGTTTGGATCAAGTAACCAACGAGCACCCGCATCACATTTTGTAATTTTCGGCACTGGACACCCCATATTGATGTCAATAATATCGGCATTTGTGTTCTTATCCACGAACTTGGCCGCTTCGACAAGGGTTTCCTTTTCTCCGCCAAAAATTTGCAAACTCAACGGTTTTTCCCGCTCATCTACATACAGCATGCTCAATGACTTTTCGTTTTTATGAAGAATGGCTTTATCGCTCACCATTTCTGCACAGACTAGTCCTGCTCCAAACTCCTTGGCAATCAAACGAAACGCAGGGTTACATACCCCTGCCATCGGTGCTAAGACCACTTGATTTTTCATTTCGATTGGACCAATTTTAAGCATGATGATTCACCTCCTAGTTCTTTTCTTTTTCTGTTTGCGGAAGCAACTCGTCTTCCGATATATTTAAAACTGAAACAACTCGTTCAATTAACTGACGATTAGGTGTTCGAGTGCCTCTCTCTACTTCTCCTAACACGGACACGGAGACTCCAATCGCTTGGGCAAATCGCTCCTGCGTATAGCCCTTTAGCTTTCGAAACGCCCGTATACGCTGGCCCCAGTTTCCTGTTTCCATAACGTCACACCTTCTTTATCTTTTAACTCTCTGACAACCTGTTCAATCGTTTTGCCAGAAGGAGCAACAATCGATGGATTTAATTCCATTAAAGGAATGAGAACAAACGCCCGTTCCCACATGCGCGGGTGAGGGATAATTAAGTTCTCCATCTCTCTATTTTCTTGATCATAGAGGAGAATGTCAAGGTCTAACGTGCGAGGCCCCCATCGAATATGGCGCTCACGCCCACAATAACGCTCTATCTTTTGCGTTACTTCTAGCAATTGTTCCACCGGAAGAGACGTAGACACTTCAACAACCATATTTAGGAATGGGCTTTGATCCGTATACCCAACCGGATCCGTTTCATAGATAGAGGAACAGCATGTAACCGTAACCTTATCGTGTTCAGCTAACTGTTGGATCGCTTCTTCTAAAAAACGCGAACGATCGCCGATGTTTGATCCAAGCGCAATGTAACACTGCTTTTCCATTTATTTAGACCTCGTAATTTCAACAGCTACAGAGTCATAGTGACCAGGGATCGGTGGATCTGGCTTCGTCACTGTAACGGTGACGAATTGCAAAGGCTCAAAGGAAGCAAGGAGCTTTGCTGCAATCGTTTCCGCAACGGACTCCACAAGTTTATACGGCTCCCCTTCTACAACTTCTTTCGTGATTTTGTATACATCGGCATAGTTGATCGTATGAACGAGAGCGTCTGATTCCCCCGCACGTTTTAAATCGAGCTCTAACGTCAAGTCGACGTAGAACCGTTGGCCAAGCTTATTCTCTTCTGCATAGACCCCATGATACCCGTAAAACTCCATCCGATTCATATAAATCTTATCCACCGATATCACGCCCTTTCCCCATCATCGCATCCATCATTTTTGCCATTCGACTCATTTCTTTTACATCATGAACTCGAACAATATTGCAGCCTTTGGCAATCCCATAACAGACAGTAGCTCCCGTTCCTTCAACCCGATCGTCCACAGGTAAATGAAGCGTCTTCGCGATGAGGGATTTTCGCGACGTACCGAGCAGAACTGGATATGGGAGCGCAGTTAACTCATCCAGTCGACGCATCGCCTCCAAATTGTGCTCATATGTTTTTGCAAAGCCAATTCCCGGATCTAATATAATGTTCTCATCTTTCACGCCTGCTTGTTTACACAAAGAGATGCTTTCCTCTAGGTCAGCGATCATCTCGGCCATCAAGTCTGTATAATCCTCATTGTCTCGATTATGCATTAAAATAATCGGTACCCCGTATTTAGCGGCAACGTGAGCCATACTAGGGTCGGCTTTTGCTCCCCATACGTCATTGATGATCGAAGCACCTGCTTTGATCGCTTTCTCGGCTACTTCTGCCTTGTACGTGTCGATTGAAATCGGTACATCGACCTGCGCTGAAACAGCTTCAATCACAGGGATCACACGGTTAAGTTCTTCGCCCACTTCCACTTTCGTATGCCCTGGGCGCGTAGATTCGCCGCCGATGTCAATTAGATCAGCGCCGTCGGTGATCATTTGCTTCGCGTGACGGACAGCCGCTTCAACATCAACGTATCTCCCTCCATCTGAAAAAGAATCAGGTGTTACATTAAGAATTCCCATAATGTACGTTCGATCCGAGAATTGTAACGGATTCAATCGCGTTTTATTTGCAAGTGTTGTTGACATCCTGTTTTCCCTCCTTTATCTCGTTCTTGGACCATAGTTTTGTGCAGTATTTCTGATAGCTTTTTCTCAAACTCATAATCACCGCTTCATCTTGGTTAAATTCAGCTTGTCCAACGGAAGTGAGAGTCACGATTTCTTGAATGGAATTTGTAATAAACGCCCCATCCGCTTTCAGTAATGCTTCTTTAGGGTAGCGCCCTTCCCGCCACGGAATCCCTTGCTTATCACATAAGGTGAGAACAAATTGCCGAGTGATGCCATTCAAGATTCCTGTATCAACAGAAGGCGTGTACACGACCCCGTTTTTTACCCAAAACACGTTCGAAGTCAGCCCTTCCGCTAACACGCCATCCTCTGTTAAAAAGATCCCTTCCGTTTGTGGGTCCTTTGCCACCTCACGCTTTCCAAGAACGTTGTTCAGAAAGTGGTGTGACTTAAGTCGTCGATCTCCTTCAGGGGTATTCCTTCTTAGCTCCAGCAATGTCCCCGTTTTTCGCGTCGATAGCCCTTGTGGCAATGACTTCATGTAGATGATGACTGTCGGCTCTTTATAAGTGTCCGTGTACAGCCCAATCGGACCCGGACCAGCAGAGACGTTCCAGCGAATATAAGCATTTCTCACACCATTTTTATTACAAAGCGTGGCAAGCTGGTGTAAAACGTGAGACCGATTATACGTCCAATCAATCGCAAGGGCGCGTAGCCCCTCCTCTAAACGGACAAAATGGTCATCCAATAAAAATGGATGACCTTCATAAAGTCGAAACGTTTCAAAAAGACCGAGACCATACATGTAACCGTGATCGAAAGGCGAGATGATCGCCTCCTCTTCCTTGACAAGTTTGTCATTAACGTACATGTACATCGTTTGTTTCCTTCCCGTACGTTTCGATAAAGTTACGCAACAGTCGTTTGCCCGCATCGGTCATAATCGATTCTGGGTGAAACTGCACCCCTTCAATTGAAAGCTCCTTATGACGAATCGCCATGATCTCCCCTTCAGCCGTTTCAGCTGAAATCTCGAAGCAATCCGGTAACGTTTCGCGTTTCACAATTAATGAATGATAACGCGTTGCAGTAAAAGGATTCGCCACCTCTTTAAAAATGGTTTTGCCATCGTGTGTCACTTCAGACGTTTTTCCGTGCATGAGCCGCTCCGCACGAATGACGTCACCGCCAAATGCTTGGGCGATCGATTGATGACCTAAACAAACACCAAAAATCGGGAGCTTCCCTGCGAATGCGCGGATCGCATCAAGGCTAACCCCCGCTTCATTCGGGCTACAAGGCCCCGGTGAAATCATCAAAAAGTCTGGTGACATTTGCTCAATCTCTTCCACCGATACCTCATCATTCCGCTTAACAACAAGCTCATGACCCATCTCGCCCAAATATTGCACTAAGTTGTAGGTAAACGAATCGTAATTATCAATCATTAAAATCATCGTAATTCCTCCTCAGCTCTACTTTTCTATTCTTTGCTTTTGCTCGTCTATACTCTGGTCGTACGCCCGCCATAATGCTTTTGCTTTCTTCAATGATTCCTTATATTCATAGCGAGGATTGGAGTCAATGACCACACCCGCTCCCGCTTGAACATACGCCATCTCATCTTTACACAACATTGTGCGAATGACAATGTTCAGTTCCATATCACCATTATAACCAATCCAGCCAATTGAACCCGTATAAATTCCTCTACGAACCGGCTCTAGCTCTTCAATGATTTCCATCGTTCGTACTTTAGGCGCACCCGTTATCGTCCCGCCTGGGAACGTAGCGCGGATCGCATCAAATGCATCAAGCCCCTCTTTTAACACCCCTCGTACGTTGGAAACAATGTGCATGACATGGGAGTATTTTTCCACAACCATAAGCTCGTTCACTTCAACCGAACCGTATTCACTTACACGCCCGAGGTCGTTTCGCTCTAAATCGACGAGCATCACATGTTCGGCCCGCTCTTTTTCATTTGACAATAATGTCTGAACGAGAGCTTCATCCTCATCAGCCGTTGCCCCGCGAGAACGGGTACCGGCAATCGGACGAGTGCTTAACTTCCGGCCATCTTTTTTGATTAACAACTCTGGAGAACCGCTAACAAGCTGGAAATCTGGAGTGTGCAAATAACTCATATAGGGCGAAGGATTGATCTGACGTAACGCCTCATAAATCGATAATGGAGTTGTCCTTAAAGGGCGTCCTTCGCGAACGGATAAGTTCACTTGGAACACATCCCCTGCCGCAATGTACTCTCGCACTCTCTCTACAGCTTTTGCGAACGTCTCTTCGCTAAACGAATGGACCTTCTCCCCTTCTGTTTCCAAATAAGAAGTTGCAACTTCTTCGTCCAAGCTGACCGGCTGCTTCCATGTCGCTTCGTAATGTCTTAGCTTTTGCTCCGATAAGTCTTGTTCACTGGCGTCCCCATGAACAAAGATCCACGCAACCTTTTTTTCATGATCATAAATAAACACATCATCAAAAATAAGAAAATATAAGTCCGGAAGATTCAAGTCATCTTGAGCGATAGTTGGCAACCGCTCAATTTCACGGACAAGGTCATAACTGAAAAAGCCAATCGCACCTCCCTGAAATGGGGGAGCACCTGGTAACGTTTCAGCTTGATACGAGGCAAGTGCGTCGCGCATTAAATCTAATAAAGCTCCTTGCCGTTTCACGACTTCATTTTCTGTCGTAACGATTAATGTATCTTTCTTGCCTTCAAGAACCATGACCGGCTCAAGTCCGACCATGCTGTATCGTCCACCCCTACCGCTCTCCAACAATACGTGCCGCTCCCGATCCCTTGATTGCTTTTTATAGCGGCGAAAAAACTGGCTCTCCTCCATCGGAAAGGAAGTGGCGCAAACCGTTCGTTTCGTCTCTTGCTTTCCTTGCTGCAACAACCTCACTCCTGCCATTTATCGTTCTCTCTATTTTACATGAACTGCATAGATGAGGAAAGTTGAAGACGTTGGCAAAAACGAATAGTGCTTAGAAAAACATGGCGAACCACTATTGGTGGAAGCAATCTTTTTCCTACACTTCCTTCCTTTATCGATTTCTTAAATTGCAAATCAGAAGCACCTACTCACGAGATTTTCCTGAAATAGAAAAAGGCAGCTCCGCCACTGGAACTGCCCCTAATTATTAGTCCTCAAATTGATAAAGAGGTGTGCTCAAGTAGCGCTCTCCATTTGATGGGATGACGGCTACTACTTTTTTACCTGGCCCAAGCTTTTCAGCCACTTGCAACGCTGCATAAATCGCTGCACCAGAAGAAATTCCTCCAAGGATTCCTTCTTCTTTCGCTGCACGACGAGCGTATTCAAATGCTTGTTCTGTTGAAACTTTTATGACTTCATCATAGATGTCTGTATCAAGGATTTTCGGCACAAATCCGGCACCAATTCCTTGAATTTTATGAGGCCCTGGGTTTCCACCAGATAATACTGGAGAATCTGCAGGCTCAACAGCTGCAATGTGCAAGTTCGGGAAGTTTTCTTTTAGCAATCCACCTGCACCTGTAATCGTTCCACCTGTTCCAATTCCAGATACGAAGCCATCAAGCTGACCGTCCACCTGCTCAAGAAGCTCACGACCTGTCGTTTCACGGTGAATTTCTGGGTTCGCTTCATTTTCAAATTGTTGTGGCATGAAGTACCCATTTTCTTGGGCAAGCTCTGTTGCTTTACGAATCGCTCCTCCCATTCCTTCAGGGCCAGGAGTTAGAACAAGCTCTGCACCGTATGCACGCAGCAAGTTCCGGCGCTCTAAACTCATCGTCTCAGGCATGACAAGTTTTGTTTTATACCCTTTTGCAGCAGCAACCATCGCAAGGCCGATCCCAGTATTTCCAGAAGTAGGCTCAACGATTGTATCATCAGGCTTTAAAGCCCCAGACTTTTCTGCAGCTTCAATCATCGCAAGTGCAATACGATCTTTTACGCTGCTTCCAGGGTTAAAAAATTCAAGCTTTAAGTAAACATCGGCATGTTTGTCAGAAACGAGTCGATTTAATTTTACTAACGGCGTTTGACCGATCAAATCGGTAATGGAGTTTGCCACTCTCATAATAAAGCCCCCTAATCCCAAGTAAATTTATTGGTTTTATTAAGTTTGATGGTATCAAAGATTTTCAGATAAGTCAATAAAAATCATCGTATGTACTGGAAAAAGGCTTGGACAATTTGCTCAACAAAAAACAGCGGCGCTTTCTTTAAACGTCGCTGCTTTGCTATGCCCTTTAGGCTTCTTCGTATAACGTCTCCAGCTCTTCTTTGGAAAAGAGATAGACTTCATTACAAAAATGACAGGTTGTCTCAGCCCCACCATCTTCTTCAATCATTGCGCGGATTTCATCTTTCCCAAGACTAATGATCGCGCGGGCAATCCGCTCTTTTGAACATTGACATGCAAACTCGATCGGCATCTTTTCGAGGATTTTCACATTGTCATCCCCCAATAGAGCAGCAAGTATCTCTTCTGGTGGCATTCCTGCCTCAACTAGCTTGGAAATCGGCGGTATCGTCTGCAGCCGCTTTTCAATTTCTGAAATAATAGCGTCATCTGCTCCCGGCATCAATTGCAGAACGAAACCTCCTGCTGCAAGCACGCTGTTATCAGGGTTCACAAGCACTCCTACTCCTACTGAAGATGGCGTTTGTTCAGAAGACACAAAGTAATACGTAAAGTCTTCCCCAAGCTCTCCAGAAACGAGCGGAACACTTCCTGTAAAATGGTCCCGTAAGCCGATATCCTTGACCACAGACAACGATCCGTTTGTGCCGACTGCTCGTGCCACATCCAATTTCCCGTGTTCGTTTAATTCAAAGTGAACATGGGGGTTCTTCACGTATCCACGCGTTTGTCCGTTTGCCTGACTATCAACAATGATCGCTCCTATCGGGCCATCCCCTTCAACCTTCACGGTCAGCTTGGCATCCCCTTTTAACATAGCAGCCATCATTGTGCCAGCCATCATCGTACGCCCAAGAGCTGCTGACGCTGTCGGCCACGTATCTTGACGCCTCACCGCCTCATTGACCATCTCTGTCGCTTTGAGGGCATAGGCACGCACCTTCCCTTCAAAGCCGAGCGCCTTTACTAAATAATCACCCATATCGGTTCATTCCTTTCAGACATTCTTCTTATAAATGAGTTGCAATCCTTTTAATGTTAAAAACGAATCGATTACATCAATGGTTTCCGACTCGGTTCCGATTAACTTCGCAAGCCCACCAGTTGCAATGACTTTCGGTTCACTTTCTGCTTGAGCCTTCATTCGTTTCACAACACCATCGACTTGGCTCACATACCCGTAGAAGATTCCTGATTGCATCGAATCAATCGTATTTGTCCCTACGACTTGTTTCGGCTTCGCTATTTCAATCCGTGGCAATTTTGATGCGCGATGATACAACGCTTCTGTTGAGATCATGATTCCAGGAGCAATGACTCCCCCTGCATATTGTTTTTTTTCATTAATTAAGCAATATGTTGTTGCTGTTCCAAAATCAACGACAATGGCAGGGTAGCCATATAACTCAATCGCTGCAACTGCATTAACGATTCGATCGGCCCCAACCTCTTTTGGATTGTCATACTTAATATTTAAGCCTGTCTTAATTCCAGGCCCAATAATCATAGGAGTGACATGAAAGTATTTTTTGCACATTTGCTCTAAGGAAAACATCATCGGTGGGACAACAGATGAAATGACAATGCCGTCTATGTCTTGAAACTGTAGACCTGCATGATCAAAGAGAGAACGCACTGTCATTGCATACTCATCCTCGGTCTTTTGCCTACTCGTCGCTAGCCGCCAATGATGCACTAACGTTTCATCTTGGTAGACCCCTAACACAGTATTTGTATTTCCAACATCAATGACAAGTATCATGTTTCATCACCACACATCTTTTAGTAAAACTTGGATTACCGCCAAGTCTTATGAGCGGTAGTTATGTTTTTATATACTTTAGCCTTAGCTAGAAGGCAAACTTTTCTTCAACTGAACCGTTCTTTAATCTTGATGGAACCGATTATCATTTTATATACAAAAATAATACCTATGGATATGAAAAGCCCGATGACATTCATCGGGCTTTCTAGAGACGATTATTTCTTTTCGTCATCTTCTTTTACATCTTCAGTGTTAGGCGCTGATTCTTCGCCCTCTGCTTCCTCACCTTTTTTCGAATGAATGTTCACCTTAACTTCTGAATCTTGCCCGTTCTCACGCGTTTCAGCAATCTTCTCTGCTAAGTGGTGATTATCTGGAAGCTTTCCATCATGGATCAGTGATTTGATTTGTTCGGCGTCAAGGGTTTCTAGATCTAAAAGCGTTTCAGCTACAAGGTCGAGGCTTTTCTTGTTGTCCAAAAGGATTTGCTTACAACGCTCATAGCACTCTTTAATAATTCGTTGCACTTCGAGATCAATCTCATGGGCAATCGCATCACTGTAATTTTGCTCATTTTGAATATCCCGCCCTAAGAAAACTTGACCACCAGATCCTGATCCAAATTGCATCGGTCCAAGCTTTTCACTCATTCCATATTCGGTCACCATTTTACGTGCAATGCTTGTGGCTCGCTGGAAGTCATTGTGGGCTCCTGTAGACGCTTCACCGAATTGAATTTCCTCTGCTACACGTCCGCCAAGAAGTCCGACAATTTTATCGAGGAGTTCCGGCTTTGTCATAAAATAGCGGTCTTCTTTCGGAAGCATTACAGCATAGCCACCAGCAACGCCACGAGGTACGATCGTTACTTTATGCACCATATCGGCGTTTTCGAGCTTCACCCCTACGACTGTATGCCCAGCTTCATGCCACGCCACAATGTTCTTTTCCTTTTCGGAAATGACACGGCTCTTCTTCGCCGGTCCAGCAATGACACGGTCAATGGCTTCTTCAATATGAACCATGCTAATTTTCTTTTCATCTTGTCTAGCCGCAACGAGTGCGGCTTCATTTAATAAGTTCTCAAGGTCAGCCCCAGAGAATCCTGGTGTACGAGTCGCAATCGTTTTAAGATTTACGTCATCAGCAAGCGGCTTATTGCTAGCATGCACTTTTAATACTTCTTCGCGTCCTTTCACATCTGGGCGTCCGACCGTAATTTGACGATCGAAGCGTCCTGGACGGAGCAAGGCCGGGTCAAGAATGTCAGCACGGTTCGTCGCAGCGATAATAATAATTCCTTCATTAGCGCTAAAACCGTCCATTTCAACGAGCAATTGGTTCAACGTTTGCTCGCGCTCATCGTGACCACCGCCTAAACCAGCACCACGTTGACGACCTACAGCATCAATTTCATCGATAAAAATAATGCAAGGAGCGTTTTTCTTTGCGTTTTCAAACAAATCGCGGACACGGGATGCCCCTACCCCGACAAACATTTCAACGAAATCTGAACCACTTATCGAGAAGAACGGTACACCTGCTTCCCCTGCAACTGCACGAGCAAGCAACGTTTTCCCTGTTCCTGGTGGCCCGACAAGAAGTACCCCTTTAGGAATACGAGCCCCAATCGCCGAGAACTTCCGAGGGTCTTTCAGAAATTCTACAACTTCCACAAGCTCTTGTTTCTCTTCGTCAGCACCAGCTACATCCTTAAACTTCGCCTTCTTTTTATCCTCATTTACCATTTTCGCCTTGCTCTTACCGAAGTTCATGACACGGCTTCCACCGCCCTGCGCTTGGCTCAACAAGAAGAAGAATAGGATAAAAATAATGATAAACGGAATGATCCCTGTAAAGAACGTCACCCATCCGCTCGTTTCATCGGCTGGAATGACCTCAAGACCAGCGGCCTCGGAAATGGTTTCTGCCATCTGCTCAGTCGGGAGTACATAAGTTTCGAAAAACTCATCTTCATCGGCCCCGCGAAGCTGTCCACGTACGAGATACACATCCCGTTCTGGCTTTATCGACAGACTTGTAATTTCACCCGCCTCTAAATGCTGGGTAAATTCTTCAAACGTAATCTGCTTGGTTTGCGTTTGGTCACCTGTAAAAAAGCTAACGATCCCAACGATTACGAGGAATATTAATAAATAAAATATCGTATTTCGGAATATCCGATTCATTCCTGACCTCCTCCCACGCACAATCAGCTTCAACTATCGTACCACAATGGTTTCATCTTTCACAAACATTAGCTTTCGTAAACTTCAGGCTTGAGAATCCCAATAAACGGAAGGTTTCGATAACGCTCGGCGTAGTCTAATCCATATCCTACTACAAACGCATCCGGTACCGTGAAGCCTGCCATATCAGGAACGAGGTCGACTTTACGTCCTTCCGGTTTGTCCAGTAGTGTCACAACCTTCACTGACTTCGCTTTTCGATAATGGAACAGTTCAATCAGATAGCTAAGTGTGAGGCCACTGTCTATAATATCTTCCACAATTAATACGTCCCGTCCTTCTACAGACGTATCCAAATCCTTAATAATTTTCACCTCTCCAGAGGAAACTGTTCCTTTACCGTAGCTAGAGACATCCATGAAATCCATTTCTAAATGAGTATCAATTCGTTTCGTTAAATCACCCATAAATGGCATGGCACCTTTTAATACGCCAATGACGAGGGGAAATTTCCCTTCATATTCTTCGGTAATCTGTTTGCCTAGCTCGACGATTTTTGCTTGAATCTCTTCCTCTGTTATCAAGATCTCTTGAATCTCATCTCTCATCTTCAACGCAAAAAACTCCTTTTTATACTCTCGTGACTTTAAACGTAGTCCTCCAAGCGAACATCCTTGGGGGTAAAGGTAACTTGGAAATCCTGTTTATGTTTCTGTGAAGGGTGATTGTATAACCCAGGCACGGATACAATCTCTGAGGATTGATTGAAAACAAGAGGCCAGCGATCCCTTACCTCTCTCTCCACTTTTTTGTCAATAAACAGGCGACTGACTTTTTTCGTTCCTACGGAGAGGACGATTCGATCCCCTGTTCGTCTAGATCGAACAGTAAGTGGAAAGTCACTAGCAGAACACGTAAACGTAAACGGAGACACAGAGCGAGGACCACTGACCAACTGCACGACACAAAATCGACCAAAAGGGGTAGAAACTTGGCCCTCACCTTCTATTACTACTGGGTAAACAGGAACTGGTTGCTTTTCGCCTGACGCCCTCACCCACCGAATTTGTCCGTAAACCCTCTCGACGGTTATTCCCATCGGTAAGTGTAGTTTCGTCCCTGTTACATCGTTCCGAATTAACGTTTCGATTCGCTCTATATGTATGAACCCATTAGCTGGAGAATCATTTGTATAAAGATATTTTAATATTAGATGAATCATCCTCCTTTGTAAAGGGAGACCCACGTTAAGAAAGGCGTCACGATCAATTGTCACGAGATGTTCATCTTTATGCAATAAAACGTCAGCTAATGCATTTTCCGCTAAATCAAGAAGGAAGCACTCGTCCTCCTCCTTCCATTCACTGATCCGCCTAAAATGTAGATGAGCATTTGGGTTTTCTCCCCGAATGAAAGGAATGATTGTGTGCCGAAAACGATTTCGGGTATAGCTAGAGGCATTATTTGAAGGATCTCGCTTGGGTTCAATATTCACTTCTTTACAATAGTGCTCAATTTGTCCTTTAGTTATTCCTAAAAACGGACGGACAATCAGAACATCCCCAACTTCTCGCCTAACTGGAATCCCACCTCGACTTAGAGGAAACGTTCCACGCACCTGCTTCATTAATATTGTTTCGATTTGGTCATCGCCATGATGGCCCGTCGCAATAAAGGCAGCACCATGCTTTTTGGCTTCAGCTTCCAGCCATTTATAACGAAGCTCTCGTGCCGTTACTTGAACCCCCTCACCGCTCATTTCCATTCTTTCCTTTACAGGCAGACGCGCACTCGTAAACAGAATGCCGTGGCTGAGGCAAAACTGATGGACAAATGTCTCTTCCTCATCAGCTTCCTGTCGTAGTTGATGGTTACCGTGAGCCGCCATTACCGTAATGCCAAGCTGCTCTCGGTGAGAAAATAAGAAGTGGAGCAAAGCCATCGAATCAGGCCCTCCTGATACTGCTACGATCACGAGCCCTCCAGAAGCAAACAGTCGGTGCTCCTCAATAAAATTAAGAACGTCCTGTTTCATAGCGCTGGCCGATGCCTCCTTTTCTAAATGAAAACACTGCCAATGCAAACACAAGCCCTGCGGCAATAGCACCTGCTTGTAGCATTGTTTCAATGCCTAGTTCTAGTCCGAGCAAATAATCGCCTTCCACGAAGGCTAACATCGTAAAGTAAGCCCGACTCCCAGGCACAAGGGGGATAATGCCAGGAATGCTAAACGTGGTGACAGGGACCTTATAGTACTTTGCCAAGAGGTGCGAGATCGCTGCACTTGCTAAGGAGGCGGCTGCAGTCGCCACGATCGGCGATGCACCGTATATGGGAAGTAAGGAAAACACTAGCCAGGAGTTAGCGCCAATAAATCCTCCGATCCAAAGGACTTGTTTTGGTACATTAAATAGAATCCCGAAGGCAACGGTAGCGATAAACACAAAGAAAAGCTCAATAACAAGCACCTAACAATCCCTCCTTTATGACAGGAGCGCAATCGCTAGCGCAATTCCTGTTGCAATTGATAACGATGTAACAAAGCACTCTGCTCCTCTAGTAACACCTGCAAGCAAATCACCTGAAATTAAGTCGCGAACAGCATTTGTCAGAGGGATGCCAGGCACTAATGGCATAAGGGTCCCAATGATGACTTGATCCACATTCTCCCCAAGGCCAATGAGGACAAGTAAAATGGCTACCGCTCCTCCAGTAAAGGCAGCCATAAATTCAGCAAAAAACCGAACCTTTAAATAGGATTGAAGATGAACAACCGCCATGCTAGCGACAAATCCCGCGATAAAAGCAGGTAAAGTATCAAACAAATTCCCGCCAAACAAATAGGAAAAGGCTCCTCCTGCCACCCCCGAGGCGGTGTGCAAAAGAAGCGGCGAATAGTTCATCGGTTGTTTCGCTATGTTCTGTAATTTTGTTAAGGCTTCGGCTGCATCAATTTCTCCATTCACAAACTCACGGGATACTTGATTAACCAAGGTGACTTTATTAAGATCTTGCATCCGATCATCCACGCGAATCATTTGCATAACATCCCCTGCTCCTTCTTCTTCGAAGGACAAGAAGATGCCCGTGGTCGTCACAAAGCTGTGGACGTTCCGAAATTGACCCGCCTTCGCCATTCGCTCTAAAGTTTCTTCCACTCGATACGTTTCCGCACCGTTAATGAGCATAATTTCCCCGGCAAGCATACAAATATCCATCATTTCGTCTGCTCTTACCATCCATCATGCCCCCATTCTACACAAAACCTATCATTACATGATTTGTCCAAATAAGTATAGGATAGATAGGAACAGAAGAAAAGAGGCTATTAAAAAGATTTCAACAAAATAGGAAGATTTTTTTTCATTGCGACGATCATTTTTGCTTGCTCGTTTAGCGGCACGGCTCGATCTTGTTTTTACAGAGGAGGTTGTTTCTTTCCCCGCATGGTTTAGTGCCTGGATCATGTCTTCACGCATCTGATGCGCGGTTTCGTATTTTGATTGGAGCGCGCGAAGCATGATCGGGCGAAATGGTTTTAGTTGAGGAATGGAGTCCATTTTCCTCTTCATTTGTTGCAGTGGCTTATCTTCCTTCTTGCCAAAATGTTTTCGGTCATAACAGTGCAGCATGATCATGGCCACTGCAAATAAATCATAGGACGGCTCTGCTACTCGTGTCCCTAAGCCCCAATAACCACGATCATAAAATTCGGTAAACTCTTTTATAGATCGCCCTAAAAGGGTCGTCCCACCTACATCTAACCAACGAATTCGAACAGGAGGGCCTGTTACTAGTAAGTTATCAGGCTTTAAGTCACCAAACGCCCAGCCAGCCTGATGCAATCGATCTAAATCCCCCAGCAGCTGGACGATGAGTAAGCCCAACCACTCTTCTCCTTTGGCTGCCATGAATTGTACAATGTTTGTGCCTCTCACATACTCCATTGTATAAAAAGGGATCGTTCCGCGGGACGTGACAAAGTCATCTACATCAAGCAAGGAAGGCCCAAGTCGTTCTCCTTGAACCTTCTGAAAATGCCTTAACACGTTCACTTCAGACGTAATCGCGTAATGGCTATCTGCTACTTTTACCGCAACGTTCCCATGGATCGACTCCGCCAAATAAACGGTGCCCGTCGCACCTGATCCTATTTTTCGAATGATCCGATAGCGCTGCTTGTGCCATTTCCCAACGATTCGTGTCCCGCTCGGGAGATTAGAGGCCAGACTCTTCAGCTCGTTGTTCTTCATCATTGCTCAGTAATCTCCTTCTTGAGCCACGTCTACCAAATTGTTCGATTGCAAATCGTAAGGCTGGCCCAGTTGGTGTAATCCCTCCTAATGACAGCTTATTAAAAATATTGGTCAGTGAATGAATGTGGGGCGTCCAATCTAATTGTTTATCCACATCTTTTCGTTTCCCGGGAAATGAATAAACAGAAAATTGGTTATCACCCATTCTGGACGTTAAACTTATGGAAAGATCCGTCAGTGCATCTTGTACCATCGGCAGCTTGTTTTTCATGCTCGCACTAGTATCTACTAAGATGAGCACTTGCAGGGAAACCGTTTCACCGAGCTCATCTACGACTTCCATTACTTGCCCTCTTTTTTCTGGTGATAAACTTTCCATCTCTGATTCTTTTCCAAAGATTTGTTGTAACTCTTTATTTACTACACCGTGAAGGGTCTGTGTCATTGCTTGTCTGGTCACCATTTGTACCGTTTGTGATAATTGCTTGGCGTAAACAATCTGGCTTACGCCACCCCCAGCCATGGCAATAGCATCTACTTCTTTCGTACCTTGCTCACCTAAGTGATTATCATCTACGACTCCTATGACATTAACGACAATTCCTTGCTCTTTTGCTAACGCTGCTATTGCTACAGGATCTTCACCATGATTAGAACATCCGTCTGTAAGCAATAAAATTTGCTTTAATGTACCTTTCTCCATCTCAACCCCTCCTATGAGACTCATTACTATCATGCTTGTCAAGGAGGGAGATTTTTATACCTTTACAATGTTGCCACTTGATTTAAAAGACTTGTTTTATTGCCATATCCTCTCTCGCAAAAATCTGTTTTCTTATACAATAATCATATACATTCATGTTATTGTGCCTTCTTCCTAAGAATACGTTTTGGCTTATGCATGGGGATCGCCGCCCATTTTGGCATGTTTCGCTTCACCTTTGCTACGATGATCGTCATATCATCATCAATCTGACCTTTTTCCGTTCGTAGCACTCGTTCTAGTAACAAGTCTGCTAGCTCTTGTGGATCGTCTGTCTCCATTTCTGAAACGAGACGCTTGATCCACATTTCTCGGTTTTCTACATGACGGGGCGCTTCCAAAATTCCATCGCTCATCATAATGAGCAAATCTCCCGCTTTTAGCTGCTCACTTACGACGTCCACATCAAACTCTTGAATAATGCCCATCGGCAAATTACCAGCCTCCATTTTGATTACTTTGTTGCCTCGTTTAATGAAGCTTGGGATTGAGCCAATTTTCAAAAATTTTGCTGTAGCATCATGCAAATCAATCATCGCTAGATCAAGTGTCGAAAACACTTCATCTGTCGTGCGCAACGATAATACGGAGTTGATGGATTTAATCGCCACCGTTTCTTCGATCCCCGACTGTAAAATTTTTTGTAACAGCTGAAGCGTATCGTTACTTTCTAAATGAGCTCGTTCACCATTGCCCATTCCATCACTTATGGCGATTGCGTATTTTCCCGATCCTAGCTCAATGGTCGAATAACTATCTCCAGAAATCCAGCCGCCCCCTTTGGCTACATGGGCAACCCCCGTTTCCACAACAAACTGCTTCGCAGAACCAAAGGATACATGCTGATAGCCGTTAGGGTAATAATGTCGCTCTTCATGTTTGACGATGATCGTTTCACCTAACATGTCGGAGAGCATTGGAGCAATGATCTTCTCTGCCTGCCCGTGACCAGAATCATCAGCTATGCTCATGTCGATCTCCATATTTCCTTTTTCGAGTTGAAAAATATCCACATGGCCAATCTCTAAGCCAACACTCCGTAAAGCCTCTAAAATTTGCTCCTCCTCTAGATGATGCTCCTGACGCTCTTTTTGAATTTCTTTTGCAAAATCCCCCATCACTCGTGACACACCCAGGAGTTGATCAGCTACAAGTTTCCGACTCTCCATCACTTGGTGCCTCAGCTTCTGGTGCGCAAGGTGTTGAGTATGCTCTTGTTGGATCGCTTGCATCACCTTATCGGGTTTAATGCAATGCTGCTTCCATTCAACAAGTAATCTCTTATCTATGACTTCCCCATTTTTTTCAGTTTCGATCATAAGCCGTTGCATCGCATCATAGGTTGTATTAAAGTTACGAACCCAGCACTTTTCCTTTTTAAAACACGCTTGGCATGTTTTTTCGGTTACATTACTTAGTACGTAGTCCCACTCTTTTTCCGCATCCTCTGTAGCAGCACTCGTAGGTGTAGAAAAACTGGTCGACAACGTTTGGAAAAGATTTGAGAATTGTTCGACCCTTCCTGCTGTGATATCGCGGATTTTTCGCAAGTATTGCTGCTGCTCTTTCGAATACTCTGTCGTTCCAGGAATGTAGCGAGCGATCGCATGGATCCACCCTTTTGGCGTGATCAAAAAGATTGCAATGGCAACTGCTGTTTCCATCATCGTTAGTTGAATATTGGTCCCCCCTTCACCGTAGAGACCGATCAACATCGTACCAACAAGAAGTCCGAGGCTGACACCTACTTTCTTACCTTCTTTTAGTAGACCACCAAGAAGACCAGAAAATGCAAGGAGGCTCATTTGATAGAGACTAGCCACACTCGCTAAACTCAAGATTAACCCTGTAACAACGCCTACGGTCGATCCGATCGCTGCACCTCCAACGAATGCGAAGATTAACACGAGATAACGGGCAAACATATGCTCAACTGTTAACCCATAGAAGAACCATCCGACCGTACCCGTCATAACAGAAGCAAGTAAAATCACAAGACATACAATCTCTTCATTCCGCAAAGGCTGCTGAATACGTTTAGCCGTCAGCAATGGGACACTTTGCAAAAAGATCAGTGTTAAGATAAAGCTTAACCCACCCTCAACAATCGCCATCATGACTGCATAGTTTGAGATAGCCCCTTCAATTAAATAGACTAACCCTAGCCTAGAAACCACGCTGGCGATCAATACCGAATAGGGGACGATTTTTTTTCGTTGATCCGTAAAGCGTTCTGTTACCTTTTGGAAGAGGAGGAATGCGACCATGGCCACGATGACAAAGCCAACCTCTTGGTGAAAGCTCGTAACAGCGCCGGCAAACATAGCAATCGCCGCAAGCATCAGCTTGTCCTTTTTCAATAAATAAACAGCGGCTAGGAATGGAACAACAAACGGCGTCAACTCTTCTAAAATGACCGCACGCCCAAGCAAAAAGCCGACAATCGCCAGGAGCAACCCCCATTGATAAAAGACAATCGCTCCCCCTTTGGTAAGAGATTGACTAACTGACCGAATGAAACGATTAACCCGTTCTACCCCTTTCCACTCCAATCTAAATCCCACCATCTCTTTTGTTAGCTTCCGAATCATTATCATCCACCACCCATTTTAAGATCGTGACTCCATTAAAACATGTCCAAAAGAAAGATTTTGTCAAAATGGGAAAGTGAAAACAAAGAAATGTTCGACTCATTTCGGCTCCATTCAGACTGTTTAGCCAAAACGACTGATGAGTTGAATCGAGGAAAACGCACAATCTTGGAAAAACGAAAGACTGATAGGGAAATGTGAGGAAAGAAAAAAACGAGCAATAATTGCAAAAGTGGACTGATCGATATTTCATGAAGAAAAGCAGATACGATTAAAGGAAATAGAAGCGAGGAAAACTTTCTTAATGATCAAGAAAACTCGGTGATGCCGAGCCTAAGCTGGATAGATCGTGAAGACTACGCCCATTCCTAGTGCACCTTAAAAGCCCTACTCGTTTACACGAGCAGGGCTTTGAAAGAGTAGCGGCGGAGGGAATCGAACCCCCGACCTCACGGGTATGAACCGTACGCTCTAGCCAGCTGAGCTACACCGCCATAGTGTGAATTTGTTGATTGCGACATGTAATAATATATATGATGACCAAACAAAAGTCAATATCTTTTTTTATCAAGGAGAAAGACAAGCGAATGCTTGTCTTTCTCAACATTGTATGATCAAGCGAGCAGCAAGTTACCCTCGACGGGCGCCGCGTCCACCACGCTTTGACTCTGTTTGCCTTTTAATCGTAGCAAGGCGCTCTTCGCTGTCTTTCAAGAAGCGAGCCATTTTATCTTCAAATGATGGGCCCGGACGATTTGTACGAGGACCGCGATTTCCACCTCCATGTGGGCGTTTCGGTCGTTCAGGCTGATCAAGGGCTTTTCGGATAGAAAGTCCAATTTTCCCATCAGACTCTACATTTAAAACCTTGACTTGAACCTCCTGTCCAACTGTCAACAACTCATTAATGTCCTTGACATAATGATCAGCAACCTCGCTGATGTGCACAAGACCTGTAGAACCACCTGGCAACTCAACAAATGCACCAAATTTGGTGATTCCCGTTACCTTGCCTTGCAACTTGCTGCCAACTTCAATTGCCATGAAAAAATTGTTCCTCCTTAAAGTAGCTAAAAATCTTCACTTTGGTATAGTATACCCGATCCAAAAAAATGGTGTCAATCTGAGGATGATTTAGGCAACTTAAATAGCGTTTCACCTGGCTTGGTCATATAGTAGTCTCGCCTTGCAATCTCTGCAATAAATTCTTCGTCGTTGTAATTTTTAATTTCTTGTTCAAGAAATTCTTGTTCCGCATGTAGTTCATCGAGCTTTTGCTCAAGGGCTATTTTTTCTTGTTGTATATCCTCTAGCATTTTCGCTTGTGTTTGCAACGTCATAAAGGCAAAAACACAAAGCAATACAGACACGATTCCAATGGCCACAAGTCGACGAACCAACCCACGGCGTTTCCGCTTTTGCATTTCGAGATTTTGTTCATGCTGCTGGATATATTGCGAGTCAATTTCACGAATTCTTGATGGTTGTTTTTTGACCATGGCCCTCACTCCTTTTGAATCCATTTCCACAGCTTTTTCCAAAATCCTTTTCCTTTTTGAAAAAATGTTGTGGACTGAATCTTATTGATCAGCTTCTGAATGCCTAAAAGGCGGTAAACTACCTTTAGCCCCCAAAAGATAGGTTTCCATATCAAATTTAGCAAAAAGTAGAAAATAGATAGGACCGCCGATATTATCATCATACACAAGCGATAAAGAAGATTCAACAGCCACTTGATCGGCGAAACGAAAAAGATATGGATCATCTTTCTCCCAAACCGATAAAGCGCTAGTACGAACTGGATACCACGCTCCAATAGCTTCTGATAAACTTGGCGAAACAATGCTTGATAGGCAGCATACCCACAAAGAATAGCTAAAAATATATAAAAGCGAATTTCCCCTTGGTTGACTTGAAGGAGGACATAAAACAGAATGAGCCCTTGAATCAGCCAAAAAAGAACATCGTTGATAAACTCAAGCCAGTGAAAAAGCATACGGCGGCGCTTTGAGAACCGGTGATAGGTATCAATAGCTGCGCCAAGCCAAACGCCCATCGCAGCCATTGATAGCATCGTGTAAAATTGAATGGTTAAACTCACTTGAACAACTTCCCAAAGAACCCTTTAGATTTTTCTCCTTGGCCCTGTTCAAGGTACACCATATCGAAGATCTTTCCTTCGATCGACACCAGTCCTTCCTCTACATTTAAATTTTTCATATGCAGATTGCGCCCACGAATCGATAGAAAACCCATTTCTGTCTCAAGCAAAAACTCCTCATTGTCAAAGCTTTCGACTTGCTTAACCCCCGTTATATCAAGTGTTTTACGATTCCGCATCGTCACATCGTGCTCTTTTGACCGACGTTCATGTCCCATAGGTCTGCCGAAGTCATACTGCTGGTCCATTCCGATTCCTCCTCATTACGACTTTACTGACAGTCTATGAAGGGGGAACCAAAGATAGAACAAGCCCCTTAATCTGATTCTGTTCCTATAAATAGATATAAAGACCCATCCCTTAAGATCCAACTTGAAAAGCACCTTCCTAAAATGCAAAACCGCCGCATAACGACGGTTTTTCTTTTACTCACTTTTAGAAATCGGCTCTTCTTTTTTTACTTCATATAACGTGCTTGCTTCTTCTTTCCGAACCGTTTCTTTCACATTTGTAATTTCAACAGTGACAAGCTTTTGACCGAAACGAATCACAAGCTCATCCCCTTCCTTCACGACAGTCCCTGCTTTTGCTACGTTTCCATTGACCGTAATTCTACCTTGTTCACAAACTTCTTTCGCCAATGTTCTCCGTTTAATTAACCGGGAAACTTTTAAAAATTTATCGAGTCTCATTCTTACTCCCCCTGACTTTCACTTTCTTTTGCTTGATTCCAAAGGACGTCCATTTCTTCTAAGGAACTTTCTTCGAGAGTGTCCCCTTTAGCAGTAATTGCCTGTTCAATCGACTGAAAGCGCCGCTTGAACTTCTCGTTCGTTCGGTGGAGAGCCTCTTCTGCGTATATATTGTAAAACCGGCCAATATTTACGAGGACAAACAGTACATCGCCGAACTCTTTTGCCATTTCTTGCGAGTGTCCCGCCTGAATTTCCTCTTTAAACTCATGCAGTTCCTCGTCAAGCTTCGCCCACATCGGTTCCACTTCTGCCCAATCAAATCCTACCTTCGCCGCTTTCTTTTGCAGTTCAAATGCTAGCATTAAGCTTGGCAAGCCTTTCGGAATTTTTCCAAGGATGGACGTACTAGCTTGATCTTCGCCCTTCTCGGCTTTCTTTATTTCATCCCATGTTTCGACTACGTCTTCTGCATCCTCTACCTGTCTTTCACCGAATACGTGGGGATGACGGCGAATCATCTTTTCTGAAATAGAACGAATGACATCCTCGATTTGGAACCAACCATCATCCTCGCCAATTTGAGCGTGCAGCAAGACCTGAAGTAAAAGATCGCCAAGCTCTTCAACAAGGTGATCCTCGTTTTCTTCATCAATCGCTTCAAGTACTTCATACGCTTCTTCTAATAGATATTTTTTCAATGATTGGTGGGTTTGCTTCTTATCCCAAGGGCAGCCGTCAGGCCCGCGAAGCGTCGCAATGATCTGGCGCAACGTTCGAAAGTCTTGATACAGTATAACCTCATCCTCAACTGGCGGGACGTATACCGCCGTTAAATTACTGATCGTCGTCACTCGATCAAGCTCATATAATGGCACGGTCTCTAGCTTTTCATTTTTTGTTCCAACAGCGGTTGCCACTGTCACCTCGTAATCATCTGGCAAAAGCTCCATAAGTGTTAATTTCACATGGGATGCTATCATCTGATCATATACTTGACAAATGACAATGTGCTGCGTTACGTGCACTTCATCACGCGAAAGCATCGTCCCATCGAGCACTTGACATCCCTCGACCGGATCGATCTTCAATGCGGAAAACATAGGGTCTAAAAAGCTTTGTCCCCCTAATATCTTCACCGTGACGCGCCCTTCCCGTTCAGCTTCTAGCAGCAGTTGAACCGTTCGCTCCGCCACGAGCGGATGCCCAGGTACAGCATAAAGAATCTCCTTGCTTTTGGCCGCCTCTAAAAGTTCGGCAACAATGGCATCATAGACGGCCTCAAATGTCTCATGCTGCTCATAGATCGAATCAAAAAAGGTAAAAGAATGCCCTTCACCAATGAGCTCTTCTATTACGGGATGATCCTTTGTCCTCACATATAGATGATCCTGATTTAGAATTAAGCGATATACCCCGAGCGGTAATTGTTCTAAGTTTCCTGCTCCAAGGCCAATGACCGTAATCGTATGGCTCATCTTCCCACTCCTTTAGCTTCTTACGTGTTACCAAACAAATGGTTCATTCGCTTCGCCCACTTTTGTAAGGTCGGCACCATGTCCCATTCTTTCTCACTAATGACCTTGCTCCGCAATACGGCAAACAGAAAGCCTAAGATACCTGCAGCTACTGTGAGCAGAACCATCAATAGCGCTTCCATCCGCCCCTCTCCCACTACTAAAGAGAGCAAGTAACGGCAAACACTCGCAGGGATCGCCATGGCGATAAAGCATACCAACATCGCCTGTGCATTAGCAACTAGACGCGCAAGGCCGCCGTACAGTTTCGAAAGGGCGACAACATTTATCGTTGCCATTGTAGCGTATGCTGCGATCGTCCCAATCGCTGCACCGACCGTGGTGAATGCTGGAATGAGGACAACATTTGCAACCATTTTGACAAGCAAACTAACCGCAAGTGCGATCATCGGAATGTGAACATAACCCGATCCTTGGAGCAAGGCAGCTGTTACAACAAACAAGCTCGCAAAAAAGATAGAAAAGCCGTACACTTGTAACACATGTGTTCCTTCGCTATTCCCGAACAACAGGATGTTTGTTGGCTCCATTACGATGAACAAACCAAGTGCAGCAGCCCCTGAAATGAGAATCGTAAACCGACAAGCTAACTCTGTGAATGTCCGAGCTTCTCTCAACCTTCTTCCTTGTACTGCTTTTGTCATAAACGGAACGATTGCAAGTGAGAAGGACGTAGCGACGACGATGCCCACTTGAACGAGCGGCTGTCCTCGATCATAAATTCCTTTTTCAATAAATGCCCACGTCCCTTCGATTCCTGCCACCCCTAGCAAGCGGATCATCGTGAATGCATCTACAAGCGGGACGAGCACAAAGACGAGGGAACTTAAGCAAATGTACACACTTTGCCTAAACCATGGCGTGTTTCTGTTCCCCTTCAACATCCGAAGATTTTTCCGAGATAACCACTCTCTCCAAGCAATTGAGCGATACCCGATAAGCAAGACGATGATAGCCCCGACACTGCCAGCAATTGATCCGAGCGCTGCACCGACCGCTGCATCATAGCCATCGCCCCCTTGCGACATAAAAAGACCTACGAGACAGAGAATACCAATCACGCGAATAATCTGCTCGGTCACATGAGAAAGGGCCGTCGGCTCTAGTTGATGATGCGCCTGATACACTCCACGAACGACCGATAAAAGGGGGATGAGCAAGATGGAAAAAGCCACGGTCTGCAGCGGTGCAGTTAGGTTTATATCTCCCATGACGAGGGCTATTCTCTCGGCAAAAACATACAAGGTACTAAACATGGCAACAGATAAAAGAATGAGTCGATAAAAGAAAAAAGAGACCCACGCCTTCGCTTGTTCAACTTCCCCACGCTCCAAATAACCTGTCACTACTTTGGATAAATACACAGGGAATCCGTACATAGCGAGAATCATCGCAATCCCGTAAAAAGGATAAATTTGCTGGTAAGCATAAAACCCTAAATCTCCAGCCATGTTTTGATATGGCACGCGATACGCCGCACTTAACACCTTCGCGAACAATGCCGCAACAGAAACAGAAAGCGCCCCACGCAGAAACGGACGAATGGTTTCGTTGTTTTGCATTGGCGTTTCTCCTTTTTTTTCTTGTCATTATACCATAGGTTGACATATAAAGTTGGACGTTTGTTAGCAAAACTTGGATTCCAACCAATCGCTTAAAGTAGAAAAGCCATTCCTTCCTCGGAAAGAATGGCTTCGTGATTATTGCTCCATTTGACGGGCAAGGAAGCTCGCTGCTGTTTCTGCCAGCTTTTGTTCCACTTGTCCTTGTAATGTTTCATCTTTATTAAAGATCACCACTGCCCCGATTGGATCTCCATTTGCAATAATTGGTGCAATGACGCAGCCTTTAAGTTCTTCTTGCTGTTCACCAACAAGGTTGTATTCGCCCGCATCTGTATGGACGATTGATTTTCTGTCGTTCATTGCCGACTCTATCATGTCCCCGATGCTTTTATTTGTATAATCCTTCTTCGAGCTTCCAGCCACCGCGATGTACGTATCACGATCAGCGATAAGCACACTATGATTCAGACTGTCGTAAAGCGCTTCTGCGTATTCTTTTGCAAAATCACCAAGCTCAGAAATAGGCGAGTATTTCTTTAGGATGACTTCTCCATCACGATCCACAAAAATTTCGAGAGGGTCCCCTTCGCGGATGCGCAACGTTCTTCTGATTTCCTTTGGAATCACTACACGCCCCAAGTCATCGATCCGTCGAACAATTCCTGTTGCTTTCATACCTATGATGCCTCACTTTCTTCTGATGGAATAACTTCTGGATGTAAGTAAAGATGATCCTGTTTACGTGTTAGTATCTTTGTTTCCAGAAGAACTATTCACCATTCGAAGAAAAAAGACATCCTTTTGCCGTTTTACTCCTTCCTTGGGATATCAATATTAGGAAACCGAATTAACTGGAGACGGTTGTTTTTTTACATCCGCCAGTGAAGCCAAGAGCGTTTCTGTTACTTCCAGCAATTGATTTGTCCCTAGCTGCTTTGTTTTTAACGTTAATTTTATTCGCTCACCTTCAGTCCCAAGACCAACTTGCTGATCGAGCTTATGAATGACTTCAAACAGCTTAGCGCCATCAATCCCTTCTGTCGTTTCTGGCGAAAGGAGAATAATCCATTGACCCTTTGACTCCACAATGCTTTCGACGCCTTCTTGATAGGCTAAAATTTTTATCGTCGTTAGCTGTAGAAGGTCACTTACTTCTTGAGGATATTCACCGAACCGATCAAACATTTCGTCCTTTAAGTCGTTGATCTCTTCAATCGTCTCGACCCCACGGAACCGTTTGTACATTTCAATTTTTTGCTTTGCGTCTTGAATGTATGAATCCGGTATATAAGCATCCACTTGTACATCAATTTCCACGTTTCGTGGTTCTTCTTTCGGCTGTTCGCCTTTTCGTTTTTCAATGGCTTCCTTCAACATTTGTGAGTATAGATCAAAGCCAACCGATTCAATAAAACCATGCTGCTGCGCGCCAAGCAAATTACCGGCACCACGGATCGCTAAATCTCGCATCGCTATTTTAAATCCAGACCCGAGCTCCGTGAATTCCTTAATGGCTTGGAGTCGCTTTTCTGCAACTTCGGACAACACTTTGTCACGCTGATACGTGAAATAGGCGTAAGCCACCCGATTGGAGCGTCCGACCCGTCCGCGGATTTGATACAGTTGGGACAAGCCCATTTTATCGGCACCGTGGATGATGAGCGTGTTAACATTTGGAATGTCCACACCTGTTTCAATAATGGTCGTCGTTACTAACACATCGCTCTCCCCTTCTAAGAAGGCGAGCATAATCGACTCTAATTCGCTTTCTTTCATTTGCCCGTGGGCAAAAGACACTCGGGCATCTGGGACGAGCATAGAGATTTCATTTGCCATTCGCTCGATGTTTTCCACACGATTGTAAAGAAAATACACTTGTCCACCACGGGATAGTTCACGCTCAATCGCTTCTCGCACAAGAGGGCTGTTATATTCTACCACATAGGTTTGCACCGGGAAGCGGTTCTCTGGTGGTGTTTCGATGACAGAAAGATCACGGACGCCGAGCATCGACATGTGAAGTGTTCGCGGAATCGGCGTTGCCGTTAATGTTAGAACGTCAATATTTGCCTTTAACTGTTTAATTTTCTCCTTGTGCGTCACCCCAAAGCGCTGCTCCTCATCGACAATGAGCAAGCCGAGATCTTTGAACTGAACATCCTTGGACAGCAGACGATGGGTACCGACCACAAGGTCAACCGATCCTGCTTTTAGTCCTTTAAGCGTTTGTGACTGTTCCTTTCGAGAACGAAAACGACTAAGAACCCCAATGTTAATTGGATAATCAGCGAAGCGCTCCTGGATCGTCTCAAAATGTTGCTGCGCTAAGATGGTCGTTGGCACGAGAATCGCCACTTGCTTTCCGTTCATAATGGCCTTGAAAGCAGCGCGAATCGCCACCTCTGTTTTCCCATAGCCAACGTCACCACAAAGAAGCCGATCCATCGGACGCTCTTTTTCCATGTCTTCTTTTATCTCTTGAATCGCTCGAAGCTGATCTTCTGTTTCTTGATATGGAAATGATGCTTCAAACTCCGCTTGCTCTGGTCCATCTGGGGCGAATGCAAACCCTTTGCTCGCTTCTCGCTCAGCATACAGCTTGATTAAATCATCAGCAATGTCTTCCACTGATGACTGGACACGGCGCTTTACCTTTTTCCAATCGCTTTTTCCTAGAGAGTACAGCTTTGGATCTTTATCTTCGGCGCCCACATATTTTTGCACTTGATCGATTTGTTCTACAGGAACGTATAGTTTATCGTTACCTGCATAGCGAATGTGTAAATAATCCTTGTGAACCCCATTAATTTCTAAGGTTTCGATTCCTAAATATTTCCCGATCCCGTGGTTCGTATGGACGACTAAATCGCCTACTTTTAACTCGCTATAGTTTTTAATTCTTTCGGCGTTCGATAGTTTTTGTTTCCGCTGTGGCCGCTTCACCTTTTTCGCAAATATTTCTTCTTCTGTAATCACCACTAGCTTGTGCAGGGTCAATTCAAAGCCGCTCGTTAATGCACCGACCATAATTTGCGCCTGACCTGGCGTAAGTGGAGCTTCCCCATCTACAACGAGGGCTTCTATTCCTTCCTCAGCTAAGACATGGTTTAGTCGCTTCGCCCGCTCCCTCGTCGCTGCAATGAAAACGGTCGCAAATTGTGATGAAATCCAGCGCTTAACTTCCGATTGAAGCAGTGGCATTTGTCCATGAAAGTTTTGCATCGATTTGCATTGGAAGCTAATAATATTTTGCGGATTCGTAGACGGCACGTGACGCACGAAAAGCGACAAGTAAACGATCGGTAAGACGCCTTGCTTCATCTGCTCTAGAACTGAGTGAGCTAAGGTTACATCGTGGACAATTTCCCCTTGTTCAATAAGCGTCGTATGCCATTCCGCCTCTTCTTTCTCTAAACTTTCGGACATTTCTTTAACCCTACTCATTTCGTCAACAAAAATGACCCCAGTGGAAGGTACGTATGAAAAAAGGCTGTACGTATCATCGTAAAAAAGAGAAATGTATTTGTACATCGATGGAAACGGATGTTTCTGCTTCAGCTCACTAATATCAAAAGAAATTTGTTCGGTTAGTTTTTCTTTTACTTCTTTTTTCTTTACTTTTTTTAACGTTTGACTGAGACGGTCCTCTAAGCGTGATGCCCCTTGAATAAAATGCTCTTCATCCATAATGATTTCCGCCGCTGGTCCAATGACAACTTCGGATAGCGAGTCCTTTGAACGCTGGTCTTCAATCGTAAATGTCCGAATCGAATCAATTTCCGTGTCAAACAATTCAATTCGAATTGGGTCCTCCTCTGTTAAGGGATACAGATCAATAATGCCCCCACGGACACTACATTCTCCCGGGGTCGTCACCATATCAACACGAGTAAAACCATTGCGAACAAGCCGTCTAATCAACGACTCCAAGTCACCTATGTCATCCCCAACACTTAAACGAATTTGGCTTTCCTTCCATAAGGAAGAAGGAGGCAATAGACGCCGCAGGCCTGCTAATGGAACGACTACGATTCCTGAAAATCCAGCTACGAGCTGATTTAATACGTCAATGCGTTGCGCTTTCATTTCCGGGCTAGCAATCGCAATTTCTGATGAAATCAAATCGTTAACGGGATAGAGTAGTACATGATCCGCCCCTACGAGTTCGACAAGATCCTCAAAGATTTTCTGTGCTTGATACAAATTATAGGTAATGACAAGCTGTGGCCGTCTCGTCTCCTTATATAAAGCAGCCATAACGGCAGGCCTAGCAGACCCTGACAATCCTGAGACGAGTTGTTCCTTCATATTCACTTCCAAGCCCTGTACAATCGCTTGTGTGTCTTCCTGTTCTTGAATAAAACGTTGTAAACCTAGCATACCTTTCCCCCTAAAGCCTTCTGCTACAAGCATTTCATTAAAAACGCCTTAAAGCAGGGGGTCCTCCCCTGCTGTAGGTATAAATCAATTCGCTTCATGACATTCTATGAAACTTTTGAAAATCCTCTTCCTCTTTTTTAAAAATCCTACTGATGTCACTGTTGTTTGGAAACAGAAAAATGCTTTGGTCTAAAACCAAAGCGTTGACAAAGCCAACGAGTTCTTATGGTTGTCATTTATTGAATATGTGACGTAACATCCAGTTCATATAGGTTTGGATTCCGAATGTAGGCTTCATGACAATCTTCGCAAATAACGTGAATCGTCATGTCTCCACTGTCATTATATGTCACCATCGAGGCTCTTTCCTCTTCAGTCAAATGATGAAGTCCTAACTGTTCAGATGTATGTCTACCTTCTAATTGACCAACTTTCGTTTGACAATGGCGACATTGATAATGAATCGTCAACGCAAGTCCCCTCCGTTCTAGATCATCAGTTGCTTTTAGTATGAACGGAAGTGGAACGAGCTATACCTCATCGGATCTAGCTTTAATTAAATGTATTCATCACTTCAAGAAATGGTTTCTTTGTAAAAGCTTCTGCTGCCTCTGCCGAGAGATCAATCGCCTCCGAGATGGCGTCCTTTTCCTCTGGGCGATAGCGCCCAAGCACGTGCTGAACGACCGTTTCTCCTGGTGCCGGCCTGTCGACCCCGACACGAATTCGTTTAAAATCACTCGTGCCTAGGTGAGCGATCAAAGATTTCATCCCATTGTGGCCACCAGCGCTTCCTTTTTGACGAAGGCGGATTTTACCTACTGGCAAATCTAAATCATCATAAATCACGAGTAGGTCTTCCACTTCCATGTTATAGTATTCAAGGAATGGGCGGACCGATTCTCCTGATCGATTCATAAAAGTCTGGGGCTTTAACAAAAAGATCTTTTCTCCATCGATTCGACCTTCCCCATAAAGTCCGTTCGCTTTCGACTGCTTGATCTCAATATTCAAGCGGCGAGCGACGGCATCTACTACATCAAAACCGACATTATGCCTCGTGCCATCATATTTAGCACCAGGGTTTCCTAAACCGACGATTAGCTTCATCTATATCACCTTTTTAGTGTCCCTTTCACAGTTACTAAAAACAGTATAACAACAGAAAAGGTATAACCACAAGGGTCATACCTTTTTAAAGGTTGTTTAGAGCAGCGCCATTTCTAAGGCTGCGTACGTACTTTACAGCTGTCTTGTGATGGACACAAATTGACTTTATTCTTCTTTTGCCTCTTCAGCAGGCTCCTCTTTCTCATTGATTACTTCTGGCTCATTATCAGTCACTGCTGCTTCCGTCTCTTCTTCCTTCTCCGTGGCAGGAGGTTGGACAGTTACGACGGTTTCTTCGTCTTCGTTTACGACTTGAACAGGGACGTTCCCTCGCACATCCCTTATTTGAATGGAATCCCCAATCGTTAAGGATGACACATCGAGCGTGATTTCTTCCGGAATGTCTGCTGGCAAACTACGAACCGTGATTTCATACATAAGCTGAGAAAGGACACCGCCCTCGGATACTCCTCTCGCTTCCCCTGTTAATCGAACAGGAACATTTGCTTCAATCTCAGAGGACATATCCACTTCGAAGAAATCAATATGCAAATAATCGCCTTTTAACGGATCCATTTGCAAATCATGGACCATCACTTGATGCTTCGTGCCTTTCTCTACTTCAAGTGAGATCAATCCGTTTCGGCCCACTTCTCGAACCGTTTTTAAAAAGTCTACAGCCTCGACGCTAATTGGTTGGCTTTTCGTCTTATTTCCATAAACAACGGCCGGCACATACCCTTGTTTACGAATTTTTCTTGTAACAGAGCCACGTAGATCTGGCCGTTTCTCTGCTTTTAAGCTCATTGCCATTTTTATCACCTCTACGTTTTTTACAGTTGCTCTCTTTCATCTTTTCCCTGAGCATCCCTTTTTCAAACGGAGAAATTTAAAAACAGCAGAAAAAAGCGGATTAATCAAATAATAAACTTACAGAAGAATGTTCATGAACACGGACAATGGCCTCTGCCATGAGCGGTGCTACAGACAACGTAGTAATCTTATCAATTAATTTTTCTTCTTCAAGCTCAATTGTATTCATGACGACAAGCTCTTTGATTTTCGAATTTTTGATTCGCTCGATCGCAGGTCCTGATAAGACAGGGTGGGTGCAACATGCGTACACTTCTTTTGCCCCGTGTTCAACGAGGGCGTTTGCTGCTAATGTGATTGTCCCCGCTGTATCGATAATGTCATCAATAATAATTGCTGTTTTCCCTTCAATATGACCGACTATATTCATTACTTCTGCCACGTTTGGTTTCGGACGACGTTTATCAATAATCGCAATCGGTGCTTTTAACCGGTCAGCTAGCTTGCGGGCACGCACCACGCCTCCATGATCAGGGGAAACGACAACGACATCATCCAAGCCCTTTTTCTCAAAGAACTCAGCTAAAATCGGAACGCCCATAAGCTGATCAACCGGAATGTCAAAAAAGCCTTGAATTTGTGTCGCATGTAAATCAAGTGTCAAAACACGAGTCGCTCCGGCTGTTTCTAGTAAATTAGCCACCAATTTTGCAGTAATTGGTTCACGAGCTCTCGCCTTGCGATCCTGTCTCGCATATCCATAATAAGGGATCACCACATTAATGGTTTTCGCCGATGCACGCTTCACCGCATCAATCATAATCAGGAGCTCCATAATATGCTCGTTTGCCGGAGCAGCTGTTGATTGAATTAAGAAAACATCGCAACCTCGAATGCTTTCTTCAATGTTGATTTGCACTTCTCCATCGCTAAAGCGAGTGACTGAGCTTTTCCCCATCGGTACACCGATTCGTTCTGTAATCTCATAAGCCAACCCTTTATTTGAATTGAGCGTAAACACCTTTAAGTTGGGGTCACCGTAGTT
Source organism: Halalkalibacterium halodurans (assembly GCF_005671335.1). Classification (NCBI taxonomy): domain Bacteria; kingdom Bacillati; phylum Bacillota; class Bacilli; order Caryophanales; family Bacillaceae; genus Halalkalibacterium (ex Joshi et al. 2022); species Halalkalibacterium halodurans. The sequence goes on along the minus strand of NZ_CP040441.1, from coordinate 86,388 downwards.
TGCCATGTTTCCTTAAACCTCCACCATAAATTAATTGTTTTTTTTCGTTACATAGTGTTCTTTATTTGTTTGCCGTGCGCGTGCGATCGAGAGTGCATCACTTGGCACATCTTCTGTTATTGTAGATCCTGCTGCTATTAAAGCCCCTTTTCCGATCGTGACAGGGGCAATTAAGTTAGAGTTGCAGCCGATAAATGCATCGTCCTCGATTTTCGTTAAAAATTTGTATTTCCCATCGTAATTCACGGTAATGGATCCACAACTAAAGTTCACCCGCTCGCCAACTTCAGCGTCACCAATGTAGCTCAAATGAGATGCCTTGCTCTCTTTTCCAATGGTTGACTTTTTTACTTCAACAAAATTACCAATCCGTACATCATCATGGATCATTGATGCAGGGCGAATGTGCGAAAATGGTCCAATGGATACACGCTCCCCCACTTCGCTATTATGAACAACCGATTGCTTAACTGCCGTTTTGTTCCCGATTTTTGAATCTTTTAATTCCGTATGGGGACCAAGCACGCATCCTTCACCGATGGTCGTTTGTCCAAGCACCATCGTTCCCGGATAAATCACGGTATCTTGACCAATTGTTGCATCAGGTGATACGTACGTTTGCTCAGGATCAATGAACGTAACCCCTTTTCTCATCCATGCTTCATTGATACGACGCTTCATCACCTGCTCCGCTTGAGCTAAAGCGACCCTGTCGTTAACCCCTAAAGTTTCCTCAACATGGGCCGTTTTGTATGCCGCTACCTTTTCCCCTTTAGTTTGAAGGATTTGGATCACATCAGGAAGGTAGTATTCCCCTTGGGCGTTATTGTTACCAACTTCTTTCAACGCTTGAAATAACGCCTCATTGTCAAAGCAGTACGTCCCTGTATTGACTTCTGTAATTTGCTTCTCTTCAGAAGTCGCATCTTTGTGCTCAACAATTCGTTCAACAAGTCCCTTATCGTTCCGTACAATTCGCCCATATCCTGTTGGATCAGCCAATTCGGCCGTTAGCACAGTCGCCTTGGCTTGCTCTTCTTCATGATAGGACATCACATGATCGATTGTTTCGGCTGTCAACAACGGTGTATCACCGCACAATACGATCGTTACTCCTCGTCTTCCGCCAAGAGCTGATTCTGCTTGAAGTACAGCATGTCCTGTCCCAAGCTGTTCCTCTTGCAAAGCATAGGAGACACGCTCTCCTAGCTGTGACTTTACAGCATCCGCACCGTGCCCTATAATTGTCACAATTTCGTCAAATCCGAGGGCTGAGACTTGGTCAACGACGTGTTGAACCATTGGCTTTCCACAAACTGAATGGAGCACCTTATAAAGCTTTGACTTCATCCTCGTCCCTTGTCCAGCGGCAAGTATGACCGCAAATCGATTGCTCATCGTTCCCCTCCAACTGTTCCATTTTTCCCTTACGAATATATCTTAAAACGGTTGTGTTTTCAAGAAGAGAAATCCGGAAAAACAAGCGTTATACCGCCCCTTTTGTTGCTGGATGAAGATGGAACAAATAAAAAAAGCGCAAGAACTTACTTGCACTAGCAATAAGAAAGGAAACGGTCCCATATGAATAGGAGAGGATTTTCCCCTTTTGAATTTATAAAAAAAGACCTCACTTCCACCTAGTTGGAGTAAGGCCTGGCTGTTTATTAGGAGGCTCCTGCTTCCTCATATGTTACTTGATCCAATTCTCCAGCACGCTCATACTCAGCCAATACAGCTGTTTGAATCTTCTCACGTGTTTGGGAAGAGATAGGGTGCGCAATATCGCGAAACTCACCATCTGGTGTGCGTTTGCTTGGCATAGCAACAAACAGTCCATTGTTTCCATCGATCACCCGAATATCGTGAACAACAAATTCATGATCAATAGTAATGGACGCAATCGCTTTCATCCGTCCTTCGGTGTTAACTCGACGGAGCCTGACATCTGTTACTTGCATGAAGTCACCTCCTTTGTAGTTGGTTTTCCGCTGTCTGTATATTAAGTTCTCGGTGACCGGCTATATTCCTTCTTTTTCCGAAAGAATTTTTGTGAATTTTGATTCGAAGTTTTTCTCCTTGATGATGAACTGGCTTCATCAGTAGCACAGGTACCTTTAAAGGATAAAAAACGCTCGGAATACTTGGCTTATGAGCAATCGTTTTTTCTGAGCCTCTCATGCACAAAAAAGTAAACTTTCTACAGCGTTAAAAAAACATGCTTCTAGGAACGAAGCATGTTTAAAAAAATGCTATTTCACGAGAGCAATAACCTCGATTTCTACAAGGACATCTTTTGGTAAGCGAGCCACTTCTACACAAGAGCGTGCCGGCTTATGTGTTTGGAAGTATTCCCCATACACTTCATTAATACGTGGGAAGTCATTCATGTCTTTAATAAATACCGTCGCCTTTACAACCGTGTCCAGTGAAGCTCCAGCTTCTTTTAGAACGGCTTGAAGATTTTTAAACACTTGATGTGTTTGCTCTTCCACCGTTCCTTGAACAAGTTCTCCCTCAGCAGTCAGTGGAATTTGGCCTGAACTGTAAAACATATTGTTTACGACAATCCCTTGTGAATAGGGTCCAATGGCATCTGGTGCTTGGTTCGTATGTACAACCTTCATGATTGGTCCTCCTTTAATGTCATCATATACTCTAATACATTACCTGGTTCGACAAGAATTGTTTTTTCCCTCTCATTCAACTGACAAATGCGTGCAACCGATAAGTAGTCATCCACAAGTCGTTCCTCTGCTTCGCCTGACTCCACGAGGACACCTATCCCAGCAACCTCCGCTTGAAATTCATGGAGCAGGTCCATCATTCCTCGGACAGTACCACCGGCTTTCATAAAATCATCCACAATAAACACGTTGGAGCCTGGGCTCAAGCTCCTTCTTGCAAGCGTCATCGTTTGAATACGCTTAGATGAACCTGACACGTAATTAATACTAACCATTGATCCTTCTGTGACTCGGTGATCACGTCTGACAATGCTTACCGGAACGTCTAGATGCTGCCCGACTGCATACGCGAGAGGGATCCCCTTTGTCGCCACCGTAATGACCGCATCAATTTTTTTGTGCGAAAGGATGGCAGAAAACAATCGCCCGACCTCCTGCATAAAACGAGCATCTCCTAACATGTCCATCATATAAAGATAGCCACCCGGTAAAATACGGTCTGAGATGGAAAGCTTCTCACAAACTGCGCCCACTAGCTGGCGAGCTTCGTCCTCCCCCATGGAAGGAATGAACTTAACCCCACCGCTTGCACCAGGAACGGTTAAAAGCATTCCGATCCCTTCGCTTTCAAAAATTTCTTTTATAATCACCAAATCTTCACTAATTGAAGATTTTGCCGATTGATACCGTTCTGAAAAATGGGTAAGTGGGATCAGCTCGTGGGGATGTTGCAATAAAAAATACGTCATATCAACAAGGCGCCCACTGCGCTTTAACTTTTTCATAATGCCCTCCAGCAAAAACCGAATATTTAAAGTAAATATACCATTTTCATACGGTTTCTATCAAGAGCCGGCCGATCCAATTATCCGAACCGCATACACTTGATGGCAAAAACCCCGTAGCCCATTGTAGATCCGTTGAACTCTCGATTCCTTCGACACGAGACCAAAAACAGTGGGGCCACTTCCGCTCATTAATACCCCATCAGCACCAAAGCGCTTCATTTGTTCTTTAATGTTTCTTACCTCTGGGTAAAGGTCGAGGGTAACCGATTCAAGGACATTGTGCAAGTGATGACAGATGCCATCAAAATCTTTCCCCTCGATCGCAGCAATCATGTGTTCTGTTGTTGGATGGTCAATCGCAGATACATTTAGTCGTTTATAAACATCAGCGGTGGATACACCGATGGGCGGCTTTGCTAAAATAACCCAACACGGTGGCGGTGAGGCAATCCGTTCTATGATTTCCCCACGTCCTGTGGCCCTTGCTGTCCCTCCATATACACAAAAAGAAACATCAGAGCCTATTTCCGCTCCAAGAACCGCTAATTCATCCAAAGATAACCCGAGCTGCCATAGATCGTTCAGCCCCCTTAATGTGGCGGCAGCATCACTGCTTCCACCAGCTAAGCCAGCTGCTACTGGGATTCGCTTTGTTATGTAAATGGAGACCCCTTCGTTTACGTGATAGCGCGCTTTTAGCAAAGCCGCTGCTTGGTACGCTAAGTTCTTTTCATCATTTGGTACAAAGCCTTCAGAGACATCGACCGAAATAAGCCCATCTTCACGGAGTGTTAAATCAATCCGATCGGCAAGGTCGACTGTTGTCATAATCATGTCTACTTCATGATAACCGTCTGGTCGTTTATGTAAGACATCGAGAGATAAGTTGATTTTAGCTGGGGCCTTCACTGACTGTTTCACACGCTTCACCTTCTATGTTCCATTTGCTTAGGCTATTTTATCATTTTGGACAGAAACAAGCCAGACCGTGTAACAAATGGCACAAGAAAGCTGTCTTTTTTTGGGCGAAACAGGGGAGAGGAGCCTTCTCGCTTAATCGATTCCCTCCCCCATTGAAAAGAGAAAAAAGGGGCTGGTGACCCAACCCCTAACATATCGTAACATTGTTAACGTGAAGATTCTCTCTCTGCTAATTGCTGCTCAGCAAGCTCAATGGCACGCTTCACCATGTTTCCTGCATCACGTGCACGAATGCCTCCCCAACCTTCTTGTTGGACGGTATCGTAGAACCCTAACTCTTTCGCAATTTCTTCCTTTAAGCGATCTGACATGATTCCACGTCTTCGACTCATGACGCAACAGCTCCTCGCTTGATAATCAATGTTACGACATACACTTAGTATGTACAGGAAGACATGAAATATGGCCCTTTGAAAAAAATCCAAAGGGCCAATGTATGTCGATTCATGAAGTGTTTTACAGCTTTAGCGTCGTTGTTGCACCGTCATCCTCACAGACCGTCAGTTCAACTGTCTCTGTCAAGATATCCGCATAACTGTAAGATACACGCTCAAACGCATGTTGATCTTCATCCAACTTAATAATAAACACAGAAGGGTATGTTTCTTCTAGCAAACCCGAACGTTCCGTCGTCTTGCGTCGCCCACCATTTGCTTTAATCGTAATTCGTTTGCCTACGTTAGCATCAAGGGCACGCTTAATTTCCACCAAGGTTTTTCCCAATTATAACACCCCGCTTCTCTCTGTGAATAGTATAACATGGTTAGGATGAAAATGTCAAGCAAACAAAAATTATATCAACTTAACCTTGTTATTGTCAACGATTTAAATTCGATTTTTTTCGCGGTTGATTGTCTATATTTATCATGTACGAAAAAGATGAAATTTATGTAAGGATTTGAACTTCTTTTTGTTTGAAGATATGAATAAAATTTGCAAAATTACAGGCTGATCGCCATTGCAAAAGAGCTTTGATCACCAGGTACAATCAAATTGGACGTATTCTTATTTTATTAAAGCTAAGGGAAAAACAGCTGCTAAAAAAGCAACGATTGAATCGTAAGCCATAACACGTCTCGCTTGTCTTTGTAACGAGAAAAAACTCGGCAATATGCCAAGTTTTTCTGAACATGTGTTATGAATCCTCTTGTTCTTCCATAGCTTTTAAAGGCATCCCTTTTCGCATGACACCCTTCGTCTCGATCCCTCCTAGACCTTTTTCCCCTGTAATCGTATTTCGGAGTACTTCTGATAAGGAAACACGTTCCATAAACGATGTAATACTAACACGGGAAGCTATATACACCGGGTCTAGAGCATGAATGTTCACTCGATTGGGTGAGCTTGCAAAATTAGCTCCTGCTTTGATCAGTGTTTCAAAATGGGATTGGCAAGCCCCTGCAAAAATCACAAGTTCATCCCGCTGAGGCACATAGCGTCTCACAATCCTTACACATTCCGCAAAAAATTTTGTATGCCGATAAGCTTTAAGGTCCTTTTCCGTCCCACGGTTTTTTAAATACGCATCATGTCCTGTCACAACAATAATATCCGGCTGTACCATTTCGATAAGAGAGGCGATCTGTTCCGGCATCTCTTTTTCTGAAACGTGGACTCCATACACGGGCACGCCCAATCGATCATACACTTCCGTACACTTGCGTAAATACAGAGGGTCACCATCCATATGAAGCACCCTACCTCGCATTTCAAAAAACGCTGCATCGTTCGTATAACCTGAGGAGGCTTCATATTCATCCCGTTGCTTCATCAAATTGTAATCCTGTCTAAAAAGCTTATAACACTGCTCCTCCGCTTGTAAAAACTCCTTTTTCCTTCGCTTGCGTTCTGATTCTTGAATCAACACAAGGTCATGGTAAGGAGCATCAGCCGCAAGGCGCATATCCTCACCAATTAACTCCACAAAATCATTGTGGAGGGCTACAATACGAAAAAGTAAATCACATTGATACGATTTTCTCGCAACGATATCCCCAACCTTTGGCTTCATCGAAAAAAACCCCTCCTTCTTCAGCCTATGTAAGGAAAGGAGGGGAGGTTCCATCATCGCTTTTGTAGTTGTTCACTTAAATCGGCAAACTCCTCAATCGTTAACGTTTCACCGCGCCTACTCGGGTCAATTCCCGCTTCCGCTAACGCCAGAACAGCCTCATCCTTCCGCTCCTTACCGACGAGGTTATGGATAAGATTATTTAAGATGGTCTTTCTTCGATTGGCGAAGCTTGCGCGCACAATCGCAAACAGCCACTCTTCATCGGCGACAGTTACCGGTGGCTTCTCACGAATCGTTAATCGCAAAACAGCAGAATCAACATTCGGTTGAGGGACAAAGACCGTTTTTGGTACTTTTACCGCAAGCTCTGCCGTCGCATAATATTGGGCAGCAATCGAAAGAGATCCGTATTCCTTCGTACCAGGCTTTGCGGCAATTCGATCAGCTACCTCCGCTTGAATCATGACGACAATTCCACGAACGGGGAGCTTGGCTTCCAACAGCTTCATCAAAATCGGTGTCGTCACATAGTAAGGGAGGTTCGCGACTACCATAAGGTCTTGTCCTTCTTCAAATGTCGTAGCAATCACTTGTTTCACGTCCGCTTTTAGCACGTCTTCGTTGATGACGGTGACGTTTTCATAAGGCGCTAACGTCTCCCTTAAAACCGGTATTAGACGCTGATCAATTTCAAAGGCGACGACTCGCTTTGCTTGCCTTGCCAACTGTTCCGTTAATGCACCAATGCCAGGACCGATCTCGATTGCACCTGATTGTGGTGTTAGACTGGCCACATCTACAATGTTGCGCAAAACATTCGGGTCAATTAAAAAATTTTGCCCTAGGCTTTTCTTAAACGTAAATCCGTGTTTCGCTAAAATTTCTTTCGTTCGAATAGGTGTTGCAATATCTTTTGTCAATCTCGGCCCTCCTCCACTATTTGGGCGATTGCCTCGGCAAATTCCCTTTTTGTAATTTGGAATGCTTTCAGGCGTTTATACAATGTTTTTCCGTTGGCATATCCGATCCCTAACAATATACCGAGCTGTTCTCGGCGTTTTTTCGCATCCGCTCCGGCCATTAATCCTGCATCAAATAAGTCCTGCCTTGAAATGACCTCTAAAGGATCCTCCATCGCCTCATGCACCTTCCCCAATGCATGGCGAATAGCTTCCGGTGCAGCATTCTCTACCCCCAAATCGTCACCATTTTTTGAGAGTGCGGCTTTTTTCGGCAAAAAGGCGTGCTTGCACCCAGGAACCCGCTCACTAACAATTCGGCGAATTCGCTCGCCGGGATAATCAGGATCGGTTAGAATAATCACCCCTCGCCGTTGTTGCGCAAGGGCAATACGCTTGAGCGTCTCCTCATTAACGGCCGAACCGTTTGTTTCGATTGTATCTGCATTGACTGCCCGTTGAATGGCGATCGTATCATCTCTTCCTTCAACGACAATCATTTCTTTGATCTTCATGACGTCCTCCAATCTCTTTCTATGTTCCTCCCTCATTATACGACCTTCCTGGATGAAAGGAAAACGCGGATTCGGTACTCGTTATCCGTGAGTAAACTTCAATCGATTAAAAAAGAAACACAGAGCAAAAATGCCCTGTGTCAATGCTTTAGTGTTTGGATTAATCAAGAATGGTGACTTTCACCGTTTTTCGGCCCCAACGCTGCGCTTCCGCAGTTGACGGCATATGAACGTCGATTTTGTTTCCGACGATCGCGCCACCAGTGTCGCCAGCAATCGCTGTACCATAACCTTCAACGTGGACTCTGCTACCTAACGGAATAACATTAGGGTCGACAGCGATCACCTTCATGTTACGGTTGTTATTCAGGTTAATTCCTGTCGCTGTCACACCAGAGCAACCACTGCAGTTAGCTGTATAGGCTGTTGCTGTTACGGTAAATGTCTTCCCACCGCCTGAAGAAGAGGAAGAGGATGAGGATGACTCACTCTTGCTCGATTGATCAGATTTTGATGATGAGGAGGAAGACGATGATGAGGAGGATGAGGATGAGGAGGATGATCCGCTACTCCGAGAGACATTCTCCTGCACCTTCCTCGTTCCAACCGCAACAACCCGATCTTTACTTTCTTCGACGGTTTCTGTTTTCACTAATTCACGAGAAACTTCTTCCCCGTCTTCCAAAATAACTTCATAGTGATGGGCAACTTTTCCTTCTTGCCCTTCTTCTACGACTTTTTCTTTTCCGCTATCTAGCTTTTCATCTTTTCGAGTCACTGTTGCAAATGCAACAGATTCTTCCACTACATCGGTGACTTTTTCCACTCTGATGACTCGGATGTCCGTTTCTTGATCAATCTCGTCTGATAGCTCAGGTTCAACCCGATCAAGTTCGCCCAATTCAATTTCTTCTCTTTCTAAAAAGTCAGCGACAGTAGTCGAAGTTGTCCATACTTTGCGCTCTTCACCGTCACTTATGAGCTCAACTTGAAAAGCAGATTCATAGTTTAACTCTAGACCTTCGGTAATCGCGGTTTCTAAGCTTGGCTTAAGCTTATCATGCTTCTTGACTTGTAAATCTATTTCGTCGATAAGTTGCTCAACAGTATCAGCTGTCGTCCAAATCGTCTTCTCTTCACCATCCAACGTGGCAAACACTTGTACGGCTTTTTTCCAAGAGACCGTCATATTCCCTGAAATTTCCGCATCAAGGGCTGGTTCAATCAAGTCATGTTCTTGATAATCCCAACCTTGTTCAGCCATAAGGTCGGCAACAGTACTAGCATGGGTTTTGACTACATATTCTTCCCCATCCACTTGAACTGTGACCGTTGCTTTTGAAGACTCATGTACCGCAAAAGCAATAATGGCAACAAAGAGAATCAGACTAATGATGGAGATGACGAGCCCCTTCATGGACCTGGGTCCAGACGAAGATGTGCTTACATTCGATTCCATGTGAAATGATTCCTCCCTTTCAAGGATCGAATTATAAATAGTTCACCTCACTTTGTCAACTCTTTTTCGATTTTTAGAATTCAACCTGTGCTCCTATTATCCTAAATTTTGCTCAAGTTGAAAACAAAAATCTCTCGACACGTCCACTTTATGCCTCGCGCAAGTTATGTAGAACTTCTCCGCATGTCCCTTTCGTTAGACAGACATTTACATAAACAGACACTATCTGTCAGCGAACGATGTCAAATAATTTTCGAGCATTTGCCGTCGTTACTTTTGCCACTTCTTCGTACGGGATTTCTTTAAGCTCGGCAATTTGCTCTGCTACTAGTTTAACATAAGCAGGCTCATTTCGTTTCCCACGATATGGATGCGGCGCTAAATAAGGGCAATCGGTTTCAATGAGCAGCCGATCCAAAGGCACTTCCTTCGCAACTAATTTCGGGCGTTTTGCATTTTTAAACGTCACAGGACCTCCAAGGGAAATGTAAAAGTTCATCTCCATACATTCACGAGCCATCTCGACACTCCCACCAAAGCAGTGCATAATCCCACCGACCTGCCCAGCGTCTTCCTCCCTAAGCACATCCACAATATCGCGATCAGCATCACGATTATGAATCACAATTGGTAATTTCACTTTTTTCGCTAATGCAATTTGCTTCCGAAACACTTCTTTTTGCACGTCCTTCGGTGATTTATCCCAATGATAATCAAGGCCCATCTCACCGAGAGCAACGACTTTTGGGTGGCCTGCCAGCTCTTCAAGCCACACTAAATGCTCATCCTTCATGTCGATCGCATCCACTGGATGCCAACCTACTGCGGCGTAGATAAAATCATACCGCTCAACTAACGCGAGCGCGCGATGAATCGTCTTCTCATCAAATCCGACAACGACCATTTCTTTCACGCCAGCTTCTTGTGCCCGCTTGATCACTTCCTCTTGATCCTCATCGAATTGGTCCGCATTTAAATGGACATGTGTATCAAACAACATGACAGACACCTCTATATTCGCTATTTTATAATAATAAAAACTTTATGTTTTTGACCCATTGGAAAAAGCAAGGGGAGAAGTAGTCCTCCTCCCTTCCACCCGCACTATTTTACAAGTGACCCATTCGGTAATGCTCCATCAACTGTCGCCAACCGCAATTGATCTCCTTCCGAACCAGCTAGGATCATTCCTTGTGAAAGCTCACCACGAAGCTTCACTGGTTTTAAGTTCGTAACACAAATGACTTTTTTTCCAATTAAATCACTTGGAGAATAGTATTTTGCAATACCTGAAACGACCTGGCGTTTCTCATAGCCAAGATCAAGCTGAATCTTCAGCAACCGATCGGCCTTTTTCACAGGCTCAGCATCTATGACTTCCGCTATGCGGAGCTCCACTTTTGAAAAATCATCGATCGTAATTTCATCCGATTCTTCCTTCTCATCTTTTGGCGCCTCTTCTGGTTTTTTACTTCCACCCATAAGGGATTTAATGTGAGCCACTTCTTCCTCCACATCCAACCGAGGGAAAAGGGGCTGCCCTTTTTGTACGTTCGTGTTCCCTGGAATTTGTCCAAAAGTTTCGAGGGATTCCCATGTCGTGAGGGAGGAATCAATGCCAAGCTGTTCCCAAATTTTTTGCGGTGCTTTTGTCATAAATGGTTGTAGCAACACCGATACATAACGAATGGACTCAGCTAAATGGTACATTGCTGCCCCTAATTGCTCACGTTTCGATTCATCCTTTGCCAGAACCCACGGTTGGGTTTCATCAATATATTTATTCGTGCGACTAATCAGCTGGCCGATGGCTGTTAACGCAATGGAAAATTCCATTTCCTCCATGGCATCCTCTACTTTTTTTACAGTTGAATACACAAGTTCGACAAGATCCGCATCAAACGGGGTACCGTCTTTTACATAGGAAGGAATCTTCCCATCGAAATATTTCTCAATCATGGCCACCGTTCGGTTGAGCAAATTACCAAGATCGTTGGCTAGATCATAGTTCACCCGCTCAACGAATGCTTCTGGTGTGAAGACACCATCCGAGCCAAACGGTACCTCTCGAAGCAAGTAATAGCGAAGCGCATCTAACCCGTAACGATCGATAAGTGGGACCGGGTCAACAACGTTCCCTTTCGATTTTGACATCTTTCCATCCTTCATCAACAACCAGCCATGACCAAATACTTTTTTCGGAAGGGGCAAGTCTAAAGCCATCAGCATAATCGGCCAATAGATAGTATGAAAACGAACGATCTCCTTGCCGACAAGGTGAACATCAGCTGGCCAATAGTTCTCGTATTTTTCTTGCTGGTCCGAGCCATACCCAAGTGCAGTGATATAGTTGGAAAGGGCGTCAATCCAAACATATACCACATGCTTCGGGTCGCGCGGCACTGGAACGCCCCACGTAAACGACGTGCGAGAAACAGCCAAATCTTCAAGTCCTGGTTTAATAAAGTTATTAATCATTTCGTTCTTCCGAGATTCTGGCTGAATGAACTGTGGATTTTCTTCATAAAACTGTAGCAACCTGTCTGCGTATTTACTCATTCGGAAAAAATACGATTGTTCACGGACCTTTTCTACTGGGTGCCCACTATCAGGGCTTTTGCCTCCGATGAGATTCCCGTCAGCATCATATTCTTTATCTACAAGCTGAGTTTCCGTGTAAAACGTTTCATCTGGAATGGAGTACCAACCTTCGTAATCCCCAAGGTAGATGTCTCCCTGATCCAACAACTGCTCAAAAATTTGCTGAACGACTTTTATGTGACGCTCCTCGGTCGTACGAATAAAATCGTCATAAGAAATGTCGAGCTTTTTCCATAGATCCTGAATACCGCTGACAATCTCATCGACAAACTGCTTAGGTGTTAACCCTTTGGCCTCTGCTTTTTGCTCGATCTTTTGACCGTGCTCATCCGTCCCCGTTAAATACATAACATCATAGCCACGAAGCCGCTTGTAGCGAGCCATCGCATCACCAGCTACTGTCGTATATGCATGACCAATATGTAGCTTGTCACTCGGGTAATAGATCGGTGTAGTCAAATAAAATGTTTTTTGCTCTTTCGACATAATCGTCTTCCTCCTTCTTATTTCACGCAAACTTTATACGGGATCGAATCGCATTCCTAAAACAAACTAGAAAAAGCCCTCATCCCATTGGGACGAGAGCCTAGTGCTCACGCGGTACCACCCATGTTTTCCAATCACTTCACAATGATTGGCTCATGAAGTCACGTTGACTTCTCTGTTAACGCCAGCTACGTTCCTCCCTCATGTTTAAAAGCAACACTCGAAAGAAAACCCTCCCAGGACCATCTTCCAGCTGCCCCCTATACCGGTTCCCAGCTCCCCCGGCTCTCTGCTTAGCATGACGCAAATAGGTCAATCAGCTGTACTCATCCCTTCATCAGGACTCTTATCACGTTGTGTTCTTACGCTCATTTTCACCTTGACTTAGCCAAAATATACCGAACAACCCTCATTCCTGTCAAGGGCGGTCATAAACAGTAGCGAACGGTGTTTTTTGCTTTTTTAGTTTCCCTGCATCACAAAGTCGTTCCAACTCTTTTTTTAACTCGCTTACATCCCACCGCTTACCTGTCTGTTTATGAAGCGCATCCATATGATTCATAACACTTGTCTCGGCCAGCGGTAAAAACGGCTCAAGGGCACTGATTAGCTCGTCATCTCCTTGGGTTTTCCGTTCCTGTAGTTCATCGAATGGATTGACCGTATGCGGACTCGTCGAATGGGCTAGCCGGATACGAACAGCCATTGTTCGCCCCATTATAGCGGATGACACAAACACATCTCCTGATCGCAAATATGGCAAACGTTTTCCTTCTTCATTTGTTAGATCGGTTTCTTCCTTAATCGTCTGAATGTCCGTGCCACGCACCGTTCGGAAAACGAACTTCGAATTGAGCTGAGCCGTAATCGTCTCATCAAGCAAGGTTGGCCGCTGCGTCGCAAAAATGAGAAACACGCCATATTTCCGTCCTTCCTGAGCGATTTCCTTCAGTACTGGCTTTGCAGGGGCCTCATATCCTTTTGGTGCAAAGTTATGGGCCTCATCGGTGACAATGACAAACGGTGGAAAGAAATCCCCCTGCTCGTGCTGCAGCTTCGCATCCTTATAGGCTCTTCTTTTTCCGTATAATGCTCCAACGACATAGCTTGAAAACACTTGGAGCAACCAGACTGCTCCTTGAACGACAACAAGCTGTCCGCGGTGCAAGCTCTCTTCAATGACACGGATGCTCTGCTGAAATAACCCAGCTTGATTGAGACGGTACAGTCGCCATTGAATCCCTTTAACAGAGGCAAGGGGTAAGCTTCCATATTGCTCGAGTAGTTTTTTGTACGAGTGATATCGTTCAATCTCTTCGCGACTCATTCCGCCGTCATGTAGCAAGTTGTCCACCTTTTGCCGACCGATTTCAAGGGCGTCCGCCAAATTCCCAACCCGGTCACTAAATGACTGGTAGCTATCCTTTCGTTTATGGAGCGATTGAATGACGTTCACCATCGATTCGGACAATGAACCAGCCGCTTGCAGTAGGCGCTCCACATCCCGCGTCGATAATGCCGAGAAATCCACTCCCACATCACGACCGATTTGCACGACGGTATAGTTCGATTGATAGGAAGGAGCATCCTCCTGTCCTTCCGCTTTTGCTGAAAAATTCATCTCAAAGTGAGGATCGAACACAAGGGTCGGGATCTCGAGCTTCATCAGCTCCTCCAACATGACTCGAAGGCCGAACGACTTTCCTGAGCCCGATCCACCGAACACACCGATATGGGGATATTGTTGCATCGCGCGAATATCAAAAATAAACGGAACCCCTTCCTGCTTCCGCGTCTGTTCTTGTTCACGAATTTTCATTAATCCTTTCAATTCGTCTGGAAGCGTCTCTGCTACATATTCCGTAGACTTAACCTCTCCTAACACAAGACCATCTTCAGGCCTTGCTTTCACTAACAGAGGAGCGATTTCTGCAAAAGACGGATGTCGTACACTCGCACCTGTCTGAATCGGTTGGATCGCCTCTTCAAACAGACGCACCTTCGCTAAATGAATATCATCTGAGCCAATATCGTATCCGAGTTGCTCTAACGTTTGCAGCACTTGCTGATCCACGATCCCTTTATCAAACCCCATCGGGATGTAGCGATTATAGGAAAAGGTCTCCACCACTTCCCCTTTCGGATCGAACAAATCTTCATCCTCAAGAACGACCATTTCGTTCATACGAAATTTGTGTTCTTTTGAGGCCACATAGACTTCATGCTGGGTCGTAATCCCGACTACTTGCATCTCACACTCTCCTTTTTCCTAAACTTAATAAGGCCGTTCCTCACGCTTCTGGGAAAAGTAGCGTTCCTTTAGCTCCGTTTCTAAATACTGATCGACCATCGCTTCGACTAGTTTATCTGATAGCCGCACCTCACGATCAACAATATCAAGGAAGAGAGGAATCCCCCTACCGTCTTCAGGAGTCATCGTTGCTAAGAAATCAGCAACATCGTTCATCTCCTCCGCCTGCTCTTCTAACATATCAAACCCTGTAATAGCCGGACTACTGCTAGCCCTCATCCAGACAGATCGGAGCCCAGCTTTCTGTTGAATGCTTTCAATATATAAACTCTCCCTTTTATGCAATACACCGAATAACAAATCCCGATCATAGACAGTTTGGTGTTTAAACATCGTCGTAAAAGGGGATAGACTACCAATATTCCTTGTTGTTATCTCCTCTGACACGCCAACAAGAAGGGTCCCTCGCTCTAGGGCCCTGTTTCTAAGTACTTCCCACTCCTCTGGAGCATCGATTCGATAATGGTACAAGGCGCCATCCATCATTAAAATGGCAAGTTCTGCTTGATCCATTAAATCTAGTGCTGCTTTAAGTTCAAGCTTCGACAAAATGTGGGCTCGCCATTTCAGCGGCTCCGTCTCATCCTCAGGTGAGTCAAGAAGAGGTGAATAGACGTCTGTTTTTTTCGTTTCAACACCTTGGAGTGTTTTCGCTAAAGCTTGAAATAAATAGAGCACATGAGGAGGCGATCCCTTTGTCTGATTAACCGACCCATCCACAGCTCCGATCTGCTTATTATCAAGCCAACGAGCAATCATTTCGCTCCCTAAAGGCTGCATTTGTCGAAAGACAGCTCCTGAGATCGATAAAGAGTGTCGAATTTTGTCTACTTCGAGTGACGAAATAGTTGACCTTTCTTTTAAGATATCGTTAATTTTCGTCAGTTTTTCTATTAAATCTGAAGAGATTTCAATCATATTTTCATCCTTTCGTTTACGTAATACGTTGATATAAAAGGAATCTAGCAAAAAGGAAAAAATTACATTGAATTTTTCTCAAAAAAGTAATTGACTTGTTTTGGAAACATTGGTATTCTTAGTTCAGATAAAAAAATGTCGAATTATGACACATTTTATAAAACAGATTTATTTTTTTCGGGAGGAGAATTTTCTATGAAATCTACTGGTATTGTTCGTAAAGTTGATGAACTTGGTCGTGTGGTAATTCCTATTGAGCTTCGTCGTACATTAGACATTGCTGAGAAAGATGCTCTTGAAATCTATGTCGACAATGATCGCATCATCTTGAAAAAGTATAAGCCAAACATGACTTGTCAAGTAACTGGTGAAGTATCTGACGACAACCTTTCTCTTGCAGAAGGAAAGATCATCTTAAGCCCTCAAGGTGCGAAAGATATCTTAAAAGATCTTCAAGATTACGTATCACGTACAACACAATCCTAATTGAAGGTTGCTCAGCTCTGGCAAATGCCAGAGCTTTCTTTTTTATTCTTGGTGATATATGTTGTAAATATCTCGCTTCGGTACCCCGCGGTCTGTCGCCACTTGTTTAATGGCCTCTTTTGAACGAAATCCTAGTGCAATATAATGTTCTACATGCTGAACGGGTGACAAAGACTCCCACCATACTTCTTCAGGCTCAACCTTCTCTCCATTCCCCTCCACGATCAGACAGAACTCTCCCTTGATCGTAGCTTCTCTCGCCCAATGAACCGCTTCCTCTAACGTTCCTCGTAAAAACTCTTCATATGTCTTCGTCAATTCCCGGCAAATGCTCACATGGCGATTTCCTAGTATGAGCAGCATATCGTCAAGCGTGTCCTTTAGACGATGGGGAGATTCGTAAAAAATCAACGTCGCTTTTGTAGGCTTTGTCTCTTCTAACGCTTGGCGGCGCTGCTTTTTTTGCCGTGGGAGAAAGCCAATAAATTGAAAGCTTTCCGTCGGTAAACCTGAAGCGATGAGCGCTGTAACAGCAGCATTCGCCCCTGGAATCGGGATGACGGCAATGCCCTCCTTAATCGCCGATACCACGAGCTCATACCCCGGATCGGAAATGGCAGGCATCCCCGCATCGCTAACGAGAGCGATCGTACGCCCTTCTATTAAATCATCGATCAATCGCTTGCCCATCGTCTCTTTATTGTGCTCATGATAGCTCACAAGCTTCGTGGCAATGTCAAAATGGTTGAGCAGCTTTTTCGTCTGCCGTGTATCCTCTGCCGCGATTTGATCTACTTCCTTTAACGTCCGAATCGCACGAAACGTCACATCTTCCAAATTTCCAATCGGGGTGGCTACAAGATAGAGCGTTCCCTTGTCATCACGTTGTTGATAGCTTTGTTGTGTTTTCATATGGACCCCCTTTTAATGACACGAGCTGTTCCTTTTTCCGCCGTGACAGATGTTTCACTTCATATTCCCACCGCATCGCTTCTTCTTTAGATGGGAAGGCCCAAGTGGCAACGAGCCGAAATGGTCCTCTCCCCCGTGTATACTTGGCTCCTTTTCCACTAGCATGCTTTTTTATGCGCCTGTCTACATCTGTCGTGTATCCGGTATACCAGCTACCATCTTTACATTCTAATATGTACACGTAATGATTCATTGTCCCGCAAACACCTGCTGAAATTCTATCGTGTATTTCCCATTTCCATCATAGACAGTGAGTGGAGGGAGAACCTTTACTCCTGAATTACCGCCAAGCATACCTTCAATTAGAACGATATTCGCCTCCGCGCCTGCCTTCGGGTGGATGAATTGTAGCCGCTTTGGCTCGATGCGATACCGCTTCATCCCTTCGATTAATTCAGTTAATCGCTCGGGCCGGTGAACAATTGCTACTTTCCCTCGGTTCTTTACCATCTGGCTACTCACTCGTAACACATCATCAAGGGAGCAATGAATTTCATGACGAGCAATGGCCAAATAAGGGTTATCATTTAGCAAATCTTCATTCAAATTAGCAAAATACGGTGGGTTGCATGTCACCACATCAAAGGAATGCATCGGCATGTTCTTCGGCAGATCTTTAAGGTCTAAATTCATAAACGTAAGCTGTTGCTCAAGGTCATTTAATTGACTGTTGCGGATCGCCATCTCAAACAAGCGTTCTTGAATCTCCACTCCGACCATTCGTGCCTTTGAGCGCTCCGTTAAGAGAAGAGGAATAATCCCATTTCCTGTACAAAGATCGAGTATGTCCCCTTTTTGTATCGGCAAATAGACAAATCGGGCAAGCAAAACGGCGTCCATTGAAAACGCAAACACATTTGGACTTTGAATCACTTGCCGCGTTCGTCCAGGTGTATAATCTATGCGCTCATCGTCGTATGTTGGAATCATCACCTAAGTCCCTCCTCATGAGCAAAAAAGCCTTTTCACCGGGAAAAGGCTATCGCTTTATACATTAGTCTTGATTTAAAAATGACAGGCAAAACAGGCAATCTTCTCCGTTTTTACGAAGGCTACCGTAATGAGTATTGCAAATATGAAATCCTTCTTGATAAAGACGGGCCAGATTATCATAGCCTTCTCCGACAAACGGCTTTCTCTCTTTCGTCACTTGCTCTTTCTCTTCCGTTTCTTCTAGTTCAGGCTCCCCTAATCGCTCACGTAGATGCTCATTCTCAATCGTTAAAAAATGATTTTCTTCGATTAAGTAAGCCAATTGCTCCTTTAGACCCCCAAGCTCCCGGTGCAGCTCACCGATCCGTTCCTCAAGTTGACTCACTTGTGTAAAAATCGCCTTTTTGTTCACGTATCAACCACCTCATTATTCTGTGGCTTCAGCGGAAACAGCCCCTCGTTCTAATAGTTCCTCTAGGGAAAACTCCAGCACCCGCTCTCCTTCAAACAGATGAACTTGAACGAGTCGCTCCAGCATGTTTAACCCGACAACCTTTCCTTTCCCATGAGGTGTATCAATCGTTTCGCCAAGATCCGGCAGCTCCTGCTTCGCTGATTCATACATATCATTTTCATATTTTAAACAGCACATCAACCTGCCACAAAGGCCAGAGATTTTCGCTGGGTTTAACGAAAGGTTTTGATCTTTCGCCATTTTGATGGACACAGGTTCGAAATCACCTAAAAAAGAGGAGCAGCAAAGGATTCGCCCACACGGCCCTATACCGCCAAGCATTTTTGCCTCATCACGAACACCGATTTGTCGCAATTCGATTCTCGTACGGAAAACCGAAGCTAAATCCTTAACAAGCTCCCGGAAATCAATACGACCATCGGCTGTAAAATAAAACAATACCTTATTCCGATCAAACGTGTACTCCACGTCTACGAGCTTCATATCGAGCTGATGCTCCATAATTTTCTGAACACAGACGTCATAGGCTTTTTTTGCAGCCTCTTTATTTTCTTGAACCGCTAGCTTGTCCTTTTCGGTCGCTACGCGAATCACTTGCTTAAGCGGTAATACAACATCGTTGTCCCCGACTGTTTTTTTCTCAATGACGACATTGCCGTATTCAACGCCTCGAGAAGTTTCCACAATAACACTCTCTCCTCGAGGAATGTCTAAGTCACCTGGAGAAAAGTAATAGATTTTGCCCGCTTTTTTAAAACGAACACCAACAACATGATGCAATCTTTTATCCCTCCTGTAATCTGAGCATAAGCTTCTCCATCACAAGCTGTGGAGATACATTCGCACTCAGATGACGTTTCGCCTCAATAATGGCAGTCATTCCTTTACGGACTTTATGTTGTGAGAGGGCAAGCGCTTGTCGTGAAAGGGCCTCTTCCTCGCCAACGTAGGTGAACGCCTCTTCTTTTCCCACTTGTGTATATAAAAGGTCTCGAAACCATAAAAGAAGTAACTCTAATCCAAGCTCCTGTTTCGGGCGATCATCAAAGTGTGGTAACCATTGATCTTGAACCGTTAGTAACACTTGATTCGGCCGAGATTGGAGCTCTTCCATCAATTGTAACACTAGGCTTCGTGCTTGTGCAATCCACTCATCTGCCACAAACGCCATCGCTTCCTCAAAACTTGTTGTCAAACTTGCTAAAAGATTGGAAATGGATTCAGAGATCCCCTCTTCTTCCAGTAATTTCGCAAATGCTTGCACCTCAAGCGGAGCAAAGGATAAAACCTGACTGCGCGACTTAATGGTAGGGAGCATGTTTTGCAGTTGTTCCGTCAACAATATTGCCACCGTATCTGCGAGTGGCTCTTCTAAAAATTTAAGCAGACTGTTCGCTGCACTAGTTGTCATTTTATCTGCATGGTTGACGATGTACACTTTTTTTGCGGATTCCATCCCACGATAGGAAAATTCCTTTTGTAAATGCTCGACTTGATGTTTCTTGATCGACTGACCATCTGGCTCGATGAAATGAACATCCGGATGATTGCCATGCTCAATGCGCTTGCATTCTTTACACGTTTGACAAGGCTCAACTCCAGCTCTCTGTGCACAAAAGAAGCTCTTCGCTAAGTGAAGAGCCATGCGCTTTTTCCCAGTTCCCCGGTTCCCATCAAAGATGTAAGCATGAGCGAGTCGCCCTTTAGCCAAACTGTTTTTTAGCATCGTTGCGACAAATGGTTGGTTTTTGGCGAGATTTTCCCAAGTCATAGGCGACCCCTCCTTGTCAATATTGTTCAAACTGTTCTACAGGTAAAACAAAAACCGTGGCTCCGCCGACTTGGACTTCGACTGGATATGGAACATAGGAATCCGCATTTCCACCCATTGGCGAAATGGGTGCTACTAACTGATCACGGCTCTTACAATTGTCTTTAATGATCGACATGACCTCTTCTACATGCTCATCTTCGGTCCCAATAAGAAATGTCGTGTTACCTGCTTTTAAGAAACCGCCCGTACTTGCTAATTTCGTCGCACGATAGTTCGCTTTTACAAGGGCTTCAGACAACCGATTGCTATCTTTGTCTTGGACAACCGCAATAATTAATTTCATACTGTTCACTCCTCATTTTTAAAGTGATAGCCTTTGCTTTATCATGCGGACGGCATCAGCAACAACTTGATCAAAGGACTGGTTTGCATCAATCTCCACTACTCGTTCGGGGTACGTCTCGACTATCCGTTCATAACCTTCTTTTACTTTTTGGTGAAACGTAAGGGCCTCTTGGTCCAAGCGATTTTGCTCTCTTGACTGATCACGATGAATTCGTGATAAACCTACGTCTGGATCTACACGAAAAAGCAAAGTTAAGTCCGGATAACGTCCTTCAATGGCAAATTCATTTATCGCTAAAATATCCTCAAACCCAATACCTCTTGCATATCCCTGATACGCCAAACTACTATCAATGAAGCGATCGCATAGGACGACATGCCCTGCTTCCAGTGCTGGCAACACTTTTTCAACCAGGTGCTGTCTACGGGCTGCTGCATAAAGCAATGCTTCTGTTCTCGGGTCCATTCTTGTATGGTCAACATCCAATATGATGGAACGAATTTGCTCAGCAATGGGGATTCCCCCTGGCTCACGGGTCCGTACGACCGATCGGCCGTTCTCTCTTAGCATTTCCTCAATCGCATCTAGCGCAGACGTTTTCCCTGCGCCTTCTCCACCTTCAACTGTAATAAAACAACCTTTCGTCATGTCATAGCCTCCAACGTAAACACATACAACCCTTGTTGCTCAGAAGGTCTCCCCTGAAAACGGGCCCCTGCCTCCTGCAACTGCTGAAATTGGGCAATTAACGGTTCTGTGATTTTTTCCCCTTTTAATAGGAGAGGTACCCCTGGGGGATAAGGGATAACCGTTGCTCCACTCACTTTCCCCACAGCCTCTTCCACGGCAACCTCTTCAATTGAATATCGTTTTTGTTCATCATATGATAGATCAAGCGACGTGTGTGCTTGCCACGATAACGATAGGGGGCAAGCTTTACTTATTTGCTCATGCGCAGGAAGCCGCTTGGTTGCTCGGCACATTTTGTCGATGATTTCCTCTTGTCGGACTTTCTGTAAAGGGGTTAGCCCCCACATAAGCAAAACATGACGATCGTCTGCGAGCTCTGAGTATATCCCCTCTTTTTCAAGTTCGGTTTGCAAGGCAAATCCTGTTGCCCCTTCTACTGTAATCACCGTTTTTAATGGATCGGTGGGTAGCGGGGAAAATGTAGCAACCGACAAACGCTCGACCTGTTCAATCCGCCTATTTATCTCCGCGATGGAATCGAGCGTATCTTTTACATTCGTGAGATCCTCTAAAAATCCTCTTGCTGCATCTAATGAGGCAAGAATCGGATAGGATGGGCTGCTCGACTGCAAAATCTGCAATTGCTCTCGAATGGAATCCTTGATTTTCGAATGTAGTCCATGAGCAAAGTGAAGATAGGAGCCCATTGTTAAGGCGGGTAAGGTTTTATGCGCAGATTGAACGACTACGTCGGCCCCTTGCTCAAGTGCTTGTTTCGGAAATGGATCACCTACCGGAAAATGTGCTCCGTGCGCCTCATCCACAAGTACGTACAATCCAGCTTCTTTCGCCATCTGGACGAGCGGACGGATCGAGCGGGCAACCCCATAATACGATGGATATGTTAAAATAAGTGCTTTCCCATTCGGGTGTTCTATTAGTGCTTGTTTTAACGTTTGTTCGGTAATACCTGTTGGCAATTGCGTTCTCTCATCGTAGGCTGGTGAAAGAAAGATTGGATGGACCCTTGCCATCGCTAACCCATTCATCACCGATTTATGCGAATCCCTTTGTACAAAAACAGTATCGCCAGGCTCAAGTGTACCTAAAATCATTGCCAAATTACCAACCGTCGAGCCATTGACTAAAAAACACGTCGCTTCTGCCCCGACGTAGCGGGCTGTCAAAGCTTGAGCCTCTGCAATAACTCCTTCGGGGTCATGGAGATCATCAAGGCCGGTTAGCTCCGTTACATCAAGGGATAAAATGCTTTGAAAATATGAACAGGCATCCTTATGAAAAAGAGCCCCCTGCTTATGGCCTGGAACATGGCACGAGATAGGTCCCCCGCGATCATGCTGAACGAGCCGTTCAAATAGCGGCAATGTTGAGGCTTTTTTCATGTTATGCTACTCCTTCTGTGTTTCTTCCATTATAACGATTGACACTCACGTGGGGCAAGTCCGCTAGTAGCATTTACACTCAAACATGTAAAGAGAACACAAACCTTTTGTCACTTCAATAAGAAGTGCCCGCTTACCAAGGAGAGAAAGAAATCCTAGAGAGCTTGCGAGTCGATGATGACTGATCATAAGGCGCTCTTGGGACGTTCGCCTCGTGTTTGGTGCCTGGTGCTAGAACTCTCTGGTTATCTCCTTTCCTATCTAATGAAAAAAGTGATAAGCCGTTTCGACTTATCACTTACCACCTTATGTTTTCGGAAGGGCGATCTTTTTTAAACGGAGGACAAAATGGTAGTATGCCATATCCTCAATTTCCGTCTTCACTATTTCCTGTTCACAACCTTCGCAAATAAATGATTCGAATAATTGAATACCTGATGGCCTCGGTTGTTCGCAAATGACGCACCTTTTTCGTTCCTGTACGGTTGTACCCTTTGGCTCGTTCATCCACTTCACCCCCGTTATCATCCTTGTCAAAAAATGCCCTGCTTAAACGCAGATGGCTTCAAATTTTCATTCTTTTCAGCGTTTTGCTACTTTTGATTCCTTTCTACATCGTACGTTTCAAGTGGTATTCCCGTGCCTATCCGATCAAGGAAATCGAGAGGAAAAATTAAGTTTCCCCCTATCCGTTAAACTCTGGCTCTCCTTGTAGAAACGATTTCAACTAAAAAGAGGCTGGGACAAAACCCGGTAAATAAAAAATAGAGAGGCACTCATCCCAATAAGTCTGGGTGGGTGTCTCTCTTCCCTTTTTATCCTCTGCTAAACTTTGTTGTTGATTTCGCTACAGGATGCTCGCTTGTCTCGGGCATTGCCTCAGCTTCCTCGGGAAAACCGCCCTGCGAGACCTTCGCCGAATGCTTTTCTTTGGCGCCTTTTCATGGTGTGACCATCGGCTTTCCAGTGATGACTCTGCTCCTTCGGATCAACGCTCTTCAGCGCCCTTTTTTCATAATCGAGTAGGAGGGGGTGACGAACCCCCGACCTCTCACACCACCGTACGTACGGTTCCGTATACGGCGGTTTCACTTAAGTCCAACGTCTTGTTTGATACCTCTCGGCTAGACTCATGAGACCTTGTCCTTTCCAGTATTCACTGTTCAGGGCATAATCCATGATCGGGCTGTGAGCGACTCTCCAGTAGCCTTTTCGACTGTTCGCCCACTGCCAAGCCTTCGCCTTCTTGATCCCCAATCTGACTAGATTCTTTTGTCTAGCGGAAGTGGTTTTCCACTCTTTCCATCGAATCATCCTTAATCTTCTTCTGATCCATGCATCGATTTGGGCGAGGATACTTGGTGTGTCCACCAATTGATAATACCCAAGCCAACCTGTGAGGTAGCGATTCAGTCTGCGTAACCGATCAGACATCTTCATGGAGTGTCTTCGGCTCGTCAGTTCTCGAATCCGTTGTTTGAGTCGTTTGACACTTTCCTTAGACACCCTCATTTTCGGATCCTTTCCTCGTGTGAAGGAGAATCCTAGGAATTTACGGTTCCAAGGACGATCAACGGCACTCTTCTCTCGGTTGACCTTAAGTTTCAACCTGTTTTCGATGAAAGAGGTTACGCTCTCCATGATACGGAGCCCCGCTCGTTTGGATCGAACATAGATGTTACAGTCGTCCGCATAGCGGACGAACTTCAATCCACGTTTCTCCAATTCGTTGTCTAACTCATCTAGGACAATATTGGACAGGAGTGGACTAAGCGGTCCTCCTTGCGGAGTTCCTTCCGTGTTCGGGCTCACCAGTCCTCTTTCCATCACACCCGTTTGGAGGTATCGGCGAATCAGTTGAAGCACTCGAGGATCTTGGATTCGGGAGGAGAGTTTCCTCATGAGACGGTCATGGTTCACCTTGTCGAAGAACTTCTCCAAGTCAATGTCTACGACCCATCTGTATCCTTCCTTCATCCACTGCTTCGCCTGCCTGACGGCGTTATGTCCTCTCCGATGCGGTCTAAACCCAAAACTTCGTTCGGAGAACGTTGGATCATAGAGTTGAGTCAAGATTTGGGCGATCGCTTGTTGAAGGAAACGATCCATCACCGTGGGGATCCCTAGTTTCCTTACGCCACCGTTCGGTTTCGGGATTTCGACTCGACGGACAGGCTTCGGGAAATAAGACCCTTCTATGATCTCATTTCGAATGGAAGTCCAGTTTTCATGAAGATGGAGGCGTAGGGATTTTACGTCCATTTCATCCACACCGTAACTTCCTTTATTCTTTTCCACTCGTTCGAGTGCTTGTATTAAGTTTTCACGGGATAGAATTCGTTCCAACATCGTATCAATCTCCTACGTGAATCATCGGTTCTTCTTATGTGACGCGCTCTCTCCACCCTCTCTTCGTGTCCCCAGCGAGATTCATCGCTTCCTCCACGAAGGAGGTTCTTCGTTTTCTGTTTCATCAAGATGCGTGTATGCGAAGGGATGATTCTCCTTACGTGATTCAGCCCTTCCCCTCTTGTCTAGACCAAGCGGGTACTATGGCTTCTGCTGACTTCTGACCGTTCAGCTTGCACTCTTATGCAAGGTTACGACATGCGTGTCGCGTATCAGTCAGATCTCCCAGGGTAAGTACACATTCTTCCCCTCCATGTCTCCTCTTCATTTACTCGGTAGACCCTTTGGCAGTCTGGACTTTGATTTGTTAGGCAATCTCACCCAAGTCTACCTAGCCTTATATGAAGTTCGTGTTCCTAGGAGCGGAGGTTTGCCGCCGACTTCCTTCAGATTCTGGGTCACCCCAGACACCCTTGTCTTAAGCTAACTGTTACGACTGCCTTCACAGTTCGGGACTTGAACCCTAGAGAATATGCGCATGCCTGGCACACCTAAAAAAGCACAACCCGATTGGATTGTGCTTTATCGCTTGGCAGCGTCCTACTCTCGCAGGGGGAAGCCCCCAACTACCATCGGCGCTGAAGAGCTTAACGACCGTGTTCGGCATGGGAACGGGTGTGGCCTCTTCGCTATCGCCACCAAACCATTTAGTTACGGCTTCCGATCAACGTCGCATTTTGGTGTCATCTTCACTCCTCCAGATCCTCACGTACCGTGTGTACGCTCCGGTCTGTCGTCGCTCGATTCCTGCTCGTTTCTCGAAACCCTTTTCTTTGGAGAACAAGATTCTCTCAAAACTAGATAATGGGACGCTTCTCGAGTTCGAGACGTTGCTTTTGATTTGTTTTTGGATAAGTCCTCGACCGATTAGTATCTGTCAGCTTCACGTGTCGCCACGCTTCCACACCAGACCTATCAACCTCATCATCTCTAAGGGGTCTTACTGGATTTACTCCATGGGAAATCTCATCTTGAGGGGGGCTTCATGCTTAGATGCTTTCAGCACTTATCCCGTCCACACGTAGCTACCCAGCGATGCTCCTGGCGGAACAACTGGTACACCAGCGGTGTGTCCATCCCGGTCCTCTCGTACTAAGGACAGCTCCTCTCAAATTTCCTACGCCCGCGACGGATAGGGACCGAACTGTCTCACGACGTTCTGAACCCAGCTCGCGTACCGCTTTAATGGGCGAACAGCCCAACCCTTGGGACCTACTTCAGCCCCAGGATGCGATGAGCCGACATCGAGGTGCCAAACCTCCCCGTCGATGTGAACTCTTGGGGGAGATAAGCCTGTTATCCCCAGGGTAGCTTTTATCCGTTGAGCGACGGCCCTTCCATACGGCACCGCCGGATCACTAAGCCCGACTTTCGTCCCTGCTCGACTTGTAGGTCTCGCAGTCAAGCTCCCTTTTGCCTTTGCACTCTACGAATGATTTCCAACCATTCTGAGGGAACCTTTGGGCGCCTCCGTTACTGTTTAGGAGGCGACCGCCCCAGTCAAACTGCCCACCTGACACTGTCCCTGAACCGGATCACGGTTCGAGGTTAGAATGTCAATACCGTCAGGGTAGTATCCCACCAGCGCCTCCACCGAAGCTAGCGCTCCGGCTTCCAAGGCTCCTACCTATCCTGTACAAACGGTACCAACATCCAATATCAAGCTACAGTAAAGCTCCATGGGGTCTTTCCGTCCTGTCGCGGGTAACCTGCATCTTCACAGGTACTATAATTTCACCGGGTCTCTCGTTGAGACAGTATCCAAGTCGTTACACCATTCGTGCGGGTCGGAACTTACCCGACAAGGAATTTCGCTACCTTAGGACCGTTATAGTTACGGCCGCCGTTTACTGGGGCTTCAATTCAGAGCTTCTCCCGAAGGGATAACCCCTCCTCTTAACCTTCCAGCACCGGGCAGGTGTCAGCCCCTATACTTCGCCTTGCGGCTTCGCAGAGACCTGTGTTTTTGCTAAACAGTCGCTTGGATCTTTTCACTGCGGCTCTCTCGGGCTTGCACCCTATCAGAGCACCCCTTCTCCCGAAGTTACGGGGTCATTTTGCCGAGTTCCTTAACGAGAGTTCTCCCGAGCGTCTTAGAATTCTCTTCTCGCCTACCTGTGTCGGTTTGCGGTACGGGCACCTCTCACCTCGCTAGAGGCTTTTCTTGGCAGTGTAGGATCAGGAACTTCGGTACTATCATTTCCCTCGCCATCACAGCTCAGCCTTCACGGAAAGCGGATTTGCCTACTTTCCAGCCTAACTGCTTGGACGCGCATCTCCATCAGCGCGCTTACCCTACCTTTCTGCGTCCCCCCATTGCTCAAACGGTGAGGAGGTGGTACAGGAATTTCCACCTGTTGTCCATCGCCTACGCCTTTCGGCCTCGGCTTAGGTCCCGACTAACCCTGAGCGGACGAGCCTTCCTCAGGAAACCTTGGGCTTTCGACGGAGGGGATTCTCACCCCTCTTTTCGCTACTCATACCGGCATTCTCACTTCTACGCGCTCCACCAGTCCTCTCGGTCTGACTTCGCTGCACGTAGAACGCTCCCCTACCACTCGCACCAACGGTGCGAATCCATAGCTTCGGTGATACGTTTAGCCCCGGTACATTTTCGGCGCAGAGTCACTCGACCAGTGAGCTATTACGCACTCTTTAAATGGTGGCTGCTTCTAAGCCAACATCCTGGTTGTCTGGGCAACTCCACATCCTTTTCCACTTAACGTATACTTTGGGACCTTAGCTGATGGTCTGGGCTGTTTCCCTCTTGACTACGGATCTTAGCACTCGCAGTCTGACTCCCGAGGATAAGTCATTGGCATTCGGAGTTTGACTGAATTCGGTAATCCGGTGGGGACCCCTAGTCCAATCAGTGCTCTACCTCCAAGACTCTTCCCTCGAGGCTAGCCCTAAAGCTATTTCGGGGAGAACCAGCTATTTCCGAGTTCGATTGGCATTTCACCCCTACCCACACCTCATCCCCGCATTTTTCAACATGCGTGGGTTCGGGCCTCCATTCAGTGTTACCTGAACTTCACCCTGGACATGGGTAGATCACACGGTTTCGGGTCTACGACGGCGTACTATTTCGCCCTATTCAGACTCGCTTTCGCTGCGGCTCCGCTTTTTCAGCTTAACCTTGCACGACATCGTAACTCGCCGGTTCATTCTACAAAAGGCACGCTGTCACCCGTTAATGGGCTCCAACTAGTTGTAGGCACACGGTTTCAGGATCTTTTTCACTCCCCTTCCGGGGTGCTTTTCACCTTTCCCTCACGGTACTGGTTCACTATCGGTCACTAGGGAGTATTTAGCCTTGGGAGATGGTCCTCCCAGCTTCCGACGGGGTTTCACGTGTCCCGCCGTACTCAGGATCCACTCTGGAGGAAACGAAGTTTCGGCTACAGGGTTGTTACCTTCTGTGACGGACCTTTCCAGGTCGCTTCACCTACTTCGTTTCTTTCTGACTCCGTATAGAGTGTCCTACAACCCCAAGAGGCAAGCCTCTTGGTTTGGGCTGTTCCCGTTTCGCTCGCCGCTACTCAGGAAATCGCATTTGCTTTCTCTTCCTCTGGGTACTTAGATGTTTCAGTTCCCCAGGTCTGCCTCCTCATACCCTATAGATTCAGGTATGGGTACCATCCCATTACGGATGGTGGGTTCCCCCATTCGGATATCCCCGGATCAAAGCTTACTTACAGCTCCCCGAGGCGTTTCGCCGTTCGTCGCGTCCTTCTTCGGCTCCTAGTGCCAAGGCATCCACCGTGCGCCCTTTCTAACTTAACCAAATAACGTCAGATTCTCTTCGTATCTCTTTGTCAGCTTCGGGATTTTCGGTCATGTTGCCTACAGGATGTAGGTACCAGGCGTTGTGACACGATGTCACGCCCTTAGCGTGGTTCCTTTTCCTATACGCTCCATTCCTCAAACCCTTGCTTCCTCGATCTACTTGAGACTCTTTGTTATTCATCAAAAGCGTCATGGAATTCTTGACGTCTCGTTCGTGAGTATTCTCCCTACAGGATGTAGGTTAAATACCCGGTGAACTCGATTTGCGTCATATAAGCTTCCAATGAGCATCGCGCTCATCTTCACTTACAATTTATCATTATCTAGTTTTCAAAGAACCATTTTGACGTGTTGTCAAATTTCATCAGTTGTTTTGAAGGAACAATTCCTTCAAAACTGAACAAGGCTACTGATTTCAATCACATCATGCAACACTTGCCAGTCTGTGCTTCATGCTGCCTTGCGACGAGTAATCGCAGGAGCAAAAGCATTTTAATTGAGAGTTTTGAGTTCTCTCAAAACTGAACAAAAGTCCGAAGCGTCCTTCCGCAGATGAATCTGCGAATGGTCGACTAGAGTTAAAAACTCCGTAGAAAGGAGGTGATCCAGCCGCACCTTCCGATACGGCTACCTTGTTACGACTTCACCCCAATCATCTGTCCCACCTTAGGCGGCTGGCTCCAAAAGGTTACCCCACCGACTTCGGGTGTTACAAACTCTCGTGGTGTGACGGGCGGTGTGTACAAGGCCCGGGAACGTATTCACCGCGGCATGCTGATCCGCGATTACTAGCAATTCCGGCTTCATGCAGGCGAGTTGCAGCCTGCAATCCGAACTGAGAATGGCTTTCTGGGATTGGCTTCACCTCGCGGCTTCGCAACCCTTTGTACCATCCATTGTAGCACGTGTGTAGCCCAGGTCATAAGGGGCATGATGATTTGACGTCATCCCCACCTTCCTCCGGTTTGTCACCGGCAGTCACCTTAGAGTGCCCAACTGAATGCTGGCAACTAAGGTCAAGGGTTGCGCTCGTTGCGGGACTTAACCCAACATCTCACGACACGAGCTGACGACAACCATGCACCACCTGTCACTTTGTCCCCCGAAGGGGAAAGCCCTATCTCTAGGGTGGTCAAAGGATGTCAAGACCTGGTAAGGTTCTTCGCGTTGCTTCGAATTAAACCACATGCTCCACTGCTTGTGCGGGCCCCCGTCAATTCCTTTGAGTTTCAACCTTGCGGTCGTACTCCCCAGGCGGAGTGCTTAATGTGTTAACTTCGGCACTAAGGGCATCGAAACCCCTAACACCTAGCACTCATCGTTTACGGCGTGGACTACCAGGGTATCTAATCCTGTTTGCTCCCCACGCTTTCGCGCCTCAGCGTCAGTTACAGACCAGAGAGTCGCCTTCGCCACTGGTGTTCCTCCACATCTCTACGCATTTCACCGCTACACGTGGAATTCCACTCTCCTCTTCTGTACTCAAGTCTCCCAGTTTCCAATGACCCTCCCCGGTTGAGCCGGGGGCTTTCACATCAGACTTAAGAGACCGCCTGCGCGCGCTTTACGCCCAATAATTCCGGACAACGCTTGCCACCTACGTATTACCGCGGCTGCTGGCACGTAGTTAGCCGTGGCTTTCTCGTTAGGTACCGTCAAGGTGCCGCCCTTTCGAACGGCACTTGTTCTTCCCTAACAACAGAGTTTTACGATCCGAAAACCTTCATCACTCACGCGGCGTTGCTCCGTCAGACTTTCGTCCATTGCGGAAGATTCCCTACTGCTGCCTCCCGTAGGAGTCTGGGCCGTGTCTCAGTCCCAGTGTGGCCGATCACCCTCTCAGGTCGGCTACGCATCGTCGCCTTGGTGAGCCGTTACCTCACCAACTAGCTAATGCGCCGCGGGCCCATCTGTAAGTGATAGCCGAAACCATCTTTCAAAAAAGAACCATGCAGTTCTTTTTATTATCCGGTATTAGCACCGATTTCTCGATGTTATCCCAGTCTTACAGGCAGGTTGCCCACGTGTTACTCACCCGTTCGCCGCTAACCTCTAGGAGCAAGCTCCCTTTGGTCCGCTCGACTTGCATGTATTAGGCACGCCGCCAGCGTTCGTCCTGAGCCAGGATCAAACTCTCCATAAAAGTTTGATAAAGCTCATGTTTCACAGGATGTTGTTTCCTGCGACACCTCATATTTAATGAAGTAAATTGACGAGATACCTTGTATCTCTTTATTTCGCTTGGCTTTTGTTCAGTTTTCAAAGAACTGCGTCGTTTTTTAGCGACTAGATTAATATAACATGTCGCTCGTATTTATGTCAACAACTTTTTTTGTGTTGTTTGAAGCGACGTTTAATAATATAACACTTATAAAATATAAACACAACCCTTTTTTAAAATAAATTTACTTCCAAATAAATACATTTCCTTTAGTGCCTATAAAATCAATAGCATTTATACCACAAGTACAATACAGACAGTAAACTCCACCTGTCGCTATGAGCCATCAGATATTATTCCAGGAAACTTTACCTTTATAGTATTTTAGCAATCCCGTTACCTCTGAAAACATACGAAAAGAGTTCGAATGGTCCCATTCAAACTCTCCAAATTACGAAAGAACTAATTGCTGAATGGCAACGAGCAAGGCCAGTCCTGGAATCCCTAAAAACCCTGACACCGCTGCAGTAATAAAATTAATCGGCACATGAAGATCGATCAACGCTCCAAATACATTCACGAAAAACAACAGCAATCCACCGATTACGAACTTAATTCCGATTTGCCCGAGCATGCGCAACGGCTTTATCGGAGCGCCAACGATTAAAAGGACAACAATAGCACCGCCAAGAATCGTTATAACAACCACCGGATCGATCGGTCTCACCTCTTTCCCTTACTTCCCTCATACCTAAATGTATGTAGACAAGCTAAAGAAAAGACCACCTTTCTTATAAGTGAAGATCATCGTTTAGACGTATTGCGAACTCTCGCTTCTTTTAATAAGAACAAGTACTTCGCCTTCGTCAGCTTCAACCGATAGAGCACCTCTTCTGACGGATCTACACTGTTTTCCACCATTTGTTGTTGCATTTCTAACTGCTTTTTTTGTTTTTCGATAAAAGCAAGTAAGCGTTCATCTTCAATTTTTCTTATTTTCCCCTTCTTCCGGAAAAACATAGCTGCCTCCTCGCCTACAGTTCCCTTCGACCTTCCATCGCTTTCGACAATGTGACTTCATCAGCGTACTCCAAATCTCCTCCGACAGGCAATCCGTGGGCAATTCGCGTCACCTTAATCCCTGTTGGTTTCACGAGTCGCGAAATGTACATCGCGGTCGCTTCCCCTTCAATCGTTGGGTTTGTGGCTACGATCACTTCTTGAATCGTATCATCCTGGAGCCGCTTAATAAGTTCAGGAATTTTGATATCTTCAGGGCCAATCCCGTCCATAGGAGAGATCGCACCGTGCAATACATGATATTTCCCATGGTACTCTTTCATTTTTTCCATCGCAATAACATCCTTTGCATCTTGCACGACACAAATAACCGATTCATCGCGTTTCGAATCTTCACATATACGGCACGGATCCGTATCGGTTATGTTATGGCAAACGGAGCAATAGGTCAGCTTCCGTTTCACATTCACAAGTGCCTTAGCAAAATCAAGAACATCATCTTCCTTCATCTCAAGGACAAAAAAAGCCAGGCGGCTAGCCGTTTTCGGACCGATGCCTGGCAAACGCATAAAACCTTCAATTAATTTAGCTATCGGCTCTGGATATTGCACCGCTGACTCCTCCTAGAACATACCCGGCATGTTCAATCCCTTCGTAAACTTACCCATGTCTTGTTCGACCAACTCATCCACTTTCTTTAACGCTTCATTTGTTGCCGCTAAGATTAAATCTTGAAGCATCTCTACATCATCTGGATCAACGACGTCTTCAGAAATTTTCACATCTAAAATTCGCTTGTCGCCACTCGCTACAACCGTCACCATTCCGCCACCAGCTGTCGCCTCGACGGTCTTTTCCTTTAGTTCTTCCTGCGCTTTCATCATTTGCTTTTGCATTTTTTGCATTTGTTTCATCATTTGTCCCATATTTTTCATTCAAAAAACCTCCTCAATTAATCCTTCACTTCAATTAAATCAGATCCTACTAACTTGATGGCTTCCTCTATTAGCGGGTCGGACGACGGTTCCTCTCCGTCCCCCCGCTGATCACGGACGTATTCTTCCTTCACTTTATTCCACTGGCTTTGTAGCAACGTTTGAAAATCCAGCGGCGCTTGGAAAATGTCGCGTAACACAGATTCAATAAACGGACGAAATTTCGTATCAATCATATCACGATGCATTTCATTTTGGAACGCTAACAAAATAAACTTCGGAGATGCTGCCGCCGGCTTGCAATCCATCAACCAAGCATGGGCAGGTACATTTTGTGCTTTAACCCGTTCCATAATCTCTCCCCATCGGCCATTGACCAACTGGAGCTGCTGTTTGGACGCTTCCTTAAGTAACTCTTTGATTTTCCCTGTCGGCGCTTGGCTTTTAGGCATTTGTTTTAAAGGACGGCGCGACGCCTGCTTCGACTTCGGTTCCTCTGCGGTAACACTAGCTACCCCATTTACTTTCAATGATTGGACCGCTTGCTCTAATTGCTGGATTCGCTCTTGGAGAGCTTCTACATTAGGGTGGGTAGCTGCCCCTGCCTGAGGTGATGCAGGTACTTGCACCACCTGTTGACAAAGGGTTACCACCCCTAATTCTAATGCGACACGGGGATGAGAAGACCATCGCATTCGTTGTTGACAATCGTTCAAAATCTCGATCGCCGCAAAAAGAGATGCGTCGTTAATTTCCCCTGCTAATGTTTTAAAAGAATCATTTATCTGCGCTCGCTCTAATAGTTGACTTGCTTCCGGGGCTGCTTTAAATAACATGAGATCACGGTAGTAGTAAATTAAATCCTCTACAAAACGGAGTGGGTCCTTTCCGTTAGCTAATAGCTGGTTCACAAGCTGTAGCGCTTCTGCTGTTTCTCCTTTCTGTGCTGATTCAACAACCTGGGTAAGCACTTCGTGGGAAACCGCACCGGTAATCGCAAGGACATCCTCTACCGTGACCCGTTCATCAGCAAAAGAGATCGCTTGATCAAGAAGGCTAAGCGAATCCCGCATCCCACCTTCTGCTGCTCGAGCCACGAGAACCAACGCTTCATCCTCTGCTTCAATCCCTTCATGGGTCAATATTTCCTTCATTCGTCCCACAAGAGCGTCGTTGGAAATACGCTTAAAATCAAATCGTTGACAACGAGAAATGATCGTGAGTGGAATTTTGTGAGGCTCTGTCGTTGCTAAAATAAAAATGGCATGGCTCGGAGGTTCTTCTAACGTTTTTAACAACGCGTTAAACGCACCGGTTGTAAGCATATGTACTTCATCAATAATATACACTTTATAGCGAACTTCACTTGGGGCAAACTTCACATGATCACGGATGTCGCGAATTTCGTCCACTCCATTATTTGAGGCCGCATCAATTTCCATCACATCTACAATTGAACCTGAGGTGATTCCTTTACACGCTCGGCATTCATTACACGGTTCAGCGATAGGAGCCTGCTCGCAGTTTATCGCTTTTGCAATAATTTTTGCCGCACTCGTTTTCCCTGTTCCTCTAGGCCCGGAAAATAAGTAGGCATGGGAAAATTTCTCTTGCACCAACGCGTTTTGCAATGTTTTCGTAATATGCTCTTGTCCAACCACATCTTGCAGCTTCTGAGGCCGCCACACGCGGTACAACGCTTGATAACTCATCCCACAACCTCCTTTTTTCCGCGTACACATCTTTTTCTATTATATCTGAATGGAGGGATGGATTTCAAAAATTTCTCCATTTCTTCACGCCGATCCATTGATCGTTCACATCAAAGAAGTAAAAAAAGAGGCTGGGACAAAACCCGGTAAATAAAAAATAGAGAGGCACTCATCCCAATAAGTTTGGGTGGGTGTCTCTCTTTCCTTTTTATGCTCTGCTAAACTTTGTTGTTGATTTTCGCTACAGGATGCTCGCTTGCCTCGGGCATTGCCTCAGCTTCCTCGGGAAAACCGCCCTGCGGGATCTTCGCCGAATGCTTTTCCCGAAGGCGTCTCGCTCCTTTCGCTACAATCAACTAATTTGTTGAAACCTAAAGGACACCTTCTGGTAAAATTAAAGTAACCACACAATAACTTACCGGGGGTGTCCTTATGTTTAAATATTATAACATGGATCAAGTGATTTTGCCGTTAGATTTAGAAGTAAAGCTTCAGGAAAAGGATATTGCCTACACTGTAAATGACCTCGTGGAACAGATTCCTGATGAAGCCTTCGCCAGTTTTTTGCGTGACACGGGCAGCCCTGCTTACCATCCACGAATGATGATGAAAGTGATTTTATGTGCTTACACACAATCTGTTTTCTCCGGAAGAAAAATGGAAGCATTACTCAAGGATAGTATTCGTATGATGTGGCTGGCTCAAGGATACGAACCGAGTTACCGTACCATCAATCGCTTTCGTGTCCACGAAGACGTAAAAGAACTACTACGTCAGTGCTTCGTCCAATTTCGTTGCCAGCTTGTGCAGGAAAAATTGATAGAGGAAGAAGCTATCTTTATTGACGGGACGAAGATCGAAGCGAACGCCAATAAATTTACGTTTGTTTGGCGCAAAGCGACGGAAAAATACAGTGCAGCTTTGGTGGAGAAATCCAATCAAATGTATGATGAATTGCTGGAAAAGGAAATTATTCCGGTAATAGAACGGGAAGATCAGGAAGAACTATCTCCTAAAGAACTCCACGAGGTCGTGCAAAAGCTTGACGAGAAAGTGGAGGAATTTGATAAAAAAATTAAAGAAAGTGCAGAAGTAGAGGAACGTAAACAACTACGTTCGGAACGCAAAAGATCGAAACAGTACCTCAAACAGTTCAAAGATTTTTTGGCCCGCAAACAAAAATACCAAAACGACATGTCCATATTCGGAGAGCGTAACAGTTATTCCAAGACGGATCCGGATGCCACTTTTATGCGAATGAAAGATGATTACATGAAGAACGGCCAGCTAAAAGCAGGATATAATGTGCAAATTGCGACAGAAGGGCAATATACGCTTGCATTTGATGTCTTCGCAAATCCAACAGATACACGCACGCTTATTCCTTTTCTGGATAAGATTGAGGAACACTTCTTTAAGCTGCCCCAGTACATTGTCGCTGATGCAGGGTATGGTAGTGAACAGAATTATGAAGATGTAATGAATCGGGAGTGCACTCCACTTATCACGTATAAGTATGTACCGTAAGGAGAAGAAAAAAAGATATAAAAATAACGACTTTCACTCTGCCAATTGGGAATATGACGAGGAAACAGATTCTTTTACATGTCCAAACGGGCAAAAGTTGACGTTCCGTTACCTATCAAATCGGAAAGATAAAAGTGGTTTTACACGAGCATTTAAAGTCTACGAGTGTGAGGATTGTTCAGGTTGCCCATTCCGTTCCCAATGCACCAAGGCTAAAGAAGGCCATAACCGAAAAATACACTACAATGAAAAATGGGAACAGCAAAAGGAATCCATCAGACAAAAGCTTTCAGAAGAGAAAACGGGCGAAATCTACGGTAAACGTAAGATTGATGTGGAACCAGTCTTCGGATTTTTGAAGGCTAATTTGGGTTTCACTCGTATGTCAGTGAGAGGAAAAGAGAAGGTAAAAAATGAATTAGGTTTTGCATTCATGGCGGTGAACTTGAGAAAGTACACCGCCATGAGCAGTTAATAGGACAACAGATGACCAAAAATACAACTAAAAAGGGTCCAAACATCTTATTTTGATGATCGGACCCTTTCTACAATTACTTCTTAGTTAGATTTGTCCCAGCCTCTTTTTATGATTAAGTATAAAACCGTGCACCTTCCTTCGATCATGCCACCCTAGGCGTTACCTGAGCAGTTAGCTCGGCCCAGGCGACTCTACGGCACACGAAAGGGGCCACTTACTGCTGCTTCCTTCCGGACCTGACAGGGTTCGTGGGTTTTCGTTGCGTAGAACCCAAGCGTCAACACCACTTACTTAGGGCAGACCCTACGGTGACAAAACCTCTAGAAGGGATTCAGCCTCGCTATAGCGGATTGCGAGTGACAGGGCACCGCTACCTCCCCACCTAGCACGGAAATTTAATAACATGGTTGTTGGCGTCAAAAGAGACGCATTTCTAGTATAGTTTGTTTTCTCGAAGAATGCAATAGGAAAAGACCGGAAAGTCCTATGTATCGCTCCCTCGTTTTTTCCGTTCTCGCAGCTTGCGGAAGAAAGCGGTCAATCTCTGACTACATTCTTCTTCTAGTACACCAGACT
Source organism: Halalkalibacterium halodurans (assembly GCF_005671335.1). Taxonomy (NCBI): domain Bacteria; kingdom Bacillati; phylum Bacillota; class Bacilli; order Caryophanales; family Bacillaceae; genus Halalkalibacterium (ex Joshi et al. 2022); species Halalkalibacterium halodurans. The sequence goes on along the minus strand of NZ_CP040441.1, from coordinate 48,986 downwards.
CGACGATTGTTTGATGATTGAATCGCGCTTCGTTCAGAAGGTTCATTAGTGTTCCCGCACAGCCGGCTTTCGGGTCAGTTGCACCGTATACGACACGTTCGATCCGGGATTGAACAATGGCCCCCGCACACATCGGGCATGGCTCTAGCGTCACGTACAACGTACAACCCGTTAATCGCCATGTCCCTAATGCTTTACATGCTTTCTCGATCGCAAGCAGCTCAGCATGGGCAATCGCCTGTTGGTTGATTTCCCGTAGGTTATAAGCCTTAGCTACAACAACTCCATCCTTTACAATCACTGCTCCGATCGGCACTTCTCCTAACCGTTCGGCTTCATCCGCTTGAACTAGGGCCTCACGCATATAATAAAAATCGTCTTTCTGCATACGTACTCTCCTCTTCCAACCTGCATCTACCTATTATTATAAGGGAGACGTTTACTTGACGCGGGCCCTTTTTCAAATTTCCTCATAGATACCCAACGAACATATGCTTTTTCGATTGTTGATAGCCCTTGCTCTTGTTTTTTCTTCTCATCCATCATCGTCTTAATCCTTTCCAAGCGATCGCGTATTTTCTAGCATGAGCACGATTCCCTTGTTCTATACTTTAAGACAACGGGAAAAGGTAGCCCACGGCACCCTTTAGTATATAAGGGGACAAAAAGGCATAAAAAACCCCTCTAAAGCCTCGACTTTTAGAGGGGAATCATTTTCGTTATGTAATGGCGGAGGAGGAGGGATTCGAACCCCCGCGCGGTTTAACCCGCCTGTCGGTTTTCAAGACCGATCCCTTCAGCCAGACTTGGGTACTCCTCCATAACGGTCATGCTGACGAAAATTACTATAACAAATCACAGGCAGCTTGGCAAGATCTTTTTTAAAGGGTGAGGCACCTTCCACTAGAGAAAGTGCCTCAATTAAGATTATTGCTCGATGTAAACGTCTTTTAATTGCAAGATTTGCGTCGGAGATTGCTCAAGATTCTTCACTTCATCACGAACACCTAGTAGGTATTGTTGGTGATGGATGTAAAGCATTGGCGCAAGCTCAACTAGCTTTTCTTGAACATCATGGTAAAGAGCGAGGCGTGTTTCTTCATCTGTTTCTCTACGCGCTTTATCAAGCAATTCATCTAATTCATCATCTTTTAAGAATGTACGGTTTCCTGGCTCACCTACTTGAGAAGAGTGGAACAATGCATATAGACCGTAGTCTGCATCTCCTGTTACCGTAGACCAACCAAGGACGAACATGTCATGCTCACCATTTGCTGTATTTTCAAGGTATGTTCCCCATTCAAGCACTTCAATCTCTACGTCGATTCCGATTTCTTTCAATTGGGCTTGGACGTTAGTCGCAGCGTCAACACGCTCACGGTTGTCGTTAGTCCAAAGCGTTGTAGAGAACCCATCTTCATATCCAGCTTCTGCAAGAAGCTCTTTCGCTTTTTCAATATCGTGATCAAGACCAGAAACTGTATCATCGTAACCAACCGTACCTGGTGCTAACGGTCCGATCGCTGGAATTCCGACACCATCGTAAATTCCGTCAATAATCTGACTTTTATCGATTGCCATTGAGATCGCTTGACGTACGCGTACATCATCAAATGGCTCTTTGTCTAAGTTAAAGCCAATGTAGGACAAGCTCATAGAATCTTGTCGATGGACGTGCATACCTTCTGTCGCTTCCACACGAGAAACGTCAGATGGGCTTAATGGGTTAGAGATGTGAGAATCTCCTGTTTCTAGCTCAGCAATACGTGTTAAGTCTTCACCTACAACTTTAAAAGTGACAGAGTCTAGTAACGCAGTTCCATCCCAATAGTCATCGTTGCGCACGAGCCTTACATATTGATCAGGTACACGATCGTCAAATTTGAAGTAACCTGTACCAGTTGGGTTTTCATTGATGTAGCTACCTGGATCTTTTCCTTCTTCCATCGCAGCATAATCAGCTTCAATCGCTTCTAAAGAAACCATACCGCCACCGTTATGCGCTAAGTGAGCAGGTAGTGGAGCAAATGGAAATTCTGTTGTAATATGAACCGTGTAATCGTCAACGACTTCAATATCAGTAATCATGTCATAAAGAAATGCGCGCGGAGACGCCACTTCTGGATCAAGAATACGCTCCAAGTTCGCCTTTACAACTTCCGCATTAAAGTCCGTATCATCATGGAATTTTACCCCTTCACGAAGCTTAAACTCCCATGTCGTATCATCAATTGGATTCCATTCTGTTGCTAGACCCGGATGAAGCTCCATGTCTTGGTCTGTGACGACAAGCGTCTCGTAAATGTTTGCTTGAACGTCAGATGATGGCGTATCGTTAGATCCTGCTGGGTCTAAAGACACAACATCAGATAATTGGGCAATCACTAAATCGCCACCAGCTTCAGCTGGCGCTTCAGTCCCTTCGCCTTCGTCTGTTTCTGGGTCGGCTGCACCCTCGTTAGGCTCGCTAGCACACGCTGCTAGTACAACGGTTAGCATGAGTGCAAGGGCCCAAAAAAGGAAAGAATTTTTAGACACTTTCACGAAAATACCCCCTATTTTTCCATTTGTGATTTTTTTAAAATCAATATCACTATAACTTAAGCATTCTAGAAAAACAAGATTTTTTTGAAAGATTCATAAACTTTAGCACGTTGAAGAACTGGTGTACACCTAACACGATCAATTGTCCACTGAAAAAATATATTTCAAGTTTTTTGACAAACTTCGGTATGATTTTACAATGAATTATTATAGTACAAAACAAATTTTGACATTGTAAAAAAATATGGACGTGGTATAATCAACCGAGTAAATAGTATTAATTTGTCAAAATATTTAACGAATAATGAAAGGAATGAAAATGAGCGATGAGCGCACAGACGGAACAGACGATTAACAGCGAAGCTACCGCAGCTCCACCTCCGAATCCTCGCATTCAGAGTTGGAAAAATTTTTATAAAAAACTCGCAAAAAACAAAGCGGCCATGGTCGGCTTGTCCTTAATTATTTTCTTCATTGTTGTCGCTTTAATTGGACCATATTTTACAACCTACGATCCTTATGAGCCAAATGTGATGAATAAGCTCGCCGAACCATCGGCTGAACATTGGTTCGGTACAGACCACCACGGGCGCGACATTTTTACTCGAATCATTCACGGGATGTCGATCACCCTATATGTAGGATTTTTCTCTGTCGTACTAGGAGCGATTGTTGGAGTTATTCTCGGAGTCGTGTCCGGTTATTACGGTCGGCTTGTTGATACCGTCATCATGAGAATTATGGACGTTCTCCTCGCATTCCCTGGAATTCTACTAGCTCTAGCGATTATTAGTATTCTAGGAGGGAGTATAAATAACGTTATTATCGCTGTTGGGATTTTCTCGATCCCTGTGTTTGCCCGGATTGTCCGTGGTTCTACCCTTGCCGTCCGAAAATTGGAGTACATTGATGCGGTGAAAGCGCTCGGTGCAAGCGACGCTCGCATTATTTTCAAGCACATTTTACCGAACGTCTTATCTCCGATTATCGTTCAAGGGACGTTAAGCATTGCTACGTCCATCCTTACAGCCAGTGCCCTTTCCTTCCTCGGGCTCGGTGCACAGCCGCCGATTCCTGAATGGGGAGCGATGCTTAGCGATGGCCGAAACTACATGTATGACGCACCTCATGTTGCCTTGTTCCCAGGGTTAGCAATTGTCGTCGTCGTACTTGCGTTTAATATTTTTGGAGATGGATTAAGAGATGCACTTGATCCAAAATCGAAAAACTAGGAAAAGAGGTGCAAAACATTGTTTGTTTTTATCATTCGACGTCTACTTCAAACTATTCCTGTCTTAATTGGTGTGTCGATTATTGTTTTCAGCTTGCTGCACCTCGTCCCTGGTGACCCTGCGATCATGATTGCTGGGGAGAGTGCACCTCAACAAACCGTTGAAAACATTCGCGAACGGCTCGGTCTTAATGATCCGGTTCCTGTTCAATACTTTAACTATGTATCAGGTGTCATCCAAGGGGATCTAGGAACATCCTTCCGTAGTGGTCGCCCTGTAGCTGATGATATTGCCCAACGATTTTGGGTCACTCTTGAACTATCAATCTACAGTATTATTTTAAGTGTATTCTTAGGGTTAATTGCGGGAATTGTTTCTGCAACAAAGCGTTACTCTTTTGCTGATACGTCCTTAATGATCATTGCCCTTTTCGGCTTATCGATGCCAAACTTCTGGCTCGGGTTAATGCTGATTCAATGGTTTGCGATTGGCTATACACCATGGCTACCGTTTGATACGGCTTGGTTCGCGCCTTCAGGCTGGGGTTCGTTCCGTCAAATCGTTTTACCTGTCATTACGTTAGGTACTGCTGGAGCAGCGATCGTTGCGAGAATGACGCGATCCAGTATGCTGGAGGTCCTCCATCAAGATTACATTCGTACCGCTCGTGCGAAAGGGGTAAAAGAGCGTGTCGTTGTGTATCGCCATGCCTTGAAGAACGCTTTGATCCCTGTCGTCACCGTTGTCGGGATTCAATTCGGATTCCTATTAGGCGGCTCGGTCTTAACCGAACAAGTCTTTGCAATTAACGGGCTCGGTCGATTAATCATTGAAGCGATTAGACAGCGTGACTTCCCTGTGGTCCAAGGAGCTGTACTCGTCATTTCCGTCCTGTTCGTTTTTGTTAACTTGCTCGTCGATATTACGTATCGCTTCTTGAACAAGCGGATTGACCTAGATTAAAAATTAAAAATAACTGTACGTGTCATATATAGATGGATGAAGAAAGGTGGGAAATGTTGTGACGACGAAAGTGGCCTCAAAGGCGGAGACGATTCTTGAAGTGCGTGACCTCCGTACCTCCTTTTTCACAGAAGCGTTCGAGGTAAAAGCGGTGGACGGTGTGACGTTCTCTGTCCCTAAAGGAAAAACGCTAGGGATTGTTGGAGAATCCGGCTCTGGTAAAAGCATTACGTCCCTCTCGATTTTAAAGTTAATTCAAGAGCCTGGAAAAGTAGTCGGTGGAGAGATTAACTTTAAAGGGGAAAATCTCGTTACAAAAAACGAAGCTTACATGCGAAAAATTCGCGGGAACGAAATTTCAATGATTTTCCAAGAACCGATGACATCATTGAACCCTGTTTATACAGTAGGACAGCAAATTAGTGAGTCGTTCCGCATCCACGAAAAGTTAGGAAAAAAAGAAGCGTTAAAACGCTCTGTTGATATGCTGAAGCTCGTTGGGATTCCTTCTCCTGAAAAACGGGTGCACCAGTATCCACACGAGTTATCAGGTGGAATGAGACAGCGTGTCATGATTGCGATGGCACTCGCCTGTAATCCGGAGCTACTAATTGCCGATGAACCAACAACTGCATTGGATGTGACGATTCAAGCGCAAATTCTTGAGCTCATGAAAGATTTACAGGATCGTCTCGGCATGTCAATCATTATGATTACCCATGACCTTGGCGTTGTTGCGGAAACCTGTGACTACGTCGCTGTTATGTATTGTGGGAAAGTCGTTGAATATGCCGATGTGAAAACGTTATTTAAAAATCCACGTCACCCATACACCGTTGGTCTATTAAACTCTCTCCCTCGTCATGACATTGACCTTGAGGACGAAGAGCTATCGGTTATTAAAGGGAATGTCCCTAGCCCGGCAGATATGCCTGAAGGCTGCCGCTTTGCACCACGATGCCCATTTGCGAGCGATATTTGTAAAGAACGCCTTCCGGATCTTGAAACGGACGAGAACGGGAATCAAATTCGCTGTTGGGTTTATTCAGAACAATGGGACGGCGATCCGGAGGTGAACATCTATGCAGAAAGAACTTCTTAAAGTTGAAGGCCTAAAACAATACTTTCCGATCAAAGGCGGTATTTTAGGGCGAACGGTCAACCACGTAAAAGCAGTAGACGATGTGTCTTTTACGATCTATGAAGGGGAAACTGTTAGTATCGTTGGGGAATCTGGCTGTGGGAAATCGACAACAGGCCGAGCGATTCTTCGCTTAGATGAGCCAACAGATGGGAAGATCGAGTTCCAAGGGGAAGATCTCCTTTCCTTAAATAAAAGAGAAATGCGTAAAAAACGTAAAGATTTACAGATCATTTTCCAAGACCCTTATGCTTCCATCAACCCGCGACAGACGATTCGTCAAGTGCTCGAGGAAGCAATGGAAATTCAAAAAGTCGTCCCAAGAGACAAGCGTGGCGAGCGCATTCGTGAACTAATGGATACCGTAGGCCTCGGTTCTCACCAAGCTGACCGCTTTCCCCATGAGTTCAGTGGAGGTCAGCGTCAACGGATCGGGATTGCCCGTGCTCTTTCGGTAAATCCGAAATTGATCGTTTGTGACGAAGCCGTTTCCGCGCTCGACGTGTCGATCCAAGCGCAAGTAATTAACCTACTAAAACGACTTCAACGGGAATTCAAACTAACGTATCTGTTTATTTCCCATGATCTCGGTGTCGTTCGCCATATTTCGGATCGAGTGATCGTCATGTATCTTGGTCGCATCGTGGAAATTGCTGATAAAACGTCATTGTTTGAAAATCCTCAGCATCCGTATACGAAGGCGCTTTTATCTGCGATTCCCGTACCGGACCCTGAGAAGAAAAAAGAGCGCATTATCCTTAAAGGCGATGTTCCTTCGCCAATCGATCCACCAAACGGCTGTCGCTTCCATACTCGGTGTCCATTTGCGACTGATAAATGTCGAACGGAAACCCCTGAGCTGCGTACAGCTGACTATATGAAAGACGGTCATCTCGCCGCATGTCATTACATGGAAGAGATCGAGTCAGGAGCTCATCAGCAGCCTGCTCAAGCATGATTTGCAACGTCTCTAGCAGTCGCTAGAGGCGTTTTTTTTGCATAAATTTAATTAATTCTTTTTTGGCTCTACAATAAATGTTGGGGTTTTTGCACAAAAGAGGGCAAAAAAAATGCACGCAGGCTCCTTTATCCATTATCCTTGAATTGTCCAGAAACAAAGAAAGGATAGGAGCTGCGTGTACGATGAATTTTACCATGAATTTGCCCGGATTAAAAGGTGTGAAGGTCACAAAGATGGAGGAACGAGAGGGCTTTATCGCGCTCCATGTAGAAATGCCGCGAACGCCTCATCGTTGCCCATCCTGCGGGGAGAGAACCGAGAGAATCCATGATTACCGCATCCAAAAAGTTCAACATCTCAAGCTCTTTGAACGGTGGGTGTATCTATTCTATCGAAAGCGCCGGTACGCGTGCAGATGCGGGAAGCGGTTTGCGGAGAAAGCCTGTTTTGTAGAGCGATATCAGCGTCAGACAGTGGAATGGAATCAAGCGTTTCGCTTACGGCTCATTCAAGGGAAGAACTTTACGGACACAGCGAATCAATTCCAAACGTCCGTGACAACTGCCATGCGCCGGTTTGATCAATTGGCGGCCCCCCTCGTGAAGAAGGTGGATCACCTTCCTCCTCGGATTGCGATTGATGATTACAAAGGGGATACGAATGCGGGGAAATATCAAGTGATCATTGCGGATGCAGATACACGGAAGCCACTGGATATCTTACCGGATCGTAAAGCCGATACGCTTAAACGATATCTTCAAGAGAAGGGTCATCATGTAAAAACGGTCGTGATGGATCTTAGTTATACCTTCAAGTCGGCTGTTCAAAAGGCCTTAGGCCACCCGCTCATCATTGGGGATCCGTTCCATTTCTGTCGTTACATCTACTGGGCTCTGGAAGGGGTTCGCCGCCGAGTGCAAAAAGCGTTCCATCCGTATCATCGAAAACGATGTAAACGGATCAAACATCTGTTTCAGAAAGAGAGAGAAGGACTGGATGATAAGCAAAAGAAGAAGGTGGAGCGGTACTTAGAGCTATCCCCTGATTTAAGGGAAGCGTATGAGCTAAAAGAACATTTTCGTCGGTGGTATCAAGAAGCGAAGATGCAAGGAAGGGAAGGACGAATGAGCGAGGTGAAGCAAGGGCTCTACGCCTTTTACCGAAGAGTGGAGGCGAGCCCGTTAAAGGAGTTCCACCGAGCCATTCAGACGCTGAAGAACTGGCAGACCGAGATCTTGAATAGCTTCGCGTTTGGCTTAAACAATGGTTTTATTGAAGGACTGAATAATCAAACGAAGGTGATTAAGAGAAATGCCTTTGGTTTTCGGCGTTATGATCGCTTGCGAAACCGTATTCTCTTGCATCATCAATTCAAACATCAAACATTCGGGGTAGGATAAGAGGGGCTCGCCCTCCTATGCCACCCCAACATTTGACTAAGAACCTCTTTTTTTAACAATAAATTAATTTATTGTTACACATCGTTGGAAATCGGCTATCTTCTGGTACACTAGAAAAAGATCACCATTTTAATGAAAGGATGAATTTTTATGAAAAAAGCAATACTCTCACTTATCTCATTTTTTCTTGTCCTTACATGCTTTCAAACGCCTTTTGCTGAAGCTAAGGGAAAACCTCATGTGACAAAAGAGGAGTATCTCATCACCCTTCTTGATGAATTAGAACTTGAGGTTGCTATGTACGAAGGGGCCGATGTGCCATTTTCCGATGTCTCCAAAGAAGCCATTCCTTACATAGAAGCAGCTATTCGGATGGATATTCTTGACAACACGTTAGGAGCAGAGTTTGGCGCCACACGGCCGATTAGTAAAGAGGAAGCATATGTTTTACTGATTCGGGCATTACAGCTTGAACCCTCTAACTTAGATGTGCTAAAAAAAGTTCGTGATCAGCGGCAAATCACCTATCCAGCAGAGGTAGCGGCTGCTCTTGAATATGGCCTTGTTGTGCTCGAAAAAAACAACAAGCTTCGGCCAAAAACGAAATTGACTCGAACAGAGCTTACCGACATGTTTGAGAGGCTAGATGAAAACTTTGAGCGCCTCTCCATTGTACACACGAACGATCTTCACGGCCGAATTCTTCCCAATGAAAGCAATGGTGAAATGGGATTAGCGAAAATCGCCTCCATCGCCAATTCCGTGCGTGAATCAAACTCAGAAAGCTTGCTGCTTGACCTTGGGGATACGTTCCACGGCACAAACTATGTGAACTTCAACGAAGGGGAAGCTGCCGCCGAAGCGATGAACCTTATGGGCTATGATGCGATGGTGGCAGGGAATCACGATTTTAACTTTGGCTATGAGCGGCTTGTTCAAATAGCTGAGGAGACTTTAGCATTCCCACTCCTAAGTGGTAACGTCCTTAAGACTGAATCAGGGAACACCCTATTCTCCACCCATCAGATCGTTCAGATTCACGATCAAAAGGTGGCGTTGATCGGCTTAACAGCTTCTGACACTCCAGTCAAGACACATCCCGATAACATTAAAGGCTTAACGTTTACCGATGAGGTGGAGGCTGCCCAATCGCTCGTCAATCAAATTGCACCGACCGTCGATCATGTGTTTCTTCTCACCCACATTGGCTATGGTGTCGACCGTCAGATCGCTGAACAAGTGGAAGGGATCGATTTAATTTTAGGAGGGCACAGCCATACGACGCTAGAGTCACCAGTGAAAGTAAACGATACGTATATTACGCAAGCGTATGAGCACGGAAAAGCTGTAGGCGTAACCTATGTCTTATTCCATCAAGGGGAATTCGCCTCTGCTTACGGCCAGCTTATTAGAGATTACCCAGGTTTAACGGCTGATCCTGAGGTTGAGAATTTACTCGATACGTATAAAAAAGAAGTAGAGGACGCTCTTGCGGAAGTGATTGGCACGGTACCCGAACGACTCGTTGGTGCGCGCGAGATTGTTCGCACCCAAGAATCCAACCTTGGGAACCTTATTACCGACGCCATGCGAGACATGACAGGCGCTGACATTGCCTTTACGAATGGTGGAGGCATCCGTGCAAACATCGAAGCAGGCGACGTGACAAAAGGAGACGTAATCGCTGCATTCCCATTTACGAATACGGTGATAGCCCTTGAAATCACAGGGGATCAATTATTACAATCACTCGAGCATTCGGTTCGTTTAGCTCCAGCTGAAAACGGAGGCTTTCTTCAAGTATCTGGCGTTCAGATGACGTATGATCAAACGAAAGCACCAGGAGAACGTATTATCGATCTTACGGTTAACGGTGAACCTTTGGATAAAAATAAAACGTATACAGTTGCCACTAATGACTTTTTAGCAGCTGGCGGTGATGGTTACTCTTGGTTGGCCGATGGAACCCTTGTTATCGACACGGGTGAATTGCTTAGCGAGGCGGCTAGTCGTTATATTGCTTCTGGTCAGCCAATCCCTCCTGTGGAAGGACGAATCCAAGTGGTTGGGCAATAATCCCTCACCTTTCCTCAAAGCCAATCGTGCTTTGAGGATTTTTTATTCCCTTTTATGGTAAAGTGAAGCTGGAAGGCATAAGGAGGCTAAGCTATGATTCGACTATCGAATGAGAACACCATCTTTTTTATGGATAAGGAAAATGTCCCTATCGCTTCTTGTCAATCAGGGGATACGGTCATTTTTGAAACGAAGGATTGTTTCAGCGATCAAATAACGAATGAAGAGCAAGCGCTCACGTCCATTGACTTTAACCGAGTAAACCCCGCTACCGGCCCTCTCTACGTCGAAGGAGCCAGACGAGGGGATATGCTTGAAATCGAGATACTCGACATCAAGGTAGGCAAACAAGGTGTCATGACTGCTGCTCCTGGACTAGGAGCACTTGGCGAGTCCTTAAACTCACCAACAACAAAGCTCTTTCCTATCGAAGGGGATGACGTCGTTTATTCCACGGGTCTCCGCCTCCCTCTTCAACCGATGATCGGAGTGATCGGAACGGCACCGCCAGGAGAACCGATCAATAACGGTACCCCAGGACCACACGGCGGCAACCTAGACACGAAAGATATTAAGCCAGGAACAACGGTCTATCTTCCAGTGGAGGTGGATGGAGCATTACTCGCCCTCGGAGATTTACATGCCGCAATGGGAGATGGGGAAATCCTTATCTGTGGTGTTGAAATTGCTGGCACCGTTACGTTAAAAGTAAATGTCAAGAAAGAGCGAATGTTCCCCCTTCCTGCGCTTAAAACAGATACCCATTTTATGACCATAGCCTCTGCGGAAACGTTAGATGCAGCCGCTGTTCAAGCGACAAAAAACATGGCTACCTTTTTAGCGAATCGCACAGCACTGTCGATAGAAGAAGCAGGCATGCTTTTGAGCGGTGCTGGTGATCTATACGTCAGTCAAATCGTCAATCCACTAAAGACAGCGCGTTTCTCATTAGCTTTGCATTACTTTGAAAAATTGGGTGTTGATCTATGTAACTAACGAAAGCCCCCACTTGGAGGATGGAGTCAACCTTATCCTATTGGGACTCACACCATTCGACGAGGAAAGGGAAGAACCTCCTCTGAATGAAATTTCATTTTCACTTTATAATCAAAAATAGAGGGCGTTCACTCTTGTTGAAACGCCCTTTTTGAGACAGCTCCTTTGCTTATTCGTTCGAAATGGCGACTTGGCGGACGCTTTCACCACAGGCACAAGTGCAACATCGACTCACGCACACTTTGTTTGCATGCGATTTTTTTGCGTAACCAAACGGCTACTTATCTGCAGTATACCATGAATCAACTCGTGCTTCGGATCTCATTCCAGAGAACCACACAAAAATCGGGAGAACCGTTTGATGCGGTTCTCCCGACTTTATGTTTTAAGGTGCTTTTGCGACAGCCCCCTTTGTAACTACGCCTCAAACTTTTCCATCCCACCCATATACGGGCGAAGCACTTCTGGAATGACAATTGTTCCGTCTTCCTGTTGATAGTTTTCCAAAATCGCTGCCACCGTACGGCCAACAGCAAGGCCAGAACCGTTTAATGTGTGAACGAACTCAGCTTTGCCTTTCGCCTCTCGACGGAATTTAATGTTGGCTCTGCGCGCTTGAAAGTCTTCAAAGTTACTGCAAGAAGAAATTTCCCGATACGTGTTTGCGCTCGGAATCCATACTTCTAAGTCATACTTTTTCGCTGCTGTAAAGCCGAGATCAGCCGTACACATGCTCATCACCCGATATGGAAGCTTCAGAAGCTGCAACACCTTTTCGGCATGGCCTGTGAGCTTTTCAAGTTCATCATAAGAATCTTCAGGTGCTACAAATCGAACGAGTTCGACTTTATTAAATTGGTGCTGCCTGATCAGTCCACGGGTATCGCGCCCAGCAGAGCCTGCTTCAGAACGGAAATTCATGCTGTATGCCGTGTAAGCGATCGGTAGCTGATCCGCAGATAAAATTTCGTCTCGATGCAAGTTGGTCACTGGGACTTCTGCTGTCGGAATGAGGAAATAATCCTCCTCGCGAATTTTAAAGGCGTCCTCTTCAAACTTCGGTAATTGTCCCGTTCCAGTCATGCTCGTACGATTGACGAGGTATGGCGGAAGAACCTCCTCATAGCCGTGCTTGTCGTGATGGAGATCCATCATAAAGTTAATAAGCGCACGCTCTAACCGCGCTCCTGCCCCTTTATAGAAGGCAAAACGGCTTCCTGTGACTTTCGCGGCACGCTCAAAATCAACAATACCTAATGCTGTGGCTAGATCCCAATGGGCTTTCGGTTCAAAAGGAAAGTTCGGCACTTCCCCCCATTTACGCACTTCGACGTTGTCATCTTCCGTTTCACCAACAGGAGTGCTTTCGTGGGGGACATTTGGAATCGCAAGCAATAGTTGATCAAGCTCTTCATCAAGTTGACGCAATGTTTCATCTAACCCTTTAATCTCATCAGAAACGTCACGCATTTCTTTAATGAGATGATCTGCGTCTTTCTTTTCCCGTTTAAGCTGAGCGACCTTTTGTGATACTTGGTTACGACGGCTTTTTAATTCTTCTACCTTTACAATCACTTGCCGCCTTTTTTCATCTAGGCTACCAAACTTTTCGAGGCCTGAAATGTCCTCACCACGTGTTTGCAACTTTTCCTTAATTCCTGCAAAGTCTTTTCGCAACCGTTTAATATCCAACATATAAAACGCCTCCTTTGGTATCGAATCAATGTTTATATACAAAAAAGCTCTCATCCCTAAAGAAAAGGGACGAGAGCACCCGCGTTGCCACCCTTGTTGCCAGCTATACCGCTGACCACTCATCTGGATAACGGCCAGAACCGGAAACGCCTACTTATGTTCAGCATTCCACTCAAGGATGGATTCATAGGCACCTCTGGCTAGTTCGCACCGTCCACTAGCTCTCTGAACAGAAGTATTCCTATTACTAGTTCCTCTCAACGCATTGTTTATGATTGAGCAATGGTTTTTGCTTCTTTTACCATTTGGACGAAGTATTGATGAAATCTCCGATCATCCGTCAGTTCAGGATGGAATGAACAACCAAGCAAATGACCTTGTCTAGCGACAACAATTTCATCGCCAAACTTGGACAGCACGTCCACATTTTGACCCACTTCCTGAATTAAAGGGGCACGGATAAAAACCGCACGTACGTCATCGCCAACGCCTTCCACAATCAAGTCTGTTTCGAAGCTTTCGCGCTGACGACCAAAAGCGTTCCGTTGCACTGTCATATCCATTAATTCAAGATGCCCATGATCCTCTCCATCAATACGTGCCGCCATTAAAATCAACCCAGCACACGTACCAAATACCGGCTTGCCCTGTGCAGCGAATGCCTTCAAAGGTTCAAAAAAGCCATATTTATCGATGAGGCGGCGCATCGTCGTGCTTTCCCCACCAGGGAAGACAAGACCGTCCAACTCCTCAAGCTGCTCTACTTTCTTGACAATGCTCACTTCCACCCCAGGAGCTTCGAGGCAGCGGACATGCTCCCTAACGGCTCCCTGAAGTGCCAATACACCGATTTTCACCATTGGCTTCCTAGCTTCCTTTCTACCAGCCACGCTCTTGCATACGTTCAGAAGCATCCAATGTAGAAATCTCAATCCCTTTCATTGCTGTTCCAAGACCTTTGGATAATTTCGCAATGAGGTCATAATCTTCATAATGTGTAGTCGCTTCAACGATCGCGCGAGCAAATTTCTCTGGTGTTTCTGATTTGAAGATACCAGAACCGACAAATACTCCGTCTGCACCTAGTTGCATCATTAATGCTGCGTCTGCAGGTGTTGCCACGCCGCCGGCTGCAAAGTTAACGACTGGGAGCTTGCCTGTTTCTTTAATACTTAATAATAGCTCATAAGGAGCTCCGATGTTTTTTGCCTCTGTCATGAGCTCATCTGTTGACATGTTAGAGACCTTACGAATTTGTGCTTGCATCATGCGCATATGACGTACAGCTTCGACTATATTTCCTGTTCCAGGCTCGCCTTTTGTCCGAATCATGGAGGCTCCCTCACCGATTCGACGAGCGGCTTCGCCTAAATCACGTGCACCGCAAACAAACGGCACGGTAAAGTCACGCTTGTTTAAATGGTATACTTCATCCGCTGGTGTTAAAACTTCACTCTCATCAATGTAGTCAACACCTAACGCTTCAAGAACACGTGCTTCAACAATATGACCGATTCGGCATTTTGCCATGACTGGAATTGAGACAGCATTCATCACTTCTTCAACAATTGTTGGGTCTGCCATACGCGCAACACCACCGGCTGCACGAATGTCTGCAGGAACTCTCTCAAGTGCCATAACTGCTACAGCACCTGCTTCTTCAGCAATTTTCGCTTGTTCTGCGTTCACAACGTCCATGATGACGCCGCCTTTTTGCATTTCTGCCATTCCACGTTTGACGCGATCCGTACCTGTATCCACCATCATCCATTCCTCCTATACCGATGCTCTTCACTACTCATTCACATAGTATCTCAAGTCATCCATAAGATTATCATAAATTTCAGTAATTATTGTAGCACGAAACGAACTTTCCGCAAAGGCGTATGACACCTTTGACCTATTATGAGAACCAACCGCGAACGGTATCAGCCGCTGCACTCCAAACGTTGGAGAAAAAACCACCGATGCCTCGCATGAGGAGGGAGAACCAACCTGCTCGCTCAACATCTGCATCTGTCACGAGAGTCGCCCCACCTTGCTGGTCTTCATAGAGATAGGCCGTCTCCCCATCACCGGAATACGTAAGGGTAATCTGACCTACCGCTTGTCCAGCCTCTACTGGAGCCTCAAGCCCTCCATCTTCATCAAGTGATGATTCATCAATCGTAACGACTGGATCATAGAGTTCTTCTTCTCCATTACGGACAACCGCATGCAATGGTTCACTTGTTGAAATGGAAACCTCTCGCTCTTTTCCTGAAGATACTGGCAATGTTTGGGCTTCTGCTGGTTGAAATCCTGCTGGTAACACTTCTGTATGAGTAAAGTTGTTAAAGCCATAATCTAATAGCTTCGCCGTTTCTTTAAAGCGGTCATCCCGCGTCTCAGTGCGCATCACAACGGAAATCAAGCGCATGCCGTTCCGTTCAGCTGTTCCTGTAAAGCAATTCCCTGCTTCGGCTGTATAGCCGGTTTTTAAACCGTCAATTCCTTCATAATCGTGCTGTGGTCTAATCCCTTTAAGCATCCAGTTCCAGTTTTCCATTTCAATTTCTTCGCCTTCACCAGCACGAAATGTTTTTTCTGGGATGCTCGCCGTTTCTAAAACTTCAGGATAATCCTTTAGGAGGTTATATGCAAGCTTAGCCGTTGCTCTAGCAGACATGACGTTTTCCGCATTCGCATCCGTTCCTTCCGGATGATTCCCTAGCAAATCTTTGTTATTTAAACCAGATGAATTCACAAACTTGAAATCTTCGAGACCTAATTCTTCCCCTTTTTCATTCATCCGTTGAACAAAGGCGGATTCGGAGCCTGCGATTAATTCTGCTAAAGCAATTGTTGAAGCATTGGCAGAATAGATCGCCACAGATTCATAGAGTTCCTTTACAGTGTAAGTCTCATCTTGTCTGAGAGGAACATTGGATAACTGTACATATAAGGAAAGCTCTCGCACGTAATCACTAATCGGAACTTCCTGGTCCCAAGAGATTTCCCCTTCATTTATGGCTTCGAGGATGAGATATTCGCTCATCATCTTCGTCATACTTGCTGTAGGTAAAACGGCATCAATATTTTTTCCATATAAAATTTTTCCTGATTCTGCGTCCACTAAAATGGCTGATTCTGCCTCTAATTCAAAAGCGGCGTTGGCCGTCATTGCTGGCGTAAACATAGAAAAAACCATAGCCATGGCAAGGACAAGAATGAACCATTTTTTGGTCTGGTGTTTCACGTTTTCTGCACCTCCACTAACTGTCACATAAACGATATTTTATCACATCCTTTCATAAAAAAATAGATAGGGAAGTCCCCTATCTATGAATTGTTACAACACCGTAATTATAATGTATAGTTTGGTGCTTCTTTTGTAATCTGAACGTCATGTGGATGACTTTCTCGTAATCCAGCACCGGTAATACGAATAAATTGCGTATTTTCTCGCAGTTCATCAATCGTCTTCGTTCCACAATAGCCCATACCTGCACGAATCCCGCCGACAAGTTGATGAATCGTATCATGAAGTGGCCCTTTATAAGGGATTCTTCCTTCAATTCCCTCTGGAACGAGTTTCTGATTATTTTCCTGGAAATAACGATCCTTACTTCCTTTTTCCATCGCACCGAGAGACCCCATCCCTCGATATACTTTAAATTGGCGCCCTTGGAAAATTTCTCTCTCCCCAGGGCTCTCTGAAACACCTGCGAGAAGACTTCCAAGCATGACGGCATGTCCACCAGCAGCTAGTGCCTTGACGATATCTCCAGAGTATTTAATTCCTCCATCAGCAATAATTGGTACTCCGTGCTTTCTCGCTTCATTTGCGCAATCATAGACAGCGGTAATTTGAGGAACCCCAATTCCTGCAACAATTCGAGTCGTACAGATGGAGCCAGGCCCAATTCCTACTTTGACAACATTGGCACCAGCTTCAATTAAATCTCTTGTTGCTTCAGCTGTTGCTACGTTTCCAGCAATAATCGTTAAATCAGGGTATTGCTCGCGAATGGCTTTTACTTTTTCTAGGACACCTTTTGAGTGACCATGGGCTGTATCGATGACAATGACGTCGACACCCGCCTCCACCAACGCAGCAACTCGCACATCTGTATCAGCAGATACGCCAACAGCAGCCCCAACAATGAGACGTCCTTGGGAATCTTTCGCTGAATTCGGGAATTCGATTACTTTTTCGATATCTTTTATCGTAATAAGCCCTTTTAATGTACCACTTTCATCAACGAGTGGTAATTTCTCAATTTTATGCTTTTGTAAAATTTCTTCAGCTTCTTTCAACGTCGTACCGACTGGTGCGGTCACTAAGTTTTCCTTTGTCATCACATCATCTATTAACGTGGAATAATCTTCAATAAAGCGTAGGTCGCGGTTTGTAAGGATGCCGACAAGCTTTTGATCTTCGTCAACAATAGGGACACCGGAAATCCGATACTTACCCATTAAGTGTTCCGCATCAAAAACTTGGCGATCTGGAGTTAAGAAAAAGGGATTCGTTATAACGCCGCTTTCTGATCGTTTAACTCGGTCTACCTGCTCTGCTTGCTCTTCTACAGACATGTTCTTATGAATAATTCCAAGTCCACCTTCGCGTGCAATGGCGATCGCCATTTTCGCTTCTGTCACCGTATCCATCCCTGCACTAATAATCGGAATGTTAAGTTGTAATGTTTCCGTTAGCTTTGTTTTAACTGAAACATCTCGAGGTAGTACCTCTGATTTTGCAGGAACGAGTAACACGTCATCAAAGGTAAGCCCTTCCTTTTGAAACTTATTCTCCCACACGTTTTATTTCCCCCTCCGCAGATTTTCCTAAAAATATTATTAGTAGCTTATCAAGTGGGCAAACTACTGTCAAGAAACGGGTAAATGTTCGATTTTTCAAAATTTTAATCAGGGAAAGGAGGTATTTTTTTGACTGAACATCGCTGGGAAAAACTTCTCCCGTTTTTTTCTGCAACCTATACGAGAAAGTATCTCTTTGAACGATATGAACAACAAGAAATTGCCCAATCTTCAACTATGAGTTATCGCACATGTTACGCATTTATGTACCATCTTCAACATGGGAAATTGTTTCTTGAACAAGGAGCAAATGCACCTTATGAAATCAAGCCAGTTCTTTTTTTCTATGGACTTATTCAGCTTTTAAAAGTATGTATCTTAACCGTTGATCCTGAATATCCTTCTTCATCACAAGTTTTAGCTCACGGGGTTACTACGCGGAAGCGCAAAAAAAACCGCTACCGCTTCTTTTCAGATGAAGTGAAGGTACAGCGCCATGGATTGTTTTCCCATGTTCTCGACAAAATGTTTCACATGAAGCAGATCAATGGGGAAAAATATCGAATGGAAACGTTGTTGCTTCATGCGCCAATTCTGTTTCCAGTTCTAGAATCAATCTATAAAAAAACGTTAGCAGTTCCTTGCCATATCGATGAAGCAACCTTACGTATTCCAACGACGCTACTCGACCATTATCACATGACCGAGGCACGCTTTGAAACTTATTTAAATGACTACAGCGTGAAAAAATTCACTCGTCAAGAAAGCTCTGAATCTGGGGATTTTTTAATGTTCAAAGCTTCATCACCCTTAAATCCTTTTAAATGCCACCCTTTTCTGTACGAATCAAAATCGAAAGTGTGGCTGCTGACAGATCGAGAAGAAACCTTACACTTACCCTCGATTGCCATTCATTACTTGCTTCTATACAATTTGAGCATGCTTTGCCGGTATGAAACAGAGTGGTGGGGTGAGTTGTTCCATACATTTGATGGGGAGGATTTGCCCATTATCCTTCGTTTGCTTGATGGATACGAGCAACTGATCCCAGAGTGGATCTCTGCTTTCTTATTGGGAGGGTAGGGGCATGATGCTTTTCTTTGTTGCCTTTTTCATGGTGTGACCATCGGCTTTCCTTCGTTCGGACCAACGCTCTTCAGCGCCTTTTCTACTTCAGATGACATTAAAAAAGCACAACCCGATTGGATTGTGCTTTACTGCTTGGCAGCGTCCTACTCTCGCAGGGGGAAGCCCCCAACTACCATCGGCGCTGAAGAGCTTAACGACCGTGTTCGGCATGGGAACGGGTGTGGCCTCTTCGCTATCGCCACCAAACCATTTAGTTACGGCTTCCGATCAACGTCGCATTTTGGTGTCATCTTCACTCCTCCAGATCCTCACGTATCGTGTGTACGCTCCGGTCTGTCGTCGCTCAATTCCTAAAACTGCTCGTTTCTCGAAACCCTTTTCTTTGGACCTAAGAGAATAATCTCTTGATCACGGCTTCCGATCAACGTCGCACATGGTGCGATGTTGTATCGAAGCTTCTTTGGAGAACAAGATTCTCTCAAAACTAGATAATGGGACGCGTTCTCGAGTTCGAGACGTTGCTTTTGATTTGTTTTTGGATAAGTCCTCGACCGATTAGTATCTGTCAGCTTCACGTGTCGCCACGCTTCCACACCAGACCTATCAACCTCATCATCTCTAAGGGGTCTTACTGGATTTACTCCATGGGAAATCTCATCTTGAGGGGGGCTTCATGCTTAGATGCTTTCAGCACTTATCCCGTCCACACGTAGCTACCCAGCGATGCTCCTGGCGGAACAACTGGTACACCAGCGGTGTGTCCATCCCGGTCCTCTCGTACTAAGGACAGCTCCTCTCAAATTTCCTACGCCCGCGACGGATAGGGACCGAACTGTCTCACGACGTTCTGAACCCAGCTCGCGTACCGCTTTAATGGGCGAACAGCCCAACCCTTGGGACCTACTTCAGCCCCAGGATGCGATGAGCCGACATCGAGGTGCCAAACCTCCCCGTCGATGTGAACTCTTGGGGGAGATAAGCCTGTTATCCCCAGGGTAGCTTTTATCCGTTGAGCGACGGCCCTTCCATACGGCACCGCCGGATCACTAAGCCCGACTTTCGTCCCTGCTCGACTTGTAGGTCTCGCAGTCAAGCTCCCTTTTGCCTTTGCACTCTACGAATGATTTCCAACCATTCTGAGGGAACCTTTGGGCGCCTCCGTTACTGTTTAGGAGGCGACCGCCCCAGTCAAACTGCCCACCTGACACTGTCCCTGAACCGGATCACGGTTCGAGGTTAGAATGTCAATACCGTCAGGGTAGTATCCCACCAGCGCCTCCACCGAAGCTAGCGCTCCGGCTTCCAAGGCTCCTACCTATCCTGTACAAACGGTACCAACATCCAATATCAAGCTACAGTAAAGCTCCATGGGGTCTTTCCGTCCTGTCGCGGGTAACCTGCATCTTCACAGGTACTATAATTTCACCGGGTCTCTCGTTGAGACAGTATCCAAGTCGTTACACCATTCGTGCGGGTCGGAACTTACCCGACAAGGAATTTCGCTACCTTAGGACCGTTATAGTTACGGCCGCCGTTTACTGGGGCTTCAATTCAGAGCTTCTCCCGAAGGGATAACCCCTCCTCTTAACCTTCCAGCACCGGGCAGGTGTCAGCCCCTATACTTCGCCTTGCGGCTTCGCAGAGACCTGTGTTTTTGCTAAACAGTCGCTTGGATCTTTTCACTGCGGCTCTCTCGGGCTTGCACCCTATCAGAGCACCCCTTCTCCCGAAGTTACGGGGTCATTTTGCCGAGTTCCTTAACGAGAGTTCTCCCGAGCGTCTTAGAATTCTCTTCTCGCCTACCTGTGTCGGTTTGCGGTACGGGCACCTCTCACCTCGCTAGAGGCTTTTCTTGGCAGTGTAGGATCAGGAACTTCGGTACTATCATTTCCCTCGCCATCACAGCTCAGCCTTCACGGAAAGCGGATTTGCCTACTTTCCAGCCTAACTGCTTGGACGCGCATCTCCATCAGCGCGCTTACCCTACCTTTCTGCGTCCCCCCATTGCTCAAACGGTGAGGAGGTGGTACAGGAATTTCCACCTGTTGTCCATCGCCTACGCCTTTCGGCCTCGGCTTAGGTCCCGACTAACCCTGAGCGGACGAGCCTTCCTCAGGAAACCTTGGGCTTTCGACGGAGGGGATTCTCACCCCTCTTTTCGCTACTCATACCGGCATTCTCACTTCTACGCGCTCCACCAGTCCTCTCGGTCTGACTTCGCTGCACGTAGAACGCTCCCCTACCACTCGCACCAACGGTGCGAATCCATAGCTTCGGTGATACGTTTAGCCCCGGTACATTTTCGGCGCAGAGTCACTCGACCAGTGAGCTATTACGCACTCTTTAAATGGTGGCTGCTTCTAAGCCAACATCCTGGTTGTCTGGGCAACTCCACATCCTTTTCCACTTAACGTATACTTTGGGACCTTAGCTGATGGTCTGGGCTGTTTCCCTCTTGACTACGGATCTTAGCACTCGCAGTCTGACTCCCGAGGATAAGTCATTGGCATTCGGAGTTTGACTGAATTCGGTAATCCGGTGGGGACCCCTAGTCCAATCAGTGCTCTACCTCCAAGACTCTTCCCTCGAGGCTAGCCCTAAAGCTATTTCGGGGAGAACCAGCTATTTCCGAGTTCGATTGGCATTTCACCCCTACCCACACCTCATCCCCGCATTTTTCAACATGCGTGGGTTCGGGCCTCCATTCAGTGTTACCTGAACTTCACCCTGGACATGGGTAGATCACACGGTTTCGGGTCTACGACGGCGTACTATTTCGCCCTATTCAGACTCGCTTTCGCTGCGGCTCCGCTTTTTCAGCTTAACCTTGCACGACATCGTAACTCGCCGGTTCATTCTACAAAAGGCACGCTGTCACCCGTTAATGGGCTCCAACTAGTTGTAGGCACACGGTTTCAGGATCTTTTTCACTCCCCTTCCGGGGTGCTTTTCACCTTTCCCTCACGGTACTGGTTCACTATCGGTCACTAGGGAGTATTTAGCCTTGGGAGATGGTCCTCCCAGCTTCCGACGGGGTTTCACGTGTCCCGCCGTACTCAGGATCCACTCTGGAGGAAACGAAGTTTCGGCTACAGGGTTGTTACCTTCTGTGACGGACCTTTCCAGGTCGCTTCACCTACTTCGTTTCTTTCTGACTCCGTATAGAGTGTCCTACAACCCCAAGAGGCAAGCCTCTTGGTTTGGGCTGTTTCCGTTTCGCTCGCCGCTACTCAGGAAATCGCATTTGCTTTCTCTTCCTCTGGGTACTTAGATGTTTCAGTTCCCCAGGTCTGCCTCCTCATACCCTATAGATTCAGGTATGGGTACCATCCCATTACGGATGGTGGGTTCCCCCATTTCGGATATCCCCGGATCAAAGCTTACTTACAGCTCCCCGAGGCGTTTCGCCGTTCGTCGCGTCCTTCTTCGGCTCCTAGTGCCAAGGCATCCACCGTGCGCCCTTTCTAACTTAACCAAATAACGTCAGATTCTCTTCGTATCTCTTTGTCAGCTTCGGGATTTTCGGTCATGTTGCCTACAGGATGTAGGTACCAGGCGTTGTGACACGATGTCACGCCCTTAGCGTGGTTCCTTTTCCTATACGCTCCATTCCTCAAACCCTTGCTTCCTCGATCTACTTGAGACTCTTTGTTATTCATCAAAAGCGTCATGGAATTCTTGACGTCTCGTTCGTGAGTATTTTCCCTACAGGATGTAGGTTAAATACCCGGTGAACTCGATTTGCGTCATATAAGCTTCCAATGAGCATCGCGCTCATCTTCCACTTACAATTTATCATTATCTAGTTTTCAAAGAACCATTTTGACGGCAGATCATCATCGCATCTCTTCGTCAGCTTCAGATTCTCGGTCATGTCACGTATACACATACGCTCCATTCCTCAAATCCTTGCTTCCTTGATCTACTTGATGCTCTTTGTCAATTCCATTAATTGAGAGTTTTGAGTTCTCTCAAAACTGAACATGGCGACTGACTTCAATCACATCATGATTGTCATCATCGCTATTTCTTCATGCAGCCATGCGCTGAGGAAGCTAGCTTCGTAGCTATACTCGCAGACGCAAGCGCAAAAGAAACAATCAGTTGTTTTGAAGGAACAATTCCTTCAAAACTGAACAAGGCTACTGATTTCAATCACATCATGCAACACTTGCCAGTCTGTGCTTCATGCTGCCTTGCGACGAGTAATCGCAGGAGCAAAAGCATTTTAATTGAGAGTTTTGAGTTCTCTCAAAACTGAACAAAAGTCCGAAGCGTCCTTCCGCAGATGAATCTGCGAATGGTCGACTAGAGTTAAAAACTCCGTAGAAAGGAGGTGATCCAGCCGCACCTTCCGATACGGCTACCTTGTTACGACTTCACCCCAATCATCTGTCCCACCTTCGGCGGCTGGCTCCAAAAGGTTACCTCACCGACTTCGGGTGTTACAAACTCTCGTGGTGTGACGGGCGGTGTGTACAAGGCCCGGGAACGTATTCACCGCGGCATGCTGATCCGCGATTACTAGCAATTCCGGCTTCATGCAGGCGAGTTGCAGCCTGCAATCCGAACTGAGAATGGCTTTCTGGGATTGGCTTCACCTCGCGGCTTCGCAACCCTTTGTACCATCCATTGTAGCACGTGTGTAGCCCAGGTCATAAGGGGCATGATGATTTGACGTCATCCCCACCTTCCTCCGGTTTGTCACCGGCAGTCACCTTAGAGTGCCCAACTGAATGCTGGCAACTAAGGTCAAGGGTTGCGCTCGTTGCGGGACTTAACCCAACATCTCACGACACGAGCTGACGACAACCATGCACCACCTGTCACTTTGTCCCCCGAAGGGGAAAGCCCTATCTCTAGGGTGGTCAAAGGATGTCAAGACCTGGTAAGGTTCTTCGCGTTGCTTCGAATTAAACCACATGCTCCACTGCTTGTGCGGGCCCCCGTCAATTCCTTTGAGTTTCAACCTTGCGGTCGTACTCCCCAGGCGGAGTGCTTAATGTGTTAACTTCGGCACTAAGGGCATCGAAACCCCTAACACCTAGCACTCATCGTTTACGGCGTGGACTACCAGGGTATCTAATCCTGTTTGCTCCCCACGCTTTCGCGCCTCAGCGTCAGTTACAGACCAGAGAGTCGCCTTCGCCACTGGTGTTCCTCCACATCTCTACGCATTTCACCGCTACACGTGGAATTCCACTCTCCTCTTCTGTACTCAAGTCTCCCAGTTTCCAATGACCCTCCCCGGTTGAGCCGGGGGCTTTCACATCAGACTTAAGAGACCGCCTGCGCGCGCTTTACGCCCAATAATTCCGGACAACGCTTGCCACCTACGTATTACCGCGGCTGCTGGCACGTAGTTAGCCGTGGCTTTCTCGTTAGGTACCGTCAAGGTGCCGCCCTTTCGAACGGCACTTGTTCTTCCCTAACAACAGAGTTTTACGATCCGAAAACCTTCATCACTCACGCGGCGTTGCTCCGTCAGACTTTCGTCCATTGCGGAAGATTCCCTACTGCTGCCTCCCGTAGGAGTCTGGGCCGTGTCTCAGTCCCAGTGTGGCCGATCACCCTCTCAGGTCGGCTACGCATCGTCGCCTTGGTGAGCCGTTACCCCACCAACTAGCTAATGCGCCGCGGGCCCATCTGTAAGTGATAGCCGAAACCATCTTTCAAAAAAGAACCATGCAGTTCTTTTTATTATCCGGTATTAGCACCGATTTCTCGATGTTATCCCAGTCTTACAGGCAGGTTGCCCACGTGTTACTCACCCGTTCGCCGCTAACCTCTAGGAGCAAGCTCCCTTTGGTCCGCTCGACTTGCATGTATTAGGCACGCCGCCAGCGTTCGTCCTGAGCCAGGATCAAACTCTCCATAAAAGTTTGATAAAGCTCATGTTTCACAGGATGTTGTTTCCTGCGACACTTCATATTAAATGAAGTAAATTGACGAGATACCTTGTATCTCTTTATTTCGCTTGGCTTTTGTTCAGTTTTCAAAGAACTGCGTCGTTTTTTAGCGACTAGATTAATATAACATGTCGTTCGTATTTATGTCAACAACTTTTTTTGTGTTGTTTGAAGCGACGTTTAATAATTTATCATCATTTTGAACATAAGTCAATGAATTTTTTATCTTTTACACAACATCGTAGTACTCGTCCTATGTATAGAAGAAAAGACTCTTCCTAGTAAGCTCCTTTCATAAATAATCAATTATAATAGTCTCTGTAGCCTCTCTATTTTAAATCTGTTTTCTATACTGCTCGTTTTACTTTCTATTGATATTCTGGCCTAACCAAGGATTACTGGACACTGCATCCTTTTTAGTGGGGAGCGTAAAAATTTAGACGGCACAACCGGCATTTCGTGCTAGTTGCGCCGTCTCGATCGTCTGTCCTTCTTGAGCGGAATGGACATTTCCATAAACATACGATGTTTTTTTCAGGACCGGCTTCGACTTTGGCTCATGAAGTTTTGGGCCTTATCAGAAAGTCATAGCACGTAAAAAACCCTTCTTTAAACCCCATCATATTAGTTAGCCTGTAATGAGCCATGGAGAGCAATAGTAATCCCTGCGGAAAAGCTCTCCGCTAGTTGGAAAGGTTTGCGGCATGTTTCCATAGGTAATATTCGTCGCTCGATAACCACCGAACACTGTGTGAGGGTTCGGTCGCTCGGCAAGGTTTTGTAGAAAGGTTTCTCCATTAAAACGCATTAACGGAATCGCACTCATTTGATGCAAACCATTCCAATAAGCATCGGCTCCATCATGGCGTGCGATCCAATAAAGTCCCGGTTGTAGTTCGACCTGAAGGTCAGCGTAACCCCAGCCTCCGTCAGCAGCAATGGTCATTTCAGGGCTTTGAAAGATGAGATTACTCGGTCTGCCTGTGCCATCGTCAGCGTAAATGCCCACTTTCGCTCTTACGGTACCATTTCCGTTTCTTAGACATAACCCAGCCCGTACGAAGGTTGTTTTACGAGTGATCGGAAAGGGAAACGCATCGATTGTATTTCCGTAGACGAGAATACCGAAAGCCGGTCTATGGCTTTCCGTATGATAACCACTTTCAATAATCGGATTGTAATCGCGACGGTAATGGGACAAATACGTTCCAGCAACAGGATAAAACGGCTCCACTCCTCCGACTCTTATAACCGCTTCTTCTGTTCCGCTACCAGGGCCCTGCATGTTTTCTTTTATCTGTTCAATCTCTTGGGCATGTTGGGCAATATCATCCAAAATATTTGCCTCTCCAATAATATGAGTAAAATCGGCGGTTACTTCTGCGTCCGTATGCTGCTGAGCCACAAATACGACTGCTCCGTATGCTGGATAAAGCTCATATTCCCCTGGATCAACCACGGTCCCATCTCGGTAAATGACAGGCTCCGGTTGAGTAGTCCAATTCCGTATATCTGCTTCATAAATTCGAAAACGCAAGGTCGAATCTTCTTGATCCGTTACAGGCAGCAGAGGATGGTTCTCCTTCACATCCGTTTTCATCCCTAGAACGTCCTGAATTTTATTAACATCGTGCTGTACCCCTGATAGATGAGCCGATAAAATACTTTCACTTGCTAAATCACGGTAAGGTGTTTTCGCCACTTTCATCGTCCTCCTTTTTATCCTTCAAGCTCAAAGTAAGTCCTGTTCCTCTCTCCTTTAACGGTCATCACGTCCAGGCAAATAAGTGAATACCCTCGGATCTTCCTGCCCGACCGTCCACATTGCGACTCCTTTACATCCATAATCCTCAATCATTTTTAACGTTGTCATAAAGCCTTCTAAATCGCTATTCCAAGCAATAGAATAACCCTCAGAATCTCCCACATAAAAGCTTCTTAGCCAAACGCCAGCATCCGCTAACCGAATTTTTACCTTCTTCTCCCCTATCCAAGACGGAATCGTGGCAATGGGCAAGTTTTCATAGTCGTTGCTAATGCTAATGCCTAACCCTTGATCAGGATTAAATCCGGAATACACCAAATAACCCAATTCATCATAGGAATAGGGTCTCGATTCTTCTAATGCAATTGGTTGTTCTTGACTATCAACAATGACTTGTACTTTTTCCATCGGTTCATAGCGATCATTTGTTGCCACATGAAGGCGATGGCAGCGGATGCGACAACCGGAGGCATAAATGCCATGAGCACCTCTATCCATCCGATTGGTCGATTGATCCGTATAATCAATGACCGTATTGCTTCCGATGAGACAGAGAATTCTACCGTTATGGACTCTCACTCTATACGTATAGCGGCTGCCAACTTGTAAAGTCCCAATTGGGGCTGTTGCAAGGGTTTGACTTTGTCCGTTGCTCTGGTAGACGAGTCGGTATTGTCGAGATTGAAAATCAGCAAGGAACAAATACCCATTCCCTGTTTGACCTTTTCCTTTGGCATAAAAACGGATGCCAACCTGACCTGAATCGAGAGCCGTTGCATCCGCTTCTATATGAGGGTTAAATTGAAACTCCTTATGAAGTAATAGCTGGGCTGACTGACCTCGCGCATCGGCAAAGCAATAGTTTTCGGCGAATGGTTCCCAATTTCCATTTGAATAACCGACAAGTTCCGCTGTTCCGACACACTGACGATTTTCATATTGATTTCCTGATGGCGTAACCATGCGAGCCCTTTGGTAGTACGGTGTCTCCACTAAATTTTTCACTTCTTTTTCACCGTTTGCATTCAATCGAGCGTGAGGGCCGAATAAATCTTCCCACACAATGGCCGGTCTAGGTGGTCTTCGTAAAAGTTCACCTGTTAAAGTGACGTGCTGGGGAAAAGACGCTTCCTCTTTTGTAACGATTCCATTTTCAATTGTCCCCCTTTTGTATGGGGCTTGGAGATTGACGTCATATTCAACGTAACCGCCCGTCATTCCATGTTCAAAATGATCACAGATAACAAAGCCCATAATCGCCGCCGAGTCTTCTGTCACGCCCACCTGAATCGTATTGGATATCTGTAGATCCCATTCACCACAATCGTAAAAATGACGATCTGGATTCACATAAAAAGGATACCAGTCCGGCACATCATCCCCTATCGTATACATGTGCCCGTTGATCGTTAGTGGGATCTTGCCATTCAAATAAGGGAAATAAACAACAGCAATGAGCCGATATTTCCCCGGCTGATTTAAGTGAAATGAATACGTAACATTTCCTTCCTCTTCATCCAATTCACATCGCTCAAGGTCATGGTTCGGGCGATATGTTGCCCGGTGGGTGTTATAAGCTGTAAACGTTTGTGAAAAACCGTCCGGAGTCCATCGCGTCGGAGTTGTATAGTTCCCCCGTGCGGTCCCGTTATGAACAATTGCTTCAATCCCTGAAAACTTTGATCTTTGGTGTTTAGAAAAGCTCGTAATGTAGCGCTGCCCTTGATAGGTAGAGCGAAAGATAACGGATTGATTGTTGTAGGCTCCTTGTAACTTTCCGTAATCGACACGAAATCGGTCATAACAATGGAGAAACGTCCGTTGATAACCTGATTCATCGTCGTGGAAACCACAATAAGGAATATAGGACTGATCTACCCACGTAAACGCTCCTGTATCTGCTGGCCGCCCGATGTTATGTTTAAAAATCCCATTTTGCCACATGAGTAATTGCCAGTAGCGAACCGCCGTACCTGAACGTTTCGCCTCTAATGGCCAGCGCCGTCCATAGGCAGCATTGCCAATCCAAACGTTCTCATTTCGAAAAACATTATTCACATGGGCGAGCACTTGCTGAAGCCACCAAACGGGCGTTGACGGCCCAGGTGCCGAATTGTTATGAGCAAAATCATACGACATAATTTGCCACTCATCACAAATGTCGTTCCCGTTCTTATCCCGTCCAGTAGCTAGCGTTCGATAATCTGTCCACTGATACCAATAGGGATTAAAATCACCTGTCATCGCATGGAGATTGACTCTTAGTTTTAAGCCTAGCGGAATGGCGATTTCATTTTTAACTCTTGCTAAAAAGTCGCGATACTTCTCCGCCTCTCGAAACTCTCGTGGCCGTGAGCTTGATTTTTCAAAATCAATTTCCAGCCCTTTAATCCGATTCGGAAACCGCTCGATATACTGCTCTGTAATGAGGCGAAATTGGTGAATAAAGGTTGTTTGTGACGACTCATTGTCTAACATTGACTCTACTGGTGCCCCCATGCAAACAGCTTGTAAAAACCATTCAATCGAAGGATAGGAATCGAGCAAGTAGCGCAGGCTATCACGTATCCAATATTGAACCTGGCCTTCATCATTAAGCACGGTAAAAGTCGTACCAGCTTTGTAGCTATAAATGGTTCCATCACTCCGAACGCCGAAGTCATGGAGACCAAACGAAGATATTTTTTGATGGTGTTTCAAAAACGCAATCCAAAAGTTTTTCTGATCTCCGCCCCAGTTTAGGAAAGCATTCGGATTATCCACTCTCCAGACGCCTGGCTCTGTCTCCACAGCATACTGCTGGAATTGAGCATTGCTCGGTTCATTTAGACTCCATGACATAAACTGCATGCTTGTCATAGCTTCGACCTCCCGTTCTCCCAATGGGCGAATTCAGCTACTCCCCAGTAACCAACTCCTGTATCTCTTAAAATTTGTCGCTGTTCAATATCGCCCCATTCCGTTTCAACCGTCTCCTCTACTAGATTGTAAAATTCGATACGAATTCTTCCTGAGCCAGCAGGAAGCCCCATCATTCGTTGCTGTCCCATTTTCAATTCAGCGCTACCGATGGGGAGGGTACGACTTCTTCTATTGGCGGCTCTGCCATTTAAGGTGGCTATATTTCTGGAGGCATGCAGTTTAATCTCACTTCCACCTTCGCCCCCTTCAAAATAAAACTCTTTCGAATACCTAAGATTCAAAGGGTGATCTCTTATGTCAGGATAAGGTTGTAACGATTCATCCAAAAGACTGCCTTGGTTCGTAGAGATCCGCAACAAATCAAATGAATTTTTCGTATAAAGTGTTAAGTCTAGGGGGGTTGTTACGTTTGGTCGGTCAAATCGATTTTCTTCCACATTCGGAAAAGCTAACGCTTCATGGCCCCGACCAACGATGTTATAGAAACGATTTCTTATCCCTTCAAATACGCGGGGTTGGTCACCACGAATCTCAATTGGCTCGCTCACACCTTCCGTTGAGTCATGTTCATCCAATGTACTACTCTTCCTACGTAACCACTCGCCTGTATAGGGAACCGTACCTGTTACAAATTTTCCTGCTTGCAGTTGGAGATCTGTGATGTTGATTTGTCCTCGAAAGTTCTCTGCGAGTAGCTTGAACTCAATCGCACGCACTCGTTTTTCTGCATTTGTTTTCACGTCTTGGGTCAGAAATCTCGCCCATTGGTCTTTACTGTACATATGCTCATTCATTCGACCAATGCTGCTCACTTGGATGCCCTGTCCAATTCGTGCTCAGCCTTCCTCCTTGAAGCATCACATCAGTCAAATGGACTTCTCCTGAAAATTTTTCGGCAATGATCCGGACTTCTATCTCTGACACCGTTTTTGACGAATCGGCTTGAATGACCCCATAACGCTCTGAAAACATGTTTCCTCCTCCTTACGTTAACGAAATAAACGTTGGTTCATCTTCTGTTCCGTCATCATAGCGAACAATGATCTCAAGGCCGACCCGACCGCCGTCATTCGTCTGAAATTCTTTCGTTGCACTCCGAAACGAAATCGCATAATGATCTCGATGAGCTGGATAAACAGTCTGACTTAACACCTTTCTTCCAGTCGTTCCGGTTGCCTTGAACGAAGCATTGCCGCTGTAACCATTCACAGCATCAATTTCCCAGCCTGAATTTGTCCAATAATGGAACCCATCGTCTGCACGGCTATTTAAAATATGATTAAAAACAGATAGCTCCAACATATCGGATGAGTCAACCGTGTCCTCTGACTGTAAAAATCCAGTACCTTCTTGAATCCCTGTTAATAGATCGGATAACGTTGGCTGCTTGGATTCAAGCATTATTTCCGTATTCCACGGTTCAGCGACATTGTATTGCCATGCCATAATTCTCGTAGCAATATCAATGCCGAGTTCTTTATCATATACCCTGACTTCATCTCCAAGAAAAAATTGCTCATGACTCATTCCAGCCATCTCCGAGAGATCAGCTGCTTTAATATGATAGGATGTCCGCGGCTGACTTAAGACTTTCAACGCTTCCTCTGCCATTTCCCGCAGATGAAACGGATTCGTAAATCGGTCGTCTTTTAATATTCTCACCCTCAGCTTATCCGTAAACTCGTAAGACGGATCGTCTCGAATGTCCAAGTATGGAACCCCGTCATTTATATCCTCAATCGACAGGTTCTCTTTTCCGTACGGATAAATGCGGGTGATGAGATCTTCCGTATCATAGATCGCTTCAATGGAGTGAATGTTTTTCTCATACACAATAGCAGCTCCTGATTGTCTGCCAACAGGAGCGAGAAAGTCAACGGTCATTGCTTCTGAATTAAAGTGAAGCTCCCCCCCATACACTTCTGGCAACTGACTTAATGCGGCCAACCTGTTCGTCACTCCCGGTTCCACTGAGACGTTCCTCACATTCATTAATTCAACTCGACCGACACTCCAATCCGTCCCCCGTAAAATATCGGCCATGACGATTGCTGGGGCTCGGCCTTCCCACTCCGAAATGTCCATCGGCTCCGCGAACTGCAAATCATACCAGAGGGCTTCCGCGTACACTTCTGTTATTGGCACCCCTTGACTCCCTCGACTATGGGTAATCTTACGAATAATGTAATAGTCATCAATAATTTGAATCAGGTGTTCATTTTGAATAAATTGATTTTTCTCATCAGAAAATGGAATGTTAAACGTCACTGTGTCAATGCCATTAATCTCCTGTTCCAGTATAATGTCATTCGCATGATCTAAAACAGCTAGCCGTTCACGTTCCTGTGTCAAAACGACTGGCCTTGCTCCCGCTAATCGTTCAAAAACAGCCCTTCTACGAGGAGAAGAACGACTGTTGTAGGCGATGCGGCCTAGCTGATTAAACGTTACTCGTCTTAGCTGGTTATATGAGTACATGCCCCTTTCAACCTCCCACAATCAAAATTCTCATTCCTTCACTAGTGTCTTCTTGCGAAGAGCTGTTTTCGAGCTTACCAAGATCAAATAAGAACGCTCTTCAGCAAAGAGCGTTCTTATCATCCTTTGACATACCTCAAAGCCAGCGACTTCGGGACATCATCTGTACTTCATGGACATCAGCCTCTCCGGTGGCACGGATCGCCATGTGATTGACGCCTGTTTTCAACACTGGAAAATCCATTCGGTCAAGCTCATTGATCGCTGACACTTGCGAACCATCTGGCTTTTGAATATAAGCCGTAAGATAGTGACTATCCAACGTTAAAATGTCACCACGTGAGAGCAGTCCGTTAAAGGTTAGTCGCGTATCATCGGTTTCAATAGTTACTTCTCCTGTTGACCCGATTTCTCCCCTGATTTCAATAAGGGGGAACGATTCTGTTGTTCCCTTTTCCCGTGAAAAGTCATAACTTCCGGCTCCTGAAAATGTGAAGACTTCATCTTCAATCGCATAAAAATAAGGATCTGGGCAGTAAAAGCTCAACTCCCCTTGCCCCATCATCACAAGCTCTTCAAGATCTGATTCATCTGTCATTAAGGCACGAACAAATTTGTCTGGCTCATCTTTAAAAATGAGTGGTTTCGGCTCGCTTTTATTCAAGTGCCCCGCAAGCTCCCTGATTCGGTTCCGATACCCATCCACTGTTTGGTCTCGAATCGTTACAGAGACGACTAACGTCACAGCTCCATGCTGCTTTCGGAAAAAGAAATCTCCATGTCTGCCATAGATGGACATCGTGCTTAGTTCTTGGGGTGGAAGAAGTGGCCGCTTAATTGAGTTGACGGTCAAGTAAGGCGAAAAATCAAATCCATCGTAAATAAACATTTAACGACCTCCTCTTGCTCTTACCGTTGAAATTCTCCGCTTCCCAAGTTCCGTATCCATATAAGGGGCTGTTACTCTCGCGACTTCTTTCCCTTCAAGATGTACCGGAACTTCAATGATTACTTTTTCTGATCCAGCACCTGCTAGCATCCCATGATTGCCATTAAGTCCAAGTGCATCCAAACTTTTTATGAGGCGCATCAAAAGCGGACTGGAACCAACTTGGCCGATCCCAACGTCCGGAACGTGTAATGCTCTCGTCAAAGATGATTGGATTTCTGGAAGATCACCATCAATCGAATCACGAATCGGTCCTCCGAAGTTCAACCGATGAATGTCTTGCAATGGTCCTTCCTTCGCTGGAGAAAACGGAAGAAAGTTTCGAATTTTACTCGTAACACTTGAAATGGCTCCTGTAACTGCACCAATGGCGCTTCGAATCCCATCAGCAATACTTGTCACGATGTTGCGCCCAGCTTCACGAAAACGAGAAAAGAAGCCCATTACAACTTGAACAGCTGCATTAATACCGTTTTGAATCGTTGTCCTTATACTGTTCATGATAGTTCCTACGGTACTTCGAATCGAGTTAAAAATGTTCGTAAAGAAGTTCCTAATCGCATTTAACCCTGTACTGAAAATACCGCGTACGTTCGACCACATCGTTTTTAATGGGCCGATGAAACGGCCGATAAACACTTTGAGAATCCCTAACACTCTGCCGACAAGCCATAGCTGAATGAGATTCCAAATGAATTGTAGAGCCCCCATGAACATTTGTTTTAGCCCTTCCCACATTAATGAAAAGTCTCCTGTAAAAAGACCCGTAAAGGTTTTGATCAACCCCATAATGAACGATAAAGCACCGTCAATCACGCCTTTAATGTTGTTCCAAACCCCTATGATTAATTCACGTACAAATGGCCACACAAACTGCATAATCGCCAAAATCATATCCATAATTGGCTGAATGACAGCCCAAATCGCGTTGAAAACATTTGAAACCGCCTGTTTGATCGCATCCCCATGCTCGTTCCAAAATTGCTTAATCATCTCGAGCTTTTCTGAAATAAAGGAGACGACTTCATTTAACACGGTCGTTATGACCCGTTGAATTGTTTCCCACACTGTTAAAACCGTGTCTCTAAACCCCTCATTCGTCTTCCATAGGTGCATTAAACCTGCCGCAATTCCCGCTACCACGGCAATAATGATCCCTGCGATTGCAATGAATTTTATTAGCCCTATCGTGAGAGGAGCAATTGGACTCTTTAATGATTCAAATATCCCTCTGAATATTTCCACGGATTGACCTAATAAGGCAAACGAAACAATAAGTGTCCCAATAGTTCCAACCATTCCTAGAAACACGGTACCGAATTGCCCGTTCGCTAAGTTTTCATTTATCTCTTGAATGTGCGTCTTAATGTTACCCAGATTGCTTGCCAAGTCCTGAAACACTTTTCCGTCTTTTTGGATTTTCTCGAAGTCTAACGTAATCCCAGGCGACGAGCCAATTGTTATTGCCATCTAGTTCCCCCCTTTAGCCGTTTCGCGTTTTCAGATAATTGCTGTTCGTCCCATTCTGCCATCGTACGGTTTTTCCGATCGCTCAAAAACCGTTGGAACGCACTATCCTCAGGCAGCGCTCGAACGAAAACGAGAAACCGCCTCCAAGAGAGACGGTTTGTAAAGGCTTCCTTATTAAGATCGATCCGATAAAATCGCCAAAAGTCCGCCTCAAGCGCGCCCCAGCTCCAAATAATTATCCGCGGGTCTTGGTTTTTTTTTGACCACCTGATGGCTTGTCCGATTTGACGTCATATCCCCACATACTCATAATGTCAGGGACAATATGTTTAAAAACGAAATGGACCCCTGCATCCGATTGCTCTAATCGCTCTAAGAACTTCTTTCCGAGCATCAATTCAATAAACTCAAACATTTTATCTTCTGGTACTTCCATTTGCGTCTTCCCTTTTACTTTACGAACACAATGGCGGAAGTAAAAGGTTGCAAAACGGAACGGCATTTCTTTTGAGATCTCAAAATATTCGCCGGCAAATTTCACATATTTCGGCTTATCACCGTTTTCATGTTCAGCTATCGCTTCATCATAATCGGCCACGAGCTGGTCTTGCTGAATTCGTGATAGTTCATCTGCTTTTTGATCCAATAAGCTTAATCGTTCTTCTTGTGTATGTTTAGGCACTCTCATCACCACTTACAACGCTTTTTTCATTTACACGGAACTCACCGCTGAACGTGTAAACGCCTTCTGATACGGAACCTTCTTCTTCATAAGTTGTAAAAAAGCCTGTAAGCTCATAACCATTCCCATTTTCATCTGTATGCTTCACAACTGCATCCTGCCCAGACTCAGCTACACGTTTTAACTCTGATTGCCCTGCATCATCTACAAGTACAACCCCTTCCATTGCAGCCGTCTCTCCAATAGCAGATGCAATAAATTTTTGCCTGAACACCGAGCTGCCTTCGTCAACGTCACCTAAACCAGTTACATCCGCTTCCTCAACCTCTAATGAATGTGTAAAGGATGTAATTTTCGCTACCACGATCCCATTTACTTCGATTCTCGTTCCTGCAAATCGCTTTTCTGTCATTTGAATTCCTCCTAATTTTAGTATGGTCCTTAAAGTTTACGAGCGAATTTGTTTGCAACAGAGACTTTCCTACAGCACCTACCGCCTCCTTTCAAACCCACCGTTAGTTAAAATGAGCGAATCAAATCATAAGGCCCCCACCTATATCATTTTTTATGCATGGCTCATTTTTCGTTTTTGGGCTTACTATCATGTTACTAGGGAAATATCGAAATGCTCTGCCAGGATTGTGCCTCGTTTGTGCCAGATCTGTGCCAACGATCAGATCATTCAATCTAAAAAATGCAAGATATGTTAGTATTAAAAATAGAGAAATGATGCAGAGGAGGAATTCCTTTGAGTGAACAAATGTTTGAAGGCTGGAACGGAGCAATAGTCGTTACCCCCGAAACAGTGAAAATCATCTACGGCAATCGACACTCTAAAGGGGAAGGCGAAAAGGAGATTATCCTTGAGTCTATTCAGAGCATAGAGCTTAAAAAGCCAAGGTTTTTGGCACAAGGGTACATTCAACTTATTCTAGAGGGCTCGAAAAAGAAAAAAGGTGCATTGGCTGCAATGGGTGATGAACATTCGATCATGATCAATGATGAAGCCCAATATAAACAGTTCGAACAGGCAAAAGCATTAATAGAATCGTTCCAACATGAGCAAAAACTAGTAAGTGAACAAAACGAAAAAGGAGAAGGATGGCGAGAGGATGTTTTTGAAGGGAAGAATGGGACGTTAATCGTTACACCTGAGGCAATAAAGATTATTTATAATTGGCTCCATAGGAGAGGTCGAGGAGAAAAGACGATAAGTATTCGTTCAATTAGTAGCATCCAATTAAAAAAAATGGGAAAAATAACAGTTGGATATATCCAGTTTACGTTCCAAGGGTCGCTTGAAAATCAAAGCAGGAGCACCTTCAATGCACTCGATGATCAAAATACAATTAGCATTGCTAATGATGCTCAATTCGAAGACTTTAAAAGGGCAAAGGCTTTGATTGAATCGTACCAAAACCAATTGTATGCGCCGCAAATTCAATCATCGTCTACCTCTGGTGCTGATGAGCTTAAAAAATATAAAGAACTACTGGATGATGGCATCATTTCCGAAGAAGAATTTAACGCTAAAAAGAAGCAAATCCTTGGCATATAAAGAAAACTCCTTTAGTAACATCAGAGACATAGATGCACTTAATCGTTACTCAATATTCTATGCTAACAACGAAGACTGACTTCATGCTTGTTGCGTCAGTCTTCGTTTTGTTCTAACCCTATGATCATGAAAGAAGCACATCCTCTATGTGCACAGTATAATTTTTCATTAAATAAATCATCTCACCATTTTGCAATTGTACCATCGGACGAGTTGGTGCCATCGGGTCGATAAAGACGATTTCACCGAGACGATTATTGGTTAAGCGTACACTTGTCCGAACCGAAAGCTGGGTTAACTGAGATACGAGGACATGGACAATATGAGGATTGAACTTGCCGAATCGCTCCTTTGCGAGATCCTCCAACACCATATAGGGTGATTTCTTTTTCCGATACTTTCGCTCCGAGATCATGGCATGATAGACATCTGCTACTGCAAGAATTTGAGCGTAAAAATGAATTTTTTGTCCTCTTACGCCAAGAGGGTATCCTGTGCCGTCTTCTCGTTCATGATGCTGTAATACTGCTGACAAAAGGGAACCATCGATTCCAGGCCTCTTTTTCAACATTTGATAACTGTATTTCGGATGATCACGCATTTCATGTTTTTCTTTCAGTGTATATAATCCGTTTTTCGTCAAAAGAGACGTCGGTAACTTTGCCATTCCACAGTCTGCAAGTGCTCCAGCTAACGCTATTTTTAGCCATTCCCCTTTCTCATAACCTAACTTGGCACCGAGAAACGCTGAGAGAAGTCCAACGGATACTGCATGATGATACAAATAATCTTCTTTCGTGCTGTAGTGATGAAGTTGAAGCAACACTTCTTTTTTCTCTACGATTTCTTCAAACAAAGGTAACAAGATGTGGCGAACACGTTTCATCTCTACAGGGGTCCCAGCTGCCCACTCCTGAAATACTTGCTTATAGTTAGCGACAGCTTGCATGTAACGATCCTTAAAGCGATCACCTGTTTCCATTAGGGCAGCTGCCTCGGCCCCTAAGCCGTTATCGGAAGGGATAAACTTTTCCCCATTCGCAAGTACGTTCTCCACTTCAATTTCATCTATTAGGAATTTCGAAAGGGTTTGGATATCTTCCGCTGTTAGAACTGTTTTCTCTTTATAAAGAGGAGTCGTTGTTTCTGCCATAATTGGTTTCAAGACGATGCAACCTGGAACGAGTTGGTTCAATTTAACCTTCACGTTAATCTCACCTTTACACTTTTAAACCATTATACCTAGATAAAGAGAGAAAAGTCTATCTTTTTAGGACTTATAGATTGAGTAAAAATACCTAATTCTATGTGAAGTCTGTTATTACGGTTCTTAGTCAAATGTTGGGGTGGCATAGGAGGGCGAGCCCCTCTTATCCTACCCCGAATGTTTGATGTTTGAATTGATGATGCAAGAGAATACGGTTTCGCAAGCGATCATAACGCCGAAAACCAAAGGCATTTCTCTTAATCACCTTCGTTTGATTATTCAGTCCTTCAATAAAACCATTGTTTAAGCCAAACGCGAAGCTATTCAAGATCTCGGTCTGCCAGTTCTTCAGCGTCTGAATGGCTCGGTGGAACTCCTTTAACGGGCTCGCCTCCACTCTTCGGTAAAAGGCGTAGAGCCCTTGCTTCACCTCGCTCATTCGTCCTTCCCTTCCTTGCATCTTCGCTTCTTGATACCACCGACGAAAATGTTCTTTTAGCTCATACGCTTCCCTTAAATCAGGGGATAGCTCTAAGTACCGCTCCACCTTCTTCTTTTGCTTATCATCCAGTCCTTCTCTCTCTTTCTGAAACAGATGTTTGATCCGTTTACATCGTTTTCGATGATACGGATGGAACGCTTTTTGCACTCGGCGGCGAACCCCTTCCAGAGCCCAGTAGATGTAACGACAGAAATGGAACGGATCCCCAATGATGAGCGGGTGGCCTAAGGCCTTTTGAACAGCCGACTTGAAGGTATAACTTAGATCCATCACGACTGTTTTTACATGATGACCCTTCTCTTGAAGATATCGTTTAAGCGTATCGGCTTTACGATCCGGTAAGATATCCAGTGGCTTCCGTGTATCTGCATCCGCAATGATCACTTGATATTTCCCCGCATTCGTATCCCCTTTGTAATCATCAATCGCAATCCGAGGAGGAAGGTGATCCACCTTCTTCACGAGGGGGGCCGCCAATTGATCAAACCGGCGCATGGCAGTTGTCACGGACGTTTGGAATTGATTCGCTGTGTCCGTAAAGTTCTTCCCTTGAATGAGCCGTAAGCGAAACGCTTGATTCCATTCCACTGTCTGACGCTGATATCGCTCTACAAAACAGGCTTTCTCCGCAAACCGCTTCCCGCATCTGCACGCGTACCGGCGCTTTCGATAGAATAGATACACCCACCGTTCAAAGAGCTTGAGATGTTGAACTTTTTGGATGCGGTAATCATGGATTCTCTCGGTTCTCTCCCCGCAGGATGGGCAACGATGAGGCGTTCGCGGCATTTCTACATGGAGCGCGATAAAGCCCTCTCGTTCCTCCATCTTTGTGACCTTCACACCTTTTAATCCGGGCAAATCCATGGTAAAATTCATCGTACACGCAGCTCCTATCCTTTCTTTGTTTCTCGACAATTCAAGGATAATGGATAAAGGAGCCTGCGTGCATTTTTTTTGCCCTCTTTTGTGCAAAAACCCCAACATTTATTGTAGAGCCGTTATTACTAGCTCCCTGCCGCTTGTTCCCTTTTTGAAGACAAAAAAGGTGCCTGCGCGTCCATAGACGTACAGGCACCTTTGTTTTACTCATTCTCACCTTGTTCTACTTCACTTTGATCATCACGTTCCTCTTCGATCGACTCATCTTCATCTAGCTCATCGTCTTCGATATCGACACGAGCAACTGTTGCAACCTCTTCCCCCTCAGCTACACGAATCAACGTGACTCCTTGGGTAATCCGTCCAGTGACAGAAATATCTTTAACATGTAGACGAATGATGATGCCGCTAGCTGTAATGATCATGAGGTCATGATCCACCGATACTACCTTCAATGATACGAGCGGGCCATTCTTTTCTGTAATGTTGCACGTCTTAATTCCTTTACCGCCACGAGTTTGAATCCGGTAATCGGCGATTGGCGTCCGTTTACCAAACCCTTTCTCGGTAACAATCAATACATCTTGACCATCCTCGACAATATCCATTCCTACGACATGGTCGTCTCCTGTGAGGGATATCCCTTTGACCCCAGTGGCCGTACGTCCCATCAAACGGACATCGGTCTCGTGGAAGCGAATCGCCATTCCTTGTCGTGTCCCAACAATGACCTCCTTGTCACCGTTCGTTAAACGAACACCGTGGAGCTCATCTCCTTCACGCAAGTTAATCGCAAACAGTCCGCCACGTCGAATATTGGCAAACGACGATAACTGGGTGCGTTTCGCAATCCCATCTTTCGTCATAAAGAAGAGATAATGGTCCTCCGTAAACTCTTCAATCGGAATAATGGTGCTAATATACTCGTCTTGTTCAATTTGCAGCAAGTTGATAATCGGAATTCCTTTTGCTGTCCGCCCGAGTTCAGGAATTTCATAT
Source organism: Halalkalibacterium halodurans (assembly GCF_005671335.1). Taxonomy (NCBI): domain Bacteria; kingdom Bacillati; phylum Bacillota; class Bacilli; order Caryophanales; family Bacillaceae; genus Halalkalibacterium (ex Joshi et al. 2022); species Halalkalibacterium halodurans. The sequence continues at coordinate 8,763 of NZ_CP040441.1, read as the reverse complement.
CCTTTTAGACGATAGACTTTCCCTTTGTTCGTAAAGAATAAAATCGTATGGTGGGAGTTCGTTGTAAACAAGTGTTGAACAAAGTCATCCTCGTTCGTTCCCATCCCCTGAATTCCGCGACCGCCCCGCTTTTGACTACGGTACGTCGAAATCGGCAAACGTTTGATATAGCCATGATGAGTCAATGTGATGACCACGTTTTGGCGAGGAATCAAGTCCTCATCCTCAAACATATCCTCACTTGCGGAAATGGCCGTTTTCCGTTCATCATTGTATTTTTCCTTTAATTCAAGCAGCTCCTCACGAATAATGTCTAACACTTTTTCGTGATCAGCTAAAATCGCCTTTAGCTCAGCAATTCGCTCGATAAGCTCTTTGTACTCCGCTTCGATTTTATCCCGTTCTAATCCGGTTAATCGTTGGAGCCTCATATCAAGGATCGCTTGTGCTTGTTCATAGCTTAGTTCGAAACGCTCCATTAAACCGTTACGAGCGATTTCCGTTGTTTGTGAGCTGCGGATGAGTGAAATCACTTCATCGAGATGATCTAATGCTATGCGTAATCCTTCTAAAATATGGGCCCGGGCCTCTGCCTTCCGAAGCTCAAAAGCCGTGCGACGACGAATCACGATGACTTGATGAGCAAGGTAATGCTCGAGGCACTCTTTCAAGTTTAATACTTTCGGCTGGCCATCGACGAGCGCGAGTAAATTGATCCCAAAGCTCGTTTGTAAAGCTGTTTGCTTGTATAAGTTATTTAACAGCACGTTGGCATTGGCATCTTTTCGGACTTCAATGACGATCCGCATCCCGTTACGGTCTGACTCATCCCGTAAATCGGTGATGCCGTCAATTTTTTTGTCACGTACGAGTTCGGCTATTTTTTCAATTAACTTCGCTTTGTTTACCTGGTATGGAATTTCATGAACAATGATTCGCTGTTTCCCATGATGCTCTTCAATCTCTGTCTTCGCACGGAGAGTGATCGATCCACGACCCGTCTGATACGCTTTACGAATACCGGAGCGGCCAAGAATTTCAGCACCTGTCGGAAAATCAGGACCAGGAATATGTTCCATCAATTCAGGCACACTAATGTCTGGGTTTTTACTTAAAGCAAGAACACCATCGATCACTTCACCTAATTGGTGTGGTGGAATATTGGTAGCCATTCCCACTGCAATTCCAGAAGCACCATTAACAAGTAAATTCGGGAATCTAGACGGCATGACAACTGGCTCTTTTTCCGATCCGTCATAGTTATCTTGATAATCGATCGTGTCTTTATTAATGTCTCGCACGAGTTCCATGGAAATCTTCGACATCCGCGCTTCCGTATAACGCATCGCGGCAGCCGCATCCCCATCAATCGAACCGAAGTTACCGTGACCATCGACAAGCATGTAGCGATAGCTAAAATCTTGCGCCATCCGCACCATCGTTTCATAGACCGCTGAATCACCATGCGGATGATATTTCCCGATGACTTCACCGACGATTCGAGCTGACTTTTTGTATGCCTTATCGGATGTCATCCCGAGCTCATTCATGGCATATAAAATCCGACGATGTACAGGCTTCATTCCATCTCGCACATCGGGGAGAGCACGGCTCACAATAACACTCATGGCATAATCCATGAACGATGTCTTCATCTCTTGACTAATATTGATTTCTTTCACTCTTGATTGATCTTGCTCTGCCATTTTTAAACCTCCATCTCCCCGTTAAATGTCGAGATTTTTCACATAGCGGGCATTCTCTTGAATAAAATCACGACGTGGCTCGACGCGGTCACCCATTAAGATTTCGAAAATTTCATCAGCCTTCATAGCATCTTCTAACGTTACTTGTAAGACGGTACGTTGGCCTGGGTCCATCGTTGTTTCCCAAAGCTGTGATGGATTCATCTCACCAAGACCTTTATACCGCTGGATTCCTGGCTTCGCCTTATCTGGAAGCTGACTTAAGATTTCCTGAAGCTCTGCATCACCGTACGCATACTGAATGTCTTTCCCTTGTTGTACCTTGTATAACGGTGGCTGCGCAATATAGACGTATCCGTGTTCAATTAACGGCCTCATGTAGCGATAGAAGAACGTTAAAATCAACGTGCGAATGTGCGCTCCATCCACATCGGCGTCTGTCATGATAATAATTTTATGGTAACGAGCCTTTTCAATGTCGAAATCATCACCAATTCCTGTTCCAAGGGCGGTAATGATCGCGCGAATTTCATTGTTCGCTAATATTTTATCTAATCGAGCCTTCTCTACATTTAAGATTTTCCCGCGCAATGGGAGAATCGCTTGGAAATGCCGATCACGGCCTTGTTTGGCCGATCCGCCAGCAGAGTCCCCCTCCACAATGTAAATCTCACTAATCGAAGCGTCGCGTGATGAACAGTCTGCTAGTTTTCCTGGGAGAGAGCTTACCTCAAGAGCGCTCTTTCTCCGCGTAAGCTCACGTGCTTTTTTCGCTGCTTCCCTAGCCCTTGAAGCCATGAGTCCTTTGTCAACTAGCTTACGTGCCACTTGCGGATGTTCGATCAGAAACCGGGAAAAATGCTCTGTGAAAAGGGAATCAGTGATCGTACGTGCTTCGCTATTTCCTAGCTTCGTTTTCGTTTGCCCTTCAAACTGAGGATCAGGAATTTTTACCGAGATAATGGCGGTTAATCCTTCACGTACATCTTCCCCCGTTAAGTTCGGATCGCTTTCTTTGAACAAATTATGCTTGCGGGCATAATCGTTAATGACACGAGTAAGACCTGTTTTAAACCCTGACTCGTGCGTTCCCCCTTCATGGGTGTTGATATTATTAGCAAACGAGTAAATATTGCTCGTGAATCCATCGTTATATTGGACGGCGATCTCTACGTAAACGCCTTGCTTCTCTCCTTCGATATGGATCGGCGTTTCGTGCAAAGTCTCACGCGTGCGGTTTAAATGCTCCACAAATGAAGCGATCCCGCCCTCATAGTGAAATTCGTCCGACTTTTCTTCCTCACGCATATCGGTAATCTTAATGCGCAATCCTTTATTTAAAAAGGCCAATTCACGCAACCGTGATGCGAGAGTATCATATTCGAAAACCGTTGTTTCCGTAAAAATGTCACCGTCTGGTTTAAAGTGGATTTTCGTGCCTGTTCGATCGGTCGTGCCAATGACTTCTAAATCAGCAGCAGGTACACCGCGATGAAATTTTTGATAGTGGACTTTCCCTTCACGGTGAACTTCTACTTCCAGCATCGTCGATAAAGCATTTACGACGGATGCACCTACACCGTGCAAACCACCAGATACTTTATAACCACCGCCGCCGAACTTCCCTCCTGCATGGAGAACGGTCATAATGACCTCGACAGCCGGACGCCCCATCTTTTCATGAATCCCAACAGGAATGCCTCGACCATTGTCGGTAACTGTAATGCTATTATCCTCTTCGATTACAACCCCGATCTCATCACAAAAGCCAGCCATCGCTTCGTCAATGCTGTTGTCGACAATTTCCCAAACTAAATGATGAAGTCCGCGGCTGCTCGTCGATCCGATATACATCCCTGGACGTTTTCGAACGGCCTCCAGTCCTTCAAGGACCTGTATTTGACTTTCATCGTATGCTTGTTGTTCCCTCGTCACTTTCGTTCACCTTCGCTTCCACTACGCATACATGCGTTCAGTTATTTCTCTTATCACTTGCAAATGAGCACCTTATTCCTCTTCTCCAAAACGATCAAGCTCTGAAACGGCATGAGATCGACGTTTTAGCGTAACCGATGAAATCGGCGAGTAATAGATCGTATTTGGTGTAACGACGATCGATTTAATAAGATCAGATGATATCGTAACAATATTCCCATTCTTTTGGTGATGCTCTAAATACTCCTTCGTCACACCCGAGGACTGCTCCATATCACGATCTAAAATCGCGATCACGTCTTTTGATCGAATGACATGATCTCCGCCTAAATGAATAAACACGAGCTATCACCTATCCCTTCTTTTTCAACGACCCTTGCTCTACTTCATAGATCGTTGCTTCCTGTAAGGTTTGATGATCAATCCCATCCACATTTGTCGTTGTCACGAACGTTTGTACTCGATGTTGAATCGCATGGAGCAAATGGGATTGCCGGTAATCATCAAGCTCTGATAACACATCATCTAACAGTAAGATCGGGTAGTCCCCAACCGTCTCTTTCATCAATTCAATTTCTGCTAGCTTTAAGGAGAGAGCCGTCGTCCGTTGTTGACCTTGGGAGCCGTACGTCTGAACGTCCTTGTCATTCACAAAAAACACAAGATCATCCCGGTGCGGTCCGAATAATGTCGTTCCCCTTTGTCGTTCTCGCTCTTTCTTTTGTTCGTACGCCTCATAGAATCCTTCTCTTAGTTTCGACAAATTCAACTGTTCTGATACGTGAACGGACGGTTCATACGTAATCACTAGTTTCTCTTTCCCTCTAGAAATGGCCTGATGGATTTCTTCCGCCCATCGTTGGAGCAGTTGAATGAATTCAAACCGCTTTTTCGTCACCTCTACAGCTACTTCAATCAGTTGGTCTGTGAGTACGTCGAGCATCGGGGCAGAATTCGCTTTGCCAAAGAGCTGCTTTAACAAATGGTTACGCTGTAAAAGGATTTTTTGGTACATTGCGAGCTGATGTAAATAAACAGGGCTCATTTGGCCTAACTCCATGTCGAGAAAGCGCCGCCTAATTTGCGGACTACCTTTCACGAGATTCAAATCTTCTGGGCCGAACATGACGACGTTTACGGCACCGATGTAATCACTTAGCCTCCGTTGTTCAAGTCCGTTAACCTTTACTTTTTTCCCTTTTCCTGAAAGGACAACATGTAACGAAAGTGGACCGTTCTGTTTTTGAAACGCCCCCTCGATTCTTGCAAAAGGTGCTTCCCACTGAATGAGCTCCTTGTCACGAGCGGTGCGATGTGATTTCGCCAGTGCTAAAAAATAAATCGCCTCAATCACATTCGTCTTCCCTTGAGCATTTTCACCGATGATCACATTTACGTTCGGTTCAAACGATACGTCGAGTTCATCATAATTACGAAACTGCTTTAGCGTTAATCGCTCAATGTGCACGTTCGTACCCTCTATTCCGCATCAACCAAATCGATGACAGTCCCATCAGCCAGCGTAACGGAATCCCCTGAGAAGAGCTTTTTCCCTCGTCTATCCTCAGACTCTCCATTGACCAATACTTCGTGTTCGGCGAGATACCATTTCGCCATTCCACCTGTATCAATCACTCCGACCTCTTTTAACAGCTGACCTAACGTAATGTACGATGTGGTTATTGGTAGTTGTTGTGACATGATTGACCTCGCTTTCTTCGTGACAAATGCCTCATTAGCAAAGATAAGACAGCATTCCAGTCGAAGTGCTGTCTTACTTGTGTCCGTTATGATCTAACCGTTTGTCTCTTTTTCTATTGTACTAAACTATTGAGCGCTCGCCAATACCTTTCCTTCTATTCCTCTACTGGCGCGGACGATTCCCTAGTACGTGCGCACAGGTGAGAAAAGATGAAGTGATTGATCGTGATCGGTTGGGCTTAATACAAATGGACTCATCGCACCGGTAAACGCAATATGGATGCTTTCAGAGTCAACGACTTTAAGCGCATCAATGACATTTTTCCCGTTGAACGAAATTCTTAATTCTTCCCCTTCTAAGCCTTGAGTCGCCACATTTTCAGTTACCTTCCCAATTTCAGGTGTAATCGCCGTAACTTCTACGACACCATCTCCTAATGTTTTTAAGTTAATCACTTGGTTTTTACCCTCTCTCGAAAGGAGAAGAGCACGCTCTAACGTTTGTAAAAAGGCCTTTGTATGAACAGCGAATGATGTTTTTGCTTCTTTCGGAATCATATTTTTCGTCACAGGGTACTTTCCTTCAAGCAATCTAGAGAAAAATAACATGTTTTTTAACTTAAAAAGGGTTTGATTTTCTGTTACGACAATATCAAGTAGCTCTTCATTTTCATCTAAAATTTTGCTCAATTCATTCAAGCTTTTTCCAGGGATAACGACGTTTGAAAATTGCAACTCGTCATCGTTTTTTTCTACCGGAACTTTGCGCATCGCCAAGCGGTGGCTATCTGTTGCAGTACAGGTGAGAATGCCGTCTTCTATTTCAAAGTTCACACCTGTCAACACTGGTCGTGTTTCCTGAGCGGACACAGCAAACACAGTTTGTCGAATGATGTCTTTTAAAATTTTTTGCGGAAGTCGAAAGACGTGATCTTCCTCTAGTACAGGAAGCCTAGGATATTCATCTGGGTCTAAGCCGTTTAAATTAAAGACGGAAGAACCAGATCGAATCGTTGTAACAAATGAATCTTGAACATGAATTTCAATTTCTTGTTCCGGGAGCTTTTTGACAATCTCTGCAAAGACTTTCGCTTGAAGGACAATACTCCCTTCTTGTTTAACTTCAACATTTTGACGATCCCCTTCTTCCAGAGGGATGAACGTTTCAATCGAAATATCAGAATCGCTACCTGTGAGCGTAACCCCTTCATGATCTGCAACAACTTTAATTCCTGTTAAAATCGGAATCGTTGTCCGTGAACTGACAGCTTTTGATACGTGATTGACATTTTGGACAAAAATGTCTCGGTCAATGACAAAATGCATCGTAATAAGACTCCTTTTATTATTAATCTATTTATATTTAAATATAGAAGTACTAGTAATAGGGCTTGTGAGTTTGTGGATAACAAGAGAAAAAACGTTATTTTACTAGTTTTGCACATGTGGATAATCTGTGCAAAAGTGCGAACGATTCATTCACATTCCCCACAAATCTATGAGCGTAGCTTGTCGCTAATCTCTTGGATTTTATCCTGTAATTCTTGGTCTGTTGAAAGAAGCTTTGAAATTTTTTCATGGGCATGAATGACAGTCGTATGATCCCGGCCTCCAAATTCGCTTCCGATTTTCGGCAGGGAGGCATCCGTTAGCTCCCTCGATAGATACATGGCAATTTGCCTTGGGAAAGCAACGGATTTTGTTCGTTTTTTCGCTTTAAAGTCTTCGAGTTTCACATGGAAATACTCGCCAACAGTTTTTTGAATATCGGTAATTGTCAACACGCGCGGCTTAGCATTTGGGATAATATCTTTCAATGCTTCTGCTGCTAGATCTGCATTCATATCCTGATTAATGAGGGATGAATAAGCGACGACGCGGATGAGCGCTCCCTCTAGTTCACGAATGTTCGTATCAATTTGATTGGCTATATAGAGCATCACTTCATTTGGGATGTCGAGGTTTTCAGCCTTCGCCTTTTTCCGCAAAATCGCAATTCTCGTTTCTAAATCTGGTGGAGTAATGTCAGTAATTAAGCCCCACTCAAATCGAGAGCGCAAGCGATCTTCCAACGTTGGAATTTCCTTAGGAGGACGATCGCTTGAGATGACAATCTGCTTGTTATCTTCATGAAGCGCATTAAACGTATGGAAGAACTCTTCCTGTGTTTGCTCTTTTCCTGCGAGAAACTGAATATCGTCAATCAGCAACACATCAACATTTCGATATTTGTTTCGGAAATTGACCGCTTTGTTGTCACGAATCGCATTAATAAATTCATTCGTAAATTTCTCAGATGACAAATAGACGACTTTCGCATTCGGGTTATGATCCATCACATAATGTCCGATGGCGTGCATTAAGTGGGTTTTTCCCAGACCGACTCCACCATAAATAAAAAGTGGGTTGTATGCTTTTGCAGGAGCTTCCGCTACCGCAAGTGATGCTGCGTGAGCGAAGCGGTTGCCAGATCCGATGACAAACGTATCGAATGTGTATTTGTCATTGAGCATGTTATTAGGCATTTCTCCATTTTGTGCTGGAGGCTGTTTCATCGGCTTTTTCAATTCTTGCTCAACGAAAGGTTCATCAAGTTGACTTGTCGGAATGACGAACTTTGGATATAGGCGAACACCTGTTAGATCATCAATTGTTTCAGAAATGAGCTCGTCGTAATGTTTCTCCAACCAGTCCCGAGCAAATTCATTTGGTGCTGTTATGATGATCGTGCTATCTTCAATGCTGTTTGCCTTTGTTTGCTTTAACCATGTCTCGAAGCTCGGTTTGCTCACCTTTTTTTCCATCGATTTCAAGGCGCGCTCCCATAAATCATGGATATTTTCCAACCGTTGCTCCCTCCTATTCTTAAAAAAATAAACTGCAGCCATTTGTTTATAAGGTTAGTAGAAGAAAAGAAAGACTAGGCTGTACAACGTATGTATACCTAGTGTGTATAGTGATGGATAAATATGAAATTCTGAAAAACGATGTGGATAGAATATAATATAGTAGAAAAACGTCGAATGAACACGAATCACACCTGTGTGGATAAGCTCGTAAACAACTGTCCACAAAGTTATACACAGCGTGTGGATAATAATTGACGTTCAAAATAGGCATCCACGTGTAAAACAATAATATCTTAGCAAAAAAAATAAGTAGTTGCAAGGGTTCTAGCTATTTATCCACAAGGTTCAATATGCTGTGTTTGTTTTTTATCCACAACACAAGATCATGTGTGTAATCTGTCGATAAGTTTGAGGACATGCATTTGTGTGTGGATAGATGTTATCCACAGTGATGTTGTTGTAAAATAGACTAAGGAGATCATTTACAAAAAACGAATCTTGACAAGGAAACCGACGTTTCATATAATTTACAAGAATGTCTTTTGATGATGACAAAATCCTCAAAGTCCTCA